>NZ_CP058557.1:0-2400000 GCF_018141165.1 Alkaliphilus sp. B6464
TCCTAAATTTTCTGCTAATTCTTTATTTAGATCTGTACCCATTCCCACTAGTACCTCATTGACAACTTCCATCTGTTTTACTTCTTTGCTAATGAGCATAAGGGCTACAGAATCGTAATAGGTGTTTTTTCTTACTTCAACATTTAAATGCATTTTAGTTTTTTACTCTCCTTTCTATTATATAAAGTTAAAATACAGCCTATATAAGCTCCAGCTATTAAATCAGATCCCGATGTTTCTCCAGTCTCAATTACAGAGCATATATTTCTAATTAATTGCTTTTTGTCCTTTTCTGAGAAAAGACTTATCATTAGTTTTCGAATATGATCTGCAACTTTACCCGTTGAAGCAAATTGCAGCATCTCTGAACTCACCTTTGTGGTTCTATAAACAGTCCCATCTACTATAACTCTATTAATCTTATATACTCTACTAAGATCAAGACCAGAATATTTTCTAGCATATAACATAGAAACCATAAGTCCTGTTAAGAAATCATCAGTAGAAGGTGTTAATCCTGGACCAAAGCCAATAATCTGCTTGGCCATTATGCTAATCCCTTCTATATTTTCTTCTATTAGCAATTCAATGAGTTTTTGAATTTTTGAGTAAATAAAAGAGCAGTAGTGATTAGTTTGAAGCTCTTCTAATTCTTCATGAGAATCTTGTAAATAGTTGCTAATTTCTAAGAAAATAGGTGCAATACCATTAAAGTTACCTCTATCTACCAACACTCTTTTTAAAAGTTCTATATTTTGAAAAACAATATCTTCTCCTAATCCTTTAAAGTCAAGTATAGGATTTGGGTCCCATATTTTTGCCTTTGATAGGTCGATTTTCAAATGATCTATTCCTACAGTTATTGCTGTTTCGTTGAGAATAAAAGGTATTCCCTTCTGTAATCCAAAGGAATGAAAATTTTGATCCTCTGGTAGGTTAATAGAAATAGATCTAGGTGTATTGGGGATTTGACTTGATATAATAGTAATTAATAAATCATCATCAGTTATAATATTACAGGTTCTATTAAAGACAGAATGTACCGACCCCATGAGTTCTGTTCGCTCTTCTATTAGTTTCTTAGTATTAGCACAAATCCATATGGCCCTCATAATTTTCTTTCCTTTACGAATTATTTTATAGCTAGTAATAATAATGATAATCTTTGTTTGTTGTGAACAATCTGTATTTTAATTATATTTATTATATTTAGATAATTCGTTGAAAATAGGTGCTTTTCCTTTAGAGAGTTCTTCTAAATATTTCATTGTGTTTTTGTGAAAATTTACTATACCAAGTCTTACGCTTCTCTAAACATTTCAAAGATTTTAAAAGAAACTTGAAGGTTTAAACGATCATTTGGATTTTCTAAGTTCATTCCTGTAATATCTTTAATTCTCTGCATTCGATAGACAATTGTATTGTAGTGAGTAAACATTTCCTCTGATACTTTTTTCAAATTGCCTCCATACTGAAAAAACATCTGTAGGGTTTTCACAAGCTCAGAACTCTTTTCCTTATCGTACACCACAAGTGGCTCTAGGGTATCACGATAAAATTGATGAAGCTCACTTTCCATTTCCTCTAAATGAAAAATACGATAAATTCCTAAATCATCAAAATGCATATATTCACTCTTATAATTAACTCCCTTATTTTGAAGAGATCTTGCAGCTTCATTGTAGCTTTTCCACAAATGCCCTGGCTCTTTATGAAATCGTCCTATCCCGATAGATATAGAAATATCCTTTATTTCTTCGTCAACACTTTTTATAATATCATTTGCAAAACTCATAACCTCTTTTTTTACTTGGGCACTACTTTTATTAGGGTCCGTTCCATATAATATAATAATTTGATCGCTTTTGTTTCCATAAACAAATTTTGCTTCTTTATTTCTTGATAAGCGATCTATTATTCGCATAATTTTACTATTTAACTGATATAAGAAGGTTGAATTGTTTAAGGTTTCCTTTACAAAACCTTTAATATTTTTAATGGAAATTACAAGAGCAGAATATCCTAATCTTCTATCAAAGTCGAAGAGCGCTGCTCGATCAACGGCAAGTTGCTGTCTTTTCTCATCTCTCGATAGAAGATCATCAAAAAACTCTACCTTATGCCGACTTTCAATTTCAAATATAGAAATCTTCTTAAGAATATGTAATGCGATAACAGGAATAGAAGATTCAAGAGAAGATATTTCGATAGAAGTAAGCTTTTTATTATCTTCCCATATAGCTAAATAACCATAATATCGTTCATCTACATAGATAGGAACCATTATTCTCTTTACTTTATGTCCTAATAGCTCATCCTCTACTACAGTCATATTGAGAATAGACTCTTCTAATTTCTCGCCTTTAAGCTTGATCTCAATCTCACACTTTTTTTCCTTATTTCCGTGGACTACAACTACATCAAAAATTTCATCCTTAATTGCGACTGTATTTCCAATGGTATGCGAGATACCCGCCAATATTTCTTTAAAACTTCCACCTCTTAGCATTACACGAATAAGCTCATTATGGATCTCCTCTACTTTCATTAGCATGCTGGTTTGTCTACTGATAATCTCCGTAAGCACTGGCATCATAATGTCTGTATAAGAAGCTTTATAAGGAATTTCTATAATAGGAAATTTGTATTTATTAGCTGTATTAATAATATCCTCTGGCAATCTTTCAATATATCGTTTCATTTTAATTCCAATGCCTACAACTCCCTTTTCCTTCAGCCTAGGAATTAACCTTTTTAGTACAGTTATATCTTCTTTTATCGAAAAGGCTGTAGTAAGCAAAAACTCTCCTACATGAACCCAATCTACAATGTCAGGCACTTCCATCACATTAATCTGAGTAATCCTTTGCTCTAATCCTCCTTCTCCAGCTAACACCTTTGCTCCCAGCAAATCTTTTAATAAAATCATTTCCGCTACAGTAATCCCTAATGATTTGTTCAAGGTGATTTCCCCCTATCGCCAAGTACATATTTTCCGCATCTTCTGACTTATTGTGTTTTTGTGGTTTATTAACAATGTTTACTCTCGATTGTCTACTATTTAACATTTATATTTTGTGTATTCTACAAAATAATTTTTGTTCCTTTGTGAAGTTTTCACAAAAATAATAACGCCTCTATTTTTAATAGGGCGTTATCATCCTTAAGTGGGGTTTTATTAATTATTCCTTTGGTAAAACCTTATTTAAAATAATACCTACAATTGCTGCTAAAGCCATGCCTTCTATTGTAAAGCTAACAGCTCCAAGTTTAACTGGTAGTACAGCTCCACCTAAACCTAATACAAAGATGACTGCTGCAATAATTAAATTTTTAGATGATGTAAAATCAATCTTATTTTCTACTAAGCTTCTTCCACCAACTGATGCAATCATACCAAATAAAACTATGGAAATACCACCAACTATAGAAGAAGGTATAGTACTTATAACTGCTCCTAACTTTGGCATAACTCCTAAAATAATAGCAAAACATGCTGCTATTCTCATAATTACTGGATGATAAATTTTAGTTAAAGCTAATACGCCTGTGTTCTCTGCATAAGTTGTATTTGCTGGTCCACCTAAGAAAGCAGACAAAGATGTAGCTAATCCATCTCCAAGAAGTGTACGGTGTAGTCCAGGAGATTCAATAAAATCATCTTCAACAGTTGTGCCAACAACCAATATATTACCAATATGCTCTACTACAGTAGCTACTGCAATAGGTGCAATAATCATAATACTTTCAAGATTAAATTTAGGAAATGTAAAGTTAGGAAGACCGAATAGAGCTGCTTCTGTAACAGGCGTAAAATCTATATTTCCTGTTATTGCGGCAAATATATACCCACCTACTAATCCAAATAAAACAGGAAGTACCTGAAAGAAACCTTTTGCATAAGTACTTACTCCTATAACTATAAGTAAACTTACTACTGCTAATAGCCAATTTTGGCTAGCCATATCTATTGCAGTAGGAGCAAGCTTTAATCCTATTACCATTATAATTGGACCTGTAACAATTGGTGGAAAATATTCTACAATTTTCTCGTGACCAAAGAAATAAACGAGGCCTGCTATTATTACATAGGTAAGACCTGCAACTACAATTCCACCTTGAACATATGGAATACCATACATTTTAGAAACCATAAGCATCGGTGTTATGAAAGCAAAGGATGAACCTAAAAACACCGGAATTTTATTTTTAGTTAAGAAGTGAAATAAAAGAGTTCCTACACCTGCCATAAATAGAGCAACTGAAATATCTATTCCTGTTATTAGTGGAACTAAAACTGTAGCTCCAAACATGGTGAACGTATGCTGCATTCCAAGTATAATCTTTTTCCCTGTAGGAATGTAATCTCCATCCCTGATTGGCTGGTGCTTTTCAACAACCTCTTGTTTACTCATATAACAACCTCCTCTGTATTTGTCAACACTTTTAACCTAAACCCCACTTGTATTTATTTAAACCAACTTGTTGAGGCTTCGACATAACAAGTCGGTTTAGTAAATCTTAGATATTCTTCTCTTTTTCTTTAATGGCATTTAAAACCTTCTCTGCCGTAATTGGTAAAGATTTAATTCTTACCCCTATAGCATCGTATACTGCATTTGCGATAGCAGGAGCAGTAGGCACCATACAAGGCTCTGCTACACCCCTAGCCCCGAAAGGTCCAGTTTCTTCTGGATTTTCTACAAAATTTACAATCATTTCTGGCATATCACCAGCAGTTGGTATTTTATAATCTACAAAAGATGGATTTTTAACTATACCATTTTCAATTACTAGTTCTTCAAAAATAGCCGATCCAATCCCTTGAATAATTCCACCTTCTACCTGACCTTCAATTAAATTTGGATTTATAACCTTTCCTACATCAAAACATGAAGCTACCTTTAAAACGTCAATTTTTCCTGTTTCTTTATCAATTTCAATTTCTACTCCTTGAGTACCATATGTCCAAAAAGCAACTGGCTTTTCGCCTTGCCCAGTAAATTTATCTGTATTTCTAACATTAGGTGGAATAAATGAACCTCTTCCAATAATAGGTCCATGGATTCCAGAACCATCTGGTAGGGATAATCCTAAAGCTAGATCTTTAATAGCAATTTTCTTATCTGGATAGATTTTAGATGCCACATATCCATCGACTAATACTAAATCTCGCTTATATATCCCTAGAGCTAGCTGTGCTAGTTCAAATAACTGTTCTTTTGCATCTTCGCAGGCATTAATAATGGCATTACCTGAACAGTAGGTTATACGGCTAGCAACAGTCTGCCATTCGTATGGAGTATGGTCCGTATCTCCAGTCTTAATTGTAATCTTATGAGGTGGTATGCTCAATGCTTCTGCTGCAATCTGTGTTAATGCGGTATCAGAACCCTGCCCAATATCTTGGCCACTTACTAAAAGATGCGCTGTCCCATCTTCATTTAATTTAATAATAGCAGCAGAAGCTACGTCATTCGGCATAGATGGAGCCTTAAATCCACAAGCAATACCTTTTCCTCTAACCTTATTAGTTTTACTTGGAGGATTTCTCTTACCCCACTCAATATTTTTAGCTACATCTTCTAAACACTCTAATAATCCACATTGCTCAATAATTTCTCCAGTAGCGTTACTTCCTCCTGGCTTTAACCCATTTATTCTTCTAATATCTACTGGATCCATACCAAGTTTTTCTGCTAATAAATCAATGTTTTGTTCTATAGCAAAATGTATTTCTGACATTCCAAATCCTCTATAAGGTCCTCCAACAGGATGATTTGTATATACACAAATTGAATCTGTCCATAGATTAGGAATATCATATGGTCCTGATGAACTATAGCCTCCAGCTCTTACAATGTTTACACCATATTCTGTATAGGCTCCGCCGTCCCATACAAAGTTATTTTTAACACCTATGATTTTACCATCTTTATCTACTCCAGTTTTAATGGTTGCGTGCATTCCTTGCCTTACAAAGCTGTTTACAAACTCATCTTCCCTTGAATAAGTTAATTTTATTGATCTCCCTCTTAGCTTTTTGGCTAATGGAATGATAATACCCTCTAGAGTTGTTCCTGCCTTGCCACCAAATCCACCACCAACTGCTGGTGAAAGTACACGAATTTTGTTTAATGGTAAGTCAAAAGCTACAGAAAGTGCCTTACGTACTGCATATGGAGATTGGCAACTAGACCAAATAGTTAAGCTCCCATCACGATCCATTTGAGCAATGGCACTATGATTTTCAATAGGACTGTGTTGAATATGAGGCACAAAGAAACTATTTTCTACAATATGCTCTGCTTCCTCGAAAGCTTTTTCAACATCTCCCTTTCTTACTCTATAGTGATTACTTATATTTGTACCTGGTTCTGGGAAAAAAATTGGACCATAATGATATTCTCCTAAATCTGGATGCACCAAAGGAGCATCTGGCTTTAAAGCTTCAACAGCATTACTTACTACTGGTAATTCTTCATATTCTACATCAATTAAATCTATTGCCATTTTTGCTATTTCTTTAGTTTCAGCTGCTACGGCCGCTATAGCCTCGCCTCTATAACGAACTTTATCAGTAGCTAAAAAGGTTTTGTCTTCAAGATAAAGTCCTACTCGATTAGGCACATCCTTGCCTGTAATAACTGCCTTTACTCCTGGCAAAGCCTCTGCCTTACTGGTATCTACTTTTAATAGCTTGGCATGAGGGTAGGGACTTCGCTTTACATCTGCATATAACATTTTTGGAAGCTTCATATCATCTACATATTTTAATTCTCCTGTAACCTTTTTAATTCCATCAACGCGATTTACGCTTTTACCAATATATTTCATTATTTTTCCCCCTTTCAATTTTATTGCTGATTCTTATTTACTACATCCATTACCGCCTCGATAATTTTCTTATATCCTGTACATCTACATAAGTTCCCACTAATAGCTTTTTTTACTTCCGTCTCTGTAGGTGTGGGATTTTTCATTAATAGTGCTTTAGCTGACATAATCATACCAGGTGTGCAATACCCACATTGTAGTGCTGCATGGTCTATAAATGATTCTTGTAGTTCATCTAATTCTTCTCCTGTTGATAATCCTTCAATGGTTATAATTTCTTGGCCATCTGCTTCTACAGCTAACATTAAACATGCGTTTATAGGTCTATTATTTACTAGGACCGTACAGGCTCCACATTCTCCAGCGCCACAGCCTTCCTTAGCACCAGTTAAATCCAAATCTTCCCGTATCATCTCTAAAAGTGTTTTATGTGGGTCTACACTGATATATACTTGTTCGTTATTTAAAATAAAGCTAATATCATATTTCAAAATTTTCCCCTCCCCTACATGATTGTAATTTCTTTTAATCCTCTTGTTACAAGTACCTTAATAATTTCTTGTCTATATTCCCTAGATGCCCGAATATCCCCTATCGGTGTTGTCTCACTTACAGCAATCTCAGCAGCTTCCTGAATTACTTTCTCTGTTAATTCCTTTCCTAGAAGGAAAGCTTCTGCCTTTCTTGCGCGGATAGGAGTTGGGGCTACAGATCCTAGGGCAATCCGTATAGAACCGTCTACTTTCACCACAGAAGCACAAACTGTAGATAAATCCACTTCATCTCTCCTTGCATGTTTTTGGTAGCTACCGAAAACCTTTTCCCCAAATGCAGGTAGTTTTACGCCTGTAACAATCTCTCCCTCTTTTAGACAGGTTTTCCTTACCCAAACAAAGAAATCATGAATTGAAATTTCTCGTTGTCCTTCTGGACCAAAAACCTTTACTATAGCATCCATAGCTAATAGTGGAGTTGCTGTATCTGCTAAAGGAGATGCATTTGTAATATTTCCTACCATTGTGGCACGGTTTCTTACTTGGCAAGACCCTACTGTATGACTAGCCTCTGCTAAAACACGATATCTCTCCACTAGATTTCTATTTTGTTCCATTTCATACATAGTTGCACAGGCTCCAATTACTAATCCTTCCTTTTCATCATAGGTGATTTCTTTTAGTCCATTAATTTCTTTGATATCAATTATAGCCTTAGGTGCACTCAGTCCTTCATGCATTCTTACAATCACATCTGTACCACCATTTAGTATGTGGCCTTCACCAGCATAACGCAATAATAATTCACTTGCCTCTTGTAAGGACTTGGGTTTAAAATATTCAAATCTCTTCACACTGTCCACCTCCACATATTTTTACTTACTTTTATATAATCCCTAAATTCTTGTTATGTTTTTAACAACAATAAATTTATTTCGTAATTTTTTTTATTTTCTAATTATACAAAATTCTATATAAATTTTTAATTACCTTTATAATATTTTACTAATCTTTTTATGGGTTATGGAGTATTTATTAGTTGAAGTTTCACAATGTAGTTATATAAAACCTACTATTTAGTACTCTATAGTAATTGGGATTAATACTTAGTAAAGTATTATATGCTACACAAATGTAGTATTAGAAATCAGATTGAGTTTTTAAGTTATCAAAGTTCTTGTCTTATGTATAAAGAACAACAAAAATAAATAATAAATAAAATCAGGACCACCCGTATACGGGTGATCCTGATTTTATTTAAGAATCAATTGAAATTTATATTAATTATATAATCATGTATCTATCTTAATTTTGTGTGTTTCCACTGCCCTGTTCTAAACCTCATGTAAACAAATAACCATCTTACAAGCTGATCTACAAATACTGCCATCCATGCTCCTGCCAATCCATATCCAAATATATTAACAAATACATGTGCCAGTGCAACTCTAACCAATAATACTCCAAAAAATGTAGCTATTAAAGGCCAAAAAGTATCTCCTGCGCCTCTTAATCCCCCTGCTAATATGAGCTGAGATGACTGAAAAGGTTGAACTAAGGCTATTATTTTTAACGCAACGGAGGCGCTTTGTATAATCTCTGGATCATTTGAATATAATCCCACAAGCTGTGGTCCAAAGAAAAAGAATATTATAGCCATAAAAGTAGATATCATGGATCCTATTCTCCGGGTTTCCTTTGCATAATTTTCAGCCTGTGAAAGTTCGTTAGTTCCCAATGCTCTACCTACTAACGATGAGGCTGCTATTCCAAATGCTTGACCTGGTTGGAGGGAAAGGTTCAATATGCTTAGTGATATTTGATGCGCTGCATAAACAACAGTTCCAAGTCCTGCAACTATTTTTACAAACAAAAGCACACCTGTTCTTAAAACTAACTGTTCTAATGACGCAGGTACACCTATCCTCACTAGATTGTATATAATGTCTTTATCAAATTTAAAGGGCTTTCTTATATTAAGTTTAATAATACTTTTTCCTTTTATAATATAGATAAATAAAAATACACTTGCAATAACATTAGATATAGCAGTGGATATCCCTGCTCCAGTAACACCAAGTTTAGGCAGTCCTAAAAGACCATATATAAGAATTGCATTACCAATAACATTTAAAAAATTTGCCTTTAGATTTATCTTCATAGGTGTTTTGGTTTCACCGATCCCCCGGAGTGCCGCAGATACAGACATATTAAATGATTGGAATATAAACCCTACCATAACAACTTTAAAATAATTTCTCCCCACATGTAAAGCATCAGCTTGTGCACCCATAAAGTTCATAATAGAATCTGTAAAAACTATTCCTAATATAGATAGAGGTATTGCTAGCATTAGCAGACTTAATAATATTACATGCTTTAAAGTAGTTTCTATTCTTTCATTCTGATTAGCTCCTAGGTACCGAGCAATCATCGCTGTTGCTCCTACATTTAACGCCTGGACAAGAGATATACCTATAAATAAAGGTTGATTAGTTATACCTACGGCAGCAACTGAAGCTGCTGCTAATGAGCTATCGCCTATTCTTCCAAGCATCATCATATCTATCATACCAAAAAGTGATCCCAACAGAAGCTCTATAAGAACAGGCCATGCAATATTAATAACATCAGCTCTTGTAGGGTCTTTTAACCACTCAAATAATTTAGCTTTTCTTCCATCTTTTTTATATTTTGAATCAGTCATTATCATTCTTCTTTCTATAATAATTTAGGCACACTAAATATTATAGCATAATACTGTTTAAATATTATAATTTGTGAGCCGCTTATTCAGCCATTAAGTTAATAAATGGAACTATATCTTGAAATATCTAGTTTATTCTATATATATCTTCTAATTCTCTTTGTTCCTTCTTAATTTCATATGAATAATATCCATTAATTTGTCTTCAATTTTATCACCGTATTTTTGTATAAGAATAAATAATAATATTACTAGTAAAACAATACTTATCCAACCCCACCATGGAATTGTAATATTTGTAGCACCTACTACTGATGAAACCAGAAGTCCCCATGGCCTCGTCAACAATATGATTGCAAAAAATCTATTACATTTTATTTTACTAAGTCCTGCTAAAAAGCAAATAGAATCATCAGGAAAAAATGGCAATAGAAACATAGCTATTAATAGCATTTCACTTTTTGATTCTACAAGTTGTCCATACTTATCTGCAATTTTGGTGCTAACAAACTTATCTGTAAGTGGCTTTCCAAATTTTCTTGAAATAATAAATACTAACATAGATCCTAAAATTACTGCAAGTGTACTTGTAATAAATGTCTTCCATATGCCAAATACTATTCCTCCTGCAGCTGTACTTATATTGCTAGGTATCGGTGCAATGACAACAGACATGAATTGTATTATAAAAAAGATAATAATAGCCTTGTTACCAAATCCATCTATGTATGTTTTAAATGATTCAATGGAAGTCATAATATCCATAATTCCACTAGATGTAACATATATAATAATTCCTGTTAATGCTCCGATGATGATTAATAAGCAACAGACGAGCATAATCTTATCCTTCGTATTATTCACAGATATACCTCAACTTTCTCCAATTTATTTACTATGAAACTATTCATTATAAAGCTTTTCAACAGTATAAAACAAACTTTATTTTTAAATCTTGCAGTATATAATATTAATTATATAGCATATACTTTAAATTGCTTTTAACTATTTATAAACTTTTTCTTAAGGTTATCATTAACTTTGCTTAATTTCATAAAAAAGCTATACAATAGATTTTTTTACTTATATCTAAGTTTGCTATTGGATTCCCATTTTAATTATTAATATACTCATAAAAAATGCGAAGGTTTATTTAAACAAAAATCCCTCAAATGATAATTTGAGGGATAATAAAAACACCGCCACATAAGCTGAATAATTGCCAAGGTAAGTATTGACTTTTCCGCCTTCTATCTCAGTTACCTTATTGGTAACTTGTATAAAAAATATCTGTCATGTGATATGATGATGACGGTTCCTTTACACTCTAATAGAATCTTACCTAAAAGAACACTGTACTAGAAATTATTATCTATGAATATAAAACTACAAAAGCAAGTAAACATTCAAAAAGATTTTCAACTTATTTTAGGATATTCACTTTGAAGAATCCCCATATGAATAATATCATGCCATTTTCCTTCCCGAAAAATGCTTTCACGAGATCTTCCTTCATGTTTAAATCCTATCTTTTCATATAGCCTAATAGCTTTATTATTAAATGAAAACACCCTTAACAATATCCTATGAAGATTCATTTCGAGGAAGCTATAATCAAGAATCAACTTCATTGTTTCTGTTCCATAGCCTTTCCCCCAAAAATTTTTATCTCCAATATCAATAATGCATTCAGCATTACGATTTTTGTAGTCAATATTAACCAATGAAGTAATTCCTATAGGCCTACTCGACTCCTTTTCCACTATGATATAACTCTTTGAAAATTGAGAACCTAAAATAACTTGATTAACAAATTCTCTTGTCTCATCAAAATGATAGATATCTAAAAATGGAGCAGTAGATTTCATAACCTCTACGTCGTTTCTCCATGTATGGTACAGTTCTACATCCTCTGATGTCATTTTTCTTAAAATAATTCTAGAAGATTCAAATAACATAAAAACACCCCTTTATTTTTCTATAATTGGGCAAAGCATTTTTTCTAATGTGAAAAGTAAAATATCAATTTGTTCATTTACCTTTGTCACTTCTACACCTAAATTAAATGTATCTAGCATTAACCCATCTAAAAATGAAATAAGGTACAAGGCTATTGATTTAGAAGGCATACAAGGCTTAAATTCTTTTCTTTCAGTCCCTAATTCAATAAACTCTTTTATTGAGTCAGCTAATTTCTGGTACCTCTCTACTAAATAAGGGTTACTTTTTTTATTTCCTCCACGATATGTTGTTAGAAAAAATTCTGTCTTGCAAAGCAAAAGAGATTGATTAATTGATTTAATATTTTTTTGTTGTAGCTGAACCCAACCTGTTAACTGCTGCCAAAAGGAATACTGGGCATCTTTTTCAAAAAGATGTATATCGATTTCATCTTCAAATTTAAGAAGTTCCTCAAAAATATGTTGAATATTGTTGAAGTAAGAATACAAAGCACCTCTAGATACTCCTGCTTCATCCATAATATCTTGCATTGTTGTTTGTACATATCCTTTTCGTATAAACACTCTTTTTGCAGCCTCAAGTAGTTCTTTCTTTTTTTCATTTTTATATTGATCACTTACTTTTGGGGCCATAATGGTTTCCTCCTATTTTATACCAGTACTCTAATAGATAATAATTTTAAAGTGCTATTTAAATTTATTGGCTTCATATATAAAAAAAGACATCGATGTCGTTTTGATTTTATTATAAACGACATCAATGTCTTTTTCAATGTTTTTTTCATCCATGTTCAATCAATCCTGTAAATAGCATGAGGTATTTGGGTAGAATCTTGGAATTCTTTCTGATTTAATATCATCAAAGTGTATGTTTTATGCAAATATTTTACTAATATATAGAATTATTTTTTAGAAATTGAGCAATATCAGAATAGTCTAAAAGAAAGTCTATTGAAACAGATAAGTTCAATGATTTTATCGTTATCCATCAACAGATACAATACTGAATTGCTGTTTGCACATACTCTAGCCACTTTCTTACAGAGATAATTTTAATCTATGGCTTATTCTCCTTATAATCAATTTTCGTACTATATACAGTTTCAAAAACCATTTTCTTATAATAATGAAACAAGACTTCTTCTACAGGATTCGGATAGGTCATGTTTTTCACCAGCAGCGGTTCTTGTCCCGCTTGCAGTGCTGGCTGGAGATAATCAAACTGATTTAGATGAAACCCCATCCTTTCATAAAATTTAATCCGTCTGTAGGCAATCTCCGTTGTGGGCGGTTCTACCTCCAAAAATACAGGTTTCATAGCATAGGAAAGATACTCTTTCAGCATTTTTTCGCCTAGACCATCGCCACGGTATGCAGAATCCACTGCAAAATGTTCAATAAAGTTAATATCATCGAATTCCCACACCGCAAGAAAAGCAATGATTATTTCCTGTTGCTTTTGTATATACAGCTTATAATAACGATCATTCATCAGCTGGCGTTGCCCTTCGTAGCTACGCATTTCACTGGGCGGGAAAGCGGCATGCATAATTTCATAAATTCTTGGAAAATCGATCTTTTCAGCTAAGATCCAGTTATGTTGTGTACTCATAGACTTCCTCCAAAATAGATTTTTTGTCGCACCCCGCATCACCTTAGCTCTTCTATTCTCACAGATATAAAAAAGTGTTGTAGGTGAGAGCGGGATATGATGAGTTTTTATTCATCAAGTTTAAATTCATTTGCAAGGTCTTTACTTATTATTTCCTTATGAATATATATAACACTTAAATATCAATTGCCAACTTTTGCAAAAATTTATCTCTCTTCAATTGACTGCTGTTAATTCGAATTCTTCAAGAATATATTTATCGTTCAATTCATAAAAAACACTTCTATATTCTTTGGTACAGTCTAAAATTAAATCATTTTCATTCATATCTATCACCTAATTAATATTAGACATGCACACCTATGTATGTGTCAATGGTAATTTATAGATATTAAATACTTTTTACCGGGAACTAACGATTTTTATAACACAGGACTATAACTCCGTTATCAATATAGTATTCTTCAAGCTTTAATTTTATAGTAGGATCGTTTCCCAAAAACAATGGTCTACCTTTTCCTAAAACAGTCGGGATAATACCTATAATAAATTCATCAATTACGTCTGCTTTGATAAAGCTATCTATAAGAATGCCACCACCAAATAAGAAAATATCTTTGCCCTCTTTTTTCTTTTCATCAAGAATAACTCTGCAAATATCACCATTAATAAAATTAATATTTCATATATGGAACACCCAAAGGCTTACCATCTCTAGTATCTGTAAACAACTAAAAACTCAAAGAATTCCAACAGTAGGCATCAAAACAGATTATTCTGAAATAAATCTTGAAGAATTAGAACGTATCTTTAAAGAAATCGATATAAAGTTTTTTTATATAATGCCAAGATACCATAATCCTTTAGGTTATTCCTTATCACAAAAAGATAAACAAGAAATTTTGAAACTAGCTGATAAATATGATGTTTATATTGTTTAGGATGATTTTTTAGCAGATTATGAAACTGATTCTAAAGCAAACCCTATTTATTCATATGATTACCAATCTCGTGTAATTTAATTGAATACTCATTTTGGGGCACCATTATTCTCCACTAAAAAAGCTGTCACATCTGTGTCAGCTTTATAAACTAAAAAATTTTCGCATCTTTAATTGATATGACCTCCTCTCATCAATAGAATAGCAAAGATTCGTTATGACTATCCGACATTTCCTGCAGAGGCACTATCTCAACTCAATTATGCTAAGTTGGCTTCCTAATTTAACCATCTATGTGTATTCTTTTTGTACAAAACTTATGTAGTAAACTATATTTAACGAAATCTCTTATACTATGATATATGTTTGTCCAGCCAATCCAGCACGTCATTATATACTTCCTGTCTGTTGGATTCGTTAAGCATCTCATGCCGCTTACCGGGATATAGCTTGAGTTGTGCGTCATGTCCGGTCGCCACCAGGGCATCATAAACTTCCCTTGGCCCCTTACCATAATTGCCCACAGGATCATCATCACCGGCAAGTAAATAGAGGGGTAAATCCTTTGGTACCTTCGCCGCCCAATCGGACGAATTTATTTCCATCAATCCGGAACACATATCGTAATAGCCCGCCGCAGTAAATTCAAAACCACAGTATTCATCTTCCTCATAGGCGATACACACTTCGTCCACCGTGGAAAGCCATGCGAAATTATTCACTGGGTTAGAAATACGTTTATTATAGTTGCCTGTCCCCAGTTTATCCAGGAATTTCCCCCGTGATTTCGGCCCCTTTAACTTCTTTTGTATTATAGCCAGCATACGGCCAAAACGAAGTCCCCCATTATACCCCATAGTCCCGGCCAGCACACAACCAGTCAGCCCGCCATTACGTATAATGTAAGACCGGGACAAAAAAGACCCCATGCTATGTCCCATTAGAAAGACCGGCAGTCCCTGATATTGCTCGGAAACCTCGTCCATCAGATTCTTCATATCCTGTACCACATGTTCCCAGCCGTCCTTATCTGAAAAATGCCCCTTTGTTCTGGCGTAGGGACCGTGTCCTGCATGATCGTTCATACATATCACATATCCGTGTTCCGCCATAAAACAGGCGAAATCATCATACCGTGCGCTGTGCTCGGCCATTCCGTGTGCTATCTGCAAAACAGCACGTTTTTCCTCACCCACCCACAGCCGTGAGAAGATTTTTCCATCACCGCTGCTGGCAGATCTCATCCATTGCTTTTTCTCAACCATGCCAAAACCTCCTCGTCACATAGACATAGATTTTAGGGACGGGAACTTTTATAAGATGGAAACTCCCGTCATTCTAACTGATATAATAACAAATTATAATTCACACTTCAACCTCCAAGAGTATTGTTTTTCCACTGTACCAGTATATTTGATAGTGTTTTTATATAAAAAATTCCCTCAAATTATAATCTGAGGGAACATAAAATACACTTCAAATTTTATTTTCTTCCGATATGTTAATCACCGATAAACCCAAATAGTTCAGAAAATCACACAATTTATTTAGTTTTATAATATCATTATTACCATGTATTATTCCTGACTATTTAATAAATCTAAGTCTATCGGATACTTCCCATACCTACGTCCTGCCTCCATAAACATTTCTATCTGTTCAATAGGTGTATTCATTGGAATTTGACATCCGGTACTGAGTATATACCCTTTTGGTGAATCATATCCTTTCCTAATGGACTCCTTTACAGCTTTGTTTATATCAGCTCTGCTGCCTAAGTAAACTGCATCTACAGGAGGCACATTTCCTGTAATAACTACTTTATCACCCATCATTTCCTTTGCATCATCCAGGTCCTCTTCATTGTCAATGCTAAAATTAGAAATTCCTGCATTAACAACATCCTGCCATAGTTTTTTGCTTTTCCCGCATATATGTATTCCAGGGGCACTGCCAGTGGTTTCTTTAATTTTATTGATATTCATTTGAAGATAGGGCAGTGAAAATTCTCTAAACAGCTTTGGACTTATAATACTGGTAGAGGACATAGGATCTGCAAATCCAATGGATAAGCCTAGCTTGGCTACCTCCTCAATATACCTATTATTAGATTCAGCTACTATCTCCATTAAAGTATGTACCTTTTCTGGATATTTTATCATCCATCTTAACATATTCTCTGTACCAACTACAGATGCCGCCACACTGAAGGGCCCAGACATGGCAGCTCCAACATCTACATCCTTTATCAGTGCATCTCTAGTCAGCTTAAGAGCCTTGAGCAGTATAGGCAGTTTACCATCCTTTAATGGATTAACCACCTTTAAACTTTCTATTTCTTCTACAGATTTAACAGCTGGGTCTAAAAGATACGAAATATTATAGTCCGGATATGCTACTTTAGAGCCCATAGCTTCTGCCATACCCCGAAGGCTTGTAGAAATACCTACACTGTCATGGCGCAACCTTTTAAATAATGCAATTTCCAGTTCAGCCATAAGCTCAGCTGAATGGTAGTAATCACTTGCCTTTATGCCAAGAAATGGAACCATAGTTACGCCCATGTCTGGAACACAAATCACCCTGTCAATTTCCTCTCCTCGACTAAAAGCATCCATTCTTTCCCTTGGAGTCATTTCTTCCTTAATCACTTAAAACACACTCCCCTCTATTAATATTTAAACGGTCTTAAGCTACAGCAATGAAGATTAATTTACGGAAACACAAGGCATTTAGCAAATAACTCTTCATAGCATTCAGAAGCTCCAAGTTCTATATAATCTATTTCCTTTGCTAAGACTTCCATTTCTTTTCTTACATCAATAGACATTAAGGCCATATAGGCTCCAGTCTTTGAAGAGTTACCTACATATACTAATTTATTTCTTACTTCTTCAGGCAATATTCCTACTCCTATTAGACTATCAGCTGGTAGATGAGCACCAAATTGTCCTGCTATCATAACGCTATCCAACTGTTGGATTTCAATATTTGCCTGCTTCAGCAATGCATAAAAGCCAGATAGTATAGCGCCCTTGGCTAGTTGTACTTGACGAAGGTCCCCTTGTGTAATCAGCAATTCTTTAGAGGCTTCAGCTAAAATAAATTCACGTTTTATACCATTCAATTTAAGCATATTATAGCGATAGTCAGCTTCATCCAGCCCATCTAGCTTTATAAAGGCACCACTCTTTTTCACAATACCTGTTTGCAGAAGCTCCCTCACGGCTGCCAAAATACCACTCCCACATATTCCAATGGCTTCCTGATCTCCTATAACTTTAAGTTTAATACCTTCTTCTGTAATCCTTACATCTTCAATAGCACCCTCTGCCGCTCTCATACCTGAACTAATATTCATTCCCTCCAAAGCTGGCCCAGCGGCACAGGAGCAGGATAACAATTTGCCATTACTTGATAAAATTATTTCACCATTAGTTCCTATATCTACAAATAAAACATTTTCTTTTAATTTATGTAGCTGACAAATATATGCACCAGCCACAATATCAGCACCAATATATGCTGAAACGGAGGGAAGACAATATAAGATAGCATTTTCTCCAACCATCAAGCCAATTTCTTCAGCCCGTAAAGTTTTTGATTTTATGAATGCAGGAGAATAGGGAGCCTTGCCAATGGATGCTGCCTCGATCCCCAGGAGAAAGTGAAGCATGGTGGTGTTCCCTGCAGCAGAGATTTCATAAATATTTTCCCTGTCTATTCCTGCTTGGGTGCTTATATCCCCTATCATTTCATTTAATACGGCAACTATCTCCTGCTGAAGCTTTTCCCCAGCCTCCATTGGATGTTCTATGACATATGTAATTCTCGTTAAAACATCCAGTCCATATTTTTTTTGAGGGTTAAGCCTTGAAGCTATTGCCAGTTCTTCCCCTGTTATTATATCGATTAGGGCTGCAACAATAGTTGTGGTCCCAATATCAATTGCCACTCCATAAAGGCGGTCAGTTGTATCACCTATCTCAATACCAATTAGTTCTTCATCGTACAGTATACCGGTAACCTTTCCGTAAGAGGCATCCAGCTGATGCAATAATCTCCAGCTGATGCCTTCAATTCCAAAGGCTTCCCTTAAAGAATCCTCATAGGCTATTTGCCTGCCAAGAGTGGGCTTTTCAACCTCTCTGAGAACCTTTTTAATTGCAGGCTTAAAGTTAAATCCGGGCATATAGCCCTTTGTAAGTATCTCATGTCTTCCTTCCATTTGCAGAAGCTCTATAGTTATATCCTTCTGAGGAACTACAAAACAGGAAAGCCTGATACCGTCAGCAATTTCCTCCTGCTTCAAAAGCTTACCTTCTGTTTCTGACATTTGAGGAAGCTCACCCTCAAGTAATCTTATCTTGCATTTTCCACAGGAGCCCTTTCCATTGCAAGGATTGTCAATAAATATATCCTTCTCTATTAAAAGCTGCATTAAATCCTTATTCGGTATATACTCGATATTCTTATTATAAATTGATATTTTAGGCATCTATTATTACAGCTCCTTTGTTAAAACCTCCAACATTGACTTTACATTTTTTAATGGCGACTTCATCCCCAACCCACATGCCGGCGATATTATATTGGCTCCGTCCTTAGCACATTTTTTTGTCAGTTCTGCAATTCTTCCAGGCTCTCCAAATTCAATAGTATATGTACTAACATTACCCATTAGCAGTCTATCTGGCAGGTTTTCCTTTGCTTCCTTCATGCTGACTATAGAATCAAAGCTTAAGACATCACTTTTAAGCTTATTTACCTCAGCATAAGCATTCTTCATTTGACCGCATATATGCACAATCGTCGAGATTCCTGCTCTTTTCACACTATCAATAATTTTATTTATATAAGCTACAGTAAATTCATCAAATAGCTTGGGCCCTAAGATTTCCCCCGTGCCACTGGGGTCGGAAATTGCTATAATATCCGCACCAGCCTCTATTTGTTCTTCAGCAAAGGCTATTAGCTGGTCAGTGATAAAAGCCATAAATTCATGGGCTTCCTTATTAGATTTTCTTAGCTCCTTATAAAGGGCCACAGGTTCCATTATGGAGCTGGCTGTGCTGATAGGTCCTGTTATATTGCCTATAATCGGCACATTGCTGTCCTTTGTCCTCAGAAGCTTAATTGCATCTAAAACTACCTTTACCCTTCCCTGTTTATGGTTTATTGGATAAATATGTCTCCATTCCTTAACAGAACTAATTGTATATTCAATGACATGAGGCTCGAAAATGCTTGTCCCCATGTCAACCCCAGCTCCAAACTCCTCTGCCTCAATGGTCATGCAAAAGGGTACACCATAGTTTTCAAAGCATCCTGCTTCATAAACTGCGGCTGCTAAATCAGCCATCATTTCAGAATTCATATGGGCCTCCGGAAGGCCTATCCCCACATCTTCGATTAGCTCCATAGTTACCATATTCATCATACCGCCTGGGCATATGCATGGTGGTCTGTCAACCTCTTCTCTGTTGAGGACCTTCTTTAATCTCTCCTTTGGCGATAGCATAAAAATACACTCCTTTGCTATGCTATATTAAGCAGATTTTTTAGTAATTTAACGGCTTCAACTGCATTGGAAGAATAACCGTCTGCACCTATTGTGTCTGCAAATTTTTTTGAAATTGGCCCTCCGCCTATTACTACCTTTACCTGTTCTCTGATTCCAGCCTCTTTCAATAGGGCTACAACCGTCCCCATTCCCGACATAGTTGTTGTCATCAGGGTTGACAGACATACAAAGGAAGCATTAACAGCTATAGCCTTATCTACAAAGTTCTGCAAGGGAACATCCCTGCCTAAATCATGCATTTCAAAGCCAGCTGTTTCCAGCATAATTTTAACCAGATTTTTACCTATATCATGGGTATCACCCTCAACTACTCCTATCACACCCTTTGGCCTTTCTTTATTCAGCTCACTTGCCGGGAGATGTGGTCTTAGTATCGACAAACCTTCGTACATTGCATCTGAGCAAAGCAATATATCCGTAACGAAGTATTCCTCCTCTTCATACAATTGATCTGCCCGATTCATGCCATCAACAAGGCCGTCCATAATACCTTCAAAGGCCGGGTATCCTGCTTTAATATACTCATTGCAGGCTTCAATAACCTCTTCCTCCTCCATGTTAACTACACCATCAGATAATTTTTTTAATAAGCTCTCCTTTAATATTGCCATCATTTTCACTCCATTCTACATAGAAGCTATTTTTTAATTTTCAGGATAACTATAAATATATCAAAGTAAATCAATAGCTTTTATAATGCCGTTTTTCAATTCAAAGCCCTTATTTTTAACGCACATCTGCCCAGTAAATTTGGCCTTGCCAATAATCCTTTTACAGCCCTCTGAATACCCTACAGCTTCTCCTAAATCTATATCCCTCCAGACGGCTTTTTCTGTTCCTAGTAATGCAAAGGCGGTTTTGGGGCAAAGCAGCATAATTGCTTTATCCTTTAGGACAGCTTCAACCCTTTTAAATAAAGGATAAGTGAACCTCTCCACCACCTCTTCAGAAAGCTTGGGCCCCAATATATTTAGGCCCCCGATGGAATCGCCATAGCTTATCATATTGACCCCTGATTTTTGAGCCTCCTCTATAAAGCCTAATATTTCTTTTTGTAGCTTTTCAAATATCTTCTGCATAACTTCTGGCTGTTTCTTTAATATTTTAAAAAGGTATCTAGCATCCATCAAAGTATTTAAAATTGTAAAAGGTCCTGAAACATATAAAATTACATCCTCGCCCTTTTCTCTTAAATACCTACAAGCTTTCAGAACCCCTGCAATCCGTCCCTTTGAAAAATCTATTTCTGGCAGCTTTAAAAGTTCTTCGGCAGTAGTGCATATGTACTCCTTAGCCCTTGGGCCAATATTTTCATCTCCATAATTTATAATTCCTCCCAGAGCCTCTGCCTCAAGGGTATGACAAAAAGGAAGCTCACAAAATTCGGCATTATCACGTTTCTTTATAGCAATAGCCAGCTTTGCCATAGCTTCCCATTCTTTATAGGCCTCTGGAAACTTTAAATTTATATTTTCTGTAACTATGGTGCCAACACCTTCAAAATAGTCATAGGTGCACTGAAAATCAATAATTTTGCTCATATTAATCTCCTCAAGTCATTTTAAAATGGCTAAAGCTTATAAAATATCTAAACCCTAACCACACTAGATAATAATTTAATTATTGTTGATTAGGCTTTAAGGCTTGTATTTTTTTCCATTGTACATTATTATTTTATCATCTTAAGAATTTTCCTTCTAATAGATGTTTTCTATTGAAAAATTAGATGTTATAGATATTGCATATAGATTCAAAATCACTGAATTTCATGGGAATTATACAGAAAAAATAAAGAAGTCTAAAAAAATACCAATGTATACAACATTGGTATTATATTTGTTATGAAATTCTATAAATCTTTCTGTAACTTATGTCTTATATATTTTTATATCGTTGTATATTATCATCACTTAAAAACTCATAGGCAGCAGTAATCTCTTGAAACCTCTTTGTCGCATCTGGAAGCTTACTCAAATCTGGATGATATTCCTTTGCCTTTCTTCTATAAGCACTTTTTATTTGCTGTTTATCTGCATCATATGATACACCTAAAACATCACAGCTTCTTTCATACTTATTTTTAAAGTCAACAGTGGGATTTACATAGCCTTGACCATATGATCCCTGGCTTCCATAACCGCCATAGCCTCCCTGCCCTCTTTGATAGTTTTGTTGATACCATTGTTGCTTAAACCTTTCTTCCCATTGTCTTTGCTGTTCATAATAACGGCGCTGTTCTTCTCTAATCCTTTCCTCTTCAGCTCTTTTGTAAGCCTCTTTATAATGGTTAAAAGCTTTATATTTATATTTTTCCTCATCCATAAGGTAATTAGCAGTATTAAATAAAAATTCCGTTATAATATATTTTTGATATTTTAAGTAAGATGCTAATTTACCCCCAAGCATTAAAAATCCAAGCAAGATCGATATAGTTGAAAATCCAATAGGATTTGCCAATATTCTAAAGCCTAAATTAGCAAACAACAAGAAAAGCAAACAGCCACCCATACTTGCTATCACTAAACAGCCTTTGAAAAATTTTCCTGTGTATAACACTATGTTCTCTATCAAATGTATCAAACTATCAATTATTGCAGAAATCACCTTAGCTGTTCCATATAAAATTTTACCTGAAATCTTCTTAATTATCTTCATCTACAGTTATTTTCTCCTTATCGTATTCAGTTTTATCAAAAGCTACCTGACTATGTATTCTTAATAAACTTATCTTTACACTTTGGGCATGTAATCTTGATTTTCCCTTTGCCCTTCGGAACCCTCACCATGGTCTTGCACTTGCTACACTTATAATATTTGTGAGTCTTTGAGCCTTTAATACGGCTTTGGACTTTTTTAAGCCTAGAGTAAATAGGACTTATAAATATTGCAAACTTATAATTCTCCTTACTGCGTTTTCTTACATCCTTCGAGAGTGCTCTATATCCAGCTGCAAATAACGGAATATAGCCTACAGTACTTAATGCTGCTATTCCAGCAAGCTGGCCTATCAATGTTAAAACTAATGACAGCACAAGTAAATAAATAGAGAGCTGATCTCCTCCATATCTCCCCAGCATAAACTTTCTTAACCAATTCATCGCCATCACCCCTAGTAAATATTAAGTTTTATATCTTGTAGTGTATCATAGAATGATTATGCCATAATATAATCCCACTAACCCTTTTAATAATTATATATTTTAAAATGCTATATCTCAAGTATGAAAACTGCCATCATATGAAAACAAAGGTATCAAGATTTCTCATCTCAATGCCTTTGAATTTTCTTTATCTAATTTCTGTACTATCTGAGATGCAGGATATACCCATAATCTGTTGTACTCATCAATAATCATTTGATATTACAAATCACCAAGTCCATGTTCTGGGAAAAGTGACAATAAGTCAACTATGAGAGAATGTTCACAGGATATTTTGATTCAATTTTCTCTTGCAGATTCTTGATTGTATCTTTCGGTTGGATATAACGGTGCAAGCCACTTTTCGCTCTTATTGAATTATTTTTATTTCCTTAGCTCTGCAACAAGCCCTAATATCACGAATGGTTTGTTTAAACATCTCAACATATTTGATATCGGATTTAATAACAACCTCATCTATTTCTGCTTTCATTGATAAAGCATTCTCAGACTTATACTTTCTTGCATCAGCGATAATGTCCTTTAGCTTCTCTCCAAAAAGAATAATCTCATCGTCAATAGGTTTTTCAGCTTCCCAATACAACTTGTGTAAAGAAATACTATTCTCATTCTGTCTAAAGAATTCTTGATAAATATATTCGGTGATATGTGGAACGTAAATAGCGTATAACTTTAATATATTAAGCATGCAATAATATAGGGCATATTGTGCTGATTGTCGCTCTTTATATCCATGTATTTCGGGTTGATATAGACGATCTTTAACAATCTCAAGATAATAGTCACATAGATCCTTCCAGAAGAAATCATCAATTTCATGTCGGGCTGGTCCTATTTCATATTGGTCAAGGAGCTGTCTTGCATTAATAGTAGTTTGTTTACATCTCTCGATTATCCACCTGTCTACAGGCATTAGATCCACATCAGCATTGAGGTTAATGTCCTGTAAATGATATATTGAAAATTTAAATGCATTCCATAGCTTTGTGATAAATCTCTTGGCTATACCTAATTCATCAATTGAGAAAAATGTGTCTGTTCCAAGTTTCGAATTAGCAGCCCAATATCTTATAACATCAGCAGACTGGTTTTCAATAAGCAATTTTGGTGATACCTCAGAGTTGCTCTTTGATTTGCTAATTTTCTCTCCTTTTTTAGCAAGAACAAAACCACAAACCATTATATCCTTCCAAGGAATTTGGCCCGTATGGTAAAGACTTTTAACTATAGTATAAAATGCCCATGTACGTATAATTTCATGAGCCTGTGTCCTCAAACTCATTGGTAAAACTTTATTTGAAATATCATTTTTTTCGCCCCATTTTGCATTTATCTGAGGAGTAACTGATGAAGTAGCCCATGTATCAAAAACCGAACTCTCAGGCACAAATTCTTCACACCCGCAATAACAGGGCTTGTTAGGTTTTGTTTCAAGAGGATTTATAGGCAACATCTCTTCATCTGCAATTATAACCTTACCACAATTTTTGCAATACCATATTGGGAAAGGAACACCAAAGTAACGCTGACGGGAGATACACCAGTCCCACTTAAGATTTTCAACCCATAATACGTATCTGTTTTTCATATATTCTGGATACCAATTGATTTCATCAGCAGCTTTTAAAAATAGCTCTTTATTAGTAAGAATATCAATATACCACTGTTTTGACGGCAAAATCTCAATTTCCTTTCCGCAACGTTCGTGTACAGCAACAGTATGTGTGATACTTTTTGACCCTAAAAGAAATCCATTTTCTGAAAGTAGGCTAATAATCCGTTTCCGAGCTACTAAGACCTTTAATCCTCCGATTAGCGGAACACTTTCGTCTATTGTACCATCAGGTAGAATAACTTTCCGATAGGGCAGTTTGTGAGTCTCATACCATTCCACATCAGTGCTGTCACTAAAGGTCGCACACATAACTACACCTGTTCCTTTATCAATATCAACCTTATCATCTGTCAATATAGGAATTTCATAGTCATATAAAGGAACAATAGCATTTTTTCCAATATATCTTTTATATCTATCATCCTCTGGGTTTACAAATAGACAAACACAACCATATAGTAATTCAGGTCTTGTTGTAGCTACTACTAATCCTTCTTCACCTATCTTAAATTTAACGTAATTAAAGGTAGTGTCCTTTTCAATAGACTCCAACTCTGCCTGGGCTATTGAAGTTTTACATTCAGTACACCATAAAACTGGCGACTCCTTCATATATGCCTTTCCATCTTTCAAAAGTTTGATAAATGATTTTTGTGATATTCGCTGAACCATAGGGTTAATGGTTTCATATTGAAGCGACCAGTCAACCGAGAAACCCAAAGACTGCCATAAATCTTTAAACTCTTTTTCGTATTTTGCAGAGGTTGTAATGCACCTTTTAATAAATTCGCTTCTCAGAAGGTCTTTTGCAATAATACCCTCCTCTTTTTCAACAAGCCTTTCTGTTGGTAATCCGTTGTCATCAAAACCAAAAGGATAAAAAACATTATAGCCCTGCATTCGTTTGAAACGTGCTATCATTTCTGCCTGTGTATAAGAAAATATGTGTCCAATGTGCAGGCTACCACTAATAGTAGGTGGCGGCGTATCAATAGAATAGATTTCATTTTGACTATCAACGTCAAAACTATAGATACTATTCTCTTTCCAAAAATTTTGCATCTCTTTTTCTACTTGCTTAAAGTCATAGTTTTTCTGCATGGTAATACCTCCTAAAATTTTACGAACACAAAACAAAAAGTCCGCCTAAAGCTTTCTAATGTTTAGCTTAGGGCGAACTGTATGCGTCCGTGGTACCACCTATATTCAGATATGACTATCTGCACTCTGCCAATACGGGATAGATTCATATTTAAATCATCCGATATTGCTTTCCTTTTAACGGTGGAAATTTCCGTTGAAGCCTACTAAGATTATATCTTTTCAGTTCACAGCTCAAAGGCTACTTCCATACTTCCGTCACGAAGATTTTCACCAACCATCTTCTCTCTATGCTTCGGGTGAGTATGTACTCCTCCTCGTCAACGCCATTTTGTTCGTGTTCGTTTATATTATGATATTCTATTATGCTCAAAAAGTCAATATTTATGTTGCTATTTTTTGAAAATTCAGGATTAAATTAGTATCAATACATCCAACAAAAACTCACACGTCCTAAATTATCGGAAATAGTAGTTGTATTGTAAAACCCTTTCCGTACTCAGACTCAACCTCAATTTCAATCTGTAATTCATCGCATAATTTCTTTACAAGGTACAGTCCTATTCCAGTAGACTGGCTTCGATTAGAATTATCTCCTGTAAATCCTTTGTCAAAAATGAAAGGAAGATCAGAATTCAACACTCCAATACCATTATCAGAGATTCTTAAATAATACCTATTCTCCACACTATCAAGACCAGTTTTTAGCCAGATAAAGCTCTCGATTTCTTCGTTGGAGTATTTCACTGCATTAACCAATATTTGTGTAAAAATAAACTGGAGTGTCTTTTTATCCGATATAATCGGGACATCTTCCACCTGAGAAATAACTGTAACTTCTTTTTCATCAAGTAATGCTTGGAGCTCCAACCGTACATCTTCACAGCAAAGATTCAACGAGACTCTCTCTAAGCGATAGTCAACATGCGATGCCTGTAATCTTGCATAAAATAGTATCTGTTCAACATCATCACTGATATTAATTCTTGCATGCTCAAGTCTTTGATACACCAGCTTCGACATTTCTTCTTTACGATTTTCCAAAACAAACGTTGCTAAAGAAATAGGTGTCTTTATCTCATGGACCCAACTTTCAATAAACTCTTCATAGTTTAGGGATTGCAGTTTGGCATCATCTAATTGATCATTTTGCATCCGCAATTTATTAGCTAGATAATTCACTTCTTCTTTACGCGAATCACCAATTGATTCTATCAATCGACATTCATGCTCCAGTGAGGGTTCTCGAAGAAAATCATAGAATGCTTTGTTCTGTTTTGCCTGCTTTTTCCAGACAAGTAACATACCAAAGACAATGCTAATTACAGAAAAAATAACCATGATACCAACTAGAAGCCTGAATGTTTCTGGATACGCTAACCACGCCAGAAAAAGGAAAAAAACATCACTTATACAAAGAAGTAATATCCAAGAACGTGATTCGTTTAAAATATTAATCCAATCCTTTGGCTTCATTCGCAGTCACCTCTTATTAATTGATAACCAATTCCTCTTACCGTCTTGATTCGGCTAGACAATCCAACCTCATCAAGTGTCTTACGTAATCTGGTCATATTTACTTGTAATATGTTCTCATCAACATAGTCACTACTTCCCCACAGCAGGCTAAAAAGTTCCTCTTTTTTTACTACAGAAGGAGCAGCTTTTATCAAGGCTTTAATAATAATTCCTTCATTATCCGATAATGAAATAGAATCCTCACCAACATATAATACATTTGCATTCTCATCTAACTGAAAATCCCCAACATCTAGTAGAACACGCATATTTGCATAGAGATGAATTAACTTTTGAATTCTAGTAATCAGACGTTCAGGATGACACGGTTTCGTTAAGTAATCATCTGCACCTAAATCTAATGCATGCAACTCATCACGAAGTTGATTGCGTGAGGTCAACACCAAAATAGGGCCTATTCCTCTAGCCTTAAGCGTCCGACAAATATCGAATCCAGAAAGCTTGGGCAAATTCAAGTCTAATACAATTAGTGAAGGAGAAGCCGATGCAATATCTTCCAAAGCGGTATCGAAAGAAGAGATACACTCTACAGAGTATCCCTCTTTCTCTAATATATTTTGTAACTCGTCACGTAGAAAGATATCGTCCTCAACAATGACTATCTTTTCCACTTTTCCACCTCCTATCAAGCCTCTTTTAATTGCTTAATTTCTTCATCACTCTTCCTCTGGATCATCCATATATAGCAAAGCTCAAAAACAATAAAGATAATAAGTGCAATTCCTACCAGAAAAATAATAGTGCTACTGTTTGATGT
The DNA here is from genome assembly GCF_018141165.1 of Alkaliphilus sp. B6464. Classification (NCBI taxonomy): domain Bacteria; kingdom Bacillati; phylum Bacillota; class Clostridia; order Peptostreptococcales; family Natronincolaceae; genus Alkaliphilus; species Alkaliphilus sp. B6464. Next base: position 28,310 of record NZ_CP058557.1, read on the forward strand.
CTTTGGAATAACCCTGAAAGCTTCTAACATAGACCAAATACCAAAAATTGAACTAATCAACGCTACAGCAATCACCAAACCAAAATACCACCATATTTGTATCCTCGCCGATGAACATAAGGATTTAACACTTGCCCCCAACATAGATAATGTAGAATACCTATGTCTTGTGCTTCTTTGCTGCATAAGAAACTTCAATCCTAACACCGTGTTTGCGATGATAAGGAACATCACACCTAAATAAAGTGTCGTATAACTTCCTGCGACTATATAAAACAACTGTCTTCCCATGCTGGCAAGATAGCTTTCATAGTTTAAGCCAGATGTATTGAGTAACTCATCTACTTGATACATGGCTTGCATCAGACCTTTTTCGCGAACAAAATCAGAGTCTAGAACCATATTCCAGCAGAATGGTTCTTCAGAATTTCCAATCAACGCATTGTACATATCATCGCGAACAATTAAAGCATGCATAAGAGTGATAGCTCGATCTGCAACAAGATTGCTTGTATATAGCGTCGATATTAATTCATATTGTTTTTCACCGATATAAATTGTTGGATTAGTTTCCAATACTTTAATTAATATATCATGAGAGAATGAAAACCCACCATTAGAATACATTGCTACTTCATTATCTCCTAATGAAATGGGAGGTTTATTGCTAGATTCAAGTAGCGCATTATAACTTGTAAGCGAAATTAAATAAGGACTGTCTTCATAGGATAAATTGTTTAATAGACTTTCTTTTTCTTCTGAATTTTTTTCTTTTGAAACCACTTCTTCTAATCCTGCCCAAGAAAAAGTGTGTGCAACAGTATTTTCAGGCATATCTTTATAAGGTGTCCTTAAATTACCAAGTTTCATAGGATAATAATCCTTTACATAAGGCTTCAATTTATCAGATGTCAGTACAGAAACAACTTCTTTTTCTGATCCTTTAAAAGTGAAATCTACGGTTCTGCCTGATGCTTCACCTCGATTTAAAGTTGTAGAAATACCAAAAGCGAAACAAACCATAGCTGAAAGAATTAAGAGTGATGATATAGCAAGAGAACTCCATTGATGTAGAACATTCTCTTGAAGTTGCCTTCCTGTAAATATAAATAATCCAGTAGATGAGCTACTTTTACGTCTTATCCATCGTCCAATGAAACTCCCCAATCCACGAAATAGCATAAAAGTTCCACTGATTCCTACAAAGACTATTAATACAAACACTAAAGCATCCAGAGTACGCAAATATAAAATTGCCAATACATAAGCTGCACATAGCAAAACTACTCCAAGTAGCAAATTAAACCAGCCCCATACAGGTGAAAGAATTCTTTGCAATTTTTCCTTCTGTTCATTCATCAAATCCACAGGTTCCTTCTTGCTCATTCCTAAGCTAAGAATAAACACAGCTAATAGTTGCACCATAATAAAACCAAATACCGTTAATCCTAGACCCGCCCAAGAGATACGAAACTGATGACCAATGATGCCCATCCCAATAAGTTTAGAAGTTGTCAGACTAATTAGTTCTGTCAAAAATAAGGAAATTGGAATTCCAATGAGCAAAGCGACTAAACCATTCCACAATGTTTCCCCCATAATCATTGCGAACAACCTGCTTCGTTTCATCCCCATCATCAAATAGATTCCAAATTCATGACTACGACGTTGTAATTGGTATCTGTTAGCAAAATAAACCAGGAAAAATACGAAGAACAGTGATACGGCATAGAGCACTGGAATCATTAACAAAAGCTTAGCTACCGCATGGCTCTCAACCGTCTTTAGATACACCATAACATCCTGTTCGCCAAGGGAAAGGATGACATAAAAAGCAACAATAGAAATAACTAGTGAGGCAAAATAAACCCCATTTTCTTTTCGGATCTTACGACTATTCCGTTTAATGAAATCAAAGAACATTGGCGCTGCCTCCTCCCAACTGTGCCATAACAGTTAAGATACGTTCATAAAATGAATTCTTAGTTTCTCCAGGCACTTTCTTTCGAAGCTCATGAAAAATCACACCATCTTGGATAAATAAGATTCTTGAGCAAAAGCTTGCTGCATTGGCATCGTGAGTAACCATCAAAATCGTGGTCCCATCTGTCTGATTGGTAGAAGATAGTTTTTCCATCAAGATTTTTGCATTTTTCGAATCTAGGGCACCGGTTGGCTCATCTGCTAATACAATGCTTGGATTCGAAATTAATGATCTTGCTGCTGCAACTCTCTGCTTCTGACCTCCTGACATTTGAGATGGAAATTTATTTAATACCTCCTCAATATCAAATTGCTTCGCTAATTTTCGAAGTTGTTCTTCTTCATTTTTTGGATTCTCTCCATGTATCGACAAAGGCAAAACGATATTTTCTCTCGCAGTTAGGTTATCTAATAGCTCAAATTCTTGAAATAAATATCCAATTTTACTCCCTCGATATTCTGCTAGCTGAGATCCTCTGAATGAAGAAATATTTTGTCCTTCTAATAAGACTTGTCCCGATGTTGGTTTAAGCATAGTTGCAATGCAGTTAAGCAATGTCGTCTTGCCCGACCCACTTGCACCCATGATTCCAAGAAACTCTCCTGGAAAAACATCAAAAGTAATTCCCTTTAATGCGACGGTTTCACTTTGTCCCTCACCATATATCTTATATACTTCCTGAACCCGAAGCAACTTATCTGAAATTTTCATATCATATCCTCCCTATACTTTTTCTATTAATACTATATAATGAAAATTTACCAATTAACACTTACAGTTGTTGTAAGGTTGGTAATTAGAGGAATATATACGCAAAATTCACTTTTTCATCTTATAACACGTGATTTACCCTATGTCATCTATATTTTGCATAAAGATGACCATCCTAGTAATTGTTTTATTTTCTTTATTATAAATCATAACTAATCCCCCTATATAATCTTATTTTTTCTTCTATTAGTCCTCTAAAGAATTAATTCAAAGAAATTAGTTACTGTTTGATTTACTGGTACTTTTTACCTTAAAGTTGTAGTTTGTGTATTTCCTTGATTATCAATAAAGTCAATATCTATAATTCTAGATTTTGGACCGCATTTTGATTTTGGTAATGTTCTAAAAGGTATTCTGTTTCCAGCCTGTAATCCTTGTAGATTAAATGTTGCTGCATTATATACCTTATCTACAATATGCATTCACCAACTACATCATCTAAAGAACCGTCAAAGAAGTAACCTGTATTGGCAATATAGTATGGTTCATCTATCTGTAAAAAATACAATATATTAGTATCGTTTTCATAGTTACATTATATGTGAAATAAATAAATTAAAGAGTAGGTTCCCCAGCCCTATCACATAGCCTATTTCAATTTAAAAATACATAAAAAACAGGGTAAAGCCTAAGCTCTACCCTAATTCTGTTAGTCTATCTATTTAGTTAAAGAAAAAACCACGTCCGCATGAACAAAATAGTACAACAAGTAATAGGAAGAAGAAAAGTAAACTATCTCCTGATTCTACAAAAATACCACAGTTACAGAAAATTATAACCAAGATCAGGAAGAAGAAAAGCATACTACTTTGATTTCCAAAAAATCCACCAAAGCATCCACCTTTTTTAGCAATTTCAGACATATATCACACCTACCTTTTTTTATTTTAAGTACTGCTAAATACACAACCTAATTTATCTTTTAGGAGTATATTTAGTTGTAATATATATTATGAAATTTCGTATAAACTGTTCTATATTTTATGTTGAAAATAAAAAAGGATAAAGCCTAAGCTCTACCCTAATTATGTTAATCTATCTATTTAATTCCAGAAAAATCCGCCTCCACATACACAACATAATATAATAATTATAAAGATGAAGAAAATGAAATTACCTCCGAAAAGACCACCAAAACCTCCATTGCATCCTTTATTTTCAACAATTCCGCTCATGTATTACACCTACCCTTTCAAATTTTAAATTTTACTAAATGCACAACTCTTTTCTTTTTGTTTTGGAATTATTAGTAGTTGTAATATATATTATGAAATTGCATATAAACTGTGCTATATTTCATGTTGAAAAGGACTAAATTTCTTTAACTCTTTTTACTCCATTTATGTAAAATCTAAAATGCACTAATTAGTGCATTTTTATGTCTAAGACATTTATATATTCTAGTTTTGGATCAGAGTTACCTTGTATATGGCACTTTTGTTCCTTTAATTCCTTTAAGTAATCAATGATTTCTTTTGTTATTACCTCACCCATACATATTATAGGTATTCCAGGAGGATATGCCATAATCACTTCCCCAGAAATCATTCCAATAGCCTTTTCTAATTCTATGGATTTCTTGGGACTGTAGAAGGCCTCACGAGGATAAAATCTAGTTTCTGTGAAGTTAGGAATAGGAATATTGTTTTTAAAGGACTTTCCACTATTTTTTAAAGAAATATCCCTTAGTGCAAATATCAACTTTTCTAAATCTTCTCTTCTATCCCCTAAGCTTATTATGTTAAGAATATTGTATATATCTGCAAGCTCGATTTGTATGTTATATTCATCCCTTAGTTTATTCTCCATCTCAAAGCCTGTATACCCGAGATTTGCTACATTTATTCCTAGTTTTGTATCATCAAAATCAAAGCATCCTGGACTTCCAACAAGCTCCTGACCAAAGGCATAGACATTACAGATTTTATTTATTTCCTCTCTAGCCCAATTAGAGAGTTCAAGTATATTAGAAAGCATGGCCTTACCATTTACTACAAGTTGTTTACGTGCTATATCCAAGGAACACATTAGAAGATATGATGCACTAGATGTGTGAATTAGGTCTAACACTTTTCGAACCCTATCCTTAGATATCCTTGAACTATTTAGTAAAAGTATTGAACTTTGAGTTAAGGAACCACCGGTTTTATGAACACTGGAAGCGCTCATATCAGCTCCAGCCGCCATAGCAGTCAAAGGAAAATCTCGGTGAAAATACATATGAGCACCATGGGCTTCATCAACTAATACAGCCATATTATTTCTATGAGCTAGCTTAACTATTTCACCTATATTCGATGCGTAACCATAGTAGGTTGGATTGATTATAAAAACAGCTTTAGCATTGGGATGTTCTTCTATAGCCTTTGATATGCTTTCAGTAGTAACTCCCATTGCAACACCAAGCTGTTTATTTATTTCTGGTTGAACATATACTGGCTTAGCACCACTTAGTATAAGTCCAGACAAAGTTGACCGATGAGCATTTCTCGGAATGATGATTTCATCTCCAGGATCACAGGTGCTTAATATCATGGCTTGAACCCCCGAAGTTGTTCCATTAACCAAAAAAAATGCTTCATCTGATCCAAATGCGTCAGCATAAAGCTTCTCTGACTCTAGAATAACTCCCGACGGATTATTAAAATAGTCTAAATCATTCATTCCATTTACATCCATTTTTAAGGCCATTTCTCCAATGTAATCTCTTAGCTCTAGGATACCCCGTCCCTGCTTATGACCAGGCACATGAAAAGGAGTTGGCTGGTCATCTATATATTTTTTTAATGCATCAAATAAAGGTGTTCTATTTTGATTTAATTTCAAAACATACATCTCCTTTTAATTGTCATATAAAATTCCTACATTTATATGATATTCCAACTAAGCTGAAATGGTGAATAATTCATCATATCCACAGAAAAGTTATTTACTGGTTACAAGGATTGTTTAAATACTAATAGTTCTTTACTATAGCAAAGAATCAGAAGATATTCTTAACTGCAAATAATCTAGTAATAAAACTATCTATTTTTGGTTAAAGATAAATTTGTACTAACAAACAAATATATTATATAAACCAATATCAACATGGAGTTCAATATAAATATACTCTGAGAAGATAAAATTTGAATAAAAATATAAGTATAAAATGATCCAAAAAGTTTACCAAAATTATTTATAATATCATTAATACTTATTACTCTTGCCATATAGTCTTCTTGAGAAACAATCTGAAGTTGTGAATTTAAAAGTATTTCAAAAAGACCAAGTGCAGTGCCTTCTAAAAACTGTAGAACTACAATTAAAATTAAATTACTTACATTACCATAGCAAAACCAAATAATAGCTACTGATAAGAAGCATATATAAATAGAAGTAGTTATCCTTCTATTTATTTGTCTACTAAATAATATGGATAATGACATGGCAATAAGTCTTGCCCCATAAAATACGGACATCATGATTCCCCACGACTTGCTTGATACCTTTAAAAAATCAAAGGCAAAGCTGTAAAAAGTCATGTTTACAGATGCTGTTCCTAAGGCTAATGCTGTTCCCATGAAAACCAAAAATTTAATTCTAGGGGTGTTATTAAAATAGGTAAATCCAGTAATAATGCCTTCATATATTTTTTCTTTTGTTTTTTTTCCTTTAGCTTTTAAAAAAATATACTTTTTATTAGTTTTTATAAAAATAATAAGCAGTGCAGACATAAAAAAAGTTAAGCTATTTATGTAGAAAATAGTCTTTATACCTAAAAAATTAATAATAAAGCCCGCTAATAGTGGTCCTATTACAAAGGTTAGTCCTGATATACCACTTATTATAGAATTACCAATCATAAATTCATTATTTTTCAGTAGGCATGACATAAGCTTTTTTCTAGAAGGATTATATAGAATTTCTATAGACGACAACAATAACATCAGGCAATAAATCGACCAGATTTCTTCACTCAATACAAATAGTATTGCTACTAGACCCCTAAATACATCTAAAAAAATTAAAACATATTTTTCATTAAGTCTATCTCCTAAGCTTCCCGCAAATGGCGATAAAAATAAACTACAAATTGGAGTAGAAATTATAGCAAATCCTGCCGATAGACCATTACCAGAAATATTAACTAAAAGAGTAGTAATTGCAATAAACTGAAAAGCATCTCCAAGATTTGAGATGCCTTGACTTATAGAAAAAATAAAAAATGAATAATTACTACATAATAATTTATGTGAAGTGTCTAATTTCCTAGTCATAAATACAACTCCTTATATAATAATTATACTTATTGTTATTATATAAGGAGTTAAAATATGATGCTCTGTAGTTAATTTTTTTCAAATATATGGGGCATTGGTTTATAAATGCTCTTACCAAGATGTTTCTTTTCCTCTGTCCCGTCTTCTTTAATTATAGTAATCCATGACTCTACAGCCCCGCCATCCATTCCTTCTGAAACTATTTTTTCAGTTCCCTTTGGAAGATCAGGATTGATATTGTATGTCTTTGGAGCTTCACTTATATATAGAGTTTCATGATTCCACCTTATTTCAGGTGGTTTTTCATTGCCGTAAAAAGCAATATAAAGAATGTTATCAATTCCCATTGACCATATTAATATAGGTGAATCAGTATTGTTTCTAAATCTAATATCTTTAGCCCCATAAGCTACAGTGGCATCTTGGCCATAGGGAACATAGGGAACCGGCATACCATGATTATGTCTTTCTACAATCTCTAAATTACTTAAAATTGCCACGTTATAAAGAGTTGAAGCAATTTTACATACTCCACCTCCAACTGTAGTAGTTACCTTCCCCCCAATATATGTGGGACCTTCTTTATATCCATTAGGCTCTGTATAGGGACCAATACTTTGATTTTGAGAAAAAATCTCGCCAGGCTTAATTACCTTTCCTGAAAGTGACTTAGCTGCAAGATGAACATTATATTCTTCCCCAGGCAATGGATCGAGCAAAATTGTACGAAATCCACCCATTAATACAGGTGTATTATACTTACTTAATGCTTCTTGGAAGTTAAGATCATCTTCCCAAGGTAAGACGGATATTGGACCAGAATTAGTTTTTGCACTTAATTTAATATTCTTATTAGTATCATTTGTACTAGTACCTTTTTGGGGAGTGTATCTCACTGTATGCTGCGATCCTATATTTTCATTTTCTGTATTATTTATATCACTAATATTTTCTGAACTACATGAAATAGAGGTAATGCTTATAAGGATAATTAAAAAAAATATATATATTTTTTTTCTCACAGAAACACCTCCTTATAATATTTTGTATAATATGAGGCTCCAATATTCAGGTTAATTAAGGAAAGTAGCTTACATTGACTTAATCTAAGGTAATCTATTTTGTTATAAATAATAAATATTAAGCATAGAGTTAATAAGAAAGCTAAACAAACTATGGAAGTACTTAATCTAGGAGGAGTAATTGATGACAATATTACTATCACTCATTGGCATGATTTGCTGGGGAATTGCACCTATTCTTGCAAAAATTGGATTAAAAGCCATGAATCCCATAACTGGTCTAGCATTAAGAAGCTTTATAACTACGGTAATAATTACTTTGTATATAAATATAGATAGCAACGTTGTAAAACTTAAAGATATAACTTTTTATGGATTACTATTTATTGGGCTAGAAGCTGTTTTTTCAACTATAGTTGGTGATATAGCGTATTATGCAGCAATAAAAAAAGGAAATGTATCTTTAGTTACTATGATTATGTCAGCCTCTCCAGTAGTGACTTTATTTGGTGCAATGTATTTGCTTGGAGAACAAATTACCATAACAAAAATAATTGGAGTACTTCTAGTAATATTAGGGATAATACTTATAGCATAAGTCCTATGATAAAATTAAAAGCAAATTAATGGTACTTAATCCATCAATTTGCCTTTTTAGAATTATGATTGCCAATCAGCCGGATAAGTCACATAGATAAAACTTGCCTTTCCTTCAACTGAAAACTGGATACTTGAACCACTTGGAATCAAAATCAATTCTCCTGCATTGGCAGTTATGCGACGTCCATCTATGATAATAGTTAGAGTTCCTTCAATAATATAATCTATTTCATCATATCCTAAAGTCCAATCGAAGGTGGTATCTTCCATTACCATTAGGCCACAACCCAATCTAGGACTTTCAGTAAGTGACACTAAATCCTTCGTATACACTTTATGATTAGGGTTACCTGTGTCCAATCGATCTTCTTCACTTACAGAAAACAATGGCAAGGAAATCGACATTATACCACTAGGGTCAACATGCCTTTTTGAAGAATCATCTAACTTATTACTGTATTCTTCCATTATAATACTACGAACTAACTTTTCAATCTCTGATCTGCCTATATTCAACATCTTACCTCCATTCGTACTTAAATCCTACAGTATTAGCTTTGTTCAATCCTAAATACACGTTTAGATAGAAATATGGCAACAAGAATGGCAGAAATACCACCGACTAGCTTACCAATAATCATTGGAGTAATCAATTCTGGCGCAACCCCAGCTGTAAATCCTAAATGGTCACCAAATGTAAAGGATGCTGAAACTGCAAAGGCAATATTAATCACCTTTCCACGTTTATCCATGTCCTTTACTGTTTGAAACATGGCGATGTTGTTAGCAAGAGATGCAATTAGACCCGCTGCTGCAATATCATTCATTCCTAACAAGTGACCTAGTTTCATCAATGGTTTATTGAATATCTTTGTGATCAAGAAAACCAATCCATAAGCACCAGCTAAAGTAATGGCAATACCACCAACTGTTTGAAATCCAACTTCAAGTGTATCTTGATTTTCAAATATTTTAATACCTAATAGTAAGTCTAACCCACCAATTGCCAGCCCAATGGCTGCAACAGCCACTATAATTTTCCCAAATATATTGAACCCTTTAATCATTCCCTCAGGGACTTTAAATAGTCCAATTGAAATTAAAATTGCTACAGCTATTATAGGTATTAGGTTCATAAAGACTTTAACTATTGGTATACCCATCACAATTCCTGCAACTAATGCTCCAATTGGAATAGTCGCAATCCCACATAATACTCCTTGTGCTAAATACTTTGTATCTTCCTTGCTGATAATGCCTAATCCAACTGGGATTGTAAATACAATTGTCGCCCCCAGCATAGCTCCTAAAATACCACCTGAGAAAAGCGTAATTAGTGGATCTGTAGTCATTTGTTGTGCTAAGAAAAATCCCCCCATATCATTTGCTAATAGAGTTCCTGCAAACATTGCTGGATCTGCTCCTAACAATTTATATAATGGAACCACTATAGGACTTAACCAATCTGATAACTTGGGTGCTATAACGATTATACCAGCCATTGAAAGTGCTAAAGCACCCATTGCTAGTATTCCTTCTTCAAATCGCTGGCCTAAACCAGTTTTATCACCAAGTGAACGGTCGATTGCACCTATGACCATTATAATTGCCATAACCCAAATTATTATTTCATTTATACTCATTCATTTCACTCCATTCTATTTATAAATAGCAGCTTTTATCATTTCTTTGGATAGTCCACAGTGTCTATAATACCGACAATAACCATATCAACAGGAATATTTTTACCATCAAAAGATAGACGACCAGAGCTACCAGTGGTAATCAGTACCGATTCCCCAATGCCAGCACCTACGTGGTCAACTGCAACAACTAGAGCAGGATCAGCCTCTTGTTCGTTTAGTTGTTTTTCAATGAGTAGAAATTTTAAACCATTTAACTTTTCATCCTTGCGAGTAGCCCATAAGCTACCAACAACTTTTCCAATGAACATAGTATGCTCCTTTCTATACTATCTGAACACCTAAATCACGCATATAATCTCTAGCCAATGCTGTAATAATAGTGTTCTTATCTGCTTCAAAGATATCTCCTGCCTGTAAGTTCAGTTTTCGCACTTTTGCTATGGTAAGAAGCTCCTTCTTATCACTTTTATGAATTACATCTTTTACTTCTTTATTTATAGTTTCATTTATCTTTTCAAAATTCTTTAATGGAAGTATAGAAGCACCGTACCTTACCAATTGGTTTTTATGATTCTCAAGGACTTGTAGCAATGCTCGTGGAGCCACATGCCGACTTGCCTGAAGCTCCATTCCTTCTTCTAAAAAAATAGCTTCTTTCTTATTCAATAAACGCTCCCAAATAATTACTTCATCTTCTGTTTGAGGAAGTCCTAGTGCTATGCGATTCATATTTAAAATAGACAGCTCAGTAACGATTACTATATCTGTATCTGATTTATCTTTAACTGACACTATTTCATAGCCTCTTTTTTCATAGTAAGTTCGAATACTTGAATATTCTTTCCCTAAAAATACAACTGTCTTCCTAGGTTCTTCCTTCTGTAAACGTTGTATAACAATATCTGTGATTTTTTGCACTAATACTTCAATATTGTCCATCTATATCACCTCTTAACAATACGCCCTCGTACACCTTTCTTATGGCCACAAGCATTTGCTTCATCGTAATCAATGTGCATAGAAGTCTCAAACTTTGGACTTACTCTCACTATAACATCATCAAATATAAGTGGTCTTTCACTAAACACTTGAACGGATACCCTCTCTTGATCTTTGACATCTAACCTTTCGGCATCTATATCTTTTACATGAATATGGCGTTTTGCAACTATGACACCTCTATCTAATACAAAAGACTTAGAGCCATTCATCACAATAATTCCTGGAGTGTTTTCAATATTTCCACTTAATTGGACTGGCGCATTTACACCTAGTGAACGTGCGTCTGTTAATGAAACCTCCACTTGACAGTTTTTTCGCTCTGGCCCAAGAATTATAACATTGTGAATAGTGCCCTTAGGTCCTTTAATACTCACTCGTTCTTCTGATGCAAATTCGCCTGGCTGTGATAAATATTTCGATGGGTGTAATTGATAACCCTTTCCAAAGAGGGAATCTATTGCCTCTCGATTTAGATGGATATGGCGTCCACTTGCTTCAATTTCAAAAGTTTGATCCATTACTTCGTGTATACGAGAGACAACTGCATCCACGATTGTATCAATATTATTTTTAGTCATATTTCCACCCCTATTCTATTGAATTTTCTTTTGACTGCACCATCAAAATCCAACAATAATCCTTTAAAATAGTCACTATTGAAATGCAATTTATATAATCTTCAAATGCCAGAATCTCTTTCATTTCTTTAACAATAAAATGTTCTAGTTCTTGTAAATATGCATGTAACTCAAATAAAGCTATAACACATTCTTCATCTTTATAGGTTGGAATAAAGGAACCTTCTGGATATAGACTGGCAATGTATGGCTTTTTGTCTTCCAACAACTTTTCAATTTCCTGTACTAGATCTAACTTGTCTGAAGCTAAAATCTTCACTGATATTGTCTTGACTACCATTAAGATAGTATTTAAAGCTTCTATTAACTCCATCTTCCCCATATGGTGACTTTTCTTTTGTAGGGTCAAAATATGGCTTATTATAATATCAATTTTAATTTTAAATTGATAAGTTAAGTGACTTTTCCATATTTCCTGTCCTTTTCCATTATTATACATTAAAATTTCTTGGATATTCTTTACATTCTTGGATTCACTTACTTTCAACTGGGTCATTGGGAAGGTTGCTTCTTCATTCTTAGTCTCTGGTTCTTCTGGTATTTCCATATATTCAATAATAATATCCTTTAAATATTCTTTTGCAGAAGGGGTAATTACAGTCCCAGGTTCTAAAACTAAGAATTTTGTTTCTTTTAATTTCGTCGTACGGAGTAGTTTTTTTATTTTACTTTCCGTTAAAATAGCCATTAGTATTCACTTCCCCTCGATAAAGAAAAGGCTGGGCATAAGCTTTTATTATGCCTCAGCCTCACTTTTTATCTTCCAACTTTAAGCGTTCATCATGAGTGTTCGAAGCCTGATTATGATTGGGTATCGTATTTTGGTAGGATGACATCTACTTCCATATGTGGACGTGGTATTACATGAACAGATACTAATTCACCAACTGCTTCTGCTGCTGCTCCTCCAGCATCTGTTGCAGCTTTAACAGCTCCCACGTCTCCACGAACCATAACTGTTACTAGTCCGCCGCCTACTTGTTCTTTTCCAATTAATGTTACATTTGCTGCTTTAACCATTGCATCTGCTGCCTCTATTGCTGCTACCAATCCTTTTGTTTCAATCATACCTAATGCGTTTGTATTGGCCATTATAATTTCCTCCTAGATTTTTTATATTTTTATTTTTTTATCAATGTTATTGTGTTGCTCCTTACTTACTTTAACGTTTGTAGAACACGTTCAACGAGCAAATCTACTAATTGATCCTTACTAAGTCCCAAGTGTTCAACAGCTATAGCACTAACTTCTTCAAATATATCTTCTCCACGTATTTCATCTAATGTCCTAACGCCATAAACGACCCGGCGAAGATTAAATAAATTCTGTGGGCCAACATTGTCGGAAGTTGAACTTCCTCCTACAGCTCCACAACCTAGTGTCAAGGCAGGCATAAGGTTTGTAGTTGCTCCTATCCCACCTAATGTAGCTGAACAGTTTATTAGTAGTCGTGAAACTGGCACTTTTAAGGCGAATTCTTCTGTAATTCTTGTGTTTGTTGTGTGAATGACCATGGTGTGTCCTGCGCCTTCAAAGTTTAAAATCTTGATACTTAAATCGCGAGCTTCTTCCCAAGTGTTTACCGTATAAAAAGCTAAAATTGGTGATAGTTTTTCCCTTGAATAAGGTGCAAGATTACCAACACGTGTTTCTTCAGCAATAAGAACTTTTGCATCTTCTGGTACAGAAATACCAGCTAATTCAGCAACAACCCGTGCACTCCTTCCAACGATCTTAGGATTCATTGTACCGTTTGGTCGTAGAATATACTTTTCAAGTTTTAGGGCATCTTCTTTTGATAAAAAATAACCACCCTGTTTCTTGAATTCTGAAATCACTTTTTCTCTACTGACTTCTTCAACAATAATAGATTGTTCAGATGCACAAACTGTACCATTATCAAATGTCTTAGATTCAAGAATAAGCTCAACTGCTTTCGGGATATCTGCACTACGTTCTATAAATGCAGGTCCATTACCCGGTCCAACTCCAATTGCTGGTCTTCCAGAGGAATATGCTGCACGAACCATTGCAGACCCACCAGTAGCAAGAATTAAGTCTGTATTTTCATTTTTCATTAATTCATTTGTTGCCTGCATTGTAACTGTTGTAATTACACTAATAGCACCATCTGGTAAGCCAACATTTTTTCCTGCTTCATTTATAATGCGAACTGTTTCCTTGATACAATTTAATGCACTTGGATGAGGTGAAAATACAATAGCATTTCCTGCCTTAATGCTTATTAGTGCTTTGTAGATAACTGTTGATGTGGGATTTGTTGAAGGAATAAGACCTGCAACCACTCCAACTGGAACAGCCACTTCCATATATTTAGCTTGTATATTATTTTTGATTATACCAACTGTCTTCATATCTTTAATTGCATTTAATAAATCTCTTGATGCAAAGGCATTTTTAAGGACTTTATCTTGCCATCTTCCAAATCCTGTTTCTTCTTGTGCCATTTTAGCTAGTTTCACACGATTGTCAAAAGCTGCCTTTGCTATAGCCTTGCAAATGGTGTCGATTTGTTCTTGAGATAACTTGGCTATTTCTTTTTGTGCTTCTTGTGCTCTCTTCAGTAAATCCCTAGTTTCTTGAACTGAAACAAGGTCTTTATCTATCAATCCCATTAATGCTCAACTCCTTTATCCAGCAACGCTTCAATAAGCACTGCTTTATTAGCAGATTTAATTTCTGATTTCTTTATGGTAGAAAGATTTAATTTATATGCAAGTGAACGTAAATCGGCCACTTTCATTTTCTCTAGTTGTCTTTTATCAAAGGATGAATCTACAATTGTATCTACTCCATGTTCCAAATTTTCCTCTAAAATTTCTTTTGATTCATTCAAAGGTACGAGTAAAGCATTCTTTTTTTCTTCCACTATTTCATCTTTCTCTGTTTCTTCTATGATGGGTTGATTTGATTTCTTTGAGTCCGGAGGATTATCTTCCTTTTTACCAAATGATTTCATCAACATCTGCTCAACTTGGTCATCCAAACGCGGGATAACATGGCTACTAATTAGACTATTCTTATTTGCCAAAGCAACTTCACCTGCCTCAACCGCTGCTTTTACTGCCGCAATATCTCCAATAATATGAATTGTTGTCAATCCTCCACGGATTGCTTCTCCTCCAAGTAAAGTTACATTTGCCGCCTTTGCAGCTGCATCTGCTGCTAGGATTGCACCTAACTTTCCATGTACTTCAATTAAACCTAATGCCTTAGCCACATTAACCACCACCTAATAACTGGTTGGGTTATCTGCAACGGCTTCCACAGCTTTAGCAAATGCTTCACATGCTGCTTTACAAGCAGATTGTGATCCTGTTAGTAATGCTCCTGCAAAGTTTGTTTCAGTTGGTGGTCCATAAAATACATTCATTTTTACATCAGCAGATTTCAAAGCCGTATCAATAGCTACAATTGCTTCAAGTGGTGGTGCTATTAAATACGCAATGGCTTCTCCTTCTTTAACATTTGCTCCTTTTGAAAGATAAGAACCTGTTCTCGATACAGAATGAGCAAAATAAATTATTGAATTATCATCATTTGCACTATAAAAGCTAGCTTCATTTTCTATTACCTCAATAGCACGATCTAGACCACTTCGTATCTCTGCCGGACTTGGACCTGCTAAGATTCCAATAACTTCTCCTACTAATTTTGTAGAAGCATTAGCAGCTCCAGCATACATACTTCTTGCATATACAACTGCTACATCTGATGCCTTCGTTGCTTCATCTAATGCTACATATGTTACATCATCGGAATCAGCTGTTATAATCCCTAAACTTTTTTGGTTTGGTGCTAATTTTAATTCCTTTGCCAATCCATCATCAACATTTGGAATGATTTTTACACTTAGAACATTTGCACCTAATCGTTCATTCTTCATTAGGAAACCTCCTTTTTAAATCAGGCAGTTTTTATTTTGAGCACTTGAAACTTTAAGCTTTATCTAGAGTTGAGTGCGACATAAAGTTTGTGAGCCTAAGCGAACAAATTTTATTTTTCTTTCAAATCTAACCCAGACGCTTTATTATCTAACATTCTCTTGATAATTTCAGCAATATATGCTCCTGCTTCTACTGCTGGGGTTCCTTGTCTGTGAATATTGGAAACTACCGTCCTTCTAGCCTCTGGCATACCAATAGTTGGTTTATAAGCTATATATGCACTCATAGATTCTGATGTAACAAGGCCTGGTCTTTCTCCGATTAAAAGACAGACCACATCAGCTCCTGTTGCTTCACCAATTTGGTCCATAGCTGGTACGCGACAATGTTTTATAAAAACAACCTGTCCAAAGTCAAGTCCAAATACCTTGAGTCCTTGTTGTAAAGAAGGTACAATATCTTTAATATTTGCCTCTATTGCTGCTGAACTTAAACCATCACCAACGATAACTTGTACTTTCTGATTTGGTTTCACAGCCTTTTTTATTGCATTTATTACTTCATTTGAAAACCTACGGCCTAAATCTGGACGTGTAAGATATTCATCTTTATCCTTGCATTCAGTAGCAACCTCTACAAATCCAAGTTCCTTAACTAGATCTTCATTAACATAAGAGAATACAGCATCCTGGGCAGCAGCATGGTCAGCACGAAATCGAAGACTAGGTTCTGTCATATATCTTGGACCTGCCCTCCACAATCCTAAGCGAGCTGGTGTATAGGATTTCATTTTTAAATAACCTTCTTTATCTACTGGATCTGGTACTAAAAATTGCTTCCGAATATCTACTTCTGTAATATCTGGTATAAATCCCTCTTCAACTTCCTGGGGCTTAGTAGATTGCATTGTGCCTACAGTTGCTTTTGTGGTTGAACCATTTATAACTGGTGATACTTCATCTACCATTTCATTTAAAATTGATTTAATCATTTCTTTTAAGCCTAATTCATCCATTGGTTATCCTCCTCTTAGAAATATTTAATGCTTCAAGAATACAGATGCATCACCAGCTTTAGAAGTTAAACGTCCATTTTCACTGAATCCCATTTTTTCTAACCATTGGTCAAATTCTTTTATTGTCCGCTTATTTAATAACTGTCTAATTGATGCACCCTCATGGTACCCTGTGGTTTGATAATTCAACATGACATCATCACCACTTGGAATAGACATAATAAAGTTTACACCAGCTACTGCAAGTAAAACCGTTAAGTTTTCAGCATCATTTTGATCAGCCTTCATATGGTTGGTGTAACAAACATCACAACCCATGGAAATACCAGTTAACTTACCCATAAAATGATCCTCTAGACCTGCACGAATAACTTGTTTAGAGTCATACAGATATTCTGGCCCAATAAATCCAACAACTGTATTAACAAGGAATGGATCAAAATATTTTGCAAATCCATAACATCTAGCTTCCATAGTCAGTTGATCTACACCATGATGAGCATCGGAAGAAAGCTCTGAACCTTGACCTGTCTCAAAGTACATAACATTTGGACCTACTGCCGTACCCAACTTCAAAGCCATGTCCCTTGCTTCTGAAAGCATCTTTGCAGAAATCCCAAAAGCTGTATTTCCTTTTTCAGATCCTGCAATAGATTGGAATACCAATCCTGTTGGAGCCCCTTGCGCCATTGCTTCCATCTGAGTAGCTACATGAGCTAAAACAACATGTTGTGTTGGTATTTCCCACTCATTAATGAAATCATTAAATTTATGAAGAATACGCTTTACACTTTCTGTTGTATCATCTACTGGATTTAGACCTATTACTGCATCTCCAGATCCCATAGATAGACCTTCCATAACTGAAGCCATGATACCATCAACATTATCAGTAGGATGATTTGGTTGTAGACGGGTTGAAAAAGTTCCTGGAAGACCAATTGTAGTATTAGCAGTCTTAGTTATTGTAATCTTTTGAGCGCCTACTATTAAGTCTAAGTTGGACATAATTTTGGTAACTGCTGCTACCATTTCAGCAGTTAGACCATTTGATATACGGTGAATGTCATAGTTTGTCGTATTGCTACTTAAAATCCATTCTCTTAATTCAGCTACTGTCCAATTTTTAATCTTTTCATAAGTTTTAAGATTAACATTATCAATAATAATGCGTGTTACCTCATCCTTTTCATATGGTACTGCAGGGTTGTTAAATAAATCTGAAAGCGTTAATTGTGATAGAACAACCTTAGCTGCAACTCTTTCTTCAGCGCTATCTGCCGCAACTCCAGCTAAATTATCCCCGGATTTTTCTTCATTAGCCTTTCCCATAACTTCCATTACAGACGAAAATTGATAGGTTTTTCCAAAAAGCTTTGTCTTTAAAATCATTGTACATCCTCCTTTTATCTTTAACTAAATACTAATGTCTTTACTACTACTGGTAAAACAGAACCTTCTGCAATCGGCTTTCCAATATCGATATAGTCTCCATTACGTACATGAACATTATCTATACATACAAATGGATAATCTTTAGGAAGATGTGCATAAAGGCTATGACCCAGTGCCTTTGCCATATCCTCTTTCACTATAATAACAAGTGGCAATTTCTCCTTAATCAACAAATCTAAACCCTTTATTATTTCTTTCGCCAAACCTTGAATAAATTGGAAGGATGGGCTATGTACACCTTCTACACCCAATCCAATAATTTGCACTTCTCCATCTACCATAAACCATTTTACTTTTTCTTGAATAATATCCCCTAAATTCCCACAATTATTCACACTTTCATCATCTTTGGATAGCTGTAAGATGGGGATATTCTTAAGTGGAAGTATATCTTCTTTATAGGTGATTGTACTCCCAGAAACATCAGTGGTATGTGATCCTGCTCCTACTACAGTTGCACGAATGGTTTCTACAGTTGGAATCACCTTAAGGGCTGTCATAAGAAGTGAATCACTTATTCTCTTACCTAATAAAACTCCAATATCGCCATATGCAAAGGGATTTTGTAAACTTTCTTTTGTAATGCCATCTGCTACGCCACCTGAAAATGAAATACATTTAATTTGAAGCTTTGTGTTCAATGGTTTGTTGGTTATCAACAAGTCAAAATAAGGACTCCTTTTGCCTAATCCAATGCTGTTTTCCAATACCTGTACAAATATATCTAAAAGTTTATCTAATTCCTTAAGATTTATCTTTTCGTTTAAGTGAATATCTAAAGCTTCTCTTTTGATGATTTCCTTCACTTTTGGGGAAATATAACGAATAATTTCACTGGTATCCACCTTTATCAAGCGACCCCCAATATCAAAGCAAGCCGTATCCTCAATATCCCCATCGTTAAATACTACTAGGTTTGTTGTCCCGCCTCCAATATCAAGGTTTACCGCCGTCGTGTGTTGGCTTTCAGAATAGGAATAAGTCCCTGCTCCTTTACCAGCGATAATGCTCTCTAAATCGGGACCAGCTGTTGCCACAACAAAATCTCCAGCAAAACCACTTAAAGCTTTAGCGACTGTCTGGGCATTTTCCTTTCGGACTGTTTCCCCAGTTATAATGATTGCCCCAGTATGAATATCTGATTTTGTAATACCTGCTCTTTTGTATTGCTGCTCTACAAATGCCTTTATACCATCGGAATCTATTAGATTGTTTTCTAATATAGGAGTAAAGATAATATCACTCTTAAATATCACCTTTTTATCCGTAATGGAAACCCTTGGAATTGTAAAAACTGATGCCATATTTTCAATTGAAAGTTCTGACAAAATTAATTGTGTTGTTGATGTTCCAATATCAATACCAACGCTTAATAAAGTTTCTGACATCTTATCTACTCCCTTTAAATATGTTGAATATTTTAAAACTTTTTAAAAAAATAAACGCTTAATAAAAGGTCCATAATTGTCCCCCTATTAAGCGCCTTTGCTTTTATCTATGACCTTGTTGTCATAGTTTATATATTAATTTTTAAATGTAATTTAAGTGCTAGATAAAGGTACAACAGTAAAATCTAAAAGACTTTCCATGGTTTCTAAAATATTTTCTAAAGCAATCTTAACCGAGGAAACATCCCCTATTATAACCACCGCACCTGAAAACCTGTCAACAAAACCAATTTCTATTTCAGCTGCTTTTATTGCTATATCAACAGCGATAATTGATGCTTCACTTGGTGTTATAGTTAAAATGCCGACTGCTTCATTTCCAGATTGCACTATACCCATCTTTTGATACAGTTCTGAATCAGCTTTTGCAATAACATGTGCAACGGTGATTTGTTTACCAGGAACATATTCCTGTATAATTCTCTCGCTTACCTCCAAGTAATCACCTCATTTAATCAAAACTTATATAAATGATTTCCTTAGAATACTAATTACATCCTCTTTAGTTGAGGCAATAGGGTTTGTTGCTGTACAACGATCTGCAAGAGCAGCTTCTGCTATTACATTTTTATCTGATTCAAATTGTTCCTTGCTAACCCCCCATTCAGAAAGACTCTTTGGAATGGAAAGTCTCTTTTGAAGTGCAAGGATTGCATTTACTAAACTTCGTACACCTATTTGTGCGTTTCCAGCATTTAATCCTAAGAATTTAGCGATTTCTGCATACCGATTTGCAACAGGGTTGGTATTCTTACTATAATTTCCTTCAATAACCCCTGTATTATAGCGAATAACATTTGGTAATAAGATACCATTTATTCTTCCATGCGGAATATGCCAACGTGCTCCTGCTGCATGTGCTATACCATGGTTTAACCCTAATGAAGCTATGTTAAAGGCCATTCCAGCCATTGTTGATGCCATATGCATTTTTTCACGTGCTTCTTTATCATTTCCATCTTTATAAGCTCTATCTAGATAAGTGAATACATAGCGAATAGCTTTTTCACTTAAAGCATCAGAGATATCATTGGCATTAGTGGAAACATAAGCTTCAATAGCGTGAGTAAGAACATCAATACCCGTATCAGCAGTTTGCTTAGGTGGTAAACCTGCAACAAGACCAGCATCTAAAATAGCTTCATCTGGCAATATTTCATCCGTAATCAATGGATATTTTATTCCCTTTTCATCATCGGTGATAATCGAGAAATTCGTAACCTCTGAACCCGTTCCACTTGTTGTAGGAATAGTGACAAATCGTATCCCACTAAATCTATCAGTCAATTTACCAAAATAAAGCATAGCTTTTGCTGCATCTATAGCAGAGCCACCACCTATTGCTAATAAAATTGTAGCTGGAAAACCCTTACTATATTCTAACCCAGCAACAATGTTGTCAATTGGGGGATCTGGAATAACTTCAGAAAACACCATTATTTCTGTGCTGCTATCAATATAGTTTCTAATATGTGAAAGTAACTCTGATGAAGCAATAAAAGAATCTGTTACTATCAAAATCTTTTCATTCTTGAAATCTGATAATCTCTTTAGGCTTTCTGTACCAATATATAATGTTGTTCCAAATCTTATTTCTTGCATAGCATACTACCCCTTCCTAACAAAAAAGTCATAGGTATTCCTAGTTATTATAAATCTTCTTTTTTCAAATCTATATGGAATACCTTTCCACTTCTTTCATAAAGCACATCTTCTATGCCTTCATTTGCATTTGCAACACGTGCTATTGAAAAAAAGTAATCTGATAAGCGATTAACAAATATCAAAACTTCTTCATTCATATCATTAGTCCATTGGAACGTTACTATCTCTCTTTCTGCTCTCCTGGCAATTGTTCTACAAATATGCAAAATACTTGCTGCTTGTGAACCACCTGGCAAAATAAAAGACTCCACTTCTTGAGGAATACCTGCATGGGCGTCAATGCACTTTTCAATCCACTCTGTCAAAGCAGATGTAACTCGGTACGTTCCTTTTCCCGCTGGCGTTGCCAAATCGTTGCCACAATCAAATAAATACTGTTGGATCTGTGTTAATTCATTCTTCAAAGAATCATTGTTCTTTATAAGTGTAATAGCATATCCTACAAAACTATTTAATTCATCAATAGTTCCATATGCTTTTATACGTTCACTATCTTTTGCTAATTGAATACCACCGATTATCTTAGTATACCCTTTATCACCAGTTCTAGTATAAATTTGCAAATTTATTACTCCTCCTCCTTAGAAAGATAGGCTATCAACTCTGCTACTCCTTCATCTTCAACAGCAGAGAGACGAAAATTTTTCTCAACACCTGCTAATTCTAATCTTTTCTCAGCATTTATAATAGCTTCTTGATTTGGTGCTAGATCTATCTTTGTAATAATACCTATACATGGTTTCGTAAAATTTTGTGCAAAATAGGGTGAAAATGTCTGGCCTAATTCCGTCACGCTACAAACGAATCCAATGATATCTGAACTAGCAGCCATCATTTGTAAAGCGCTATAGAATCTTCTATGCAAGACAAACTCACCCGGTGTATCAATCATCTGAGAATAGAACTCTACTGATTGGGTTTTTTTATATTTAATGCTCTCTCCTTGAATCCTTTGGCAAAGGGTGGTTTTCCCACTTCCAACTGATCCAATCAACATAATTTTTTTCATTTTCTATACCCACCTATTATGTTCTTGTTATTTTGGGGACAGAAAACTGCATAAGTTCTCTTAAAGAAATAACAACCTGTTCCATAGCAGATTGTACAGCTGACACATCCCCTAAGATAAATACAGACCCACTGAACCTATCAACAAATCCTATTTTAATAGGTGCAGTCTTTTTAGCTATATCCACAGCGATGATTGCAACCTCTGGTGGGGTTATGGTTAAAATACCAATTGCACGATACCTTTCATGATTCAAGCCTAATTTTTCAAAGATTCGATCATCTGGATTTGCTATAATATGCGCTAATGTCACTTGTTTACCTGGTACTGATTCAAATATCTTTCTTTCTAATATATCCATATATTTCCCCATTTCATAATAAAAGCACAATACACATTATTTATACGTTCTTTGCTTTATAATGTCAGTATAAGTATTTACTTTATAAACAAATTTTAATCACTTAGAATTTGTTTTAGTTTTTTATAGGCTATCTTCTTTTCTTCTAATTTTTCTGATGAAATTTCGAGTATTTAATCTTATCTACAAGAATATATATAGTTACGTGTCCTGTGCATACAGTGTGAATATCGGCGAGGTGATGATTTGAAAAAGAATAGTTTTGTTTATGGATCTATTTTATTGACATTGGTTAATTTTTTTATTCGATTTATTGGATTTAGCTATGATATATTGCTATCAAAGCTTATAGGAGCTGAAGGCATTGGTTTATTTCAAATGATAATGCCTGTTCTTATGATTTTTCTTATTATTACCACTGCCGGTATCCCTACAGCTGTCTCCAAGTTAATCGCAGAATATAATTCTAAAAATAACTATGATGCTGTTAGAAAAACTTATAAAGTGGCTCTATTATTTACCTTAGCCCTATCCATAGGGCTTAGTTTGATCCTTATTTCATTTAGTAGATTTATTGCTTTGAAGATATTTAGAAATCAAGATGCCTTACGCTATATTTATTTTCTTCCTCCGGCCATGGTTTTGATTTCTATGACATCTGTTATCAGAGGCTATTATTATGGGTTGAAAATGATGGGTACTGCCAGTATTTCTGAAATTGTTGAACACGTTACGCGATTTATTATTGTTATAGGCTTGCTGTATTATATTTACCCATTAGATCCTATTCAAGGAGCCTTCATTGCCATTTGCGGGATTAGCATAGGTGAGTTTTTTGACTTGATATGGCTGCTTTTCATACAAACCCGCTTCACTAAAAGACTCCCATATGTGATCCCTACTCCAATCAAGATGACCAAACTATTATGGCAAATAATAACTATATCAGCTCCATTGACCATATCGGGACTTTTTAATGTTATTCTGCAATTTGTTAATGCCATCTTAATACCCCATAGGCTTATGGCTTCAGGATATACAAACAGTGAAGCCATTGCAACCTTTGGAAGAGTCATGGGCATGGCTATGCCCTTAACGTATCTTCCATATTTCGTTACATCCGCCCTCGTCATCAATATTATTCCCAACTTGTCTGAACAGGTTTTTCTGAAAAATTATAAGTCTGCTAGAAATACTATCCATCTTGCTGTAAAAATCACCCTATTAGTGTCTATCCCTTTAACTGCACTATATGTTTTTTTTGCAAAACCGTTGGCAGTTTATCTATATAGTGATCCAAAGGCCAGCCAAGCAATACATATGATGGGTTTTTGTACTGTTTTCCTCGCCATTCAGCATACCTTTTCAGGGATCTTACATGGTCTAGGAAAACAAAAAAACACTACTATTCATCGAATAATTGGTATGAATCTTCAGTCTGCTGCTATTTATTACCTTGTAGGCAATCCAACATATGGCATTTATGGGTATTTTATAGGATTTTTCTTATGTACATTATCCATTTGTATATTGGATTTTTATATTTTATGGAAAATGACCAAAATTAAATTCAAATATGCAGATTTACTTATAAAGCCTTTTTTTGCTGCTATTTTGATGATATTCTTAATTTTTATGACACAGCAATGGTTACTTTCAATAAATTTTCACCCTTCCGTCAGTTTTGTTTATAGTCTTATCATTGGCGGCCTAGGTTATATATTCGTCCTCTTAACTACAAAGGTAATCCCAAGGAATTTATTGCATATGTTATTCCGAATAGATGGATAAATTACCCTCCATGGGGCACCCATGAAAATTGTCTCTGTTGCTACAAATATCACTGAAACCATATTTGCCTTAGATCAAGGGTAAAAACAAAGTCCCCTAAACACTCGTCTAGGGGACTTTGTATATATTATTAATTTTTATCTGAGTTGCATGAGTGATGTTAAATAAGAATTTTTTTATGAAGTACCATTTTTGATTTATATGTTTATTATTACCAAGATTCATAATGTACTATATCTTTTAAATTCTTTCTTGGCCGAGGTCTAGGAGTCTCATTAGGATAACCAACTGTTATAACCCCAACTACATATTTATCAGAAGGTATATTTAAAACTGGCCTAATTTCTTCTTGCGTAAACTCTGCAACCCAGCAAGCTCCTAATCCTAAATTATTCGCTTGAAGAAGCATATATCCTACTGAAATTGCTGTATCTCTAATTATTCGTTTTACTTCAACATGTGGACTATTATCATCAATAGAAATATCTTCTTTTATTCTACACCTCACATCTGCAATACATATAATAAAAACAGGAGCTGTTAGCATCCATTTTTGATTATGTGAAGCTTCCATTATTTTTTGCATCATTTCTTTAGATTTTACTACTATATAATTCCAAGGTTGTGTGTTATTACCTGATGGAGCTAATCTTGCACTTTCAAGTATTTCAGTAATTTTTTCATTTTCAACTGGCTTATCAATATACTTTCTTATGCTTCTACGCATTTCAATTTCTTTAATCATACATTTGTTCTCCTTATCCAAAATATTTTAGTACATTTTATCTTACAATCGTGTCTTATCACCTAAATTAAATTATATAACTTGAGTTGTGCAGTAAAATAGCACAAAATGGATTGGCACATTAGCCAATAATTACATTTCCTGAAAATGGCAAAATAAAAGCATAAGATGACCAAATATGATAATTTTAATTTGCCGAAAAACAATCACAAGGGGGTCATAAAACTTTATCTGCTATTTATAACAAAATTACTTGTAACAGAAACAGATCTAATGCTTCTAGGTTTTTATCAGAGTATTCATGGAACAATGGATATGTTGATGATGTAAGGATTGAGACATCACTATCAACTATCCGTAAGAATATTGACTCTAAAGCTGTAGGTTTTCTAATTGTAGATGATACTTTGAGTAAAAAAGATAAGTCTACAAAGAAAATCGAAGGCTTAGACTTTCATAATTCTCACACTGATAGTAACAGGCCAATGTAGTCTCACTGTGTAGTAAGTTCTCATTATCATATATCAGAATACTCTATACCGCTTAACTACAAGCCTTACCTAAGAAAAGAGTTTTTAGGAAAAAAGTAGCTAAGTTCTTTAGGAACAAACAAGAGCTTGCAATGGATTTAATCGATGAATTTGTTACTGTTACTGATGTTAACTATCTTTTAATTGACTCTTGGTATATATCAGCAAAAGTAATGTTACACGCATTAAGTAAGGGGTATCACACCATTGGTAGGATCAAATCCAACAGAGTAATATATCCAGCTGGAATTAAAACAAATCTATCTAATTTCGCTAAGCTAATAAGTAAGTCCAAAACCTACCCGGTTACAGTAGGTGAAGATACTTACTATATCTATAAATATGAGGGAACGACTCAAAAAATGCAGTTATTTTATTTAGCTGGAATAAAAAAGATTTATCTGACCGACCTGTGTTTATAATATCCACAGATATAGCTCTTGATAATTCTACAATTATTAAGTACTACCAAAATCGTTGGAATATAGAAGTAAGTTATAGATATCATAAAACCTCTTTAGTCTTTGATGAATATCAGGTCCAATCACTAAAATCTATAAAACGATTTTGGAGTATGGAATTTATGACTTACACATTTTTAGAGTTATTCAGAGTTTCAAATAAGAAGACATTCAAATTTAAAACTCTTGGAGATGTCATAGGGCATTTTCGCAATAAGTATTTGGTTAATATTGCTAGCATTGCCTACTATTGTGGCAAAAACAATATGGATAAAGTTACAATGTTTAGTAAATTAGGTCTTGCTGGATAAAATTTTCCTTTTTACTGCACAAGCCTAGTTATTTAAATTTATTTCTTTTATGCTCCATAATTATATTAAAAGCAAAAAGAAAAACAATATATAAAGGTATCATGACCAATAGTATAGCATAAAAGTCCCGTGTTGCCGAATATGATATAGTGGTAAATCCCTTAATTAAAAGATGCCCTAAAATATATGATATAGGTAAAAATATAATTTTTCTTGTAGCATTTGTTATCCTTTTATATCTACGAAATATAGCTAGTATTAATATACATAGAGTAGTTAATGTTATGGCAATTAATAAATAGTATGCTAAAAACAGTCTTGGTAATGTAACCAATCCTCCGCTAGGATGTTGATCTTTGCCGTATATTAGACTATCTGAATTACCATCAGTGGTGTAATAATATACAGCATCTATAGGCTCACCATTGGGATTTAAGATTGCAATATTTGAGGTGATTTTGCTAATATTTCTATTCCAAATATTATTCCATGTACTTATATGGTATACATTGCCCTCACCCCTTTGCGAGGGATATACATTAATATCATATCCTGATACTTCGTCATTGAATAAAGCAAGTATTGTTCCATTATCACTTTCAACGAAAGATACTAAACCTTCCTTATAGAGAAGGTACTCTGGTGCAGTTAAAAAAGCTATTGCAACAAAACAAATTATAAGAGTAATCATAATGGAAGAAAGAATTGCTTGTAATCTTTTTTGGCGTATGGTTGATTTTATCTTTTTAAGGGGAGATATATCTATATCTATTGGTGGAGTTTCATGTGATTTCATTGCATCTAACTCTTTTTTACACTCATTACATGAAATAAGATGTTCTTCCACAACAGTACATGAATCATAACTGGCAAGATTTTCAACATATAAAGGTAAAATATCTTTAATAACATTACAGGTTGCTTTCATATACATCCTCCATTTCATCTTTGATTTTATTCCTAGCTCGGTGATAAGTAACGCAGGCCCAATTATCTGTTTTCCTGAATAAATCTCCTATTTGTTTATAGCTCAGTTCTCCAAAAAACCTCAAATAAAATACCTCTTTATATGGTTCTTGTAGATTATGTAGGATTTCATTAATTTTCATGGTTTCCTCTGATACGGATACTATTTTTTCTATATCAGTATAATCTTTTTCTTCCGGTATAGTATCTGTTATAATAATTTTTTTGTTCTTCCGTAAATAGGATGAATAATAGTTTTTTGCTATTTGACATAGCCATACACGGATATCACAATCCCCTCTAAAATTTTCCAAAGATTTTATTGCCTTTATAAATGTTTCAGAAGTAATATCCTCTGCTATATGTCTATCTTTAGATAAACTATATGCAAATAAAAAAATGTCTTTGAAATAATTATTGTAAATTTCTTGGAATTCCGTCACGTTTTCACCTCCTACTTATAAGACGCTTTAGATTAGATTATCTTACAATATTTTTTAATAAATCCTAAAGCTGAATACAACTTTGAGATTTTAAGTAGTGTTAATCTATTTCAACATGCCACATCATATAGCCCTTATATAATAAACAGCGAATCGGAGCCAGGCACTTACATATTAACTTATTGAATATCGTGATAAAGCCATTAGTATATAATGAATAATGCATATGTTGTACAAAATCGTACTTTTTATTAGTATTTAATTGTAAGATAACTATATAATATATTTTCGCGTACACAATATATCCCCCTTATAAAAATTCCCCTAAACCTATGGTCTAAGGGAATATAACACACACCTACATATTCAATTATAATGCCACGAGCCCAGCTATTTCATCCTATTCCTTCTCTATCAACACAACCGTCTCAACATGCCTTGAGTAGACAAAAATGATTTCACTTTAAGCTGGTATCCCCCTGGCGTAATTCAAAGAATTAATTAATTCTAATAATTGGTATAATGAAAAATTCATTCAATTGTTTCATTAAAGATTTATAGTTCCATTAATTGAAATAGTCGCTTTTCCCCCAACTTTGATAGTCGGATTAGTTTTTCCTGCAATAATCTTTATTGTAAGTTCTCCCGGTCTTCCAGCTGCATGTCCTTGGGCAATTGTAAATTCATGGTCTGTTTTTGGGTCTAAAATATTTTCCAATACTAAGTATCCTGCTAACGCACCATTCGCTGCTCCTGTAACCGGATCCTCAGCAATTCCGATTGCTGGTGCAAAATCTCTTGTATATATTTTATATCGTTCATCAAAACTATTAAAACTAAATAAATGTGTAGTAATAACATCCAATTTAAGATTTAAATCTTTTAATTCTTCTAATATCGGTACTGATGCGTCAATTGCTTTACTGTTCTTTACCGGAATTAATAAGTGCCAATTTCCTGTATATGCTAACCTGATCGGATATTTATCATCGATGTCCATTGGATTAATCCCGACTACACGACAGATTTCTTCCTTATCCACCTCAAATTGTTTTGTTTTAGGTGCAACTTGAGTCATCACAACACTATTTAGTTTGTTTTCTTGCATAGACCATTCAACCGGAACAATACCAATATTTGTTTTCAATCTAATTTGTGAGGCCTTTTCCATCCAGCCATACTCCATTGCCATAACCCATGACAGGCCTACCGTAGCATGACCGCAAAAATCAACCTCGCTGCTTGGTGTAAAATAACGCACCACATAATCATAATTTTCGTCATTATCCTATCTTTTCTTCTTAAAAAAACAAGCGGATTCTGATTATACGCTTTAGGCAGTTCATAAATAAAAAATGAGTTAGACTTACTGTATTTCTCCGCTAAAGACCGTATTGTAATCGAAAAACCCAAACCCAATTCAACAGAAGCAAAAATCCCGTCCCAAGTGCCAACTTGAATTGACCTTGGTAATTGAATATTCTCGAATTGAACCCACTGTTCAAATTTTCTTTTATAGATACATTTTTGCGATACTACAATCAAATCATTTTTACAAATCAATTCTAACTTTCGAGGATCTGGCAATTGTTGACCTGTAATTAAAACAAGTTCATCGTCTATACAAATTTCATGAACAAGTTCATTATTTTTTATAGGGCCATCTACAAAGGAATTAGTCAGTACTACTCCTCGACTGTTTCTGACAAATAAATCTACTTCCAATTCATGTTCCAATTGATTGATTCTAGCTGTCACGTTCGATTGTGCATAATTCAGGTGTTCTGCAGCCTTAGTAATATTTCCAAAAGAGGCTACTGTTTTAAATATTGCTAAATCTTTTATATCCATGTCACACCTCATTGAAATACAAATTATTTAATAGTTCATCCCAAAACCTGCTAACTATAAGCAGTTCTAATTACTCTTTTTTCAGAAACTTTACCGTTATTTTTAAAATAGCAATTCTTAGACTTCTTAACATTATTCTTTTCTTGATTTAACACACAAATTCTGCTCTGTTTCCTTATTTTTTATGCAAAAGGCATTTTGCTTGTCGAATTTTTTACATTCCTTATCCCTTTGCCCACTTTTACAGCAGCCTTGTTTTTCCATTACCGATAAGCATTGCTCAGGTGAGAGCATGTAATCCATTTGATCGATTACCAATGACAGGTAGTGGATTATTACCGCCTGGGTCTTTAAAATCGATTTTAGATATTATCTCCTCCGATATCCTTTCTTCAATCATAGCTTGCTTTATCTTCTTTATATCCGGCATTATAGAACTCCTCTTTTTCTTTTACTGTACGCAGTTTAACAGGTACAAATATGTCAAGCTGCTTATATCCAAGTCCACGGTTCATTTTCTCGCCTACAATCATATGGCACATTGCCCTGTGTCCTTCACGCTCGTCAAGTTCAAATCCACCATTGTCAATCCAAGCTTTAATTCCGGTATATACCCTGCCACTGATATCATCATCACCACCGATAGATACTGTATTTGCGTACAGACCACCTTCAAACTCAATTATTTCGTAGCCGTTTGTATCTTTTTCTGTTATCCAGTCTTCAACGGCAAACAGGCAAATAGCCACATTCCTCTGCCATCCAGTTGAACTTACCACATCTTTCTCATTTGTCAAACATGTTTTGTAGATGAATACTAATTTGTGTGGGTCAATAGTTCCATCTTCTTCAACTCTACCCACTATGACTTTTTCAACAATACTTTCAAATACATATCTATCAAATTTATCTAGTATTTGATTCTGCTCTAAAGTCTTCCTAAAATCTTTCAATCTTCTTTTTACAAGCCATCAATATCAGTCCAGAATTATTCAATGATTCGCTATTCTAAATTTTCAAACATCGGTTCAATATACTCTTTAATAAGTTCTATTCTATCCTTGACCTTTGGCACAAAAAGAGAAGCAATAGAAACTACCATTTTTTTCTTTGTATTGACATAAATAATATTTCCTCCATCTCCCATAGCTGCATAGCCATGCTCTTTATCATTACTAATCCACCACAAATATCCATATGGCAGATTGAGTTTTTCCCATCGGCTATGTTCCTTTGTACTCTCGTCTATCCATCTTGTTGATACAATTTGTTTTCCATTCCACATTCCCCCATCTAAGTATAATTGACCTATTTTTGCCATATCCGTAGGAGAGAGAGTAAGACCCCATCCTCCTGTATTTACTCCAGTTGAGTCAGCAACCCAGCCGCTGATATTTTTAGCTTTATTAAATGCGAGTTGTTCCTCTTTACTATGAAAAATCACATTGCTCTCAACAGTAATTCCCAGTGGCGAGAATAAATTTTCTGTTGCGAAATCAAATACAGATTGCCCAGTTGCTTTTACAAGAATGCCCGACAAAATATCTGGTCCTATGAGGGGAGTGTATCTAAATTTCCCTATCTGCCCCCTACCTCCTAATAAATCAAGTGTAAATTTTACCCAGTCATCACTCGTGAAATACTTTATGTAGGGTGCAAACTTATATTTATACGGGGCCGTCATTGTCAGCAAATTCTTAAGTGTAACATTCTGTATTGTTTTTTCTCTTCTTTTAACTATGTAATCTGGGAAAAAATCCGATACTTTCTGGTTGATACTTTTGATGTACCCTTTGTCCGTGGCAATCCCAATCAATATGGAAATAATACTTTTTGTTACTGAATAAACATGGATTCGGCTAGTAGCAGTGCAATCATTAAAGTAATTTTCATATAGTGTTTTACCGTCTTTTAGTACAACCATGCCTGCAATATTGCTATAATCATTGTTTATTTTCTTTTCCAACTCTGTCACTTTTTCTTGATTCATATAAATTTCTCCTTTATCATTTATTGTCTTTTTAGCTCAATCGTCTTTTCTTAGTTCATACTGTGAAAGTTGAGTAGTCTTGGTTTCTTGGTCTAAATATTTGACGCTTTCTTTTTAACAGGATAATAAATTTCAGTTATAAGTTCACTTTCTTTTGAAACTTGAGAAGGGTCAGTTACATATACTTCATAAAGGGCGTTGTTACATTCATAGCCTTCTTTTTCTGCCCATTCGCGTTGTTTAGTGTATACAGAAGATAGATTAGAATAAGAGCCATACAGAACTGTTTTTAAGCATAGTCCTGGGTAAAAATCTCTTGTACCTGTAACATACTCTTTTACCGGAATAGCAAATTCAGTATCTAAACCAAATAGACTAAATTCTTCACTGTGAAAAAGCACCATTGGTGGAGCAAGTATAGTTAATTTGTCATCTTGAATTTTCTTAAATAATTTACTAAAGCAATTACCATATTCTTCAGCAAATTCGTATTCATGAACCATTTTTCGAAAAGATAGAAGATACATCTTTGGTACTTCTACAAGTTGAACATCAATACTTTCCAGATATGACATAATTGATTTGCCTTGTTTCAAATTTGATATATCATTATTTAATTGGTCTAAAGTTTTTTTAAATTCCTGTACTTGTTTCTCAATTTCTTTTTTCTTTTTGGTAAGTGCTAAGTAAAGTTTTTCGTCCAGTAATTCTTCTGATTTGAGGATTGTTTTAATTTCCTCTAAAGAAAAATTGTATGATTTTAGGCGGTTGATAAATAACATCGTTTCTAATTGTTCAACAGAATAATATCTATAACCATTTTCAGGGTTGATTTCAACAGGTAGAATTAGATCTATTTCAGCATAATAACGAAGGGTCTTTGTAGACACTTTACATATATTTGAAAACTCTCCAATAGATAACATAGATTATCCTCCTTTCAGTGTATCCTATACGCTTACCTTTATCTTACACCTTACCCTAAGGGTAAAGTCAATATAATAAATAAGACTTACTTGTATTGGTATAATCATAATAAGCAATCTTAGATAGCTTATCCTTTCTAGCGTCAACATAGGTTTCTGGAATATAACCAGCTCCACTGGTAGTAAAGATTCCAGACCCGGTACAAGTTCACTTACAAAACAGCAGAGCCAGAACCTATAAAGGTTGTAATCACAGTAATCAGTGCAAGAAGTCCACTTACAATTTTTTGTGTAATTTTGTTTTCATAGTCATTTCTTCTCACTCTATATTTAATTTGGGGTACAAAAAAAGACGCTTCCTTTTACAGAAACGTCTAATATTTTCTAGGTAAAATAATATCATTTACCTAACTATTCTATTTCCATTTGTTGTGTTTCCACACTCTAAGTCTATAACCACCGAAACATTTATATAGTCTCGAATCTCCTTATTTCGTATTTTATCACCCTCACTTGTGAATAACACATGTTTGAAAAAGTACCTAAAATTAAGGATTTTCAGCCTTAGTGTCTTTGTAACAACACTACAGTCTCGACATGCCTTGAGGTGACAATAATGATGTCGTGTAAAAACACTAGTCCCTTGGCAGAACTGTTAATTTCTTATTGCATCTGCGACTAACTCAATTAACTTTAAAGCCTGACTCCCATCAATATCATATAAACCAAAAAATTCAGTAATCTCTATTCCTATCACCCTAGAATCAGTAAGAATTTCTCTTAAAAGGGTTTTTACTTCTTCAATAGAAAGACCTTCTTCACTAGGTGAGTAAACAGCATACATTTCTTTTTTTGCAATAGCATCTAAATCCAAGTGTATTAATATACTACTATCTTCTGGAATACTATCAAGTACTTTTTTTGCTATTAACTCTATTCCTTTCTCCCTAATTTCCCATAGACTATGCATAGTAACATCTTTATTAATTTCAGTCTCTTGTTGATAACCTAAAATTGTAACGTTGCTACCACTAAATCCATTCAACGTATTAAAAAAATGATTAGATTCTAAAAGAAACCATAATCCAGAACCTGCAGCACCTATACATCAGTCTGATGATGGTTTGTATACATCAATATGAGCATCAATTACAACAAGGTGAGTTTTATCCCCATATCTCCTATGTACGCTTTGCATTGTACCTGCCACAATACTGCAATCGCCACCTAAAATCAGAACTAAGTCATCATTCTCAAACCAATTTTCTGACTGTTTATATATTTCTCCCCATACAATACGTGGTCCCGGCCAATTTCTAATAGGCGGAATATTATGTCTTGGTATATAGCTAGGGATATTCACGTCCCCAAGATCTAAAACTTCAATTCCTTGTTTCTCGAATAATTCAATTATACCTGCTTGTCTAAGAATTTTAGGAGTCATTTCTGTTCCTGTGTATAATCCTCCAGAATTACTAGGTACCCCAGCTAACTTTATTTTCAATAATATCATCCTTTCATCCTAATTATTGAATTTCAACATTTATCATAGATAAATTTCCTACTTAGGTGGGCATTTAAAATATCCTGACAGTTAAATCTTCCTTCAGTGTCATGTAGATAAATTTTCTCTTTTTCTTTAGGACTTATATGATTTGTAGAGTTATCTTTCATTTTTTCCTTTAAATGTTTTCCATTTTAAGATTTCAATTACACTAATCTTCTTATTTTAAAGTACATTAGCTGTCTTCGTTCAATTATCCTTAGTTACATCAATTTTATTACATATAAATCTACTAATTCAATTTACCTGACAAGAAAATTATACCACGTTTTCTATATTATCCTAAGGGATTTCTGTTTTAATACCGTATTATTCAGCTTTAAAAGAGCATTGTTCATATTTTAAATCTTAATCTCTTATTTCAAATTTTCTGA
Organism: Alkaliphilus sp. B6464; assembly: GCF_018141165.1. Classification (NCBI taxonomy): domain Bacteria; kingdom Bacillati; phylum Bacillota; class Clostridia; order Peptostreptococcales; family Natronincolaceae; genus Alkaliphilus; species Alkaliphilus sp. B6464. The sequence goes on from NZ_CP058557.1 coordinate 63,048, forward strand.
TCATAATAACCCTCCTCTAAAAATAGATTTTCTTCACTAAACACAGAGGAGTAATAATTCATTTTTAGGCTCTCAAAACCCCGACTTTCATAAAGCACCCCTATGTCATCTATGTTTTTGCTGTTTTTCAACCCTAAACAGATGACATTTTCAATCTAATTCTAACTCATTTTTACCCCTGAAACCATAATATATTGTGTTCAAAGTGCTCTATTTATCGTTTTGACCACAATGCGTTATCTCATTATCATACACTCCACATTCCTTGAGAGTATAATAATGATGTCATTTGGACCTGATTATTCCTTGGTGGTTGTATATATTCAAAATATAAAACATCTTTGCTGTATTAAGATACTCTTTATAGAATATCTTAATTATCCTTTAACTTTATCCCTAATATACCCCACAGCTCCATTACTGAAGTTTGTCTTATTGTTTAAGGCTATATCCTTTGACCAAACAATAATTAATTATATGATTTAAAAATTCTGTTCCTTTATAAGTATCAAAAGTCTATTACAAAGAATATTTATTAGGATTGGGGTTAATATATAAATATAAAAAGCCATATAAGGAGTATGCTATGACAAAGGAAATCATGGAGATAGTTTTTAGAAGTTTCTGTGCTTATATTATTCTATTAATCTTAGGTAGAATAATCGGAAGAAAATTGATATCGAGGATAACATTATTTGATTTTATAGTTGGAGTTCTTCTTGGATCTACTGCAGTAAGAATAGCTTTGGGTTCAAAAGAATCACCATTTTTAGCTACAATTTCAGTAATTGTTATTACTATATTGGTCGTTATTACAGATTATATAAATATTAAAAGTATTAATTTTAGGAAATTAGTTAATGGCAAGCCAATCATGCTTGTGAGTAATGGTAAGCTATTAGATTATAATCTAAAAAAAGCAAGAGTTACTATAAATGAATTATTGGCACAATTAAGAGAGAAAGGAATATTTAATATAAATGATGTAGATATTGCATTCATTGAGACTGATGGAGAATTGACTGTATTGCCAAAAGCCGATAGACAACCTGTAACAACCGGTGATTTAAATATTTCAACTAATTATGTTGGGTTAATGATCGACATAATTATTGATGGTAAAATAATGTATAATAATTTAAAGTACACTAATCATGATGAACAATGGGTTAGAAAACAACTCAAGACTTATAATATTACTGATGCAGAGGATGTTTTCTATGCCGGTTTAAATTCTACGGGAGTTTTATATGTTTCAAAAAAGACAAAGCAATAAAAAGTAGAAAGTGTCTTGTCTATTCATATTTTTCATGCCACTACTCCTAAAAAACCTGCCGAACTATAACTCACTAATATAGTTCTACAGGTTTTCTACTTTCCACTATCAAATAGAACTAAAGCAAACATTTGCTTTTTTTAGTAGCTATTTGAAAGTACTAGATCCTTTTTTCTAAAACACTTAATATCTCCTTGTAATAAATTTTGCAGCCATTCTTTTGCCAATCTTCATAAACTCATACCATAATACAAATGCCCCCGTAACGCCAAACACTGCAAAAAATTGTCTGCCAGTAAGAGGTGTGAACTTTAATATTCCACTGTCCTTATTACCCTGCCTTATTTGCCCTTCAAACCACTATTCATCTTTAGAACTATACTCTCAGTCGTAGAATGTTACCAATCGAATTTCGCTATCACTCATTTTCTTGGAAATTCCTAACATAAGACGTACATCTACTTCTTCAGTTGCTTCACTCCTTCACAAGTAGTGTTATGGATTCAACGTGTATTGTGCGTTCTAGATAGTAGGTACTTTTTAAAAGCTTACTCGGTAATCTGTATTATTTCTTTTTAGCAGTTTGATGTTTTTTATAATAATAAATACCGCCGATACAAACAATTAAACCAGTAATTGCCGGTTTTAATATGGACATTCCAGCTTCTCCACTAAATACAACGCTCCACATAATCTTTAGTACAGCAGCTGTAATAACAACTCCTAGAAGCAGTTTCAAGTTATTTTTCCAAGCAGCTATAATAAGAGCAATAAAGAATATTGGAACAGATAAACTCATTATAATTTTGGGAGCTATCCATACCCCCTTTAAATATTCCATTTCATAGGCAAGAAATGTCATTACCTGAGAGCTACTTGTTTCAGGTGCAGGAAACCAAAACATGCTAGTAAACAAGGCAAATATTGAACCGAATATTCCAGTTAAGTTCTTCTTACAAGCGAATAATATAATCGGAATGATAAACAAAGGCCTTATATACCAACTCAATACATTATGATGTCTAGCATATGCCCAGTTGAAAAATATATCATTTGTTAGAAATAATATTACAAATATCACTGTAGCGACTGCAAAAATTATTCCCAATATATAATCCATTTTTTTAGTCATAATTAATACCTCCTTAATTTTTATATTGGTTTTATTCCATTAAAAACAATGTTAAGCAGTGAATCAACTAGTTTATTAGTATCTTCATTATAATGGGTATGGTTAATATCACCAAATTTGTTTAGCATGTATTCATTTACTGTTTTATTAAGAGATTGCAACATCATACTTAAAGCTAAGGTATCAACCTTACTACTAACTTCGCCTTTTAATTTTGCATGATCAACCATTTGAACAAATAAGGTTTCTGATTGTTTTTCTCCTTCCTTAATAACTGCCGACTTTACAGTTTCATTATTCTCTTTTGAAAATTGTTCTCCTAAAGCAGCATATTGTGGATACTCTTTAGAAAATTCAATACCTTTGATGAACAGTAACCGAATTTGTTCCAGTAGAGTTAATGTTTTAAATTGATCTAAAATTATAGTAAAAAAACTAACTTTTTTTTCAATCACTAGAGTCATTATATAGATATATAGGTCAAGTTTGTCTGTAAAGTACTGATAAAAGCTCCCCTTAGCAATATTTGATTTCTTGCATATTTGATTAATACTAGCTATGTCATAATTAGCAGAGGAGAATACTTCTATAGCTACTGATATAATTAAGTTTCTTTTGTCCTCTGATAAATTGAAAAATGCTGGGTTTGGCATTATTTAACCTCCTTTCGTATTTTTGCGACCATCTAGTCACATGGTTTAAATTTATTATATGACCACATGGTCACAATGTCAATATAATTTTCAAAATAATATCATAGACAATAACACTAAATGATAAATAAATCACTTAGAGCTTCTGGCACAAAAATCCTCTGGAGAATGTCTCATCCAGAGAATTATAAAACTTATTTTACTCCAAAACCGTTCACGCCTGACTAATTTGTCCCTGATATAGACGTTGTATATTGGCTAATGTTGACGGAATAAAAGTCCGATACAATAAATATATTAGCTGAGAACTAGTTTTTTCAATAGCTCCCATTCTCCGGCACCGGCCAGTCTCTGCTGCTAGAGGCTCATTTGGCTGTATTTTCTAAAAAATATATTATCGTCATATTTGTTTTCTTTCATATATAATTTCTTCGCATTAAAGGCAATTCATTCCAGTTACGATTTGCTTCACTCTTTAAAAAACGCTTTACTATAAACCACAGTTCCCGCAATGTCATCAAAACTTCCATCTTCAAGTTCCAATGCTATATACGATTCATCTAGTAAGCCCTCTACTTTTTTCTATTCTGTATCCTAAACCTTATGGTTGTTATCTAATCTATCTCCACAATCCTACCTAATTTTTCACAAGAAAGCACCCTCGATATCTACCGAAGGTTTTGGTCTTATCAATTCTATTATAGGAGTGATAGAATACACACACTCCTATTTTTCTATTTAGTCATAATAGTCAATTTCTTGCTTTGCCACAATCTCCGAGTGAAATTATATCTTAGTCTTGTTTTTCGCTATAAACAAGCTTTTATATTTGACCCATTATATGCTTTAACTAAAATATGTCCATTATAAACTTCAATTTTATCCACCATACTCTTCACTACACCTTCATTGTAAGTACTGTCACAAATTATCTCTGAAAGTTGTTCTTTTAGCCACTCTTCATTTAGCGTAAGGGATAAGGCACACTTGTCCTTGTCCTTTTCAATTCTAGTGGTACATCTCCATAAAACTTTACCACACTCGGTTCTTCTACGACTTTTCTTCTTTGACAGGTTATATCCTTCTCAGCTCTTTCATATCAATCTCTTTTCTCAATTAAGGATACAAGAAAGCCGTGAGCATATTTCAACTCACGGCTTTCGCTAATTTTTATTCTATTTTATCTCTCAGCCCGTTGCAACAGGCATACAACCTCACAATGTGCCGTATGCGGAAACATATCCATACATTTAACTTTTTCAACCTTATATCCATGTTGCTCTAGTTCTACTAAATCTCTAACTAAGGTTTTAGGATTGCAGGAAACATATACAATTTTCTCTGCATCAAATCCTATTATATCTTTTAAGGCTTGAGGGTGGATACCTGATCTTGGAGGATCTAATACGATAATATCCGGCTTATCTTTAAGCTCCTTTACCTTTTCCTTTACATCCCCTGCTATAAACTTACAGTTATCTAACCCATTTAACTTTGCATTTTCATTGGCAGCACGTACAGCATCCTCTATAATCTCTATACCTATTACCTTTTTAGCCTTTTGTGCCGTTATTTGTCCAATAGTTCCCGTCCCACAATATAGATCGAATAGAGTTTTATCATCTGCATCTCCTACAAAATCTCGTACTATGGAATACAGCTTTTCTGCTCCCAGACTATTTGTTTGAAAGAAGGAAAAGGCAGAGATTCTAAACTTTAAGCCTAATAGTTCTTCTACTATATAATCTCTTCCAAATAAAATTCTCGTTTCATCGCTTTGAACAACATCAGCTAGGTTATCATTTAATGTATGCAGAAAACCTACTAGTTCTCCTTCTAAATCTAGTCCCTTTATTTCATCCACTAGATCTGTAAAATCTAAATCTATTTTGGTTGTAGTTACAAGGTTTATAAGTAGCTCTTTTGTATAGTGTGCTTTTCTTACAACTAAATGTCGTAAATAACCTTCATGGGATCTAGTATTATAATAAGGAATATTTTTCTCCTTAAAGTAATTAAGCATAATATTTAATATATTTCTGAAGTCCTTATCCATTATGCCACACTCATTTACAGTTACAATGTCATAATGTCTACCCTTTTTATGCATTCCAAGTGTTAATGGGCCTCCTTTTTCCTCATCTCCAAAGGAAAACTCCATTTTATTTCTATATTCAAAAGCATTAGGACTCACCTCTACAGGTAAGTATTCATAATCTTTTATATCTGCTTCATCAAATAATCTTTTTACTTGCATATCTTTCATTTTTGTTTGATTTTCATAGGCTATGCTTTGATAAAGACATCCGCCACAATTACCAAAATGAGCACAGGTTGTTTGATCCTCTAATGGAGATTTCTCTACAACCTCATATATTTGGCCTTCTACATTGTTATTTTTAGTTTTAGTTATAAATACCTTTAATTTCTGCCCCTTTATTGCACTTTTAACTGTTACTTTTGTTCCTTCGAAATATCCATAACCCTTTCCACCAAATTCATTTTCTTCTATAGTCAAATCTATTATTTGTTTTCTCTTCAGCACGAAATTCACTCCTATGTATTCTATTAAATTATTTAAGTTCTTTTATCTGTTCTAATTCTTCTTCAGTAAGTTCTCTATACTCTCCTAAGTCTAGATTATTATCAAGCTCTAATGGCCCCATCGAAAGTCTTTTTAAATATATAACTGTCTTATCTACTGCCTGAAACATTCTTTTTACTTGATGAAACTTTCCTTCATATATAGTTAACTCTATTTCAGATATTTCATCAGAATTTAATATTTTAAGCTCTGCTGGCAAGGTTTTATAATCCTCATCTATAAATACACCTTCCTTAAACCTTTCTCCATCTTCTTCTGTAACTACACCTTCAACTTTAGCATAATAGGTTTTAGGTACTTGTTTTTTGGGAGAAAGTAATTGATGAGCTAGCTGTCCATCGTTAGTAAGTAGTAATAGTCCTTCTGTATCCTTATCTAATCTGCCTACTGGAAATACATCAAATGGTCTATAGGATTCATCTAATAAATCTACCACTGTTTCATCTCTATTATCTTCAGTAGCTGATATTACTCCTTGAGGTTTGTTCATCATAATATAGATAAATTCACGATAATTTACAACTTCATTACCTACAATAATTTCGCTATTTTCAGGATCTATATGTAAACTACTATCTTTAATTATCTTACCATCTACCTTCACTAATCCATCTTTACAAATTTTTCTAATATCTCTGCGACTACCATAGCCTAAATTTGCTAATACTTTATCTATTCGTTGAGTTTTAGCCATAATTATCCTCCACATTATTCTTTGTTATATAGATACAATATATTATTTGTTCTTCAAAATATTATATCCTACTTTGTGTTTTATCACAATTTACCGATAAAAAAATTCGTCTAGTGCTATCCTAAATAGTTAAAAACTTTATACTTTTTTATACAAACAAAAAAGACTCCCTAAGGAGCCTGATTTATCTTTTCTTTAATTTAATTTTTTGACTTACCATTGAGTATGAAAGAAACATCATCATAAATATAAGAAAATATGTACTTGTATTATAGTTCATTGAGTATAAGTTTACTAGAGCAACAATACCACCACTAACAGTAATAGGTATACCCATATATACTCCTTCAAATTCGGTTACATTATATCTTGCTAAGCGATAAGCTCCTGCAATTGGAAATAAAATAATAATAGCCATTCCTATTACTCCATAATTAATTAAGTGGCTGGCCCAAATTAAAATAGCCGGAGCAACACCAAATGAAATTAAATCACATAGCGAGTCCAATTCTTTTCCTAAGTCACTTTCTGCATCAAACTTTCTTGCTAATTTACCATCAAAACGATCCATTAAAGCAGCTAATAAAATAAGTAATGCGGCTAAAAAGTAATTTTCTGCTAATATATTAATAATTGATAAAACTCCCAAGGACAAATTGAACAAAGTAAACATATTAGGTATATGGGATTTAACTCTCATTATATCTCCCCTATCTATTTTTATATTACTATAATTCCATAATTAGCAAATATATATTTATATAATAGCCGTTCGTTGCAGATATTTTAAAATAATTATATCATACCTCCTGATTGTGTTAGTATATTTTTAACAAGCCTTTCTACCATTTTACTTTATTTTACTCAAAATTGATAGTGACAAATTATAAAAACTTGGTTTAATTTGTTATATCAAAGTTCTTCTATATAAAATAGACTTTAATTTATGATTATTATTTGAATATATTTTTTCTATAGGTTTAACATATTAATATATAGTTGGACTACTTTTAACCCTAATTGACGATACATAGCCACTATGATAGAATTAAGAAAAATACACATATTATTGCACCAAAATTACATATAGGAGGAATCACTATGCCATTAATTACAAGTACAGAGCTTTTTAAAAAAGCATACGAAGGCAATTATGCAATTGGAGCATTTAATGTTAACAACATGGAAATAATACAAGGAATTGTTGAAGCAGCTAAAGAGGAAAGGTCGCCATTAATCCTTCAAGTTTCTGCTGGTGCTAGAAAATACGCAAATCCAATCTACTTAAAAAAGTTAGTAGAGGCTGCTATTGAAGACTCTAACTTACCTATTGTATTACACTTAGATCATGGAGAAGATTTTGAAGTTTGCAAGCAATGTATAGATGATGGTTTTACATCTGTTATGATCGATGCATCCCATTATGAATTTGAAAAAAATATTGAAATTACTAAAAAAGTTGTTGAGTATGCGCATAGTAAAGGTGTTGTGGTAGAGGCTGAGCTTGGAAGATTAGCAGGTGTAGAAGATGCTGTAAATGTAAGTGAAAAAGATGCAACATATACTGTTCCTGAGCAAGCAGCTGAATTTGTTGAAAAAACTGGTGTAGATTCGTTAGCTATAGCAATTGGTACAAGTCATGGTGCTTATAAATTTAAAGGTGAGCCTTCATTAGATTTTGAAAGATTAAAGCAAATTCAAAAATTATTACCTAACTTCCCACTAGTATTACATGGTGCATCTACTGTATTACCTGAATTTGTTTCTCTATGCAATGAATACGGTGGAAATATTCCAGGTGCACAAGGTGTTCCAGAAGAAATGATTCGTCAAGCAGCACAACTAGGAGTATGTAAGGTAAATATAGATACAGATTTACGTCTTGCTATGACTGCAGCAATTAGAAAAGATTTAATAGATAATCCAAATAACTTTGATCCAAGAAAATACTTAGGTGCAGGTAGAACTGCAATTAAAGAAATGGTTCAGCATAAGATTAAAAATGTATTAGGATCTAACAACGCAATTTAATATAATAAAAAGGTGGCTATTAATAGCTACCTTTTTATTTCTATCATTTCAAACTCAGCATAATCACAGGATGTTAAGTAGTAATTAATTCCGTTATGGATTCCCTTTAGACCAGCACCATAGGATGTTTCTCCATGTAAGTGCCCATATATTACATGTCTTACATTATATTTCTCTAAGACTTCAGTAAATAAAGAGGGCTCTAACTTATCATTTGTAGGTGGATAATGGAGCATAACAATGATATTATCATATCCACTTTTTTTAGCAGTATTTAAAGACATCTCTAAACGACTAACTTCTCTTAAATATATTTTTTCGTCATGATTGGTAAACTTATAATGATTAGGGCAGTTCCAACCCCTTGTTCCACATATTGCATATTCTCTATATGTAAAGAAATTATTTTGTATAAAGCTCATAGAATCAAATAATGAATTCAATCTTGTTATTGAACCCCACCAATAGTCATGGTTTCCTCTAATTAAATACTTTTTACCAGGCAAATCTGCAATCCACTCTAAATCTATCATTGCCTCTTCTAAAGTCATCGCCCAAGATATATCTCCAGGAATAAGAACAGCATCATCATTATTAACTTTTTTTAACCAACTATCTCTTATCTTATTTGAATGGTCATTCCACTGAGCCCCAAATATATCCATAGGTTTATCAGAATAACCACTTAAATGTAAATCTCCTATAGCATAAATCGCCATATTATCACCCTATTCCCTATTACAATAATATATTATTAAGGTTCTTGATTTTCAATAAAAACATGTACTTCTTTAGCAAAATTTCTTAATTCTCTAATATCACCCTGATCCCATAGCTCATTAAATTTTTCTTGTAGCTCCGTTGCCTCTGTTATTCGTCCCATAGCATACAGGGAATAAATATCTCTTAAAATATTAGAAACAGTATTAGATTTTATTTCAAACATTTTTTGTGCCTGACGTATTTCATGCCTAATTTTAGACATCTCTTTGTCTAACATAAATGCCGCATCTGCTGCTTTTATTAGTCTTTCATTAATATGTTCTGGTATATTATGCTTGTACTTATATCTTAAGGAATGTTCTATTGTACCCCAAAAATTCATTGCCAAGGTTCTAATTTGTACTTCTGCTAATATTTTTTTAGGTCCCATGGCTGTTTGAATAGGATATCTAATAACAATATGATAACTTCTATACCCACTAGGCTTAAAATTATTAATGTAGTCTTTTTCATATACAATTTCTAAGTCATTTCCATCACGTTCACGAATATAGTCTACAACAGTATATATATCTTCGACAAACTGACACATTATACGGATACCAGCTATATCTTCAATTCCTTCTTCTATATTATCTATTTCCACATCTAGTTTTTTTGCTTTTTCTAATATACTAGAAACCTTTTTTACTCTTCCTGTTACAAATTCAATTGGTGAATACTCTCCAATAGTTCTTAATTCGCTGCGAATACTTTTAAACTTTACTTTTAATTCTTCTACCGCATTTTCATATGGAATTAAAAACTTCTTCCAATCTACTTGTTGATTCATAGTACCACCCCACTACTTAGATTTCCAATAATTTTTCTTAAATATTTATATCCTTGATTTATTTCCTTGATTTATTTCCTTTTATATTATATCATTATTTCTAATTTTAGCCTATTTATCTATATTAAAGTTACATTATTTTAAGAAAAAAATAAAATTTAAATATAGCTATCCACTTTCTAGCATAGCTATATAGGCACTACCTAGGCCATTACTACTATCCTATCTATTTAAAAACACCCAAAGATTTCAAAGTGTATAGTTTCCTATATATTAATAAAGTAGACCTTTCATTTGAAAGGTCTACTTTATTAATATATTAGATTATAATTTTAAGTGTTTTAAAATTCTATAGTCCTTTTTTAGCTATATAGTTAGCTAAATCAACAATTCTATTAGAATAACCCCACTCATTATCATACCATGAAATAACTTTTAACATTTTGTCTCCTACCATCATGGTTGATAGAGCATCAACAATTGATGATCTAGGATCTTTTTTAAAGTCAATAGATACTAGAGGTTCTTCAGTATAGCCTAAAACTCCTTCCATGGAACCTTCAGCTGCTTCTTTAAGCTTTTGATTTACTTCTTCTGCAGTTGTATCTTTGTTTAATTCAACTACTAAGTCAACTACAGATACAACAGGAATAGGTACTCTCATAGCCATACCATTTAGTTTACCTTCTAAAGAAGGAATAACCTTAGCTACAGCCTTAGCTGCGCCAGTTGTAGTTGGTATAATAGATTCAGCGGCTGCTCTCGCTCTTCTTAGGTCTTTATGAGGTAAATCTAATATTCTTTGATCATTAGTATAGGCATGAACAGTTGTCATTAAACCACTCTTAATGCCAAAGTTATCTTCTAATACTTTAGCTACTGGAGCTAAACAGTTTGTTGTACAAGATGCGTTGGATAAAATATGGTGTTTTTCTGGGTCATACTGTCCTTCATTTACCCCCATAACAATGGTTAAATCTTCTCCGGACTTTGCTGGTGCAGATATAATTACTTTCTTTGCTCCGCCTTGTAAATGTTTGGAAGCATCTTCCTTTGTTAAAAATATTCCTGTAGATTCGATAACTATGTCTACTCCCATTTCCCTCCATGGAATTTCGGCAGGATCACGGAAAGCTGTGAACTGTATCTTCTTTTCTCCGACATAAAGTGCATCTTCTGTAGCTCTAACCTCTTCATTCATTTTTCCATATAATGAGTCATATTTAAATATATGTGCATGTTTTTCCGGACCACTGGTGCTGTTAATAGCAACAACTTCAACATCCCAATTATACTCTAAGGATGCCTTCAATACTGCTTTACCAATTCTCCCAAAACCATTAATTCCTATTTTTGTCTTCATATGTATCCTCCTTATTGTGTTAAATTTCAAACCAATTATACATCATTAATACTAATTATAACATACTTTTTAAGAAAATAATCAATATATGATTAATAAATAGTACTTTTAAAAGTATAATTTCAAAATAATGAAAAACTGTTTCTTTATTATTTAATAGGGTAAAATAGTAATAGAAATTTTCTATAGTGCATATATTATCTATAAAAAAAGACTATACTTTGGAGGTTATATTATGGAAAATAAAAAAATTAGTATTGAATACTGTACTGGCTGAGGCTATGTACCGAAAGCCATGGAATTGGCTGAACATCTTTTAAGAACATATAAAAATGAAATAGAATCACTTACTATTATTCCTTCGTCTGGTGGGGTTTTTGAAGTTATATCTGATGATAAATTAATTTTCTCTAAAAAGGAAATGAAACGCTTTCCTGAAATTGATGACATCGATAAGAACCTCTAATATTGATAACATATTTACTTTTTTAGGGCAACAAAAAAAGCAGCTTGGCTACTTTTTTGTATTTTATCCAATTATTAAATACTTATTCAAAAATTGTGGAAGGTTCTCTTTCTCAGAGCTTATAGTTATTACAAAATTAATATTATATTTCAACTCAATATTATCAAGTTTGCAGAAAAATTCCTCCATCTTATCTAGTTCTCTATTAGTTATGTTATATAATCCATCGATATAAATTGTTTCTATATCATAATTGGATGCGATAATACCACATATAAAACCATAAAAACTTTCTTCATCCTGAATTTCATATTCTCCTATATTAATAAATCTAATTTTATAGTCTACTTGCAACATACGTGTATTACGATGATCAATATAGATTAAATGCCCCCTTGCTTTTTTCACATCTTCGTTAGCTATTTGACTTAATATCCTAGTTTTTCCTCCACCTGCAGGGCCAACTATAAGCTTTATCATAAGACAAAACCTCCTAGAAATATTTTTATATATTTTAAATATTCTATAAATTCTTTCTTTTCCCTGCATAATAAAAATATTATTTTAGTGCTTTTCCACCTAAATAATTTGCTTTCTTCCCTTGATATCTTTCTTCTGTAATCATTTCATCATGAATTTCATCGCGAATTTTCCACCAGCTCCTATTCCAATTAACAAATAAACTATTCTCCTCTGGTGCTCTGCCTATTAACCGTTGAACAACGATTTTAGGAGATAAATGTTCTAAAAATGTAATAACCCTCTCTTTATATTCTTCAACTGAAATAAGTTCTATTTCTCCTCTTTTGTATTCTGTTCCCATTATTGTATTTTCCATTATGTATAAAGCATGTAGCTTTACTTGTTCAACATTAAGTGCAGAAATAACTTTTGCATTCTCAATTACATCATCCATGTTATCCCAGGGTAAGTTAAGTATTAGGTGCGTACATATACCGAACCCATATTTTTTTATAGTTAATACGGCATCAATAAATTCACCTAGAGTATGGCCTCTATTTATTTTATTTAGTGTGTGATAATTAACAGTTTGAAGTCCTAGTTCAAATGATATTTCAATTCCTGTCCTTTCCCCTAATTCCTTTAAAAACTTTAAATACTCTTCCTCTATACAATCTGGCCTAGTTGAAATAGCGATTTCGACAATTCCTTCCATCACCGCTTCTTCCATATATACTTTGAAGACATCTATAGGCATATATGTATTTGAAAAGTTTTGAAAGTAGGCAATGTACTTGCTTGCTTTATACTTTTTCTTTATATGCTCCCTAGTTTTTGTCAATTGATCTTGAACTGAAAAGCAATTTGATAAGCTTTCGAATCCAGTACCTACATCAGCACAAAATGTACAACCGCCTTTACTCAGTTTACCATCACGGTTTGGGCAGGTTAATGGTAAATTAACTGGAAGCTTGTACACCTTTCCACCATACTTCTCTATTAAGTATTGTGAGTAGGTTCTATATAAAAGTTGATTTTTTTCCATTTATACTCTTCTCCCTTACTACTGTTTTAAGGTAATACAGCATAAGTAACAATATATTACCCACTAATTTTATTTTAACATTATACACTTCATTGTTAGCAAAATTCTATTTATTATTATCTGTTTTCTTATACATTTATAAATAATAATAGAGATTTCTATTTTTATAGAAACCTCTATTATTTAATACTATAATTTTAATAAGTCGAAACTACTTTTATTTCAATATTTTGCCCTAGCTTTTTAGTTAACTTAGAAATAATATTATTGTCCTCTGAAACCTCTGGAGATTCACCCAATACAATAATGGTAATGCCGTTTTTTTCACAGAAGTCAACAATGGTCTTAACAACCTCTGATGACCTCAATACTGTCATATCTGCTCCTACTGCCTTTGAAATTTCAAATAAGTAATCCAAGGCTTCTCCTTCCTGAGAGTTACCTAAAAAGTTCCACCCTGTAGGTGCAACATGGACAACAAAAAGATCTCCATCTCTTTGTTCCTTAATTTTAACCCCAGACTGAATTAACTTTTCACAGGTTTTTTGTTTTGTTACACATACCATTATATTGTTTTCATTGTTCATATCCCGGGCCCCCTTCTTATCAGTTATACCATTATTAAAAAATTCTCTGTGCGCCCTTAAATCTTACCTTCTATATTATACTATACTTTTAAGTATATTTCTTCTCAAATAAAAAAAAGACCCATATAAAGGTGCATAGTAATAGGGACAATTTAAAACCTAAACTATAAGCAGATATGGAAAAGAGAAAGAGCAGATGCCATTATGGCATCTGCTTCTTTGGGTTAAAGTCAAGTCTCGTCAGTTGAGAAAAAAAATTTATTCGCTCAGTGTTCCCAAAGTGCTTTTGGAATATATCGCAATCATACAAGAAATCAAAGCGGCACCTAAAACTACAATCCATGGTATTGAGTTAAACTGTTGAAACAGAATGCCATATAGTGCCTGACCAATAGGTTGGGCACACATGGAAAGTGCCAGCAGACAGGAAATCACCTTGCCAACAAGCTGTGGCGGCGTCTGTGCCTGCACAAATGAAAGTATTTGTACGCTGAACATAGTGGATGCTGTCATTAGAAAAAAGCTCATAGCAGAGATAATCAGATAGCTGATAAAGGGCGGACTTTGGAATAACAATGTCAGTCCCATAGGCAGCACGCCACAAGCACACATAAGCAAGAGTAAATGTGATTTTTTCACATCCAGCTTATTTCCCAAAAGTCCTGCTAAAATCCCCCCTGCAAGTCCGCCTGCTGCAAGTGCACCTTGGGAGTATCCAAACAAACGGTCACTCATTCCCAATGTTTTCGTTATCAATACCGGCAGACCAATGATCAGCATGGCACTTAAAAAAAGGTTGAATAAGACTAGCAAACCCATTACACGAAAAAGCACTGGTTTTTCTGTCCTAATAAACCGCAGGCTATCGGTTAAATCCTCACGTACAATAGCGAGTACACCCGTCTCGATGGGTTTTTTTTGGTGTGGAATGCGAATAAAAATTTCCATTACAGCAGACAATATAAAGCAAATACCGCTTATAAGCAAAATAGGCGAAAGTCCCCATGCACTAAACAGAATACCACCAATAATAGGACCTAACAGATTTGCCAGTGCATTCACCTGATTGATCACGGCATTGGCTGACATCAATCGTTCCATAGGAACAAGCAGCGGAATGCTCGCTTGTACTGCCGGCTGATATGCTCCCTGTATGCCGTAAAGCATCATAAGTATTACGATAAAAAGTGGTACAAGCGGAAACACTTCAAGTGCGGAACTAAACGCAAAAATTAAGACGGCTGTGAAAAAGTCCAGAACAACCATAATGTTTCGCTTGTTGACACGATCTGCCAGCACACCACCCAAAAGGGATAGGACGATCATTGGCAGAAAGGAACAGGCCGTCACCATGCCGAACAAAGCGGCAGATCCTGTTTGCCTTAATAAATAAATAGGCAGGGCAAATCGCAAAATAGAATTGCCAAACAGGGATATGATTTGGCCAATGACTACTAAGGTGAAATCTTTTTTAAATAAAGCTGTTTTCTTCATAATTATCATTCCTCCAAAAAACTTTCAATAAAATTATAGCACCTCCATGCGGTTTACCATTCTTGTCAGACCTAAAAAAATCACAAAGCCGATGGTCAATAGGAGTAGCATGGTTGCAAGCATAACGGTAATAGAGCTATCCAAAAAAAATGAGAACAGCTGTGAACAAGGGCTTACCAATATAACTGCAGACACAATAGTGATCGGAACGGATTTTTTCCAAAAACCAATTCGTAATGCAATCAAACCAATGGCTCCAGATAATAATGAGAGAATCAGCGTTGTAGTAAGCAAATGGGTAAAGGTCGTAATCGTAAACGGCTCTGAAATAATTTGGAACAGATTGGAGCAAATACCAAACAACGTGATTGCTGCCAAATTACACAGAAACATCATGCCGGTTGTAAACCAAAATACAAGACTGCATTTCGCCCACAATATGCGACTACGCTTTATGGGGTAAGAAAAAAGCAAAATAGCTCGCTTGCCTGTGTATTCGGTTACAATAAATCGGGCGTGCATTACTGTAGAGAGCACCGCAAAGGAAGCCATTGAAATAGTGGACATCATTGCGATTAAATTATTCCAGCCTGAGAACATGGCAACCTCCCTTGCTGGGAGAATATCCCCTTGCGATTCTACAATGGCAGGCATAAAGGCAAAGAGAAAGCAAAATGCCAAAGTCACGAGAAAAATACATCCGCTGGCTACTTGGTATCCTTTCAATTTATTTCTTCGCAGTTCTAATCCAATTAATTTCAACATAAAATCCCTCCATTCATAACTCCAATAAGATAGTTTTCTAAATCATTGGGATGCTGCTGTTTCAAAACAGACATGCGTTCTTCTAAAATCAGTTGTCCATGTGCTAAAATTCCTACACGGTCTGCGGTTTGCTCTATCTCGCTTAGAATATGACTGGATATGAGTAGCGTCATACCCCTAGCCTTTAACTGCCCAAACAGTTCACGCATTTCACGAATAGCAATTGGATCAAGTCCATTTATAGGTTCATCCAAAAGCAATACCTGTGGACGATGAATCAAGGCACGGGCAATCCCTAGACTCTGACGCATACCAAGTGAAAACTGTGCCACTGGTTTAGTGCCGGTGCCGTTTAGTCCAACCTGTTTTAGTGCGTCTTGAATATCACCCGAAGTGCCCATATATTCTAAATGGATAGACAGATTTTCAGATGCTGAAAGATGCTCGTAAAAGTAAGGTGTTTCAATAAAAATACCGGTTTGCCTTAGCAGCTGTGCTTTTTGGCTACAGCTATCCATACCCATAACCTCTGCACTGCCTTCAGTGGGCTCTAAAAGCCCTGCGATCAGCTTGAGCAAAGTGGTTTTACCTGCCCCGTTTGCTCCAAGAATACCATAGATCTCACCCTGATTTACACAAATACTACATCTTTTCAATACTTCTTCACCAGAAAATACTTTTGTAAGGCAGTTTGTATGTACTGCCAGTAACTTGTTCATGTTATATCCTCCTTTTTACATACCTACAGTTGGTATGTATAATGTTAAAAATAATCTGCTCTCTGTGAGCAGTTATTTTTGCAGGTCACTTGTGATTTTTATCTTCATATAACTTGGCATATTTGTAAAAGCGTTCCAGCATTCCTTCATCAACTAGATCAATCCCTAATCCCAACAGGATTTTTTGAAAAAACCGGCACTTACTAAGCATCTCCTTTGGAGAAACTGCAAAAATCATAGGGTTTAACCATACATTGGCAAGCAGCATCAAAATCTCTGCAAGCTCTTTGGGATATTCTGTCTGGATGGATCCGTCTGCAATACCCTGTTCAAGAACTGGCTGAATGTAAAACGGCGCCGCCTCATCAATGGAGCTTTGCAATTGAAGCGCCAGAAATTGTGGATTTTTTAGCAGATTTGGTGCAACAGAAAACATTTTATCTTGTGTTGAACTCTCCAGAGAAGAATCGAACATCTTCTGTAATTTCTGTAAGCCATTCAGCTTTTCATCATCACGAATAGCAGCCATGCGTGTCTCTGTTTCCCTATGAATATCTTCAGTGACTGCTAAAAAAATCTCTTCCTTAGACTTGAAATGGTGATATATGGCGCCCTTTGTCAGTCCACCCAAATCATTGATAATATCTTGAATAGAGGTATATTCATAGCCTTTTTCCATAAACAGTTTGAGAGATACTTCCTTAATCCTGTTTACAGTTTCCTCTGGATATTTATTTCTTGCCACAGAGCTTCACCTCCAATACATACTTTTGGTATGTATTCATATTAACAGGTATTTCGCCGCTTGTCAATGTAAAAATAAATTTTTAATCACCTCATGCACAGCCGCCTAATCCTTGAGTCCTTTTGTTTTATTAATCTATTTATCTACTAACAGTTCTAAAATATCTCTTTGTATTTCTCCAATCCTCCAAACTGATATTCCTTTAATGCCATAGTATTTAGCCAACAAAATTTTACTTTCTATACTTTCTTTATTTTCATACTTAATGATTACATCTTTACTTTCAGCGTTATCAACTACACTATATTCAAAGAATGGTGTCATAGTGCTAGGGTTAAAATTTATCCTACCTTTAATATCACTACTATTTAACCTATTGTAAACACTAGACATAGCAGGTGTATATATCTGATCCGATGGATAAATAGTACCATTACCTTTCCTAAATATCCATTGTGTAGCTCCTGCTACTTGTAGACCTAAAATGATCTTTTCTGGATTAACGCCTTCAGTAATTAAACTTTCCAGTGCCTCCTTCACCTTATAAATAGGTGCATGATCCGTTGGTGTTGTTGTATTATTTCTATCATAATAATCATAAGCCATTAGTATTATTTCATCAGCTACTTCAGCAATTCCACTATAATCGTAACCATCATAATATCCCATAACATTATTTGGCTGCACTGCAACGGACAAACTATAATTGTTAGATTTAAGTTCTTTATTTAATTCAATTAAAAACTCTAAGTATAGTTGTCTATATCCTTGTTCTCTATTACGTATATTTTCAAAATCTATTAGAACACCTGTAAAGTTATGATATCTTAAGCCCTCTACTATTTCTGTAATAGTAGTATGCCAGAAAGTTTTATTTTCTAAAAAAGGATATATTAAAGAAGTTCTAGCTTCTGTTATCATTAAGGTTTTATTCACACCTGCTTTTTCCACTAGGTGTAATGGTTCTTCAAAACCTGAAGGTCTTTTATAATCACTTTTACTATCAGCCATACTAAATATTATATCTCCATTTTCTAATGCCTCTAGAGAACCCCAGCCAAAAGCTATGTCATCAAATATGTCTCCGATTTCAAGCTCTTTTATCTGCTCAAAAGATTTAACTGCATAGAACCCTAGTTTTTTCAAGTCCTTCTTATTGTGTAAAAATCTATGTATTATTATAGCTGCCTCCGCCCTTGTAGCCGTATCATTAGGTCTAAATATATAGCCTTCATTTACCTTTGACCCCGTAATAATTCCTTTACTCCATGCTATATTAATAAAAGAAGCTGCCCAGGCAGGAATTTCCGACTTATCTTTAAACTCAAAGTCATCAAATTCTATTTGTTCACTATCTAAAATATCTAATGCTCTTACTACCATAATTGCCATCTCTTGCCTAGTAACTGGTCTAGACGGCTCAAAGTTTTCTATATAATCCTCAGGAATAATAATACCATTTCTTACAGCAGCTTCTATATACGGATATGACCATAAATTAGGATTAACATCTCTAAATCTTTGGACAATACCTTTATTTTCTATAGAGTATCCAGCTGCCACAACTAAGGCCTTTACAAATTCCTGTCTACTAATTTGCTTTTCAGGTCTGAAGCTATTATCCTCAGGATATCCTGTTATAATACCTAGATGTTGCAAAGTATATAATACTTCTTTAAAATCATTAATCCAATGATTTTCTATATCTTTAAGCATAACTATAGAAGTATTTCCATAAGCAAGTAAATTAGAAGTAACTAAAATGGAAAATATTATTATGTAAGATATAATCCGTTTCATATGATCCTCCTTATTAAGTACGTTTTTTCTAAATTATACCATATATTTTCAACGAAAACCAAGACAAAAAGACCCTATAATTTCACACTAAACTATAAGGTCTACTTTGTATAGTATTACTTAATTTGTATTCTCCTAGGAGCATGCTGGAGAATCTTGATAAATATGTGGTTGTGCTGTATCTGTACATGGAATGCATATTCGTTGCCCAATCATTATACGACTTGGATCGCTAATTTGTGGGTTTGAATCTACTAGTATTTGAAGTCCTGTATTATATCGCACTGCAATCCTGTACATAGTATCTCCTGGACGAACTATGTATATTCTTCCATTGGTACCACTAGGGGGCTCCGGCATAGGCTCGCCCATCATATTAGATAAGGTATACGAATTCCTATAATTATATGACATAGTGCACCTCCTTTTTTATTCACATTACTATTATATGCAACACTTCTATTTTAGTTATAAAAAATTTTCCTGAAATATTTCAGGAAAATAAATATTATTTCTCTATTAGCTTAAAGGAAACACTATATTCCTCTTGTTTAACAATTATTGCATATTGTTCATAATCAAGTTCAAAATTAAGTAGATGAGATAGTAAATCTATATTTTTTAGAAAATGAATGCTACATCTATTATTATCCTTACTAGTATTAAACCTTATAACTATACTTTTAACTTCGGATAATTGTATTCTAGACATATTTTCCTCTTTAATAAAAGGTAAAAATAAGTTTACCGTTCTATATTCTATTGGAATAAAAAGATCTACATCGCCATTTTCATCCTCTTGTCTGATTTCTCTAACTTCAAAGTCGCTTTTCAAAACAAAATTACTTTTTTTATACATTTTATTTTTCTATCCTTTGACTAATATCCTCTTTTTAAATTAACTACATTAATAAGTTCTTCTTCTTTTATATACCTTTCCATATTTTCAAATATAGTTTTAAACCTTCTTTCATCTCTCATTTCAGACATCCAAGAGTTATGTGGAGTAACAATTACATTTTCCATATTCCACAGAGGATTTTCTGCTGGCAAAGGTTCTTCCTCAAATACATCCAAAGCAGCTCCTAGTAGATTACCTCCCTTTAGGTGGTCTATCAGATCCTTTTCATTTATAATACTTCCTCTAGAAACATTAATAAGCACAGCATCTTCCTTCATCTTATTCAATTTATCTCGATTGATTAAATGATGAGTATCCTCGGTATAAGGTATAGTTAAAATAACTACATCGCTAATAGCCAAAACTTTATCTAATTCATCTATAGAGTAACACTTATTAAAGTAATTGGTTTCTGTTCCCTTTGTATTTATTCCAATTACATTCGCTTCGAAACCCTGAAATCTTTTGGCAGATTCTACAGCAATACTTCCCGTACCAATAAAAGCTATATTTTTTCCACAAAGCTCTAAAAGCTTAGTATTCATCTTCCACTTTTTGGCTCTTTGCTGATTATAAAGATCTACACTCTTTTTATATATTTCCAAGGTTTTAAGCACAACCCATTCTCCCATTGGAATGCTATATCCACCCCTATTATTAGTTAAAATAATATTGTTTTTTAATATAGTCTCAGCCGGAACCTGATCAACCCCTATGCTAGAGAGCTGAATCCATTTAAGATTTTTCATTTTAGTAATATCTAGCGTAGAAAAAGGATTATAGCACACAAAAACTTCTATATCCTCTATATCATCACTATACTCAATATTTTTTTCATCCTTTAATATAACTTCATAGCCTAAATTTCTAATAAGATCCATTTTTTCGTTCCCATAATTATATGTAAACAAAGCTTTCATATAGCCACCCCTATTCTAAATTATATATTCTTTAAATTATATAACCATTATACTCAAAACTAAACTGTATTCTATAATAATTAATATAAAAAAAGCAGCATAGACGCTTTCTCTAAAGTTTTATGCAGAATATATTAATTTCATAAAAAAACCTACTATTTAAGCAGGTTTTTCTATATTTTCTAATGGTACTAACCTCATAATTTATATGGAGTATTAGTACTATATTTATTTTTTACATAGGCTATTCATATGACTAACTATAGGAGAGTTTACTTTTTGTTTAATTAAATCTACTGCCTTGTTTAATTCTTCTATATTTAAATTAATATCTACTCCCATTCCCATAAGCATATTTGCTAAATCTTCTGTTGCACAGTTTCCTGATGCTCCTGGAGCGAAAGGACAACCTCCAAGTCCTCCAGCAGCAGATTCAAATACTTTAACTCCATGGTTCATGGCAACAAGTGTATGGGCTAGACTCAGGCCCCTAGTATCATGTAAATGCATACATATTTTGTCCATATCAATATACTTTTTCATTTCACCTAGTACTCTATCCACTAAAGCTGGATTTCCTAAACCAACGGTATCTGCTATTAATATACTATCTGCCCCTAGTTTTAATCCTTTTTCAGCCATACTTATTATTTTTTCTGTTTTTATTTCTTCTCCAAAAGGACACCCTAAGGCCGTTGCAATACCCAGCCTTACCTTCATTCCTTTTTTATCTCCTACAATTTCTTCAAATTCCGCCATAGATTGTTCTACAGTTCTATTTACATTTGCCATATTATGTTTTTCACTTACAGATACAACATATGAAATCCAATCAATACCAGTGGCCTCAGCATTTGTGGCTCCTCTTTTATTCGGAATCAATCCCATTAGTTCTACATCTTTATCTCTAGTATAATTTTTTATTTCTGCAACTACATCAGCAGCGTCAACCATTTGAGGTATCCATTTAGGATTTACAAAAGATGTAATTTCTATTTTTTTATATCCAACATCAACTAGCTTTTTAATAATTTCAATTTTATCTTCGGTTTTAATAAAGTCCTTCACATTTTGAAACCCATCCCTTGGGCAAACTTCAATTATTTCGACATTTTTAGGGATATTCATAATTTTCACCTCTTATATTTTTTGTAATACTACTTAATGATTCTATATCCTCCCAACAGTCCAATAAAAGCAACAAGAGCTAGTGAAAATACTGACCAAATAAATAATTCAACAAATATTTTATTTTGCTCTTCTTTACTGCACTCGGTATTAGCAACAATTGCTGCCAATATCAATGCACCGCCACTGGAAGCTGGACTTAACCCTGCAACTGAAGCCGCAATACCTATAGTTGAGATTAACTCCGTTGCGGTAACAGAACCACCAACTGTTTCAATAATTGTACCTACTGTAGGGATCAATGTTGGATAAACTACACCTAGAGCAGAACTAAACCAAGACATCATTCCCCCTGTGATTCCCATAATAGGCCCTGCTGTACGTGGTCCCATAATTGATGATAGTGCAGTTGCCAATATATTAATACCGCCTAATTTCACAACAATTTCCATAAATAATCCAACACCGGTAATAAGTAATATAACACTCCAAGGTATATTTTTAATAGACTGAGCTTCATCAGCAACATTTAGAACCATAAGAATTGATCCTATCAAGAAAGAAGCAAGTCCAACATTTATTTTTAATATTAGCACTATAAACAGCATTGCTAAAACACCTATAATTGTAATGATTTGATTCTTGTTGAACTTAGGTAATTCGCTTGCTTTTAAAATATTTTGATTTTTAGGTTTATATCCTTTATAGTAAACGTAAACAATCACTGAAAGTATAATAGAAGTAAATGTAGCATTTAATAATAATGGCTTAATCACACCAGTAACTCCCTGCTTTGATGCTAAGTCGGCAATAAGAATACCTTCAGGTGTAATGGCCGTCATTCTACCACCGAAGAGGCCAATTACTCCAATTAATCCTAACATAATAGGTTCGACGCCTATTACAAGTGCTAAAGGCACTGAAAACGCAGGCATGATAGCAAGTGCTGGTACAGCACCAGGACCCACCGCTGGAATAATAAATCCAACAATAAATACTACTATTGGTATTAACCATGTTCTTTTTCCAACTACGGATACAATTTTCTTAGCTGATAATTCTAAGGTACCATTAACATTAACTATACTAAATAAATATGTTACACCAGCTAACATAATAAAAAGCGAAGAACTAAAACCTGATATAATTTCTTTGTCTGTAATTCCAGCTAGTCTACCAACTATTAGTGATGCTGCTATAGCCAGTATACCTACATTTGTTTTTCTTAAAAATCCAATAACAATTACTACAAATAGTAAAATCAATGATATTAAGCCCATGTTTTCCACAATTCTTAAACCCCCACTTTAGTTTATTGGTTATATTCGATATCAAAGGTTGAAAAGCCTATTATATTATTCCATTATTTTTTAATTCATCTAATTGCTCTTTGTTTAAGTTCAATATATTTTTATAAACTTCTTCATTATCCTGACCTAATGTAGGTGCTGCCCATTTAATAGTAGGTTTTGTATCAGAAAGTTTCACATGGCATCCATTAACTTTCATATCTCCTATAATTGGGTGATGAACATCAACAAACATTTCCCTTACATTTGCTATATGGTCATCCTCAGTTAATCTCTTCATATCATAGATTGGTGCTGCAGGTACTCCAGCTCCTAATATTGTATCGACTGCTTCATCTATAGTAAAGTTTATTGACCACTGTTCTATTATTTCCTTTAATTCTACATGATTTTGGTTTCTATCCGCCATAGTAGCAAATCTTTCATCTGTGATTAATTCTGGTTTCTTCATCACCTGACATAAAATCTCATACAGCTTTTGGTTTCCACACCCGATAACAAAGAAACCATCTTTAGCTTGGAATGAGTCATAAGGATAGGCAGCTGCATATCTATTTCCAAGTTTTTCTGGTATTTCACCTGAAGCAAAATATCTTTGTGTTCCTGTTTCTAAGCTTGCTACAACTGAATCAACTAATGAAACATCTACCCTTTGTCCTTTTCCTGTAACATGTCTTCCATTAAGAGCTGCTAACACACCAATTGTAAGTGATAGACCACCTAAAACATCTCCCATTGCATTTCCAACTCTTGTAGGATTCCCTCCTGGCCAACCAGAAATAGCCATAAGACCACCCATTGCTTGTGCGATAATATCATATCCTGGTCGGTCTGAATAAGGTCCATAGCTTCCAAATCCTGATACTGCAGCGTAAATAATCTTATCATTCACTTCTGAAAGAACATCATAACCTAAGCCTAACTTATCCATAACTCCTGGCCTATAGTTTTCTACTACTACATCAGCGTTTTTAACCATTTCTAAGAATAATTCTTTACCTTCAGGTTTTTTTAAATTTAATGTGATACCTTTTTTATTTCTGTTTACATTGGCGTAATATAAACTTTCACCATTTTTATATGGTCCAAAGTTTCTCGTGTCATCGCCTTTACCTGGTATTTCTATTTTTATCACCTCGGCTCCCATATCCGCCAACATCATTGTGCAAAATGGTCCTGCCAATACTCGAGTTAAATCTAAAATTTTAATTCCTTCTAATGCTCCTCTGTTTTCCATAATTACCTCCTGAAATTTAGCTATCATTTAATTTTTAGCTTTATATTTTTTACTCATTATTTATTAAAGCAATTTTCATGCCAATATATATTGTATGAATTTTGTTGTTTTTTCAGAAATAATTCTATTTTGAGTATTCTTTTGTTTATTTTTGTATATTTTCGTTTCATTTTGTATTATTTATGGTATGCTTAAACTATACTCTATTCTAAGTAGGTGGGATTATGATAAATATGAATTCAAATAAAAATGATTTTAAAACCAAACTTGATTTAGAAGTATTTAAAACTGTTTTAAATTTTTCTTACAGCGGTATTGTAGTAATTAATAAGGACAAGATTATAGTAAATATAAATAAGTGGGCCGAAGAATTTTTAAATATGCCTATTCCAGAAATGTTATACAAGGAGACAACGGATTTTTTTCCTGATTCTGACTTGGTTAAAGTTTTACAAACTGGGGAAGTACACAAAAACAGACTAGCTATAAGAAATAACAAGAAAATAATTATAAACAGGATTCCTATTTATAGTGATGATGAAATTATAGGAGCAGTAGCATTGTTTCAAGATGTTAATAAAATACAGGAAAATGAAATGGATATCAGAAATAAAATTATAGATACAGGATTTTTTGCTAAATATAATTTTGATGATATTATACACAAGAGCCAAAACATAGCAGACGTAATTAAAATAGCTAAAATCTATGCAAAAACATCATCAGCTATCTTGATAAATGGCGAGAGTGGAACTGGAAAAGAGCTATTTGCACAAAGTATCCATAATTATAGTGATAGAAAAAACTGCCCTTTTGTTGCTTTAAACTGCACCACCTTACCTGAAAGTATTTTGGAATCAGAACTTTTTGGATACTCTGAAGCCTCCTTTACGGGTGCCCAGAAAGGGGGCAAAATGGGTTTATTTCAGCAAGCACATAAAGGTACAATATTCTTAGATGAAATAGGTGAAATACCTTTGCCAGTTCAGGCTAAATTATTAAGGGTTCTTCAGGAAAAGCAAATTAGACCAATAGGAAGCAATAAAATAATACCAGTAGATGTTAGGATTATTTCCGCTACAAATAAAAATCTAATTGAAGAAGTTGAAAAAGGGAATTTTAGATTGGATTTAATGTATCGTTTAAATGTCTTAAACCTTAAAATACCTCCTTTAAGAGAAAGAAAAGAAGATATAATTCTCTTTTCTATTAACTACTTTACAAAAGTCAATCATGCATTATATTCAAAAAACAAAAAAACAATAATGAATATTTTAAATTTACTTTCTAACCATGATTTTCCGGGAAATATAAGGGAACTTGAAAATGTTCTTAGTCGTTTAACACTTTTATTAGAAGCAAATTTATTAAAAGATGATTTAAATATGGTTATTGATCAACTTATTGATAAGTATTCCTCTTCATCAATTCAAAACATTAATCATAATGTAAGTTTAACTCTTGAGAACACAGAAAAGCAGGAGATTATTGATTTACTTATACAAATGAAGGGATCTAAAAATGATGTTGCTAAACATATGGGTATAAGTCGCTCTACATTATGGAAAAAGATAAAAAAGTATAATATTAATTAATTTTTTAATAAATACTAAATGTCCCTAAAATTAAATTTTAGGGACATTTAGTATTTATTATATAAAGAAATCATTAATGTGAAATTAAAAGGTAACTATTTTACAGAAATTTCCTTTAATGTAGCATTAGGATTACGCTCTGCTACTCTCTGTATTGACCATTCATTTTGGAATAATAATACTGGTCTTTCTTCATCATCTTCTACAATCAATGTATCGGTTGTTGTCTTAAATGTATCTGGGTCAAAGTCCTTCATTTCTACCCAACGAATATATCTATAAGGTAGTTGTTGTATTTTAATATCTACCCCGTATTCATTTTGAAGACGATATTCCAATACCTCAAACTGAAGTACACCAACTACACCTATTATTAATTCCTCTGTTCCAATGTATAACTGCCTAAATACTTGAATAGCACCTTCTTCTGCTAGCTGTGTAATACCCTTTAAAAATTGTTTTCTCTTCATAGAATCCTTTGCATATATCTTGGCAAAATGCTCAGAAGCAAACACAGGAATCCCCTCATATTTGGTCTTTGATCCATCTTGACACAATGTATCTCCGATATTAAATATACCTGGGTCGTGAATACCTATAATATCTCCAGGATAAGCCTTTTCTACTACTACCCTATCTTGTGCTAAAAACTGTTGGGGTTGTGATAATCTTACCTTTTTATTTATTCGTACATGGTCAACTTCCATACCCTTTCGGAATTCTCCAGAACAAATACGAATAAAAGCTATACGGTCACTATGGGCTGGATTCATATTAGCTTGAATTTTAAATACAAAGCCCGTAAAATTTTCAGACTCTGGAGTAATCTCTCCATGATTACTCATTCTACCGGATGGAGAATTTGTCATTTGTAAGAAATATTCTAAAAATGGCTTTACTCCAAAGGTAGTCATCGCACTACCAAAGAACATAGGAGTTAGCTCACCTTTTAGAATCTTGTTTAAATCATAATCATCTCCAGCCATATCTAAAAGCTCAATTTCTTCCATCAATCGATTGTGTAAATCTACACCTAGTAAATCTCTAAAAGCAGGATCTGTTACATCTCCAGCTGTGGATTCTACTACACTTTGACCATGATTCTTTTCATGAAATACTTCTATTTGTTGTTTTTGACGATCGAATACGCCTTTAAAGTCACCATCAGTACCTATTGGCCAGTTCATAGGGTAAGATCTAATACCTAATACCTTTTCAATTTCCTCCATAATCTCAAATGGATCTTTACCTGCACGGTCTAGCTTATTTACAAATGTGAAAATAGGTATACCTCTCATTTTACATACTTGAAATAGCTTTTTTGTCTGTGGCTCTACACCTTTAGCGCAGTCAATTACCATTACAGCACTATCCGCTGCCATTAATGTACGATAAGTATCCTCACTAAAGTCTTGGTGACCTGGGGTGTCTAGTATATTAACGCAATAGTTGTTATACTCAAATTGAAGTACACTGGAGGTAACAGAAATACCTCTTTGCTTCTCGATTTCCATC
Organism: Alkaliphilus sp. B6464; assembly: GCF_018141165.1. Lineage (NCBI taxonomy): Bacteria > Bacillati > Bacillota > Clostridia > Peptostreptococcales > Natronincolaceae > Alkaliphilus > Alkaliphilus sp. B6464. The sequence goes on from NZ_CP058557.1 coordinate 91,046, forward strand.
CAATCAGATACTGCATGTTTTTGCGCTCTCCTAGCCTTTACAGAACCAGCCAAACGAATAGCTCCACCATAAAGCAATAGTTTTTCTGTCAAGGTTGTTTTACCCGCATCGGGATGTGAGATAATCGCAAAGGTTCTTCTTCTATTAACTTCATTTAAAAAAGATGAATTTGCATTTGTCATAATTGTTCCTCTTCTCTATCCTCTAAATTTATTATTTATTTCCATTCAATGCCTTTTATAACATATAGGAAATTATTTACGTTTAAAAATTTTAAATCAGCAATAATTTTTGTAGTATATTTCAAAAATTTAACTTTAAAATATTTATTACAGACTTTTTTATTTTAACTTTTTATCTAGATACTGTCAATTATATATGTATACAAAAAGTTATGAAAGTAGTTCGATAATATATTATATAAAAAAATTCGTCTGATGCTATCGCATTGACTCATGGCGCACTTAAAATATTACCAATATCCTACTTCTTTAAAAACCTTAAATAGTAAAAAAGTTTATACTTTCTTACACTATAAAAATAACGATGGAGAAATTTCCCCATCGTTATTTTAACACATATTGCTTAAAATATTTAGTTTTTTTAAGAGCAATACCTATTGGTATGAATAATAAAGCTCCTACAAAACCTTGAACTAAATTTGCTGGTATACTAGTTGCTGAAACAATAAAGCTTCCCTTCATAATTCCTCCTGCAATAAAGTAACCAAATACCATCCAACTAGCTCCAAATACTAAAGCACCACTATTTCTAAAGTTAATTATATTATCATTTTCTTGATCTGAAATAGCACCAATACCACATCCCATTAGACCTTTAATAATAAGTGTTGGTAATATCCAATGAGTATACCCAAGAAGTAAATCTGCCATAGCGGATCCTAATCCCCCAGCAATAGCACCTTTCTTTTTACCAAACATAATTGCTGCTAGAAAAATCATACTATCCCCTAAATGAATGTAGCCTTCCGTAGCAATGACTGGAATTTTAATCATCATTGTAGATACAGCTACTAAAGCAGTTAAAAGACCTAAGATTGTTAAATCTTGTATCTTATTAGATTGTAATTGTCTATCCATGGTTAAAATATCCCCCTTATATTATGTAAATTGTATCGCAACGTCGTTACACTTTTATTGTACCACGAGATTTCATTCCTGTAAAGTGTGTATTTAAAGTAATTTAGCGATAGTGTATCGATACAGTTTCCATAAATAGTAGGGATAAAATAAATTCATCCCGCCACCCTCTATAGATTATTAATTCCTTCTAATTAAATTCTCTATTATAATATACTCTTGTTGATATTATAGCAGAAATAATTACAAGAATCATAGAGGCAAATAAAGCTATTCCAGCAATAGCAATAGGGCCCTTACTTGCCATAAAATTCAAAATAGACTCCATAGATGAACTACCTATATATTTTTGCAAATAATTTTTAGCGAACATTGGACCGAAGAAGAAAATGAAAAATATAATCATATTAAATGCTTTTGCTTTTATATATCCAAATTTAAAGTAAACAGGTAAATAGATGGCTGCAAGCATCCAAGCAATTGAAAGAATAGCAACAATGTTTTCTAATTCTATTATTCGAATATAAGTGAAAGACAATTTTAAAACTAACATTCCTGCTAATCCTACTACAATAACAGACAACATGGAAAATAGCATTATAGCTCCATATTTTGAAAGTACAATTTTTTTACGACTAATAGGTAAACTGTTTAATATTTTTTCACTTTTATTCTTATCTTCAATAGCACATGAATATTGGATAAACATATATACAATCCCTATGGCTGCTGCCATATAAGCCGACTGAGCCATATCTGACGGAGATATTGAAAATGCTATAAGCATAAAAAAACTATATCCAAGTAATAATAAAAAATATTTTTTTTGAATCATAAATTCTTTTTTTATTAAATTAATCATTTTTTATTCCCCCTAACGGTATATAACATAATATCTTCCAATGTAGCATTCTCAATTATTATTTCATTCTTTAACTCTTTTTTTAATAGTAAACTGTTTATTGTTAAACCCTCAAAACCGCAATTGTGTTCTTTTACTCCTATAAGTTTTTTTCTTATGTCAGAGCTTAAAGCCTCTTTTCCACCCTTTACTACCTTATATTGATTCATTATTTCATCCTTTGGCTTACTAAACAGCATCTTACCATCGTTAATAAAGGTAATATAATCTGCTATCTTATCTAAATCTGTAGTGTTGTGGGTAGAAAATAAAATCCCCTTGTCTTCATCTTGTATAATGTCATACAATATTTCTAAAAGCTCATTCCTTATAATAGGGTCTAAGCCTGATGTAGGCTCATCCATTATAATTAAATCTGCATTATGTGATAGGGCTAAGGCTAGTGAATATTTCATTTTCATCCCCTTATATAATTCTTTAATTTTCTGCTTTAAAGATAGGTTAAACTCTTTAATATATTTTTGGAAAGTTTTTTCATCCCAATTTTTATAAAAAGGTGCAATAATATTCTTCATGCCTAGAAGACTTAAATCTTCATAAAAATAATTTTCGTCGTATACAAAGCCTATTCTTTCCTTTATCGCAATTTCATCCTTCTTATAATCCTTGCCAAAGATTTTAATTTGTCCTCCATCTTTTTTTATTAGGTTCATTATAAGTTTAATAGTTGTGCTTTTTCCAGCTCCATTAGGACCAATAAATCCCATAATATATCCTTTTTCTAAATTAAAGCTTATGTTATTTAATTGAAACTCCTTATACTTTTTTGATACATCATTTAATTCTAATAAATAATTCATTATCTATTCCACCTCACTATAAAGTATTGTAAGCATTTCCTTTAGCTCATCAATGGTCAATCCTAGTTGCTTGCCTTCTACAACTGCACTTTGTAGTTTTTCTTCTATTATTTGTAGCTTCTTTTCTTTAAGAAGTTCTTTATCCTGAACTGCTACAAATGATCCTTTCCCAGCAACGGTTTCTATAAAACCTTCTCTTTCTAGCTCTTCATATGCTCGTTTAGTTGTAATAACACTTATTTGCAAATCTTTCGCCAAACTCCTTATAGAAGGTAACTGTTCTCCATCTGATAATTGACCATTTAATATTAAAGTCTTTATCTGATCTGTAATTTGATCATATATTGGTTGGCCTGATCCATTTTGAATAATTATTCTCATTTTCCTTCCTCCGTATATATAATTAAAAAATAATCAAAATAAAAAACTCCACAGCTAAAGGTGGAGTTTTTCTTCCATAAAGATTCCCTTTTTTCCCATACTTTAATTACTGCATTCTGATTTGAAACACAATGTGCAGTATAAATTATCAATATACTCCTAATTTTCCATGGTTTTATCCACAATTTTCTTAATATTATATTAAATTCATTCTTTTAAAGGCTTAATCAATCCACAACATCCATAGGTCATGTGTGGGTACTCCTCTACAGGAACACCTCTGTCTTTTGCTAGTAATAAAATATGCTTTAAATTATCGCTTTCATAATCACGAACTAATACTTTCCAAGGCACTCTACGCAGAAGTACCCTTGTGGTTTCCCCTATACCTGGTTTAATTAAATTAATATCTTCTATTCCAAAGGCCGTTTGTATTATTTCAATATCTTTTAATCCTTTCCAAGTAACTTCATGTGAAAGTTCTTTATGAAGATTTATCTCAGCTTCTATTTCATCTTGAATCAAGGAAAATTCTTCTGTAATTCTATCTATAAATATATTAGATACATCATCATCCATCATTTCCTCGTAAAACTTGGCACCATGAAAATCATTAGGCCCTATTAAATCTTCACGGTGTACTGTACGGCTAACTAAACCTGAAACCGTTGAATTAAGACAAGCACTCGGAATAAGAAAATCTTCTCTAGTACCAAAGGTTGTTGTACAATATGCAGGGTCAGCTAATACTGCTAAATCAGAATTTAAATCTACTCCTAAGCTTTCTTTAATCTGCTTACAAGCTTCTATCAATACTTTAGTAATAGCACCTTTACCTGTCCATCCATCGATAAACTGCACTTCTTTTCCTGGATGATGCTTTAAAATATAAGCGATCGCATTCTCATCTATGCCCTTACCCCTAATTATAGAAACACTGTAATGTGGCAATTTAATACCATAATTATTTTCTAAGTATCTTTTAATCAATATTCCAATAGGTGTTCCTGCCCTTGCTAAAGAAACTAAAACGATATCCTTCCCTCTATTACTTATAATTTTTTCAGAAACTACAGCTACAGCCAAGGCAACCTTTCTAGCTGATTCGTCTAGGGATTTATGAAATAAATTTATATAATTCTCAGTCGGTTTATATTCAACAGGTAACATTTCAGAATAATGGACCCCAGACTGTATAGCTTCTTCTTTATCTTCTGTATCTGTTTCTATTATAGAATCACTAATGTTTTTTAAAAGAAAAACTACATCATTCTTACTGTAACTTCCAGTAAAGGGCTTGTTCTCTGCCGACAAACAATACACAATAAAAATTTTAGGGATACCTAACATCTTTAATGTACCTACCATAGAGTCTAATCTATTAGGAGAAACTTCCCTTTCTAAAATTAAAAATAGCTCATCATATCCTTCATATGGAATATTATATAAGTAATTTATAACACCCGATCCCCCCGGACTTTCAAAAGAGAATCCATTTTTAGCACCATACTCAGCTTTATTTAATGGATATATAGGACTTCTAGTAGTAGAGTGATATTTAACCCCTTGCCCCATATGGGCTGCTATCATCATTGGAATATACATAAATTCCTCTGTTCCTAAGCATAGTGTTTTATCACCTGTTCTTTTTGAATTAAGTAATTCTCCTATTTTAGCTATTTCGTTACTAATATGGTTTTGCTCACTGCATGATATACCAAATCGCCCTGTTTCTTTTAAATATGGAGTTATATGCTCATTGCCTTCTCCATCAAGAGAAGTATAACTGAGTGGTTTATCAAAATAATCATCTAACATTAAGTATTCTATACTAACATCAGATTCCTCTACACATATTGCTACTTCTTCGTTTTGCTTTATACAATTTATATTTGCACTTCCTTCTATTTCAATATTACCTGACACTAGGGAAATAACTTTAATAGAGATTCCCATATCCCTCTCTATTTCATTAAATTTATTAATATCATCATCGCTTCGCCAGTCCAAAATCGATAATACAGCATAGGTTTTGCGAGGATATTTGCTTTGCAGAGCCTTAATAATATTTAAAATTGTTTTTCCCGTAGTAAGCTCATCATCTATTAATACAATTGGTGCATCTGACTTTAAAACTTCTTCACTTAAACCATAACAATTGTGATCCTTAGCATGGGAATGCTCTTCTTCAAAGGCTATATTAAAATCATTGTTTAAAACTATATCTCTTGTAGTATGGGTATAAAATCCTTTACCTTTAAAATAGCTAAATATCCCTTGGGCTATTCCTGTAGCAGTTTCAGCAAATCCAATAAAAATATTAGGCTCTGGCAATGCATATGGAGTTTGAATTGCTTTTTTGTACATATCTTCACAATTATTCTGATCAATAAAACCACTAACGAGTTCTTTAATCCTAGTCTCATCTTTTATATTGTAAACTTCATCCATATATTTAGTAGCTAATATAAGATTTGCTAATAATGCACTGTAAGGATTAATAGGAATATGCTTTCCTAAAACTTTACTTACAAATAAAAAGCTGCGTTTGGGATTTTTCCGTGCAGCCATAGTAAATAAAGTATTGAGTGGAATATTGTAGTGGTTATCTTTTACTCTAATAATCATATTCAATGCATCAATGATATTATATTCATACTTATTACTTTCTTGACAATAGGTCTTTGTAACATTTGTTTTCATTGTACACCCCATAAATATATGATTTTTTGATTATCTTTTTTGCCCAATTTAAGTGAGGCTTAACTTCATTCATTTTATTTTTATATATGCTACTAACTACACCGTTATTTTCATTTTCATTATATATAATAGCATAGGCATCCATATATTCTTCGTAAGTAACTACTTGAAGTGATTGGATAGGAATTATTTGGCTAGGATGTATTACGGTTTTTCCAAATAATCCGTTTTCTTTATCCAGCTTTCCTTCCCTAATTAATCCTGCTATAGGCTCTTGCAAATAGTAGTTTTCATCATCTGTGTTTTTAGTAAAGTACTCCCATACTGGTCCTGATATTGCATAATTATCTTCATATCTTCCAAATATATTAATAATACTACTTAAACAATCTCTAATAACAGAAATATCATATATCGCATTATTAATATTTCTTCTTATACCAAACAAACTTGAAAAATCAGTTGCTCCAATACGAATATTTAATATTAAGTGTTTATATTTATCGAATAACTCTTTTAAATTTTTAAGATGCTCTAATCTATTATCTAAATATAAAATATCCTTAGTTTCAAGTACAGGCATAGCATATAATGAAGTATTCCATTTACTATTTAGATTTTCTATCTCCTTAAAATAATCTTCTCCATTAATATAAGAAAACTTAGGAATAACAAAACCAGCTAATAGATTTATTTTTTCTCCTAAAGCCAAGGAAATAGATTTAATTTGCTCTAGGTTTCTAACTCTTATAAAAATAAGTGGTACTTCTTCCTTTAATATATTTCCTTCTTTTAACGCATCATCTATTTTTTTTAATTGGATAACTACATTTTTTAATCCATTTTCAACAGTACTATCTCCTATAGAATCTTCAAGGCAAATAATTACAGACATTATACCTTTTATCTTTTTTTCTATAATATCTGCCCCTATTCTATCTCTTATACCTGGCATATATAGTGTTGCTCCGAGGGCATAGGATAATATATCCTTGTCTTCATTTTTTGTAAAATTTTGTGGTTCTTTATAAAAAAGGTCTTTTATTTCTTGCTCTGATAGATAATTAAAATATTTCAACCATAGCCCTTCTTTCATTCGTAATATAATTTTTACAAGGTATACAGCTTAAATCTATATGACTATTTTATATGAAAAGTGAAAATAATAACAGAGTATATTTTCCCAAAGTTTTCAACAAAAAACAGCAAAATATGGCTTTTGGGCATAAGAAAAATGCTATGCTTTTATAATTATATAGGAAAGTATACTTTCTTAGACAATAAAAAAGCCAGTAGGAATATCAAACTCCTCCTACCGACTTATTACTAACCTATCTACTAGCCTACCTGTAATCCATAGTTGGAACAAAGTGCAGCTAGTCCACCTTGAAATCCGCTTCCAACAGCGCTAAACTTCCATTCATTACCATGACGATATATCTCACATACTACTATAGCTGTTTCTATAGAAAATTCCTCTGCTAAATCATATCGTAATACTTCTTCATCAGTATCTTGGTTTACTAAACGAACAAAAGCATTAGATACTTGTCCAAAGTTTTGTGCTCTTTGCAGTGCATCATGTATAGTAACTGTAATAGCAACCTTGTCTACGTGTGCAGGAACTTTGTCAAATTCTATTATAAGTTGTTCGTCATCTCCTTCTCCTTCACCAGTCCTATTATCTCCAGTATGAATAACCGAACCATTGGCTCCCTGTAGGTTGTTATAAAAAATAAAGTCCTTATCATTATTTACTTTTCCATTTGCCCCTACTAAAAAGGCAGAAGCGTCTAAATCAAAGTCATATCCTCCAGAGTATTTGTTTGTATCCCACCCCAACCCTATAATAGCCTTTTTAAGTCCAGGGTTAGTTTTAGTTAAGTCTATTCTTTGACCTTTAGATAAGTTAATTGTCATATAGTACTTCTCCTTCCTATTAAATGATTTTATATAGTTTAGAACTTTTTAATAATTTCTCCCAAGGAAGTGTCTTGGGTCCCCTCTCCAATAGCCCCGAATTTCCACTCGCTACCGTGTCTATATATTTCTCCTACCATCAATGCTGTTTTGCCACCATAGTTTTCTGTTAGATTATATTTGATAAGCTCTTGATTGTTGCTTGAATTAACTACACGGATATAAGCATTTTCGATCATTCCAAAGTCTTGCTTTCGTCTAACACAATCATAAATATTTACAACAAATAGAAGTTTATGTATATTTGCAGGTATTTGGCTAAGTACTGCGATGATCTCCTCGTCATCTCCATCTCCGTCTCCAGTTAAATTATCTCCAGTATGCCACACACTTCCGCAGCTACTTCTTAAATTGCCAAAATATATTAGATTTTTATTTGATACTAATTTATTATTTTCATCCAGCATTAATACAGAAGCGTCACAATCTATTTCAGCCGCCTTGCCACCACCTAAAAGCCCACCAAAAAGTCCACCTTTTTTTTGCTCAACTGGGTCCCAGCCTAGTCCTATCATTATTTGAGATAAGCCAGAATTTCCCTTTGTCAAATCTACTCTTTGTCCCTTTTGTAAACTAATCGCCATATTGCTCCCTCCTCTCCAGTTATTTAATATAAATTAAGTATTGAAATTATTTATATATTTATTTACCTGATGGTATGAATTGTCTAATCCAAGCACCAAAACCTCTAGGATTTCTAGTTTGAATTAGCACTGTTCCAGGACCTCTAAATCTACACACTAAGCTTTCACCAGATGTCCAGCTGGATATCCATCCTGAAGAAGCTTTTTCTATGTTATATTGCATATAGTCTGGCCAAGCTACTAGGTGACTATTATCTATTATTACCTCTTCTCCTGCTTCTAAGTTAATTGGATGTATAGCCCCATAGGAGTTAATAAAAACCGTACCTGTACCACGTACTTTTAGTATAAAGAAACCTTCCCCAGAAAAAAGTCCTCTTGTTAGGTTCTGCATTTGAGTATCAACAGATATAGAGTCTGAAGCTGCTAAAAATCCATCCTTTTGCACACATAGACCGTAGCTTCCATCTAGCTCTACATCTACAATTCCACCTGGAACAGAAGGTGCAAGGAGTGCTTCACCAGGTCCTCTATTTGCCGCAAGAGTTTGAAAGAAAAACTTTTCCCCCGCAAGCATTCTACCTAAACCTTTAAAAAGTCCACCCTCTAGCTTTCCATCTAAATCAATTGTACTTGACATAGACACCATAGCATCGGATTCTGCTTTTATTCTTTCTCCTTTTTGTAAATTTATCTTTACAATTGGAAAAGCGTTTCCATACAAGATTTCATATTTCATTTAATTTTCCCACCTTATTTTTAACTAGTTATTATCCTACATTTACTCCAAAATTCCTACAAAGGGCAAAGAGACCACCTTGGAAACCACTTCCAATAGCATTAAACTTCCATTCACCTTGATGTCTATATAGTTCTCCTACAACTATAGCAGTCTCGATACTAAAATCTTCACCTAAATCGTATCTAATTAATTCCTCTTCATTTTCTTCTTTAAATACACGGATATAAGCATTAGATACTTGTCCAAAGTTTTGTGCACGTTCTTCTCCATCATGGATAGTTACAGTAAATGCAATGCGCTCTATACTAGCAGGAACCTTATCTAATTCTATTCTTATTTGCTCATCGTCTCCATCACCTTCACCAGTAAGGTTGTCTCCTTGGTGAATAATTGAACCAGACTTATCCTTTAAATTGTTATAAAAAATAAAATCGTGATCTCCACTTACCTTACCATCACTTCCTAAAAGAAATGCTGCAGCATCTAGATCAAAAGCACTGCCTCCATCATATTTATTTGTATCCCATCCAAGACCTACTACAACTTTAGATAACCCTGGATTTCCCTTAGTCAAATCTACCTTTTCACCTTTTTTTAAACTAATAGCCATCACTATCCCTACTTTCTTCGTTTTTATTATTCTTAAATAAACATTCATGATCTTTAGTATTTATTATTTAAAACTTAAAATATTTAATATTAAATTTAATTTTATTAATTTTAGTCAAATTTGTCAAGTAAGGTATTATTATCTTTTACTCTCTAATTGATGTTGAAGCTCTAATAGCTTCTGTCTACTTGCATCACGATTTTGCCTATTTTCTTCTTCTATTTGTTTAGTTTCTTCAATACCTCTTACTATAGTTTCAAAGGTTTTTTCAAGAGTTTCAATTTTAATGCTAGACCCTGATGTTAATCTTGCAATATCTACAGATTGACTAGCAATATTTTGAGCATTTCTCATTAGCATTTCATTTGTTTTATCGTCTAAAGCTTTCATTGCATCTGCTTGTATTTTTTGTCTCTTTATAGCAATTGCCTGTATAAGCCCTGACTTAAACACAGGGATAGTTACTACAAATGCACTTCCGATTTTACGTAGTAGATTATAGTTACCTCTTTGAATTAGCTTAATTTGAGGTGCTGTTTGTAATGCAACCATTTTAGCCATTTCTAAGTCATATACTCTTTGCTCTACCATTTCAAGTGCTTGTAGTCCATTTTGTAGATTAATTGCTTCCATTTGATCTCCAGAAGCTGCTCTTTGCTCTAATTGTGGTATAATTTGGGTTCTCATATTATCAGTTATTATATATCCTGCTTGAATATATTTTTCAAGATTTTCATAGTACTCTAAATTTTTTTCAAACATTTCTTCAAGCATATTATTTGTTTTTGTTATTTCATTTTCATATTGCTTAATTTCTACATAAATTTTTGAAATTTCTTTATCCATCGTCTGATACTTTTCAAGCAATTTGTTAATATCATCTTTGACTTTGTTAAATATTTTTTCAAAAAGTCCTGGTTTTTTATCTTCAAAATCCTTTTTATCAAACTTACCCATTATAGAGTTTAATTGCTGTAACATCTTCCCACTATCTTCTACGGAAGAGTTACTAATAGAAGCCAAAATACGATCACTAAATTTTGAAATTTCAACAGCAGTGTCTTGTCCAAAAGACATAATAGCTTGAGCATTTCTTATATCCAATTGAGTTGCTAATTTTTGCACCTCTGGAGAGGCCTTTACTTTTACAGCGACTTCATTAACTTTCTTTTCCAAATCAACTTCCTGCATCTCAAAGTTTCCATTAATTTCGTTCATTATAATTCCCCCTATGCTTTAAATATTTAAGCTTAACTATTGAAAAAACCAAAAGAAGCCTTTCTTCAATGTACTTTTGTTTTCTTCCTGTTTGTTTCTTTGAGGTCTTAAATCAAATTTAAAATCCTCTAGTTTATGAATATCATAATAATACTTATCTATACCATTCTCAATATTATTGTAACCAGTTGGGGTTAATATTACTATATCGAATCCAACAAGATGAAGAAAAGCAATTATTATTATATCCTCATCACTAAATATACTTTCATTACCATCAAAAATAACTAATTTAGGTATCTGGAGTGGGTAATCAAATTTTTGTAGTAAATCTAAATATATTTTGTCTAACCCTAAAATAGTATATAAAGCTTTAGTTTTAAAATCATTAGTAATTTGAAATGTAAATAAATCTGTTGTAACCACTAATTCATCTATTTTATCTAAAATTAAATTTTGCACTGAAGTTCTAAGATAGCCAAAGCGATATTCACGAATACTCTTTACCTTTTCTTTATTAAGACTACCATCTAGATTAAATACACCCTGAGTTACAGCAAATCCCCTTGGCCTATTAAAAGGTATTTTTTCAATTAAAATTGTTGTATCTTCTTTAGCCATTAATTTTTCAAAGTTATCCCAATACTCATTTAAATCTATAGTTGTTCCGCTAATCTTTGCAAATATATTTGGTATATATACCCTACCATCCCCTACTTTAAAACCTTCTCTAAATCTTGCTTCTTCTTTCCATAGTATAAACAGCTCTTCATGAGTTGTTCTAAGAGGGCGGGATACAACTTCATAATCTTCAAACTGCCAAGGCCTATAAACTCCACTGTCTTCTGTATGAAGAACTTGGTCTATTTCCCTAGAAGCTCTATATGCCACTGTCTCTCTACGTATTGCCCTAGGTGCATTAGGAAAAGGCCTCAAAGATTCTCTATATGGGTATTCCACCAAATTTGAATATACATCTATACCTTCAATCTCATTAAATCTACTTCCATCATTTGTGTGAAAATATAATACATCGAATCCAAGTAATGAAAGAAATATTAAAAAATATACTTCATCTCTTTGAATATCTCCATAAAATAGAACCTTCGGATTGGTATTCCCATATTCATAAGCCTTTAAAAGATTAATAGCATATTTCTGAGTCCAATACAAAAACTTAATATAGAAGTTTTTAACTATATTCATATTCGTCTGATTTCTCATAAATATATCTAATAATATTGTAAGTTTATCTTTAATTAACTGGTCTTTAACTAAATTAATAGATGAAATAACATCACTTTTCAAAGTAGATTCTACAATAATTTTAGCACTAGACAAGCCAGTTTTTTCCGCATTACTCCAATAATGATTAGTCTTTTGAATAAATCCATTATCAATAAACTTATCAAAACCTCTATCTATTTTTAAGTAAATATCTCCTAATTCTTTTAATTTACTATGAAGCTCAAGTAGCTTTTGTTCATAGGTATTTTTATCTTCAATTCCAATTATTCTATAGAAAAAAACAGGAGTAACCATAAGTCGTTGGTTAAAAGCAAAACCCCTTCTTTCCTTTGGAAGTGTAAAAATATCCTCATATACATTATCAGTTTTTCCACTAATTGTATTTATAGCAAGTTGAGCAAATTGTACTTGTTCCATAAGCCCAATTTTCTCCTCCAGTCATTTAACATATTATTTATTATAATTTTTCCTATACTTATAAAGTATACAGATTATTTAATTATAATTGTATCATAATTCTAATTTCTACGTTTACAAAATGATTCCTTTATTTAATTTTATAATCATTTATTTTTACATATATTACAATTTGATTACATTTTTAAAAAATAGTAGTATTTTTTACCATAAATGTATATACTACATATGTAGCGTTAATCATTTTAAATTATGAAAGGAGGTCGTGTCATGAAAAAGCGACAAATCATAGATTTATGCAATAACTATTTACAATTTAATAAGATATACACACGGCCTGTCTTTAACGTAAAAGACTAACATATTTTTATGTCCATATATTAAAGATCTTTTTATAATGTTAGTTAAAACTATAAAGCAAATATTCATGCCATAGGTTGTGTGTATAACATACCTATGGCTTTTATAATTTACATAAAAATTAACGGATAGTTTCTTTATTACTTCGTGCCCTTAATTATTTATGTCCAAAAGCAATTTATTCTAATAAGCCATAGGTAGGATTACCTATGGCTTATTATTTTGAGCACTTGTGATTCTAAGCAAAGCTTAGAATTGAGTGCGACATAAAGTTTGTGAGTGTGAACGAACAAATTTTATTTTGCTTTATTAAAAATCACATTGCATTCTATATACACATATAGATAGAAATTGGGAAGGGAGGAAATTTTAATGAAGGTGATTTTAACTTTATAGTAGCACTAATCAATTTAAATTTATTAAGAAATGGAGAGATGTAATATGATTCATTTAAATGAAAAAAATTATTCAGATATTTATCGTTTGGAAAAACAACAATATAATTTAGGAGGTAGAGTTTTCATGTCATTACTGAGTTTATCCTTAAAGCTCGGCTATTTTAATGTAAATATTAGCATTAATAGAGATGAAGCTAAAAGAAAAGAGAAAGCTGCTAATGCACTTAGGCATGAGCTATTAGTTCAAGAAGCTATTGAAAGAAGAGCTAAAGCACAAGCAGATTATCATTATATAAATAGTTTTATACAATTATATAAATAGTTTTATACAATAATTTGATTTAGAAACCCCAGTAGGTAGGTAAATTGCCTATCTACTGGGGTTTTATAACAAAACCATGTGTAAAGTGAATTTAACGATTCCTTTATACATGGTTTTTGTCTATTCCTATTTATGACTTTCAAATGTAGCAAGCTATCTTTTATTTTTGTTTATATTTGTTTAACTCTAATAGTATACTTCCTGTAGCATTTCTATTTTCCTCATATCCTTCTATTTTAATAATTATAGATTTTATTTTTTCATCTAAAGTGTTCTTCAGTTTTAGTTCTTCTAATTTTTCTTCTTTGGTTTCATATTCGTAATAAATTACAGAAGCATAATTTACCATATAGCCCTCTGTAGGGTAATCTTTAAAAACTTGAGCTGTATTATTTGAAAGAATATCGTAGCTTAATACTTGTCTATCTTGGGAATCTTCTGGAAATAAAGGCTTTGTCGCATACCGTGTCTCTGTATATTCCTTATTATTTATAAAAGTCCCAAACATTAGTTTTTCAAAATATTTTTCGCCTAAATTATCCATTGAAACTCTAATAAGATTTTCGTCACCTTGAACATTGTTTACTCTAATTTTGCTATTTAAATACTCAAAATCCTGTGGGAAAGGTTTATTTACATCTATTTCTAATGTTCTCTGTTCTTTAACAGCAATCTCATATCCATCCACGGCTATTTTAATTTTCTTTGGTATTTTAAAGTACATAGTATCAAAGGATATACTACCTTCAGTAGGAGCAAATTGGTTTTGCATAGTGGAACCTTTTCCAAAACTTCCCATTTCACTATAAAGCTTTCCATCAGCTTCTATGGTAATATTTCTTAAAGACTTCAATATATACTCTGGGTCCTGCCTTTTATTAAATTCATAGGTCAACGTCATCATCGTTGGGGATACGATCAGTTTATCGAAGATAATTTTATGTCCATCTAGGTTCATCTCCTCATGAAGATCAAAGATTACAGACCTTGAAAGCTGCACAGGAATCTTGACCTTCCATAGCCCATCAACTATTCGATCCCGATGCTTATCGTAATAATACTGGCCTCCAATGGCATGGGGCAAGGATATTTCTTCATCTGAAATGATTTCTAGGGCGTTAATAACTAATTCTATCTCTTCATAATCCGAAGCTACAGGACTAAAGGCTACTATTGCTCTAGTGATGTTTTTTTCTGGCGAATGAAGTAAAAACGCTCCTTCAATTTTAGATTTATCTGTAGATATCCCTGATTTGCTTGGAAAAAGATAACTAAAATTGCCATTTGCAAATGTGCTTTGATTCCATCGTATGGGCGCATATTTTTTCTCCCCCTTTAAATCCTCAACTTCGATTAGAAGAACGGTATTCATATCATCTGCGATAATGCTCTCTACAGTAATTTTAATGTCTCTATCTTCTGTCGTTAAATTTAATTTTTCACCATATCCATCTGCAATAAGCTGTTCTATTGACTGGCTCTCTTCTAAACTTTTTCCCTTCCATATTTCAAAGTAAGATTTTATTCCTTCATCTGCAAAAACACTGGCTATTAATAAGGTTACTAGAACAGATACTAAAGCGATATATCCTATTTTTCTATTTGGTCTCTTTCTTAGTTTTTTATTGTTCTCTACTTTATTTTTTACACTTTCCATAAAATTCTCAGGTACTATTACGGTATTTTTCATCGATTCCATATAGCTTATACTTTCCCCAAGCTCCTTTAGGTCATCTTTACATTTACTACAAGCCTTAATATGAGTTTCAATAGCTAAATAACTTTCTTCATCTAATGTACCATCTATATAATCTATTATTTTCTCCTCTACATCCTTACATAACATAGTTATTCCACCTCCTCTATATTACTTCTTAGCTGCTTTAGACCTCTATATATTCGTGATTTTACTGTACCTATTGGTATATTTAATATTTCTCCTATTTCCTCTTGAGAATATCCACTAATATACTTTAAAGTCAATACCTCTCTATGGATATCCTCCAATCTATCTAATCCATCTTTTAACTCTAAATAAATATTATGCCCCTGTTGTACTTCAGTTTTATCCAAGTCCTCTATTATGCTAATTTTTTCTCTATTTCTTAATATTCTTTTACATTCATTTATGAATATTGAAGTTACCCATGTTTCAAAAAATCTCTCTTCCCTTAATTGACTAATGTTTTGGTAAACCTTCATAATAGTATTTTGGAACACATCTTCTACATCATAATGATTGTATAAGTAAGCCCATCCTATTTTATAGTATTTGTCCTTCCTATTGTTGAACCATTCATACAAAGGCTCTAAGTTATTCTTTCCTATCTCCCTTTTCAGGGTTTTAAAGGAATTATTTATATCGCTACTATTCGACATGGTAGCAGTGGATATTCTGGCCAGTTTATCTATATTCACTCTTTCCACCCCTTTCATATAATTAGAGTTTCTAGTTATAGATAAAGTTCCCTTCAATTTATAATTCCATATAAAAAGAAAAACACCTACCATAATAACAAAGAGCTTAAGGAAAAATTACAAAAAACAATCTATGCCAAATTACCGGAAATCATTGAATATATCCTATAAAATTTGTGTGGTATATTTTTTATATTTATAAAAGATGGGTATATAATCAATGATAGGATAAGCTGAACCCATAAAACGGGGCAGCTTATTCTATTTTGAAAATCCATCAGCTATATAGATAGGAGGTGTGGAGATAAGTAAAAAGTTAGAGGTTGGAAAAATTACGCATTGGGGCAAAAGAAAAAAGTCTAAGAATAAAAGAGAGGAGAAAAAGCTACAAATTCAGAAAGCTTTTTCTGAGTCTGTCAGTGTGGAGGTTATTCCAGCCCTAGAATCTTATTTAGTAGAAAATAACCGAATACTTAGAGTAGCTGCTTATTGTAGAGTCAGTACTTATGAAGGATCTCAGGCAGGTAGCCACGAATTACAAGTTCAACATTATAAGGAAATGATAGAAAACAATCCCAAATGGGAGTTTGTAGGAATTTATGCTGATGAAGGTGTTTCTGGAACATCTACTCGTGGACGCATAAATTTTTTGCGCATGGTAGACGATTGTTATTCTGGGAAAATCGATTTGATACTTACAAAAAGCATCAGTCGATTTGCTAGAAATACTCTTGACTGTCTTGATACCATAAGACGGTTAAGGTTACTACGTCCGCCGGTTGGTGTGTTTTTTGAAAGTGAAAATTTGAATACACTTGAAAGTAAAAATGAGTTTACTCTTGGTGTTATGAGCTTGGTAGCACAAGGTGAAAGTGAACAAAAGAGTGCTGCTATAACGTGGTCGATTATTGAACGGTTTAAAAAAGGGATCCCAATTATTCCCACTCATAATCTTCTTGGTTTTGATAAAAATGAGTACGGTCAAGTTGTAGTTGCAGAGGAAGAAGCCGAAATTATCCGTTATATCTATGACAGTTATCTTGATGGTGCAAGTCCCAGTGAAATTGCATGTTCTCTTACAAATGCCCGTATTCCAACAGTAATAGGAAATGAAATATGGAAAAGTAGCAGTATCCTCCGCATTTTGAGAAATGAAAAATATTGTGGTGATGTATTGATGCAAAAAACTTTTACTGTTGATTGTTTTACTCATAGGAAGATGCATAATACAGGTCAGCGACCACAATATCTTTTAAAAGATGGTATTCCTGCTATTATCTCTAAAGAAAAATGGGAGAAAGTGCAATATCTACTAAAAACACGTAGATATTCTTCTACACAGGTAACAAAACCGGAAACAGGAATTTTTATTAGCAGAGTCAAAAATGGTGCTTTGAAAGGATTTATTCACATTAATCCAAAATGGAATAAAGAAGAAATTAAACAAGTAGTTGAAAAATTTAAAGATGAAAGGAAGATTTAAATGTTTGATCAGATGAATTTTGAAGATTTTCAATTTGAAATTATCGATATTGAAATAGCCGGCACACCTGATATGCATATTACACAAAATGGTATTACATTTACCCGTCGCTTGATTGAAGATATGGGATATCCACAATATGTGCAACCTATGGTAGACATCAAAAATAAAGTTTTTGCTTTAAAAGCATGCAAAGCGGAGAGTGAAAGGGCTATTCGATTTTCAAAACCAAAAGGTGAGCAGAAAAAAGCTTTATCCACTTCGAATAATACCATTCGGTATATGCTACGTAATATTATGAAAGATGAGTGGAAAGAAGAAAACAGATATCATATTACTGGAAAATGGTTTGCTGATGCTAAAGCAATGATTTTTAATTTAAATTCAGCAAAAGAATTACCTCCGTTTAGTGTTCATAGAAAAAATGATATAACCCAGAAATAGTTTATTTCTATGGGAGTATGGATATCTATACTCCCATTATCTGTTATTAATCACAAATTACTTTACACTACCGAAAAAAACAAGTGTAGTATGAAACTACACCTGCCATGACAGAAATATTAATGCTGCATTATATGTCTCTACCTAGAATAAATGTTCTTATATTAATATTAAATTACTCCTTGATTGAATAATAGCAACGCTTCGGAGAAATTATTTTTTCATCCTTTTTTAGCTCTTTAATAGCTTTATCCACTTCTTTTTTATCAATACCTGCTTTCTCTGCAATTTCTCCAGCTTTTAAAGGCTCTCCAGATTCCTTTAATGTTTTTGCTACTGCTTCAATAATATCCATTGTAAAACCTCCCTGTATATTCTTTAGTCTATAATAAAGCAATAATATATATACCACATTATTTTAAATATACACATTACTCATAAGCGATTTTTAATATTTCTAATATATCTTCTCTATATAGTTTTTTAATAGCACCTCGAGGCACCTGCATCGCTGCGTTATCAGCAATTTTATCTAAATCCTCAAATTTTACACCTATTTCTTTTAATGTAACGGGCGCATTTAAGCTACTAAAAAACATTTTTAATTCTTCTATTCCTTTTAAAGCCTTTTCTTCTTTTGTACCTTCTTTTATATTAAATATTTGCTCAGCGAATCGTTCAAACATATCTATGTTTTCTTTATATACATATTTCATCCAAGCAGGGAAAACAATTGCAAGACCTGCTCCATGTGCAACGCCATATAAAACACTTAAGCTATGCTCTATACCGTGGGAAGCCCAATCTCCACCACTTCTTCCGACACCGTTACTTCCATTTAACCCAAGGGTTGCACACCAAGCTAGTTGTGCTCTTGACTGATAATTCGTTGGATCTTCTAACAATATTTTTACATGTTTCATAGTTGAACGAATAATACCTTCAGAGTATTCTAATAAAACATCCACATCTTCTGTTCCGTCAAAGTAAAGTTCGAAAACGTGAGCCATTGTATCGATGGCAGTATTAGCCGTTTGATTAGGGGGTAATGTTGCTTGTACATTTGGGTCTATAATACTTACTTTAGGATACATAACAGGTGAACCACAGCTCCATTTTTTATCTTCGGCTTCGTTTGTAATTACAGAACCCATATTCATTTCTGATGCAGTGGCGGATATAGTTAATACACCAAAGAAAGGCATCGCACTTTTCGGCTTTGCTGTCCCTTCATAAAAATCCCATACACTTCCGTCATAGTGGCATCCAATAGCAACTGCTTTTGTAGTATCATATACACTTCCTCCACCTATCGCTAGTAAACCTTCTACTTTTTCTTCCTTCGCCTTATTTATAGCTTCTTGGACCTTGCCTAAAACTGGATTAGGCTGTACTCCAGATACTTCTACATAACCCACATCATGTTCCTTAAGGGATTTAGTAACCTCTTCATAAACACCATTTTTAAGTATTGATCCACCGCCATAAATAATAAGCACCTTATTTATACCATGGTTTTTTATTTCTTTTCCTATTTGGTTAATAGTTCCCTGTCCAAATATAATCTTTGTTGGATTCTGATATACAAAATTTTTCACTAGATTTCTCCCCCATTTAATTTTTTATAACCAATAGGAATTTATACGGCTTATACTCTTGTATATAATTTCCTATTGGTTTTACAAAAGTTATCCTATAAACTCTAATAGAAAACTTTTTATTTCCATATGCTAAATATTATATTTCTATAGTCTATAAAGAAAATCCTCTAAATCGCACAATACTTTGGAAGGATTATTTTCGTAAAATAAAATATAATACCCAGCAAATAATAAACCGCTGGGTATTTATATTATGACCTTATCTCATATTCAGACTATAGAAAATCCTTTTTGAATTCTTCACATCTTTACTTAAACTTCATTAAGTTTAATCAAAATAAAATATATTTATATTTCTAACACAAATATTATTCGTAATATATTGTTATATCTGCGGTCCATGTTATATTGTTTGCTCTCATTGGATTCCCCACTGCAAATAATATATCCCATTTTTGTCTTACATTCATGTTACTGTCTAAATTGCGAACATTATCGAAAATTTGTTGAGTAAAATATGATTTCCCATTATCATAAGAGCGAATACCCTTTTCTATTACAGAAAAGTTGCTATTATTATCACTTCTCATATTCCCCGACAACTCTATTCTCGTTACTTTAGCATTTTGAGGTATTCTACTATTATTTGTTAAATCTATTATTTTAGTAGCGTAGTAAGGACTACCTGCACGATAAACCAGTTCTACCCCTGTGATATGAACATATCTGCTCTGTACATCTATGTTCATGGCATATGCACTTAATGAAAACATAAATACAATACTTAGTGTTATGACTACACTTATAATCTTTCTCAACTGTTTATTTTTCATCTATTCCTCTCTCCTTTTTAAATCTATAGCCTCCCTGTGTAACTATAGATATATTTAAGTGATTTTCAAGTCTGATTAAAATAAAGTCTGTATGCTATGCTTAATTTTTTCTAAATAATTCTGATGCTAAGTCAAAGAGTTCTTCATAGTAACAAAGACTGTTATAAGCTTCTTCCGTTAGTTTTTCGTTTTTTAGCTCCATATTCACGGTTTCTTTACATAACTGAAATATCTTTGTGTAGTCTTCATTTGATAGTTCTGTAATATTATTATCTTTTTTATATTGTTCAACGCTGTTATTCAAGTAAATGCTAACAGTTTCATAAATCTTATACAGATCTTCATTAGAACTGCCAATCGGTATTCTTTTTCCAATAGCTTCTTGACAGGCTTCAACCACATCTGGTGGTAATTTTCCGAACCATTTATTCAACATCGTATCATTTGAATTGATTTCTTCTTCCTCTATATTTTGAATTCTTGTAGCAAAATAGGAGCTCTTTACTTTCTCGTTATCCATAATCATTTTTATCGGTGTATTCTCTAATGGAGGCTTTAAATTAGATAGAGGTTGAGTATTGTCATTTGAATAATCTTTATTATCTCTTTTTGAAACTTTAGAATTAGCACCTAAAACATTTGAATTATTTGATACATAATAATTATTAATTCGCAAGTTCATCCCTTCTTTCTTAAAAAATTAGTTTACTGAGTATGTACCAGTAAGTTTTATATACTTATTATTGTTATCGGTTAAATAAGTAAGAACCTCTATAGTCTTATATAGTCTTAAAAAATTAATGTCAAATTATATTTTTATAGTCTATGAAGAAAATCCTCCAGATTGTACGATATTTGGAAAAGATTATTTTCAAATCTAATTAAAAAATGAAGTTTATATGCTTAGTTTAATAATCACTTTTAAGTAATTCTGATGCTAAGTCAAAGAATTCTTCATAGAAACAAAGATTATTATAAGCTTCTTCCGTTAGTTCTTCAGTTTTTAACTCCATATTAACAGTTTCCTTGCATAACTGAAATACCTTCGTATAATCTTCCGCTTTTACATTTAGTCATCAACAGATAATTTATTTGTTATACCCTTTTACTTTGCAGGTAATTTTAAATAACTCTTTCGGACTTATTGCCCTCATAATAACAAACCATTCTAATATGTCAATGTAAATTGCAAAACTGGTAATTAAAATGTAATAATTAGCAGTTAAATGTAATCTTGTTCTTCTATACATTATAAACAAATTCATCTAAGCCTTCCAATATTCTAGAAGGTTTATTCTCATAAAATATATCTACATTATGAAGTCCTCTAGTTATAGCTATATAAAGAAGCTTGATATCTATAGAATTAAGATTATAATTCTCTTCATTTACATTCCACAATATAACCCCGTCAAACTCTAGCCCCTTAGATAAATAGCTAGGTATTAGTAATACACCTTCTTTAAAGTCTGTTGTTTTATCTGTAAGCAAGTATACTTCAGGTAGCTTACCTTTTATCTTTTCATATACCATTTCAGTAGATTTTAAATCCTTACAAATAACCGCTATAGAAGAATGGCTTTCATTTTTTAACATTTCAACTTTTTTAACGACTTTATCAACCATCTCTTCCTCATTTATACATCTTGATAAACCTGGCTTATCTCCGTGTCTAAATATAGGTTCAGCTAAAATCTTTTCTAGATTATCGCACTTTTTAATAATTTCATTAGCTAGATTTACAATTTCTACAGTGGATCTATAGCTAGTTGTTAAAACATGATAATCATAACTTCTTTCTTGAAACACCTTTTTCATTACATTAGACCAGCTATTAATGCCTTTATATGAATAAATGCCTTGGGATAAATCCCCTACGAAGGTGAAGGAATCATTTAAAGATATTTCCCTCAATATACTGATCTTAAACTCATCAAAATCTTGGGCCTCATCAACAACTATATGTGTATATTTATTTTTATTCTCTAATCCAAATAATTTAATATGAATGTATGCAAGAGGCGCTAAATCTTCATTACTATATATTTTATTATTTAGCTCACTTTTGCATTTGTTAACTATTTCATTAAAAAGCTCTGGTGTCATTCTTGTTTTAAAGGCTAGGCTAAGCTCTTCATCCTCAAAAACAGAAAGATAAAAGTTAAAAATATCTAGCTTCTCTATTTTATTAATATATCCATTGACTGATGAGGAAATATTTTTTTTAATTTGTTTTACTTTCTCGTCCCTTTCTTCATACAACTGTATAATTTGTGGTCTAATTGAATCTATATCTCCTACTCCATTTTTTAGATAATCTATTTTCTTCTTATAGATTGAATCAATTTTCTCCTCTATACTGTGAATTTCATTTTTTAATCTTATCTTTAAATACTCTCTTAGCTTAGCTATTCTTTCGTTAAAAGATAGATGTAAATTACTAGTCATAAATATTTCTTGCAGCTTTTCATATTCAAGTACAGAAACTTCCTCCATACTTAAATCCGCTTTAGGAAGCAAGTTTTTTTCTAACATTTTCAAATTATTATCAATTACCTTTTTTAATAAAATAGAGCCCTTCATTTTAGCTAAATTAGCAACTACTCTTCTCTCTTCATTTTGCAAATCCATTAAAATATTTAATTGATCAATACTTTGAGTTATTTTAATTTTCTTTTTTATAAGTTTTAATGCCCAATCTTCAAAGGTTGTTTGAACAACTTCATCTACTCCTAGGTCTGGTAATATTTCTGATATATAATTTAAAAATAGTCTATTAGGTGCAATAACCATATAGTTAGCATCAGCTATATTTCTTCTATTGTTATACATTAGATATGCCATTCTATGTAGAGCTATAGTTGTTTTACCACTTCCCGCAACCCCCTGAACAACAAGTGGTCTAATCATATCACTTCTAATTACTTTATTTTGTTGATCTTGTATTGTAGCAACAATTTCCTTTAGACGCCCTTGATTAGATTTATTAAGGGCATCTATTAGGAACTCTCCTTTTCCCTTCAAACTATCTTCTATTCTATCCTCTGATCTTTTTTCATCAAAAATTTCCTTTAGTTGTCCGTCTCTAATTTCATATCTTCTCTTTAAATGCATTTTTCCATTTATTTCACCATAAGGAGCTCTATAGGACACCTCTTCACTATGTCCACTATAATATATATCTGATATAGGGGCACGCCAATCAACAACTACAGGTACTTCTTTCTGTCTATCATGCAGCCCATGCTTTCCTATATATATTTTTTCTATTTCATTTCTTCGCTCTTCTTGAAAATCAATCCGTCCAAAGTATGGTATGCTCTGTGCTACAGTTAACTTTTTTATATCCTTTGTAGTGAATTGCTGTAACTGTTGCTTTGCAATTAATCGCTCATCCATCATATGGGTAACTGTTTTTCTAATATCAGCTATCTCCTTATTTAACATTGCTTCGTAGTTCTCTAAATACTCCTTTTCCTCTTCTACCCACTTTAATGTTTTTTTAAGACTTTCCTTTTCCTCGACATAACTTAGATGGGCCTTTGCGTTCATAGAATCCCTCCGCTCCAATATTTTAATTATATTCATAGTCTTTTCCCTGTTAGTGTATTCCAATTGTAATGTAAACCAGGTTTTTATACAAACCATAAATATGCTATTGTAATGTCTGCTATTGTTCTTTAATTTACCTTACATATTTTTTCTTCTATTTTCAACTTTTTCCTTGCCAAGTTCATGTTTTTTTGATACACTAATGGTGCTGATATTACCTTTTTCCAGATATTATTAAAGGATAGTTTTCCACAGGAAAACTATCCTTATTTTATTTATACATAATATTTGTATCTAACATAAATCTAATCCAAGGTTCTTTTTTCTCTGGCAAACTAGTAAATGTCATCTTTTCCTTTGAAGTAGGATGCTGGCAAGTAATTTGATGTGACCAAAGCGCAATTTGCTGCCCTACATTGTTTACTTTAGGTCCATATCGCTGATCTCCATATAAAGGATGTCCAATTGTAGAAAACTGAACACGAATTTGGTGCGGTCTTCCTGTATGTAAATTAATTTTCACTAAACTAAAGCCCTCTATAGTGTCTACTACCTCATAATCAAGTATCGCTTCCTTTGCGCCTTCAATACCATTTTTAACTGAGGATACTGTATTTGTTTTACTATCCTTTAATAGATAATGGATTAACGTATCCTTCTCTTTTGAAGGTTTTCCATGAATAACTGCCATATAGCTTTTTTCAAATTCTCTTTTTCTTATTTGATCCGAAAGCCTAGAGGCGGACTTTGAGGTTTTAGCAAAAACCATTACGCCACCTACAGGTCTATCTAAACGATGAACCAGCCCTAGATAAACATTGCCAGGTTTATTATATCTTTCCTTAATATCTTCCTTTAATAGGGTTAACATATCTGCATCTCTCGTTTGATCCCCTTGAGATAAAACATTCGGTGGCTTTTCTACCACCAATAAATGATTATCTTCAAAAAGAATAGGTATTTTTTTATTCAATTAAATACACTCTCCTATTCTTCCCATCGTCCATATATTCCACATGGAAGTACAATTTCCTTTCCAGATACAGGAATACCTACTTCACCACAGGAAATTTTACCATCATATTTTCTTCCTACTGTAGACTGTAATATATTACTTAGTACATATGGTGAAAATCCAGCAGTATATGAATTGATTAAGAAAAATAACGGGTTTGGAGAAAGTATATCAAGACACTCTTCTACAAAACCATATAGAGAATCCTCTATTTTCCAAACTTCTTTATTAGGTCCTCTACCGTAGGAAGGTGGGTCCATAATTATGGCATCGTAAGTTTTACCTCTTCTTTTTTCTCTTTGTACAAACTTCATTACATCATCTACAATAAATCTAACAGGCTTATCAGCGAGGCCTGATAGTGCGACATTTTCCTTTGCCCAAGTAACCATTCCTTTAGATGCATCTACATGGCATACTTCAGCACCAGCATAGGCAGAGGCAACTGTAGCTCCTCCAGTATAGGCGAACAAATTTAATACTTTAATTGGTCTGTTAGCAGCTTGTATTTTTTCCATCATCCATTTCCAATTTACTGCCTGCTCTGGAAAAAGTCCTGTATGTTTAAATCCTGTAGGTTCTATGTAAAATGAAAGTGGGCCAAAGGATACTGTCCATCTCTCTGGTAGCTTCTTTTTATATTCCCACTCTCCACCACCTTTACTACTTCTATGGTAATGAGCATCTACATTTTTCCATTCTTTACTAGATTTCTGAGCTGACCAAATAACCTGTGGGTCTGGTCTTCTTAAAGTATATTGTCCCCATCTCTCTAGTTTTTCACCATCTGCTGTATCTATAAGCTCATAATCTTTCCATTCATTAGCTAATAACATGTATGTCACTCCTTATTTTTTAAACCTTTAGTATAATCATATCATTATACCAAAAACTCCGAAATAATTTCCAGAGTTTTTGTAGTCTTTTAATTTTCTCCTATCGTTTAAGCTTAGATATAGTTGTGTCAGTTGTAAAATTGGATAGATTATATAAAACAAGTATTGTATCTATATTATTTTCAGTTATATATTCATTAATACTTAAATTATAATATCTTGGATCAATTACATGAATAGTTTTATAATGATTAGTTAAAAAAGGAAGCATAGCATGAGCGAAGGAATCTTTGATAACAAGTAGTTCCTTATCATTATCTACATCGGTAGTAATTGTTAATAAAGCATGATTTCCGTCTAAAAACACAGTATATTTGTCCTTTTCTTTCAACCGATTTAGTTCATATAGAGAATCTGTTTTTCTTCCTTCAGCTTTGTAATCTACTACAATATTAAAGTGATTCTTTGGCCTGAAGATTTCTATTCTATCCCCTATTTTTCTATTTTGTCTTGCTTTTGAATAATATGTTCCATAAAAACTATCACTTACAGTTTCTATATTAAAATCATCTATAGAAATAGGCTTTGTCCCTTTCATCTCTAAAAATTTCTTATACCCATAATAAGCCCCCCTGGCGGTCCAATGATGATCTGTTTGGAAAAATATATATTCTGATTTATTTTCCAATAAGCTGTTGTAAACATTAACAAAGTTCAAATTATCCTTAGTTTTATCTTCAATATAATCTAATACATTTTGCTGTGGATAGGTAATTGCATAGTCTGGTAGCTTATCATTATATATTGCTACAGAGTTTGGAACAAGCATCAAAAATACATTTTCAGGACCACTTTTAGCTAATTGAATAATACTATTAATATTATTATTTATAATTTCCTCAGATGGTTTTTCAAATTTTTCTAATAAAAAGCCATCCTTACCAAAGTATATTTGGTTATTCTCTTTTTTACCAATCCATATTTCAATATTCGACTTTAAACCTATCCAAAAATCCCTAGCTATAAACTGATCTGCCACATAATTTTCTGTTTCATTACGTAGTTGCCCGGACACAAGAGCCTTCCATGTTATACTAGGCATTTGCTGAAGCATCCTATTCTCAAAGGGAGAAAAGCTACGACTTGGTAAAACTAAATTAAAAATTAAACCTATATATACAATGCTACAAAATAGTATAATAGTTAGTTTGTTTCTATTAATATTCATTATAACATTCCTCCCTCTCAATTTTCTAAAATCTAAAATATAGGAAAGGGTTGTAGGTACTATCAACTAAATAGGCGATAGAAAAAATCATAATCAATAATAAACTTAATTGAAGTACGACACCCTCCAACCTTTTAGATTTTTTCTTTAATAAATCTAACACCATTTTTAAAATAGGTGTAGAGCAAAGGATCAATAAGATTAAAACTATGCTATAGCTTGTAAAGTAATATAGGAATCGTTGATCGTAAATAGGTAATCTTTCAAAGCCTAGCATAATTTTTAAATATTCTAGTCCTGTAAATATATTTTCAAAGCTAAAAAGCACCCAACCAATTAAAATGAGGAATAAAGCATATATATGTCTAATAATAGGATGAACCTTACTTAATACCTTTAATAAAAAACTTTTTTCAAACACTAAAATAACACCAAAATATATTCCCCATAGTATAAAATTCCAGCTGGCTCCATGCCAAAATCCAGTTAAAAACCAAACTATAGCAATATTTCTAAAAAGCTTTAACAATCCTACCCTATTACCTCCTAGTGGAATATATACGTAGTCTCTAAACCATGAGCCTAAGGATATATGCCATCTCCTCCAAAACTCTGTTATACTTTGGGAAATATACGGATAGTTAAAATTCTCAAGAAAATCAAAGCCAAATATCTTACCAAGCCCTATTGCCATATCTGAATAACCACTAAAATCAAAATAGATTTGGAAGCTAAACGCAATAATTCCCAGCCAGGCAGTAAACACTGTTATCTCATTAATTGGTAATCCCTGAATCTCATCCCACAGCATTCCAATATTATTAGCTAAAAGCACTTTTTTACCTAGACCGACAACAAATTTGTCTATGCCTTGGCTAAACTGTGAAATATTTTCCTTTCTGTTGTTCAACTGATGAGCAATTGTATTATATTGAACAATTGGTCCTGCTATTAGCTGAGGAAACAATGCCACATAGGTTCCAAAGGATATAATATTTTTTTGAACCGGTGACTTATCTAAATATATATCTATTGTATAGGACATAGTTTGAAAAGTATAAAATGAAATGCCTATTGGCAAAGGTAATCCTAGATAAGAAAAATTAGTATTTAATAGCATATTAATATTTTGAATAAAGAAGTCTGTATATTTAAAGAAACACAATAGACCTAAATTAATAACTATAGACGATAATAGTATAAGTTTTGCTCTTTGTCTATTGTATCTATATTTCTCAATGAGAATACCATGGCTATAATCTACAATAGTAGAAAAAATCATAATTGTAATATAAATTGGTTCTCCCCAACCATAAAAAATAAGGCTAGCGATAAATAACACGGTATTCTTAAGTTTTCTAGGTACTATATAATAAATTAAAAGTGTAATTGGTAGAAAATAAAATAAAAAAAATATACTACTGAACACCATGTCTATCATTCCTTTTTGTTTCTATATTTTACATTCATTTATTAAAAAAAGCAGCTATGCTGCTTTTTTTAATAATCCTATAATTCTTTATTTGTTACAAGTTCTAAACTAATTATTAAGTGTTTACTAAAAATATTTATTTAAAAAAGCTATTGAATGCTTCTTCTACTTTAGTAATATCTTCATGTACGGCAAATATAATATATTTCCCTTCTACTCTAAGTAAATAATTTTTAGCATTTTCATATTGATCTGGTAAATAGGTTTCAAAAGTCCCTTTTATACTTTCTGCTCTTTTCTCTATGTTTTCCTTAACTTCTTCAACTTTTTCAGCATCCTTAACCTTTATCACAGCAATTTCATTGGATTTAACAATCATCATAGGTATTTTAACATCATATTCTTCCAAGTCACTAGCATCAATACCATAAAAGTCCTTTAGTCCTTGTTCATCTAAATCCATCATAGAAGGCCATTCCACATCACTTTGAATTTTTTCAGCAATCTCACTCACAGAAACATTAACTTCTTTTTCTCCTCCATCATCAGATTTATTAGATGTACACCCTATAGCTGCTACCAATACTAAAACCAGCACTCCTAAAACTATTAATCTCTTTTTCACTCTAAATTTCCTCCTCAATTTAAGTCTATGTACATATTTTGACGTAGGTTTTTTTAAAAAAGTTCCATTTACATAAAAAAACAAAAGGCCTAATTAACTAAGCCTTTGTTCCTCATTAATTATTTATTCATTTTAAACATTTATTGCATGGTGGGAGTTTTTGCTTTTTCTTTATATATTTCATTTTCTAGCTTATCCATAAGACCTAGAGGATTATTAATAATAGATTTTGCTCTAAAGAATATGCTACCTTTAACCTCTGGAATTCCTCTGTTATATTCTATTTGGTTTGAAATTTCTAAAGGATTTCCCCAAGGCGTATCTCCTTCCTCCACCTTATAAGCAGCATGACCAATATATAGATTGGTTTTTTTATCCTTAACTAAATCTGCCCACCAATTAACAAGATGTCCATATTCAGCCCTGTCATAACCAAAATGCCAATATATTTGAGGAGCAATATAATCTAGCCATTCATTTTCTATCCAATATTTAGTATCCGCATATAAACTATCATAGCTTGTAACTCCTCCCCTAGTATCTGAGCCTTTAGGATCATCAACTTTATTACGCCATATACCAAAGGGACTTACTCCAAATTCTACATCTGTCTTTTCATTTTTAATAGATTGATATAGATTTTTTATAAAGTCATTAATATTATTCCTTCTCCACTCTTCCTTTGTCTCATTAGCTGATCTTTTGTAGGTTTTATATAGATAATCATCTGGAAAATCTATCCCCTTTTCTGGATACGGATAAAAATAATCATCTAAATGAACACCATCTATGTTATAGTTTTTTACAACCTCTAATATACTATCTATTACAAACTGTCTAGCCTCTGGAATTCCAGGATTATAATATAATTTTCCTCCATAGGATACTACCCAGTTCGGATTTTTTCTTGCCGGATGATCCTCAGTAAGGGCTTCTATATCCCCTTTTACACTAACACGATAAGGGTTAAACCAAGCATGAAATTCCATGTTTCGTTTATGAGTTTCTTCTATCATAAAAGCAAGTGGATTATAGCCTGGATCCTGTCCTTGAATCCCTGTTAAATACTCAGACCAAGGTCCATATGTAGAAGGATAAAAACTGTCGGCACTGGGCTTTATCTGTACTATTACAGAATTTAAACCTGCTTTTTGCAATCCGTCTAATAAGGATATAAATTCTTGTTTTTGATCTTCAATAGATAATCCTTTTTTTGATGGCCAGTCCAAATTATATACTGTAGATATCCAAGTAGATCTAAACTCTTGGTTTGCAATTTCTACATTACTATTAGTTTCTATCTGCTTTTCATCTTCTGTAGATGAAGTCACATTGGGTATACTCTCATTTCCAGCATTAACATTATGCTTATCCTTATTAATATTTAAAACATTGGACGCCGCCTGAACCTCTATAGGTTTATTTTTTAATAAACTGTAGTCAGAATAATTATTTTGTAAAAGAAGTGTAGTAGCAATACCTATAACACATACTCTACCCAAAACATTTTTATTTATCATCAATATGTCTCCCCCTTCTTAAAAACACTCAATAATTAAAATTTTTGTACTTCAATTAGACAATTTAAAACTATAGTTCTTATTATATCAGTAATTTTAGACATATTTCTATAATATTTTGCAATAAATTTTAAAAATATAAATGTTTTGGGTTTTCTAACTAAAATTGGGTATAGAGGGTAGAATATATCTACCCTTTTATTTTATAGCATTAAATAACCCAACCTTTAGCCTGCTCCTGTTCTTTATACATATTAAAGTAACGCTTTTTATTTTTAAGTAGCTTCTCATGATTTCCTATTTCTTCAATCTCCCCATCATTAAGAACTATTATCTGATCCGAATTTACTATTGTATTTAGTTTATGTGCTATAACTATTACGGTTTTTCCTTCTGTCAACTTTTGGAGGGATTTTTGTATTTCTATTTCATTGTCTGCATCGAGAGATGCTGTAGCTTCGTCTAAAAGTATAATAGATGCGTCCTTTAGGATTGCTCTCGCTATAGATATCCTTTGTTTTTCTCCTCCAGATAATGTAGATCCTCCTTCTCCCACCATGGTATAGTACTTATCTTTAAGATCGTCTATAAATTCATGACAATTAGCAAGTTTAGCTGCTCTTACTACTTCTTCATATTTGACATCGGGCTTACCTAGTTTTATATTGTTGAATATAGTGTCGTTTAAGAGGTATACATCTTGAAATACTACACTCATATGTTTAAGTAAATAGTCTGGATTTATTTCAGTTATATTATTGCCTCCTATTTTTATCTCTCCACTATTGTTATCCCAAAACCTAGCTATAAGACTGGTTATAGTAGTTTTGCCAGATCCAGAAGGTCCTACTAGTGCTGTAGTCGTTCCATCTTTAACCTCAAAATTTATATTTTTAAGTATTTCTTTATCCTTTTCATATGCAAATGAAACATTTTTAAATTCTATATCAAAGTTTTTAAATTGTACATTATCTTTAGTATATTCTAATGGTTCTCTAGCATAAGTATCTTTTATTTTTCCTGCCGCAAGTTTTAACGCCTTATATTCTGGATACTGTGCTGATATTGCTTTTAATATATTCGTTAGAGAAAGACTTATGATTAAAAATGTTATAAGAGTTTTTTCATCTATACTTCCACCTAAAAGTGCATATGTTCCTGTTAATAGTACTACAGGTAGTATAAAATCAGATAGTATTTGAAATGCTAGTACAAATGGCGCTACAGAAAGTTCAATCATTATACTTTCTTTTTTAAACCTTCTAAAAGAGTCTTCTAATCTTTTAAATTTATCTCCTGTTTGGTTATATGCTTTAAATACTTTCACCCCATTTATATATTCAATTATTCTAGATATTACATCGCTTAATACAGCTCTTTTTCTTAGTCCAAATTTTTGAGCCATCTTGCCACTTGCTATTAGAATCGGTATCCCTATGATTATAGTTATAAGTTGTGCTAAAGCAATTCTAGTATCTATAAAAAATGACATTATAGTGATATATGGTATTAATACAACTGCCTTTATAATGTCTCCTAAACTATGAGTTAGAATCCTCTCAAAGTCAGTTACATCGGCTGTTAGTATGTTCATCAAATCTCCTATACTATTTTTATTAAAATAGCCTAAATTTAAATTTCTTATATGATCTCCTAAATTCACTCTCATATCCTTTATAATATCTGAGCCACGAAGATGATTTAACTTATACCCTATGCTTATCATTATGCATCTAAATATGAAAGCTGTTATAAGAATAATAGTATATGTCTTAAGTTTATCTATGCTAAAAGACTCACTATTGATATCCATAAGTACATTGTAGAGAACACCTATAAAAACCATGAATCCTACACTATCTAAAAACATAAGAAAAACTGGTAATCGTAATTTTTTAGTGTCTTCTCCTATCACACTTTTTATCATACTTATCATTTTAAGCACCTCCCTCTATTGCTAGTTTTTCACTTTCTATATAAGTTTTCCACATATCCTTATACAATCCATTTTTACTTACTAATTCATTATGACTACCTTCTTCTTTTATTTCACCTTTATCAAATACAACTATCTTATCTACATTTTTTATAGTATGAAGTCTATGAGCTATCATTATAGTTGTTTTACCCTTTAGCATATTTTCGAGGGCTATTTGTATTTTTCTTTCATTTTCTATGTCTGCATAAGATGTAGCTTCGTCAAATATAATTATAGGCGCATCTTTTAGTATTGCCCTTGCTATAGATACTCTTTGTTTTTCTCCGCCACTAAGTTTTATCCCACTTTCACCCATTCTAGTTTCATATCCGCTGGGTAAAGTCATTATAAAATCGTGTATTTGAGCCTTTTTAGCTGCTTCTATTACTTCTTCATAAGTTACATTTTCATTTCCCATTCTAATATTTTCATATATAGTATCATTTAACATAAATATATCTTGGAATACAAAGGCTACAGAATCCATTAAATTTTCCATAGATATGTCTTTTATGTTTTTATTATTTATTAATATTTCTCCCTCATTTACATCCCAAAATCTTCCTATAAGCTGAGCTAATGTAGTTTTTCCTGCTCCTGATGCACCTACAAATGCATTTATAGTACCTTTTTTAAGACTAGTGTTTACATTATTTAATACATTTTTATCTTCATATTTAAATGAAACATTTTTTATCTCTATGTCATAACTCCCACTTTTAGATAGTGAGTATTTACCTGATTCTTGCCTAGGCATATCTAAAATATTTTTAATTCTATTTACACCTTCAAATATCATAGAAAAATTTGAGCCTAGCTCTAGTAATGTTTTAAATGAATTGAAAAATCCCATGCTTATAATTATAAATAAGAGATACGTTCCTAAACCTATACCACCATTAATATAGAAATATCCACCTAGAGGTATTGTAAATAATAATCCTGAATCCATAATGGCTAAAAAGATTGAATGGGATTGTGAATTTGTTCCAGTTATCTTTTTCCAATAATCCGCATATTCTTCTATAGATTTTCTATACTTTTCAAATGATAAAGATGATACATTAAATGCTTTCATTACAGATATCCCTTGAATAAACTGAACTATAGTTGAGTTCATGTTTTCAAGTAAAGTAAAATAATGTTCCATTCTCTTTTCAAAGTTTTTAAACATTATGCTTTGGATCACTCCACCTATAACTACTGGGCTTAGTAGAACTAATGCCATTTTATAATTTAAATATAAAAGATATATAAACATAATAAAGGGTGCAACTGCTGCTGAAGATATATCTGGTATGTGATGGGCTAAGAAATTCTCCATCTTCTCTATATCTTCATTTATAACTTTTTTTAGCTCACCTGAAGTTTTATTTGTAAAGAAACCTAGATTTAAATTACCCATGTGCTTTATTATTTTCATTCTTATATCATATAAAATATTAAAAGCTGCCACATGAGAAAATGCAC
The DNA here is from genome assembly GCF_018141165.1 of Alkaliphilus sp. B6464. Taxonomy (NCBI): domain Bacteria; kingdom Bacillati; phylum Bacillota; class Clostridia; order Peptostreptococcales; family Natronincolaceae; genus Alkaliphilus; species Alkaliphilus sp. B6464. The sequence continues at coordinate 125,266 of NZ_CP058557.1, forward strand.
CTGATGCTATAAAGAATATTATCCTTACTATGATAATAACCGCTGCTAATACTGCCAAATTTAAAACCTCTTTATAAACTACATTACCTTCAAATAAGATCATTATCATTTTATAGATAATGAGAAAAGGTGCAAAAGCCAATATAGAGCTTATTACACTTAGAATAACTGCTAAAAATAATTTCTTTTTTTCACCTCCAGCTAAATATAGTAAATAGCTTAAATTTGACTGTTTTTTCATCTTGTCAACTCCTTTCTATAGCTGATCTTATATTTATTGAAAATGATTATCAACTCCAAGGAGTATTATTTTTACTCCTAAAAGAAAGAAGCTATCTGATAATGATTTAAAAAGTCATTGAAAAAAACAGCTCCTCTTTTATGTGAATATAAAAAATATCCTGCATTTTTTAGAGATTCTCTTTAAAATACAAGATATTTTTATTTTTTCTATATTCGAAAGTGTGTATAGGTATCCTTTGATCTTAATATATTAAATTCTTTTTTTATCATAATAATAGTACACAACACAATAACTGAATCAATTGCAAATGTTCCATAATAAACACCAGAAACTCCAATCATTTTAGGCAAAACCAGCATTACTGGTATATATAAAATTAACTGTCTTACAATTCCAATTACAGCTGCTGGTCTACCTTTATCTATTGCAGGGAAAAATGTCATTGCCATAAAAGTTGTTGATAATAATGGTAATATAGCCATATAAATTCGGAAATATGTTAACTGTGTTCCTACAAATGTTTGATTTGGTAATATTAATTCTAAAATAAAATTAGGAGATATCATAGAAACAATCCAAAAAGGTAATGTCAATATAGTAGAGGTAACTATAAATATTTTAAAGGAACTAATAACACGTTCATATTGTTTTGCACCATAATTAATACCTGCTACTGGTTGCAATGCACGCATTAATCCAAAAATTGGTGTAAGTAAGAATGTAAATACACGATATACTGAACCATAAAAGGCTACATCTGCTACTGTACCATATTTAGAAAGTGCATTAAAAACAACAACTGCTTGCACTAAGTTCATAAAACTCATAATGAAGGAAGAAATACCTAAATTTATAATTGATTTTATAATATCTTTATCTCGATAAAGTGAAAAAACTTTTGGTTTAAATGAAGCATATCCTTTTCCAAAGTAAACCCAACCTATAAGTGTATATACAAGCATTCCAATATTTGTACCCCATGCAGCTCCTGCTACGCCTAAGTCAAATAATACAATTAAAATATAGTTAGCAAAAATATTAACAATTAAACCTATTCCCATCATTATTGCTGCTGACTTCATTTTTCCTTCAGCTCGTACAATCATATTTCCAGCTAATCCGTATATCCAGAAAAAAGAACCTAAAATTGTAATTCTAAAATAACTATCTCCTAAAGCTAAAGCTTCTCCTTCTCCGCCCATAACTTTTACTAATTGAGTTGAAAAGATTAATCCTAATACTATATAAACAACGGTTATAATGAGAGACAGATAGTTAACATTGCCAAGTAGCCGCTCTTGTGTTCTTTTATCTTTACTACCTAAAGCAATGCTTAATGCCGAACCAGCTCCAACTCCTATTAAAGAGCCTAAACCTACACTGATTTGAGAAAGGGGATAGGCTACCGAAACCCCTGCCAGAGCAGTTTCACCTATAAATCTACCAACAAATATAGCATCAATTACAGAATTTAAACCATATAAAACCATGGCAATAACCGCTGGCCACGATAGTTCAAACATAACCTTCCACATATTATTAGATAAAATAAATTGTTTTTGCCTTTCTTTTTGATTTGTCATAGCTTCGCTCAAATTAATTCCTCCTCATTTTTATCTTGTAGCTTACCCTTCAAATACTCTTACTTTTATAGGTAGAGAGTATTAATTGTATAGCTTATGGATAAGTTCAACTAAAACTCAGTTTTTTAAACTTTACCTGAATTAAGCTTAACTGTATGTAAATTTTATATCTAATGAGAATAATTATCAACTCCGCCAAGTATTATTTATACTCCCAAAAGAAAAAATCATAAATAATATTTGCTATTATTTATGACTTTAAATATTCTTATTAACTTTTCTGCATTCACTAGGAGTTATATTAAACTTAAGCTTAAAGGCTTCTGAAAATTTGCTAGGATTAGTATATCCTACGTAACTTGCAATTTCTGATATATTTTTATCTGTATTTTCAATTAAATACTTTCCTTTATACATCCTAACTTCTCTTAGATAACCATATGGAGTGTTGTTAAACAATTCTTTAAACCCCTTCTTTAATTTATACGAATTTGTATTACACATTTCTGATAGCTCTTCTATACTAGGCGGATACTCTATATTTTTAATCAATATATCTTTAGCTTTATATATATATTCTTTGTCTGATTGTGTTAAGTTTATCTCTTTTCTTTTACTAATTCCATAACTTACACTCTTAGATATAATTTCCATAAGCTTACTTTGGCACAAAAGTAAACTTGTAACATCTTTAAAGTTATAGTTATACTTAAGTAAATCTTTCATATCCCACTCTATACTAGGAGGAGCTTTTACTTTAAAATAAGTATTTCCCTTAAGTATAGATTCTATAGACTTATCCCACTCTTTTAACATATTTTCTTCACACTCTGTAAAGAAAGTTTTTTTAAGCTCATCACCATCTAGCCCTATTACAATCCCAGAGTAGTTATCCAATTCCATATTAAAGCATTCGGTTTGTGGTAAATTATGATTTCTATAAAACATCAGATCTCCTTTTTTTAGATTAATCCAATCTTTTTCAATTTCTAGCCCTATAGTTGCTTCCCCATCTATACAATAATTAATTTCTAAAAATCGTTTCTCGTTTAATTCTGAATTTAAAAGTTCTCTACTAAAAGTATTGTTTTTACATAAACAAAATTCTAATCCTTTATTTAATATAACCCTGTTTAGCATACCACTACCTAAATAATCATTTACTTTATACTCAATAAATGTAGGATTCGTTATAGTTCTAGTTAAAAATCTTTTTTCCATTATATTAAAATATATTTCATTTATATTTTTGTTTCCATCCATTTTTTTACCCCTATTCTCTTTATACATCTATGTAAATAATATTGATTATCATTATTATATACCATAAATTAACTATATTAAAGATAGAGTTTTTAATTCAAATAAAATCTATCTTTAATAGCACTATACTTTTATTTCTTAAAAACCTTCATAAGATAAAAAGTCATAATTAATATTTTAAAATATTAATTATGACTTTAAGCTATCTACTAAATATCTTTTTTATTCTACTCGAATCCAAAGTATTCTTCTAATGTAATTCCTTCATTATGTATCTTTTCTGCCCCATCTTTTCCTACATATCTTATATGCCAAGGCTCGTAGCTATATCCTGTAATATCAGTTTTGTCCTTTAAGTACCTTATTATAAATCCAAACTTATGTGCATTACCCTTTAACCATTTACCTTCTTCTGTATCTCCAAATCCCTCTATTAGGTCAAACTTAGCACTTTGACTAGTTACGTCCATGGCAAGACCTGTTTGATGCTCACTTTCACCAGGTCTAGCACTTAATTTATTAGCTTCTTCTTCTCCAACTCTGTCAGCCCTATTTTTAAAAAGGCGCTCTTGGGTACTATAGGATCTATATCCAGAAACCGCATATAAGTATATGCCTTCTTCCTTTGCTTGATTAAAAAGTTCTTCTAAGGCACTAGCCGCTTCCTGCCTCATATATTTTTTTTCATGCTCTCCATCAAATGAAAACTTTACATTTGGCACTACCAAATCATTAGGCTTATAATTTGAATCTAAGTATCTTTTCTTATTTACTACAATTAAAATATCATCAACATCCTCAATAAGTTGTTTTTCATTACTCTTAGTCACATCTCCACCATCTTTTCCACCTTGTGGATCTTTATTTGTATTCTCATTCCTAGGGTTTTCTATAGACCCTTTTTCTCCATCATTATCTACGTTTGAAAGTTCATTATCTTTATCAGTAGGAGTATTATCATTAATAACGCTGGTACCTTCTTCTTCTATACCTCCAGCAACTACCTTATTAAAAAAGAAAGGCAGCTTACCCCTAACTAAAGAAGTAGCAGATAAAATTATGAATAATAACATTATAATTGTTATAAATGGTCTTTTAGTCTTTTTTCTTCTTCTCTTTTTTCTATTGTTTCTATTATTTGTCTCCACAGTATATCCCTCTTATCATTTATTCTTTAGTAGTTCAATCGACATAATTCATCTAATGCTAATGAAATTATACCATATTTGTCGAAAAATAAATGAAAAGATAGAAAAATTTAATACTTTCTTAACTAATACGAAATTATTATAGTTAGTTCTAACGGTGTAAAAATTAAAATACATATAATCAATATTACATACGCCATATAATTATTTTACTTCTTTAAAAGCCATTTTAGGCTGATTACATGTAGGACATTTCCAAGCCTCAGGTAAGTCCTCAAATTTTGTATTAGCCTTTATATCATGGGTCCAATCTCCTCTTTCAGGCTTGTAGGTATACCCACATACAGTACACTTATAATGATTCATTCACTCACCTCACTTAAAATATTTTCAACCTTCTACTTATTTAAAGATCTCTCAATCATTAAGAAAATATACTTTCTTATACAATAAAAAACAATATTATATTGACTAACTTGAGACAAATTAACTCTTAACCTGAGTCTTACTTTTATTTATCGCCACATAATCTGAAAGCTTCCTCTGGCATGTTGCTTTGGGATCAAAACTTTTCCATCTAAAAATCTTATCTAGTACATATCCTCCACTTAATGTGGCTATAACAGTTCCTAATCCAACTGTCCCTCCAAGTAAAAATCCAACTAATAGCACAACTGATTCTAGACCAGTTCTCACATATTTAACACTTAGGCCTGTTATTTGTACGAGCCCAACCATAAGTCCATCCCTAGGACCTGCACCTAATTCAAATCTTAAGTAGCGATACAGCCCATAGTTTAATACGATAAGTGCATAAAATAGTACCAATATCTTTAAAAAATAGTTTTCTGGCGATAGCACAATATTAAACTTAGAAATTAAATCTACAAATAATCCAACAAATGTCATATTAAGTATAGTTCCAATTCCGGGATAAATTTTAATAGTTATAGAAAAAAGAATAATAATAAATCCCATAATCTGAGTAACTTTTCCAAACTCTAAACCTGTTTTACTAGCAATACCCAAAACAAGTGTATCCCATGGAGCCATCCCAAAATTTAATACTTTAATTTGAGCTATTCCATAGGCACAAATTAAAAAACCTAAAAACAAACCAGGTATTTTTTTTACGTCTTCAATGAGCATTTCTTTGTTTATAGTCATATAGCACCTCTTTAATGTTGTGTGATATGCAAAGGTTTATATTATGTATTTATATAAACTATTGTACTCTTTTGAACTAATAACCTTTTAATATTAATAATAATTATATATATATTCTAATTATAATTCTACATATATTCTAACTTTTCTTTACAATTATTTTAAATTTAATAAAGAACATCTACTTTATAAGCAAACGTTCTTTATTATCTACCTTTATCGAAGCTTCCGATTAGTTTAATTATATTAGAGTCTAAATTCTCTCTCTTTCTTCATAATGTGTATGGAGTAACTTATGTGCCAATTCTCCAAATGGTTTTCCAAGATACTCCTCATAAAGCTGTATTATCTCAGGATTTTCATGGGACTTTCTTAATTTTTTATTTCTATCTTCCTGATATATTGCTTCTTGGCGTTTTTTAACAATTTGATAGTTTCCATGATGATATGGTTGCCCTCCACCAGCAATACATCCCCCAGGACAAGCCATAATCTCAATTGCATCGTATTTATCCTTACCCTCTCTTATCTCCTCCAAAAGCTCTCTAGCATTTCCCAAACCACTTGCAATACCTATTTTTAATTCTTTATCTCCTATTTTCACAGTTGCTTTTCTAAGTCCATCCATGCCTCTTAATTGTTCAAATTCAACATTTTCCAATTCTTCTCCAGTTATCCACTCATAGGCCGTACGAATAGCAGCTTCAATTACACCACCAGTTGTGCCAAATATTACAGAAGCACCAGTACTTTCTCCCATAACCCTATCATATTCGCTCTCTGGAAGTGTTTCAAATTCTATTCCCGCCTCCTTAATCATTGCCCCTAGCTCCCGTGTGGTAACTACAATATCCACATTATTATGTGCATCCTTTGTAAGCTCAGGCCTTTTAGCTTCTGCCTTTTTTGCTATACAGGGCATAATTGATACTACAACAATATTATCAGGGTCCAAACCATTTTTTTCTGCATAATAAGTCTTGGCTATAGTACCAAACATAATATGGGGAGATTTACAAGTTGAAGGTATCTCCAAAAGCTCTGGAAATTGATGTTCAATGAATTTAACCCAGGCAGGACAACAACTAGTAAGAATTGGTAATGTTTTATTGTTTTCTATACGATAGATTAATTCGGAAGCTTCCTCCATAATAGTAAGATCTGCACCAAAGTCCGTATCAAATACGCCATCAAATCCCATACGTTTCAAAGCAGTTACCATTTTACCAGTCACAATAGTTCCTGGCTCCATGTCAAATAGTTCTCCTAATGCAACACGAATAGCAGGTGCTGTTTGAACTATAACGTATTTATCGGGATCATTTAGGGCCTCCCAAACCTTATCCCTATGGTTTACTTCGGTTAGAGCAGCTGTAGGGCAAACTTGAACACATTGCCCGCAATAAGTACAGGATGATTCAACCATGGGTATGTTAAATGCAGGACCTACAAAAGCATCAAATCCACGACCAATTCCAGATAATATACCGCAGGTTTGAACCTCATTACACATTGTTTCACATCGCCTACAGTAAATGCATTTATTAGAATCTTTAACGATGGCATCACTTGAAATATCCTTAGGATAGTCCATTCTCTCTCCTTCCCATCGTATCTCTCTAATTCCTAACTCTGCTGCCAAGGATTGTAGTTCACATTCTCTATTTTTAGGACATGTAAAGCATTCATTTGGATGATTTGATAGAAGTAGTTCTACAGCTGACCTCCTTGCCGTAATTGAACGAAGAGTATCAGTGCGTATTTCCATACCTTCATGGGCAATTGTAACGCAAGATGGTACAAGTTTATTGCGATTATATCGTGAATCTACTAATTCTACCATACAGACTCTACAAGATGCCGTTTGATTAACCATCTTTATATCATGTAGATCAAGATGACATAGTGTCGGTATTTTAACTCCAACCTCATGGGCTGCCTCCAATATAGATATCCCCTCTGGAACAGCTATATTTTGATCGTTTATTTTAATATTAATAATTTTTTTATCCATATGTTTTTTTTCATTTTCAGCCATAATATCACCTCGCTCTTTTTTTAAGATTCAATTCCTATTTTATTCTTAGTAGTATACTTTCCTTCACCTTGAGGATTGTCCTCATCCTTTACAAAATCTAAATATTCTTTCCAAAAATATTTCATAGTACTAAGTACAGGATTCGGAGCTGTTTGTCCAAGTCCACATAACGAACCATCCTTAATCGTATAGGATAATTGTTTTAGTGCATCAATATCAGCCATTGTTCCTTCTCCACTAGTAATCTTATTAAGTATTTCATATAAACGCTTATTACCAATACGACAAGGAGTGCATCTACCACAGGATTCATCCATTGTAAACTCAATATAGAATTTTGCTATATTCACCATATTATCTCTTTCGTCCATTACAATCATACCACCAGAACCCATCATGGAACCTATCTCCAAAAGGCTATCATAGTCTATGGGGGTATCTAATCCCTCTTCAGTTATGACACCTCCCGACGGCCCACCGGTTTGTACTGCCTTAAACTTATGTCCTCCTAGTATACCTCCACCTATATCATAAATTATTTCACGTAATGTAGTACCCATAGGAACTTCTACGAGTCCCACATTGTTAATCTTGCCTGCAAGAGCAAATACCTTTGTTCCTTTACTTGTTTCAGTTCCTATTGAAGAAAACCAGCCTGCACCCTTTGTAATAATAGATGGGATATTAGCAAATGTTTCAACATTATTTACACAAGTAGGATGACCCCAATATCCTTCCTCTGCAGGATAAGGCGGTTTATAGTTTGGTTCTCCTCGTTTTCCTTCACAGGAATTGATTAGAGCTGTTTCTTCGCCACATACAAATGCTCCTGCTCCATACTTTATATCTATATCGAAACTAAAATCTGTATCTAAGATATTTTTTCCAAGTAGTCCAAGTTCTCTAGCCTGTTTTATAGCTGTATTAAGTCTAGATATTGCTAAGGGATACTCAGCTCGAATATATATAATCCCCTTATTTGCGCCAATCGCATAACCTCCAATAGCCATTGCCTCTAATATACTATTAGGGTCTCCTTCTAAAATACTTCTGTCCATAAAAGCACCTGGGTCTCCTTCATCAGCATTACAAATAATGAATTTTACATCACTCTTTTGCTTTTTAGTAATTTCCCATTTAAGTCCAGTAAGGAAACCTCCACCACCGCGACCACGTAGTCCAGATTTTTTTATTACATCAATTACTTCATCTCTAGTCATTTCTGTTAATACTTTTCCTAGAGCCTTATATCCTCCTAAAGCTATATATTCATATATATCCTCAGGATTTATTAAACCACAATTTTTCAAAGCTATACGGATTTGCTTTTGATAAAATGGAATTTCTAATTGTCTTCCTATTCTTTTATTTGTTATTGGTTCCTCGTATAAAAGTCGTTCTACTTGTTTTCCTTGTACAATATGCTCATCAACAATATCCTTTACATCCTTAGGTCCAACCCTTACGTAAAATATATTGTCTGGCTCTACCTTTACAATTGGCCCCTGCTCACAAAATCCAAAGCAACCCGTTTCAATAACTTGAACCTTATCTTCGTATTTTCTAGCCTTTATTATTAGTTCAAAGTTCTTTTTTACTTTTTTACTTTCACTTGATAAACAGCCTGTACCACCGCAAATCATAACATTATATTTTATTTCTTTACTTTCTGCTTCCACTGATTCTGAAATTTCTTTATCCTGTTCTTTTTCAACATGCTCACGTAAACTTACCTTATTAAAATAACTATCACTTATTTTTTTCAGTTCATCCATTGATTTTATCTGCATTGACACACCACCTAACTTCTATATGTTTTTAGTATTTCATCTATATCTTCTTCTTTAACTCGTCCATATACCTTGTCATCTACCATTATAACGGGTGCAAGTCCACAGGCTCCTATACAACGAATATCTTTAAGTGTAAATACACCATCTTCTGTTATTTCATTTGATTCTACTCCAAGTTTTTCCTTTAGTCTTTCCGCAATTTTATCAGCACCTCGAACAAAGCAAGCGGTACCTAAACAAACACTTAATGTATGCTTCCCCCTAGGCTTCGTAGTAAAATATGAGTAAAAGCTGACAACGCCGAAAACTTCTGCACCTGGAATACCTAATTTCCTTGCTACAAAAAGCTGTACATCCCTAGGTAGATAGTCAAATATGTCTTGAGCTTTATGGAGTATTTCAATTAAAGCTCCCTTAGTGGTCTCCATATTATCAATAAATTTTTCTAATTCATCAAACTTTTCTTTTGATAAATCTTCTTCCATAGGTTCCATTACACTAATATCTTGTGGTTTTGTCATTTAACTCACCATCCCTTCAGAACATTTAACCATCAGCTTCATACAATAATATTTTCTTTTTATTAAATACTCAGTACATTTTTTACTTATTCTAATAGCTTCTATTAGTGTGTTCCTATTATAAAAATTGATACATAAAATAAAGTGTTAGGGTGCGTACTTTTTACGCAACCTAACACTTTATTTAAAATATATCTTGTCTAATTCATTTATTAAATCTTGCCTTAATTTTGGCACAAATGCCCTTACGCTTTCTATATTTTTATTCTAATAATTAGCACTAGATGTGTCGGACTTGTTAATTTTAAGTCTAGATTTTTGCATAAAATATATAGAAGCTAATACAACTATACCAAAAGTATCACTTAGTAGCCCTGGCTTTAATAGTGAAAGGGCAGCTGCAAATAATAACACCCTTTCATATAGTTTACATGTATCTGTTAAATATCCTTCAACTGCACTAGCTAAGCATACTATACCAATAATAGCTGACAATATCACTGGTATTGCACTAATAAATGGCATAAATGTTACAGTCCCGTCAACTACCTCTTTTACAAGAATTAACGAAGAATCATAGGCAAATATATATGGGACTATAAAGGCGGCCAGTGCTATTTTAACGGCCTGAAATCCTGTTTTCATAGCATTGGCCCCTGCTATACCAGCGCCAGCATATGATGCAAGAGCTACTGGTGGGGTAATATCTGCGACTACTCCAAAGTATAGAATAAATAAATGGGCAGACATTAAGTTAACATCTAGTTTTATTAATGCTGGTACAGCCATTGTTGCAAGTACGATATACTTAGCTGTTGTTGGCAGTCCCATTCCAAGTATTATAGACGCTATCATTGTGAAGAATAATGTTAACAATAGTTTTCCTTGAGCCAAAGTAACAATAAGTTCCGCTATTCTTAATCCAAGACCAGTTAACGTTACTATACCAACAATTATACCTGCACAAGCACATGCACATGCTACTCCTACAGATCCCTTTGCCCCTTGCTCAAGGGCTCCTAAAAATTCATTAACTCCGAAAGATTTATCACCTTTAATCAGAGTTGCTGCAATAGCTATAATAATACTAATACCTATTGCATAAAAAGCAGATAATAAAGGTGTGTATCCCATTACTAGGAAAACTACAATAATAAATAGTGGAATTAACAAATATCCTTGGGATAACATTAGTTTGGATATCTTAGGCAATTTATCTTTTGGAAGGCCTTTTAGTCCTAATTTAGAAGCTTCTAAATGAACCATAGTACCAACAGCAAAGTAGTACAACATTGCAGGTATAGCTGCCGCGACAATAATCTTAATGTATGGTATACCTGTAAACTCCGCCATAATAAAAGCAGCAGCTCCCATTACCGGAGGCATTATTTGTCCCCCTGTTGATGCTGCCGCTTCTACAGCACCTGCAAAATGAGCCTTATACCCAGTTTTTTTCATTAAAGGTATAGTAAATGCACCTGTAGTTACTGTATTTGCAACAGAACTACCTGATATAGATCCCATAAATCCACTGGCAACAACCGCCGTCATGGCAGGGCCACTTTTTAAATGTCCAGTTAGTGAATAAGCTAAATCAATAAAAAACTTACCTACTCCTGTTTTATCTAGAAAAGCACCAAATAAAATAAACATAAATACAAATGTGGCTGATACCCCTATTGGTATACCTAATATACCTTCCAAAGTTAAATACATATGGCTTATAATTCTTTCCCAGGAAAAACCTCTATGACCTAAAACACCAGGTAAATATGGTCCAAATCGTGCGTATAGAATAAACAGAATGGCTACAATTGGCAATTCTGGCCCTACAGCCCTTCTAGTAATTTCTAAGGTTAATAGGATAGCTAATCCTCCAAACAAAATATCAACACTACTCATGTTTACACCTTTTAGAGCTATTTCTTTTGCAAATATAAACAAATAACCAAAAATAATTATGTTCAAAATAATAAATACATAATCAAGTATTGAAGCCTTTGTTTTATTTCCTTTTTTAGTAGCTGGAAATAATAAAAATCCTAAAGTAAAAGCAAAAATAATATGAAGTGACCTTTGCTTTACGGAAAGCAAGGTTCCAAATCCTGCAGTATATAGTTGAAATACAGACATGGCAATAGCTATATAAGTAGTTATTTTCCCAATTAAACCTGTAAGCTTTCTAGATTTACTTGCATCCATGTCGTATTCTTCTAATAACTTATCGACATCCATAGCCACATCACTTTCTGTAATTAAGTGTTTATCACTCATTGTTTTACCTCCTTCGCAAGATATAATAATAATGAAAATTTTTCGACTGTAAATCTTACGCCTTCCCTGGGTGCTGAAAAATCTAAAAATGGGTATGTTTTATTTCCTATATTGATCTTATGGTTAGCTCTTTCTGCTCCTGTTCTATATACAAGATCCTGCATAAGCTGATTAATATCATATATTCTGAATCCCCTTGTTGTGGTTTCAAACTTATAAGGCGTAGTTGATGGAAGGCCTGCTCCATAAGAATGAAAATAAGACTCTTTTAAAATAATATTATAGCTTTCATCGATAAAATATACCTCTATAACAGGAGTTAATTGAACGGAATGGGTGTATTCTATATAAAACTCTTCTCCCTTTTTTATAGGCCAACTCATTAAATATTCTCCAGTCCTATAATCAGAAGCTAACAAAACCCTAAATGGTATTAAAAATATCCCTAATAATATAAATAGTAATATAATAACTAGTGGTACTTTGTAATAGATTAAGGTATTGGAGACATCTCCAATACCCATCCCCCTAGATTTTCTACTACTTAACACCTTTTTCATCATAGTATCTTTGTGATCCCGGATGAACTTCGATCGGCATTCCTTTTAAAGCTGTTTCTAATTGAATATCATTTCCCCTTGTATGAGTATCAATAATTACTTGTCTTTTCTCAAATAAAGATTTTGTAAGATTATAAGCTAAATTCTCATCTAAATTTTCTGGTACAACAAGCATTGCCATAACAGCTGCAGTAGTTATATCAGCTTCTTGTCCTTTATAAGTTCCTTTTGGAATTACAACTTCTGTATAGAATGGATAATCTTTCTCCAATTGCGCAATTTTTTCTGAAGCTATAGGTACAACAACGATATTCGAAGTTTGAGCTACTTCAGTAACTGCTGAAGTAGGAACACCAGCGGTAAGAAAAGCTGCATCAATTTGCTTATTTTTTAGCTGATCTGCCGCCTCGTTAAAAGATAGGAAGTCAGCTTTTCCTAAGTCATCATACGTCATCCCATGAGCGGCTAGAACCTGTCTTACGTTAGCCTCTACACCAGATCCTGGAGCACCAATAGCAACTTTTTTACCCTTTAAATCTTCTACAGATTTAATTCCAGAGTTACTTGTAGCTACGATTTGAACTAATTCAGGGTAAAGCATTGCCATACCTCTAATATTTTCCATTTTTCCCTTACCTTCAAAACTTTCCGTTCCTGAAAATGCATAATATGTTATATCATTTTGCACAAAAGCTATCTCAGTTTCTCCCTTTGATACTAGTCCTATATTCTCAATAGAAGCTCCCGTTGATTGGGCATTAGCAGTAACCCCATCTACATTCTCGTTAAAAATTTTAGCCATAGCACCACCTAAAGGGTAATAAGTACCCGCTGGTCCACCAGTAGCTATAGAAATATAAGTCTTCTTCCCACCTGATTCCGATCCACCTGTTGATTGTTTCGGACTACATCCTGCTACTAAAGACGTAACTAAAGCTGATACTAATAAGATCGATGATACTTTTTTTAACATTACTGATCCCTCCCACATTTTATTCTATAAGCCAATGCATTACTGGCTTGTTCGGAAAATTCTAAAAATAGATTTTTTTCATTATATAATATTCTAATTTTAGAATTTTCCTTATAAAGATATTTTACATTACTTTTTCGATTTGTACCACCTATATTTTAAATTTTTTGTAACAGATTATATTTTACATAAAAAAAGGCATCCACTCATTAGTGAATACCCTATAATTTAAACTAGTTTCTTAAAAATCCCAATTATATATCAATTAATAATTACATTCTAGTAATATGTCATGTGATTCATTAAACAAACACTATTCCATCTTAATGCTAGTAAGTTTATCTATTACCTTATCTAGGTCTTTGCTACCTTTTATTAATTTTTCCTTATTATAGTCATGGCAATTAGAGCTTAAATCCTTAATTTCATCTACTAAACGTTGTTTCTCTCTCATTATTTCCTTTATTCCTTCCATACCTGTTCCCCCATTTATATTTATAAGGTCAAATTTTGCATAGCATATATCCTAATTAACAAATCTGGGACTATACTCGATAATTATTGCAAAGCTTGCCAAACAAGTAAATTATATCATTAAGTTTACTCTATAATCAACTATAAAGTCAGAAAATTTAAAAACTAATTTTAAAAATTAAAAGAACTCTTTATTTTTTCATCCATAGACATAAGCTGCTCTCTATTACCGCCAGCTAACATCATAATGTCTCCAGCTTTAATTTCGGTTGCACCTCTAGGAGTAATTATTTTCCCATTACGTCTGACCATTACTATTAAAATATCCATAGGAATATCTAGATCCATTATAGTTTTGTTTGCAATATTACTACCTTCAGGAATTTTAACCTCTAATAGTTCGGCATGGATTTCTCCAGAATAGTCAGTAAATGTTTTTAATACAGTTTCCTCTGACCCAATTAAATTTAGTTTTTTAGCTATAGGAATAAAAAGCGTCCCCTGCACTAAAACCGATACTACTGCAACAAAAAATACAATATTAAATATATAATCAGCAACAGCCAAGCCAGCAGTTAAAGGGTATGTGGCAAATACAATAGCTGCCGCTCCACGGAAGCCTACCCAAGATACAAGTAATTGATCCTTAATAGGTCTTTTAAAAATACTTAGTATAAGAAAAACTGCGATAGGTCGTGCAACAAATATAATAAATATAGCCGTTGCAATACCAGGTAAAATTACATTAAGTAATCTCGATGGGAAAACTAATAAGCCAAGGGTAAAAAAGAGTAGTATTTGCATAAGCCAAGATAGTCCATCAAAATATCTAACTAAACTAACCTTGTGCACCAACCTGCTGTTACCCATAATAATCCCCGTAATATAAACAGCTAAAAATCCATTCCCAGCAAATAGCTCTGCTAAAGCAAAAGATAAAAGTGCAACACCTATAACAATAATAGAATACAGCCCATCTATATCTAGCTTTATATTGTTAATAAGCCATACTGCGAGCTTACCTACAATAGCACCAACTATTAATCCTAGGGCTATTTGTGTAGCTAAAAGCAAAAATACATTTTCACCTTTACCTAAAATTAACCCTAAAAATATAGTAGTTAGCATATAGGCCATTGGATCGTTAGATCCACTTTCCATTTCGAGCATTGGAGCAAGCCCATTTTTTAAATCTAATTTCTTTGATCTTAAAATTGAGAAAACAGATGCAGCATCTGTAGATGATATGATGGAACCTAATAGCATTCCTTCGAGAAAAGTTAATCCAAGTACAAAATGGCTAAATATACCTATTAGAAGTGCTGTTAATGCAACACCAAAAGTAGCAAGTACGGCTGATGAAAAAGCTACTGGCTTCGCTGTTTTCCAGTTAGTACCAAATCCTCCTGAAAACATAATAAATACTAGTCCTAAGTTACTTATACTTGTAGCTAGCTGGGCGTTGTCAAAATAAACACCACCTATACCTTCCGACCCCATTATCATTCCCATTGCAAGAAACATAGCAAGAGTGGGTATACCATATCTATATAGTACTTTACTAGAAATGGCACATGTTAGTAAAATTATTCCTGAAATTAATAAAATGTTCACAAAATACCCCCTTATTAAATATTTTAGTATATAAATTAGTGCATACTTCTTTATTATACTATAATTTTGGAAAGAATAAATTATTTTATCAAAGTAGACTCAATTTACATTGTAAGCTTGTATATGTATTTATGTTTTATTATAGAAAAAAAGATCTGTAACCTAATGTAATATTAAGTAATAAAGAAGTATAATTTTATATCTATAGCCAAAATAATACTGGAATTCCAATGAAATTTACTATTTTTTATATAGTTTCAATCTCAACCTTTATTGCTGTAGCATCTTTTAACTGAAACCATTTTAGATTTACTTTAAAATCAGAAGGAACTTTATCTAAGTTACATATATTTTCTACAACATAACACTTTCTATTCTCAACATACTTATCTATTGCTACATGATTTTTGCCATGCTGTATTCCAGTTAAATCTATTCCTATTAGTTTTGTATTTAAATCTAATAATTTATCTATAATTTCATTTGTTAAATAAGGACTTTCTTTAGAATTAAAATATTCTTCGCTTCCATACCCATATTGCTCTAAATATCCTGTTCTAAATATTACAAATGAGTTTTCTTCTATTTTAATATTTTCCAATATAGTAACATCTATAACATCTAATTTCCTGACATCTATTACTTTAACATTTATTTCTGATGGTAACTCTATATTTGATAGATTGTAACAATCTATATGAGTTCCTATATGTTGTCTTTGATGTGCTGGTTGTGAATCTCCCCATTTTAATATTTCCTGCGGAATACTAAATTCCTTTAAATGCAAATTCATACTATATCTCTCCTTGTGATTCTATTAGTTCATCCAAATAGCTATTAAATTTTTTTAAGAAATTAGCTACAATTTCTTGATCTTTTTTATCTATATTTTTAAAAAACTTATTATTTCTTTCTTCCCACTGCTTATGTTTTATTTCATGATGTTTATATAACATTTCACCTAATTTTGTTAACTTAAAATATTTTTCCTTATCATTATCAGGCTTCTTATACTTATCGATAAGATTACTATTCAAAAGTTTTTTGCTAATCTTACTTATAGCACCTCTCGTCATATTCATACTTTGAGATATTTTAGTAACGTTAGCATCTCTTACTTTTCCTATGAAATCTAAACAATGTATTTCTGAAACTCCATACTTTTCATATTCACCCTTAAATGCTAGCTTTCCTAAAGTTTCTTCTTTTTCATATATTTCTTTAAAACTCCTCATGATAATATTAATATTATCCACTTTAAAATGCCTCCTTATTGTTTCCAATGAAACAATAATATCATTTCTTTGTTTCCTCGTCAACGTTTTTAACGGAAATTAATTTTTTGTTATAATTATACTGTTGCCATAATTTATTTTATATAATGAAAAAAGCCATAAGAATAATTCTTCTCATAGCTTCTTAATAAGTTATTTTAAATCTATATCGTTACTTAAATATATCCTGTAAAATACTCTGCATTATATGTAATCTTCTACATTATATTAATTTTTTAGCTTCTTCTATGGCCTTATCGTAATCTGGATGTTCTCCTACTTCCTTTACATATTCTACATACTTAACAACATTGTTTTTATCTAGAATTACAATTCCTCTGCTAAGCAATCTCAATTCTTCTATAACAAATCCATAATTCATTCCAAAAGATAGGTCTTTGTGGTCAGATAAAGTAATTACTTTGTCTATCCCCTTAGCTCCACAGAATCTTTTCTGCGCAAATGGTAGATCTACACTGATAGTAAGTATGCGAACATCTCCTAGTTCTGATGCTTCTTGATTAAAGTGTGTAGTTTGAAATTCACATACACCTGTATCTAGAGAAGGAACAACACTAATAATCTTTATGTTATCTCCTGCATCTTTTAGAGAAAATGGCTTCAAATCATTTGTAAGTACTGTAAAATCTGGTGCCTTATCTCCTACCTTTACTTCTTTTCCTATAATTGTAACAGGATTTCCTCCCATTGTTACAAAATCTTTCCTTTTATCTGTCATAATATGATCTCCCTTCACATGTATATTAATTTAAATTTTTATCATATATCTAGATATTTATAGCACTCAATAATTAAGTCTTAATTTATTTCATTTACTTTAAGAATACCCATCTAAACCTATATTAATCATATATTTTCTATTTGCCAGTCTATAGAGTCTTTTCCTATCAATTTTAGAAATTCATTTGTTTTCGAAAAAGGTCTAGAGCCAAAAAATCCTCTACTAGCTGATAATGGACTAGGATGTGTAGATTTAACTATATGATGATTAGAGTTAGTTATTAGTTTCTCTTTACTAATGGCGTTATTTCCCCACAATATAAATACTATAGGATCTTTTCTTATATTTAATAAATTTATTATATTATCTGTGAACATTTCCCATCCAATTCCTTTATGGGAATTAGCTTCTCCACCTCTTACTGTCAATGCCGTATTTAACAAAAGAACACCTTGGTCAGCCCACTTTTTAAGATAACCGTTGTTTGGAATATAGCATCCCAAGTCTTCCTTTAGCTCTTTATATATGTTTACTAAAGATGGTGGAGCTGGAACTCCAGGCTTTACTGAAAAACTAAGACCATGAGCTTGATTTGGTCCATGATAAGGATCCTGGCCTAATATAACTACCTTTACATCTTTATAGGAAGTATAATGAAGAGCATTAAAAATATTGTACATATCTGGGTATATAACCTTTGTTTTATACTCTTGAATTAAAAACATTCTTAATTTTTTATAGTATTCTTTTTCAAACTCTTCTTTTAATAACTCTTCCCAGTCATTTTCAAATGTTGCTGCCATTTATACCACCTCTTAATATTATAGTATTAATAAATTAAAACTAAAATCCAATACAATAACTATTTTTCTATAAGATACTTCCAATATTTCATAGGCATATTCCTTTTTTGTAGTCTTGGATTTACTTTGTTTTTAATAGATATATTATTAAAGTATTCTTTCCAAAGCCTTTGGTAGGTTTCTTCATCTTTATGTAATTCAATTGTTGGATTCATTTCTAACTCTATTACTATCCATTCCTGTTTATTATAAATGGCCGCAATATTTCTGTTTACGTCATGTATAATCCAGTTTTCATTAGATATTCTATTAGAAAAGTGCTGGCCAATCAATCCAATTACATTGTATTCGGGCTCTATAGGTGCGTACAATATATTATTTTTGAGTTCTCTAAAACGAACTAATCCTAACATGAAGTGTCTTTCTTTAGACACACTTTGACATATGTTCTGTAATAATAATACATTATTATTAGTAAGATTTAAATCTATATCTATCCCAATTTTCCAGCCAAGCTTTAAATAATGATATATAATAGTTCCTCTATCTGTCCTTTCAGATAAGTATACATAAAATACATTTTTCAAAGCTTGGTTAGAAATCTTTGTTTCTATTGCATTATATACTTTGTCTGCTTTTTCTCTATCGGTTTTAATATATATCTTATTAATTAAAAAACTTTCTTGGAAATCATCTTCAGAAACTATTTTTTCTGGAGTTTCCCTTCTATAGTAAGCATCATATATAGCTGTTAAAATACCATCAAAACTTCCATCATATATGTAGTAAATCATTGAAATGCTCCTGTCACTATTGTTTTATTATTGTTGATAATAAGATTAGGATACAGAGAAAAAATAGACAACTGTTCAATTCCATTTGTACTTTCCTTCCCTTTTATTTCTGAGACTAAATGTTTTCTTATATTTTCACCATCCATGGTTTTTAGTCCATAATATTTACCTTTACATGTAATAAAATATTTAGCTCTCTTTAATACAACTCCTAGCTTTCTTAGATGATCAAAATCTAAGGAAGCAAATTTCCTTGCTGAAACTATTCTCATAGCTGATTTTACTCCTATCCCAGGAATTCTGAGTAACATATTATAATCTGCTTTATTTATTTCTACTGGAAATAAATTAATATTTCTTAAAGCCCAGTCGCATTTTGGATCTATTTCTAAATCAAAATTTGGTTTACTTTCATCTAGAAGCTCATCTGCATTATAACCATAAAACCTTAACAGCCAATCAGCTTGATATAGTCTATTTTCTCTCAAAAAAGGCGGCGATGAAATAGCTGGCAAATTAGGACTGTTTGTCACAGGAACATAAGCTGAGTAATACACTCTTTTTAGTTTATATCCTTTATATAATCCTTCTGAAAGCTTTAATATTTTTAAATCATCATCTCTAGTAGCACCAACAATAAGTTGAGTAGTCTGTCCTGCTGGAACAAACTTTTCAGCATATTTAAACGTCTTTATTTCTTCAATAGATTGGTGCATCCTGCTATTTATAAAGTTCATAGGTCTTAATATACTTTCTTTATTTTTTTGAGGTGCTAATGACCTTAATCCTTCACTAGAAGGTAATTCGATATTTACACTCATTCTATCTGCATACATCCCTGCTTTTTCAATTATTTCTTTATCTGCCCCCGGAATAGCTTTTAGATGAATATATCCATTAAAATTTTGTTCTTCTCGAAGTTTCTTAACAGTCTTACCTAAAAGTTCCATAGTATAATTAGGATTTCTATAGACTGCTGAACTTAAAAAAAGACCTTCAATATAGTTCCTTTTATAAAAGTTTATAGTTAAATCTGCTACTTCTTCAGGAGTAAACATTGCTCTAGGTAGGTCATTTGTGCATCTATTTATACAGTAGACACAATTATATATACAATCATTAGTAAATAGTATCTTTAAAAGAGAAATACATCTACCATCATCGGACCAACTATGGCATATTCCACTTACACTGGCATTCCCTAAACCTTCTTTTTTACTTTTTCTATTGCTTCCACTTGAAGAACAAGAAACATCATATTTTGCAGCATCTGATAATATCTTTAATTTTTCGAATACATCCATAAAACCACCCCAGATATTTTTTTGTTACTAACATTTTACTCTCATTTTTATTTCATTTTAATCTCGTTTTACTCTATTTTACCATTTTACTATATTCTATAAAGGTTTGCAAACGTATGTTCTGTATTTTTAAAAATAAGATCTTTATGGGCCTTTATAAGTCTTTACATATCCTATATTTATTTATAAAATAAAATCTATTGATACCATATATAGTATGTGATAGAATATAAATTACAATATATTGGGAATAAGTTATTAGAATAACTTTTATACTTATCCTAAAAATGTTGTATTAGTAATGAGTATTGATTATTATATTTTATCCCCTTGATTCATTTTGAGGGGTTTTATTATTATTTTATGGAGGTCAGCTATGATTACAAAAGTAAGGAAAAGAGATGGAAGAGAAGTATTGTTTAACATGGAGAAAATTACCAACGCTATTTATAAAGCTAGCATGTCTGTTGGAACTAATTCTTATGATGAAACAGTAACTTTAGCAGAACAGGTTGTAAAAAACCTATTGGATAGATTTAGTGATAGTACTCCAAATGTTGAAGAGATACAAGATATTGTAGAGCAAATATTAATAGAAAATAATATGCCTCAGATAGCAAAAAATTATATACTATATCGTTCTGAACGTACAAAATTACGTGAGATGAATACTAGACTTATGAAAGTAATGGAAGATATAACTTTTAAAGAATCAAAAGATAGCGATTTAAAAAGAGAAAATGCTAATATTGATGGTGACACAGCTATGGGAACCATGCTTAAATATGGTACAGAAAGCGCTAAGCAGTTCTATGAAATGTTTATATTAAATCCGGAACATTCTAAACTACATAATAATGGAGATATTCATATCCATGATTTAGACTTTTTAACACTGACAACCACATGTTGTCAAATAGATATAAATAGATTATTTAATAAAGGTTTTTGTACTGGACATGGAAATCTAAGAGTACCTAATGATGTTATTAGTTATGCTGCTCTTGCATGTATAGCTATACAATCTAATCAGAATGATCAACATGGAGGTCAGAGTATTCCTAACTTCGACTATGGTATGGCTCCTGGTGTTACTAAGACCTATATTAAGCTATATAAGCAAAACCTTACAAAAGCCTTAGAACTACTTATAAATGCAAATAATATGGATCAAATAATTGATAATATTGTACATACAATAAAACTAGAGCATAGTATTTCTCCTTGTTTAGCAAATGATAATGGCTACCAACATCATGAATATTTATTACTGAAAAATCATATTGAAGATGATGCTATTATCAAAAAAGCACAAAATTTTGCTACAGAAAATGCAATAAAGGAAACAGAAAAAAGAACATATCAAGCAATGGAAGCACTTATACATAACTTAAATACTATGCATAGCAGAGCAGGAGCTCAAATTCCATTTAGCTCTATTAACTATGGCTTAGATGAGTCTCCTGAAGGAAGACTGGTTATAAAAAACCTTCTTCTAGCAACTGAAGCAGGCTTAGGAAACGGTGAAACCGCAATATTTCCAATACAGATTTTTAAAGTTAAAGAAGGTATTAATTATAATTTAGAAGATACAAATTACGATCTTTTTAAGTTAGCTTGCAGAGTAAGTGCCAAAAGATTATTTCCTAATTTTTCTTTTATTGATGCACCATTCAATCTACAATATTATAAAAAAGGACATCCAGAAACAGAAGTAGCTTATATGGGGTGCAGAACAAGAGTTATTGGAAATACTTTCGATCCGTTGCAAGAAATTACCTTTGGAAGAGGAAATCTAAGTTTTACGACTATTAATTTACCAAGACTAGCCTTAAATAGCAAAGGTAATCTGGATATTTTCTTTAAGGAATTAGACAATAGAATCGATAAAGTTGTAGAACAGCTATTAGAAAGATTTGAAATTCAGGCAAGAAAGAAAGTAAAAAACTTTCCATTCCTTATGGGAGAAGGAGTATGGATAGGTGCTGACAAATTAAATAAAGAAGATGAAATAAGAGAAGTTTTAAAACATGGAACGTTAACAACTGGATTTATTGGATTAGCCGAATGCTTAGTAGTACTAACTGGTAACCACCATGGGGAGTCAGAAACTTCTCAAGAACTTGGACTACAAATAATTACACATATGCGAAAAAGAATGGATCAGGCGAGTCAAGACCACAAACTTAACTTTACTTTGATTGCTACTCCAGCTGAAGGAACAGCAGGTAGATTTGTAAAAATAGACAAAGAAATATTTGGAGAAATAAAAGGGGTAACAGATAGAAAATATTATACTAATAGTTTTCATGTTCCTGTTCATTATAAATTAAACGCCTACGATAAAATAAGAATTGAGGCTCCTTACCATGAGTTGACAAATGCTGGACATATAACATATGTAGAGTTGGATGGAGATCCATCTAACAATTTAGAAGCATTTGAAAAAATAGTTAGAGCAATGAAAGAACTAGGTATTGGCTATGGTTCAATAAATCATCCGATAGACAGAGATACAATTTGTGGTTATACAGGTATAATTGGAGACACATGTCCTAAATGTGGAAGAGAAGAAGGAGCTATAAAATTCGAAAGGATACGACGTATTACTGGATATCTAGTAGGAACATTAGATAGATTTAATGACGCTAAAAAAGAAGAAGAAAAAGACAGAGTCAAACATATATAATCTATTCTAATAACTGAAGGTGATGATAATGAATAATTTTTTAAGAATCTCTGGAATTATTAATGAATCAATAGTAGATGGACCGGGTATTAGATTAGTAGTTTTTGCACAAGGTTGTAAGCATAATTGCTTAGGATGTCATAATCCTGAAACCCATTCTTTCGAAGGTGGATATCTTATTTCAATAGATGAGATAATTGAAACCATTAGAAAAAACCCACTATTAGACGGAGTTACCTTTAGTGGTGGTGACCCCTTTGAGCAGGCACATACATTTGGAATGCTTGCAAAATTAGTAAAAGAAATGGGATTAAATGTTGCTACTTATACTGGATATCGATATGAAAAAATATTAGAGAAAATAGACCACAAAAAAGATTGGGATATGTTACTCAAACATTCAGATGTTATAGTAGATGGAAAGTATGACAAAACTAAAAAGAAAGCAGATTTAAAATTTATAGGATCTGCTAACCAAAGGATTATAGATGTAAAAAAAACTTTAGAGTTTAATAAAATAGTTGAAATAAAATCCTAGACTATATGAGGTTATGTTCCACAAAGTTTTTAAAGAAATTAGATTAAATAAAAAACCCAGCTTACGGTGAGGCTAGGTAAAACAGTATATGTTTGAAGCGGTGTTGCTATATAGCTACACCGTTTCTTCTTTTTGTTCATGCGAATTGGACGTTTATGGTTTAAAAGTCATAAAATTTGTTGACATGTCGATGTAATTGATTTAAAATATAAATGACCAAAAATAATAAAAATAGTCAATAAAAATGCGAAAGGAGAGCTCTATGCCCAAAATAGTAAGCGAAAATGAAAAACAGAGAATCAAAGGGTTAATGTTTGAGAAAGGTGTAGACTTAATCAGACAAAAGGGTATAAAAAAGGTCACTGTCGAGGACATTACGAAAGCAGCAGGTATCGGTAAAGGCTCATTCTATTTGTACTATGATTCCAAAGAAGAACTGCTTTATGATATTGTAAAACGTTGTGAAACCAATATGTTTAACCGCATTGAGGCATTGAAAGGCGAGAATATTGACAAGAGGGAAAAAGCAATAAAAGCGGCGAAAGAAATATATCTGGCACCCGATAGTATCATTTTGTATGTTTCGCCAACTGATCTCGAAAACCTTTTACATAGACTGCCGAGTGAAATATATGAAAAGGAAAATGAAAAGGCAAAAGACTACTTCAAACGAACATCTGAAATTTTTGAAATAGATGAAACAGTTTGCGATGTCAATGTACTATCACAGCTTATGGATGCCCTTAGTTTCGTCGCTTCCAACAGTAATAGTTTCTATTCTGAAGGTAGGCAGAAGGCTTTAGATATTCTTGTGACTGCTATAGCCGAATATATCGCAGGAGAAGACAGCTAATGAAAGTTGTCTTTATCATAACGGGCGCTTTTATTTTCCTATTTGTTTTTGGGCTGATCTGCTTGCTGATCACAAAAAGAAAGAGAAAGAAAAAATCCAGAGTATCTATAAAACAGCCTTCAGGTATAGACTTTGGGGAGTATGTAACAATTGGAAATATCCAGCAATATTTGTATCATCGCAGTGAGAACATACATAATCCAGTAATGTTATTTTTACATGGTGGCCCTGGCTCTCCCATGCTGCCATTTGCGCAAGACTTTCAATTACCGTGGGAAAAATACGTTACAGTAGTGCATTGGGAACAAAGGAACAGTGGTAAAACTTTTTATCAAAATATTTCAAAAGAAGTTACACCAACCACGACAATAAAACAACTCATATCAGACACACATGAAATTGTTTTATATTTAAAAGAGAAATATGGAAAAGAAAAAATTTGGATTATGGGTCATTCCTGGGGAAGTGTTTTAGGCAGTCTATTTGTTCACCAATATCCCCAATTGGTATCAGGTTATATCGGAGTTGGGCAAGTTGTCAATATGCTTGAAAATGAACGGATAGGGTTTGAGAAAGCACTGGAAAATGCCATATCTGCCGAATGTAAAAAAGATATTCAAGCATTGGAATCACTGGAGCCATACCCTACCAAAGTGTTCAATCAGGATATGAAAAACAAACTATCCACGCTCCGAAAAATCCAAGGGAAATACGGCCTTGCAGCTAGTCCGACTGCTAAGCTCATTATTTCTGCTGCAACATCACCGTTTTACAGCCTGAAAGATTTACGGTATCTGATTTTTGCAGATATAGATGGTATCTCGCATGGACAGTCACTTATTTTCCAAGAGCTTTTTGGAACACTCAACCTAAATACAGTAACGACATATCAGGTGCCGATATTTTATATACACGGCACTGAGGATTGGCAGACACCTTATCCCATTGTGGCAGAATATTACCACACAATTACTGCACCCAAAAAGGGGTTTTACTCCATATCTGGTGCAGGTCACGCGACAATGCTCGATAAGCCCATTGAATTTTGTAATGCTCTTCTGTCAATTTTGGGAAGAAGTGACGATGATGTACATTGAATGGTAATAAATGAAAAGCTCAACGCAAGTTAAATCATGCGTTGAGCTTTTCATTTGACAATCCATGTTGACAACTGCCAATTCGCTTAATTTTAGATTTATAATGCTCTATCCAGGGCCAACATAAGCTGGATTCTTTATTATCATTCTTATTATTCAAATTTAAGTTTTTTTATTTCCTCAGTAAGAAGTGGTATTACTTTTGAAACATCTCCTACTATTCCAATATCTGCAACTTCAAATATTGCAGCATCAGGATTTTTGTTTATAGCTATTATAAGCTCTGATTCCTCCATACCAGCAACGTGCTGTATAGCTCCAGATATACCACAAGCAAAGTATAGGTCTGGTCTTACAGTTCTTCCAGTCTGACCTACTTGTCTTTCTTTGTCAAGCCATCCATTGTCTATTACTGCACGAGATCCCGATACTTCTCCTTTGAGTTCTTCTGCCAGTTCATATAAATAAGCCATATTTTCTTTTGAACCTATACCTCTACCGGCAGATATAAGTAATTTAGCATCTTCTATATTAACCTTCTTTTTGTCTTCTTTTACAATCTCAAGAATTTCTATATTTAAATCAGTAGGAAGTAATCCAGCATCAAAGTTTATAATCTCCCCTGTTCTACTTGTATCCTTATGAGGTTTTAGCATAACCCCAGGTCTTACTGTAGACATCTGTGGTCTATGGTCAGGACATATTATTGTCGCCATTATATTTCCACCAAATGCTGGTCTTGTCATAAGTAGCTGTTTTGTTTCCTTATCTATATCTAACGAAGTACAATCAGCCGTAAGTCCTGTATGGATTCTTGCAGAAACTCTAGGAGCTAAATCTCTCCCTATAGAAGTAGCACCTACCAATACAACTTCTGGCTTTTCTTCATTAATAACTGCTGTAAAAGCCTTTGTATATGGCTCTGTAATAAAATTTTCAAGAATTTTATCGTCAACAACTATTACTCTTTCAGCTCCATAATATATTAACTCCTGTGCCAGATTTTTAACATCATAACCGATAATTACTGCACTTAACTTTTCCCCAAGCTTATCTGCGATTTCTTTTCCTTTCCCTAATAGCTCAATAGAAACCTTTTGAATTTCTCTATTTCTTTGCTCAATATATACTAAAACACCTTTGTAATCTGCTAAACTCATTAATCTCCCTCCAATCATCTAAATTATAATTAGGAAATAATATATTTTTCTTTTAATTTATCCACTATTATTTGAGCCGCTTCTTTAGCTTCTACATCAAATACCTTCCCTGCTGTCTTAACTCCCTTAGTAAAGGATTTTTTTACTTTAGTAGGAGAACCTTTAAGTCCAAGATTACTATGATCTACTTCTATATCATTAACTGTCCACACTTCCACCTTATCTTCTTTATAAGCGTCATATATACCTGAAATCCTCATGTATCTTGCTTCATTCATTTCCTTAAGTGTAGTTATAAGACATGGTGTATTAACCTTTATTTTGTGATAGCCATCTTCAAAAGCTCTTTTTACTATTATCCCCTTGTCTACAAGTTCCATATCTAAGGCATATGTAACAGATGGAATATTTAAATGTTCTGCTATTTGAGGTCCAACCTGAGCGGTATCTCCATCTATTGCTTGTCTGCCAGCTATAATCAAATCATATTCCATGTTTCTAATAGCACCTGCTAAGGCTGATGAAGTGGCCCATGTATCAGCTCCTGCAAAAGCTTTATCAGTAAGGAGTATAGCTCTGTCTGCTCCCATAGCAATAGCTTCTCTAAGTGCTAAATCTGCTTGGGGAGGTCCCATTGTAATAACAGTAACTTCCGCTCCATGCTCATCTTTTAATCTTAAAGCTGCTTCAAGACCACTTTTATCATCTGGATTTATTATGGATGGAACTCCTTCACGAATAAGGGTTCCAGTTTTTTGATCTAATTTAACTTCCGTTGTATCTGGAACTTGCTTTATACAAA
This sequence comes from Alkaliphilus sp. B6464, assembly GCF_018141165.1. Lineage (NCBI taxonomy): Bacteria > Bacillati > Bacillota > Clostridia > Peptostreptococcales > Natronincolaceae > Alkaliphilus > Alkaliphilus sp. B6464. Next base: position 152,974 of record NZ_CP058557.1, read on the forward strand.
CAACTATTTTCATAATCTAGACCTCCTCCTATTTTAATAAACTTGCTGATATTACCATTCTTTGTACTTCAGAAGTACCTTCATATATTTCTGTTATTTTTGCATCTCTCATCATTCTCTCAACTGGATATTCTCTTGTATATCCGTATCCACCATGAAGCTGAACTGCTTTGGTAGTAACTTCCATAGCTGTCTCTGCTGCAACTAATTTAGCCATAGCTGCTTCATAGGAATATGGCAGTCCCTTATCCTTATTGTAAGCAGCCTTATATACTAAAAGTCTTGAAGCCTCAATCTTTGATGCCATATCTGCCAATTGAAATTGTGTATTTTGGAAGGCTGATATAGGCTTTCCAAATTGAATTCTTTCTTTAACATAACTTATAGTTTCATCTAAGGCACCTTGTGCTATTCCTAGAGCTTGGGCTGCTATGCCAATTCTTCCTCCATCAAGGGTTTTCATAGCAACTTTAAATCCCATACCCTCTTTACCTATCAGATTTTCCTTAGGTACTCTACAATTTTCAAATATAAGCTCGCAAGTAGAAGATCCTTTAATTCCTAACTTTTTCTCCTTAGGCCCTACTGTAAATCCTTCTGTATCTGCATCTACTATAAAAGCTGATATTCCTCTAGTTCCTGCCGATTTATCTGTCATAGCCATAATTATATAGGTTTGAGCATATCCTGCATTAGTTATAAATATTTTTGATCCATTAAGAATATAACTGTCACCATCTAGTACGGCTGTAGTTTGCTGTGCAGAAGCATCAGTTCCAGCATTAGGCTCCGTAAGAGCAAAAGCTCCTAGTTTTTCTCCTTTTGCTAGAGGAATTAGATACTTTTGTTTCTGCTCTTCTGTTCCAAACTCGTATATAGGATGAGCACCTAATGAAACATGGGCAGATAATATAACTCCTGTTGTAGCGCAAACCCTTGAAAGTTCTTCGACAGCTATAGCATATCCAATATTGTCTCCACTTTCTCCACCATATTTTTTAGGGAATGGTATACCCATAAATCCTGATTTAACCATTTTGTTAATAGTTTCTACAGGAAACCTCTCTTCTTCATCTATTTCTGCTGCCAAAGGTTTTACTTCATTTTCAGCAAATTCTCTATACATTTGCTTAAGTAGAACATGCTCTTTCGAGAAACCAAATTCCATGATATATCCTCCTTTATTGGTTAATTTTTTAACAAACTATAGCAAAAATTTTATATGTTTTACTTTTACATCTTTATATATAAGCAAAGTTTATGCCACTTTTTTAACAAATCACTAAAGCTTTAGCCCTACATTATTCAATGTGATAAAAAATATATACTTTTTTAAATACAAAAAATGTACAATATCTGTACAGACGGGTACAAATATTGTACATTTTTTATGCAACTACAATATCTTCTACGGTTTTATTTTTAACTACTAATACTTTATCATATTTTTTTCTAGTTTCCTAAAATATAACATGACTTATATTGTTTTTTATAATTAATAATTCCATTAAACTTCCCTAGTCCAGTCTTTTGGCACTACTAAAGCAATTATAGTAAATATTTCTAGCCTACCTAATAACATTAAAAGAGAAAATAATGCTTTACTTGCAAAAGTAAATTCACCAAAGTTTCTAGTAGGTCCAACAAAGCCAAGTCCAGGGCCAATATTGCCTAAGGTAGCTGCCACAGAACTAGATGCACTTACAAGATCTAGTCCTTCTAATGATACCAAAATAGTTGACAGTACAAATATCATAAGATATAAAGCAAAAAATGTATTTATACTAACTATTGTTTCGTTTGGAATTGTTTTGCCACCATTCTTTATTGAGATAAAAGCTCTAGGGTGAAATATCTTTGCAACATCTCTCTTAATAAGTTTAATTAAAATTAATATTCTAATAACCTTCATTCCACCTGCTGTAGAACCAGCACAACCACCTATAAACATAAGAGTAAATAATATAGCCTTACTAAATGTAGGCCACATATCAAAATCTGCAGTAGTATATCCTGTAGTAGTTATAATTGAGCCTACTTGGAAGAAAGAATCCCTAAGGGCTATAAAAATACTTTCATAGGATGTCATAAAAAGATTAATAGCAATAAGTAGAACTGCTACAGAAACTATAGTTAAGTAAAGCTTAAGCTCCTCGTCTTGTATTACCTCCTTCCATTTACCCTTAAACAAGGAGTAGTACAAAGAGAAGTTTACTCCTGATAATACCATAAAAATCCCTATTACAATATGAATATATGAGCTTTCATAGAAGGCAACACTATTATTTTTTATACCAAATCCTCCGGTTCCTACAGAACCAAAAGCATGGAGAATAGAATCAAATAAATTCATTCCACCTAATCTTAGAAATATAATGTGTAATATGGTGATTGAAAAATATGTTACATATAAAATTTTTGCCGTATCCTTTATTCTCGGCGCTATTTTTCCTGCAATAGGACCTGGACTTTCTGCTTTAAATATTTGAAATCCACCTATCCCCAAGGCAGGAAGCAGAGCGATAGTAAAAACTAATATTCCCATTCCGCCTATCCAATGAGTAAAGGATCTCCAAAATAAAGCACCGTGTGGAAGACCTTCTACATTACTTAGTATTGATGAACCCGTAGTTGTTAAACCTGAAACTGTTTCAAAAAATGCATCTATAAATTTAGGTATGCTTCCAGATATATAAAAAGGAAGCGCTCCAAATAAAGAAGCCAGTAGCCATCCAAAGGCTACTATAGCTAACCCTTCCCTCGCGTTAATATTATTCTTATTGGAAGCTTTTTTAGACATTATAAATCCTATTGTACCTGTTACTATTATAGTAATGAGAAATGCCATTTTATCCTGCCCATTCATATAAAAAGCTATAGTTAGGGCTGGCAACATCAGTAAAGACTCAACTATAAGGATGTTACCTAGTACCCTTAGCACGATCCCATAATTCACTAAAAATACCTCCCTTGTGCGACTTAATAAACATTTTCAAAGTAGGTAGATCTTCAGTTAAGCTGAATATAATAATTCTATCCCCAGGATGTATAACAGATTCTCCATTAGGAATAATGACTTCTCCATTATGAACTATAGCACCTATTATAATACCCTTAGGTAGATTAAGTTCTGCCAATGGCTTCCCTGTAAAAGGAAGATCCTCTCCTACAATAATCTCTGTTACCTCCCCGTCTCCTCCTAGCAATAATGAGACGGACACTACTTTACCACCTCTAATATATTTTAATATATTAGAAGCAGTAATATAAACAGGGTTTAAAGCCACCTCTATGCCTAGTTTATCAATAATCTTAGTATAATTTTGTCTACTAAACTTTGCTATAGTTTTTGATACCCCTGCATGTTTAGCCATTAGAGCCATTAGTAGATTTTGTTCATCATAGCCTGTTGCTCCAACGAAAGCATCCATGGATTCTAGGTTTTCTTCCTCCAATAGATGTATATCTGTCCCATCTCCATGTATTACTAAAACATTATCTAGTTTTTCAGCTAACTCTTGACACCGAATTTTATCTTGTTCTATAACCGTTACCGAAATATTAGCTTCCGTAAGTCTTTTAGCTAAATAGTACCCTACTTTTCCTCCACCAAATATCATCACATTTTCTATTTCTTTTCTATTTATACCCTTTTCAAATTTAACACTTAACCTTGCTATATCAGCACTTTTTCCTATTACATGTATAATATCGTCCTCCATTAACTCTGTAAATCCATTTGGAATTATAATTTTACCATTTCTAGATATGGCAGTTATTAAAAAGCCACTAAAGTTTTTAAGATCCTTAATGTATTTTCCAACAAAGTCTTCATTATGTCCAATGTTAAAATCTAACATAGTAACTTTGCCTTTGGCAAAATCTCCAGTATAAAAACTAAAGTTCTTTAATAGATATTTTTCCATAGCCTTGGCCGTTTCAAATTCTGGATTAACAATATGATCAATACCCATCTCTTTTTTTACAAAATCCAATTGCTTAGTATATTCTGGATTTCTTATTCTGGCTATTGTTTTTTTACAGCCTAATCTTTTGGCCAAGGAGCATATAACTGTATTTGTCTCATCTCCCTTAGTACATGCCACTAGTAAATCATAGCTTTTAATATTTAGTTCCTTTAAAATCCCTATATCTACTCCACTAGCGGTAACTGTCAAAACATCTATATGTTCATTTATTCTCTCTAGTATCTTCGCATTGTAGTCAACTAATGTTACATCTATATCTTCCAATACCAATGACTCTGCCAATTTTTGGCCTAGCTTTCCGGCACCTACTATCATAACCTTCATGTGCTTTCACTCCTTTGGTTTATCCAACAGCTACGAGTTCTAAGATTTCATCTAAATATACCTTATTCTATATTACCAAATTATTATTTTCAATAGTATACAAAAATAATGTTATTGTTAGTCTAATCTTTAATAGGCTTATTATCCTGTAGAATCATTAAAAGCGAGTGAACTTATCCATTATTTATGGTATAATATTAAAATTGACAAATATTATGTAAGGGATGGTAATGAATTGATAAATGTAAATAATTTAAGTATAGGATTTCAAGGACAAAAGCTATTTGATGATGTTAATTTAAAGTTTACACCTGGAAACTGCTATGGTGTAATTGGTGCTAATGGAGCTGGAAAGAGTACCTTTTTAAGAATATTATCAGGTGAAATAGAGCCAAATACTGGTGATGTATCTATTGCTCCTAATACACGTATGTCTGTTTTAAAACAGGACCACTATGAATATGACCAAAATGAAGTTATACAAACAGTTATTATGGGTAACAAAAGACTTTATGAAATTATGGTAGAAAAGGACGCTATCTATGCTAAAGAAGATTTCACAGATGAAGATGGAATAAGAGCATCAGAGCTTGAAGGTGAATTTGCAGAGATGGATGGCTGGAGTGCAGAATCTGAAGCATCATCTTTACTACAAGGTTTAGGTATAGGTACAGAGCTTCATTATAAGAAGATGGCAGATTTAACTGGTACTGAAAAGGTTAAGGTCCTACTTGCCCAAGCCCTATTTGGCAAACCTGGTATTCTTATTTTGGACGAGCCTACCAACCATTTAGATATTGCTGCTGTAAATTGGTTGCAAAACTTTTTAGGCGATTTTGAAGGAACTGTTTTAGTAGTATCCCACGATAGACATTTTCTTAATGAAGTATGTACCCATATGGTAGATATAGATTTTGGTAAAATTAAAATGTTTGTAGGAAACTATGATTTCTGGTATGAATCAAGCCAGTTAGCTCTTCAAATGATGAAAGATCAAAATAAGAAAAAAGAAGATAAAATAAAAGAACTACAAGCCTTTATCGCTAGATTTAGTGCAAATGCATCTAAATCTAAACAAGCTACCTCTCGTAAAAAATTACTAGAAAAGATATCTTTAGATGATATTCAGCCTTCTACCAGAAGATATCCTTTTGTAGGCTTTACTATGGAAAGAGAAGTAGGGAATGACATTTTGTTAGTAGACAATTTATCCAAAACTATAGATGGTGTAAAGGTGCTTGATAACGTTAGCTTTATAGTAAATAAGGGCGATAAAATTGCCTTTATAGGAGATAATGAAATAGCGATTACAACTTTATTTAAAATATTAATGGGTGAAATAGAACCTGATAGTGGTACAGTAAAGTGGGGAGTAACAATTACAAATTCTTATTTCCCTAAAGATAACTCTGAGTTTTTCAATGACGTAGATTTAAATCTTATAGATTGGTTGCGTCAATTCTCTGTAGAACAGTCTGAAATATATTTACGTGGATTTTTAGGTAGAATGCTATTCTCTGGGGATGAGGCATTAAAGAAAGTTAAAGTTCTATCTGGTGGAGAAAAGGTTAGATGTATGTTATCTAAAATGATGCTAGCTAATGCTAACGTTTTATTATTAGATCAACCTACAAATCATTTAGACCTAGAATCTATAACCTCTGTAAATAACGGACTAAGAGATTATAAGAGTAATGTTTTATTTACATCCCACGACCATCAATTTATACAAACCATAGCTAATAGAATAATTGAAATAACATCTACTGGTTACAATGATAGAGTTATGACATATGAAGAGTACATTGAGGCTTTTCTTAATAAATAGATGTGAATAAAAAACTCCCGGAGGTAGACTACCTTCTGGGAGTTTTTAAAATTACAATATATGCCTAAAAGTTACTTCATTACAACTACTCTGCAGCTTTAAAGTTATATATAGGTGTTATCTTCTCAACTATATCTACAGTATCTCCTATGTTGTTTACTATTTCATCTATAGGCTTATATGCAAAAGGGCATTCATCAAGTGTTTGTTTATTTACCGATGTTGTATAAATACCTTCCATTGTCTTTTTAAATTGATTAAGTGTAAATGAATTTTTAGCTTCTGTCCTACTCATAAGTCTTCCTGCACCATGGGGGGCTGAGAAATTCCAATTTTCATTACCTTTTCCAATACAAATAAGGCTACCATCACGCATGTTTATTGGTATTAAAAGTTTTTCGCCGTACTTAGCTGAAACTGCACCTTTTCTTAGAATCATATTCTCCGTATCTATATAATTATGAATAGTTGTAAATTGTTCTACCACATCAAGCTTCATACCTTTAATTATTTCCTGAATCATAGCCTTACGATTTAATTCTGCAAAAAGTTGAACAATTTTCATATCATGAATATAATCTTCAAATAGCTGTCCTGATACATAAGCTAAAGCTTTCGGTATATCTTCCTTTGTATTATTAGTTGATTTATAAGCCTCTTCTTGATAAAGACTTGCAACCTCATGTCCTAAATGACGACTACCTGAGTGAATAGATATGTATATATTTCCTTTACTATCTTTATTTGCTTCAATAAAGTGGTTTCCACCACCTAAAGTTCCAATACTACGTCTAGCCCTATTAATGTTAACTTTGCTTTTACATTTAAGCTCATTCAAGTCAATTTCATCATTAAATTTATGCTCTTTATCTCTTATATTAAATCCGCAAGGTATTTTGCTATAAATTAACTTATCTAATTTTTGCAGCTCTATATTTCGATTTTTAATCTTTATAGCCTCTATACCACAACCGATGTCAACACCAACAAGGTTTGGAACAATTTTATCATCAATTGTCATTGTGGTCCCTATAGTACATCCTGCTCCACTATGAACATCCGGCATTATCCTTATCTTACTTCCTTTTATAAACTCCTGATTAAGCAAGTTTTCAATCTGCTTTACTGCACCTTCTTCAATATTTTTAGTATAAACTATTGCATTGTTATATTTACCATTTATCTCAATCATAGCGAGTATTCCTTTCAAACTTTTATTAATATATTATAAATATCCTAATATGTAGAAAAATACCTACTAGAATATTTATTTATATTATATGATTTAATTGACTGAATGACAAGCTGAGTATGTCATCCTTTTAATAGTCTAATATAGTTATTCCTAATAAGAAAATAATATCGACTAACATCTTAGACTCATTATATTTCCATAGTCAATAGTTAATTTAAGCTGATTATTCTGAAAATCAGCCCTAAAAAAGTATCATTTTACTAGAGAATTTATGATATAATTATTTTGATAATATTTTAAGCATTAGAATAATATGAGGAGTGTGGTAAATTTTGGACCCTGATAGTATGTGGCAAATTATAGTTTTATTGGGACTTTTGTTTTGTTCTGCTTTTTTCTCTACATCGGAAACAGCGCTTATGTCATTAAGTAAAATTCGTGTAAGGTATATGGTAGAAGAGAAAGTAAAAGGGGGAGATTTAGTAGAACGACTAGTAAAAGATCCTAATAAACTTTTAGGTACAATTCTTGTAGGCAATAATATTGTAAATATTGGTGCGTCTGCATTAGCTACCTCATTAGCCTTAGATTTTTTTGGTAGTAAAGGTGTATTTATATCAACAGGGATTATGACATTATTAGTATTAATATTTGGTGAAATAACACCTAAATCCCTTGCTGCACAATTTCCAGAAAAAGTTTCATTAAAGGTTAGTAAGCCTCTTTCTTTCATCGTTACTTTGTTAAATCCAATTGTTATTGTTCTGATGTATTTAACAAATGGAATCCTGAATATACTAGGTATTAAAACTGATAATGCACAACCTATTATAACCGAGGAAGAACTGCGTACAATTGTTGCAGTTAGTGAGGAAGAAGGAGTTTTAGAAACGGAAGAAACACAAATGATACATAATGTTTTTGAATTTGGAGATCTTCAAATTAAAGATGTAATGATTCAAAGAACAGATATTGTTGCGATAGATATTGATCTTCCATTCCAACAGGTTATAGATAAGGTTAAGGATGAGCAGTTTTCTAGATACCCTATCTATAAAGAAGGTATAGACAATATTATTGGAGTTTTAAATGTTAGAGATTTAATTTTCCTTGATAATAAAAAGGATAATTTTAATATAGAGGAGTATGTAAGAAAGCCTTATTATACATTTGAATTTAAAAAAATTAGCGATACTTTTACAGAAATGAAGAAAAACAGAACCCATATGGCCATCGTGCTAGATGAATATGGAGGTACCGCTGGAATTATTACTATAGAAGATTTAATCGAAGAAATTGTCGGAGATATCGAAGATGAATACGATGAATTTGAAAGTGAAGTCCAATTTGTTAAAGATGGTGAATATATTATAATTGGCAGTACCAAGATTAATACAGTCAACGAAATTTTAGATACAAACTTCGAATCTGAAGATTTTGATTCCATTGGTGGCCTAGTCATAGAATCTCTAGGAAGATTACCTAAATTAGGTGAAAAAGTAGAATATGATAATATTACACTTATAGTAGAGAGTATCGAAAGAAATCGAATAAAAACAGTAAAGGTTTATATATAAAATAAAAATCGATTGGGTTATGTAAAGTAGTCTGTGCCCTTGTGAAAAAATAAATGAGAAAAACACTCTATTTTTATTTGAAAATAGGTGTGGAAAATTGAATATGGTTTATCGCTTGCGGGGGGACTACTTGTAGTTGAGAAGGTTAAAACCTGACCCTTTGAACCTGTTGGTTAAGACCAACGTAGGGAAGCAAATCAATTACATACTATGTTATTTATTGGGTGCTTTCCGTGATACGGATTGCACCCATTTTTTTGTCTAACTATGAGGATAATCTGATTTCTGTTAGCACAGGATGATGGTAATTATATATCCAATATTAAAGGAGGATTTCTAATGAAAAAAGTATTGAGTATCGCAGGATCGGATTGCAGTGGAGGTGCCGGAATTCAGGCTGATTTAAAAACATTTTCTGCCCATGGCGTTTTTGGCATGAGCGTCATCGTGTCCATAGTGGCCGAAAACACAAGTCGTGTCATCGACATACAGGATGTTACACCAGATATGATTCAGAAGCAGATTGACGCTGTTTTTGAGGATATTGAGGTTGATGCTGTAAAGATAGGTATGCTATCCACACCGCACTGTATGAAGGCAGTTGCAGAAAAGCTCCGTCAGTATAAGGCGAGAAACATTGTAATTGACCCTGTAATGTATGCAAAAAACGGATGTCCGCTGATGAACCCAAATGCCGTTGATACGCTGATAAAGGTTGTTATTCCATGTGCAGACGTACTTACACCAAACATTCCAGAAGCAGAAAAGATTTCAGGTATGACTATCAGCTCTATGGAAGACATGGAAGCTGCCGCAAAGCGGATCTACGAAATGGGTTGCCGAAATGTTATTGTCAAGGGCGGTCACGCTATTGGTAATGCCATTGATGTTCTGTATGACGGCAAACAATTTTATCACTATGAAACATACCGTATCAACACTAAAAACACACATGGAACCGGCTGTACATTTTCGTCTGCTATCACATCTAACCTAGCCCTTGGACTACCTATACCACAAGCGGTGGAACAAGCAAAGCAATATGTAACCACCGCCATTAAACATGCTCTTTCTATTGGAAAAGGAAATGGGCCAACTCATCATTTTTATGACCTGTATCGAAATGGTTTACAAAAAAGCGATGTGCTTTAATGCATGATGTATCAACGTCATCCGCTGCTGTTTTATTATATGACAAAAAGGAAGCAACTAAATTCTTGTTGCCTCCTTTTTCCATACCCTCTACTTTAATGATTACTAAAAACGGAACTACTATATATTTTGCTCTCCTAATATTTCATAGTAAGATTTATTCCTTTGCCAGATTAGCCACTAGCTCTCTAAATTTTTCTTCAAATAGAATATCATTTTCCCTTGTTCGCTTTGGTATTTTTGTATATTTTTTATGTTTTCTTCTCATCTCTTGGCCAAGATGTCTTTGCATTAATAATTCATCTATATTATCATCAGTATAGCACCATCCATTTTGATTAATTGCTATAGCTCTTTTGGCAATAGCCATTGCAGCTACACCATAATCTTGAGTAACCACAATATCTCCCTCTTTTGTGTGATTGATCAAAGTAATATCTACTACATCTTTGCCTTGATCCACTGTTATAATTTCTGCATAATCATCATATAGATCATGACAAATATTTTTTATCATAATTAACTTTATATTGTATTCCTTTGCCACATTTAGAATTATGTCCTTAACAGGACATCCATCAGCATCAACTAATATTTTCATATGTCCTCCTTCTTTTTTGTATAATATTTTCTATAATGCTAATAACTTTCTATATACATTTTATGTTTCCCTGCTTATTTTTTTTAAAATCTATATAATCATTGCATAATGTAGTAGCTTATACTTCTGGAGATATCAATATAATGTTATATTAAACTTACTCTTATAAATAAATACTATTGTCGCTCAAAAAAGGCGACTGGTTACCCAATCGCCTTTTAATTCTTTAAAATACTATTTTTCTATTCCTGTGTAAATCAGGATGGCATCTCTTAAAAATTCTGCTGTACCTGGCTCATCTTTATCATAGTATGCTGTAAATCTTTCATCATCAACATACATTTGAGCAAGTCCAGCATGAGCCTCTTTGCTATACTCTATCCAATAAAATGTCAGCCACTTTTTATGAAGCTCCGCTGCTTTTTGTGCTAATTCACTGGCTGGATCTCCAGTTTTAAAAGCCTCTGCTAAAGTCTTATTTAATTCCTCTGCTAGACTTGTTACTTCATCATATTCTGTTTGAGTCATATTTTTTAATTTTGCATTTGACTTGTCAATAGTTTCATTGCCATATTTTTCTCGAATTTGTTTACCATATTTCTTCTCATTATCATCAATCATTTTTTGCTTAAAACCTTCAAATTTTTCTCTATCACTCATTTTAATTCTCCCTTCTACTGATGCTATGCTCTTTTCCACATTAGCTATCAATAAATCTAATTGTTTTCTTTTTTCAAGGAGATTTTCACGATGTTCTTTAAGTGCATTTGCTCCATCAAAGGAAGGTGAAGCTACTATATCCTTTATTCTATCTAGGCTCAACCCTAATTCTCTATAGAACAAAATTTGTTGTAACCTATTAACTTCTGCTTCACCGTAAATACGATATCCTGATGAATTGATTCTTGCCGGCTTTAGAATTCCAATTTCATCATAATATCTAAGGGTTCTCGTACTAATACCTGCTAAATTTCCTAGTTTTCGCACTGTATATTCCATAATCTTACCTCCTTAAGACCAATATACACATTTACGTAGCGTCAATGTCAATAGGTTTTCATAAGTATTTTTGTAATATTAATTTCATCAATTAAAATCAAGATGTTACGTTACATAATATGTGGCTTGAGTATTATACATATTAGCATAAAGTGAATCCTCATTTTTTATAAGATCATAATGGTTTCCATATTCAATAATCTCTCCATCCTTAAAAACAGCAATCCTATCCGAGAATCTAGTACTTGAAAGCCTATGGGAAATATATATTGCTGTTTTACCCTTAACTAAATTATTAAAGCTGTTGTATACTTCATATTCTGAAATTGGATCTAGAGCAGATGTAGGCTCATCTAATATGACAATAGGTGAATCCTTATAAAGTGCTCTAGCTATAGCTATTTTTTGAGCTTGCCCACCTGAAAATTCGATCCCTTTTTCATCAAAATTCTTATAAATATTTGTATCAATTCCATTATTGAGTTTAGCTAAATCATCTCCAAATCCTACTTTATCAAGACATGAAATAATTATTTCTTCATCATCTCGCCCTTCACAAATTTTATTAGACAAATTATCTCTTATGGAAAAAGAAAGTAGTTTAAAATCTTGGAACACGATTGCTAATAGCTTCATATATTCCTCATATGTATATTCCTTTATATCTACACCTCCAAGTAATATACTTCCCTCTGTAGGTTCATATAGTCTTGATATCAGCTTAATAAATGTTGTTTTGCCTGCTCCATTTAACCCAACAACAGATAGCTTTTCTCCCGTTTTAATGACAATGGATATATTCTTTAAAGTGTATTCCTTTTTATTAGGATATTTAAAACTAATATTTTTAAATTCTATTTCAAAATCTTTTATATTTGATGTTGAAATACTCCCTCTTGAATTCTTTGACTCAATACTATCAAATTTAATAAAAAGCTCAAGATACATGCACATCTGATTTATTTCAATAATTGAATTTACTAAAGACATTATAGAAGTGCTAAAATTTTTTACTGCATTTGCATACATTGTAAAGCTCCCTATGCCAATTGTTTCTTTAATTACTCCCATAGCAAGATATGCATAAATAAAGATCATTTGTATTTGCATATTTATATTACTTATTCCAGAATACTTTCCTATAGCTGTAAATTGCCTAGAGTATATGTGCAAAAGATTATCCGTAAAATACTTTGATTTTTTTAGTATTAATGGTGCAACCTTATATAATCTAATATCCTTTCCCATTGAAAAATCTGATGTCATCCTTAGAAAATAACCAAATGCTCTATTGTCAAATATAGCTTTCTGATTATCCTCAAATCGAATTTTTTCGATTTTCTTAAATATAAATGAATTTACAAATACTATAAATAATACTACTGCAATAATTATTGGATTTAAAATGGCTAGAATATATCCAAGACCAAGTAAAGTAATAGTTTCATAAATAATTATAGAAGCATTCTCTAAAGTTCTTCCTATGGCATCTAGATTGTATATAGAGAAAAACGCTCTCTCCTTAAGGTCTAACACCTCTGGATTCTCAATATTTTCAAAATCCATATCAACACATTTTTCTCCTAAATATGAATCCATCTTGTTAAATAAATCTATTCTTGCTAATTCCATAATTCTTATAAAATGATTATTAATTATTTTAAGTAGCAAATTTCCAATAGTCAGTACCACAACATAAATAATTAATCTCTTTATACTTTTACCACCTAGGAGCTCATCAATTATTAATTTTGGTATTATAATATTTAAAAATGGAGTCCATGCTTTAAAAACGGAAGCCAGAATAGACTTTAAAATGTAGGTTTTAGATATTCTATTAGTTAGCTTAAAAAAATACTTAAGTGTTTTTATGTTAGTACTAAGCATAAGACTCTTCCTCCTTATAATATCTTGCTTGAATATTGAACATATTAGCATATAAATTTCCTAGCTTCATTAGCTCATCATGGGTACCATATTCCTTCAATTCTCCATTTTCAATAAAAGCTATATTATCACAAAATCTTGTACTAGAAAGTCTATGTGAAATATAAATTGCGGTTTTATTATCAATAAGATTATTAAAGGTTTTATATAGCTTATACTCAGCCAAGGCATCAAGGGCTGCTGTTGGTTCATCCATTATTATAATTTTTCCGTTCTTATACAAAGCTCTTGCAATTGCAAGTTTTTGATTTTCTCCCCCAGATAACTCTATACCTTCTTCATCTAAGATCTTGAGTATGTTAGTTAAAATTCCTTTTTCTAAGGAATCAATTTTTTCTTTTAGTCCTGCTTTTTCTATTGAATCATTTAATTGATTATCCTCTTGGTCATTATCTTTAAAAGCTATGTTCTCCTTAATGTTAAAGGCAAAAAGCTTAATATCTTGAAATACTACTGAAAATAAATCTAAATATTCATTTTCATCAAAATCATTTATATTAATTCCATTAACTAATATTTCTCCACTAGTAGGTTTGTATAATCTTGTTAGAAGTTTTACTAAAGTAGTTTTACCCGCTCCGTTTATACCTACTATAGCTAATCTTTCACCAGCCTTTATATGAAGAGAAAAGTCTTTTAAAATATGTCTATCACTATGGGGATATTTAAAGGAAATATTTCTAAATTCAATTTCATAGTTTTCTTTACCTGGTATGTTCTTTGGATTAGGGTTTAGTTTGGGTTTCTTTTTATTCAAAAAATTGCAAAAATCACTGATATACAAGCTTTGAATCTTAATTGTAGCTATATCCTTCATAGTTGAATCCATCCAGACTGCAAAGCTATTCATGGCTAGAGAATACATAACAAAATCCCCTATAGACAATCCTCCATATATAACCCTATATATAAGATAAGAGTATATAATTACTTCTCTTAAAAATATTAAAATAGTATCTAACACTGAAGCTTTAAATATATAATCTTGTATCGCTTTAACAATTTTTAGCATTCTTTTATTAGATTCATGTTTTTTAGAAAGTAGTAGATTTTTTAAACCATAAGCTCTTATATCCTTACCAAATTGAAAATCAGACAATGTGGAAGAAGCATAATAAACTTCCCTTTCTTCTTTTGCTAGATCATCCTTTCTACTTCTTTCATAATTCTTGGCCTTAATCATAATGAAATAGGACATTAATATAGTTAATACAAGAATAGATAAAATAATTGGACTAAGCTTAAATATTATAGTCGCAAAAGCAAAAAAACCTATAAGACTTCCAAATATACTAAATAATTTTAATATTACTATACCAATACCATTATTGGGGTTTTGAATAGTTCTTAGGGCTATATTTATTTCATTTAATGTATTTGGATCTTCAGTATATGAAAAATCCATAGTCATAGTTTTTTCACTTAACATATGAATAAAATTATATCTTACAGCATTCATTTTCATTCTAAAATTTCCCTGTAAATACTCGGTTAAAAATCCTATTGTAGATGCAGTTATTAGTGCTAAACCTAAGATCTTTATTAATACTATTATTCTTTTTCCTCCTAAAAGCTCATCTATTAAGAGCTTAGGTACAAAAATCCATATAAAAGGTGAAATTGCATAAAAAATTGAGTATAAAGCAATTGATATAAATATGGATTTCTTCCATAAATAAATATATTTAGTAACGAAAAATATATTTTTTATACTTTTAAACCTTTCCTTTTTCATAATAATCCCCTCCCAATAATTATTTATATCTTCATTATAATAGTTTGCTTAAAATATTATAATGAAATGATATTGGGAAAATTCAATATAAAAACAGGGCTTAAGCCCTGTTAAAGTTGTACATTTATGAAAATTACTATATTAGTTTAAATGAATATGGTTTTTAAACCTAGATACAGATTAATTTAAACTTTCTTACTTATGAATATTAGAATACAAATACTCTGTTACTAAAAGAGCATCCTTATATCTTCTATTAGCCTTATAGGCATCTATAAGAAAGTCACCATAAAATTTAGTATTAGAAAATTTATTGTATTTCTTTGATGTATTATAGATATTAATAAGCTTTTCCAAATACTCTTCTGAATGAGTATAATCCTTAGTGCTAACCATGATCCCAATAAGATCGTTTACTGCTTTTAGTTTATTTGTTTCCATTAATTTTTTATAAGAAATATTAGCATCTTCCCTCTTATTATATCTTAAGTATAGAAAACAAAGCTTTTGATATGTTTTTTCTATGGAATCAATATCCTCCATTGGACATAGTCTCAATGCTACAAGTAAAAATTCTTCTGACTTGCTAAAATCAGTAGATAAATATGCTATTCCCATATGATAATAAATTAAATAATTCAATCTATCATTTTTAACAAATTCTAAGAGGGTAAGGGCTTTGTCATAATATTTTTGCATTGTAGGTATATGAAAATCCATATAAATATTACCAAGTATCATACAAATATCTATCTGCAATCTAATACACCCTTCATTATAGGCTAAATTAAGTGCCTCTAAAAATAACTCAATAGCTTCATAATATTTGCCATCAAGCCACTTTATGTAGCCTATTTGATTAATAACATATGCAGTATAATTTATCTTCTTTGCTTCTTCAAGTAAGTTAATATCTTCATTCACATAACCTGTAATAAGGTAAGCCTTATATAATTGATCATTATCCATGTATTCTTTATATTCTAGTATATCAGTACTTTTTACTTCAAATAAGGTATCATATAGTTCAAAAAGCTGATAGTCAATATTTAAAGGAGAATTCAAATAAAGAGATTTATTTTTTCTTATTTCCTCTAGCTTGTCTTTGTCTACTGGTATACCGAAATAATTAGCTTTTGAAATCTCCTCAAATAATCGCTTTCCATTCCTAACAAATTCTATATCATTATTAAAGTTAACTCCCAATCTCTTAAAAAGCATTCTTGTAATATCTTCACTTGGTACAATATTGCCCTTTTCAATCTTACTTAAATATGAAATTGAGCAAATTCCTTTACACAAATATTCCTGTTTCAGTCCTAATTTTTCCCTATTACTTTTTATTAATAACCCTGTTATATTTTTTCTGGTTTCATGTAACACCTTAACAATTCACCCCATTATTTGTTCCTAGAATTTTTCCCCTCTGAATAATACTCTTTTCTTATACTTTCAGGCACCAAGCTACCACCAGTAGACCAGCACAGGTGGGTTGCATTTTCACTTTTATAAAAATCAGAAACAAATATAGGTCCTAAAAATCCAGCAAGAGCTGATGGTTCTATATAAATATCCTCTTCATCAACTAAGTCCGCCAAAAAACTATATAGTCTTTCATCATCTATAGTAAATGCTCCACTTAAGGTCTCTTCCATTATCTTGCCTACAAAGGAAGATGGTCTTCCTACCGCCAAGCCATCTGCAACAGTCTTATTATCTAAACCTATATCCTCCGCAGAAATTTTATCGTGAAGTCCAGTTGCTAAACCTAAGAGCATTGCAGGAGAATGGGTAGGTTCTGCAAAAAAGCATCGTACATCGTCACCATACATAAGTTTTAGACCATAGGCAACTCCTCCTGGTCCCCCACCTACACCACAGGGAAGATATACAAATAGTGGGTGATCCTTGTCTACAGCAATACCCATATCATCTAGTTGTTTTTTAGTTCTCATCCCCCCTACTGCATAGCCTAGAAATAAATTCTTTGAGTTTTCATCATCTATAAAATAACTGTTAGGGTCAATATCTGATAGTTTTCGTCCTTCTTCTACAGCCTTTGAATAGTCAGAAGCATATTCAACAACCTTAACACCTTTAGACCTTAAAAGTTCTTTTTTCCACTGCCTTGCATCTGATGACATATGTACAACTACTTTAAAACCAAGTTTTGCACTCATTATGCCTATACTAAGTCCTAGATTGCCTGTACTCCCCACTTGAATAGTATAGTTGGAGAAAAACTCCTTAAATCTATCTTCTGCAAGTATAGAATAATCATCTTCATATTTAAGTAATTCATTTGCAATAGCTAACTCTTCCGCATGCTTTAAAACCTCATATATTCCTCCCCTAGCTTTTATTGATCCCGCGATAGGAAGTAGATCATCTCTTTTTAGTATTAAATTGCCATAGATTTTTTTATTATAGTTCTTTTCCATTCTTTTTTTCATATTAGATATTTTAGATATTGGTGACTCAATAATTCCATCCATACTTGCTGGAAAAACTATCTTTATATATGGAGCAAACCTATTTAATCTCTCTTCAGTATCTAATACATCTTCATATGAAATTGGTAATGTATCTTTAACTTGGTCAAATTTTTTATATTTGGGATTAAACCAAATTGTTTCTTTTAATCTTTTTAATTCATCTAATAATAGTGAGTTTTTATTCTCCATAATGCCCTCCTTAAAATTTTATACTTTATCAGTCATAAATACTAGTATAGAATATTCTAATAATATCTAATACTATTATATTTCATTAAAAATATAAAGCAAAGTGGTAAATTTCTTCAAATTTACTCTATATAATAAAGCTAAAAATTTGAAATTATGCTAAAATATAATTATTGCATAGATAAAATCATTTATAAAAGATTAAAGGGGGGATATTATGGTAAATTTAGAGCAAAATCTTGAAAAGTATGCTGAGCTTGCTGTAAGAGTTGGTATCAATTTGAAAGAAAAAGAAGGTCTACTTATTGCAGGAAATGCTGATACTCTACCTTTAGCAAGACTTGTAATGAAAAAGGCTTATGAAGCAGGTGCAAAACATGTAGAGTTTCAGTTAGCTGATGACGAAATGAGCTTGATTAGATTTAAGCATGGAAAAGATTATGTATTTGAAAACTTTCCACAGTGGAAGGTTGACTCCTTAGAGGCTATGTATAAAGACAATTATCATCATCTTTTCATTGCTGCGCCAGACCCAGAGTTATTAAAGGATATTGATGGAGACTTAGTTGCAAAAAGCCAAAAAACAGCATCTCTAGCAGTATCATCTGTTATGAAATATAGAATGACTGGATTTACAAAATGGTGTATAGTTGCTATGCCTTCATTAGCATGGGCAAAAAGTGTATTTCCAGATTTAGATAATGAAACTACAATCGAAAAACTATGGGAAAAGGTCTTCGAAGCAACCCGTGTTGATCGAGATAATCCAGTAGAAGCATGGCAAATACACGATAACAATATAAAAAAATATAGAAACTTTTTAAATGAAAAGCAGTTTGAAAAATTAGTATTAAAAGCTCCTGGAACAGACTTGGAAGTATATCTTGCAGAGGATCGCTTTTGGATGGGGGGATCTAAGGACAGTCAAGCTGGAGATCCATTTGTTGCAAATATCCCTACTGAGGAAGTATTTACTACTCCCCATGCTTTAAAGGTTAATGGAACTTTAAAAGCTACAAAACCACTTAGCTTAAATGGAAAAATTGTAGACAATTTTGGATTTACATTTAAAGATGGAAAAGTAGTTGATTTCTATGCTGAAAAAGGCTACGATGTTTTAGAAAAATTAATGGAAAACGATGAGGGTGCTAAATACTTAGGTGAAGTTGCATTAGTTCAAAATGACTCTCCTATTTCAAATACAGGTATACTTTTTAATAATACATTATTTGATGAAAATGCTTCGGTTCATTTTGCACTTGGTAGGGCATATGCATATGCTATGATAGGTGGTTCTGATATGACAGACGAAGAACTAAAAGCAAAGGGTGCAAATTTTAGTTTAATCCACGTTGACTTTATGGTAGGTGGGCCAGAGCTACATATTACTGCCTATGAAAAAGATGGTACCGAGGTTGAATTATTTAAAGCTGGAAATTGGGTGTTTTAGTTAACTTATATAAGCCTGAGAATCTATTGTAGATTTTCAGGCTATTATATTCTATTTAATAAAAACACATCTCACATAAAAAAATTATTACAAAATAATCATTTAGCGAATAAAAATAGGACTCACTCTATTACATTTTTATATAAGCTCTTCATAAAGTTCAATCGTTCTATGGGCCACCAAATCCTCATCAAACATTTCTTTGCACCATTTTTTACTCCAAAGTCCGATTTTTTTACGGTCTTTTGGTTTGTCTAATAACGATTTAATTGCTTTTGTTAATGTAATGATATCTGGCTTTTCAATTGCATCGTGATCGCCAAAGTATGTTTTCCATTGTAATTCCTTCATCTCCTCAGATACAATGCCTACATATCCTTCATTTCCTATAGATATGACAGGCTTACAGCAACTCATAGCCTCAAGTGCTACCCTGCCAGTTCCAACAACAATATCGCTTTCTAAATAATACTGGATCACGTCAAAGCTTGCACCCTCAAGATGAATCAAATCTCTTCCTATACTATTATTTATCAAATCTACTTCTCTTTTTATTATGCTGCTATCAGAACCATCACCCACTACAATAGCATATAAATTTTCATATTGTAATGCAAGGTTATGGCAGCTAAAAATAAAATTTTCTGCAGCTATAGTTTTGTTCCATGCCAATCTACTACAATATGTTATAACGATCCCATCATCTGGAATATTTAGTCTCTTCCTTATAGTATTATCTTTTTTATCTTTCATTTGCTCCTGTATATTTATTCCATTAGGTATAACAATAACCTTATCCTTTACCCTCTTTCCTAGTTGACCACATATCATTTCCTTTACTGGTTCACTAACAGCAATTATAGAACTAGCATTAATACATGTACTATAGAGGATATCTTTAGGATAAAATAGTCCGTGCAATGTAACAATATAAGGGATATTACATTTCTTATATATTTGATTAGCAATTGACATGCTTCCGAATAAGTGACTGTGAATAAGATTAATATTTTCCCTATCAATAATTTGCTTTACTGTATTTAACAGTCCAAATAAATGTCTATTTGAGATGTAATCACCTTTAATTGGTACTTTTACAATCTTAATTCCACTATCCTCAAACATTCTAGTCAATGGCCCCCCACTAGTTCCAACAACAACATATATACCTTTATCAATTAAACTCTTAACTAAATTAAGTACATGGGTTTCAGTTCCACCTATATTTAATGAATCTATTAGCATAAGTATTCTTATATCACTTCCTTGATTTAAATTTATACTAACCTTATTTATTTTAGCATTTTGATATAATTTACTATACAGTATATAATTTTTAATATCACTATTTTCTATGGCTATTCTAGTATGTTCTTCATAGCCACGTTGATTAACAATATGATAAGCTTCATTATGTCTTCTGTATGAATAAAGTACTTTATTCACCTTTTCAACTCCACCTATTTTAATAAGTTCTAATAGTAGCTCTATTTGATCATCAAATTCTTGGTTGAGCTGACTTAATATAATCTTATCTAGAAGCTGTTTACGTATCATTAAGGTGGGAAATATTATCGGTATAAAATTTCCAATAATAGCATTTAAAATACTTTCTTTATCTATATTATGGTTTTGAATTTTGTCAATAAAAATACATTGATTTATATAGTCTGTATCGTATGTGAAACATTTTATAAGACAAGAAACCATACCAAGTTCTTTATGTGCTTGTAAATAGGCTACCTGCCTTTCAATTCTACTAGGCAAGCTTATATCATCTGGATCATGTCTGATTATAAATTCACCTTTTGCACGACTTAGTCCCTCTTTAAAGCTAGCATTTAATCCTTTATTTGATCCTAATTGTATTACTTTTATTCTATCATCTTTAATTTCCCTAACTATTTTTAGTGTATTGTCAGTGGAATTATTGTCCAGTACTATAATCTCAAAATTCTTATAGGTCTGCTTTAATATACTTTTAATACTTTCATCAATATATTTATCACAATTATACACAGGCATAATTATACTAACTAAAGGGTCCATATATATCCACCTCTATACTTCATAATGCAACACATCCTTAAGGTTTTGTACTCTGTATCCATTATTTATAATCCTATATATAAACTCGAAATCCTCATGCTTATCAATAGTTTTATTCATACCAGCTGTATGATCCACTACTACACTTCTTAACATAATAGTATTTATATTTACACATGGAGTATATTCCATTGTATAAGAATATTCAATATCATCATCGAATTTAATTACAGGAGCTTCCTCAGTTGTATTAGTTCCAATCAGGCTATACATAAAATTATCGTTTAAAAATTCTACCTGTTTACTAATCTTAGTATTGTCATTAATACTATTTACAGTATTAAAAACAATAAATTCTCCTTTAGATAAATAAGAGCCTACATTATAAACCCAGGGATACCCTATTTCTATAGGTAATCTAAAATAAATTATATCTTTAATATTAAAACTAGGATTTTCTTGTCTATACTGAGAATACCATTTTATTATTTCTTCTTCATAGCTATTTTCTAAGGCGTCATCTATAATGATTATTTCAATATCTGAATAAGTTTGGTCACTAATATCTTTTAGCGATCTTAAAATACTATCTCTATTATTTTCTATTGGCAATACTACAGATACCTTCCCAATAATTTTCTTTGATTCTTCTTTCATTTTTTTCATTGCTTCTTTGTACTCTTCCGTAGCTCGTTCTGGATGAGTACGTACGTAAAGAAGATCTTCCTTTAAGTTGCTGACAATATAATCTGCACGTATAATTTCATTAATAAAGAACACATCATTCGCTTTATTTACAAAGCGTTTGCATCCAATTATGTTTTCAAGTATATTAGCCCTAAACAGAATAGAGCCAAAGCATACACAATGTTTAAACTCATTTTTATAGTTACTTTCTATCTTTTCAGCATTATAACTTAACCAGTCTGGTATATACACAATATTATTTATATGTTTAGTAAATGCCTTAAATCCAGTTCCAACAACAGCACAATTGTAATTTTGATTTAAATATTCAACCTGTTTTTGTAATTTTTCCTTATGACTTATATCGTCGGAATCGTGTATAGCAATATACTCTCCTTTAGAAACACAAAATCCAATATTTAATGCCCATGTTTGTGAGCAATTTCGAGGTAACCTTACGTAGGTAAAATCCCTAAATATACCTTCATTTCTTTTAATCCAATTGTCTATAACTTGTTTTGTATTATCTGTAGAACAATCATCAATAATAATTATTTCTATATTTGAATATGTTTGATTTTTTAACCCATCTAAAGCTTCACATATATATTTTTCATAGTTATAAGTTGCCATTATTACGCTTACAAGACCACTCTCTCTATTCCAAAAACTTGCCATCTTTAATCCTCCTAATATATTATTCTGAGTCCCATGTAATATATTTAGTAATTAATGTTTAGTTAAGTTGTTAAACTGTCTGATATCCATGTATTGATTCCAGCATCAAAACTTAAAAGAAATTCCAATTCAAATAAATTACCATTATTAATCTTAAATTTAGGATAAGTTCAAGGCTTTAGCATCGATACTACTATGCCTTATTGTAATAATTCACATCTCTTCTTAATTGTTACAATATCATGTCTCATCATATATATGCCCTCTTCATACTTATCTATATGGGAAGTATTTATTATACCTTTTAAATTATTTAAAATATATTTAGGAAAATTTTCACCACATTCATAGGCTATTAAGTATCCTCCGCCAAATCTAGGATTAACTTCTGATATATAAAACTCTCCGTCTATTTCGAATACATCTATATCAACTGGACCTACAACTTTTAACTTTTTTATAAAATCTAAAATCATATTAAAAAGCTTGTCGTTTTTTACAGACACTGCTTTATCAGTTTCGCCACCGCGCATACTAATTTTCTTTTTAAGAAATATAGATATAACATCCTTTGATATTATGTCAACATAAATGTCTACACCATACTCTTGTCCTTGCATGTATTGTTGTACAATTAGGTCTGTATTATATTTCATTAAAATTTTCAATTCTTCTAGCGTAGAAACTTTATTGATACCTATACTAGCACTTCCTTCTCGAGGCTTTACAAACACTGGAAAATCTATTTTATTTTTATTTAATGCATTCATAAAATCATCTAAGTTTGAGTAGGTTTTAGGAGTATTAAATCCATTATTCTTTAAAAACTTAAACATACTATACTTATCAAAGCACATTTCAACAATATCATAATCCGATATTATAACCTGCACTCCTAGATTGTTAAATTCTTCTTTCTCTTTAGCTAACAAACTTAATTCAGGATCTATTGTGGCAATAATCCCTGTAATATCCTCCTTAGTGCAAATTTCTTTTATTTCATTTAAATAATTACTATTATCTATACTAGATACGATATATCCTTTATCAGCTATATATAAAGTGGGTGCTGTACTATTATAATCAGCTACTATTATCCTTCCTTCATTACCTAGCTCCTGTTTAAAATACTTGATTAACTGAGTTCTTCTACCACTACTGGTGAATAAAAGATTCACTTCCATCCCCACCTATCTCAATAAATTTTTCAGAATTGGCTAATAGTATTGGAATACCACCAGTGTGTATAAATAAAATATTCTTGCCTTTAATGTTAGTTCTTCTAATATAATCAATCATTCCATAGAAGGCTTTTCCTGTATATATTGGATCCAATAATATTCCTTCATTCTTTCCTACATACTTTATAGTTTGTAAAACTTCATAATAGCTATCTCCATATCCTTTTCCAACATAATCATCAATAAAATGAATTTTAGATTTTATGTTATTTACTTGAATATTAAACTTATGGCAATAATCAAGAATACTCTCTTCTATTACCTTGCTCCCTCTCTCTTGCTTCCGTGCAATGCTAATACCCAATATTTTAGTATTCGCTTTATAGTTTTCATTTCCAATTATTAGTCCAGCCTGTGTTGTTCCCGAACCAGAGGCATGAAATATATAATCAAAATTAACTTTCATTTGTGCTTCTTGTGCTTTTATTTCTTCATATGCTTTTACATAAGCATATGTACCTAAGTTACCATGACCCCCACCTTCAATAAAATATGGCTTATGGTCATTTTCTGTTAACTTTGTTAATATTCCATCTATGGTATCTTTAACTTGATATTCTTCACACCACATTATTTCTGCATCAAACAAATTATATAAAAAGTAATTACCTGTATATACAATTTGTTTTTGTGGTTTTGTTAGTATCAACAAGCACTTTAACCCTAATTTTGAACAGGCTGCAGCAGTTATTGCGCAGTGATTTGATTGATATGACCCATAGGTTACAATATAATCGCTTTCTTTAGAAATAGCATCATACATAAAATATTCTATTTTTCTTAGCTTATTTCCGCCTAAAACAAATCCAGCTAAATCCTCTCTTTTTATATAAATTTTATTAGATTTAATATTAATACTTTCTAACTTTATCATTGGAGTAACAGAATTAAATAGATTTATTTTATTTAGAGATTTCATTTTTTTTGGCCCAGTCTTTCTTTAATATAGAAGCAATATATCTATCAGCAACTTTCCCATGAGAATATATATCCTGTCTTAATAATCCTTCTAATTGCCATCCTATTTTTTGCATAATTTTTTGAGTACCCTGATTATATGTTAAATAATGAATATATATTTTATTTAATCCTAACTCTTCAAATCCATATTTCATCAGTACATCATATACTTCTGTTCCATATCCATTACCCCATGTATCTTTCTCTCCTATAGTTATATATAATTCAGCCTTTCCTACTGGATAGCTAATATCTATTAATCCACAAAATCCTATATATTGATTGTCTTCTATTAAAAAAACAGAAAAGTCCCGTCTATGTGAATCACTAATTACTTTGTCAAACCATTTTTCAGTTTTAGCTATAGAGGTTGGATAGTCATAATTTAAGGTTCTTTGAATATCAGTATCATTAAGCCAATCTACTCTCTTAGATAAATCTTCCCTTTCAACAAGCTTTAAATAAATACTTTTGCCTAATAAAACATTAATCATTTTATAGCCTCCTTAAAACCAATTTGGAGTTAATTCTGTAGATAGGGATAAAAAACTGCTTATTAATTTAATAAAATTCAGCACAGTACCTTGTTTTATAATCATATTATGAAAGATTAGATTACAAGTGCTATAAATATTAAAATTCAAAAAATAAAATAGGTAACTAATGGAATAGTATTTGCCATCAGTTACCTATCTGTATTTGAACAATACCTATTTTAAATTTGGAAAAGCCTTAGCAAATTCATAAAAATCTTCATAGCTTCCTTTATAATCTATATTATTATCCTCTTTAACTGTACCAATAATATGGTCCTCAATAAGATATGTCTTCATCCCAAGAGTTTTTGCTATCATATCTTCTTCTATATCATTTCCTACCATTATACAATTCAATGGCTGTTTTCTTATATTATCTAAAATCTCCTCGTAAAACTTTAGCTGAGGCTTACAATAGTGCATCTTCTCAAAGCTTGTAATAAACATAAAATCCTCTTTATTAAGGCCTGCCCACTCTATACGATGTAGGATAGCTTTTTCAGGAAAAAGTGGATTTGTTGCTACCACTAAATTATAACCCTTATCTTTAAGTAGCTTTACAGTCTCGATAATGTATTTATTTTGATTAGCTACATTTCTAATATTATTAAAATCCTTTTCATAAAAATCTTCAAAAATAGGGTTAAATATTTTTTCTTCATAATTTATCCTTCCATAAAAATCCTCAAAAAAAGCTTCTTCATTAGTTTTATTAGGATCTATATTGCCTATCATATACTTAGTTGAGGTCCAAATATTTTTTGCAACTTCTTCTGGTGTAAAATACTCTTTTAACTTAATTGCTAGTTCTGCAAAGTATCTTTTAGTAAATATTTCAGTATCCATTGGTAATAAAGTACCATCTAAATCAAATAATATTGTTGTAATCATGTTAATACACCTCTCCTTTGTATCCCTATTATACTAAAGTTTATTATACCAAAATAAATTGTGTTATTTCTACCATCTATTTTTATTTATACCTTCTATGAGTTTTTTAACTACATAATCTATCTCTTCTTCACTCAAATTATTATAGAAAGGTAATGCAATAGTAGATTCCCCTACCTTTTCAGTAATTGGGAAATCACCTTCCTTAAATCCAAACATATCCCTCATATATGGTTGAAGATGAATAGGAGTAAAATAAGGCTTGCAGGCAATATCATTTTCCGTTAAATAATCCATTACACCATTTCTATTTATATGCTTATCTAATCTTATAACATAGACAAACCAACTCATTTTTGTAACCTTTGAGTCTACATATGGTATAGTAACCCCTTTTATATCCTTTAATTTTTTATTATATAACTGTGCTACTCTATCCCTTTTAGCTATGATTTCTTCTAGTCTCCTCATTTGAGCAATACCTATAGCTGCATTAACTTCACTCATTCTATAGTTATAGCCTAATCTTTCATGATAAAGCCATAAGCCAGTAATAGCTCTTCCTTGACTTCTCATACTTCGACACAAATCAGCCACATTATCATCATTAGTTACAATCATACCACCTTCACCTGTGGTAATCTGCTTATTTGGATAGAAGGCAAATACCCCTACATCAGCCAATGTCCCAGATTTTATTCCTTCATATTCAGAACCTATTGCTTCACAAGAATCTTCAATTACCTTTAAATTATACTTTTTAGCCAATTTCATAATTTCTTCCATATTATTGGGGTGTCCAAATACATCTACAGGTATAATAGCTTTGGTTCTATTTGTAATTTTCTCTTCTATCTTATTTATATCTATATTTAGTGTTTTTTCATCTATATCAACAAATACAGGTTTTGCCTTCTCAAATAGAATGCAATTCGAAGATGCAACAAAGCTAAACGGTGTAGTAATTACTTCATCTCCTTCCTTAATATCTAATGCCTTAATTAACAGATGTAATGCACTTGTTCCACTGTTAACACCTATTGCATGTTTAACACTAAAATATTCTTTAAACTTTTTTTCAAATTCTTCTATTTTAGGCCCTATACTTAATAGTCCAGATTCCAATACCTCTTTAACTAAATTTATCTCTTCTAGCGTAATATCTGGTGCACCTAGATTAACCTTCATATTACTTCCTCCTAATATAATTTCTAATATCTATTAAGTAACTATAACTTTGTATATTTATAATATGTCTAATCTATAGTCCTTGCTCCTAAAGTAACTCCATTAAAAATATTGTTATTATCTATATAAAGTAGCAATACTTCTATTCCATTCATAATATAAACTAGCTGAAATGGATGTTACCTTCGTACTTATTAATTTAATTAAATAATAGTTGTATTCTCGTAGGAGGGAGCAAAATTGAATACTAAAAAAATAGTTCTTTTAGGTGGGGGCTCTCAAGCGAAAGTGGTTTCAGATATTATAACCAAAAGAAACGAATTAAAAAATGAACAACTTGAGGTTATAGGAATTTTAGATGATGATAGTTCTAATCTAGGTTTTTCAAATATGCCTGTACTAGGAAAAATAAATTTTATAGAAGAATTAGTTGGTCAATATGATGATATCTACTTCATAATTGCCATTGCTAATAATAAAACAAGACAAGAAATAGTAGAAGAATATAAAAAATTTAATCTTAAGTACTATACTGCAATTCATCCAAGTGCCACTATAGCAAGTAATGTTAATATAGGCGAAGGAACCGTTATAATGGCAGGTGCAGTAGTTGGTCCATTTACTGAAATAGGTAATCATGTAATTCTTAACACCTTATCCTCAGTTGATCATGATAATATTATTGAAGACTTTGTTCATATTTGTCCTGGAGCTAAGTGTGCTGGCTGTGTAACCGTAAAAAAATATAGCTTTATCTGCACAGGTTCATCTATTATTCCTGGAGTAATTATAGGTGAATCTACAATTGTTGGCGCTGGTTCAGTAGTAATTAAAGATACTAAAGGGTATTGTACTGTAGTTGGAGTTCCAGCAAAAGTTATAAAATTTCATGATTAAATACTAAGAAACAAGTAGGCTTCTACTTGTTTCTTAGTATTTATCTATTTCTCTATTATATCTCTAATAACATCCAGCTTTAATAATAGTTCTTTTATTTCATCTATATTTAACCGTCTTGTATTATAAGAATTATAATCTGTATAGTCAGATAATAGCATTTTCTCATTTTTTAATGAGACTTTGTAATTTAGATCCCTATTATCAGGTCTAATTACAAAGTTTTTTTCCATCTCCTTAGATCTTATTCGTTCCTCCTTAGTAACGAGTGTTTCATGAAGCTTTTCACCATGGCGAACTCCTATAACCTTAATATCCAAGTTAGAATTGAATATTTCTTTTATTGCTATAGCAAGATCTTTCACAGTAGATGCTGGAGATTTCTGTACAAAAATCTCTCCCTGGCTACCATCTTTAAAAGCAAGCATTACCAAATTTACTGCATCATCTAAGGTCATTAGAAATCTTGTCATATTAGGATCTGTTATTGTTAATGCGTTCCCTGTATTAATCTGCTCTATAAATAAGGGAATAACTGAACCCCTTGAAGCCATTACATTTCCATATCTTACGCAACATAGCACAGTCTTATCGTTCTCTATTGTTCTAGATTTAGCTATTACAAGTTTTTCCATCATAGCCTTGGAAATTCCCATTGCATTAATAGGATAAACTGCTTTATCGGTACTAAGTACTATTACTTTTTTTACCTTATTTTCCACCGCTGCATTTAGTACATTATCAGCTCCTAAAATATTGGTTTTAACCGCTTCTATTGGATAAAACTCACATGAAGGTACTTGTTTTAATGCAGCTGCATGGAATATATAGTCTACCCCCTTAGTAGCATAGTAGATACTTTTGTAACTTTTGACATCTCCTATAATAAACTTAATTTTTTCATTATTATAATGGAGACGCATATCTGTTTGCTTCTTTTCATCTCTACTAAAAATTCTGATTTCCTTAACATCTGACTTCAGAAATCTATTTAAAACAGCATTTCCAAAGGAACCGGTGCCTCCTGTAATTAATAAGGTCTTATTTGTAAACATTCGTTGTACCCCCTAAAGTTATATATTCAATTGGATATACTAATTATCTAAAATATCTGTTTTCCTTTATTTATGATATGTTTAGTATAATATCATTGCTACTAAGTTCTTGGACAAAAACAAATAGAGGTCGAAATTATATCACTATCAATGATATAATTTCGACCCTTAGTTAAACCCCACTAAACTAATATTATTTATATCTAATAATTAATTTCAAAATCAACTTCTCCTAATTCTTCCGTAATCTCTATTATTTCATTAATTGTATTTCCTATATGGTCTATAGTATCTAGTAATGGTTTTTCTGTAGTTATATCTACCCCTGCCATTTTAGCAAGCTCTACTGGTGTTTTAGTTCCTCCTGCCTTTAGGACAGCTCTCCAATCATCTATAGCAGGCTGGCCTTCTTTTAGTATTCTCTTGCTTACTTCTGTGGCTATAGTAAGCCCTGCACTATATGTATAAGGGTATAGTCCCATATAATAATGGGGCTGCCTCATCCAAGTGAGCTCTGCTCCCTCATTTATTTTAACTGTGTCTCCCCAAAATTTTTCAAGCACATCTTTTTTAATAGCGCTTAACTTTGAGGCCTGAACACTTCCACCTTCATCTATTATTTTATATACTTCTCTTTGATAAGCAGCTTCTAGTAGATGGGTTACAAAGTTATGATAATATGTACGGCTTATCATTGAGGATAAAACCCATCTTTTAAATCTAGGGTCATCATTAGTTTTAATAAGATAATTTGCCATTAGCATTTCATTCATAGTAGATGGAGCTTCTATAAAATATGTAGATGGTCTTGTATCGAATATATTTTGATTTTGCTGTGCTAAATAAAAATGTCCAGCATGCCCTAGTTCATGAGCTAATACAAATACCTCTCTCATCTTATCGGTCCAAGATATTAATATAAATGGATGACTTGCATAGGGACTAGAACAAAATGCTCCCGTTGATTTTCCTTTGTTCTGAACAAAATCGACCCATCTCTCATCGTAGCTTCTTTCAATCATTTGTAAATAATCTTCTCCTAGGACAGATAAGGCCCCTTTAATATATTTTTTTGATTCTTCTACAGATATATTCGGCTCATAATCCGGGTCCACAACTAGCTTTAGATCTGCAAAGGTCATTTCATCTAATTTATGGACTTTTTGAAGAAGTCTTGCGTATTTTCTCATATGTGGTGCTAGTTTTTCCATGATTATATCTATTTGTCTATTGTATAACTCCCTCTCTACCTTTTGAGGAAATAACAAGCTATCTATAATAGAGTCAAACCCTCTAAGACTTGATAAGGTTTTTTCTTTCTGAATCTGTGTTTGATAAGCTGCTGCTATGGTATGCTGATATTCCTTTAATTTTGAGGAGAAGGCTTCAAAAGCAGCTCTTCTAATTTCAGTATCATTTTCAAATTCCCATTCATTTTCAAAGAGTACAAAGCTAAGAGGGTACTCTTTATCTTCTACATTGAAATTTCCAAAATCCATATCAGCTAATTTTGCTCTATTATAAATAGCATAAGGAGAATTTAATGTTCCCGATAAAGCAGATAGTACCCTCTCCACCTCTGGATGGAGTGCATATTTTTTAAATTCTTTTATTTCTTTTAAGTAATTGGCATTTTCATTAGATCCTTTTATAGCCTCTTCTATAACTTCTTTATCAGCTTCTATAATTTCACTTCTTATGAAGCTTAACCTACTTTGAAGATTTGATAATATATTTGTAAGTTTAGCATTTCGTGCTTGGTTTTCAATATTTGTCTGATCAACAGCAACTGCAAGATAAGCGTATGTATTAGTTAGGTGCATTACTTCAGTTGCTTTTCTTAATTTATATAAACACTCATTAATAACATCTGCTGAATTTAGCCTACCTTTATACTTGCTCTCTATTTCCTCAGTATATCTCTCAGCTTCTTTTATAGCCAAATTATAATCCTCTTCTGTCTTGTATATTGCAGATAAGTCCCATGTTAGAGACTGATCTACATCCTTTCTTTCTCTTAATATTTTTCCCATATTAAGTCCCCTTTCTTATTTATTATATTTTAGACATAACCGAATATTAAAAATATTTATATTGTATATTTTCTATATTATATATCTGGATTCCTTTAATATATTAAATATATTTTGCATGTATTTTATTACCTCTATAAGTATAGCTGTAGCATTCTATTGATCTTTAGAATATATATGATTAATAGAGATAATTAGGAGGATAATTATGGAGTCAATGTTAAAAAACTCAATATTAAATAAACGTGCAAATATTGCTGTAATTGGTTTAGGGTATGTTGGTTTGCCTATAGCTATTAGATTAGCAAATGTAGACTTTAAAGTATTTGGTATAGATATTTCAGAAGAAAAAGTACACAGCTTAAATTCTGGAAAATCCTATATAGTAGATATCCATGATGAAGATATAGATGCTGTCATAAATAAAAATTTATATGTAGGAAGTGACTATTCAATTTTATCAGATATAGATGTAATTATCATTTGTGTTCCTACACCTTTAACAGAAGCAAAACAGCCAGACATTTCTTATATTAATAATGTTGTAGAAAATATAATAAAGTATTTAAACAGGGAGGTGTTAATTGTTTTAGAAAGCACTACCTATCCCGGTTCAACTGAAGAATTAATTACCGCTGCTATTGAAAAAAGAAAGGGATTGACAGTGGGAAAAGATTTCTTCGTATGTTATTCACCAGAACGAGTTGATCCAAGTAATAAAAAATATGAAGTAAAAAATACTCCAAAGGTAATTGGTGGGGCTACTGACAGGTGCTTAGAGATAGGAATTACCCTTTATAAATCTTTTGTTAACACAATAGTACCTGTTAGTTCTACTCAAGTTGCAGAACTAGCCAAACTATTTGAAAACACTTTTAGAAGTGTAAACATTGCCTTAGTTAATGAGCTGACCCAAATGGCAGATAGGATGGGTCTTAACATCTGGGAAGTAATAGATGCTGCTTCTACAAAACCCTTTGGTTTTATGCCCTTCTATCCAAGTGCTGGTGTTGGAGGACATTGTATTCCCATAGATCCAATTTATTTGTCATGGAAAGCAAAAGTATTTAACCATTACAACAGATTTATTGAATTAGCAACGGATATCAATATGAATATGCCACGATATGTTGTAAATCAAATTGCAGAAATCCTAAGCTCTGAAAATAAGTGCTTAAATCAGTCAAATATTTTAATTATTGGAATTGCATATAAAAAAGATATTGATGATTTAAGAGAATCTGCTGCACTGGAAATATTTCACTTATTGCAAGAAAAGGGTGCAGAGGTTACATACCATGATCCATATGTTTCTAATTTCAAATCTGGTGATAAAACTATTTTTTCTAAGAAACTCACTAAAACAAATTTAGTCCAAGTTGATCTTGTAGTAATTATAACAGATCACGGTAATATAGATTACCAACTTATCATAGACAATAGCAGTTTAATTTACGATACTAGAAATGTTACTAAAAATTACACCGGAAATAATATTGTGCTGTTGGGAGGATATAGAAAAGACAATAATAAAAAAGCATTTTATAAGGAGTAGTTACTTTATGAGCAAAAAATCAAAAAAAACGAGGGTGGATACAATTGTATTTGCTCCAACCAATGGCGTTGGATTAGGTCATTTAACTAGAACACTGGCAATTGCTAGAAGGGTAAAGAAGCTTGATCCAAGTAAAAAAATTGTTTTTTTTACTACTTGTCCTGCAATTCATCTTATAGAACGTGAAGGTTTTACTGCACATTATTTCCCTTCATTAGAGATATGTGACAAAAGTAAAAGAAGACAATGGGACTATACACTTAATCAAAAACTTAGCAGAGTCCTGCATATTTATAAACCTAGCATGTTTATTTTTGACGGTGCTCATCCTTATAATGGAATACTTATTTCAATTAGCCCATTTAAGAAAATAATGAAGTGTGTATGGATAAAAAAGAATCAATATACTAATATCTCACAGTTAAGAAAAACATTTATTAAAGAAAAGGAAAAGCACTTTCATTATATTATTACTCCTAATGAAGTGGGTCATTGTAATGAAATACATGAAAACAGTTACATGACTAACTTCCCCATTATTTATTTAGAACAATCAGAGGCACTAAGTAAAGATGCGGTGAGAAAACTATGGCAAGTTCCTGATAATTATAAAGTAGTTTATATTCAATTAGGTGCTGGTAAAATTAACGATATCCAGGCCATATTAAATAATATATTGTATGCCTTAAAAAAATTTGAAAATATTTTTATAGTACTTGGCGAATCAATCATTGGACAGAAATTAAATATTATAGATGAAAATATACTTATTTTACGAGATTATCCTAATTCAAGATTTTTTAATGCATTTGATCTGGCAATTTCAGCAGTCGGATATAACACCTATCATGAGTTACTCTATTTTGGAGTACCAACAATATTTATTCCCAATGAAAATACTAGCTTAGATAACCAAGTAGCAAGAGCTATGAATGCTAAAAAAGCAGGAGCTGCATTAGTTTTAAGAGATTCTAAAGAAGATGATATTATGGAATCTATTAAAATTGCTCTTGATAATGAGATAAATACACAAATGAGAAAGAGTGCTAAAAAACTTATTGAAAAAAATGGTGCTGATGAACTTGCACAATTAATATTTTATCTGCGTAATAAATAGCACTTCTTAATTTTTTTGATAGTAGCAATTATTAGCATATAAAAAAATAAAATATTAACCCCTAGCTACAGTGTTGAATATATTAATATATACGTTTTTAAAGCTATTCTATATAGAATTGGGGGTTAAAACATGATAAAAACTAAATGGATTATGATTATACTCTGCATTATGATACTTGGATTATTTTTTGTAGCGCCTAATAATACAATGAAGCAAGAAGGACATTTTGGGTGGGTATCGATAATACCTCCATTACTTGCAATCCTTCTTGCTTTCATGACAAAGCAAGTACTTCTATCCTTATTTTTTGGAGTATTTATTGGTGCCACAATCCTTAATGGTTGGAATCCTCTGATAGGTTTTTTTAGAACCATGGATCAATTTATAGTGGGTGCACTATCAGATAAATGGAACGCTGGCACTTTGATATTCACTTTCTGTATTGGAGGTATGATTGGCGTAGTTAATAAAATAGGTGGGACTAGAGCAATAGCAGAAAGCTTGGCTAAAAGAGCCACTACTGCAAGAAGTGCTCAAATTATTACATGGCTAATGGGTATGCTTATCTTCTTTGATGATTATTCAAATACATTGATAGTTGGCTCTACAATGCAGCCATTAACCGATCGTGTAAAGGTTTCTAGAGAAAAGCTTTCTTACATTGTGGACTCCACAGCTGCTCCTATAACAGGTATAGCATTATTATCAACTTGGATTGGATACGAATTAGGCCTGATTAAAAATGCTTATACATCTCTTGGGATGAATGTAAATTCCTATGAAATATTTATTCAAACAATTCCTTACAGGTTTTATTGTATATATGCATTGATCTTTGTTATTATAATAGCTGTCCTTAACAAAGACTACGGACCAATGTATAAAGCAGAGAAAAGAGCCCGATTAACCGGTAAAGTCTTTTCAGATGAAGCTAAAGTTGCGAAAAACAGTGAAATTTCTAAAATTGACCTTAATAAAAATGTAAAAGATAAAGCCTATAATGCAATTATACCAATATTAACCTTGATTGTAGTTAGTTTTTTTGCCATTTGGTATAGTGGATACAGCCTTTCTGAAGCAACCATTAGTCCCTTTAGCTGGGAGGGAATTAGAATTTCATTTGGCAATGCAGATGTGAGTATAGCACTAATGTGGTCATCCGTTGTTGCTAGTATAGTTGCTATATCAATGGGGATAAGTCAGAAGATTTTGAATCTAGCTGAATCCTTTGATGCGTGGATCGAAGGTTCAAAATCAATGCTAGCCTCCTGTATGGTGCTAGTTTTGGCCTGGTCCTTAGGCAGTATTACCTCATCTATAGGAACTGCCGATTTTCTCGTTGGAATCGTATCCGATAAACTTCCAACTGGACTAATTCCAATTATCATATTCACCATTTCATGTATAGTATCCTTTGCTACCGGTACATCTTGGGGAACTATGGCAATCCTTATACCAATGACGATTCCTATCGCTAACAGCTTTGTATCAAACGGAACAGCCAATCCTTCATTAATCTTAGTAACTCTGGGGTCAGTGTTAACAGGTTCAATCTTCGGCGATCATTGCTCTCCAATTTCAGATACTACAATTATGTCCTCATTGTCTTCAGGATCTGATCATATTGAACATGTAAAAACCCAGATGCCATATGCATTAACAGTAGCATTTGTGACCTTAATAAGCTATGTTTTAGTGGGAATATTAGGATTTAATCCAATCTTTACATTAATTATTGGAATTTGTCTACTAATTTGTATAGTGCAAGTACTCGGTAAGAATCCAGAAAAGGATGCATTAAAAATTACAAAATGAGGTGAATTTAAAATGTACATTGGGCCTGGATCCTCTATAAAATCAATAAAAAATAGTATACTTTTCATGCCTACAAATGGAGCTGGACTAGGGCACCTTACTAGAACGTTAGCTATTGCTAGAAGAATACGAAAAATAGACCCAAATAGAGAAATTATTTTTTTTACAACTAGTCCAGCAATTAATCTAATCTTACAGGAAGGTTTCTTAGCATATTATATTCCTTCAAAAATGTTCTTTCCAGATTATATTTGGAGTAACCAGTGGAATGAATTATTAGAGAAGCAACTTAAATTAATTTTACAATTACACCAACCTAAAACATTTGTATATGATGGTGCATTTGTATATTATGGCGTAATAGCTGCAACTGAAGGGATTATACCCTTAAAACGAATATGGATAAAAAGAAAGCAAAATAAACCAGGTAATGATGTTGAAACTAAAAATAAAGAAAACTTTTTTCATCATATAATTATACCTGGGGAATATAAAATCAATTTAGATTCTCAAGCTGAAATAAAATATCACTATTGTAATCCTGTTATATACTTAGATAAATCAGAATTGCTATCAAAGGACAAAGTGAAAGAAATATTTAAAATATCCAATGAATATAAATTAGTTTATATTCAATTGGGAGCAGGCAATATAAACGATATAGACTCTACCTTATCAATTTTGCTCTCTATTCTAGAAAAAAGGAAAGATCTATATTTTGTAGTTGGAGAATCCATTATTGGTGGTAAAAGACTTGAAATTTCTAGAGAAAGATTATTGATTTTAAAGGATTACCCTAATTCAAGATATTATAATGCTTTTGATCTCGCAATTTCAGCAGCAGGCTACAATACATTTTTTGAGTTAATGCATTTTGGAGTGCCATCAATTTTCATTCCAAATGAAAAAACTAAGTCCGACGATCAATTAATTAGATCTATGCTTGCAGAAAAAGCGAAGGCTGCTATAGTACTTAGAAGTCCTAATTATCAAGAACTTGAAAATGCAATAGATTATGCCATTAATATATCTAATAATATGATAATGCGTAATAATACACAAAAATTAAATATTCAAAATGGAGCTGAGGATATTGCAAAACTGATTTTAAAGCTTTAATCAACATTATATTGGAGGTACAAATATGAAAGTTGAATATAAGTGTAAAAAAGGAATACTCAAATTTTATTTTAGACTTCACGAAGATGATAGAATTACTTATCAAAATGCCACAATGACAAGGCGAACTTGTACGGTAAGACTACCGATTGATTGGACTATTGATTCTATTCATCCAGAT
The DNA here is from genome assembly GCF_018141165.1 of Alkaliphilus sp. B6464. Classification (NCBI taxonomy): domain Bacteria; kingdom Bacillati; phylum Bacillota; class Clostridia; order Peptostreptococcales; family Natronincolaceae; genus Alkaliphilus; species Alkaliphilus sp. B6464. Next base: position 190,460 of record NZ_CP058557.1, read on the forward strand.
GTATTAGCACTGGTAACTATACTCATCATTTATCCATTTACATGTTCTAAAATAATATTACCTATAGGAGTAAGTGAAGTCTTCCATGATAAATTTAAGGAATGTACCAATAAAGAAATTTTACCTGTAAATCATAGTTTACAGGCAAGAAGCATACCTCAAAATGGATTCCCCGCTCTATCCTATAGTGGCGGCGTAGACTCTATGGCCGCACTGGTACTACTTCCACCAGAAACTAAACTGTTTTATTTAGACAGAATCATACCAGCTGGTACTAGAACACTATATAAAAAAGAATCGGCACACTTTGCATGTAAGACATTAAGAGAAAGTGGGCGATCTGTTTATCAGATAGAGACTGATTTAGAGTATTTAAGATCACCTGTTGGATTTCCAGTAGATGTCGCGGCCGCAATACCTGCTCTTTTATTATCTGACTACATTGGCTTAGATAGCGTAGCTTTTGGTACTCCTATTGAAACAGCCTATAAAATATCTAATCCAGTGTTTGAAGATTATGCCCAAAGACTCCATTTTCTTAGATGGGGTAAATTGTTTGAAATTGTAGGACTTCCTTTTAATCAAGTAGTTGCAGGAATATCGGAGATTGCTACTTTGAAAATTGTAATCGACTCTCCTTATAATGATATAGCAGAGTCCTGCGTCCGGGGTGAAGTTGGAAAACCTTGTATGAATTGTTTTAAGTGTTTCAGAAAAAAACTAATAGAGCTAACGCTTAAAAATGAAAAGATAGATGACGATTCTCTATCTAAATTATTTAAAATCTATGCCGCTCAACTTTATTTATCTGAATTTCCAGCTTACTTCGAATGTTTATTTGCTTATATTACCTCAAAGTATGAAGGTGATCATAAACTAATGAACTTATTAAAAAAGAAAACTAGAGGGGATGTCCTTGATTTATCTTGGTTTGAAAAATGGTATAGTCCTTCTATAGAATTGATCCCGCCAAAATACCAAAGTTTTGTTAAAAACCAAATATCTAAGTATCTTGAGTCTATGACACCATTTGATGAAAATAACATGAAGAGTTTAAGTGCATATGATGTAATCAATTCTAAGGAATTAAAGGACTATTCAGATGAATTCGCCAAGGCTATTAAAGAATTTAATATGGTTTAAACATATAGATTTTCATAACTATACAAAATAAAACGAATAAATGATGAATTATTGCTATAGGCATCCAATATATTAAAGTAAAAGGAGGGATTGTTATGGAGATAAAAAAATATCCTTGGTTTATTAAGGAGGATATAGATGCATTTTTTGCTTTGTTTCAAAATAACTTAGCAAACTTTGTGGTAATAGCTATTACAATGATCAGTATTGGATATCCTGCTGATATAGTATATGGCAAAGTTATTCCTGGTGCAGCTATAAGTGTATTGTTTGGAAACTTTTATTATGCCCATATGGCATCGAAATTATCCGTAAAAGAAAATCGTCTAGATGTAACCGCCTTATCCTATGGTATAAGTACCCCTGTTATGTTTATTTATCTCTTTGGAGTTATGAAGCCTGCTCTTGACTTTACAGGTGATCCGCAAATTGCTTGGAAAATTGGAGTAGCTGCCTGTTTCCTAGGTGGTGTAGTAGAATCTTTAGGTAGTCTTGTTGGAACTTGGATTAAAAACAATCTTCCACGAGCTTCTATGTTAGGTGCCTTGGCAGGTGTGGCATTTTCAGTAATTGGTGGACAAATGTTTTTCCACACTTATGAAGCTCCTATAATAGGAATATTCGTACTCGCTATAATATTAGTAGGACTTGTAGCTAAAAAGCAGATGCCTTTTAAAATTCCAGCCTCACTATTTGCAATAATAATTGGTACGGTTTTAGCTTACACTTTTAGAGAGGCTAATATTGGTCAGGTTACTGAAGGACTTGCAAATGTAGGATTCTATCCGCCTTTACCTTCCCTTACCTTTATTGAAGGACTACAATATTTATTCGGTCCTATGATAGGCCTACTAGCAGTCTTATTGCCTATATCTATTTATAACTTTATAGAAACGATGAATAACGTAGAAGCTATGTCAGCTGCAGGAGATAATTATAATGTAGCTGAAGCACAACTATTTGATGGAGTTGGAACTATGATCGGAGCATTATTTGGTGGCGTATTCCCAACTACTGTTTATATTGCATCCGTTAGTGCCAAATGGACCAATGCAGGAAGAGGATATTCAATTATTAACGGTCTTGTATTTTTACTAGCATCAACCTTTGGAATTATAGCTGCTATGTCAAAGATTATACCTTTACCAGTCGTAGCCCCTATCTTGGTATTCGTAGGAATATCTATGGTATCTCAAGCTTTCTCATCGGTTGAAGAAAAGCATTATCCAGCAGTTGTATTAGCAATGATCCCATATTTAGCTAATTATCTTCAAAGTAAATTTGCCTCTTTAGCTCCCGAAGCCTTAGATAAGGTATCCCCAGCAATAATACCTCTAGGCCAAGGAGCTATGTTTACTGCCTTAATATGGGGAGCAATTTTAGTATTTATATTAGATAATGAATTTAAAAAGGCTTCTGTTGTTTCCTTTATAGGAGCTATACTTTCAGCTATAGGACTAATCCATGCACCTAAACTAAGTCTATTTTTTGACTATAAGTATGCCTTAGCCTATCTAATAATAGGCATTGCTTTTATAATACTAAATGTTACTCTAAAAGACTCTGAAGATGAATCTCAGCTACAAAAGAATTTGATGGTAGATTAGTATATATTTTACAATAAAACAGCTTTGCCACCGACTTAAAATAAGCGGTGGCAAAGCTTCATTGTATAAAGAAAAAATGCTAACAGTTAAAATGTTAGCATTTTTTATCTATATAAGAAACAGCGTTTAAAGCTGCTACCTGACCTTCACCCATTGCTTTCAAATACTGATAAGGTTTGCCAGTAGAGTCACCTGCCGCATAGCACCCTTTGAGATTAGTTTCCATATCTCTATTTACTTTAATATGTCCATCCTCTACAAGAAGTCCAGGTACTAGTTGATCAGGTGATATACTATCTCTTAAAATAAACACTCCATCGCTTTCTAACTCTGAATTTCTAAGAATTATCTTTTTCACCATACTATCACCTATTATTTCAACAGGCTTGTCATTAATTATTTCTATATTATTATTTAAACCATATTCACCTTTAAACATAGGTATAAAATAAACTTTTGAAGCCAACTCACTAACATAGTTTGCTTCTTCTATAGATTCATTATTATATCCTATAATAGTAACCACTTTATTTTTATATAAAGGTGCATCACAGGTAGCACAATACCCTACTCCTCGCCCTAGGAATTCACTTTCTCCTTTAAAAGGCTTTCCAAACTGAACCCCTGTGGCTAAGATTAAAGATGTAGCTTCATAGGTTTTATCACTAATCATTAGAGCATAATAGTCTCCCATGTCATAGATATTATCTACTCTTTCATAGGTAATATCTATATTCATTTCATCTAAGTGCTCTTTAAATTTCTTAGTCAACTCCTTACCGCTAATTCCATAAAATCCTACATAATTATCTATCTTCGGTGCTAGATATAGTTTATTACTTAAATTCTCATACCCAAAAACTATTATATTTTTGTTTCTAATCCTTGCATTGATTGCCGCTGTAATTCCTGCTGGTCCACTTCCGACGATAGCTATATCATATCTTTCACTCATTCAATCCTCACCTCTTAGGAGTAACACTTAATTAGATTAAATATTTCTATACTATTTAAACATGTTTTTCTAACTGTGCCATAATAGCATTTTTAGGCATAAAACCAATAAATTTATCTATAATTTTACCATTTTTAAATACTAAAACTGTTGGTATACTAGCAACATTATATTCTATTGCTATTGATTGATTTTCATCAACATTTAACTTAGTAACTTTCATTTTTCCTTCTAACTCATTTGCTACCTCTTCTATAACTGGGCCAAGCATTTTACAAGGTCCGCACCATGGTGCCCAAAAGTCTACTACTACAGGTATATCACTGTTTATTACTTCATTAAAATTTGTCTCGTTTATATTCATTACCATAATTCTTCCTCCTTTTATACCCCTATAGGGTATCATTATATATGATGATACTATTAAGTTTTTACTTCGTCAACACTAAATTATTTTTTCTATGATAACGAAGTTATATTTGTATATCGTAATAATATAATATACAGATTAATATAATTTGTCAAGTAGATTTCTCTATTTAAAACTTTTTTGAAGGTTATATTCTCAGTTTTAATATTAAATTCCTTAAGCAAACATTAACAAGCTTAGAGCCATAACAATCATTCCGGAGATAAGTCCATAAATAGCAATATGATGTTCTCCATATTTCTCAGCTGTTGGAAGTAACTCATCTAAAGAAATATAAACCATGATCCCTGCAACAGAAGCAAATATTACTCCAAACATTGCATCACTGAAAAATCTCATTAAAAGAAAATATCCCAATATTGCACCTACAGGTTCAGATAGACCTGAAAGAAAAGAATATAAAAATGCTTTTCTTCGATTTCCAGTGGCAAAATAAATTGGTACGGAAACTGCAATACCTTCCGGAATATTGTGAATTGCAATAGCAACTGCTATACTAATTCCTAGTGTTGGATCTTGCATTGCTCCAGTAAATGTTGCTAATCCTTCAGGGAAATTATGAATCGCTATGGCTAAAGCAGAAAATAATCCCATTCTTAGTAATTCAGGATCATTTGTATTTTCTAATTTCATATCCTTTACATCCCGTGCTTCATGTGGGTTTTCAGCACTTGGTACAAACTTATCAATTATTGCAATTAGTGCCATGCCCGCAAAAAAAGCAATTGTTGTAAACCAATATCCTTTTGTTGATCCATAAACAGCTTCCAAAGAGTCTCTTGCCTTTACAAATATTTCAATCATTGAAACATAAATCATTACACCTGCAGAGAAACCCAAGGCTGCAGATAAAAACTTTTTATTTGTCTGTTTTGTATAAAATGCCAATGCACTACCAATACCTGTAGATAATCCTGCAAATAGTGTTAGTCCAAAAGCAAATAATACGTTATTCGTAGTTATATCCATAATTACTCCTCCTCATGTTCCTATATATCATTTATTCTCATTAATTTTAGTTATTAAACTTATATTTTCTATATATATTATTCTTATATTTAAATATTAGAATAATATCAGAACTTCCTCTTTCATTTCTCATAAAAAGGTAGCACAGTGAAGTGCACTATTCTGACTACCAAATATTATTTTTTCCTTTTAACTCATACTCTTCACAATATAGGAAAATATACCATAAAAAAATTCATAGTGAATTCATATTAGCACATTACTATAAAGATAACCAAATACTCAAGTTTATATGGAGTTTTAATTTTATTCGAACATGAAGTCGTGTGGTTCCACGAACTATACAATTCTAAGACTCTATCTTACCGAAGATAGAGTCTTAGAATTGTTAGCTATCGAATACATCAAATATTGGAGGGATACAAATTGAGATCAAAGAAATCAAGTAAAAAGAAAACTATTATTATTAGTGTAGTTTGTATGCTTATAATCACCTTAATTACAACATTTGCACTAAGCCCAAGAGCAGAAAGCTATGATGAAGAGACTGCAAGAAGCCAAGACGTCACAACATACTATAATTTTAATGGTAATATTGAAGCAAAGGATAATCAAATTGTTATAGCAGATACTATGATGCAGATAAAAACAATTTATGTTGAAGAAGGCGATACTGTAAAAAAAGATGATATATTGTTTGAAACCACCCAAGGTCAAAAAATCAGAGCTAAGATAGATGGAGAAGTTGGCGAGACTTTAATTGAAGAAGGTGCTACCCTAATGACAGGAACAAAGATGACTACTCTTACAGATTACTCCAATTTGAAAATTACTGTAAAGGTTGATGAATATGACATCACTTCTATGGCACAAGATAAAGAAGTAACCGTGCTGGTAAATGCTCTTAATAAGGAGATTACGGGTAAGATTGCCAAGGTATCTAAGGAAGCAATAACAGTAAACGGCGTATCATACTTTACAGCTTCTATAGACTTAGAGAAGGACCCCGATTTATTAGTTGGTATGTCTACTGAAGTAACAATGATCAGTCAAAGTGCTCCGAATGTCACTACTATCTCTATGAAAGCACTGCAATTCGATAATAAAAATCAGCCTTTTGTATATTATAGGGATAACAGCGATAAAGTTGTCGCTAAAACAGTTACAGTAGGAATAAATGATGGCAATATCGTTCAAATAGAAGATGGAGTAAAATCAGGTGAAGTTGTACTTCTGCCAAAAGAAAAGATTAATAAAATAGCAACTCCCTTAGATGTTATGAGAGAGCAGTAGGAGGTACTAAATTATGAACAAAGAAATTCTTTCTATGAATAACATTGTTAAAACCTACCAATTGGGCGATGAAGAACAGATTATTCTAAAGGGTATTAATCTTAAGGTTGATAAAGGTGAATTTATTTCTATTTTAGGCCCATCTGGTTCAGGTAAATCTACTATGATGAATATAATTGGTTGTTTAGATACTCCTACAAGTGGAGAATACATTCTTTCTAATCGTAGAATTGCAGAACTTGATGAAGTTGAACTTGCCCATATTCGTAGTAAAGAGATTGGATTTATATTTCAGTCTTTTCAACTGCTACCAAGACTTACCGCAATTCAAAATGTAGAACTTTCTTTAATATATTCAGGAGTCAAACCATTAGAACGTAGAAAAAAAGCTCAAAAGATGCTTGAACGTGTTGGGCTTGAAGAAAAAATGTACCATTATCCAAACCAATTATCTGGTGGACAGCAACAACGTGTGGCGATTGCAAGAGCATTATCTACTGACCCAACCATTCTTCTTGCAGATGAACCAACAGGTGCACTCGACCAAAAAACAGGACATCAGGTAATGGAGCTATTTCGTGAACTACATGAAGAAGGTCGAACTATTATTATGATTACTCATGATATTAATATTGCAAAACACGCAAGCAGAATTGTAAATATTCTTGACGGAAACTTATACGAGGAGGTGGGATAAAATGATTAGAGAAAGTATAAAAATGTCATGGCAAAATATTACCCATAATAAAATGCGTTCATTTCTAACAACCCTCGGTATTGTCATAGGTGTAACATCTATTATAGCTTTGATTAGTATTGTACAAGGTGTTACAGGTGAGGTTACTAGTCAATTTTCCAGTTTAGGTGCTGGGAAAATTACTGTACAGGCATTCGGTACTCCCTTAAAACAAGGTCTAAGTGATAATGATATGAAGAAACTCTCAGAAATCGAAAATGTTTCAGGTGTATCCCCCACACTTTCTATGCAAAGCTATATAGTTAGAAATGCTTCTGTAGAAGAAAATGTGGCAATTGAAGGAAAAAACGAAGTCTATTTTCAGCATAATCCTGATTTAATTCTACGTGGGAGAGCACTCAATATTTTAGATATGGAAAGTAAAAACAAGGTGGCTATAATCAATCAATCTCTGGAAGAAATTCTGTTTTTTGGAGAAAATTCTATAGGACAAACTATGCAAATAGATGGGATTACTTACACTGTCGTAGGTGTATTTGATAGCAATGTTGCTACAGATATAAATTCTATGGCAGCCAACAGAATAGGTAAAGGCTCTGAAGGTAAAGCTATTATCCCTTATAAAACAGCAATGGGAATGGCCGGTATTAGTAATATTTCCTCCCTAGAGCTACTTATTTCCGATTCGAATAGAACAGATACAGTAATAGAATCTGCAGAATTAATATTAAACCAGGCTTTTAATTACAAGGAAAACAGCTACAACATTATTAATATGGAAGACTTACTCGACACAATGAACACCATGACTGGCATGATGACTACCATGATGGCAGGTATTGCATCCATTGCTCTGTTGGTCGGTGGCATTGGTATTATGAATATGATGTTAGTATCAGTAACAGAGCGTACAACTGAAATTGGACTGCGTAAAGCCCTTGGTGCAGAACCAAAACGTATTCAGCTACAGTTTTTAATTGAATCCATTTTTCTATCACTTCTTGGTGGTTTTATCGGGCTTTTATTAGGTGTAGGTATTTCATGGATAGTATCTATTGCAATAGGATTTACCTTTATTCCATCTAGTGGTGCTATAACACTTGGTGTCGGTTTTTCTGCCGCAGTTGGGATTATCTTTGGATGGGCACCTGCTAAAAAGGCTAGTGAATTAAGTCCAATAGATGCATTGAGAAGTGTTTAGTAGTATAATATTGGGTAGAGGTGAGCTATATGGTTAATATTCTAGTAGTTGAAGATGATAAAAACCTTAGTAAGTTGATGACCGCCGTATTAAAGCAAAATGGCTATAATGTTTTGAATGCTGCAGACGGTATGCAAGCTTTAGATATACTTGATACATCCCATGTAGACTTAATTATAAGCGATATTATGATGCCAAATATGGACGGATATGAGTTAACCGATCAACTAAGACAATCAAACTATAACTTACCAATTTTGATGGTAACTGCAAAGGAAAGTTTTGAAGATAAAAAGAAAGGATTTATTTTAGGAACAGATGATTATATGGTAAAACCTATTGATATTGATGAAATGATTTTACGAGTAGCAGCACTACTTAGGCGTTCCCGTATCATAAATGAGAATCGTCTGACAGTTGGAGAGGTTGTTCTTGATTATGATGCCTTAACTATAAACAGAGGTACAGATTCTATACAACTGCCTAAAAAAGAGTTTTATCTCTTGTTTAAACTACTCAGTTATCCAAAAAAAATATTTACAAGACAACAGCTAATGAATGAGATATGGGGCATGGATGCAGAAGCTGACGAACGTACAGTAGATGTTCATATCAAGCGCTTAAGAGAAAAACTTGCCGACTTTCCAGAATTTGATATTGTTACTGTTCGTGGGCTTGGATATAAGGCGGAAAGATTGATATGAAAAAGATTAGAGTAAAACTTGCCCTATTTTTAGTTTCTCTGATGTTTATTTCTTCCATTTTTTCATTCTTTGTATCTATTTTTTTTAATAATAGTAGTATTAGAAATGAATTAAAACTAGACGAGGAAGCAATTGCAATTTCTATATTAGAATTAGGTAATAAAACTGATTTAAGCATAGATGATATAGTTAATATTACCTCTAATTTTATGTACGATGTTAGAATAGTTGAAGATATTAATTCATTGGATATAACAACGAAAGAACTTAAGAAAATTCAAGATCATGAAATCGTTTTTTTATCTCGTGAAGCATTTCCTGTGGCAACCACAATGCTAATGTTAGATGATTCTTATGTTAAAATTAGTCTTCATCCAAATAATAATATTTTTAAAATTGTTTCTTCTCGTGTAAGTATTACTCTATTTTCTTATGTCATTATTGGAGCTTTTCTAATTGCTCTATTAGGACAAAGAGCTGTTAAACCCATATTAAAACTAACATCGGCTACTAAAGAAGTTGCAAAAGGTAATTTTGACATACAACTTGCAAGTACAAGTGATGACGAAATTGGACAACTTACAAAGAACTTTAATAAAATGACAAGAGAGCTGAAAAGTATAGAATACCTCCGTAAAGATTTCATCAATAGTGTATCCCATGAGTTTAAAACACCAATTGCCTCTATTCAAGGTTTTGCAAAACTTTTGCAAAACGGTAATCTGTCAGATGATGAAAAACAGGAATACACAAACATAATTGTTGAAGAAACAGCAAGACTATCTAAACTTTCTTCTAATATTTTAAAACTATCAAAGCTTGAAAATCAAGAATTGATAGATATAAAAGCTGCATTCTCCTTAGATGAGCAAATAAGAAAAAGTATTTTACTACTTGAGCATGAGTGGAGCAAAAAAAATATTGACTTTGATATTGAACTTGATGAAGTTAAGTATCAAGGAGATGAAGAATTGCTCCAACAAGTTTGGATTAATCTTTTAAGTAATGCCATTAAGTTTTCAAATCCAAATAGTAGTATTAGCATAAGGCTTTATCAGATAAGCTCTGCTGTAAAAATAAAAATCAGTGATACTGGTATAGGTATGGATGAGAAAACTCTGATACGAATTTTTGAAAAGTTTTATCAAGGCGATAAAGCTCATTCTTACGATGGCAATGGGTTAGGACTATCTCTTGTAAAACGCATTTTGGATTTATGTGGTGGTAGTATTAGCGTAGAAAGCAAATTGCACGAGGGTTCAACTTTTACTGTTGAATTGCCAATTATATAAACACTAAAGACTAGAAAAAATAAGTCAGGCAAATTTACCTGGCTTTATTTTTGTATTATTTATTAAGCTTTGAAAGCTCCACAGCAAGTTGAGCTACAAGCATAGCGTTATTATACACAAGCTGGATATTAGACTCTAAGCTATCTCCACCTGTAATTTCTTTGACTTTTGCAAGAAGAAATGATGTTGATTTATTCCCATTTTGCCTTAAGTGCAGCCGCAAGCTCTTCTGTTTTAAATCCAACAACAGGAACACCCTTGGTCTCTAAATGTTCAACAGTTAATCCTATATCAAGCATTGACTTCTCCCCTGCACAAACAACAGCAACAACTGCTCTTCCCTCCTTTTTAATCTACTTCATACATCACATATTTTGACACTTTAAAACATAAGCTGGTGGTACATTTAAAATGACCCTTTCATAGCTTATGTCTTTAAAATAACTTGATATATATTCCTTTTTAAGTAAAGTATATTGAAATGTTATAAACACGCCATCTTCCCTTAATATATTTCGGGTATTATCTAATATTTTATTAGATACATTTAGGGGTAGACTTGTAAATGGTAACCCTGAAACTATATAGTCTACCTTTTCAATCTTATATTCTTCTAAGTACTTATATATATTTTCAGCAGAATCATTTACTATTACAATATTATCATAATCACCATATTTTTCTCCCAACTGTTTGCAAAACTCTTTATTATATTCCGCTAATATTAATATTGTGTCTCTTTTCTTGGCCTTAATAAGTTTATCTGTAAATACCCCAGTTCCAGGCCCATATTCTATAATACATTGTGCACTTTTAAAATCTATAGAACCGACCATTTTTTCAGCAAGTTTTTTAGAGCTAGGTGCTACAGCCCCTATAGTCCTTGGTGATTTAAAATACTCTATCAAAAAATTAATCCTATTCACACTAACCCCTCCGTATATTGCATTAAAATACTAATCAATTATTGCTGCTCAATTATTTAAAATTAGCTTAAAGATTAGTATAAATGTTAAACATTAAGATTATACCCATAAAAACCTTAAATCTTCTTTAAGTTTTTATAATATATAAGAAGATTCAAATTAATGAGTTTTTTTACTTTGTATTGTTAGCAAGTATTATATAGCCTTTTATTTTATTTGAAATAATGGTATTATATCTTTATATATTAATATTACGATATATATAGATTTTGGGGATTAATTTTATAAGATTAGGAGGTTTGATTTATGAAAGAAAAACTACTTAGTATATTCTCGATTATACCAGCTATATTTGCCGCATTTTGTTGAGGTGGAGGCTTAATATTAGCATCCCTAGGTTTAGGGACATTTGGTATAGCTTATTTTTCAAACTTAACAAAATATAAACCTATATTTGTTATACTTACAGCGATAATGCTGTATCTGTCTTATACAATAATAGAAAAGAAAAATTCCAATAGAAAAACTCGAATAATATTTTGGATTTCAGCTATAGCTTCAATAATTATAATATATTATCCAACTATATTAAGATTATTTTTATAGGAATCAGATATATTCCTTTCTTATCAGTACATCTTTGATATATGTATATAGTTGGTCATAAAGCAATAGGCATAGATACTATCTCCTCAAAGGCATTAACCTCCCCCCCTTGGTTTTCTTACTTTTTTCTTGTCCTAATTCTGCTATAGGTTTTTTATTCTATAGGACAACTATTCTAATATATAGATAACAAATGTGTTTATAAATTATAGACAAACTTTATGCGAAAAAAAATAATAATTTTGTTATATTATACCGATGAAACAAACAATAAAATTATGTATTATTGAGTTAATAGTCCAGTTTTTCCATACAATGTCATGTATTAAAAGTATTTATGTAAAAATTATCATATATATCAAACTTTTTATAAGTATTCATAATCTTACATATTTACTACTTATAAATTCATACTATAAAGACCTCACTTAATTTTACTGTTAAAGCAAACCTTAAGTGAGGTTTTTTCACAAATTGGAGGTGATATTGTAGGAAAATTGATAGCTCAATTAGGTTCCTTAAATTCTTTGTTTAATTATTTTCAAGACGTATTGGGTTAAAAACTTTTTAGCAACTGGGGATTGTGTAACTGAAGGAGAATTAAATAAAAAAGGGGGAAAAGTTATGAGTAAAGTAAGAAAACTAAATGATGCTCCAATAGAAGACATAAGTACTCTTGGACCACTCAAGGGCATCACTCTTGGTATCCAACATGTATTCACACTATTCGCTTCAACTGTATTGGTTCCAATATTAACTGGTCTTGACATAGGTGTGGCGCTCGTTATGTCAGGTATAGGAACACTAATCTTTCATTTTATTACCCAAGGTAAAGTACCTGCATATTTAGGTTCGTCCTTTTCATTCATTGCGCCAGTTATCTTAGCTGGTGACTTATATGGTCTTGATTATGCCCGTGGCGGAATTGTTGTAGCTGGAATTATATATATGATTTTCGCATGGCTTATATCTATTTATGGATCTGAAAAAATATTAAAATATTTTCCACCAATCGTTAACGGCCCTATTATAATAGTAATCAGTATGACTCTCGCACCTAATGCTATTGCAATGGCATCTCAAGATTGGCTATTATCAATGGTAACATTAGCTGTTATTATTGGAATAGCAATGTTTAGCAAAGGATTTCTAAAAATTGTACCCGTTATTATTGGACTTACAGCAGGTTATTTGCTGGCAGTTATTTTAGGAAGAATAGATTTTTCTCCTATAACACAAGCTCCTTGGATTGGAGTTCCAAACTTTGCATTACCTAAGTTTAGTTTTGCTTCAACAATGATTGTGGCTCCAATAGCTCTTACTACAGTTGTAGAACATATAGGCGATGTATTGGCAATGAGTGGAGTAGTAAAAAAAGATTTTGCCAGAAACCCTGGGCTAACAAGAACTCTTATTGGAGATGGCTTAGCTACATCAGTATCAGCATGTTTTGGAGGACCTGCTAACACAACTTACTCTCAAAATACAGGAGTTTTAGCACTTACAAAAGTATGGGACCCAAAGGTTATGAGAATAGCTGCGGTTATGACAATATTAATAGGTTTAACTCCTAAATTAAATGCTTTTACAAGCACTATACCTAAGCCGGTAATTGGTGGAGCAGTAATCATTTTGTTTGGAATGATAGCTTCTATAGGAGCTAGAACACTTGTAGATAATAAAGTAGACTTTTCAAGATCTAGAAATATGATTATCATTGCTGTTATCCTAGTTTTCGGTTTAGGAGGAGCTGTGATCCCAATAAAAATTGGATATACTGAAATTAAACTTGTAGGAATGGCTCTTGCTGCTATTGTTGGAATTATACTAAATATAATACTACCTACAGATACAGATGATTCGGATGAGAAGGAAGAAATTATAGCTTAACACTTTATTAACTCTAAGCCAGAAGGATATTATTTCTACTCCTTTCTGGTTTTTATATTAATATAAAGAAACAATAAAAATAGTTCTAATATTTCTTTCAATAAATTGATCTCTGATATTTAGAACTTTAACCTACTTTACTATTCTATTTAAATCTACATAATACTTTAAATATCTATTTCCTTGTTTATCAACATATTGTCCATTTTTATCCTGTACCATAATGGTTGCCCGTTTATTTATTCTATAGATAATACCATTTAATTTATTACCTTTAAAAATAAATGATATTTTATCACCAATGTTTAAATTAAATTTTTCCATAGCTAATTCCTTATCCGTTGGAAGCTGGTGATAACTACTAGTATGGCCAAAGAGATTGTTTGCAATTGTCTCAAACCTATCCCCTCTACAACTAGATTTATAAAAATATAAATATTCTATAGCGTGACAAATTTCATGTTCTAAAACTAATTGTAGTGCTTCAAGGGCGTTGTTAGTTTCTATACCACATACTATCTTGGTTCTATCTACAAGATCATAGTGAAGAAAGAAATTCACTCCAATACGGAATTCTATAACAATATTTTCTGGATTTAATACATTTATATTTTTAGGACAAAGAGTAAGTCCTGCACTTTTAGTCATGAGCTTAGAAAGTGAAAATTTTAGAGAACCTTTAAATGTATCCTTAAACCAATTGTTTAAAAATATACTGTCATAAAGTTCAAATAGTATCTTTAAATCAGAAGCTGATACTTCTTTAATGATTCCACTTTTTATATTTACTGATACTTTAATTAATTCATTAAAAATATAAGCACGTTTCTTTTCTATTGTTTCTTTATCATATTTATATCCTATAATAATTTTCACCTCGTTTTTTAAGAGTCAATCTTTACTTATAGGCTATTTCTATAGTTTCAAGACAAGGATTTTGTTTTACATCGTCAAAAATAGCGTATTCAATATTTAAGGTTTCTAAAGCACTAATTACTTGCTCTAAAGAACCATTTTCTTTAGATGAACTTTTCCCAGTAACAATCAATGCTTTACTACCAAGCTTTATCATGGCATCTTTATTATTTTCAATGGCTCCCTTTCCAAAATAAATTTCTGTTGGCATAAAATAATTGAACTTCATAGATAAACACAGCCTCTTATTATTAATATGGGTTTGAATCTATTATACTCCACTATTACATTTTCGAAAAAAATCAACCTTTATAATACAGCAATTTACTACCCTCTCTTCAATTTTTTAGTTATTTCTTCTTTGAGTATAGTTTGAAAATTCAAGCTTTTTGAATAAAGTGGAATATATGTTAATTCGCCATTTACTCTAGTACTTTCCATTATAGAAATCTTCTTTACCGGTATTGCCATCTCATCAATATGAATTTTTTCATTAATTTTATCTAATTCCCTAGAAAGCACTACTTGTCTGCCTAAAGTTATATGAGGAACAAAGCTACTTTCTTCCCTAGGATATCCTCCCTCCTCAAGTGCTCTTTCTAAAAGAATATATAGTTGATTCAAGATTTCATTATGTTCGAGCCCAACCCAAATTACCAGCTTATTACCTTTAGTAAACTGACCTAGTTTGCTAAAACTTAACTGAAAATAACTCTGGTGCAATGATATTTTATTAATAGCTTCCTTCAATTTATCTAACTCATTAATTGTGGTTTCCCCAATGAATCTAAGGGTTAAATGAAAGTTTTTCTTATTAGTAAAATTACCCTTTACACTTTTTTGCTTAACTACCTGTTGAACCTGATCCAAATATTCTTTTATATCATCTGGAAATTCTATAGCTAGAAAAACACGCATTATAAACCCATCCCTTCAAAATTTAGGTAAATTGAAGCACCTATTTTCTTACAGTTTATCATATTATTTTTATAGTAGGAACAGGGACAAATATCTTGTCCCTGTTCCTACTATACTGCCATATCTCGTCAAAATGCTTATTCCACTTTTAATTGAATTTATCAATAATTATTCCATTAACATTAACTGATTTGACATTGGAAACATCCAATGGTAATGGAGATACATATTTAAGTTTAACTTTCCCATCTTCACTGTAACTTCTAACTGAATTAAATGTTTGAACACTGCCATCAGTCATATTAGCGCTAATACTTATTTCTTCTAAATTTTTAGTTTCACCACTACCTACCAAAGTTATTCCCATTGTTGACACTGATATACTATTTGTGACCCATGTGTCAAATTTGGTATTGCAGTCTGTTTTCTTTTCTTCGCCAACAGACTGAATTTTAAATGTAGTTTTCCAGTCTCCTTCTGTATAATTACCATTAGATACAAAATGGCCCATAAGCTTTAAGTCCTTAAGATTTATATTGTCTAGATCAAAGATGTATTCCTGATAATCATGTCCATAATTTGTATTACCTGATTCATCGACTCCAAAGGTAATACTAGACGGGTAAATATCTATCCTATTTCCTGAATTATCAACAAAATAAAAATAGCCATGGTCATCAACACCATCTCCCATCCATTTAGTTTGGATATGAAGGCGGTCATCAATATAACCAATATTAGAAATATGTACAAAATTTATTTTAGGGAGAGTAAGTTTCAACTGATCTGTCTTTAAAACTTTTATTGTCCCCTGGGATTTAAGCTCTTTATATAGATCACCGCCTCCACCTGGAATATTGTTCATATCAAGAGGGATTGTTTGTGAATCATTGATTGTTGCTACCTTTGAAAGGTTAACTCCTGTTTCAACTCCATCAAATATTAGCTTATCACTAAGAAAGGAGGTAATGCGAAAACTTACTTTTTTTCCGTTCAGTTTTTCTCCTCCGTTAGCTTCCATACGTAAGGTTGCGGTTTTCGTTTTTTCATCGTAGTTGACAATTTGACAATTAAACGTCCGAGCTCCAGTTAATGAGTAGTTATAAATATCAAGTGTTTCATCAATTCTATTACCTAGTAAGTCCTGCATTGTCACATAAATAACTACCATTTCATCATCATTCATAGCTGCTACTACTTCCATTTTAATTCTGTTGTCTTCACTGCTAATTTCCACAGGTTGAAGCATTAATGCTATATCTGGAGTAACGATAGATAAAAGATTTCTAAAACTTGGAATATTCGCTGCCATTACGCCGACAGAAAGCATAAAACACAAGCAAACTGCCAATGCAACAGAGATGGATTTTTTAAAACTCATAGGGTACTTGTGACTTTTAATTTTCTTTTCCACTTCCAAACCAATGTCATATTTAGGTGTCTGAATAGTGTTGAGTGCCTTTTTTATAATTATTTCCTCAGAATCACAATTCATTTGGTTTCCTCCAATTCTTTATAATAAGAATCAACTTCTTTCAATGCATTAGACAACTTTATCTTTGCCCGTTCATAACGTTTGCGTAATGTAGTAGCAGAAACATGATAGATAGTTTCTAAATCTGCATAGCTCTTTTCATCAATAACTCGACTAAACACCAAGGCACGCTCTGCTGGAGATAGAGTTAAAAGTGCTGCTTTTAAATCATCACTTATAAATTTTGAGTCCACATTTGTTTGATGCACAAAATGCATTGACTCCGTATTGGTTTGTGACATAAAAAATAGTAGTTTTTTCTTTCTCAGTGAATCAATACAAGTAGTATATGCAATACGATATAGCCATGCAGATAGGGATGTTCCACTTTTAAAGCTTCTTCTTTTATTGTAGGCTTTGATAAATGTTATTTGCACAACATCTTGAGCTTCAAAGTAGTCACAAAGTATATTGTGACAATATCTTAAAAGAGATTGTCCATATAAATCTATAGCACACCGTAGTTCATACTCTCCACCTGTAGCAAAAGTATAATCAAGATTACTTGCTTGCATCTCACATCTCCCTTCATTAAACTAAAAACGGGTTCTCACTTCTATAACGTAAACAAACATAATTTTGTGACATAATATTAATATTAAAATTTTTACTCCTAATGAAATAGTGTCCCAAGCTCTTCTAAAAAAATAAAACCTATGGTTGTACATAGGTTTTATTTTATAACATTTAAGCATAGCTAATATATTACCACCATTATTTACCCATCTCTTGTTTTATAAATTTCAATACTTCTTCTGCGTGCCCTTTAGATTTCACATTTCTAAATTCTTTTATCAATTCTCCATCTTTGTCAATTATAAAAGTCGATCTTTCTACTCCCATATATTCTTTGCCATACATTTTTTTTAGTTTCATCACATCAAATAGTTTGTGAACTTCTTCATCTTTATCACTAAGGAGTAAAAAAGGAAGATTCTGCTTTTCTCTAAACTTTGCATGGGACTTTAAACTATCTCTACTAATTGCAAGTATAATCGTATTTAATTTGTTAAATTCATCATATAAATCCCTAAATTCTGTTGCTTCTGTAGTACAACCTGATGTATTATCCTTAGGATAGAAGTAAATTACCACGTTTTGTCCCTTAAAATCTTCTAATGAAATATTCATTCCATCAGTTTCTTGTAAAGTAAAATTATATTTTTGCATACTGCACCTCCTGTAATTCTTAATACCCCTTTTAGATCAAAACTACTCCTTTTTTAGACAATCTATTGTGAAAAATTATTTACCTTCCGCTTTAATAAAAACCCAAATTTTATTTGCACCATTACTACTTCCGAACAATGATTTTTATCTTTCTTTTATAAAAGCTTTTAAAGTAAATTTATGCAATAATATTAGTCCTACTATAAATATTATTATAAGAATAATTGGTGTTATAGTTGAAGATTTATATCTTATCAGCTGAAAGCTCATCATTCCCCAAAGTGGTGTAAAAGCTAGATATTTTGATAATCCAATGCCACTTAAAAATCCTTCTAATATATATGGTAACCCCATAATAAGCCCACCAAATATAAAAGGTACCGCTGCTGACTTACTGATTGATGATAAAAATAATCCTATCTGTGCAAAGAAAAACGATCCAAGTATAATAGTCAATAGAGTTATTAAAATCATTTGAATAACAGTAATATTCGAACCACTATTGCCAAAGTACCACAAACTTTTTAATGGAATATTTAGTCCATCAAATTTAAATTTGGTTAAGGCAGACAAAGCTACAGTTAAAAAAACTGAAATATTTATTATAGAAGCTGAAATCCCAGCAGCTATTGATTTCGCTAAAATGATTTCTCTTTTACCATTTTTCGTTGTTTTGATTAATCCAGACATATTCGAGCTATATTCTAATGTATAAGCTGCTGAAAATATCATAAACATTACAATTCCCATTAAAGGAGCAAGTCCGTATCCTTTACTAAATATATCTGCATAAGTCTCCTCTATTGAAAAAGCTCTTATTGAAACAAAGCTTAAAAGCAATGAACCGGCCCACACAATTAATATTCTTTTTTTAAAAAACAGTTTTTTTAGTTCTAACATTATAAGTGTACCCACAAATTACACCTCCCTAGTATTTTCTAAGTCAAAATAGAACATATAAACATCCTCAAACTTCGGCTCAACAGCCTCTATTTCTTTATATGGAGGCATCTTGTCACTAATAATTCTAAGTTCTACATCATCAATTCCACGTTGAATATTTACTACTTTATAATTATTTTGTATCTCATTAACTTCATTCTCACTAGTAGATTTTATACTATACACCTTACCTTCCATAGCAGAAAGGATATCCCTATGATTTCCCTCCATAAGAATGGCTCCATCTTTTATCATAATAGTTTCCTTCGCTATAGACTCTATATCTGAAATAATATGTGTAGAAAGTATAATAATTTTATCTTTAGAAATTTGTGAAATAAGATTTCTAAATCTTGCTCTTTCTTGAGGATCAAGTCCTGCTGTAGGCTCATCTAACACTAAAATTTTAGGATCATTTAATAAAGCTTGTGCTATTCCAACTCTTCTTTTCATTCCTCCAGAAAACTTACCTACTGCTTTATTTCTAACTTCATATAGTCCTACAAGTTTTAAAAGCTCTTCTATTTTTTCTGTAGCATTTTTACCAGTTAATCCTTTTAAAGCTCCTACATACTGTAAAAATTGTTTTGCCGAAAAGTTTTTATACACTCCAAACTCTTGTGGAAGATATCCTACTAAATCTCTATACTTATCATCTAATCTTTTTATATTCTCTCCATTATAAATAATTTCTCCTTCCGATGGCTCTGTTAAAGTTGTTATCTGCTTCATTATGGTGGTTTTTCCTGCTCCATTAGGTCCTAAAAGTCCATATACACCATTTTCAAGAGTAATTGTTATATTATCATTTGCTTTTTTTCTACCATAAGTTTTAGTTAAATTTTTTATTTCAAGCTTATTCATAAAATGTACCTCCTCAATTTATCTAGTTAATAACTTTTTAAATGTAAAAACACAAAGTGCTGCTCCTACAAATATCATGGATATCAAGACTCCATTAGACAAGCTTAAAACATCTAAATTCTTTCCAAAAATATCGACTTGTCCAGCATATATTCCTATA
Source organism: Alkaliphilus sp. B6464 (assembly GCF_018141165.1). Taxonomy (NCBI): domain Bacteria; kingdom Bacillati; phylum Bacillota; class Clostridia; order Peptostreptococcales; family Natronincolaceae; genus Alkaliphilus; species Alkaliphilus sp. B6464. The sequence continues at coordinate 210,676 of NZ_CP058557.1, forward strand.
AACTCATCCGGATAAAATATTAAATTTATATAATTTACTTTGCTTAATATTATTAATAATGAGCTAGGTAAAAACTTAATAAGTGTCAAAACTTTACCAATTCCCATAAAAATCAAAGTGGCACTTATAGATGTTAAAGAATTCGTTGAAATAAATGAGAAAAAACTTGAGAACACTGATATACTGATAAATATTACTGTAATGGTTGCAATCTTAAGTGTTAAATATTCGATGATTGTATAAGCCTTATGAAAAAAGGCACCAATATCAACAATTCTAAAGGCTTCAAGTTCTCCATTTATAGGCATTCCATACTGAACTAAGGTTATTAGAAATACTATCCCTAAATATAACCCATAAATAACAATAGGTATAATTATTGCTAATGCTAACTTTGCATATAAAGTCTTAAACTTATTTTTAGATGAAAGAATAATATTATCTACCCCTGTAATGATTTCGTCTGTATATATATTTGAAAAGATCAAAACTAAAATAATTACTATAATGATTGACATAAAAGGATGGTCTACTCTATGGTTAAAAACCTTATAAAAATCAACATCCTTATATTCCTTATATTTCATAGAACTTAAATACTCTTCGGCAGTATTTTTAAGTTTATTGGTAAAGGGGTTACCCTCAGAAATATTTACAACTTCTTCTAACTGATGAATTTTTTCATTAAATTTCTCCCCTGCAATTTCTTCTTTAGATCTAGTGTCCTTTATTAATTCATACCTATCATTCCTATATATATTTTCTGTCTCTAATGTAGGCTTTAAAAAAATCGTAATACCTAAAAGAAAAATTAATAATGCTAATACTATAGATACTGTTTTAACATTAAATATCTTTTTTAGCTCCCAAGAAATCATCAATATCATACCTCCTTATCTTTTGCTACAAATTTATTATATAGTTCCAAACTTACCCCACAATAAACTAAACCTTAACTAAACCTTAAAAAACTTTATTTTAAAAATTTCTATTATAAAAAGATTAAGAAGCCATTTTGCTTAAAAAATAGCAAAATGGCTTCTTAAAAATTATTCTATGTTTATTTTAATCAACAATATCCAACAATCTTTCCCTTTTCCATCTTATTGTCATTGACACTATCGCAATAAAAATTAAAACTAAATAAGATACAGGTAAAAAATACTTCGGATATGAAATACTTGTCATATAATTTATAAGATACCTTAACAGTACCTTAAAGGTAAATAGTGCTATTGGTAATTGAATACCTGTTACGGTTATATAGTTTTGTCCTATGCTGGAAACCAGCATAGATATTAAAGTAACAACAAAACCCAGCACATATATTGCAACTACTGTAAGAATAATATACTGAATAAATGTAAAGTCATACCAAGAAATAATGCTGTTAAATACTGAATTTATATTAGAATTAAAAAACATGGATACATTATTTGATGAATATAATACAAAGAAGCCTATAAGCTGTAAACTTATTATTATGAAAGCTGATAAAATCCCTGCAGCTATCTTCTTTTTAAATATATTTCTTCCTATTTTAGAGGTATACTGAAGATAATTTATTTTATTTTTATTATCCTTTAAATATATTGGAGTTATCATAAACATTATACCTATTAGTATAGTAATAGATACATATTTTATTAAAACATTGTAATTTGAAAAAACTACATCATTAAAAACAGAAGTCCCAATATCTTTCTCCAATATTTCTTTAATTCTTACTTCTTGATTTTCATTGGATGCGCTGCTCATAACAATCTCGTCTCTATTTTCATAAACTCTTATATACTCTTCCCTCCAAGGCAGTTCCCAAAACACATCTATCCTTTTTTTAAATATTACATCGTCGTATAATTCATCAAGCTCCTTATTACTTATGTCCATATTAACAAACTCATCATAATTTGTTATCCCTGCTTTTTTTAAGTCTTCTCTAGATTGAATATATTTATCTGCTTCTTCTTTAGCTTCATTATACCTAACCTTAAAATCTTCAAATTCTTCTTCATCCATAAATTCGCCATATTTATCTTTCATTTCTACAAACATATTATAGATATCTAAAGCTGGCCTACCATTTGGAAAATTGGTTATATGAAACTCAATAAAAAGAAAATACATTACTCCAGTTATAGCCATAAGTAAAAGTACAGATTTTATATTAAATATTTTCTTTACTTCATTTAAAATAATAGTCATATAATTCACCTCAATATATATCTTGTTTTTTAAATATTTTAATTGATAAAACACTAAGAACCAATAAAGATACTGACCATATACCTACTGTAAGTAATTCATAGTATTTAAAAGTAAAAAATGCTCCACCTTCCATAAACCAAATAAAGGGATTTATAATTAAATAAAAAGGAGTAAATCCACCTATAAAAATAGCATTACTATTAGTTGGAACCATACCTGGAATAAGTATAGCCAAACCAAATACTATTGCAAATATAAAAAATACAATGTAACTATTTTTTATAGCTCTTGCTATTATAAAGGTAATTCCAGTAAAAAGCAGTATGCATGCATAGATAAGCCCTATACCAGAAAATAAATATTGAATAAAGGACATATTCCACCAAGACATATAAGGCAAATTTTTCTCCATATTAAAATAACTACTTATAGGAACATTCCAAAGTCCTAAATAGTTAAAAGTTATAAAATACAAACCTAAACCAGTAACTAAAATAATTGTAGCTACTAAAATATTTGTAGCCATAGATACGAAAAGCTTATCTATAATTAAATTTCTCCCTCTTTTAGTTGTATAGGCTAGAGCTTCTGTATTATTATCAAATTCATAGTTTACCAAATAAGCTGTAATAAGCACCACTAATATAAGTATTTCGAAAATAAAAGTCTTAACTAAGGTTCTAAACAATAAAGAGTGCATTTTATAAGCTTTTCCCATGAAAAATAGGTTTTTATGCTCTTTATTTTCAACTAATTCTTCAAATCTTTTACTAAAATCCTTATATTGATTTCTTACAGTATCTGCAGCATTTCCACTAAGCCCATATTTTTCTATTTGACCTTCAGCTATTTTCATAGGATCAATATTTGAATAAACTTCGTCAATTTCTGCAATTGTATAATAATATGCTTCTACTATTCCTAACTCTTTTATAAACTCTACTTCTTCTTTATTGTAAATATCTTCAATATAGAGGCTTTCCCCAAAAATCTCTGCCACGCTACTATAGTTTTTTGATGTCTTTTCATATGTTATTTCATTTAGTTTTTTTAGTTCACCATCATAATGCTCTTTGAAATTATCCACCATTTCATCATCTATTTTATAGCCAAACTTACTTACAATCTTATTTAATACCTGTAAATCATCTTTAAAATATGAGTTTTGAAATATAATAACAGAATTAAATATAAGAAATATAAGTAAAAGTCCTATTATAGCTGGAGAAGTTACGGCCTTTTTAAATTCATTTTTTCTTATACCCATAGCCCTTACTCCTTTACTAAAGCTTCATCTTTATAAACATAAAGAAATACATCTTCTATACTTGGATTTACATGTATCCAAGTATCCTCTAATTTGCTTTCAGATATAAATCTGATTTTCATTTTGCCATCTTCCTGCTTCTCAGATAGTGAAAAATGCTGTTGTCTAAAGTTTAAAACTTGATCAAATTCAATTTCTGTTTCGTAGACCATTCCATCGAGAATTTTGCATATATTTTTTAAATTATCTTTATATAGAACTACCCTATCTTTTATCATAATTATTTCATTGGCTATTGACTCTATATCAGAAACAATATGGGTAGAAAGAATAACTATTCGTTCTCTAGATAAGTCTGTTAATAAATTTCTAAATCGTACTCTTTCCTTTGGATCTAATCCAGCAGTAGGCTCGTCTAATATAAGAATCTTAGGATCGTTTAGCATAGCTTGAGCTATACCAACTCTTTGAATCATTCCACCTGAAAATTTCCTCATTTTTTTATCTGCTACATTTTCAAGTCCAACCAATTTTAAAAGTTCATTTATCTTTTCATCAGAATTTTTTCTATCCATTCCTTTCAATGCAGATAAATAGTGAAGAAATTTTCTAGGGCTATAGCTTTTATAATAGCCAAAGTCTTGAGGCAAGTAACCTAATATATCTCTATAATTGTCACCCATTTTTAAAATATCTGCGCCATTATAAAGTATTTCTCCTCCATTTGGAAAAAGTAAGGTAGTCAACATTTTAATTAAGGTAGTCTTACCCGCTCCATTTGGTGCTAATAATCCATAAACACCATTTGTAAATTCAAGATTTATATCTTTAAGAACTGAAAATTTCCCATAGCTTTTACTTACGTTATTTACCATTAACATTTAAATCACCCCTTCTATATTTCTAAAACTAATAAGTGCTTTAATATTTTTTATATAAATAAATAGAGAAATAACAGTTACAGCTAACCATGTATATATAGAAATATTGCTTAATAGTTGAGCATACAAATTAATATCAAATATACATAAGGCTAAATTGGCAATTATCCAACCTAATACAATAAAATATTTTGTAAATTTTGATTGAAGTTTTGTAATTGTAAATAGAAAAACTGTAGAGAATAAAAATAGTGATGATATTGAAATTGCAAATGCTCTTAAAAAGCTTAGATTTGTATATATAGATATAATTGCATATACAAATAAAAAGTTAACTAAAATGCATATAGTACTGAATACAAGCATTCTAAAAGCAGATATTTGATACATATTATACTTACATGTCATTTCTATTTCATAAGTTCCATTCTGCCTTGCACTAATAAAGGATGAAATTGACATCACTAAATACAATATAGGTGAAACTGTAAACAAATAGGCATATATACCCCCAGTTTTAGCAATATTATATATATTGCTATTAGTAATCGTAAAAAATAAAATAGAAGATACTAATAAAATAGTAAACATAATTTCTAGGCCGTCACGAAATAAATATCTAATTCCTATATGCTTGTACATATTTTTTAAATAAGAATAGAAAGATTCTTTTTGATATAAACCTTTTGCTACAATAGTATCTATTTCGGCCTTTATTGTTCTTTCATCAGGCATATCTATTCTCATGCTATACCACCTCAAGATCCTTTCTAATTTTTCTAAGCATTGAGTAATACTTTGTTTTGACTGTGGACTCAGATATTTGCAATGTATTTGATATTTCTAAAAAAGTATAATCTGCAAAAAGCTTTAAGCGAAATATTTGTTGGTTTGCAGCATCAAATCTATTTACCATGTCAATTATCTTTTTAACCTCTTCCTTATTTTCTACTGTAACTTCTATATTTTCCTCATCATATATGCTAAAATCGTCAATAGAAACTGCTATACTAGTATATTTGTAATATTTTGAACGATAATAATCTACTATACGATAAGTTGCTATTCTATATAGCCAAGTTCGAAAAGAAGCTTTCTTTTCATCATAACTATATATTGCCTTTAACATGCTTATAAAAATTTCCTGAGTCAAATCCATAGATAACTCTTTATCAACTGTCTGTTTGTATGCATATGAATATATTTCTTCGTAATATATAGAAACAAGCTCATTAGCTGCAGCTTTACTTGATTTCTTTTTTATTTTTTTTATTAGTCTCTTATCTCTATCCATAGTTCACCACTTATCCATATGTTTTAGAAAAATTATAGATGTATTTTTTACTCTATTATTATATTCGTAATAAATTTATAAATAGTTTTAGTTTTATTTTAAATTTTATTTTAATAGAATTATAGTCCATATAACCTTATGATATAGACTATAACAAAATAATCTTTCTCAAATATAACAGTTTTAAAAGATCTGCTTTTATCTTGACAGGAATACGGAAAAAGTGAAACCTTTTCCTATAGTAGAAATTGGATAGCCCTTCAGCTACTCTATCTGCTTCTATAGCAGTTTGTTGAATCGAAAATTCCTCTTATCTACTATGTTTAAAAAAAATTTCGCTAGGTTGACAAAGTATAAATACCATGCTATTATGATAAAAATCGACAATTTCATAAAAATCCTCATCCTTACGGGTGAGGTAGAGGCGCGGTTGCTAATAGTAACTATATCGAGGTCGAAAACCTATGACATATAGCGAAAGGAGCCATCGCCGAAGCATCAGATCTCAAAATCTGGTGCTGGGTCTGTATCAAATAGGTACAGGACTGTCATCATTGTATTTGCTCAATACTTTGATGTTGTGCTATCTCACACTGAGCCAGAAAGGAGAGAGGAATGTCTTTAGCTTTGCTATACGCATATAAGCACCTGACAAACCTGTTAGGTGTTTTTTTTGTATAAAAAAGTAAAAAGCTCTTACTATTAAGGGTTTTTAAAGAAATAGAATGTTAGTAATATTTTAAGCACTTAAAATTTAAAAGCTTAGGTTTTTAAATTGAGTGCGCCATGAGTCAATGGGATAGCATTAGACGAATTTTTTATTTTTTTATATAGGAGGATATATATGACTGATAACTTAAGTGAAGTGAATAAAACAACGGATTCTGGTTTTAAAAAAGAAATTAGTTTATTTGGTGGAGTCAGCATTTTAGGGGGTATCATGGTAGGGTCAGGAATTTTTTATCTAGGATCATATGTATTAATGAGAACTGGAATGAGTCTTGGCTTAGCTTTATTGAGCTGGATTTTAGGAGGCTTAGTTTCCTTACTAGGTGGAATTTGTTATGCAGAACTAGGTGCTTCGGATCCTCGTGCTGGTGGCTTGACTGTATATTTAAGTAATGCCTATTCACCTATAGTTGGCTTTTTAGCTGGGTTTAATAATTGGTTAATCGCTGGTCCTGGGTCTATTGCTGCAATAGCAATTGCCTTGCCAAGTGCTTTAACTATTATAATGCCAATGGGAGAATGGACAATTAAAATCTTTGCTATAGTCTTAATCATAGGATTAACTATTGTTAACTATTTTGGTGTTAAAGCTGGATCTAAGCTACAAAACCTTTCTATGATTGCAAAATTAATCCCTATTGGAATCATAATGATTTTAGGCCTTTTATTTGGAAAAGTATCTCCAGATCTAAGTTTAACTCCTAAAACAGTTGATGTAAGCTTTGGCTCAATTATTAGTATGATAGCTTTTGCTGTAGTTGCAAGTTTATGGGCATATGAAGGATGGACTAATTTAAATACTGTAGCTGAAGAAGTAAAGAATCCTAAGAAAAATCTGCCTCTTGCTATTGTGATTTCTATTGTTTCAATAACAATACTATACACATTATTTAATTATTCTATATATAAGGTTATACCTTTTAATGAAATTGAAAACCTTTTAGCAAATAATGAATATTATTTAGGAACCTATGCAGCAGAGAAACTGATGGGAAAGACTGGTAGTATTCTAGTTGTAATAGGTATGGTAATAGCTATGTTTGGAGCTTTGAATGGCTGTATACTGGCCTTTCCAAGAATGTATTATGCAATGAGTGAAGAGGGCCATTTCTTTAAAAGCTTTAAAAAACTGCATCCTAAATATAAAGTACCTTATGCTCCTTTAATTGTTCAATGTATAATATCCATAATGTTGGTGCTATTAAGAAACTTAAATCAACTAACTTCTTTAGTTATATTCTCAGGAATGATGTTTAACACTTTAGGTGTATATGCAGTTATGATTTACAGAAGAAAATACCCTAAGCTAGAAAGACCTTATAAAGTAATTGGTTATCCTATTACAGTAATATTAACAACTTTTATATTCGTAGGATTAATGATTAATACATTTATTGAAGATCCACAAACCTCAATTATTGGTTTAGCTGTACCAGCTGTTGGTATATTATTTTACTTTTATTTTAATAGAAAAAATAAGGCTGCATAAAAAATATAAGGAGATGATCTTTTGAAAACAATTTTAAAAAATGGTAAGATTTATGTTGAAAAAAATAATTTTCAAGAAGCAATCTTAATTGAGGATGGAGTTATTACTAAGGTTGGTACGAATGAAGATATACTTAGAAGTGATGCCGATAATATTATAGACCTTCAGTGGAAAACTGTTTTACCAGGTTTTAATGACAGCCACCTACATATTTCATGGGTAGGCGATGCTATGAACTCATGTAATTTAACATCGGCTAAATCAATTGATGAAGTTATTCAACTGGGTAAAATATTCATTGAAAAGAACAAGGATCTAGCTGTATTATATGGTCGTGGGTGGAATCAGGATTATTTCACTTCTGGTGAGAAACGTCTAATAACTCGGTTTGACTTAGATAAAATATCTACAGAAATTCCAATTGTCTTTGATAGAGTATGTGGACATGTTTCAGTAGGAAATACCAAGGCTTTAGAAATACTAGGTGTAGATGAAAATACTGTTATAGATGGTGGCGTAATTGAGCTTGGAAATGATGGAAATCCAAATGGTATATTTAATGAAAATGCGGTGGGTTTAATTCACTCACTTATTCCAGAAAAAAGCGATAATAACATAGAGGAAGAATTTTTAAAAGCTGCAAATTATGCTTTAAGCGTCGGCATAACTTCTGTTCAATCATGTGATATTATGAATAGTGATTTTAAGAGTATGTTCAATATTATTCATAATATTTACGACAATAAAAAATTGAAATTAAGATATTCCCATCAATTCAATTTTCAAGATATAAATGATTTTAAAACTTATCTTGAAACAGAACATAAGACAGGACAATACGATGAAAAATTTTTATCAAAAGGTGCATTAAAGTTATTTAAAGATGGCTCTTTAGGTGCTAGGACTGCTTTAATGCTAAAGGATTATGAAGATGCCCCTGGCACTAAAGGTGTGGCAGCATTAAGTCATGAACAGCTACAAGATCTATGTGATTTAGCAACAAAGAATGGAATTAGAGTAATAACCCACGCAATTGGTGACGGTGCTATAGAGAGTGTTATAAATGCCTATGAAAAAACCATGAAGGATGGAAAGAACCCTCTTCGTCATGGGATTGTTCATTGCCAAATAACAAGTATGGAACAATTAAATAGAATTGCTAAATTGAATATTCCTGTTATGTACCAGCCTATTTTCTTAGATTACGATATTAAGATTGTAGAAGAGCGTGTTGGAAAAGAGTTATCAAGTACATCTTATGCGTTTAATACACTATATAAACTAGGTGCTCCAATAAGCTTAGGTACAGATGCTCCAGTAGAAGACTGTAACCCTTTTCCAAATATTTACTGTGCAGTAACAAGACTAGGAATAGATGGCAAGCCAGTAGGTGGCTTTTATCCAAATGAAAAGATGGAGCTTGAAGACGCTATTGATGCCTACACAATTGGTAGTGCTTTTAATGAATTTAAAGAAGATTTTAAAGGAAGATTAAAACCAGGCTATGTAGCTGATTTAATTGTATTGGATATGGATATATTTGCTATAGACGAATTAAAAATCAAAGATATTAAAGTTGAAAAGACAATGATAGATGGAGAATTTGTATATCAAAAATAGAATTAAAAATTAAACAAGAGTGTTGGATTCTAATAAAAATATCCTAGTAGGTAAATTACTTACTAGGATATTTTTATTAGAATTGAGGCTGAACATTCTATTATATTAACTTCGTTTTTATTTATAAGTTAAATAACATTTCTTTCCTTCTTCAGATAGCTTATATTCTTCATCTTGTATTTTTTATCATTTTTACCCTTCTTTCTTAAATGTAAACTTTAGAAGCATTGCAATAACTAAGCCTAGACAGACCAACATAGTATATATTATGCTATAATATAATCCGATATATAGAGCAATCCAGTTAAATCCACCTGACACTATACCTATTATAGTTTGCCATAAATAGGTGAGTATGAAAATTGCCATAGGAGTCAAGTACCATTTTCTCTTAAGTACAGTAAAACCTATGCCTCCAATAAGAGGCATAATTATAAAGTTATAAAACATACCCATAGAATTTGAGAGTGCAACGCCAATAATAGCACCTGCGGCAAGAATGGTAAGTTGTGTTATAAAAATACTGCGCTTTATAGCAGAAATTATTTTCTCATCTTTTATTACTGGCTGTTCTATATTAGTAGATTCAAAAATTTCAAATTCAGTTTTACAGCTCTCACAGCTTTTAATATGCTCATTAACTATTATAGTGCTGTCATCACTTGCAACACCATCTTTTACAAGCGGTATTAAATCAAGTATTACATCGCAAGATATATTCAACTTAGTCCCTCCTTTTCCAAGATAGCTTTGATCCATTTTTTTACACGAAAATCAATAACCCTTGCCGAGCTTTCTGATATATTTACCTCCTGTGCAATTTCACCAAAGCTATAACCCTCTACCCGCATATTTACTATTTTTTGAGTACGATCATCTTTTTCTAATAATAGATTTTTAATTCTTATTGCTGTTTCTTTTGTAATTAGTCTTTCTGCTATACTATCTGATACATACAATTCTAAAAGGTCATTATATTCAACCGTATGTTTTTCTTTCCTAATTTTTTGTAACCATAAATTTCTAGCTATAGAAAACAACCATGTTTTCACTGAAGATTGTCCTTTAAAACTTTCAATAGACCTAATTGCATTTACAAAGGTGTCTGACAGTAAGTCTTCGGAAAGGGTCTGATTATGAGTTAAAGAAAGCAGATAATTATAAATATCCTGTCTGTAAAGTATATATAAGTTTTCTATTTGCTTCACTAAAATCCCCCTTTCATATAATTAGTTACATTTTCCGTTAAAATGTTACATAAATTAAAAAGTAATTTAACATTTTTCATAGAATCTACTATAATATACAGATAGTCGTATATATATCATTTAACTTCAATTTGTATATACTTATATATTTAATATCTTTAATATAATACTTTTTTATTTTAAAATCTCCCCTTTTAAATAAAATATTGTACTTAAATTAACAAATATTTTAGTATAATATTCTCTCAAACCCTTTAGTCTAAACCACCAATGCCAAAGTCAAATTAACTTAAAAAATATTTGACTAACCCACCACAAACACAAAACTATATAAGTCAAACCTTTCTTCTCTAACTTCTTTAAGTTGGAGATACAAATTGCATATTCCATAGATATACCCCTAGGCACTTACACTACTTTGCGTTCAGTAGGATTAAAAACTCCGTCTGAGCTGGGTCTTAGTCTATCACATCTAATTTTATCAACATATAATATAATAAAGTGCTTAATATCAATAAACCGGAAGGAGCAATCGTAATGAAAGGATTGATTCTATGTGCAGGAGTCGGAAGTAGACTGTGGCCTATAACACATACACTGCCAAAGCATTTAATACCTTTAGCTAATAAACCAATACTATTTTTTATTATTGATATATTAGTTGATATGGGCATTGATGAAATAGGCATTGTGGTTGGAGAAAATAAAGCTAGCTTTCAGGAAGCTTTAAAAGAATATGATAATAAAAATATAGCATTCAATTATATTAAGCAAGAGAAGCCTATGGGCCTTGCAAATGCAGTTTTAAGCTCTATAGACTTTATACAAAACGAAAAATTTTTGATGATTTTAGGGGATAATCTTTATCATCCTGACATTAAAAACGCAATTAACAATATTGTTAACTCAAATTTCAATTGCCATGTTCTAATTAATGAAGTTAGTAATCCAAGCAGATATGGAATAGTCAAAATAGAGAATGACAGAGTAATAGATGTAATTGAAAAGCCTAATAATCCACCTACCAATCTAGCTCTAGCAGGTATATACACCTTTGATAGTAATATATTTACTGCTTGTGAAAATATAAAACCTTCAAATAGAAATGAATATGAGTTATCCGATGCAATAAAATGGTTAATTGATAATGGATATGCAGTATCTTATGAAAAGTTTGACTGCTTGTGGCAGGATTTAGGTAAGCCAGAGGATATTTTAGCAGCAAATCAATATTTACTATCTAATATAAAGCCTAAAAATAACGGTATCATTGACAAAGGCTCAAAACTAGATGGTATGGTTTTTATTGGCAATAATTCAATAGTTAAAAATAGTATTATTACAGGCCCAGTAACTATTGGAAACAACACTATAATTAAAGATGCTTATATAGGGCCGTACACCTCTATCTATGATAATGCTAAAATTACAGATTGTAATATTCAAAACAGTATAATCCTAGATGAATCTATTATTTCTAATATAAGTGGCACAATTGACTCGAGTATTATTGAAAGAGGTTGTATAATTGAAGGAGAAAAAGAGGAAATAAAAACTAATCAATTATTGCTAGGAAAAGATAGTAAGATAAAATTAAAAAAATCATAGAAACAGAGACTGAAGGGGAAGTGTTCCCCTTCAGTAATTAGGAAGGTGCTCATACAGCTTTGCTGTCGCTGAAGTAAATCTAGGATTTATTAGCACAAGCATCAAAGATGCTTTTTCAGAGCTATCTAGTAATATATTTCTGATAATTATTTGTTTTTCTAACTACTCTACAACCACCATACATTAAAAGCATATTATCGTTTATTTTCCATGTGTGATCATGAGAAGAAGAATGCCTAATATATACATGGTTAAATCTATTCGTGGAATATATTTTTATACCATTAGCAGTACAATCTTTACAAAACTGAACATCTATTCCACATGGAACATTACTAAACTGAACTCTATCAAATATTTTTTTATTAAAAGATAATGTGGGGCCATCAATATAATTAACATAGCTATTTTCATACCTACTACCTGAAATAGCTAATATTCCTGAGTTTTCAAAATAAACATATCTAGCTCTTTTACCGACAACATCTGCATTTGAAATTTTAAAGGCTTCAACAATGTCCTGTAGATAGTTAGGAGCATAGTAATCGTCATCATCGAATGGAGCAATATAGTCATAAGTTGATTTTTCTACACAGAAATTATAACACTCTCCCAATGGAACCTCTTCATCAATCTGAAATATACTAATATTTGCATATTGTTTTGCTTTTTCTTTCCATAGGTTTATATCCATACTATTTTTATTTAAAATAATGATAAGCTCTTTTTTCGCGTAGGTTTGTCTATTATAATTTTGGAATATACTATCCATAAATTGGGGTCTTATAGTACTTGTAATTACAGTTATTCCAGACATATCCTTTGTATGTTTCTTATTACTATTATCACTAGTATTTATATTATGATCATTACATTTAGCGTGTTGAGAATATGCCGACAATCTTTCGTAATAATTCTGCCTTATTTTTTCAGCTGATATATTCATAGAAATACCTCCTAACATCCCTGAAGATTAGTAGCTTAATTTTAATTTATTATTTAGCAACATATTCTTGGTAATTTTCTATCTTTCCTATTACTTTACACCAGCTTAAGAGTTTCTCATCGCTTACTACCCAAGTATGCTGATGGCCAGATGCATGTCTAATATACACATGGTTATACCTATTTGTTGAATATATCTTTATACCCTTAGCAATACAGTCTTTACAAAACTGACCATCAACCCCAATAGGTTTATCGGTAAATTGAACCTTATCAAATATTTTTTTGTTAAAAGATAATGTAGGACCATCAATATGATCAACATAACAATTCTCCTTTTTAAGGCCTGTAAGAGCTAGTGTTCCAGAACTTTCAAAATAAATATAGCGAGCTTTTTTACCAACAACATCTGCCTTTGAAGTCTGAAATGCCTCAACAATATCATTTAAATAATTAGGAGCATAGTAATCATCATCATCAAATGGAGCAATATAATCGTATTTTGATTTACTTACACAAAAATTGTAACATTGGCCAAAGGAAATTCTTTCATCAAGCTGAAACACCCTAATATTTTTATATTGCTTTGCTTTTTTTTCCCATTCCTTGATGTCCATGCTATTTTTGTTTAAAACAATAATGAACTCTTTTTTTTGATATGTTTGTCTATTGTAATTTTCAAATACATTTTCTATAAATTCAGGTCTTATCGTACTAGTAATTACGGTTATCCCAGGAATATCCTTAATTTCTTTATTATCACTATTTTTATCATAACTATCATTTTTTCTGTTTTGATAATATGCTGGCAATTTTACGTCATGCTTTGTCAATCTTAATCCCTCCTAAAATTAGAACCTTAAAATGAAAGGTTTTAATCTATAATCTTATTTATTTCACTAAGGTCTGTAACAATATATCTAGGCATTGGTTCAAATTTTTTATTGATAGCACTTTCATTATATAAAATAGATTTTATTTTTAATGCATTAGCGGCCATAATATCTGTTAATGAATCACCTATTAAAAAAGATTGTTCAAAGTTAATATTGTATAGTTTTTTAGCTTCTAGGAACATACCTACTTTAGGTTTTCTACAGCTACAATTCTCATGAATATCATGGGGGCAATAAAATATGCCTGTTATATATATATTATGGATATGGAGAAGTTGCCGCAAATTTTCATGTATTTTATTTAAATTATTTATAGTCATAATACCTCTTGCTATCCCTCTTTGATTTGTTACAATTATTATTTTATAGCCTTTTAATTGTACATGTTGCATCACACCAATAATTTCAGGAATCAATTTAAATTCATTCCAAATTTTAATATAATCATGCTCATTGGCTTTTTGGTTTATGACTCCATCTCTATCGAAAAAAACTGCTTTATGCATTTAATCTCCCAGCCCAAGGATTTTATTAGGTTTATTAATACTTATTTCTCCCATGTATTTCTTAAAATACTGCGTTAATACATGCTCTATAATTAAGTGGATATCTTCAACAATGCCATAATTAAAGCTTTGAACATGAATATAACCGTCAGATAAATCTTTTATTTTTCCACCGCTAAAGCCAACTAAGCCAAAAGTTTTTGCAGATTTACTTTTGGCATACTCAAATGCTTTAACTATATTCTCGGAGTTGCCAGAGGCAGAAATTCCTATTACTAAATCATCTTCTTCAAGAATGTTTTCTAATTGATACTTAAAAACTTCATCGTAGGATATATCATTTGAAATGGCTGTAATCAAAGGGATATTATCGGTTAGGCTTATAACTCTAAATCTTCTAACACCTTCAACAGATGCTCCCTTGCCTAGGTCACAAGAGAAATGAGATGCTGTTGCTGCACTGCCTCCATTACCAATAATAATTATTTTCTTATTTTTATTATATGAATCTAACATAATTTGAAAAAATTGTTCTATATCTTTTTGAGATATTTTATTGATTGACTCTATTAGTTCTTGTTTGTATTTATGAAAAAAATCTTTCATGGAATATTCCTCCCACTATAAATTAATAGTCTTTAATTTTTTCCCAAGCCCAGGCTGATTTTATAATAGTTTCCAAGTCACTATATTTTGGCTCCCAATTTAATAGGCTTTTAATCTTAGTATTTGAAGCTATTAATATGGCTGGATCTCCAAGCCTGGGGCTACTTAATTGATAATTTATTTGTATATCTAAAACTTCTTCGCATTTTTTCACTATTTCTTTTACAGAAAATCCCATGTTGCTACCTAAATTAAAGTCCTGTGATTGATTTTCTGAAATAAGATATTCTAAAGCCAAATAATGCGCCCAAGCCAGATCTGTTACATGAATAAAATCCCTTATACAACTTCCATCCTTAGTAGGATAATTATTACCATAGATATTCAACTTATCTTTAACGCCTTGACAAACCTGAAAAATAACAGGGAGTAAATGGTGTTCAGGGTAGTGAGATTCACCTATTTCACAATCTAAGTCTGCTCCAGCTGCATTAAAATATCGCATAATAGCATATTTAATTCCATATGCTTTTTCATAATCTCTAAGGAGTTTTTCTCCAATCAATTTGGTTTCACCATAGGGGTTTATTGGATCTTGAGAATGTTTTTCATCAATAGGTGTATATTTAGGATTACCAAATGTTGCAGCAGACGAAGAAAATACAATATATTTAACATTATTCTCGACCATGGAATCTAGAAGATTTATCATATTAGAAACATTATTGATATAGTATTTATTTGGTTGAATTACAGATTCAGGCACATTGGCACATGCGGCAAAATGAATAACTGCATCAATATTATAATTCTTAAATATATTACTTATAAAACATTTGTCCCCAAAATCTCCTTCAATAAACGTTCCCCATTTTACTGCTTCACTATGCCCAAAGCTTAAATTGTCCACTATAATCGTATTAATATTTTTTTGATGAAGAAACTTATTACAATGGCTACCTATATAACCTGCTCCTCCAGTAATTAGAACATTCATGTATCTTCCTCCTATATTAGATCAATTACTAACTCTCTGAATTGAAAATAATTTTGCTGCCATAAGGTTCAAATTTAAATGGCAATATTTTGGAAATTTTACTAATTTCTCTTATAAAGATTTCTCTGTTTTTTGGGGGCACATAAAAGAGAATGAACCCACCACCACCAGCGCCTAAAAGCTTTCCACCTATAGCACCATTCTCTAGCCCTTTACTATATAGAAGGTCAATTTTGGGGTTAGTAATACTGTCAACAAGCTGTTTTTTATAATTCCAAGCAGTATTTAAATAGTTTCCAAAATCATCATATTGATTTTGCTCTAGCATTTCCGCCACTTGTAAAGGCATTAGAGACATCTCTTTAAGATGCTCAAAGTTAACATCAATTTTAGTATTTTGTTCTTGTAAAATAGTTGAAGACCTTCGGGTAATACCCGTATAAACAAGATATAGACATGATTCTAAATTTGAAAGACTTACTTCATCTAGAGTAATAGGAGTAACTTCAACAGTTTCATCAGAGTTAAAGGTATATATTTTAAAACCTCCAAAAGATGTAGCATATTGATCTTGTTTACCAATTGGCTTACCTAATACATCAATCTCTAGTCTACATGCTTCTTTTGCTAAAAAATCTAAAGGCTTAGGATCATTTTTATAATGGTATAATGCATTTAATAAACCGACTATTAATGAGCTAGAAGAACCCAAACCACTTCCTTTAGTATGAATATCAGAAAGTATAGTAACCTCAACTCCTTTGTCAATGCCAACTGACTTCATAGATTCTTTGATATATTCATTTTTAATATCATTAATATTTTTGACTATCTCTTTTTTAGAATAGTTTAGTATTACTTCATTACCATAAGATTTTTTAATAATTACAAAAATATATTTATTAATTGTTGTACTAAGAACTCTTCCACTAATTTTTTTATAAAATGAAGGTAAGTCCGTTCCTCCACCTACAAAACTGATTCTAAGTGGTGTTTTAGATATTATCATTTTTTTCACTTCCTATAGCAATTTATTATTTGTCTACATTTATCAGATGACTTACAATTTCAAATCTCCTACTTCTTTAAGTGGGAGTAAGAACTTCATCTGGACTGAGTCTTAATTTATATAAACATATCTAACAATTATCTTATTATGAGTATTAAAGGACATAGTGCCTTCTTGCAGTACAATATATGCAAGAGCATATTGACATGTGAAGAGCAGATTATAATTAATAAATTCATATAAAAAAAGCGTCGGCATTCTGTTTCCAAAATACCGACGCTATTCTTTAGTTTTTCATATCGCGTTGACGCTTATTAGGATCAAAACACGAAGCCCTTCTTTTAAATAAAGGATTTGAATTCAAAAAATTTATTTTCCATTAATAATATCCAAATCCTTCGCCTCAATATCTATTTTATACGGATTTATGGTCTTATTAACAAGTTCAACAATTGCATCTTCATCAAGATATTCATAATACATTGGAAGCCCACTGGTACCGCTGGTGGGCATTGTATATGTTGAAAGTGCGTCTGTTCCCCTGATTTTATTCAGCTGATCAGCAAACCATAGCATATTTTCGGATTTAATATCGCTATATACATTCTCATTGAATATGCCTATAAATTCAGAAATCTTCAATATATTTGCAGGGCTCAATAATTTAGTAAGCATAGCCTTAATTACAGCCTGTTGATTTTCTATACGCTGATAATCACTAATAATATTGCGACCATTATTGCCTTTTCTATAACGTGCAAACTTTAGGGCATTTTTACCATCAAGAA
This sequence comes from Alkaliphilus sp. B6464, assembly GCF_018141165.1. Classification (NCBI taxonomy): domain Bacteria; kingdom Bacillati; phylum Bacillota; class Clostridia; order Peptostreptococcales; family Natronincolaceae; genus Alkaliphilus; species Alkaliphilus sp. B6464. The sequence goes on from NZ_CP058557.1 coordinate 228,727, forward strand.
TTTGTTCGCCTTCCTTTATGTTAATATGTAAATCTTGGTATGGGTCGTCATACTTCATATCTAGTGGTACGTAAACATCTACTCCGCCAACAGCATCTACTATTTTAACAAATGCGTCAAGATCAATACAAACATAAAAATCAGGAACAAATCCTACAATAGTTTTAACCTCTCTTTTCAACTGATTGATTCCGCCATCTTTTCCATCGCCATATATAGTGCCGGCCGGATATGCGGCGTTAATTTTCTTAATCTTACGCTTAACATTTACCAAGCTATCGCGTGGAATGCTGATAATGTTTGCCTCATTATTAATCCCATCATAAGAAGCAACCATAATCGTATCCGTATTAATGCCTCCGTCCAAGCCCACAATTAGAAAAGTATAAAATTCCTCTTTTCTGTCATCGGCTGTAAAACCTTCGGGAGCACGCAAACCATTACCTATTAACATATCTTCTGATTCGCCGTCTGGAGGGAGAAATGCAATATCCTCTAAATTCGGAATACTGGGAGGTTTTACTATACTCTTGAAAATCAATACGCCAGAAAAAATCAAGACAGTAAAAACAGCCATTGATATAAACAAAGTCTTTATAAAAATCGATGCTTTGGTGTTGGATTTTTTGCTCTTTTTCCTAAGTTTATTATTATTCATTTGATTTTAGCTCCTTTATTAAACAAAAAAGAACAGGGTTCGACCCTATTCCTGAATAATTATATTATATTTCTTGAAAAGTTGCAAGAAAAATCCGAAATATATCCGTTATCAAAATAGTTTTAAAAATGCCAAAATAATTAAAAGAACGCCACTTAGCCAAGATAAATTAAAGGATAATTTTCGAGCAATTTTATTTCCTATATAGCACCCTAATATAATGGCAGCGGCATCGGTAACAAGTGAACATAAAAAGACCGCTAAAGCGTTTATATTCCCAAGTGCTGCCCCAAATCCAATCGCCATACCATCTAATGACAATGCGATTGCAAGGGAAGAGGCTTCAATTGGTGAAATTACTTTTGAAGCATCCACATCAGCTTCTTCCGGATTGGCATATAAATTTAGAATAAATTTAAAATTAAACATTGAGAATTCTATTTCTTTGTCCAAATGGTTATGCTTTCTGATAATTGATTTTGTAACACTGTCTAATAGCTTTACAACACCTAATGTAAACAAAATTATAAAACAAATTGCTAACGTAAGCCATGAAGGAATGTACTGTTTAAGCACAGTACCAACTAAAAGCGATATTCCTAAAATAGAACTACATATAATGTTAATGATTTGAACAGATAGCATGGGTATTTTAATTTTATTGCTTCCATAAGCAAAACCTGATACAAATGCATCCATAGATAATGCCGAAGCAAGCATAATTGCTTCTAAAATTGTAATGAGTGAAAATTGCAATTGAAACACGCTCCCTAATAAGTTTTATTTTATTATATTCTGAATAGGTAGACCTTGTTACAAATAGCAAACAAAAATCCTTCCTCATAGGCATCTGTTGGTATGTTAGCAACAGTTCTAACTACAGCGAATATTTTAACCTGTATCAGGTTTTCAATAAACTTTTTCCTATCTCATCATCTAGAAAGAGGATAAATACAAAATGAAATCTATTTAAATATGTCTATTAAAAATATTTGCGGCTTTTAAATAAGATAAACAATAAAAAAATCTCCCGTTTTCATAAAGAATTTAGGAGATTATAAATGACTAATCATTATATAATTTTGATTTGTTTTAATACAGCAAATATGTTTTATAATGCATGAATTAGAGCACATTCTCCAAACATATAGCATATGATAATTTTATAAGCCTATGAAAGGAATGAGCAATATGTATAATGTTTATAATCCATATCCATATCCTTATTTTATTAACAATACACCAATGTATACCTTAGATAATATGTATAGTGTTTATAACACATATTCATGTCCTTACTACCTTAATGCACCAATGTATAACACAGAATTTTCGAAACAGTTTTCTAATCAGTATCCTTATATTGTTGATGAATTTGGTTTTTTACAACCAATAAATGATGATGCTCTAATTGAATTAAGGGATTATGGGCCAGAACCATTTGTGGTTAATATTGAGAAGGCTACTAAACAAAATAATACTTTTCGTACTGCTTTATGGACCGGAAACCATTTACAAGTTACCTTGATGAGCATCAATATTGGTGAAGACATAGGTTTAGAAGTTCATCCTACAGTTGACCAATTCATACGTATTGAAGAAGGTCAAGGACTTATTAAAATGGGGGATAGTAAATGTAACTTGGATTTTCAAAGAAAAGTATGTGATGACTTTGCGATCATGATACCTGCTGGTAAATGGCACAATCTAATCAATACAGGTAATAAACCTCTTAAATTGTACTCTATCTATGCGCCACCTGCACATCCACATGGTACAGTTCATCAAACTAAAGAAGATGCCGAAAGGGAGCACGGACACTAAATATAACGAAGCTTTCCTTTGGAAGATCTAATGCTCTGTAAAAGCAGCCCTCTAAGATAAGTTGAAATGTCATAGAGGGCTATTTCAATAATATGCAATCTGTGCTAAGTTTAAAGTATAAAGACAAGGTTTAATCGCTCCCGTCAGTGTTCCTATCTATGGTAAACATTTTACTCTATATAACTACTTAAAACTTCTAATGTATTGTTATTTCTTCCTATTACCTTGCCACAAGTAATCATAGAATTTAATACTGCTTCTTCCTCGCACTCGGCAACAGCTCTAAAAACTATATCGATCTTATCTTCTTTTAAAATTTTGATATTAACTATATCTGGATCATCATCCTTTAAAATATTTCCAGTAGAAAAAGCAATCATAACTTCACCACTTCCATGTCCAATAAAGGAACCCAGCCTTGCTAAACCAACTCCTGCTCTTTTACATACTCTTTTTAACTGTCTACTGCTTAACGGTAAATCAGTTGCTATTATTGATATAATAGAACCTTTATCAACTAAACTTTCATTATTTAACCTTTCAGAAATTTTTCTGCCTATTTTATTTCCATCAATTACAAGGTCTTCCAATCGTCCATGATTAGATAAAACCAATACTCCCACTGTATATGTATTATTATCTATGGTGATTACACGTGAAGCAGATCCTATTCCCCCTTTGAGATAATGGCACCTCATACCTTTACCAGCCCCTACATCCCCCTCTAGGAAATCTGTAGACGCATCCTCAATAGCTTTATAAACATGTTTTTTACCCACTGCCCTCGTCTGTATATTATTAAGGTAACTATCATTACATTCACATACTATAGGATTTATAGATTCTAATTTAATATTATCATTTTTGCATTGTTCTATCATGTAATCTACTACCGCATCATGTACTAATCCAACATTTAGAGTATTTGTAAGGGCAATAATAGACTCTAAGGTACCTAATTCCTCTATTTGTACAAGTCCCATTGTTTTGCCAAATCCATTTAAAACATAGGATGCTGCAACAAGTTTATTTTTAAAAATATTATCTTCCATTGGAAGAATTACTGTTATACCAGTTTTATTCTCATTTGTATCTATTGTACAATGACCTACTTTAATACCCTTTACATCAGTTATTTTATTTAAATTTCCAGTTGGTAGATCTCCTATAATTATTCCATAATCTCTAATTCTTTTTTGCTTTTTCAATTAAATCTCACCCTTTCTATACTTATCTATACTACTATAGCAAGTTTTATTATAACTTGAAAGTAAAGTTATAATAAGACCTTAGCTTGTAGGAGTATATAACACACTTTACAATATAATTAGACAATAGTTCTTTCTTAGCTTGCTTTAATTCTTCTTGAGAAAACTTTTCCGATAGTTCCGGATTATCAAATATTTTATCAATCTCTGCCTGCAAATCTATTAAGTATACTTTGTGAATATAGAATTTAATCTTATTCTCTTCCTTTCCGCAAATGTTTTATTACTTCGTAAGTAGAACTACGACTTCAACATGACTCGTATGCGGAAACCTATCCATTGGTTGCACTTTTTCCACATTATATCTTCTCTTATTTAAATAGTCCAAATCTCTTACTAATGTAGCTGGGTTACAAGAAACATAAACTATTCTTTTAGGCTACATGTTAATTTAAAAATGGGTATTGCAGTACTTTTATCGAAAACATACTTCATTATAATACTCAGTATTGTATGGTAGATCCTATGGCTAGCAGACCATACTCCTACATCTTCATCAATTTTCTGAATAGAGATGGGTGCGCTAGATCAATCATTCTTCAAAAATCACGTTTTGGTCGATTAAAATACTAAAAAACCTGTGAACTTCCTCTTTCGTATATATTTCTCCATGCTGTAGCCACCATCTTCCCACAGTAATGATTGTATTGGCATAAACGGTGGCAAGAAGCTCTGTAGGTAGTTTATACTTACTTCCATCTTCCATTGATCCCTTTAGTTTTAATAAAATCTGTTCTGCAATGTATTCATGCATATTTATAAAGAATATACTATTTGCATTAGTATTATTTATTTTTCTATAAATTTCTAGTTCTTCTGAAAGATAGGTTATTAGATTTCCTAAGAACAAATTCATATACTTCTCATAATCATCGGATTTTAAATCAGGATTTGTAAACTCTGGATCTAATTCTAATTGTAATTGTTTCCAATCGTAATTAAGTAAATCATATTTATCATAAAAATAATTATAGAAAGTTCCACGAGAAATCATGGCTTTATCGCATAGTTCTTGAATAGATATATTCTCAAAGGCCTTTGTCTTTAATAAATCCTTCAATGCTTGTCTTAAATTTTTCAATGTTCGCTTAGTAGCGATTGTCGTTTCAGTACTATCAACATATTTCATATTTACCTCCAATATGACATATTTTATTTTTTGTATAATTTTAAACATAGGTCAAACTCTGTTTCTTGTAATATATTTATCCTTACTGTATCATGATTATAACATATATTTAGACAGTTGTATATTTTTATACAACTGTCTAAACTATACAATCCCTTTCTTTTTATAATAAATAAAATTTAGTAGAGGAGGAATTTGAAATGGATACAGCAGAAAATAAAAAAACATTTTGGGAAAACATGGCAACTTTTATTGTAGATAAACGCAATGGATTTTTCTTACTTTTTATTGGTTTGATAATTTTTTGCGTATTTTCTTCTCAATGGGTATTTGTAAATAATAATCTAACAGACTATTTACCTGAAAATACAGAAACTCGAAAGGGACTTACCTTAATGGAGAATGAGTTTATTACCTATGCTGCAGCAAAAATTATGGTAAGCAATATTACATATGAAGAAGCTGAAAATATTGCCGTACAATTGGAAAATATAGAAGGTGTTTCCTCCGTATTATTCGAGAACAATGATAAGCATTTCCGTTCTGCTTCTGCCTTATTTGAGATTACATTTTCGGGAGAAGTATCTGATGAAATTAGTGTAGAAGCTATGGAAAAAATAAGGGATACGCTTTCAAAATATGATTTATATATATCTACAGAAGTAGGGTCTAGTTCTGCAGATATTCTTAATAAAGAGATGGAAGTAGTTATGATAATAGCTGTAATAATTATAGTCAGCGTACTACTATTTACATCCAAGACTTATTTGGAGATTCCCGTACTTTTGATTACCTTTGGTGCAGCTGCTTTACTGAATATGGGAACCAATTTCCTTTTAGGAGAGATCTCCTTTGTAAGCGACTCTATTGCTGTAGTTCTACAGCTTGCCCTAGCTATTGACTATGCTATTATTCTATGTCATCGCTATACTGAGGAACGAGCTTTTCAAGAACCTAGAGAGGCAGTCATAGCCGCTTTAAGTAAAGCTATTCCTGAAATATCTGCCAGTAGTTTAACCACCATATCTGGCCTGTTAGCATTGATGCTTATGCAGTTTAAAATTGGATTTGATATGGGAATAGTTCTAATAAAATCAATAATATGGAGTTTGTTCTCGGTATTTACCCTTATGCCAGGATTGCTTATGATATTTAGTAAAGGAATTGATAAAACCGCCCATAGAAGTTTTATACCTGATATTACGTCCTTTAGCCGTATAGTAGTCAAAACTCGGTATATAATCCCTCCTATTTTCATAATAGTATTGATTTTAGGATTTCATTTTTCTAATAAATCTAATTATGTATATGGATATAGTACACTAACTACTAGGAAACAAAATGAGGAACAGATTGCAGAGAAGATGATTAAAGATACTTTTATAAAAAATAATTTCATGGCTTTATTAGTTCCTACTGGAGATTATGAGAAAGAGGGCAAATTGATTGCAGAGTTGGAATCATTGGAAATTACAGATTCCGCAGTAGGTCTTGCAAATATAAAAGCTGTGGAAGATTATGTTCTAACTGATACTCTCACGTCTCGTCAGTTTGCTGAGCTGGCAGATTTAGATATTAAGGTAGCACGTTTATTATATAGTGCCTATGCAGTACATGAAGAATCCTATGGGAAAATAGTAAATGGTTTAGATAGTTATGCTGTACCCCTTATAGATATGTTTCTTTTCTTACATGAGGAAAAAGTTGCAGGATATGTGACCTTAGATGAGGAGTTAGAAGAAAAACTAGATAATATGTATACTCAGCTTAAAGATGCACAACTCCAGTTACAAGGAAAAAACTATACAAGATTACTTATAAATACTAATATACCTGAGGAGGGTGAAGAAACCTTTAAATGGTTAAATGAAATTCATAAAATAGCATTTAAATACTACCCAAAAGATATTTATCTAGTTGGAGAATCTACTAATAATTATGATTTGTCTAGTTCCTTCACCCGTGATAATACCATTATTGGCATTACCTCTGCTATTTTTGTCATGATTGTACTCTTATTTACATTTCAATCAGCAGGTTTACCAGTATTATTAATGCTTATAATTCAAGGAAGTATTTGGATTAGTTTTTCTATTCCAGCTTTAAATAATGTAAATATATTTTTTATGAGTTATCTAATAGTCAGCTCTATCCAAATGGGTGCAAATATAGACTATGCTATTGTTATAACTAGTCGCTACCAAGAACTAAAACAGACTATGCCACCTTCAGATGCTATGGTAGAAGCCTTAAATCGAGCTTTTCCTACTTTGATTACATCTGGAAGTATATTGGCTTCAGCTGGTCTTTTAATTGGATATCTTTCCTCTGAACCTTCTATTTCCTCTATTGGAAGTTCTCTAGGTCGTGGAACAATTATATCTATGATTTTAGTCATGGGGGTATTACCTCAAATTTTATTATTAGGTGATACTATTATCGATAAAACTGGATTTAAACTCAAAGGCTTCTCACATACACAAAGCCATAAGGGACATCTTAAAGTTGATGGTCATGTTCGTGGATATGTATCTGGTATGATAGATGCAAAAATTCATGGTACAGTTATCGGAGATGTGAATGCCCTAGTAGAAGTTGGCGCTATAAAACAAATAGATTCTGAGACTTTATCTAGTTCACAAAGAAAGGAGGAAGACTATGATGAAGAAATCAAATAAATTATCTAACAGTATTCTATCGATTATACTCTGCACCACCTTATTGGTAACTAATTTAGACCTATCTTTTGCTGTATCCAATACTGTTTATATAGATTCTGCAGAAGATTTATTGGAATTTAGTCAGAATGCATCTCTCGACACCTATTTCCAAGGTAAGACTGTTGTATTACGCTCAGATATTGACCTTTCAAATATAGAGTTCTCGCCAATACCTACTTTTGGTGGCATCTTTGATGGTCAAGGACATACTATCTCTGGTCTTTTAATATCTCAAAGTGGGTCTATCCAAGGATTATTTCGTTATTTACAAAAAGATGGAGTTATAAAAAACCTAAATATTTCTGGTAATATAACCCCTTCTGGAAGTCAAAATATTATAGGTGGCCTTGTTGGAAATAATAAAGGTAGTATTCAAAACTGTAATTTTAACGGAATAGTTAGCGGAAAAAATAATATAGGTGGATTAGTTGGTATAAATGAGGCAACTGGTACAATATCCAATTGTACATCTGAAGGAAAAGTAACTGGAGAACATTATACTGGCGGTATAGTCGGCCAAAATCTAGGTACTATTCTTAAATCCACCAATATGTCTGAAATCAATACTTCCGCCATAGAACCTACTTTAAATCTAGATGATATAAACTGGTCACAACTCAATTCAACTGAAAATATTAAAGCACATACTGATACAGGAGGTATAGCAGGTTTCTCATCTGGATTTCTTCAAGACTGTATCAATCGTGGTACTGTAGGATACAAGCATATGGGATACAATGTTGGTGGTGTTGTAGGGCGACAATCTGGGTATTTAAGCAATTGTCATAATTATAATACTGTACTAGGTCGTAAAGATGTTGGAGGTATCGTTGGACAGGTAGAGCCATATTTAATGCTTCATTTCTCTGAGGATACTCTACAAAAACTTGACCATGAACTAGATATTTTACAAAATCTTTTGAGTAGATCCTTTACAGATACTAGGTCCTCTTCCCTATCTGTCTCTTCTCAATTAGCTGATATAGTAAAATCAGTTGATGATACTAAAAATATTATGCAGATTTTATCTAGGGGAGCTACAGATTATATTGATAATATCACAGACACGGTGAATATAACCAGTAAACGTATTGCATATACCCTAGAAGAAATTATACCTATATTAGAGGATGGAGAAAAGCTTTCAATTATATTAAATACTGCAATAAATCATATAGAATCTGGATTTGACAATCTAGAAATCACATCTGATGATATGGCTTCTACAGTAAATGAAGCCAAGAAAGCTCTAAAAAATTTAAGGAGATCAGTAAATTTAGGAAAACAGGCTATCCATAAAATTAAAGATACTTTGCATAAATTACTAAATAATTTAGGGAATGAAGAAAATATAAAAAAGGTACTTCCAGAATTTGAGGAAGGTTTAGCTGAACTAGACCAATCCTTCATAGATAGTAGCAAGGCTATATCTGATATTTTAAAGGCACTAAAAGATTTAGATATTGATAATCCTGATTGGAATAGTCTATCACAAGAGTTAGAAGAATTATCTAATGCTTTAGCATCCATGTCAACAGCTCTATCTAAACTTAAAGAAAAGGCCTCTACTATATTTAGTAAGGCACTATTGGAAATTACAACAGATGTAAAAAATCATTTAAATAATATATTTAATGATATGTGGAATTCCTCTAGAAAGTTTGAACTGGCTATTAGAAATATTTATGATGCTCTTTCCAATCTAGAAACTACTTCTAGACAATCAGGCCGTGTATTTCGTGATTTTAGTCGTGGATTTAATAGCTTTGGAGATGCTTCTGAGACCATAACCACAATTGTAGTTTCTATCCAAGACTTATTACTTTCTCTAACATCTGAGCCTAATATTGAACTTCCAAATATAAGTAGCGAGTATCGACAATCTGGAGAAAACTTATTTGATAATATAGGGCATATATCCTCGCAAATAAATACAATGAATACTAAAATAAAAGATGCAAGCAGCCTTTTAGTCTCTGATATTGAAACTATTAGTAACCAAGTCTTTGCGATATTTGATCTTCTAATAATGTCCAAAGAAGATAGGCCTTCCTCTGATTTTATAGAAGATATATCTGATGAAAATACAGAAGATACTAATCTAGGTACAGTTTATAGAAATATAAATTTTGGTTCTGTCGATGGTGATATCAGTGTTGGAGGAATAGCTGGGTCTATTGCCATCGAATATGATTTAGACCCAGAAGATGATGTATTTAAAAAGGGAAATCCTTCCCTTAACTTTAAGTATCAAACTACTGCAGTTCTTAGAGAATGTATAAATCATGGTAAAGCAACTGTAAAAGAAAGCTATGCAGGAGGTATTGTAGGTCGTATGGACTTAGGTACAATTACAGGATGTGAAAACTATGGAGATGTGGAAAGTAAAAGTGGAGATTATGTAGGCGGTATTGCTGGAGCTTCTTACTCAACAATACGTAAATCTTTTGTACTGTCTTCCATTTCAGGTGAAAACTATGTAGGTGGTATTGCTGGATATGGAAAGAATATTTTAGATTCCTATACACTAATTCAATTGAAAAATGGAACTGAATGGATTGGCTCTATAGCAGGTGAAACCGAAGGAAAAGTTTCTAACAACTATTATGTCCATGATACACTTGCTGCCATTGATGGAATCAGTTATAGTGAAAAAGCTTCCCCTATTAGTTATAAGGAACTATTGAAGGTGGAAACATTACCAAAGGCTTTCTCTGAATTCTCCATAACTTTTATAGCTGATGGCAATATCATTGAAAAAGTGCCATTCCAATATGGAGATTCCTTTGATTTAAAATTATTGCCAACTATACCTAAAAAAGATGGCTATGATAGTCATTGGGAAGATTTTGACTTTAGCCGAATGACTTTTAATACTACAGTTGAAGCTATATATACTCCATTGGTAACTGTTTTATCTAGCAAGATTGTACGAGATAACGGTACTTTACCTTTATTATTGGCAGAAGGTCGTTTCCATAAAAATGCTGGGCTGAAAGTATTTCCTTTTGATATGAATACTGCCAAGTTTACAATGAAACATAATAAAATTTTAGAAGCTTGGACAGTTGAACTAGAAGGTCAAGAAGATGGACAGAAAGATGCAACCCTTAGACTACTTCTACCTGAAACAAAGGGAAATGTAACGGTATGGGAATCCACAGATAAAGGATGGGAAAAAGTGAATTCTTCTATTAATGGAAGTTATCTTGTCTTCTCTATGGATGGAAACTCTGGTACCTTCTGTATAGTAGAAAACACTTTCTCTTGGATTGGTACTATAGTAATTATCTGTATCCTACTGATAATACTTTTATTTATTAAAAAATCTAAGAGTCTTAAAATTAATAAAGAGATAAATGAATCTAGAAAGAATATAAATCTAAAAGATAGAGTTAAATCAAAATAAAAAAAGAGTCTATGATGCGTTAAAAAATTAATAGATAAAAAAACAATTAAATGCTCTTAATTTCTTTTGTGGAGCTAGTGTTTCTCAGTTGATAAGGATACATACATATCCGTAATGTATACAATAGGTGATCTTCTGCCATTAAACTCTGGTAAAGGAATAAAAGAAAGCTAAGTGATTTAGTTCTCCTTAGTTTTCTTTTTATAAAATATAATTTAAGACTAATAATTTTTTATATAGTTCGGCTTGCTATATTACTTATATAATTACGCAATATCCATTAGTTCTGCGTAATTGTTACTCCCCTAAAGCAACGCTTATCCAACTAATTGTTAAAAATAGATTGCATATTTTTTCCTACTGCTTTTAGCAGTTCTTTTGGCAGTTTTTCTACTTGTTCACCAATCATTACTCCGTGTGGCTGTTTATATCCTTCATTCCATACAAAGTTAAAAATTTTTTCATTTGTTTCGCTATTTTTTCCTATTTGAAATGCATAGACTTCAACATTTTTAGATAATAATTCTTGTACAGCTTCTTTTGCTGATCCTGGAAAACTTGATGCACCGTCTGTAATTTCGAAAACTATCTTTACTTGTTTTCCTTTTTTAAGTTCACTTTCCTGCAGGGACGTAATTCTATCGGATATTTCTCTAAGGCAGCTTGCATCGTCAGTTGCTCCATCTGTTGCATCTAGCTTTACGATTGAGCGGATTATGTCGCTTTTCTCTTTTTCTTTCACATTTTTATCGTTAAATTCTTTAACATTATAATACTTACTGCCAAAAAACCAGGTTTCACTTAAAACTTCTACTTTTTGATTTAATTGTTCTGCATTGCTTTTTAAATATCCATTAAAATCATCTATTGATAGCAAGGTCACTGCCAAAGCTTTTCTAGCCGCCTCAATTTTTGATGCATTCATTGATCCTGAATTATCTATCACAAAAGAAATCTCTATCCTTTCAGGTAATATATCTGCTTGAGTTTCTAATAAGTATCTATTGAAAATCGGAAGGTTCTTGTAATTCCCCTTTTTCTCAGCTTCTACAAAATCCGGATAAAAGTTAATAAAGCTATCGACATCTAGTTTCCCCTTTAATTGACCATCTTTTTTTACGCTCATTTCTTTTTTTGCGTCCCCTATCAGCTTTTTCCAAAATTGACGCATTTGTTCTCTTTCCAATTTCATTTTATTTGAATAAAATTGAAACAATTGTTGATCTGATTGGCTAATGCCATAAGACTCTAAATCTACCTTACCTTGTATAGTATTTTGTACGCTCTCACTTATTTGGTCTTGTTGATCCAGCATTTCTTCTAAAATCTTTTCCACCTCTTCTTGGGTAGATTCTAGTGAATCTGGTATATCATCTGCGTTTGACTGCTCAAAAGGATTTTCACTTCCTTTGACTTGCTCTTCTTTCTGTACTTTTGACTTATATAGCATCATTTCATCAATTTCTTGTTTCCATAATTGCTCAAAAGTTGGAAAGATGAAAGACTTAATAAATGGATCTCTCTCTATAATTCCTTGACCATTGTTTATCTGTCTAACTAATTGATACTGAACAAACTCGAAAAAAGGCTGATTAAAAATTTTTCTATCAAATGGGTTTTCAACACATTCTTCGATTTTAGGCTCTATTTTATATAATTCAATAATAAAAAAGCTGTTTGTAAAAGCTCTGTGTCTAGGCATTTGAGAAATTGACTCTATGGTCTTACCTGTTTTTTTCATATATGAAACAATTTTCTCGAAATTTTCTTTATCCCTATATATAGGACACATTTGCAAAACTCTTAGAAATGATGTCTGTTTATCCAATAGATGTAACAAATCAAAAATTTCTTTTCTTACATAATTAGAAATAACTTTTGGTTGATATGCAGGGTCTTTTTCCAAGCCTTCTTTTTTTATCCTAGCTAGAATATAGCTTGTCATGTGATCAATTTCTTTCTGCCAATCTTTTTTTCTGTTTAGATATTTTTTAGTTTGTTTTTTCCAATCAGGATATAAGGCTAGCTCATAATAGATATGCCACATGATTTGATTGTCATCTAACTTTCTATCCAAAAAACTTTCCAACGGTAAGTATAAGACTCCTCTGGAAGGATCTAATAAAAATCTTTGTAGTTTTGGATCAGGGATATAGATCAAACTAGAATCTCCTGTAAATGTGGCTAATGAGCGTTGTTCTTTCTGCAAAAACTCTTCGCAATGCTTTTTAGATTCTTCAATTAGTGTTTGTTCATCAAAGTCAAACATACTCATCCCCTCCTATTAATACAGTGGCAGATCCCACAAGTCTTTTGGTGTATCAATTCGATCAATGCGTAGCAGACTTAATTTACCTTCTATATCCATAAGTAAATATTTTGAAATATCTAATTTAAAAACATTTGTAAAAAAGATATCTTTAATCGTGGCCTCTTCATTTAAATACCAATTTTCAAAATTCTCTTCAAGTAAGTATATGATTCCATCTTCACTTAAAACTATAGCTGTGCCTTTTTTAGATTGAAGGTCAAACAAATTACCTTTTAAATCATTCAATTCTATTTCTATAGTTTTTGAATCTTTATATAAAGAAAATATCTTAAGCTGCCCTTTATTGCCTGTCACTATAATGGAATTCTTATTAGCATTTTCATCCTCTAAGCATCCAATTTGTCTTATTTCATCATTTATAAAATTAATTTCTTCTGTAATAGTAAATTGTCTGTTCTCATATTTGATAAAATATAATTTCCCCATCTTTGTTCCAACTACAAAATAATCGTCATTTATTTTTTCCAGTGCAGTCCAATGTGGAATAGTGCAATATATATCCTTATGAAAAACCAAACGATATTCATCATTTTCTTTTATTATTTCAAATAAATTTAACTTTTCATCTCCATTTTCCACTACAAATAAGCCATCTCTAATTGCTAAACATCTTCCAAATCCATTAAAATTATGATCTATTTGAATCCTCTGAACTTTAACCTCTCCATTAACATTAGGCAGCTTATCAAAATTATCGCTTGAAAGTAGATAGCATCCCTCTCTAACTCCCAAAAGCAAAATTTCTTTGTCATTCAATTTATACATAAATGAAATTGTCTCTTTTATTTCTTTAATAGGAGGACTCCACTCTCCTTCTATTTGATTATTATCAGAAAAATCATCTGCAATATCTATATAGAAGAATTGAACTTTTCTATCTATACTACTTGTAATAAAAAGATTTTTATTAATCCTCAATGTAGCTTGTAAAAAACTTTCAAAACCAAAAGCTCCCAATTGTTTTATCGGATTTATTTGCATTGAAGTCTTTTTGATATTGTTTGCATAAACTCGATAATAGGGAATTAAATCAGTCAATAACTCTTCTTCTACTTTTAAAAGTTTGGTTAATTGTTCTTTAAAACCATCATCTAAAATTCCACTTGCTTGGCATTCATTCAGCTTTTCTCTTAGATCTTTAACTTGACTCTTAAAATCCTTTCCGTCTACTGACAAATTTATTTTCATTTTTCTTCTCCATTATCTTCTAAGTATTCAAGGATATCTTTTGAATGCTCTAAATGAGATAATTGTTGGTCTAATTCTTGATATTTCTTTGCATCAATTCGCGATGATTCATTAATATTATCTTCAAAGTTTTCTCTTAGCCCTTTTGGCAAAGTTTTTCTTGGGGTTCCCTTTCCAAATATAAGATGAACTACATCTAAATAACTTAAAGTTTCTGTTAATGGGCGAACATAGTGATATGGACGAGTACGAATTTCATCATATGTTGTCGTTGATTCTCCTATGCCTTTTGTCTCAACATTCCATCCTTCTCCCGTAGGAAAAAATCCGAAACGTACTGCTTGCGATAGAATATAATTTTGGTCGTCAGGATAAGTAATTGAACTAATAAAACCATCCCATAAAGCCTTGGTCAAGTCTTTTTCTTCGCCTCGATTCCAATTATCTAAAACGTGCAAAATATTACGAATTGATAATACAGACTCCCTCAGTTCTAGTTCATCCATTCCAGAATCTTTTTGGGCCTCGTCATCTTTCCATTTGCCCATAAAAACATTTTGAGTAACCCTGCACAATTGCGAAAATCTAAACAATTCTTCTAATGTCCTTTTGGAATTAGGAAGATAGATATTTCCATTTTTATCAGCTAATCGTGCTATTATTATTCTAAAAAGTTCATTTTTTTCTGGAAACTCTTGATCTTCTAAGGAACCAATTGTCTTTTGAGGTACATAATTATACTCAATGGTTACGAAACGTGATTTAAATGCTGGATTTAACTCATTGGTTCCTTCATAATTAACCATTTGACTTGATAGGTTTCCTGTACCAATAAATCCAAATCCAGGCTTAATCAAAACAGGACCAACTCCTGTAATATAAGCTGTACTTCCTGCATGACGTTGTAAAATATCATTTAAAGCAATTAAGTTTTGCATGGCAATTGTATTTAATTCGTCTACAATTACAGGGCGACCTTCTTTTACTGCAATCAAAATTTCTCTTTCTATTTTTTTGATTTCGGTACCAAAAGCACTATTACTTGCTACCAATAAATCAGAAAAGCTTTTCCATATTTGAATCTTAAGCTGTAACTGCTCTTCATCAGTCATCTTCTCTAGTCTAGTTTTGTGCTCATCCATCCACTCATAAAAATCCTCTATAATCATATTCAGATAATCCGAATAAGATCCTTTGGAGAAACTTTGCTTGAGAGACAAAGTTTTCTCTACAAACATATCTTCATAAGTTAAATTGTGGGAGCCAGATATAAACAGTGGCTGTAAAGATTCTATTTCGTCTTTACTTCCATTAGTTAAAATATTTTTATAGTGAAGTTTTCTTTCTTCATTAAATTCTCCAAATTTTTGAATAGCATCTTTTTCTGTGACATTTGGCTTTCTCGAAAACCAATCTTCCATTTTATCTTCTAACTCTCTTTGTATTCTATTTTGAATAGTAAAATCTATGGCTGCTTCAGTTGCTAATTGTGTTTTTCCACTTCCTAAATGTCCTACAATATATACAGGAACACCTAAATTCAACGAATCTATTACTTTTTGTTTTGCTTTAACTACATAAGGTACAGTTACCAAACGCTGCTGATGTTGGGTTTCTATATCACTCATCAATTGACGTTTATAATAAAATTCCCATGCTTCTGGAGAATTTTCTAGAATTGTCTCTAACTCTTTTTCTAATTTTTTTATGCAATCAACTCTATATCTTGTAGCTGAATTACTCCCATAATGACTGTAATTATTACTCTCGCTATTGACCCTTCTTTCCCAACGAAGAAAGAACTTTTCATATTCAATTGAATTTTCAATTTCCTGTATCTTTTTTCCCTTGTTTGCTGTTTCTTCTTCCACATAAGCCTTATATTTTTCGTAATAAACATTATTTTTTTCAGAAGTATGAGGAATGTCATAATCTCTTTCTTCAAATTTTCGAAAAGCTTTAAAAAACGACCCTTGTTCTTCTACTTTTTTATTGTTCTCGTATTCCGATGATTTTAGGGCTTCCTTACATAAATCATCTTCATACCAACTTTGCATTTCTTCTATAGTAGGAATATAAGCTTGCTTAAGATTTATTTGTTGTTTCACAGAAGTTTCCTCCTTTGCATGATGTTCTATTATATTATTAATATACCAAGTAGCAATATCAATAATAACTACATATAAATTGAAATCCCGATTTTTTAAAAATTCGGGATTTCAATCAAATTATCTAACTGTAAATGTCATTAAATAATTCCATATTCTTTTAATAGCTTTTCAACGTCTGTTCCTGCTACTTGTTTTAAAATTTTACGTTTAGTCATTGGTGGTAAATCAAGTTTTGGTTTTTCTCCATCTAATAGACATACACCTGCACTTAATAAATAACGGATATCATATCTTGAACCATATACCTCAGGAACTCCTCTTTCAACTCCAGTTAAAACATATACTGCTTCCATAGCTGTACGTCCTGAATATTCTATAGTAAATACGGTATCACGGCCTGGATCATCTAATGTTTCAGCAAATTGTCCAAGGAAAGCAAAGTTTACTCCATTCTTTGGTACAACATATGGACGATCTCCAGCTGCACGTGGCATAAATTGAGATGTAATAAATGGCATCATAACAGGAATTGCACTACATGATTCTGCTAATTCTTCAATTTTATCTGTAGGAACACCTATATGATATAACCATTCTTTTGTGATTTCCTTACCAGTACAATCTCTCATAGGTTTTTTAATATAATCTCCAGGAACATCAGAGAATAAACCATATACCCAAACAACAACGTCTTTTTCAGGTTGTCCATAATACTGTTCTTGACGGTTTATTGTCCAACTCATTAACCATGAAGAGTCAAGAGCTGTAACTATTCCGCCCGTTACAGTGCGTCCGCCGTATGGTGAACGTTTTGTAATCTTTTCAATGTACTCAGGAACACGTTCATCATGACAAGTTACTGTACAAGACTCCCAATTAGATTTTTCTGTATCTGTACAGAATTTATCTGGTCTTCCAAACTCATCTGATTGAGCCGCTATATTTCTCCATAATTTCCAGCATCCCTCTATCTCTCTATTAAATGGTGCAGGAGTATTGTCATCACCATATCCTGAGCTTTCAGTCATAGAACCATTAGTGATAAACACTAAGTCATTTTCTGTTAAATCAATAGAGACATCTTTTCCAGTTTTATCTGTTGCAACTATTTTCTTTGCAACCTTTTTATCATCTGAAATTAAGAATTCAACGTTATCAACAGTAACTCCATATTCAAATTTAGCACCATTGTCTTCTAAATATTTAACCATAGGTTTTACAAATGAAGTGTATTGATCATGTCTTGAAAATTGTAGTGCAGAAAGATTTGGTAATCCGTCAACATGGTGAATGAAACGATTCATATATAATTTCATCTCTAAAGCACTATGCCAGTTTTCAAAAGCGAACATTGTTCTCCAATATGTCCAGAAATCAGTGTTTAAAAGCTCTTCAGAAAAAACATCTTCCATAGTTTTATCTTCAAGTTCTTCATCTGGCATATTTACAAAAGCAGCTAATTCTTTTGCTAAATCTTGACCTAAATTGAATTTTCCATTGTCATAACGCTCACCTTGATTTTTAGTGATACGGCAATTACTAAAGTTTGGATCATCATAGTTTGTATAGAAAAAATGATCTAAAACAGTCATATTAGGATCTTCTGTAGATGGTAATGAGCTAAATAAATCCCATAAAACCTCAAAATGGTGACCCATTTCACGTCCACCACGTGCTACATAACCCATATTCTGACGAACTTGACCGTCTAAAGATCCACCTGGAATGTCTAATTGCTCTAAGAAAGTAATCTTGCTACCATCCATATGAGCATCACGAATTAAAAAACAACCAGCAGCTAAAGCACCAATTCCAGTACCGATTAAATAAGCTTTTTTATC
This sequence comes from Alkaliphilus sp. B6464, assembly GCF_018141165.1. Classification (NCBI taxonomy): domain Bacteria; kingdom Bacillati; phylum Bacillota; class Clostridia; order Peptostreptococcales; family Natronincolaceae; genus Alkaliphilus; species Alkaliphilus sp. B6464. The sequence goes on from NZ_CP058557.1 coordinate 247,207, forward strand.
TTCAATTCCTTTAGGCTTTCTTGCATTTACTAAAGCATGATAACTTCCATTTGTAAGGGTAAGTCTATCATCATGTGTTTTTAATTTCATTATTATCTCCCTCTTTCTTAATTTTTTAATAGTCTTCTAAAGAATACTATTATATTTAGAGTTATTTTATGTTCACTCTATTAGCATGCCAATATGGTGTAATAAATAATAAGTCCTCCTTTAACTTTGTGAATACTTATTATCTGTAAGATTTGTATAAATCTATAATATAGTTTTCTTATGTCCTTTTCATTAGATAAACAAACTGCGGTGTTCGAAATTCGAACACCGCAGTTAATTTGTCTAATTTTTAGGCATTGAGATTAAAATGCCTGATAAAAAAGAAATCTCCTATTGCTTTTTACTAGATATCATTTAAACCAGCACTTCGTTTAAGGGATAACTCAATGTTCCCATCGAAAAGATACCCGATTCGTCTAACGATAGTATCAGGATCTTCCTTCATTCCGGAAGCAATCCAGCGTAGTACCATTTCAGTGAGAGCGCACTGATAAAAGGAAGCAATTAGTTTTTTATCTCTCGAAGAAGCTGAGATACCATCGCTTACTTTTTCAACATACCGGATCATGACATTTCCTGATACATTGTATATATAGTTCACTAATTCTTCTCTTTGCATCGAATTATATACATGATAAATGGCTGTTTTGTTTTCTAAAGCAAATTTAGCAGCCACAATAAAGCTCTCTTCCCATGAGAGTGTATCATTATATTCATCAATGACTGTCTGAAGCTCTGTTTGAAACAGCTCTGACAGAAGTGCATATACATCTGTGTAGTAATAATAAAAAGTATTTCTGTTGATCTCACATGCTGTAGCAATATCCTTAACTGTGATTTTATTAAGTGGACGCTCATTCAGCATCCTTATGAATACCTCACGAATCATTTTTCTGGTATATTGCTGTGCCAAGTCGCCACCTCCTTAACCCCTTGTATGTATTTAAAATTATAACACATGGTAAGTTATTTGCAAATGATCCATCATCATATGATTTATTTTACTGGCTTTTCATAAATATAGATTCTATATAAGCTTGCTAAAACCATTGTGGGTTTTCTTCAATAAAGGTTAAACATTGCTCCAGATCATCTTCTTTCAAGTTATACCATTGTGGTTCATAAGGTGATAAAACATCTACTACTGAATTCGTTCCTATTATACAAAAATGCTCTAAATTTTCTCCCTCAACTCCACAATTATCTTTTTTAATAAAATCTACGTATTTAGAATCTTTGATTTTAAAGAATATCAATCTGTTATCATTACCATATACATAGAACATAAATCAGTATACTTAGCTGGATACCATCTCTATAAATTATAATTCTCATTGAATTTCGTATACATTTTAACAACTCCTACTAATTATATCTTATCTTTATTGCTTTATTCCTTGGTTTTACAATTTCCAATCACTATATATACTCCATTTTTTATTTCGATTATTGTATTCTAGAACAGCCTCGGTATTCGTAAAATGCTCTTTTCTTTTAAATACTTCAAATATTTTGTCGTAATTATAGTTTCTTCCAAGTTCATAAATTCTTACTCCAGTTCTATGATTCCAAAAATAAGTATTTTCAAAGTCAAATAAGATTCCATTTTCTGAATTAATAAAGATATAGTCAATTATTTCATCAGGTATAGGTTCTATGTGCCTTTTTCTTCCCTTAAGTGCTTTTAAAATTTTACCATGAACCACATTCTTATAGCTTTGAATATTTTTTATAAATATCTTAGTCCAATAATCATCGTCATGAGCCATATATAAATAATCATTGCTCATCCAGTTTATATGTGCATCATATAATGGCTCAAACTTGTGTTTTAAATATAATAATTCTGCTAATTGAAGCTTAGTTATATTATCCAATGTGTTCATATTTTTATAGTCAATCCAGCAAAAATCACCGTAGCTATAAACGTTATCATCTATCAAATCTTTCATATTTTCTTTATCTGCATAATCAAATTTAATATCACTATGATATTTCCCATCACCAAAGCATCCATTTAACAGTAGAATATTATCTGGTTTGTTCTCTATAAATTCCATAAATTCAGAAAACGTTGCGCCACACGAAAATATTTGATTGTTTTTAAAATCACTTACTACATAATAAAAATGTCTGCATCTCATCTAATTACCTCCAGTTAATTGCAATAATAAGTTTTCTTAAATCTGTTTTCAAACTTTGGTATAATGAAGCTTTTAAATTTCTCTATATCTTTAACATCCTTTTTGCGAACTAATGAGGCTTGATTAACGTTTAAGTAAAAGATAAAATAATCTTTGCTTTCTAAGAGCTGAAAAAACTGCTCGTATCTCAACTCCCCTTTTGAATTAAGTGATTCATTCCCAAAAACAACTTTATCATCATAGAATTCCAATACAGCTACACTTCCAAAGGTACCTGTTTTATCTGTAGATACTCGTTGTTTATTTTTTCTTTCTACCCTAAAGTAAATTACAATAATTATTAAAATGAACATTATAGCCCACATTATAATAATAGTTTGTTTTCATATTTAGTTCAAAAACTGGACATTAGTCAAATCTAGCATCACCAATATAGATTGCTCTAATCTTTTTCATCTAATATCATCTCCTTTTAGGACTCGCTTTTAACTTATATATATTATATAATCTCTCTATCAACCCATCAAGCTATTACTCCATCTATCTCCTTAACTTCTCTGATTTCGACCCAAATTTTACCCGCAAACAACTATATGTTATGGCCAAATCCTATTTTTTCTCCTCCGAACCACAATACGGCATCAGAATTATTTATTTGATTAGTTTTTAACTTTATCAAAAATGGAGAAACTCTAGTTCTAAATAATAAGTTGATATGTGAATCATTCTGTGCTAATATGAGAAAGTTGAAATTTAGGTAAGTTTAAAGGCAATAATCTCGAAATCAATGTTGAAGATTTTGATAAAATCATTAATGTTGCAAGGGTTATCGCCTCGGCTATCATGTTAACTTCATATTGACTCCATTAGGTTGTCTTATGGAAATTACTTTAAGGGAGGAATATTAAATTGCAAAAAGGTTGGAAGACTATCTTTAAATATACATTGAATTTAATTTTAGCAATGTGTCTGGTTTTAGGCATGCCAATTTCAAAATCGGAGGCCACTTCTGATAGAACCGAAGGCAAAAAGACCATTATATTGATATTGGATGAGGTCAGCTTAGAAGAAATACTTAATAGCGATACTCCAAATATCGACCTGTTGCTGGAAAATGGGGCTATGGGCTTTATGAATACACGGGCAAGGTCGAGTTTATCCAATAGAGGCAGCACTTATCTTAGCTTAGGCATGGGTGTAAGAACTTTGGCATCAACTCAAGGCGGATTAGCCTTTGAAAGGAACAAAATGTATCCTCTGTCAGACTATAACTTAGTACCGGAATATGTTACTGTCAGCGACCTTTATAAATTATATACAGGCAAAACCCCTCCAGATGGTGAGATAATAAATGTTGCCATTGGAGATATAGAGAGAACTGCTTTAGATATCACCCCTAATAATCAGGTTGGGCTTCTGGGCAAAATAGCTAGGGAAAAAGGTCTTGTAATTGGGGTTGCAGGAAATAGTGATTTAAATACATCGTCCAGAGAAGTCACCATGTTGGCTATGGATGAAAATGGTGTAATTCCTTTTGGTTCCGTAGACTCTGATTTATTAACTGCTGATGCTGATGTTTTTGGGGGAATCAAGATAAATCAAGAAAGGCTCTTAGAGGAGGTAGAACGCATTTTACCCCATGTCGATATGTTGTTTATAGATTATGGCGATACTGCAAGGATACAGAAAACCGACCGATTGACTACAGTTTCTGTTAGGGAAGAACAAAAAATTAAAGCTATTGAGCGGGCTGATTCATTCCTTGGTCAGGTTATCAATGAAGTCGACCTGGGAAAAACCTTATTTATGGTCATAACTCCTAATCCTTCAAGGGAAATGGTTAATCAAGGCAACTTTGCCTTAACTCCTATCATTATGTCAGGTGCTAACACCGAAAAAGGATTGCTAACCTCAAATACAACTCGCAGGGAAGGATTGGTCACCAATTTTGACTTTGGACCTACTATCCTTAATTTTTTTGGTATTGCTGAATCTAAAAGTTTTATTGGAGAACCAATGCAAGCAGTAAGCAATGAAAATCCTACACAAGTTCTGCTTAGCAATCAAGCGCAAATTTTATATTTGAGGAATTATCGAAGTGTTTTTCACCGGTCTTTTATTATTTTGGTAGGTATAACTTTAGTTGGATTTTACTTGCCACGATTTACAAAATGGAATGGATTGCCCGCTAAGATTCTTAATTATCTAAGCCTGACAGTAATAGCAATACCTTTAACGATGATGACTGTCTCACTGTTTGGCTATAAATCCATAATTTTTGATCTTCTTTATGTCTTTGGTGGTGCCTTTCTTATAGCCTATATTTTAAATAAAATCTTTAGACAAAATTTAATGACTATGGCTATTTTGGGATTGGCAACCAGCGTATTACTGTTGATAGATATTTATTTTGTGGAAAAGTTGATGATTATTTCTCCTTTAGGATCTGATGCTATTGCAGGCGGCAGGTTTTACGGCATAGGTAATGATTATATGGGTATATTGCTGGGTTCTACTTTATTAGGCGTTTTTTCATTGTTTCATCTATATAAAATTAGCAAGCCCATTATGGCTGTATCTATAACTTCTTATATGTTTTTGGTGATAGTGGCCCTTAGCCCTTTCTTCGGAGCTAATATGGGTGGAACATTGTCCGCCATGTTGATTGCTTCATTAACTTTACTGACAATCTTCGATAAAAAGTTTTCCCTTAAAAAGATAACGATTATAGTTATTGGAGTTATTGTGGGAATTATTCTGCTAGCCACATTGGATGCTTTATTTAATCCAAATCCCACTCATGCGGGAAAAGCATTGGAGTCTTTAATAACAGGTGGATTGGGTAAATTTTTTGAGATAATTAATTCCAAACTAGGGCAAGTCTTTTGGAATTTAATTCATGCTTCATGGAATGTCATTTTATTTTTACAAGCCATTTTAATGGTTTTATTATATAGATATAAAAGTGAAATTTTAATGAAAATCCGTGAAAGCTATCCGAATTTATTTAAAGGATTTGCTGTGATTCTATTAGGCGGGATAGCTATTTTCTTATTTAATGATACGGGCACAATAGCGGCTGCTTTGATACTAATCTATTTATTTATACCCTTAGGAATGTTGGTAAATAAGGACAATTTAAAAAAGAGAGTTAAGTTGCAAGAAGATGGTTCCTATATTCTATAGGAACCATCTTTTTTAGGTTTCATTGATAACGCGGACTTGTATAATGACTCCCCTGGGCAGAATAGATGAAGGCTTGTACATTTAACTTAATTCTTCAAAACCCTTGATATAAGGCTATTTATTCCCTATCAACACAACTGCCTCAACATGGGTTATGGCGAGAAGATTATACTAATACGCCGAAGTATAGAGTTTTGTATATTAATATCCCACCTTAGACCCATATTAAAGTTTTATTGTCTCTGCTCTCTCATTGTCTTTATCATCATTTTAAAATCTGTATTATTATACATAAATATAACTATATGTGCATCACTTTCCCTTATAATATCATCAATAGTCATATCTAAATCCTTGATATATCTAGGGTCTACTAATTGAACTTCTTCAAATATATCAGCAAATAACCATGATGTAGGGGCTTGATAACTATCTCTAAAGATAATAACTTTTTTATTAGTTAAAGCCTCCTCATTTCTTATCTTCAAGATAGAACAAGCATTACCAAACATATATGCACCACCATATAGTATCTCTTCTTTATTTCTATCTCTAGCAACAAAATCTTCTTCTTTTCCCTTCACATCCATAGTTCCATTAAATTTAAAATACTCATAATTTTGCTTGTTTTTCATATGAACATATGGTATTACCTCATCTTCTTTTACTAACTTATTAAGATTTTTGTTATAGCTTCCTAGAAAATATCCTTTATCAAACATAGTTGTAATATATTCATCCCAAGGTTTATTATCTAATATATTCATTTTTTCAATAATATATTTAAAACCTTCAAATGCACCTATACCATTCCAGTGATGGTCTGTTTTAAAATATAGTTTCTCTCTTTCTTGTTCAGTGAATTCTTTAAAAAAATGTTCATCTACATCTATAAATTTAGTTTTTTCTGTATCAATATATTTCTTAAACCTATTTTTATTATTTATTGAGTTTTCCAATCCTCCAGTGTACTTTGGATATAAATGAGATAACATACTCTCTTTATGAGGAGTAGATACATAATAGATCTCTTTATTTGTTTCTATTCCTATTTGAGCTAATTCATTTATATCATTAGCCAAATCTTCTAGTTCTTCATCTGATATTACCTTTGATGGAGTTGGCATAATCCAATTATCATCTAATAAATAATAATTTCTAATTTTATTATTTCCTAAAACAAGATTTGCCTCTGTATATATCATAGAAAGCTCTTCCCTAAATGGAAATTGATCAGAAAAATAAGATTCAAATTTACTAGTATATACACCTTTCTTTATATCTTCTACAGTTGGTTTTTGTTGTAATGTTCTATTTTCTGAAGCACTAACTACTCTATCTTTGCTTATTATGTTAATAATAAATGTTCCCATAATCATTATTACAAATGGTATGGTTATCCACTTAGCTTTATTATTATTCATATCATATCCCCCTAAAATCTAAAATATAAAAACGGATTATAGGTTGAACTTATCAGTATCACAACAATTGAAAACATTAATGTTACTAAAAATATAGAATGTAAACAGTATGCCAGATTGTTTTCCACTAACCTCCTATTTCTCATTTCTATTGTATTTTTTACCTTCGATACTATAGGTGTTGCAAATAGGATAGCTAAAATAACCATATAACCTGAACTATTTATATATATCAAGAATGAATTATTGTATAATAAGTTATTTCTACCTATTAAAATCTTTAAAAACTCAATTGCTTGGATTATGTTTTCAGCTCTAAATAACACCCAACCTACCATAACTATAAGTAATAGATATATATGTCTAAATATCCTAGGAAGCTTGTCCAGTATTTTTCCAAAGAATGCCTTTTCAATAGCTATTAGCATTCCATAGTATAATCCCCATACAATAAATGTCCAATTAGCTCCGTGCCATATACCTGTTAAAGACCAAACTACAAATAAATTCCTATATTGCTTTATTGGATTAACCCTGTTACCTCCCAAAGGTATATATACATAGTCTCTAAACCAGGTACCTAAAGATATATGCCATCTTCTCCAAAACTCTGATACAGACTGAGAAATATAAGGATAATTAAAGTTTTCCAGAAAATCAAATCCGAACATTTTTCCAAGTCCTATTGCCATATCACTATATCCACTAAAATCAAAATATATTTGAAGTGTATAACATATGATTCCAAGCCACGCTTCCATGGTTGATAAATCTGATATTTGAGAATTAAAAACTCCATCAGCTATAAGTCCAAGCTGATTGGAAAATATAACCTTCTTTGCTAAACCAATTATAAATCTATCTACTCCCAATGCAAATTTATTTAATGAGTGTTCCCTATTATTTATCTGCTCATCTACAGTCTGGTATCGCACTATAGGACCTGCTACCAACTGAGGAAATAAACTCAAATATAATGCTAAATCAAAAATATTTTTTTGAACTCTTCCTTCCCTTCTATAGACATCAATTACATAACTCATTATTTGGAACGTAAAAAATGATATTCCTAATGGCAAGGCTATTTGGGGAATATCTAAATTAATTTTCATTATAGAATTAATATTAGCTATAAGGAAATTTGCATATTTAAAGATAACTAAAATTCCTAGATTAAATATAATTGAAAATATTAGCCATAACCTCTTTGATTGACTATTCGTAGATACTTTAATGCCAAAAATGTAATTTATGAATATTGATATTATCATCAAAAATATATACTTTGGTTCTCCCCAAGCATAAAAAAACAAACTAGATAATAACAGTATATAATTTTTAAATTTATTATTTGAAACATAATAAATTGTTAAAACTATTGGCAAAAATAAAAATAAAAATACCAAACTACTAAATACCATTATGTGTTATTCTCCTATCTTAAACTTTTTAACGTTAAACCTATATCATGTTAACATAATACCTTTAAATTTACAATTATTAAGTTTAAACAGGATTTATTTATTTCTGCGTAATAGTTTACTTTTGCGTATACAATAGACCCCCCATAACAAAAATTCCCCCAAGCACAAGCCCAAGGGAACAAAAATACACCTATTTAAATAAATTTTAACTTTATTTGTTATGATCATTATAAAGGTATTGATGCAGTAAAAAATACTATTATTTGAGGTATGAAAATGGGGTATTCTTTCGTATTTTAAATATCTCTTGACGAGGGATACTAATAATTATAGTGGGCTATCTCGATCTCTACTGAATTCACTTGATGAGTTTCATAATCAAAAGCAAAGGAAAGCCTGTTGTTTCCTAATCGATAAGCTTTTATTCCAACACTTCCATCAGGATTTTTAAACTCCTGATGGTCAGTTGTAATATCCAGCAACTTTTCATCAACCTCAGAAACAGTTAGACCATTATAGTTCTCACCATTAATTAAGGTATTGCTGTTGTCATATTCGTACTGGTAGGGTAAAGAAATAAATGACACGGTAACTTGATTAATCAAGCATTCTTCAAAATACATGGTTTGGTTCATTAGGGGATTTAAGAACTCAAATTTGCAGTATAACTTATTATCTCCGCCCATATAGCCCTCTAAAGAATAGCTTCTTGAAGGCATAACCTTACCTTCAATCCCTTCCTCTAAACGTTTATCTAAGGCAACAACATATCCCGCATCTTGTATGTCCTTTAATCGTGTATCTCCTACAACTAATTGAAAGTCACCATAATCTATTATTACATCTATTGGGTCAGCTGCTTCTGACTCCTTTTCCAGTTCATTGCTACAACCTGAAAGTATTAAGAGAATCACAAGAAAAATTAGTATATATTTTATTCCGTTTTTACACTGCATAAAGTAACACCCCTGTTTTTCTAATATTTATTATCTATATCCATATCAAGGCTTACTCTTGAGCTGTTGAATGGTATTTCATACCTAAAAATGTATCAAAGTCTTTTTGAAAGCATTTTTCAAGCTCACGACTATATCCAATAACCATATGATTATGAATGTCATTGTATATTTGCAGTATCTGATCAGCTTCAGCATCTTTTTTAACATTTAAACTTGTATATCTCTTATTGATATCAAATAATTTAATACTTATAGATCTATTGAACCCTCCCCCTTTTTGTATTACTGTGTGTTCACTGCGGTAGGCCCATATAGTATCATTATTGTCCACTAATTGGGCTGCCGCACCGTCTAAATAAAAAGTCCATCTACTTCCTACCCATATCTTTTTGCCTACTGGTATGGCTGTAGAAAAATCAGTCTCAAGTTCTTTAAAGCTTATTGACGGATTATTATCAATGTATTTTAATATATTTTTCTGATAAGAACCACTGAAAGCTTTTATTAGTGTATAAATAGCAAATAATACTAAACCGATGGATGTAATTCCTAAAAGAACAACAGCATCCTCATTTAATTTACCAATATATCCTTGTTTTAAAACATAGGGAATAGCAAATCCATTTATTTCTTCTGTTGTATAGCCAAGATATTCCATAAATCTAACAAAATAACGGTATTCCTCATCATCCATCTTTTGAAGTGTTCCTTTGACTTCAAGGGAGGAAGTAGGATATTCAATTTTTTTGTCCAACCAATCATAGGTTTCGTCCACTATCTTATTTGCCAATTCAATGTCTGATTTGGAAATGGAAACCCCCATTAGATTCTCATCATTTGTAGGGATTACATAGTCGGATCTTATGGTGGTTGAAATATTGGTTTTCTTATCAGTAGAGGAGGTATCCATATAGGCGCCAGGTGATAGATTCATTTCTGCTGTTACATATTGATTATTATAGTCGACAACACTGATATCCTCCAACGGAGTAGGTCCCTGAATTAATTTAATAGGTGCAAAATCAGAGTAAACAAGATATACGATAATAAGAGTAAAAATAATAACTGTTCTAAGTAAAGCTATGTTTTTCCCTTTCTTATTGAATAATGATAACATTTGAGATTCATAAATTTCCATAAAAGTGCCTCCAATCCATATTATTAGATAATAAATATTATATATATCTCTCTACATTATTGTATATACTACTAAAGTCTTGTTTTTGATGGATTGAATAAAAATTAACAATATCAAGCATGTTTAAAAATATTTAAAAATCCAAAAATCAATAACATACTAACGGTGTTTTTTCAGGATATAGGTATAAAGATATTTTTTTCATATACTCTGCAAACGAAAGACGTGAAACCCTTTCAATAATAAGAGCAGGCATTACATAACCCGTATTACTATATTCCACACGCTCGTTAGGCTTGAATAACTGTTCTGGTTTATACTTAATAAGTAGTTCAAATAAGTATTGATTCACTGCTATTTTGGATTTATTCCAGTGACATGCGAATAAATCTAAATAATCGGGTAATCCAGAAGTGTGATTCAATAATTGCCTTACTGTAATTCCTTTATAAGGAATATCAGGCAACCATTTTTATATAGGGTCATCAAGTGAAAGTTTGTTAGTCTGTACTAACAACATTATACCCAAAGCAGTTATCGGTTTTGAAACTGATTCAAGATTAAATATTGAATTATCAGAAATATTAAATTGTATTCTGTTGCCTCATTACAGCCAATCGCTTTATAAAAAGCCTATGATTCTTCCGACGAATGAGTCGATATAGGCAAATCCAGCAAGTATATTGACATAAAACGCACTAAATACTACACCTCCCGTTTTAATAGTACTGTGTAAATATTTTATCAATTACTCATATTCAGTCAGGTCTCACTATTCTGTAAAGGCAATATCTTTTAATACCCACTCATTGTTTTCCTTGCGCCAACATTTTTTCATATCTTGATAACGGTTAATCAGTATAGTTGTAAAGGAAAGTTATTCTAACATTTCAACCAATATTAAAGTAACATAATCATCTCGATTCTTTGTACCAATCTCAAAAATAAGATACTCTTCATAAGCGTGTTTGCCTAGTTTAATCTGATGTTTTGTGGCATATTCAATAATCTTGGTATACATTTCACTGATATTTTGATAACTACCTTTATAATAAACTTGAAGATACCAACCTTCTCTACGTACTAAAGTGGCATCTTTGCCATGGACGTTTTCACCTTTAGTATATAAATAAGAAAAACTATTAAATCTTTTCTTAAGAATATTATCAATAGTAAGAGCTCCCCCTAGAAAATCAATCATACTGGCATTACTACTTTTACGAAAAGCAATTAGGGAAGAAATAAAATCAGGATAAGAATTATCTGTACCCCTATCAATTAATGAACTTCGTAGAGCATATACCTCTTTATGATAAGCTAATTCAATTTTATTATATTCTAAAGTTAAGGCTTCTTCCGTTAAATTTTTTAAAGCATCAATTTCATGTTTAATTTGCTCTAGCCTAACAAGCTCTTTGACAACTTCATTTGATTTTTGATCTAGTAAAGAAATTAAAGCATTTGGATTTCGCTTATCCATAAACTCTTTAATTTCTTTCAAAGGCATACCTAATCTTTTTAAAGCAGCAATGATAGAAAAGGTATCATATTGACGAAATGAGTAATATCGATAACCATTTTCTTTAATGATTTCAGGTTGAAATAATCCTATTTGGTCATAATGAAATAAAATATGTTTTGGAATACCACAAAGTTTAGCAAATTCACCAGTGGTTAAATATTCGTTTTTACTATTAGACATAATTAACCTCCCTAGAACTCTTAGTGTTTTATGAATTATTTTTCTTGACTATAAGATAATCTTATAGTTTATAATAGTTCAAGTGTCCCTTAAAGTCAAAGAATCTGGAAATATATTATTAAAGTCATATTATTCAATGGAGGTTATTTATGAAGTTAATATTAAAATATCTTAAAAGATATCCCAAATTAATTCTACTAAATACCTTGGGCATATTTAGCTTTGTTTCTGTTCAGTTAGGTATCCCTACAATCATGGCAGCAATGATTGACAAAGGTATTGGTAATAGTGATATAGGTTATGTTAAAAAAATGGGAATAATCATGCTACTTGTAAGTATTATCGGTGGTGCAGGAACGATTTTGATTACTTATGCTTCTTCAAGAATTTCAACGTATATGATTCGTGATATTCGAAATGATGTTTTTGCACAATCACAGAAGTTCTCCCATACAGAATATAATAAATTTGGTGTATCATCCATGATCACCCGTACAACTAGCGATGCATTTCAGCTAATGTTATTCTCAAACTTGCTTTTCAGAACAGCATTATTAGCACCGATTATGATTTTTATCAGTGTATTTATGACCATAAGAACAAGTTTAAGCCTATCTTTAATTATTGGAGCAAGTTTTCCATTTATTATATTAGGTGTCATTATCGTTGCTAAAGTGACCAATCCCATTTCTGATGCGCAGCAAAAAGGATTGGATCGTTTAAATAGGATTTCAAGAGAGAATTTATTGGGCATTAGAGTTATTAGGGCATTTAGAAAAAGTGATTATGAAGCAGAACGCTTTGCAGGAATCAATGAAATATATGCCGCTAATTCAAAGAAATTGTTCAAGATCATTTCTTTCTCACAACCAGCATTTTTCTTCTTGTTACATTTGTCCATGCTGGCAGTGTTTTGGGTTTCTACCATTATGATTGATAAAGGGACTTTACAAGTGGGTCAATTAGTTGCCTTCTTAGATTATCAATTCCATGCACTGTTCTCAGTTATGCTATTTTCTATGGTATTTGTAATGTACCCAAGAGCAAGGGTTTCTGCAAATCGTATCCAGGAAATATTAGGTGAAGAGCCATCTATAACAAGCCTTAAGAATGGTGTAAAAGAAACAAAAGGTAAAGCAAAAGTAGAGTTTGATCACGTTACATTTCAGTATCCTGATGGTGAGCTTCCTGTCATAAAGGATGTATCCTTTACAGCAAATCAAGGAGAAACCATTGCTTTTATTGGGAGTACGGGAAGTGGCAAAAGTACATTAATCAATTTAATTCCAAGGTTTTATGACGTTACAAAAGGCACTATAAAAGTAAATGATGTGGATATTCGAGATTATGATATGGATGTACTTCGTAAAAGGATTGGGTTTATTCCACAAAAAGCATTTTTGTTCCATGGAACCATCGAAGAGAATTTGAAGTTTGGTAATTCAGATGCAACCTTAGAAGAAATGAAACATGCAATCGAAATAGCTCAGGCAAAAGAATTTATAGAAAATAAGCCAGACAAATTACAAGAATATATCAGCGAAGGTGCTAAAAACTTTTCTGGAGGACAAAAGCAAAGAATTTCAATAGCAAGGGCACTGATTCGAAAACCAGAAATCTATATCTTTGATGATAGTTTTTCAGCTCTTGATTATAAAACAGATGCTATGTTGCGAGAAGCTTTACGAAAAGAAACAAAAGAATCTATTGTATTTATTGTAGCACAAAGAATTAGTACCATAATGAATGCAGATAAAATAATAGTTCTAAACGAGGGTGAAGTCGTAGGAATTGGAACCCACAAGGAATTATTGAAAACATGTAGTGTTTATTATGAAATTGCAGATTCACAATTAAGAAAGGAGGAATTAGAGCAATGAAAAAATTATACCCTTATATAAAGCCCTATTTGAAATTTTTTATCGCTTCAATTCTTCTTTTAATTATATATGCAGGCTTTCTAGCAGCGGCACCAATGATAGAAGGTTTAATTACAACGAGATTAAAAGATGATGTTTCTAATATTTCCAACAACGTTCCCGGTGCAGCCATTAGCTTTTCTTATATTCTAGGGATTTTAAAAATATTGCTTGTGATTTATATCGGAAATATCACTTGTAATTTTCTATCCCAATACTTTTTAACCATTGGGATACAGAATTCTATGCGTGATTTAAGAAATGAAGTTCAAAAGAAAATCACAAGACTTCCAATTCGTTATTTTGATAAGCGTACCGTGGGGGATATCTTAAGTATTATATCTAATGATATAGATACAATATCAAATGCCTTGCAGCAATCTTTATCTAGAATATTAAGTGCTATTTTATCCGTCACATTAGCCGTGATCTTAATGTTCTATATCAATCCTATTATGGCTGTAATGGCTGTTTTAATTCTTCCAGGCAGTGCTTTTATTATGAGATTTATTATGAAGCGTTCTTCTATTATGTTTAGAAATCAACAGCGTGCCTTAGGAACTTTAAATGGCTATATTCAAGAAAGATATACAGGATTAACAGAGATTAAATTATATGGCAAACAAGAAGAATCCATTGAGCAATTTAAAAGGATTAATAATAATCTTTGTGAGAATGGATTCAAAGCACAGTTTATATCAGGCCTTATGTCACCATTAATATCCTTTATCACTTATATTGCAATGGTAGCAGTTATTTTTGTAGGGACAACCTTCGTAATTTCTGGTGCCATAACCGTTGGACAGCTTCAAGCATTTGTGCGTTATATGTGGCAGTTAAATGAGCCTCTTGAGCAAGTAACGCAATTATCATCTTCCATTCAATCTGCGATTGCAGCTTCAGGAAGAGTTTTTGATTTTCTTGAAGCAGAGGATGAAATACCAGAGATAGCAAATCCTCGTAGCATTGAAGATTTAAAAGGAAATGTTACATTTGAAAATGTGTCCTTTGGCTATACAAAGGATAATACATTAATTGAGAACTTAAATCTCGATGTTAAAAGTGGACAAATGGTAGCTATTGTAGGACCCACAGGTGCTGGAAAAACAACACTGATCAACCTTTTAATGCGTTTCTATGATGTAAATAGTGGTGCAATTAAGGTGGATGGTGTAAATATCAAAGATATGAAGAGGGACGATCTTCGTTCTATTTTCGGAATGGTTCTACAGGATACTTGGCTGTTTAACGGAAGTATTGCCGATAATATCAAGTACGGCAACGATACTGCAGCTCGAGAAGATATTATCAGTGCAGCTAAAATAGCCAATGTGAATCACTTTATTAAGACACAGCCAGATGGCTATGATATGGTCCTCAATGAAGAGTCTTCTAATATATCTGCTGGAGAAAAGCAGCTATTAACCATAGCAAGAGCGTTCTTGGCAGATCCAGCTATTTTAATTCTTGATGAGGCAACAAGTTCAGTAGATACAAGGCTTGAGTCAATGTTACAAACTGCCATGAAAAATATTATGAAAGGCAGAACAAGCTTTGTTATTGCTCACCGCCTTTCTACAATTAGAAATGCAGATTTAATCCTTGTTATGAATAATGGCTCCATTGTTGAGCAAGGTACTCATGATGAGTTAATGATGAAGAAGGGTTTTTATGAGAATTTGTATATGAGTCAATTTCAGAAACTAGCATAAAATAGATATCTTATTAAATGGACCTAGATTAAAATTATTAGATACTATCGAAGCAAGACCATCTATGGATTTTCTCATATCAGTCTTGCTATAAGCAATGTATATCAATATGAAATTTAAAAATTACGCAAAAAAAATGCCAAGCTGAAAAAGGAACTGGATATGCTAAAAAAGGGTCAAAAATGGTGCTTTTTCACTGATTTTTGACCCTTAATTTACACTAGAACCACTAATTCTCGTGGTTAAACTTTACTTATTGCTCTTGTCACCACAATACGTCATCAGAATTATACTCTCAACGTGCCTTGAGGTGACAATAAAGATACCATCAAGACCTAGTTATCCCTTGGCCGCAGAGTGTTTTTCTGAAAAATTATTTGTAAACGCCATTCTTTAATTTTTTTACTGTCCAACTTTTATAAATTAATTTCAATTTATCATTGTTGTTTTCTCATTAAATATCTTCATCTTCAACAACCAATATTTTATTCATCCCATACCTCCATCTGTATTCTTACAAGCTTAATTAGAGTTAACATTGGTAAGATATAATCATAAATAGCAGTATTAAGGTTTGCTATTTCCATTTCAAGTATGCCTTACAAGTAAAATCTTTTGTATTTACACATCTAGTTTTATTATAACTGCAAAATTAATAAAGCAAAATAAATATTAATCTTTAGTCTTGCATAAAAGTTCACCCATCTTAACCAAAAAGTCCCTCAAATCTAAAGTTTGAGGGACATACAACACTCTTGAATATTTAATTAAAAATCTTCAAAATCTTTAAAATGAGACTATTTCTTTACTCAATAATTCATTTTCATAACACAACTGTCCGCAAGCAGCACCAATTTCAGAACCAAATTGTGTTCTAATAGTTACACTATTTCTACCTTTACAATTTTATTGTTTTTGTTGCAACATTTTCACAAAATGCACTATCATGCTCAACAAACAAAATTGTAGGTTCATGTTCAATTAACAATTTCTCAATCTGCATACGAGAAATGACATCAATAAAGTTCAATGGTTCATCCCAAATATACAAATGTGCCTGCTCACACAAACTTTTAGCAAGCAATACCTTTTTCTTCTGTCCTCCACTAAAATCCTCGATATTCTTTTCAAACTGTTCTCTTGAAAAATCAAGTTTTCTAAGCATCGATTTAAATAAACTCTCGTCAATACAGTGTTTATCTGCATACTCAGATAAGTTACCATATAAATCTGAAGTATCTTGTGAAACATAGGAAATGATCAACTTATCATTCTTTCTTACAATTCCACTATGGGGGATGTCTTCTCCATAAATTAATTTCAATATACTTGATTTTCCGCTGCCATTCTTTCCTTGAATAGCAATTTTTTCACCTTGCTCTATAGTGAAGCTTACTCCTTCACAGACAATTCTATCATCATATTCAATTGCAACATCTGTAAGTTCTACAAGCTTTTTATCATGGAAAGTAAGCGGTACTATTTTTAAACTTTCATTAGATTCAATATTTTTAAGAAGCTTTGATTTTTCCTCAATCATGTTTTGTTGTCTAGCTTCTATATTTTTAGCACGCTTCATCATTTTTGCAGCTTTATGTCCAACATATCCTTTATCTAATTTGCTCCCAGAATTAGTAGTTCCATACTTGCTGCTTTCAACACTATCTGACCACGTAGATGTACGTTTTGCCGAGCTGGAAAGTCTGTTAATATCCTTTTTCAATTTTTCGTTTTCTGCTAGTTCAAAACCATCTTGTAATTCTTTGTTTCTCCACCATGAAGAAAAATTTCCTTTTTGTATTTCAATATTAGTTTTATTAATAGACAAGATATGGTCAACACAATTATCCAAAAAAGACCTATCATGTGAAATCAGAATAAATCCTTTCTTTTTTTTCAAGTAATTACTTAGTTTTTGCCTAGCTTCAGCATCCAAATGATTGGTAGGCTCATCAATAAGCAAGAAGGAGTTCTCCTTCAAAAACATAGCAGCCAACAATGCTTTGGTCTGCTCTCCTTTAGATAGTGTATAAAACTCCCTATATAAAGCATCGTAGTCCATATCTAATAAAGATAATTCTTTTACTATTTCCCAATCCATTGAATTTGGACTAATCTCCCTTATGATATCTATGGTGAAATTGCTTTGCTCCTGCACCTCATAAGGAAAATATTCAAAAATCATATCAGCTGAAATGCTTCCATTATATTCGTATTTCCCAAGCAAAAGATTTAAAAAAGTAGTCTTTCCTCTTCCGTTTCTTCCAGTAAAGCCTAATTTCCAATCGGTATCAATTTGAAAACTTACATTTTCAAAAATATTATCATAGCTACTTTCATAAGCAAAGGTTAGGTCTGTAACATTTATTAAAGACATATTTTTGTCCTCCTCTGTATTTAATAGTATAAATAACAAAGTCGGAACAATAGGCGACCTTGTTATTACTCCATATAAGTGTCGCCTGCAATATCCGACTCTATATGGAGATTATCATGTGTTAGCAAAGTGTCTTTATTTATCATAATATTATTTATCCGTTGCCAAAACTTTATAAAACTCTAAAGATTGTGTTTAATTCTCTGTTCAACCTACCCTATTTTGAATAACCGAAGTTAATCTACTTTAGTTTGATACAGTAGTCCGAGAGCGTAAATTCGGATACAACGAATCCTACATATCAGCATCATCTTGTTGGTGATTTTATGCTGATTTATACCCATTAGAGCACACATAATTAGATAAGTTTATAGATGCGTTCAAATCTCTATCAATAGATAACCCACATTCACATTTATAAACTCTATCAGAAAGTTTAAGGCTTTTATTGATATTTCCACACTTACTACAAGTTTTAGAAGATGGATAAAATCTATCTGCAACAACCAACTCTATTCCGTTAAATTTACATTTGTATTCTAATATTCTTCTGAACTCATAAAAGCCTTGTTTTGCTATTGCTTTTGATAAGTGCTTATTCTTCATTATTCCTTTTACATTAATATCTTCTATAACTACTCTGAATGGCTTGGTTTTCACTATTTCAGTAGTAGTTTGATGAAGATAATTTTTTCTGATATTCGCTAATTTTCTATGCAGTAGTTGTATATTCTTTTCAAGTTTTATAATGTTGCTAGTTTTGACATACTCCTTTCCTTTTTTATTTTTATCGTATTTACGACTGACTTGACGCTGCAACCTACGCAGTCTTTTTTCTATTTTCTTTACAACTCTTGTTTTATTAATATTCTTATAAACTTTACCATCTGAACATATTGCTAAATCTTTCAATCCCAAATCTATTCCTAAACTAACATCTGTTAATTCTTGATGTTGTTCTTCTTTGTCTATTCCAATGGATATATACCAATACTTACCGTCAAATGATATTCTAGGGTTTGAGTATTTAACATTCACAGGTATCTGCTCATTCGTTCTTATCCAACCAACTTTTTCAATATTAACTAACTTGTTTTCTTTGACTTTTAGTTTCACGTTGTCATTGTAAAAAGATTTTTTACTTCTTTTTCTACTTTTAAATCTAGGTTTATCTGCTAATCCTTTAAAAAAGTTTTTATAAGCATTACAAGCATCTTTTACAGCCTGTTTTGCCACATTGTTAGATACTTCATTTAACCAATTTAATTCGGATTTTTTTAAAATAGTTATCTCTTTTCTTAAATCTATATCGCTTATAAATTTGCCACCATTTTTATAATTTTCTTCTTGTTTGGCGAGTGTCCAATTATAAATATATCTAGCAGTACCAACTGATTTCCAAAGTGATTTTTCCTGCTTCTTAGTTGGAAATAATCTAACTTTCTTCGCTAGTATCATCCTCTAACAGCTCCTTAACCATTTTCTTTGCTTTATTTGCTCTCTTGTCTTTAAGTCTATAACTAAAAACTGTAACTATCTGAATTAAATCTTCAACTAATTCTTGTTGTTCGGTCTTTTCAGTATTATCTATAATTTCAATAGTAGTACCATATTTATTACATAGATTTTCTATAATTTCAAAACCAAATCTTAATAATCTATCTTTATATAGAATTACTATCTTATCAATTTCTGAATTAGTTATCATATCTATTAATTGATTTAATCCTTTTTTATTGTAATTTATTCCACTTCCTATGTCAGTAATAATGCCAAAAGAGTAACCTTTAGCAATCATATAAGTTTTAACATTATCAACTTGTCTTTTAAAATCATCTTTTTGTTTGTGGGAACTAACTCTACAATATCTAATTACCTTTTTAGTTTTAGTTTCAATACCTTTTGTACCTAAAAATGATTGAGTTGTTCTTGTGAATAATATTTCATTTATATCACCTCTTGAATTTATTGTAATGGCAATATTCTATAAATTCAAAATAGTTTTATAAAGTTCTATAATATTTTATTAACTATTACTCGTCCTCCTTATTCGAATTATTTATAAAAAAATAAGAGCCGCAAGAATTAATTATTCTTACAGCTCATAGATATACGTAGTTAAGCTAATCATTATAGCATAACACAAATGTGTATATTAAGAGAAAAAAGAATAACTTTCTTGCATAAGTACAACAAAACAAACAGAACGTACCTGTTTACCTTTGTATTAAATGTACTTTAAAAATTAGCAAGAAAAATTAATCATTTTTTCACCTCAAATTTCAAATTTTTTATCATTATACTATTATACGTCGAAAAAGTCAATAAAGAGTGGATCAATAAAATCTATTTCTTCTCTATCTTCACAACCCACTCTACATGCCTTGAGGATACAATAAAGATGTCGTAAGTATCTAGTACCCCCTTGGTGTCAAGGTACCTTTCTACAAAATGTGATTATTCAAGATTGAATTTTCAAGATTTTTACCATCTATAGCCAAAGGTGCACCTGTATCATGACAGCATTATTTCGGTAATTCTGGCTCTTGCTTTTTTCCGATACATTTTAATACTTTTAGTATCAAATTTGTAAGCAATAAACCCTTAAATGCTTCATGCAGATTAATTTTTTAATATAATTCATCAGAACTTTGTTGTATATCTATCTTAATCACTATTGTATAATTAAGATAGATATCTTTTTCACTCCAAAACCACAATACATCTTGTGATTGGTAGAAAAAACTGGATCTTTTCAACTTCAACCAAAGGAGCAGAATCAAGCGCATTAATATATAGTATAAAAGGACTTACCTAACGATTTAAAAATTAAGACTAAATCATAAAAATATAATCCAGTAGAAAGATTAGAACTTAATCTCTACTGGATTTATCGTATCAACTATTAAGTTCGATTTCCATACGTCTATTCTTTGGCGCTTACTTCGTTTGTAATTTAATCTTATTATTATCAAATTCACTAGATTAGACAGATGAATGTTCACTAAAAGTAATTTATAAGGTTTTAACTAATTTAATTAATATTGTCATTCTAATATTGACCTAATAAACCTTTCTTTTTAGCAAACTTAACACATTTATTAAATACTACTAAACCAATGATAAAATACAAAAGAGAATTCCCTATCATAATTCCATAATCATATATTGAGAAATCTAAAAATGAATATCCTACTCTCATGGTAAGAAAAACTTTATCTGCTGCTGGTCTAAAAGGTAGTAAATTATATATAATCTTATTTTTTGGACTTACCATAATAAAGGCTAGTAAAGAGTATTGAACTATATTTAATAATGATCCAATCTTTTTAAAGATAAGTGCTAAACCTCCAAAAATCAAACCTATGCCCAATATACTAAATATACCAATAACTACAGGAAATAAAATTGAAAATATATTTACTTCAAGTTTAATGCTAGTTGTTAACATAATAACAAATAATAAAATAATAGAAACTATCAATGTTATTAACAACTCACAAATACTTCTTACAGTCACTATAGCTGAAAGCTTTATACCTGACATATTTAGCTGTTCTAATGTTCCTCTACCAGCATCATTCATTATCCCATATGCAATATCTGTATAGGCTGACACCATAATAGTCCATAAGAAATATCCTACTACAAATCCTTCTAAAGTGCCTCCCATATCTATAGGAGAAATTCCAATATCTATACCAAAATTTTTAAATCCTAGAAACATGGCCATAAATAAAACATAATAGAATAAGATTTTTGAGATTGTATTAAATTTATACCTACTCAATTCCTTTAAGGTTCTTTCAATAGATACTTTAAGTAGATAGTAATATTTAGCCAATTAATCCACCTTCCCATCTGTAAGACTTAAATATACTCTCTCAAAATTGATATTCTTTTGTTTTATCTCTTTTATAAAGATATTTATATTTTTTAATCTTTCTATAATTATGTATATATCTCCAAAATCTAGTATATCTACTTCTATTTTTGATCCATTATTTATAATATAAAACTCATAATCTAATTCCATTAATAACTTTTTATTTTCTTCAGTAATACTTTCTGTCAATACAATTTCATAAGTCATGGTTTTAAACATATTTAATAAGTTTTTCATATTATCTTTTGCAACTATCTTACCTTTATTTATAACAACTACATCATTACAAATAGCCTGAACTAAATTCATATCATGGGTACTAAGTAAAATAGTTTTATCTAAATCAGATGTTATATCCATTAATATATTCTTAATATCAGAATGACTTTGAACATCTAAACCAAGGGTAGGTTCATCCAGCAAAATAACATCGGAGTTACAGATTAACGTCGTAGCTATAGCAACTTTCTGCTGCATACCTCTTGATAAATTATTTACCATAACATTCTCTTTATCTGTTAAATTAAATCTATCCATTAAAATATTTATATCTTTTTCTACCTTTTTTCCTCCCAATCCTCTTATGCCTGCGAAGTAACGCAAATTTTCCCTTGGTGTCAGCCTCCAATAAAGATTTCTAGTACCTTCAAATACAGCTGAAATTCGATTTGTAGACTTTTTATTATCTTTTCCCCATATATTAATATTTCCTTTATCAGGAATTATTAAATTACAAATACTTTTAATAGTTGTAGTTTTACCTGAGCCATTTGGTCCAAGTATTCCACATATGCTTCCTTTTTGAACTTTAAAAGAAATATCATCTACTGCCTTTACAGTTCCATAGTGTTTTGTTAAATTCATTATCTCTACAGCATCCATATTATCGTCCCCCTTTATAAAGATATTATAGAAAATTGTAGAACTCTATAAATTGTATATTTGCTGCATTCCTATCTATTGAAGTTGCTAAGGTTTCCAATTTTGGGTATATATACAGTAACAAGTTTCGTATAACTCAAAATGTAAAAAGAAAAGAAAGTAGAATTAAAAAGTCATTTTAAACATAGCTCAGTTTCTAATAAAAGATATCTTTCTATACAATCTGATTATTCAAGATTTAATTTTCAGGATTTTTACCATCTACAACTAAATTTGCACTTGTATCGTGATAACATTATTTCGATAATTTTGCTATATACGAAAGGTTTGCCCATATAACATAGAGAACTAATTCCATTCATTTTCTAGATATTTATCATATCCAAGCACTCTTTCATCAATTCTTCTGGCATAACCATATGTATAGTTATCAAAATATTTATTCCAAAATCTCAAAGCAGTAGGGTTTAATGTCTCGCAATCAACTCCTAGATATTCCATTCCTTCCTTTTCAGAAATTTCGCAAAGATACTCTAACAATTGTTGTGCTATACCTTTATTTCGATATTCTTTATCAACATATGCTCCACAAATATTATAAATACTATCGCTCTCAGAAACAAAAGTTTCTGCCCCTGTGTCTAATGCCATATACCCAATAACCCTATCTTCTTCTTTTGCTACAAACACTCGAATCCTATCGTTTTCAAACCAATTATCATACTGAGTTATATTTGCAGGAAAAAATGTTGGTGCACTACACAAATGCTTTATTAATTCTTTTCTTAATCCTGATATTTCTCTTTTATCATCTTTCACTAGCTCTTGGAATCTAATGTCTTCATTCAACTCACTTATTTTAGTACGGGTACTCAGTTTCATAATAGCATCACTACACCTAATACCAAATCCATTCATGACAAAAGATGTGCCAACTTCTTCATCATGAGCATATCTGCTTAATGCAAAACTACATATTCCATCCGCAACCAAGTCTGCTGTAACTTCTTGTAGTAGTTTTGAAGCAAGCATATTTCTATTATCACCTGCAAATGCACTTCCTCCTAATGGCGAAAATACACCTTTTACATTCCCATGAAATCCATCCCACGGTCGTTCAAACGCTAGGTATCCAATAACTTTTCCGTTTTCGATAGCCACTTTTCCATACTTATTATTAAATAATCTTTGAATGATGATTTCCAGTTCTTTTCCAAAACTTCGCTTCATTAATTGAGGGCATTTTGTACGCTCTATACCGTATTCTTCAAGTGCTAATACAAGTGCTTCTTTTACATATTTTTGTTGCATATTTTCAAATTTCATTTTCTATTTTTTCCCCTTTTTATCTTATTTTCCAATTTCCCTTTTTTAGTATATATTGATTTATTCTTTCCCCATTCATTTTCATTTGACAGCTGACAATATGTTTTCCATCTCTCTCTAGAAGGTATGCCCTCTTCAATCGCTTGATTTACTGCACATCCTGGCTCCTTGCCATGGCTACAGTTACTATATTTACATTTAGTAAAAAGCTGAGTTACATCCGAAAACGTATCGTTTATGCCATTTTCAGCATCCCACATTCCAAGTTCCCTAATTCCTGGAGTGTCAATAACAATTACCCCTGAAGCAAGCTCAATCAGCTGTCTTTGAGTTGTCGTATGTCGCCCTTTAGAATCATTTTCACGTATCTCACTTACCACCATGATTGCTTCCCCTGCGATTGCATTTACAAGCGTCGATTTTCCTACGCCAGAAGAGCCTAAAAAGACTATAGTTTTTCCTGCCTGTATATACGCATTCAATTGTTTCATTCCATATCCGGTTTTGGCACTAATAGCTAGAACATCAGCCTTTTCTGATATACTTTTTACCTGTGCTATATAAGTATCTGGATTATCACATTCATCTGCTTTTGTCAAAATCACTAGCGGTTTTCCACCACTTTGTAAAGCCACACTAATATATCTTGTTATTCTATTCAAATTAAAATCATGATTCAAAGATGAAAGAATAAATACATAATCAAAATTAGCTGCTATGACCTGCTCCTTCACTGTCTTAACATATCCAGCAGCATGCCCTGAAAAATCGGTTCTTGAAAAAGAACTCTTTCGTTCACATATTTCCTCAATTAAAGAATTTCCATTTTCATTATATTGTAGAAGGACGTAGTCTCCTACTACAGGATACTCTTTATTTATTTTATATTTATAAAAAGTACCTTTTAATTTTGCATTTGTTTCTCCATATCGACATAGTACTTTGAATAATTCTCTCTGTACTTCGCTAACACGCGCTACAATTAAATTATCTTTTTCTCTTGTCAGAATCGTTTCGTTCTTATAAATTTCTTCAAATCTCACCGTATTACCTCCAATTTTTTGCACAAAAAAAACTTGCCCATCGACAAGTTCTGTTTATACAGTATTTTCAAAAGGGTTGTTTTTATAAAGTACACGGAAAAACCATAGTTCCAACGTATACTCAAGTATTAAATTATTGATTCATCACCGTATTTAAATTTGCCATAATTTAATCAACTCCCTTCGAAATTAAATTGAAAGCTGTATTCTCTTATATTGTACTAAAATGAAATAGAAAATACAACTGCAATTTTCAATTATATGAATATAATCTATCTCAGGGGACAATGTGCCTGCCCCCTTGATATAAAAAGAGTCGAAGACTATCGATCATAAGTTGACCCAAGATTTCGACTCTTTGAGTTTCTATATTTACTTATGGATTTATATAAAACAAAATCATCAAGATTTTCATATCTCAATGCATTCATAATATTAAATTCATTTAATTTTCAGCATAAGGAAAATACTTTCTTTAACTATAAACATACTTAATATTTAATCTGTTTTACAATGTATTAAGATGAACAAAATTATAAAAATGTGACGTAAATATAATAAGATTATGTGCTAATCACTACAATGAATACTCTTATTTAGAAAATCAATCCAGGCTTGACTATTAAAATTGGAACACATACCATAGTGTTGAAGATGAATAATATAATTTTCAAATCTTGAATAATCTATTATAATTTTTTTATGTTTCATAGTGGTCATAATATTGATGGTTTTTTCAACATCATTAGATTTTATATAACAGTAAAGACAATCCCATATCAAAGAGTCCTCGGTTTTAGAAGCGTTTTCTAAATATTCACCCCATTCATGCCATTCAGATTCAGATAAATCCTTTAAATTCTCAATTGGTGGATATGAGGAAAAAGAATAATAATCATTGTTGTATTTAAATCCAAATTTTTCGGCTATTCTACTTGAACCTTTGTTAGAATCTACACAAAGCCAATCAATTGTTTCGTACCCTTTAGCAAAACAATCTTTAATGGTTGCAGAAACAACTATTTTTCCAAACCCATTCTTTCTATATCTTTCATCTGTATGTATTCCAATTGCAATTCTATTGTCAAAACTACAATCACTCAATGACCAACTTACAATTACTTTACCATTATGTATAAAGTATCCTGTTCCATACTTTTGAAACATTGCATCATCACCCCAATTTTCAACCCATTCAAGTAGTTTCTCTGAGTTTTCATAGGAGTTTTGTCGTAATAAACCTATGTCTACTTTTTCAATTACAAAACCATCTATCAAAGTCATATTACATTCCGTAAAATCATCAATAGATAGTATATAGTGTCTTCTTTTATATTTTCTAACGAAGGGATTCTTATGAATAGTTGGTATTATATCTATCCATTCGCTTGTATCAGGCGTTAACTGGTCCCAAAAATCCAATTTCGAAGAAACTTCAGAATTAAAAACCACATCATTAGAACTACCTGCTATTAAGTTGCATTCACAGGTCTTTATCAGTGTCACTGTTGGATTATCAATGTTGTTTACAAATATCTCACCAAGAATAACACCATTTATAACAGAAAAAACAGATAATTCATTTTTGGATTTGATCAAATGTGCTATTTTACTAAATTCCTTACTCTTTAATTTAAACATTAAATTCCTCCTTGTATTGTTTTGGAAAGTCGTGATATTCTACTTATATACATAATATAATCTCTCTATCAACCTATCAAGTTACTACTCCATCTTTCCAACTCTACTTATCCCATTTCTACCTTGTCATCACTCAAATTACCCTATGTCATCAGAATTATACTCTCGACGTGCCCTGAGGTGACAATAAAAATGTCGTAAATATCTAGTACCCCCTTGGTGGAAGGATATTTTTATAAATTTATTGCTCTCAGAAGTATTTTCTGTATCAAATTTATATGATTTCCATTTTCTACTTACAAAATCATCACAATAATCACTATGATTTACCAACCCTTCTATACTACTCCTTTTTTCAGCTAAGTATTCTAACCAAAATACTGATGTCACCATCGCTTTACCGTCATTCGTATTTTCCGCTGCTGCGTATAAATTTGGCATAGATGCCCAATCCATAACATGGCCCATCTCATGGAACATTGTGTTCACAATCATAATGAAATCAACATTATCTTTAAGTTCTTCTATTCTATAAGTTGGTAACTTATCATAAGGCCTTGAAGTTACAAGTATCTTCTTACCTCCATCACAAACTCTTCCGTCAGTATCATATGAAAATTCTTTAATATCAATTAATTCTATTTCTTGCAAAGCATCAAGCGTAAGTTTCTTACCAAAGATGTCCAGTGTATATTCAACGACATCTTTTTAAAAAATTTTTTCACGTATCATTCAGACGCCACCTTACGATAGTGCCCTAGACTAGGCTTCCTGTGCTATGCTATCATCCACAGGGAAGGATTTTCACCTTCGAGAACCCCAACACTTTCAATCTTTAGACTTGTTATTACCTCTAAGGTATCATCGTCAGTGGTTTTAACATATTCGACTTAACAAGCATGATACTTGTTAATATTCAATTGCCTGTCGCACATAAAAGCCGCCACGCTATGTGACGGCTTAAGGGCTTAAAAATTCTTTAGTATTTTACCTTCTAAAATCCTTTAAGAATAGAGGGTGCTTGGCTTTCATTGGAAGATGGAGCTGTATTTTTAAGTTTTTCATTTATGATTTGCATCTCTTTTTCAATTTTTTCAATATGTTTCAGTGTATATTTATGCTTTGCATTATAACTGATACCAAGCAAAGCCTTATCATACCTGGAAACATTTATTTGGGCACGTTCTCCATTTTCTCCTGTAATCTCAAACTGTATATCTGGGTCGTTGCTTTGATAACCCTGGCTGCTGTATTCAACCGACTTAACTGAACCATGAACAACATTATAATCCTCCGCAAATCCTTTTACAAGATCGATGTATTCCTGCGGGTTTTTAGCAACAGCTAAATCAAAACCTAATGGAACTTTCTTATCCAGAGTTCTAGTGCAGCCTATGTCAAATAGCTCCCCCGTTACCGAATCTATATAAAAAGAATAACTAAGCTTATCGTTGACTTGTATATATCCAAACCAATTCGAACGTGGAAGAGATTCCACTGCCTCATTATATCCCATTTCAATTACCTGACCATCTAAACTTACATTATATACATTCCAAAGAGCTTGTGCTCCTATCTCAGCGGCATCTTCTCTTGCTATATCATTGATGGTTAACTTTTGGTTACGGTAAGAATCAAGGTCAATTGTTTCTACCTTATAATTTGCTTTATTATAGCCTTCCCGTAAATCCATCTGTGCTGCTTGGGATAGTCCTTTCTCATAATTTACGTAACTTGTGGCAATTGTATTTGTTTTGTTTAATTCCTCCGCTGCAACTACCTGTATTAATCCCTGGAACATCAGTGTACTAGCTCCAATAATCATTGTAGCGGCTAAAATGGTCTTTTTTAAATTTTTTCCTCCTGCTCTGTTTGCTTTCATATGAATCTCTCCTTTATAGTATTTTCGTGATCACAATAAACAGTATAAAGTACTCGTATTATAGAATCATCACCAAGTTATTTCGAAGTTGTAAAAGTTATCTTTGCTGTTGTCCCTTCACCAGGCTGACTAGTGAAATCTAAATCTGCCCCATGACATAAAACAATCTGTTTGCAGATAACCAGCCCTAATCCAGCTCCCCCATCACTTCTAGTTCGTGATTTTTCCCCTCGGTAAAAGGGTTCTGTAATTTGCTCAAGTACTTCTGGGGTCATACCTTTTCCCTCATCCTGAATACTAATAGTTTTCTTTCCTTCTTCTACAGTAGCCAGCACAACGATACGACTACCAGTATCACTGGCTTTTATCGCATTGTCAATTAGGTTAATCAAAAGACTTTTTAGTAAACAGCCATCTCCCCAAATAGCATCTATTTCACATATAAAATCAATTTCAATTTCTTTTTCAGTAAGATTTCTATTGAGTGTTTGTCTTACTGATTTAAAAAGATCTGATATTTTTTGCTTTTCCCAAGTAATCTGATTGTTTTTCAGGTTAGCCAATTCCAGCAATTCATATGCCAGTGTCTGCAAGCGGCGACTTTCGGACATAATATATCCTAGTGCAGACAGCCTGTCATCCTCCGTCATAACAGCTTTTTGCATATACTCAGCATAGCCATAGATAGCTGTCAGGGGTGTGCGAAGCTCATGGGCAAAGTTATCGATAAACTGCTGCTTTTTTTCTGCAGCATCAATAAGCTCTCTCATTTGATGCTGAATTTCCTCTGCCATGTGATTGAAACTTTGCGCCATTTTGGAAAGCTCATCATCTCCAGATACCGGAAGTCTTGTTTCATATGCACCGGCTGCAATATTGCGAGAGGTTTGAGAAATCTGTGCTAATGGTTTGAATATTTGATTAAGTAATAATAGAAGAGCTAAAGCAAGCAGACAGGAAAGAATAAATCCGGCAAGAAACAGCATGTTCTTCATCTTGTTCCATGAATTTATGTCATCTGTCGTATCATAAAGATAAACCATTGTATAAGAGTCGTATGGAGAGGGAAGCTTTCCCGAAACAATTGCATAAGTATGGCTGTCCGATTTTCGTACCGAAACTTGGCGATTTTCACCCTCCGGCGGATTCAAAGGATTGATCTGCAGTACTTTCTCAAATCGATTAGAATAAACAAGCTGATTGTTTCTGTAAAACGCTAGCCCTGTCTTTTTATCACCAGATAGATAGCTATAAGGCTGGAGCAGAGAGCTTAGAGATTCATCAATGTCAATTCCGCGACTTTCTACCGCATAGAAATCCTTAATAAGTGCAGACACGATAAAATAATGCTCTTCTAAGCTTCTATCCTTTGCTCGATTAACAGTATCCTTGAATGTAGTAACAGAAATTATGAATATTCCTAAATTAAAGAAGAACAAAAAGAGCACAAGTGTTGTCAAAAATGTTCGACGTTTCATATATTCACCTCCAAGCGATAACCCAGCTTGTATACGGTCTTTATCACTTCTTCCCACCCTAATTTTTTCCTCAACTTCTGAATATGAACATCAATGGTGCGAGTATCTCCTTCATAATCATAGCCCCATACAAGTTCCAGCAGTCTTTCCCTAGATAGGGCAATATTACGATTGCTTACTAATACTTCCAATAGTTCATATTCTTTAGGAGTACATTCCACAAGCTGTCCTTTACGAAATACCTGACGGCTTTCAAAATCAATTTTTACATCTTCTGCTTCAAAACTACTTTTATTTTTTAAAGTCCGTCGTAATACTGCTTCTACACGAGCTAATAATTCTAGCATTTCAAAAGGCTTTGTCAAATAGTCATCTGCCCCCATGGAAAAACCCTTTATTCGATCCGGCAAGCTATTTCGAGCAGTCAAAAAGATTGTTGGAGTTTCATTTACTTTTTTAAAAATCTCAAAGCCATCAAGTTCTGGAAGCATAATATCTAAAATTATAAGATCATATATATGGTTTTGTATTTCACCAACTGCAGTTTTCCCATCAAAAACTGAGGTACACTGATGCCCTACAAGCTGCAAATTTCTTTTAACCAGCTCATTAATTGCTATTTCATCCTCAACAATTAAAATCTTTGCCAATATTATTCACCTTCTTTTTATTAATATTACCATAATAATATTATAGAGTTGTAAAATAGTAAGTTTTTTTATTATGTATCGGACCTTTATTAAATATAAAAATAGCCAAGTCTATGGGTCATTGAAGTCCACTTAAAACTTAGCTTTTTAATTTCATATTAAGTTTTTATCCAAAGGTTGTGCTAATCCCATCAACAATCATAGAATTTCCCACTTACAAAATTATTTAATTTCTCTCCATTCATCCTCAAGAATTGCCATCAATAAGTGAGTAGACCTAAGGAACCTCCCCTTAAGTCCCTCTCAGAACCGTACGTGAACCTCTCAGCTCATACGGCTCCCATTATCCAGCCGATGGTAATATTCCAAACCTCCAGTGTGCAAACAGATTCTTATCACGCCTTGCTATTATACCAAGCCAATACTCAGCACGTCGCCTTGACCCTCGCTTCTTATATTTTCTACGAACCCAGTTAACAAGACATCCATTGATATACCTTAATACATCGTATATCTCTGATTTGTAGAAATGCGTGTAATAATTAATCCAACCCTGTATCTTACTATTGAACATATTTGCTATATCCCATAAATCTTTGTCAGGTTTCAGTTGCAATTTCCAACTTCGGACTTCTTTCCGTATAGATTTCTTTGCTTTCTCGCCAATAGCTGGAAGAAAGTTTGTAAAGAATTTTCCATACTTATTCTTTGCATGTCTTGGTCTGAATGTATACCCTAAAAAGTCAAAAGATGTATATTCATGATTCCCCTTTCGGTCTTCATCTTTACAATACACGGTTCTTGTCTTTTCTAAGTTCAATCCAAGTCCAAACATCAGAAATCGCTCTTCTAATCTTCGTTGAAGATACTTCGCCTGCTTTAAAGATACGCAATGTGCTATTCCATCATCTGCGTATCTTGCCCAAGGTATTGTTGGAAACTGTTTTGTCATAAAGTCATCAAATACATAGTGTAGAAACAAGTTTGAGAGTACTGGACTGATTACCCCACCTTGTGGTGTACCAGAAGTTCTTTCGATGACTGTTCCATCCTCCATTTGAAATGGTACAACCAGCCAGCGTTTAATATACATAATTATCCATGCTTCTTCTGTATGCCGACTTACCATTTCTATTAGGTAATCATGCCGTATATTATCGAAAAGACCTTTAATATCAAATTCTAACACCCAATCTTTTCTCCAACATCTTTCTCTTGTGATCTCCAATGCTTGTATCGCTGATTTATTCGGTCTATATCCATAGGAATCCTCATAGAATATTGGTTCTACACAGGGTTCAAAGTACATTTTAGCCACCATTTGTGCAACCCTATCTTCTACTGTTGGTATTCCTAAGATACGAGTCCCTCCATTTTTCTTAGGTATTGCTACTGCCCTTACAGGTTTGGGGAAGTAACTCCCTGATGACATCCTATTCCAGATTTTGTATAGATTATTATTTAGATTCTTCTCAAAATCTTCAATTGATTGTTCATCGACTCCGTATGTTCCCTTGTTTGCTTTCACCTTTTCGTAGGCTTCTTTCACTTTCCATTTTGAAATATTATATGGCTTTGTTTCTTGCATAAGCTCCTCCTCCTTTCAAAGTTGACTTATTCTTGAAACTGAATAACTCGGGTTCTTCACTCCATTCCCATTACAGAAACTTCCTCACTACTACAACCCAATCTGCCCCCATGACTGCATTGGTACTCTTATCTTGCGGTTCTTCCGCTTGATATACTCCCTTGACATCAGTCCGTGGGTTCCCACGTTCCGTACAGACGCCTGTATTAAGTTCATGCCACCTTTATGCCGCCCACCATCTAGGCAGTAAACAGGTTTCCCCTAGACTTATCCCAGATTAACGACAACCCCCTGGTTTTGATGGAATCTCTACGCTTTCGACATTTTCGTAAGTGGTTCACTTGCTCGTTCATCTCCTTAATACGCACTTGACAGTTTAGATACTGCCTTTTCCTTAACGCTCAATACCATGGCTTTTGACCACAGCACCTTAAGGTAGTTTGAAACCTCCACCTGTATGGCGATTTCGGCGGGCCTACCGCCATCATCTGCACAGCATAGCTGTCTTCAAGTAGCTACGCTACTTGGACACGCCTTCGTGGCGCACTATCATCTGCATATTCTTTTCCATCCCATACTGCATCACGTAGTACACCCTCTTTTTTAAACCCAGCAGCAATATAAGTTTTTTCAGCATGAGTATTGAATGAAAATACGTCTAGTTCTAAGCGGTGTAATTTTAGCTTTTCAAATGCAAAATCTCTTGTCATTTTTACTGCCCAGGAGCCAATACCTTTTCCACGTTCAGTAGACTGAAAAATTCCTATACGATAATTAGCACTTCTGGTCTCTGTATCAATATCATTTATTACGCTCTCGCCAATAATACGCCCATCTGGTGCAATAATCAAAAAATCATATCGGTCACCTGCTTCTATACATTTCAAAAGGAAATTCACTACCTCATCTTTAACATATTCAGTTTTACAACCAGTTAATCTGGCCACTTCTGGATCTAATGGATTAAAATTTTGGTTGTAGTATTCTTCTGCATCTTCTGGCTTCGCAAGACGCAATGTATACCCATCTTTTGTCCATATCTGCCATTCTTTTTTCATTGTTAATATCCTCCTAACTCTTTTTGCAATAACTTTATATTGTAGACTTTCTGCATGAAACGACGATTTTTGATAATAAAAAAATCATTCCCAGCAAACAGTAAGTGTTGCAAAGTAAAAGCTACAATATCACAGGAAAAGTTTCACCAAATTCTAACTACAAGCTATAGTACCAAATAAGAACGGCACAATAATATTGGGAAATCCCATATATGTCATTAAGTAAAGCAAGTCCTATTTAGTAAAAAATAACCAAACTAAGAGCAAAATTCATCACAACTCCATCGATGACACCTATGCATATCCTTAGTGTAGTAATCATAAAGTTTTAGTCCACAAAGCACATTTTTATGATCAACACTCCTTTCCTTTCTGACCATATTATTATAACATTTGCTTTAATCTAAAAACAGAGTCTGCATATGGGAAATATTCACTTAATTATACCCACTTAACTATACTTTTTCTTCATTTTTAAGAAAGATGCATTTCTTCTTTTATACGAAGTGCTTCTTTATATTTTCGTTGATATTTATATAGCTGAACTAAGAAGGTTCCATAAAACTGCTGGAAACCAAATCCCAATGGCTTATCAACCTGTTCGTAGAGCATCTTTAATACAGTTTCATACTTATTAGAGTCAAGATAATCTTTTTTCTGCAAAAGTTCTGCAAAGTAGATCATCTGTTCATATAGCAAATATTCTTCTGGCTTCTCTGGGGAAGCAACTAGGCATTCCTTTGCCAGTTTCAGGTATTCAGTAGCTTTTTCTACATTTCCCGTTTGCGCATAAAGTATTGACAGTTTTTGATATAGCATTACATTATGATATGGCTCATCTTTCAAATCCCCTACATGCAGTAAGTAATAAAGTGCTTCTTCATAGTACTGACAGCTAAAGTAAGCCGTTCCTAAATTATAATATGCGTAACTTTTTACTTGGGTTTTATATCCCCTAGTTAAAGCAATAGCCCGTTCATAATATTTCTTAGAAATAGCTATATCACGATGATTGCAGTAGCAACAACCAAGCAGAAAACTTGCACCAATCAAAATAGCAGGATTACCCTCCTCCGAAGCTAAGCGATAGGCTTTTTCAGCATTTTCAATACTTTTGCTATATTGACCAATATGATAAAATACAGTAGCCATCTGGTGATATATTACACTGTTATCTTGATATCGAGCAGCTTCTCGAAGTAATTGTACTGCCTCTCCTGTATAGCCAACATTTTGGGCAGCACCCAGATAGTATCTGAACTTTTGATTTGCATCCATATAAGGAATAAATTTTTGTAGATAGGCCTGCTCCACTGTTGCTTTGTCTCTATTATTTTTATGAAAGTTGAAAAACAGCAAATAAAGATGATAATACAAATGTAATTCACTGTTTTCTAATTGCTGTCCATGTCGTAAGAAATACTCGCTTTCCACATTAAAATCTTCATCGGCATCCAGCAGATAGAAAAATTTGCGAAAATGTTCTTTAGCTTCAATTAAAAATGTCTCATCCCGATAATATGAAATACCTAGGCTCTCAAATAAGCTATCAATAATATCTGTACTTGCGTCTGCCTGTCCCTGTTCAATTTTAGAAAGGTAGGAGGGTGCGCAAATACCTTTACAAAGCCCTTCCTGCGAAATATTTTGCTTTAACCGAGATTGACGGATTAAAAACCCGATATAATTATTCAAGAAAGCTACCTCCTATTCTATATTTTTTCTTTATTATTTTCTAAGTTGTGCCAATACCCTTTCAGATATAGGCCTAAATACTAAATATAATATATATCCAACGATCCCACCAAAAGTATTTGTAATTAAGTCTGTAATATCAAATGTCCTACTTGCATGACTGCCTGCCCAAGCATAGAATAATTGCATGGTTTCAATCGACAAACTGAATGCAAATGTCCATATGGAGATGTGAAAAATATTTCCTTTTTTAACAAGTGGGACGAGAAAGCCAAGAGGCATCACCATAATAACATTGAGCACAATCTCACGCACAGCATTTCCGTAATTTTGAAATAAATCACGAAAGGGAACCCAATTGATTGTTTGCAAAAATAAATTGTTTGTACCCATAATACCAGGTATAGGAAGTCTGAATGGCATAAGTGTTACAAATAATACCAAGCATATATATAAGTAAAGTAAATTTAGAACCCAAAATTTATCTTTACTTTTTATTCTCCATCGCTTGAAAAAGAAAGCTGAATAAATTACTCCTAAAATTAAAAAATCCACAATATATTCCATCACTTACCCCCGTAATTCCAATTTATCTATATGTCATAGAACTTATCCCCCATCATTTCTATGAAATTAATTCTATCATGTTATTTTGTAATTTTAAAATATATAGAAATTCATTAGCATCTGTATTTTCTACATTCCCATATTTTTCTCTTATATCACCCTATAATACAAAATTGCTAATCCTCCCCATATAATATAGATACTCCTTATTATTTCTAATTTTACTGATATTTTATATAAATCCCTGACCAATACATTTAATTACTATTCTATCTTTCTAACCCCTCTTTTTCCTTTTCTACCCTATCATCACTCAAATTATCCTATTTTATATTTTTTACCACTACCGCAAGGGCGTGGGTCGTTTCTTCCTATTTTCATATAATTTCCCCTTATAAATATCAAATTTGATTTTTAAACTGCTCTAATCATATTAAAAACCACTATTTTAGCAATATATACTGTATTTTATTTTACAATGTACCTTGTCAACCTACCACTACCAACTTTTACAATAAGCTCTTTATCAAGCATTTCTTTAAGCATGTTAATAGCATGAGTAGTTCCACTCCCCCAGAGCTTGTTCCACATCAGAACGAGTGATTTCTTTTTTACTTTCAAACAATCTGAGTATTGGTAAATACTTTTCATCTTCTGCCCTTAGTGCTTGAGCGTGAATGTTGGGAAGAACTACCTGAAAAGCACCTTCTACATTTTCAAACTTTGGTTGTATCGGCAATCCCTTGTAACAGCTAATTATTTTGCTAATACCAGTCCCATATGCCTCAATCAGCTTCATTCTATAAAATAAGTTAGCTAGCTTTTCATTTCTAGGTTGTGATGCTCCCAGCATTGCTGCCTCTAGTGACAAGCCAGAAACCAATCCACCTCAGGAGATAATCTCTAAGCGATCGGAGTAAAGATTTATAAATGTACTGCCACTAAAAGAGTAATCCCTGTGCACGATGGCATTTAACAGTGCCTCACGAATAGCATCTTCTGGGTAATCTCTTTCGTCCGTACGAAGTAGATCCTGAAATGTAGCTTTTGTTCCATTATAGAAATCAATCGTCTTATATGCATCTGTTAATTGTTCAAACCATAATCCAATAGATTTTTCTGAGAATATCAAATAATCGTATCAATCTCTTTTTTACTATAAAGGTCAAAGATTTTCTTCACTCTATTACTTCCTCTTTGATAGCCTTTTTCGTTTGTATACCAACCGACAATATTCAGAAACCTTAATCCTCCTAATGTTGATTCTATCGAATATAAGCTTGGGTAATTAGATTTTTTGGTGATAAAAACTGCTGCTTTAATTTTTCTATTGAACTGCATATAAAAAGGCTAAGTGTTAGATCATTTATTGACCTAACACTTAGCCTTTTTATTATTGATTTTTCTTTAAAACAGCTATGTCATCTATATTTTCACCTATTTTTAACCCTTAAAAAGATGACATTTTGGCCTTGTCACCACAATACGTCATCAGAATTATCGCTTCTACGTGCCTTGAGAGCACAATAATGATGTCATAAGTATCTAGTACCCCCTTGGTGGCAGATGATGTCCTACTATTTTTTAAAAGCTTCTTTTACTATGAAAACTTTCTTTAATACTTAATCAATTCCATTGACCTGGAAATCTTAATTTTTGTAGTTTTGGGAATCTTTTATTATATTTTTCCACTTCTTCCTTTGGAAGATTTTCAAAAACTTCTGATCCATAGAATTTTCCTTCTATGCCTTTCATACTATCTTCTGCTAATTCAATTCCCATAAATGCATCAAAGTTTTTATCATCAGCAGTTGTAATATTAAAGCTGTCACATGTTTTAAATCCTATTCTAGGATAATAATCTGGTTCTCCAAAAATTACAATCCCTCTATACCCTTTATTTGCAGCTAATTCCATTGTTTCCCTTAGTAGAAATTCACCAACTCCATATCCCTGCCATTTAGGATCTACACAAAGAGGTCCAAAAGTTATAATTTCATGTGTATTTTCTCCATCAACAATTTGTGCCTTTGAGTACATTATGCATCCTATTACCTTTCCATCCTTTACTGCTATCCTACTTAGCTCCGGAAGATGGTCTTTATTTTGACGTAATTTATGCACAAGATAATGTTCGTCACATCCAAGATGATGTTTATTCCAAAATGCATGCTGTGTCATTAACTCTACATTGTACCAATCAGACTTTGTTTCCATTCTAATTTCTATTTCTTCTCTATTTAATCTTTTCTTTTCTTCTAGGAACCATCCAAATTCTAACCTTACTTCTTTTCTTTGTAAATCATTATTCTTGTAACAACAAGTATCCATACCAATCAAACTAAAGCCTTCGTGCTGATAAAAATCTATTGCAGTAACATTGCAAGATTGTGTTTCTAATATAATAGCACGACGACGTTCTCTTCTTGCTTGTTCTTTTGCTATTTCAATTAATCTATGACCTATTCCTTGCTTTTGATATTTTTCTGCCACCCAGAGTTCTGTAATTCTTAGACGATTAGACCATATTTCTTGATCAGTTTCCATTGCAGCAACTAATTCATCATCAACTAACACTCCCCAAGCATAAGCATTCTCCCTATGATCTTCATATAACTTATCTGGAAAATCATATTCTTCTGGTGTATGAGTTACTGGCTCTATAAAATCTTTCTTTTCTATCTCAATAGCAAATCCTCTATCTGTTTTATTTACATGGACATCATAATACTTGTCTGTTGTGTACTTTATTGGAATCATAGTTCCTTTCCATTTCTCTTTTGGTAAATGTATAATTTCATATTCCATAGATTTTATCCCTTCTTCTTATTTATTATAACTATATCCTCTATTATTATATATTCTACCATGTGATTTTTTCATTTACTACTTAAGAATGGTACAAGAAAATGCCAACTGAACATAGTGCTTAGTTGACACCTCTATTATTTTTTTCACCTTTTTTACATTCTATCTCTATTCCTAGTAGCTAAACCTACATTCTAAAAAATAATGGGTGCAACGCACCCATTATTTTGATTAACTTATTGCATAACTGACTAGTACAAAATTAAAAAATCTGACTATTCACTTAAGCAAAAATCACCTCTATTTTAATTTTAACCATCTCCTTTCCTATATACTAACCGGTCAATTTCATTTTCTCACTTATAGCAGCGAAATCATAGGTAGAGAATAATTATAATTGTTTTTTACCATATACGATCTTTTTAATTGTTTCTTCACTTAGATAATATATATGAGCTATCTCATCTAAAGATATACCATTTTTATATAACTCAAAAATCTTGTCGTTTCTTTTTTCCAGTAGCTTCTTCGAACCGTTTAAATGACCCCATCCAACCCTCTCGCTCTTCTTAGGTATGTATATTAGACCTCCATCAATATACTTTTGTACCTCTTTTAGAAGGTGAGCTGGCAATACTTCTACACCTTTTTTGTAACTCAAATAATAGTACCTCCTGCAACATAGTATTAGATTTATAGATACTTGATGTATCTTTTATCATAATACTCACCTCCCTCAAATTATTTATTTAGATATACTTATATTCTATATTATTTACCATCTTTTACAAGATCTTTAAGAAAAAAGATAAAAGTATTTAATCTTATGTTTTTAATTTCTAACTTATTTCAATTATTTTTACAATATGAAACATTTCTTTGATGATGCTCGATACACCAGCAACCAATCACTCCAGAGCAACGGAAACTACCGTTTTAAAAAAACACATATACTTGATGCTATTATAGAATCTCTCTTTATGTTCAGAATTTAAGAATGTTTTTTCCTTAAACTTATTAGTTAGAAACTTTAGTCTATCTTTTATTTAACTTTGAATTTATATAAAATAAAAGCACCAAGATTTTTTATATCTAAGTGCCTTATACCTTATGTTGATATTCTCATATTTTTATTATGGTAAATTAAAATTAATCATAACTCGGAATTGATATTTATTTGGCTCTCGATGAATGTTTTTGAAATGAGCATAGCTTGAATTATGTGTTGAAAGCGATTGAATTGTGAATTTCCTTTTTCATATTTACTTTGAGCTTTTGTGGTTTTATTTATGATTGAAACTATAGGATGTAGTGCCTCTCTCAAATCTTTGCTTGTATAATTTGTTGTTTTATCCCCTGACAGAAGAGCCTTTGAAATATAAAGTGATTTAATTCTGTTTTTTAAGAGCGAATGTTGAGATGTTCCCTCTGAAAACTTCAGTTGCATTTTTTCGCAATTAGTAATGGTAGAAGATAGTAAGGATATTGCTTTTTCTAATTCTTCTTTGCTGAATTCCATCATGATCCCTCCTATTCAGTCGAGTAGACTAAAACCTCACGATGCTAGCCCCTCACAGAATCCGTACGTGCGACTTTCCCGCATACGGCTCCTCATAATAACATTCACAATTAAAACAGACTACAATAAATCTTGGGTTTCGCTAATGGATAATATTTCAGCATTTCAATATATCCATCCCAACTGTAACTTTTCTTATCACTTCTGCGGTTTCATAATGTTTTTTAGCTGTTCATCTATCAACTCCTAGCTGCCTTGCTAGCTCACTGGAGTTTGGTTTTTCCAAATTATTAACCTCCACTATTATTTTTAATCTATTTAAATCTTTTACAGAATTTATCTCTATTTTTGTATTAATGTTCATATTAAGAATCAATTTCATCACCCATTAATACTATAAAGATTTTTGTAAGTGTTGTACATTAAAATATTGGCAACTTTCTACAATGTAATTTTAGCATTCATAATTGAGCTATACCGGGCAGCACAGGCCACATTCCGGCGTGTACTCACCGGGACAAAACTCCCGAAGATGGACGAGCTTAGAGCGGAGGCCCAAAAGCTGGCGGCAGAGAAAAAAGAGACTTACCGGGAATACAAAGTGGCTAAAAAAGATATGCAGGATATAGTTGTAGCAAAGTGTAATATAGACCATCTTCTCGGTCTGACGGGCGGGAGAAATAACAAGGAAATGGAGTGGTAGCGAACATGACGCAACACAAGGCGCAGCGCGCCGACTTCGGGCCAACTTGGCCCGAAGTTACTGGGTTTGGGGCGGCGGCTCCAACAAGCATAGCAATGGTTTTGCCGCAAGGCAAAATCATTGCGTGCAAGCGTCTGTCAAGACACTTGCCCCGCTTGTTGTTTAGCGGAACCCGGTTTTTAAATCTAAAAATAGCGAAAAACAAACAAAACAAAAACCTTGACAAGTAGGGCACAGAGCAGTAGTATATAATAAATACTAAAATTTTAGTATTAAAATGCAAGGTGGTGATTAGATGGTAAGAACTATGGTGCTTGGATTGTTAAAAACGCACGGAACA
Organism: Alkaliphilus sp. B6464; assembly: GCF_018141165.1. NCBI lineage: Bacteria > Bacillati > Bacillota > Clostridia > Peptostreptococcales > Natronincolaceae > Alkaliphilus > Alkaliphilus sp. B6464. Next base: position 288,309 of record NZ_CP058557.1, read on the forward strand.
ATGTCAGGCTATGAGATACAGCAACAAATGGAGTCTGCTGAAACGGATACATGGGCTTATGTGCAGCCTCCGTCAATTTATCATGCACTAAAAAAATTACATGCCGAGGGATGTGTCAGTTTGGAGTCTGTTGAGCAAACAGGATACCGAACTAAAGCCCTTTATGCCATTACGCCAGAGGGTGAAAAGGCATATAAGGAAATGCTTGAAAAAGCCTTTGAGAAAAACTCCGTTGTATTCCCTGCAACGCTATATACCGCCCTCACTTTTTGGAACGAGCTATCACCCGAAACAGTTTTGGAAGCAGTCAATAAGCAAATAGCATCTATCCATGACACAATTAAGCTGATGAAATCTGGCAAGGAAAGAAAAGCGGAAATGGTTGGTATTGAAGAAAATGTTGATTTGATTTATCAGAACATTTTTGCTCAATGTGATTTACAGCTTGACTATCTGCTTTCTGTTAAAGCATTTTTTGAAAAAAGGATATAATTCCTTTTTTTACCCGGAAACTAAAATTTTAGTATTAAAATTATAGGAGGCAAATTATATGGAAAACACAAATCTTGGTACTGAAAAAGTAAGCAAACTTCTTACGAGTTTTGCTATCCCCGCAATTTTGGGAATGTTGATTAACGCATTGTATAACGTAGTGGACAAAATCTTTGTTGGGCAGGGTGTTAATGAATACGCTTTAGGGGCAATATCAATAGCGACGCCTATTACAATGACAATGCTGGCAATCGGGCTTTTGGTTGGTGATGGTGCTGCGTCCGTTTTTGCTATGCACTTGGGGAAAAACGAACCTAATAAAGCAAAAGGTGTTATTGGTGCTTCTGTTGTTTTGGTTGCTATATTGGAACTACTCTTGATGATTGCTGTATTGTTATTTGGAGAACATATACTGAACCTCTTGGGGGCTACTCCCGAATTGATAGGTTATGCAAAAGATTATTCGTACATAATCGTTTTTGGCGGTGTATTTCAAGGGGCGGGAATTGTACTCAATAGCATTATCCGTTCAGAGGGTAAGCCCAATCTGGCAATGGCAACAATGTTAGTCGGTGTTATCGGAAATCTTATTCTTGACCCGCTTTTTATCTTTGGCTTCAAATGGGGAATAAAAGGAGCCGCGATTGCAACGGTAATAGCACAGATAATTTCTGTTACTTCTATGCTTTTACATTTCATGGGTAAAAAATCAATCGTAAAAATTACTTTTAATAAAAATAGTTACGACATTAAAGTTCTTGCCAATATCTGCGCACTTGGTTTTTCATCTTTCGTTATGCAAATCGCTACTGGATCTATAACTGTTATTTACAATAATCTGCTTAGGCGTTACGGCGGCAGCTTGGCAATCAGCAGCTATACAATCGTATCCAGCATTACAATGTTAGCAACCATGCCTTTTTATGGGATTACACAAGCAATGCAACCCATTATCAGTTATAACTATGGTGCAAATCTACAAAGCAGGGTAAAGGCGTGTGTTAAACAATCCTCTATTGCTTGCCTTTTCTTTGGGCTGGTAGTAACAGCGATAATGTTTGCTTTTACCGCCCCCATTACACAAATGTTTAGCGCAAACAGTCAGGAGTTAGTTGAAATAGCGGTAAAGGTATTACGGATTTCCTTTGTTGCATTTCCCTTAGTTGGTTTTCAGATGGTGGGGGTAAAATACTTTCAGTCAATCGGTAAAGCTGTTCCTGCAACACTGCTTGGTCTACTGCGACAGATTATTGTCCTGATACCTGCGCTATTTCTGCTTTCATATATATTCGGCCTGAATGGTGTTTTTATGGCATCACCGTTTAGTGATATTATCGCCTTCGTTGCGACATTTGTTTATCTGCTTTATGCAATAAAACAGAACCCATCTGAAAAGGAGGAAAAGTTAAGCATATGAATACAGATGTAATTGTTCAAACGTATAATTTAACTAAAACTTTTGATTTCGGAAACGCTTTAAGTGAAGCCAATATGAGAGTTGACAAAGGCACTATATACGGTTTTTTGGGTGCGAATGGCGCGGGAAAAACTACAATGTTTAAGCTGCTTACCGGCCTATTAAAGCCTACAAATGGCACAGCTACGGTATGCGGCTTTAATGTGTCGGATAATCGCATAGAGATATTGCATAAGATTGGCGTTTTAATTGAAACTCCGGTATTTTATGAACATTTATCAGCAATAGAAAACCTTGAAATCCATCTTGCCTACATGGGTAAAAATGGTGATATATTGCAGACATTGACTAATGTTGGACTTCAAGGTACAGGAAACAAACCTGTTGGTAAGTTTTCGCTTGGTATGCGTCAAAGATTGGCGATAGCTCGCGCCATTATTCATAACCCGGATTTATTGATTTTAGACGAACCCGTAAATGGATTAGACCCTATCGGTATTAAGGAAATGCGCTTTCTTTTCCAAAAGCTTGTAGACAACGGAATGACCATACTTTTATCAAGCCATATTCTATCAGAAATTGAGTTGTTAGCAGACACAATAGGAGTTATCGTTCGCGGCAAAATCATTCAGGAAACGTCATTGGCTGAATTAAAAAAGCGCATTGATTGTAGCCTTGAAGATTACTTAATTAAAATCATGGGGGAATATCAATGGGAAAATTAATGCGTTTGGAGCTTAAAAAGAATAACTTTAAGAGATACTTATTATTTGCGGCTATTATTGCCATAGCATTGTTATTACTACAATATTACTTTGCTATGATTTCAAATGATGAACCTACGCTATCAAATTACACTCAAATAACGGCAATCACAAGTAGCCTTTTCATGTTTGGCTTTTCTATTCTTGCTTCTGTAATGTATGCGAACGTTGTACTGGATGATTTCGTAGGAAAAAAAGCGATACTGACATTCACATATCCAGTAAAGAGAAGCAAACTGTTTTATAGCAAAATACTATTAGTATTGCTCTTTACCGTGGCTGTAATGGTAACACTACAAGCCATAGTGTTTACAATATTTTTCCTTACCGAGACAGCTATGCCAATGGTAAACGACACAATAACAAAAGCAATTATTTCAAATACAATTAAGACATCAATTATTTTTACAATTATGACCATAGCTCTTGGGCTTATTTCTATGCGTATTGGTTTTATAACAAAAACTATCCCCTCAATTATCGTGAGTGCGGTGTTACTCGCAACAGTTATTAGTAATGTAACTGGAAGAATGACAGGAGATTTTACAGTATATATCACAATAACTATAATCGTTGCCGTTTTAGGTACAATCATGACATTGACCTACGGACAAAGATTGAAAAAAGTAGACGTTGATTTGCTATTATAAACATTTTGTCAAAAGCAAAGTTATAATAATGCAGCCATTCTAACGGAAATAGAAATTAAAAGGTGAGAACTACACATGAAAGCTGCCATACGGCTAATAAAAAAAGCCGTTAATTGGCAGTCGAATTTTTGCGGTCAAAGAGCAAAAACGGCCAGGTTTAGCCAGCCGACAACAGAGTAAAAACATATTTACTTTGTTGTTCCCAACATGCGGAAAACAACCGTGTATATCGTCATGCCCTTTTTCAAAATGCCCGATTGGATACTATCCATCCGGGCGTTTCTCTATGGGACAAGTTCTTTTGCAACTTCGGGCCGGGCCTGTTTACTGCCCCGGCTACCGTTCCTCGCCCTCTCCGTTCATCAGCCATAGTCCGCGAAGCAATTCGCAAACATGATGAACGGGAGGAAAAAAATAATGGACAAGCCATTAGTTACAATTTCATATAAACTCGCCAATGGGAGCCAGATTAGCGTTGAGGTTTCAACTCCGGTCAAGGAACTGCTCGAACAGTCCGACCGGCAAATCCGCTCCCAAAGGCGGCAAGACAGGCGACACTTTGATTTTAAGGTTAGTACAGATGGAAATTCAGACAGCCCTCTGTTGCCAACCTGTGAGGATACCGCCAACCTGCTGGAAAGAATGGGACGCGACACCCGGCTACATAAGGCCATTGGCAAGCTGACTGAAGTACAGCAACGGAGATTGCGCCTGTACTACTTTTACGGGCTGAATTACAGCCAGATTGCCCGCTTGGAGGGTATAAGCTGCCGTACAGCTATTGACACAATAGAACAGGCAAAAAAGCGGCTTAATAGGCTCTGCCGGGACTAAAAGCATTTTGGGACACCCCGCCATTTAGTTGACGAACGTCTTCTTCTATCTCAGGCCTGATTTCATAGGTTTGTATTATTTGGCGTGCAGTTTTTGAGGTATCTGTTGTTAGAAATACATAGTATACATCATCCTTTGCGTAAATATAATCTGTTCAAATAATTGCTCAATTAAAAATAACACAATCGAAAATAATAATGAATAATACCAATTTGAAAAAGCAATGACAGATGATGTGATACTAATTATTGTTAGTAATCTCAATATCCATTTTACATTTTTTTGATGTTTCTCACTTACTTTTATATGTGGTATTTTATCCTGTATCACCACATCAAACTTAGAACGAAAATAGTGTATTTTAACCTGTAATCGTCTTATTCTTCTTAGAACTTTGTTTAACATGTATTTAATTTCTACCTCCAAAGCAGTTTATAAAAAACTGCTTCATATTTATTACGTCATCTATATTTTTTGCTGTTTTTTGAGGCTCAAAAACGGCACTTTTTGCCCTCCGAACTACATTTCGTCATCATTATTATCGTTTCAACGTGACTAGTATCATGACACCCTTTTACTTTTCATTACTAATCATTATTTATGATGATTCAGAACCCCAGTTAATTCAAGGGTTTCAAAGGAAACACAAATATTTTTTATTACTTATCGTTACTCATTATTATATTGAAAAACTTCTGCGTGGTGGACATATCGTGGACACTGACCACCAAAGCAGAAGTTTTTATTTATTTTCATCATTATCTTTTCCAATGTATTCATCCAATAGTTTAGGTGAAATATGGTAAGACCACCTTTTTACAAATACAGCAGTTCCAAAAGGAAGTCTTTGATTTTGAAGTCCAACCCTTATATACTGTTGTGATTTTCCAAGTCTTCTTGCTGCTTCTGCTACTGATATATTATGAATTCCTGATCCAATATTTTTTTCAGGAGATCCTGAATCTAAATATTCAATTGTACAATCAAGGACTTCTGCAATCTTCTGCTTCACATTATCCTTTGGGATATTCTTTCCTGAAAGGTACTGACTAATTGATGATTTGCCTTTACCAATTTGTTTTGCCAATTCAGCCTGTGACATATTTCTTTCATCCATTAACTTTTTCAAGTTCTTTGCAAAACTCACCCTTCCACTCCTTTCAGATCTATTCCCATTACTCATATAATCTTCATATAAAGGTTTAAATTATGATTTGGTGTATTTGTTCATTGAAGAACTAAAAGGGCATACAAGCCGAATTTGAAGTGGTGTTTTCATACCTGGTTATTTTCCCATCTTTATCAGGTTTAGGATTAACCATTTTGAAAAATTCATCAAATTCCTTCTTTGCCCAATCAGGGGAATTGCTTTTTATATGCCATTGTTCATCATCCCCAATGAATGAATATCCTTCTTTAATGAATCTTGGTTCTTCCATGCCATCAAATCCCCTTCCTAAACTCATATAACCTTCATATAAGCATCTTTTATTGTTCATTGAAGTATTTACCCTTTACACAAGGAAGTTCTTCAAAAGTCTTATTCTGCTTGATGTAATTGGTTCATTTTGTTCAAACAAGTTCAATTTTATAATAACACCAATAAATACCATTGTAAATCAAATTATCTGAAAACTTTAAAGTCATATATTGCCCATATAACCGTTTCAATAAAGGTCTTGATGTAATATATCCCTTGAAAAAGCACCTTGCAAGATGCAAAGTGCCTGATCAACCTATTTTGCTATGGGTCTTCTAAAAACACAAATGAAGATCCCAAACAGAAGACAGATCTTCACCAGTTCAGTCCAGGTGATGTTGGATGCTGATGATGATGGATCAGCTTCAACATTGGATGATAAAACTTCCACTGCCTGTGGTTCAGCTTCATCTGCTTTCTTTTCATTTGTGTCAACATTCACATTGACATTGATGGTGATATTCTTTCCATCTTCCTGAACGTTAGCATTTGTTAGCATTCTGCCATAGTCAACTGTAATAGTTTGATGCTGACTTGCTGATGCTTGACCACCTTTTTCACTTCCACCATCATTGGAAGGGGGAAGGTATGTATTTTCTGTTGTGGTATGGGTTGAGTGGTCATAAGAATTGTTGTTCACTGTGGAACTGTCATCCCTTGAATCTGAATTATGAGTGGTTGAATTATTGGTTGTGTTGTTGGTGGTATTTGATGTATTATTGCTATTGGTTGTATAATTTGTTGTTGAAGTGGGTGGATCTGATTCATGGTCAGGGTCTGCATCCACTTCTTCATCTTTTGGTTCTTCCTGGTCAACTGGATTTTTGGGTTCTTCTTCATCAGTTGGTTCTTCAACTGGATCTTCTTCATCAGGGGTTTCAGGATCAGGATCTGTTGGGTCAGTGGGTTCTTCTTCAACTGGTGGAATATATTCTTCGACCAAATAGGTCACACCATTGGTCAATCCAATAATTTCTGAACCTGTCAATGCTTCTGCTTCCAATTCTGTTGCTGTAAATGATCCATCTGATTTGGAATAGCTTACAACATCATCTGATGTGATCTTGTAATACTTTCCTGATTCAAGTCCAATGATCTTTCCATCTGATGCAGTTCCCAGGGATGAAGGGGAAAGGGTCACTTCTGTTGGTGGAATTTCATAATCTAATTTGAAAAGGGAATTTTGTGCAGTTGGATCTATATATTCACCACTTAAATCAGTTCTTCCATCATAGTCATTGATCCAAGCTTTGGGAATGATTCCATCATCTTTGAACAGTTCAACCAGGACTTCAATTGAATCTGCAAGGTTCAAATTTCCATAGGCAACATTTGCAAGATCAGCACCATTGGGTGCAGTATTATCAAAGATCTTTGTTCCTGTGATCTTCATTCTACCCATGTTGAAAATACCACCACCATGTTTTCCTGCTGAATTTTCTGTGATCACACTATTTGTGATGTTCGTGGTTGCTTCATAGTATGAATTCATGACAGCACCACCACTGTTTGAAGCATGTCCATTCCTGAATGTGCTGCCATCAATGTTGACAGTGGATGCATTATTCACGAATATATGACCACCTTCAAGAGCAGTGTTATTATCAAAGGTGCAGTTGTTGAAATCAACAGTGTTATTCATAACATGAATTGCACCACCACCTGATGATTCACTTAAACTGTTTTGAAACGTGACATCCTGGAATGTTACTTTCCCACTTGTAGTGGCATATGCATTGTAAGTAGCTATTCCACCACCATCAAAAGTCAAATTCTGAAAGGTAGTTTCTGAACTAACATTGAAACGAGAAGATGAATTCATTCTTTTAATTATAATATGCTTATCAGCATAACCAACATTTGTCTTTTCACCTACAATACTGATAATTCCATTGATACCAATGACATCACCATCCTTTGCCTGGATCATAGCTGAATACAACTGTGAGAAGTTGGAAGCAATTGCAACTGGTTCTGTTGAAGTAGCCATTGCTTGCATCATCTGACTGGTAATCATTACCCCAATCAATAAAACTACCAGTAAGGTCATCTTCAAGCTTCTTTTCTTTATTCTGTTCATATAATGAACCCCCTTAAATATAAAATTTTGCAGATATGCTGCAATACTTATATTATAAGGGGTTATGTCGAATATTGTTATCTTCATTAAATGGGAAAAGACCCCTGAACTGTTTTATAGTCCAGGGGTCTTCAATATGTTTATAGTTTATCTATTACAATGTACTTTTGACCACCTTGCATCTGAATCATGATCACTTCATCACCAACAACCAAGCCATTGTGAATAGTGAATTCTTTTTTTCCTTTGTATTCATGATTATGTGATGAAAAAGAAGCTTCTCCACTTCCACCACTTTTGTTTTCAGTGATATGATCAACAGTCATGAAAACTTTATGATCTGTCACATTCCTGGTCAAAACCAGTTGTGCAGAAGTTAAAGTCATCTTTTGTTCAACATTTATTTTAAGGGGTGAACTGCTGATGACCTTACCATAAACAATTGCAGTTGGTTTGGATGCATTCACTGCATCAACTGCTGACTTCTTAATTAAAACTAATAGATCATTAAAATCATGCAACAAATTCACCCCCTCTTAAAGTTAGATCCATGAAGTGTTCTTCATGGTTGAAGTTATGCTTGCATTTTTCCACAAGCATCAGATTGTTCAACTTAATGTCACCCAAGTTTAATTGAACAACTACCATTGAACCTGCTCTGACCCTGGTATCACCAAGGGCATTCTTGATGGTCAAGTTCCTTGTTTTCTTGTTATAAAGGGATAGAAGGGCATCTGCTTTTGCTTTTCCGTTTTCACCTTTTTCAAGTGTGTCAAAGTATTGTAAGATACCCCAATTGTTCATATTGCTTGAATCTTGTGCAATATAAACATCCCTTTTTCCTGATTCTTCATTGTCATATACTAATTTGATTTTATTGTATGTGTCAGAATCAATGGAAGAAGTGTAACTGTAATTTTCACCAGTTTCTTCATCAATCAATAAATTCACATGCATGGATTGAATGCTTTTCAAAGCAAGCTTTCCAAAGTCATCATATAAGACAAACATTTCTTTCTTGTTCTGCAAGGTCAGATCCAATGCATTTTGGATCATGTCGATTAAAGCAACATTGTCTTCAACCCTGGATGCTATTTTATAACCAGTATCTTGAATTGTTCCTGACTGCATCTGAAAATCTGATGTAATCATCTGAATGAATTCACCTGCTGTCTTATTTGTATAAACATAGGTGTCTTTATTCTTCAAATATCTTAACTGATCATAAGCTGTGACAGTGATGATCCCATCTTTATCACGTTTCTTTATAAATACAAAACCATAAAAAACATTCTTTCCATCAACCTTCAATCTGACAGAATTTCCTTCTGTAAATTTCAGAATATCATCCTTGACAACATTGAAGGTCAATTGACCTGGTGATCCTTTTCTTTCAGTTGACCAGGCAATTCCTTCTTCAACACTTGGAATATATACTTTGTTTCCGTTTTGAATTAAAAGTTCAGCATACATTATTCATGCACCCCTTCTGCTGCTTTTTCCATAGCTTCATTTACACCTTCACCAAGGTAATTAACTACACCATCAAGATCCATTTCATTGTTTACAATGTTTTGCATCCCACTCATATCCACCTTAATTTCAGCAGTGGTGAACCTGTTGACTGTTTCCATTTCTGCCAGGTCACGCATATATTTTAAGTCTTCTTGTGAAATATCCACTGAATCCTTGATTGCACCAGTGTTGTCAGCAGTGGAAGCAATGTTTCCTGGAATAGAAGATGTATCATAACCATTTGCATAATCACTTGGATCAGGAACATTGCTTTCAAATATACTTCCAATGTCAAAGTTTGAAACTGCTTCATCAATACCTTCACCCAATGAATACCCTGCATCCCATGCACCACTGTATTCAATTCTTGAATCAATGGTTGGGGCATTTCTGTCAAGGGTTATTGCATTATCATTCTTACCCCAAGCAAGAACACTATCCTGCAAGGAAGAAAGTCCTGATGTCCAATCTGTACCAAATATAGCATCAATAATCTTGGTAACTATTTTTCCAAGTGATAAAAACCATGAAATAATATTTCCTATTAAGTTTGCAACTGCATCACCGAAACTATTAAATCCACCATTTGCAACATTTAAAATCCATTCTATTATACTAATAAAAGGTTCAACAAAACGTGTCCAAAGGAACTGAATAGTTGCATTTATTAAACCAACAATTGTATTCCAAATGAAAGCACCTAAAACAGCAAATGCACCCATTATAATTCCTGTTGCACTGACTGATGTTCCTGCAAATTTATTGAATGCAGCCACTGCCATGTAAATAATAGCAATGATTGCAATAATACCAATGATGATCCAGGTGATAGGTGAAGCCAACATTGCACTGTTTAATGCCCATTGTGCCACTGTCAAACCGTTTGTTGCTGCTGCATCTGCTATGGTTGCCCCTGTCTTCACTGCAATAGCAATTGCATGTGCAGTCTGAATTCCAGTGCTGATCAGTTGGACTGCATTTGTAACAACCAAATAACCTGTATATAAACCAAGTGCTGCAATCACTCCATAGATCAAAGGTGCAATGATTGACCAATTGTCAGCTAGGAATGTCCCTGCTTGGGTTATCATATCCAATGCCCCAACTGCAACACCTGATGCAAATACAACTGCATCTGTCAAGCCTGTGACCATAGTGTCGAACCTTTCACTGTTTGCAATATCATTAAGCTTTTCCAGGACTGGATTAAATGCCATCAATGCTTTATTCTTCATACTGGTTGCAACTTGTCCAAATGTCATAGGCATACTTTCAAAAGCTTCATTTGTTGCTTCTGTTGCTGCTAACATAGCATTCTTTACTATTTCAGCAGTAATCATTCCATCTGCTGCCATATCTCTGATTTCCCCTATTGGCACATCAAGATAATCAGCAATATTTTGAACAATATTTGGTGCATTACTCATGACAGCATTAAGATCTTGCCCCCTTAAAACACCAGTTGAAAGTGCTTGGGTCAAGTTGTAAATAGTAGATTCAACACCCTGTGCTGATGTACCTGCAATTACCATTGATTTATTTAGCTGTTCAGCAAAACTTATTAACTCATCATTACCTGAAAAAGCATCCTTTGCATTCATTCCAAGTTTTGAAATCATATCAGCAGTACCCATAAATGCTGCCCTTGAATTTTGTGCTGATGCAAAGATCTTATTTTGAAGTTCTTCAACTGATCCACCATCATCAACAATTAGTGAAAGCCTGGATTCTGTCAAAGTTGCAGTGTCAGATAAGTTCAACAACTTTTGAACCCCTTGAAGTGAAGCATATGTTGCAGCTACACCAAGAAGTTTTCTTTCAAGTCCACTTGCTGATCTTGTTCCCTGGTTAAGTGAATCATTCATTTCTTGCTGTTGCTGATCAGCTTCATTGATATTCTGAACCATTTCATTCAATTCAATATTTGCTGCATTTATATGTTCCCTAACCCCATCAAAATTTGATGAATCAAAGGAACTGTTTGCAGCTGCATCCATTGATTCAAATGCACTAACTGTCATATTCAATGCACTGTTAATATGAAGCAATGATGATGATATATTGTCTACTAATTCAATTTGTGTTCTTATACTTGCCATATTATTTTTTCACCCCTTTATTTTTAAATATTTTCTTGATTTTATCTATACCATTAGTTTTTTTATTAACCTTGATATATTCAGCATGGATGACCCTTCTATTTTTTTCTATATTCGATATATCATTGAACTGCTTTTGAACTGCATCCAATTGTGCTGACTGGATAAACTTTTCAAATGCCTGATCAGTCAAATTATCAGCTTTAGGAATGAAAATTCTAAGAAAGAAGTGAAAACCTTGAACTGTTCCAAGCTGTTCTTCTTTGAATCTCATGATTATTTTTAAATATTTGATAATGTCTTTATAGAACGGTTTATTCTTATTTATGACGATCTTTCCATCATGAGTAAAACACATATAATTTGATGGTTTTGGATTGTTGAAGGATAGATCTTTGACCCAACCCTGATTGATATATTCAAAATCAACTGCCCATAAATTTTGATTAATTACACTTATGTTTGGATTCATTTTCTTCACCTTCCTTTCTATCCAAATAATAGTTGTTCAAGGTATTCCTCACTGAATAACCTTATTTGAAGCAAATTAACTAATCTATTTTTATTTCTATCAACCGTTCTTATATCACAATAGAGTTCTTCTGCAATATATTCCCTGGACTTACTCTCAAAATATTTCATTGGGATAATTTCAAAGTATGGATCATCTTTAATGGGATTAAGTGCAGCATCTATTTTGAAAATATAACCTTCAATTTGAACAATGGATGCCTTTATCTTGTCAATAGCATTCAGGGATCTTTCATAATCATTGGAATTATCATAACTATTGTTTGAACGCCATTGAACAAAGCTTTTACTTCTCATGGATATACCTTCTTTTTCAATCATTTCAATTTCTTCTAACTTATTTTTTAACACATTCTGAAACTTTGGGTAATTATAAAGCAGGGTTTCAGTCTTTTGAAATGGTGTCTGTTTACCTGATTTCAACATATTTTTCTTTTTTAATTCTTTCACCAGTGCTTCAAAAGTTTTTTCATGAATCAATGCTTGAAGATTTTCATCTATATTCATTTATTAAATCCACCTTTCTATTGAATAAGGGAACAAGGTGTCAAATCCCTGTTCCCCTTGTTATTGTTATTCTTCAACAATAGGATCTGTCTGATTCGTTACCTGATTAATTCCAGGGATTACATTTGCATATTCTTCAATGATTTCTGCAAAGCTGATGATGCTGTCTTCACCTGCCATCTGTTCATATGAATCAATTGGAACACTGTAAGCTTGACCATTTACAATATAGGTTTCTCCATCTTCCCTTGGATAAACAAACAGCATATTTGCAATTGCATCCATTTCATTGAAACTGTTCAATATCATTTCAACTTTGTTCAACTTTCCAAAAGTCAATGGGAAGGTAGTATTTCCATTAGGATCTATTAAATCAACTTTCTTACCAATCACACTCTTGAACAATTTCATTTGGTCAAGGTCATCAATGAAATTTTTCAGGATCATATATGCTGTTTCATCAGTGATCTGTTCAGCTTCAATCATCAAGAATTGAAGTGCATTGTTCACTTGGGTTGCATAATCAGAAGGTCTTGTTGCTTTGGTAGATAGTTCAGGAAGCACCTTCTTCTTTGCTTCATCCAGGATGACATTCAGCTTTTGATTGTACACCTTATTAAGCAATTCAGAACTGGATCTTGCAGCAGCAACTTCATTCCTGATCTGCTCTTTGATGTAGTCCATCTTGTAGGCATTTACTTCTGCACCCCATTCTTCAACTATTCTTTTGATTTCCTTTGCTAACTGTTCACTGTTGTCATGATAGGCATCAATGATTGCCTGTATTTTCTTTACTAAATCAAACATTTTAATTTACCCCTTTCATATTTTGATATGGATTTTCTAATTCTTCCAAGCCTACTTCTTTAAGTTTCATGTTCATTTTGATATAAACTGCATTGATCTTTGTTTCATACAATTTTCTTGCTTTTTCAATCTGCATGCCCTTTTCTTCCTTGGTGATCATCAGATGGTGACTTCCTTTCCTTTTGGTTCTTATGGTCTTGATCCTTTTGATCACCTGGTTCTTTTCCTGATTCAGTTGAAGAACCTTGTCCAATTGCTGTGTAATATAATCATTCATAGGTTTTCACCTACTTAAAGTATTTTTGAACAAATTCTTTTAAATCACCAAGTGTGCAGTTTTCATTGAACCCTTCAAATTCTTCAATATCTGAAATCTGCATTCTTGCTTCTTCAATCTGTTCAAGTGCATCTGCCAATAGTCTTAAACTATGTTCAAATCGTGGTAATACTTTTCCAATAAATTCAATCAGTTCTTGAACTTTGAAGTACAACTTGTTGGTTACTGGTATTAGTTTGCTAAGATCAAATCCAGTGGTCTTTGATTCTTTTAATTGCTTGAATATCTCTTGTAATAAATCAGTACATTCAACAATCAAGGTATTCTTGTTTTCAATCTTATTTAATTCATTAACAATACCTTTCATGTAAACATCAAGGAATTCTTTTAAATCTTTAGTATTAGCAGGGTCTAATTCTGTATTTGAGTAAAGTTTCATAGTTTCACGAACTTCATCTGTCGATCTCTTTAAATTTTTAAGTTCTAAATCATAATTTTTCATTATTCTTCATCCTTTCTATATGTTTGATTGTATTAGTCCATGATGATCCCATTCACCAGGATCACCAACTGTCATTGCAGCAATAGCAGTCCAAAGTATTCTTCTTTGTGATGGATGCAACTTTGACTTGAAGTCCTGGATCTGATCTTCAATATAGGTCTTGATTTCAGCCTTGTTGTATATTGCCTGTGCTAATAGATCAGCTTTAACAACATTATCATCAGGTATTGAATAACCTGCATATTTGGCAACTTCAACTGCAATTGTTCTTCCATCTCTTTCTTCACCGTTGAAGTATCTGAATACAAATTCATCAGCAAATTTCTTTTCTTGATCTGTCAATTCTGTTCACCTTCCTTTCTTCAAATTATTACTTAATAAATATCAATTACTGTTGTATCAGGCTTTATCAAGGATTTTGTTACTAACCTGTCACTAATCATCTTCATCCTTCCTTTATTTTTAATAGTTTTGATGTCAACATTAGTCAACAATACTTTTTAAAATGTCATGTTTTGACAGGTTTTCATTTCATGTTCTTAATATAAAAGGCTTCAACATTAGTCAACATTAATACCTTGTCACAACTCACATAATGGTCATATACAAGCTTTCTTTGCTTCCTTGTGTATTTCTTCACCTGGTCACCTAAATGGCAATATAAGCAACCAGGGAAGAACATAAAATGAAAATGAAGAATGAAAAGAAAACCTATAATAATTATATCAAGTTATTCCTGATTTGTACTGTCAAAACACAACATATGGTTGTTTACTGAAAAATAACCACTATATGTTGTATTTATTCAGCAAATAAAATCCCCACTACATACAGCAGCAGGGATCTTATTTCACCTTTCATTTACGATCTTTCTTATATGATCAATGGACATTCCAACCTTTTCAGCTATTTCATTGACTGACTTTCCTGAATTGAAGAACAAGTTCTTTATATATTCGTTCTTTTCAGGTTTACCAGGGAATTCAAGTGCCATTGGGTCTGTGCTTAAATAGCATGACATTCCACCATATTCTTCAATTAACTTCTGTGCCATGTCTTTTCCAATAACCTGACTGACTTCATAAACTGTGACTGATTTTGCCATTCCATCATCCTTCCATATAAAATTCAACTTCATTCTTTAACTTGATGGTTTCCCAACCAAGGTATTTTCTTAATATGTTCATTGCATCAATCAATGCTTTAACTTCTGTATAATATGGGTTATCTGAAAGCTTAGTATAATTTCCTGATCTATGTTCTTCAATGAACTGATCCAATGTCACTTCATAAAATGGTTGTAATGAATTTATTGCATGATCCATCTTCATCATCCTTTCTTTTTACCTTGTCACTTTTACCTTATCCCTGTGCTTAAATTATTCAAATTGAAAACAATGACTTCACATGGTATAATTCATTTGATTGTATTTTCAACCAGTGAAGCCATTGTGTAATTTAATTATGCAGTGGCTTTCTGCTTTGCTCTATCACACACATTATTGATCATTGCGACATGTAATTCCTTGAATGTTTCATCAACATTTAAGCTGATGATCCATTCTTGTCTGAACTCTTCAATTGCTTCAACTGTTTGACTTTTCAAAACTTCCAATACCTCTTTAATTCCATTTGTTATATTCATCATTTTGTTTTCCACCTTTCATTTTCTTGTTTTTTTATATGTTTTCTTAAATTCACATTGAACCGTGAACCTCACCACGAACCGATTCAAATCCTTGCTATTACTGGGTTTCAGGTTGTCGGTTCAAGGGGTTCATGGTAAACCCCCTTATATACTTATTATTAGTGTATATATTATTTAATAAGATAATAAAATATTGATTATTATAAATCACTTAATAAATAACATTCACCTTGAACTGCTTGAACCGATAACTGCAACCCCTTACATTTCAAGGGTTTCAAACGGTTCAAAGCTTGTATGTTTGCCCTGAACCATCTTGAACCATCTTGAACCGTCTGAAAACCCTGAATTTTTTTCCACATGATTTCTTGTTGATGATTTCAATGTTGAAGTTGTTAACTACGAATAATGAAAAGCTGATCTGATTCAAAGGTATTACATCATAATGTTCACAAACCTTCATGTATCTTTCATGTGCAGAAAATGTTGACCAGTCCACCAATCCACCATGATCAATCAGTGCTGCAATGAACTGAAAAGATAGATACTTGTTTGCACCTACCACCTCAATAGGATATTTGTTTGCCATTTTGATTTGTTCAATTTTTTCTGAACCAATTTGAATATCATTTAATTTTGCCATTTTGTTTTCATCCTTTCTTCTTTTAAATTTTATTTGCTGCTTTCAAGAATGACATTGATATCACCCTGGATCTTATCAAGTAACCTTTGAATAATTGCTTGTAGGCACTTTTCTTTCATCCTTTTTCACCTGCCTTTCATATTGCAAATTCGCTGAATGTATCTTGATTCAATAATCTTTGCATACTGACAGTTTCACATCCTGATAGATCAGGGAAATCATGTTGTAGTTTTCTTCTGCATCTTCCAACTGTTTCATATTGTGGAAGACCATATTCTTTGATTGATAAGAACAGATCCTTGAATCCAATCTTGTCAATATCAATTCCTTTACTTCCAAGGATCTTCTTTGCTACCAGGTAGAACAAATAATTGTCACTGTTCCTGGATTGCTTATCATTGATTAGGAAGAACTTGACCAATTCAGTTGTAGTTGTGATTTCATCCATTATTTCCACCACCTTTCTATTCAGTTAAGTCTATTTTCTTGATTTGAGTTGGATCAGTTAGATCCATACCTTCATACTTTTCAAGGAATTCAAGAAGGGTGCTTTTTCTGATTTTCTTGCTGCCAAGCTTGATCACTGGGATCAGACCTGCATTGATCAGTTTATATACATAAGCAGGATTAGTTTTGATCAGCTTTGCTGCTTCTGTTACTGTATAAAGAATATCTTCCAACTATTTCACCCCTTCTATTTCATCACCATTTGGTGATAGGGAAGGTAAAAAAATTTGAATGTATTCTTCAATACTCAAAGACAGTACCTTCACAATTGCATTGCAATCTTCAATGTCAGGAATCATTTCACCCTTTAATATCCTGCCAATCTTGTTCTGTGACCAACCAATGGTTTTTGTAAATTCATTTTGTGACTTAAATTTACTGTAAATTGTACCCCTTAATAACTGTGTGTTTATTTTCATTGTTTCACATCCTTTCTATCTCCATTTGGTGATATTCTTATATTATCACCAAATTAAATATAAAGCAACCTTTTTTTGAATATTTATATTGCATTTGGTGATAATATGATTTATAATGACATTATGAAAGGTGGTGACTACATGAAAGAAGACTTATCTTTATTTTCTCAAAGGTTAAAAGATCTTAGATCAGAAGGAAACTATACATTAGAAGAATTTTCAAAGATATTGGATCTACCTGCACAAACCATCAACAGATATGAACTGGATCAAAGGACACCAAAGATCGACACTGTGGATCAGATAGCAAACAAATTAAATGTGTCCAGTGATTATCTATTAGGGAAGACAGATTATAAAAACTGGGAAGAATTAGCTTCAAATATTACACAATTGGAATCTTTGGAAAGCTATATTTCTTCATTGGGATATAAAATAGAACCTGCATATCAAGGTGCTGTTTCAGGATCTTCCCAAGAAGAATCAGAAAGACTTGCAATGGAAGCTGATGCAGATCCAAATTTTCCAACTTGGAAGGTAACAACAAAAGAAGGTAATACCTTTATTGTTTCACTTGTTGAACATGAACAACTGACTAATAGAGTTAAGAACATGATTGAATATGAACTTAAAAATATTGAAACAAATGGTTGTTTTACCAAGGAAGAAAAAAAGACCCCTGGTGCGGCGAACACCAAGGATCTTATTGTAACCACAATGTAAGGTTGAAACGGTTACTTATTCACATTTTGCCAATTAGAAAAAAGAAAAACAGCCCCTTATGCAGCGAACATAAGAAGCTGTTAACATTTACTTTATCAACCCAAAGGATCAATATAGTACCTACAAGCAATGGTATTATATCACAAATCCTTTGAGTTTTATAGCAAAACTTAAAGAAAGGATTGAAAATTCATGGCAGAAGTAAACACAAGAAAACGTGGGGACAAATGGGAATACCGTTTTGAAGCTGCTAAAATAGATGGAAAAAGAAATCAAATATCCAAAGGTGGATTCAAGACCAAGAAAGAAGCATTGGAAGCAGGAACAAAAGCACTTTCTGAATATAACCATGCAGGGATGCACTTTGAACCAACTGAAATTTCTTTTGCTGATTATCTTGATTATTGGTTTGAAAATTATGTGAAGGTCAATTTGAAGTACAACACACAACTTGCTTATTTGAACATCATTGAAAATCACTTGAAACCTGAACTTGGAATGTATAAGCTAAAATCTTTGACACCAACAGTGATCCAGGAATTTGTTAATAAGAAGTTCATCTATGGTGGATATAAAAAATCACACTTGGTGAATATAACTGCAACATTATCAGGATCATTGAAGTATGCTGTTATCCCTGCAAAGCTAATCAAGGATAGTCCTGCAAATTATATTAAATATCCAAAATATGAGCATTCAAAAGCTGAAACAAATAGAACAATCATATCAATCAATGACTTCACAACAATCACTGATAGATTTAAGGGAACACCATATTATTATGCTTTGATGATTGGATTTTACACTGGTTTAAGAATTGGTGAAGTTTATGGTTTAACTTGGGATAATATAGACTTTAAGAACAAGACCCTGACAGTTGAAAAGATTGCATATAAAAGAAATTATGGTGTTGATGTCAGGAAGGTATTAAAAGAAAAAGGAAAGAAAGAAGAAAAGTCAGCTTGGTATTTTGGAACACCTAAAACTGAAACTTCTAACCGTACAATCAAGATAGGTGATACCTTGGTGAGTGAATTGAAGCAATATAGAAAATGGCAGATGGAACAAGAATTGTTATATGGTGAATACTACACCAACCATTATTTAAAAGATGAAAAGGATGAAAAGAACAACATCATCCAAAGGATCATACCAGTTGAAAAAAGCATTCCTTGTGCATTACCAATTGCCAACCTGGTCATGAGAAAAGAAAACGGTCAGTTTTCATCACCTGATTCATTCAAATATGCTGCAAGGGTCATTCATCATGAATTGAATATCAAATTCAACTTCCATTCATTAAGACATACCCATGCAACCATGCTGATTGAAAATGGGGCACATGTGAAGGATGTTCAAACAAGACTTGGACATTCAGACATTGAAACCACTTTGAATGTTTATACTCATGCAACTGAAAAAATGGCAGAACATTCAGTTGATATCTTTGAAAATGTTGTAAATGGTACTTTGTCCACCAAGTGATTTTTGGTGGACACCATGTGGACAAAACCACCATTTGCAACTTTGAAAAACCCTGAAACCCTTGATTTTACTTACTTAATAGGACAACAGTTTCTACATGACTAGTATGCGGAAACATATCCACTGGTTGCACTTTATCTACATTATATCCTCTCTCATTTAAATAGGCTAAATCTCTTGCCAATGTAGCTGGGTTACAAGAAACATAAACTATTCTTTTAGGCTCCATGTTTACTATTGTTTCAAGTACACTTTCCTCGCATCCCTTTCTAGGTGGGTCTACAACTACAACATCTGCTCTAATTCCTTCCTTATATAATCTTGGCACTACTTCTTCAGCCTTTCCCACATAAAAGTTAGCATTATTAATGTTGTTAATTGATGCATTTTCTCTTGCATCTGTTATAGCGGCTTCTACTACTTCTACACCATGTACCTCTTTAGCTTTCTGTGCTAGAAATAATGATATAGTTCCAATACCACAGTAAATATCAAATACCCTTTCATTTCCTGATAAATCGGCATATTCCAATGCCTTTTCATATAGAACTTTAGTTTGTGTGGGGTTTACTTGGAAAAAGGATTGAGCTGAAATGTGAAACTTTAGATTTCCTATATAATCAACTATTTTATCTTCTCCATATAAAGTAATGGTTTCCTGTCCAAAAATAACATTTGTATTCTTTGTATTAATATTTTGAACAACACTCTTTAGTCCATCTATATTTTCTTTAAACATTTCAATAAGCTGATTTTTATGTGGCAAATCTCTACCATTAGTTACTATAACAATCATTACTTCACCAGTAATAAAACCAGCTTTTGTAACTATATGTCTAATTAATCCTGTTCTACTTTTCTCGTCATATACGTTTACACTGAAATCTTCTATATATTTTTTTACTATTTTAACTATTTTTTCATTAATAGGAGACTGAATATGGCAATATTCTGTATCTACAATGTCATGTGTTCCCATCTTATAAAAGCCTAAAATTGCCTTACCATCAATTACCCCAACAGGAAATTGAGCCTTATTACGATATTCGTATGGATTATCCATGCCTAAGGTTGGATTAACAGTAGTATTTATCTTCCCTATACGAGTTAAAGCATCTTCTACAATTTTTCGCTTCATCTGTAGCTGCGCTCCATAGCTCATATGCATAATTTGACATCCACCACATATATTAGCGTTTGGGCACTTAGGCTCTATTCTATCTTCAGATGGCTCTATAATTTCTAATAGTTCGCCTACTCCATAGTTCTTCTTTAAAATATTTATTTTTACTTTTACTATATCTCCTGGTATAGCTCTTGAAACAAAAATTGTAAAACCATTTATTTTGCCAACACCTTCTCCACTACTTCCTAAACCATCTATTTTAAGGTCATATATTTTATCTTTTTCTACCATGCTAATAACTCTCCTTTATATATATCTTGACAGATATGGTCGAATGAAATTACTTAACTATCATTTTACACTACTTTGCTACTATTTTGCCAACATTTGTTGTACGATTCCTATTTACGGAAACATTTCAATATTTTATAATATAAAGTATAACTTAGGATAAGCTAAGATTGGAGTTGATTGAATGTTACGAACGATTCGAAATATCTTTGTACTTCTATTAATAGGCATAACAGCATCTGGTATGCCTATTTACGCAAGTAGCATTAGTTTTAGTTCGATTATACCAACTATTGTTTCCAAAAATGATGCTATTATTGTCACTACGGAGGAAAAGGTAATATCCTCTAATCATGTTCAAATTAAATATGGCTTTTCTGCAGATTCAGATAAGAGTTACACAGGGCTGTTATTTAATGAAAATAATCCCTTTACTGTTGAGCTGACATCTAATGGTGATACAATCCAAGATCTATCTTTAGATGACCTTGTGACTCTTGGTAATTATAAGTCTCTTGAACTTTACAGTAGTACTCCTGTTTACATCATTTTTGATTTCGACCAAGAAAAATTAAATCTACCTGATGGCTCTTATAAGTTAAAAATTAGACCTAATATCGATAATGTAAATGTATCTACAGAAGAGGCTGAATTTGATATACATTTTAATACTGAAGGAAACTATATTCCTGCTTTACCCGCCATTACATCAGTTAAGCATGGGGAAACTGCTCTAACACTTTATTTCCCAGACAATGAAGCAAATTATTTAGTACCTATCACAAGATTTGTACCATATACAAGTTCTCCTTTGACTACAACCCTTAGAAACTTAGAAAAGGGTCCTAATAGCAATCTCGGTTTGCCATTAGGAACTCCCATCCCAGTAGGAGGCAAGGCTGGAAAATCGGGAGATACTGCCTATGTAAATTTACCTGCGGATCTTGGGAGCTTTAATCAAGGTTCTAGCGCCTCTACTAATGCAGTAAATAGTTTAGTAAATTCTTTAACGTCTATCAATGGAATATCTAAGGTCCAGTTTCAATTTAATGCTAAGATTATAAAGGATGCTTTCCACGGTATGACAATGGATATACCTTACCATAAACCAGAGAATACAATGATTTACACTGCTTATTTATCTGACACCAATAGATTTTTATTATCACCAATTCCTTTCTCTATGTTTGGAAATCAATATGATGATAATAATATTAACACTATTTTTGATACTATGAAATTTAAAGGAATACCTGAAATATATAACTCTAAAAGGCATCCTATTGTGCCTAATGAGGTTGAGTTGTTGGATTACAACATTGCTAACCGTGTACTTACTTTAACATTTAATGAAGAATTTTTAAAGGTCTATGAAAATAATGACCACCGTCGTCAAATGATGGTGGATGGTATTATATTTACCTTTAGATCTTTAAATGATGTGGATTTTGTTAACATTAAAGTAAAAGTTGATTCCAAAGATACAAATGAGCAAGGAATAATAATTTATGATTTTGCTCCACCAATTTATATTAATCCAGAAGATTAAAAGTCTATTTATATTTATTTTATAATAAAAACCAAGACAAATAAAAAAACTTGTCTTGGTTTTTTTATATACCTCTAAATAATTTACGTTCTCTGCTTTCCCAAAATTTAATCAAAAAAATAAGCACAGATATTCTGTGCTCAAAAATAGAATCAGTTGTCCTTTTTTACTTACTTAAAAACTAAATAATTAAAACCTATTATGCATTATTTAACAATTTCAAACTTTTTATACCTGATTTAACCTAGTTGTTTAGTTACATTTTTCAACATTTCTCGAATCGGCAAATCATATGGACATCTTGTTTCGCACTTCCCGCACTCAATACAGTCCGATGCTTTTTTGGGTAAGCTGGAATACCTTGTTGCTGCCCATTCTTTTAGGTCATATCTGGTATAATATCCTTCCATTAAAAACTGAGTAGGAATATCAATCTCTTGAGGACAAGGCAGACAATATCCACATCTCCTACAAAACTTAGAACCTAACTCTTTAGCAAGTTTTTCAAGTTCCTGTCTTTCATCCTTATTTAAAGGTATAAAAGACTTTGCAACTGCTGCATTTTCTGCAACTTGTTCGACCCTATCAATTCCTGGAATAACTACAGAAACATTAGGATTTTCTAAAATAAATCTTAGAGCTAAATTCCCCTTTGTAATTGCTCCACCTGCTAATGGTTTCATCACAATAACTCCAATGTTTCTTTCCTTAGCTTTCTTAAATAGATCTTCCGCCTGTCTTTCAACTGCATTGTAAGGAAACTGAATTGTAGAAAAA
This sequence comes from Alkaliphilus sp. B6464, assembly GCF_018141165.1. Classification (NCBI taxonomy): domain Bacteria; kingdom Bacillati; phylum Bacillota; class Clostridia; order Peptostreptococcales; family Natronincolaceae; genus Alkaliphilus; species Alkaliphilus sp. B6464. Next base: position 311,432 of record NZ_CP058557.1, read on the forward strand.
TAATCCGTCTCTATAGCACTCTCTAAAATACCTATATCGTGACTTGTAATACCTATAGCCTTTATTTTTCCTTCTTTCATTGCCTCATCTAGTGCTTTATATGCTCCATTAGCACTCATTATTTGATCATACTGATCTTTAGTTCTAACATTGTGACACTGATATAAATCTATGTATTCACAGCATAAGTTTTTCAAACTAATTTCTATATCCTTTTTCATGCTTTCATAATCTCTAGCCATGGATTTAGTAGCAATAGTCCAATGTTCTCTCGTTCCTCTAATGCCTATTCCAATTAAACTCTCACTTGCTTCATATCCTCTAGCTGTATCAATAAAATTAATCCCTTCCTTTCTAGCAAGATCAATTAACCTAACAGCTTCTTCTTCATCTAGTCTTTGTATAGGAATTCCACCAAAACCTACAACCCCTATATTATAGTCAGTTCTCCCTAATTTTCTAACCTCCATCTTTTGTTCCCCCTCATTAGTTGGCTATCTCCTAAAATAAAACCACAGATTTCCTCCAGTTAGCATTCTCTTAAACCGTCTTTTTATCATATTTATAAATGGAATCCTAGTGATTGGTAAAACTAACATCAATCCAAGTGCATCAGTTATTAAGCCAGGAGCTAATAAAAAAGCTCCGCCTAGAATAACACATAATCCACCAATAAGCTCATCTGCTGGCATTTTCCCTTGGCTTATATCAAATTTTATCTTTGTAATAATATCCCTGCCCTCTCTTTTGGCAAAGTATGCTCCTGTAATACCCGTTACAATTACTATAGCTAAGGTATACTTAAATCCTATATAACTACCTATCTTTAACAATATAGCAAAGTCTAAAAGAGGTAATAAAGTAAATAGCAAAATTAATTTAAATAGCATATTTTCACCCCTGGATAGAATTTTTCAATCTTTATCATATATATAGTATTATGCAAATTTTTATTACATTAAACCTTCAAGTTTTAAATACACTTCTTTATGTATCTTTTTCAAGTTCATAGGCCTACCACTTTCTTTACTTACAAATGCGTGTTCTGTAAAGCCTTCAGCTAATAACACTCCATCTACTTCTCTAACTATTTTATAGTTAAATGTTATTCTTGTTGGACTAAGTTTTTCTATTGTTGTTTTTATAATTAGCTCATCCGCATATTTAGCTGAAACCTTATATTTACAATTTACCTCTATCACAGGTAATATTATGCCTATTTTTTCCATGTCGTTGTATTTCATACCATAGTTTTTTAAAAAATCTGTTCTACCCACTTCAAAATAAACAAAATAATTAGAATGATATATTATACCCATTTGGTCGGTTTCTTCATATCTTGTAACTAGTTTAGTTTCATTAAGCCTCAAAGCGTTCACCTACCCTTTCTACATATGGATATTATAACATAATTATGCCCATTTATCTTCGGTTTATTGCTATAACTTCCAATTTTTAATATGGAGTTATAGCAATAAATCCTCGAAATAAGTGCAACTATGATTCATATAAAATTAAAATTCTATCTGAATTAAGTTTTCTTTATTGTATATCTATATGATTTATTCTCCATTACAATAAATTTTCCTTTAGCTTAAAACAATTTAATCGAAAAAAGCCCACAATTATTAATAATCGTAGGCTTTTTCCTGTGACATCATCAACATCTACAAAGGGGGAGAATATTGATTTTACTTGTATTATATGAAATTCATAAGCTAAATGTGTATGTATATCAAAAGAATTATTAAAGGATACTACATACATTTAAAGTACTTTTGTTTCGCCACTATAAACTAGTCCTCTTATAGTGTCTACCGTAACTATATCTCCCTGTTTCAATTTTTCTGTAGCCATATGAGCTCCTACTAATGTAGGCTTACCTAGATTAAGTCCAACAATTGCACCGTGGCTAGTTAATCCAGCTTCTTCGGTAATTATAGCAGCCGCTTTTTCCATTATAGGAACTAACTCTCTATCAGTAAATTTTGTTACTAAAATATCTCCATCATTGACCTTATCATAGTCTTTATTAACGCTATCTATAACAACAACTTTTCCAGTAGCAGACTTTCTACCTATTCCTGTTCCTGTTAAAATTACTTCTCCTACTATATGAACCTTAATCAAGTTTGTAGTACCTGCAACACCTACTGGAACTCCAGCTGTAATAACTATAAGATCCCCATTATTAATAAGTTTAGCATCTAGAGCCTTTTGTACAGATAATTCAATTATATCATCAGTAGAGTTAAGTTGATCTGTTAATACTGAATAAACTCCCCAGCTCAGGCTTAATCTTCTTCTAACACTTTCCTTTGTTGTAGCCGCAATAATTGGTGCTGATGGTCTAAATTTTGACACCATCCTAGTTGTATATCCTGAAGATGTTGCTGTTAGAATAGCTGATGCATCTAAATCTGCCGCAGTTGTACAAGTAGCATGACTTATAGCATCAGTTACCGATGTTTCTCTTTCTATGGCTTTAGTTTTTAGTAGGTTACGATAATCAACTGCTGCCTCAGCACGTCTAGCAATACTTCCCATAACCTTAACCGCATCTACTGGATATTTCCCCGCAGCGGTTTCGCCAGATAACATAATAGCATCCGTGCCATCAAAGATAGCATTAGCTACATCAGTTACTTCTGCACGAGTCGGTCTAGGGTTTCTTATCATAGAGTCTAGCATCTGAGTTGCTGTAATAACAGGTTTTCCCGCCCTATTGCATTTTTTAATCATTTCTTTCTGAGCTAAAGGAATTTCTTCTGTGGGTATTTCAACTCCTAAGTCTCCTCTTGCAACCATTAAACCATCAGAAACTTCGATAATTTCATCCAAATTATCCATTCCTTCTTGGTTTTCAATTTTAGAAATAATCTGAATGTGATCTGCATTTTCTTCCTCTAAAATTTTTCTTATAGCTAAAACATCCGATGCCTTTCTAACAAAAGATGCAGCAATAAAGTCTATATCCATTTCTATACCAAACTTAATATCAGACCTATCTTTTTCAGTAATAGCAGGTAGATTAATTTTTACTCCAGGTACATTGACACCCTTGTTATTTTTTATAACGCCTGCATTCTCAACTACACACTCAATATCTGTACCATTAACAATATTTTCAACCTTAAGCCCAACTAGACCATCATCTATTAAAATAACATCTCCTCGTTGCACATCTTCAGCAAGCCCGGTGTAGCTCACGTTACATATAGTATTGTCGCCTAGTATATCTCTTGTAGTAATTGTAAACTTTTGTCCTTCTTTAAGCCCTACCTCAGGATCTTTAAATTTACCAGTTCTGATTTCTGGTCCCTTAGTATCTAATAAAATAGCTACAGGCTCCTTTAATTCTTCTCTTACTTCCTTTATTATTTTTATTCTTTCGCCGTGTTCTTCATGGTCTCCATGAGAGAAGTTAAGCCTAGCAACATTTAATCCATTTAATACGAGCTGCTTAAATACATCTTTGTTTTCACTTGCAGGGCCAATTGTACATACTATCTTTGTTTTTTTCACCCGAATTCCTCCTCGTTTAATCTGTATATTCATTAGATTGATAATATCTTCGCTAGTTCATAAGTTTCCATATCAAAATTACTTTTAATACTTAATGCCTCATCTATGTCCATATCAATAAGCTTTTTCCCATTTACTCCTACTACTCTATTACTAATACCTTGTAGCAACAGGTCCACTGCCTTTGCTCCCATTTTACTAGCTAAAATTCTATCGGAAGCTGTTGGACTACCACCTCTTTGAATATGACCTAATATGGTAGCTCTAGTTTCAATACCAGTTTTATCCTCAATTTCCTTGCTCATTTCAACTGCACCACCAACTCCTTCTGCTAATATAATGATGCTATGCAGCTTACCTCTATTTCTTCCTTTTAGTAGCTTATTACATACCTGATCAACATTAAATCCTACCTCAGGAACAATAATACTCTCTGCTCCTCCTGCAAGTCCAGCCATTAAAGCTATATCTCCACAATGACGACCCATAACCTCTATAATATTAGCTCTACCATGAGATGTGGAAGTATCTCTAATTTTGCTAATTGCATCGATTACTGTATTAATTGATGTATCAAATCCAATAGTATAGTCTGTATATCCTAAATCGTTATCTATAGTTCCAGGGACACCAATTGTAGGTATACCCAAATCATTTAACTTCTTTGCACCTTTAAATGATCCGTCCCCTCCAATTACAATAATACCTTCTATACCTAATACATTAATTACATTGAGCGCTTTTCTTTGTCCCTCTTCAGTACGAAATTCTTCACTTCTGGCAGTCCTTAAAATGGTTCCACCTCTATGTATGATGTCCGCTACGGAAGATAAATTCATCTCTTCTATATTTGCATTAATTAGACCATTAAAGCCTTGCTTTATTGCCATAACCTTAGCATCATTATAAATACCACTTCTTACAACTGCACGTATGGCTGCATTCATTCCTGGTGCATCCCCACCACTAGTTAGCACAGCAATCTTTTTCATAAGCATCCTCCATTTCAACCTACATGGTCTTTTAGTGTCCCACTATGTTTATTTTATACATATACATTTAAAATTAAGAAAAATAACAAAGTCGTATCTATTTAGATATATTATCCCAAATCGACTTTGTTAAACAATTACAAGTCTAAAATCATATGCTACTATTCAAATACTTGCAGAACTCTAAAATTAAAGTCCAAGTTGAATTAAAATAGAATGAACCTCTTCTGCCTCTGTTCTTGGTACTAAAACTTCACAGGTTCCTTCTACATTATTTTTACTAATAGGTTTAATCTTAACTAAGAAGCCCTCTTTCACTAGTACTTTTTTTACTTCTTCCGCATCTACACGTGTATTAGCCATATATATAACTGTCCACATTGCTAGGCCTCCTCTATAATTTAAATATAATATTTATTATTTATATAGTTTAATTTGCTCCTAATTCCCCTCATATTATAACATATACTAATTTATTTTGTTATATAATAGCAATTTTTATATTAAACTACTTTTATATTTTCTTTACCAAAAAAGCTAACTAACTCATTCATTATATCCTCATTTAGGTCTACCCATAATCCCCTATCAGATTGAAGTCTTTCATTACTTTCTTCAATATAAATTATTATAGGTACATCTCCCTTATATCTTCTTAAGGTTGGCTTTATTGCTTCGATCAGATGCCAATCTTTTTTATATCTAATTTTAATAAATAGCTTATTTCCATTTTTTTTACCTAAATCTTTTAAATTAGTTTCTGACACCTTCACTAGGGGATTTATTGTATTAACTAAAATCTTTGGTTGTTCCTCTTCCTTAATACTTAATGTTCCCTCTAAAAATACAATACTTTCCTCATGAACAAGATTATTATAATATTTAAAAGTCTTTGGAAAAACAATACACTCTATAGTCCCGAATAAATCCTCTAAAACTATAAATGCCATAAGTTGATTATTCCTTGTTATTTTAGTATTTACTTCTGTAATCATTCCTCCTACAACTATGGACTGTCCATCCTTTAATGTAGAGTCTTCTAGATTATCCATAGCCTGAGAAAGCTCGTAACTATTAACTGTAACAATATTCTCCAGTTCCTTTTCAAATTCTGATAAAGGATGTCCGCTAATATATATACCTACTACTTCCTTTTCCATACTTAGCCTTATTTTTTCATTAAACTCTTTTATGTTTGGAAGATTAATTTGGTTTATTGAAACATCAATCTCCTCGTTTATTTGAAAAAGATCTATTTGTCCATCTATTTTTCTACGTTTTTCCTGTTGTATGCTATCCATAATCGTTTCATAACTTGAAAGTAGCTGTGCACGATTTGCTCCCATAGCATCAAATGATCCACATTTAATTAAACTCTCCACAGCTCTTTTGTTTATATCTTTGGACTCTACTCTCTGGCAGAAGTCTAGAAAATTTGTAAAATCTCCTGATATTTGCCTAGTGTTAACCAGACTATTTATCATACCTATACCTACGTTTTTAACAGCACCTAGAGCAAATCTTATGCCTTCTCCTTCAACGGTAAACTTAGCTTCACTCTTATTAATACTAGGCGGCAATACTTCTATCCCTTGTTTTTTACAATCTTGAATGTATTGAACTACCTTTGATGTATTGCCCATAACGCTAGTCATAAGAGCTGCCATAAACTCTACCTTGTAGTAGCACTTTAAATAAGCAGTTTGATAGGCTAAAACTGCATAGGCAGCCGATGTCGATAGGTAAGGCTTTGATGTTATCTCTACCTTTTCCCCCGACCCAAACCGTGCGTGCGACTTTCACCGCACACGGCTTTCCATCGAAACAAGTTAGAAGTTAAACTTCTGATTCCTTTATCGTATGATTACTCTATACTTAGGGATTTCATCTACTAAACAACATTTTTAAATATTTTCCGAAGCTGAATTATCTTTTTGTTATCTGTCTCTAATTCCGAATGTACTAAATTGTGACAGCTCTTACACAATGATGCTAGATTGGGTAGTTTGTTAATTTGATTCAGTGGGAGATTAGGATTCTTATGGTGACAAGCAATCGAAACTATTCAAGTATATATTAGCTAGTAATGGTGATATTATTCCGCCCTGTGGTGTACCAATTTCTGAACTTCCCAGTGACCCATCTTCCATTACTCCTGCTCTCAGCATCTTCTTAATTATATTTAAGACCCTTTTGTCCTTAATACCCATGCTCCACATGATGTTAATGAGTTTATTATGATTTACATTGTCGAAGAAACTTTTAATGTCACCTTCTATAGCTATGTTACAGTTAGAGTTATTTACAACATTAACTATTCTTGCTATACCGTGTTCTGCATTTCTATAAGGTCTAAAACCGTAACTATGTTTATAGAATTTTGCTTCTGCTATTGGTTCGATTACTATTCTAGTTATTTCTTGTATTATTCTATCAATTATAGTTGGTATTCCTAGAGGTCTAAGTTTTCTGTTTTCCTTCGGTATATAAACTCTTTTAACAGGTTGTGGATTATAGTTTTCTATTGCTTTGATGATTAGTTTTAATAACTTATTGTTATCCATTTGCAGATAATAATCTATTTCCTTTTTATCTATACCAGCTGTTTTACTACCCTTATTTGCTTTAATATTGTGTATTGCTGTAATAATTGTTTGTTCATTCTTCATCAGTTCAATTATGTCATATATTTCAGCATCACTTTTTGAGTTCTTGTATATTAAGTCAAGTGTATTTTGTAGTTGTTGTTCGTTTTCGACTACATGCCTTTTTAACCACATACGCAAGTGACATCACCTCCGTTGGTTAAGACTGTTTAACTTCCACCTTCATACGAAGGGTTCGTATTAGCATGTCGTCAGTAGATTACTTCTTGTTCCGACTGGAGTCCTTCACTCCGAGTAGTTTTCTCCTCCTTCAAACATTGCTGTCTATAGTGACTAACGGCTACTCCTCATCATTACTATGACTCCTCTGACTCCTCAACACCTTCATTGAAGTGGTATTCTCCAATGTTGAGTCCTCTCCAGTTCCAATGAAACTATCCCTTCTTTTGTTCTAGTTTAGGTTCCCTCTCTACACCGAGGACTGTTTAGAAACTAATTATCCTAATCATCTCTAAACCTTTGATATTTCTATCATTGGATACAAGTACCTCACGACTACTTGTATCAGTCCTAAAATCCGACTTTGTGCTGTCGGGCAACAATTACGATGCTTCACACAAGGGTTCGTATTCCTAACCATGCTAGAACTTTTAAGGACACCCGCTCTATATAGCCTCTTTATGTCAAAGGGGAGGCATCAAGCATCACGACTTTACCGTGCTCTACACACTCGCCAGTACCACCTAGCTCATGCATAACGGGGTATCAGTGTCACCACTCTGGATAATTGTGGTGGGAGAGGATTTCACTCTCCAAATCGTTTCATTAGTTCAGATTCTTTTGAATCTGCTCACTTTTGGCTCTTTCGAGTATTATATGTGAGAACTGGACACACCATGGGATTTATTAAAGGCATAGTTGGCAAAGTCAATCATTTCATCATATATTTTGTTCGCTACTTTCTCTGGCACACCATTTCGTATACATCCAGGAACCTCTACTTCGCCCTCTTCATTTGTTATTCCATATATAAAGTTCTTCCTTTCCTCTTCCATTACATCCATTTTCTTTTTACCCATGGCTCTTCTTACAATATCAGATCTACCATAGCTATATCCAGCCAAATCCCTTACTATCTGCATAACCTGCTCTTGGTACACCATACAACCATAGGTAACATCTAATATAGGTTCTAGGCTTTCATGCATGTATTCAATAGCCCCAGGCTTATTTTTATTTTCTATATATTTAGGTATAGAATCCATGGGGCCTGGGCGATACAATGAAATTCCTGCAATAATATCCTCAAAGCAATTTGGTTTTAGCTCCTTTAAAAATTGAATCATTCCAGCACTTTCAAGCTGGAATAGCCCTAATGTTTCCCCTCTACTAATTAAGTCATAAACCTTTTCATCCTCATAGTTACAATTTGCAAAATCTATTTTAATACCATGGTTCTTTTCAATAAGCTCTAGAGCGTCTTTAATTACTGTTAACGTCCTTAAACCGAGGAAATCCATCTTCAGCAGCCCTAACTCCTCCAATGTCCCCATAGTAAATTGGGTAGTACTATTATCATCATGAACGTATAAGGGCACATGTTCCTTTAATGGCTTTTTAGCTATTACTACACCTGCAGCATGGGTAGATGCATGTCTTGGCATTCCTTCTAGCCTTTTAGCCATATCTATTAAATATTTACCTTGTCTATCTTCTTCATATATTTTCTTTAATTCAGGATTCATATTCAGGGCTTTATCTATTGTCATACCTATAGCAAATGGAATTTGCTTAGCTATTTTATCTACTTCATTATATGGCATATTAATAACACGACCGACGTCTCTAATGGCAGCCCTTGCCGCCATAGTTCCAAAGGTGATTATTTGTGCCACCTTATCTTCTCCATACTTTTGCTTTACATAATCTATAACTTCTTCCCGTCTTTCATAGCAAAAATCTATATCTATATCCGGCATAGATATTCTTTCTGGATTTAAAAAACGTTCGAAAATAAGATTATATTTAATTGGATCAACATCGGTTATACCTAGTGTATAGGAAACAATACTTCCTGCTGCACTACCCCTGCCAGGCCCTACTGGTATTTTATTATCCTTTGCATATTTAATAAAATCCCAAACTATAAGGAAGTATTCAACATAGCCCATTCTTTCAATAATAGAAAGCTCTTCATTTAAACGCTTCTCTAACTCCTCTGTTACTGGATTATATCGAGCCTCAAGTCCTTGAAAACAAATTGTTCTCAAATAGTCTGCTTTAGATACATTATTAGGCACTTCATATTCTGGTAAATGGATTGTATCAAAATCAAAATCCACATTGCACTGCTCTGCAATTTTTACTGTATTATATATGGCCTCTGGTGCGAAGGCAAAACGCTCCTTCATCTCTTCTGGAGATTTTAAGTAAAATTCATCATTAGGAAACTTCATACGTTCCTTATCTTCTATTATTTTCCCTGTTTGTATGCAAAGTAAAATATCGTGCGCCTGTGCATCTTCCTTATTGATATAGTGGATATCGTTAGTGGCCACTAATGGAATTCCTGTTTCTTTACTAAGCTTTACTAAACCTAAATTAACCTTTTTCTGCTCGTCCATATTATGGTCCTGTAACTCTAAATAAAAGCTATCTTCTTCAAACATCTCCTTAAGTCGCAGAGCCAAGCTCTTAGCACTCTCGTATTGATCTTGAAGTAAAAACTGCTGGATCTCCCCTGCTAAACAAGCACTTAGGGCGATTATCCCTTTACTATACTTTGAAAGTTCGTCGTAATCTATTCGTGGTTTATAATAAAATCCTTCCAAGAATCCATTAGATACTAGTTTAATTATATTTTGATAACCTTCTTGGTTTTTAGCTAATAATACAAGATGACCTTGGTATTTATCTTTTTGTGGATCTTTATCCACCATTTTTCTAGGTGCAGTATACACCTCACAGCCTATTATAGGCTTTATTCCTTTTTTCTTTGCCGCTTTGTAAAAGTCCACTACACCAAACATAGTACCATGGTCAGTAATTGCTATAGCATTCATTCCCAATTCCTTTACCCTATCCATCACCTTACCTATAACAGTAAAACCATCGAGAAGACTATATTCTGTATGGACATGTAGATGAACAAAGTTACTGTCCATTTTTAGTTCACCTCACTTATTCTAAAAGTAAAAAAATTATAATTTTTTTATATTTAAATTATCTTATGTTACTTCTATTATAATAGATTACATAAAAACTTACAAAAGAAAACAGGAGATACCTCTTCAGATAACTCCTGCTTTTAGTGTGTTTAATATCTTTTATTTTAAATTTAGATAAGTTGTTCATGGATATAATCCTCTTTATTGTTCATCTAATTATTGTTTTCTTTATACCAAATTCTCTTCATAGTGTTCTCCTATAATCTGGATGATTTGTTTTAATTTTTCTTTTTGTATTACTCCTGTTAAATTTACTTCTCTTTGAAACCTTCCTTCATATAGATAAAGAATTCTATCTGCGTAGGATGCTATTTGAGGACTATGTGTTATCATAATAATTGTATACCCTTCTTCATGAAGTGCAGTAAATAATTTCATTATTTCTTCTGAAGTTTTAGCATCAAGGGATGCTGTAGGTTCATCTGCAAGAATAATTCGCTTTTCACCTGCTAAAACCCTTGCAATTGCAACTCTTTGCTTTTGTCCCCCACTACATTGATTTAAAGTCTTATTTTTTATATCTTCAATACCTAATTTCGTCAATATATTTTCAATTTCTTCGTCTTTAATATTATCATTTATAAGTCTAATATTTTCCTCTACATTTAAAAAATCAATTAATTGGAAGTCTTGAAATATCATCCCTAAATTTTCTCTTCGTATATTTAAAAGCTGATTTTTTGTCTTTTTATGTAAAGCCATGTCTTTCAAATACACTTCTCCACTATAATCTTTTAAAATTCCTGAAATAATATTTAAAAATGTAGTTTTACCACAGCCACTTTCCCCCATGATAGCTATAAAATCTCCTTCTTCAATATTGCAATTCATATTTTGCAAAACTACTAGCTCCCCATATTTCTGTTCTTTTATTTGTATATCATACATAAATACCTTCACCTTTCTACTTTATTACCTGCATTAAGTCATATATAATATCCGTAAATCTACTTTTAAAAATAATAGATATAATAAATCCTAATGCTGTCCCAAGTATTAGAGTTGATATATTTAAAATATTCATGCTATCCATGATATCTTTAGAATCTAAACCAATATTATAATAAGCTTTAATGTTTTTACTTTGACTTAATATATCATCCTCTTTTTTACACGTGTATAGAGCTATTAGTAATACTCCATACAATATAAAAGTTATTGTCATAATAAATCTATTTATTCTTGTATTTAATGCTCCTATACTTTTCTTTATACTATCATTATTATTTACCTTAATATCATACACTTTTTCTTCTGCTCCGAACTCTTCTAATTTGCTAATAAATTCTTCTTTAGCTTCTCTGTGCTTTAAGTTAATAATTACATCAAAAAAGCCGTTTGCATATTTTCTATTTTTTATGGCACTAGTAAATACTGCACTTTTTGATGGGCCTGGAAAGATATAAATTGTATCACCGTTATTAGAGAATATATTCGTAATTCCTGCGACCGGGTATATTGCAGTATTCTGAAACCCTCCAACTACAAAGGATTCTATAAAAGAACCTACCTCAGAGTGTAGCTTATCTGCTATAGACTTAGTTATCCAAATTCTAAATTCAAATGGATTATGTTTATTTAGTTCATAATGCTCATTAAATCTTTCGCCTAATGTTAAATAGTAAGGATACTTTTCTATAAAATCCTTTAATGTAGGATTATTTGTAAAGTCTGGATAATCTCCTATTTTAGGAGAATCAAGAAATTTTTTTGCATCTCCGTACAACCACACTACAGTTCCTTTATATATCGCTGCTGTTTCATTATTATCATATTTATGTATAAAAAAGTTATTTGACTCAGCACGAACAATCGCATAATCTTTAATATCTTCGTGTATACTTGTAAATACCTCTCCTGTCATTCTTGCAGATACGTCATACTTTAAAACATTTGCACTTTGATATATATCTACTAAAGCATTTACCATGTGATTTGTTGAGAAAAATCCACTCCAGCAAATACAGGTTATAAGCATTAATATAAGATATTTATTAAAGTATATATTTAAAAATCTTTTAACATAAAATTTTCTTGTTATTACTTTACCTGCTTCATTTGTTCTAATTTTAATAACTTTAGGCTTATTCGCTATGTACTTAAAAACAATGTGAAGTAGCATTGTAAATAGATACAGTATAATTGCTACTATAAAACAATATTTAATTATAGTAAGATTAAATTGATACAAGTCTTGTAAATAAATAACCTTGTATCCAAAAATGATTTTAATTAATATATTTCCTATAAACCATGCGACTATGCCCAAAAGACATATATACCCTTCATGTAATAATTCAGCTAGTTTCTGTTTCGACTTTTTGTAGCCTATCTTATATAAAGTATCAAAAAATGGCTTTGTATATCTATTCTGTAAGTATATTAAATATGTTAATGCAGAAAACATTAACATATTTAAAGATATAAACTGAAAAATATTAATAAATTTCATAGTATTATTAATATTTTGGCTATTTCTAATTAAATCATATGTACACTCTGCCTTAATAAATGATGTATCATAATTTTTTACTCTAAGTCTTAAATATCCATCTAAGTTATACTCATTTTCTTTGTCGTATTCATTAAAGACAACTTGATATCTAGACAATAGATTATAACTATCTTCCCTATCTTCTTCATATGTTGAAACAATATTTTCAAAAGTTTCATCACTTACAAAACTTTGATCGGTATACGTTATATTTCCACTATCAACTAGATCATCAGTATTGCTTAAATAGTTTAGATATCTTTTTTCTAGACCACTGTGGTTATATACAGCTACTATTTTAAATTCCATTTCATCTTTTTTATATACTTGTTTTGCCAATAGAGGATTATCTGCATTTTCTGTTACTCTATAGTCAATAGGTATTTTTATTGTTTTACCAATAGCTTTTTTTATAGAACCAAAATTAGTATATGCATAGTAAGAGGATACTGCTATTTCCCCTTCAGAAAGATCCTCTATCTTCTTACCCCTTACATCTTTATATGTTGAATCAATTGATTTTACTATGTACATACCTTCAGCCATGTTAAGTGTAGCGAAAGCTTCAGACTCTTTAATTTCTTTAATATTAAATCTTTCTATTACAGAGTCTTCCTTTGCATATTCAATAAAATTTGAAGGAAGATTATATCCTTTAAGATTTTTTACATAGAATGTAGTTAGTGGTACTCCTTGACTTTCAATTTTTTGAAATAGCATTTCACTTCCATAAAAAAGTACTACAAATATCTGAGTTAATATGAGGCTTATAATAATAATGCTAACCTTTAATACTTTTATATATAAAGAGTAATGCGAATTAATTTTTGATATATTCTTCATTGTTTTCACCTTCTATCCATGGTTACTATAACAATAATTTTAAATACTATATTATCTTCAAAAGATTATTTTTGTTGAGCCACATTTTTCATACATAGTCATTTGTAAAAATCATAATAATTGTTTAAACAATTCTTTCTGGTTGTGCATCATAGAATATTATATGACTATCATTACACAATTAGGCAATGATTCTTATAGCGAAGTAATTATATAAAAACTACAGTAAGATTCTTCACTACATTCAGAATGACAATAAAAACAGGAGCTACTATTCGAATAACTCCTGTTTTATACTCTGTTTTTTACCTTTTAAAATCTATTCCATCATTCTATACTCAAGTACCTGATCCATTGAAAAATCTTCTACACCTAGATAGTAAACTGCTGTGTCTATCAAAGCTTCCATTGGCAACAATCCTATTATTTCACTTCCAACTACATTTACACCATAGCGTCTAGCCTCTATTTTAATAAGCTCAAATGCACGATATAATGCAGTTTTTGTATAATCAGTCATATTCATGGAAACTTGAACAATTCCGCGTTCCTTTAGATCTATACCTATACCTTTACAATATCTAAGTCCTCCAGTTAAATGTCTTACATTTTTAGCAATTTTGTTCGCAATTTCTATATTTGGAGTATCTATATTAACATTAAATGCTACTAGTGGCATTCTAGCTCCCACAGCAGTTATACCTGCGGTTGGATGTATATTGCTTTCTCCAAAGTCTGGTGCCCAGTCTGGATCTTTAACCTTTTCAGCCATACCTTCAAACTGTCCTTTTCTAACAGTAGCTAAGTTTTCTCTAGCAGGGCTTGAAGCGGCCTTCTCGTAAAGGAAGATTGGTAGTTTGTGCTTTTCCCAAGCTTCTTTGCCTACCTCCTTTGCCAGTTCAACAGCTTCCTCCATGGTCATATTTTTAATAGGAATAAAGGGCACAACATCTATAGCTCCCATTCTAGGGTGCTGACCTTCGTGCTTTGTCATATCTATCTCCTTAATTGCTATTCCCATAGCCTCAATAACAGCCGCCTTTACAGCTTCAGGTTCACCTACTACAGTGACTACTGCCCTATTGTGGTCAAAGTCATTACTATAGTCTAAAAGTTTAACTCCTTCTTTACCTCTAAAAGGATTTATTATTCTTTCTATTTTTTCTAAATCTCTTCCCTCACTAAAATTAGGTACACATTGAACTATCTTTTTTACATTGCTCATTTCGTCCACCCTTTCAGTCATATTATTTAAATTACTTTTTTGCAAAAGCAGATTCAACTAAATTTTTAACTAATTCTTCCTTAGGTATATAAGGTATAGTAATATGGTCAGTTCCATCATTATTTTTGTTATACTCCATACTAGTAGTAATGGAATTTTCATTTCTTGCCCAAGCTCTTCTTGCCACGCCACCCATTACATCCCATGGCATGGCAGACTTTAATATGTTATCCACCCTCTCACTTCCATCTAGTACCATTCCAAAACCACCATTAATAGATTTACCAATACCTACTCCGCCACCGTTATGCAGTGCTATTAAGCTCATACCCCTTGCAGCATTTCCAGCAAAACATTGGGTAGCCATATCTGCCATAACATTGCTTCCATCTTTAATATTAGCTGTTTCTCTAAATGGAGAGTCTGTACCACTAACATCGTGGTGATCCCTACCTAGCATAATAGGGCCTACTTCTCTATTTCGTACTATCTCATTAAACTTCAATGCTATCTTTGTTCTTCCCATAGCATCTTGATAAAGTATTCTTGCCTGGGTTCCTACTACTAATTTATTTTGTTCTGCATCTCTAATCCACACATAGTTATCTCTATCCTGACCTCTTCTATTTGGATCAATACAGTCCATTGCAGCTTTATCTGTCTTAATTAAATCTTCATGCTCTCCACTTAAACAAACCCAACGGAAAGGCCCATATCCATAGTCAAACAGCTCTGGTCCCATAATATCTTCAACATAGGATGGGAAAATAAAGCCGTCTTTTTCATCCACTCCATTTTTAGAAATTTCCTTTACTCCTGCATCATATATAGCCTTCATAAATGAATTACCATAGTCAAAGAAATAAGTTCCTCTTTCTACTAAGGTTTTAATAAGTTTAAAATGGGTTCTTAAGGTTTCATCTACTCGATTTTTAAATTGTTCTCTATCTTTTTTAAGCATTTCTGTTCTCTCATCAAAGTTTAGTCCTTGTGGACAATATCCACCATCATAAACAGCATGGCAAGAGGTTTGATCTGACAATAGCTCTACTTTTATATTATTTTTAACAACATAATCTAATAGATCTACAACATTGCCATGATAAGCGATTGAAATTGGTTCCTTCTTATCTAAATATTCTTTCGCAATATTAAATATTTCTTCTAAATCTGCTGAATATCTATTTACCCATCCTTGGTCATGTCTTGTCCTTATTCTTGAATAATCAACTTCAGCAATAATAGAAACACCATTTGCTATTTCCATGGCCTTAGGTTGAGCACCACTCATTCCTCCAAGTCCTGAGCTTATGAAAAGCTTTCCTCTTAAGTCCTCATCAGGTCCCATACCAAACTTTAATCTTCCTGCATTTAACAATGTATTAAAGGTTCCATGTACAATTCCTTGAGGACCAATGTACATCCATCCTCCGGCTGTCATTTGCCCATAGTTAGCCACACCCATTTGCTCCGCTATTTCCCAATCATTCAGATTATCAAACATTCCTATCATTAAAGCATTTGTAATTATAACTCTAGGACTGTCTGGCTTTGATCTGAATAGTCCTAATGGATGTCCGGACTCAATCACTAAGGTTTGGTGATCTGTCATTACCTCTAAATATTTTTTAATTAATCTATATTGCATCCAATTTTGAAATACACTTCCTGTTTCTCCATAGGTTACTAGCTCGTATGGATAAAGAGCTACATCAAAATCTAAATTATTATCTATCATTACTTGAAAAGCTTTACCTTCTATACAGTTCCCCTTATATTCATGTATAGGTCTTCCCTTTATATGTCCTTCTGGTCTGAATCTATATCCATAAATTCTTCCCATTGTCATAAGTTCCT
This sequence comes from Alkaliphilus sp. B6464, assembly GCF_018141165.1. NCBI lineage: Bacteria > Bacillati > Bacillota > Clostridia > Peptostreptococcales > Natronincolaceae > Alkaliphilus > Alkaliphilus sp. B6464. The sequence goes on from NZ_CP058557.1 coordinate 328,201, forward strand.
CTAAAAACTCTGGTGCTAAAGTTTCATGTAACTCTTCTGGTACATATCTTAGAGCATTTTTAAGGGCAGTTTCTGTCTGTTCTTTGCTTAATTTAAATCCCCTATCTGGTGCTCTTCTAATACCTTCAATAAATTTAGGCATTTCTGGAAGTACATTATCTAGCTTAATAGTCATTGCATTTGAGATATCAATATTATTAATCAACAAAATCACTCCTCCCATACTATTAAGAATATTATAACAACTAAGCTTGGTAAGGTCAAAAAATTCTCAAAATTCATCTGCTCTAATAGATATAAAATTATACCTTATACAGCAAAAAAAGAAAGCTACAAACAAGCTTTCTTCTATACTTTAGGACAATCAATACATAACTTTTACCAATTGTTAAATATTTTTAATTTTTTCACTTCTTACCTTCTTGTAGTTTAGTGGCTATTTCATCTATTTTTCTAAGACGATGGTTTACTCCTGATTTTCCGATAGTAGGATTTAACATCTCACCTAATTCCTTTAAGCTAGCCTCTTGATATTCTAACCTAAGATCTGCAATATCTCGTAAGTTTACAGGTAAATATCCCAATCCTACTGTATCCTTAATGTATTGTATATTTTCAATTTGTCTAATAGCCGCATCTACTATTTTACTTAAGTTAGCTGTCTCACAATTAACAATACGATTTACATCATTTCTCATCTGTTTATAAATTCTTACATTTTCTAAATCTAGTAGGGCACTGTGGGCTTCTATAATATTCAATAAGTCCACTACTTGATCTCCTTCTTTTAAATAAACTACATAGTTTCCCTTGCGTTCTACTATCTTCGCATTTAACTGAAAGCTATTTATTAGATCTTTTAAAGACTCGCTATGATCTGAGCTATGGGTTACAAACTCTAAATGATAGGTTTTCTCTGGATCGCTAACAGAGCCCCCACCTAAAAATGCTCCACGTAAATATGCTCTCTTACAGCATCTTTTTTGTAGCAAACCAACGGGAGCTCCATAGGAGATATCAAATGAATTAGTATCCTTTCTTAAAATTTCAATATCTTCTAAAATCATCTTACTACCCATATTATGCGTAACAACCATTAGATAATGATTGTTCTTTCTTAATCTAGGATTTCTTCTTACCATTACTTCAATATGTATTTTATATATATCTTTAAATAATTTAAATAACTTCCGTGCAATTGCTGGATTCTCTGTAGTTAATTTAATATTTAATTTTTGTGCTCCGCCTACTAACTGTAGAGTACCACACATCCTAATTAAAGCTGCTAATTCCGCTAATTGACAGCAAGGTTCATCAGAATAAATTCTAGCAAGCTCGCCCTTAGTATTGGCTGAAAATGACATAACACCACAACCTTTTAATTATCTATTTTAATGTAAGACCTCACTAATTCTGTGAGGTCTTATTATATTCTTCTATAGCCTTTATAATAATTTCTTTTTCATCATCATATTTCGCTAAATCAACAGATCTATTCATATGAATGAATTTTGCATCAATAAACCCTTCTTCTTTTAAAGGTATACAATCCATAGATCTAGATTGCATTAAAAACCAATGAACAGTTTTATTAATAACATTATTATCTTCCCAATTATTTTTATAGGTATAATGTATTTTACCAAGGTACCGAAGTACTTCTACTTTAACAGAAGCTTCTTCATAAACTTCCCTGATAGCAGTTTGTTCAAAGGTTTCGTCTAGTTCTACCTTGCCCTTTGGAAGTACCCAGTCGCCGTTATATTTCTTCAAAAGTAATATGGTATTCCCAAAAACAACAACACCACCAGCACTTATTTCCTCACGCACACCCTCCACTCCTTTATATTCAAACTGCTCTTTTGTATTATTATATACCTTATACTCAATTCTGTTTTTATTATATTAATAAGTTATCATATTAACTTATAGTTTTCAATATTTAGTCGAAATACATTCATAAAAATCAGAAAAACTCCTCATAATAAAAGGAGTTTAGTAAATTTTCTTTATAAGTTCCCGTATATAAAAATAATCTATTATACGATTTCTATCATTTGCCACTTTCCACTGTAGTACTAAATTAATAATAATCTTTGATAATTTTATTGCATCATGTCTTACGTAATCTTTTTTTATGTCTATTAAATCTTCCGTAATTAATTTAATACCCATATCATTTAGTTTATCTCTATCTTCTTGTGTTAGTTTAGTAACTTCTGCACCCTCTGTTTCATATTTTTCACTAATGATGTTATTAATCATACCTGTATTAGCTATTACATAATCAATAGATCCATCTGGCCAATGATCTAGCAATGCATTTACGTATGAAGATACGGTGTAGCCAGTAGTTTCTCCTGGCTGAGTCATTACATTAGTAATATAAACTTTAAGTGCCTTAGTTTTATTTAAGCTTTCTTTAATATTCTTCACAAGTAAATTAGGTATAACGCTGGTGTATAGGCTTCCTGGACCCAGCAGAACTATATCAGCATCCTCAATAGCATCTATCGCTTCTTTAATAGTTTCTGCTTCCTTTGGTTTAATAAAAACTTTTTCTATAGGACTATTTTCCTCTAAACTTTTTACAGGTATATTGGACTCTCCCTTAATAACTGTTCCATTTTTAAGCTTAGCATACAATGTAATATTTCTAAGGGTAACAGGTAAAACCTTTCCTGTCACTGCTAAAACATCGCTTATTTTCTTAATAGCTTCTTCAAAATTACCACTTATACCATTCATAGATGCAATGAGTAGATTTCCAAAACTCTGGCCTTTTAAATCTCCTTCTTCAAATCTATATTGCAAAAGTTGTTCCATAGTAGGTTCCATGTCTGCCAAAGCCAGTATACAGTTTCTAATATCACCTGGAGGAAGCATACCTAAATCCTCCCTTAGCTTTCCAGAACCGCCACCATCATCAGCAACAGTAACAATAGCTGTAATATTAGACGTAAAAAGCTTCAATCCTCTAAGTAAAACTGAAAGTCCTGTCCCTCCACCAATTACAACAATTTTAGGTCCACGAGCCAAAATCTTCTTATCATATATTTTTTTATCTAGCTTACTACCATCATTTTTACCTGTTAGTGTAGGTGGATGGTATACTAGGTCTAAAATTGAAATAACTCCTTGTCTTAAGGAAAAAAACAATATAACTAGTCCTACTATACCTAATAATATTCTAAGCCAATTATTAAATAGCAAATTAAGTTCAAATAAATAATAGGATATAGATATAGAAATTAGAAATACTCCTATCAGTCCACATAATACCCATCTTTTAATTTTTAAGCCTGGTTTTAGCCAATGAATCAGTTTCATTGCTCTATCCTTTCCTTCCTACAGATAAACTTGAATCTCGGTGATTCATAAGCACTCTGTATCCTTTTTCTTTTAGATAATTATGAAGTACATGGGCAATAGTAACTGATCTATGCATTCCTCCTGTACATCCAATAGCAATAACTAATTGATTTTTACCTTCTTTTATATATTGTGGAATTAAAAAGTTAATCATATCATTTAATTTATTGGAAAACTCCACACTAACAGGAGAATTCATAACATATTCTCTAACTTTTGTATCATTACCTGTAAAATTTCTAAGCTCTTCAATATAAAATGGGTTTGGCAAAAACCTAACATCGAAAACCAAATCTGCATCTAATGGTATCCCATGTTTAAACCCAAAGGATACAATGGAGATAATTAAGTTGTTCGACTCATTGCCTTCAACATAAATATTCGTTAACTCATCTTTAAGCTGAGCTGGTCTAAGATTTGTAGTATCTATAATATTACTTGCCCTTGCCTTAAGTTCCTTAAGCTTTTCTCTTTCTAGCGCAATGCCTTTTGAAATAGATCCATCTCCTGATAAGGGGTGATTTCTTCTTGTCTCTTTAAACCTCTTAATTAAAGCATTATCACTAGCATCTAAAAATAAAATCTCGTATTTATAGCCTAATGCTTCCAAACTTTCTAAACTAGTAAAAAGATCATCAAAAAACATACCACCTCGAATATCTATAACTAATGCCACCTTATCAAGAGCACCTTGAGACTGATGGCATAACTCTGCGAATTTAGGAATTAAAGTAGGAGGTAAATTATCTATACAATAAAAGCCGAAGTCTTCCAAATATTTAACTGCCTGACTTTTTCCAGCTCCAGATAAGCCTGTGATTATTACAAATCTCATTTTATCATCTCCTCTTATGTGCAAAACCCTTACTCTTCTCCAATTATTCTAACTTCTGTTTGTAAATCTACTCCAAAATTTTCTCGTACCTTATTCTGTACTAAAGCAATTAATCCAAGTACATCTGCTGACGTAGCATTATCAACATTAACAATAAAACCACTATGCAATTCAGACACTTGTGCGCCCCCTACTCTTTCTCCCTTTAGCCCACTATCTTCTATTAATTTGCCTGCAAAATATCCTGTAGGTCTTTTAAAAACACTTCCAGCACTAGGCAAATGTAGGGGTTGTTTTGTAGTTCTTCTTTCTGTTAAATCCTTTGTTATTGCTACTATTTCTTCGTAGTCACCTTTTTCAAGCTCCATTTCAACTTCTAGAACTATATACCCTTTAGTTTGAATCACACTAGTACGGTATCCTAACTCCAATTCTTCCAAAGAAAAATATTTTATCTCACCATTTGGGTCTAACACCTTAGCACCCTTAATAACATCCTTCATCTCTCCACCATAGGCACCAGCATTCATAGTTATAGCTCCACCTAAGGTTCCTGGAATACCACTTGCAAACTCAAAGCCCTTCAAACTTTCTGCCATTATTTTTTTAGACAGTGTTGACAGTAAAATTCCTGCCTGTGCAACTACTTTTGTTCCTTCGATAATTACATCTTTAAACTTATCTGCAATTTTAATAACTACGCATCGCATACCTTTATCTCTTACAATAAGGTTACTTCCATTTCCCATAATAAAATATGGTATATTATTCTCCTTACAAACTTTAATAGCCCATTGAACTTGTTCTACAGACTCTGGTATAACCATAACATCTGCTGGTCCTCCTATTTTAAAGGAAGTATGTTTATTCATAGGTTCATCAAGTAAAACTGCTTCTTTTGAGATTAATTGTGTTAGCTTTTCATATATTTCTATTTTATTCATTAAGTTCACTCCTATTGTATATATGTCAATTATAGTTATTATTATTTCCAAATACTTCTTTTTAAGTATATACTTTTTACACTTATAGGTCAATTTCCAAGCCTATTCAATAATATAGTAACTTTTTCCTCTGCATCCCTCAAAACCTCTTGCGCACTTTTATTTCCGATTACTCCTTGTTGTATCTCCCTTTGCAATATTTCATCTATTTCCTTCCAATATGGGTGATCAAATATTACATTAGCATTTTCTAAATCTTCATATATCATAGTCATATTAGGATCATCTGCATATATATTTCCAATAGATTTTCTAGCTGGAAATACACCTAACCTAGTAAGGTTTTGCTGATACTCGTCCTTTACTAAAAACTTTAAAAACTTTACTATTATTTCTGCTTTTTGCCTATCTTCTTGTTTGGACATACCATATGACCCTATCATATTACTCAATGTAACAGATTTTCCAAGCTTTCCACTTGGAAATTTAGCTATAGCATAGTTAAACCCTGTTCCTTCTTTTTGCAATCCATCCAGTACATTTAAAGACCAGGTACCTACTGGATAAGCTGCAATGTTTTTATCCTTATAAAAGTTAGTCCATGATTTATTAGAATTATTAACCCCAAAATCAGGATGTACAATAGAATATTGTGTTTTTAAGTCTATTAATTTTTGGACTCCACTTAATGCCTTATCATCATTAAAACTATATTGCATTTTGTGATTAAAAACCTTCGCCCCGTCACTAAGTAGTATTCCCCACACGTTATAATAACCTGGCTGAATAAAGCTATTAAATCCGTAATGATCTATCTTATTATTCCCCTTACTATCAAAGGTTAGTGCCTGCATTTTATCAACAAATTCCTCATAGGTCCAGTCGCCATTTTCAGGAGGCATAACTCCTCTTTCACTAAACAAGTCTAAATTTAATACCATTGTATAAGTAGTCATCATCCAAGGTACACCATATATTTTACTATCATATTTAACAGATTTAAGGGCATTTTCTCTAAAATCCTTAATTTCATCTACGGTTAGATACTGATCTAATGGCTCTAATACATCCCTGCTAATAATGCTATAGTCGCTACCAATAGGAACTATATCAGGTAAGTTACCCATTTTTACAGCAGTATCTACTTGTATAGGCCCCTTTTCCCAATTTAGGGGTCTAAAATTTATATATACTCCAGGATTAGCTCTTTCAAAGGCTCTAATTTTCTCGTATATCCACCCAAAATTAGTTCCAGTTTTTTGATCTAATCTCGGATAATCCCAAAAACTTATTACCCCTGTCCATTGCTGCTCATCATTTTCTTTATTATAATCCACATCGTGTGGACGATAGGTTACTAAATAATATGGTCCTATTACAATAAAAAATATTAAAAGTAAGCATAAAAAAAGTTTAAAAACTTTGTATCCTCTGTTTCTCATAAGAATCCCCCCTATTACAGTTTATTCTAATATAAGAGTCATTATTCTATGGGATTATAGAAGAAAAGAAAGCTAGGAATTTAATATTCCTAGCCTCCTATTTGAAACATACTTCTATTGCTTTCTTCATGATCTTCTGAGTAAAGGTCATGCTTCTCTGGTTTACTTAAAATAGCTGATTTTAAAACATCATATATTTTTTCCGGGTTCTTTCTAGCAACTTCCAAAATATCAATTTCATTATTACTGTGTAGACAGGGCTTTAATTTGCCATCTGATGTCAAACGCAGTCTATTACAATCTCCACAAAAATGATTGCTAATAGGATTAATAAATCCTACCCTTCCTTTCCCTCCAGGAAGTTTATAATATTTTGCAGGGCTGGACGGCTCTGTTTCAGTAGGCACTAAATCTACAAATTTATTTTTAATATCTTCGTTAGATATAAATCTATCTTTTCCCCATTCGCTAGCTTCACCAATCGGCATTAATTCTATAAAACGTACATCTATTGGCTTGTCCTTAGTAAGCTCAATAAAGTCTCCTATTTCATCATCGTTATATCCACCTATAGCTACAACATTAAGTTTAACTGGAGTTAGTCCTAACCTTATTGCCTCATTTATACCATCTAGCACCTTAGATAAGTCTCCGCCCCTTGTTATTTCCTTATATTTATCAGGTTTTAATGAGTCTATACTAATGTTAACCCTTTTTAAACCAGCATTTTTTAGATCTTCACCATATTTAGGTAGTAAAATACCATTAGTTGTTATAGCTATATCTTTAATTCCCTCTATATTTGATATCATCTGTACAAACTCTACTATTCCATTTCTTACCAAAGGTTCTCCTCCAGTAATTCTTACTTTATCAATACCTAATTTAGCCCCAGCCTTTACTATTTTCACAATTTCCTCTAGGCTTAGCATATCATCGTGATCTTTTTTACATATTCCTTCTTCGGGCATACAATACTGACATCTTAAATTACATAGATCTGTTATTGAAATTCTCATATAATTTATTCTTCTACTGAATAAGTCCTTCATATATATCCCCCATTTTCTAGGTCGTTACTTTATTAACAATTATTTTTTGTTACTATTTAATATTTTATCATATTTTATTATGTTAATGGTAGTTTTTTAAGAAAAACTCTTTACCTATAAGAAAATTAGAGAAATTTGGTTTTATATGTGTAATAAAAAATACTCCTTTCACATAAAAGGAGTGCAATTGCTCTAAAGTTATTTAACCAATATAATGATAATGAAATATCTAAGGATTTGTAATCATAGCCCTTGCAATAGAAATTTTTTGACGTTCTCCAGATGATATTTTATCTACTTTATAGTTTACTAAGTAATAAATACTTTATATTACTATGATTCTATATAGAAGCTTATTTTCCTTTTTTTAGATAACTTGATTATATTAGGAATATGTACCTAAAATTAATAGGAGGGACTGATCTCCCTCCTACCATTCTTTTAGTTTATTTATATTTTAAGAAACCTTTTCTACTTTTACAGCTGAAATCTTATACTCTGCAGTCTTAGTAATAGGATCATATGCTGAGTTGGTTAACTCGTTCACTGGCGATTCCTTATAATGGAATGTCATAAACATCATACCTGGTTTAACCTTGTTAGTTATAGTGACTTTAGTTAATATAGACCCCCTTCTCGAAGTAACCCTTACAAAATCTTCTTCCTTTACACCTAGCTTCTCTGCATCTACAGGATTCATCTCTGCAAGCTCATAAGGCCTTATAGTGTCTAGATTCTTAGAGTGTCTACTCATAATATTATAGTGGTATAGCATTCTCCCTGTTGAAAGAAGTATTGGATATTCTTCACATACAAGTTCTGCTGGTTCTTCATATTCAACTGGGATCATTAATCCCTTACCTCTTGAAAATGCTCCTTTATGCAAATATGGCGTACCTGAGTGCTCTTCTGTTGGACATGGCCATTGTATACCTACTTTATCTATCCTCTCATAGGTTATACCTCGATAACTAGGAGTAACTAATCTTATTTCGTCAAATATTTCCTCTGCATTTCTATAGTCGAATCCCTTTGCCCCTAATTTCTTTGCTACGCCACATAAAATCTCCCAATCTAACCTAGTATCTCCTGGAGATTCAACAGCTTTTCTAACCCTTTGAACTCTTCTTTCTGTATTTGTAAATGTACCATCTTTTTCAGCATAACATGTGGCTGGAAGTATTACATCAGCAAATTTAGCAGTTTCTGATATAAATATATCTTGAACCACGAGAAAATCTAAACTTTCTAATGACTTTTTAACATGGTTTGCATCTGGATCTGTAAGCACAGGATCTTCTCCCATAATATACATAGCCTTAACATTTCCCGTAATAGCCTCTTCTAGCATTTCTGGAATTCTAAGACCACTATTAGGATTTAACTTTACGCCCCAAATCTCTTCAAATAATTTTATGTTTTTTTCCTCCGTTACACTTTGATATCCTGGGAATGTATTTGGCAAAGCACCCATATCACAAGCACCTTGAACATTATTTTGACCTCTAAGTGGATTTATTCCTGCATTTTCTAAACCTAGATGGCCTGTTAACATAGCAAGATTTGCAAGATTCATAACATTTGCAGTACCAGTTGTATGTTCAGTTATTCCTAATGTATAGTATATACCTGCTTTCTTTGTACTTGTATACAACTTAGCAGCTTCATATAACATATCTTCAGGTATTCCAGTAATTCTAGTTACTACTTCAGGAGTATATTCTTTGATTATATTTAAAACATTTTCAAATCCTGTACAGCGTGTTTCGATGAATTCCTTATCTTCCCATCCTTCTTTTACAATAATATGCATTAACCCATTTATTAAGGCAGCATCTGTACCCGAGTTTAGAGGTAACCATATTGTAGCAATTTCTGCTAGCTCAGTACGCCGCGGATCTATTACTATGAGCTTATTCCCCTTTTTAGCAGCTCTTTTCATTTTATTACCTATTATAGGATGGGCTTCTGTGGCATTTGATCCTATAATAAATAGAACCTCGTTATCTTCTATTTCTGAAATAGCATTTGTCATAGCTCCACTTCCTAATGTAGTTGCAAGACCTGCAACTGTAGGAGCATGTCATGTTCTAGCACAATGATCTACATTATTCGTGCCTAAAGCTACTCTCATCATCTTCTGAAATACAAAGTTGTCTTCATTAGTACATCGGGCTGAACTAAAACCTGCTATAGAATCTCCACCATGTTTCTCCTTTATATCTTTAAGATTCCTAATTACCAACTCCATTGCATCGTCCCAACTTGACTCAACAAATTCTCCATCTTTTTTAATTAATGGTTTAGTAACCCTATCTGGACTATTTATAAGGTCTGTATGATATCTTCCCTTTACACAAATAGATTTTCCATTTACAGGGGCATCTGGGTTAGGTGTCACTCCTACTACCTTTCCATCTTTAACATTCAGATCGAAATTACATCCTACTCCACAGAATGGACAAGTAGTACGAACCTTCTCTACTTCCCATGGTCTTATTCCCTTCAACTGCTTATTTATAAGAGCACCTGTAGGACAGGCAGTTATACACTGACCACACAATCTGCAGTTTTTATAATCAATCGGATCGTCAAAGGCCGTTGTAATCGTAGAGTTAAAACCTCTATTTATAAAACCAACTGTTGAAGTAACCTGTATCTCACTACATACTCTTACACATTTTCCACATAAAATACACTTACTTTGGTCCCTTTCCATGACAGGATTTAGACTATCTATTAAGAATTTTTTTGTTTCTCCAATATACGAGCCTTCTTTTACCCCATACTTATAACAATACTCTTGAAGTTTGCATTCTCCAGTTTTTTCACAAGTCAAGCAATCCTTTGGATGGTTTGATAGTAATAGATCTAAAATATCTCTACGTACCTTAACTACCTTTTCAGATTCTGTATATACTACCATTCCTTCTCCTACTTCTGCTGAACAAGATGCCACTAAATTTTTGGCACCTTCTACTTCCACCACACATAATCTACATCCTCCAAAGGATGTAAGTTCTTTATCGTAGCATAAAGTAGGAATATCAATTCTATTTTCTCTTGCAGCCTCTAATATAGATGTACCTTCTTTTACTTCAATTTCTTTTCCATTCATGATAAATTTAATCATAATTTCGCCCCCTTGTACTGCTTATTTTTTGAGATTTCAAATTATTATATATCTATTTTTTTATTACTGCACCTACAGGACATACATCTATACAAGTACCACACTTGATACAATCCCTAGTATCTATTATGTGCTTTTCTTTAACCTTTCCTTTTATACATGATACCGGACAATTTCTAGCACATTTAGTACATCCAATACACTTTTCCGTAATATGAAACTCTAGTAATTCCTGACATAATCCTGCTGGACATCTTTTTTCGTTAATATGTGCTTCATATTCTTCTCTGAAATATTTCAATGTAGAAAGCACAGGATTTGGAGCTGTTTGGCCTAATCCACAAAGAGAAGAAATTTTTATTGATTCGGCTAAACTTTCTAGTTTTTCTATATCTCCTTCTTCTCCCTTACCTTTAGTTATTCTCTCAAGAATTTCTAACATTCTTTTTGTACCTTCACGGCAAGGTGTGCATTTTCCACATGACTCGTCAACAGTAAAATCTAAGAAAAACCTAGCAATATCAACCATGCAGTTATCTTCATCCATAACAATCATTCCACCAGATCCCATCATGGAGCCTAGTGCAATTAGATTATCATAGTCAATAGGAGTGTCTAAATATGTTGCAGGAATACATCCACCAGAAGGCCCTCCAGTTTGTACGGCTTTAAATTCTTTACCATTTGGGATTCCCCCACCAACTTCGTATATAATTTCTCTTAAAGTAGTTCCCATAGGTATTTCTAATAATCCAGTATTATTTATTTTACCTCCTAAAGCGAAAACCTTAGTTCCTTTAGATTTTTCTGTTCCAATAGATCTAAACCATTCTGCGCCCTTTAAAATAATTTGTGGAATATTAGCAAATGTCTCTACATTGTTTATAAGTGTAGGCTTACCCCATAATCCTTTTTGGGCTGGGAATGGAGGTCTTGGTCTTGGCATTCCCCTTTTACCTTCTATTGAATTTAATAGAGCTGTTTCTTCTCCACATACGAAAGCCCCTGCCCCTAGTCTTATTTCCATATTAAAATTAAAACCAGTTCCCAAAATATCTTCACCTAATAATCCATGTTCTTTTGCATCTTCTATTGCAATTTCTAATCTCTTAACTGCTATAGGATATTCTGCACGAACATATACATATCCTGACTCTGCTCCTACTGCATAGCCTGCTATTGCCATAGCCTCTATTAATGCGTGTGGGTCTCCTTCTAATACAGAACGATCCATAAATGCTCCTGGATCTCCTTCATCTGCATTACAAACAACATATTTTTCATTTCCTTCAGCTTTAGCAGTAAACTCCCATTTCAATCCAGTAGAGAAACCTCCTCCTCCTCTACCTCTTAGCCCAGATTCTTTAACTTCATTAATAACATCTTCAGGCTTCATTTCTGTTAACATGTTTGCTAAAGCTTTGTATCCATCAAAAGCAATATATTCATTTATATCTTCAGGATTTATTAGTCCGCAATTTCTAAGTGCCATACGTTTTTGCTTTTTATAAAAATCTACTTCACTAATAGGTATAATTTCGTCTTCCTTAATAGAATCTTTAAACAATAAGTCCTTGACAATCCTTCCATTTAAAAGATGCTCTTCTGTAATTTTTTCTACTTCGTCTATCTTTATATGGCTATAGAAAGTTCCTTCAGGATAAACTACTACTATTGGTCCCGCTTCACAAAATCCAAAGCATCCTGTCTTAACTATTTTTACTTCATCTTTAAGATTGTGTTTATTTATTTCTTCTTGAAATTTTTCTAAAATTTTTACAGACTTTGACGATGTACATCCTGTTCCTGCGCATATTAATACATGTTTTTTTGCTCCATCTCCTGTATTAAAAGGGGCTACTTCCCCAACACTACCTTTTCCTTCTTTAATCATACGAATATTAACTTTGGTTAAATACTCCTGTCTAATCTTTTCTAATTCTTGAATAGATATCAACATAATTCCCCCTTATTAATACTTTGCTAAAATTCCTGGTATATCTTCAACTGTCAGTCTTCCATATACTTCTTCGTTTACAGTTAATACTGGCGCTAACCCGCAAGCTCCAATACATCTTGTAGCTTCTAAAGAAAACTTACCATCTGGTGATGTTTTACCTACTTCTACCCCAGTTAATTCTGTTACCTTGTCTACAATAGCTTGAGATCCCCTAACATAACAGGCTGTTCCTAAACATACACCGATAGTATATTTTCCCTTTGGTTCTAAAGTAAATTGAGAGTAAAATGTAACTACCCCATAAATTTCACTTAAAGGAACAGACATTTTTTCGGATATTTTTTGCTGTACTTCTAAAGATAAACATCCAAATATTTTTTGTGCTTCGTGAAGTACAGGCATTAAGGCACCTCTTTTTTCTTTATGCTCTTCTATTACATCATCAAGCCTTACGAAGTTTTCATTACTTAAATAACCTTTATCCATATTGGCCTCCTTTAAATATTATATTAATCTGCTTAATTTGCTAATTATTAAATTACATGTTATATCAGCAATATTCTCCCACTACAGAATTTTCTGCATATTCCAAAAATGCATATTTAAATTATATCTTAAAGGAGTTTATAAAACAACATGATTATATGGCATCGTTAAAACATTGCCATTTATTATATGTATCAAAACACCCCATTGTCATATAGTATGCTAAACAATGGGGTAGACCTGTTGCTTTATTATGTTTTATAGCTTTTATTAATTATTATACCGAACGCTTAGAAATAATTAACAAATATATTGACATCCTTTTATCAATGATATCAAATCATCTATGTTATTTTTTAAAAAACTGTACTATGTTTTCTGCTACTTGTCTATTCATACCCTTTGCTTCTAACAATTCCTCAATTGTTGCATCTCTTATTTTATCTATAGATTCAAAATGCGCCATCAATGATTTTCTTCTAGTTTCACCTATCCCCGGTATTTCTTCCAGTATAGAGCTCAATGTATTTTTCTTTCTTAGACTTCTATGATAAGTAATAGCAAATCGATGAACTTCATCTTGGATTTTAGTTATTAATCTAAAAAGATTAGAAGTTTTTTCAATATACACTTCCTTGCCTTCATAAACTAATCCCTTAGTACGATGCCTTTCATCTTTTATCATACCACATACAGGAATGCTCAGTTTTAAAGAATCTAAAGCCTTTTTTACACTAGTAACTTGACCAAAGCCACCGTCCACCATTATTAAATCTGGAAATATGGCAAACTTTCCTTCGGTCATTTCTATAGATTGACTAATAATATCCTGTGTTTCCTCTAATCCTCTTTTAAAACGTCTAGTAATTATTTCTTCTAAGCTAGCATAATCATTAGGTCCTTTAACTGTTTTAATTTTAAACCTCCTATAATCCTTATTTTTAGATTTTCCGCCCTCAAATACAACCATAGAACCAACAGATTCTACACCCTGTATATTTGAAATATCATAGGATTCTATACGATATGGTGCTTCATCAAGACACAATAGGTCCCCAAGCTCCTGTAATGTATCTTCAGTTCTCTCCTTCTCCAACTGATTTATTGTTGTTGCCTGTTCCATGGTCATAAATGCATTTTTCTTAACCATGTCTAAGAGCTCTTTTTTTTCACCCTTTTGTGGAACTTTAAGATTAACCTTATTTCCTCTTTTATTAGTTAACCACTCTTCTAATACTCCCAAGTCTTTCACATGCTCTTCTATTAATATTTCCTTAGGTATAAATGTTGTTCCACTGTAAAACTGTTTTAAAAACGAGGAAATAATCTCTTGTTTGCTATCCTGCTCTGTATTTTTCAATATAAAATGTTCCCTCTTAACAAGCTTACCTTTACGTATAAAGAACACTTGAATCCAACTGTCCTTATCTCCTTGAGCCATTGCAATAACATCTTGATCTTGTTCATTAGTAGAAACTATTTTTTGTTTTTCTACAATACTATTAAGTGCTATTACTTGATCTCTATATTTAGCTGCCTTTTCAAAGTCCATTGCGCTGGCAGCTTCCTTCATTTTCTCCTCTGTTTTACGAATAAGTTCATCCTCTTTACCATCTAAAAACATAATAATTTCTTGCACTATATGCATGTACTCTTCCTTATTAACCAACCCCGTACATGGTCCTATACATTTTTTTATATGATAGTTCAAACAAGGCCTCTCTTTATTTTCAATCATTTTTTCAATATTTTTGCTACAAGTTCTAATAGGGTACAGGTTGTGTATAACCTCTAATGTTTCGTTTAAAGCGCCAATATTTGTATAGGGACCAAAGTACTTAGCTTTGTCCTTGATAACTTTTCTAGTTTTAATTACCCTAGGATATTCTTCATTTATAGTTACTTTTATATAAGGGTAGGTCTTATCGTCTCTCAATAGGATATTATATTTGGGCCTATTTTCCTTTATCAAGTTACACTCTAATATTAGCGCCTCCAGCTCCGTATCCGTAACAATATATTCAAATGTATTAATATGGGATACCATAGCCCTAACCTTTGGAGGATGATTCTTAGAAGATTGAAAGTACTGTCTTACTCTATTTTTAAGAGATATAGCCTTTCCTACATATATGATTTCCTGTTTCTCATTCCTCATCATATATACACCTGGCTTATCTGGTAGCGTTTTAAGCTTTTCTTTTATGTCAAACATTTTAATCCTCCTGTTATCGCAATCAATATCTATATCTTATATTTTACCACTTTCCAAATAATTTATGGATAGTTGTTTACATTTTAAACTGAATAGAATTTATAAAAAGCCTATACCAAATCATTTGGTATAGGCTTTAAGTCTATGCAATTACTTCACTTCTTCTTTTTAAAATCAACTGTTGCTTATTGCAGTAAGCTATAATCTTTTGACGGTGTCCATTATCAATTCCAATAAATTGACATCCTAGATTTCTAGTTCCATCCTCATCACTTTCTAGATTTCTTAAGACCTTACTAGTTAGTAAGAATTTAACATCCTCTAACTCCATTTCAAACACCAATATTGTCCCAAGGGGCAAGGATAATGTGCTATTTAAAAGTACACCTCCACCACTAATATCCTTTACTATAGCAGGAAGTATCTTATCACTTTCTATTCTTCTATCATTAATTTCTATTAAATAACAATTAACCTCTTTATCCATCGGAACTCTTATATACTCTCTTCTTTGAGTAACTTTAATACTCTCTTTATTAGGAGTATCTAAAAGTAACATATTACTATTTCCATTCCTTATTATAGTTTCGAATAGGCAGACTCGTGTTTTAGTACTATTTGAGATAGTACATTTCACAATTTGAGGTTCCTTTTGTGCATACTGTCCGTTGATTTTAACTACGAAGGTGTCCCTCTCTAATTTTTCGATTGTCCCTTTGAAAGACAAAACAGGAATTAAATCGATCTCCATTTTAATTGTCTTGCCTACCTGTATAAAGTTATCTGACATTCCCTCTCATCTCCTAACGAATATAATTATAAGATATCATATTCGTTATTTTTAATGGGAATACCTCCTCCAAATCACTAAATAGGTCTAACGCATTACGTTTGTCCTAAGAAATGGTTTTAAAAACCTACCTGTATAGGAGGACTTAACATCTATAATCTCTTCTGGAGTTCCTTTAGCAATAATTTGTCCTCCACCACTTCCACCTTCTGGACCAAGATCTATGACATAATCTGCTGTCTTAATAACATCTAAATTATGCTCTATAACTAAAACGGCATTTCCTCCATCTACGAGCTTCTGCAATACTTCTATTAATCTATCAATATCAGCAATATGAAGACCTGTAGTAGGTTCATCTAAAATATATAGTGTTTTTCCTGTACTTCTTTTACTTAATTCAGATGCTAATTTAATTCTCTGCGCCTCTCCACCTGATAATTGGGTAGAAGGTTGTCCTAATTTAATATATCCTAATCCTACATCATATAGAGTCTGCATTTTTCTTTGTATCTTAGGTATGTTTTCAAAGAATAAAAGTGCTTCTTCCACATTCATTTCTAAAACATCTGCAATTGTTTTACCTTTATATTTTGCTTCTAATGTTTCTCTATTATATCGCTTTCCTTTACATACCTCACAAGGTACATACACATCTGGAAGGAAGTGCATCTCAATTTTTATAATACCGTCACCACTACAAGCTTCACATCTGCCACCTTTTACATTAAAGCTAAATCTTCCCTTTTGATAGCCTCTCATCTTCGCCTGGGTAGTTTGTGCAAATATATCACGAATATCATCAAAGACTCCAGTGTAAGTAGCTGGATTAGATCGAGGTGTTCTTCCTATAGGACTTTGATCTATTTCTATCACCTTATCAATGTGCTCTATCCCCTTTATATCCTTATGTGCACCTGGCTTTGCTTTTGCACGATTTAAATCCTGTGCAACACGTTTATATAGTATTTCGTTAATTAAAGTACTTTTGCCAGAACCTGAAACTCCAGTAACACAAGTTAATACAGCTAAAGGTATATCTACATTAATGTTTTTTAAATTATTTTCCTTTGCGCCTAATATCTTTATCCATTTCCCATTAGGTTTTCGTCTTTCCTTAGGAACTGGTATTAACTTTCTTCCACTTAAATATTGTCCTGTAATGGAATCCTCCGACGCCATAATTTCTTCTACAGTTCCCTGTGCTATTACATTGCCGCCATGAATACCTGCTCCAGGACCTATATCAATAATATGGTCTGCTATAAACATAGTATCCTCATCATGCTCTACTACAATTACTGTATTTCCTACATCAGTTAAATGTCTTAATGCCCCTAATAACTTTTCATTATCCCTTTGATGTAGTCCTATACTTGGCTCGTCTAAAATATATAATACTCCAACTAAACTTGAGCCAATTTGAGTAGCTAGACGGATTCTCTGGGATTCTCCACCTGATAAGGTTCCTGCATTTCTAGATAATGTCAAATAATCTAAACCTACATCTACTAGAAAGTCCAATCTAGATTTAATTTCCTTTAATATTTGTCTGGAAATAAAGTTTTTTCTTTCATCCAATTCTAGTTCATCAAAAAATATTTTTGCATCCTTTACAGAAAGGTCTGTTACTTCAGAAATATTTTTTTTTCCCACTGTAACTCCTAAAATTACATCCTTAAGTCTGGCTCCTTTACAGGTACCACACTTAATTTGAGCCATAGATTCATCAATTTTATCCCTTATATAATCAGAATTAGTTTCATTATATCGTCTTGTTAAATTAGGAATAACCCCTTCAAATACAGAAGAATAATCTCTAATTCCACCAAATTTAGATTCGTATCTAAACTCTACTTTTTTCTTACCTGTACCATAAAGTATTTCTTCTATAAGATCATTAGGAAAATCGCTTATTGGCGTATCTACGTCATAACCATACTGAGTAACTATACTTTCTAGCATTTTAAAATAATAGGTATTATCGCCAGAGCTACTTGATCCACTCCAAGGTACTATAGCACCTTGTCTAATACTTAAGCTTTTATTTGGAATAATTAGCTCCGGATCTACCTTTTTCATATATCCAATTCCATTACATTCTGGACATGCTCCAAAAGGACTATTAAATGAAAACATTCTTGGAGACAGCTCTTCTACTCCTATTCCATGGTCTGGACATGCAAATTTTGTAGAAAATAACATTTCCTCTCCACCTATTATATCTACAACTACTAATCCTTCACTAAGCTTTAATACAGTTTCTATAGAATCTCCAAGCCTAGATTCTATCCCTTCTTTAACAACAATTCTATCTACTACTACTTCAATATTGTGCTTCTTTGTTTTAGTAAGCTTAATATCTTCGTATATGTCCTTTACTTCCCCATCAACACGAACCCTAACAAAACCTTCCTTTTTAATTTCCTCTAATACTTTTTGATGCTCTCCTTTTTTTCCCCTAATAATAGGAGCTAAGAACTGAAGTTTTGTACCAGGCTCTAATTCCATAATCTTATCCACTATTTGTTCTACTGTCATCTGGCTAATTTCAACATTACATACAGGACAGTGAGGTGTACCTATTCTAGCAAACAATAGTCTTAAATAATCATATATTTCTGTAACTGTTCCAACAGTAGAACGGGGATTTTTATTAGTAGTTTTTTGATCTATTGAAATAGCCGGAGAAAGTCCCTCTATATATTCCACATCTGGCTTTTCCATTTGACCTAAAAATTGTCTTGCATAGGATGATAAACTTTCCATATATCTTCTTTGTCCTTCAGCATAGATTGTATCAAAGGCCAAAGATGATTTTCCAGAACCAGAAAGACCTGTTATAACTACAAATTTATCTCTAGGTATTTCAACATTAATATTTTTTAAATTATGTTCCTTTGCTCCTCTTATAATAATTTTATCTCTTGCCATTTGTATACCTTCTTCCTATACTTGCTGTTCTTTTAAAATTTGAATTTTATCTCTTAGTTCAGTAGCTCTTTCAAACTGTAGATCTGTAGCTGCCTGCATCATCTCAACTTCAAGATCTTTAATTAGTTTTTCTAACTCTTTCGGTGATAGAGCCTTATTTGTTGATGCTTTACCATATTTAACCTCTTCCTCAGCAACTTTAGTTGCTTCAATAACATCTCTAACTCTTTTTTGTATAGACTTAGGCTCAATATTATGTTCTTCATTATACTCTTGTTGTATTTTTCTTCTTCTTTCCGTCTCATCAATGGCTGTTTTCATAGATCTAGTTATTCTATCTGCATACATAATAACTCTACCTTCTACATTTCTAGCAGCTCTACCTATAGTTTGGATTAAGGATGTTTCAGAGCGTAAAAACCCTTCCTTATCCGCATCCAGTATAGCTACTAAAGATACCTCAGGTATATCTAGACCTTCCCTTAACAAGTTAATTCCTACTAATACATCAAATTCTCCTAAGCGAAGATCTCTAATTATCTCCATTCTCTCTATAGTCTTCACATCTGAATGTAAATATTTTACTTTAATGTCGATTTCCTTTAAATAATCAGTTAAATCCTCGGACATTTTCTTCGTCAATGTAGTAATTAACACTCTTTGTTTCTTTTTAATTCTCTTCTTTATCTCTCCAACCAGATCATCAATTTGTCCTTTAATAGGACGCACTTCTATTATTGGGTCCAACAATCCTGTAGGTCTTATTACCTGCTCTATAACATTTTCATTTTTCTCCATTTCATAAGGTCCTGGAGTAGCACTTACATATAAAATTTGGTTTACTAGACCTTCAAATTCTTCAAAATTAAGAGGTCTATTATCATAGGCTGATGGTAGTCTAAATCCATAGTTAACTAAAGAATCCTTTCTTGAACGGTCTCCTCCATACATTGCCCTAACTTGGGGAGTCGTAACATGGGATTCATCTATAATAATTAAGTAGTCATCTGGAAAATAATCCATGAGAGTATACGGCCTACTTCCTGGAGGCCTACCCGTTAAGTGTCGTGAATAGTTTTCTATTCCTTGACAAAAACCTACTTCCCTAAGCATTTCAATATCATACATAGTACGTTGTTGTATTCTTTGAGCCTCTATAAGCTTCTCATCGGCTTTGAACTCCTTAACTCTTTCTTCTAGCTCTTTTTCAATTGCTTTTATAGCTATCTCTACCTTATCTGCCCCAGTAGCATAGTGGGAAGCAGGAAAAATAGAGGCATGCTGCCTTACTCCAATTATTTCTCCAGTCAAAGCATTTACTTCAATAATTCGATCTATTTCATCTCCAAAAAATTCAACACGAAGGGCATTCTCTGAAGATGAAGCAGGAAAAATTTCTACAACATCTCCCCTTACTCTAAAAGTTCCACGAACGAAGTTAATATCGTTTCTTTCATATTGTATATCTACTAGTTGTCTTAGAACTTCTTCTCTACTTTTTTCCATACCTGTCCTAAGAGAAACTACTAATTTCTTATATTCTTCTGGATCTCCTAAACCATAAATACATGATACACTGGCGACTATAATAACATCTCGTCTTTCTAATAGGGCAGAAGTAGCTGAATGTCTCAATTTGTCAATTTCGTCATTAATAGAGGCATCCTTTTCTATATAGGTATCACTGTTAACTACATAGGCCTCTGGTTGATAATAATCATAGTAGCTCACAAAATATTCTACTGCATTGTTTGGAAAAAATTCCTTAAACTCACTACAAAGCTGAGCAGCCAAAGTCTTATTGTGTGCAATTACTAGGGTTGGTTTTTGAACCTTCTCTATTACATTTGCCATAGTGAAGGTTTTCCCTGATCCTGTAACCCCTAATAATACTTGATGTTTAGATCCTGCTATAATCCCATTAGATAAGGATTCTATAGCCTTAGGCTGATCTCCAGTAGGACGATAATCAGATACAATTTGAAACCCTTCCATACATATATCTCCTCACTATTTTTCATTATCACTATTATATCATAAGAAGTTAACATAATATCTTCACTGTATTAGCAATATTGGCAATATTTTACTTATACCTAACAAACATTTGTTCGATATATCAATTATATTATTCCCCCACAACTATGTCAACATTATTTCTCTGTTATACAATTAAACTTAAAATATACGGTCATTTTAAATAACTCCCTCATATAATATACCAAAGTATATACTTTTTAAACTCTCCAATTAAATAGGGAGGTACACTATGACTAAAATTTTAATTTTTATGGTAGTTACACTATTTTTATATATATTTTTCTTAAAATATCATCATATACCTCTATGTCCTAGATGTGGTTCCAATAAAGTCACTATAGAAAATCTGGACAATTATACATTATTTACTTGCCATACATGTAGATTCTCTTATAGAGATTACTACTTATTTTTTAATCTTACGCCTATAAACGAACAGCTTGACATTGAATTTATACAGCAGGATGACGACAATATGGAAGAATAAAAAAATCCCCAAAGTTTTGAGGATTTTTTATTCTTTATTTATTTTTTAATTTCAGATCTAAGCACTTCTATAGCTTTCTTTAATTGAGTGTCCTCTTGGAACTCTACTGTAGTTTCAGTTTCATCTTCATCTGGTAATTCAACTACAATATCTGGCTCTACTCCGATACCATGAATATTAGTTCCATTTGGAGTAAAATATTCAGAAATAGTAAATTTAAATCCACTTCCATCAGAAAGAGGTTTAACCTGCTGTACCAATCCTTTACCAAAGGTAGTAGTACCTATAATCTTACCCTTATTACCATCCTTAATTGCTCCTGATAGAATCTCAGAAGCACTAGCACTTCCTTTGTTTACTAAAACTGTAAGCGGTAATTCTAATTGTTTTTTATCAGATTTTTTTACCTCTCTATTACCATTACGATCTTCTGTATATACAATTACTTGTTCTCCTAATATAATATCAGCAATTTCTACACATTGATCCAATGATCCTCCTGGATTATTTCTTAAATCAAGTACGATCCCTTTAACATTTTGCTTTTTTAGTCCATCTAAATGAGTTTTAAAATCTTGTGCAGTTTGTTCATCAAACATAGTTATTCTAATATATCCAATATCATTCTCAATCACTTCAGAACGCACTGTTTTTAAACGAATCTCTTCTCTTTTAATATTTACATCAAAAGTTTTATCTTTACCATCCCTTAAAATCGTAAGTGTTACTTCAGTTCCAGCCTTACCTTTCATAAGTTCTACTGCATAGTCAAGCTTATCTCCAGATATAGCTTCTCCATTAACAGCTACTATCTTATCTCCTGTAATAAGACCTGCTTTTTCTCCTGGTGTATCTTCTATTGGAGATACTACAGTTACATAACCATCATCCCCTGGAGTCACAATTACTCCTATACCACCATAGGTTCCCTTAATTCTAGCCATTGAATCGCTAAATTCTTTATGGTCCATATATTGTGTATATGGATCACCTATACTATCGAACATTCCTTTTATAGCACCTTCAATTAGTTTTTCCTCGTCTAGCTCTTTATAATAGTTTTTTTGTAAATAATCCTTAAGCGCTAAAAACTTCTCATATTGTTTATACTCACCCTTTGGAACTGCATATCCAAATCCTAATGGTGATGTTATAAAACTTCCCACTGTAAAGTTTAAAATAGTGGTTAAAATAAAAATTAATAGGGCTCCAATTATAGCTTTTCGTTTACTGATCATATTTTCTTCTCCCCTTTGAATTAATCCACTGTTGTCTTTTTATTTTATGGTATATTATACAACATTATACCTTAACTTATAACAAATTTCAAAGGTATAGTTACCTATAAAGGAAAAAATATCAAAGAAATAAATCTTTCTTTGATATTCTTATTATTATTTATTTTCCTCTTACATATGGAATAGGATCTGTATACTGTCCATCTTTACGCACTTCAAAATGCAAATGTGGTCCTGTAGATAACCCTGTACTTCCTATAAGAGCAATCTTTTGACCTTTTTTTACAGCTTGTCCATTTTGAACCAGTAGTTTTGAATTGTGGGCATATAAAGTCATAATTCCACCACCATGGTCAATAATTACAGCCTTTCCATAGGAACCTAAGTTACCAGAGCTTACTACCTTACCATCCCCAGCTGCAACTACATCCCTACCTGATGGCGCTGGTATATCAATACCAGAGTGAAATTTTTTAGTTTTTAAAATAGGATGAATTCTATTTCCAAAAGGAGAAGATACTGTTGAATATCCTGGAACAGGCCACTGTAATTGTCCTCCAACATAAGCTCCATTCGATTGAAGACTTCTAATTTTATTAGTAATTTCATCTGCGTCTTTTTTTGTTTGATCTAACACTTTTTCTAAAGCAACCTTATCCTTAGCCAAATCAGCTCTAAGACGCTCCTGCTCTCCTCTAGAAACTACAAGTGTTTTCTTTTTTTGCTCTACACTAGATTTTAAATTAACTAATTGACGCTTTTGATTTTCTAAACTAATCTTTTGTTCTTCTATAATATCTCTTTGCTCTTTCATATCCTTTAGCAGTTCAACATCATGATTAACTATCTTCTTTACCATATCAAGATTTGTCAGAAGCTCAGTTATACTTTTAGAGCTTAACAGTACCTCAGCATAACCTATGGTTCCATTTTTATACATAACATTCAATCTTGAACCCATTACATCTTGTTTATCATCTATCTTTTCTTCCGCTGCTGTAAGCTTATTTACTGTTGTATTAATTTCGCCTTCAGTTGTTGATATTTTACCATATAACGATTCTATTTCTGCTTCAGATTTATTGATTTCTTCTTCTAGTGACTGTATTTTGGTTACAACTTCGCCTTCTTTTTTCACCGTTTTGTTTAGTTCATTAGTAATACTTTTCTGTTTTGATTCATTTTGCTTTAATTCATTCTTATATTGTGTTGCATTATTTGCAAATGAGAATAGCGATGTAGTTGTCATTGAAAACAGAATCACCAAAGCAAGTCCATGTTTTTTCTTCATATTTGTATAGTCCCCCCATTATACTTTACTTAAACTTTTAAATGTCTTCTTAGTGAAAATATACTTCCTAAAGCACCTACCCCAGTACCCAATACTCCAAACATAAGCATTATTTTGTCCATCATATCGCGAACTGATATCATATAAGTACTAAACATTACATAAAAATACCTAGTAATAACATCAAAGGCATATTGGTATCCAAAATAAACAACTACTATGGATAAAGCTGCTCCAATAAAACCTAATAGCATTCCTTCAATAAGGAATGGCCATCTGATAAACCAGTTAGTTGCTCCAACATACTTCATTATTCCAATTTCCTGTCTTCTAGCATTTAATGTAAGTTTTATTGTATTTGAAATAATAAATACGGCAACTAAAATTAAAATTAAAATAATAGCTAATCCAACTGTTCTAATAAACTTTGCTACATTTAGTAGTTGGTCTACTATTTCCTTATAATATTTAATTTCATCTATTCCTTCTAATGGTTTTAACTCTTTTACAATATTATCTGCTGTTTCAAGGTTTTCAACTTGGATTATATAAGAATTGGGTAGAGGATTTGATTCTAAGCTTTCTAATAAATACCCCTGTTCTCCCCAACTTTCTTTAAACTTTTCTAGAGCCATTTCTTTGGACTCATAAGTACTTTCTGCTATTCCTTGTATTTTTTCTATTTGTTTGCCTACACTATCTATCTCTTCAACAGATAAATCTTCTTGTAAGTACACTTGTATTTCATCGAATTGCATCTGAGCTAAATATGCAGCATTACTAATATTTAATACTAAAGTAATGACTAGTCCTAATATTATTAATGATGCAGCCACAGATCCGATAGATGCTACAGTCATTCCTCTATTACGCCAAAGACCTGTAAAACTTTGACGAAACATATATTTAACAGTTCTACCCTTCATAGTCGTATGCCCCCCTTTGCTGGTCACGAACAACTCTGCCCTTTTCTAAGGCAATTACACGTTGTTGCATTACATCTACAATATCTCTTGCATGGGTTGCCATAACTACAGTTGTACCACGTCTATTTATTTGTTTTAGTACCTTCATAATCTCCCAAGCTGTTTCTGGGTCTAAGTTTCCTGTGGGCTCATCTGCAATTAATATGGAAGGATTATTTACAATAGCTCTAGCAATTGAAACCCTCTGTCTTTCTCCACCAGATAACTGATGTGGATAAGATGAAGCCTTGTCACTTAATCCAACCATTCCTAATACCATCGGTACCTGTCTTCTAATTTCCTTAGATGAAGCCTCTATAATTTGCATAGCAAAAGCGACATTTTCATAAACAGTTTTATTTGGAAGTAATCTAAAATCTTGGAATACAACTCCGATACTACGTCTATGATATGGAATTTTACGTCTTGTTATTTTAGTTACATCTTGACCATTAATAATGATGTTTCCTTCTGTAGGATCCTCTTCCTTTAAAAGCAGTTTAATAAAAGTCGATTTTCCCGCACCACTTGGACCAACAAGGAATATAAAATCTTCCTTTTCTATTTTTAAGTTTATATTTGTTAAAGCTTGTACCCCTTTTAAATACGTCTTAGTTACATTTCGTAATTCGATCAATTATATCAACTCCCGCCTAACTAATTAGTCTTTCGACACTTAACTCTAATTTCCTTCTTAAAAAAACAAAATTTAATTTATAAAATCAAACAATGGCTTTAGTCCTATAACAAACTTCATACAATAATCAACATTTTCTTCTCTTTTACCATTATAACAATAGTTCATCACTAAATTCAATTGTATTCATTTCCAATAATTTGGTACAATAGTGGTATAATATAGATAAATACTATAACAAAAGGAGGTACACAGTTGAAAAAAGAAATTAGAAAAAATATTTTACAAGGAAAAGATACATTTTCTAATAAAATGGTAAGAGAAAAAAGCCTTGCTATGATGGACACACTGAGTAAGATAGATTTTTATAAAAATGCTAATAATGTAATGCTTTATATTTCATTCGGAAAAGAAGTTACTATGAAGCCTATCATTGATGACCTTCAAAATCGTGAAAAAAGAGTCTTTATTCCTGTAACAGTACCTGCAACTAAGGCTTTAATTGTGTCGGAATTAAAAAGCTATGAAGATGATCTAGTAGTGGGACATTTTGGAATTATGGAATCTAAGGAAGAAGCT
The DNA here is from genome assembly GCF_018141165.1 of Alkaliphilus sp. B6464. Classification (NCBI taxonomy): domain Bacteria; kingdom Bacillati; phylum Bacillota; class Clostridia; order Peptostreptococcales; family Natronincolaceae; genus Alkaliphilus; species Alkaliphilus sp. B6464. The sequence goes on from NZ_CP058557.1 coordinate 354,601, forward strand.
CTAAGACCAGTAGAGCCTAGTATATTAGATTTAGTTATTGTCCCTGGTGTTGCATTCGACAAAAATGGGTATCGTATAGGATATGGTGGAGGCTATTATGATAGGTTTCTTCCTAGATTACCAGAAAAAACAACAACAATATCGCTAGCCTTCGAAATGCAACTAATAGATAAAGTACCTACCTCACAATATGACTTACCCGTACAGTACATAATTACGGAAGAACAGTTTATTAAATGTAAAAAGGATAACGACTAGGGTTATCCTTTTTACCAGTTAAAATTTCAATACCTTGTTCATATATCATTAAAGCTAATAAGTTGAATATTAGCCTGATTAATAAAATTTTTTATTGTATCTGATACTAAAATTTCATATTCTTTTTTTCTATAGTCTACATATGTGCTTACCTTAAAAAGATCCTCATCTATATAGGCCGGATGACACATTAACTCTAAAGTTTCACAATGCTTATACTGAGAAATTATATTCATAAGCTTATTAAGTGTAGCATTATTCTTATAAAATTCTGCTGTAAAACATTCTGTAGTCTTAACTCCCTTAATATTGTAGCTTCTTATCATTTTATCCTCTGGACATCTGGCCGGAATATTAAATTCTTTACTTAAATCCAGTACTATTTCAAGTAAGCTTTCATCAAATGCATAGAAATGATGATGTCCGTCTATATGGGTAGGCTCTTTGAAAAACTCTTTAAATTTTATAATTTGAGCCCTTAATTCATCTCTAACTTCTTCATAGTTATATTCTATTTTTTCACTTATACTTTTATGGAAATTTCCCATATTATCAACTAAAGTGGGTACTTCTCTAGCAGGTAAAATAGGTTTACCCCAGGTTAGAGTAAGGTGTATACCAATTTTATCTATACCACGATTTTCTGCTTCCCTAATACCTTCTTCAAAGTATAAGCCATTTACCATAGCTGTAGTTTCTGTTACAATCCCATTCTCCATACAATCTAGTATGCCTAAGGTTACTCCTTTAGTTACACCAAAGTCGTCCCCATTTACTATTAGTTTCACTCTTAACACATCCTTGTCTACTTCGTGGGTAGATATATTAATAAAATTACTTTTTAATATTACCAAGTTCGTCAAAAAATTTAGGTAAAAATCTTTTATTAACTTTTAGCATCTCATCTAACAGCTTATGTCCCTTATTATCATCAGAAATAAGAGGATTTGTAATCATTGCAAGCAATGCCTTATTATAATTGCCTTCTACTGCTGCTTCTGCACCTAAAACTTCAAATTGTTTAATCTGCTTTACTAGTCCAGATACATAAACAGGCAATTTATCTATAAATTTATGAGGAATAGGTCCATCCTTTGTAATTTTACAACTAATTTCTACTATTTCATCCCAGGAAAAGTCTTCAAGGGTTCCTTGATTAAAAGTATTTACAACTTGTAGATCTCCTTTATCATTATAAATAGATGAAATTAAGTTGCAAGCTGCATCAGAATAGTAAGCTCCTCCTCTTCTTTCCAATTGTTTTGGCTTTTCTTTTAAACTTTCATCTTTATATAGGTTAAACAATTCCTTTTCAGTTTCCATAACTTCTTCTGCCCTAGTTTTGCCAAGTTTATAGTTTTCAAGCTCATCATTTAACATATCTTTTGTTTTGTAATAATATTTGTGATAGGGGCAAGGTATAAGTTGAAGTGCTTTAATAAAATCTGCATCCCACTTCATTGCTATAATATTTTTCATATTAATACTATCAGATTTTTTTATATACTGATCGATAACCTCTTTAGTTTTATCAATTCCATCAACGAACATATTAAATCCATAAACCATATGATTTAAGCCGGCAAAGTCAATTCGTATTCTACTAGAATCAATTTGTAAAATATCCGCTAATCCTCTTTCCATTCCAATTGGCACATTACATAAACCAATAAATTTCCTATGCTTCGAGTATCTAGCCAAAGCTTCTGTAAGCATTCCAGTTGGATTTGTAAAGTTTATAAGCCATGCATTAGGACACAATTCGCTCATTTCATTAGCAATATTTAATATTACTGGAACTGTTCTTAAGCCTTTCAATAATCCTCCTGCACCATTAGTCTCTTGTCCAATAAATTCATAAGAAAGTGGCATTGCTTCATCCTTAGCTCTAGCTTGTAAAAGTCCTACCCTAATTTGAGTTGCAACAAAGTCTGCGTCTTTGAGGGCTTTCTGTCTATCCAATGTAATATTAATGCTTATAGGAACCCCTGCTTCCTTAACCATCCTTTGAGAGAGATTTCCTACTATATTTAATTTTTCTTGTCCATCTACAATATCTACTAACCATAATTCTTCAACAGGCAACTCTTTATGACGTTTAATTAATCCTTCTATAAATTCAGGAGTATAGGAAGATCCTCCGCCGATTATTACAAGCTTTAATCCTGTTTTTTTTATTTGTTCCAAATTATCACCTCCTAAAGTTATATCTGATGCTAATAGCTATTTATTGCATTACAGTTTATTTCATCTAATACTATATAAATCTACAATTTCACTTGCCAAGTCCTTAGTTGTAATAGCATTCATTAAATGATCTTGGGCATGTATTAATAATAAAGTCACCTCTATTTTATTACCTTGTGCCTCCATATGAATTAGTTCAGTTTGTTGTCTATGTGCTAATTCTAATTGTTTTGAAGCCTTATTTAAGCAATCTCTAGCCTTGTCAAAATCCTTATTTTTAGCTAATTGAATAGCCTCCATGGCAAAACTTTTAGCATCACCACTTTGAGTGATTAATTTAAAGATTAGTTCTTCATATTTCATGCTTTATCGCTCCTTAAGTCAAAGTTTCATTTATAATTTATTATCTATATTGTATAGGTTAGAAAGTGATAGAGAGTTACCCCTTTCTAACCTATTATATTATCCCTGACTCTCTACAAGATCTTTATCATTATCTGTATACCTATCAGCTAATAAGACAAATGGAAGGTATATTATAACAGCTACAGCAAAGTTAATAAGAGATAATAATCCACCCATAAGACTTCCTCCCGTAGCTAAAACCCCGCCTAAAATAGGAGGTGTAGTCCACGGAATTGCAACGTAGGTAATAGGTACTAAGCCTGATACAGTAGCTAAATAAGCTATTAATGTTAACACTCCTGGTATAATAATATATGGAATAAATAGTAGCGGATTTAATACAATAGGTATTCCAAACATAATAGGCTCATTAATCTGAAATAATCCTGGTCCAGTACAAAGCTTTGCTACTTCTCTATACTCTTTACGTTTTTTAGAACCAATATATATTGCTACAATTAAAGCTAGAGTAGCACCTGCCCCACCTAAGTGAACATAAGCATCAAAAAATGATTTTGTAACAATATTAGTAGCTTCAAGTCCCTGTTGTACTGCACTAGCATTAGCTTCAAGTGCTGGCAAATAAAGTGCATTTATAACTGGATCCATAATATTGCCGCCGTGTAGGCCAAAGAACCAGAATATACTGATTAGCATAGAAAAAAGTATTGCAGATAATATACCTTGGCTAAAGCCTTCCAACGGTCTTTGAATTGTAGTTAAAATAATATCGTATAAACTTGTTCCTCCTAGTTTTGTAATTATAAGTGGAATCACTCCAAATATATATACTGTAATTATTCCAGGAATTACAGAAACAAATGCTCTTCCAACTGCTGGCGGAACAGTATCAGGCATCCTAATAACTATATCTTTCTTTATTACTTTAACAAAAATTTCTGTAGCTAGTAATGCAACAATAATTCCAGTAAATAATCCTGTAGCATTTAAATATCCTTGAAATATATATCCCCAACCTGCATTGCCATGAGCCTGAGGTGTAATTACTATAAAAGAAGCTATAGAGATAAGTCCTGCAGCAAGAGGATCAACATCATAACTTTTTGCCAAGTTATATCCGATAGAAAATACTACTAGCAAGGTCATAATAGCTAACGTACCCCACCATACATTACCATTGATTGTTCCTAAAAAAGCTAATCCAGGTACCCATTTTACTAAAGTACTGTTTAATAATACTGCGAATGAACCTGCCAAAATTAATGGCATAATACCAATAAATCCATCACGAATTGCTACTAAATGTCTTTGAGCTCCTATTTTCGATGCAACTGGTATAAAATACTTTTCCATTGCTTTCATAAATGCTTTCATGTAAATCCCCCTTTATCAATACTAATTTTGATAAACGTTTTACTCTAATACAATTCTATTATCCCTTATTCCATTAAACTCATTGCTTGCTTTAATACTGCTTGGCCGTTCATTGTTCCATAACTTATACTTTCAATTACATCTACAGCAATTCCCTTTCCCTCTACATCATTTTTTATTTTGCTTAGAAGATATCTCACTTGAGGTCCTAGAAGAATTACGTCAATATTATCCAGACGTCTCTTCATTTCTGCCTCTGCAACTGCAAATACTTCAACCTCTATATTTTTTTCCTTAGCGCTTTTTTGTATTTTTGTACAAAGTAAGCTTGTTGACATCCCTCCAGAACAAATTAGCATTATGCGTTTCACTACAATCACCCCCTTTTCTTAATTAAAATAATTAGATCAATTTATATATTGTTTAAATATTTCTACATTTATATATGAGCAAATATCGTGCCATCTTATATAAACTTAATATTTTAAAATTTATTTTACTGGTAATGTTTGTTGCGTGTTCTGTAGATTACTAGTATTTATACCATTTTAAAAATCAAACTCTTAATTATATTTTCCTTTAAAATCACGTAGTGAGCATAATAAAAGTGTGTAAAGATAGCTACACACTTACCCGCTATGTCTTTACACACTTTTACACACTATTTAAATGCCTTCTTCCTTATGATTTTTCAATGTATTATTTTCTAAAAGCATCCTACAAATATAGGCAATTTCATCTTCATTAAATTGAATATTATATTTTTCTTCAAAGTTTTTAAGACTTATTTTAGTATTTTCGAATTCTCTGCTATATTTATTAATATAACTATCTAATTGTTCAAACTTAGTGCCATCTCTGCCTTGCAACAGATTATCCACCAAAAAGCTTATATGTAATACTAATCCTATCTTTACATCATCTATAAGTTCAACATAAACGGCTTCTTCTAACATGTTAATTAGCCAAATTACATCTTTAACAATCTCTTCCCCGTCAATTTTTACTAAATGTTCTTTTAATGATTTTCCTATTTGTTTATATTTTTTATGCTGATCTATAATATTTTCCAGCCTATGTATACCATTATCACTAAAGATGTCTTGAACTGATATAAATGGAATATACTTTGCCTTAATATCGACAGCCCCTATTATAGCTATAATATGATTTTTTTCTTGATAATATTTAATTCGACTCCAAAATTCATTTTTATTTAATATATTTAAAGGAACAATATCAATATCTGAGTCTAATTCTATTTGTTGTTTTATTATGCTCTTTAGTTTTATAGCTGCCCCTTCCCCTGTAAAGCACACTGTTATAATAATACTTTTCTTCTCTTCATTAAATATTTGTTTATCTTCTTTAGAATAAATTTTCATTTTAATACAAGATTGATAAATTTCTTCTAAATCTCTGTCTAATATTGATTTTCTACAGGCTTCGATAACTATAGGAGTACTTACCATATCTATAGTTTTAACATTAATTCTTAATTCTTCACAAAGCATATCTCCAAAGTTTGTAAGTGAACCCATATCAACTAATAATAATGTTCCTCTTCCACAATCTAATTCAAGAATCTCTTTTTTAACTATATCATACATGGCTGTAGGCTTAATATGTAGAGGCATATCTATACCCTTAACATGATTTGTGCCAACTAAACTATTAGCAACATTAGCCATACTACTAGCAGTAGTATCTCCATGCATAATTACTATAATAGCTACTTTTGTTTCTTCTTTTTCATCAAATTTATTAGAGTTAGACGCTAAAAACATGGCTAAGTATCCAATTTCGTCAAGAGGTGTTTCAATTTTAAAACTAATATCTATTAGTTTTGCAATTTCCATAGCCACTAAAAATTCCTTATCATAGTTAACCCTAATGAAATTCAGTTTGGGATTGTATATTTTACTTCCTCTTTTTATACGTTCAATACTTCCCTGCAGATGTAGCGCAAGTCCAAAATAAATTTTTTCATCATATTTTCTATTTAAACGTTTTTCGGCTATATCAAATATTTCTTCTACCGCTTCAATAATATCAATATTTACAAGTTTGGATAGCTCCTCCTTTTTAAACTTTCTAGGTAAATTTCCAATATATTTTTTGAAACGTGTCTCTATATCTATATTTAATATTTGATTAATCTCATTTTCTTCTATGCCTATTTCCTTTAGATTATTTAATTTTTTTTCTATTAGATCATAGAACCCGTCATTTTCATTTACTAATATTAAGTCATCATATTTCCCGTTTTCTTTATAATAAAACTTTAATATATCTTCTTTATCATTTAAAATATCATTAATTTCTTTCCGAAAATCATGTAAACTCAATAGTCCTTGCTTAACATATTGAGGTAAATCTGATTGTGTAATCATTATATAGTCTCTATCATAAGTTTTATAAGTTAAAAATGCCTTTGCACAAGTCAATTGAATATCACTTTTTAACTGACCTATATTATTAGGACAATCGTATAGCAAAAATGACATTAGCGCACTCTTATTAACATATATATTTTTGTCTAACCGATGAGATTCTTCCTTGATAAAAGTTTCTATTAGTTGGTATCTCTCTTTTCGATTTCTATTATTTAAACTAGGTAAGGTTATAGTCATAGGTATTCTTCTCATAAAAGTCTTTAACAGATAGGACTGCGGTATTTCTGTAGTAGCTGCTATAATCCGCACTTTTACCTTGACTAATTTATCCGCTTCTCCTAATGGTCTAAACCAGCCCTTATCTATATAGGTAAATAACATCTCCTGCCCCTGTGGAGAAAGCCGATGTACCTCATCTAAAAATAGGATCCCACAGTCTGCTTTTTTAAGTAATCCTTCGCGATTTTGTTCTGCACCTGTATAAGCACCTTTTTTTACACCAAAAATCTGTGCACTCAATAACTGGGGATTCTCTGCATAATCGGCACAGTTAAACTGTATAAAAGGAGCGTCTTTTGAAATTACTTTAGATTCTAAAGCAAATCTATACATTGATTCCGCAAACATAGATTTACCGACACCAGTTTCGCCTAATAACAGCGTATGCAAACCATAAGGAGGGTATAAAATTGCTGCCTTAGCCTGTTGAATAGGAATTTGCAAGCTCATATTAGAGCCAATCATTTTATCAAATTTCATTCTTCCCTTAACTAATTTATTCTCATTATCTATCTGTACTTTTTTAAAATATAATACAGGTCTTCCGTCTATTTTTTCAATCAGATTTTCCCGATACAAAGTATTTAAATAACGGCTAATATTAGCTCTATTCATATTTAAGCTATTACTAATCTCTTCAGCCGCTATTCCTCTATTAAATTTTTCTTCCATAGTTATTAGAGTTTGGTAGACTTTTTCTATCTGCTTCATAAAATCACCTCGCCATCCGGTATTTTATTCTTTTATTGTAATATTCTGTATCTATATCATTACTTCCTGCCTTACCCTATAAATAAAAAATTCCTCAATAGCCAAGAAATTTATAATTTCTTAGACAAATAAAATAGAGCTGAATATTCAGCTCTATTTATATTGTTTATTCAAATAAGGATTTAATTTGATACGTTACTTCCTTATCATTAATATTAAATTCTATATATTTAAAGGTTTCCTGTTGGTTTTTTGAAGCATTACTATTGTAAACACCAGTTGAAATATATCTTACACCATTAATTACATCCACAGAAAGGCTTTGTCCTTCATAAAGAACAAATACTTGTTTTCCCTTTTTAGATAGGTCTGTTAACGTATCCATTAATAAATCTGCTTCTAATTTGTCAGTAAAACCGCCGTTACCAAATATAGGTTTAGACATCACTATAAAAACATTCTTCTTAGTAGTGTTATTTACTAGATTTTGTAACCAAGGCCACTGATCAAAATTAGTTTGTCTTAGACCATCTTTTAGATTATCCAATTGAATAATTAAACTATCTCCTTGCTCTGTAGATCCATACCCTGATTTTGCAGAAACTATTTGTTTTTTAATATTGCTACTTAATCTTGAATCTACATTTCCAGTAAATAGTGATAGCTCATGTTTATTATTTATTAGGCTACTAATTTGATTTCCAACAATCCTATCTAATAATGTATAGTCTTTAAACTGGATTCCACTATATGCAAATAGCTTACTACCTTCTATCTCATAAGGTTTGTTAAGTTTATCTGTAATAACAGTAGCTTCTGAGGATTCCTTTGAAGGTGATGCGATACTATATGAAGCCTCTAAACCATCAAATAAAATTTGACCTGCTATCTTTTGCGTTGCATCAGTTTCAACAACATAAAGTCTTTCAAACTTAATTGGGTAAACCATATTTGTCGGTAGAGGGGCTGTAAGGTACTTCCATCCTGTCCAATCTATATTCTTTTTAAAGTCGATTACATATTCTGCACCACTTGCATCTTTAACCTTTCCCCTTATCCAATGAGTAGCAGGATTAGTTGCATGTGCCCATACACCTATACTATTGGCCGGAGTAGAAATTACCGTTTTATTACTATCAAAGGTAATATAGGCTGCTCTTGTTTCATCAGTTTGAGTAAAATCATATTGTAGTTTTAATGATGATTTTCCTTCTTTAGCATTAGAATCTAAGGCTACAGATCCTACTACAGATTGTGGATAACCAACAAAATCTGTATTTAAAGTTTCAAAGTTATTTATCATTGAAGTATTTGAACCTACTACCACATTTACAGTAGCTACCTTATTACCAAAACTAGCTTCTAATTTTGTGGTACCACTCTTACTGCCTGCCACATAAATTCCATTAGTAAATGCTCCAAGACCTTGAACATCTTTCCAATTAATGTCCTTAGAATTTATTTTGGTTCTATATCCTTCTGTATCTACGCCAATCACTTCAAAGCCTGTACTATGTCCATAGTTTAAACGTACTGTTTCAGGAGCAATTTCCATATGTGATAACTCACCTAAAACATCTAAAGTCACTTCAGAAGTGCCACCTAAATATTCAACTCCTATTACTGTTTTTCCTTGCTTACTTGGAGTAAAATACATACCATCAAATGTTCCTTCTCCAGACTTTACAGAAAGATTAACATTAGAATAATCTACATTTAATGGATTATAGTTTTTATCAAAAGCCTTTACATCTATTTTACGAGAAGCACCTACAAAGCTTTTATTGTTATCAAGTTCTGCCTTTATTCCTCGTAAACTTTCAACCGGCGCAGTAGAGATTACCGCAATTCCGTTAGCAATTCTTCTTTCAGAACCCTCAGAAAGATGGTTAACAACCTTTGAATCGAATTCACCTTGACCTCTTGTTACCATGGTAGTCGATCCACCACCATCCATTAAAATTGCTTCATAGCTTCCTAGTTCTATTAAATAATTAGCCAACTCTTTACCATCTACGCCTTTATATGATGAATGACGACCATCTATTGTTACAAAAATAATTTGACTACGATCCTTTGTAATACCTATAGCTGTCCTTTGCGCATCTCCAGAAACAGTTTGAGTAAAAGTTGCGACTTGTCCATTTTTAACTAAAACTGTACCCCCACCCATAGCAAGCTTAATATTTTCTATGTCAGGATTTATATCTTTATGTATGGTTAGTTTATCTCCAACTTTTACACTTCCAAGTAATTTATCTGATTGAGCCCAAGGAGATTTTCCTTTAGCAGCTAATAATATATATCCATTTTCAGGTATTTGTACTGCTGGCTGCTTCTGTCGTATCTCTGTAACAACATCATCTATTACAACCACTTCTACCATATCTTGTAAATTAGTATTATACCCTGGCGAGTGAGTTCCCCAGTTTTTATCAATTAGCATAATATACTGGTACTCATCTGTATATTTGTTAATCGTTGAAATTGGTATATTCACACCACTGCTTGTAGTTGCATATATTTGATGTTTCCAATAATCTGCGAAGGCTTGTCCGTTATTATTAATAAAAAAAGTAGCATAGTCGTGTACTGTAATGGGACTACTTATCATTTCACCATCTTTAACTATTGCACCTAATGGAGAATCTGGATTTAACATGTAGAAAAAGTCCCCATTAATTGCTGCCACAACATCTTCCTTGTTTTTTACCATAGTAGATAGTGTCTCTTTAGTGGATAGTCCCTTAGAACTTGTTAATACATCTAATTCTGTATTATTGTTGTTTAAATCAATATATACTGCATTTAAATTTAACCACCCATTTTTAGTGAAACGAAGAATATTTTTATATGTAACTCCACTAGAAATAATCTCGTCTTCTACTTTTTCATATACAATTTGATTCGCAAAACTTGTAGTAGCAAAGCCTGTTACCATCATTGCTGACAAACCTATTGCTATAGCAGCTTTTCTAAATTTAATCATCTCTAATCCTCCTAGTACAATTTATTGCTCTATTTCTATTATATATTAACTTACCTGCAAATAGATTACAGTTACATTACAAAATTAGGATGTTGTTTCTTAGAAAAAACTCTACAACAAAAGAGTAGAAGATTTACCTTCTACTCTTTTTGCTTTATTTCTAAATCAATTTTTGTTGGCAATTCCTCGAGCTCTGTCTTTGCTACTACATAAGGATGTGTCATAGACTGTGTAACAAGGTCATCAGGGTTAGGATCTTTAAATACAGCATGAACAACTAATCTTGTATCATTCTCTTCTTTAACTAATTCTATCCTCTCGATGTCTACATCATACCCAGCTGTTAACTTCTCTCCCCTAGTTACTATTACATAGATTTGATCATCCACTTTAGCTGCCAAAGCCCTTTCTAACATCTTGTATCTTGGTAATATCTCGTGAATCTTCTCAGGAATTTGCTCTTTATCTAATACCATATAACCCACCCCATTATCTCCCTTAGACATTAATTTAGGAATAAACTTAACTAGAACTGTGGCCACTACAATAATTAAGATCATAGTAATTAATAATTTCCAGTTTACATTCGGTAGCTTTGGCATCTTTCCTTTATAACCCACATTTCTCCCCCCTTTTTACCATTACATAATTCCTATGGAATAAAAACCCCATTAAATTAAGTATCGCTTTATAACTATTTGTATTCAAGGTAGGACAGAAATATTCAATTGTACAAGTTTATAATTAAAATTAATTTAATTCCTTAAAGCAGAAAAGAGACTAGATATATCTAATCTCTTTTCTGCTTTAATTTTTTATTATTTTTTCTTTACTATATCAACTACAGCATCTATTATATTATCTTTTGTTAGTCCATATTTTTTCATAAGATCAGCTGGCTTTCCAGACTCACCAAATGTATCCTTTGTACCAACACGTTTTAATAGTACTGGACAACTTTCACTAATTACTTCAGCCACAGCAGACCCTAATCCACCAATGATGTTATGCTCTTCAGCTGTTACTATAGCTCCAGTTTCCTTAGCGGCTTTAATAACAATTTCATTATCTAAAGGCTTAATTGTATGAATATTAATTACTCTCGCATTAATTCCTTTTGTTTCTAATTCTTTAGCAGCCTCTATAGCCTCACTAACCATTAACCCCGTTGCTATTATAGTTACATCAGTACCTTCTTTTAGTGTTACACCCTCACCTATTTTAAACTCATAAGATGATTCATCATTAATAGTAGGTACAGCTAATCTTCCTAATCTAACATATACTGGTCCTTCCATCTTAGAAATTGCATGAATAGCAGCCTTTGTTTCTACTCCATCTGCTGGTACAATTACGGTCATATTAGGAATGGTTCTCATACAAGAAATATCCTCTAGTGCTTGATGAGAAGCTCCATCCTCTCCCACTGTTATACCTGAATGAGTTGCACAAATTTTTACATTTAACTTTGGATAACCTACAGAGTTTCTAATAACTTCAAATGCGCGGCCAGTAGCAAACATTGCAAAGGTACTAGCAAAAGGAATTTTACCTGCTGCAGCCAATCCAGCAGCAGTTCCTATAAGATTTTGTTCTGCAATTCCAACATTAATAAATCTATTAGGAAACTCTTGCCCAAAACCATGGGTTTTAGTTGATTTAGAAAGGTCTGCGTCCAATACAACAACATTTTCATTGTCTTTTCCGATCTCTATTAAAGCTTCACCGTAAGCATCACGAGTAGCAATCATTTTAGTCATTATATTTCACCTCCAAGTTCCTTTAAAGCCTGTGCTTTCTGATCTTCTTTAGGAGCATTTCCATGCCATTCTGCCTTATCTTCCATAAATGAAACTCCCTTACCTTTTATTGTTTTAGCTACAATAACCGTTGGAGCATCTTTTATTTCCTTAGCCTTTGCAATAGATTCAATTATCTCTTCAATGCAATGTCCATCCATCTCCATAACATTCCATCCAAAAGCCTTAAACTTATCAGTAACAGGATTAACTGAAAGAACTTCATCAGTTTTTCCATCTATTTGAAGACCATTGTAGTCTATAATTGCAGTTAAATTATCTAGCTTATAGTGAGCCGCTAGCATAGCTGCTTCCCAAACAAGTCCTTCTTGAAGCTCTCCATCTCCTAGAAGCGTATATACTCTATAATCTTTTTTATCTATTTTCGCAGCTATTGCCATACCACATGATGCTGAGAAGCCTTGGCCTAATGAGCCTGTAGACATATCAACTCCCGGTGTTCCCTTCATATCAGGGTGACCTTGAAGCATAGCATCTATTTTTCTAAGCTTCATTAGTTCTTCCTTAGGAAAAAATCCTTTCTTTGCTAATGTAGCATAAAGCACTGGTGCAGCATGCCCCTTAGATAGTACAAAACGGTCCCTATCTTCCCATTTTGAATTATTAGGATCAACCTTCATCTCATTAAAATATAATACGGTTAAAATATCTGTTGCTGAAAGAGATCCTCCTGGATGCCCTGAGCCTGACTCTGTAAGCATTTCAATGATATCTTTTCTAATATCATTAGCTATTTGCTTCAGTTCTTGTATACTTTTGCCCAAATTACTCTCCTCCTACTTTTTTATTCTTTATTTTGAGCACTTGAAATTCTAAGCAAAGCTTAGAATTGAGTGCGATATAAAGTTTGTGAAGTGCTAACAAACAAATTTTATTTTTTTACTTCTTTAAAGCCTTTGCCTAGCACTTCATGAATTGTAGTTACCATTATAAAGGCTTTTTCATCTATTTCATAAACAAGCTTTTTTAACTTTGCTACTTGAGCACGGTTAACTACACATAAAAGAACATCTTTTTCTGCTCCAGTGTAAAACCCTCTTCCCTGTAGTGAAGTAACTCCTCTATCTAACTCAGAATTTATTTTTTTACCGATTTTATCAGAATGGTTCGAAATAATGTAAAATGCCTTTGAGTAACTTAGTCCTTCTACTATAAAATCTGCCATTTGCACTAGTATATATAAAGCTATAATAGAGTATAAAGATATCTCTACATTTTTTACAACAAGTCCTGCTGTTACAACAACCATTAGGTCCAAAATCATCATTAACTTTGCTATGCTAAGGCTAGGAAAATATTTATTTAATATTGCACCTGCTAAGTCGGTACCTCCTGTTGTTCCACCAGACCTAAATACCAAGCCAATTCCTGCTCCCATAATTACTCCACCATATATAGCAGATAGTAATAGATCATTAGTTACTACATGACTATCCCCCGACATAATAATAAAAAACCTTATAAATCCAGACAGCATAACTGTTGCGTATGCAGTTTTCATACCAAATGCACCACCGAGTAAAATTACTCCTGAAATAAATAGCGGAATGTTAATAACCAGATTAGTTACATCAATTGGGACTCCTATTAGTTTTTGTACGACAACTCCAATTCCCGTTACTCCTCCAGGTGCTATTGTATTTGGTTGAAGAAAAAAAACAATTCCTACTGCCATTAAAGCACAGCCAACGGTTATACCTACATATTCAATAAAGGTACTATATTTTTTATTTTTCATAAACCATGTCTCCTCTAACATATAACCTAGTCTAATAATTTATAAAAGCCGCATTACTTGCTAGTACTTTAATATATACTTATCACAATTATTTTGTAACAATAAACTTAATTAAAAATTTAGGTAAAACTAGCATTCTCTTAAATCTCCAAGGCTCTTTTAATAATCTATAGAACCATTCTAGACCAAGCTTTTGAAAGGCTATAGGAGCTCTCTTAGCAACACCAGCATATACATCCACACTTCCACCTACACCCATAGCTAAAGAACAATTTAATCTATCCTTATTTTTATCTATCCACTTTTCCTGTTTAGGTGCACCAAGGCAGACAAATAAAACATCAGGATTTACTCCATTAATTTTATTTATTATTTCATCTTCATCATTTTCGCTAAAGTATCCATGATGATAACCAGCAATTTTTATACCTTCATATTTCTTCTCTATATTTTTACATGCTAATTCTGCTATACCCGGTTTACTTCCAAAGATAAAGATTGATTTTCCTTTTTGTCCACAGTATTTTAACAGCTTATCCATAGTGTCAACACCTGTAACCCTGTCTTTAAGCTCTAAACCCTTTATTTTAGAAGCTAAGATTACCCCAATTCCATCTGCTAAAACCAAATCTGCTTCACTTAATATTCTAAACAATTCCTTATCGTCTTGGGCTAACATTACGATTTCAGGGTTAGGTGTATATACCTTTTTTAAAGAGGAGTCTTCTTCCAAAAAATTCATAAGTTTTTCTAAAGCCTCATCCTCATTCACTATATCAAACTTAACACCTAATATACTTTCTTGCTTTCTCATCTTTTCTCACCCTTTTCCATAAAGCTTTTCAAAAGTAATATATTTTGCTCTGACTTTTTTCGAAGGATATCTCTTATAGAATCTATTCTTTGCTTATATTCCTGATGACATTCTAAAACATTATCTATACTTTTCATAAGATTGTCTATATCTAAATCTTCAACTTTACCCGCATTATCTTGTTCAACTATTTGTAGAAAGTTAGAAATTTTAGTATCATATTCTATACCTAAAATTGGAGTTCCAGCAATAGTTGCAAATATAAGCGAGTGCAGCCTCATTCCTATCATAATATATAATTTACTCATTAAGCTTATTAGTTCTTTAGTAGAATATATTTGCTCTAGTATTTTAGGTGCTCTTTCCATCATAGATGCAATTTCTTCGGAAATTATATAATCCCTTGGATGCTGCATAGGTATAAAAATAACCTCATATCCTTTATCTATTAAATAGTCTCCAGCTTTTGCAATTACACCTTTATATTTTTCTTCATTCTTCCATTCTCTAACAGATATACCAATCATTTTTTTATCTGTATCTATTTCATCATCAATTAACATTTGCTCTATTTGTGTTTCAGGTAATGCTTTATAGGCAAAGGTTACATCGGCAGTTACAATAATTTCCTTCTTTATTCCAAGAGATATCATTTCTTCCTTAGACTGATGATCTCTTACTGTAATAATGTCCACCTTATTAATAATATACTTAACTAGCTTTTTATTAATAGCTTTGGTTATAGGTCCAAAACCATTGCCATAAAACATTACCTTCTTACCCATTTTCTTAGCAATATATATAATACTTAAATAGTAAATCAGAGACCTTGCACTTGTAGTATCCTGTAGGATTGAGCCTCCTCCACTAATAACTATATCCGATTCTTTAATAGCTTTTATTAAATCAATATATTTATTTCTACTTACAACATTTATATTATATTTGTCCATTGTTTCTTGTGCCTTATAAGTTAAAACTGTTAATTTAGCATATGGTATATTTTCTTTTATTTGATCGATCATGACCTGTAGTATTGCTTCGTCCCCTGTGTTTTGAAATCCATAATATCCAAATATGAATATGTTCTTCATTAATTTCTTCCTTTCTCAGCTCCGGTCATTAATAAATTCAGTCCTTTTAAACATATTTCTATAATTATAATATATACAGCTCCCAAAACTATACCGAATCCTAGTGAATAGGCTGTACGTGTAAGTGATAGATATATTGGAGTTCTTAAATGGCTAAATGTATTAGGAACTGAAGTTTGTCCTATAACAGCCACTAAGCCTGCAGAAAATGCAAAGAAATTATATTTATTGCGAGCAAAATATATAGCTACCATTAAAGCTGGGAAACCCATTAAAAATTCCTTTATTCTAGGTCTTGCTAATAAGTTTTCCTCAAATATATTTCTTGCTATTAACTCGAATGTAGACGGCTGGATATTTGTTTCATGTCCAGTTCTGGCAATATATATATATCCCACTACTAATAGTATTGCCGATAATAAAACATAAATTATTTTTACATCTTCAAATAAAAGAGTTTTTATATCTTCTAGTTTTAATGAAGGTCTATTTTTAACCTGATTTTTATTTTTATATCCAAAATAGGCTATATAAGTGGCTCCATATATAACTATTGGAAGCATTTGACCAATCTTTACACCTCTAAATATATCCATTTCCAATAGAAAATCAGTATTAGATAAAATTCCTGCAACAAAAAATCCTCCAAGTAATGAAATAGCTGTTGCTATTATTAAATCCTTTGACGCAATTATAATAGTATTTAATAATGAATACTTTTTGTCATTACTATTAAAGTGCTTTTTGCATTCCCTACATACCCACGCCATTGCTAATGAAGGGAATATAATGGCAGCTGAAAGGGCCATCATCTTCTCTATTAATAATGGTTTTACTACGTATGCAGCAGGCACTAATAACATACCCATTGCTAATAAAGTATATTTTATTTTTTTAGACATATTAAACAAAGTAGATAGCAGTAATATTCCAGCAGCAACAACTCCCCAGCCTATTAAAGCCTGCTTAGCTATGCGAACACGATTTGGAGCTATTACACTACTTCTGCCAATAGTCATATCATGAGCTGCTATTCTATCCTCAAATCTATTAAACATTTTTTCATATTCTTCAAAGTCAGTTACATATAATCTTGTACTTTCTTTAAATGGTTTAAAATAAATTAATCTTATATTTCTCTCTGTTACTGCTCTATATAAAGTGTTTTCTATTTCCTCGGCACCTTCATAATTGTAGAACTTAAATCTTTCTTGGATATAATCAGGCATGGAAAAAATTCTTACTGCATTATATTCCAAACCTTTGGCTAAATCTTCTACTACTTTTTGGTCCATATGACCTCTTTGTACTGATGATTCTATTAAGCCTACTTTTATATTATTATTCTGCATATACTCTGATACTATATGATTGTAATCGGGATATCCCAGCATTGCATCTCCAGTAAATATAAATACAGGTGGAATCATATTAAAATCTTCATAATCCTTAAATAATGTATCGATATATTTGTCTGTTGTCCATTGACTGTAGTTTGAAGGTCTTGGTAGTACTTCTAATCCGCTTGCTTTAATAAGTTCTATTTTTTCAGGATCAAATCCTAAGCCTAAATTTACTAGCTTTGAAGTATATGGATTTCGCTTTATAGCAACTCCTTTACCATTGACATCTGATAGAGATTGATTTTGAAGATAGACCATGTCATAAATAGTACCTTTAAGCAATATAGTGTATTTATCTTCATTAGATAAAACTTCAAATAATTCTTTATCGTATCGACTAGCTAATCCATCATTTATAAAATTAAAAGTTTCTTCCGACTCAGTAGTTATTAAAACATCATATTTACTAATTTCATACTCTTTAGAATTTTTCTCCAAATTACTTAAATATGTTTCCTTTGTTGTATTATTCTGTAATAATTCCCAGCCCATAATAATATTTACATCCTTATTATCATGAACCAATGAAGTGAGAGTTTCCTCGTGTAGTCCTACATATTTGATTCCGAAATCTTTAAAGTTGCTAAACCACCACTTTAATTCATTATCTGACTGCGATGCCAATTCATTCATCTCTGCATAATCGAGCACTACATCTATTACTTTGTTGTTGGATTCTATAGTCATTCTCTGAAATATTGTTGTAGCTAATACTGCTATACTTAGTACAATAATTAAAAAGATTTTATTCTTTTTTATCATTATCTACACCTTCCTTCCAATGTTTTAATAAAATGATACATTATGCAATTTCATCAAATAAAATGGACTTCCATTTTCAACTGTAGGAAGTCTATTCTAGAAACTTTAGTTGATTGTATACCCACCTTTTACTAACAAGAATGAATCTGTTAATGCATGAACTCCTCTACCATCATCTCTAGGTACAATAAGTAAATGATTAGCAGGAATCTTTTCATCCTTTTTTAAATCTTTAGCACCAGTTACATCAGATAATCCACCTAGTTGACTAATAACTGCAACTGCCTCACCTGATCTTAAAATGATCTCTGTTCCAGCTCCTGCTATTAAACTTTGTCCTCTTTTAATTTCTACAACCTGAAATGTTGAATTTTCTGTAGGTTTGTTTGGTTGTGGTTGGTTAGATGAAAAACTTTTTTGATCTATATAATCTTTTAGTTGCTCTAATTTTAATTCTATATAAGATAGTGTAACAATAGGATCATCTTTAGATCCTGGATCCTTTGTAGATGCATATACTATTTGACCAACGGTGATTAAAGAAAGTGCTATAATGCCAACTGAAAATATTGATGATTTTAATTTTTTATTCAAGTTCTTCATCCCTCTTTTCTTACAGGTTACTTTTAATCTGACAATTCCTTAAATAATTCTGTTCATATTATACTACATTAAAACTTGAAATGGAAGAATACAATAAAAAAAGACCTAAGTCCCCCTAAGTCTTTAAAAATTACACAACTAATGTTGCTCCATGGCGGACTCACTTTTTAGCTATGCTAAAAACTTCAAGTCCTTAAAATTACGCAACTAATGTTGCTCCATGGCGGACTCACTTTTTAGCTATGCTAAAAACTTCAAGTCCTTAAAATTCAATTAAACCGAGACTAACCAACAAAGCCTCGTTTACTTTTTCCATTATATCTTCTGTTACATGGCCGATTTTTTCCTCCAAACGTCTTTTATCAATAGTTCGAATTTGCTCCAGTAACAAAACTGAATCTTTTGGTAATCCATAATCAGAGGATTTAATTTCAACATGGGTTGGAAGCTTAGCTTTATTAATCTGTGAAGTAATAGCTACAATTATAACTGTAGGACTATAGCGATTTCCTATATCATTTTGTACTACTAATACAGGCCTTACTCCCCCTTGCTCAGATCCTATTACAGGACTTAGATCAGCATAAAAGATATCTCCTCTTTTAATAATCACGCTACTCACACTCCGCCATCTGCGCTTCGTAGGTTTCCAACAATGACATATCTAAGCTTAATCCCAATTCAGCCAATGCTAGATTGATTAGTCCCATTTCTTGATAGCCTTTTTTCATCTGCTCCCGTAATTCCATTTTATTTCTCTCCCGTATATATAATTTCATCGCCTCACGAATAAATTCACTTCGATTTGTCTTTTCTATGGAAACAATATTGTCTACCTCTTGTAAAAGACTGTCAGGAAGGCTTATCATAATTCGTTTTGAGTCAGCCATTGCGCACCTCCTAAATGTATTGAAGGAAAATCCTATGGTAGTATAAGTGTTTCATTATTGTAACAAAATTATACCAGTCCACAAAAATCTATACTACTATATTATCAAACTATCCTTAATGTGTAAAAGGTTATTATTTTCCAAATAGACTCTTGGAACACGCTTTCCCAACATACATACAACCTCATAATTAATAGTTCCAAGTTTGTTTGCAATATCATTAATAGTAATCCCACTTTCTCTGTCACTACTATATAATATAACCTCATCTCCAGCTTTAACATCCATCCCTGTAGCATTTGCCATACATTGATCCATACAAATTCGACCAACTAGTGGTATTACTTTGCCCTTTACCATTACTTGCGCCTTTCCAGACATCATTCTGGTATATCCATCTGCGTATCCAATGGGAATTGTAATTATTTTTTCATTATCTTGTGTAGTATATTTTAGACCATAGCTAATTCCATTGTTTTTTGGAAGGACTTTAACATGAGAGATCTTAGCCTTTAGTTCCATTACCTGTTTTAATCTAATTTTCTCTTTATTTACATCATCTGATGGATATAATCCATAAAGCATTATTCCTGGTCTTACCATATCTAAATTCATTTCAGGAAGATCAATAATTGCTGCACTATTAGATACATGCTTAATAGGAATGATACAGCCTTCTTCTTCAAGTTTATTAACAAAATCCATAAATATATTAAATTGTTTGTATGTGTATTCCTTGTTTTTATCATCGGCTGTAGCAAAATGGGTAAAAATACCCTCTACTATTAAATTTGGTAGCTTAAATATTTCTTTTATATCATTTATAGATTCATTATTTGGTCGAAATCCTAATCTAGACATTCCAGTATCTAGTTTTAAGTGTATTATTAATTGCTGATTAGTTTCTTTAGCAGTGTTTGAAAAATATATTGCCTGTTCGTAAGTATATACAGTTTGAATAATATTATTATCTATTACTATTTGCCCCTGCTCCTCTGGTGTATATCCTAAAACCATAATAGGTACTGTATATCCTGCTTTTCTTAGCTGTACTGCTTCACCTAGTGTAGCTACAGCAAGACGGTCCGCTCCATTGTTAAGTAAAACCTTAGCAAGTTCTACTGCTCCATGACCATAACCGTCAGCCTTTACAACGGCACATACTATAGTACCTTTCTTAACTATACTTTTTATTTCCTTAATATTGTGCTTTACATTATCCAAATTAATTTCTGCCCATACTGGTCTTAAGTTTTCCCCTAAAGCCATTTTTCATCCCCCTAGTTTGTTTTAAGTTTAAATCTATTAATCTAAATAAAACAAATCTTCACTTAATTCAGCATTCATTTTAAAATCTTCGTAGTAAACTTCAAATCTAACTTTATCCTGATTATCTACAATGTTAAGCCGCAAAGGAGTAAAATTCTTACCATCAATCCAAAGCCTCTGACTATAAAAATGTGGATTTCCTCCAGGTAATTCTGTAGTAATTACAATGCTATCTCGTCCCTTAAAACTTTCACTATGATAGGTACTGTTTTCTGAGTTTATAAAGTTTTTTAAAAAGTAACCTATAAACATCAATTGTTCCTTTGACTGCTCAAAATTATCCATCTTCCAAGTCTGATTAATAGTGGCATGCTGAATCCAAGCCGCCTTACCATTAAATATAGTTAAATTACCCTTAATACTATTTGGCGATATTACTTCTAATCGATATTTATCTGGATACTGAAACATCTGATTGAATTCATACTCTCTCTTACTATCCCCTGTATAGCTTGATATTTTAGCAATAGTTTGGTAACTCTTTATTTCCATCATCTTCTTATGTGCATCGTAATATTTCTCTTCATCCGAAGGTTTTCTACAGGCAGTTATAGAAATAACAACCACAAGGAGTACAAGTATACCCTTCAAGAGTCTCATTCAGTTCAACCCTTCCCTTTAAAAGAATTAGATGGCCATAGCTTGGGCAACAGCATTTTCCTTGCTATGAGATATTGATATCAATACTTTATCTATATTCATACTATATGCTAAATCTCTAGCATTATTATGCAATTTTACATAGGGTTTCCCTAAAGGATCCTTTAATATTTCGATATCCTTCCACTGTATGTTTCTTATTCCTGTACCCAATGCCTTAGCCACCGCCTCTTTAGCAGCAAAGAAGCCAGCTATAGTGTGGGGAAGATAGTTTTTCTCTTCAAATATTTTCTTTTCATTTACTGTAAATATTCGGTCTATAAATCTATTGTTTTTCGTCACTGCCTGTCTTATTCTGTCAATTTCTATAATGTCAATTCCTATACCTTTAATCATTTTTGTCACCTCTTATAATAATATAATATCACTTTTTGTAGTTTTTTGAAATATCTAAATAATTTTAATATATATAAATATCTTAAAATTAAAATATAAAAAGAGCTATTAGTAATAGCTCACTTAGTTATACAATTATAGCTTTTTATATTTGAATATAATTTAACTATTTTTGAAAAAACTTTACATCTAGCTTTTCTATTTCCTGCGGTCCTATAATAGAGTGTAGTAATGAATATAAAACTTGTACTTTTTCCTCTAATGCTTCTTTCTCATCCCTATATTGGCCTAACTTTTCACGCAATATGTTAATCTCTTCATCTACATCCCAAAGTCTAGTTTGTGTATTATTAATTTCAGAATATGCAACCTTAGCAGTCTCTTTTAATAATTCCATGTTTGTACCTTCTATTTTTTTTGGATATAATTCTAAGTTTTCGCGCATTTCATCAATTTCTTCGTTTATTTTAGCAATTTCGTCCTTAGCATCTTCTATATCTGAGATTTCGACCTCTTCACCTTTACTATTTAAACGATCTGATAGATGTATTATCTTATTCATTAATATACGTTTTCTTCCTTGGCTTGATTTTAGCCTATGCTCTAATTCCTTTTCTTCTGTTAATAGCTGTTGAAGGTCCTTACTTAAAGTTTCCATAGATTTATTCATACTATTAGTAAATAACTTCTTCCACTGTTCATCGTAAATTAAAATCGGGATTCTACTTTTTTTCATAATTGTATTGGCAAATTCTATAGATTCATTTTTTTTCAAAAACATACTGCACCTCATCTCTGCATTGAACTTCTGTTTTTTTAATATTTTACCCTCTAATACTAATTTCGGCAATATAGGCTGTAAATCCTTCTAGTATAATTTTACTATTTTTTATGCGACTGAAGGGAGCAAATAAATTTGAGCTACGAAACTGCGTAAAATATTGTTTTCTGTAATGTTTTTTAAAATATTGGTAAACCTATAGTAGAGGTGATAGCATGAGAAGAAAATATATATGGAAAAATTATAAATTCGTGTCTCTTTTACTTATTATATTTGTTTTAATAGGTTGTGGTAGGAATTCACAAAAACCTAATCCTGAAAAACAAAAACATAACTCACCGAAATTACCAAAAATTTTAAGAGAGCTAGAGGATGAAGTGCTAAAAATAATGTATGACCTAGATTCAGTAACCGGTATAGAAAAGGCTATAGAAAAAGAGAAGCTCACTAGCACAGAAGAAATGAGCAGTAGTGTAGAAGCTGCTGCACAATCAAGCCAAAGTAATGATAAAAAAAATTCTAAATCTTCTAAGGAAGAGGAAGATAAAAAAGAGGAGGGTAAAAAAAAGTCAGAAGAAAAGGTAGATATGCAGAAATTAATAAAAGAAAATAAGATAATCATTCCTCTTTTAGATGCAAATGATGTAAAGGGTAGCTTTGCAAAAAGTCCTACTCCACCAACGGATATTACTAAGGTATGGACCAAAATAAATGATAGTGTTACAGAGGTACACAAAAAATGGAATGTTTTAGAAGCCCAATTAATACCAGTAAATGTTCCCCTTGCAAAGGCTGAAGAATTTGAAAAAATATTAAATGATTTAACACTATCTGTTATGAATAATGAAAAACTTAATAGTTTAAAACTAGCTAATGAGCTTACAAGAATTACAACAGATTTTAGAAGCTACTTCGATGGTGCGGCCAACCATGGAGTATATGGTATGTATTATCACATTAGAGGTTCAATTTTATTTGCTGCATCTGATAACTATGTAGGCGCCCTACAGCATTTAGACGAAGCTAGCAAGATAGCTAGTTCTTTAAGACAAGATTTAATTAAACAAGACTCTCAAGACATACTTCAAAAATTTGAATTATCAATAGAAGACTTAAGAAAACAATTAGAAGATGAAAATTTTTATTTAAGCCAAATAAAAGCCCCTATAGTTATTAAAAACATTAAACTTATGCAAGATGTGTTTGAAGCACAAAAGAACAAATAAAAGTCCTTTGCTACTGTAGTTTAAAAGAAAAATAGAAGAAGTTGTATAATATAAGTAGTACTAAGACTTCCTCTATTTTTTCAATATCTATATAAAATAGCGCTAATCCTATTTTAATATGTGGTAAATCTTTAATAAATTTTTAGATTTAAAAAAGTAGAGGAGTATATTACTTCTCTACTTTTTACATCATAGGTACGATTATCCTAATTCATTTTATCTAAAAAGCTTTTCTATATTCTTCAATTTCTGATTCAGAAGCATAAACAAAATGTCCTGGTTTTATTTCAACCAATTTAGGACTTTCTTTACTATAATCATGCATATCGGGATTATAGTAAATTCGCTTTCTAGTCCTTTCAAGATTAGGGTCCGGTGATGGAACTGCAGAAAGTAATGACTTAGTATAAGGATGAATTGGATTCTTATATAATTCTTCAGAATTTGTTAGTTCAACTAATTTTCCATAATACATTACTCCAATCCGGTCTGAAAAATATTTAACAACAGATAAGTCATGAGCAATAAATAATACTGTTAATCCTAACTTCTTTCTTAAATTATTCAATAGATTTAATACCTGTGCTTGAATAGATACATCTAATGCAGAAATAGGCTCATCTGCAATAACTAGGTCAGGATTAGTAATTAATGCCCTTGCGATACCAATACGTTGCCTTTGTCCTCCTGAAAACTCGTGTGGATAACGTGTAGCATGTTCTCTAGTCAATCCTACAGTTTCAAGTATATTATATATCATGTCCATCATTTCTTTTTCATCTTTACATAACTTATTAATTTGCAAGCCTTCCCCTATAATCTCCTTAACCGTCATTCTAGGATTTAATGATGCAATAGGGTCTTGAAATATCATTTGAATACCCCGAGTTACCTCCTTCATTTCCTCCTTAGAAAGCTTACCTGTAATTGATTTCCCCTTAAATAATACTTCACCACCGGTTGGCTCATACAGTTTAATAATAGATCGACCTGTTGTAGTTTTCCCACAACCAGATTCTCCAACTAAACCAAAGGTTTCCCCTCTATAAATATTAAAACTTACATCGTCTACCGCCTTTACCACTACCTTATTTTTTCCAAAACCACTTGTAAAATACTGCTTTAAATTTTTAACTTCCAAAACAGGCTGTTTATTAGCGTGCTTCATTACTTACCACCAACCTTTCCTTCTGCTTCTCAATTCGCTTCTGCAGTACCTTTGGAATCTCTACTTTTGGAGCATCAGGATGCAGAAGCCATGTAGCTGCATAATGTGTATCACTAACTTGAAACATTGGTGGCTCCTTTTCAAAATCAATCTTCATAGCATATTTGTTTCTAGCAGCAAAAGCATCTCCTTTTGGTGGATATAGCATATTAGGTGCTGTTCCTGGTATCATTAATAACTCATCTGATGAATCTGTATCTAAATCTGGCATTGATGCTAGTAAGCTCCATGTATATGGATGCTGTGGATTATAGAATATTTCATCTACAGTTCCATACTCAACTATTTTACCTGCGTACATAACTGCCACACGATCAGCCACATTAGCAACAACTCCTAGATCATGAGTAATAAATATTACAGACAAATCTCTCTCTTGCTGTATATCCTTGATTAATTCTAAAATCTGTGCTTGGATCGTTACATCTAATGCAGTTGTAGGTTCATCACAAATTAACACTTCAGGATCACACGCAAGGGCTGTTGCAATTACTATTCGCTGTCTCATTCCCCCAGAAAATTGGAAAGGATACTGATTATATCGTTTTTCAGGTTCTGGAATCCCTACGGCCGCCATTAGATCGATAGCTTTTTTCTTAGCCTGATCTTTACTAATTCTTTGCTTAACAATTAAGGCTTCTGTAATTTGATTACCTATCTTCATAACAGGATCTAATGATGACATTGGGTCCTGAAATATCATAGAGATTTTTGAACCCCTAATTTTATTGAACTCATTATCGGAGTGTTTAGTTAAATCTTTTCCTTCATAAATAATTTCTCCAGTATTTATAGTTGCATTTTTAGATAAAATACCTACTATAGCCTTGTTTGTAACGGATTTTCCTGAACCTGATTCTCCAACAATAGCCAATGTTTCTCCTTTATGTAAATCAAGGCTAACTCCTCGTACTGCATGAACTTTTCCTGAATAAGTATTAAAGCTTATACTTAAATTTTTTACCTGTAATACTTTGTCTTGGTTTTCCATAATTATACCCCCCACTTCTATTCATGTCCTCTTAGAGTTGGATCAAAAGCATCTCTTAGCCCATTACCAAATAAGTTGAAAGAGAGCATTAAAATTGAAATTACGACGGCAGGAAATATAGTTAAATGAGGATGGTTTAATAACACTTTTTGACCTTCAGCTAATAAATTACCAATAGACGGTTCTGGTGCCCCAATACCTAAGCCTAGGTAAGATAAAGTAGATTCAAGAAAAATAGCCGATGGAATTGCCAATGTAGCTTGAGTAATAAGTGGACCTATTGCGTTTGGTAGGATATGTCTAAATATTAACTTACTATCCTTAGCTCCCATTGTTCTAGATGCCAATACGTACTCCTGCCCCTTATATTTATAAAATTGAGCTCTAATCATGCGGCTCATTCCTATCCAACCTGTAAAAACAAAGGCTAGAACAAAGGAAAATATCCCCGACCCTAAAAACATCATAAGCAACATTACCAATACAATAGTTGGAATAGCACTAATAATTTCTATGAATCTCTGCATGAGCATATCGGTCATTCCTCCATAATAACCTGAGATAGATCCGTAAACAACGCCGATACATACATTGATTATAACTGCCAGAAATGCAATCATTAGAGAAACTCTAGACCCTCGCCACAAACGTGTCCATTGGTCACGACCTAGGGAATCGGTTCCAAACCAAAAATATTGATCCTTTGCATTTTTAAGCTCATATACATCTATTCTAGCTTTCACCATCGGAATTTCTTGACCTCGATAGTGGAATATATATTCTTCCTCAATTTTCACCAAAGAATCCTTATAACGTTCCTCTAGACTTGTTTTTTTTATCTCCATTACCTTAATTCCGTTAAATATTCCCATTTTTTCAACTACAGGTATTCTAGGCGGCAATAAATCCCAATCTAAATTTTGTTGTCTATATGTATATGGGTTCATCATAGGTCCAAAAATAGCCATAAAAATAATAATTGTAATGAATATACCTGCTATTATGGCCCCTTTATTTCTTTTGAAACGAAGCATTGCATCCTTAAAAAAACCGATAGGCTTTCCTTCAAACTTTGTATCTAATATTTGGTCATTTAATTGTACAAATTCAAAATCAGATTTTTGTACTTTAACTTCTTCAGTTGTTCCCATTACTTTCCACCCCCTATACGAATACGAGGATCTATAATTCCATATGAAAGATCTACTACTAGAATAGATACTAAACCAATCACACCATAGAAAAACATAACCGCAATTGTAAGTGGATGGTCTAAGGCATTAATAGATCTTACTGACAGCTGTCCTATTCCTGGTATGCCAAATATATTCTCTATAACCATAGACCCAGCTAATACACCAAAGAACATAGGTATAATAATATTGGCTAAAGGTATAAATGAATTTCGAATAGCATGCCTTACAGTTGCCTGTACTTGAGTTAGCCCTTTTGTTTTAGCTAACAGCATATAATCTGAGTTTAAAACCTCACATAGCTCAGCACGCATATATCTTGTTATTACAGCAATTCCAGAAAAGGATATTGCTAGTATTGGCAAAATCATGGATACAAACTTAGACCAATTAAATCCTGGCTCCGTTGTTAGAAGTATTGGTACTAACCCCCATTTAAAAGCGACAAAATACTGTAGTAAAGCCGCAAAAACAAAGGATGGAATCGATATAAATGCAACTACCATAATTGATAGTGAATGATCTATTGTTGTGTTTTTCTTCAATGCTGCCGCTATTCCAAAAATAATTCCAAGCGGTACAGTGATAAGAAGTGAAAAAATATTAAGTTGGATAGTTATAGGAAGCTTATCCTTTATAATATCAAATACAGGAACCTTTGGCTGAACCTTAAGGGATCTTCCAAAGTCTAGCTTCATTGCATCTTTTACAAAGTATCCATATTGAACCACTAAGGGCTTATCTAAATGATATTTTGCCTCTATTGCAGCTTTTGTCTCTGGTGGTAACATAGGATCACTAACAATACTTCCAGGCATTAACCTAATTGTAAAAAACAATAAACTAACGAGCAAAAATAAAGTAATTGCCATGGCAACTAACCTTTGCCCTATATATCTTAACATGATGCAGTCCCCCTTCCAGTAATTAGCATTACAATTGTGATTTTAGATAGATTGCCGGTCACTGTTATTTATAACGGAATGCTTACCTATAACAGTAAGCATTCCATCCTTATTAATTTGTTAAAATTAATATACTAAGTATTAATCTACAATCTCAGCCTGTAGAACTGCAAAACGAACTCCTGGAAGGAATTTACCATTAGTTTTTAAATGAATTCTCTCTTGATATAGCATAGCATTATTATTTTGAAAGATTGGGATCATTGGAATTTCATCTATTAGCATCTGTTCCATCTCTACTAAGGCTTTAAATCTGCCTTCAGGATCTAATAGTAGATCTCCTACTGTTGTTCTTTCGTATAGTTTATCAAAGTCTTTGTTATAGAAACTTTCAGCTTTTTGTGGGAAATTTGATGTCCATACTTTCATACTTGACCAAGGATTAAATGGATTTTGACTTCTCGCACCTATTCCTAAATCAAATTTGCCTTCAAAGTAAGTCTCGTAAGCAGCATTTGGCGGCATTGCTCTTAATACAATATCTAACTTATCTGTACCAAATACTTTTTCATATTCTTCTTCTGCTACTTCTGCTAATCTCTTCATTGTATCTTGACCATCAAAATATGTGATCTCAACTGTAATCTTTTTATTGCCGTTTGCTTCATATGCCTTATCAAAGTATTCTTTAGCTAATTCAATATCATATCCATCGTTTTGTGGCATAATCCCCTTGGCCTCTGATGTATCACGGTATTTTTCTCCACTATCAGGATTTCCAACTAGGCAAATAGTAGAAATAAAATAAGGTGCAGATGCGAATGTTCTAAATATACCCTTTGACATTGCATCTCTATTAGTAGCATAATATAAAGCTTTTCTAAAGTCATTATTGCCTAAAATCGGATTGGTTTTAGAACCAGCGTTTACATAAAATCCCCAAACAGTATTTTCTTCGGTATATACTAATCTAGGATCTTCAGCATATCTATCATAGTTTTCTCCATTTACTGATACCGCATCTATTTCTCCATTTTCAAATAGTTGTAATCTAGTTGAACTTTCTGTAACAACTCTACTCTCTATTCTATCTGGTACAAAAATATCTGCCATAATACTGTCTTCATTTTTATCGAAGGCTCTAAATTGATCCCTTACCCACTCAGTTAATCTATATGTTCCATTTGAAGGTGTACTAGCTAGAGTAGTACCATATGTAGTCTCAGTTCTATCTGCATTCATACCAGCCTCATACATTTCCTTATGTACTGGTGATGTAGAACGGCTTGTAAATGTAGAATAAACATCAACTTCAGGCATTGCAGTTGTTAATGTGATTTCTAACGTATAGTCATCAATCGCTTTAATCCCAACATCTTCCCAGTTGGCCTCACCTGTAAAATACTCTTTAGCATTTACAATAGGAACATTATCATATAATACAAAGGCTGCATAGTTAGCAAGTTTTTGATCTAATAGCATCTTCCATGAGTATTCATAATCATGTGCATTAATTGGAGTACCGTCTGTCCATTTAATATTTTCTTTTAATTTAAATGTCCATACTATATTATCCTCTGTTGTTGGCAGCTCCTTAGCATGATCTGGAACAAACTCTACGCTCTGTCCAGTTTCATCTGCAATCAAATCCAATAATGTACTAGATATATACTCTATTAAGTATCTTGTTTCAGCATTGTCATTTGCATGTGGGTTAAAAGTTTCAGCAGACATTCCTGCAAGTCTTAAGATCTTTGGTCCTGTAGGTTGGGTAGCTTCCTCATTTGCTGGATCAGTTGTTCCAACGTCAGCTGGTTTACCACAGCCAATAAATAATGACATTACCATTGTCATTATAAGTGTAATTACCAATACATTTTTAAATTTTTTCATAGTAACACTCTCCCCCTTTTATTTATAAGAAATACATGGCATTATTATAATATATTTACAATAATACCATTATTAAATCAATTGTACATTTTTTTGTTGCAAAAGTCAATTTATTGCAAACTCAAAAAGTCAATCTATTGCGAACTTTATAATGATTCCTAAATTTCGTCTGATTTTGATGTTCTTGTCAAATTATGCTGTTTAGAATATTCTATAGAGCATTGTAGTATTTTTATTTTATGAATTAAATTTATTTAATAAATATATTGATTTAAATAGATATTTACAATATTTATCTTTGTTGTTTACTGCTCTGCTAGTTTGTTATATACTTATTAAAGTACTTAATATTTAATTACTTAATAATTATAATTTTAAGGAGAAATTTCTATGATACTACTAACTATGATAACAACTATATTTACAATTTTTATAATTTGTTTTAGTAGTAATCAATCCTTTGTTTTTAAACTTTCTGATGCCTTTTTCATTGTAGGATTTATCTATCTTTTTATTGCTCTTTCTATTCATGTTCGTAATATAGGATTTTTTAAAACCTTAAGTTATAATAAATATCGTAGAAATTACAAAAAACTTAATGAGTTAAATCTTACTGATGAGGAGTTAAATAATAATAAAAATGGACCAAAGAAATTCTATGATTTTTTTATAGAAAAATATAAAAAACAAGTTTCTAATGCTTTATTCTACAAATTTGCTATACCATTAATATTGATTTCATTTATTTTAAGCTTTATATAAACTAAGACTCAGTTCAGAATGAGTTTTATTACTTCTGAACTGAGTCTTAGTTTATTTTAGATATATTAATTAACAATATGATGGTCTTAAAAGCAATTATGATGCTTTATTCTATCTCCAATCCTACTACTTTAAGTTTTAAATTTTGATTTTCTAAATTATATATTTTATTGCAAAATGAAAATGCTAATTCATCGTGTGATATTACTATTATTGTTTTATCTTCTAATGTAGTATTTATAAAGTCTACTAACATCTGTTTATACTTCTTATCTACATAGTTTAGTGGTTCATCAAGTATGTATACATCTCCATCTCTTAATACTCCTCTTAATATTTGAACTATTTTCTTTTCTCCTCCTGATAACTCTTGTCCATTATTTGTTATTATAGTATCTAAATCTCTTTCATTGTCTTTAAACAATTTTAAAAGGTTATAGCCTTCAAAATACTTATTTATATCTACTTCTTCTTTGTCTAACATAATGTTTTCTCTTATTGATCCATTAAATATAAATATATCAGATGGAATTAATATTACTCTTTTTCTTATTTCATTTGGTTCTATTTTCTTATAATTTTTATCGTTAAAATATATTTCTCCTGAATAATCTTCTATTAGTTTTACAAATAAATTAGCTATTGTAGATTTGCCACTACCGTTAGACCCTCTTATTGCTATTTTGTCACCTTTACTAACTTTAAAATCTACATTTTTAAGTATATCTCTTTCTTCATAACCTATACTTAAGTTTTTAAATTCAATAGACTCATATTCTTCTATATTTTTTAATAAGTTTTGACTATCATTTTGTTTTTCTAATACCTCATTTAATCTATTTAAGGATATTTTCTTAACTTTTATATTTTTAGGTAATTCCATGAAATTTTCTACCGGGCTCCATATTCTAGCAAAATATATTGTAAGCCCTGTTAATGTACCAAGGGTTATATCTCCTTTTATTGCTAAATATCCACCTATTATGTATATAAGTACATTTGTTATATTCATTATGCCTGTTATAAATATAAAATCATATCTCATTTCATATACTAAATTTTTTAGTCCATATTTTATATAGTTGTTTAAGGTATAAGTTAGTTTATGCCAAATATACCCATAACCATTGTTTACTCGTATATCTTTTGAACCATTTACAAGTTCTTCTGTTAAGGTTTTTATTTTCTCATTTTCTTTTATAATATTTTTATTTATTTTTTCAATATGTGGTATATAATACTTACTAATTATTAAAAATATCGGCACAAGTGTAAGGACTGATATACTTACTATAAAATTCAATCTAAACATGATAACTAGTACTCCTATAACAAATGCTATATCTAATAAAATATCCATATATACTCTAACTATTAGACTACGTACTGCTTCACAATCATCAAAAATCCTTTGTATATAATATCCTATATTTTTTCCCCTCATCGTCCTATAGTCCATATGCATTATTCTTTTAAATATATCTTCTCTCATTTTTTTTACAACATCTATTTCTATATAATTTTGTAAATAATATTTTCTTGATAATACTATTTGAAAAATAAATAATAATATTACATTAATTATGCACCATTTAATAAATTCATTTAAGTTTTTAAATTGTACACTATCTATTATCATTTTTGTTATATAGGGTATTAAAAGGAGTAACACCTTATGCAGGATACTATTTACTACATATCCTATAACTTTCAATTTTAATCCAGTGTAATATTCCTCAAAAAACTGATATATCTGTTTCATATGTAATTCTCCTTAGTAAATATTTTGTTTTTGAAATCTTTTAATATATAAACAACCTGAAATCAGTAGTAAAACAGACCATATTAAAACTGTAATAGCCTCATAATATTTAAATATAGTAAATGGTATCTTCCCATAAACCAGATAGATGAATTACATTATTTAACAAAAAAGATACCCACTATTTTAAATAGTAAGTATCTGAGATTAGCTGCATAGCTTCTAAGATAGCCAAACTTCGGATTCTGATAGAACTTAAACTCCATCTGAGCGTAGTCTTTGTTTATGAATTATATTGTAGAAATCTCACTTTACGTATTAAATTACTATATGTTCTACTCTAAGTAAACTCCTGATAATTGATGATATCCTGAAGGATGTTGACTAAATCCTTTCACATTGTTTCTAACTCCATTTATGTTGTCAATTGTCCAGGAAAAAATCCAAGGTGCTTCTTCTCTAATAATCTCTTGTACTTCTAGATAATATTTTTTTCTTATTTCTGGATCAGCTTCTGATTTTCCTTTATCTAATAATTCATCTACTTTTTTATTAGAATATAATGTTCTATTACCTAGATATCCAAATTGACTAGAGTGGAATTGTGAATATAGTCCGTAATGTGGATCTCCATTTACAGTAACCCAACCTAGAAGAAATATATCATGCTTTCCATCTGCTGTTCCATCTAAATATACTCCCCATTCAACAACCTCAATTTCAGCCTCAATACCTATCTCCTTTAATTGTTCGACAACAATTGTTGCAATATTTATCCTTTGTTGGTTATCATTTACCCAAATACTTGTTTTCAATCCATTTGGATAACCTGCTTCTTTCATTAATTGTTTAGCTTTTTTTACATTGTATTCATATGGCTCAAGACTATCATTATAAGCCCATACACTTGGTCCTAGTGGCCCACTAGCTACTTGAGCTGCTCCTTTCATAACAGTTTCAACAATCATATCCATATCAACAGCATAATTAATCGCTTGACGTACTCTTATATCATTATATGGTTCTTTCTGAGTATTAAACCCAATATAAGTAGCTGACAAACTTTGACTCCTTTGTACTGTTACTTCATCCTTATCCTCCAATTTTTGTATATCATCAGGTGATATATCATAGGCAATATGTAGTTTTCCATTTTTAAATTCATCAAATCTATCTGTATCTTCAGGAATATTTTTAAATACAACTCGTTCTACTTTTGCTGGTTCATCATGATAGTCGTTAAACTTTACAAGTTCAATACTATCCTCAATATTCCATATATCAAATTTAAATGCACCTGTTCCTACTGGATTTTGGCCATAATCATCTCCAGCTTCTGTAACAGCTTTTTCATTTAGCATAGAGCCAGCTGCATGAGCTAAATTTGCTAATATTGAAGAATCCGGTTCCTTTGTAGCTATTTGAATTGTATAATCGTCTACAATTTTAATTTTATTTGGATCAATTTCCCATAAAACATGTCCAACACTTGGAGATTCTATCCCTCTTAAAAGAGTAAACTTAACATCATTAGAAGTAAATTCTTCACCATTATGAAATTTGACACCTTTTTTTAATTTAAATTCTATTGTTACATCATCAATACGTGTCCAACTTTCAGCAAGCCCTGGTTCTATTTCAATATTATCGTTTTGATTAACAAGAGTTTCATATATTTGTTTTATAACTCTTGAAGATACCGTATCATTAGCTGCATGTGGGTCTAAGCTGCGTGCATCATAGCCTTGGCCTACGTGAAGTGCATCTTGCTGTCTTAAAATTGCCTCATTAGTCAATTGACATGTACTAGAATTATCTGCATGAGTAAACGGTGATGCAAATCCTATAAATGCCATAGTGAAAATTAACATTATAGCAATTCTCTTTACAACTATTTTCATTTGTTTTTCCTCCCTTATATAATTTAACTGCTTATATAAGCAAGTACGACATATTAGTTTCAAATCCTTCTTTTTGAATATATTTTCCTATATAGGAATAAATAACCACAGGGTTACTAGCACTGCACCTGTGGTTTTAGGAGAAAAAATTAATTCACTTTTATAAATATTTTAACTATTTCATGCTGATTTTCTTATTCTAAAGCTAAAAGGAGATGTTATTATGCGTGTAACAACAAGCGTAAATCCCTATAATTATAGTATTACAAATAGCCAAATAAATAGCTATACTAAAATAAAATCAATGGATGTTATAAATACAAACAGTGTGCAAGTAAATAGAAGTTAAGATCTGATAAGTTGATTATAAGCCATCAAGGTCTTAATATAAGTAGGCAAACTTCAATGAATTGTTTATCTTAATTTTCGAATTTCTTCTTTATATAGATTAGTTTTTTTATCTAGCCAAGGAGTCTCTAAAATACAAGGCTTTCCTTTTACGGTTTCATGATGAACAATATAGTGAATAGCATCGAACCCAATATGATCCCTTCCTTTTGGATTATCATCGCCAGCTCCAATATTAGCATGCCTATCTTTCCTTGCACCTCTAGGATTTAAAGATCCATTAATATGGAATACCTTTAACCAGTTTAAGCCAACAATTCTGTCGAACTCATTTATTACTTCATCAAAATTATTAACTATATCATATCCTGCATCATGAACATGACAAGTATCAAAGCATACTGCCAGCTTATCATTATGCTTTACCTTATCTAATAAATAAGCCGTATGTTCAAATTTATAATTAAGCTCGCTTCCCTTACCAGCCATAAGCTCCAAGGTAATAAATACATTTTGATCCTTTGTTATAACTTCATTTAAACCTTCTACAATTCTTTTAAGACCTACATCTTCTCCAGAACCAACATGAGAACCTGGATGAAGTATAATGTATTTCGATCCTATAGCTTCTGTTCTATCAATTTCTTTACGTAAAAACTCTACTGCTAGACCAAAAGTATCTGTTTTAGCCGATGCCATATTAATAATGTAAGGAGCATGGACAATAATATTTGATAGTCCATTATCCTTCATAAATTGTTGACCTTCTTCTATATAAAGATCTTCAATTTTTTTTCTCACTGTATTTTGTGGTGCTCCAGTGTAAATCATAAAAGTATCTGAATTATAGCTAGCTGCTTCCTTAGCAGCTGTTAATAAACCCTTTCCTGCCATAGAAACATGGGATCCTAATTTAATAGTCATATACGAATATTCCTTTCTTAATATGTTTGTCTATTAGTATATACCACAATATTAAGTAAGTTAACATTAACTTAATATCCTATTTTTAGGATCTATTTAAAATAGTGATAATCCTATTTTATATACTTTCTTTAATCCTAGCCACGCAAAACATGAAATAGCTCCAATTGTTCCTAATTTTCCACCTAATCCTACATAAGCAGAAGAGGATAAAATAAATATTATTCCTACAAAACAACCAACAAAAACCATTTCCCAAAGTTTAGGCACATTTTTCTTCGATATCATTCCTGCATAAGAAGCTGAGGTAGCCACACTAGCTAATGTTGCTCCTAACTCTGGAACAAATCGTGGAAATACTATTCCAGATAATAATGTTATTATAGCAGAGCCTAATACTGCACCTTTATTTAAAGAGATACTAATCCAATAAGCTCCAACAGCTCCAAATATGGCTGATAATAATATCCATATATTTTCCATATATAATCATCTCTCCTATCGACCAAATAAACTCATTATTGTTCTGGTAATTAAGGTAGATAAAGCAGCAGTAGTTCCACCCTTTCCACCAAGCCCAGCATATATTTCTTGAGTATTTGCTAAAACTATTCCTATTACTATGCCTCCCAAAGATGCCCCAAATATAGAAGAAATCACATTAATTCCAGACATTCCTATAAATGAAGCCGCATAGGTAGTTCCAGCCAATGTCTTTGGAAGAAATATCCCTGCTAAAACACCTACAAGTCCATTTGATACTATAGCTCCATAACCCATTTTATGATTTAAAGTCCATGTAATAACAGCACTAATAAAGGCTAAAAATATTATATTAATCTTATTTTCTTTAATTTTCACACTTACTTCCTCCTCCCTTGAAGCTCTCTAAAATGTCCAGTTAATCCAATAAAAAAGAGGAATCCTATTAATAGTAAGACTATTTGACAAATTGCATTGCTAATATTAAAAAGCGAAAGTACCAACAGACCAGTTCCTGTTGAAACAAAGGCTAAAAACCATAACATTTTTGTTAGCATATTTTTCCTCCTAAACCATAGTATTTATTTAAAGTCCACCCGAAATTATTTTATTAATTTGTTAATAATTTGTCAACTTCTTTATATCAATATAGTTATATTATTTTTATAAAATTAAAAATTTTTAAATAAAAATAGTCTTATTTTATAGGTACCCATATTTTTGATTTTTATAGAATTGTATCCCAATATAATAATTACTAAATAAGCCATTATATACTCTATAATTATACACTAATCGAAGGATAAAAAGGATATATATTTAGCATAATAATTATGAACTCCAAAATAAAAGGAGGGTATTTCTATGAAGATACAAGAAGGTTTAATTCCAACAGTATTAGGTACAGCTGTTACTGCAACTGGTACAGTTTTAAAGAAAAAAGATATTAAGCCTATGGTGGCAGCAGGTATGATTGGTTTTGGATTAGCCCATGTCGTTCTAGGTGCCATTGATATGATGGATAACAGAAATGATATGTGGTAATCTTTATTAGGAATTTTAATTGATTAAACAGTAAAAAAAGGGGCTGTATTAAAAATCATTTTAATACAGCCTCTTTTTTATTATTATCCTCATCCTAGAACAGTTCCGGCAACTCGTGAATTGTCCATGTTTTCTATAATTTCACACCTGATAGTAATAGGTTTTTTATGCCCAAAAATTTATTTAGTTTTATTGTTAACACATCATTTTTAGCTTCAATAAATTTATTTACATATATTATTACATCATCTATATTGTATTCATCAAACTGTTGTATCAATTTAGGCTTCCCAAAATTCACTTTTGGTTCTGGTATCTTTACTCAGCAAGATTTACTAATACTTAAATCTATGTTTATTATTTTTCCTTTTTCTTTTATATACTCTATAGTAGCTTTATCTATATCTAATTTCATATCTTTCTCATAGCCTTTCTAAATAGAATTTAATATGCATAGCTCATTTTTACTTCGATTTTTTAGGTAGTTGTCTACACATCGTAAAACTCTCCTAATTTTAAGATATCACCTTTTAAAATTAGAGTCAACAATACCATCTCTATGATCCAAACCTTTACCAACTACATCTAATAACATAAAAAACTCTATGAAATATCCTTAGAGTTTTTTATGTTATTAAATATTAGATGATATATAAAACTTGAACTATTTTTATTTTATCCATTGATTATTCTAATATAATCATGGTATTAATGATTTTTTATTCTAATTGCTCTATTGTAGCTATTATGTTATCTAAGCCTACTTCATCTAAATTTATCATACTTGTAAATTGGTTATAAGAAACTAAGTCAATTACACCCGTAGTATTATGGGCTAAATAATCATTATTTTCATTGGAGTATATTATTACATCAATTGGCTCATTGGCTATATCTATGGTTGTTATATTGTACCCTTTTTCTCTTAGAAGCTTAGCTACATCATGTAGCCCCTCTTGAACTGCTACTACTTTGCTTTTCACTATTTTCCTCCTATCATACCAACTAGTTTGAGATTCCCATAATTCTGAACATAGTTTATTTTTTCTAATAGTTGATTATGTGTTTCCTCTTCAACTATTGTTCCATTATCTAAAACTATTATTCTATCTATCGTTTTTTATAGCCCCTAGACTTATCTTGCCTTATTAAAAATTAAGGTAGAATTAAGGCTATCTCAATCTAAATTTAAGTTAGCACCTATATACTTGTAGGCAATCAGAAGTAATTGACTTTTAGGAGGGTATAATATGAGTGAATTAATTATTGAAACAAAGGGACTAACTAAGAGGTTTGATAGATTTACAGCCGTAAAGGATATAAGTCTTAAAGTACCTAAAGGTGCTTTATATGGTTTTTTAGGCCCTAATGGTGCTGGAAAATCCACCACTATCCGTATGCTTTTAGATTTAATGAAACCTACAAAGGGTGAAGTCTATTTATTTAATAAGGATATAAGGAATCATCGAATGGAAATATTGAGGAAAGTAGGAGCAATGGTAGAATCTCCTTCTTATTATGAAAATTTAACAGCCTATGAAAATTTAGAAATAACAAGGAAGATACTACAAATAGATAAAAATGAAATAAATAAAGCTTTAGACATCGTCAATTTATCTAAATGGAAAAATAAAAAAGTGAAAAGTTTTTCTCTAGGTATGAAGCAAAGGCTGGGGATTGCTCAGGCTTTAATGGGAAATAGAGAGCTTTTAATATTGGATGAACCAACCAATGGCCTTGATCCAGCAGGGGTAAGAGAAATTAGAAATTTAATAATCAGTCTTCCACAGATAATGGGTGTTACTGTATTAATAAGCAGTCATATTTTAAGCGAAATTGAATTAATGGCTAATCATGTAGGTATTATTCAAAGAGGAAGTCTATTATTCCAAGGAACTTTAGAGGAATTAAAGGCAAAGGGTAACCGAGAAATCACTATTAAAACAAAACCATTGATAGAAGCAGGAGATTTCTTAAAAAGCAAGGGCTATGTTGTAGAGAATAGAGAAGGCAAGATTTATATACCTAGAGGGGACATAAATATAGAAGAGTTAAATAAAATATTGGTATTAGAAGGCTATGGTGTTTCCCATTTAAGCGAAAGTGAGAAAAATTTAGAAGAAATCTTCTTGGAGTTAACTGGGGGTGTAGAGTAATGATGGAATTTTACCAATTACTAAAGGGAGAATTTCTTAAACAAAAACATAGCTTTACATGGCCTATAGCTTTGTTAACGCCTATATTGGCAGGTGGTCTTAGTTTTTTAAATCTTTTTATTCGCTATGATTATCTTATTGGATTAGGAGCCAAGGAAGGATTAAGTTCTTGGAATGTATTATTATTACAACATCATTTTATGTGGTTCTTATTTTTACCTTTAGTTGTTACAATCTTTGCATCCATAGTACACTATATAGAATATAAGTCTAATAGCTGGAAAAACACTTTGGCACTTCCAGTTTCAAGAAGCAAAGTATATCTAGCTAAGTGGTCTATCGTATTTATATTAAGTATTATAATGATACTTGTTAATGCTTCGGTTTTAGTAATGGTAGGTAAAATATTAGGATTTCCTGAAGCTGTGGACTTTATATTAATTTCAAAATATACATTTTATCAGATAGCTGCCATTACAAGTGTAATCAGTATTCAATGTTTTATAAGCTCCGAGATGCGTAATACTAATATTGCCTTGACCATCGGATTTGTAGGAGTAGCATCTTCCTTATTCTTTGCCCAGTCAGAAAAGCTATCTAAATTAATTCCCTATGCCCATACAATTTATTCTCTACCAGACCCTACTATGAATAATAACATTGCACTACAATATGGTCTTATCTTCGGTATAGCTTTTTTAGTAATAGGAATTTATTTCTTTAATAGAAAACAAATATGTTAGGAGGGAATTAAATGAAGGATATATTTGATGTAGAACTTTTAAAATTAAGAGGTTCTAAAATATTGTGGATTGTTATTTTAGCACCTATATTTATGGTAGCCCAAGGGGCTTTCAATTTAATTCGTTATTATGATATATTTACAGGAAAGGGACAAAATGTTTGGGAGCAACTTTATACTCAAAGTATGATTTTTTATGTAATGATTCTTTTTCCTGCTTTAATAAGCATCATTATGACTTTAATAGCAAGAATTGAAAATGCAAATAATAGTTGGAAACATTATCTTAGCTTACCGGTAGATAAGGAAAAGATATATGGAATAAAATTTATTATTGGATGTGGGCTTATTTTTATCAATATACTAGTATTGATTGTAAGTGTGTTAGTAGCAGGAAAAATTATTAATGCTCCAGGTAATATTCCCTATAAAATGATTTTTATAAAACCTATGGTTACCTATATAGCCGCACTACCTATTATGGTTATACTTTATGTTTTAAGTATTCGATTCTCTCATATGGCTATTCCTTTAGGCATAGGTATTGGATTAATTTTACCAGCTATGCTGGTGGCCAATTCAAAGTATTGGATATTCTACCCTTGGACCTATCCTGTTATGGCAGCATTAGGGGGCGATTTTGATACTTTTAGTAAGGGCAGTAGTGTGTATATCATTAGTTTCATATTATTAATTACTGTATTTGGCTTTGGGTATAGCAGGTTTAAAAATAGGGATATTGCTTAAATAAAGTATTTTAAAAAGTAGAGTATAATGAATTATTATATAATGAACTGTAATAGGAGGTGTAAATCTTGCTAGATGTAGATATGACTAGTATAAGCGATAAAAAAATATTGTTAGTAGATGATGAAATTGATATTTTAGATTTATTGGAGGCCGTTCTCTTAAAGGAAGGCTTTCAAAAAATATATAAGGTTACTAATGGGTATGAAGCCATTGGCATATCTAAAGAGATGAAGCCGGATATTATAGTTTTAGATATTATGATGCCCTATATGGACGGTTTTGAGGTTTGCAGAAGACTGAGGGAAGTTACTTTTGTACCAATTATCTTTTTATCAGCTAGGGATGAAGATGTAGATAAACTTTTAGGATTAGGGATTGGAGGAGATGACTATATTACTAAGCCCTTTAGCCCGAAGGAAGTAGCCTTTAGAATTAAAGCACATTTTAGAAGAAGTGAATATATGGCTCTAAAGGATCATGTTAAGGAAAAAAATATAATAACCTTTGGAGATATTGAAA
Source organism: Alkaliphilus sp. B6464 (assembly GCF_018141165.1). NCBI lineage: Bacteria > Bacillati > Bacillota > Clostridia > Peptostreptococcales > Natronincolaceae > Alkaliphilus > Alkaliphilus sp. B6464. Next base: position 396,218 of record NZ_CP058557.1, read on the forward strand.
TTAATAGGGATAAGGGTGAAGTAAAAAGAAGAGGTGTCCCTGTAGATTTAACGGCTAAGGAGCACAATCTTCTTTTATATTTAGCCCAAAATCCTAATCAAATTTTAAGCAAAAATAAAATATTTGAAAAAGTATGGGGCTGCGATTTCGAAGGTTATGATAATACATTGATGGTTCATATTAGACATCTTCGCCAAAAGATAGAAGACGCCCCAGCTAATCCTAAGCATATCGTTACTATAAAGGGATTAGGCTATAAGCTAGTTATAGAGGATAGATAAAATGAAATGGAAAATTTTATTGCGTTTTTTATTAATTCTTGTATTATCTGTTATTATTGTTTTTCATATCAATATTTTTGTAGTCTATGAACTTTTTATTTCAGATAATCATTGGGATGAAAAGTGGACTCAGTTGCCCAACTTTTCCTTAGACTTCTATCAATACATTATTGAAGAGGATGGCACACCCACGGTAACAAAGGATGGACTTGAAGAACTTAATCATCGGAATGCTTGGATTCAGATTTTAGATGAGGAAGGATATGAAGTTTATCATTGGAATAAACCAGAAGGAACATTAGATCATTATACTCCTAGCCAAATAGTTTATCATAATATTTATACTGGTGTTATAGATAATTATACTACCTTTGCTGGTACTGCTGATATAAACGACTATAAATGGAGTTATATTATAGGTTTTCCTATGGATAAGATAGCTAAATATATGTATCTTTATTCAATTGAGGAATTAAAATCAAATATATTTGCAGCAGCTATAGGTCTATTTATTATTCCTGTAGTGGTTTTTATAGTAATGGGATATATTTTTGGTAGAAATCTTACTAATCCTGTTATCCATATAATCCAAGGTATAAGTCAATTATCAAAGGGTGAATACGATAAAAAGTATGTTGAAAAAGGCTTATATAAAGAAGTCTATACTACTCTTAATAACTTATCTGATACATTAAAGATTAATGAGGTTGAGCGACAGGTTACAGAGAAAATGAGAGAGGAATGGATTCATAATCTGTCCCACGACTTAAAAACTCCCCTGGCTTCTATTAAAGGTTATGGTGAGCTTATAGCTGATGAAGAATATGTTTTAACTGATGAGGAGATAAAAAAATATTCTAATATAATTAAAGAAAAGGCTTATTATATGGAGGGACTACTGGAGGATTTAAAGCTGACACAGATTTTAAAAAATGGCCTAATTCCTATAGTTCGTAATAAGGAAGATATTATAGAAGTCCTTAGGGATATTACTATTGATATATTAAACAATCCTAATTATGAAAATAGAAAAATACAGTTTAATGCCAGTGAGGAGAGAATTGTCTTTACCTTTGATAAATCCTTGATACAAAGAGCATTTACTAATCTTATATATAACGCTATTGTTCATAACAATGAAAGCACAGAAATTATCATTAGTGTATATAAAAATGACAAAGTGTATGTAGAAATAGAGGATAATGGAAAGGGTATTTCTAAAGAGGACTTAGACAATCTATTTGAAAGATATTATAGAGGTACTAATACGGGAGAAAGCCACAAGGGATCAGGACTTGGCATGGCTATTGCTAAACAAATTATTGAGATTCATGGTGGCACTATCGATGTAAAAAGTACAATAGGAGTAGGAACAAAGATAATAGTTATATTGTAACCTAATGAAGAATGTAGTCTTTTGGTATTATAGAACATTTCTATATACTCAAATACTGCATTCTTTGCTTTTTGTATAGTATAAAATTTACCATCAATTAACAACTCCGTTTTCAATGATTTATAAATACTGATCTAATAAAATATAATCTTCCCTTATTTTTTGTTGTTCTTCTGAACTTAGAGCTTCTTCTAAATTATCAATATATTTTTCTAAAATATTATTACCTAATTGTTCTATTGTTAGGTGATCTTTCGCTGCTAACTCGCTTAACTTATTATACCAGCATCCGTGTCACTAGACGCAAAGTAACTTAAAAAAATGTAAAATCACTACACAATGATAGTAATTCTAAAGTCGAAAACTGTAACTTTGATTTTAAATTTTCTAATCACACTATCTGTATATGAAAAATATTATATAACGAGTATATAACTATTTACCAAAATATTAATTAGTCTAGTCTTCAGTTTTATTGGAAACTGAGAACAAAAAAGAGGGGAGGTGAAAAAATGAACCCATATAATATGTATAATTATCAATATGATAATTATCCGATTAGTACCCATATGTACAATTATCAATATGATAATTATCCAATGAATACCCTTATGTACAATTATCAATATGATAACGATCCGATTAATACTCAACAGTTTGGTTTTGGATTCGGATTCCCAGGTTTTTTTGGCTTTCCCTTCTTTGGATTTGGAAGATTTCCTTTCTTTGGTTTCGGATTCAGAAGATTCCCTTTCTTCTAGATATGTTGAGTATACAAAATAATTTCCATTAGAAAATTTGAAAAAATAACTAGCTCGGGATATAGATTGGAGCTAGTTATTTTTTCAAAGAAGTTAAGTATTTTATTGATTTCTTCGTATGGCACCTTTCTCAACTTTCCTAATAATTGTTTTTTTCAATTTCAGTATTTGAATTTGCAAATTGCTTTGATATCCATTCCTTTCTACTATTAAGAAGCTCTTCTAAAGTTGATTGCTTCTTAATGCTGAAGATATGATGCTAATATTTCATTAATTTCTTTATAAATGCTAAGCATCATCTCGTTAAACCTTTCACCTGCTTTTATCATTCTATTAACCTCAGGATACTGAGCAAGGTTTGTAAATTCGTCGTTGAGCCGCATTAACATTTGCTCTGCCTCTTGTGGAGAACTAGCTCTTGACATGATTTCCATTTGCTTTTTTTGAAAGGCTTCAACCTCTTGCTTTAATTGGGGATATCTGTCTATATTACCCCTGGCCTCTTTAAGTTCCATAAATTCCCTTGTATTGACAACCTGCTGTACTAATTGTCTTCCAATACCCACTTTGCACCCCTCCTATAGTTTCTTTACCTTTATAGATTCAATACATAATATTCATATAAATACTAAAAATTCTTATTCATATTTTATAAACAAAATAATATTACATCACCTTTCATGCGTGCTACATATTATGTATTAGGTAAAGGCCAATACATCATAATAGGAGGGGTTTATCTGTATGGAACACTATAATAAGTGCGATTGTAATGGTTCCTCATTTTAGCAGCTATATGGCGTAGACCTTTCTTTAGATTTCCTGGATTTGTAGGGGGCTTTTTTGGAAGGAGACCGTTCTTCTAGGATAATTTAAATTGTCTGATGCTTTGAAATCGAGTAGGAGGAAAATAATTATTTTATTTTCCGCCCTCTCACACCACCGTACGTACGGTTCCGTATACGGCGGTTCATTAAGTTAATTGCATTTTCTGATACCTAGCCGATAGGCTCTGGTAAGAAATTGATTCGAGATATTTGTTGGTAAGACTTCTAGATAGGATTGGGCTATTGGCTATACGCCAGTAGCCTTTTCTTGTATTTCCCCATTCATAGGCCTTGTATTTAAGTACGCCTAATGATATTAGATTCTTAATCTTAGTTCTTGGCTTTTTCCATTGTTTCCATATGCACATTCTCAATCTTCTTCTTATCCATTCATCAAGTTCTTGCATAATTCCCTTTGCTTTCGCAATAGAAAAGTAGTTAACCCATCCTGTAGTAATCTGGTTGAGTCTTCTAATCCTATCTTCTATGCTTATACTATGACTTCTTGACGTGATCTTCCTAACTTTATCTTTAAATCTTTTAATAGATTTATCATGGATTCGGATATTGTATTTTCCCCATAAATTGTAGAATGAAAAACCTAAAAATTTTCTTCTAGTAGGTTTATCTACTGCACTTTTCTCTTTATTTACTTTTAACTTTAGTTTATTTTCAAGGAAATTTGTTACGCTGTCCATAACTCTTTGTCCTGCTCTTTTTGACTTTACGAATATATTACAATCATCAGCGTATCTACAGAATTTGTGTCCTCTCTTCTCCAGTTCTTTATCTAAGTCATCTAAAAGGATATTTGCTAGAAGTGGACTTAATGGTCCTCCCTGCGGGGTGCCTTCTTCGCTTCTTACAACTATTCCATTTAGCATAATACCTGACTGCAAGTAAAGTCTAATCAGTTTTAGAACTCTCTTGTCTTTGATTTTCTTGGACACTCTGTGCATTAATATGTCATTGTTAACCTTGTCAAAGAATTTGTCAGGGTCCATATCTATCGCATATTTATATCCTTGATTCATATATTCTTTCGCCTGTTTCACAGCATCATGCCCACTTCTTCCTGGTCTAAAACCAAAGCTGTTATTAGAAAAGTAAGGGTCAAATATATTCGTTAAGGTTTGTGCTATGGCTTGCTGGATTAGCCTATCTAATACAGTAGGTATTCCTAAAAGTCTCATACCTCCATCTGGTTTAGGTATCTCGACTCTTCTTACAGCACTGGGTTTATATCTACCCTTTGAGATACTATCTTTAATAGATAGCCAGTTTTGTTTTAGGAAAGGTCGAAGTTCATCAGCCTTCATTCTATCCACTCCGTAGCTACCTTTATTCTTTTCTACTCTTTTAAGAGCAGATAGCATATTATCTCTAGATAGTATCCTTTCCATGAGATTATCTGAAGCTGCACTGGATGTTTCATTTGTAGATGCCACTGATATACTAGGCACTCCGTGCATACCTTTAGTTTCCAACTTATTCTTTGCACTAGAGTCTTCATACGAAGTTTTCTGCTGTCGTTGTATATCTATTGAATCCTTCAAAATCTTCATCCTCCTTAATGTTCAGTCCTTCCTTATCTATTCATGACTAGATAAGTACTATGACCTCTGCTGACTTCTCAAGATTCAGCTATACATCACTATATAGGTTGTTATTTCAAAATGCATTTCCATAACATATCCTTGAGACCTCCCCAGGTAGGAGCGATAACCTTCATCTCATATATCTGCCACATTTACTCCTTGAGATTCGGGTAGTGTTGGACTTCGTTTTGAATAGCAAACTCGTCCGTCCCAAGTAAGCCTTATATGTGGTTCGTGTTCCTCAGACCAAGACTTTGCCTAGGGCTTCCTTCAGATTCCACCTCGCGATGGACACCCTTGCCTTCGGCTAGTGGTTCCCACTACCAAGCCCACAGCGGACTTTCACCGCCAAGTTATCGCCCATGCTGGGCACACTATTAGGGAGTGTTGCAATCAGCAACGCTCCCTTTAGATTAAGCCTATATAATTGTGTAAAAAGAAAATAAGCAAGAACTCATTCCTCGGTAATACTAATTTGAACTTGGCTCCGATCTGATGACGGTTGATAAGGAATTAGCTAATAGATTATTTTTGCTATTTTATAATCACCTTATTAAATTACTATATATTTTACTCTAAATAAACCTCTGATAATTGATGGTGTCCTGTAGGATGTTGACTGAATCCTTTCACCTTGCTTCTTGTACCAGTTAAATTTTGACCAATGTTTAAGAATATCCATGGAGAATCATCTCTAATAATTTTTTGTACTTCTAAGTAATATGCTTTTCTTGTCTCTGGATCAGTTTCTACTCTTCCTTTATCTAACAATTCATCAACTTTAGCATTGCTATAGAATGTTCTGTTACCAACATCTCCAAATTGTGAAGAGTGGAATAATGCATATAGACCGTAGTCTGGATCTTCTATTACTGTTGTCCATCCAAGGATAAACATGTCATGCTCTCCATTTCCTGTTCCATCCAAGTATTGTCCCCACTCAACAACTTTGATTTCAACATCAATGTTAACAGCTTTTAATTGACTTTGAACAATTTCAGCTATATCCATTCTTATTTTGTTGTCGTTTGTCCAAATAGATGTTTTAAATCCATTTTCAAGACCTGCTTCTTTCATTAGCTCTTTAGCCTTTTCTACATTGTATTCATATGGCTGTAATTCTTGGTTTGATCCCCAGACATTTGGTCCTAATGGCCCGTTAGATTGTTGTCCTACACCTTCCATTACAGCTTCTATAATTAAATCTACATCAACAGCATAATTGATTGCTTGGCGTACTCTTACATCATCAAAAGGCTTATTTTGTACATTAAATCCTATATATGATGTTGATAAGTTAGCATCTCTATAAAGTGTAAGTTCTTTATTTTCTTCAACACTCTTAATATCTGATGCCAAAATATCATATGCAATGTCAATCTCACCGGTTTCAAGGTTAATTCTTCTATTTGTTGCTTCTACTATATTTTTAAATTTAACCTCTTCAACTTTAGCTTTCTCGCCATAATATTCTTCAAATTTTGTTAAAGTAATTTCGTCACCACTTACCCAGCTTTTAAACCTAAATGGGCCTGTTCCAACTGGGTTTAAACCATAATCATCACCAGCTTCTGTTACAGCTTTTTCATTTAAAATACTTGAACCTGTATGCGCTAAATGAGCAAGTAGTGGTGCAAATGGTTCTATAGTAGAAATTCTAATTGTATAATCATCTAATATTTCAATTCCATCTTTATTAATTACACCTACAATATGTCCAACATTTGGAGACTCTATAGCTCTTAATAATGTAAATTTAACATCACTTGCTTTAAGCTCTTCGCCGTTATGGAATTTAACACCTTGCTTTAATTTAAATTCAAATGTTAAATCATCAATCTTTTCCCAAGATTCTGCAAGACCCGGTTGTAACTCCATGTTTTCATCTTGCACTACTAATGTTTCGTTAATTTGCTTAATAACTCTTGAAGATATGTTATCATTAGAACCATGTGGGTCTAATATTCTAGCATCTCCACCTTGAGCTACTCGAAGTGTATCCGCATAAGTAAGTGGTACTGCAGATCCTATGAATACCATGGTGAAAATTAACATTTTAGCAATTCTTTTTACAATCGCTTTCATTTATTTTTCCTCCTTATATAATTTAACTACCATATAATTAATTACGACACATTGATTACAATATCCTTCTTTTTAGAGAATATTTTCCAAAATATGAGTAAAACCTCACAAAATAGTAAAACTATCCTAGTAATTTCTACAATATCTACTTTATTACTGCCCTTCCACCAACCTTAACAGTATAATCATTTTTGGGGCCTTCTATTTTTACTAATATTTTACTTGGTCTTCCCATATAATATCCTTGCTCTGATACTATTGTTATACTGTTTTCATATTTAACAACATTATTATTAACAAGATATGCTCCCAATGCTCCATTTGAAGTTCCAGTAGCCGCTTCTTCATCAATTCCAACTAGAGGAGCAAAATTTCTGCAAGATACTGTTGAATATTTTTCCTCAGTTTCTAGTGTAAAAGCATGTATACCTACTACACATAGTTCTTTACAATATTTTTTTATCATCTCATAATTTGGAGATATTGATTTTAACACCTTTAAACTTTTAACAGGTACTATAATATCTTTTAACCCTGTAGATACTATTTCTGGAACAAGATCAAAATTTTCAACACCAATATGGTCTATATTTAATCCCATAATTTTGGCCAGATCATCTATAATTTTGATTTTTGAAATAAACTTAGGTTTGGTCTGAGTCATTAATACTTTTTCAACTCTACTATCATTAAAATGCAATTCTACAGGAAGTACACCTGCATTTGTTTTTTGTCTAACAATTTTTATGCCATTATCACTTTTTATTAGTCCTTTTGTACCTAATAGAAAAAATGATGCAATGGTAGCATGTCCACATAAATCTACCTCCTGAGTTGGAGTGAAAAATCTTATAGTATAATCTGCCGTATCATCATCTGATGGAAAAATAAATGCTGTTTCTGATAAATTCATCTCTTTTGCAATTTTTAGCATTTGTTTTTCATCTAATCCTGTAGCATCAAGTACAACACCAGCTGGGTTACCACCAAAATCCACTTCTGAAAAAGCATCTACTGTATATATTTCTTTTTCCAATTAAATCACTCCTCTCAACCGTCCCTTTGTTCTGTATATTTGTTTTTGTTAGTTTATTTTATATAAAATATTTAACCATCATAAATAGTGTATCATATATATATACTTTAAAATATTTTTATATTATTTGTAACAAAACATGAATTTTTGTGACTAATTAGTTGAGAGGGGGATATTAATGACTAAAAAAAAGTTAATACTAAAAATCATTGCTGGTCTTGTTTCAGTTGCTTTAATTTTACTAATTCTATTTATAACTAATTCCTTTACTGGTAATCCTATTTCTGCCGCTATTGCAAATAAAAATATAAATAGATATTTGGAAGATAACTATTCTTTTATAAATGATCTTGACTATAAGGATAAAAAAACAACTTATAATTTCAAATTTGGTCAATATGGAAAATATGTCCAGTCAAAGTCTAGTCCAGATACAGCTTTTTATGTGACTTATAACAGAAGTGGTAAAATTAGTGATGATTATGATGGTTATGTTGTAGGCAGGTTTAACACCTATACTAGACTTGAAAAAGAGTTTGATTCAGTTGTGGAAGAGATTTTTAAGAAAAATTTTCCTTATGAGACAGATATTTTGATTGCAGGTTTTTCTTTTGACGAGAATGATAGAGATAAACTAGCCCTTAATATGAAATTAGATTTAGATAATTTACCTCTGGAATCTAATCTTTCTGTTTATATATTTTCCGACAAGATTAATTACGAGATTTTATGTGACAGATTGATTGAGGTTGATGAATTAATGAAGAATAATTCCCTTCAATTTAAAAACTACTCTGTTGTAATACGACAACCTAAATCTGATGCGAAAGATTCTCCTCTTGGCGAAAGTCTTCATCTACTAGATTTTCCTGTAGAAAAGATGGAATCTGAAGACTTGATTACTGTCATTAAAGACCATCAAGCTCAATGGGAAATTGAACATGAAAAGTAGTTTACTACCTAAAAAGTAGAGAAGTGAAATACCTCTCTACTTTTAATTTTGTTTGAAATAGATAGAACCACCCCTGCAATTTTTGTTACTCGCTAATATCTATCTCTAGTATAGATTGTTCTTTCGTTAATTACTATCTGTGTAAGTGCAAGTATCGATAGTGATAGTAGTGTAATCAATGTAGAAGGACATCAAGGAGGAGCAACTAAAGACTATAATTCTAAAAAATTAGGAAATCCTTATTATAACATCCTTTGCTTTCTGCAATAAAAATGGTACAATATAGAAGAATTTTGCTAGATTCTACCTAAATTAACTGTAAATCAAGGTAATTTAAATTTGACATGGGGTCTAGGTATTACATAGTTTTAAATATAATAGATGCTATATGATTTTAAAAAATTAAATATTATTTCAAAGGGGTATGTAAAAATGAAATTCAAAATTCTACTGGTTGTTATTTGTCTTTTACTTATAAATCCACTATCAGTTTTAACTTCTAAGTCAATAGTTAAAGATAAGGAGCAAGAGGTAGTAATCCCAATACTGATGTATCATCACTTTGTGGAAGAAACTGTAGTCGAAACAGGAGTTAGTGAGATTATATCTGCCGAACTTTTTGAAAATCAGCTTAATTATTTAAAACAAAAGGGATTCAATACTATTTCAATATCACAATTAAGGGATTATTTGTTTCATGATGAAAAACTACCAGATAATCCTCTAGTAATTACTATTGATGATGGTTATGAGAGTAACTATACCATTGCTTATCCTATATTAAAGAAAAATAATATACCAGCAAATATTAATATAGTTGTAAGCTCTAGAGGAAAAAAACCAGGAAATTATCAACATTTTTCCTGGGAACAAGCTAAAGAAATGCTAGATAGCGGATTAGTTGAAATAGGAAGTCATACATATAATCTGCATAATGAAGATATAAAGCTTAAAGAAACTGATGATACAGATGAATATTATAAGAGAGTTTATGATGATTTTCAATTATCCAAAAATTTAATGGTCCAGAATCTAGAAAAGGAGCCCTTTATTTTTTGCTTTCCTTATGGAAGCTATAATGCATTTTCACAATCTGCTGCTCTTTCATTAGGTTTTGATATTCAATTAAGTGTTGACTATGGAGTTGTAACAAAAAACAGTGATCCTTTAGCATTAGAACGTATAAATGTTAGAGGAGATCAATCACCTGAAGATGTTTATAATAACATAATGAATGCAATAAATGCTGTAAAGATGTAAAGAACGGCTAATATTTTTTTGTTTTAAATGTTTTACAATATTAACTATAAAGGTCAACCGCTGTTTAAGTTGACCTTTATCTTATTAATCAATAAGGAATCATAATACTATCCTAACAGCCGTCCCCTCTCCACCAAACTCTGGAGGTGAAACAATTAGCTTAATAGGAACTCTACTTTTAAGTTCTTCTACATGGCTTATAATTCCAACACTTAACTTTTCTGAGTGTAGTCTTTCTAGGGCATTCATAACAACTTCAAGTAGGTCACTATCGAGTGTACCAAATCCCTCGTCAAGGAAGAAAAACTCTAATGGTGCACTTCCCTTTAGTTGGATATGGGAGGATAGGGCTAATGCAAGTGATAAAGAGGTTAAAAAAGTTTCTCCGCCAGAAAGTGTATTTGTTGCCCTTCTAATTCCACCGTTAAAATCATCTCTCATTATAAAGTTACCGCTACTATCTAACTCTAGCGCATATCTACTTCTTGTAATTTCTTTTAGCCATTTTGAAGCTTCTTTTGCAATATACTTTAATTGGTTAATAGCTACATACTCTACGAACCTATTACCCTCCAGCATTTTGCTTAATTCTAAAAGAAGGTCCAGCTTATGGGTTATTTTCTTTTCCTCTTTTTTAAGCTCTTTTATGGTTTCCAGCTTTTCTTTAACATCCTTAACAACTTGCTGAACTTCTCCAATTTCCTTGGATTTTTCCTCTTGAGTTTGCTTTTTGTTAGCCAATAACTCCTGTATTTGAATCCAAGCCTCCTCTGTTAAGAGCCTACCATCTAAAGCCTTATTAATTCTGCCTAAGTTATGATCAATATTTTTAACCTCATCGTCATAAGCCATAATTCGTTTTTCTAATTTCTTTAATTGTTCTTCTTCAAATAAGTATTCTTTTATTTCCTCTATGGAACCAAAACCCTGTTCCTTAGTATTTTCTTCTAGTTCTAGTTTTTTTAGACCGTAATCATTTGCTAAATTAACTCTGTTATTCTCTGCAATAGCCTTTTCTTCTACCATCTTTTGCTGCAGAGCTTTACCCCTTTCAACCCTTTCTTTAAGCGCTTTTTCTGCTTCTTCTACCTCTTTTATTTTGTTTTCTAAGGCTACCTTATACTCTTTAGGATTCTTGTTTTCAGCAAGTTTTTTTATTCTTTCAATAGATAAAGCTAGTTGTTTTTTATTTTCTTCTAACTGCTGTTTATTTTTTACTATTTCTAAATTTAAGGAATGTAGCTTCTCTTCTAGGCTCTCTCTTTGTCGATTTTCCACTTCTACAATTTCTCTCAATTTTTTTAGTTCTTTTTCTTTTTCCGATCTTTCTCTATCCCAACTTTTCATTTGATTATATTCGACAGCAATATTTTCAATTTTGAGTTCATCTTTTAATTTTTCATATAATAAGGACATATCCTTGATACTTTGCGATAGCTTATCAATCTTATTGCCTAGTGTATTATAGCTTCCACCATCTTTTTGCAGTTCTATATTTAATCCTGCAATTAATGTATTCGTAGTATTTATATTTTCTTTGTTTTTTTCTATTTCCTCTTCTACTTTAGTTTTACTACTAATATATTCTTCTCTCTTCTTAGCTAATTTCTCTAATTCTTCTTCTAATTCTACAACTTCTTTTCTAATATCCTCAATAGACTGATCTTTAACTAGCTTTTCTATATCTTCTAAATTAGTCTTCTTTATATCTTCTTCTTTAACTATCTGGGCTATGGAAATATCTAGCTTTGTTTTCTCTTCCTTTAAAGCAATTAACATTGTCTCAATTCCATTTAACTCATCGGTTTTATCTATTAAGAACTCTGCTTCTTTGTCCTGTGCAGGATGTGGATGCTCTTTTGAGCCACATACGGGACACGACTGATCTTTATGTAAATGTTTAGCTAGTTGTGCTGCAAAGGATTGCATCTCTAAATTTTTAACTTCTGTCTTTAATACTTCTAGATTTCTTTCCGCTTCATTAATTTGTGAAATATACTGTCCTTGCTTTTTTTCCAAGGAGGATTTTACCATTAATAAGTCTTCTATATCTTTAACTAAAGCTGATTTTTGAATTAAATGTTCTTCCAAGGAAGTTAATTCTCCTTTTTTCTTCTCCAGCTCTATCTTATTTGTAAAAATAAAATTTTCATCCTTTAAAGGAGTTTTCTCCAATAACTTTCCATCTTCAATAAATTTACGTAATACTACTTCTAGCTTTTCTTTTTTATCTAATTCTTCCTTTAGTTTTATTTTATTATTTTCTATAATCTTAGATAAGTCCAAAAGAAGTTTATCATTTTCCTTTTTCTCTAATGATACTTTTTCCATATCCTTTTCCAGCCTATAGGCTTCTTCTAGCCCTTCTCTAATATGGGGCCCTATGTATATTTCCTCTAAATATTTCTCTATTTCCTTTGCTTTTAACTGAAGTTCCAACCTTCTGGCTCTTAGTTTTTCTAATATTTTGGATTTATCTTCATTATGTTTAGTGTTACTTATATAGATTTCTTCAAGGACTTTAATTTCTTTTATTAGTATCTGATTTTGTTCCGCCATCTCCTGGGCCTGTTTACAGTTTTCTATTTTAGCTATTAAATTTGGAAACTGTTCTTCTTTATATGCTAAGGCTTTTTGATGATTTTCTTCTACCTCTTTTAGTTTTTCATTAACCCTTGGTAAGTCTTTTTCTAGTTTTTCTAAAGCTAGATTATTAATACTTATTTTTTCGTCTATAGATCTTAAATTTGTAATGTAAGGCTTTAGTAGGTTAGCCTTTTCACCCATTACAAACCTTCTGCGACTTTCCTCTATTTCTAGCTTCTTTTCTTCTAATATCTTTTTAGTAGCTTCATATATCTTTAGTTCTTCTTGCAAACTCCAAATTCTTTTACTATCTTCATATTCCTTATCTAGCCTTTGTATTTCAGTCTTAAGCTCCTTCTCTTCCTCTAATAACAAAGCGAGTTTGTCTGATACTTCTTTATAATAATCCTCAGTAATACCTTCGTAGCCCTTAAGCTGACCTTCTAAATCTATTCGCTTTACATCATATTTTTTTCTTTCAGCATTAATTTTGTCCATTATCTCTTTACCATACTGCTCTAGCCCGAAAATGCGCTCCAGCATATTTCGTCTTTCCCTGCCAGTTAGCTTTAAAAACTCACTAAACTTTCCTTGTGGAAGAACTACAGATCGGGTAAAGTCATCAGAATTAAGACCTATAACCCTTATTACTTCATTGTTAACACTGGTAACCCCTTCAGCAAGTATGTTTATTTCCTCTCCGTCTATTTCCATTATTCTGGCTAGGGAGGTCTCTATACCGCCACCTTTTTTCCGTCTAATTCCTCTTTCTAAGCGATAGATTTTTCGAGCTTTCCCATCTAAAATTTGAAACTCAAAGCTTACCTCTCCTCTGTCAGCTTCTGTATTAATAAACTCTTTAGAGTCTCTTGCAATATTTCCATATAGGGCTAAGGTTATAGCATCTAATATGGAGGACTTACCACTGCCGGTAGGGCCGAAGATTCCAAATAACCCCTTTTCTACTAACCTATCAAACTCAATTATCTGCTCATTATTAAAGCTATTTATTCCCTTTATTTTTAATAGACTAGGCCTCATCTTCTTTCATCTCTCCCTGTACAATTGTACTAAATAGGTCCATTAGCTCCTCTGTAGGATTAACACCATTTCTATATATGTAGTAGTCCTTAAATAAATCTTCAATCCTCATGGATGCAATATCCGCTATATCCTCTTCTTCCTTCTCCATTTCTTTAAATACGGGTTTAATCTCTACTATGTGAGGACGTAGTTTCTTCATTTCCTTAATTTCTGACTGGGTCATTACCCTATCCGTTTCAATCTCTAAATAAACCCAAATATCCCTTTCACCATCATCTTGACATCTTTTTACGGCATCTTCTATACTTTTACATTTCCACACTTCTATAGGCTTGTAGTTTTTCAAATAAACCTCTTCTACTTTTACCTCTTTTCCCACATTAACATCCACCATATATACACATTTACTATAATGGATTTCCTTTTTACTATATTCAATGGGAGAACCCGAATAATAGGCCTTTAATTTTCCACTGCCTACAACTTTTTGTGGCTTATGTAAATGCCCTAGAGCCACGTAATGGGCATTTTGTGGAAGATGATTGGCATCAACTGTTAAGGAGCCTCCTAGTTGGATTGGTCTTTCGGAGCCAACCTCCTCTCCACCCATAACAAAGAGATGAGAAACAGCTAAATTAATAGTATCCTCCCTATATTTTTCTGATAGATTACTGAAAATCTCCCCAATACGTTCTGAATAGGATCTTCTTCTAGCTTCTTCTTCTATTTCCTCTGAAAGTAGCTCGTTAAGTCTTTGTTCACTAGGGTAGGGAAGGGTAAGTACAACTACCCTTTCCCCTTTAACTTCCATCTCTAAAAATCCTTCCCCAGCATCTACAATTTGAAATGAACCATATTTTCCTATTTCAATAGTGCTTTTTGGCTTCCCAAGTAATACAACTCCATGATCATAAGCTAGAGGGCTGGCAGCCACTAGTCTATCTGGGTTATCGTGGTTTCCTGCAACTATAATTACTGGCCTTTCTCCGTTTCTGGAAAGCCTTTTTACACTGTTATAAAAAAGCCTTTCTGCTTGTGCAGGGGGATTGCTGGTATCATAAATATCTCCAGCAATTAAAATAAGATCTATCTCTCTTTCCTCAACTATATTAACTAATTCATCTAAAAATCTTTCCTGTTCTGCAAGCCGACTATTACCCTCTAGGTTTTTACCTAAATGCCAGTCGGAGGTGTGTAGTATCCTCATATTCTCACCCCTTGATCCACATCAAATAAATATAAATAGGTTTCCTTTACCTTTCTTTCTGTAACTCTCTCCAAGGCTTCCCTATAAAGAGATAGCTGTACTTCATATTTTGCCGCTACACTATGGATATCTCCATTAATTACAATATCATTTTTATAATCCACTAGAACTAGACCATCCTCTTCTTCAAAATAGCAGTCAATAATCCCTTGAACAAGAAGCTTTTCCTCTAGTTCTTCCGAGGATCCATTAATTACATCAACAGCAGATTTTTCAATAATAAAAGGAGATTCCCTATATACTTTCTTTGCCATAAGCATTCTTTTGCCTATCTCACTGTTAAAGTAGTTAAGTATTTTCTCCACATTTACTACCTTAGCTTCCTCTTCTGTAATAAGCTCTCTAGCCACCATAAAATTCACCTGTTGATGAATATTATCTTCACTATCAACATTATTCAAATCTAAATGCTGAAGAACAAAGTGGATAATAGTACCTCTTTCCGCCGCTGTAAAGGCCTTTTTACCTTCCATAAACTTAGGGGACTTAACCAAAATCGGTATTTGATGGACAATGGAATCCATCTCATGAAAATTAGCTCTTTTAATATCCGATACGGATAGCTTAGATGGTATAAATATTGCCTGAGGATATTCATACTGCCAGTTTAATCTACTGTCAATTTCATCTTTATATCCAGTATAGCTATTTGGAGAAAAGTCTTCCCTATTAAAATTAATAAGCTTTTCCTTATATTCCTCTTCCTTTAATAGTTTTTCTTGCTCTTCCAGTATTATGGCTTGTCTTCCTAAAATATTTACTGTCCATTTAGAATCCTCATCTTTATATTTAAAATCATCAAAGTCGAAATCTCCAAGCTGTCTTAAAACCTCACCATCAGGATGTTTTATAAGGGCAGCACCTATCCAATCTAAATAATTCCTTGCATTCATTAAGGAATAGGTGTTATCTACCTTATTCCAATTTTTAACTAATTTATCTATGTTTCGTAAAGAACCTACTACAATAAGCTTATCCTTTGGTCTGGTAAATGCAACGTATAAAATCCTCATTTCCTCCGATAAGCTTTCTATCTTGATCTGATCCTTCATAGCAAGCTTTGCAATTGTATCTCTATAGGTTCTTAACTCAGGGTCTACAAACTTTGGCCCTAGGCCTAGGTCCTTATGAAGTAAAACATCTGCGCTGGTATCCCTAAGGTTAAAGTTCTTCCCCATCCCCGCAGCAATTACTACAGGAAACTCTAAGCCCTTACTTTTATGGATACTCATTATTCTAACCACATTATCATTTTCACTAAGTATTTTTGCCGCACCCATATCGCCCTTACTGCTTTGGAGCTTTTCAATAAACTTTATAAAGTTAAACAAACCCTTAATAGAGGTCTTTTCAAACTGACTAGCACGATCAAATAAAATTCTAAGGTTAGCTTGACGTTGAAGTCCACCAGGCATAGCTCCTACATAATAGTAGTAGCCAGTGTCCATAAAAAGCTTCCAAATAAATTGGTCTATTTTTATATATCTAGCCTCATTGCTCCATTTATTTAGCTTTTCAATAAAGGAAGTAAGTTTACTCTTCAAGTTATCATCATTTTCTTCAATATACTTCTCTATTGCATCGTAATAGGTACCACTTTTGTCGTTTATTCTAATGTTAATTAGTTCCTCTGTAGTAAAGTCACCAACAGGAGAACGCATAACACTTAGTAGTGGAATATCTTGCCTTTTATTATCGATTACCCTTAATAAATTAAGAAACATATTTACTTCTATAGCTTCAAAATATCCTGTGTTGGCATCGGCATAGGCAGGTATTCCTTCCCTAACAAATACCTCTAAAAAGCTTTGGGCCCAGTTTTGTGTTGTTCTTAAAAGCACTACAATATCTTTGTATTCTAGTTTTCTATATGCTCCAATTCGTCCGTCATAAATTTCTTCACTTAGTAACTCCTTAATTCTTTTAGCTACAATACGAGCCTCTACCTCGATGTCTGCCAACTCCTGCAATTCCTCTTCTATATCCTCATCTATTTCCACATTTTTTTCTATCAAATTAACTTCTATAGAGGGATCTTCTATAGGCTCAAAACTAACTCCTTGATATAGGGCAGCTCTATCATCATAGTCTATTTCTCCTAGTTCCTTAGACATAATATGCCTAAATATATAGTTAACACCTCTTAAAACCTCACCCCTACTTCTAAAGTTTTTAGCAAGGTCTATTCTTCTATTAATATCTCCTTCTTTTTCTCCAAAGGTCTCGTACTTTTCAATAAATAGGGTAGGATCCGCTAGACGGAAGCGGTAAATACTTTGCTTAACGTCTCCTACCATAAAAAGATTGTTATCTCGCTTAATTGATTGGATAAGAGTTTCCTGCACAATGTTACTATCCTGATATTCGTCTACAAAAATATATTCAAATCTTTCCTTATACTCTTTAGCCACCAGATCATTAGCTAAAATTTTAAGGGCATAATGCTCTAAGTCGTTAAAATCAACAATACCTCTGTCCGCCTTCTTTTCAGCATATATATTTGTAAACCTTGTAATAAGTTTATATAAATAATCCATTAAAGGGGATAGTCTATTTAAATCATCCACATATTCCTCTGGACTAACAGTAAAGATATTGTCTTTTATATCCTTAATAATATCCTTAGCCTTATCCCTTAGCCCCTTAGCCTCTTCCCTTAAAACTTGATCACTTTCCTTTGAGGTCTTTAATCTATCGTGCTTTACGCTGTTTAACCTATCATAAAATGAGATAATAGGCATATGTAAATTACCATAAAGCTCCCTTATTTGGCCTAAGTCCGAAAGTATGGCTTCTTCGTAGACCTCTGGTCCAGTAGGTTGTTGGGCAATAGTAAGTGCATCGTTTAAAAGATCTATAGCACCCTTTAACTGAATTTCAATTCTACCTTTAATAGTTTTAATCCAAGAACTATCATTAAAGCCTTCAATAGATAGGGAAAATTCCTCTACCTTTTCCTTTAGCCATGCTTCTGGATAGGGCTGACTTTGAATAAAACCATATACTTTTAACACTAAATCCTGTAGTGGTCTATCTTCCCTTGTTCCTCCAAAGGCTTCAACTAATTGAAAAAATACATCATTTGCCCCTTCATACTCATCTTCAAACAACTCTTCTAAGGCTTCTAATCTCATAATGCTGGTTTCTGTAACATCTCCAATTCTAAAGCCAGGGTCCACATCAATAATATGAAAGTGCTTTCTTACCACATCTATACAAAAGGAGTGGATAGTGGTTATAGATGCTCTGTTAAGAAGGTTAATTTGTCTTCTTAAATGTTCTTCTTGATTGGTTTTCTTCTCCATTTCCTCCATTATAGCCCCTGCTATTCTTTCCCTCATTTCCCCAGCAGCAGCATTGGTAAAGGTCACTATCAAAAGCTTATCTATATCAATTTTATCCTTTAAAATAATTTGAATAATCCGCTCAACAAGTACAGCAGTTTTACCAGAACCAGCCGCAGCAGCTACTAAAAGATTACTTCCCCTAGCATCTATGGCAGATTGTTGCTCTCTAGTCCAGTTTCTCATCAGCCTTTCCCTCCTTTTTTATCTTTTCAAGGACTTCATCGGGCTTTAATTCCTTAACATTTTTATATTGATTTTCATGGAAGCTATTATCAAATTGACATATGGAAATATAGGTACAATATTTACAAGAAGTATCTTCACCTTTTTTAAAAGGTTCTATTTTAACATTTCCCTTTAGCATTTCCTCTCCAATTTCCTTAATAAGTCCCCTTACATGCTTAAGTAGGGCTTTAAAATCCTCTTCTGGAAGGGCAGAGGATGTCTTAGATATTTCTCCATCCTTTGTTAATCCTGCTGGAATAACATCAGAGGATCTACCTATCTCTTCATCTATCTTTTTAATAATATTTACATCCTTTAGTACTAATCCTCTCATCTTTAGCTTTTTATTTATTTCCTTTTCTACTTCCTCAACTGCCTTTTCTGTAGTTTTAATCATTGGATCATCTATTTTAAAGTAAAATATACCTCCAGGGTGAACCTCTACCTTATGTTTTTGAGATTGACTAGACAATATTGCATCTAAATAAACCATTAACTGAATTTGAAAGCCATAATAAACATCAGAAAGACTAAAATCCTTACTTCCAGATTTATAATCAATTATTTTAACATAATTTCCTTCTTCATCATTTAATATATCAACTCTATCTATTCTACCTTCTAAATAAATTTTCTCTCCAGTTTCAAGTTCAATCACAATAGGAGGTATATCTCCATCAAGACCAAAATTAATTTCATGGCCCATAGGAACAAATTCACCTTTCTTTACATGCTCTGTTAAGGTCCATATAGCCCTTTTGCTAATTCTTTTTAGCCTAGTAACCAAGTACTTATACCTGTGGGTGCTGAGCATAATACCATGTTCAAACTCTGGTACCATTTCGTCTATAACCTTTTCAACTAAATAATCGCTTTGCTTCCTAGTTAACTCCTTCCACTGGATTTGTTCTGCCATCATTTCCTTGGTAAACTGCTCCATAGAATCGTGGAATAATCTCCCTATATCTGGATTAGACAGCTCATATTCTTTCCTCTCCTTTGGTCTTAAGCCATAGGTCACAAAATGAGAGAATGGACAGTTTGCAAATCTTTCAAGCCTAGAAACACTGGATTTAATAGGATTATCATAAAGACTTCTTGCCTTTTTCTCTCCTATGTAGGTGATTTGATTTTGATGGAATAGTCCCTTAACCATAAGATTACGTCTTTCTTCCCATTTAGAATTGTCAGTGTACCAACCATATACATCCCACCAAACATCTTCCATTGGTTTATCGTCCATTTTTAGTCTTATGTTTTCTGTCATATATTTAAATGTACTAACTGGTGTTGTTATAAGATGAAGCTGTCTATCCAAAGTATTTACAACATCACTTTTTATATTTAAATTTTTAAATAGCTTTTTAAAACGGTCTGCTAAAATAGAAGGCCTCATGGCTCTACCTTCCTGATCTGCCAAGGCATAGCTTATCCACAAATATTCTGTAGGCTTTGAGAAGGCAGAGTATATCATAAACTGTTCTTCTAGTAGTGAAGTTTCTAAAGTAGTGCCTATGGGAAGCCCCTTTTTCTCCAAAGATTCCCGCTCATGATCCAACAGTATTCCACCGTCCTCTTTGCCAGAAGGAAGTATTCCATCGTTTACTCCTACTACAAATAAAGCTTTAATATCATGACTTTTTGACCTTTCTATACTACCAACTAGTACCTGATCTACAGTGGAAGGAATAACCCCTACTTCACATGCTGAAAATCCAGCCTCCAAAATCCTCCCATATTCTTTTAATGTAGTGCTTTCCTCAGCTAATATTTCTGTTAACTGGTCAAGTATCTCCATAATTTTATTCCATATTTGGGTGTTTTCATTTACATACTCAAAATATTTTTGTTCTCTAAGCTCTTCAATCCAGCTATCTAGTTTTTCTTCTATGTTAAGGTTCTTCATAAACTCGAACAACGCCTTTGTAATATCTCCAACCTTCTTTTTACGATAAATCTTTTTTTCAAATTTAGTGAAGTTAGAAATAAATCTTTCTCTTAAATCGTTGTATTTTTCAAGTTTCTCTTCATCGCCTTTTGTAAATGCTTCAGAATAAGCCCTTCCTTTAATGCCATATTGAAGAACATAGTTTTCCAGCTCCTCTACCTCATCCTTTGTTAAATCACTAAAACCGGTTTTTAGAAATCTGAATACGTCCTCATACTGATATCCCCTAGCTAGAATTTCTATGCTAGAGAAAATAAGCTCTATCATAGGATTGTTCATAATAGACCTTTTTTCGTCCATAAAATAAGGTATATTGTACTCTTCAAATACCCTTTTCAATATCATACTATATTGATCCAGTCCACCAGAAACGAGGGCTATGTCCTTCCATCTATAGCCTCTATTACGTACTAAATGAATTATTTGAGCAGCCACGTTTTCCATTTCTGAATAAAGGTTAGAGCCAGCAAAAACCTCTAAATTAATAATTTCATCAGTATATTGCTTATATGGATAGCTATACAACTCTCTTTCTATATGCTCAATCTCTTTAACCTTTGGCAATACCTGTCTTTCAGTTATATCTAAATTGATTACCTCTTCCTCTAATCTTAATTTCTGAGCTATTGCCTTTATTTTTAAATATGTTTTTTGGTTAATCTGGAATAAATCCTTATCTTTTTCCTTAGAATTTAACTCCATAGTAAAGGTAATGGTAATGTTTTTTACCTTCTCTGCTAATTTTTCAATAACCCTAAATATTTGGGGAGTAAAAGTCTGAAACCCATCTATCCAAATTTCCGCACCTTCTAAAAATTGAACTCTCTCAATATTCTCAATAAGTAAGTCCACATGGTCTTCATTATCTACATATCTCCCCTTTAAATAATTATTAAACCTTTGATATAGAAGGGTAATATCCTCTAGCTTTCGCCTTAATATTGTATCTTCCTCCATTTCATTAAGCTCCATAGTCAGCTCAATGGGAGTTATATCGTGCTGTTTCATTTCACATATAAGCTCACTTAATTTTTCAATAAATCCATCTTGCTTGGCAATGGATTTATAAATAGAAAGATCCTTAGAAGATTCATCGGCAATCTTTCTTAAAATCATATTTTTACCTAGATCATTAATTAGCACCCTAGTAATTCCACCAACTTCGCTAAATACATGATGGGCAAGTCTAGTAAAGCTCAATACCTCTGCCCTCATAATACCCTTTAGCTCCTGCTTGCCTATTAAGTCCCGTTCTGCTTGTAGGGTAAACTGTTCTGGAACTAAAAGAAATAACTTATTATCCCCTTCTTCTTGTAATCTCTCTTTTATTTCCTCAAGAGCTAAGTAGCTTTTCCCTCTACCTGCCCTACCAAATATGTATCTAATCGCCATTATATTGCACCTCGTTTCAGTACTGTGTATTAACATAATTATATCATATGTAGAACAGATGTTTTAAATAGAAAATAATCCCTAGAAACTAGTGTTTTAGTTTCTAAGGATCGAATCTTACTGTAGATAATGCCATCATTTATTGTATTGTTAATAGCTTCTTCTATAAACTTCCAAAATAGATACCTACTCAACTTCTTGTCTTTATATTAATGCATTTATAATCATTTCCATGTTCTTTTGCGATATAAAAAACCTCATATTTTTCTCTTAAATATTTTTAGCTGTTGTGCCATAAAATGCTGCTTTATAGATTTCTTTTACATTTTCTGGAGAAGATTGTCTTGGGTTGGTTAATGTACATGGATCATTAAAGGCATTTTGACTCATTCTATCTAATACCTCTAAGAATTTTTCTTCAGTGATTTCAACTTCTGTCACTTCTTTTAAAGTTAATGGAATACCTACTTTCAAGTTAAGAGCCTTCAACTCTTCTACGATATTTTTTATTCCAAGACTATTTTCAATTTTAGTAAATTTATCTGTGGATTTTCGATTATATTCTATAATATAAGGCATTAATATTGCATTGGCTAGACCATGAGTGATCCCAAATTCTCCACCGATCTTATGAGCTAAGCTGTGTATAATCCCCAAGGAAGAATTGGTAAATGCCATTCCTGCGATACAAGAAGCATTGTGCATATCTTCTCTTGCTTGGATATTATTTCCATCGATATAAGCGGTTGGAAGCTGTTTGAAAACCAGTTTGATGGCTTCTAATGCTAATGGGTCAGTATAGCTTGAAGCGTTAGTTGATACATATGCTTCTAAAGCATGTGCCATTACGTCCATTCCAGTATGAGCTGTAATGTGAGGAGGCATTTTTGCTGGTAGGTTTGGATCTAATAAAGCAATATCTGGAGTGATTTCGTAAGAAACCAGTGGATATTTAATATGATTTTGCGTATCTGTTATTACAGAAAATGCAGTGATCTCTGAAGCTGTACCACTAGTAGAAGGAATAGCGATAAATTTTGCTTTTGTTCTTAGTTTAGGGAATTTTCCATTTACTAAATCTTCAAATTTGGTTTCTGGATATTCGTAATAAATCCACATGATTTTGGCTGCATCTAAGGCTGAACCTCCGCCGATGGCAATGATCCAATCTGGGTTAAATGCTGCCATCTCTTGACCACCACGAATGACTGTTTCTATAGATGGATTCGGTTCAACACCATCCACGATAGAGACTTCCATTCCTGCTTTTTCTAATTGTTTTTTAGCCTCATCTAAAAATCCAAACCTTTTCATAGAACTTCCACCCGTCACAAGGGTTGCTTTCCTTCCCTCTAAAGTAGATAAATATTCTAATGCTCCCTCTCCAAACACAATATCCCTTGGTACTCTAAACCATTTTAATGACATAATTTTTCATCCTCCTATTTTTTTAAAATTATTTTATAATCTTGCATCGATGATTGATGAATTAGCAACAAAAACATTGGTTTTAATATCATATTTTTTACTCAACCATATCATTTAATTTTTCTTTATACACAATTTGATATATTATGCACAATTTGATATGTTATATACCTTAAAATTATATTATAATAATACAATAACATATAGTTAAAAATATAACAACGTGTTATGTTATAAGTACCAGTTGTTATTTTAAGTATAATGGGCTTAACACAAAATCGCCCCCTCAAAATAAATAAAGGAACGATTCGTTTAATGATTTATATACTTTTAATTTAGATATTGACTATTGCTTGTATCTCTAATAATTTTATCTATATATTCTCTTATAACTAATTTAATTGTAAAATACAATATTCCTAAAAAACAGCTAAGAAAAAATAACTTAATAGACCCTTATCTTTTTTTCTTCAATGAAAAGTCCAATTAACATTGGTAATTCATAAATTCTATACTAAAGCAAATGTTATCTTCTACTATACTGTAAGTTATTTCGGCCTTATTTTTAGATAGTAGCTCTTTACAAATAAATAGCCCCAGACCTGAACTTACCAGTTGTAAGTCTTCATAATTGTATTTGATAAAAGGCTCTAACAAATGGTTCTTTAACTTCTCTGGCATAGGTCTGCAATTATTACATACGGTTATTTTAAAAGGATTTTCATTGTATGATTTAATATATATGTTTTTATCACTACTATATTTAATACCATTTTCTATAAGATTTTTAAAGGCGATTCTAATTTCTTCTTTTCGTTATAAAAAGCATAGTTAAAAAGGTGTGAAGGCGTATAAAAGGGGTAGCTAAAGATACCCAGTAGTACTTAAACTTAATTCTAAAGCTAATTATTAAATATAAATCTAATCCTTCGATTACTGTAATAAAATCCTTTAAATTATCTACTTCTTTGATAGAATATTTACAGGCCCTTGGTATATGTTACCATACCATCATGATTTCGTGATGATAATTAATGATAGGTTAACATAATTGTTAGAGTTTTCTTATTAGTAAGTTTTACTAGCATAATAGGTTATAAATTATACAAATAATATTATGATTAAACATAAGATATTGACAGTCCTATTAAGTCACAAAATCCATGTAGCAAAACACAAGCAGTTAAGGATTTACTCTTTAAATATAAGCTCCCATATAAAAATCCGCTTAAAGTTTGTATACTAACCATAAGTAAGGACCACCATCCAAAATCTTTGTACAAATTTAAATGCATAAGTCCAAATAAAATAGATTGGATCATATTAACATATGTTATATTTAAATTTAAACTATTTAAACCATGTATAAGAAACCCTCTGAATAATACCTCTTCACTCAGAGCAGGATGAATAAAAATGAACAGAACACTTTTTATTGCAATCTTAGATAAATATATATCTCTAAATAAAAAATATCTAGGAATAACTATTGATATTCCAATAATAATAGAAATAATAAATATAAATAAAAATAGATGAAAATTTAATTTCCAATTATAATTTTTAATTTTATCAGTTATTACAATAAAAATTATCATCAGCATTATCATGATGCCAGTAATAAGTTTTTCATTCACTAAATAATTTAGTGAATATAACATTATTACTGCAACCAATAGTAATAACCAAATGAAAGAAATAAATAGTTTTTTCCTACTAGGATTTATGTTGGTATTATCAACAGTAGGACAATAAATTCTTATTATAAAAATACAAAATATTAAAGCAAATAGGTGTACTGTGCTTAATATGAAAAATTTGAAATCAAATGAAAAATGAACTGTCCCTTTTTGTATATATAAAAATGAAACTATTAAATCCGCACATGATAAAAAGATTATAAAAATTATTTCAGATAACGAAAATTTTGATTTTAAATTCACTAAAAATTCCCCCTTAGATATATGAACTAAGAATATTATTTTGTTTTTCTACATCAATATCTATGACCTTATCACAAATATTTATAATTCTTTTGTCATGGCTAATAAGAATAATGATTTTAGATTTTTTAAGATGTAAAATAATACTATTTAACACTGCTACACTTTCTTTATCTAGAGCTGAAGTTGGTTCATCTAAAATAATAACACTTGAATTTTTATATAATGTTCTGGCTATAACAATCCGTTGCTTTTGACCTCCAGAAATGCTCATGTTTTTCTCATCTATTAAGGTTTCTAGACCATTCTCAAGATTTTTTACAAAATCATCTATTTTACATATTTTACATATTTTATCTAATTTAATATTATCTAAGGGTTGATCTAAAATAATATTATTTATTATTTTATCTCTAAACAGTATTGGTTCCTGATCTACAATAGAAATATGCTTATGTAAACTTTTTCTATTAAGTTTTTCTATTGGAATTTTGTTAAATAGTATAGTTCCTTCTTGACTATAGTAATTACCAACTATTAAATTCTTAAGTGTTGATTTACCAGAACCATTTTTGCCAATTATGCAATAGACATTACCTTTTTTAAAACTGCAATTAAAGTTGTCAAATATCTTTACATGCTGATTAGAATCGTAGCTGAATGTAACATTAGATACATCTATTTTTTCTATATCATTTATGCGGCCTATTCCGTTAATTTCTCTTGGAATTTCAAATAATTCTTTTATTCTTTCAAGTGAAACTAAAGATATATTAAAAGAACTAATAATTGTTAATATTGTAATTAGTGGCTCTGTTACATACATTAAAAATGTATTCAAAGCAACAAAATCTCCAAGTGTAATACTGCCAATTATTACTTTGTTTCCGCCTATATATATTAGAACTAATAACCCTAATGATCCAAATAAATTATTTAAAATAGTATATTTAGAGTTTAAGAATAGATGTTGTTTAAATGTGCTAAAATATTTTCTGAATTTTTTTAACAACTGTATTCGTTCTTTAGTTTCCCATGAGTTTGAACGTATAATATTTATCAGATATAAACTTTGTTGTATACCTGAATTAAAATGAGCTGTACATTCTTGTAAATCTTTAAATATACACTTTATTTTAGGAGTAAAGTATTTATAGTTTAAGTAATTAATTATCACTATTATTATGTAGATAAGGCCAATTGTCCTATCTATAGAAAAGGTCATAAATAAACCTAAAATAAGTTTTATTGTAGAAGATATAAGAGACAGGAAACTATCTATTAATATTTGTTTTATTATTGAAGTATCATTAATAATTCTATTAGATACATATGATGCAGAATTATTCTTATGGTAATTAAGGGATATATTTTGTAAATGTTTAAATAAATCCATTCTAATATTGAAAATAGTCATTTCTGAGTACTTACTTGTCATTATATTTGAAAAAAATGAAGATAGGTGATTTAAAAGTAAAACAGAACTTAATATAAGGGAATATTTTTTCAATATGATAATATTTCGGTTTATTAAAGCTTTATCAATGATATCTCTTATTAATATAGGTGTTATCAAGCTAGTTACTGTAGAAAATAAAAATAATACAGTTATGATTCCAATCTGCATTTTATTTTTTATAATGTATTTATTGTAAAATTTAATAAAATAGCTTTTCATTATAATACCTCATTTTCAATAATATGCTATTAATGTATTAAGCGTATATAACAGGTGCATTTTATGCACCTGTTGTATATCAAGCTGATACTTCGGCTTCTTTTTTCTCTTTATGTTTAGCATAAAATATATTAAATATTGCATCTTTCATGTACTTTCTATAATCACATTGATTATCTATATTTCTAATTCTATAATAAGGACATCCACCGCTACATATAGGTAATGATTCACATTCATAACATTCATCTGGAATCTCATGGCTTAACCACTTAGCATTTTCGCTGTTTAATTGAGCACCTGTTTTAATATTACCAACCATATACTGTTCCAAACCAATTTCATTCCAGCATTTAAATAAATCACCTTTTGGATCTATAACATATGCATTAGGAGTTATTGCTCCACAACTTATGATACTTTGTGACGGATATGAGTATAGTGGAAAATCATAACCTTTTTCCCACGCTATGGTGAGTATTTCACTATTAAATGCAGCAAAATCAACTTGTGATAAGCATAGATTTTCTACATGAGAACAGGCTTCTGTATCAGGTCTAATTGGAGCAAAGTATATACTAACCCTATTTTTAAGATTATTTTTTTCGAAGTAATCCAATAATTCATATGCGTCATTTATATTGTTTTTTTGTATATTCACTCTTAAATGTATTTCTATGTCCTCTGCAACCAAATCTACATTTTTTATTATAGTATCAAAACTTCCTACACCTTGATCCTTTAGTCTTCTGCTTTTATCATGTGTATATTTATTTCCATCTAGAGTAACTTGACAATACTCAAGATTTTTATGTTTATTTAATTTATGAACATTTTCTTTTGTTAAGAGTACACCATTTGTAACTATAGCTTGTCTATACTCAACTTCCTTTGATGCGCATAATTCATATATTTTATCATTCAACATAGAAATTTTATCAATTTCTAACAATGGTTCTCCTCCATACCAAGTTACATTAAGTAGTTTTAAATTAAGTTCATCTATTAAACCTTTGATATAATCCAATAGATTAGATATAATTTCCTCGTCCATAGAAATATCTTTCTTCTCTTCAAAACAATAGTAACAGTTCATATTACAATTTAATGTTGGAGCAATCGTAAGAGAAATTGAGTGTCTACCATATCGTGATAAGTTATGTAAAGCCTTAAAATATTGAATTTCATCTAAATCATCTTCAATTAAATATTTTCCATGTATTAAATCCTCTTTTAGTTTATCATCATAAAAGTTGTTATTAAGATATTGTTCATATGATTTTTCATCAATTAATGCTAAAGCCCCTGAGTAGGAGTTAAATATTAGTTTTTTGTCATCCTTAGCGTTAACAATTATATTAAATTTTGATTTTTTCATTAAGTTATCCTCCTTTACATTTCATCTTAAAATGATTGTATATAATTAAAATCTTATTCAATATGCATTATTTATGATGGAAAGAGTTAGTTAAAACAAATACAAAATAACCATTAAATAACAAAAGGCTTGTTAAAGCCTTTTGTTATTTAATGCTTAGTGATTTTAGAAATGAACATAACATGTCTTTGATGCTGCTTTACAACTGCATGTGTAAGATGAGCTATTACATGAACATACATTTGTTTTACCACAATAACCACAGCTACCTCCACCATCATCAACTTGCATTGGTTTTACAATAAATTCCATATTCTGTATCCCCCTTTCATATGTATTTTATGAATATTTATATTTGAAAATAAAGAATATTCATAATGTAAATAAATAATATCATATAACTTACATTATTGCAATAAAGATTTACATTAATTAGCAAATGTTTTTTAAAATCATATTATAAATCTATTATCAATATAGATATTAATTATTAAACCAGTACATAGTGACCACGCACTTACAAGAAGGTATATGGTTTGACAATAACCACAGCTTCCACCACCATCATTAAATGAATTAGATTTTACAATAAACTCCATAATATCTCTCCCGCTTTCTTGTATGTATTTTAAATAATTTTACTAGCAAGAAAATATAATGTAAGTGCGGTTCAATATTATATTTATTTAGTATGAACCATACAAAAATTCCCTGGACATGGATTAAATGTTAAACAATAACCACAACTTCAACCCCATCATCAAATGAATTAGGTTCTATAATAAATTCAATAATTTATATCTTCTTTCTGCATATATTTTTTAATAATCCTATTAGCAATAAAATTATTAGCAATATAAATACACTACGATATTATACTTATTTAAAATAAAGAAACATGCAACCGTGGCCTGGGTCGTTGTCTAAACAATAGCTACAGCTACCACCGTCATCATCAAATGAGTTGGGTTTTATAATAAACTCCATATTACCTCCCCTTCCTTTTCTGAATATATTTTCAAAATATATTCACTTAAAAACAAAATCTATTTTGAATATAAACAAATAATATTACATTTACATTGTTTTAACTACACTTTGTATAAAATTACCATAAATAAAAATAGACTAAAGCAAGATTAAAATGTAGAAAATTGGACTCAATCTTAATTGATAATGCTGCTTGAATAGTAAAATACTAGTTAAAAAATAATTAGAATTTATCCAAGTATAAATATAGTAGATATAGTTATTTCTGATATGGAATATTTTATTTAAATTTGTTGAAATTTGTTGAAATTTGTTTAAATTTCTTGTTACAGGATGTATAATAATATTATACATATAGTTAGTAATCTATATTTTCAAAAAATTATGCTGAATATGCATGTAAATAGGATGAGAACATTTACTTACATAAATTAACGCTTATGATATATTGATTATAATAAAAGGTGGTTTAAGATGGACATATTAAAGGAAAGTATTCTTTCACAAGGAGAAAGAATAAAGAAAATAAGACAAATGCTTGGTGTAAGACAGCAAGAATTAGCAGGTGAAAAAATTACTAGAAGTTTAATAAGCTATATTGAGAATGGAAAAACAAAATTAGTAAAAGAAACAGCAGAAATAATTGCGGATAATATTAATAAAATAGCAGAAGAAAAGAATATGAATTACTTTACAAGTGCTGATGAGCTTATGAAGGATAAAGACCAACAAGCTATTGAAATATTAGACAATATTATATTGAAGCTAAAGACTTTCAATAACGATCAAGAAAATTTTAATATGGAATTTGAAAAAGCGAGGACAATACTGAGTGAATGGGAATTGCCAAATCAAAAAGCTGCTGTATATACTATTGTAGGGGATTATTATTATGGTTTATTTGATTATTATACAAGTTACATTAACTATATGATAGCTTTAGAATCATATATAAGAATTCCTGATTATATATGTATAGTGGAAACATTTTTGAATTTAGCTAAGTGTAATTTAAATCTTAAACAATATGAACAAGTTATAAACATTAATAATTATGTATTGACTTTACTTGAAAAGCAAAAACAACACTTACATCCATTTGTAAAAAAGGCTATATTTAATAATGCTATAGCTTACAACGAATCAGAGATGTATGATAAATGCATTTCAGAGTTGTGCAAGTTAGAAATTCAGTTTAATGATTTATCTGATCATCAAATAATAGATATATTAACTTTAAAGGCTAATAGTTATGTAGAAAAAGGAGAATTAGAAATAGCTCTTACTATTTACCAAGATATTATTAAAAGGATAGATGGAGCCAATTATGGCGCGTCACTAATATTAACATATGCAAATTTAGCTGAACTATATATAAAAAAGCAAGATATAGATAGATCGAAGGAATATTTCTATAAAACTATGAATTTATCTAAAAGCGTTAAAACTGAACTATATGATACTATGTTATATAATTTAGGTGTTGCTTATAGAAAGGCATACTATTTTGATTTAGCAAGAGAATGTTTAAATAATGCAAAGAACTCAGCAATAAAAAATAATAATATTCAAATTGTTATAAATATATATGAAGAACTAATAAAGATATATATGCAAGCAGACTTAGATAAATCAATAATGACTATGATAGAAGAGGTTAAAAATCTAGCTGTCCAATATAAGGATGATGTAAGAATTAAAAATTTAGATAATATTTTTATAATGACTGGATATTATTTTATTGAAAAAAATACATCGCTAAGTAAATCTTTTTTAGATTTAGTAATACAATCTAAAATTAAATAAACTAGAATAATAAGGGGGATAACTAGAATTAAAAAACAAAAAACTTTTTATTTTATTAACATTAGTTTTAGGATTTAGTGTAGTAAGTATTACAAATCCAGTACCATGGAGTATTGACAGAAATATAATTTAACCTGTTGTGCTAGTAAAACTTACAAATAGAAAAAGCTCCAACAATTATGTTAATCTATCTTTGATAGCCATCACGAAATCAAGATAGGAGGATAACATATGCTGGAGCTTACTAAGAAATATTCTATCAAAGAAATTGATGATTTAAAAGACTTTTTTACTCTCACCTATATATTAATTGACGATATTTATCAGAAAGTTACCCCAACACATATTAAAAAACGTAGAAATATCAACGAGTCTATCTTAAGTGATAGTGAAATAATTACCATTAGTATTGTTGGTGAACTACTCACTATTGATTCCGAAAAAGCATGGTTAGGATTTTGTAAAAAGAATTTAAATGACTTATTTCCAAGATTTAGCCATAGAACTCGCTTTAACAGAACCCGCTGAACACTACATTCAGTTATTGATGTAATACGTAAAGAACTAACTTCCATGCTAGGATATCGAGAAAAATCCGTCAGGATCGTGGATAGTATTCCTATACCTGTATGTAAGTTCGGTAGAGCACGCTTTCATAAATCTTTTAAAGTTGATTCAGATTATGGATATTGTGCTTCTAAAAAAGAAACTTACTATGGGTTTAAGCTACATGCTATCACCACCGTGGAAGGTTTTATTACTGATTTTGTGCTTACCCCAGCTAATATCGATGATCGAGAAGCTGTATGGGAATTAGTAGATACCTATAAATCGATAACGCTTATAGGTGATAAGGGCTATACTAGTAAATATTTACCTCAACAGTTACAGTCTGAAAAGGAAATTCAGCTAATATTTATGAAAAGAGATAAATGTAAGGATCCTTATCCAAAATGGCTTCGCCAATATATTTTCAAGGTTAGAAGGCGAATTGAGACTACTTTCTCTCAGTTGACAGAACAGCTAAATGTCAATAAAGTCTTAGCAAAATCTTTATGGGGACTTATGACAAGACTTAGAACAAAGATATTAGCTCATAATTTGTGTTACTGTATAAACATTATGCTAGGTAAGGACATCAACTTAGGGCATATCAAAGAACTAATATTTGGATAATATATCCAGTGTTTATTCTTAAGGGAAACATTTTTTTCAAAAAATAAATTGGTAAATTTATCTTAGAGTAAATTTACTAGCACATGAAGTTAATTTAGATATTGACTATTGCTTGTAGCTCTAATAATTTTATCTATATATTCTCTTATAATCAATTTAATTGTAAAGTACAATATTCCTAAAAAACAGCTAAGAAAAAATAACTTAATAGACCCTTATCTTTTTTTCTTCAATGAAAAGTCCAATTAACATTGGTAATTCATAAATTCTATACTAAAACAAATGTTATCTTCTACTACACTATAAGTTATTTCAGCCTTATTTTTAGATAGTAGCTCTTTACAAATAAATAGCCCCAGACCTGAACTTACCAGTTGCAAGTCTTCATAATTATATTTGATAAAAGGCTCTAACAAATGGTTCTTTAGCTTTTCTGGCATAGGTCTACACTTATTACATACTGTTATTTTAAAGGGATTTTTATTGTATGATTTAATATATATATTTTTGTCACTACTATATTTAATACCATTTTCTATAAGGTTTTTAAAGGCAATTCTAATTTCTTCTTTAATAGCGTATATATATGCATCTTTAATATCTATTTCAATTTTTACTTGCTCTCTATTTAGAACAAATTCAAGTTCTTCTATCATTTCTAATATTAAGGTTTTTATATTAAAGCTTTCATATTTTTGATTAGTTTTTTCTTTACCACTTGCTACAATTAGCATATTTTGAACAAGCTTATGAATTCGATCTGCTTCTAGCCTAATTCTCTGATATATCTTTTTTTGTGTTTCTTCGTCTATTTCTCCTTCTTCTAATAGCTCCCCATAGCCTTTAAGAGCTGTAACTGGAGTCTTCATTTCATGGGTTGCATAATTAAAAAAGTTTTTTGTGTTTTTTTCTAATAATTCTATTCTATTTTTTTCTACACTAAGCTGCTCCATTTGATTTATTATCTTATGCTGCATCTTATTAAAGTGTTTAGTTAAATTAGCGACTTCATCATTACCCTTTATCTCTAATTCTCCTGTATAATTTCCCTCTCCAACAAGTTCCATACCCTTAGCTAAATACTTTAATGATTTAGTTGTCTTTGTAAGCCAGATTAGAAGGACTAGGAGCATTATTATATACAAAACACCTTCTACTACCAATATTTGATTCATTATTTTCTTATATTCTGTATAATCCTTCGTATAATTTTTTTGGAGTACTAGAGTTCCCTTATAATTATTTTCTATATATATAGGATATGCATATGTAGCAAAGAAAACTTGCTTGTCTAAAACCGTATAAAGTATTACATCCTTTTTTCTACTTTCTATTAGAATATCACCTTTATAGTTATTATTTAACTCTCTACCAGTAAAGGCGATATTACTCTTTTCATCCCAATCAATAGATATGTAACTATCATATTTCCTATTCATTGTATTTAATATAGGTAGTAGTGATCCCTCAATATCCTCACTATCCTCAATAAAATCTGATGTATACTGCTGATAAATCTCTTTAAATACCATACTTTTTATTTTATCCGTATCATTAATGATGTATTTTTCTAAATTATCTTCGAACACTTTCCATATCATAGCATTGGTGATTACATGAACTACTAAGCTTGTTAATACTAAGCCTCCAATAATTTTACCTTTGATTGTTTTAATCATCACTGTACCTCATTACATAACCTCTTCCAAACACGGTTTCTATAAAGGAATCTCTTTCTAATCCTAGTTTTGCTCTAAGTCTTCTAATATGTACGTCTACAGTTCTTGTATCTCCACAGTATTCATAACCCCATACCTTATTCAATAATTCCTCTCTAGAAAATACTTGATTTCTATTCATTAGTAGATAGAATAATAGTTCCCACTCTTTTCTTTTAAGTAATACTGCTACTGAATCCTTGAAGACCCTCTCACCTTTTACATCTACGGAGATACCTTGACCTAGTTTAATTATAGATTCTCTCGACCCGCTAGTTTCTTTCTCTAGGCTTCTAAATAAGGCTTTTACCCTAACCACTACTTCTTTAATCTCAAAGGGCTTTGTAATGTAATCATCTGCCCCCAGCTCTAAACCTAATACTCTGTCAAAAATCGTATCTCTAGCTGTAATCATTATAACTAAATGTTTATCTGAAATTTGCTTGCAAATTTCAAATCCGTCACAGTCTGGAAACATAGCATCTAACAAAATCATATCCGGGTTAAATTTTTCTATTTCATCCAAAGCTCTTTTTCCATCAAATATGCTTCTCACTTCATATCCTTCTTTTTTAAAAGTCAAAGTAAGTATGTCATTAATAGAGTATTCATCCTCTACTACTAATAGTTTTTTGTTCATTTTATATCCTCCAAATTATTTATATTAAATCATTGGAAAGTATATTTCTTGTAAATAGTATCTTTACTAGTTTCTATTCCATCCTCCATTGTAGAAATATCTTTTTTCAAAAATATTTCTTTTCCATCCTCACTTAATAAAGTATATAGATATGGGTTTAATGTAATTCCTTCATCCTCTATATTCTCTTCATATATTGTGTTTAATTGTCCATCTGCTATAATTTTAAAAGTTCTTTTTTTAGGGACTATATTACCATCACTTTCTTGGAATTCATCGATAATAAATAAATCTCTTCCTATTGATTCTACAGTACCAACATAATTAAAATCGACAGACTGCCCCTCTTTTGCAGCAAATAATTCCTCAAATTGATTTGTTTTAAAATTAAACGTACTAATAGCTTTTGTCTGATAGCTAGGATGATAATCAAAATATCCTCCTAACCTAAATGGTTCTGAGATCCAAATTAAAACTTCCTCATCGTTTATAGGAAAGAAGCCCACACTCGCTTTAGAATCTATTTCTTTCAGATTATCCGTATACTTATTTAAATCAATATATTCTATGAAGTCATATTCATTATCTTTAAAAACAACTTTATAACTTTTTAAATCATCATCTATCCATATAAAAGATTTTAAAGCTTGTATATATTTAGCCTCTCCACCACAAGATAAATTTCCCTTTCCTCTGTAAAGTTGTTTCTTCTGTATATCATAAAAATATAAATCGTATCCTTCATATGGTACGTGAGCCATAATAGTCAAATAAGTTGTATCTTCATCAATAACCGTTTCCTTTATGAATGTATTATCATTTTTATCAAACATAGGCGTATTAGTATCTTTCTCTAATGTACTTAATGTATTATCTAAATCCTTCATCTCCAATGGTTCATCCTGTTTTAGATAATCTATAGCTAAAAGTTTTGGTTCATCTTTATATGATTCATAACCAATGGTTTTAGGGCCATGTATATTAAACTTGAATACCTTTTTTGTAGTTTCTTTTAATGTATTATCTTGTTGTAATCTATATAAATGTTCTTTTAATTGTCCTGATATAGGAAATTGATCAGTTGGCTGTACACTATCTATGATACCAGATCCATTATGTATATAGCCGTATATATCTCCATCATAATAAAATGAAGGCTCAAAATACTCCCCTTCCTCTAATTCTAAATCTATTTCTTCCATTACTATTTTAATTTCATCTTCTTTTATTAAGTCCTTGGATATATCTTTTTGTAGTACGACTTTCTTTATATCTCCTTCTTTTCTATAATTACAGCTAGTATTTAATGTTATAAGACTAAGCAGAATTATGATCATTATTCGTTTTTTCATTGAATATTCCCCCCTTGGCTTAATTTTATCACATTCTTGTTGCCAAGTAAGACCTACTTGTTGCCAAAATGTTAAATTTTTATCCGTTTATAGAAAAGCTTAGGACTGTAACTAAAGGTTAAAAGGCTAAATAAAGAATGAAATCTCTAGGTAATACATCTAGAGATTTCTTTTACTTTAAATTATCTAACTTTTTAAATCTTATTCATTCTAATTATCAAATTTCCCATCCGTTGCAAAAACATACTCACATATATTTTCGCCCCATGTGGCACTAATGCTAAATACTCTACCTGATGTAGGAATTGAGCTATCTGATGCAGGTGGGTTAACAAATTCGTAAATACCCTCCACATTACTGACAGGGACATCTACTATAGGTAGTAGTGATTCATCAAAGCTATCTGTTAGGTAAGCCATTTTTACCGATACTTCATCAGGCAGATAATCTCCAAAATCAATTTTAAATTTTTCTCCTGGTTTAGGTCTATGTAGTCCTGTTAAAATACTAGGTTCACTATTCCAAGCTGCTTGATAAAAAGAGAGTCTATCATACATAGTACCATTCCAACTTGTTTTAAGTATTGCATAGTTATCAATTGTATGAGGATTTGTTTCATCTATTATTATAATAGGTGGTGGCTCAATCGGATGTTTGCCCGATAACTTTTTAGAATTATTTAGTCCATTAACCCTCTTTATCTTAAAAGTCTTAATAACGTCTCTAAACTTTTCTTCCAAATTCCTATATTTATCCTTTAACTGGTTAGATGCTTCAGTTGGAACTTGAACATCTGTAGCAGTAGCCCATCCAAAGTAATATTTATCATTTTCTCCTAAATATTTTAAGTTATATATTTCTTCTAACTCCTTTAAATCTTCTTTTGCAGAATCTTTTTTATAATAGAT
Source organism: Alkaliphilus sp. B6464 (assembly GCF_018141165.1). Taxonomy (NCBI): domain Bacteria; kingdom Bacillati; phylum Bacillota; class Clostridia; order Peptostreptococcales; family Natronincolaceae; genus Alkaliphilus; species Alkaliphilus sp. B6464. Next base: position 433,241 of record NZ_CP058557.1, read on the forward strand.
TTCAATTCTTCCAATTACCCCCAAGACTTCTTCAGGAAACATCTCTTCCACATCTTTGCTTGTAAAATATATAACGTCGCTATTCTCTATTATATTTATATCATCGGATATACTCTTTGGTAGGGTTAATGAAAATCCGTATTCATCATTTTCATATAGTATATGTGGAGGCCTATTTGTTAAAGTAAATATCATTGTTATCAACAATATTGTTATTGCTAAACCTGACAAAAACAATGTTGGTTTTTTATATTTCATAATACCCTTCACCCTTTTATTAATATTACTTTGACCAAAAGCTAAAATTCCTCCACCGAATATACCATTTTGAATTGTAGCTGTATTTATTAAGGAAGTGGCGTACTCCGCTCTTATATCATCTTCCCATATCCTTATTACTTTCTCGTCACATGAAAATTCCATATCCTTACTAGCTAATATAAATGATAACCATATTATTGGATTAAACCAGTGAATACTTAGAACAATTATCATAACTGGTTTTATAATGTAGTCAAATCTTTTAATATGAACTATTTCATGAGTAATTATATAGGAAAGGGTTTCCTTATCATAAGTATCCAGCATCAATTTTGGCATAATAATTTTAGGTCTTACTAAACCAAAGACTACAGGACTTTGTACAATTTCAGATGTATATATTTTTATTTTCCTTTTAAAATTAAGTCTTTTACTACATTGCTCGATAATATCTATAATAGTTTTGTCTTTATTAATTATTGCGGTTTTAAGTTTTGATGATGTTCTAATATATGCTATAACTAATAATAAAAGCATGGAGATAGCTATTATAAACCATATTCGAGAACCAATAAAGGTTACTACCTGTACGGGGTCTATAGATACCGTGGGATTAGGTGCTGGAAAAATCGAGTTGGCAGTTGGATTTTCCAAAATTTCTATACCATTTGAAATGTATTTTATTCCTCCACTGTCTTTATTGATTTTAATTATCTGTGAAGGTACTGAGGATATATTGAAAATGCTAAACTTGGAATAATAGGAAAAAGGTATAATGAGTCTTATTAGAACAACTATCCATAGTATATAACTAAATGTTTTTGAGAGCTTTTTATCTAAAATAAGCCTTATCACTATTACAAATAAAGCTACTATGGTTGCAGTTATGCTCGTGTTAAATATAGATAAAAATATATTTTCTAACAACGTCACTCACCTCTTTTAGAATTCAGTTCGACTATTTTTTTAAGCTCTTCAAGTTCTTCTTTAGATAATTTTTCCTTCTTAAGAAATGATGTAAAGAACATCTTTAATGATCCATCAAAGACTTTATCTATAAATTCATATGCTTCAGCTTTTTGAATTTTGTCTCTTTCTTTAAGTACTATAACTATAGAGTTTTCATTCTTGATAATTCCTCTATCGCTGAGTCTGCGGATAACAGTATAAGTTGTTGATTTTTTCCATCCCAGCTCATCTTCAGCAAGCCTTACAAGCTCAGAACTCTTTATAGGTGCTCTGTCCCACACTAAATTCATAAACTTAAATTCTGCATCGAATATTTTTGTACTTTCCATAAAAAACACCTCCTTGGTTTAATGTATTAGACCTTAGTTTCAGTTTAATGCGTTAAACCTCTAGTGTCAAGTTATTTTATAAAAAATCCCTAGAAATCATTTCTTGATCTCTAGGGATTTTTGATTTATATGCAATTTCATTAAGTGCATAATTTCCTATGCATTATAATAAAGACTTTCCGTAGCATATTCAGGGTCGCTGGTTATGTCTATTCCCAGTTTGTTGAATATCTGCTCATCATTTGAACTTAAAATAGTAGTTGAATGTGCCTGGCATCCCTTTAGCATAGATAACTTTTCCATAGCTACCTGTGCTGTTGGATTAGTAGCTGCGCATATACTAAGGGCAATTAGTATTTCCTCGCAGTCTAAAACTCCATTTCTATTTCCTAATGTTTTAGATTTTAGGCTTCTAATCGGTTCAAGTATAACTGGAGAAATTAGATAAATTTCATCAGATATATTAGCTAGGTATTTAACAGCATTTAAGATCACAGCCGCTGTTGCGTCCATTAGCTCAGAATTCTTACCTGTTAAGATTGTCCCATTGTTAAGCTCTATTGATACCGCCGGACAGACTTCATTTTTATTGGATATTTCTTTTAATCTAGCAGATCGTTCTCTTGCAGGGCCAACCACTGTTCTATCTTCCGGTCTTAGTTCTAGCTCCTCCATAATTAGTTTCGATCTTTCAAAGGTTTCTTTTTCTACATAACCTTTTTTATACTCACACCCTGTTTTAAAATACCTTCTAATAATTTCTTGCTTAGATGCTTCTTTTACTGCTTCATCGTCAATTATACCAAAACCTACTCTGTTAACTCCCATATCCGTTGGAGATTTGTATACTGATTCTGTTCCTGTTATTTTTTCTATAATTCTTTTAAGTACGGGGAAGGTTTCTACATCACGATTGTAGTTAACTGCTACCTCATTGTAGGCATCAAGATGAAAGGGGTCTATCATATTTGCATCTTTCAGATCTACTGTTGCTGCCTCATAAGCTATATTTAAAGGATGCTTTAAAGGAACATTCCATACAGGGAAGGTCTCAAATTTTGAATATCCTGCTGCCCTACCTCTTTTATATTCATGATATAACTGACTAAGACAGGTTGCTAGCTTACCACTTCCTGGCCCTGGAGCAGTTACAACAACAATGGGCTTTGTTGTCTCAATATATGGATTCTTACCATATCCTTCATCACTTACAATTGTATCTACGTCTGTAGGGTATCCTTTAGTGGTTCGATGAGTATATACCTTTATCCCCCTGCGCTCAAGCTTATTAATAAAAACAGTAGTTGCTGGTTGTCCATCATATCTTGTAATAACAACACTATTTACATCCAGCTCATAAGCCCTTAAATCATCAATCAATCTTAAGGTATCCATATCATAGGTGATGCCGAAATCTCCTCTTATTTTATTTCTTTCAATATCACCTGCGTATACACAAATAACAACTTCAATTTTTTCTTTTAATTTCTGTAATAGTTTCACTTTTGCATTTTCGTCAAATCCAGGCAAAACTCGTTTTGCATGAAGATCAAATAGGAGTTTCCCTCCAAATTCTAAATATAGCTTATCATAATTATTAACTCTTTCTAAAATATACTTCGACTGCTCTTCCAAATATTTTTCATGATCGAATCCTATTTTCATTTGTCTTCCTCCCCTTATGAATTATTATTTAAATATTTATAATTAAATTGTTTTAATAAATACTAGACCAAAAAAACTTTGACTCTCTATTATAACATTATTTTAGTTTAAAATAAACAAAATAGCTTTAATATTATCTAATATTTTGTTCTTGTTTCTATAAATTTATATTATAGATATATAAATATTTATAAGTAGAAATTATAGTTTATAGATGATAAAATCAAGAAGACATTTAAATAAGGAGTTGATTTTATGGAATTTATTAAAAAATATTCCTCAGGAATATTAGTTACCGTTACACTTGCAGTTGCCTCAGTTTTTTTAAGTGGACTTATACCATATAATCTTATAGGTGCAGGGGTCTTTGCCCTAATTATAGGTATGTTATTAAATCCTTTAACAGCGAAATATGAAATCCTTGAAAAAGGCTTTAACTTTACATCTAAGCAAATATTACGCCTTGCCATTATTCTAATGGGAGCTACCCTAAGTTTCTCTCAAGTAGTAGAGGTCGGAAAATTTTCCTTGTTTGTTATGATATTTACACTTATAACTGCCTTTGGTGGTGGATATTTATTTGGTAAGCTTTTTAAAATGAATTGGAAATTATCAGGACTTATATCAGCGGGAACAGGTATATGTGGTGGTTCTGCCGTGGCTGCTATTGCACAAGCTATTGATGCTGAAGATAGTGATATTGCATATGCCATATCTGCTACATTTATATTTGACATTGTTATGGTAATTTTATTCCCTATTATGGGTAAGTACTTTGGTATGTCTGATTTAGGATATGGTCTTTGGACTGGGACAGCTGTAAATGACACTTCTTCAGTAGTTGCTGCGGGCTATGCCTTCTCAGATATTGCAGGGAATTTTTCTGTAATAGTTAAGCTTACACGGACTTTATCGATTGTTCCTGTTGTGCTTATATTCTCTTATATCAACGAAAGACTTATTAGAAAAGCAGAAGAAATATCTGTGGCCGGAGATGGTACTGTAGCCAGCCATGAAAAGAAAAAGGTTGATATTAAAAAGATTTTCCCTTGGTTTATTCTAATGTTTCTTGGTATGGTTGCTATTAAAAGTATTGGAATTCTTCCTGAAGGGCTAAGTTCTTCCATATCTAAGATAAGTAAATTTTTTATGGTTATGTCTTTAGGTGCTATAGGACTTAAAACTAACTTTAAAAAACTTTCGAAATCTGGATTTGCTCCAATGTTTCACGGATTTATTATTTCTGCACTAGTAGTTATAGTTGCATTTTTAGTGCAAATGGCGATAGGACAAATATAAAAGTCATATTGAATAGTTTACAAAAATCCTCTCACCCAATTTCCTGTGAGAGGATTTTTATAAATCTTGTTTAACCTAATCTAAAGATAAAGCTTACAACTGTCCACATAACCTTACTTAATGAACTACGGACAATAGTAAGTGGTACATCTAAAATTCCTAAATATAGAAGTCCCATTAAGATAAGGGTTCCATATCTTTCGTACTGCATATATTTAAAGTATTTATCAGAAGGTAGAACTGCCCCTAGAACTTTAGAACCATCTAAAGGTGGAACTGGTATAAGATTAAATGCACCAAGCCCAATATTTATGATAAATAAATAATTTAAAAAATTAAATGTATATCTTATAAATGTCCCAGCATATCCTTCCGTAACCTTTAAAATTAATCCCATAGTAAAAATACTTATAAATGCAATAAAAAAGTTCATAATAGGCCCAGCAAGGGCCACCATTACCATACCTTTTTTTCTGTCTTTATAATAATAGGGATTAACACCTACAGGTTTTGCCCATCCAAAATGAAAAATTAATAGACAAATAGTACCTACAGGATCAAGATGGGCCAAGGGATTAATCGAAAGTCTACCCATATGCTTAGGGGTAGGGTCACCCAGTCTATATGAAACATAGCCATGTGCAAACTCATGCATAGATATTGCAATAAGTATTGCTGGTAAAGTGTAAATTAATTGACTTATAATATTATTCATTCCACACCATCCTTGGAAACAATATCACCGTCCTTAGAAATAATATTACTATCTTTAGATAGAATATCCATAAATTCTTCGCCAGTAATAGTCTCTTTTTCTAGTAAATAGCTTGTCAATTCGTGTAGTTTATCTTGGTTTTCTTTTAAAATGCCTATAGCTTTTTCATGGGCATTCTTAATAATAGATAGAACTTCTTCGTCAATCCTTGCGGCTGTTTCTGGAGAGCATATTAGAGATGCATCTCCTCCAAGATACTGATTATTTACCGTTTCTAAAGCCATCATATCAAAGCTTTTGCTCATTCCAAAGCGTGTAACCATGGCACGGGCAATTCTTGTCGCTTGTTCTATATCATTAGATGCTCCAGATGTAACAGTATTAAATATCAATTCTTCCGCAGCACGTCCTCCTGTGAAGGTGACTATCTTATTAAAGGCTTGTTCTTTGCTCATTAATGTACGTTCATCCTCTTCCACCTGCATAGTGTAGCCTAAAGCACCAGAGGTTCTTGGGATAATAGTAATTTTGTGAACAGGGGCAGAATCCGTTTGCTTTGCAGCCACCAAAGCATGGCCTATTTCGTGATATGCAATAATCTTTTTTTCTTTTGGAGATATTACTGCACCTTTCCGTTGATAACCTGCTATAACAACCTCAACAGATTCTTCTAAATCTTCTTGAGCAACTAAGCTGCGCCCCGATCTTACTGCACGTAGGGCCGCTTCATTCACAATATTAGCAAGCTCTGCACCAGAAGCTCCAGCAGTAGCTCTTGCAATGACATTAAAATCAATTTTAGATTCCATTTTTACTTTTTCAGCATGCACCTTTAGGATTGCTTCTCTCCCTGCAAGGTCTGGAAGTTCGACTGGAATACGTCTATCAAAACGTCCTGGACGCAATAAGGCCTTATCTAGTGTTTCTGGGCGATTAGTTGCAGCAAGGATAACGACTCCCTTTTTACCATCAAATCCATCCATTTCTGTAAGAAGCTGATTCAAGGTCTGTTCCCGTTCATCGTTGCCACCAATACCACCACTATCACGTTTTTTACCGATAGTGTCAATCTCATCTATAAATACTATACAAGGAGCTTTCTCATTGGCTTGTTTAAACAAGTCACGAACCTTTGCTGCACCCATACCTACAAACATTTCAACAAATTCAGATCCAGATATTGAAAAGAATGGTACATTAGCTTCACCAGCAACTGCACGAGCTAACAACGTTTTACCAGTACCAGGAGGTCCAACCAGTAACGCACCCTTAGGTAATACAGCTCCAATTTCTGCATATTTTTTAGGATTATGCAGAAAATCTACAATTTCGTTCAATGCCTCTTTAGCTTCATCCTGTCCTGCTACATCTGCAAAGGTTTTACCTGTTTTCGCCTGAACATAAATTTTGGCATTACTCTTGCCAAATGTCATAGCACTTGGGCCACCCATGCGCTTTCGCAGTTGTCTTGTTAAAATCTGTCCGATTCCGATAAATAAAACCATAGGAAGTATCCATGTAATAAGAAAATTCTGCAGCGGTGACTTTTCCTTTGGAATATCCTTGGTAAATTTCACATCTGCCTTATATAGACGATTTACTAAGTCTGGGTCTTCCATAAGTCCAGTAACATAGATATTGTTTTTTTCAGCCTCATTTTTCACAAGAAAAGCAATCTGATTACCTTCTATTTGAACCTGACTTACATCTCCATCTTCAACACGTTTTAAGAAAGTTCCATAATCAACTTCTTTTATGTGTTGATTTAAGAATTCTGGAAATACAAGCGCATTAAGCACCATCATTACTAGCATGACAATTACATAGTAGTAAATCAAAGGTTTTTTAGAATTTTTCTGTTTCTTCAATATTTTACCCCCTTTAAATTTTATAATAAATTTAAATTATCTTAATTAATTACATTGTAAATACATATATACTATATAACATAATTAATAATGTCAATATATTAATTTTAAAATAGCAAAATACCCTATAGAAAGGATACCCCTTCTTCTATTTTAAATTAAACTCCTTGCTTAAGAGTAATATTGCATAAAATGCGACTACATACTTTAAAATCCACCCATCTACTATTTGAAGCATTACGTAAAGCTCTCCAAACTCTAAAAACCTCATATAACTTACCTGTTGAGCTTGTCTAAGCTTTGGATAGGGCATTGGCTTAACATAATATTTACGTTGTACAAAAAGATCCCATGGCAATAGACTTTTTTTATTGTCTATTCCATAGGATCCATTATATATGTACGTTTTTTTATTAATATGTTTATTCTAATGTTTAAATCTCGAAACAGTTGTCTGTAACCCTTGGCTTATGTTACTACTTTTGCCATAATTAAAATATACACTAAAACTATTTTATACTCTACCTCTTTATATAATTACCTAGTTAAGTATAAATACAATAACTTAATTGTACTTTCTAGAGCATTATAATGAGTTCTTTCCATACCATGGGATGCATGTACCCCTGGTCCAATTAAAGCTCCTCTAATATTATTTCCTCCTCTTAGAGCTGCTACAACATCAGAGCCATACATAGGATAAATATCAACTGCAAAATTAATATCATTTTCTTTAGCAAGATTAATTAACTGAGTAGTCATATTATAATCATATGGTCCACCTGAATCCTTAGCACATATAGAAACATCATACTCGCTGCAGCTAAGATCATCACCTATACAACCCATATCTACAGCTATCATTTCCGTTATATCTTCTGGTATGTAGGAAGCCCCATGTCCAACTTCTTCGTATGTAGAAATCAATATTTTAGTAGTATACTCAGGAACTATATTTTCTCTGCTCATAAGCTCTAACAGAGATATTAAGCAAGCGACACTGCCTTTATCATCTATAAATCTAGACTTTACAAATCCACTTTCAGTTATTGTTGTTTTAGGATCTATAAATATAAAATCGCCAACAGCTATGCCTAGATCTTCTACATCTTTTTTAGATTTTACTACTTCATCTATCCTTATTTCCATGTTTTGAGTATCTCGCTTTTTAGAAGAACTATCTTCAAACACATGGGCAGCAGGACTTGTACTTAAAAATGTTCCTGTATATATTTTTCCATCTCTTGTCCTAATCGTGCAATACTCACTATCTAATGTAGGTACGATAGGTCCTCCAATTAGAGTGAATTTTAATGTACCATTACTAGTAATAGATCTAACCATAGCTCCCAATGTATCTACATGGGCAGATAAACCAATTACCTTATCACTACTTTTACCAGGTATATTAATTATTCCACAACCTTTATTAGTTGTTTCAAAGGCATATCCAAACTCTTTTACCCATACACTAATCTTGTCCATAATCTCAAAGCAAAATCCACTAGGACTGTCGAACTCCAATAATTCCTTTGCTTTCTGTAGTACGTATTCCCTATTAATTGTGATTTCCATCTTTGCTCCCCCATTATATTTTATTTTCGAACCAAATTTGTTACCTTCAGATCATTCTTTTGCGAAAAACAATTCAGACTATTATAATTAATATATTTTAATTATAACATTTATTCTTTATATTTCACATTTATCTCTTAGTACTATTTATATGAAATAAAAAATACTACATCTCTAAAGGTGTAGTACTTTTTAAAATATTATTTTTTTCCCTAACTGCATAGAATTCATTTTTATCATTCCTTTGCATTAGATTATATTTAAGTTTTTATGTCGTTTGAACTCGTGTTGTAGTAATTTTTCCATTTACTTTACTTAGGTTTTTAATTTTAAGGGTTGGGTTACTTACACCACATTCATTCAAAATATCTTGAAATACATGAAACTCTTTTCTCTTAATAACAACTTCAACTTTGTACCTTGTATCTTCATTATTACCTTGAGCACGAAAGTTATTAACTGTATAGCCTTCTATTCTAAGCTTTTCTGCAATTTTCATCATTTTGTTTTCATCGCTTAAAAATAAATCAACTTCTAAGATACCTAAAGCTAACCTATTTTCGATTATACCACCAATAATTACTCCTGCTGTTTTTCCTAAAGCATAAGAAATAGTAAAATGCATTCCATTAGAACTAGTTACTTTACTTACAATTGTTGCAAAAATCATAGAATCTATAAATACTAGAACATATACTGGATTCATGATGTTTTTTGACATTAGCATAGTTTTTAATGTTGCTAGTACATTAGTTAGAGAAGTTATTAAAAATAAACCTACAAGCGAAAATATAATTTCTTTTGTCACCTACACACCCCCTTCTTTTTTATTGTAATAAAATATGACACAACAAAAAACTAATATATTATATTAGTCCATAATCAGCTATTTATCTCGATTTCATGTATAAAAATAAACAGATATACTTTGTGAATCAAGTCACTTAAAAACTTTTAATTTAAATAGTTTATATTGGAATTTTAGAGTTTCTAGTGTAAGACAAGATAAGAATTGTATTCTTGTAGCACTTTGAAATAGAATGAAAAGTATCTTAATAATAATTTTGGAATTAGAGATAAGGTTATTTCGAAAAATTATTTTCTATACTTCTGTTCAGCTCCAGCCGATTATTTTGCCAATTTGCTTATTATATCACATTGTTCCGATGGATGTCAATATATAATTAATGTAAAATAAAAACATTCATCTTATTCCTGGTAGCAATTTACCTCATGTAACTAGCTCCCATGATATACTTGCTAGAAATACAACTGCATCTAGAAATGTTGTAATGGAAAGCTTAAGCTGTAGAAGTAGCAAGAAGAATATAAAGGTAATTCAATCTCCTAAATATAAACTATGCTATACCTTATAAGGTATAGCAAGTTTGTTGTTTTTAAATGTCTAGTACAAGCTCCACTGGACAATGGTCTGAGCCTAATATCTCATTATGTATATCTGCACTTGCTAGTTTATCCTTTAATCTTTCCGAAACACAGAAATAATCTATTCTCCACCCCGCATTATTTTTTCTAGCATTAAACATATAGGACCACCAAGTGTAAGCTCCTTCTTTCTCTGGGTAGAAATATCTATATGTATCAATAAAACCACTTTGTAAAAGTTTAGTAAATTTTCCTCTTTCTTCATCACTAAAACCAGCATTTTTTCTATTGCTATTTGGATTTTTAAGATCTATTTCATTGTGTGCAACATTTAGATCTCCACATACTATTACAGGTTTCTTTTTATCAAGATTATTTATATACTCCCTAAAGCAATCTTCCCACTGCATTCTGTAATCTAGTCTTGCCAGTTCTCTCTGAGAATTTGGAGTATATACAGTTATAACGTAATATTCCTCAAATTCTACTGTAATAACTCTTCCTTCATTGTCATGCTCTTCTATACCTAGTCCATAGGTCACAGAAATTGGTTCTTCCTTAGTAAAAATAGCAGTACCAGAATAACCTTTCTTTTCTGCATAGTTCCAATATTGGTAATATCCTTCAAGCTGTAAGTCTATCTGTCCTTCTTGAAGCTTGCTTTCCTGAATACAAAATATATCTGCATCTACTTCATTAAAATAATCTAAAAATCCCTTAGTAACACAGGCTCTTATTCCATTAACATTCCATGAAATTAGTTTTTTCATTCTGCTACTCCTCCCCTTAATTAATATATGTAGATATATTGTACCATTATTTTTTATATTAACCTAGGAATTATCATCTGCTTATAATAATCTAATTTCTTAAGAAACTGAAAGTAATGTTAAATTATGACTTATTATAATGTCTATCTATATTATATACTTTATATTCTTATTTTTAAATTTACTATCTATCTCTAGTTGAAAAAAGTCCTTCATATCCTGCAGTTCTTCTTTTGTATACACAAATTTACCATATCCAAATTGACCATATTTATATTTTCTTTCTTCATCATTCATAGGTAATGTGGTTTCTGGGAAAATTTGTAATATAGTATTTTTAGCTTTAGTAGTATATCTATGGGAAATAACCTCAAAGCCAATAGGTTTATCTATCCCCTTTGGTAAAGTTGTATATAGCATATCTATAAGTTTTCTATAGTCTTCTTTCCAATTATCATACATAAATACTGGAGCTATTATAAATCCTATAGGATACCCACTATCTGCAAGCTTTGCAGCAGCTTCTATTCTTCTTTTTACTCCTGCTGTATAATGCTCATAATCTTTTATTATTTTATCCGTATTTATACTAAATCTAACTTCCGTATGTCCATTATGTTTTGCATCTATTAAGCTATCTACATCATTATATTTAGTAACAAATCTAAACCTAGCAAATTCTTCTTTGCCAAAATATTCTATAGTTTTCCTCAGAGAATTAGTATATGGCTCTACTGGAATAGGATCAGAAGTGGCAGCTCCTTCAAATATAGTTATCTCTGGTTTTCTTTCATCTATATATTTTTTAGCTTGATTTAATATATCATCTACATTTACATGTACCCTTACAAAAGGTTTGTCACCTAGTTGAGTGTTTAAATAACAATATTCACATTGTCCCATACAGCCACTAACCAATGGAAGCTGATAATGGGCCGATGGCTTACAGCTTTGAAACTTAAGGCTCTTTTTTGTACCCACTACTAGAGTTTTTTTACCCTCCCTATATTTTTTATACATATCTTCCCCTGGTATATATTGATTAATTTTATTTGATGTAAGTTTTATAATTTCGACCTCTGGATCATTTCTAAATTTATCATATAATTCTTTACCTAATGGATAATCTAAGGATTCTTTTTCAAACAATACTCGATTTGGTATAAACATAAAAACAACTCCCTCCTAGTTTAAATATATTTTTACCTATGGAGAGGGTTATTATTAATTTAAATTTAGGATGTCTTAGCGCTATAACTATAAGGACGGAGTAAAATTGTTTGGCAAAATAAATATCACTTACTTATGTTGAGATTCACCTTAAAGTTTTACGAGCATTGTTTATAAACTGAATAACAAATATATTCAACAGTAAAAATTTTTAATTCTATTTTAACTCTGTGCTAAAATGGGATGTATCGTGATGTAGTTTTAAAAAGCAACAAAATAGGATAAGAAAATTTTACTTTTTATTGATATTATATAATTAACCTAGGTAAGCTTTTACTTGGAAGGAGGCCTCTGATGCACTATTTAAATTTAATACAGAAAACTTTAGACTATATTGATGATCATATACTAGAAAAAATAACCGTGGATGAACTAGCCAAAATATCAGGATTTTCAACATATCATTATTATAAAGTCTTTAACAGCTTTGTTGGCATGCCTGTAATGGAGTATATAACTAGGCGTAAACTTCAATATGCCCTCTATGATCTTAGTAATGGACAAAAAGTATTGGACATCGCCTTAACCTATGGTTTTGAAACCCATGCTGGTTTCACAAAGGCTTTCAAAAAATCCTTTGGATATCCTCCAAGCTTTTATAGAATGCACGCACCAATTGGTCTACTTAAAAGGATTGATCTAAAAAAATTAAGGGAAAATAAAACTGGAGGTATTATAATGCAGCCTAAAATAATTAACAGAGATTCCTTTAAAATAGTTGGATATGAATTTAAAACAACTCTACGAAATAATGCCCATTCTCGAGATATACCAGCTTTTTGGGATAACTGTAATCTTGAAGGTAAGGAAGCTACACTATATGAAACACAGTTACCCCCTAGACATGGTGAGTATGGTATTTGCGTGAATACCAATATGGAGACCGACGAGTTTTCCTATATTTTAGGAGTAGAAGTGACCAGCTTTGATAATGCTATGGCAGATATGTATAAGCTTGAGGTTCCATCGGCAACCTATGCTGTATTTACTACCCCTTCTGTTGAGGACCCTGATTTTGTAGATTCTATTCAAGGTACTTGGAAATATATACTAGAAGAGTGGTTTCCAAACTCTGGATATGAAATTGATGATACAAAACTAGATTTTGAGTTCTACGACGAACGTTGTCATCCTTGGGAATATAACAAAGTTTCTATGGAAATTTACGTTCCTATTAAAAAGATTTAATCAATATATTCTTAAGTTGACACTCTATTTTTATTAAAATAAAAATTTAATTATTGTATTATTAATATATTAACTTAGATTAGAGGTGGAATACTATGTTCAGCTTTTATAGTAAACTTTCTACAGAAGTATATGATATAGATAAACCTATTGGTCACTCTTTTGGAGATGTTGAATTTTATAGGGAAAGACTTGAAAATTTGGATGGAAGAATTCTTGAGCCAGCAGTTGGAACAGGTCGTATCTTAATTCCTCTATTGGAGGCAGGACTTACTGTAGACGGTATAGATGTTTCTTGTGAAATGCTAGATTTATGCAGATCTTATTGTAAAGAAAGGGAACTTAAATCTGAGCTTTATCAGGAAAATATGCAGTCTTTTTCTCTGCCACATAGATATGAAGCTATTATTGTTCCTACTGGTTCTTTTTTACTACTAGAGAATAGAAATGATTCTATTAATGCATTGAAATGCTTTTATGAACATCTTTCCCTAGGTGGCCGACTTATCATTGATATTTTTGTACAAACGAATTTTAAAACTGGGGTTACTTCAACAAGAACCTGGACCACTCCTACAGGAGATTTAATCACATTAAATGAAACACTTGTAGAAGTTAACTTTATAAATCAATATGCTGTATCTCACATGCGATATGAAAAATGGCGTAATAAAAAATTAATACAAACTGAATTAGAGCGTTTTCCACTCAGATGGTATGGAGTTGAAGAGTTTAGATTAATTCTCGAAAGTATCGGTTTTTCAGATATTATTATCTCCTCAGATTATAAATTTGGACAATATCCAACAAAAGAGGATCAAATTATTACCTTTGAAGCATATCGGAAATAGAGTTGATATCTAATATGAAGCTAATTGGTATATGCGTAATGATAATTGGGCTACTTATGCTATCACTAGCATAAGTAATATGAGATTTTGACATATTAGCAAATCTAAATTCATTAAACAAACATTTTTAACAAATAAAAAACATCTTTTCTAATAGAAAAAGAAAAGATGTTTTTTTATTTACTTATTTCTCGCTTTCTTAATTGTCAATGGGAGAACCACAGTATTGGCATTCAGCTAAACTACCTCTAATAACCCTATTATTAGCGCCACAGCCTTTACAAGCAACAACAGTCTCTGATGTATTAGTATTGGCATTCATGTTCCTGTTAGTATTCGTATTAATATTAGAATCAGTATTAAATGCCATATCCATTAAAGGCTGTAAGTTTTCAAATACTCTCCTTGCAGTATCAGGGTCAACATTACCACTAGTAGTAGTGGTAGAATGCACACTTGTATATACATTACTACGTGGTGCTTGATTACTATGTGATTGATGATTACTACGTTGTGCCTGATTACTACGCGTTTCTTGATTACTATGTACATTTCCATAATTTAATCTTTGCTCTCTAAGAAAAATAATTTCTCCTGTTGCTTCGTTAATATACATATCAGTTAAATGACCTTTATTAATCAAGTTTTGTATATCCTTTTTTGCAATCTTATATGATGTAGGTATTGTTGTCGCTATATTATTAATAGATGTTTCTTTATTACTTAAAATAATTGGTATGTATTTTCTAAGCTTATCTGCATTTTTTCTTCTTCTTTTTCTTCCGAAAAAAATAATGATTATTCCTGTAATAAAAATAGGTGCCAACCCAGAATAAGCACCTTCGGGAAGACCTCGAACCACAGTTTGAAACATAATAAGCCCCATAACCACAAATGTACCACCAACTACAATTGTTATAATGCCTGTGGAATTCGTATCCATTTTTTTTCGTTTCCAAATTAGAAATATTCCAACGGGGAACAGAAAAAAAGTTATTATACTGATTGCTGGAAAAGACAGCCACCACGGTATTTTAGGATTTGTAAAACTTTCTTGATTGTTACTATTATAGCTAGTAGAGTTTATTCCCATTTTATTTTCCTCCTTGCTTTTAATTCTACTAAAATTATTTTAATAACCTCCTCGTTTTGACTGAAGAGTTATCATATTTCTTTCTTTAATCATGGAAATAATATTATCTATATATTGTTTTACTTCAACTTCTTTCATTTCTTTATCGTTTAAATAGCTAGATAATAATGTTATTTTATTATTGATTTCTTTATCTAAAGCAGCATTTGTAGAAATCTTATCACTGTATTTTAAAATTTCATATAATTCATCAAGGTGGTTTCTATAAGATTGAAACTCTATGTTGCTTTTAAGAGAGAATGCAATATTTTCTCCATCCTGTAAACAACCTCTCTTATTTATATTCTTATTATTAGAGCCTTGGACACTAGATGATACTATAAACAAAGTTATACAAATAATAGCTGTAATACCCATTATTATAATTTGTACTGTAATAAAGCCGCCTATGTTATCATTAAATACTCTTTTTAAAAATAAGGAGACCAATGTAGTTAATATCCAATAACCACTCAATGCTGTAATTATTCCTGACCTAATAAGTGCCGTCTTCATATAAGCACTATTCATAGATAGTAACATCAATCCAGCAAACAAAGCAAATTCTGAAATCAATATAAAAATCAAGCTCGCATAATCAAGGCTTGTTCTTTCACCTTTTGAGAAGCCTACGAAAAAAATCACTAATGTAACAGTTGCTATTATTAAACATATTATAATATTTGCAACCAACCTTTTATTATTTTTCATCTGATCCCTCCTCATAGCTAAAAACTACATTTTATTACCACATTCCGGACAAAACTTAGGACTACCTTCTATTTCAAAATTACAGCTTGCACATCTTTTCATTAAGCTTATTCCACATTCTGGACAAAATTTATTTTTCCCTTTTATTGATGTGCCACAGTTAGAACATGGCTTTGGCATTGAAGTCCCACATTTATGACAATTATCAGCACCCATATTCACATCTGCTTTACACTCTGGACAAGGATTGTATGGGTCACCACATTCGGGACAGAATTTTACATTTTTATCATATTTATAATTACACTTACTGCACGTAATTAGTTCTTTATCTATTGAATTTTCGAAATTATATCCACATCGACCACAAAACTGTTTTTCTATTTTAAGAGTAGCATCGCAGTTAGGACAACTTTTTGTTTTAGCTGTTATATTTATATTTTCGACTATCCCACCAAATTGAGAACCAATAGCACCTCCCATACCAGCACCCATTCCTAAACCAATTCCAGCCCCTATTAGTCCAGATTGAGCTGAACCAGGATTAGTAGCAGCTCCCTCTAAAGTATCAAAGGAACGTTCTTGAGCATAGTTATATCCTACAATGTCCATTTCAGCTCGCTTTGCTAAAGCGTCTTTTAGTTTGGCCACCCCAGAATCATCTTCTGGAATATTTATGTCATTTACATAGAAATTAACTAGCTTTATTCCATATTCCGACATTATAGGCGCTATTTTTTCCTTTATATGTTCAGATAATTCATCAAGATATGCATTTATCTCCAAAACACTTACTTTTTTATGTACTAAATATGAAGATATAGCATCTCTTGCCTTTGTAAGATATATACCTCTAAAAAACCTTGTCAAATTATCTTTGTCAAATACAGGAAGGGTACCCACTAACTTCATTAAAAACTTTCTTGAATCTTCAATTTGAATCCCAAATTGACCAAAAGATCTCAGTGAAATAAATATTCCATATTTAGGATCCTGAAGTTGAATTGGTGTAGGTGTGCCCCATTTTACATCAAGGGAGACAATCTTGTTTATATACCAAATCTCCGCAATAAAAGGTGAACGTCCACCAAATGGAAGATTTATTATTCTATTTAAAAGTGGAATATTTGCAGTTTCCAAAGTATGTCTTCCAGCTGAAAATGAATCTAGAGCTTGCCCGCCTTTAAATAAGATAGCCTCCTGAGATTCATTAACAATAAGCTGTGTCCAAGTTCCCAGCTCTTCATTCGGATATTTCCAAGCAAATACATCTGGATTTCCATTATATTTTACAACATCTACTATTGCCATTATAAACACCTCTCTATATTAATTCTGAGATCTTAATTTAAATAAATATTAGTTTATTTTTACTTTATAATCTTTATTCAAATACCTTTGACTCTATGTAGTTTTTATAGTTAATTTCATTATTATATGTACTACTGTTTTATATTGCAATCTATACTTTTCGACATATTTTCATTTTATTCCTTCATAACCCTAAAATTCATCATGAATTTTAAACCGCAAAATTCGACAAAATATACCTGCCTATTTGGTAGATATATTATTACTAAAAATTTTTACAATTTCTTGATAGATAATATATTATAGAATACGAAGTATTAAGTGTCCGGACAAATTAAACAGTAAACCTATGAAAGGAGGGAACTGAATGAGGAGGATTACAGAAGAAAATTTTATTGATCGGCTAAAAAGCAGGGACGAAAAAGCTCTAGAATATGTTATAGATACTTACGGATGGGTTATTAAATCCATTGTTAGGAAACATTTATATAACTTAGAAAGTCATCAAGAAGAATGTATAAACGATATACTTTTAGGAATTTGGAACAATATATATAGTTTTAATAAAGATAAAAGTACTTTTAAAAGTTGGGTAGCGGCAATATCAAAATATAAAACTATTGATTATAGACGTAAGTATTTAAGAGATTTAAAAAATGAAAATATAGACAATATAAAAATAATATCAGATGATGACGTTTTTAAAGAAATTACTAAAAAAGATTTAGACAGAGATTTAGATGAATTATTAAATTGCTTAAAAAATGAAGATAAAAATTTATTTCTTAGATTATATGTTGAAGAACAAGATGTTTCCCATATAAGCAAGGTAACAGGATTGAAAAAAGATGTAATTTATAACAGAGTATCTAGAGGAAAAAGAAAACTTAAAAGTATGTTTAATGTTATAGAGAGGAGATAAAAAATGAAAAAAAATATATATGATCTGTTAAATGAGGTTGAAATAGATTTAAATGAATACAATAAAGAGGAATTTACTGATATTGAAAAAAGAAAAATAAAGAATATCTTTAAAAAATCTATAAAAAGAAATACTACTCTATATAAAAAATATGTATCAACTGCTTCCATAGGTCTATTAGTAGTAACATTATTTACAACTAATTTAGGTCATAATGTTTTAGCATATGCAAATACCCTTGCTTACGATATAGCCAGTTACTTAGGAATAGAAAAAAGCTTAGATGAATATAAAACAGTTGTAAATCAGTCAATATCTAAGAATGGTCTAACTGTTCAATTAAACGAAGTTGTTTTAGACAATGATCAGTTAGTGGTTTCAGCTACTTCCAAATATAATGAGAAATTAGAAAATGGTTCATTTTCGTTAGATTCTAGTATTTATATAAACGGAAAAAGAGTAATTAGTGGAGGCAACGGAAGTTCAAAACAAATAGATGATTATACCGTAGAAGAAGTGATGTTTCATAACGTAAAAAATGATATCGATGGTGACTTAGATTATTTAAATGGTGACTTAAATGTTAAAGTGGTATTCTCAGATCCAATTATTAATGAGAAAACAATTTCAGGGCAATGGGTGTTTGAATTTAAAACTAATGGCGATGAATTAGCTTTAAATACTAAGGAGATTTTACTTGATTATAGTTTTAAGCTTGATAATGACCAAGAGATTATACTAAAAAAATATACTAGTAATAATTTAGGACAAAAAATCTATTTCTCAAAAGGATCAGAAGGTATTTATTACGATATGCTGTTAAAAGGACATGATGATTTAGGAAATCAAGTCGAATTTTCTATGACTAGTGCAACTGCCCATAATGGAATGTTTCAATTAGAAACTATTAATGGAAATCTTGATGAAAATGCAAAAAAACTATATCTTACTCCTTATGCTGTTAAATTTCCTGATAAAAGTGGCAGAATGAGTAATGACTTCAAAAAAGTTGGAGAAGAGTTTACAATAGGTTTATTAAAATAGTTAATAAATAATAGTAGGGCAATGTTATAATATTGCCCTACTTATTTAAATCAAAATTATTGTTCATTTTCTTTAACAGCTTAAGAAATATATCTTTTTCTTCTTTAGAGAAGTTCTTATATGCTGTTAAATATACTTTTTTAGAAATATCATTGAATTTATCTTCTATTGACTTGCCTTTTTCGGTAAGTACTATGTAAGTTACTCTTCTATCTTCTTGACATTTTTCCTTTTCTACATATCCTAATTTTGATAACTTATTGATTAATACGGTAATAGTAGACTTGTCTTTTCCTATTAATTCTCCTATTTCCTTCATGCTTAATTTTCCATCATTGTCGTACAGTACTGTAAGTATATTCCCATAGGAAGGTACTAAATCATCTAGCTCTTCTTCTTTAAGTTCTCTTTCAATAAATTCAGTCATTTTTTTCTTAGTTTTGCTTATGAAATATACTATATATTTATCATTCATAACTAGACTCCCATTCTAATGTATAATTTAAATTATATATTTAATTATAATATTGTATAAACTATAAAGCAATTTACTTGATATAGTTTGATATCCAACTATATTTTTGTTATAATTAGTTTTATATAAAACTATATTTTATAGGAGGATTTTTAAAATGATCAATAATACATATAATGCACTGTTAGTATCAGAAACGGAAGAAAAAAAATTTAAAAGAGAAATTGTAGCTAAACAAATTGAAGACCTACCAGAAGGAGACGTAATAATAAATGTAAAATATTCTTCATTAAACTATAAAGACGCTCTTTCTGCTACAGGTAATCGTGGAGTTACCAAAAACTATCCGCACACTCCAGGAATTGATGCGGCAGGTATCGTAGCTGAAAGCACTAATGATAACTTTAAGATTGGAGACAAGGTGATTGTAACAGGATATGATTTAGGAATGAATACGTCCGGAGGATATGGAGAATATATTAGAGTTCCTGCTGAATGGATTGTAAAACTTCCTGAAAATCTTTCTCTTAGAGAAAGTATGATATATGGAACTGCTGGATTTACAGCTGCTCTATCAGTCTATAAACTAGTTAACTCAGGTGTAAAACCTAATGATGGACCTATATTAGTAACAGGATCAACAGGAGGAGTAGGTAGTATAGCTATTTCAATCTTAAGTAAGATTGGATATAATGTAATTGCTGCCACAGGAAAAGCTTCTGAAAAAGAAATGCTATTAGGAATTGGTGCAAAGGACATAATTGATAGGAAAGAAGTAGATGACGATTCTCAGAGAGCACTTTTAAAGGGTAGATGGGCAGGAGTAATAGATACAGTAGGCGGAAATATGTTAGCCACAGCAATTAAATCAACTAATTACGGGGGTGTTGTAACATGCTGTGGGAATGTTGCATCTCATGAATTGTCAACATCAGTCTATCCCTTTATTCTACGAGGAGTAACATTATTTGGAATCGATTCTGTTCAATGTCCTATGGATATTAGACTTAAAATTTGGGATAAATTATCCTCAGATTGGAAGCTTAATAATTTAAATGATAATGTAGATGAAGTTTCCCTAGAAGGATTAAGTAAAAAAATAGATATGATCTTAGAAGGTACACATAAAGGTAGAACTATAGTTAATCTTAATTTATAAATTAATGCCTACTATATACCAATGTATATTAAAATTGATGGGCCTCTAAAAACAATGATCCACCAGCTAAGTTGGTGGATCATTATTTCTATTTTGCTTTTGACCATTATTCAAAATGTGATAAGAAAACTTTCATTTCAACAGTTCTTACTTCTTTCGTTTCATAATCAAAACTTACACTCATATAAACCTTATTTATATCAAATGATATAATAGCAACACTTCCATCTGGATTTGTAAATTCCTTGTAGTCTTCCATTTTTTCTTCAAATGCTTTTTTTACATCTTCTAGCTTCATTCCTTTAAGGTTAACATTATCTACTAAAATATTGTCTGTATCATAGCTTCCACTCCAGGAAGGATCTTTATATACTATTTCATATTCATTAACAATACATTCTTCCAAAGGAATAGTATTCTTAGTATTATTTAGAAAACTTACCATACCTACTATGCTATTGTCCTTGCTCACATAAGCAGCTACATCATAGGTCATAGTTGGCATTGCTTCTCCCGCAATATCCTCTTCTAAGCTTTTGTCTAAGGTTACTCTATAACCTGCATCAATAAAGGTTTGCAATGTTGACTGCCCAAGTAAAATTTCAGTACCATCCACATTTATATTCAGTGGTTCAAAAGTAGGTCTTTTCTCGCCACAGCCTACAATTGAAAATACTAAAAACATACTTAATAAAATCATTAATCTTTTTTTTGCTTTTAACATATGACTATCCCCTTTGCTGAAATAATATTATAAGCTTGGATATTTAGATAGTTAAAATATCCACAAGTACAATCATACTAAGTTATAATGGAAAAATCAAGAATATAAATGGAAAAACCAAGAATATAAATCGTAAACAAATTTAATAAAGAAGTGTAAATATACTTCTTTAAAACTACCGCAAAAAACCGCATTGCACATAATAAAAGCCCTACCTCACCTTATAAATCAAGGAGAAATAGGACTTTCTATACTGGACTAGTCGGTATTCGTCGCCACGACGCACTGATTATGAGTGTCTACTTTAATTACACTCCAAGAGAATATCTTAATATCTTATTTACATGAAGTTCTACAGTGTTTAAAACTTCTATTTCAAGATCTGCTTCAGAAATAATTAGTGGTAATTCTGTGCATCCTAATATTACACCTTCTACATCATACTTCTTGATAATATTAATAAGCTTTTCTTTGCTATTATCACGAAATATATCTATAGCCAACTCATCAAAAATAATATCATTGATTAATACTCTTTCATCTTCAGATGGAACAATTACATCTATTCCGAACTGATTTAAGTAATTCTCATAAAAACCATTTTCCATTGTGTATTTTATACCTAACAACAAAATCTTTTTCAATCCTTTTTTCTTTGCCTTTTCTCCAACAGCCTCTACAATGCTAATCATAGGTAGTTTAGTAAGATTCTTTACTTCATCATATACTGAATGTGGTGAATTTGCAGACATAATTATAAAATCTGCCCCACTATTTTCTAGTGAATATATGCCTTCCATTATATACTTAATATAGCCCTCTTTATCTCCATTATCCTCAAAGTCGGTAAATTTTTGAAAGTCTAAGCTGTATATAATTATTTCTGGATAATAATAATCCCCTTTAAGCTCATAATATTTCTTTAATATAAGCTCATAATACTTAATAGTTGACTCATGACTTATTCCACCTAATATCCCAATTTTTTTTGGCAGTTTAGTTTCTACGGTTTTAAGTCTAAAAGAATGATCATCTATTGCCTTTGAAATAGCTAACACTCCGTTTAAATGATCGTATTCATGCTGCAATAATTCAGAAATATCTCCTTCGACTTCCATTACGTTATCGTTCCAATCCAAATCTTTATAGTGTATTTTGCAACGATTATATCTTTTTACTTTTATAAGTAAATTGGGGAAGGACATACAATCATCCCATACCTCTATCATTTCATTATCTAAAAACTCTAATTTAGGATTAATAAAGATGGTTTCACAGTCATTAATGTTCATGTAGATGATTCGTTTAAAATATCCAAGTTGAGGAGCAGCTATTGCTCTTCCATATTCATATTTTTCTCTAAAATCCATTAAAGTATCGTGTAAATCTTTAATAATGTGTTTAACATCTCTAATCTCTTCATATCTAACTTCCTCAGATATTTTGTATAAATCTTCGTTACCTAATAATAATACTTGCTTTACTGGCATATTATCTCTCCTTCACTTATAAAATTGGTTACGTAATATTAATAAGCAAATATTATGCCAAATGTAAAATTTCATATGGAGTCTTATTCTATGCTAATTTAAAACCATATTAGTACATTCTAATCTTTAAGACTTTATCATTATTGAGAATTATCATTTATTAAAATACCATATATACATGATTTCTGTTGTAATTAACAATTTATCATTTTTGATAAATTTATCATTTCTGATAACTTATCTATCCTATATATTATACTTTTTAATTTTTCTATATAAAGTAGCTATACTGACACCTAATTTTTCAGCTACCATTTTCTTTCCTTCTACGCTCAAACCATAGGTATTTAAATATTCTTTAATCAATTGTCGTTCTACGTCATCCAAATTAGTATTTATTTCTATGTCAGATTTTTTATTAATTAATATCTTATTAGGTAGATGTTCAACAGAAATAATTTCATTGCTATTTAACATATTTACACTATACTCTGCAACATTTTCTAACTCACGTATATTGCCTGGCCACTCATATGTATATAAATATTTCCAAATTTCCTCAGAAATCACTGTAACTTTCTTATCAAAAATAATTCCATATTTTTTTAGAAAATGAAGGAATAAAGTTTTAATATCCTCTTTTCGTTCTCTTAATGGTTTAATATTTATTGGAATAACATTTAACCTGTAATACAAATCTCCTCTAAATACATTTTCCCTAATCATTTCTTCTAAGTTTTTATTTGTAGCAGCTACAATCCTAATATCAAGTAACTTCTCTTGAAGATCTCCAAGCTTAACTATGCTTTTATCTTCAATTACTCTCAAGATCTTAGCTTGCATATATAAAGGCATATCACCAATTTCATCTAAAAACAGTGTTCCCCCATCTGCCAGCTCAATTTTCCCAATTTTGCCCTTTGGATTTGCCCCTGTAAATGCTCCCTTACTATATCCAAAAAGTTCGCTTTCCAATAATGTATCCGGTATAGCAGCACAATTGACAGCAACAAATGGATTGTTAGAACGATTACTTTCATTGTGAAGAGCTCTTGCTACTAATTCTTTTCCTGTTCCACTCTCACCTGTTATCAATACTGTTGATTCTGATGAGGCAACAGTACTAATTTTTCTCTTTAATTCCTTTACTATATTTGAATTTCCAACAATATCATCCAATCCAATATTATGCTTAGAACCTGATAACTCTAAAAATTGTTCTTTAAGAGTTTCTTTGGATGTGAAAACAATTACTTCATTAATTTCTTGATCTCCATAATTAACATCATATCTTTCTCCAACCACTATAAATGTATTACCATTATATTCAATCTTATATTCCTGTAGTTTTAATACCATATTTCCAGTTTCCTTAATACTTATCCTATTACTTAAATGATTATTGATATTTAGTATTTTTTTAGCATAACTATTATAATTTACAATATTATGATTACTATCTATTGTTATAACACCCTCGTTAAGTTTATTTAAAACATTATCCAATAAATCCAAAACCTTTAATTTTTTTCTTTTCTCCAGCTCTTCAATTAGCCTTGATTCCAATAATTTAGCCATCTGTTCAATAAATATTATATATGTGGTTTTATTATTTACTATATGTTCTTTCTGTTCTTTATTAATACATACACATTCTATAGTACCAATAATTCTTTTACCAAATCTTATAGGAATTGAAATTTCCATTGTTTCTTTACAAAGCTCTTTCTTATTACAATTATTACAGATCAAATTTTCTCTAGGATTCTCAATAACTGCATTTTTTCCTGTCCTAAAGACTCTCTTAGTAATATAAGCATAGTCCTTTATATTTTCATTTATTTTGTTTTTCCAATATCCTGTTCCTGCAACACGATTATATTGATAATCTATAATCTGTACGTCCACTTTTAACACTTCAGATATTGCTTGAACAAAATAAATCAATTCATTTTGAACAAATGAAAATAATTGTTCCATTCCTATCACCTCGTAATTCTTCTATAGTTTGGATTTTTTCTAAAAAACCTACTCTAATAGAGTAACCATAATACCTATACCTATAAATCAGCTTTTATATAATTTTTTTCAACAGCTAACCTTAGTGTAAAATACAACATCACACCATTCTCCGTATTCTTCACACCATAATCACTATTATGAAGTTCTAAAATATTCTTCACAATTGATAATCCAAGTCCTGTTCCTCCAAATTCACGATCTCTTGATTCCTCTACACGATAAAATCTATCCCAAATATGATTTAACTTGTCTTCTTGAATCCCATCTCCTTCATTTTCAACAGTGATATAAATTTCATCTTCATTATATTTCCTTATGCCGATGTTAATAAAACCTCCTAATTTCGTATGTCTTATGGCGTTACTAATAATATTGGTTATAACCTGCTCTATTCTTTTTTTATCTGCCCTAACCATAATTTCTTCGGTACTATACATGTAATTAACTTTAATATCTTTTTCCTTTAACTGTTGCATAAACCTATTTTCTACTAATTGTATTAGTAAATCTATATAAAAGTTTTCCTCTACCAATAGATATGCTTTAGACTCAAGCTTAGACAAATCTAGCATATCTAATACAAGAGTATCCATTTTTTCGATCTCTTCTAATATAACATCTATATAGTAATCCTTTTTCTCAATTGCAACCTCATCTTTAAGCCCTTCTGTAAAACCTCTCATAATTCCTAATGGAGTTTTTAATTCATGTGAAGCACTAGATACAAATTCTTTTCTCATTCTCTCTAAGGTCCGTTCTTTTTCTATCTCAACTCTAAGCTTCTCGTTTGTATCCTGCAGAGTTTTCATGTTTTTATTTAGATTTGAAGCCAATATATTTATACTATTAGCTAGATTTCCAATTTCGTCATTAGATCTAACATTGCATTCTACTGAGAAATCTAATTCCGCCATTTTTATGGCTGCATTATTTATTTTTATTAGGGGATTAGCTATAAGCTTAGAATAAATATAAGACAAAATAATAATTATTAATATTGCTACTAAAAATCCATAAATATAATAGTCCTTCATTACTCCTATTGCCTCACCTACAGGCTGTAGAGAAGACATAGTAAATACCATTTCCTTTAATTCGCCCTTATCGAAAATAGGTTTTATCATAACAATATTATCTATTCCATTCATAGGACTTTTGTATTTATAGCTAATTATTTCTTCATTTTCTATGGCAAAACCATCACTCTTTGAAATCCAAAACCAATTATCCATTGCAGACCAAAACATATCTTCTCTATATGGCATAATAAAATCCTTCTGTGTTGGAAAATTTAATTCTACTATATTTCCTTTAATTTCTCGCATATCTATCCGGATCGTTTCTTTCCTAAGGTTACTGATATTAACGGCGAAACTAGTTGGTGTTTTTTTTAATACTTCCAGACTATTTTCCTTACCTTGAATACTAGATGGATATATAATATTATGTTCATTATTTGAATAAACTCCTTTAATTACGATTGGATCTCCTATTGAAAGATTTAATTTTTGTATTGTCTCCATTAAAATCATATTGTTTAAAGGAACCATTACTTCATTTTTATCTTCTGTTTCAATAATTAGATTAAATAGTGGAATATGCCTAGTTATAGCCTTATCATCTAATATTGCAATTTGAGCATTATTATTATTTATAAAATTACTAATATTTTTCGTTATTGCTATTTGGTCCCAACCCTCTTTATTATATTTTTTAGCGAACTCTTCTAAATTCTTTTCCAATTTACTGATTTTGTGATTTATATAAAATTTTTCAAAAAACATGGATTGGCTAATTACTACAATCATAAAAAATAATATAAAGAAGATAGTTGTTATTATAAAAAGCTTAAAGGTAATACTATTTCTTTTCATTCGTTCACCTCAAATTTATAGCCTACTCTATTAACCGTATTAATATATTTCGCCTTATCCTTTAGTTTGTATCTTAGCTTTTTTATATGAGTATCAATAGTACGCAAATCTCCAAAGTAGTCATATCCCCAAACATGATTTAAGATATTCTCCCTTGTTAATACCATTTCTTTATTTTGAATCATATACACTAGTAAATCAAATTCCTTCGGAGCAAGTTCTATTAGCTCATTATCTACTTTAACCGTACGGGATAATTTATTAACTTCAATATCTGCACATAAAATTA
This sequence comes from Alkaliphilus sp. B6464, assembly GCF_018141165.1. NCBI lineage: Bacteria > Bacillati > Bacillota > Clostridia > Peptostreptococcales > Natronincolaceae > Alkaliphilus > Alkaliphilus sp. B6464. The sequence continues at coordinate 460,500 of NZ_CP058557.1, forward strand.
AACCATTATCATTAACTACATTTCCTTCAGCTCTTTTAAGAAGCATTTTTGATTTTGCAACTAATACTCTTGGGCTAAAGGGCTTAGTCATATAGTCATCTGCCCCTAACTCGTATCCCATAAGCTTGTCATCTTCATCAGATCTAGCAGTTAGCATAATAATAGGTACTCCCGATTCCTTTCGAATCCTTTTACATACAGACCATCCATCTATTTCTGGTATCATTATATCTAGAATCACTAAATGAATACTGTTAGTATCAAATATCTCTAAGGCATCTCTTCCATTAGCTGCTTCAAATATTGTAAAATCTTCACGTTTGAAATAGTCCACTAATATTTCTCTCATTCTTTTTTCATCTTCTATCAATAATAAATTTCTATACATAAAAGCTCCTCCTAAATTTCGAAAAAAATACCTACTTATAATTATATCGTATAAGTAGGTATAAACTTCATTTTATATTATACTAATTTATGGTTTTAGCAGTTTCTATACTTTTTGTCATCATAGGTAATTTTATAGTTACTTCATTAATAGTAATTTCTTGAGGTATAAACATATTATCACTAAATGGAGTAACTTTTACAGCCATGCCTTCTGTACCTTCTGAATCTATCATTACAGCTTTGCCAAATTGCACTTGATCCTCACTGGATATGTTTTTACCCTTTTCAAGTATACCTATGTTTCTTAATTCTTGTACTTTATTTTCATCAAAATCCGACTTTGATTTTATGCGTACAGCTCCACTGCTCTTAGTTTTCATATCATCTAAATCTGCTTCATCTATTGCTGTTGCAGCTTCTGTATCTAGTTGTTTTGTTATTTTAAAATTCGGTATAACCTTATCTCTAAATTCATCTGTTTCAACAATTTCTAAATCATTAGTATCAAAATGTATAATATCATCAGCATGAATTGCCTTTACTAATATACCAGGTTTTGATTCAGAAAGATCTATTCCTTTTAACAAGATTTTCTGTCCTACTTCAACATTAGCAGTTTGGTACTCCTCTAGATTTTTAAAGCCTAATATTGGTACAACATACTCTTTCCCCTCAGAATCTTCTACTACTAAATCAAATTCCCTAATATCTTTAATCGTACCTTCTAGAACATGTAGATCCATTTCTTGATTTGCATATAAAACATTGGTTGACTTTACATTTTGATTTGCCTCATTCGCAAATACAGGTGTAGCAATTAATGAACTTGATAAAGTTAATAGTAACGCTGTTGATAAAATTCTTTTCATGTTTATTCCTCCTAATATTTTTTTATTGTTTTACACTTTTTAGTTTAATACTTTGTTGTGTCTTTTCTGTGTACTAATATAGAACTTTTAATGAAATATTATAAAGTTACAGACAAACTAAGACTCAATTTAGAGTCAGCTTTTACTCCCACTGAACGTTAAGACGCTTATGCTCTTAGCTTTATTAAAGCTTATTTTTATCAATTAGATTGAATGTTTGATTACTACATTTACTACAACCTTTTGATTTTAGTTCTTCTATCGTTTTAATCTTCTCTGAAAGACCCACTTTAATAGTTTGGCCACAACTCTTACACTTATAAAGTCGAACTGTTTTTTTAAGTTCTCCAGTATAAAGAGGACCTTGATAAAAACTTTCCATTAATGTCTTGCTCTTACTAGTAGTTTTAAGAACTATCATCTGCCCCGTATTACCAATTATTTCAGCCCCCTCATAGGTATTGAATCTAGTCATAACCTTAGAAACTATAAGTCCCATATCTACGAAGCATTGCTGCATAGCAAATTCAAAATCTGGTGACTTGTGGGCATAAGAAAGAAAAATAGGAAGACCATTTTGTTTTTTCAAAGCTTCAATCCCTCTTGAAAGAAATAAATTCATTCCATCTAAAGTATAAGGAGGATCAGTAAAAAAACAATCAAATTGTTCTGTAAAATCCTTTGATAATGGCTTTCTAAAATCTGAACATACACATTTAATAGGCAGCCTTTCTTTCTCAGCAATATCTTTTATATAGGTAAGGACTCTATTATCAATATCCACTACATAAATAGTTGTATTACAGTGTTCTATATTAGCAAATAGCTTCTTAAGTAAAAAACCTAAAGCAACACTTACTAAGTCATCGTCTCCTACACATAAAATGTTTCTACCTACTAGTGCGTAATTTTGTAGACATAACACTGCTCTTTTTACAGCTGTATCTAAAGTACATTTTGACTGATCTATAGTAACATCCGCCAAGGGCCGATTTATAAACACTTCACTTAATGTCCTTTTAACTTCAGTAATCTCTTGTTCTTCTTCCCATGTTTCCTTCAATAATTTCATATATAGGTCCTTTCTTATTCCACGAAAGCCTAGCCTATTTTCTATGAAACTTAATCCTTCTTTAGTTAGTCTTACTCCTCTGTCTTGAACTAGTAAACCATATTTAATGAATTCTTTTTTTATGGCTACAATCACAGGTATAGGTAAAAGATTATTTCTTGACAATTCTTTATTAGAAATACCCTCTTTGAAATATATATTTAACAATATATTTTCTATTGCCTGCTTTCCTTCTTGTATATTTACATTTTTATTTACCTCTTGTATATAGTTAATCATTAATATCACTCCATTTTATATTGATTTTAGTTTTTTCACATATATTCTAGAAATTTCAGTTGCTTAATACTCTTATTACTACATTTAAACCTATAAAAAATACTTTATTAGACAATAAAAAAGGCCATAGCAACACAAAGTCACTACAGCCTTTTATATTTTATAATATATGTCAAAACAATATTCTATTTTAACCTTAATCTGAGTTATTAAATCCTTCATAAAAATTTTTAATAGCTATATTCATGATTAAAAATAAGCCAGTAAAAATTTAGAATGAGTAAATTATCAGTAAAGGATAATATAGTATATAAAATTTATTTTTTGACATAAAAATACCGTACAAAAGCACGGTTTATTAATATATTATAAGGTTGAATTCTATCCGTGTTCCTAACTTCTTCTTAAAAAACTCATCAAGAAATAGACTTGATGTAAATCAAGTTTAAAAGTTTTTTAAGAAACAACTATTCAGTTGATTAGTTAAGAACAACCTCGGACATCAAATTCTCTCCCTTTATTTTTTGCTTATTTCTAACTTGGATTATAACATATAGAAATAAATATTGCAAATATTAGTTCATTATCATATTATTACCATATTTAATTATTCTGCATTTAGTATTTTAAAATTTATATCAATAATATTTGAGCCCAATTCTATATTGTCCTTACACATTATCTATCACTTCTAATTAAATCTAATCTTTTATTTATTCTTTTTCGTAAAATGTTAAATAAGAGACTTTTAATTTTGTTATTAGTATTGTTATATTGGATAAAAAAGTCATCAGGGCTATTGAATAAGCCTAAATCCTCCATAATAGAAAAGCTTTGAATATATGTGCTTTCTCCTTTCCAACAAAGACTTATCTTTTTTTTATCCTTTACAGAAATACCATATCCTATATATCCATCATTAACATTACAAAGTTTATTTCTTACTTGATCAAGATATTTATCGTCAATAATAACGCCTTCCAAAGCTATCCACTGATTATTAAAATATACTTCAGTCCAAGCATGAACAATCTTTTTAGGAGCAAATAAATAAGTAATTCCTGTTAATGCACCTTTCTGCATCCTTTTATCAATAAAGAAACCATGAATTCTACATGGGATACCTAAAGCCCTCAGCAATGCCATTAATAAAGTACTCTTTGTATTACATTGCCCATATCCATCTCTTAATACTTCAGAGGCAGATATATCATCTCCACTATTATAGCCAAATTTAATTTCATTTCTTACAAAATCATATGCTAGCGCAATCTTTTCTTCCTGGTTTAAATAATTCCATTTTCTTTTTTTTATTAAATGCTCAATATCTGGAGTATTAAAGTCTAATAGTTTTGTTGGTTTTAAATATGTTTCCATTTAATCACCCTTTTTATTTAATTATAAAGGGTTTCTCATTATCATACTTGCAAATATCTGCTGTTTTTTATAATTGCGCTAGGAGTCATTCCCAGTTTATCACGAGCACTATTCGTAAAATGAGAAGAACTGCTAAATCCAGCTTCAATAGCTGCATCAGTAATACTTAACCCTTTAAATATCAAATGAAAGGCTTTTCTTAATTTTTCATGAAGTATATAGCTAGATAAAGATATACCAATTTCTTTCTTAAATAAATGGGATAATCTACTCTCTGATAAAAAAATCCCATTGCTTAGGTCTTTAACAGATAACTTATCTAAAGGGTAGGTTTCTATATAGCTTAAAATCTCTTGTATACGAGTATCTATCTTGCAATCTGAATTATAAATTGGTATGTTTAAAACTTCTTTTAGTCCTTTTATAAATTTACTATATTCTTCCGAACTAATAATTCTTGGTACTGACTGAATATCTAGTAAAATAATTTTATCTATATCTTCTTCTTCTAAAACATAGATTTCTTTTTCTTGTAAAAATTTTAATCTTAATGTTTCTCCAAAAACAGATTCTGGATTAATTAATAAATATAATTGCCACTCATTATAACCATATAACTTATGACTAGTATTGGAATTCAGAATAACTCCTTTTGTATAAAACTCATTTTTCTCTGTATAAATTTTAAAATTTTTATCTGATGACTTACAATTCCTAGATATACCCGCAGGGCACTTACACAACTTTGAGTTGGGGGCAAAAGCTTTATCTGAACTGAGCCTTAGTTTATCTAACCCAATTGTAATCTGAATATAGTTGTGACTATGATAATCAGTATCCACTTTATTTGTAAGAAATGTAATATGATCTTCGGCATCAAATAAAACTAATTTTTCATTAGAATTATGAATCAATATGAATTATCCCCTTTCAAAATACTATCTCTTATATTTTCTATATAATAAATCAGTGTTATAGGCAATCTAAAAAAGGTGAATTTATAATAATAACTTTATAAAACTTATTATTATTACAATTGTCATAAACACAATTCCTATAATAGCTGTTTTTTTATAGTATTCTATAAGCTCTTCACTTGGTTCAGGTTCTTCTTCATACATCCATCTTCTACCCCACAAAAAACTTTCTTCAGGTTCTATATATTGCCATATTAATAGTCCATATATAGGTATTGAAAATACTATTAATATGAAAAAACTAGCTATATCCAATGCTATCCCCCCTACAACAATTCTATATCCTCTATAACTCTATACCCCTAATAATCCATTATTATAGAAACTATTTCATACCTTTTTTATAATAATCCGTTCCCATATTCCATAGCTTAGTTGTAAATGTGTCCTCTTCGTTTTCTTGATCTGTCATAAATGACATTATACTTTCAATATCCCCCGACATTTTATCTGCTTGGTGTAGAATTTGAGCCTCTACTGTTTTAGGCAGTACTGGTGAACCAAACTCCAAATGCCCATGATGTGATAAAATACCATTTAAAATAATAAGCTTATCATCTTGATCAAAATCTTCTATTTCATTTATAACATTTAGAGTAGTATGAGCACCTAAAAATATATGACCTAGCATAGTGCCTTCTTCTGTAAAACCAACACTTGGAAGTGCTTTATACTCTATAATCTTTGCCCAGTCATGAAGCATTGTCATAACAATTAAGCGTTCTATTTGTCTTTCAGACAGTTTTTTAGTAGTAGCCACTGTATAACCAAACTTTAATACTTCTAGAGTATGTTGCAGTAGCCCATGATAGAAATTATGATGAACTTGCCTCGCGGCAGGATGGGTGGAAAACTTTTTAAAATAGTCGCTAGAGAAAATCATTCTATCAATTAACTTCTTCATATGAGAACTCTTTACTTTTTCATAGAAAAAGTCCAGTCCATTTTTCATACTATCTATTCCCCAATTACTAGTTGGAATAAGGTCCCCTATATTTACATTATCCATATTAGCCTTTTCAATCTGTTTAATAGTAATTTGAATTTGACCTTGATACTCTCCTACAACAGCTTTTATATTGATAGCATCTTCTGGGGATAGTGAATTTATAAACTCTTCATTTTCTTCATAATCCCAATATTTTGCTTCCATAGCTTTAGAAGAATCCTGTATTATAAGGTCAGCATACCGCTTTCCATTTTTTGATGCCTTAACCTTTATATCACTCATTAGAACTGTAGTTTCAAAGGTTTGACTTATATAACTTTTATTAATATCCTTTAATTGTTTTATACTCATGTTTACCTCCTATAATAAATTACGTCTTATCTTTTCTAAAATCGCTGCCAATATTAACACCGTAGCAGCTCTAATAAAATTCTTTAATATACTACCATATCTTTCTGACCTTCTATATTTATTCTATATAATATGCCTAAATCCTGCCATGGTACTTTGATATTTGGAAGTTTAAGTAAATGATGTTAATAGTAATAATTTATTTGATTAATAAATATTAATTAGGGTAGATATGTTTATGGACATATAAGAAAAACATATGTAAATTTATTTTAGGAGGAGATTATATGAACGCAATGACATCATCAAACTTAAAATCTGCTTTCGGGGGAGAAAGCATGGCGCATATGCGCTATTTAGCATGGGGAGAATTCGCTAAAAAAGAAAGATTTCCAAATGTAGGAAACTTATTTATAGCTACTGCTTATGCTGAGCAAGTACATGCCCATAACCACTTTAGAGAACTTAAAGATCAAGTAGGAGATGCAGATGTTACTGCTGGTGCAGGTTTTGGATTAACAACTACATCTGAAAACCTTCAAGGTGCTATTAATGGTGAAAAACATGAAGTAGAACAAATGTATCCAGCTTTTATGGCTGTTGCAGAACTACAAGGTGAAAAAGGAAGCTTACGTTCATTTAAATATGCTATTGAAGCTGAAAAAACTCATATTACATTATTCTCAGCTGCTAAAGCTGCTGTAGATAGTGGAGTAGATTATGATCAAGATACAGTTCATGTATGTAATGTTTGTGGTCACACATTAGCAGGTGACTTAACTGATTCATGTCCTGTATGTAAAGTAGGAGTTAATATGTTTAAAACATTCGCAACTGAAGCTGTCTGTGCAGAAGCTTAATATAAATTACTAACATATTAATACATAAAAAAGCATCTTCGATGCTTTCGCTAGGAAACCCTAGGTTTCCTTCGACGACAGCAAAGCTGTCTGAGCACCTTCCTTAATACGGGCAGGGGATTTCATCCCCTACAACCCCTACTTTTTATAGTATAAGAGAGTATACTCTCTTATACTATAAAAAACCTTCCTATTTAATTTAATGTTTATAGGAAGGTTTTTTCTTATTTAATTAACTTTGCCGCATCCTTGTCAATAATTAAAGTAACGTCTGGATGAGCCTGTAAAATAGAAGCTGGTACTTTAGTATTAATGTATCCATTAGTCATATCTCTAATGGCTTCAGCTTTGCCTTCTCCACTGGCTAATAGTATTATCTTTTTAGCTTTCATTATTGAACCAATCCCCATAGAAATAGCTTTTTTAGGTACATCTTCTTCATTATCAAAAAATCTACTATTATCTTTAATAGTTTTTTGTGTTAAATCAACTATATCAGTATCCACACTTAACTTATATGCAGGCTCATTAAAGCCTATATGTGCATTTCCACCTATACCTAGCAGCTGCATATCAATACCGCCTGCTTCTTTAATCTTTTCCTCATAATTTTTACATTCTTCTTCAACACTTTCAGTCATTCCATTAGGCAGATGGATATTTTCCTTCTTTACATTGATATGATTAAATAGTGTATTCATCATAAATGAATAGTAGCTATTTTCATTTTCTATTGGAAGTTTATAATATTCATCTAAATTAAATGTAGTCACATTAGAAAAATCTATTTCTCCTCTTTTGTACATAGCTATTAATTCTTCATACATTCCTATTGGAGTACTACCTGTGGCTAAACCTAGAACACTGTCTGGTTTCAAAACAACTTGACTAGCCATAATTAAGGCCGCTCTCTTACTGACTTGTTCATAGTTTTCTTCTATATAAATCTTCATTGAAATACGCCCTTCTTTCCTATTAAACTTTATTCTTCTTGCAAATTTTATTTAAAATCACTTTAATTATAACATGAAATTAAAAGTGGACAAAAACATTTTAAATATTACCTATTATATTTTTCTTCTCCTTGTACATAAGCTTTTTGTATTTCTATATTTTCATCAAATATAATAATATCAGCATCTTTTCCTATATCTAAGCTCCCTTTAACATTATCTACACTTAATAGTTTAGCTGGATTTAGGGTTGATAACTGTATAACTTCATTTAAAGGTAATCCAGTAGCCTCTTTAAAGTTTTTAATAGCCTTATTTATTGTTAAAATACTCCCTGCTAAACTACCATTTTCAAGCCTTGCACTGCCGCCATTAACAGTAACTTTTTGTCCACCCAAATCATACTCTCCATCCTTCATACAACCTGCTCTCATAGCATCTGTAATTAAAATCAATTTATCCTTACCCTTTATATTCATTAGAAGCTTAAACAATTCGGGATGAATATGAATCTTATCAGCAATCAATTCACAAGTAATATTGCTATTGAATATTGCTCCAACAACTCCTGGATTTCTGTGATGCAATGGAGTCATTGCATTAAAGGTATGGGTAGCATGGCGTATTCCTCTCTTTATGGCTTCCATTGCTTCTTCATAACTAGCATTAGTATGCCCAATGGATAAAACAATTTCTTTCATCTCTAATACTCTATCTATGAACTCTATTCCACCCTCAACCTCAGGAGCCATTGTAATAATTTTTATAACATCTAAATAGTCTTGTAAATACTTGATATGGGGTGACAATACATAGGTTTCATTTTGTGCTCCTTTAAACTCTGCATTAATAAATGGTCCTTCCATATGAGCACCTAAAATCTGTGCTCCTTCCATATCTATATTCATTCCTTGTCTAATTACATCCAAAGCATTATAAATATCTTCTATATCCATAGTCATCGTTGTAGGTAAAAAGGAGGTTGTTCCATTCTTAATAATAGTTTTACTTATTATATTAAGGGCATCTATATTTCCATCCATAGTATCGCATCCACCAGAGCCATGTATATGAATATCAATAAACCCCGGCGAGATGTAATTTCCCTTTGCATCAATCAATTCTAAGTCAGTGCGATTAACGAGTTGACTTTCATCTATTATTTCTACTATTTTATTATTAAATAATAAAACCTTTCCTTCATCAATACTATCACCTAATATTAGCTTTCCATTGTGCAATGCTTTCATATAAATCACCTACTTATTTTATATTACAATAATTTATCCACATACTTTTCTTCTATAGCTTAAGATCATCCACAATTTCACGGGTGTGTTGTAGATATCTTGTAATTTCCCCAAAATTATCCTTAGCAACACCTATAAATAATATATCTACTACTGTTAGCTGGGCAATTCTAGAAGCAATTGCACCAGTTCGTAAATGTTTTTCTACACTGGCAGTATATATATTAATATCTGCCAAGTCACTAATAGGATGTTTACCGTACTTAGTAATAGAAATAGTTATTGCACCTTGTTTTTTTGCTGCTTCTAATGCCTTATATACTTCTAATGTTCTTCCACTATGAGAAATACCAATAGCAACATCACCTTTCTTTATATGAATAGCTGATGCTAATTGAGTATGACTGTCTAAAAACATATTTGCCTGTTTATTAATTCTCATAAGTTTGTATTGTAAATCTAAACCTACTAGTCCGGATGCACCCACTCCATATATATTTATTTTTTTAGCCATATTTATAGCTGTAATAGATTTAGAAATTGCTTCCTCATCTATTACACTTACAGTTTCCTCTATTGCCTTTATATTACCTAGTGCAATTTTTTGTATTATTTCTCTAGTATTATCATGGATCCTTACTGCCTCGTATACACTGTCATCTCCAGTATTTCCATTTATAGCTACAGACTTTGCTATATCTATTTTGAGCTCTTGAAAACCATCAAACCCTAGTTTTCGGGCAAACCTAGTAATACTAGCAGCACTAGTCTTGGATACCTCAGCTAATTCTCCAGTAGATAATTTTGAAACATTTTCACTATTGTTGAATATATAATTAGCAATTTTTTTCTCCGATGGTGTTAATTCATTAAATACTTCCCTCATTTTTAATATGGAACTCAATCTATCAACTCCGTTCTACTGTTACTCTATGATTGTGAATTCAAAGCTATCCCCTGGCTTAATTAAATCAATGAGTAGTCCTGCATTCTTACAATCACCTACAACATTTATTCTTTCATCTCTTTTCATATCTTTCTTCAGAATTTGCAATTCTCCTTCATATCTTAAATAACCTTTATTATCTATAGTAACACAGTATTTCTCTCTCTCTATTGTATTTCTTGGATCAATTACAGACTTTTTCTTAATTCTAGCTTCTTGAGAGCGGATAACAAATTCGCCAGGGTCCATTCTATTAGTATGAATACCTTTTAATATTTCTTCTTCTGATGATGATAATTTTCCAAATAGTCTTATTGGTAGAGTTATTATATCGCTTTTAATTTTGGATAATCTCTCTAGCTCTTCTTTAGATGCAAATGGATCACCTATTAAAACCTCATCTACATATCCTTTCAATAAATGCTGAGTCGATATGATAGGATCAATATCTCTATGGGATTCTATAGTCGGTAGCCCTTCATATATAGGGCCTCTTTTTCCTACTTGAGATGGAATAAAGGCCATTACATTCATGCCATGAGATTTAAACACTCTATTGCGCTCAAGCATTAGTTCATAAGAAATACCAGTATCTCTTCTAGGATAATAATTGTGACAAACCTCCATATTTTTAAGATTAGCCTTAAGCTCTATTAATTGATTTAAATACTCTTCTGAAACAGTACTAGCATTAAGCTGTACTTTAAATAGAAGTGTATTTGAAAGATTAGCTACTTCTTCAATAGTAAATCCGAAATCCAATCTTAGAGCATGTATAGAGTATTTTTCTATATCTATTTTATCCATATAACCCTTAGATATATCAATTATTAGCTCCATTCCTAGTTCTTTTGACTTGTCTAGTATCTCATTAAATTCTTCGTATACATTATTATTAGATTCTGGAATATGAAAGGATGTAAATACTTTTTTAATTCCATAGCTACTAGCTAATTCCATATATTTTAAGTTTTCTTCCAATGTAGAGTTCATTCCATTGTAAATTGAAATTCCTATCATAATTAGTAAACCTCCTCAAAATTTGGTTTTATTATATTATAAAATAATACAGAAGAGATTTGATTTCTCGTTCTGTATTATTTTAAATAATTATTTAAATTTATATTTTAAAATTTACTCAACTGGATCTTCAAAACCTAATAAAGAAGTTGCAATAAATCCTGCTACATAAGCTATTACAACACCTAGAAGATAGAATACAATTTTATTTGGAGTTATTAAAGTTGCTAAAGGGAGACCTGATAATCCCATACTAATAGATCCAACTTTAAACATTGCATTAAATGCTCCACCAAATGCGGCTCCTATACAAGCTCCAAGGAATGGTCTTCCTAAAGGTAAGGTAACACCATATATTAAAGGTTCTCTTATTCCTAAAATACCAACAGGTAAAGCACTTTTTACTGTTCTCTTTAATCTCTCATTTTTAGTTTTCACATATACTGCAAAAGCTGCTCCTACTTGGCCTGCCCCTGCCATAGCTAATATAGGAAGAAGTGTGTTTACACCAAGCTTAGTAATTAAATCTGCATGTATTGGTGTTAATCCTTGGTGTAGTCCTGTCATTACAAGTGGCAAGAAAGTACCAGCTAAAAGAGCTCCAACAACAGGTCCACCTGTTTCTATGGCACTTGTAACAACATTACCTATACCATCTGAAATCATTCCTCCTAAAGGTTGGAGTACTATCATTGCAACAAAGCCAGAAATTAGTATAGTTAAAAGAGGTGTAAATATTAATTCTAATGATTCCGGTATAGATTTTCTTAATTTCTTTTCTATAAAAGATGAAAATGCAACTACTAATAAAACTGCAATGATTCCACCTCTACCAGGTACTAGTGCCTTACCAAAAAGTTCAACATCTGCTAAGCCTGGTGCAAGAAGAATACCAGCCATAACTCCACCTAGAGCTGGAGAACCACCAAATTCTTTTGCAGCATTCATACCAACCATTATAGCCATATAAGCAAATACTGCATTACCAAATATACCTAATAGGGCGGTTAATGTTCCTGGTTGTACCCATTCCCACTTTGTAATTAGGTTATTAATACCCATAATCAAACCAGAGCCTATAAAAGCAGGAATAAGAGGAATAAAAATATTAGAAATCTTCTTTAATGGTCCACTTAATGAACTTCCATATTTAGATTTCATTTCACTCTTTACTTTGTCAGCTTCGCCAAACTTGATATTTTCTGATACACCAGCAATTTTTCTTACTTCTTCAGCAACTTTAGTTGCTGTTCCTGGACCTACAATTACTTGTAGTTGCCCATCAGATTTTACTACCCCCATAACACCTTCCACAGCTTTTAGAGCATCCAGATTAACCTTGCTTTCATCCTTTAAGGTCATTCTTAATCTTGTCATACAATTTACTGCAGTTTTAATGTTACTACCTCCACCTACCTCGTTGATAATACTTCTAGAAAGAATATCAATTTTGTTTGGAGCTTTACTACTCATATAAATTCTCCCCTCTTTATATATTTGTTAAAGCCTTTCTAATATATCCATGATTTACATCTAAAAGCTTTCTTGCATCTTCCTTTGAAAGCTTAGATTCAATCATAAGTATTGCCAACTTCACATCATACTCAGTATTTTGTAATACTTCTTCTGCTTCTTCTCTAGATATAGCAGTTGCTTGTGTTACAATTCGAATAGCTCGTTCAACTAATTTTAAGTTTGATGCCTGCATATCTACCATAAGGTTTTGATATACCTTACCTAATTTAATCATGGCACCTGTAGATAGCATATTTAATACCATTTTTTGTGCTGTAGCCGCTTTCATTCGTGTGGAACCCGTTACTACCTCTGGACCAACAATTGGTGCTATCGAAATTTGTGAAGCCTCTGCTAAGTCTGAATTTGGATTACAGCTTACTGCAATTGTAATTGCACCTATATCATTAGCATATTCTAAAGCAGCTACAACGTAGGGAGTTCTTCCACTAGCAGCAATACCCACAACTACATCTTTAATATTAAAATTAATATCTTTTAAATCTTGTACTCCCCTTACTCCATCATCCTCTGCTCCTTCTACTGCCTTTAGTATAGCGCTTTGTCCTCCAGCAATTAATCCTTGCACCATAGAAGGATCTGTTCCATAGGTTGGTGGACACTCAGATGCATCTAAAATTCCAATTCTTCCACTGGTGCCTGCACCCATATAAATCAGTCTTCCACCTTCCTTTAACTTCTCTGCAATTGCATCTACTGCTCTTGCAATATTCGAAATTTCATTTTCTACAGCTAATGCTACCTTTTTGTCTTCTTCATTAATCATCTTAATCATTTCATCTGTGGACACACAATCAATATTCATAGTATTAGGGTTTCTACCCTCAGTTATTAATTTTGATAAATTGAGTTCCATATTTCATCCTCTATTCTAAAAATTTAGTCTCTTTGTATATTAATATTATAATACCCTTGAAAATATATTTCAAACTTTATTTATAAAATTGATAGTTTTTTTCATAATTGCATATTAATATTCATTTTTCGACAAAAACTATTTACCTAACTCTAATTTTTAACAAAAAAATAATGGCTAAGTCAGCCATTATAATTTATGCCAAATAAATTTTTCCTATCTTATCTCCCATATCTACCTTAGTCTCTATTTCATCATTTGTATTTTTAATAATATCATCATCAATTTTCACACTATCTTTCTGTAAAAACATAATGACTGTGGAACCTCCAAACTTAAAGTAGCCCTTCTCCTCTCCTTTTTCAACCTTCTTACCTTCTTCATAGGTTTGAATTATAGACCCTACACATGTAGCTCCTACTTCAATAAGTACCATTTGTCCAAAATTATCTGAGTTAAATAGGGTAATTTCTCTTTTATTTTCACAATAAATTTTAGCTATCTTCTTTAAGGCTATAGGATTAACAGAATAATAGTTACCATCTATCTTTTTACTGTAATAGGATATTCCACTGTCTGGAAAGTGAAACCTATGATAATCTGAAGGACATAGTCTTACAACAACACATGTACCTCCATCATACTGCTGAGCTAACTTAGTATCTTGAAAAAGCTCTTCTAATCTATATACAGAACCCTTAACCTGAATTATTTCATCCATCTTAATATTCTCATAGGCTAAAACCCTGCCATCGGCGGGAGATACTAAACTACCTGCTTCATTGCAAATAGGCCTTGCATCTTTTTTAAGTCTACGAGCAAAAAAATCATTAAAGTTTTTATATTTTAATATATCTTCTATTTCAGCCTCATCCATTTGAATATTTAATTGGTTAACAAAAGATGAAATTTTATTTTTGCTAAAAGATATATCCTGAAGTTTACCATATAAAGATGAAAATAACTTCTTTTTTACAACTAACCGTAGCATAGAATTCCCAGAATATGTATTATACATCCATCTTAAAAATCTATCACCTGCTACAACTTCCTTTTTTCTTTCTCCTGTTTTCCTATCAATATAATATATATCCATACTCCAATCACCCTTTTTATGTCTTATATTTAATCTAGCCTTGAAAGTATAAGATCTTTATTAATTTAGTAAAATGCAAAATGCCATCGACGATTTTTATAAACTACAAATTCCCTTGTATATAGCTTGCCATGTTGCGCATCAATAATATAAGTATATTTATTGTTTTTTAATTCGTCTAATAATTTTATATCTATATAATATAGTTCACGGTTTCCACTCAACTTATTTTCTGTAAAAAATAAATTTAAATCTTTCTCCTTAGCCCAATTAATTGGCTCTCCTAAAGGATATCTACCATATTCCTTATTGTGTTGTTCAACTACTTCAACAACAGTATTATATTCTTTTTTATATTTTGTATAAGTATAATCTTCATATTTAAAGTAAGTAGGTAAAACAGCTACACCAGCTAATACTATAATAAAGGATATAAATCCCTTTGTATAGGTTGTTTCTTTTCTATTAATAACAAATAGATTTTCTATTTTTTCTAATAGCCTATTCATCCCCTTTTCCTCCCCTTACAATTTAATACAATTTTATACTATTAATGCTCACTTAACAACAAAAAATTATAATGGGGATGATATTTAACCATCCCCATTATAATTAATCCTTTTTAATTCCCCTACTACCTGGTTTTACAAGAGGAATATTTCCTTCTTTACAGATAGGGCATTCTTCAGCACCGTATGACAAGACCTCCAAGCTTAAGCCTGCCCTTAGCTTAGTTCCAAAATCAATTTTACCATTACTCCTATCTACCAAAACTGCAACCCCTACTAGCTCTCCTTCTGCCTCTTTTACTAGCTCTATAACTTCCTTTACAGAGCCACCTGTTGTAATTACATCTTCTGCAACTAAAACCTTCGCTCCCTTAGGTATAGCAAAATTCCTTCGTAAAACCATCTTTCCATTTTCTCTTTCTGTAAACATAGTTGGTGTTTCCAGTTGTCTAGCTAGTTCATAGGCCATAATAATTCCTCCAGTAGCAGGTCCTACTACAATATCTATCTTATCATCCTTAAATTCTTTAGCTAATCCTTTGCATATTTCTCCTGTATATTCAGGATACTGTAATACTTGCGCACATTGCATATATTGATCGCTATGTCTTCCTGATGTTAATAAAAAGTGTCCCTTCTTTAAGGCACTTGTATCTTCTAGAATTTCTATAACTCTTTCTCTCTTTATCATATTAATTTCCTCCATTTATAATTATTTTGAATTAGATTGAATAAATTACTTATTAATATTGCAAGCTTTTCCTTATTTCATCAATACTACTAAACCCATGCTTCTTCATATACTTTTCAATACCATCTACAACCTCAATTGTAGCAGTAGGACTTGTAAAATTAGCCATACCAACAGCTACTCCAGTAGCTCCTGCCAACATAAACTCTATGGCATCATCTCCATTCATAATTCCACCCATACCTATAATAGGTACATCTACTGCCTTTGCTACTTCGTGCACCATTCTAATTGCCACTGGCTTAATAGCAGGGCCCGATAATCCGCCTACTATATTAGCCAAAATAGGCTTTCTTTTATTTATATCTATTGCCATTCCTAGTAACGTATTTATCATTGATAGAGCATCAGCTCCGCCAGCTACTGCACCTTTTGCAATTGATACTATATCAGTTACATTAGGAGTAAGCTTTACTATTAAAGGTTGCTTGGCTACCTTTTTAACTGCCTTTGTTACATGCTCTGCCATAAAAGGATCTGTACCAAAGCATACACCACCCTCCTTTACATTAGGGCAGGAAATATTAAGTTCTATCATATCTATATCTGCTTCCCCTAATCTTTCAGCTACCTGGCAATATTCCTCTACAGTTTTACCTGCTATGTTAACTATTATTTTGGTGTCGTATTGTCTTAAGAAAGGAATATCTTCCTTAATTAATACTTCTATTCCTGGATTTTGTAAGCCTACGCTATTCAACATTCCACCATAGGTTTCTGCAATACGTGGACTTGAGTTTCCCTTCCAAGGTTTCATAGATATTCCTTTTACTACTACTGCCCCTAACCTATTAAGATCTACATAATCGCTGTACTCCTTACCACTTCCAAAGGTGCCCGAGGCTGTCATTACAGGGTTTTTTAGCTCTATACCTGCAATATTTATCTTCATGTTTAGCTTATTCATTCCAGACTACCTCCTCACTCCAAAACACTGGTCCATCGGTACAAACTTTTTTATTTTCCCAATCTTCTTCCTCATTTTTCTTGTGTTTACAAGTACAACCTACACATACGCCTATTCCACATGCCATTCTTTCCTCCATAGATACTTGTGCTTTTATACCCATCTCCTCTGCCCAAATACTAACAGCCTTTAACATTGGTTTTGGTCCACAACTGTATATCATATCTCCACTAATATTTTCGTTTTTAATAAGGTCAATCACATTGCCCTTAAAGCCTTCTCTTCCTTTATCTGTAGCTACAAATACCTTTGCTCCATAATTTTCTAGCTCTTTAACTAAAATTGGACTCTCTGCAAAACCTAAGAAGGCATATATCTCTCCTGTTAAATGCTTTGCTAACTCTATTAAAGGCGGCACTCCTATTCCACCACCTATTAAAATATGTTTTTCTATACTTTTATCTATTTGAAATCCATTTCCAAGGGGACCTAATACTTTTACATTTTCACCCTTTTTTAAAAGTGAAAAACTATTAGTACCCTTTCCAACTACTGCATATACTAGAGTTACAATTCCTTTTTCTTTATTAACTTCACAAATACTTATGGGTCTTGGTAGAAGATTTTCGCCTTCTTTACAATATAGATTTATAAACTGTCCAGGTAAGGCTACTTTTGCAATTTCATCTAATTCCAATTCCATACGAAATATATTTTCTGCTATTTCTTCTTGATTGATTATAGTTGGATAATATACTTTTTTCATATATCTCTCTCCCATTTTAGAATAAGTTTTTTTGTAAATCTTCCTTCATACAAAGAGCGGCTTCTCTAGCTGCTAAAGAAAATTCATGCTCTGAAAACCTTGATCTGTTTTCTTCTTTTAAATAAGCTGCTATAATTCCTCTCGATGAGTTAATTATTGCACCTAATCCATCTTTATTAAAATATGCTTTTAAGTCCTCTGCCTTTCCTCCTTGTGCTCCATAACCTGGTACTAAAAAATATGTGTTAGGCATTATTTTTCTAAGCTCTTTTGCCTGTTCTGGATGGGTAGCACCTACAACTGCTCCTATTTGGCTATATCCACTTTGTCCAATTAGTTCTTCTCCCCACTTACTCACAAATCTACCAACCTTTTCATAAAGCTTACCTTCATTTGTTTCTAAATCCTGTATCTCTCCACTATTTGGATTCGATGTTTTTACAAGTATAAACAAGCCTTTATCATATTTTTTACAATACTTAATATATGGCTCTATAGAGTCAAAGCCTAAATATGGATTTAAGGTTACAGCATCCTGATTATAAATATCCTGGGATTTTTCTTCGATTTCTACTCTTCCTATATGCCCCTCGGCATAAGCCTCCGCTGTTGAAGTTATATCTCCACGCTTAATATCTCCAATTACCATTATTCCCTTTTCTTTCGCATATTCTGTTGTCCTAATATATGATTCTACTCCTTCTGGGCCATATTGTTCGTACATAGCTATTTGAGGCTTAACTGCAGGTACTATATCATAAATACTATCTATAATTTCCTTATTAAATCTATAAAATATTTTTCCAACTGCCTTAGGGGTTTTCCCATACTTCTCAAAATACTCTTCTTTTATAAAAGTCGGTATCATTTCTAATCTAGGGTCCAAGCCTATAACCGTAGGATTTTGTTTTTTATTAATTTCCTTTATTAGTCTATCTATCATTTTTTACCCTCCATATAAAGTTTATTTTTACTCCAAAATTTAATTTACTTACTATCCTTTATCCTATCGTACACAATTTCTCCATTAACTATGGTATATTCCACTCTTCCATTTACTAATCTATTATGAAAAGGACTGTTTTTACTCTTTGAAGCAAATCCTTCAACATCTATTTTGTATTCAACTGAAGGGTTTATAATAGTTATATCTGCTACTTTTCCTACCCTTATATCCCCCTTATCTATATTTAATATTTTTGCTGGATTAATTGTAAACTTTTCTATTAACTCCATCGGTGTAAGCCAACCTTCCTTAACTAATTCTGTAATAGCAAGGGGTATCGCTGTTTCTAGACCGACTATTCCAAAGGGAGCATTACTAAATGAAAGACTTTTTTCATCCTTATGATGTGGTGCATGATCCGTTGCTATTACATCTATAGTTCCATCTTTTAGTCCTATTTTTATAGCTTCTACATCATCTTTTCCTCTGAGAGGTGGGTTCATTTTCATGTTAGTATCTAAGGATAATACGTCTTTATCCGTTAAGGTAAAATGGTGAGGACATACCTCTCCTGTTACATTGGCTCCTATAGACTTTCCAAATCTAATAAGGTCTACACCAAGGCTTGTACTAATATGGCATATGTGAAGCTTTGCACCTGTACCTTTGGTTAATACAATGTCTCTTGCAATTATTACATCCTCGACTTCTGATAAAATTCCATCCATTCCTAATTCTTTAGATACTTCTCCACTATTCATAACACCCCCACATAGCAATGTTTCATCCTCACAGTGTGAAAAAACAGGTATATTTAAATCTTTCGCTATTTTCATACCTTGACGCATAAAATAAGAATTTTGAACTGTTCTGCCATCATCACTTATGGCGCAAATACCTATTTTTACCATTTCTTCTATGTTCGCTAATTCTTCACCCCTTAGGCCCCTCGTAATACTTCCAATTGGCAGAACATTAACTACAGCTTTTTCTCTAGCTCTACTTTTAACAAAATCTACAACTTCTTTACAGTCTATTGCAGGATTTGTATTTGGCATACAGCATATAGTAGTAAATCCGCCTTTTGCAGCGCTTTTGCTTCCTGTTTCTATAGTTTCCTTATGTTCAAACCCAGGCTCTCTCAGGTGTACATGAAGATCTATTAATCCTGGTGTCACCCAAAAATCCATTGCATCGATTATTTTATCTGCCTCATCCAATATTTCATCCTCAATTTTTGCTACCAGTCCATCTATCAAAAGAATATCCTTTATTTCATACAGGTTTGTACTTGGATTTATTACTCTTCCGCCTTTAATCAGTAATTTCATATTTATCTCCCTTCTTATCTCAGTTTTTAACAAAACAAAAAGAGACAACAAGAAGGCATTCTACCATCTTATTGTCTCTAATAAATTAAATATTAAATTATTTAACAAATTGCAAATAAAAGCAAATAATACTAAGAAATTTCCTTTGCTATTATCAGTATTATTTACTTGTATATTACATTTTTCTGTACAGTTCAAAAAAGTATTTGGATATACTTTAAGTGTAATCATCTAAATTCCTCCCTTGCTGGTCTCACGGGACCAAATTAAAGGCACTAGGCTATAATAGATTATTGTTATTTAAATTATGTTAAAAGAAGTCTACCATAGTTAAAGTGTATTGTCAATATTTAAAGTAACTACAATTAATTCAGGCCTATTAAACAGTCTTTGGGGAAAAATACTGTTGCCTAATCCCCTACTAACAATCATTTTTGAGTTTTCTGATTGATATACACCTGATGTATATTTTGGTAAAAACCCCTGACCTGGTACCCATATACCACCGATACCTGGAATTCGGAATTGTCCTCCGTGGGCATGGCCTGAAAAAATTAAATTAACCCCATATCTAGAATAAGTTTTAAACTTTTCAGGTCTATGAGCTAATAAAATAGAAAACTTATCTCTATACTTTTCTTCTATTAGTGACTTTAAATCTCCTTCTAAATAAACGTCCTTTTCATAATAACCTCCACTATATTTTGCTGGATCATCAATTCCAAATAATAAGATAGATTTTCCTTCTTTCTCAATAACCTCAGCAGAGTTGCTTAATACTTTTACTCCATACTGTTCTAGCTTTGGATGAAGGCTATTCCATTTACCGGACCACCACTCATGATTTCCAGTAACAAAATATACTGGTGCTAGTTTTACAATTTGTTTAATAAGCTGTAAACTTATTTCCTCATTGTATCTTCTTCGATCAATTAAATCTCCAGTAATAACTATTAAATCTGGGCCTATATCAACAATTTCTTTCATAAGCTTTTCTTGATTTTTTCCAAAACGCTTATTATGCAGATCAGATATATGAAGTATTTTATAATTTTGAAATTCAGATGGTAGTTGACTATCCTTAACTTCTATAGAAGAGATTCCTATTCTATTATTCTGATCAAATAAGAAAAGTATTGCAGCAAGCAACAATGATGCAATCCAAAGAATCTTTTTCATTTTACACATCCATTTCAAATATCTATTCTAAAATATATAAAAATTCACTGCTAACAAACTAAATCTATTAGCAGTTTACAATTCTACAGGTTATTATGCAATAATTGAATTGTTTTACGCAAATCTGCTACTGAAATCTGCCCTGGTGCTGAAGTCTTTTTAGCTGCACCAAATGTTAAATCAGAACCAAATAATTCACCTGTTAATCTACTAATAACACCTTTTCCATCCATGGACACAGTAATAATAGGTCTATTAGCATATTTCTCCTTCATTATACGCGTTGCATCTAATAATGTAATTACGTCCTTAGCAGAATTGGGCATTACTGCTATTTTAGGAATATCTCCACCTAATTCAGCAGCCCTACATAAACGTGATATTATTTCCTCTTTTGGAGGTGTTTTATCAAAATCATGATTAGAGATAATTACTGCTACATCGTTTTTACGAGCCACATCAATTAATGTCTGTATTTCTTCTTCCTTATTAAATAGTTCAATATCTACAATATCAATAAGCTTTGTACTAGCAATTGTTTTGTTAAGTTCAAAATAAAATTCTTTACTAACTTCTCTTTCTCCGCCTTCATTAGCACTACGGAATGTAAATATAATAGGCATATAGGCTAAAACCTCTCTAATTGCTTGTAGAGCTGTTTTTACTTTATCTATATTTTCGGCATCTTCAAAAAAATCTACCCGCCATTCTACAATATCTAAGTCAAGACTTTGCAAAAAGTTAGCTTCCTCTAAAAGTTCATCTAAAGTTCTACCTACCATAGGTACACAAATTTTAGGTAAACCTTCCCCTATTGTAATACCTTTAACTGTAACCACTTTTTTCATCTATATGCATCCTCGTGTTATAATATTATAACTTCTATACTAAAGCAGCCTCTGCATCACTAACTAGCTCACTTATCAATTCTTTTACAGTTACAATCTTACTTAATCTATGGGCATTGCTTCCTGCAAATATAAGCCCTTCTTCTAACTCTCCTTTTACAGCCTTGATAAGAGCCGTTGATATGCAATAAGGTGTTTCTTTAGGATTACACGGCTGTAAGCAATTATAGCACTTAGTTACTGGAATTCTTTCTAATTCTACTCTTTCTATTAGCCTGTTTTTAATAGCTCTACCTGGCATACCAACAGGACTTTGTACAAGCTGAACATCGCCTTCTTTTGCGTTTAAATATGCTTCCTTAAAACCTACATGAGCATCGCACTCTTTGGTAGCTACAAATCTAGTTCCTATTTGGACACCAGAAGCTCCAATTTTGATGTATTTAGCTATATCTTCACCACTAAATATTCCACCTGCTGCTACTACAGGGATTTTTTTCTCGTACTTTTCCTCAAAAGGCTTAATAGCCTCTATAACTTCTTTTACTATAATCTTTAAATCAGGCTTAGTTTCAGCATTCAGTTGATCCAGTGAGAACCCTAAATGTCCTCCAGCATCTGGACCCTCTACAATTATTAAATCTGGTATATAGGAAAATCTTCTATCCCATAGCTTTGATATTAAAGCCGCAGCCTTACCAGAAGAAACAACAGGTGCTATTTTAGTTTTAGTTCCTTTAATTAACTCTGGTAAATCTGTAGGCAGACCTGCACCAGAAATAATTAAGTCTATTTTTTCCTCAACTGCCGCCTTAACCATATCTTTATAGTTATTAATAGCAGCCAGTAGATTAACACCTAGTATGCCCTTTGGACTAATCTCTCTTGCTTTTTGTATTTCTTTTTTTAAAGCTCTTATGTTAGCTTCTCCATTATTAGTTTCAAAATCAGGTTCCCTAAATCCAATTTGAACTCCAGATATTACTCCAATACCACCTTCATTTGCAACAGCGGATGCGAGCCTGGAAAGAGACACTCCAACCCCCATGGCTCCTTGAATTATTGGAACTGAAGCCACCAATTCTCCCAGTTTTAAATTGGGTAATCTCATTTTATCTACTCCTTATTAATTATTCTGCTTACTTGGATAATACTTCTTCTAAAGTATTTACAACATAAGAAATTTTTTCTTTTGTTATCCAATAGTGGGTTACAAAACGCATTACTCCATTCTCTGGTGGATTTATCTTTATTCCTTTACTATATAATATATCTACAAGATTTTCTATATTATAACCAGTATTCTTAATGTTAAAGAATACCATATTAATATGAATGTCCTCAAAGTTTACTTCAATTCCTGGTATTTTACTTAACTTTTCTCCTAATAAAAGGGCATTTTGGTGGTCTTCCTCTAATCTTTTGGTCATTTCCTTAAGGGAAATAAGTCCAGCAGCACCTAAAAACCCAGCCTGTCTTAATCCTCCTCCCATTAACTTCCTGCCTTTTCTTGCCCTATCTATAAATTCCTTTGTTCCTGCCAATATAGAGCCTACTGGAGCGCAAAGTCCCTTTGAAAGACAAAACATTACAGAATCACAATTTTTAGTTACTTCCTTAACATCTACCCCTAAATTGGTAGCAGCATTAAATATCCTAGCCCCATCTAAATGTACTGGAATATTATGTTCTTGTCCTATTTTATAAATTAGCTCCATATTTTCCAGTGGAATTACCCTTCCATTTGAATGGGCGTTTTCAATACATATTAAACCAGTCTCTGGATAATGAATATCCTCTTCCCTAATCTTACTTTTTATTTCTTCTGGGTTTAAAATCCCTTTATTACTTTGTAATGTTCTTAATTGAACTCCTGCAATAACAGAAGCCCCTCCTACTTCGTGAGCGACAATATGACAATCATCTCCTAAGATAACCTCATCGCCCCTCTTACAGTGAGTAAGTAATGCTAACTGATTGCCAAAGGTACCACTCGGTACAAATAGAGCTGCTTCTTTACCAACTAGCTTTGCTGCATATTCTTCTAACTCTACAATTGTTGGATCATCTCCATAAACATCATCTCCAACAACGGCCTTAAACATTTCTTCACGCATTTTATCAGTTGGCATAGTTACTGTATCACTTCTTAAATCAATAAATTTCATTTTAATCTGCCCCCTTGTATATTTTTAAACTATCTTTGTCCTCTCCTACTTGACCTATTTATATCTTTTCTATTAGAACCCCCAAAATCCTTCTTACTCTTGTTCTTACCCCAAGATTTACCTTTGCCCGAACTTCTACCTCTGTTTGCATCTCTATGCGTATCCTTTTCTCTACTATTCTTAAATTCCTTTTTCTTAGCTTCTCTCTCAAAGGTAGCCTCTATAGATTCCGCTCTACCCTCTGGCTTATATATAGTTTTTTCGATTCTTTGATTAGTTCCTTTTTCAATCATATTTAAAAAGTCTCTATCCTTTGGAGCTACAAAAGTAATAGCCACTCCCTTTTCTCCTGCACGACCTGTTCTGCCTATACGATGGATATAGCTTTCTACATCATTTGGTATATCATAGTTAAAAATATGAGTTATACCTTCTACATCTAATCCTCTTGCTGCCACATCAGTAGCTACTAAAATTTGCAACTTGGCGTCTCTAAAGGTTTTCATAACTTTTTCTCTTTTAGCTTGAGTCATATCACCATGTAGCTCATCTGATAAAAAACCTTTCTCTATTAAAGCTTCATTTAACGCTTTCGCTCTACGCTTTGTACGACAGAAGGCTATAGCTAAAAAAGGATTTTGTTGCTTTATCATTTCAATTAGAGCTTGTTGCTTATGTCTATCAGTAGTTTCTACTACTAGCTGTCTAATTTCTTCTAATGTTATCTTATTACTTTGAATACGTATTTCAATTGGATTGTTCATATATCTATTGGTCAAAGCTCGAATTCCCTTTGGAATAGTAGCGGAATATAACATTAATTGTCTTGTAGGTGGAGTCTTTTTAATAATAAACTCTACTTCTTCCAAAAATCCCATAGTCAACATTTGATCTGCCTCATCTAAAACTAGCTTACTTACACCTTTCAAATGTATAGTTCCTCTTCTTAAATGATCTAATAATCGACCAGGTGTGGCAACTACAATATGCATTCCACCCTTTAACTTATGTATTTGCTTTTCTACATCTTGCCCACCATAAATAGCAATAACATTTGCTCCTACTCCAGCTGCTACTTTTTTAGCTTCTGTCGTAATTTGTAGTGCTAGCTCTCTTGTAGGTGCAAGTATTAATGCTTGTACATCTTTTTGATTCGGATTAATCTTCTCTAATATTGGAAGTATAAATGCAAAGGTTTTTCCTGTACCAGTCTGTGCCTGAGCAATTATATCCTTTCCATCTAACGCAATAGGAATAGTCTTCTCTTGTATCGGTGTTGGCTCAACTATTCCCTCTGTATTTAGTTGCTTTAGTATTTCTTCTCTTATTCCTAAGCTTGAAAAATCTAATTTCATTATGTAATCTCCTTTATAATTTTCATATTATATTTCTTATGCACAATATAACTTTTAATTAACTATGCAAAATAACTTTTAATGCTTAAACATAGCTTACTCGTTTAATTATATAATAATCTATCTTTATGTAAAATAATATGTAAAATAATCTTTTTTGAAAATAAATAAAGTATTATATTACTTATTTATAAATTTATCAGCTTATTTTTTGTGATAAAACTAAACTTTGAAATAATAAGCTAAATTAAAAACCTCCAAGTTAATTTTATTTTACCTTAACTCGGAGGTTTTATTTATAAATTATTTTACAGTCTAAAACCGACCATTTGCCTTTATTCTCAAAAGCCTATTGGTCAGCCTTTAAATTCTATAAATCTTATATGTTGATATATTTAAATATCTTTATATTATATTAATTTTTATTCTTTATAAATTCGGCAGCTTCCTTACCTGATATTCTACCAAATACTACAGCACCACTGTATGCAGCACTTGTAGCTGTAACTTCACCTGCAGCATATAATCCTTCTACTACTTCTTTGCTAGTATTCAGAACTTCAGTTTTTTCATTAGCTAAAACTCCACCTTTTGTCATATGTATAGCAGACTCTACTTGTACACCATAGTAAGTTCCTTTTTCTCCAAACTTTTCAGCAAAAGATTTTTTTCTAAAAGGATCTTTTATTTCACCGTCAATAGCCTTATTGTATGTATCTACTGATTTAACAAGGTTTTCTCCATTAACTCCAAGTTTTTCTGCTAATTCTTCTAAAGTATCAGCTTTTTCATGATAACCTAAATCATTATGTTTCTTTAGTCTATAAAAAGATTCATAAAGTCTTTGGTCATAAATGTAGTAAACTTTTCCATTAGGTTGCTCTAATATTGTATAAGCTAATTCAAGACCACTAGATGTTTCGTCTACAAATCTCTCGCCATTTTCATTCACGAAAATAAACCCATCTCCTGCTCCAGTAAGATCTCTTCTTCCTTTAATAATCATCTTGAATACAGAAAGTACATCCATATTTTCTAATTGAAGATTATTTTTTTCAAATACTGAGATAAAGTCTCCTGTAGCTCCCATTTGATTTGAGGTTTCAACTATTTCAGCACCAGGTGCATACTTTGCTAATAGTTCTTTATTAGCTGAAAACCCACCAGTTGCAAGAATTACAGCATCAGCTAAGATGTCATAGCAATCATTTTTATGTTGAACCTTAACACCAACAATCTTATTGCCATCAAAAATTAAGTCTAAACCTTTTGTACCAGTACGAACATCTATACCAAGTTCTTTAACTCTTTTTTCCATGCCATCTTGAATATGTTCTCCAGCATAGGCATCACTTTCTGCCATATGGTTAGTTTCGCCATAACTATAGTTTAAATTAACGCCAAAGCTTCTTAACCATTCATCTACCTCACTTGCACCTTGTGCCCATACTGTCACACGTTCTTTAGAGTCGGCAACTGATTCTTTTCCTTTTATAAAATCCTCTGCTGTAATATTAATTCCATTTTCTTTTTGTGCTTTTGAATTAATCATATCAAAGAAGTTCATATCAAATTTACCATTACCACTTAAAATATCTAATTTTTCAATCAATATAATATCATCTACTCCTGATTCCTTTGCACTTATTGCAGCTGCAAGTCCAGCAGGACCACCTCCTACAACAAGTAGTTTAGTTTTTACTGGTTCTAGTTCCCTGCGCTCAGTTTCTGGTCCTTGGGTATCAAAAGTGATTTTACCAAAATCTTGTCCATATCCTTTAGCAGCTTCAGCAACAGCCGTTTTAATTCCCAAAGAAGTATAAGTAGCTCCACTTACACTATCTACTATAGGACTTTGAGCTTCTAAAATCCTTTCTTTTATAACAGGAAATGCTCTAGTCATTACAGGGCTAGTTTCTGCATCTGATGTTATTTTTATATCAACCATCTTATTTCCTTCTGTAATTAACTCAAGCTTAATTTCACCGCCATAGCCCGTACCCTTACCTTCATATGAATTGTTTGAACTTCCAGAATTTGATTCTGTATTGATTTCATTTGAGCTAACCTTATTTGACGTACATCCAACTGTAAAGATTAAAGAAATTGTAAGTAACCATAGAATAAATTTTTTCATGTCTATCCTCCTAGTCATTTTTGTTAAATTTATATCAATATCATTGTAACATGGTTAACTTTAAATTTCAACAACACCTACCAAAAATTCCAACAGCACCCTTTGTCTATTTCACAATATTAAAAATAAAAAAACACCCTGATTTTTCAGAGTGCTTTCTAATAAAAAAATTTAAACTCAGCCGATTTAGGTGTTCTAGGGAAAGAAATAACGTCTCTAATGTTAGTCATTCCTGTTAAATACATAGTAGCTCTTTCAAAACCTAGATCATATCCAGCATATCTTGTACTACCATATTTTCTAAGTTCTAAATACCACCAATAGTTCACCCCTTATTCATTCGTTGCAACTTCAGCAATAATTTTATTATCAATTTTATACTTTTTATTACATTTTTCGGCTATATTTTCATTATGAGTAATTATAAAAATTATTTTATCGTTAAAAATTTCAAAAACTTTTTGAATTAATTCATCTGATGTTTCTTCATCGATTGAATTAGTGGCTTCATCTAAAATAATTACATCATAATTAGAATTCATTAAACGTCCTAATACGATTTTCTGTCTATCGCCACCAGAAAGGTTTGCTGCCCCTTCTACAACTAAAGTATCTAATCCATTTTCTAAATTGTTAAATTTTTCAAAGGTTTTTAATGATATGACTTTATCTGCTAAATTAGTATTTTCCAAACACAAGTTTTCTTTAATAGTTATTGGAAATATATTAGGTGTTTGAGATAAATAAAGTATTTTTTTTCTTAAAGAAGTTAACGTGATCTGCTCTATTTGTATATTATTTATTAATATACGTGTAGTATTACTACTAATCAAACGCGGTATCATTTTTAATAGAGATGATTTGCCTACTCCAGAGGCTCCTATTATAGCTACTTTATCTCCTTTTTCTGCATTTAAATTTCCTGATTGTATCAATAAATTTTTTCCATATTTTAAATCATTCACATCAATTCTAATACTTTCAACTTCTTGTAATACTAGATTTCCATTGTCTACCTCTTGATTTTGTAATATAAGATCATTAACAAAATTAAAAGATGCTTTTATATCTCTAAGATTAATATTTACTTCATTTATTGATTTTAAAGAAGAATAAAATATACTATTCAATAAATTTAACATTATAAAAACAGATACATCAATTGTCCCCTTAGTGAACAGATACACTATAAACATAAAAATGCATACTTCTACTAATTTTAGAAGATACTCCAAAAATAAGCCAATAGTTTTTGCATAATGTTGAAGCTTAGAGTTTTCATTTTCTATACGAGTTACATACTCGCTCAAATATTGATATAAAACCTCATCACTTTGTGCTTGTTTTATATACTCATAGTTTGACATAAAAGATATTATATTTTTGAAATTATCTGCACAAACATGCTGTAACTCTGAGCTTCGAGCAGTGAGTTTCTTATTAATTCTCTTAAAACCCAAAACATTAATTGGAATTACTATTATATATAGTAATGCAAGGTATTTATTATAAGTTGACATTATTATAATAATTGTAACTAATGTTATTCCCAATGCTAAAATTCTTGAAAGTCCTTGCCCAACAATAGAAAAAAAGCTATCTACCACAGATTTTATCCTTGAAACTAAATATGTCATTTGGCTTTTTAATAATGTTTCATAATCCATTTTGAAAACACTTCTATATAGCTCTAAGGTCTCTTGTTCTTTAAATTTTTTTGAAAAATTAGTTTGTAGCTTTGAAAAAATATACAAACTTAAATAATACAATGTAATAATCAAAAAATATATTAACAAATTAAATAATTCTATGCTATCTGAATCATTCTCCGAAATTAATCGTTTTAAAATTATTGGACCACTTATATTTAAAACTGTTGATACTACAATTAAAATTGTAATGAGAATAATTTTATTTAAATGTTTTATAATTAACTTTTTTGGGTTCATTATAGCACCTCATTAAATTTTATCTTAACATCAATTATTTTATTTAATAATTTAATTTCTAAATGATGAGTACATAACTCATAAAATTTGCATTTTTCACATTCATAATAAGATAAATTCACTTCCCATACAACTTTATCGTTTAATTTAAAATCAGAAAACACTTCATTAACAGTTTCTTGTTTATATAAAAGATTTAATACAGAAAGTGCATTTCTTTCATCGTAATTAAAATTTAGTTTTTTGTTTTAAAGAATACATGATAACCATATTTAATGTTAAATATTCAACTTAATATCTATACTTCCTTTTAAAAGCGTTCGTCAAATTACCTTAAACAACGACATGTTTTATTCTATATGCAGACTATTCCACCACTAATCTTCTTTATAAAAAAGAAAAAAGGTCACCACTAAATAGATTTTAGCAGTAACCTTATTAAAATTATCTTATTTTATTGTATATTGATTTAACATATTATATTGCTTAAAGATGTATAATAGAAGGATTAAAATTCAGCTGATTTAGGTGTTCTAGGGAAAGAAATAACGTCTCTAATGTTAGTCATTCCTGTTAAATACATAATAGCTCTTTCAAAACCTAGACCATATCCAGCATGTCTTGTACTACCATATTTCCTAAGTTCTAAATACCACCAATATTCTTCCTTATCGAGACCCATAGCGTCCATTTTTTCTTCAAGTATCTTTAAGTTATCTTCTCTTTGGCTTCCACCAATAATCTCTCCAACACCTGGTACTAATAAATCCATTGCTGCAACTGTTTTGCCATCTTCATTTAGCTTCATATAAAAAGCTTTAATATCCTTTGGATAATCTGTTACAAATAAAGGCTTTTTAAATACTTTTTCTGTCAAATATCTTTCATGCTCTGTTTGTAGATCACTACCCCACTCTATAGGATATTCAAAGGCTTCTCCAGATTTCTTTAAAAGCTCAATAGCCTCTGTATAAGTAATTCTACCGAAGTCTGAAGTTGCTACATTATTTAGTCTATCTAATAACCCCTTATCAACAAAGCTATTGAAAAATTCCATTTCTTCTGGTGCATTTTCCAATACGTAGTTAATAATATATTTTAGCATTTCCTCTGCCATTTCCATGTTATCATCTAAATCTGCAAAGGCCATTTCTGGTTCTATCATCCAAAATTCTGAAGCATGTCTAGTCGTATTAGAGTTTTCTGCTCTAAATGTTGGTCCAAATGTATATATGTTTCTAAATGCTAATGCATAAGCTTCTCCTTGTAGCTGGCCACTAACTGTTAAATGCGCTTCTTTTCCAAAGAAATCCTTTGTAAAGTCAACATTACCCTGTTCATCCACTGGAGGGTTTTTAGCATCTAATGTTGTAAGTCTAAACATCTCTCCTGCACCTTCCGCATCGCTAGCTGTAATAACAGGAGTATGTGTGTAAACAAAGCCTTTTTCTTGGAAAAACTTATGAGTTGCAAAAGCAGCTAAAGAACGAATTCTAAATACTGCTGAAAAAGTATTACTTCTAGGTCTTAAGTGGGCAATCTCTCTTAAAAATTCGAAGGAATGTCTCTTTTTCTGTAGGGGATAATCGTTATCTGAATTACCTTCTACAACAATACTTGTTGCCTTAATCTCAAAAGGTTGTTTAGCATTAGGCGTTACCTCTAGTTTTCCTTCTACTCTTATAGATGTACTAATAGAAAGCTTTGATACTTCAGCAAAATTTTCTAAACCTTCCTCAAATACAACTTGAATATTTTTTAGAAAGCTCCCGTCATTTACTTCGATAAATCCAAATGCCTTTGATGCTCTTAATGTTCTAATCCAGCCTTCAATTACTACTGTTTGACCTGCATATTTGTCTGTGTTGCGATAAATATCCTTAATAAGTATAGATTTCATAATTCTTCCTCCTCTTTCAATTATATTTATTATTGTAAACTTATTTTTTAAGATATAATACTCCTCTAAGCTCATATAATACGCAGTTTCGCATCTCAAATTTATTTGCTCCCTGTAGTCGCATAAATTTGGTGCTCATTGCGTTTGACCTACCAGCAATTTGCCTTGCAAATTGGGTTAGGTCATAAAAAAAACCCTCATCCCTCTAGTAATAAAGGGACGAAGGCTATATCTTCGCGGTACCACCCTAATTGTCATATACATGACCGGCTCCATATCAGTACAACAATTATACTGTCCACCAAATAACGGTGTGGTTCCGTCTAAGTCTACTTGCAATAAGCTTTCGGTTAGAAACTCAGAGATGTTCTTCCATATAGGGCTTAATATCGGTCTTCCACCACCACCGACTCGCTAAAATTGTTTCCTATACTTACTCTTCTCTTCATAGTTTTTTTATATTATATTTTGTGTTACAAATATTATAATCATAAAGAAGTAAAATGTCAAAGGATTTAAAATATATTATATCCTAAAATTCGATTATATATGCTACTATCTATAAACTAATCATAGTATATCTAAATTATAATAGCTTGTCATAGTTCAGCATTGTTATGAATAAACTTCTTATTAGGTGTATACAACTAATCATATATCTGGGGGAATAGATGTGCTAAGAGAAAATTTTATTTTAAAGGATAAAAACTATATACTATTAGTGTTATTTATATTTGTAATACTTTCATTTCAAAACTGGTACTTTGGTAGTCTAACTAGCCAAAACCAAGAGTTAATAAATATAAATAAAGAAGTGCTTTCAAGCTATAAGGAATTAATAGATAATCATTTAAAATATAGTGAAGATGTCCATTATATGAGAATAACCGCCGAAAACCTAGAAAAACAAAACAAAGAGCTAATGGAGAAAACAGAAAGGCTGAATGAACTTTTTTTCGACCAAATGTACTAATGACAACCCCATCAACTAAGAAAAATGTATATCTAACCTTTGATGATGGCCCTAGTATAAATACAGCTAAAATACTTGATATATTAAAGGAATATAATATTAAAGCTACTTTTTTTGTAGTTGGTGCATCAAATGAGCACTCTAAAAACCTATATAAAAGAATTGTAGATGAGGGCCACACTTTAGGAAACCATACATATTCCCATAACTACAAAACCATATATGCATCCGAAGAAAATTTTATACAAGATTTTAAAAAGCTGGAAGATTACATATATGATGTAGCAGGAGTAAAAATGGATATTATGCGTTTTCCCGGAGGGTCAAATACAAGAATTCCTCATAAATACTCGGATGAAAAATTTATGAAGCGCATTACTACAAAGATGCTTTACAATGGTTATCAATATTTCGACTGGAATGTAGACTCAAAGGATGCTAAAGTAGTGAAACAAAGTAAAGATGTAATTATAGAATCCGTACTAGACGGTGTTAGAAACAATGACCCGGCCATAGTTTTATTTCACGATAGTATTCCAAAAACGACTACTGTAGAAGCTTTGCCAATTATAATTGAAGAACTATTAAAAGAAGATTATACTTTTGATGTACTCCATAAAGATTCTTTTTATGTGCAGTTTAAAAAATAATTACTCTAACCTTTTAACTTAAATATAACTAATACTTCTAGTCAAGGTGGCAAGAATACCACCTTACTTCTTTGCAGATTACATATTATGCATAAGTGAAAACCCAGCATAGAATTAATATCTTTTTAAGTCTGTTATTGATTTTCCAATAGCATTAGCCCCAATTGTAATTGGAAGCAGTAATCAAAATCTGATAAATCATTACCCAATATATCTTCACATTTTTTTATCCTATACTTTATGGTATTTCTATGCAAAAACATCCTTCTTGCTGTAGCAGTTATACTGCATCTGCATTCTAGATATACTTGCAATGTCCTACGCAATTCTAACATCATTTCATCTGTGCTATATGCCAATTCCTTTAATATGTGTAAGCAGAAACCTTGAACTTGCTCATTTGATACGGATTTTAATAATTCAGAAGCGTTCTTGGGTCTATAGTATTTGATATATGAAATGTTTCCTTTACATTCACCGTATCTATAGCCTTCTATTGCTTCTTTATAGGAAAACTTAATAGAATTGATATCTACCATACTATTTCCATATGAAAAGATGATATTAATCTTGAATATCTTCTGTACCATATCATGAAAATCTGACAATATATCAAGCATATCTGGACAATTCCCTTGCAATAGAATTAGAAATCTAAAATTTGAAGCTTCAGGAAACATAATTATCCTACCATTAAAAATTCTATTTATTTCTCTATCCATCCAATCATATATTGCTACATATTGTTCCTCCTTACTGGAAAAATTGGTATAGTTGAATTTTTGGCCTTCAAATGTTTCTAATGTCCCCAAGATAACAGTATAATCCTCAGAATCTAACAACCCATACTTCTCACCAATTACCATCAGCTGATGAGATGTCCAAGACTCATCTTTATATCTGTTTAACAAAATATTCAGAAATTCTTCTTTGTTTTTAAGAGCATTACCCAACATATACAGATTCTTATACATTGACACTCTGAAGATTAGAAGTACCTGTTCAATTACCATTTCAGATAAGGCAGCAACCTTATTTTTGCTATCAAAAACAAAAAGATAATAATAATTTTGCCCCACATTTTTAATGGTAAATATTGAAGTTTTTTCCACTTGATTATCCTTGATCGATGCGAACTCGCCGCTCTTTCGATTATATAATTCATATTTATGGAAGGTTTTTTCTGCTAATGCTACCTTCTCCTTTGTACAAGTAGAATTATAGCTGATAATTTGGCCAAAGGGGTTCATTAATGCAACAGGCTTTTTTAAGGCATGACCAAGGTTGTTGAGCATAGTTTTTATGGGAGTACCTTGAATTACAAGATTTGAAAACTTTTTTTGAGTATTTAGAGCTGATAACAATTCTTCATTTTGATTGTTCCAAAGGTGGGATAGTAGATTATGATAAACTTCTCCTAATGTCATTTCTAATGGAATTTGTAATAGTGGAAATCCCAATTCATCAGAAACCTGGATTACCCTTTCATCTAATTTGTCAATAAATCTTCCAAGCTTAATAGCAAGCCCCGCGCAAGGAAGATTATTTAATGTGTATATTAAATCTATTAAACCTTCTTGGTTATTTTGGTAGGACATAGCAGTAGTTATAAGTAACGAATTGGGTGTAAGATAATTTACTACATCTGGTGTTTCAGTGGATTCAACAGTTATAATCCTTCTAGTTAAATCAGCATTATTATTTATTACTTTAAACTTTTTAAAACTTTCTATTTCAAATAATTCTTCAACTGTCATTTAATTAACCTCCAAATCCTAATTTGGTACAAGTAATCTTTAACGACACATTTTATTAGCCATATAAACTTTCTTGAGTAATATCATACTTGTTTTTATTTTAGTATAATCTATAATAATAATCAATAAAAAAGTAATCCGACTGTTTCATAAACCTCTATATTATCACGTTTTATGTCACAACATCCAGTTATTAACAATAATTAATCACATAAAAAGGTAGATTTTCATCTATTGAAAATCTACCTTTTAAAC
The DNA here is from genome assembly GCF_018141165.1 of Alkaliphilus sp. B6464. NCBI lineage: Bacteria > Bacillati > Bacillota > Clostridia > Peptostreptococcales > Natronincolaceae > Alkaliphilus > Alkaliphilus sp. B6464. The sequence goes on from NZ_CP058557.1 coordinate 495,662, forward strand.
AATATACTTTTTAATTGTTATATTTTAAAACTACATATGAATTCTAGTTCCAGTTTCTCCGTTTATGCCTTCCTTAGCTTTCTCTAATTGGGTAATAAGTGCAGCTCTTCCCTCTTTAGAGCCTGCAAAGTCTAGAGCAGCTTCAATCTTAGGTAGCATAGACCCTGGTGCAAAATGACCTTCTTCTATATATCCTTTAGCTTCCTCAATGTTTAAGTCAGATAACCACTTTTCATTTTCTTTGCCAAAGTTTATTGCTACTTTCTCCACAGCAGTTAGAATTATTAAAAAGTCTGCATCTAATTCTTTTGCCAATAAACAACTTACAAAATCCTTATCGATTACTGCCTCAACACCAATTAAGCTATTTCCTTCTTGTATAACTGGTATACCACCTCCGCCACAACAAATTACCAATTGTCCTCTTTCAACTAGAGTATTAATTGAGTCGATTTCAACTATCTTTTTAGGTGATGGTGATGGAACAACTCTTCTATATCCTCTACCAGAGTCTTCTACTATATCATATCCATGTTCTTGTTTTGCTAGATTTGCCTCTTCAAGGGACATAAATCTTCCAATTGGTTTTGTTGGGTTTTCAAACGATTTATCTTCTTTGTCAACTACAACCTGTGTCATTACTGTAGCTACTGGCATATCTTTTATTCCTCTATTTAATAATTCATCCCTAAGTGCATTTTCCAAATCAAGACCTATATAAGTCTGACTCATTGCTCCACTAACATATAATGGTATTGATGAGATACTAGACATAGCACTGTGTATCATTCCCACTTGTGGGCCATTTCCATGTGCAATCACCACATCGCAACCTTCTTCTATCAAATCAACTATGGCAATTGCTGTTGTTTTAACAGCCATTTTTTGCTCCTCCAGATTATTTCCTAGGGCATTGCCACCTAAGGCTATTACTATTTTCTTTTTCTTATTCATCATATCTCCTCCTGGTTTACCTAATCGCTATTTAGTATATCATAATTTAATTCTTTCGTATCCTTTGCCATAAGCATTGAAATCAAAGCATCAGTGTCAACATTTAATACTGTTCTAAACATTCCTGAAAACCAATCTATACCAGATATAAGAACAATACCTTCTAGTGGTAATCCTATACTTGGCATTACAATAGCTAATGCTACTAATCCCCCGCCAGGAACCACCACTGTTCCTAAACAAGCTAATGTAGATAATGTTACGATTTTAATAATGGATGGGATATCTATTTCTATTTTATATATTTGTGCTACCGTAATACATGCTAATGTTAAAAACATAGATAGTCCATTACTATTTAGTGTCATCGCCAAAGGATTTACAAGATTTGAAATCCTACTACTTACACCTAGTTTTGTTTCACTGTCCTTCATTTTTATTGGTAATGTTACAGCTGAAGAGGTGGTGGTAAATGCCATAACTGTCATATTTGTAAGCTTTCTTGCTATACGTATAGGACTTGTCTTACAATATATTGCAGTAAATATAACACTTATAAAAAGATGGATAATAGTACCAATTCCGAATACAATTAAGAATTTCATCAATGGGAGTATTACACCAATACCCATTGTTCCTGTTGTATATGCTAAAAGTGCACCAATTCCGATAGGTGCAATCACCATAATTTTACTAATCATATTTATGATAACTACATTTAAATCTTTTACCCAATCAAGAATCATATTTGTCATATTCTTCTCTCTGAGGGTGCTTAGAGTTGTACCAAATAATACAGCAAATACTATTACTTGAATCATATTTCCACTTGCCATGGAATTAATTATATTTGTAGGAAAAAAGTCCACTATTATTTGACTAAGTTCTTGTGTAGGCTGCTCTACTACTGGTCCACTGGCCTCAAACAGTACGCCAGCTCCAGGTTTTAAAAGTAAACCTAATCCTATCCCTATAGTAGCTGCTATAGTAGTGAAAAACATGAACCAAAATATCATCTTTATTCCAAGCCTTCCTAAGTCCTTTGTATCCAAATTTCCTACTGCTTCTATAACTGCACCCATTATTAGAATGACCACTGACATTTGAATCAATCTTAAGAAAATATCCCCTATAATTTTAAGACTTCTTGCATTCTCTCCAAGTAATATTCCAGCTATTATCCCAATAACCATTGAAATTAGAATTTGTTTTATCATTGAAAGTTTTTTTATTTTCATTATGATCTCCATCTTAAATTTTGACTTAACTTCTGAATTATATTTTTTATACGAATATCTATATATGATACTTTAGCGCATAATTTATCCCTGTTAAAATTCCTGCTAAAATATCTGATCCTGAGGTATTCCCAAATTCCAATAATTCATCTATAAATCTTTTAATTGCTTTAGAATCACCTATAATAATAGAGTCCTGAAGATATATTAATGTACTTGAATACATTTTACAAAGGGCACATTGAAAGTAGTTGTTACTAATATCAGTTGTATATTCACCAATATTAATTAAAATTTTTAATACTTCCATAAATTCAATTCCTAGGATAGGAACCATCTCATTTATATATAATATTCCTTGTAAGAAGTCATCTCCAGAAGGGGTCAATCCAATTCCTCTCCCAATCCACTTCTTCAATGTATTCTCAATCTCAATGGGATTTAAGCAGCTAAATTTTAAACACAGATCCTTTACAAAGTCATCTTCTATACTTGATAAATATCCAATTGTCTTCCCAAACCCTGTAACTATGTCACTATCTACAATCTCTACAAGCTTTTCTAAATTATTAAGAGTAATCATATTTAAATTGCCAGAAAGTCTATTGTCTATCACATCAATATTGCTTAAATCAATAATAATTTCACTTGATTCAAATCTATTAAGTTTTTCATTCCAATATAAGTGATCAATTCCAATATCAGTGAAATCATTATCCCCATCACTTTTTAGCGACACTCCAATAGGTGGAATATTGGTATTCCCCATACCAATAAAGCCAAGTTTATCACATATCTCTATATTTATACCATTTTTAAATTTGCTATGAATCCTATAAGGGCCAGGAGATAGTAATTCAAGTATTTGTTTTGATGCCTTTTTTCCTTCCAATACCTTCATTACAATCTCCCCATTCCCCATTTTATTCTTTAAATCCTAATTTTTTTGCATAGGCTACAATAGCCTTTTCAAAGCAAGCGATTGGAGGATTTACTGTACCTGCTCCTATTTGTCCAAATCCTGCTATTTTATGTGCAATACCTGTATTTATTACAGGAGTTATACCCTTTTCAACTACTTTTCTAGCATCTATTCCAAGACAAATTCCTTTAAAGCTCCATGTAGGAATTATAAAGTTTGGATTATGACCAATACATATTTCTGCCATTTCGTTGCTTATTCTATTAGCATCATCAAAGCCACCAGTTCCTACAAATCTAGTAACAGCTGGTGCTGCTATCATTGCCATTCCACCTACTCCAAATGCCTCTGTTATGGCGCTGTCCCCCATATCAGGACTTGCATCTTCACTATCATATCCTGTAAAGTATAATCCTTGTGGAGTATTTACTGGCGCAATAAACCACTCATCACCCATACCACTTATTCGGATTCCAAAGTTTTCTCCATTCCTACACATTGCTGTGACTACAGTACCTTCTTCTATCATTCTTGCCCCATCCATAATTGCCTTTGAGCAAGCCATCATGATATTTAAGAAAAATTGGTCTGTATCAGCTAAAAATTGAATTACTTCTTGTTTTTCTTTGTCATTAATATCAAGCTTTGTAATTACTGGGCTTATTTCTTTTAAAAATACCAGTGAGGCAGCTATATTTCTTTGATGGAATTCATCCCCCATAGCTATTGATTTTGCAATAATTGGGTTTGCACTTAATCCACCTTCAAATGTACGTAGAGCCTTTCCAAGCACTGGTCCAAGTACATCGCGCATCCAGTTTAATCGATTTACTACCTCTTCAGAATATGCCCCAAATCTCAATACTTTTCCGATTCCCTCGTTTAGTGTGCAATATGCATAATTTCCGTCCGTTGTATTTTTTACTACAAATACAGGCATATGTGCAGAAGTTATACCGCCCATTGGTCCTACTGCATTTACATGATGGCATGGAATAAAGTCCACTCCTCCAGATGATAATAATTCACGAGCCTCATCCTCATCTTTAGCCCATCCTTCAAATAGAACTGCACCTATACAAGAACCCTGCATAGGGCTTGTCATATTCTCCCACAGAATAGGAGGCCCTGCATGCAGTAAAACCTTCTTGTTTTCTAGTTCCTTAATTACAGTATGTGCTGGTACAACATCTAAGATTACAGGTAAGGCAGCTACAATTTTTTGGATAACCGCCTGGTTTGCTTCATCTATTGTTTTATATTTCATAGTAATCCTCCTTTTCTTATAATCCATAGCCTCTAAGAAATTGTAGTACCTTAATTAATTTGACATCGCCCCCAGCAGGTGGTGCCCAATTGTACTGAACAACTTCGCACTTAAAGTCTTCTAAAACTTCAGAAAAGCTCTTCAATCCGATATTTATAACTCTAGGCTTATGCTCAATCAATTCCTTTAATTTCTCAGATACCTCTGGGTTATTTTCTTTTCTAACCTTCCTTGGAAGTATCTCCTTATTTAGTTCTTGGTACTTATATCCAATAAGATGCATTGCCATTTCTACAGCAGCTTTGTTGCTATCACATACTATAACACCTAAGTCTTCCATTTGTTTCTTCTGATAGTCATAGTTTTGAACATCTTTCTTCGTACCACATATAGTAGTTACAAAATAAAGTTTGCGGTTTTCTTCTTCAGCTTTTTTCTGTAATAATTTAATACCCTGGGATAGTTCATTAGCCATATCAATATGTGAGCCATACCCTAGAACTAAATCAAATAGAATAACACCTGTAGATTTATCATTTGCAGCCTTTTTCATGTATTCAACTCTTGTACTAGCATCAATCATAGGATGAGGCTTACCTTGGGTATAAATATCATCCCCTAAATCGATTACTTCATGTCCAGCAGCATCTAGAATATATCCTTCTCTCACTTCAGAACTTGAAGATAATTTCATTGTATCCTTAATCAATATAGCTGCCTCATATGCAAGGGTTCCTCCTGAATAAAATGCTTTAATAGTCATTTCTTCAGTCTTATTAAATCCACCATCTTGATTAATTACATAATCACCTAACTCTATAGCTTCATTTCTTATAAGTTTTACAGCTATTCTTGCTGCCTCATCTAAGGTATATGCATGATAAAAGCCCTTCTCATGAGTTTCAGGTTTTTCTCCTAAAAATAGTGTGATTACAGGCTTTTCAACAGATTCTAGCCTTTTTACTATCTTATCTCTGACTTGTTTTGCAGGTGGTTTTGATACTATTATCATAACCTCCACACTTGGATCCTGCTCCAGTACATTGATAGCATCAAGCATTGTAATACCACCAACTGTAGTAGATAAATCTCTTCCTCCAGTTCCAATTGCATTTGTTACTCCTTCACCAAGTCTATCTATAATTGTAGTTAATTCTTGAATACCTGTACCTGACGCACCAACTATTCCAATTTTTCCTTTTTCAACATAATTGGCAAATGCGACTGGAACACCATGGATTATACCTGTACCACAATCTGGACCCATCACCATTAGTCCCTTTTCATGTGCTTTTTTCTTTAAACGAGCTTCATCTTCTAATGATACATTATCACTAAACATAAATACATTTAAATTTTCATCTAAGGCTCTATCAGCCTCTATTGCAGCATAAGCTCCAGGAATAGATATTAGAGCTAGATTTGCCCCAGGTAATATATCTAATGCTTGTTCCCAAGACTTTGCTGATTTATCTTTTGCTGCCCCAGATTTTGAGGATTGTTTATTTAAAAATTCATCTGTTTCTTTTTGTAATATTTCTTCAATATTCTCTAAGTCAGAATCTACTACTACTACCATATCATTAGAGCTTGCTTCCATTAATTCAGGAGTTTCCATTCCCCCTGCCTTAAAAATATCCTTATTTGCAGGGGTACCCATCATTATGGATACCTTATTTACTCCATCTATGGAAGATATTTTACCTGTAAGTAGCATTAAAACTACTGAATCCTGATAACTTCCTTTTTTTACAAAGGTTCTTAACATATCTAAATCACTTCCTATTCAGCAAATTTATTTTTATGGTCGTATCTGTCATAATGAACATCATCACTAATTAAATACTCATAGATATCATCTACTATTTCTATTCCACCTGTATCTTCATATTTTTTCTTTCTTAATAAGCCAAGTTCACCAGGATAATAAACCTTATCAACTCCTTGAGCAGGTTTACTTTCACTAAGTTCATCTAAAACTGTAGCCATGTTTTCTTTGAACATATCTATATCTATAAATCTTGATGGATCAATTACAATATGCAGCTGTCCAAGATCTCTTCCTTTTGATAAATCCTCATACATTGATGACACATGTTTACCAAATGGTAAGCCTAGCATTACACCGGATAAAATATCAACCATCATCATTAATCCATATCCTTTTGGACCTGCAGCTGGAACCAAGGCATTTACCTTACTTGGATCTGTAGTTGGATTTCCATTTTCGTCAACTGCCCAAGTATCTGGAATAGGTTCTTTTTTAGAACGAGCATGCAGGACTTTACCCCAAGCTTGCACAGTAGTTGCCATGTCAAATACAACTCTTCTTTCATCTGAAGTTGGTGCAGAAAAGGCTATTGGGTTAGTTCCATAATAAGGCTCACTACCACCATATGGTACTACCATTGGATCTGATTGACATACTGATATTGCTACCAGGTCATTCATAGCTGCCTTTTCTACATAGTAACCTAGACTTCCGCTATGGGAGATATTTTTAATTCCTACAACGGCAATACCTGATTCCTTAGCCATCTTAATAGCTTCATCCATAGCATTGGAAGCTGCTACAAAACCATTTCCGTTTTCCCCATGGTAAATTCCACTTGCTGGTCCAGTCTTTTCAAATCTAAAGTTTGGATTTGTATTAATTCCACCCTTTGCAATTCTTTCAGAATAATATTCCACACGAACAGCACCATGGGAATGAATTCCCCTGGCGTCTGCCCATGTTAAAATTTCAGCTGCTTTTTCTGAGTGTTCTTCAGATAGTCCTGCTTTTATAAATTTATTTTTCATTAAATCCTTTAATTTATTTTCACTAACCTTCATTATTTTTACCTCCTTTAGCCTTCTAATGACATTTACAGTTTAGCATCCCTATTGCAATCCTTTGAATAAATATAAGCAAATTCTTCATCTCTTCCTATGCCATATGCTGCCTGTGGGCAGTATGCACTCATAAATATATAATCTCCTTTTTCTACTGGTACCCACTCATTGTCAAGGTTGTACATTCCTTGTCCAGAGAAAATATAAGCACCATGCTCTTGGAAGTGGGTTTCTATATATCCATGGCTTGCTCCAGGCTTAAATGATAAAATATGGAAGTTCATATCAAATCCAAAGTTATTTGCAGCAGGTAAAAAGTCCTTTACTATTACATCTGTCATGCCTTCATACGCTATTTCTTCTAGATCATTACTATTTCCAATTACTGTATGAGCTTCATAACCCTCTATCTTGTCATAAACTCTCTTATATAAAAATCCTTTTGCTGGCTCACTACCAATATTTTCAAAATATAGTTTCTTTCCAGCAGGACTAAAGATATATCCACCATCAGTTAAATTTTCAGACTTATCATCATTCCATACCTTTACATTTCCTTCAAATATATAAAAGAAAATCTCTATATCTTCTCCACCAAATCCTAAATGATTTTTTCCATCTTCTTTAATGGTCAATAAATAATCTACAAAACTTGCACCAATTTTAGGTGAAGACAAAATTGTAACATCACAGTTTTCAAATCCTATAATTGCATTTTTAACAATTCCATCAGGTTCAATTAATGCATAGTTATTCTTTTTTACAATTGATCGATTTGCTAATATACCTTCTCTATAGCCCATTACTCCATTTTTATAACTCAATTTAACATCCTCCTAATACAATATTTTTTAATTAACTAAGCTACTTGTTCCTTATGTTTCTTAGCATTTACAAATATAAATACAGTTGTACCTATAAGCAATAATCCTGCTCCAATATAAAAACCTAGCTCACCTGAACCTGTTTTATCTATGATATAACCTGTAAAGGCAGGTGCTACTATTGATGATGACATTCCAAAGAAATTGAACATCCCTAATTTTGTAGCAAGATCTTTCTTACTTGCATTATCAGATATAAAGGAAATTAATACTGGATCCACTGCCATTTTTCCTAAGAATCCATATAATAGTAGGATAATAGCTAGGAATGTTGCATTTGGTGCCATCATAGATAATGCTATTAAAACAAAGGCAGCTAATTCTAACCCCATGATTATTTTAGATTTCTTATCTCTTTTTTTATCTGACATATTCGCAAAGTATAGTGCTCCTGGAACTGCTGTTACCGAAATCATGGATACTATTAGACCTATCATTCCACCTGAAATTCCTCTTTCAGATTCTAGGAATTTTGGCAGCCATGTTACTATTAGGTAATATGTGTAACAAGTTGTAAAGTATAAAAGATAGCAAGAAATCATCCTTAAACTGAATAGTGAGCCTGTTTTAATATCTTCATTTACTAATTCTGTTTCTTTAACCTTAGCTTTTCTAACTACAGATGTATTTTTAATAGCTACAGCGAACCATATTATTAGTAAAACTATCAAAGAAGCTGAGATCATAACCATGGTTTGCCAAGGTAGTTGTAAAGTTTTTACTACATAACTTGAACCTGTCATACCAATAATCATACCCAATGCTGATCCACTATTTACGATCGCTGTTGATAAACCTTTTTTCTCTGCTGGAACGTGTTGTGCAGTTAAAGAGAATGCTGCTCCATAATAAGTACCACAACCTACCCCTGCAAATACACTACCAACATAAATCATCATTAGATTTGTCGCTTGAGAAATAGAAAATGCACCTAACGCAAATAGAATAAATCCTGGAATCAACACCTTTTTTTGACCAAATCGATCGACTAGGAAACCTGAAGGAATCTGCATTGACGTATATCCGAAGAAATAACAGCTTGCGATTAGACCCATGGCTGCATTCGTCTGAGTTCCTATAGTACCTTGAATTTCTGAATAAATTGGTGATAGCATAGCCCTATAGATCCAAATAACAACCCAACCTAAACAGAATGTAAAAACAATAGTCTTCCAATAATTCTTTGGCAATACATTAACATCTTTATTACCTTCCATAATAATATCCCCCTTATTTAGTATGCTAATTTGTAAATCGCTGCTGCCAATGCTTCTATACCTTGCTTTAAGTCTTCAAGTTCTGTGAACTCTTTTGGATTATGACTGATTCCCTTAACACTTGGAACAAATATCATACCTGTCTTAATATGTGGTGCAATAATCTGTGAGTCATGTCCAGCACCACTATGCATTAATTTATAGTTTAAACCTTTCTCCTTGCATGCTTCTTCAATCATACTAATAACGTTTTTATCCATTGGAACAGGTTCTTCATCCATCCATCTATCAATTTCAATTTCAACGTTTGCATCCTTAGCTATACGTTTCATATCTTCTTCAATTTCTGTAGTAAATTCTTTTAAGAAGCTACCATCTGTATGTCTACAATCCATAGTAAACTCTGCAAAACCTGGCACTACGTTTACAGTATTTGGTTTAATATTAATTTTTCCGAAGGTTAATACAAGTGGATTTCCTTTTTCTTTAGCCTTATTAATGGATTCATTTACAATCTGTGCAAATACTTGAATTACATCCTTACGGTATTCCATAAGAGTAGTACCTGCATGATTTGCTTCACCTTTTAATGTAATATTGTATCTTCTTTGTCCAACTATATCTGTAATTACACCTACAGACTTTCCTTCCATCTCTAATGAATTACCTTGTTCAATATGAAGCTCTACAAAAGCCTTTACATGGGATAAAGATGATTTATTATCGGATTTAAATTTAAATCCGTGTTTATGCATAGCATCAACAAATTTAGTACCATTTTCATCAGTTATATTAAGCACATCATCTTTATTAGCTAAACCTAACAGGTTTTTACTTCCCCAAAATACATATGGAAATCTACTTCCTTCTTCTTCCGCCATAGAAATGATTTCAATATTTTTTTTCGGTTGTCCATATGTTTCAAGAAGATGTTTAACTGCTAAAAATCCTCCGAATATACCTAGCTGTCCATCTAATTTACCACCATTAACAACAGTGTCAATATGGGAGCCTGTAGCAATGGTTTCCTCTGAATTTTCTGAACCTTTTAAGTGTCCAATAAGGTTTCCAATATCATCAAAATTTGCTCTCATTCCTATACTTTCAAATTTTTCCTTTAGTCCATTTTGGACATCCATCCATTCTTGGGAATATAAAAGTCTAGTTATTCCCCCTGTTTCAAGTAATCCATAGGAAGATATCCAATTCATGATGTCACTGATTTCATTTGTACTTATGTTCATGCTATCCATCCTTTCAATTTAAATAGAGCTAATTATATATAAAACCTGATTTCATAGTATATAATTGATCTAACATTATCTATGTCCATATTAAATAATAATTATTATGATTTTTGTCGATATTGTACAATGATAAAGTAAAAGTTTTTTATATACTTGAAATATACAAAATATATAAATAGGATGGTAGATTAATGATAGATTGTATTTCTAATAAAATTGATATTGAAATAAACAATTATCTATATAGGGAAAATTTATATGCCTCCCTTTATAGGCAAAAACAAAAAAAACCTAAGGCTGTAATTTTATATTTCCATGGTGGAGGTTTATTGTTTGGAAGTCGAAATGATTTACCACAAACTCATATTAAGAAATTTTGTGAGAATAACTATGCAATTATTTCTTTCGATTATAGATTAGCACCTGAGTTTAAAATACCCGATATATTATCAGACGTTATATCCGGCATTAACTGGTATCTTGACAATAGGTATGATATTTTTAACGCCGATATACCTTATTGTCTATGGGGTAGATCTGCTGGTGCCTATCTTTGTTTATTAGCAGGAAAGGAGAAATACGCGGAAAATCCCTTTGGGATCTTATCTTATTATGGATATGGACTTTTAGAAAATTTCTGGTCAACTGAGCCAAATCCTCATTACGATAAACTACCTAAATTGGATTATAATTCAGTAAGTAATATATTGTGTAAAAAGGATAAATCTGCAGATGACCGTTATGCTCTTTATGTATATGCCAGACAAAGTGGTAATTGGTTATCACTAATCTATGATGAACCAATAAAATATTTATTATTAAAATACTCCCTAAGGGTACTTAACAATTCAAGTGAATACCCACCTCTATTTCTCACTCATAGCTTCTACGACCCTGATGTACCGGTTGATGAATCTAAATCCTTGAATAGATTAATCCCTAATTCAGAGCTATTTCTTGTATCGTCTGATATGCATGACTTTGATAGAATGGAAAAAAGCTCTAGTACAAATGAATTATTAGAAAAAAGTATAAATTTTCTAGATAAACTATTGGATTAGAGCGCTTGGATATTTAAAATTTATGAAACTGCCTAAACTATAAATAAAAAATAGCTTATATGTAAGTATAAGCTATTTTTCCTTATTATTTTTAGTTAAAACAATAATATCATTCCCGGTATATGTGCTATATGCTTCATATCTTCCTTCACTATATACATATTTTCTTTTATCGAATAGCCTTTAAATCCTCTATTTCGTAAGAGTGCTTTATTGTTACAACCTTAACAAGACTTAAATCAGTTTTTAATTCTTTTATATCTCCTTTTATAATTGCAGTATCTCTTTTTAAAACTAAAGCATCTTCTTTTAAAATTGTAACGTCTTCCCTTAATCTTACTACCTCGTCAGTTATGCTTCCTAGCATTTTAGTATGATTCTGTTGAGTTACTTTCATTTCTTGTATATCCAGCTTCATTTCTTGAATCTCTGATTTCGTTTCTTGTATATCCAGCTTCATTTCTTGAATCTCTGATTTCATTTCTTGTAGTTCTGTTTTTACCCCTTGCATGTCCGATTGCATAGCTTTTAGTAACTCTAATATCTCTTTATCCATGGTATCACCACCTCGAAATTATTATATCATCTAAGTTGATATTTACACTTAAGTAAAATCTACTACAAGTGACATACGCTCTCCGCTTTTCCGATTAGATTATATTAATGATACCATATTTATTAATTCTATTCCAATAATATTGTTAAAAATAGTCTATTCTTAATCTTGATGTATACAAATTTACAAGATATAGTAATTAGTATAGCCTAAACATTATTTATGTTAGGACTAGTTTATCATATATTTTTACAGCTTGTTAAGTTCATTTAGGAGGTAGGGATATGGCGAAATTTAATAAATTGTTTTCTCCCAAAGATTTAACTGAGGGCACGCCTTGGAAACGGATAACAGAGTTTGCAATACCCATGTTAATTGGCAATATAGCTCAACAATTCTATAACACTGCTGATTCTATTATTGTTGGTAAGTATGTGGGTGACAACGCACTTGCTGCCGTTGGTAGCGCATCCCCTATATTAAATCTTTTACTTGTGCTTTTTGTAGGAATATCAGTAGGTGCTGGTATTATGGTATCACAGTATTTTGGGGCTAAGGATCGAGAAAGGCTTTCTCATACCATTGGTACATGTATAACCCTTACAGCTATTGCATCAATAATAATTATGGTTATTGGCCCTATTGTGACCCGCCCTATGCTTTCTTTTCTTAATACACCGGATAGTATTATTGATTGGTGCACCGATTATCTTACTATTTATTTCGTAGGTATTTCGGGTTTTGCTTATTATAATATTTTGGCTGGTGTCTTACGTGGTCTTGGAGATTCCATATCAGCACTTGTATTTTTACTTATTTCTACAGTTTTAAATGTAATACTTGATATTTGGTTCGTTGCAGAATTTAACATGGGAGTTCCAGGTGTTGCGCTGGCAACTATAATAGCACAGAGTATATCAGCAATATTTTGCATTTTTAAATTAATAAGAATGAAAAGTAACTTTGATTTAAATCGTAAAATGCTAAAATTAAATAAGGAATATTCTTATAGATTAATAAAACTTGGATTACCATCAGGTATTACACAGGCAATATTCTCCCTTGCAATGATTGTTGTACAATCTCTAACCAATAGTTTTGGAGAAATGGTTATAGCCTGTAATGTAATTGTTATGCGTGTAGATGGATTTGCTATGATGCCAAATTTCTCTTTTGGAACTGCAATGACTACATATACTGGACAAAACATCGGAGCTAAAAAAATGGATAGAGTAGAAAAGGGAACTAGACATGGTCTTATGATTGCTGTTGGAGTTTCTACTATAATAACAATCTTAATTTTAATTTTTGGCAAATATCTTGTAGGAGTTTTTACCGATACCGAAGAGCTAGTTAATTTAAGTATGCATATGATGAGAATCCTCGCAGTAGGTTATATTGCTATGGCTGTAACCCAGAGTTTATTCGGAGTTATGCGAGGTGCAGGCGATACAATGACACCTATGTGGATTTCACTTATTAATACTATCGTTATTCGTGTACCTGTAGCCTACAGTATTGCCTATTTAACAAGAAGTGAGGCGTATCCTACAGGAAGACCTGAATCCACCTTTGTGTCTTTACTGGTTTCCTGGACAATGGGAGCAATTATAACTACATTTTTCTATAAAAAAGGTAAGTGGCGCGAAAAAGGCCTTACTAGCGAATCATATGAAAATGCATAAACTAAAAGGGAAACTGATAATTATTATGACTTTAGTAAATTAATAACAAAATAAGTTGAAGAGAGTTTGGATCTATATCTTAAATCGATTTAATTTCATTTTAGAGACTATGTCATATTTTGCAAGTAACTTAAATAATGTCTAGGATTAATTTAATCCTAGACATTATTTATTAATTCTATTTCACTAATCTTGTAAATAGTAGTATATTTAACTGCCTGACCTCTGACAATATCCTTTCTCTATTGTAACTAAATCCTTCCTACGATATACACTCAGTAATAGCCCCATTAAAGCCATATTTATAACAAAATTAATTCCACCATAAGAAATAAATGGCAGCGAAAAACCTGAAATAGGTAACCTACCTGTATTAATTAAAATACTTGCCAGTGCTTGTAGTGAAAATACTGATACTATTGCACTTGCTAAATACCTACCGTACTGATGATTAATTTTTCGTACTGCTAAAAACATACGAGTAACAGCTAATACTATAACTATTATAGTTATAATTCCTACTATCCAACCAAATGCGGAAACGATATAGGCAAAAACTAAATCTGTATTTGCTTCAGGTAATACTATTCTATCAACTCCTTGGTGATTAAAATATAAATTGTCACTTTTCCCAAATAGTTTAGCATTTGGAAGCATAAAATATTTTAAAAGAGTACTAATAAAGCCTATTTCATAAGGATCTAAATGAGGATTTAAAAATATAAATAATCGGGTAGCCTTATAATTTGATCCTACTGCATTATTTACCCATAATAACATACTTATTAATGTAATTCCTCCACCATAAATTGAAAATAGAAATCTTTTTCTGTTTCCTTTAAATCCTTTATTTAAAATTGCTTTTGTAATAATAATTAAAAATCCTGCACTAAGCAATATAGCAGTTGTAAAGGATATATAAAGCGTACATATGACAGCTAAGGCCGCTAATGTTAATAGTTTTAACATATCTTTTATACTTCCAGTAGACCACTTATTTGCAAGTCCTGAAAATGATGTAAGAAAAAATGGTAGTGCTATAGTAGAATATGCAAATCTAATTTTTACAATTCCTATAAATTGTGTCCCGCTTAATTCACGTCCAAATATTGCACTTGCAAATAAAAAGGCAATAATTGATATAAAGATATAAATTGAATACTTTTCAAGCTTAGTATAATCGAAAAAGTAACAAGATATAAATGCTCCAATTCCTATTAATGTATAAACTAAGTAAAATTTAAAAAATTGATCAAAATTAATTGATGAAGCTGTGTCACTTGCAACTGAAAATAAGGTAATACCACCAATTAGAACCATAGCGCCAATTAATAATATTATTGACCACTCTGTTTTAGGCCTATGAGTTTTATTTAACTCCTTACCTATTCCAATAGGGTCCCCCATTTGCTCCACTGCTTTTTGTATTGCCCTATCTTTATCCATTCCACTTTCAATGTAATTTTCCATTATTTCATAGATGTGTCCCTGCAGTTCTGTAGAAATATTTCCATGTACCCCTTTATATTTTATTTCTCCACATACCTTATTTAAAAAGTCAGAAATATATTTACTCAAAGCAAGCACCACCTATCACCTTATTTACAGTACTGCTGTAAACCTCCCATTCCTTTTTCTTTTCATCTAATAATTTTTGCCCTTTATTTGTAATGTGGTAATATTTTCGTTTACGGGCAGAAGCGCCTTCATCCCAATAGGATTCAACCATACCTTCACTCTCTAAGGAATGTAAAATTGGATACATAGTTCCCTCTTTTAATGTAAAGGTATTGTCAGAGCGCTTCTCTAATTCCTTTACCATCTGATAACCATACATATCGCTAGTACTAAGTAGATTAAGTATTAGCATTGTTGTACTACCTTTCATAAGATCCTTATCAATCTTCACTAGTATACCTCCTTAATCTATACATCGGATATCTATGTATAGATTATATTTAATTTATTGTTCTGTCAAGGTATTAATATATTAGCTTCTGCAACCTCTTCTAAAGTTGAGTGAAATGTTTTTACAAGTTGGTGAGGTAATTTATTTATAAATCCTACCGTATCTGTTAGCAAGAATGTCTAATTTTGTTTCCCCAGCACCTCTATTTTTAAGACCACTACCTCGTCCTTGGCGACCCAAGGATTCCCTAATACCAATTAACCGGGGCAGCCTATATTGTAATTTTGCTATTTCTACCTGAAGCTATGCCTCTTTCGTTTTAGCCCTCTTAGCAAAAATATCTAGAATCAGAACAGTTCGATCTATTACTCTGCATTCTAAAACCGCCTCTAGATTACGAATTTGTGAAGGTGTTAATTCATCATTAAAAATTACTAGGTCTGTATTTTTATCTTCCAGTAGTGCTAATACCTCTTGAATCTTCCCCTTACCTAAATAATGTAATTTATTAACTCGATTCAAGTTTTGAGTAACTTCGCCAACTATATCGATATCACATGCACCTGCTAGATTAGATAATTCCTCCATTGAATCTATAAAGTTTTTCTGATTATTAACATTAATACCTACTATTATTGCATTTTGTTTTTGCTCCATATATCTTCCTCCATTCAAATATAATAAGAACCCCACCAATCAACACAATCAAAGATTGCTGATGGGCCCCAGGAACCTTGTTGTATTCACAATAAAAAAACACAGGCTTCTACCTGTGCTTTGAGTAAACGAAAGATATGTTGCAAAAAATGAAAAATACCCTATTGATATTAATACCTTAACTTATCCATGCATCTCCTAATTTTGTTGTATCCCATTTATCATTTATATACTCTATAACTAAACCGTCATAGCCAATTGCACCACGACCTGAGCGCCACTTAGATATATTCATAGTTATAGAATTATTTTTTATAGGTTTATCTTCAATTTTAAATAATATCCCTTCTTCAAAATATAGATCTTTAATGTATCCTTCCTTTTCAAGCTCCTCAAAGGTCATATCTAAAACCTTAAAACCATAGCTTTCAATTTTCTTTAACAGCTCAGTTTTTCCTTCATCAGTTAGATTTACCATTTTTGATGTATCTATAGCAATATATTTTATATTACTATTAAGCCCAATGTCTTCTTTATACAACTTTTCAATAACTGTCACATATGCCTCAACTATATGAATATCTTGTTTTTCAGTACTTACAGAAGGGTTATCTCTATTATGCTTCTCTAGTCCAACTATATCAGCATCTCGGTTTCCAGTACAGCCTATCGAAAATACTGTTATAGATAAAATAACCAGTATTAATATCTTTTTCATAATATTCCCACCTTACTTTAAATTTACATAATTAGACGAAGTATTATTGAATTTGTTCCAATTATCTATATCCTACATACTTAGACTATTATCACAGTTCAAGGTATATATTAAATAGTAAAAACCTAAGTTCTTAAAAATTCTAGAACTTAGGTTTGTTTTTATATATATAGTATTATTCTACCTATAATTTACTTGCAACATATTATAGCAGAATTAAATGTTTGTTTATTCAATACTTTTTTAGATTTTCTAAAATAATTAGCTCTCTCGTCAGCTAACTATAATAATTTTTTTAATTCCTCATCCCTTATAAAAAAAATCAATTTTACTATTAATAATACTCCTGCACATATAGGTAAAATCCATGTAGGAATATGATCTATTAAAATACCTGCCAGTAATAGCCCTATGGGGGCTATACCTACAGCCATAGTACCTACTAAGCTGAATACTCTACCCCTAACTTCATCTGGTATAAGTCTTTGAAAAACCACCATAATAGGAATGTCAATAAATGCTACAACCATGCCACCTAGTCCCATAACTATCATATAATAAACAAAATATACACCCTTAGAATATCCACTAAATATTGGTATTACAGGCAGTGCTACGGCCATTAGTATACATATAAATATAGTAAACATTACAACTGTTTGTTTAAATATCTTATCCCGTTGGGGTAAAAAAGATAATAGTATTGAACCTACTAACATTCCCACAGGCCAAAACCCCTTAACAGTACCATATTGACTAGAAGATAGCTCTAAAGTATTTGTTAGTATATAGGGTAGTGGTACTGTAATCGAAAGTTGCATTGAAAAGTTAATAAGCAAAGAAAAAGACATAATGCTAAACAACACTTTGTTATTTCTAAAAAATTGAACCCCTTCCTTTAACTCTTGTAACATAGGCATGGTGTCTCTTTCCTTATTTCGCTCTTTTGGCCTATTATACTCAAAATCTATAAAAGCCTCAGATATTGCAGATAAAATAAAACAAATACCATTAAAGAATAGAAAACTCTGTATATTAAAAAGTCCATATACTATACCACCTAAAAATGGCCCACTAATAGACGCTATAGATGTTATACTTTGAGATAAGGAGTTAAGTCTAGTTAAATTTTTATTATCAACTAAATTTGGCTTACTAGCTTCCATAGCCACATCAAAAAATACATTAGCTGTTGACAATAAGAAGGAAAATAGATAAACATAGTGAATTTTTATTCCATCAAATTTACTCAGTATAAAAAATGATAACATCAATATACCACATATAAAATCCATTCCAACGGAAATTTTTTTACGATCAAATCTATCAGCAATTACCCCTGCAATAGGCCCTATAATAATTCTCGGTAGCATACTAAAAATAATGCTACTAGCAAAGGTTAAACCCGAGTTTGTTTTTTCTAGTACATATAGACCTATGGCAAAACTATATATCTGTGTTCCAAAAAGTGAAACAAACTTTCCTGCAACAAATAAAATTAAATTAGCTTTGTCTGAAGTAGTAGACTTCTCTAGTAATGTATCTTGTCTAGCTTCCATAATATTACCTCCAAATTAAAATTTATAATTTTTAAAAAGTTGTATGTTGTATTTTGAAATATTACATAAGGTTTATCCTTAATACTACAATCTCTTCCTTACTTATATTTTAACTTAGAGCGTATACACAAGCACAATACCAATTATTCTATTTTTTTCATTATAAAAAATAGAAAGGTTGGGTTAACCCCATCTTTCTATACGAGTATATTATTTTAAAATGTTCTACTTTTCTCCACAGTAGACAAGAGTATAGAACTCGTGTCCTTCCATCATAACTTCGTACTTAGATTCTATAATAATGGCTCCTACTTCCTTTACTTCAATGTTATTCAATGCTAAGTTTTTTATCTCGGTTTTATATGCTCTTTCTTCAAAAAACTTTCTAGAAGTAGGTGGTGCAGATTTTAATAGCTTAGAGCCAGATTTTACATAATAAGAGCATCCTATTAATTTGCCTCCCTTTTTTATTTTAGGAATTAATATGTTATCTAAAAATTGGTCACTCTTTAAGCTATAGTTTAAAGAAGTCAAATAGTTTACAATGTAGTCAGCACTTTCATTCTTAATAGGTAATTTACTAAGATCAGAACAAATAAAAACAAATTTACAATCTAAAAAGTGCTCCTCTAGATACGCCTTTATAAACCTAATTCTATCAATATCATGATCTGTTACTATATAAATACTATTTGGTTTTACATAGGACAAAAATTGTCTCATAAAAAAACCTGATCCAGTTCCAAGCTCTAGTATTATTCTATTGTCCAAAGCGTCAATATCCATAAAATTAATAATTGAATCTATAGACTTATATATGTGATTTATCAGGGAAGCATCTGTTCCCTCCACATATTCCCCTAATGTAGCTGCTGGTTTTACTGTACTATCTAAACTCTCTTTGTGAATCTTTTTTCTATCTTCATCATCTAAAGATACATAGATTCCATCTTCTATATTACCTCTATAACCACATTTGCACCTAAAATATCCTTCCGTTATCATATTACTTGTAACTTTCCCATCCTCTAATTCTAGCGGAATATCACATATAGGACAGCTAAGGTATTGGATAAATGATATATGAATTCCTGTTTTAACTCCACTAACCTCTAAGATTTCATCAATACTATCAATTTCATTAATTCTGTTTTTTAATATCTCTAATGCCTTTTGAATTTCGCGTTTCTCTTCATCTAAAATATTTTTTTTATCTAGTAAAATACCTCTAATATAAATTTTATCTTCCTTGTATCTTAATTGAGATAGTCTTGAATATCCAATGATTCTCTGAATTTCAGATAGTGTAAATTTCAATTCTTTTAGTTGTAGAATTTCTTTTAAATCCTTTTCTTCTTTCTCTCCAAAGAAATAATGTCCTCCACTTTTTTCCGGAAGAAGAAGTTCTATATCCATGTAGTGCCTAATAGTATCAATAGTAAGGTTATATTTTTTGGCAAATTCACCTATTCTCATCCCAGTATCCCCCTAAATAGTATTTAAACCTATACTATCTTTTCTCCACAAACTCTAGTCTTTCTCTATCAGGACCTTCAAAAAATATAATTCTCATATTTTCTGTTACTTGAATAGGTTTATCTCCTAAAATATTTACACCAGATTCTTGGAGCTTTTTAATTTCCTCATCTAAGTTATCTACAGTAAAGGCAATATGATCTACTACACCAGCACCTCTCTCTTCGTACTGGTTAAATTTATTAATCAACTCAATAACACCATCGCCAGATCTTAAAAATATGAGCTCTCTTTCTTCATTTTTAAGTGTGCCTACTACTTCGCAACCAAGAATATTACAATAAAATTCAGTTGATATTTTACTATCCTTAATCCTAACACCCACATGATCCATTTTATACATTTTTTATTCCTCCAATCTATCTTTTTTATCCCAGAATTCATCTATATGATATGATAAGTTCTTGCCATTATTCGCCCTTTTAAAATGTTTCCATTCTGGTGGAAATAACCTTTGATAACTATGAGACGTAAATCTATCATCAATAAGGCAAACTATACCTTTATCTTTTTCTGTACGTATTACTCTACCTGCTCCCTGCAATACCTTGTTCATACCTGGAAATAAATAGGCATATTCATATCCCTTATTCTTTTTATCATTAAAATAATCCATTATGAGATTTACCTCTAGAGAAAGTTGTGGAAGTCCAACACCTATAATTATTGCACCAATCAATCTATCTCCTACAAGATCTATTCCCTCAGAAAATATTCCACCTAAAACCCCAAAGGCAACTAAGGTATTATCGAATTGTATTTCAAATCTATTTAAAAATTCTTCTCTTTGTTCCTCTGTCATAGTAGACTCCTGCGCAATAACAGCAATATGAGGATATTTTTCCATAAATAGATCAAAAACCCTTCTTAAATACTGGTAAGATGGAAAAAAAACAAAATAATTTCCTTTTCTACCTTCCACCACATTAGCAATAGTATCCACTATAGGCATATAACTATTATCACGATCTCGATATTTAGTGGATATATAATCTGCTACAATAAGACATAGATTGTCAGAATCAAAGGGCGAACCTAATCTGACACAATAATCTTCTTCATTACCACCAAAAATTTCTTTAAAATATTGTAACGGAGTTAATGTAGCAGAAAAGAAAATTGCTGACTTTCCTCTTTTAATAGCCTCACCTAATAGGTAGGAAGGATCTAAACAAAATATTTTTAAAATAACATCTCTATTCTTTTTTTCCACATATGTAAGGTATCTTTCGTCATAAAACTCTGCAATTTTCAAAAATGTAAAAGTATTAAAATATAACTCTAATAAGTCTTCATAACCTTCTTCCTTATTTCCTTCTTTAAGCCATTCCTCTGCTTCCCTAATAAAATTACCTAACAGCGGATAAATTTCTTTCGGTTCCTCCTTTTGCATATAGAACGAAGCTTCTCCACACTGTTTATTCATACTAATCATAAATGTATTTAAGTGATGTAGCGCCTTAGATATTTTAGGGCTCTTATCCTTCATAATACGCTTTTGATCCAAAAATGCTTTTTTATTTAATTCAGCTGAAAACATTGTTCTCGAACGATCAACTAGGTTATGGGCTTCATCAATTAAAAAAGTATAATCTCCCTTTTCATCCATAAAAAATCTTTTCAAGTATACTCTAGGATCAAAAGCATAGTTATAATCACAAATTACTCCATCAGCCCATAAGGCAATATCTAAAGAAAATTCAAAGGGACATATATTATGTTTTAGGGCATATTTTTCAATTACTTCTCTTGTAAAGCCATCCTCATTATTGAATAAATCCTTCAGCCCATCCCGTAACCTATTAAAATGACCTTTAGCAAAGCCACATTCCTCTGGAGTACACTTCTTCCCCTTCTCAAAACATATTTTATCCTTAGCAGTTAGTGTAACGGTTTTAAACCTTAAGCCTCCATCTCTCATTTTACTAAAAGCTTCCTCTGCCACCTGTCTAGTAATGGTCTTAGCAGTTAGATAAAATATTTTCGATGTAATGCCTTCACCAATTGCCTTAACCGTAGGAAATAAAGTGGATATGGTTTTACCTATTCCAGTTGGAGCCTGGGCAAAAAGTCTTTTTTCTTCCCTAATCGTTCTATAAACTGCTACAGCTAATTCTCTCTGTCCTTTACGGTAATCTAAAAATGGAAATTGTAACTCTTTAATACTTATATCTCTTTTAAGTTTCCAAGTTTCTAATGTATCAACCCAGTTATAGTAATCTTTAATTAATTGGTAGAAAAAGACTTCTAGCTCTTCAAAATTAAAGGATTTACGAAATTTTTTTGTCTCATCTGTATCTAAATTATAATAGGTTAATTGAATATCTATTACTTCTAAGTTTTTCTCCTTAGCATAAATATATCCGTAACATTTAGCCTGTCCCCAATGAGTTAGACTTTTGTTTTCATCTAACAGGTCTAAGGATATGGTAGTTGATTTTATCTCATCTACTACAACATTATTTTCCTCAATTAAAATTCCATCTGCCCTTCCCTGCACAGTCATTTTATAGCTTTCATACTCAAAACTGTACTTTAATGTAACCTCTGGGGTATATTCCTCACCATAGGATTTTTGTATCTTCTGATGGGCCCTTGTACCCTCTAATGCCCTACTACTTCCAGTAAATCTACTATCTAAATCCCCCGACATCAATACAAATTCTACTAAGCTACGGATAGATATTACTACTTCCTTATGCTTACCCAATATTATCAATCCTTTTCATTATACACACATATTTGTCTAATTCTATTTTAGCTTATTTATCCCATAGCTAACAGTTCTAAATATTTAATAATATATTTTTCAATTAAATCCAAGCTTTATGTCCTCCTAAGATTTTATATTTTTTATCAGCTTATATCATTATCATGTGTATATTTCTATATAAACTAAATATTATATAGAAGGCTTTAAAATACTAGCTTGTATGCTAAATATTAATTTTGTTAGGGGGATTGCTATGAAAAGATCATTAACAGCTTCTGTAATTGTTTTTATCATTATACTCGTATCCTTATTTTCTGTTATTAGTAGTTACAACAAATTAGTTACCATGGATGAGCAGATAACTTCTAGCTGGAAGCAGGTAGAAAATTTACTACAGCGTAGATATGACTTAATTCCTAATCTAGTTGAGGTTACTAAAGGTTATGCAAAACACGAGGAGGAAATCTTTACACAAATAGCAAAAGCTAGGGCCAGAATTCAAGACGGAGGAAGTAGAGAGGATTTGATTAATGCTAATAATGAGCTTTCTGGTGCCCTTAGTAGATTACTTCTTGTCGTAGAAAATTATCCAGATCTTAAGGCTAATGAACAATTTATACGACTTCAAGATGAATTGGCCGGTACAGAAAATCGTCTAGCAGTATCTAGACAGGATTATAACAAAACTGTAGAGACATATAATAAGAAAATCAGAAAATTTCCCACAAGTATTATAGCTAAGGGTTTTAATTTTGAACGTCATCCTTACTTTGAAATGGATCAAAATGCAAAGGAAGCTCCTAAGGTAAAATTTAATTAATTAACTCAAGCTAAAACCATCTAATTAATAATTTTTAGAGGGGGATTTTTATGCAAAGTATATGTACAAAGCGAAGTAAATTAATATCACTGTTTATATTAATTTTTATTATATCAATTGTTCCATCCTACGGAATATCTATCCCTAAAGTACCTACAAAAGATATATTTGTTCAGGATTATGCTGGAATTCTTTCAAAAGAAGTTGAAAATAATTTACTTAAATTAAGCAGTATTTTAAAAGATAGAACTTCATCAGAATTGGTTGTTGTAACTATTTCATCTTTAGAAGGCCATACAGTAGAAGATTATGCCTTAAGCCTTTTTAGAAAATGGAATATAGGTAGTGGGGCAAAAAATAATGGTGTTTTACTTTTAGTTGCATATGATGAACGTGAAACCAGAATTGAGGTAGGCTATGGTTTAGAAGGCGCTATAAATGATGGCAAGGCTGGTGCTATTTTAGATAAAATGATACCCTATTTTAAAGATGGTAACTATGATGTTGGAATCACTGTAGCTCATGGGTTAATATTAGAAGAAATAGCAAAAGAATATAATATAGATATGTCGGATGTTTTTATAAAAAATGATATTTCCTATTTTGATCTAGAAAGTACTAACAATCCTATTCCAATATTAATATTGCCACTTATTTTTTTGTTTTTTATATTTATATTTTCTAGGATAATGGGCATGGGATTTTTTCAGGTTTTATTTATGCTTTTAAGTATTTTAGGAAGGGATAACCATAAACACCGTGGTGGCCGAAAACCCCCTGGTGGCTTTGGCGGAGGAGGTTTTGGTGGAGGTTCCTCTGGTGGTGGAGGTGCATCTCGGAAATGGTAAAAGTCCACTGATGCTACCTGTTCTTATAAAAATACAAACCTAAGTCCTCAATTTTGAGAACTTAGGTTTTATTTCATGATGACTTACTATTCAGTAATAGCTCTTGGTATAGCTACAGCTTCCCTTTCTTCTACATGTAATTTTATGCTATCCCCTATCTTGTCTATTACTTCTTTTAATTCTGCCTCTGCTTCTTCTTTAGAGCTAAATTGGCCTATTTCAATTAAAAAGCTTCCCTCTTTATCCTTTAATACTCTTACATCCTCAAATCCGTAAAACATTTCTTCTAACTGTCCAAATTCTTCACCAAATGAATAGGAGTTTGTTCGTACTGAATATATTGGAGATACATTACCCTTTGTGCCATCTTCTGATAAATTGACTACTATTTGACCAGGCTCCTCATATTCTTCTACTGTAAAGTCTACTGGTTGATTAAATACTATATTAAACCTAACGGCTGAGTCGTCTAATGTAATTAATTTATATACATCCTCAACATATTTACTGTTAATTATTTCTTTAAAATCTTTTTCTGCCGTTAAACTTCTAGCCCCGCTAATGGTAAAGGTCATTGTATAAGGATTTTCATTATAGGAAACTTCAAAGTGTGGAGCATTTTCCATCTTTTCCTCCCCAGCTGAAAAATCGATAATTATCTGTTCTCCATTTTTTATTTCTTTTAATGTAATAAATTTAACATCAGCACCATCAGTAATTTGACCACCTTGGCCTATACCCTTATTAATTTGTAGAATTTGAACTAAGTTGCCGAGTATTGGTATATTCCCCATACTATCTGCAAAACTAGGAACCGTATTAACACCTGTAGTAAAGATTATAAAACCAGCTGCGATTCCTACCATTGCTTTTTTCAATCCATTGTTTCGCTTTTTATTTTTTACATTTTGACTATACATTATTTCATTTCTCCCCTTTCTAAATGCCTCATCAATTACTTTATCTAATTCATTAGGAATTTCTATATCATCATATATCTTTTTTAAATCGGATGTTTTATTTTTCAATTGCATCGCCCTCCTCCAGCTGAATTTTTAGCCTTTGTAATCCACGATAAAGCTGAGCCTTTATTGTATTTATAGGTAAATTTAATGTGGCAGCAATCTCCTTCAGTGTTAAATCCTCAAAATAACGAAGAATTATTACTGTTTTATATTTTATATCTAATTTTTCTAAGTTCTGCCTCAAATCCAAGATCGCTTCCTTATCATTTTCTTCTACAGGAAAATTTTCTAGTTCACTTTTTTCTATAGAAATTACTTTTTTACTTTTATTTAAATGGTCAATAGCACAGTTAATAGTAATTTTGGTTAACCATGTACTAAAATATTGTGGATTTTTCAAACTTCCAATAGCAGTAAAGGCCTTATATACCGCATCATGAACAACATCTAGAGCGTCCTCTTGGTTGTGTACATAACTATAAGCAATTTTATAAATATGCTCCTTCTTTATTTGAATAAGCTCATAAAAACTATCTCCATCTCCCTTAATTGCTTTTTGTACAAGTTCATTTAACATAGTAACCTCCTTATAAAAAACTTTAGTTTGCATGGCCATGTTAACTTTGTTTCTAATAATTAGACATAAATCTATATCAAAAAGTTGCATTGTATGCAAAAAAACTCCTATATTATATTAGGAGTTTTTTGCAACTATAATTTGCTTTTAACCGATAAAATCTTTCCATCTATAGTAGATTCCTTATCTCGTCTATCATCGATTTTCATACTAGTGGAAACTCTCATAGCTCCTTCGCCAAACGGAACATTGTGAAGCTTTTTAGCAACTTCAAATAGCTTATCTATGTCACCTTCTATAACTGTAGACATAGGAGTTAGTTGATACTTTATACCTTCCTCTAATTCTAACAATTTATGACATGCAGCTACATATTTGCTAACGCTAGTATCTCCTGTACCTAAAGGTGCTACTGTAATTTCTAAAAGTGCCATAATACCCCTCCAAAATATATTATTAGTATAACTAAGTTATACTAATAATATTATATCAGAACTAAGCATTTAATTATTTTATTAGGTTGTTGAATAACTAAAATTACCAGTATAAAAGTTACCCATTTTTTAATATTATGTTAAACATTATACAAAAAAACACCCCGAAAGGACGACTGTAATGATTATAACACTTAACAAACTACTTGATAACTACGTTTATTTTCTCTGTAAAAAATTATAAAATATACGATAATATTGAGTATGTATATTAGAAACTATTAACTGTATATTTTTCTATTTGTATATATTTTAAAAATATAGGATATGACCAATAGTAGAAATAATCTAATCAATATACTTATATCTACTCCTACTGTTAATACCCTAGAAACTTTTGAAAATATCATATTGGAAAAAATATTATTAAAGTTAAAAACCATTCCACTTAAAAATAGTACAAAGGTCATAAACAAAGTTGCAAAAGTCATTATTCTCTCGAAAATAAGAGTTAATGATATCATAGTACAGTAGATAATGATATTTAACACTGTACTCAAAAAGATATAATATAAAATATTAATTACTTTTAAATCTGAGTTCAGTTCAATTGGAATGAAAATACTCATAAACAAAAGAGATACTATTAATACTAAAATAGATTCTATACTATAAACAAAAAACCTATATAGATATATTTTCCAAATACTAGTTTTAGTGTAAATAAGATTTTTAAAATAATCTGCCCTTATTTCAGATTCTACATCACTTACAGCATTTAACATAGAATTATATAATATATACCAAGTTAGAAACCTCAAGACCATACTTAAATTAATACTACCAGCACTATAATACAGAGCAAAAAGTAGCCCTGATAAATAAATCATATCTCCTATCTTTCCGGATATAAAATCCATTCCATAGTTTTTGGACTCTAATGTATACCTTACAAATTCGTTTTTTAAACTATATAAAATCATACTAGACATTATAAATCAGTCCCTTCTCAATACTATATTTAACGGCCTTCTTTAGAGTAAAGGAACCTAAACAACCCCAAATAATACATTGTAATATTAATAAACCAAGATAAGTAATATCAAAATTCCCTAGAAACAGATTACTTATTAAATATCTTAGATTACTGAAAGGTAGAATTCTGTTAATAATATTTAAAAATATATTGTTAGAGATTTCAACGGTTATTCCTGAAAAAAATAGTATGAAATAGTCTAATAGTCCTATAAAATTACCAGCTCTTTGATAAACCGTAACTAGACTACAAAACAAAAATCCCATACCATATGATGTAAATATAGTTAGAAAGATACCCAGAATAATATATATCCAACTTAAAATATTTAAGCTACTAAAATTATAATTGCCTAATAAATAGAGTAAAAAAAATACAGGAACGCCCTTTACTATGTCTATTATTATTTGAACTATACTCCTATGGAATAAAACATTCACAATAGATGTTTTACTTTGGATTACGCTTACTAGAGTTCTATCAAAAACTTCATTTTCTAAATTATATGTAGGAATACTCATGCCATGAGTAGCAAAATACCAACAAAATAACATAAAAAAAATAATTTCTTTATCCTCTACAAAAAGATATTCTGTTAATGTATAGAATAGTATAATCAAAGAAGTATTAGCAAATATAAGATTAAACTTATATTTTATACTTTCACCCAGTTTTCTTTTTACCTCCAAGAATATGTTATTCATAACTAATCACCCTATAATATATATCTTCTATATCTAAGTTCTCACTATAAAACTCTTGAATATTAAGATTTTTTACTATTAAATCCTTATCATCTTCCTCATAAACTTGAGCTACTACCCTATCCCTATCATAAGCATATCTAATATTGTCAATTTTCAACTCTTCTAGACTATTTAAGTCGCTCATAGGGATTACGATCTTGTATTTTTTGCTTCCTTTATCTTCTATCAAATTGTAAATATAATCATCGGCTATAATTAATCCATCTTTTAAAATGATACATCTTACATCTAAATTTTTGATAAAAGCAAGGTCATGAGTAGTTAAGATAATTGTTCTGTTCTTTTTATTAGAAATCTTCTTTAAGTTATTTAACAAAAAATCAGAAGTTACTAAGTCTAAGCCATTGGTCGGCTCATCTAATAGTAGAACTTTCGGATCTGTCAATAAACTTATAATAATAGATAACTTTTGCCTATTACCTTGTGAAAGCTCAGAAACCTTTTTGTCTAGATGTTCCCCAAATTCAAATCTGTTGATTAAATCCTCTAATTCCACCTTCACTGCATCCATCTTGATCTTATTTAATCCTAAGAAATATCTTATATTTTCCAACGAAGTTAAATAATCATAATACCCCTTACCACTTTCTTGAACAAATTTTGTGATATTCCTCATCTTTTTATCTTTATTATCTATATCAAATACACTAATTTCTCCAGTATCTTGATACAGTAAACCAGAAATTATCTTTACTAAAGTACTCTTACCCGAACCATTTTTTCCTAGAATCGCTACAATTTCTCCTTCCATTATTCTCAAATCATCTATTTCTAGTACAGTTTCAGTATTATATAACTTTTTTAAATTGCTTATTACAATACTATTCATAGTAAATTCCCCCTAAATCTAAAAGCAAGTTTTCTATTTTTTTTAATTACTTATTAATATTAATGTCCATGAGACACAGAATTATTTCTCTTGCCTTCCATTGGCTTTGCTGATATAGGTTTAATAATTAATTACATGTTATAACCTTTAATGAATATAAATCGATTTTTTACATATATTTACCATATCATCCCCCATTGTAGTTTAACATTTTTTGAAAGTCAAGTACAATTTCGAATTGGGATAATATTCTGATTATGTATAAAGATAGTACTATAAAAAAGAATAATTTACCTATTTTATTTGCTCCCTCTTAACAAATTGCACCACCTTGTACATTTATATCCTGATTATTATTAATAACTGCTTGTATAGCAACTGTAAGTCCTTTAACAATATCCTGCACATTCATACTTGGAGTGTTAGCTTTCTCTAGTACTTGTTCAACTATATATGGAATGTGTATAAATCCTGCCTTCATATCTTGTTTATACTTATTTACATAGTATAGAGCACCATACATTAAGTGATTACATACAAAGGTTCCAGCTGTATTAGACACAGCAGCAGGAATATTTGAACTTTTCATAGCTTGTACCATTGCTTTTATTGGAAGATTTGAAAAATATGCTGGTGCACCGTCTTCAAAAATAGCTGTATCTATAGGTGCATTGCCTTCATTATCTTTAATTCTTGCATCATCAATATTAATAGCTACTCGCTCTACAGTTATTTGGAACCTTCCTCCTGCTTGTCCAATACAAATGGTGATATCTGGATTTTCTCTCTTTATAGCATCAAATAATACATCAATACTTTTTCCAAATACTGTAGGAATTTGGGTAGTAACGATTTCAGCTCCATTAATCTCTTTGGGTAATAATTTTATCGCCTCAGTAGCTGGATTAATACTCTCTCCACCAAATGGATCAAATCCTGTAACAAGTATTTTCATTTATTTGCACTCCTTTTTTTCTAAATATATATTAAAATGCCATAATTTTAATTAAGAGAATATGAAAGCCTCTTACTTTTATCTATAGCATATACTACATTTTTATAATATATTTTAATTTTTTATAAATTTCAACAAAAACAATCCTCTACATACCTATAAATATTTTTCTGTCAATAATTTTGACAAATTTCATAGATATGTAGAGGATTAACTGCTTTATAATTTTTATTCCATATCCTTCAAGTCTTCAGCTATAATTAGTTGCGCTTCTGTAGCCGTTTTAACTTCGTCTAAAGTAAACTCAGGATTTAATTCCTTTAAGACTAATCCTTCTCTAGTCACTTCCATTACACCCATTTCAGTAATAATTAAATCTACCTGGGCTACTGCAGTTAACGGAAGGTTGCATTTCTTCAATATTTTTGGGTTACCTTTAGCGGTATGTTCCATAGCTACTATTACCTTTTTAGCTCCAACCACTAGATCCATAGCTCCACCCATACCTGGAACCATTTTACCTGGTATCATCCAGTTAGCAAGATTACCTTCCTGATCTACTTGAAGTGCTCCTAATACTGTAGCATCCACATGTCCACCTCTAATAATAGAAAAAGACATTGTACTATCAAAAAATGCTCCACCTTCTTTAATAGTTACGGGCTGACAACCGGCATTAACTATATATGGGTTTTCTTTACCTACTTCTGGTGCAGGACCTAAACCTACAAATCCATTTTCGGATTGTAGTATAATATCTACATCCTTATCTATATAGTTAGCTACCATTGTAGGAAGTCCTATTCCTAAGTTAATTACATCACCATCTTTAAGCTCCTTTGCTACTCTCTTTGCGATAAATTCCTTTATTTTATTTCTATCCATTATTTTTCACCCCTAACTATATAATCTATAAATATGCTAGGTATAACTACTTCCTGTGGTGCTATTTGTCCAACATCTACAATTGTTTCTCCTTCAATAATAACTGTATCCGCCGCCATGGACATTACTATATTAAAGTTTCTAGCAGCTCCTTCATAGTATACATTTCCTTTTTTATCTACCTTGTTACCAAAAATTATCGCTATATCTGCTTTTAGCGGTAGTTCCAACAAATATGTTTTTCCGTCTATCTCTATTTTCTGTTTTCCTTCTTCAACTAAGGTTCCTACTCCTGTAGGTGTTAAAAACCCACCTAGGCCTGCACCAGCCGATCTTATTTGTTCTACTAGTGTTCCTTGTGGAACTAATACAACCTCAGTTTCACCTGCATTCATCTGCCTGCCTGTTTCTTGATTTGTCCCAATATGAGATACAATAATCTTTTTAAACTGCTTGCCTACTACCATTTTCCCTACGCCCAAATCTGGAAATGCAGTATCATTACAAATTAAAGTTAAATCTTTTACCTCTTTTTTTACCAAAGCATCGATAATCTTATGAGGACTACCTGATCCTAAAAATCCGCCCACCATAATAGTCATACCATCTTTAATATGACTTATGGCTTCTTCTATACTTACAATTTTAGTCATAACGCCACCTCCAAATTTTTATGATAATATCATTTTAGAATTAATTATTTAATCATCTATGGCAACTATATTTAATTAAAAAGCAATTGTTATGCCAAAGTTACATATTATGATTAAATTAAAATAAATCTTTAAATTTCAATATTATATAGATTAGTTCCTTATAATAAACTAAATTTTAAAATTCATAAGATTCTAGTAACTTAATATATGTATAAAAAAATCTACAACTTTATATTAGTTGTAGATTTCTTGTACAGTTTTACCAATCTAATCCGTATATCTCTAGTTTTTTATATAATGCGGTTCTATGTATACCCAATGTTCTGGCAGCCAAAGTTTTATTGCCTCTGCTTTCCTCAATCGCCCTTTTAATAGCTTCTTTTTCCACTCTAGCAACTATGTTTTTTAAAAGTAAAGAATCTTCTTCACCATATTCATCTTCTTTAAAAGCCTTTTTATTTAAATATTCAGGTAGATGTTCTATTCTAATGATGTCATCCTTGCATAGTGTAGATGCTCTCTCAAGTACATTACGGAGTTCCCTTACATTACCAGGCCATGTATGGTTTTTGAGGGCTTCCTTAGTCTCAAATTCAAGTATTTTTTTAGGGACAGATAAATCCTCTGATAGACTATGCAATAGACTTTCGGCCAATATAGGAATATCCTCTATTCTATCTCTTAAAGGTGGTATCTCTATTTGTATTACATTCAGTCTATAGTATAAGTCCTGTCTAAACTTTCCTTCCTCTACAGCCTTTTCAAGATTCTCGTTAGTACAGGCAATTAACCTTATATCTATTTCAATTCTTGTATTTCCCCCTACCCGTTCAAATTCTCTAGTTTCAAGTACCCTTAGAAGTTTTGCTTGCATCTCCATTGGCATAGAACCTATTTCATCTAATAGTATTGTTCCGCCATTAGCAAGTTCAAATTTTCCGATCTTTCCTTCTCTTCTTGCCCCTGTAAAAGCTCCACCATCGTATCCAAATAGCTCTGACTCTAATAACTCTTTGGGAATAGCAGCACAGTTGATTGTAACAAATGGTCCATGCTTTCTTAAACTTGCTCTATGTACTCCATGAGCAAATAATTCCTTGCCTGTACCACTCTCACCTTGGATAAGCAAAGTTGAATTAGTTTCTGCTGCTCTCTTAGCAATCTCTTTTAAATATATCATCTTTTTATTTTGTGTAATAATATTATCGAAGGAGTATTTTGTTTTATGAAATCTTTTAATCTCTCCCTTATATTTATGTACTGTATCTTCTAACATTTCTAGTTTCTGTACTAAAGATTTTAACTCCTTAACATCCTTAAAAAGCACTGTTCCTGCTGCACCAATAATTTTACCATTCTGTATTATGGGCACTCTACTAGTTATCATATCTCTACCTTGTATTTTTTGAACCTCGAATAATTCTTTTTCGCCTGTTTTCGCTACAATATGTAGTCTAGTATTTTCTATTATATCTTCAACATTCTTATCCAGCACATCTTCTTCTTTAATCCCCATTAATTTTTCATAGTTCCACTTAACAATCTTTCCATCTATATCTACTATTGCCATTCCATAGTAAGCAGTGTCCAGCAGATCCTCTAGCATTTCCATGCTCTCTTTTAGCCTTTTTAGTTCTTCTGCAACATTCTTCTTCATAAAAACACCCCCTAATGACAATACTCTTTACTATATATTATCACGAACTAAGTAAAAAAATCTAATATTTAAATAATAAATTGGTAAAATGCTTGTACAACTAATTGAAAATTTTGGAACTGTTATGGAGGACAGTCAGTTAGATGATGCAGTAGTCAATGAGTTATGGGATCTACATAGAAAAGCTCAATATAGATGGGATTTCGTGTTTGTAGAAAATAGTACAGGCTTCCACAATACACCAAAGGCAAAAAAAGCTTTAAGTTAAGCAAGAAACTATGCTCAACAAGCCTTAGATAAGCTGGCAGAATTTCAATAAAAATCCTCTGATGTTATCCTATCAATAACTTTTATCAAGCTACTACTTCTTTAAAAAACTTCAGTTATTAGAAAATCTATATTTTCTTAAGTAACTACCACTATACATCACCTAGTAGTGGTAGTTACAATTAAAATTGCGTAAGGAAGTGAATAAATGAAATTATGGTTTAAAAAAATATTTGCTTTTTTAAGAACTATGAAATTTGGATTAATCCTACTAGGAATGTTATGTTTAGTATCTGTAGTAGGATCTGTTGTACCACAGGGTAGAGAAGAGGCATTTTATCTAAATAACTACCCACCATTATGGTCACAATTAATTATTACCTTTAAAGCCTACAATATTTATCACTCCAGTGGATTTATTGCGCTTTTTATTGCTCTAGCCCTTAACTTATTTTTATGTAGCACTGTTAGACTTAAAAATGTTATTAGCAAAATGAAAAAATTATCATTAGCTCCTAGTAAAACACAACTTAAAAATCCTGTTGAGTGTATAAATTGCCTTAATGCCGATAGTATTAAGGATATTTTTAAAAGTGAGGGTTTTAAAAATATAAAGTGTACAACATATGATTCCACAGAAATATACTATAGTAATAAGAATAAAATAGGCTACTTAGGATCATGGCTTATTCACATCGGTATACTTGTAATAATCGTATTTTATAGCTATGGACAGTATACATTTTTTGATACAGCTGTATTTGGTACACCAGGAACAAAGCAACAATTAGATGGCACTAATTATACAATGAATATCGAGGACTTTGAAATAATCTATAGAGATGATGGATCTGTTCAGCAATATATTACACAAGGCACCTTAACTGATAAAGATGGGACTAGTCTTGTATCTGGCGAAATATATGTAAACAACCCGATGAGATATGATGGTTATACTTTCTATCAACATAGCACTGGATGGGCCTCAGAAGTTAATGTCTTTAAAGATGGAGAAAATCTCGGGAGTGAAATAGTATATGATGGAACCGCTTATATAAATAATAAGGAATTTATAGTTATCCAAATGCACCACTTATATCCAGATTTTGTAGCAACTGAAACAGGATTTGCTTCTATATCTAATGATTTAAATAATCCTAAAATACTATACTCTCTACTTTATGGAGGGCAAAGAGTAGATATGAATCTAGTTTCTCCAGGCGAGGATGCGCATTGGCGGGATTTTACCTTTAATTTTAATAATCCAGAGCGTTATACATATTTATCAGTAAATAAAATGAGTGGGAAATTTGGAGCACTAATTGGTTCTATAGTAATAATGCTAGGGTTATTTTTAGCATTTTATATGAAACCAAAACAGCTTATAGTTGAAAGAAAAGCTGAAACTATTTATATATATGGAGATTATTCATCCGATAAGAAAAATAGCCTTAAAGGAAATTATCAAACAAAAAAAGATATTTCTATTTAGATAATAAAAAAGGAGAATTACTATGTTTGGAGAAAATCAAAGTTTTATTATTGCACTAATACTCTATAGCCTATCTACAATAGCATATTTTATTTTTTTTATTTTTATAAAGGAAAAATTAGGTAACTATGGAAGCATACTTGTTAAATTAGGATTAGCTTTTCATACTGTTTCTTTAGCAACTAGAACTGTACAAGCCAGCAGATTGCCTATTAGTAATCAGTATGAATTTGCTACAAGCTTTGCATGGGGAATTAGTTTGTTTTATCTCTTGTTTGAAAAAAAATATAGATATAAAATCTTAGGAGCCTTTGCCACCCCAATTATACTTATACTTATTTACTATGCAGCTATGCAATCTAAAGATATAAGGCCATTAATGCCAGCACTTCAAAGTAATTGGATTGTAATCCATGTTCTAACTGCCATATTTAGTTATGGTGCATTTGCAGTGGCCTGTGCAATTTCTATTATGTATGTTCTTCGAGATCATCTAAAAGAAGATACGTTTACACGGAAGCATATGCCAAGTCTAGATCTACTTGACGCCATGAGTTATAGATCTATCGCTGTAGGCTTTATAACTCTTACACTGGTAATTGTTACTGGCGCAATTTGGGCTGAGAAAGCTTGGGGTAGATATTGGCAATGGGACCCTAAGGAAACCTGGTCATTTATAACATGGGTGATTTATTCTATCTATCTGCATGTAAGATTAACTAAAGATTGGAAGGGCAAAAAAGCAGCTTGGTTTTCAATAATAGGTTTTGCTTCTATATTATTTACATATATAGGTGTTAATACTATTTTAGTTGGATACCACTCATATTCTTTTATGTTATTTCCCTTTTATTTTAATTAAAAATCAAATATAAGAAAGTTATAAAAACAACCTATTGGATATAATCCGCTAGGTTGTTTTTATGTGCTTTATATAAGCTATATTGTTAGCTAAAACGTTTTAACTTGTCTTGCATACATGGTCTTTGCAAAAATATAGTAAGATAATTGTAATACAAAGTAAATGGCTACAATAACAAATAAATACAGATATAGACTTTGCATTAAAAGATTACTTAATGCTTTAATTGCAAACAAAGCATGGATAACTGCTACAATAAATGGTAGGAAAAATACAAGTAATGTCTGGGTATTTATAATTTTTTTCATTTCTCCATCTGTCATACCTATTTTCTTTAAGGAAATAAACTCCTGCTTATCTTTTTGAATTTCATTAAATAATTTAAAGTATATAATACTTCCTGTTGCAATAAAGAACAATATAGCTATAAAAGCTCCAATAAATAGGAATAATGTTGTTTCTTCCATTACGGCATTATAATTTGTAATTCTTTCCTTAAAGTGTCTTGCCTCAATATCTTTTTCATCTATAAATTCAGCAATTTCATTCACTGTATTTGTTGATTGCTTCCAGTTTTTAAAATTATAACTGTAATATACTACTTTTTTATTTTCAGGAATAGATTTATTTAATTGACTATATGCTTCATCACTAACAACTATAACATTAGGTGTTTTATAATTCAAATTAATAACACCCTCATTTATCTCTTTAACTATATCATAAGATTCTACATTATCATTAACATTTAAGTTTAATGTGCTATCATCAATAAAGTTATCTTTTACATTTGATCCTATAGTCTTAGCTTTATATTTATAAACTAAGGCTTCTTTGCTATCTAAGTCAATATTCTTTTTCCTCTGCTGTTTGGCTAAAATATTAAAATCAGAATTAGACATAACATAAAAGGAATGTGCAGAATGATTTATATCATTATTTTTTGCGTCAAATAACACAATTTCATTTTTATATTTAACTTCTTCATTATTCTTTTTAGCAATCTCCTCTACTTTATCTAACTCAATTACATTATGAGATGTAATACCTTTTTCCAATATACTTATATCGTGAGGATTCTCACTTAAGAAGCCTGAAGCAAAGCTTTGTTGTAAAGAATAAACAGTTCCTGAGGCTGTCAATGCCACAGCTCCTGATACGGCTACAATAAATAAAACCTTAGCATTATCCTTTAATTTATATATGATCTGAGATAAGGTTATCATATTTACCCCATTGTAAAAGAGGCTATTGTTTTGCTTTAGCTTTTCAGTTATTAGTATACTAAACTGAGTAAATAATAAGTAGGTTCCTGCCACAGTTACAATAACAATAGGAATCATAGTTACTATAATTGCCATTCCTGAAAATACTGCCATTCCATAGCCTAAACCTATTAATAAAATTGATAATATAGCTTTAAAAATAGAAAACTTAGGAATTGGCTTTGGCACTCTTGCACCTTTTAATAACTCTATAATATTATTATTTTTAATTCTAAAGCTACTAATATAGTTAACTCCCTGAAATAATAAAAGAAAACTAAATATAGTAATAATTAGAGCTTTAATTGATACGATAAAAGGAATTTCTACATTTAATGCTATAATAGCACTTATTGCCATGAAGAATAGCTTTGAAAACAAAATACCAAAACCTAAACCCGTAGCAATAGATATTAATGACACTATCATATTTTCATATATAACATATCTTCGAACTTGAGATTTCGTCATACCGAACATAGATAAAAGCCCAAATTCCTTTTCCCTAGACTTTAAGAAACTAGAGCTTGAATAGGAGGTGAAGAAAATTGAAAATACAATTATTACAAATTCACATACTATTAGAGCATTAGTAGCTAAAGCGCCCTTTGTCCCCATATACTTTATGTCACTTACGGCAGGATTAAATATAAAGTTGGCAAAAATAAAGAATACCATAACTACTAATGTATTACTTAAATAATACATTACATATTTATGAAAGTTACCTTTCAGATTTTTGTAAGCAATACTACGCAATGTCATTATAGTTACCCCCTAACACTGAAAGAGAATCTAATATTTGCTTAAAAAATGCCTGTCTATTTGAACCCTTAACTATCTCTAAAAAGAACTTTCCATCTTTAATCATAATAATTCTGTCGCAAAAGCTTGCAGCAAATGGATCGTGGGTTACCATTGCGATAGTAGCTTTTTTAGTTTCATTTAATTTTCTTAAGGATTCCATAACGTCATTAGAAGCTTTTGAGTCTAAATTTCCTGTAGGCTCGTCAGCTAAAATAATAGAAGGATTATGAACTAATGCCCTTGCGCAAGCAGCCCTTTGTTGCTGTCCTCCTGATACCTCATAGGGTCTTTTTTCTAATATATCTACAATATTTAAAATTGAAGCTATATCCATTACTCTTTGATTAATCTCCTTAATCTTTAACTTATCCAACACTAAAGGAAGTATTATATTCTCCTTAATAGATAGTGTGTCTAATAGGTTAAAGTCTTGAAATATAAATCCTAACTCTCTTCTTCTAAATAAGGCTGACTCCTTTTCTCTTAACTTACTAGGATTAGTTCCATTAATAAACAATTCTCCAGATGAAGGAGTATCAATAGTTGCAAGAATATTTAAAAGTGTAGTTTTTCCACTACCGGAAGGTCCCATTACACCTACAAACTCCCCATCCTCTACAGACATATTAAATTTGTCTAATGCTTTAACAGTTAAACCACTCTTTTTATTTCCATAAACCTTAGTTAAGTTTTCTACCTTTAAGATTGACATAGTTTCTACCTCCGTTTTTTCTATAGTATAATAAAATATATTTTTAGATTATAAGGAACTTACACTCTCTTACTTTCTTCTTATATTATAAAAAAATAAGAGAAATCCTAGTATCGATTTCCCTTTCACAACTTATTATTATTCTTACAATTTTGAAAGAAACTTTTTAATAGTTGAAAGACTACATTTTAAATATACTTCCTCCACTATAAAATACTATAGAAAACTGTGTCCATTTTCCTTCCTCAGATTCTACAGTAATGCGATGGCCTAAATTAGAACATATTTTTTTAGCTAAATACATTCCCATACCCGTAGATTCTGAAAATTTCCTGCCATTTTCTCCTGTAAAAAACGGGTCAAAAACCCTTCTTAAATCATGCTGTGGAATACCTACACCCTCATCCATAATGGAAATAATATAACGATTATGTTCTTTCTTTGCTTTAATTATAATTGACTTATTATCCTTATTTATATCCTTTGAATATTTCATAGCATTATTTAAAATCTGATTAATAACAAATCGAAGCCATTTCCTATCGGTCTCAACTATTAATTCCTTTTCGCCTTCTAACTTAGGAAAAATATAATACCTAATTAATAGTCTTTTATTCTCATTAATAACCTCTCGAACTATATTTAAAACATCAACCTGTTCTACTTTAAAATCTAAATTAAACTGGCTTAATCTAGTGTTATACAGCATCATTTCAAGGCCCTGAGAGAGCTTTTGGTTTTCTTCCTCTATACTTTGTAAAGCTTCATTAAAATTCTTAGTATTTTTATCTTGTAGAAGTAAATTAATAACGGATACTGGAGTTTTCATTTGATGCACCCACTGATTCGTAAAATATATATACTGTCTTTGGTTCTCCTCATACTTATCCAGATAGTCTTTATAGTATTTATAATTACTCAACAAAATATCCCTATATATCAAATGTTCTCTACTACGTATTTCGCCTATTCCTAGCATATTTTCTATTCCATTACTAGAACTTTTAATGTTGTTTAAGCTCTTATAAAATGGTCGCTTTCTACTATAATCAATTATAAGAAAAAGTATCAAAAATACGGTAGATAAAATAAACGCATAACTAATATTCTCTATTGGATAATGACCCAAGGAAATTGTTAAACTTAAATGCATAACTAAAATAACAACAATAATGTTTATATAAAAGAACAAAATATATAATAGTTTATCCATTAAATATTTTTTAAAGTTCACCTACACACCTGCTTTCGAGAGCTTTCTATTAAATATCCCAATTAACTGTAATGGAATAACCCTGCCCCCTTTTTGTCTCTATAGCATTCCTAATTCCTAGTTCCTCTAATCTTTTTCTAACCCTAGTAATGTTAACAGATAAAGTATTATCATCAACAAAATCTACATCATCCCATAATATTTCTAAAAGTTCATCCCTTGAAATAATAGTATTAGGCTTCTTAAGCAAAGAATGTATTAAAAGAAATTCCTTTTTACTTAGCTCTATTTTAATCTCATTAAACTCTAAGGTGTTTTGATTAATGTTTAGATACAAGCCTTTTACTTCATATACCTCACTATTATTGTTCTCCGAATATTCCCCATAAACTCGTCTTAATGCACTTTTAATTTTTGCAATTAAGACATCATAGGAAAATGGCTTTGTAATATAGTCATCTCCGCCATTTTCAATTGCCATAACTTGATCCATATCAGAACTTCTTGCAGATATAAATATAATAGGTGCCTTAGAAATAGTTCTAATATCTCTACACCAATAAAAACCATCATAAAATGGAAGGTTAATATCCATTAAAACAATATGGGGATTATGTTTTATAAACTCACTCTTAATATTAGAATAATCTTCAACTATATATGCCTTGTAGCCATATCTCTCTACATGACTTTGAATTAAACTAGCTATCTTTTTGTCATCTTCTACTATCATAACATGATACATAGTCTATCTCACAACCTTAACCTTACTAATATTTTTACTATTTAACTTCGACATATTTAACGCTATTACTACACCATTTAACATATTTTTGAAAATCGTCATAGCTTATAGTTACACTGGCAGTATTAATATTGGGATGAAATGTAATCTTTTCCCTTGTGGATAGATCCTTATCAATTAATAATTCTACTTCTTTATTTTCATCATTAATTAGTCCGAATGGTCAAACTGAACCTGGTTCAAGCCCTAAATATTTTTCCATTCTCTCTGGAGATGCAAAGCTTAATCTTGTGCTTTCAATCTGCTTCGCTAAATCTTTAGTGCTTGACTTTTTATGACTTTCAATTACAACTAAATAGTGTTTATCTCCCTTAGAATTACGTAAAAATAAGTTTTTACAATGGGCAATATTATCACCCTTTATATCGTATTCTTCTATTTCTGCAATAGTACTTACGGCCGGATGTGTATATCTATCATAAGGAATGTTTAACATATCTAAAGTTTCATATACCTTTTTTTCTTTTGTATCCATAATTATTTACCTCCTAAACAAATCTGTTCTATTAATTGCTTTTTCCTAATTTATAATCCTTCTTGAAGTAAGTCGCATATCTCCAAACCCACTCTAAAGGCCCCGTACTATGCTTAGAAAGCCACCACTTACTAAACTTAATCTGTATTATATAAAACAGTGGACAGTATAAAACACTTACCCATAGTGGAATTATTGCCGTGTTTTTAAATAATATAGAAAAAATAACAGCAGTAGAAATAGTTTGCCCTATATAGTTTGTTAATGCCATTTTACCAACATAGCTAAACGGTTTCAACATATTTTGACATTTCTCTTTTCTAAGAAGCAATAATATTGTGGAAATATAGAAGATAGCCATTGTCTTGCCACTTAACCAAACGAAGAAATACGAACTTTGAAGCTGATAGTCTGTTGAATTTAAATATAGATTAACCATTGGTATAAATAATACAAATGATAATATCAATGAAAATACAGAAAGACCCACTTCAAATGAGTCTTTCTTCATTAAATATTATACTCTAAACTTAGAAATGGATTCCAATAAACCTTCTGCACCTTTTTTTATATCCCAAATTTGATTAACAATTTCATTTGATCTATGCATAACATCAGAGTTTCTTTGGGCAATATTGGTGGTACCTTCTGCACCTTCATTAGTAGCCATAGTTACCTCATTAATAGCTGTCAACATAGATTGGATAGATAGTAAGAAATGTTCTGCTGTCACATCAAAGTTATATAATAATTCTTCAATATAGGCAGCATCTTTACTATATTGTTCTCCTGTTTCTGCTAAAACTCCATAGTCTTTAATAACCTGTTCGTCCATAAACTCTAATATTTGCTTTGAGCTTTCTACTAGATTATCAACAGCAGTTAAAACTACATCTGTAGTATCTTGAATCTCTGTAACGGCTTTTTCAGAGTCTTCTGCAAGCTTTCTAATTTCATCAGCTACTACTGCAAATCCTTTTCCAGCCTCTCCAGCTCTAGCTGCTTCAATAGCTGCATTTAATGCTAAAAGATTAGTTTGTGATGTTATCATTAAAATAGCATCCGAAAGCACTCTTATTTCATCAATGGCTCTAGAATCCGAAATAGCTTTTAGTAGTTTTTCCTGTGTGCCTACATACATATCATTTGCTGTTTTGGAAGAAGTTATAGCATTTTGCTTTAGCTCATTGGCCCTATTACTTATTTCCTTAGCAGATATAAGTCCATCTTCTACTTGTCTTGTCATAGTTTGTATAGCATTTTCAATCTCCATAGAAGTTGCGCTCATCTCCTCCATGGATGCAGCTGTCTGCTCCATACCTGCTGAGATTTGCTCTGTTGTAGCAGATACTTCTTCGATACTTCCATTTAATTCGTAAATATTTTTTTCTGCATTGTTAAACACATCTATAATATTGTTTGTTTCATCTACTACTTTTGTAATAACATTTCGTTGAGATTCTATCATTTGATTAAAGCCACTTGCTAATTTGCTAATCTCATCATTTGAAAATGTTTTAGCCCTAACTGTTAAATCTCCTTCTTTAGCCTTTTCGTAGGATTCTAAAAGAGTAGGTATTTGTTTTAAAATATTTTTTGTTAATACATAAAGCATAATCGATAATATAATAATAGCGGAAAACATAGAAATAATAAAAATATTACGGAATGATATTAGACTTCCCTCTGCTTCTTTAACTGGTACTACAAGAATAGCACCCCACTTACTATTGCCTACTGGTGTGTAAGATATGTAAGTTTCCTCTCCGTCTATAATAAATTTATCCACATAAGGATTTCCCGCTGAAACAACTTCTGAAACATTCTCCCATCCGTTTTCTAAATCATTAATATCTTTCTCCAGTATCATATCTTTATTATTATGATAAACAAATCTTGACTGACTATCTAACAATATGGCATGTCCACTTTCGTTATAAGTAAAACTGCTTAAAATTTGTGAAATTCTATCTAGAGTGATATCTACCCCTGCAACAGCAATAATCTTTCCATCTTTACTATATATAGGAGTGCTTACAGTAAGAACCAATTCTCCAGTTATAGCATCTATATATGGATCAGTAATAACAGTATTATTACTTGCAATTGCTTGTTTATACCAATCCCTATCCTTAGTACTATAGTCTGATGCTGTTTTAAATTCATCATAGGTAATTAAATGATTAATCTTTCCAACCCCAACATAAACATTCAATAAATCCTCATTGCTATCCTTTATGAGTTTTAATGTGTTAACAAGACTTCTATACCCATCAACTGTATAAATAGTGTCTTCATTCATGTCTTGCTCCAAGAAATCTTTTATGTAATGGTTCATATTCAATTGATGAATATTTTTTTCTGCCGTAGATAGAACATCTACGGTTCTAACCGCAATATTTTCTCTAGCATACCCTAACTCATTTTTAATATGATTTACTAAAATATTTTCTGTATTAGTATAAATAACTCCAGAAACAACTGAAAAGGCTAAGCTAACAGTAAGTATAACAACTAAAAATATCTTTGTCCTAATACTCATTTTCATATCCGTCATTTTCTCAACCACCTTCTCTTTTATTTATGTTAGAATATTAATAATATTTCTTTATTATATCATCTTTAGGGGCAAAAAAATAGACATTTTGGCTTAAATTGGCATAGGAGGTCAAGAAGCTTTTTATCCTGTATTGTGATTTTAGAACTTATTTTTGGGATATATATTATATTAGGTAGAGAGGAGAGAGTGTAATTATGAAAATTCAATTTTTAGGAGCTGCAAAGGTTGTTACTGGATCTAGTATATTAATTACATCAAATAAGTATAATATTTTATTAGACTGTGGATTATTTCAAGGAAGTGAGGATTTAGAAACTTTAAATAAGGATGATTTTCCATTTAATCCATCTGAAATAGACTTCCTGCTTCTAAGTCATTCCCATATAGATCATAGTGGGAGGACCCCAAAGCTTGTTAAAGAAGGCTTTAGGGGAAAAATCCTCTGTACTAAAGCAACCAAAGACCTTTGTGAAATTATGCTAGTAGATAGTGCACATATTCAAGAA
Organism: Alkaliphilus sp. B6464; assembly: GCF_018141165.1. Taxonomy (NCBI): domain Bacteria; kingdom Bacillati; phylum Bacillota; class Clostridia; order Peptostreptococcales; family Natronincolaceae; genus Alkaliphilus; species Alkaliphilus sp. B6464. Next base: position 540,013 of record NZ_CP058557.1, read on the forward strand.
AGTGATACAGAGTGGGAAAATCGCAAAGCAAAAAGATCTGGTAAGCCACCAGTTAAGCCCTTATATACTATCGAAGATGCTCTTTTAAGCCTTCGCTATTTTGAATCTGCCCTATATGATCAAAAAATAAAATTAAATGAAGAAATATCTATACGCTTCCGTGATGCAGGGCATATATTAGGATCTTCAATAATTGAAATATGGATTGAGGAAGATAAAGATACTGTGAAAATAGTATTCTCAGGAGATTTAGGTATGAAAAATAAGCCTCTTATTCGTGATCCACAAATAGTTGAAGATGCAGACTACCTTATTTTAGAATCTACCTACGGTAATAGGGTTCATGAAAATGTGGAAAAGCGAATGGAAAAGCTTACGGATATTATAAATAAAACAGTATTAAGGGGAGGAACAGTGCTCATCCCTTCATTTGCTGTTGGACGAACTCAAGAATTAATTTATGAACTAAAACAATATTATGAAAATAACAATGATCTAGATACATTTATGAAAGTTCCCATATATATAGATAGTCCTATGGCTATTTCTGCCACTCAAATTTTTAAAAAGAATTCCTATTCTTTTGATGAAAAAGCTAAAGATATTATTTTAAGTGGCAATAATCCATTAGACTTTGAAAACCTTTACTTTGTTAGGGATCATAAGGAATCCATGGCTTTAAACAATTCAGATTTTCCTAAAGTTATCATATCCGCTAGTGGAATGTGTACAGCTGGTAGAATACGCCATCATCTAAAGCATAATTTATGGAAAGCTAAAAATAGTGTTGTATTTGTCGGTTATCAGGCAAATGGAACATTAGGACGTATTTTAAAAGATGGTGCTAAGTCTGTAAAACTACTAGGAGAGACAATAGCTGTGCTATCTGAGATATACAGCGTTGAAGGCTTTTCTGGTCATATAGATCAGCCTGGAATTTTAGAATGGCTACGAGGTTTTAAGAAAAAACCTAAAAAAGTATTTTTAGTCCATGGTGAAGAAGATTCATTAAATACACTTTCAAAACTTATTGAAGAAAAGCTAGATATGTCTACTACAATTCCTAATATGGGATATATGTTCCAAATAGAAAACGAAGTGCTAAAAGCTTACTCTGGTGAGGTATTAGAACCGATTAAAAGAAAGGAAAATATTAAAAAGGAACTACAAGAAGTCTACGACCAATTTGAGAATCTCTCTTCCCAAACTAATAAATTTATAAATGATAGCTTATTAGAAAAAGAATATGATACATTGAAGAATAAGCTCATAGATCTTCAAAGAGAACTTTTAGACTTAGGTATGATACTAGGCAGTAGAAAGTAATAAATATATGCTAAAGTAATGTAAACAATCTGTATTAAACAAAATAATGCTCTTATCTGGCAAAATTATAAATAATAAGCCACATAAGAGCATTTTTGATTGTTATATTAACTAATGATATTTTAAGAATCATTTCTGATTAATTATATACATTAAGATAAATATATTTAAAAAATCATAGCTCCTAAAATACCTGCGATTAGTAATGGTATATTGTAGTGAATAAAAGTCGGCACACATGTATCCCAAATGTGATCGTGCTTACCATCCACATTTAATCCTGCAGTTGGTCCTAGAGTACTGTCAGAAGCTGGCGATCCTGCATCACCTAATGCAGCAGCAGTACCAATTAATATAATAGTTGCAGGTATACTAAATCCTATTATAGATGCTAAGGGAACATAAATGGCAGCAATTATTGGAATAGTACCAAATGAGGTTCCAATACCTATTGTTATAATAAGCCCAACTAAAACCATTATGGATGCAGCTATTAGCTTACTTCCTCCCATAAGACCTGCGGCACCTTCTACTAAAGCTTGGACTCCTCCAGTTTCTCTTAGTACTGCGCCATAACCAGAAGCAGCAAGCATAACAAATGCAATAAATCCCATCATACCTATGCCGCTATTAATTATGCTATCAATATCCTTCCATCTAATAGCTCCAAATATAACCATAATCGCTAGACTTACAATAGCACCTAGAGGTAGTGATTCAAATTTTATTTGAATCACTAGAGCTGATACTGCTCCAATTAGTGAAACCCAATGAGTTCTATTCATTTTAATTATAACTTCTGTTTCCTTACTTGTACCCTTATCAACTTCTCCTTCCAAGTCTACATATTCTCTAGGCTTTCTGTAGGTAAATAGAATTGCTATTAATAAGCCTATTACCATAGAAAGTCCTGGTAACCACATTACTCTCCATATATCGCCAGTAACTACCGGCATTCCATTTGCAATCATCTCATCTCTTATAATGTTATGAAACATAAGTCCAAAACCAACTGGGAGTGCTACATATGGAGCCTTTAACCCAAATGTTAATGCACATGCAACAGCTCTTCTATCTATTTTTAGCTTATTCATTACCATAATCAATGGAGGTATTAATATTGGTATAAATGCAATGTGTACAGGAATAAGGTTTTGCGAGAATATACTTACTATTGCGATAATTCCTACTAAGATAATTCCTTTTCCCTTAACCCAGCCAGAAATTTTCTTTGCTAATATTTCTGCAACACCAGTAGTATGAATAGCGGCAGCCAAAGCTCCTAACAGAATATAACTCAGAGCTGTTTCTGAATTCCCCCCCATACCACCTATTAAAACTTTCATAGTGTCAGCAATAGGCATCCCTGCTGCTAACCCACCTACTAAAGCTGCTATTAGTAGAGAAAGTATTACGTTTAACTTTAGTAAACATAAAATTGACATAACAAGAACAGATAAAATAACTGGGTTTGTTAACATTTTCTCCTCCTCCTTATTACTTTTTGATATAATTACTAATACATGCTTTTATGGTGTATTTATTCACATCCTTTCATTAATATTCTAAACTGAAATGTTTAACTATGGCAAAATAAACATTACGCCCTACTGATAATGCATAATTAGTTATAGTTTGAATTTTATTATAATATACATATTAACAATAGTCTATATACCAAATTCTAGATTTATCTTGGTCAAAAGGATAATTTTATAATTTATATTATGTGCAATTAACATTTTAAATTACTACCTTATTTTTTTAAAGCAGTAATATAAGAAATCATACTTACTTAAATTATAAAAAATAAAATAGAGATCTACACCTTATAGTGTAGATCTCTATTTTGAGCTTTAAAGGTAGCATTGTATTTACAATTTTACTTCACCTTTTCTATTAACTTACCAATATCTCTATTAATTTCTTCAACATTCAGATCCTCAATAACTGAATCTTCCAGCCCATACTTTTCCTTTAGTTTTAATATTTTATATACACTTTCATCTATTCTATCTATTGAAATAACACCAATATCGATCCCTGCCTTTATTGCATTAAACACAGTTACCGCTTTTTCGTAATTATGACCTACTAGAATTATGTCTGTCCCTGCTTTAATAGATCTAACAGCTGCATCACCTATGTTATAATTCTTTTCTATAGCCCCCATCGTCATATCATCTGTAATAACTACACCTTCAAATTTTAACTTATCCCTTAATATGTCGTTAATAACCATACTAGACATAGAAGCAGGGTACTCGGGATCTATCTGGGACATAAGAATATGAGATACCATAACCACATCTGCTCCATTATCTATAGTGTGTTTAAATGGTACAATCTCAAAATCCATTATTCTTTTTAAATCATGATCTACAACTGGTAGTCCAATATGTGAATCAACACTAGTATCTCCATGCCCTGGAAAATGCTTAATTACAGGTATTACACCTTCCTCATTAATTCCCTTAAACATTTCAAATCCCATAGTTGAAACAACTTCTATTGTACCTCCAAAGGATCTATTCCCTATTACAGGATTTAATGGATTACTATCTATATCTAATACAGGTGCAAAATTCATATTATATCCAAACTTTTTTACTGTCTGCCCTAATAATCTACCAGCTTCAAAGGCTAAACTACTATCCTTTGTTTTACCTATGCTTCTTGCTGTAGGAAGTTTTTTAACCTCATTAGGATTTCTGCTGACAGATCCACCTTCCTCATCTACTGAAATAAACAAAGGCGCTTTATTAGAAGAATTGCTACTTTTTAAAGAGTTTATTAAAGATAATAGCTGATTGCTATCCTTCACATTTTTCCTATACAATATTATTCCACCTACATGGTAAGATTGTATAAGTTCCTTTATATTATCATTTACATCATAGCCATCCATACCTACTAAAACTAATTGTCCAATTTTTTCGTCTAATGTCATTTCTTCTATTCGCAATCCTACTTGATCTATAGGCTCTTCTTTCTCTTGATTATGGCTTTCCATTATTTTCTCTTCCTCTTCATTATTTTCTTCTACTTGCTTTGGATTATCGTTATTTCCAGCTTCTATTGGTGTGTTTATACTGGTGCAACCAATTGATAAAACTATTGTCATCGCAAGTACAGATGTCAGAACAGCTTTTTTATTAATCATTTTTATCCCCTCTAATTCAAGTATCGTGTAGTCTTTCATAAATATTTATCCGATGACTTTGCGTTCTGTCGGAGTAAAAACTCCTCTGAACTGATTCTTAGTTTATAGCTAACTAATTTACTGTTAATAATATTGACGATAAATGGTAAAAATAAGTTTTTTTATTGCATTATATCAGAACACCCTATTATACTTACAATACACTAAAAATTCAAATAAAAAATTAAAATTTCATTAAGAAATTTACTATTAATAATGATAAAAAACGCCCTCAGATTTATCCTTATCCATAAAATTGGCAAAGGTAAATCTAAGGGCTTTAAAATATTAAGCTACAGTTTTGAAATTTCATAGAAGGTTTCTAGGGCTAAAATAATCTCGTTTTCCTCACCCTTCATTTCCTCACTACCTTCATCAACTAAATTATTAATACTATCCTTAGTACTTTCCTCAAATAACACAACATTGTTCAATATACTTGCGACCTTAATACCTCTTAAATTTCCTAGGGTAAATAGGGTTGCAGTTTCCATATCTGACCCTAATACTTGTTTCCTACTCCAATATTTCGATAGTTCCTCACAATCATCTATGTAAAAGGAATCATGACTTCTAACTATTCCACTATGAAACTTATAATTCAATTCCTTTGCCTTCTTCACCATAATGCTGATTAATTCTAAGTCACAGGATGCAGGATAAGTAGATTCAACATACATTTTAGATGCTCCTTCATCCCTAACAGCAGATATAGGAATAATAAGATCCCCAATATTAATATTCCTTTGAAGAGCTCCACAGCTTCCAACTCTAATTATATATTTAGCTCCTATAGCACAATGCTCCTCTATAGCAATAGCTGCAGAAGCCCCACCTATTCCCGTTGATGTGGCAGTAACTTTTACTCCCCTATAATATCCGGTTATAGTCTTAAACTCTCTATTGTAGCTAACTTCTCTTACTTCTTCTAGAAAAGTAGCTATTTTGTCTACTCTTTTAGGATCTCCTGGCATAATGACCATAGTTGAAACATCTTCTTTACTGCATCGTATATGAGGTTGTAACATATCATTCATCTCCCTTAATACTTTTTAAATATAATTCAGGCAATACTTCCAATAGGCTAGGATTAATAAATAAAGATTGGGATATTTTTTCTAAAGTACATCCTCCATCAAACCATAATGCACTATCTGCCATTAAATCGCTAGAATTATCACTTACAATCCAATATCCTAACAATTCATTATCACGGTATATCAACTTAGCAAAACCATCTAACTCTTTGGCATAACCCCTATATAAATTTCTTAAATTAACCTTTGAAACCTTATAATCTTCAGTTTTTAAATCATTTTCATTTTTTCCTATACCAGATATTTCCTGTAGAGTAAATATACTTCTAGGAAGTGAGCTATAGTTTTTATTAATTTCTTTTCCTGTACATAGATATTTTGCTAAAGATAGCCCTTGATTATATGCAACATGGGCCATACCTAGCATACCATTAACATCGCCAATAGCATAAATATTTTCTACAGAAGTTTTTAAGTTATTGTCTACATGGATTTTATTTTCATCACAGATTATCGCTAAATCCTCTAGACCGTTTATCTTATTTAGCTTTCTAATGGAAGTGTATAATAAATAATCTGCTTTTATAATATTCCCTTTAGCAGTTATAGCCTTTATCTTATCTCCATCTTCCAAAGCGTCTGTAATATCATCTTCACAGTAAAAATTAACATTTTTAGTTCTAAGTCTTTCTACCAAGCTATTCTTTAAGTCTGTATCTGAATCCTGTAGAATATCTACTTCACGAAAGACCATATCTATCTTTACCCCGTAGGAAGAATATATATCTGCAATTTCTACAGCTTCTACCCCGCCACCTACTATTAATAATTCTTGAGGTAAATTTTCTAGATCTATTAATTCCTTATGACTAATTGCTCTTTTACAATTTTTAAGTACAACTGGAGATGTACCTGTGGCGAGTACAAAAATTTCAGAAAGCAAATGTTCTTCTCCTACTTTAAATGTATTTCTATCTAAAAATTCACCATCTCCAAAATATAAATCTATTCCTTCTAATTCATCCTCTATACAGGCTTGCAGACCTAATATTTTTTCGCGACCTCTTTTATATACATCATTTAAATTAATATTTAAATCTACTCCATAGGATTTTACAACTTTTTTACTCTTTAAAAAGTCTAATAAATTATCTTTATGTACCTTTACAGGCAGACAACCTGTAGAAATAGCTGTCCCACCTAATCTTGATTTTTCCACTATAGCGATCTTTTTCCCATATTTGTTATAAGTTCTTGCAAAGGTTATTCCTGCTATTCCCGATCCTATTACTACTGCATCATACTTCACTGCTTTTTCTCCTTTGGAATGTTTTTTGAGATACTATAAATAATACAACAATTGTCGCTATATATGGGATCATTTGAGTAAATTGTGACGGTATTCCAACACTTTGAAGTCTAATGCCAAGAGCATCAAAAAATCCAAACAATAGGGCTGCAAAAAAAGCTTTTATTGGATGAGAAGAACCAAATATAATAACAGAAAGTGCTATAAAGCCTTTGTTAGCACTCATGTTTTCAGTAAATAGGGTCAAATATCCAAGAGATAAATGGGCTCCAGCAAATCCGCAAAGTATTCCACAGAGTATAGAACTAATATATTTCATTTTCTTAGGGCTAACTCCTGCTGTCTCTAAAGCCGCTGGGCTTTCACCAGATGCTCTAAGCCAATATCCCATAGGTGTCTTAAATAAAAATATGTAAACTAATATTACTAATATCCAGCTTATATAAACGAAAATTGAGTGATTATTAAATATTGCATCTAAAACCGGAAACTTTGCTAAAAAACCTATGTTTATGTCTGGTAGTGGAATAATATCTGGAGATGAAAATGCTCCCTTTACACCAAAAATTGTTCTAAGTAAAAATACAGTAAGGCCAGCACCTAATATATTAATAGCAACCCCTATAACAAACTCGTCAGATTTTAGCTCTATAACAAATATACCAAATAAAAGCCCTATTAAAATTCCTGAAATAACCGCTAAGCCTACTCCCATTGCAGAACTGGCAAAGAAATAACTCCCAACAACAGCAAAGAAGGCACCAAGAAGAATCATTCCTTCCATCCCTATATTTAAAATACCAGACTGCATGGTTAATAGCCCTCCCAATGCGGCTAATATAAGTGGTGTAGCCGTCCTTATCATGTTTTGCAATAAAGATAAGTTAAAAATATCTTTCATATAGTCTATGCCCCTTTCTTACTAAGATTTTTTCTTTTGAAAAATTCCTTAAATCCAGTTTCACCTGCCATAAATAAAATAATAAGTGCTTGGATAACTGCTACAAGCTCGGATGATATACCAGTTTCCAATTCCATTACTACAGAACCTGTTTTTAAAGCGGCAAAAAATATGGACATAATAATAATTCCTAAAGGATTGTTTTTTACAATTAAAGCTATTAACATTCCGTCAAAGGCATATCCTTTTGAAAGATTTGGTAAAAATCTATAGTGAAGTCCATACACTTCAAAGGCTCCTGCTATACCACATAGTGCACCCGAGATTAACATTGCTACTATCATATACTTTTCTGTAGCAAGACCCATATACTTAGCAAATAGGTTATTCTCTCCGATCATTTTAAAATCATAGCCATAGGAAGTTTTCTTAATTAAATAATAAATAAATATGGCAATCATAGCTGTATAAATAATACTAGTGTTAAGCTTTGACACATCCATAAGCTTTGAGAATTTATACTGATCCGCAATAAGGTTTGAGCCTCCCATACTACCATCTGTTGCCTTAAAAGGATAATTAACTAAATATCCAGTAAATAGCATAGCAATACTGTTAAGCATAACACACACAATTACTTCATCAATTTTAAATTTAACTTTAAGTATAGCGGGTATGTAGCTTAAAGCAGCACCAGCAATAGCAGCACATATTGTGGCTAAGATAACACCTAGGGATACAGGTAAACCTTTAAATGTAAATCCTATGTATGTTGCAGCAAAGGCACCAAGATATAGTTGACCCTCACCTCCAATATTGAAAATCCCCGTCATAAATGCTATAGCCGTAGCAAGACCAGTTAAAATAAGAGGTACTGTTTTTGTAAAGGTAGTCGCCAATGCATATTTACTACCAAATGCTCCAGTAATAAGTGCACCATAGCCTTGAATAGGGTTTTTACCATTAAAAATCATAATGATACCCCCTAATATTAGTGCTAATAATATAGAAGCTGTTATAGACAAAATATATTCACCATCTAACTTAAATTTATTCATTAGGAATTCACCTCTTTCGATCTATTTCCAGTCATATAATAGCCTATATCACTTTTATCTATTTCATCGGTATTAAACTCTCCTGTAATTTTTCCTTCATACATAGTTATAATTCTATCTGATAATCTAAATATTTCATCTAACTCTGCAGATACTAGCAATACTGCACAGCCTTCATTTCGTTTTTTTATAATTTCCTCATGTATAAATTCTATAGCACCTATGTCTACTCCCCTAGTTGGTTGGGATATCAATAATACTTTAGAATCAAAAGAAAACTCCCTAGCAATGACTACTTTTTGCATATTTCCTCCAGATAGATTTTCTACTTTTACATTTTCACTGGCTGTTCTTACATCAAACTTATCTATAAGTTTCTTTGAAAAGTTTCTTACAATATCAGATTTAAGATGTATACCTTTCTTTGCAAATGGCTCAGTATGCTGTTTACCCATAAGCATATTTTCCATAATAGAACCTTTTCCATTTAAACCAGTAGACATTCTATCTTCAGCTATATGAGAAACCCCTATATTTCTAATTTGATTAGTATTGAATTTAGTAGTATCTGTATTTAATATTTCCACCCTTCCGCCTTCTATAGGAGTCATACCACTTATAGCTTCTATTAGCTCCGTTTGTCCATTTCCTTCTATCCCTGCAACTCCGAGAATTTCACCAGCTTTTACTTGAAATGAAACTCCATTTAAAGCCATAAACCCTCTTTTATCCTTAGCTTTTAAATTATCAACTTGTACAAGCACTTCTCCCTGTTTATTTTCCTTGTGTAGTTTATCGAATAAAACTTCTTTCCCTACCATCATTTCAGATAAAATCTTTTCATCAACCTCATTAGTATTTTTAATTCCTATAAGCTTACCTGCCCTCATAACTGCTACTCTATTAGATATAGCAAGAACCTCATTTAGCTTATGAGTAATTATTATTACGGTTTTACCCATCTCTTTTACTAATCGTCTAATTACAACAAATAATTCTTCAGTTTCCTGGGGTGTAAGTACAGCAGTAGGCTCGTCTAATATAAGCACATCTGCACCTCTGTATAGGGTTTTTAATATTTCAACTCTTTGCTGAATACCAACTGATACCATCTCTACAGGAAGTTTAGGGTCTACTTTAAGTCCATATTCCTCACTAATCTTTTTAGTGTTTTCAATAGCTTTTTTTTCATCAACAAAAATATTCTTTTTTCTTATTTCCATACCTAATACAACATTTTGCGCTATTGTAAAGGATGGAACTAGCATAAAGTGCTGATGAACCATTCCCACTCCTTTATCTATAGCAGTTTTTGGATTAAAATTCTGTATTTTTTCTCCCTTAATGTATACTTCACCAGCAGTAGGTTTATAAAGACCATACATAATTTTCATCAATGTTGATTTTCCAGCCCCATTTTCTCCTACGATGGCAAATACTTCACCTTTATTAATTTCTAGGGATATATTATCATTTGCCAGCACTCCTGGAAATTGTTTAGTAATATTTTTTAATTCTATTACAGTTTCTGCCATATGCTCCCTCCTTATCAATCTATGTATGAAAAACGAAGAAGCCTTCAGACTTCTTCGTTATAAATTATCTTATCTGGCTTCTGTTACCTTTATTTCTCCACTAATTATTTTTTCTGTAATTTCTTCTAACTTAGCTTTCATTTCATCATTAACAAATTGTTTCATATCATTTGTACCATACCCAATTCCTATACCATTTTCTTTAATTCCATAGGTTAATATTTCTCCACCCTTTACAGATCCATTTCCTATATTCTCAATTGTTTCATAAACAGATAGTCCCACATTTTTAATCATGCTATACATAATAACATCTGGGTTAATATATCTTTGGTCAGAGTCAACACCAATAGCGAACTTACCAAGGTCTTTCCCAGCTTCAAACACACCTTCACCAGTCTTTCCTGCAGCATGGAATACAATATCTGCTCCCTTATTATATATAGCTATTGCAGATTCTTTTCCCTTTGTTGGATCTTCGAAATCCCCTGCGAAAATAACATCTGCTTTAATATCAGAGTTAATATATTTCGCTCCTTCTTCATATCCGACTTGGAAGTTTCTAATAACAGGAAGATCTACACCACCAACCATACCAATATGTCCTGTCTCACTTAACATTGCAGCTAGAGCTCCAGCCAAGAAAGAACCTTCATTTTCTTTATATTGTATAGACACAATATTATCTACTCCTGTAATAGCATTATCTACATATACATATGTTTTTGTAGGAAATTGTGGCGCAATCTCTTGAATTACTTCATAGAATTCAAAGCCAACAACAACTATAATATCGCCATAATTTGAAGCTTGTACTAATTGGTCTGATAATAAAGAAAGGTCATTTTTACATTCTAATACTTTGCCTTCAACACCTAAATCTTTTTTTGCCAACTCTAGGCCTTCATTACTTGAATCGTAGAATGATCTATCTCCTAATCCACCTGAAACTACTAATCCTACCTTTACCTTTGATTCTTTAGTTACATTACCTTCATTGTTATTACCTTCATTGCTAGCCGGTTTGCTTGAACATCCTACAAATACAAGCATAGCCACCATAAGTAGGCTTATTACTTTAACTATCTTATTTTTCATTTAAAACGTCCTCCTTCATATATTAATTTTTTAAAGCACACAAATTAAAATTAGAGCATTTTTTCAAGTTCTATTTCTAACTTAATTCCTTTAACATCTAATATTTGAATGGTGTTTTCCCTATTAACTATTAACTTTTTTTCAGCAAGCTCTTTTAATACTCGATTAACACTTCGTTGCGTAACTACAAATTTTTCACTTAAATATTTCTTGCTAATTTCAACTTCATATTTGTAATTTTTTTCCCAAGACTCTAATAAATATAGACATACTCTGTATTTCAATGAATAAAGGGTATCATTGATGGCTTTTTCGGATAAATTATAGAAATTTTCGCAGATTGATCGTAAAATATATAGATTGATTTCTTTATCCTCTTCTACCCATTTTAAGAAAAATTGCCTTTCTAGCCTCATTACTGTAGTATCTTCTAAAGCTTCAATTTGACATACATATGGTCTTAAATCAAATATCTCTAATTCACCAAAATAATTTCCCTCTTTGTAAACACTTTGAGAGTAACTCTTACCTTTTTCTGAAGTATGATATATATTTGTTCGTCCATTTAATATGACATAAAAATAAGGATATATATCTCCCTGATAACATATAACTTCATTTTTATGGTAATGTAATATCTTCCAATCCTGTAAATTAGGATATTTATATACATACTTTAAAATCTCTTTATCTTTACTGTTCGCTGCTTCTTTCATTTTCATTCTCCTAACTCTATTTTGCATTAAAAAATTCTTTTGATTAAGGACATATGTCCTCTAATTAAAAGAATTTTCTAATGTAATATTATAATGTATATATGCAAATTTTGTCTCTTTATTATTTCTATATTCAATCCAATTTTCCCTTTTTTTTATCAACTTTTCTTTGTACTATTTTTAACCCTATAAATACAATGTTTTCTGCTGAAATTAATCTTATCACTAACCTTTTCAATATCAGAATATATAACCTTTAACTCTATATTTATAACTCCATATTTTATATTAAATACTATTCACATTCTTCAAATCTATTTACTAATATTCCATTTACTTCAACCTGATCTAGAAACATATCTAGAGGTCTTACCCATATACCCATCTCACCATAAAGTGGCTGGTAAACAACAATATCTTCTAGTGTTTCAGAATGCTTTGCTAAATGCAATACTAAATATTCATTCCCTTTGAAATGTCTATATTTCTTGCCTATCTTTATATTTCTTTTCATATTTTACACATCCTTATTATATATCTAAAATTTATTCCTACATTAATGTATTCACCATTAGACATTCTATTATTGTAATAAAAACCGTGAATAATGACAGAAATTGTATCTGTAATATTTCACGGTTTCTATGCAACCATATTTCGACAACAATTATTACCCGGGAAATCTATAATCCGACAATAATTATTATTTCTTAAACTTTTCCAGCAATTTTTTTCGAGGAAAATCAATCTAATCTTTCTTCAATCAACTTAGCAAGGTTTGTTGCCAATGTATTTAATTCTTCTTGATTTTTTCCTTCTAACATTACCCTTACTAGTGGTTCTGTACCAGAAGGTCTAATTAGTACCCTTCCCTGTCCAGCCATCTTTTCTTCAATAGCTGTAATTTCCTTCATTATTACTGGGTCTTCCTTATATGCTCCTTTGTTTTCCTTTTTAACCTTTGCATTAATCAGCACTTGTGGATAAGAGGTCATAATACTAGCTAGTTCAGATAATTTCTTTCCTTCTTCCTTCATTGTAGCAATTAACTGAATAGCGGTTAGAAGTCCATCTCCTGTAGTATTATGATCAAGAAAAATTACGTGTCCAGACTGTTCCCCACCTAATGAGTAACCACCCTTTATCATTTCCTCTAATACATATCTATCGCCAACCTGTGATTTTATAACACTACATCCATACTCCTTCATAGCAATTTCAAGTCCAATATTGCTCATAACTGTACCTACTATAGTATCCTTTTTTAGTCTGTTATGTTTTTTTAAGTTAGCACCACATATAGCCATTATATGGTCCCCATCTACTATTTCAGCATTTTCATCCACTGCAATTAATCGATCTGCATCTCCATCAAATGAGATACCAATATTTGCTCCAGTCTCTTTTACAAGTTGTGCAATTACTTCAGGATTTGTAGATCCACAACCTTTATTAATATTTGTACCGTCTGGATTATCATTAATAACAATAATTTCAGCACCAAGATCCTTCAGCAGCTTCGGTGCTGATTTATAGGCTGCACCATTACCAGCATCTACGGCAACCTTTAAACCTTTAAAATCACAGCTTAAGGTTGTTTTCAAAAAATCAGTATATTCATCTATACTATTATCATCATAGATAATTATACCAACATCCTTACCTTCAATTTTAACATTAACATCACGGTCATTCAAAATATATTCTTCTATTTCATCTTCAACTGCGTCAGGTAACTTATACCCCTGACTATTAAAGAATTTAATACCATTATATTCTGACGGATTGTGGGATGCTGAAATAACTACCCCAAAATCCGCTTCTAAATATCTAGTTAAGTAGGCTACAGCAGGAGTTGGAATAACTCCTAGAGAAATAACATCTACCCCCATTGATAAAAATCCTGCAGTCATTGCAGATTCCAGTAAATCTCCCGAAACTCGAGTATCCTTCCCGATAACTACCTTTGCCCTTTTATTATTATCTTTACTTAATATATATGCACCTATACGCCCTAGTCTATAAGCTAATTCTGGAGTTAAGTCTCTATTTGCGATTCCTCTAACACCATCGGTTCCAAATAATTTTCCCATTCCTTACTCTCCCTTCAATCCAAGTTTCTAGATAATTTTCCTATACGTTACTAAAAGTATACCCATTTTTATATTATATCATAGTAGTAATAATAGAAAAAGTCGTCTGATGCTATCTCGCTTAAATTTTAAGATTCTGCTTTGAAGGTTTACGTGTTTAAAATATTTCTGACCTACTTCTTATTCAGATGTTCTTAATAATTATGAAATTTATACTTCCCAGAAAAATAAAAAACTCTCACCATTAATTGATGAGAGTTTTTCTATTATTATCTTAAAACTATCTAACTGCAGCTGCTCCTCTTTCAAGAGCTTCTTTGTTTAATGGAACTAAATGCTCTTTGCTAGGACCGTATACTTTTTTGAAAGCTTCAAGTACTGAATCAACTTCTACAGCCTTTGTAAGTTCTAAGTGAGCTCCTAACATTATCATGTTAACTACTCTGCTATTTCCCATTTCATTAGCAATTTCGTTAGCTGGAACATAGTAAGCTTTAACATCGTCTCTAGATGTTTTTCTTTCTATTAAAGAGCTATTAATTACTAAGATTCCATCTTTTACTATGCTATTTTCGAACTTATCAAGAGAAGGTGCGTTCATTATAATAGCAGATGTTGCATCGTTTGTAATAATTGGAGATCCAACTGGTGTATCAGATACCATAACTGCACAGTTTGCAGCTCCTCCACGCATTTCTGGACCATAGGAAGGTAACCAAGAAACTTGTTTATTTTCGATCATTCCTGCATAGGTTAATAATTGGCCTGCGGACATAACACCTTGACCACCGAATCCTGCTAATACTATTCTTTCTGTTGCCATATTATTTCCCCTCCTCTGGTGTACGGAAATTTCCTAGTGGATAGTAAGGAATCATATTATCTTCTAACCATTTCATTGCTTCTGGAGCTGTTAATCCCCAGTTTGTTGGACATGTAGAAAGTACTTCTACAATACCAAATCCTTTACCTTCTAATTGTACTTCAAAAGCTTTTTTAATAGCTTTTTTAGCTTTTCTAATATTTGCAACGTTATGAACAGATACTCTTTCTACGAAAGCTGCTCCATCAATTGTAGCTAACATTTCAGCCATTCTTATAGGTCTTCCTGATAATTCTACTTGTCTTCCTTGTGGAGCTGTTGTAGCTTTTTGTCCAACTAAAGTTGTTGGAGACATTTGTCCACCAGTCATACCGTAGATGCAATTGTTAACAAAGATTGTAGTAAACTTTTCTCCTCTATGTGCAGCATGAACAATTTCTGCTGTACCGATGGAAGCTAAGTCTCCGTCTCCTTGGTATGTGAATACAACATTTTCTGGAAGAACTCTTTTAATACCAGTTGCTACGGCTGGTGCTCTACCGTGAGCTGCTTCGTGCATATCACAGTTAAAATAATCGTAAGCAAGTACTGAACAACCTACTGGAGCTACACCGATAGCTTTTCCTATTACTCCTAGTTCTTCTAATACTTCTCCTACTAATCTATGAATAATACCGTGGGTACACCCTGGACAATAGTGAGTTTGTTTTTCTGCTAAACCTTCTGTTTTCTTAAATACTACAGACATTATTTTACACCCCCTAAGACTTCCTTAGCTTTTGCGATGATTGCATCTGGTGTAGGAACCATACCACCTGTTCTTCCGTAGAAGTGTACTGGAAGTCTTCCTTCGTTTGCAATTTTTACGTCATCGATCATTTGACCTGTACTCATTTCTACAGATATTAAAGCTTTTGCACTTGCTGGAATTTCATCAAATGCTTTTGTAGGATATGGCCATAAAGTAATTGGTCTAATAAGTCCTGCTTTAATTCCTTCTGCTCTTAATGCTTCAACTGAGTTTTTAACAATTCTTGAAGTTGTACCATAAGCTACGAATACAATTTCTGCATCGTCCATTTTGTACATTTCATACATTGTTTCATTTTCTTCTATTTCTTTGTATTTTCTATCTAATTTCCAGTTATGGTCTTCAAGTGCTTGTGGATCTAAGAATAAAGAGTTAATGATATTTGGCTTTCTCTTACCTTCTGTTCCTGTTGTTGCCCAATCTTTTGCAGGTAATTCTCTTTTCTTAGGCTCGTTAAACTCAACAGGCTCCATCATTTGACCAATCATACCGTCTCCTAGTACGATTACTGGAGTTCTATAATAATCAGCTACGTTGAAAGCTTCCATTGTTAAATCAACAGCTTCTTGAACTGTAGCTGGAGCGTATACTGGGTGTCTATAGTCTCCGTTTCCTCCACCTCTTGTAGACATAAAGTAATCCGCTTGAGAAGGTTGAATACCACCTAGTCCTGGACCACCTCTAGAAATATTTATAATAACACATGGTAGCTCAGCACCAGCGATATAGCTTATTCCTTCTTGCTTTAGAGCAACTCCTACAGAAGATGAAGATGTTAGTACTCTTGTTCCTGTACCAGCAGCACCATATATCATATTGATAGCAGCTACTTCTGATTCAGCTTGAACAAATGCTCCGCCAACTTTTGGTAATTCTCTAGACATAAATTCAGGTAATTCACTTTGTGGTGTAATTGGGTAACCGAAGAAATATTTACATCCTGCCTTAATAGCAGCAGCACCAAGAGCTTCGTTTCCCTTCATTAATACTTTAGCCATGGGTATGTCCCTCCTTACAATTTTATATTAATCTTCTTTTTCTACAGTAATAACAACATCTGGACAAATAGTTGCACAGCTTGCACATGCAATACACTTATCCATTTCTTCCACTGTAGCTGGATGATATCCTTTAATATTAATTCTGCTTGTATCCATCTTAATTATTTTAACTGGACAAACAGTTGTACATAGAGTACATCCCTTGCATCGATTTTCATCAAATGTAACCTTACCTTTAATCTTTGCCATGTTTAACCCTCCTTATTATAATTATCAAATAAACTTGAGGTAATATATCTAATGCCTTCATCGACCACTGTCTCCAGCAATAAGAACTTATTTTCTACATCCAATCTTCACGCATAATCATTTTAATAGGCATTATTTGACCTTCCAAATCCTTTGGTATATCCTTTGCAACACTTTCAATAGCACTAATATACTTAATTGGTATATTTAGTTCCTTAGAAACTGCCTTGCAAAGTTCTTGACCTTTTAAAACATCTTCAACAGTAGTATATCTTAACAAATGTGTGTTGTTAATAAGCCCTGTTACTTTAGCCCTTGATGTTCTTTCAATAGACTGAATATGGTGTATAATACCCTCTATTGTTTGGGTCTCAGGTCTATTAGCATTTACTACACAAAACATATCATAGTTACCTTCTACTAAATATTCCTGGTATCTACCCAAAGTCCTTGCGCCCATTGAATCTCCACCAACATCCATTACAAAATCATAGCTTTCATTTTGCATTGGTCCTAAAATACCAGCAGATATAGAAGGCAGGTCAGTTCCAGATCCCTCTACATAGCTTGATTCTACTTCAATTCCATAACTCTGTAAAAGTTTAAATTTTTCTCTACTTCTAAAATATGGATTAACAACATCTAAATCAGCTAATGCCACTTTTTTACCTTCCTGCGCTAAGTTAATAGCATAGTTTACAGAAAACTCGGTTTTACCGCTTCCATAATGTCCTATTATTATACGGACTCTATTATCATTAAGCATTTTTATCACCTTTATTGGTATTTTTTTGCTTCTTCTTCTCCACGTAATACTCTTAATCCACCTTCAGCTAAGGCTATCATTTCATCTTCCCCTGGGTAAATTAAAACTTCTGAAATAAATTCAACATCTTCTTTAATCCATGCTGTAAATTCTTTATCATATGCAATTCCGCCAGTTAGGATTATAGCATCTACTTTACCTTTTAATACAGCAGCACAAGCACCAATTTCTTTAGCTACTTGGTAAGCCATTGCTTTATATACAAGTTCAGCTTTTTTATCGCCTTTTTCTATCATAGCAACAACTTCTCTACCATCATTGCTTCCAACATATGCAACAAGTCCACCTTTACCAGTGATTAACTTTTTAATTTCATCAAGAGTATATTCTCCAGAGAAACAAAGTTTAGCTAACTGTCCTGCTGGTAGTCCACCAGATCTTTCAGGTGAGAATGGTCCATCTCCATCTAAAGCATTATTAACTTCGATAACTCTTCCATTTTTATGAGCTCCTACAGAAACTCCACCACCTAGGTGAGCCACAATAACATTTATATCTTCATATCCTTTTCCCATATCCTTTGCTGCTCTTCTTGCAACAGCTTTTTGGTTTAATGCATGGAATATGCTTTTTCTATCTAATTGCGGGATGCCAGAAATTCTAGCAATTTCATTTAATTCATCAACAACAACTGGATCAACTATAAATGATGGGATATTTAATTGTCCAGCTATTTCGCTAGCAATTATTCCACCAAGGTTAGATGCATGTTGTCCCATAACTCCTACCTTTAAGTCATTAATCATATTTTCATCTACTGAGTATGTTCCACCTTCGATAGGCTTTAAAAGACCGCCTCTACCTACTACAGCGTCTAATTTAGTTAAATTAATTCCTTTTTCATTTAATGTTTCAAGAATAACATTTTTTCTAAATTCATATTGGTCAAATATAGTTGCATATTTTCCAATTTCCTCAGATGAATGTCTTAATACCTCTTCAAATACATTTTTCTCATTATCAAAAATAGCAATTTTTGTTGATGTAGATCCTGGGTTAATCGTTAATATTCTATAAATTTCGCTCATTAATTTTTTCCGCCTCTCTAAACTAAAAATAAATTTTATTCACTTATGTTCATAATATTTATGGCACACTCAATTTTTAGCTACACTAAAATTACGCAGCTTTAGCTGCTCCATAGCGCACTCAGTTTTAGTTAGCTAAAAACTTCAAGTGCTTAAAAATTTCAAGTGTTTAAAATAATTTAGCTGCACATAATACTCCAAGTGCAATTGAATATAATTTTGCTTCGTCGCTATCTGCTCTAGAAGTTAATACAACAGGTGCCTTTGCTCCCATAATAAGTCCAGCATTTTTAGCTCCAGCAAAGAATACCATAGATTTATATAAAATATTACCTGCCTCAATGTCAGGTACTAATAATATGTCTGCTTGTCCTGCAACAGGATGAGTTATTCCTTTATGCTTAGCAGCTTCCATAGAAACAGCATTATCAAGCGCAAATGGTCCACCTACAATACATCCTGTAATTTCACCATTTTTATTCATTTCTTCTAGTGCTGCTGCATCTACAGTATCCTTCATCTTTGGATTAACTTTTTCTACTGCACAAACTGCTGCAACCTTTGGTTCATTTATATCAAGAGCATGAGCCACTTGAACAGTGTTTTCTATAATTTGTTTTTTAGCATTTAAATCTGGTGCTAAATTCATAGCAGCATCAGTTACAAAAAATAATCTATCGTATTCTTTAACATCAAATACTGCAACATGGCTTAATACATTACCTGTTCTAAGTCCAATTTCAGCATCTAATACAGCTTTTAAAATAATAGAAGTATCTACTAGACCTTTCATTACCATATGGGCTTTTCCAGTAGAAACCAATTCTACTGCTTTTCTAGAAGCTTCAGTTAAATCTTTAATATCAATAATTTCAAATTTAGCTACATCAATATTCTTTTCAGCTGCAATTTCTTCAATTTTTTCTTTATCTCCTACTAAGATAACATCAGCAATACCTGCATCTTTAGCTTGATTAACAGCTGATAAAACCTCAGAATCTTGAGCACAAGCTACTGAAATTGTTTTAGGTCCTCTTTGTTTAGCTATTTCCATTACATCTTGAAAGTTTCTAATCATAACAGCTTCACCTCTTATTCACATGTTTTTATATTTTAATATACAAATAGTAAGTTGCATATTAATTAAGCCATAATTATGGCTAATATATTATCCAATTAAATTTCCATCGCTAGATTTTGAACACTTAAAAGTTACCATAAATTTTAAGTACTGTAGAAGTCAATATTATAATTATATCATTATACGACTATTTTCTCCATATATTTAACGTGCAAGACTTATGCCAAATCCACTATTGAAAAATAATAATTATCCTTTGTCGAAATTTGAAGCATAGAATAGTGTGTTATATATTTAAATCTAGAAATATTTCTAATTTTTATACGATCATGCAATTAATTGCATGAAATATATTGCATGATATCATGCAATATATTTCATGTTTATATTTCTATAGCATACTTTTCAATTTTATAATATAAATTTCGTACTGAAACTTGTAATTCCCTAGCAGTAACAGTACGATTACCATTATTCCTCTTTAACGCACTTGTAATTACTTCTCTTTCTAAACGATCCATTATTTCCTTTAGTCCTTCATTATTCTCATATTTTATACGACTACTAATTCTACTATCTTTATTAAATTGTAGCTTATCATTATAAAAAAGTTTTGGAAGATGTTCTTCTTTAATTATAGTTTCACTATATTTCATATTTATCATAGATCGTCCAATAATATTTTGTAACTCCCTTACATTACCTGGCCAATCATAAGTTTTAAGTTTATTTAAGGCTTCTATATCTACTTCTTCTACACTTCTACCATACTCCTGATTAAATTTCTTTATTAAATGTAATATTAAGTGATAAAAATCATTTTTCCGTTTTCTTAGAGGTGGAATATGAATTGGTAATACATTTAACCTATAATAAAGATCCTCTCTAAATCTACCTTCTTCTATTGCCCTTTCTAAAGGAGCATTAGTAGCAGCAATTACACGGACATCTATATTGATATGATTGGCGCCGCCTACCCTAACTATCTCTTTCTCCTGTAATACTCGTAATAGCTTAACTTGAGTACTCAGTGGAATTTCGCCAATTTCATCTAAGAAAATAGTTCCACCATGAGCCTGTTCAAAAAGTCCAATTTTTCCTCCCTTAAGAGCTCCAGTAAATGCGCCCTCTTCATAACCAAAAAGTTCACTCTCCAATAGGCTCTCACTAATAGCTGCGCAGTTTACTCTAACAAACTGATTGTACTTTCTATAGGATAGATTATGAATTGCATGGGCAAAAAGTTCTTTCCCGGTTCCGCTCTCACCTCTTAATAGTACTGTAGCTGGTGTTAATGCTGCCTGCTTTGCCTTTTGCATAGCAGTAATCATAAGTTCATCATTACCTATAATATCATCAAATGTATACTTTGCTTCTAGGTTACGTATAATTTGTTTTGCCTGCATTAACTCGCTATTTAACCTTTTAATTTCAGTTAGATCATGGAGTACACCGACACTACCTTTTAGCACGCCGTCTACAATAATAGGAGCAGCACCTGCCACTACTTCTTTGTTACGTGGACCTACCTTTAACCTAACATCCTTTACAGGTTTTTTTGTTCTAAGGACTTTCATATGGACACTTTCACCTTGGACAATATCCGTAGTTGCAGGCTTTCCTATAATATCCTTTTCTGAAAGTCCAATTAGTTGAGTGTAGGCAGGATTAATTAAAACTCCTATTCCATTCTCATCACAAACTGAAATGGCATCTTGAGTAGAATGAAAAATTCCCTCTAATAAGCTTTGCATCTCTTTCAACTTATAAATTTCATCATTTAAATCCATTATTTCACTAATATCCCTAAATACAGCCACAGCTCCGATAGTATTGCCTTGTTCATCCTTTACAGGCATTCTGCTAGTAATTATTGATATATCTGAAACAATTTGTCTACGATTAAGCTCTGATTCGCCTGTTTCTAATATATAAGGAAGTCTTGTGCTTGGAAGGATTTCTTCTATATGTTTACCTAATACATCTTTTTCATTAAAACCTAGAATTTTCTCTGCCGCTTTATTAAATAATGTAATGTTACCATTCATATCTACAGCAATAGTGGCATCGTGGGTGCTATTTAAAATAACATCTATCTCCTTTAACATACTATCACCTTCTTCTTTCCTAAAAGTCGTCTGATAATACCCTATTAACTACACTTTCCTATACTGTGAAGAAACCGGATACTCTTTAGTTATCCGGTCTCCATATACTAGCTTTTTATTATTTTTTTTCAACTAATTTTATATTAATAGTTTCTGGGCTTAATTGGACTTCCTTCACATCTCTTTCAATAATAAAAGGAAGTTGTACCACCGGTTCAATTGTATATTCATTTGCATTTAATTCATTTAAGTCCACTTCTATACTAATATCACTTTCTTTAATACTATCTAATACATTTCTTAAAGCTACGACTTTTACATCTACACTTTCAGGAATATTATTCTTATCAACTTTAAGTTTTTCATTTAAATTATTAAATATTATTTTATCCTTAGGAATCTTAAAGGTCTCTTCCTCTACCTTTTCTAAAGATATACTAACAGTAATAGGTACTTCCTCTTGCAAAGTTACTCCTTGAGGTAGCTTTAGTTTTGTTTCTATTACTTGATCGGTAGCCAAGTTTTCAACTTGAACTATATCCGTTGTAATTTCAGTAATTCCTTTAAGAATTTCTTCTTGTCCCTTTAGTATAACTTCCTTTGGATTAATTTCTACATTACTAATTACATGTCCATCTCCTGTAGTAACCTGCAAATCTGGTTTAATCGGTACAGATTTTAATAAGTCAATAGATAAAGATACATCTACATAGGCAGTTTTAACCTCCACACCTGGCACTTCTTCTCCTCTACTGTTAACCGGCTTTAATGGTAAACTTAATAAAAGATTTTTTGTTTCTCCAGTAACATCTAACTTTGCAACTACATTTTCTACAGAATTAACGTAGCTTTCAGGCCCTTCAATCCATATTGCTGTAGGTTTATAGTCTAGATTTCCTACAACATAGTTTTTCTTAGGACTACCAGTAATTGAAACCTTTACATCTCTTTGTTTCTTTATAATTCCTTCTAATTCTACACGAATAAATCTTGGGCTCACATCTATCCCTATATTATTTAAAGCAGAAATCTCTAAAGGAACATTGTTTACTCCTAACTTATATCCCCTTAAATCTGCTTCTATTTGAATTTGCTCTGGAGATATTTTAAATACCTCATCTCTCCGTCCAGTTAATCTAACCCTCACTCTAAAATCCTCACTGCCAACAATTACAATGCCTTGTTTTTTAAGTTCTTCTAAATTTACAAGTTTTACTGGCACGTTTACTAAATCACGACTAACCCTTGGATTAATTACACTCATTACATAAATCCATAAAACAAGAGCAAAAAGAATAGAAATAATCTTAGGCGCCAAATTTCTAATACCTGTTTTATTCATCCTTATTCCTCCATTTCATCTTTAAAAATTGCCACTGACGATTTTCCTCGGCCTTATAGCTTTGAAGTAATATATCAGACAATTTTTTAGTATCAAGAAATCTTTTAAGTTTCCCGTTTTCTGCAACTGAAATAACTCCAGTTTCTTCTGAAACAATAACTACCATGGAATCCGATCTTTCGGTAATACCTATAGCAGCCCTATGTCTTGTGCCTAAAGCTTTACTGATATTCGGATTGTCGGTTAAGGGAAGTAAACAACCTGCAGCTAATATTTGACTCTTTCTAATAACCACAGCTCCATCATGCAAAGGAGTATTTGGAATAAAAATATTTATGAGTAATCCACTGGAAATTCTACCACCAATTTGTGTTCCAGTTTCGACTACTTCACTTAGCCCTGTTTCTCTTTCAATAACAATAAGAGCACCAATTTTTTGTCTCGAAAGTGATCCTACAGCATCTACCAATTCCCCTACCGTATTTTTTATTTCTTCCTCTTCTATATCAACTATGGATTTTGTTAAAAATTTTGTCCTACCTATATATTCAAGAGCTCTTCTTAATTCCGGTTGAAATACAATAAGTAGAGCAATAAATCCTACAGTCATTGTGTTTTTTAAAATCCAATTAATTACATGTAGTTGAAGCCATCCACTTAATGGTGTGGCAATTAATAGTACTAATATTCCTTTTATAAGCTGTTCTGCTCTTGTTTCTCGAATAAGCATATACAGTTTATAAAAAACAAATGCAACTATAACCATATCTGCTACATCTCTTATACTTATATTTCTAAATAACTCTAGAACTTGTTCCACTCAAAACACCCTCTTGTCTTGAATTTTATATATTAAGATATTAATCCTTATTTCTGTATTTTACCCATAATATTATATTATCCTAATTTTATAAAAAAAGAAATGGTAATTAATAAAATGCAAACTAGAAAGTAGGATTCTTAAGAATCCTACTTTCTAGTTATAATCATTTTAAAGAAAATTATAAGTTTATTCTACATTATTTATATAATCAAATTTTAATTTAGTCATCTCAACATATTGCTCATAGGTTATTTGTCCATTCTTATATAATATGTTTACAATCTCAATAAAATCCTTACATATCTCTACGATATCTTCTCTTAACATATTCATATGATACTTCCTCCTAATTTCCAGTATCTAAACATACTTAAATAATATAACAAATACCAAAAAATGCAAGTAAATAATATAATACTAGGACTAAGTAATCCTATAGTCCTATAATATTATAATTTCATGACCTTAATATAATATAATATGATATGTTAGATTAAAATATGATTAGAAATCAAATAAAAATTTCTAACAAACTATCTTTGTTTTATAGTTATTCGCTATTAACAATTAATATTATATCAAATATTTATGGTAAATAAGTTATTTTACAAAAAAATCAGGTGTTCTAACCTGATTTACCTAGAATAGAATCCACAAAATAGAACAACTAATAATAAATAGAAAAATAAGAAGCTAGTATCATCTTTATCAAACAGACCACTTTTCATAAATATTATAGCTAAGAGTAAAAAGAAAAATAATAAGCTGCTTTTAGTTTTTTTATTTTTAATAATCATAATTTCTCCTCTCAAAACACTTATATTATTATCTATATTATTCAACAGGAGAAGAAAAGTTCTTAACTATATATTGTGTACTTTTTTCATGTTCTCAATAACACTTTCAATATATTTTTCGTCTATTACTTTTTCAAAACTTCTAAGCCCAGCAACCTTAAAACCATGTTTTTCTGCTAACTTATTTATTTCATCTACCTTTTCAATTTGCATTTCTCTGCCTAAGCTAAAATTTTCATATTTACCTTCTAAAGCTAAAATCATTGTTTCAGCCATACATGCATAACATAGCCCTTCAGGAAATCCAAAATTAAAATTAAAATTTACTTCCTTAGGAACTTCAATTACTCCACCTTCTATAACTAGCACATCTTTACGCTTTTCTTGTACTAACTTCGAAACATCTCTAGGTCTAGCTACATCACAAACAACAGCACCACTTTTAATATATTCTGCCTTAATAACATCATCAACACTGCTGGTTACAGTAATAACTACATCTGCGTTCTCAATACCATCACTTACATTAGTACAGCACTCTACCTCTACCCTATAGCCATACTTTTGATGGAATTCCAGTTTAATCCCAATAAGCCTCTGTATATTTCTACCTACTAAAATAACCTTTTTTGCTTCTCTACATGCTAGTTCAGCACAAACCTTTCCAATAGAACCTGTAGCGCCTACAATAGCAACTTCACTCTCTTGTAAATTTTTCCCTAATAAATTGCATGCATTCCTAGTAGCTTCAAAAGCAGCGGCCACTGTATAGGTGTTCCCAGTAGTTACAGCAATATTTAAGTTTTTAGCAACTGTAACTCCCGCATCTCCTACAACGGATGTATATGCTCCTAACCCTATTATTCTTGCACCTAATTTTTCAGCTATTCTTCCTGAGTCAATTATCCTTTTAAGAACATACTTATATTGCATATTCATCATCATACTAGAAGTTAATGGTACACCAATAAACCAGCCTTCAGCTTCTTGAGATTCACTTTTTATATCTGTGATCTTTGAGATAACTGAAGGTGATACATTACTAACTACTTTTTCAGTCATCATTTTTGGTAGTATCTTTAGATATTTATATTTTCTATAAATATCATCTATTTCTATAGGATGGATTAAAAATGCGAATCTGTTCATATTATTATCTCCTTCCACTAAAAACAGATTTAATTAGATTTTTAGTATTATTTAGTGCTATGGTTCCAATACTTCTGTTTTTCATCAATATTTCTTCTAATGAACTAACTAACTTATCTAATTGCTCATATGTAACCGTTAAAGGTGGTTCAATTCTAATTACATTCGGATTATTCAAAGTATAAGCAGTAATAATATTATAATTATTAATTAACTCACTAGCTACTATGCCTCCAGTATATTCATCAACTAATTCTCTTGTATTGTTAGTAATTACTCGATCCATTAGAGGTATATTTATAGTGTCAAACTCCAATCCAATCATTAGACCTCTTCCTCTTACTTCCTTTAATAAAGGATACTTATCCTTTAATCTTAGTAACTTACTAATTATATAATTTCCTTTTTCCAAAGCTTCGTTTTCTAAGTTATTCTCCGCAATAAATTCTATAGTAGAAATACCTGCTGCCGATGCCCATGTATTGCCACCAAATGTGGAAGTATGGAGCAAACATCTATCCATAGTTCCATATCCTCTCTTCCATACATCCTCATTCGCGATATAGGCTCCTATTGGGATAATACCTCCTCCTAAAGACTTGGCCATACACATAATATCTGGTACCATCCCTTCGGCCTCACATGCAAACCAGTATCCTGTTCTTCCAAAGCCCGTTTGTATTTCATCTGCAATTAAGAGCACGCCATATTGTGAGCAAATATCTTTTGCCTTTCTTAAGTATCCAATTGGCGGAACAATAATTCCACCCTCTCCTTGTATAGGCTCGACAATAAATGCTGCTATATCATCATATTTTTCTAATACAAGTTTAAGTTCATTAATATCTCCATAAGATACCTCTACTGCCAATGGAACCATCGGACCAAAGTACTTTTTATATTTATTTCTTCCAGTAACAGATAAAGCTCCCATTGATTTACCATGAAATGCCCCTTTACAATAAATAATCCTAGATTTTTCAGTTGCAATCTTAGCTAATTTTAATGCTCCTTCTACAGCCTCCGCACCACTATTGCAGAAAAAAGTATACTTTAAATCTCCGGGTGTTATCTTAGCTAGATTTCGTGCTAAAACACTTGGTAAGCTATGCATTCCAGATTGTAATAAATTGGGTAGATGACTTACACTATTTATGGCATTAATTACAGCATCGTTGTTATGACCAATGTTTAAAGCACCGTAGGCACCAAGAAAATCTAAATATTCTTCTCCATTTTTGTCCCAAACCATCATATCCTTTGCTCTTACAAAAGTTTTATTAAAACCTAACATTTTTAAAAGTCTAGTTAAATGCAAATTAATATGTTGTCGATAGTTTTCTTCAATATCTTTCTGTTCCAGATTTAAAGCTTCAT
Source organism: Alkaliphilus sp. B6464 (assembly GCF_018141165.1). Taxonomy (NCBI): domain Bacteria; kingdom Bacillati; phylum Bacillota; class Clostridia; order Peptostreptococcales; family Natronincolaceae; genus Alkaliphilus; species Alkaliphilus sp. B6464. The sequence continues at coordinate 567,703 of NZ_CP058557.1, forward strand.
CTAAAGAAATAAGCTCCTTTTCTTTACTCATGACTTCTTGTACCATAAGCTACACCCCTTATAATATATTTATTTGTATATTTAATGAGTTTTTCCAGCTTATGGTTTTTCTATTCCATATAATAAAAAAACAAGAGATAATATTATCTCTTGTCAATAGTTTTGGCGGAAAGGGTGGGATTCGAACCCACGGCCCCTTTTGGAGTCACTGATTTTCGAGATCAGCTCCTTCGACCACTCGGACACCTTTCCATTATTAAATTTAATAAAGCTGGCAGCAAGACTTTCCTTGTTTTAAGGTAAGTTCTACTCCAGCTTTATCTATATATTATTTTGGTGACCCCTAGGGGAATCGAACCCCTGTTACCGCCGTGAAAGGGCGGTGTCTTGACCGCTTGACCAAGGGGCCAAAATGGTTGCGGGGACAGGACTTGAACCTGTGACCTTCGGGTTATGAGCCCGACGAGCTACCAACTGCTCCACCCCGCGATATGTTTCAATCATCTAAATCTTTGATTTAGTTTGATTGGAATACTCAGCATTAGCTGAGTTTCATTTTAAAAATGGTGCCGAAGACCGGAATCGAACCGGTACGATCTTGAAGGACCGCAGGATTTTAAGTCCTGTGCGTCTGCCAGTTCCGCCACTTCGGCACACTTATGGCTCCAGAGAGAGGACTCGAACCTCCAACCTACCGGTTAACAGCCGGGTGCTCCACCATTGAGCTACTCTGGAACATAATATCGCAGCGACCTACTCTCCCAGGCAGCTTCCCGCCAAGTACCATCAGCGCTGAAGGGCTTAACTACTGTGTTCGGTATGGGAACAGGTGTGACCCCTTCGCTATTGCCACGATATTGCAATCACCCAAATCTTTGATTTGGTGTGAATGGAGTACTCAGCGTTAGCCGAGTTTCCTTCAAATTAAAATCAAGTTGTATTTCAACTGGATTTTAATCATACCACTTTAATAAGTAATATGTCAAGAGAAAATTATTCCCTCAAAACTATACAATGTTAGAATATATTTGGTCAAGCCCTCGACCTATTAGTACCTATCAGCTAAGTACATTGCTGCACTTACACCCTAGGCCTATCAACCAAGTAGTCTTCTTGGGGTCTTACCTCCTTACGGAGTGGGAAATCTTATCTTGAGGGGGGCTTCGTGCTTAGATGCCTTCAGCACTTATCCCTTCCGCACTTAGCTACCCAGCGATGCTCTTGGCAGAACAACTGGTACACCAGAGGTGCGTCCATCCCGGTCCTCTCGTACTAAGGACAGCTCCTCTCAAATTTCCTGCGCCCGCGACGGATAGGGACCGAACTGTCTCACGACGTTCTGAACCCAGCTCGCGTACCACTTTAATGGGCGAACAGCCCAACCCTTGGGACCTACTACAGCCCCAGGATGTGATGAGCCGACATCGAGGTGCCAAACCTCCCCGTCGATGTGGACTCTTGGGGGAGATAAGCCTGTTATCCCCGGGGTAGCTTTTATCCGTTGAGCGATGGCCCTTCCACTCGGAACCACCGGATCACTAAGCCCGACTTTCGTCCTTGCTCGACCTGTATGTCTCGCAATCAAGCTCCCTTTTGCCTTTACACTCTACGCACGATTTCCGACCGTGCTGAGGGAACCTTTGGGCGCCTCCGTTACTTTTTGGGAGGCGACCGCCCCAGTCAAACTGCCCACCTGACAGTGTCCCAAGACTGGATTCACAGTCTATGGTTAGAACTTCAGTACTACAAGAGTGGTATCCCAACGATGACTCCACTGAGACTGGCGTCCCAGCTTCTAAGTCTCCCACCTATGCTGTACATGTAGCACCGAAATCCAATGTCAAGTTGCAGTAAAGCTCCACGGGGTCTTTCCGTCCTGTCGCGGGTAACCAGCATCTTCACTGGTATTACAATTTCACCGGGTCTATTGTTGAGACAGCGCCCAAATCGTTACGCCTTTCGTGCGGGTCGGAACTTACCCGACAAGGAATTTCGCTACCTTAGGACCGTTATAGTTACGGCCGCCGTTTACTGGGGCTTAAGTTCATTGCTTCGCAGATGCTAACAATTCCCCTTAACCTTCCAGCACCGGGCAGGCGTCAGCCCCTATACGTCGTCTTTCGACTTAGCAGAGACCTATGTTTATGGTAAACAGTCGCTTGGGCCTATTCTCTGCGGCCGGTTGAGGCTTACAGAGTAAATCTTTAACCAAAACCGGCTCCCCTTATCCCGAAGTTACGGGGTCATTTTGCCGAGTTCCTTAACAATAGTTCTCCCGATCGTCTTAGGATTCTCTCCTCACCTACCTGTGTCGGTTTGCGGTACGGGCACCTAGAAATCTCGATAGAAGCTTTTCTCGACAGTGTGGAATCAGCCAGTTCGCTACTTAAATTTCGCTCCCCATCACTTCTCAGGATTAATGTTAAAAGGGATTTGCCTCTTCTAACTCCCTACCAGCTTAGACGCACACAACCAACGGTGCGCTGAGCCTATCCTACTGTGTCACTCCATCTCTCAAACGATTTTAGGTGGTACAGGAATTTCAACCTGTTGTCCATCGCCTACGCCTTTCGGCCTGGGCTTAGGTCCCGACTAACCCTGAGCGGACGAGCCTTCCTCAGGAAACCTTAGGTTTTCGACGGGCAGGATTCTCACCTGCCTCTCGTTACTCATGCCAACATTCTCACTTCTATACAGTCCACTGCTCCTTCCGGTACAGCTTCAACCTATATAGAACGCTCGCCTACCATCCTTACGGATCCATAGCTTCGGTGATACGTTTGAGCCCCGGACATTTTCGGCGCAGAATCACTCGACCAGTGAGCTATTACGCACTCTTTGAATGAATGGCTGCTTCTAAGCCAACATCCTGGTTGTCTATGCAACTCCACATCCTTTTCCACTTAACGTATACTTTGGGACCTTAGCTGATGGTCTGGGCTCTTTCCCTCTTGACTACGGATCTTATCACTCGCAGTCTGACTCCCGAGTAAAAGATAACGGCATTCGGAGTTTGATAGGTTTTGGTAACCGGTGAAGGCCCCTAGACCATTCAGTGCTCTACCTCCGTATCTCTTAACCTCGAGGCTAGCCCTAAAGCTATTTCGGCGAGAACCAGCTATCTCCGGGCTCGATTGGAATTTCACCGCTACCCACAGTTCATCCGGTGACTTTTCAACGTCAATCGGTTCGGACCTCCACGAAATTTTACTTCCGCTTCATCCTGACCATGGGTAGGTCGCCCGGTTTCGGGTCTACGGCATGAAACTAGACGCCCTATTAAGACTCGGTTTCCCTACGGCTTCGCACCATAGGTGCTTAACCTTGCTCCATACCGTAACTCGTTGGCCCGTTCTACAAAAAGTACGCGGTCACACATAAAAAGTGCTCCCACAGTTTGTAAGCAGAAGGTTTCAGGTTCTATTTCACTCCCCTTCCGGGGTTCTTTTCACCTTTCCCTCACGGTACTATGCGCTATCGGTCACCAGGTAGTATTTAGCCTTGGGGGGTGGTCCCCCCTGCTTCCCACAAGGTTTCACGTGCCTCGTGGTACTCTGGATCACGGTCTAGAATATCATCGTTTCATGTACAGGACTATTACCTTCTATGGTGAGTCTTTCCAAACCTCTTCTATTACGATGAGTCATCATATATGACCGGTCCGCAACCCCGATAGAGAAAACCCTATCGGTTTGGGCTTATCCCCTTTCGCTCGCCGCTACTTAGGGAATCGATTTTTCTTTCTCTTCCTCAGGGTACTTAGATGTTTCAGTTCCCCTGGTATGTCTTCTATTACCTATTGATTGAGTAATAGATACTTAGGTATTAACCTAAGTAGGTTTCCCCATTCGGAAATCCCCGGATCAAAGATTGCTTGCATCTCCCCGAGGCTTATCGCAGCTTACCACGTCCTTCATCGACTCCTGGTGCCAAGGCATCCGCCTTCTGCCCTTATTAGCTTGACCAAAGCTATTCGCAGTTTCGCATTACAAATTTGTTTACTCCCTTACGGTCGCACAAATTTGATGCTCATTGCGTTTGACCTACCTTCGACTTGCTTTGCAAATCCGGTTAGGTCATAATCTAACATTGTGTAGTTTTCAAGGAACTATTTTAGTGGTGGGCTCAAGTGGACTCGAACCACCGACCTCACGCTTATCAGGCGTGCGCTCTAACCACCTGAGCTATGAGCCCTGATGCTTCAATCTCCCAAATCTTCAATTTAGCGTGATTGGAGTACTTTTAGCACTTGAATTTTTAAGTTTAAGCTTAAAAATGAGTGTGATAGACGACTTTCGGCAATAGCCGAGTTTCATCTTGAAAGACAAGAAGTCTCTCAAAACTAAACAGTATAGATTGCCAATTCTCCTTAGAAAGGAGGTGATCCAGCCGCACCTTCCGATACGGCTACCTTGTTACGACTTCACCCCAGTCATTGGCTTCACCTTCGACAGCTTCCTCCAATAAAGGTTGGATAGCTGGCTTCGGGTGCTTCCGACTCCCGTGGTGTGACGGGCGGTGTGTACAAGACCCGGGAACGCATTCACCGCGACATTCTGATCCGCGATTACTAGCAACTCCGACTTCATGTGGGCGAGTTTCAGCCCACAATCCGAACTGGGACCGATTTTGTAGGATTCGCTCCGGATTACTCCTTGGCTGCCCGTTGTATCGGCCATTGTAGCACGTGTGTAGCCCTGAACATAAGGGGCATGATGATTTGACGTCATCCCCACCTTCCTCCGAGTTATCCCCGGCAGTCTCTCTAGAGTGCCCAGCCGAACTGCTGGCAACTAAAGACAAGGGTTGCGCTCGTTGCGGGACTTAACCCAACATCTCACGACACGAGCTGACGACAACCATGCACCACCTGTCACCTCAGTCCCCGAAGGGAAGGCTTCGATTAAAAAGCTGTCCGAGGGATGTCAAGTCCAGGTAAGGTTCTTCGCGTTGCTTCGAATTAAACCACATGCTCCGCTGCTTGTGCGGGTCCCCGTCAATTCCTTTGAGTTTCATTCTTGCGAACGTACTCCCCAGGCGGAGTGCTTAATGCGTTAACTGCGGCACCGAGGTTTGACCCCCAACACCTAGCACTCATCGTTTACGGCGTGGACTACCAGGGTATCTAATCCTGTTCGCTACCCACGCTTTCGTGCCTCAGCGTCAGTTGCAGTCCAGAGAGTCGCCTTCGCCACTGGTGTTCCTCCTAATATCTACGCATTTCACCGCTACACTAGGAATTCCACTCTCCTCTCCTGCACTCAAGCCCTACAGTTTCAAAGGCTTACTACGGTTGAGCCGTAGCCTTTAACCTCTGACCCATAGGGCCGCCTACGCACCCTTTACGCCCAATGATTCCGGATAACGCTTGCCCCCTACGTATTACCGCGGCTGCTGGCACGTAGTTAGCCGGGGCTTCCTCCTAAGGTACCGTCATTATCTTCCCTTAGGACAGAGCTTTACGACTCGAAAGCCTTCATCGCTCACGCGGCGTTGCTGCATCAGGGTTTCCCCCATTGTGCAATATTCCCCACTGCTGCCTCCCGTAGGAGTCTGGACCGTGTCTCAGTTCCAGTGTGGCCGTTCACCCTCTCAGGCCGGCTACTGATCGTCGCCTTGGTGAGCCATTACCTCACCAACTAGCTAATCAGACGCGGGCCCATCCTATACCGAAATTCTTTGACCTTTTAGGGATGCCCCTAAAAGGTATTATGGGGTATTAGCAATGGTTTCCCATTGTTATTCCCCTGTACAGGGTAGGTTGCCCACGCGTTACTCACCCGTCCGCCGCTAAATTAAAATCATTCCACCCGAAGGCTTCCTGAAAATAACTCCGCTCGACTTGCATGTGTTAGGCACGCCGCCAGCGTTCATCCTGAGCCAGGATCAAACTCTTAATAAAAAATTTCTGGGTACCATCTTTTAAAGATGGATTTATTATTTGCTGGCTTAATCTATACTGTTTAGTTTTCAAAGACCTCTTCAAGGGCTTGTGCCCCCTCGCCTTGTTTCGGCGACTTATTTAATATATCACATCTGAAATATTATGTCAACGTTTTTTTAATTTATTTTCAAACTTTTAAATTCCAACTATATAACTACTTTTTACTATGACAACCTTTGAAATATAGATATACTATATAAAATAAAAAGATAATTATAATTTTAGTGAAAATAAAAAAAGAGACTTGTATCATTCAATCTCTTCATTGGTGCCCAGAGGCGGAATCGAACCACCGACACGGGGATTTTCAGTCCCCTGCTCTACCGACTGAGCTATCTGGGCCTGTTTATTATTTAAATGGTGGGCTCAAGTGGACTCGAACCACCGACCTCACGCTTATCAGGCGTGCGCTCTAACCACCTGAGCTATGAGCCCATAAATAAATTGGAGCGGAAGACGGGACTCGAACCCGCGACCCTCGCCTTGGCAAGGCGATGCTCTACCACTGAGCCACTTCCGCATGCTTCAATCACCCAAATTAAAAATTTGGTGTGAGTGGAGTACTCAGCACTAACTGAGTTTCCTTGAAATATTTTAATATAATGGTGCGGGTGAAGGGAGTCGAACCCCCACGGTTGCCCGCTAGATCCTAAGTCTAGTGCGTCTGCCAATTCCGCCACACCCGCATATTAAATTAATGGTGGAGGGAGAAGGATTCGAACCTTCGAAGTCGTTGACAACAGATTTACAGTCTGCCCCCTTTGGCCGCTCGGGAACCCCTCCGTACAAATAATGGAGCTGGTGATGGGATTCGAACCCGCGACCTGCTGATTACAAATCAGCTGCTCTGGCCAACTGAGCTACACCAGCATACTGTGATTACAGTACTCAGCAAATGCTGAGTTACCTTTTGAAAATATATTAAAATTGGCGACCTGGAAGGGACTCGAACCCTCGACCTCCAGCGTGACAGGCTGGCATTCTAACCATCTGAACTACCAGGCCAATTTTGGTGGGCGCAACAGGACTTGAACCTGTGACCCCCTGCTTGTAAGGCAGGTGCTCTCCCAGCTGAGCTATGCGCCCGAAATTTGGTGACCCCTAGGGGAATCGAACCCCTGTTACCGCCGTGAAAGGGCGGTGTCTTGACCGCTTGACCAAGGGGCCAAAATGGTTGCGGGGACAGGACTTGAACCTGTGACCTTCGGGTTATGAACCGAACGCTCTAGCCAACTAAGCTATGCCGCCAAAATGGTTGCGGGGACAGGACTTGAACCTGTGACCTTCGGGTTATGAGCCCGACGAGCTACCAACTGCTCCACCCCGCGATATGTTTCAATCATCTAAATCTTTGATTTAGTTTGATTGGAATACTCAGCATTAGCTGAGTTTCATTTTAAAAATGGTGCCGAAGACCGGAATCGAACCGGTACGATCTTGAAGGACCGCAGGATTTTAAGTCCTGTGCGTCTGCCAGTTCCGCCACTTCGGCACACTTATGGCTCCAGAGAGAGGACTCGAACCTCCAACCTACCGGTTAACAGCCGGGTGCTCCACCATTGAGCTACTCTGGAACATAATATCGCAGCGACCTACTCTCCCAGGCAGCTTCCCGCCAAGTACCATCAGCGCTGAAGGGCTTAACTACTGTGTTCGGTATGGGAACAGGTGTGACCCCTTCGCTATTGCCACGATATTGCAATCACCCAAATCTTTGATTTGGTGTGAATGGAGTACTCAGCGTTAGCCGAGTTTCCTTCAAATTAAAATCAAGTTGTATTTCAACTGGATTTTAATCATACCACTTTAATAAGTAATATGTCAAGAGAAAATTATTCCCTCAAAACTATACAATGTTAGAATATATTTGGTCAAGCCCTCGACCTATTAGTACCTATCAGCTAAGTACATTGCTGCACTTACACCCTAGGCCTATCAACCAAGTAGTCTTCTTGGGGTCTTACCTCCTTACGGAGTGGGAAATCTTATCTTGAGGGGGGCTTCGTGCTTAGATGCCTTCAGCACTTATCCCTTCCGCACTTAGCTACCCAGCGATGCTCTTGGCAGAACAACTGGTACACCAGAGGTGCGTCCATCCCGGTCCTCTCGTACTAAGGACAGCTCCTCTCAAATTTCCTGCGCCCGCGACGGATAGGGACCGAACTGTCTCACGACGTTCTGAACCCAGCTCGCGTACCACTTTAATGGGCGAACAGCCCAACCCTTGGGACCTACTACAGCCCCAGGATGTGATGAGCCGACATCGAGGTGCCAAACCTCCCCGTCGATGTGGACTCTTGGGGGAGATAAGCCTGTTATCCCCGGGGTAGCTTTTATCCGTTGAGCGATGGCCCTTCCACTCGGAACCACCGGATCACTAAGCCCGACTTTCGTCCTTGCTCGACCTGTATGTCTCGCAATCAAGCTCCCTTTTGCCTTTACACTCTACGCACGATTTCCGACCGTGCTGAGGGAACCTTTGGGCGCCTCCGTTACTTTTTGGGAGGCGACCGCCCCAGTCAAACTGCCCACCTGACAGTGTCCCAAGACTGGATTCACAGTCTATGGTTAGAACTTCAGTACTACAAGAGTGGTATCCCAACGATGACTCCACTGAGACTGGCGTCCCAGCTTCTAAGTCTCCCACCTATGCTGTACATGTAGCACCGAAATCCAATGTCAAGTTGCAGTAAAGCTCCACGGGGTCTTTCCGTCCTGTCGCGGGTAACCAGCATCTTCACTGGTATTACAATTTCACCGGGTCTATTGTTGAGACAGCGCCCAAATCGTTACGCCTTTCGTGCGGGTCGGAACTTACCCGACAAGGAATTTCGCTACCTTAGGACCGTTATAGTTACGGCCGCCGTTTACTGGGGCTTAAGTTCATTGCTTCGCAGATGCTAACAATTCCCCTTAACCTTCCAGCACCGGGCAGGCGTCAGCCCCTATACGTCGTCTTTCGACTTAGCAGAGACCTATGTTTATGGTAAACAGTCGCTTGGGCCTATTCTCTGCGGCCGGTTGAGGCTTACAGAGTAAATCTTTAACCAAAACCGGCTCCCCTTATCCCGAAGTTACGGGGTCATTTTGCCGAGTTCCTTAACAATAGTTCTCCCGATCGTCTTAGGATTCTCTCCTCACCTACCTGTGTCGGTTTGCGGTACGGGCACCTAGAAATCTCGATAGAAGCTTTTCTCGACAGTGTGGAATCAGCCAGTTCGCTACTTAAATTTCGCTCCCCATCACTTCTCAGGATTAATGTTAAAAGGGATTTGCCTCTTCTAACTCCCTACCAGCTTAGACGCACACAACCAACGGTGCGCTGAGCCTATCCTACTGTGTCACTCCATCTCTCAAACGATTTTAGGTGGTACAGGAATTTCAACCTGTTGTCCATCGCCTACGCCTTTCGGCCTGGGCTTAGGTCCCGACTAACCCTGAGCGGACGAGCCTTCCTCAGGAAACCTTAGGTTTTCGACGGGCAGGATTCTCACCTGCCTCTCGTTACTCATGCCAACATTCTCACTTCTATACAGTCCACTGCTCCTTCCGGTACAGCTTCAACCTATATAGAACGCTCGCCTACCATCCTTACGGATCCATAGCTTCGGTGATACGTTTGAGCCCCGGACATTTTCGGCGCAGAATCACTCGACCAGTGAGCTATTACGCACTCTTTGAATGAATGGCTGCTTCTAAGCCAACATCCTGGTTGTCTATGCAACTCCACATCCTTTTCCACTTAACGTATACTTTGGGACCTTAGCTGATGGTCTGGGCTCTTTCCCTCTTGACTACGGATCTTATCACTCGCAGTCTGACTCCCGAGTAAAAGATAACGGCATTCGGAGTTTGATAGGTTTTGGTAACCGGTGAAGGCCCCTAGACCATTCAGTGCTCTACCTCCGTATCTCTTAACCTCGAGGCTAGCCCTAAAGCTATTTCGGCGAGAACCAGCTATCTCCGGGCTCGATTGGAATTTCACCGCTACCCACAGTTCATCCGGTGACTTTTCAACGTCAATCGGTTCGGACCTCCACGAAATTTTACTTCCGCTTCATCCTGACCATGGGTAGGTCGCCCGGTTTCGGGTCTACGGCATGAAACTAGACGCCCTATTAAGACTCGGTTTCCCTACGGCTTCGCACCATAGGTGCTTAACCTTGCTCCATACCGTAACTCGTTGGCCCGTTCTACAAAAAGTACGCGGTCACACATAAAAAGTGCTCCCACAGTTTGTAAGCAGAAGGTTTCAGGTTCTATTTCACTCCCCTTCCGGGGTTCTTTTCACCTTTCCCTCACGGTACTATGCGCTATCGGTCACCAGGTAGTATTTAGCCTTGGGGGGTGGTCCCCCCTGCTTCCCACAAGGTTTCACGTGCCTCGTGGTACTCTGGATCACGGTCTAGAATATCATCGTTTCATGTACAGGACTATTACCTTCTATGGTGAGTCTTTCCAAACCTCTTCTATTACGATGAGTCATCATATATGACCGGTCCGCAACCCCGATAGAGAAAACCCTATCGGTTTGGGCTTATCCCCTTTCGCTCGCCGCTACTTAGGGAATCGATTTTTCTTTCTCTTCCTCAGGGTACTTAGATGTTTCAGTTCCCCTGGTATGTCTTCTATTACCTATTGATTGAGTAATAGATACTTAGGTATTAACCTAAGTAGGTTTCCCCATTCGGAAATCCCCGGATCAAAGATTGCTTGCATCTCCCCGAGGCTTATCGCAGCTTACCACGTCCTTCATCGACTCCTGGTGCCAAGGCATCCGCCTTCTGCCCTTATTAGCTTGACCAAAGCTATTCGCAGTTTCGCATTCTAAATTTGTTTACTCCCTTACGGTCGCACAAATTTGATGCTCATTGCGTTTGACCTACCTTCGATTTGTTTCACAAATCGGGTTAGGTCATAATCTAACATTGTGTAGTTTTCAAGGAACTATTTAACCGTCTTTAAGACGGAATAATATAATACCAAATAAAATGTTTTATGTCAACCTTTAAATTGGTATTCTATGGTGGAGACGAGGAGAGTCGAACTCCTGACCCCCTGCTTGCAAGGCAGGTGCTCTCCCAACTGAGCTACGCCCCCATGTATTGAAAGACAAGAAGTCCCTCAAAACTAGACAGTATAGATTGCCAATTCTCCTTAGAAAGGAGGTGATCCAGCCGCACCTTCCGATACGGCTACCTTGTTACGACTTCACCCCAGTCATTGGCTTCACCTTCGACAGCTTCCTCCAATAAAGGTTGGATAGCTGGCTTCGGGTGCTTCCGACTCCCGTGGTGTGACGGGCGGTGTGTACAAGACCCGGGAACGCATTCACCGCGACATTCTGATCCGCGATTACTAGCAACTCCGACTTCATGTGGGCGAGTTTCAGCCCACAATCCGAACTGGGACCGATTTTGTAGGATTCGCTCCGGATTACTCCTTGGCTGCCCGTTGTATCGGCCATTGTAGCACGTGTGTAGCCCTGAACATAAGGGGCATGATGATTTGACGTCATCCCCACCTTCCTCCGAGTTATCCCCGGCAGTCTCTCTAGAGTGCCCAGCCGAACTGCTGGCAACTAAAGACAAGGGTTGCGCTCGTTGCGGGACTTAACCCAACATCTCACGACACGAGCTGACGACAACCATGCACCACCTGTCACCTCAGTCCCCGAAGGGAAGGCTTCGATTAAAAAGCTGTCCGAGGGATGTCAAGTCCAGGTAAGGTTCTTCGCGTTGCTTCGAATTAAACCACATGCTCCGCTGCTTGTGCGGGTCCCCGTCAATTCCTTTGAGTTTCATTCTTGCGAACGTACTCCCCAGGCGGAGTGCTTAATGCGTTAACTGCGGCACCGAGGTTTGACCCCCAACACCTAGCACTCATCGTTTACGGCGTGGACTACCAGGGTATCTAATCCTGTTCGCTACCCACGCTTTCGTGCCTCAGCGTCAGTTGCAGTCCAGAGAGTCGCCTTCGCCACTGGTGTTCCTCCTAATATCTACGCATTTCACCGCTACACTAGGAATTCCACTCTCCTCTCCTGCACTCAAGCCCTACAGTTTCAAAGGCTTACTACGGTTGAGCCGTAGCCTTTAACCTCTGACCCATAGGGCCGCCTACGCACCCTTTACGCCCAATGATTCCGGATAACGCTTGCCCCCTACGTATTACCGCGGCTGCTGGCACGTAGTTAGCCGGGGCTTCCTCCTAAGGTACCGTCATTATCTTCCCTTAGGACAGAGCTTTACGACTCGAAAGCCTTCATCGCTCACGCGGCGTTGCTGCATCAGGGTTTCCCCCATTGTGCAATATTCCCCACTGCTGCCTCCCGTAGGAGTCTGGACCGTGTCTCAGTTCCAGTGTGGCCGTTCACCCTCTCAGGCCGGCTACTGATCGTCGCCTTGGTGAGCCATTACCTCACCAACTAGCTAATCAGACGCGGGCCCATCCTATACCGAAATTCTTTGACCTTCTAGGGATGCCCCTAAAAGGTATTATGGGGTATTAGCAATGGTTTCCCATTGTTATTCCCCTGTACAGGGTAGGTTGCCCACGCGTTACTCACCCGTCCGCCGCTAAATTAAAATCATTCCACCCGAAGGCTTCCTGAAAATAACTCCGCTCGACTTGCATGTGTTAGGCACGCCGCCAGCGTTCATCCTGAGCCAGGATCAAACTCTTAATAAAAAATTTCTGGGTACCATCTTTTAAAGATGGATTTATTATTTGCTGGCTTAATCTATACTGTTTAGTTTTCAAAGACCTCTTCAAGGGCTTATGCCCCATCGCCTTGTTGCGGCGACTTTGTTTAATATATCATATCTAAAATATTATGTCAATATTTTTTTCGTATCTTGTTTTTAAAACTTTACTAAAAATGTTTTATGAAAAATGGTGACCCATCCGCGACTCGAACGCGGGACACCCTGATTAAAAGTCAGGTGCTCTACCGACTGAGCTAATGGGTCAAATATTTTAATCACTCAAACCCCTAAACTGATATGAGCAAAATAATACAAGTTTTCAATGGAGCGGGTGAAGGGAATCGAACCCTCGCGATCAGCTTGGAAGGCTGACGTTCTACCATTGAACTACACCCGCATATTAAATTAATGGTGGAGGGAGAAGGATTCGAACCTTCGAAGTCGTTGACAACAGATTTACAGTCTGCCCCCTTTGGCCGCTCGGGAACCCCTCCGTACAAATAATGGAGCTGGTGATGGGATTCGAACCCGCGACCTGCTGATTACAAATCAGCTGCTCTGGCCAACTGAGCTACACCAGCATGAATATTTGCTATTTAATGTATTATATTGAAATTGGCGATCCGGAAGGGACTCGAACCCTCGACCTCCAGCGTGACAGGCTGGCATTCTAACCAACTGAACTACCGGACCAAATTTGGTGGGCGCAACAGGACTTGAACCTGTGACCCCCTGCTTGTAAGGCAGGTGCTCTCCCAGCTGAGCTATGCGCCCTTATAGATAAGATTAAACATGGTAGCGGCAACAGGAGTCGAACCTGTGACCTTTCGGGTATGAACCGAACGCTCTAGCCAACTAAGCTATGCCGCCATTATGGTGCCCAGAGGCGGAATCGAACCACCGACACGGGGATTTTCAGTCCCCTGCTCTACCGACTGAGCTATCTGGGCTTGTACAATCAAATGGTGGGCTCAAGTGGACTCGAACCACCGACCTCACGCTTATCAGGCGTGCGCTCTAACCACCTGAGCTATGAGCCCACAATTGGTCCGGGTGGAGGGATTCGAACCCCCGGCCCCATGGTCCCAAACCATGTGCGCTACCAAACTGCGCTACACCCGGAAACTGGCAGGGGTGGCAGGACTTGAACCCACGACACGTGGTTTTGGAGACCACTGTTCTACCAACTGAACTACACCCCTATATTTACACATTACTTTAAATTATTTTTAAAATGGTGGGCCTTCAGGGACTCGAACCCCGGACCTGCCGGTTATGAGCCGGATGCTCTGACCAACTGAGCTAAAGGCCCTCATTTTTTTAGTATTTTATATAACTGGTCCGGGTGGAGGGATTCGAACCCCCGGCCCCATGGTCCCAAACCATGTGCGCTACCAAACTGCGCTACACCCGGAAAGTATAATGGCGGAGAAGGCGGGATTCGAACCCGCGCGCCACTTACGCGACCTAACGGTTTAGCAAACCGTCCTCTTCAGCCTACTTGAGTACTTCTCCATTTTTAGAATACCTATATTATACACCCATTTTATATATAATGCAATAATAATGGCGGAGAGGGTGGGATTCGAACCCACGGCCCCTTGCGGAGTCACTGGTTTTCAAGACCAGCTCCTTAAACCACTCGGACACCTCTCCTTGATTGTTGGTGACCCATCCGCGACTCGAACGCGGGACACCCTGATTAAAAGTCAGGTGCTCTACCGACTGAGCTAATGGGTCAAAATGGCTGGGATAGCAGGACTCGAACCTGCGGAATGACGGAGTCAAAGTCCGTTGCCTTACCGACTTGGCTATATCCCATTATGGCGTACCTACAGGGATTCGAACCCCGGACACATGGCTTAGAAGGCCATTGCTCTATCCTGCTGAGCTATAGGTACATGTTTAATGGAGCGGGTGAAGGGAATCGAACCCTCGCGATCAGCTTGGAAGGCTGACGTTCTACCATTGAACTACACCCGCATATATGGAGCTGGTGATGGGATTCGAACCCGCGACCTGCTGATTACAAATCAGCTGCTCTGGCCAACTGAGCTACACCAGCATACTGTGATTACAGTACTCAGCAAATGCTGAGTTACCTTTTAAAAATATATTAAAATTGGCGACCTGGAAGGGACTCGAACCCTCGACCTCCAGCGTGACAGGCTGGCATTCTAACCATCTGAACTACCAGGCCAATTTTGGTGGGCGCAACAGGACTTGAACCTGTGACCCCCTGCTTGTAAGGCAGGTGCTCTCCCAGCTGAGCTATGCGCCCAAAATTTGGTGACCCCTAGGGGAATCGAACCCCTGTTACCGCCGTGAAAGGGCGGTGTCTTGACCGCTTGACCAAGGGGCCAAAGTTGGCTCCAGAGAGAGGACTCGAACCTCCAACCTACCGGTTAACAGCCGGGTGCTCCACCATTGAGCTACTCTGGAACATAATATCGCAGCGACCTACTCTCCCAGGCAGCTTCCCGCCAAGTACCATCAGCGCTGAAGGGCTTAACTACTGTGTTCGGTATGGGAACAGGTGTGACCCCTTCGCTATTGCCACGATATTGCAATCACCCAAATCTTTGATTTGGTGTGAATGGAGTACTCAGCGTTAGCCGAGTTTCCTTCAAATTAAAATCAAGTTGTATTTCAACTGGATTTTAATCATACCACTTTAATAAGTAATATGTCAAGAGAAAATTATTCCCTCAAAACTATACAATGTTAGAATATATTTGGTCAAGCCCTCGACCTATTAGTACCTATCAGCTAAGTACATTGCTGCACTTACACCCTAGGCCTATCAACCAAGTAGTCTTCTTGGGGTCTTACTCGCTTACGCGATGGGAAATCTTATCTTGAGGGGGGCTTCGTGCTTAGATGCCTTCAGCACTTATCCCTTCCGCACTTAGCTACCCAGCGATGCTCTTGGCAGAACAACTGGTACACCAGAGGTGCGTCCATCCCGGTCCTCTCGTACTAAGGACAGCTCCTCTCAAATTTCCTGCGCCCGCGACGGATAGGGACCGAACTGTCTCACGACGTTCTGAACCCAGCTCGCGTACCACTTTAATGGGCGAACAGCCCAACCCTTGGGACCTACTACAGCCCCAGGATGTGATGAGCCGACATCGAGGTGCCAAACCTCCCCGTCGATGTGGACTCTTGGGGGAGATAAGCCTGTTATCCCCGGGGTAGCTTTTATCCGTTGAGCGATGGCCCTTCCACTCGGAACCACCGGATCACTAAGCCCGACTTTCGTCCTTGCTCGACCTGTATGTCTCGCAATCAAGCTCCCTTTTGCCTTTACACTCTACGCACGATTTCCGACCGTGCTGAGGGAACCTTTGGGCGCCTCCGTTACTTTTTGGGAGGCGACCGCCCCAGTCAAACTGCCCACCTGACAGTGTCCCAAGACTGGATTCACAGTCTATGGTTAGAACTTCAGTACTACAAGAGTGGTATCCCAACGATGACTCCACTGAGACTGGCGTCCCAGCTTCTAAGTCTCCCACCTATGCTGTACATGTAGCACCGAAATCCAATGTCAAGTTGCAGTAAAGCTCCACGGGGTCTTTCCGTCCTGTCGCGGGTAACCAGCATCTTCACTGGTATTACAATTTCACCGGGTCTATTGTTGAGACAGCGCCCAAATCGTTACGCCTTTCGTGCGGGTCGGAACTTACCCGACAAGGAATTTCGCTACCTTAGGACCGTTATAGTTACGGCCGCCGTTTACTGGGGCTTAAGTTCATTGCTTCGCAGATGCTAACAATTCCCCTTAACCTTCCAGCACCGGGCAGGCGTCAGCCCCTATACGTCGTCTTTCGACTTAGCAGAGACCTATGTTTATGGTAAACAGTCGCTTGGGCCTATTCTCTGCGGCCGGTTGAGGCTTACAGAGTAAATCTTTAACCAAAACCGGCTCCCCTTATCCCGAAGTTACGGGGTCATTTTGCCGAGTTCCTTAACAATAGTTCTCCCGATCGTCTTAGGATTCTCTCCTCACCTACCTGTGTCGGTTTGCGGTACGGGCACCTAGAAATCTCGATAGAAGCTTTTCTCGACAGTGTGGAATCAGCCAGTTCGCTACTTAAATTTCGCTCCCCATCACTTCTCAGGATTAATGTTAAAAGGGATTTGCCTCTTCTAACTCCCTACCAGCTTAGACGCACACAACCAACGGTGCGCTGAGCCTATCCTACTGTGTCACTCCATCTCTCAAACGATTTTAGGTGGTACAGGAATTTCAACCTGTTGTCCATCGCCTACGCCTTTCGGCCTGGGCTTAGGTCCCGACTAACCCTGAGCGGACGAGCCTTCCTCAGGAAACCTTAGGTTTTCGACGGGCAGGATTCTCACCTGCCTCTCGTTACTCATGCCAACATTCTCACTTCTATACAGTCCACTGCTCCTTCCGGTACAGCTTCAACCTATATAGAACGCTCGCCTACCATCCTTACGGATCCATAGCTTCGGTGATACGTTTGAGCCCCGGACATTTTCGGCGCAGAATCACTCGACCAGTGAGCTATTACGCACTCTTTGAATGAATGGCTGCTTCTAAGCCAACATCCTGGTTGTCTATGCAACTCCACATCCTTTTCCACTTAACGTATACTTTGGGACCTTAGCTGATGGTCTGGGCTCTTTCCCTCTTGACTACGGATCTTATCACTCGCAGTCTGACTCCCGAGTAAAAGATAACGGCATTCGGAGTTTGATAGGTTTTGGTAACCGGTGAAGGCCCCTAGACCATTCAGTGCTCTACCTCCGTATCTCTTAACCTCGAGGCTAGCCCTAAAGCTATTTCGGCGAGAACCAGCTATCTCCGGGCTCGATTGGAATTTCACCGCTACCCACAGTTCATCCGGTGACTTTTCAACGTCAATCGGTTCGGACCTCCACGAAATTTTACTTCCGCTTCATCCTGACCATGGGTAGGTCGCCCGGTTTCGGGTCTACGGCATGAAACTAGACGCCCTATTAAGACTCGGTTTCCCTACGGCTTCGCACCATAGGTGCTTAACCTTGCTCCATACCGTAACTCGTTGGCCCGTTCTACAAAAAGTACGCGGTCACACATAAAAAGTGCTCCCACAGTTTGTAAGCAGAAGGTTTCAGGTTCTATTTCACTCCCCTTCCGGGGTTCTTTTCACCTTTCCCTCACGGTACTATGCGCTATCGGTCACCAGGTAGTATTTAGCCTTGGGGGGTGGTCCCCCCTGCTTCCCACAAGGTTTCACGTGCCTCGTGGTACTCTGGATCACGGTCTAGAATATCATCGTTTCATGTACAGGACTATTACCTTCTATGGTGAGTCTTTCCAAACCTCTTCTATTACGATGAGTCATCATATATGACCGGTCCGCAACCCCGATAGAGAAAACCCTATCGGTTTGGGCTTATCCCCTTTCGCTCGCCGCTACTTAGGGAATCGATTTTTCTTTCTCTTCCTCAGGGTACTTAGATGTTTCAGTTCCCCTGGTATGTCTTCTATTACCTATTGATTGAGTAATAGATACTTAGGTATTAACCTAAGTAGGTTTCCCCATTCGGAAATCCCCGGATCAAAGATTGCTTGCATCTCCCCGAGGCTTATCGCAGCTTACCACGTCCTTCATCGACTCCTGGTGCCAAGGCATCCGCCTTCTGCCCTTATTAGCTTGACCAAAGCTATTCGCAGTTTCGCATTCTAAATTTGTTTACTCCCTTACGGTCGCACAAATTTGATGCTCATTGCGTTTGACCTACCTTCGATTTGTTTCACAAATCGGGTTAGGTCATAATCTAACATTGTGTAGTTTTCAAGGAACTATTTAACCGTCTTTAAGACGGAATAATATAATACCAAATAAAATGTTTTATGTCAACCTTTAAATTGGTATTCTATGGTGGAGACGAGGAGAGTCGAACTCCTGACCCCCTGCTTGCAAGGCAGGTGCTCTCCCAACTGAGCTACGCCCCCATGTATTGAAAGACAAGAAGTCCCTCAAAACTAGACAGTATAGATTGCCAATTCTCCTTAGAAAGGAGGTGATCCAGCCGCACCTTCCGATACGGCTACCTTGTTACGACTTCACCCCAGTCATTGGCTTCACCTTCGACAGCTTCCTCCAATAAAGGTTGGATAGCTGGCTTCGGGTGCTTCCGACTCCCGTGGTGTGACGGGCGGTGTGTACAAGACCCGGGAACGCATTCACCGCGACATTCTGATCCGCGATTACTAGCAACTCCGACTTCATGTGGGCGAGTTTCAGCCCACAATCCGAACTGGGACCGATTTTGTAGGATTCGCTCCGGATTACTCCTTGGCTGCCCGTTGTATCGGCCATTGTAGCACGTGTGTAGCCCTGAACATAAGGGGCATGATGATTTGACGTCATCCCCACCTTCCTCCGAGTTATCCCCGGCAGTCTCTCTAGAGTGCCCAGCCGAACTGCTGGCAACTAAAGACAAGGGTTGCGCTCGTTGCGGGACTTAACCCAACATCTCACGACACGAGCTGACGACAACCATGCACCACCTGTCACCTCAGTCCCCGAAGGGAAGGCTTCGATTAAAAAGCTGTCCGAGGGATGTCAAGTCCAGGTAAGGTTCTTCGCGTTGCTTCGAATTAAACCACATGCTCCGCTGCTTGTGCGGGTCCCCGTCAATTCCTTTGAGTTTCATTCTTGCGAACGTACTCCCCAGGCGGAGTGCTTAATGCGTTAACTGCGGCACCGAGGTTTGACCCCCAACACCTAGCACTCATCGTTTACGGCGTGGACTACCAGGGTATCTAATCCTGTTCGCTACCCACGCTTTCGTGCCTCAGCGTCAGTTGCAGTCCAGAGAGTCGCCTTCGCCACTGGTGTTCCTCCTAATATCTACGCATTTCACCGCTACACTAGGAATTCCACTCTCCTCTCCTGCACTCAAGCCCTACAGTTTCAAAGGCTTACTACGGTTGAGCCGTAGCCTTTAACCTCTGACCCATAGGGCCGCCTACGCACCCTTTACGCCCAATGATTCCGGATAACGCTTGCCCCCTACGTATTACCGCGGCTGCTGGCACGTAGTTAGCCGGGGCTTCCTCCTAAGGTACCGTCATTATCTTCCCTTAGGACAGAGCTTTACGACTCGAAAGCCTTCATCGCTCACGCGGCGTTGCTGCATCAGGGTTTCCCCCATTGTGCAATATTCCCCACTGCTGCCTCCCGTAGGAGTCTGGACCGTGTCTCAGTTCCAGTGTGGCCGTTCACCCTCTCAGGCCGGCTACTGATCGTCGCCTTGGTGAGCCATTACCTCACCAACTAGCTAATCAGACGCGGGCCCATCCTATACCGAAATTCTTTGACCTTCTAGGGATGCCCCTAAAAGGTATTATGGGGTATTAGCAATGGTTTCCCATTGTTATTCCCCTGTACAGGGTAGGTTGCCCACGCGTTACTCACCCGTCCGCCGCTAAATTAAAATCATTCCACCCGAAGGCTTCCTGAAAATAACTCCGCTCGACTTGCATGTGTTAGGCACGCCGCCAGCGTTCATCCTGAGCCAGGATCAAACTCTTAAATAAAATTTCTGGGTACCATCTTTTAAAGATGGATTTATTATTTGCTGGCTTAATCTATACTGTTTAGTTTTCAAAGACCTCTTTAAGGGCTTGTGCCCCATCGCCTTGTTGCGGCGACTTATTTAATATAGCATATCTGAAACATTATGTCAACAACTTTTTTAAAATTTATTTTTTAAATTGTTGTTTTCCTAAAACCTATAGCTTCATTTTCATATCCGCTTGTTTTGAGGACTTAATTACTTTAACATCTTTTTTATGCTATGTCAATATACTTTTTTCTCTTTAAAATTTTTGTTGCCCTATTTATATAAACAAAGGCCCCTCCCCTCTTATTTAGAGATGTGCACTTCTTTCATATCCCTACCTTATTATATCTATAAACATATACTTTTTATTTATACATATTTAATAATCCTAAGGCTTTATTCAAATAAACTAAGTGTCTATTTATATACAATTATAATATAAATCATTCATCTCTTTTCATTATTCCATTAACAATAGGAACTAAGCTCGCTGCAACAATACCACCAGCAAAACCGTTATTATATAAGTTCATTCCGCCATGTAGATACCCTGTATTCATTACTAATGTCATATGCGTAAATCCAGCTAAAGTTCCAATTTTCCATCCATATTGTCCAGCGATTGGAGCTAATGTAGTTCCAAACAGCGCCGCCAATAAAGGTCCAGTGGCATTTACATCCCATACTTGGGTCGCGCATGCTAGAAAAACGCCTAAAAAAATTGGTAAAATATTTCTAGCATGTTTACCAAATGCAGCAAAAGCTACTATAGTAAGAATGCCGCCAATTGTTGGTCCATTTAACTCACCTTTTACTAGTATTACATAGGCTAAAGCTAAAAATCCAACCAATCCCATGTTGACCATAGTTAACCCAAATCCTTCTAATGCAATAAAATCCGAACTGGCTCTACCTGATCTTTTTAATAGTTTTCCATATCCAGCAAAGCTTCTATTATTTAAAATATATCCTAACATAATCATAGTGGTAAATATTATAGACAAGTAAATAGTAAAAACTAGATTATTACCTTTACTTACTATCGCTAGAGCTTCATTGTTTTTTCCATAGCCTCTAAGTATAGACATAAATAGTGACCCTACAATTCCAGCAGTAAAACCCATATTATATAAATTAAATCCTTGATGAAACTTACTAAAATGTGTAGCTAATGGAGGCATAATAAACCCTGCCATGACTCCAGCTATATTCCCTAAAATAACTCCATATATTATTGGAAAGTCCAACCCAAAACTAATCTGACTAACTAAGGGTCCAAGGGCTGTCCCAAAAAAAGCAACAATTATATATTTACTAAACTTCTCTTTACGTAATAAAGCATAAAAGTATACTCCTAAAAATATAGACCAAATATTGTATATATTCTTACCGAAAAACGCAAATGCTCCTATAGTAAAAATTGCTGCTACAAGAGGACCATTCATTTCTGCATTGCTAATTTTAGCAATAACTATTGATGCAATCATAACAAGTCCAGAATTAACTAAAGTGGACCCAATATTACCTATGACTATATAATCTGAAACTAATATACTCGGCGCAACAATAATTCTACATATTCCACCTATAATTTCTGCTATATTATTAAAATAAAAAGCAGAAATTAATATAAATACAGCATAAAATAGTACAACACCATACTTAGTTACGTCAGATACAATTATAGCATTATTCAATGTGGATTGTTTTTCGCTTTTGTTATCCATTATATGTTCTATAGGATTCTGCATCCTAAGCCTCCTTATTAAAATTAAATGCCAAAAGATAATTTTAAAATTTAGCATTCTATAATCCCTATAATTATAATATCTTTTCTAGACATCTACAATTGTTTTTTGTCAAAGTAATTATAAGGTTATTATGTAATAGTGCAATGGGTATACTATATTACCAAGTACAATTCTTTGATGGTTCGTTAATCTTTACAATATTTTGAAAGTATTATATCATTAGAGTACGGTCAGAGTAGGTATTACGCGTTAAGTGTTGAGGGATGGGAAGTTGCCCTCAAACGAAGAATAGTAAAACATACTATTCGCGGTGTAATATTGCATCCGCTGTCACATTTAAGAGAAACTACACCATACTTCTCTTATGTGGGGCGTTTTGTCCGACTTAAGAGAAAGGAGGTGGCGTTATGGATAACAACGAGAAAATTTCGTCTAGGAGACCCATGTATAGCAATCGTTTATCAACAAAATCCCTAGTTCTAGCTGCTATCTTTGTAGCTATGAATATTATTCTATCGAGGCTTGGTGCTATTATGCTATTTAATGGCAGTGTACGCTTTAGCTTTGGTAATATCCCTTTAATATTATCTGGATTAGTTTTAGGACCAGGAGCAGGAGCTATGACTGGTGGAATAGCCGATTTACTAGGTTTTTTTATTAATTCCCACGGTGGAGCATTTCATCCCGGTTTTACACTCAGCTCTATATTAACAGGAACAATTCCAGGAATAGTTATGTTTTTAAGTCCTACTAAAAAATCTTCTCTATTAAATGTAGTTGTATCTAATATATCTATATTAATTGTAGTAAGTCTTCTTTTAAATACTTATTGGCTTTCACAACTACAAGGAAATGCATATTTAGTATTATTGCCAGCTAGAGCTGCTACTAGCATAATTATTACTATATTGAATATATTAATAACCTATCCATTAATTAAAAGTTTAGAAAAAACTGGATTAATATTGGATAAGACAAAATAAATTAGAGGAGTGGTTGTTTGAAGGATATCATTATATATACGAAAAATTACTGTCCTTATTGCAAAAAAGCAGTATCTCTTTTATCTTCTAAAGGAGTTCCATTTAAAGAAATTGACATAACATATGATGATCTAACTTTTAATAAAGTTATGGAAAAAACAGGTTGGGATACAGTGCCTCAAGTTTTTATAGACGAAGAGTTCCTTGGTGGTTGTGATGATATCCATGCTTTAGATGAGCAAGGATTACTGGACAAAAAGTTAGGTTTAAATTAAAATCCATAAAGCCCTATCTAATTAATTAGATAGGGCTTTATGGTAAGTGTTATAATACATTTACTAACTTTAAGCTTCCTTTGTCTTTAATATGACTAATCAATAACCTGAATTCCCCCAGTTCTCCTAACGCCGATGTTCTCTCCTCTATTTCTACATATTGACTTAATCTTGCAATAGCAATATCTATAGCATCCATTTCATAATGCTCCAAAAATAGTTGCCATATCTTTTTAGTATCTTTCCATTGAGCTTTAAGGCCTTCAAGACGATCTTTAGCCTGACTCCACTCATTTTCATTTATAGACTTATTTAATATTTTTATATCTTCAAGTAATTTTTCACAACTACGATTAATATATTGATTAATCATAAATGTACCTACAATAAAAATTACTAGAATAAGCAAAGTAACTACTACAGTACGCATATAATCACCCTTCCCCTAATTTTGCTTCTCTTGTGCGTAAAAAATCTTGTCAGAGGATAAAAAAGCAAAAAATACATTTTCTATGTTATCTATATTCTGTTTTCCGAGCTGATTCATTAACCAATTTTCGTCATACCCTGCTTTTCTTAGCTTAGTATCATTTAATTTCCCATCAACAATTAGCGTCACAGGTAGTTCTTCATATTGAATATGATCATACGAGTATAAGTCTGATGTTATAACAGGTCTTTTATCTGCTTTGGGAAGTATACTCATCTGCCCATTGGTTTCTAAGATTGCATAATCTATATCACTAATATTGAAATAATCCTTATTTCTAAGTGCTTCTAAAAGATCATTCATATTAACCCTCTGTCTACGCAATTCAGATTGGTCTATTCTACCCTTATGTATTAATATACTAGGTTTTCCACAAATGATCTCCCGAAATTTTTCACTTTTTAATGAAAAGTATGAAATTAAAACCTGCATAGATAATAGAGCAATTATCGGAATAACTCCATTTATTAAAGGGATTCCAACATCCTCCATTGGTGTAGCTGCAAGTTCTGCAATCATTATCATTATTACTAGCTCAAATGGCTGCATTTCTGCTACTTGTCGCTTACCCATCATTCTAATAACAACAACTACTAGAGAATATAATAGTATTGCTCTTACAAATACAACAAACATATTTTACATCCCTCATTTCTTTTTACATTATTATATTATTGCCCTATAAAATTTTTATATTAGCTTTATGTCATAGAACTTGCTTATATAGTAAATAATCTTACAAAAAAGTAATGTAGACGTTCACCTACTTGTAAGGTTGATTATTTAAAATAATATTATAATGCTTAACAAAGAAAGATTGATACAAGTGAAATTTATGGAAGTTATAAGCTTATGTAAAATCTTTTAAAATATGTGATAGTTTTAAAGATTAAAACTATCACATATTCTACTAATGTATGTTATAATCATTCTTGTTAATATTTTATTAGGAGGTGGTAGGATGACAGTCATAAAAGCTATTATATTAGGTGTCATTCAAGGGCTTACAGAATTTTTGCCAGTCAGTAGCTCTGGTCATTTAGCAGTTGCTCAGCAGCTTTTAAAGGTTCCTGAGGATCGAATTCTTTTCTTTACAATAATGATGCACTTAGGTACATTATTTTCGATATTTGTTGTTTATGCTAAAGACATAGCTATGATTATTGTAGAATTCCTTCGTCTATTAGGTGAATTAATTACAGGAAAAGGTTTAAGGCTCAATAATGAATATAGAAAGCTTGGTGTTTTTATTATTATTGCAACAATACCAACAGGATTGATGGGAATATTCCTCGACGATCTATTTGCTAGTTTCTATACATCTACCATAGTAATTGGTATTGCATTAATGATAACAGGTACACTCTTATGGATAGCTGAAAAATCTAATTCTGGGAAAAGAACCATCAAAGATATGCATGGATTAGACGCTTTAATAGTAGGTATATTCCAAGGACTTGCTATTACACCTGGTATTTCAAGATCTGGATCTACCATTGTAGGTTCTCTTTTTAGGGGATTTGATAAGGAGTTAGCTACTAAATTTTCCTTTTTAATTTCTATTCCTGCTATTCTTGGAGCAACTGTATTTGAAGTTAAGGATGTTCTTGAGGTGGGTATGGGAGATATCACTATAGGTATTTTAGTAGCTGGTGTACTAGCCGCCTTCATATCTGGTTTGTTTGCTATTAGGACTTTAATTAACTTTATAAAGAAAGAAAAGTTATATTACTTCTCTTTTTATACTTGGATTGTAGGAGCAGTTGTAATATTAACATCAATATTCTAATTAAACAATGCGTAATTTTAAAACCCTCCATATTTGATGGAGGGTTTTTCTGTAAATTATTTCCTTAGAACCACTGGTCTTGGAAATATAATATTATTTTCTAAGTGTATATGCTGAAATATATCGGATTCTAGAAACTCAAGTCCTTTAAATGTTAAATCGTAAGATTGGCAACCATCGCTAGGTACTGTATAGTCATTAGTAATTTTTCTTAAATACTATATAGACTAAATAAATACTTTTATCTAAATCACATTTTTAAAAATAATAATTATTGATTCTCTGGTAAAATTTGAGCTCTTATTTTTTGTATCCTATGGTTAGAAATAGATTCTACAGTAAACTTTACATTTTCATGTACAACAGCTTCCCCTACTTTAGGTAGCCTTCCCAGTTCACCCATAATAAACCCTCCCAAGGAATCAAAATCTTCCGATACCATATTAAGACCAAGGAACCCATTGATAAATACAATCTTTGTACTACCATCTACAACATACTCTTGCTCATTTATTTTTTCAACTTCTTTTTCAACTTCATCATACTCATCTTCGATTTCGCCAACTATTTCTTCAATCAAATCTTCTATAGTTACAATACCAGCAGTACCACCATATTCATCAATAACTATAGCCATATGTACCCTGTTTTTTTTCATTTCTTTAAAAAGCTCAGTTATTCTTTTAAACTCATAGGTATAATAAGACTCTCTTATATACTTAGTAATATTAAAATCCTCCGTAGTATCTTCTGCATAAATTAGATCCTTTACATTTACAATACCAATTATATTATCAAAGTTTCCATCATATATAGGATACCTTGAGTATTTTTCCTTTTTAATAAATTCCATAACCTCATTAAAATCCGAATCAATATTTATTGCAGATATATCAGTTCTTTGAATCATAACATCTTTTATTTGTAGATCTCCAAATTCAAATACATTATAAATCATTTGCTTTTCTTCTATTTCCAAAACTCCTTCTTCATGGCTTACATTAACTATAGATTTTAATTCCTCTTCAGTAATATAAGGAGCATCTTTATCATTTTTTCCGCCTAATATTCTAACTAAAAAATTAGTTATTTTAGTAAGTACAATAACAATAGGATTAATTATCGTAACAATTAATGAAAGAGGCTTAGCCACAATTAGGGCCACCCTCTCAGCATTTTGTGCAGCCAAAGATTTTGGAGTAATTTCAGAGAATATCAAAATTAATACTGTCATTACTATAGTTGCTATAGCAACAGCATTTCCTTTAAACAATTCCATAGTAAGAGCAGTAGCTAGAGCCGAACCAGCAATATTAGCAATATTATTACCTACTAAAACACTACCTATTAACTTACTAGGGTTTTCTACCAACCTTTGGACCAACTTAGCACCTTTAACATTTTCATCTACCATATATCTAACTCTGATTTTACTCAAAGACATAAGAGATGTTTCTGCGGCTGAGAAAAATGCTGATATTATAAGCAGCAAAACTAGCATTAGTAATTGTATCAAAATATTTGAAGTCATATTAATCACATCCCCAATTAAGTAGTACGCATCTTAACTATACTTTTTCAGATACATAACTTAATTATACCCTCTTTTTGTATATTTCATTTTAAAAAACAGCAAAGTTGTCCAAGAACTCTCCTGAATACGAAAGAGGAATACCTTCCATTTTGACTCCTGCTTATATAGCCTAGGAAAGTATACTTTCCTAGACTATATAAAATTTAATATTAATTAGAATTAATCCATAATTATAATTCCTAATTTTTTATAGGTTTCATAGCTAATATGAGGATCCTTTGGAAGGTCATGGTTTTTTTGGAAATCATATAGGGCCTGTTCCATATGTGGACCGTACTTACCATCTAAATAGTCTACATCATAATATCCATACGCTCTTAATCTAGCTTGAACTTCCATTACATCTGCTCCTATATCTCCTGGAGATATAGTACGAAGTCCATAACCAAACGGTCCAAACATTCCATTAATAATAGCAACTGGAGTCTCGTGCTTAACATATTTATAAAGGTCCTCTACATCCTTATTGTTCATTCGCACACACCCAGCAGAAGCATTTGAACCAATAGAATTTGGCTTATCAGTACCATGAATTCCATATGTACCCCAGGGTACGTTAAGTCCCATCCATCGCGTTCCAAATCCGCCTCCCCACTTAGCCTTATTAATTATTTTCCATGTACCTATAGGAGTTGGAGTATTTAATTTTCCACTAGCAATTGGATATATCTTTATTGTTTCGTTTCCATTAACTAAATATAACCGTTTTTCAGAGATATCAATTAATATCTTTAAATTCTCATATTCCGGATTTTCTGTAATCATTTTGCTTTCCCATGCAATATACTCTATGTATTCACTATATCCCAAAACCTCTTTATCCCTTTGTGTTTTATTTCTTATTAGGTTTATATTTTTCCCAATTAAAAGAATAGTTATAATGCAAAACATAGATGTTACTATTAAAATCCCTTTCTTTAACATTTTATCCCCCCCACATTCCAATTATATGCAAGGGGACAATCTTGTCATACAAATAAAACGTACATATTTTCTAACAATATATCTAAAAATATATTGTAATAGTATTAATAGATTAATTTAAAATAGGGGTGATAATTTGAAGATAAAAAATTATATATTACTGATTCTAACAGTAATTTTATTAATTTATTCAACATCATGCAATTTTAAAAATGTAGAAAAGGAGCTAGAAGAAAACCCTGAAAACCTAGGAGCCCAATTTAACATTTCAAAGACAGAAGACCATACCAGTAATGTTGAATTTGATGTGCCTAACGAGTCTATCCCTATTCTTAATGTTCCATGGGAAAATGACAGTAAGTTTAAAGAAGCCCAAAAGCAGCATGGAACTGATGTGTTATTATCTGCATTTTGTACCGTTATAAAAACTACATCGCCAGGAGAACAGCATAATGTGCATTTAGCGGCTAAATCTGTCAGTGGAATTGTTGTACCTCCAGGTGGAGTATTTTCACAGAATAACAGCATAGGCCCTTATGTTGAATCCAAAGGATATCAGGAAGGCTCTGCTTATATAGGCGGAAATGTAACACCATCAATAGGTGGCGGAGCATGCAAAATAGCATCTACTTTATATAATGTGGCAATACTTAGTAACTTGGAAATTGTAGAAAGATACAACCATAGTATGCCTGTTCACTATTTGCCCTATGGACAAGATTCAACAGTAGCTTATGGTGTCAAAGATCTTAAATTTAAAAACACTACAAATGCGCCTATTCTTATTTGGGCGGTTCCTATAGAAAACAGAGTTTACATGGGTTTTTACGGTAAAGAAACGCCTCCTAAGGTAGAGTGGCATCATAATATTTTAGAAAGAAGAGTAGCTCCTAAAGAATATAAAATAAATTACAATCTGAAGGACGGAGAAGAGAAAGTAATTCTTGAAGGAATGGATGGAGCAAGGGTAGAGTCATTTATAACCATTGAGTATGAAGATGGTAGATTAGAGAAGAAAGATCTTGGAATTAGCAATTATTGGCCTATGCCACATATAATTGAAGTAAATAAGATAAACTGATAAAAAATTCAGAAGGAGTAAAACTCCCTCTGAATTTTTTATCAGTTTATCTGTGATTAATTACACTCATTAATATATAAAAATAAGACTAATACAAATTAACCTTATCCTCTTATCAAAGCGCAGTATCATTAACTAAACATCCATTTGATATCCTTATAATTCTATCCCCCAAATATTGTGCTTCTCCTTCGTCATGGGTAATCATTAATATTGGGATGTTCCACTTTTCCTTTATCTCTAAAAATTCATTATATAGTATTTGTTTTGTACGCTTATCTAATGCCGCAAAGGGTTCATCTAATAAAAGGACCTTTGGTCTAATAATTAATGATCTAGCCAAGGCTACCCTCTGCTTCTCTCCCCCTGAAAGCTGATATGGATATTTCTTAAGAAGCTTTTCAATTTTAAAGGCTTCTGCAAATCGATACACTTCATCATTAGTACCGGCTTCCTTATAATTATTAAGTCCATACTGAATATTTTTAAATACATTTATATGCGGAAACAAAGCATAGGACTGAAAAACATATCCGACTCTTCTTCTATGGATAGGCAAAATATGGCCTTCCTCTGAGTCAAAATAGACATCATTGTCCATTGCTATCCTTCCATTGTCTGGTTTAGCTACACCTGCAATGCAATTTAATATTGTAGATTTACCAGAACCAGATGGACCTAAAATGACAGTTACCTCTCTATCAGCAGCGAAGTTAACATCTAATTTAAAGTCTTTATAGGCTTTATTTATATCAATGGTTAACATTTTTCTTCCCTCATCATTTTTATATAGTGTTTTCTCTTTAGCCATTGGTTTAGTAGCCATATGACTAAAAAACTAAATAGGGTCATAATTATTACTAATCGATTAGCCATCTCTTTATTTCCTGTCTCCACTGCTGAATATATAGCTATAGGTATTGTTTGGGTTTTCCCAGGAATGTTTCCGGCAATCATTAAAGTAGCACCAAATTCACCAAGAGCTCTTGCAAAGGACATTACCAAGCCACTAACAATGCCTGTCCAAGACAGGGGTAAAATAATTGTGAAAAACACCTTAAATTTGTTTGATCCCAAAGTAGCAGCAGACCTTTCATAAATAGGGTCTAAGTTTCCAAATGCAGATTTAACACTTTGTATCATTAATGGTAATGCAACTACGGTAGCAGCAATAATAGAACCTGTTACCGTAAACACAACCTGTATTCCAAATATGTCCTTAAGCATTCTGCCTAATAAAGAATTTCTTCCAAATAAAATTAATAGTCCATATCCAATTACCGTTGGTGGAAGCACCAACGGTAATGTCAACAGAGTCTCTAATAGTGTTTTACCTTTAAAATCTTTATTAGTTAAGGAATATGCTAATGGTATGCCTATTAGCATGGCAAATACTGTAGCAATTGATGCTACCTTCAATGAAAGTAATACTGGCTTTAACATTTGTACGCTCCTTTAACTAATTTAAAACAAAGCCGTGCTTTTCAAGAATAGCGCTACCTTCCTTGGATACAAGGAATTCAGCAAATTTAGCAGCTGCATCTTTATATTCTGTTTCTTTAATAATAGCTGCAGGATAAATTATTTTTTTATGTGAATCATCAGAAACTTCAAATAAAGTAACACCGTTTTCTAAAGCTAGAGCATCACTAGAATATACAAAACCAACATCAGCATTTCCAGTATCAACATATGTCAATGCCTGTCTTACGTCTTTAGTAAATACAATTTTATCACTTAATTTTTCCCATAAATCATAATGTGTTAGAGCCTCCTCTGTGTACTTTCCTACTGGAACTGTTTCTGGAGTACCTACAGCAATATATTTTACATCTTCAGATAATAAATCTTCTATTTTATACACTTTACCTTGCATATCCTTAGTGCCTACAACAACTAATTTATTCTTTAATAGATCTTTTCTATCTTCAATAAGGCCCTTTTCTTCTAGAGCATTCATTTGAGAAACTCCAGCTGAAATAAAATAATCCGCTGTTGCCCCTTCTTCAATCTGCTTTTGAAGAGTTCCAGAACCAGCAAAGTTAAATTGTAATGTGATTCCATCATTTTCTTTTTCGTAAATATCTTTCATTTCATTAAAAGCATCTGTTAAGCTAGCTGCTGCAAAGATATTTAATGTTATTTCTTCGTTACCCCCCGGTATCTCTCCTTCTGTAACCTTAGGTTTGTTGGTACATCCAGCTAAAACTAGAGAACAGATTAATAAAAGTAACACTATTTTTTTCGTCATTGTTCATCTCTCCATTTCGGTATGATTTATTTGGTAAAGAATTATCGAACCACAAAACATACCTCACCATTAGTATGATAGCCATACTAAACTCTATTAAGAAGCTAGCCTAAGAAATAAGCATTCTATTTACCTATTTCACCTTGAATTATATATTTTTTGTTGTAAAATTTCAAGTGTGTTAAAAAAATATTAATTCACATAAGAAAACATACTAATTATTGACAGTTATATACCTATAAAGTATACTGAATTATGACGAACCAAAATTAAGAATGAGATTGGACAATCCTTATTTATACCTAACGCAAAATAACTATAAAAAAATAAATAACTACTTGACCCAATCAGTGGTTATTTCTATACAATAATAAAAAACGAGGCTACCCTTTAAAGGATAGTCTCATTTTTTATATATTTTTGTGTATATTATGCTTCTGCTGTTGCTCCTAAGAACATTGCCATATCATCTTCTACATTTGTAATTCCACCAATACCAAAATTTTCTACTAAAACATTAACAACATTTGGTGATAAGAATGCAGGAAGTGTTGGTCCTAAGTGAATATTTTTAACACCTAGATATAGTAATGCAAGTAAAACGATTACAGCTTTTTGCTCATACCATGCAATGTTATATGAAATTGGTAATTCATTAATATCATTTAACTCAAATACTTCTTTTAATTTTAACGCGATTAATGCTAATGAGTAAGAATCGTTACATTGTCCAGCATCTAATACTCTTGGAATACCACCGATGTCTCCTAGATCAAGCTTGTTGTATTTGTATTTTGCACAACCAGCTGTTAAGATTACTGTATCCTTTGGTAGTTTTTCAGCAAACTCTGTATAGTAATCTCTGCTCTTCATTCTACCATCACAACCAGCCATAACAAAGAATCTCTTAATGGCACCAGATTTAACTGCATCTACAACTTTATCTGTAAGTGCAAATACTTGCTCATGGGCAAAGCCACCTATAATTTCGCCTCTTTCAATCTCTGTAGGAGCGGCACATTTTTTAGCATGTTCAATTATGTCTGTGAAATCTTTTGTTCCATCTGCATTTTCTTTAACTCTCTTTAATCCTTCGAATCCTACTGCACCTGTTGTGTAAACTCTATCTTTGTAAACATCTTTTGGAGGAACTAGACAGTTTGTTGTCATTACAATTGGTCCATTAAATGTTTCGAACTCTTTATCTTGTTTCCACCATGCATTTCCGTAGTTTCCTACAAAGTGGCTATATTTTTTGAATGCAGGATAGTAGTTTGCAGGAAGCATTTCAGAGTGAGTATATACGTCTACTCCTGTTCCTTCAGTTTGCTCAAGTAATTGCTCCATATCTCTTAAATCGTGTCCACTAATTAAAATAGCTGGATTATTTTTAACACCGATATTTACCTTTGTAATCTCTGGATTACCATATGTCGAAGTATTAGCTGTATCTAATAAAGCCATTGCTTTAACACCAGTTTCTCCAGCTTTCATTGTAAGAGCAACTAGATCATCTGCTGTTAATTTATCATTTAAAGTCTCAACAAGAGCTGTTTGCATAAATGTATAAATTTCATCGTCTTCGTATTTTAGGTTATATGCATGCTCTACATATGCAGCTAAACCTTTAACCCCAAATACAATTAAGCTTCTTAAAGATCTAACATCTTCATTTTCAATTGCTAAGTATCCAGCTTCTACAGCTTTAGCTTCGAATTCCTCAACTGTGCTTCCAGTCCAGTGGGCTGCATCATGTGTAATGTGATCCACATTTATTCCAGCATTAATTACTGCTGCTTTTGTTTCTTCCCTTAATTCAATAGCTTTTTTAATTCTGTCAACAAATACAGCTTTATCAAAGTTTGCATTTGTAATTGTAGCAAATAGTCCATCAGTTATAAACTTATCTGCTTTATTTGTGTTTAATCCTGCTTTTCTAGCTTCTAAGTTGTAAAATGAAATTCCTTTTAGTATATAAATTAGTAGGTCTTGTAAGTTAGCTACATCACTTGTCTTTCCACAAACACCTCTTACAGTACATCCTGTTCCTTTTGCGGCTTCTTGGCATTGATGACAAAACATTGAAGCTGACATAATTCACATCTCCTTTTCAGATTCGTTTTTCTTTCTGTATATATACTATCATCATTATTATAGGTAGACTGTGATATATGTCACTAGGATTATTGATTTTTCTCACGAAAATTCTCTAATGCTATTCCATCAACTCCTGTTCCACTCAAAACCTGTGTCATCTCGATTGTATTGTTGAAGTATAAGTTTTGACGTACAGAATAAAAAAATAGGATAGCTTAAACTATCCCAATACTTCTTTATCATATCCTAATAAAGTTTTGCCACTTGCTAAATATCTTTTTAAATAATCTACAGCATCCTCAATCATCTCATCAATCTGCTTCTCACTATATAACAATTTTAAAATACCAGGAATAACCTCATAGATCCTTTCAACTACCATTACATACTTTAATTCACCTGTACCACTTCCTAATTGTTTTTCAGCTTCTGTTACAAGTGCTAGTACTAACTTTCTTAGAAAATCTTCTTTTCCTCTTTTATATAGCAATAATCCAATTGAAATAACAATAGTTGTACAAATTATGTCAATTAAATTAGTCATTATATAAGTTTGTATTAATTCAATCATCTATTTTATCTCCTTCATTCTATATAGCATTGTTACTAGTTCCTCCCTAGTAGCAAAGTCCTTAGGTCGTTGTCCATCCGTAATACCTTTTTGTTTCCCCCACTCCCATGCTTCAATTGCCCATTCACTTACTCCCTGCTCCCTAATACTATTCAGCTTCCATAATTCTTTTTCAATATCACCTATAAACTCATTCCATCTAGGTAAGATTAATCTTGGACAATTCTTTCCATTCCATCTTTGATGTGTAGTTACTCTATCTACTCCCCAACCACGATCGAATAATAGTTCTGCAACTAATTTGACAGCATTGTCCCATACCTTTTCTTGGTTACCACTCTCACAAACCTCAATTCCTATAGAAGTTAAATTCCCTTGTTTGTTTCCTGAATGATGGGCTACCTCATCCAAGGGGATACACTCGACTACTTCTCTTTCATCTATTGCAATATGAAAACTTGTTGGGTTAGTATTATATGGGTTAGTAAGCCATCCTCGTTCATTTCTAGCTGTACTGGTAGGATTGCCTGTGTTGTGTATGGTGATCGTTTCAGGTTTCAATTTAGTCCCAGGTCTTTTATTTCCTTTTGGAATATGATCTATTATATAGTTGTACATTTAATTAACTCCTTAATACAGCTTTTATTTCGTGTACATCTTGCTGTATATTATCTACAATCCCGAATTTCTCTGTAAGGTTTTTAATTACTGATTGATTTTCACTTATAGTTTCTTGATACTTTTTCTCTCTATGTCTGCTATCGTATAGTACATAAATAAAAAGAAATACATATAGTGATGCCCAAAGTCCATTTCCTGCCGCTAGTTTAAAAAGTGTTTGTTCCATATAGCACCTACTTTCTGATAAATTAAAGAAGGGCATAAAAAAAGCCCTTCTTGGGGTTACATTCTGACTATTAAATCTACTCTACCTTCTGCAACGAGAATAGCATCAGCTTCATCTTGATACCTTTTATATATACTAATACTAAATACCTTAGTGTAGTCTTGTCTACCTAACATTATTTTTTTAGCTATATAAGCAGCCATACTATTCACCTCCTATTAAACTTGGTACTATTTCAAACATTAATTCTTCTATTACTTTATCTTGTTCAGCTATTCTATTTTCTAATAATTCAATTTCAGTTGGTGGTTTAGGTTGATTTTTTATTTCATCAGCCCAATCTGCATATTGTTGCTCAGTTAATATTGTAATATCTTCATGTTCTGGGATAACTTCTTCTATCGTTTTAACCAATATTTCAGTATGGTTATTAAAATATACTTGGGTATTCGTTACAAATAAATCTATATCCAAGCCTTTATAGTCAAAATTTCCTCCACTTGAGTCTACTAATTTTTTAATGTGTAAAGATTTCATAGTATCTCTCCTTTAATTGTTTTATTACACTGCTAGTATAGAGCTTATCATGGATGTAAAATGATAATCTAACGACCCTCCTCGCATTGAACTTGTTCCATTATTATATGCTACAGTCAAATATGCTCTTTTATAATAAATATAACATATATAATCTGTTCCTGATTTTACGATATACGTAGCAGCTCGTCCATCAGAATAACCTCCTAAATTTGAAAGTTGTATGCCTGTTTTATTACATATATAGGCGAAACTTTCTGTAGTATTACTAAATCTTAGGTAATTACCATTAGGCCATACAAAATTAAAATTTCTTATAAGTTCATAATTAGTAATATCGCCTGTAGAACTTAATACAATACCATTAAAATTGACTCTCAACCCATTATAAGGTGAGTTATAACGTTGTATACACCAACAATCTCTGGACGCCGAATGATAAATTAACCGATAAGAATTACCATCATCCATAAAAGGCGTAGAACTTATTAGTATTCCATTTGGGCTATAAATATACTTGGTTAATTTCCAGCCTTTTTCTATAATCCCTACTATTCTATTATTTTCTATAACAACATTTCTAAGTGAAGCTACATCATCATTAGTGCTGGCAGTTATTAATGTAGTTATCATCGGTTGAGTGTAATCCGCAATATTATCATAATTCCCAGTTACGCCACCAATATTAACGCCTTTCTTAACATTAGCTGCTGTTAGATTTGGAAGGTTAGCTGTCACTTTACCAGCTCCACTATGGTATCCAGCAGGTATTGTATATTGTCCGCCTTGAGTAGTTATCGTATTAGTTACAGTACCTCTATTTGACATAGTACCTGTTAATTTGCTTCCTTTTACATAAGCTGTTTTACCCGATAGTATATCGCTTGCAACTGCATTAGCATCACCAGTTTTATCTGTTTCAATTGATTTGATGCCTAAATCTAATTCATTGAAAGTTGCCACTTCACTTTGTTTAGAAACCGTACCCCCCTTGGACTTAATGGAGGTTTCTAGTAAATTCTTGCCATCAAGCCCAGATTGCTTTACCGTATCAAATTCCTGTTCAGTATTAAATTTAAATGTCGCATATTCTGCCTTATACGATGTAATTCTTTGACTAACAGTATCCATTGCTTGTGTCGTTTCTTGAGTCAATGTTTCAATTTTCTGATCTGTGTATGCATTAGCTCTCTGTTCTGTGGCATTAGCTTTTTCATCTATCTTTTTAAGCTCAGTATCAATAACTTCTGCGTTTGAATTTAAATCTTCTATATTATAAAAGTCATCTTGATCTGGCTTCTTTAAATTATAATTAGTAGTATATTTCATATTATATTAACACCTCATTTCTTAATTGATCGTTGGTAAAAGGTTGAAGTTCCATATGTCTTAAATTTCTTAAATATGAGTATTGATTATATCTGATTTTAATACTAATATTCATATTAACAGGTACAATTTTTTTCGTTAAATCAGATATTGCATTTACCATGTTTTTAGATTTAAGTTCTACTAAAATAGATAATTCATATTGATCATGGTTAATATTTAGAACGTATCCATCTGAACCACATAACTGACTAAGTAACTGTTTAAGTACTTTATAGGTATAAGGTAACTGTTCATTAAGTCTAGTTAATATTGTAAATGCTCTATCTTCTAAGGTATGATTAGCCTTAGGAACTATCTTAAGTATCTTTTCCCATCTTTTAATTCCATTTACAGTAGCTGTATTTACAAACTGATCGTCAAATATATTCTGTATGCTATCCCACATTAGGTTAATCTCTGCATTCTCTGTATTTGAAATATGTTGGAACTCTGCAATCTCTTTTACTATATTAGGCAGATAATTAGCTATATTTACTTTTCTCATGCTATTATCACATCCAATTTAGGTATGCTATTAGATTCCAATACTAAATTCTGCTGTGCTCCGTTTATAGATGTATCTTGAATATCGAGAATTCCAGTAATATCAAGAAGTCTTACTTCTATTTGGCTTATACGAACTACTAAATTACTATTATCAGCCCATTCTTTAGCTAAATCGTTATAATATTCGTTTATTTTAGCTTCAACATAAGGTTTTATATCTTCCCATACATATCCATCTTGGAAGGTTATATTAGTAGTTATATTAGTTAATGTTTCGGATACTCCCTCTACAGTTACCTTATGTCCTATAGGAGCTATGCCTACACCTTGTCCAGAGTTATCAATTGGATCTATTATAGTTTGTACTGTGCTGATTAATGATGTAGAAGGCACTTTAAATTCACTGTCTATTATGGTGAGTTTTACACTACCACCACCATTCCACACAGGATATA
Organism: Alkaliphilus sp. B6464; assembly: GCF_018141165.1. Lineage (NCBI taxonomy): Bacteria > Bacillati > Bacillota > Clostridia > Peptostreptococcales > Natronincolaceae > Alkaliphilus > Alkaliphilus sp. B6464. Next base: position 605,461 of record NZ_CP058557.1, read on the forward strand.
CCTTTACTCCACCTACACCTTGTATCTTATTTATCTTGTCTTTATAATCTGCAATATTACCACCAAAAGCCTCAGACTCAAGAGAATTAAAATATCTCTGCCTTAAACTTTCTGTTTCTTCCTCATCTTCACCTGGGATTAATATTTCAGTTAACTCCGCGGTTGCAAGACGTGGTATATACTCAATAGGAATAATACTTCCAAAATACTGATTACCTATACTTCCAGCAGTTTCACATTCCATCTTGTATTGACCTATTTCTATTTTTTCTATTGCAACATAATTAAGATTATCTAGAGAAAGTCGACTCCCTATAGGAATATCAAAGAAATTACCATCACTGTTTTTAAATACACCTTTTAGTACTGTTTTAGTAGCAGGATTAGGATTTATACCTCGCTCTGCTGCTCTTCTTATTAAATATTTTCTAGATGCTGTATCTGCAAAAGTTTCATTGAGTATTACATCCATTTGTATATATGCCATAGCTAATTCTGCAGCTGCAGGAGCTAAAGCATCATATATAATAGATCCTTCTCTTTTATCCACATTATTAGGAACTCGTGCTAACATTCTCCCAAGTATTGCTTCGAAGGTTTGCTTTTCATACAATATTATTCATCCTCCTTTCTACCTGCACATCTCCAAAAACTGTATTTACTGTAAAGGTTACAGACACATCCCCTTTATTAGAACTGAACACAAAATTATCTATGGAATTTATCCTATCATCTTGAAGAAGTGCTTCTGTTATTCTTCTCTCCAGATCAGAATATACAAAGTCTTTAGGTTTTCCAAATAAATCTTCAAGCTCTATTCCATAATTCCAGCTATATATTGCATAATTATATCTTTCTGTAAAGATAATCTTATATATAGCCTGCTTAATAGCTTCAATACCATCTGTATATCCTAATATTTTCTTCTTGTCTAAATCTAATCTATAGGTATTGCTTGGTTGTTCTACAACTTCAAAGCCTATATCATTATCAATTACAGTATTTTTTGGTATCATGCACTCACCACCCTATTAAGAACTATAAACTGTTGTCCTCCTTGCACCCTTAAAAGTAAGACCATCTCTCCCACTTTAAGATTTTTATGATGGATATGTGTCTTCTTACCTATATATCCATGTTTATGTGGTTCAAGTGATCCACTTTGCTCTACTTCATCATCTACAGTAATTTCTACTTCTTCATCAATTACATTGTCTGTTAAAAGAAGAAAACTAGCTGGAATAGCTAGTCTTTGCTCAATTGTAATTACTAAAGGCTCTATGGAAGTAACAGTGCCTATTAAAGTTTTCATAGGAGAAGCAGTATCTACTGCCTCAACTCCTGCTCTTTTCATCAATTTTAATAGCTGCATTATAATCGCCCCCTTAGTTTTAAATCCATAAAATGCTCATTATTAGAAAATCTATGTGTAGCTCCCTCAATAAGCATATAATTTTGAATACTGATGTCTCCAATATTAGGCAAATTAATTACTAAGCTACTTCCTGCTCTGACTCTAATATCACCTATTGCATTTTTGATACTTAAACTTTTGTTTTTTCTATTGAATAATTCAAGCAGTGTATCTGCTTTAACTTTACCATTGGTTTTTTCGTCTATTTTATCGAAATATTGAAGTCTACCCCATCTATCAATATTGTTACTGTCTTTAGCGATATAGATTTCTCTTTTTCCTGTATTCTTATTATCAAAAGCTAATTTTATTTGATTGTATACGTCATCAAGAGAGGTTTTATAGTCAAAATCTTCAGCAGTATCTTCACCTACTACTAGGTTTATTCTCATAGACTCCATACTCTTTAAGGTTAATTCTCCAAAATCATCATAAAGAACGTAAAGCTTTTTAGTATTATCGAAGGTAAGATTTAGAGCATCATATATAATATCAAAGAAGGTTTCATTATCTCTAAGTCTTTCGGCAATTACATATCCTGTATCTTCAATATCTCCTAGCTCAAGGTTCTGATCTGATGCAATCATTTTAACTACATCAGAGGCCTTTTTGTCTTTATAGACATAGGTGTCTTTATACTTTAAATACCTTAGCTGATCATATGCTGTAACTTTTATAATCTGATCTTTGTTCCTTGTCTTATCCCATACGTAACCCAAGAATACATTCTCACCATTCATTTTAAAGCTTACTCGGTTACCTTCTTGAAAATTAATTACATCATCTTTTAAAACATTGAATTCTAATTTTCCGGGAGAGCCTAATCTTTCAGTAGTCCAGGTAATGTCTCCTTCAATTAAAGGTACATATTTTACTCCTTCGTTCTCTATATTTAACTCATACATTAAATCACCTCAATTTTAAAACCTGACCTGGAAAAATTAAATCAGGGTCCTCAATATTGTTTAAAGCAGCTATTTCTTTGTACTTGCTGCCATCTCCTAACTGCTTTTGACAAATGTCCCATAATCTATCACCTAAAATTACCGTATATGATTTTGCTGGCTCTTTTGCAGGTCTTTTTTCTTCAATTACAGCTTTAGGTGTTTCATCATGAGAAGAAGTTTGCTCTATTTTTATAGTTTGGGTAGTATATCTCTTATATTCTTTCAATTCCAGTGAAACAACAATATCCATTCCATTGCTAGTGTCTTCTATGATACTATAACTTTCTAAACTTACTTCCATACGTGTTATAAATAAAGAATACCCAGCAGGAGTTAGGCTATTTACTTCAAATATAAAAGGTTTTTTTTCTTTTACAAGTCTTTTAAAAAGATCTAAATAATAAAGAGGCTCTTTAAACCCATTATCGTATACAGCAAAAGGATATTTTACTGAAGGAAGTAATGCTTCGAAATTTATATCTGTAAGCCCTGGCCCTTTCAAAATATTTGCTTCCCCAAGGTTCATTAAATCTACTTTTTTACTCTTAGTATTTATTTTACGAGTAATCTTGGAAGGTGCTACTGGAAGCCTAACACCATCAATGAGACAACTATACATTATAATCACCCTCCGCTTCACTATCTATTGCTTCTACTAGACGTTCTTCTATTCGTGTTATAATACCATCAACATCAGCTGTTTCTCTTACGTCTCCGAAGCTATTAGATACTTCAAGTTTTACATCCCTAAGCACTGTTCTATCTATTACTTCTCTCTCAGCTATGTCTCTCATATACTTTAAATCTTCCTCAGAAATCTCCATGGAATCACGCATGTCTGTAGTATTGGCTGCTATTTCATCAATTCCCTCGCCTATTCCTTCTGGAACTTCAAATCCTTCAAAGACTTGAGGAGCTACTCCGCCTAGTACACCTTTTACACTAAATTTGGATCCCCAGTCATAACCTTCCTTGTAGGCCTCTCCATAGTCAACTCCATCAATTCGATAGGCACTAGCATCTAATCTATCCACCTTAATTTCTGCCTCTCCAACTAAATCATCTGTCATATTTTGAAGTTCACTTCTCCACCCAGCAACTGATGCTGCCAAATTAGAACCAAATAGTGTATCTGCTGCACCGGCTATACCCTCCAATACTCCAAGTATTGCATCCGCCATATTAGAGAACAATCTAACAATTGAGCCTACAGGATCGTTAAATACATTTTTGAAGAATTCCGCAAAACTTAAAATAAAATTCCACAATGTAATCCCCCAAGTAATAAGAAGGTTTATTACACCTATAAATATATTTAAAACAATAGCCGCTGCCACCATCAAGACTCCTACTATCATCCCCGTAGCACTAACTGATTCCTCTGCAAACTTATTATAAATAGCTATGCCTGCATAAACCAGACCTATAAATAACATTACGATCATAGCAACTGCAGCTATAGGATTAAGAACCATAACCGCATTAAAAGCTGCTTGTGCTGCTGTCCATGCTTTAGTAACTAATTCAGCACCTTTTGTTACTGCTTCAGCACTTTTTGTTACTGCTAGATAAGTTAGTATTGCAGCGCCAACGCTTAAAATTATTGGCTCTAATATAGACCAGTTACTAGCAAGTAAACTTATAAATTCTAATAGCGGCTGGGATACCATGATTACTTTGTTTATAACAGAAGTAAATATCTGTGCCCAAGTCATAGGCATACTCTCCAAAGCTGCATTGGTTTCATTTGCTGCACTAAACATAGCATTTTTAAAAATATCTGCTGTTATTTGACCTTCCTGTGCCAAATTAATAACTTCTTCAGTACCTATTCCCATATAACCAGCAATCGCTTGAATTATTGTAGGTACTTCGATAAATATACTGTTTAATTCTTCACCACTTAGAACACCTTGAGCCATTGATTGTGTTAATTGACTCATTGTGGAATCAATATCTTGTGCTGATGTGCCTGAGATTACAAAATGTTTATTTAGCTGCTCAGTAAAAGCTATTATTTCATCATTACCGCCAAAAGCATCTTTAGCCATCGTTCCCATTTTAGCAATTGCATCAGCCATAGCCAGATATGATCCCCTTGACCTTTCTGCGGATTGGAATATCTTTTTCTGTAATTCTTCAACTGTATTAGACTCGTCTACCATGGATGCAAGACTTGCTTTTGTAGTAGCCATTTGATCGGACAATGCCAAAATATTTTCTAAACTAAAATCAAGACCTATTGTGCCTGCCATTCCTTTAAAAATATTTAAAAGTCTATCAGCAGCATTTTGACCATCTTTTATATCTTCATTCAAATCCTGTTGGGCTGTACTAGCATCTATTATGTACTGCTCCATCACATAGAAATTCGATATATTGTTTGATATATTATTATTTACTGTGTTGTACAATCTTGTTGAAGTATTATTTATAGAATTGGATAACCGCAAATAATTATTATTTGTTTCATTGTATAGCTGCATATAATTACTATTTGTTTCATTATATAATTTTATAGAATTATCAACTGTTGCCAAGCTATCACCCCCTTTCATTAAAAAATATTATAAGAAAAGTGTTAGTAATTTTAATTTCATTAAATATTTTTATCTCTTTGTTCTAGATTTGCTATTTATTTTTTTAGCTTCTTTTTTATCATTTTCAGCTTTAATCTGAATAAAACCTATAATTACAGCCTTTTCTTTTCTATCTAAGTTTAAATATTGGGAGGGGAGCATTTTAAGCTTATGAAAACAATAGTAAGCATAATTAGCATCTGCATCCCCTTCCCTTATTAGTTTTTTGCTTCTTCAACCAGTTCTTCCATTCCTACATCAAATCCATTGATTTCTTGAATATGTCTTAAAAACTCAGCATATTCCCCTGGAAGTAGCATTTTCTTAAGTAATTCTTCAGATCCCATAGCTTTATAGCTATCTTGTAAAGCTACATCATGTAGATTCGGATATACAGTACAAGCTACAGCTAATTTACCTAAGTATTTAGAATAATCTATTTCAGGAACAAGGATGTTCTTTTTGCCTGGTACTGGCACTTTCTTAGTACAAGCCTTTTTTATAGCCTCATCTTCATCACTGGTTATCGGTTTAATTTTCCATTCAATAGGCTTTCCATTCTCCATAAATCTTTTCGACACAACTAATTTAATATCATCTGCAATTTGAACATTATCTGCCATAAATGCGCTTAATCCACTCATTAATTATCATCCTTTCATATTTAAAAAATCCATCCTATTACTATACTTAAACTTACATACTCTTTAATTGAAAAGGGTTCCAAAAGGAACCCAATTATATTTTCATACCTGGTAAAATATTAAATTTTTCAGGCATCTCGAAATCTTCAAATGTAAACTCAAAATCTTCGCTCAGGTACTCCGCTTCTGCATCAATTTTTGCTAGAATTCCACCATCAATATTGCAATCTTTTAAGATTACAGTCTGTCTTCCAACCGCACTTGTAGGATCTTCATTCGTTATTTGCATATCGAAATAGAAATCTTGTCCTGTTTTAGCGTATCTGTATAAAAGTTCTCTAAAAATACTGGTGTTATAATGGAAAGTAGCACTTCCTGTACCTTCCCATCCAGTAGATTTATTTCCTTTTCCAGTCCTACCTAATATAGGCACTTTAACCTTTGTTTTGCTCATCTTTACTTCGATATTAGTAGCCTGCATAAAGTTGTATCTATTTCCTTCTACAGTAATAAAACATTCTGCTAAAGAACCACTCATTGCATCCATTGCATTCATAGTTTCAATCATAATTTATCCCTCCATTTATTCAACGATAGTAGTAACATACAGCTTAGTCATAGCTGTTATCGGCTTTATATACTTAGTTACTACTACTGATTTTTTATCATTTCCTGCCTCTACGGTTATATCATCCGCTTTAAAATCTTCTATGGCTGATATTTTTTGCATCTCTTTTCCTAACTCTACAATATCATTCCAAAATGCTATTCTACCTGCATCATTGTTTTGCACCTTTCCTAGATATCTGGTGTTGAATATTAATGCTGTATCTATAGCATCTTGATCTATAGTTCTTATAACTTGGTTAGAGTTAAAATCCTCACTCTTGTCTACAGTAAAAGAAGTAAATGTATTAATATCATCTAAAACATTTACTTTATCACCTACTTTATGGAACATAAACTTACCAGTTTTTAATCCAGTTTCAAGTTCAGATTGCTTATAGTTTACATCAATAATATGCTCTCCATCATAGGACTTGTTAGCTATGGACTTGTTAACAGGACACCCTGCTGCTTGACCAGCTACCCAGTAGATTAAATCCGCTTCTTTTGCTCCTTCACCTAAAACTTTATTTTCCACAGATATGATACCTTCATAATCAGCCGCATTCTTTCTATATACTACAGTTTGGAATTTAACTCCATGTTCATCTCTCATTCTCTTAGTGAATTGAATAAATAGATCTTTAATTAAATCATCAGTACCGGCATATCCTAAAGTATTAAAGCTAAAAGCTTCTATTTTATCAAGGAATGCACTATAAGAGTCACCATCTGCAGCTCCATTAGTTCCACCTGTTAGCGAAATTCCTGCACTAACTGTAGGTGCACCAGTACCGCTGAATACAACAAAGTTATTAGCTTGTAATTCTTCAATAGTAGCTACAGTTTGCTCATCAACTTTCTTTCCTTCAAGGTAAGTAATTATATCGAATTTAGTTTCATCATCAATATTAATTTGTACTGCTACTTTAATGTCATTTCCTCTAGTCCCACCATATTTAGCTGTTATAGTTAAAGGTTCTGCTACTTTACTAGCTTTAGTTCCTCCAGAATTAATTCTATATACATATGCAGTTTTAGCACCTTTAAAAATTTCTCTTAAAGGTTTCATTTCTGGAGCTGTATATGCATATCCAAATATATCAAAACTATCTTTTTGCATATTTGCTGATTCAACAGTGATAACTTCGTTTTCAGCGCCCCAATTCAGTTCTAGAGGAATTGCAACATAACCTCTGTCACTTAGATTAGCAGAAGCTCTAGTTGCTGAAATAAAGTTAATATACGAACCCGGTAAAATTTTATTTTGAGTTAAAAATGTACCTCCACCTAATGCCATATTACTTCACCTTTCTTTCTTTAAATTTTTTCACTAAATCATCAACTTCAGCTAGTGAATATGTTTTTTCTTCTTCTAGTAGAATATTTAATATATCCTTAGCATAATTAATATTTTTGCTTCTTAAAATTTGTTCTTTTGTGAATAATGTCTTAGAACCTTCACTATTCTTTTTCTTACTCAAATGAATCACCCTTTCGTTTTGCTCAATTGTTCAAATTCTCCCATAAACTCGTGTTTATTAGAAGTTTTTAGTATTTGGAAGTTAAATTCTATAGAAAAACTCAATTCTGCATCGGTTACCTCTAAGCTCATTTTACTGCCTCTCAATAGCACATCATTACTTTCAATGTACTCTAGGCAATTTAAAAGTTTATCTCCTACTTCATCACATTGAGCCAGTTCACTTCCGTTTTTTCTAGGATAAAATTTTATTACAAAGGAATTGTTCTTGTAATATCTTTGTCCTATCTTATGAATCTGAGAAGATTTAACATGCCTAATAAAAAAAGCAGGTAGATTTAAATCCTGCTTAGTTTCTTCCATTTCAGTATAAATAGAATATTCTTCTCCAAATACGGTCTCTAGCCTTTTATTAATACCAACTTTAATATCTTCAATTCTAGTCAGTGTCAAACACCTCCTTAAGATATCTAGCATTACTTTTCTAACTGTAAATATATGCTTCATTTTTATGAATATAGTAATTATCAATCAAGTAGAAAATCTAGCATAGCTTTTGCAGTCTTTATACTTTTTATCTTTTGATCTCTTAAATAAATTTCTGTCAATTTTTCTTTTTGTAATGCATCAATCTTGCTTTCATAACATTCTTTATTAATTTTGTTTAATTCCTCTAATGCCATTATTTTAGTTACTAATTCTTCCTTTTCTGTAGCTTTAATCTTTAACTTGTTGATTTGATTCTCTTTGTTTTCTACTATCAGCTTTAATTCTTTATATTTGCTATTTACCTCTGTAAATCGCCATATAGGCACATATTTATCTTTAATAGTAGATTTGTGAATCTCCAATACTTGTTTTGCTACTTCGTTTGTAACTCCTAACTTTAATAATTGCTGTAATGTCATTATTATTTCTCCTTTTAAATTTACGCTTTTTTACGTGGGTATCGTCCACGAATTAAATATGATTTATCATAAGCTTTGATTGTAGAGCTTATAATTGTTTGATGTTTTCATTTGCCTTTTATTTAATTTAGATAATAAAAATCCCCGCTATATTTAGCAGGGCATCTAATTATAATAAGTCTTGTACATCTCTTTTTCATACTATCATATTAACACGATTTTTCTGACATTGTAATGACATGTTATTATTAAATTATAATTTAACCTAGATAGTAAAAATCCCTACTATATTTGGCAGGGCATCTAATTATAATAAGTCTTGTACACTTCTTTTCCATACTATCATAATAACATGATTTTTATGACATTGTAATGACATGTTATTATTAAATTATGTGCTGCACTCTTTTAATATACGGTATATCTGTCTTTCTGAATACCCTAAAGTTTCTGCTATATTTTCTACTGACATATTCTCTTTTAATTTTAGGTACATTACTTTATATTGTATGCCATCAAACTTTTTAAGCAGGCTCTCTATTTTTTCCTTATACTGTATTTTTTCTTCTAATATCTCCTTGAAAATAACTAATTTATCTTCTAACTTTTCTACCCTATCTATAAGTATATCTAAAGGTATATGTACTATATTTTTATTGGATTCCTTTGAATAGTCTATTGCGGTAATGTCCTTCGGTCCTTGAATCATAAGTTTTCTAAGGTGTTTTATTTCTGCTTCTATAGACTCTATTCTTATTTCTAATACTTCTATCTCTCTGCACAGGTCTTGATAACTATTAATGCTATTCAATTTATGTCCCCCTCTTCTTTTCTATATACTCATTATTCAACCGCCTTTTTAATTTACAATTCCATTTTGGAATTAATTCTATTTTAAATTCATTTTATCTTATAATCAATTCCGTTATAGAATTATTTAGCCGAATTATATCTATAATTCTCAATTTATCTTTTATTATCTTGCAATTATTCTATTTTTGAATTATTATATAAGTATATTAATTCTATTTTTGAATTTTAAGAGGTGTTAAAAATGAATGTTCACGAAAAAATAAAAGAAATTCGTAGTAAGAAGGGTTTATCAACTTACCAACTAGCAGAATTAACAGGCATATCACAATCTACAATTAGCAAATTAGAAAACGAAAAAAGAAAGGTCGACATAGAGACATTACAAAAAATAGCTGATGCTTTAGAAATATCTATAGAAGAGTTTTTTAAAGAAGATACAGATAATAAAAAAACACTTGATGATATCAGTAAAGTTGCTAAAGAAAATAAAATAGAAATATTAGCAGCGCATTTTGAGGGTGAAAATTTTACTCAGGATGATTTAGAAGATATTGAAGAATTTATTAAATTTGTTGTTTCTAGAAAGAAAAAATAGACATATTATCGCAGTCAAAAGGGGGACAGCTGAGATGGATTACGAGCAAATGATAATAAAAGCTGATGAGAAAGGTATAGAGGTTTATGAAGTTAACTTTAAAGGGAATGGTAAGGGATATTATTCTGATAATGTAATTGGTATTTCTAAGAAGTTAACAACTAATAGCGAAAAGAGATGTATCCTTATTGAAGAAATTGGACATTTGAAAACTACCTCTGGATATATTATAGACCAATCTAAAATAGAAAATAGAAAGCAAGAAAGAAAAGCTAGAGCTTGGGGATATGAAAGATTAGTTGGAATTATTGACTTAATTAGTGCGTATAAATATGGAGTTAGAAATAGATTTGAATTAGCTGAATATCTAGACGTAACAGAAGAATATATAGAAGATGTTATAAAATATTATAAAGAAAAGTATGGACTTTATTGTGAAATAGATAATTACATGGTTTATTTCGAACCTTTAGTTGTATTAGAAAAATTTTAATAATACATATATTTTTTTAATTTTTCAACCGAACATACGTTTCTAGAGAAGGCAAAAAATACGTAGAAATGCTAGACGAGAAGCTGTAGAGTTCTAAAACTCCCGCTTACAGAAGAGGAAGTTTTAGAACCATTAGCCATCGGATAAAATCTTTTTTTTACAAATAGCATTGACATTTAATAATATATGCCATAATATAATAATGTAAATTTAATATACCTCGGTAGGTGAGGTTACTACAAGGATACGGGTTGCTGCCGTGAAAGGATGGAAACATTCTTAACAGGTTAGCAGGTTTAGCCGAATAAAGAAGGCTTAATCTAATGCAACTTCATCGCCTTGCAGAGCCAAAGCTTGAACGAGACTAAATCTGTATTTACTATGCATTTTATGTGTATTATACCTTTGTCGAATTCAAGTTTTCGGCGAAGGTTTTTTGTTTTAAAAAAATTTTTAAAAAATTGGAGGTGACGGTAATGGACCCGAGTAGTATGAGTAATAAGGACAGTGGTGATGATAGCATATATTGTAGGAAAAATAAAATATCAATAATATTGGGTTCTATTCTTCTCAACCAAAATTTGATAAATAAAGACTCAGTTCAGATGGAATTTTAATTTCACCTAAACTAAATCATATTTTCCCTTCATAATACTATTCATTTAATTCAAATCTTTTAATACTTTCCACTGTTTCTTTGATTACTCTAATTCGCAATTAGTTATTTATTGATGTATTTTTTATTTAATTTAAAGGTAACATAGCTTATAGGAAGTAAAACTCATATTTACTACCTTTAGTTTTTTGTTGCCATTTTGGAGGTGTGAATTATGATGAAACAAAGAAATATCATTAATCAAAATAATGAAGCATTAAAACAAAATTTAATTGATTTTAGTAAAAACGATATGGATACAATCTATAAAATATTTAATACAGATATTAATGGCATTACCGAAGAAGAAGCAGGAAATAGAGTAGAAAAATATGGCCTTAATCAAGTAGAACACGAAAAACCAACACCATGGTATATTCAATTTGTAAAGGGCTTTATAAACCCTTTCATTATAGTATTAATTGCCTTAGCCGTAATATCCTATATTACTGATGTGGCTCTTGCAGCCCCTGGCGAAAAAAGCTGGGAAGCAGTCATTGTAATTACTGCTATGGTTACAATTAGTGGCATATTACATTTTGTCCAAGAATATAGATCTGGAAAAGCAGCTGAAGAGTTAAAAGCTCTAGTGAATACCACAGCTACAATAGTCCGTAAAGATACAGGGACTTATGAAATTCCAATGTCACAAATTGTGCCTGGCGACATTATCCATCTTGCGGCTGGTGATATGATACCGGCAGATTTAAGAATTATACATTCAAAGGATTTATTCATAAGCCAATCTGCCTTAACTGGCGAATCTGAGCCAATTGAAAAATATAGTACTATAAAATCTGAAATAAATAACAATATAAATCCATCAGATTTAGACAATATTTGCTTATTAGGAACCGATGTAATCAGCGGTAGTGCAACTGCAATTGTTATAGGCACAGGAAATGATACCTACTTTGGTTCTATGGCTAAATCTCTAGTAGGAAAAAGAGAACAAACAAGCTTCGAAAAAGGGGTAAGTAGTGTTAGTTGGCTACTTATCAGGTTTATGTTTATAATGGTTCCTGTAGTATTCCTTATTAATGGGATTACAAATGGAGATTGGCTAGAGGCTCTATTGTTTGCGATTTCTATTGCTGTTGGATTAACACCTGAAATGCTTCCAGTTATAGTAACTACAAACCTAGCTAAAGGTGCAATAGCCATGTCAAAGCGAAAAACAGTTGTTAAAAGATTAGATGCAATCCAAAACTTCGGTGCCATGGATATATTATGTACAGATAAAACCGGAACTTTAACACTAGATAAAATAGTAGTTGAAAAACATCTTGATATTCATGGTAATGAGGATGACAGAGTATTAAGACATGGCTATTTAAACAGCTTTTATCAAACAGGCTTAAGAAATTTAATGGACAGAGCAATATTAGAGTTTAGTGATAAAAAGAATTTCTTTGAATTAAAAGAGCATTATACAAAGGTTGATGAAATCCCCTTTGATTTTACAAGACGTAGGATGTCTGTAGTATTAAAAGACCATGTTGGAAAGAGACAACTAATTACAAAGGGTGCCGTAGAAGAAATGTTATCCATTTGTACCTTTGCAGAGTACAAAGGTGAAGTAGTTCCATTAACTGAAGAAGTTAAAAATGAAGTTATGGATATGGTAAAGAAGTTAAATGAAGATGGAATGAGAGTTGTTGCTATTGCACAAAAAAACAATATTCCAGATGAGAATTCCTTCGGTGTAAAAGATGAAAGCGATATGGTTCTTATGGGATATATAGGTTTCCTCGATCCGCCAAAGGAATCAACAGCTGCAGCGATTAAAGCTCTATATGAACATGGAGTTAAAGTTAAAATACTAACTGGAGACAATGAAGTTGTTACTAAAAAAATATGTAAAGAGGTTGATTTACCTGTAGATAATATTTTACTTGGCAGCGATATAGAACACCTAACCGACGAAGAGTTAGCAATACAAGCAGAAAACACTACTGTTTTTGCTAAGCTATCTCCAATTCAAAAATCTAAAATTATAAAAGTACTTCAAGGTCAGGGACATACAGTAGGTTATATGGGAGACGGAATTAATGATGCTTCAGCCCTTAGAGATGCAGATGTTGGAATTTCTGTAGATACAGCAGTAGATATAGCAAAGGAATCTGCAGATATTATACTTTTAGAAAAGGATCTTATGGTGCTTGAAGAAGGTGTAATTGAAGGACGTAAGATTTTTGGAAATATAGTAAAATATCTTAATATGACAGCAAGTTCAAACTTCGGAAACGTCTTTAGTGTTTTGGTTGCTAGTGCATTTTTACCTTTTTTACCTATGCTTCCAATTCATTTGCTAATTCAAAATTTGTTCTATGATTTTTCTCAAATTTCAATACCTTGGGACACCATGGATGAAGACTATATTAAAGAGCCAAGAAAATGGGATGCGGATAATATAAAGAAGTTTATGATCTATATTGGACCAATAAGCTCAATATTCGATATAATTACCTACTTGGTAATGTGGTATGTATTTAAAGCTAATACACCAGCCCTTCAGTCTCTATTCCAATCTGGATGGTTTGTTGAAGGACTATTATCTCAAACCCTTATTGTTCATATGATTAGAACTAAGAAAATACCATTTATTCAAAGTAGAGCAACAGCCCCAGTCTTACTTCTTACTGGAATTATAATGGTAGCAGGTATATTTATTCCATTTACTGCATTTGGAGCATCTGTTGGATTACAGCCATTGCCATTAGCCTACTTCCCATGGTTAATCGGTATTCTATTAGCCTACTGCTTATTAACGCAAGTAGTCAAAAAATTATATATTAAGAAGTTTAATACTTGGCTATAGTTTGATTTTATAAATTATTAAATAGTAAAAAACCAAGTAGCAAATTGCTACTTGGTTTTTTACTATTTATAACCTATTTGTTACATCATTGGCATATGATAAGCTAATGATTTTATAGTTTTAATTAGCCTTTATTGCACCTAATTAACCTTTAAAATACTTGTAATTTCAGCAACCTCATATTTTATTAAATTTTATACCCCTTTACATAATTTTATAAGTTTGCTAGGATCCCTTTGCAAGGTGTTATAACTCCTTAATTTCTATACTTAGTTATAGTAGCAACGTCAACTTGCCACTTTTCAGCTAAATCTTTTTGAGTTAATAGTTTGTCCATTTAGTTGCCTCCCTTACTTTTAAATTTATTTGAGTTTAGATTGGTTGATACTTATATTATCTAAACTATATAAAAAAATATTTTAAAATACATATTTCTAATGTATTTCATTTTTACAAATATAAATACAAATTAATTTTTGACAGCAACAAAAAAGTAAGATACGTAATTGAATTGGTATATTTATTAAAATCCATTACGGATCTTATAAATATATTTAACTCTCAGTACAAACTAGAATCTAAGTCTCTATTTGAAGTGTTTAAGTTGCTATTTTGGTTAAGAATCTCCATATCAATATATTCTAATATGTTATTTATACTTTTAAACACCGATTGTTTTGAATCTTCAAAGGAATTACAACGCTCCCATTCCTCTGGATTTTCTAAAAAGCAATTCCCATCATCTAATTCATTATATAAATAGTCAACTGTTATCTGTATTGTATTATCGTAAAAATTCATATATCGTTTTCATGTTGCAAAATAATTCCTTTAGATCATATAATGTATATTCTCTCATACAACCAATCACCTTTTATAGAAATAAAATTTCTTTATCTTACTATTCGTTGCCTTAACAGAAGATCCTTCAAAAAAAGAAAAAAGGTAGAGCCTAAGCCTTACCCCAATTCTGTTAATCTTCTTTTTAGAAGAATAAGAATCCTTCACGTCCGCATCCACAAAATAGTATAACAAGTAATAGGAAGAAGAATAATAAGCTATCTCCTGATCCCTTAAAAATACCACAGTTACAGAAAATTATCACTAAGATCAAAAAGAAGAAAAGTAAACTACTTCGATTTCCAAAAATACCACCAAAACCGCCGTCGCAACCTCCACCCTTTGCAAAAATTTCGCCCATTTATGACATCTACCTTTTTTTATTTTAAATGCTACTAAATACACAACATAATATAAATAATTAAGAAGATAAAAGAAAGCATATATTTTACTACCTTTTGAAAATGAGTGAGGTGTGATATACTAGAAAAGTTAAAAATGACTCAACCATTTCTCTACGAAATCAATTGTTTGAAGTACCATTAAAATATATGAAAAGTATCTACAAAAATAAAATTTCCCACGGAAATTGATATACTTTCGCTTCTGTGGGAAAACACTTTCTTTAGATAGAAAAGGTGATAGTCTTATTAGATTATCACCTTTTCCTACTTTAGATATAGTTAGATATTATTAAAGTCTCATTTCTACTATAATTCAAAGATGATGCTCTATACTAATATATATTTTATTATGCTTTTCATTTAAATAAATAGATTATTTCAATCTAATTAGTCTATCCATAAGCTTTAATTAACCTTTCATCAATTATACACTTTTCATCATTTGTAATTAACCCTATTTTATGAAGAAATTTTATATTTTCGCAAATTGTTTCTCTATAATCATCAGTATTACTAATCTTCTTTAATTTTCCACCACAATACTCAGTCTCATCAACTAACTCCTGAATTTTGCGTTTAATTAGCGAATAGAAGTTATTGCCTTCGATGATTTTGATACACATAGTTCACTTAATTTTGATACCATTCCAACATCAACAGATTTATCATTCATATTTTTACACTCACATATGATTTTTGCATTAGTGTTACATATAAAAGGTATCGGGATATTTTCATTTAAATTAACGTACAAGTCTACCTCATTATCACCTGTCAATTTATCTCTAGTTATATCCTTAACTATTTGAAATCTCTCAAAGACTAATAGCATTAACTTTTACAATGCAGTTCCTTTTTCTTTATTTCTTTCTTTTTCCCATTGTGCTGATTGCTCTACAAGTAAACAACTTTCGTTGAATTGCTTTAGAATATCTTCATCGACCAAAAACTTAAGTATATGATTAGATTGCTCTACAGTAATTTTTTGTTTTCTTGACAATAAAGTTGCTGTTATTATATCGCTACTCATTAAGTTATCTATTTGTGTAGCTATACTAGTAGCCTTTTCATCATCACAGTTAAGTAAGCTCTTTATAACTTCCAACTTTTTTGATAACATTATAAATCCCACTCTCTTTCATAAATTTAGAGGTATCTGTTTTTACCATGTAAAAACCTAACGTATTATTAATTATATCAACTTCTCTTACTATTACTTATAATCAAAACTTTATTTTCATTATATGAAGTAGAAGTACCCCTATCCCCCCAACTATTCACTAAATAGCATTTAGGGAAAGCGTAGCGTTAGTTGGGGTTACGAACGAAGGTAGAACATTATGGGTGAATGATTTTTCTACAAAAATAGACCTAGTGAGTGGAACAATTTGTTTTGACCCTAAATAATAACCTTATATGAAAACAGTTTAGAGAAAATAAACAAAGGTACATCAGTAATAAGTCTTAATAAAGAAAACATTTGAAAAAAATATTTATCAACATTCTTAAACTATTTTTATCCTTTATTAGCCTAGCATCGGTGCATAACTATGTTCTTAATGTGGAGAAAGCAAAAGGCTCTAAATCTAAAAATAAACATAGCGTAGCACTAAGTAAAAATACTAATATAAAATCATCTTCTTCTGTACTAGTTAAAGAAGGTATTAAATAATGTTAGTTTCAGTAGAGGATATTCTTCTCTTTGCTTATATTTATCTCTTTTATTTTCTAGGGGCTTTCTCTAAAGATATGCTAGATACTTTTTTAGATAAAATACCAAAGGTTTTAATATTTAAGGTTCTTACATCCTCTTTTGCAGTAAGCATTTTATTATATGGCCGCTCAGAGTATTTACTAAATAAATTATCCTATAGGCCATTTACAGCTGTTTGCTATGTTTTAGGTATTGTTAGTTTCGAAGGAATGGTTAAGTACAATAATATTAAAGATATAGGATCTTTAATAGAAGCAATATATAAAATTAAATATGACAAAAATAAAGATAAAGGGTAATGCTACCGTATAGTCCAATAACATTCCCTTTATCTCTTTATATTCTTAACTGTTTATAAATCCATACCATTCAATATATCTCTCAATTTCTTTAATTCCTCTTTACTAAGAGTAACACCCTTACCCATCTTCACGTGCTCTGGGTCCCACTCTCTAATATCGTATTTAGGCTCCCTATTATTCCAGCTAATAAGATTTAGCTCCTTTGTCCACCCTTTACTACCTTCAGATAATACACCTACATTTTCTTGTATTTCAAACTTTATTTCTGCCATCAACTACTCTCCTTTGCTAAAAGAATATATTATAAATCTCTTACCACTTCTTCGTCTAAAATTTCTTTTCGATCTCTCCAATCTGGCATTAGTACAGTCATTAAACTATAAAAGTCTTTACTGTGGTTTCCTTCTATAAAATGAATTAATTCATGAAGTACAACATAGTCAATACAGTATTTTGGAGCTTTAATTAATTCATAGTTTAAAAGGATTATATTTTTCTCCTTAATACAAGAACCCCATCTAGCCTTCATTATCTTTATCATAACATTAGGTTTTGAAATATTATGTTTTTGGACTAAAGAGTATACCTTATCCAACGACTCATTAAAAATTATTTCTGCTCTTTGTCTAAACCAGGCTTCAACTAATTTCTCTTTTCTTTCGTAATTTGTTTTATCCTTTACATAAAGATGAATAAATCCCCTAAAGTACTTTACTTCCTCTTTTTCAGATTCAAATACCTTTAATCGATACTGTTTTCCTAAATATTTAAAGGTCTCACCACTAACGTATTCCTTTAAATTTTCATAAGGCTGAGTTTCTTCAAAATGCTTTATATTTTTCAATATCCAAGGTGCATTATTCTTTACAAAGTTTTTAATAAAATCAATTGGAACATTTTCATTTGCAGAAATCATTATTGCCATGTCTGGTTTTACATTTAAGTTAACATTTTTTACATTTTTCCTATTTAGCTCAAACTCTATGACCTTTCCACCATAGGAAATTTCATGTTTTTCCATCTTATCACCTAATACCTTCTAAGCGCAACTGTTTTTATGTTCTCTATCATTTTGTCAATTTGCTCAAAATCAAGCGTAATTCCATGTTGTTTTGTAAAATTATATATTAAGTCATCGATCTCTTGTTCTATACGATTATGAACTTCAGGATTTTCATGCCAATCTACTTTACTATGCTCATCTATAATCTTTGTAACTCCCTTAGAAAACTTAGCAAGTAAAATATCTAATCCATATATTTCATTAGATTCTTTTACAATTTCCTCGGCTACACCATAAAAAGCTTGTGCATGAATATCATTTCTAATATCTTCCGGATAAGTCTTTCCAGAATATCCTTTTCTAAAATCTTTCATAATATCTGACATACGATTTAAATATTCTGCTTCTGAAATTCGTTTATCTTTATACTGCTGAAGTGCTTCCTCGATTCGCTCTGAGAATTTTTTATAATATGAAGGATTTTCATCCCACTTAGCATTAATTCGCTTTGCCATCCTCGTTCTAATGGCATCGGCCTTAGCCCTTGGAGTTTCAAGTCTATTAAGCTCTTCCTGAAATCCCTTTTCATCTAAAATATCTACAGGATTTGTAATTCTTATAACATCTTCTGCAGCAATATAATTATCCATTAACTTTTGCATCTTGCCTTCATATTCTTTATGATCAATAGAATCTGAATAGCGAAGCTTTACAGATTTTCTAAGTTCTTGGAAAAACTTTAAATCCCTTTTATATTTTGCAAGTTCCTCTGGTCCCAAAGCATTGTAAATCTGTTCAGATTCAAGAGCAATACCTAAGTTTCTACCAAATTGACTTAGTATATTATAAAAATTCTCTCTTATTTCTTCATTTTCTAGTAAAACCTCATACTCTTCCATATCTTTTTTGTTTTTAATCCTAGCAAAAATATTCATCAGCTCTGTATGATAATGTCTTAGAGTTCCAATAATGCTAATAACATCATGAATAGCTCCTTTTAAATCCTTTGGATCGAAGTTTTCAAGACCTGCCCCCAAATACATTTCCATAGCCTGATCTAGCTTACTCAATAAACCTCTATAATCTATTATAAATCCATAATCTTTTCCTTCATAAAGTCTATTTACCCTAGCAATAGCCTGCAATAATGTATGTTCCTTCATAGGCTTATCTACATACAATACCGTTGCCCTAGGAGCATCGAATCCAGTTAAAAGCTTATCTACAACTATAAGCAGATCAATTTCATCTCCATAAACAAATTCATTTTTTATGGCATCTTCATAAGATTCCTCTTTGCCATATTTGCTCATCATTCTATCCCAAAATTTTCTTACTCTATCTTTAGATTCCTCATCTACTGCATCATAGCCTTCTCGCTGGTCTGGTGGCGATATAACTACTGCTACATTTAAATCACCTAAATCTTCAAATGCTTCCAAGTAACGAACTGCTTCTACTTTACTATTGGTAGCCAGCATAGCTTTAAACTGAGAGCTTTCCATTTTATAATTCTTTAAATAATGTTCATTAATATTAAATGCAATTAGCTTTATTCTCTGGTCACTAGAAGCGATTCTTTCAAAGTGACTCCATTTTTTCATAACTTCTTCTTTTTGCTTTTCATTTAAATGTCTAGTAATAATATCTAACTGTTTATCTATGGCTTTTCGATTAACGCTTTGCTCCACCATTTTGCCTTCATAAAGAAGAGGTACAATAGCCTTATCTGCCACACCATCAGCAATAGTATATTTATGAATCAGCTTACCGAATTTAATCATAGTATTTTTTTCATTTTTCATTAAAGGAGTTCCTGTAAAGCCTAAATAACAAGCATTAGGAAATACTTTCTTCATTTTAAAATGAAGCTCTCCATATTGAGTTCTATGGGACTCATCTACCAATACAAAAATATCTTTAGATCTAATAGGATCTTGATGGCTGGATGCAGTATCAAACTTATGAACCAATGTGGTCACCACATCTGCATTGTTGTTATTGATTAGCTGCACAAGATTTCTTCCAGATGTAGCTCTACTTGCCTTTAGTCTTGTATGGTTAAAAGTATTGTTAATCTGTTTATCAAGTTCTACACGGTCAGTTACAACAACTACTTTTGGGTGGTGTGCTTCTAATTCAGTTAATATATATTTTGCAAGCATAACCATAGTTAAAGACTTACCAGATCCTTGTGTATGCCAAATAACACCGGACTGACGATTTCCATTTCTATCAGTTTCCTCTATGCTTTTCATAATTTCTTTAATAGCAAAATATTGTTGGTAACGGGCTACCCTCTTCACGTCTTTATCATATATAATGAAAAACTTAGTTAGCTCCAAAAGTCTATGTGGATGAAACAAAGATATCATATTTTTATCTTGAACTGTTGGTATCCTATGGGTTACTACCTTCCCTAATTGTTTATCAAGCCATTCTTCTTTTTCTTCTTTCCAAAAGCTCCAAAACTTCTTTGGCGTATTACAGGTAGCATACATAGTTTCATTTTTATTAGTAGCCATTACTAATTGAACAAATTTAAATAAATTAGGTGCATAGTCCTTCCCTTGATTCCGAATCATTTGACTAATTCCTTGATTAATAGAAATAGAGGATTTTTTACATTCAATAACAGCAAAAGGAATGCCGTTTACAAATAAAACGATATCTGGTCGAATGGTACCATTACCATCTTCACGCTCAACCTTAAATTCCTCTACAACATGAAAAATATTATTCTCTGGCTTTTCCCAATCTATAAAATTAATTGTAAAGGATCGATTTCCTTCATTGTTAGGAAGAGTTTCCACATAACTTCTTCCTAACATTAAGGTGTCATATATTTTTTCATTGGTTTTTATCAAACCATCAGTTAAATCTTCATTTAAATCTTCTACAGCCTTAAGAATATTTTTTTCGCTAAATTTATATTTCTTACCTTTATATTCATAGGAGTTTAGTTCCATTAACTTATTAAACAGAATATCTTTTAGAAGTACATTGTACAAATTCCCTCGTTTTTCCTCTGCATTCTCTGAAGAAATATATATATACTCTAATCCCTTTAACACTTCAATGGCAGGAATTTGAGATATATTCATTTCGTCATAATCCTTTGCCCTTGGCATGTTGTCACCTCTTTCCTAAAATGAGAGTGAAGTGATTAACACTCCACTCGAACTTTTCCTGTTAGTAAAAGATTCATTAGACCTTTTTTTTGCTCTTGTAGGTTTTCTAATTCTTTTTCGTGTAATTCTATTTCTTTGTCTACAGTGCTTAAAATTTTAGCTATTTCATTTTGCTCTTCTAAATCCGGTATTGCAAACTTCATTTCTTTAACAAATTTAAAGTGTCTATTGTAGCCTGTATTTGGGATTTCTTTCATTAATAATTGATAGTATAGAAATCTTATATCAAAATTTGATTTATTTGTTATTATTTGAGTTCCATCTGCTCCAACTATAAAATCAAAATCTATAAACTTTACTTCTCTTGTATGATCACCAAATACTATAATTCCTGTATTTAAAGATTTGAATACCTTTTCAAAATCATTTGAATAGGCTACAATTTTGGATTTTCCTTGATCTACAACTGGGTATTTGCCACTTTTTAAATATTCACTAGTTTTTATTTGATATTTTTTTACAGGAATAGTTTTACAACATTCTGCAAAAGAGAATTCTTCCCACTCACCATCAAAATCATCTAATCTTACCTTTCCAGTTAAAAGATTTTGCATTAAACCTTTTTTCTGTTCTTTCTTCTGCTGGATTAGTTCTTCTTTTAGTTCTATGGCTTTGTCCCATGTGGAGAGGATATTAGCAATTTTGTTTTGCTCTGTAAAATATGGTATAGTTATTTTTTGTTTTAACCAGTCATTGGTTTTAAACAGGAGCTTTTCTATATGAACTCCATCACTAGTAATATAAAAATATCTCTTCATAAAAGGTAGTTGTGTATAGTACTTAAAAAACTGCACGTTTAACAAGTCTTTTTTACAGTTCATTACATTATATTCATTAGAAACTATTGATCCTTCAAATTCCTTAGGTACAATAGCACAAGCACCGTGTGCTATCTGTCGTTTTGAAATAACAAAATCTCCTTCATGAATTTCAAATTGGCTTTTTACTAAAATCTTTTCTCCATGCAGGGTGCCTCTACTTTGAATCCCACCAAAATTTCTTTTAACAGTTATCAGGTTATATTCTTTATCATCTTGCAGTTCTATTGGTCTTAGAACGATCTTAAGTAATTTACTAAGCTTAAATTCATTCCAATCATTCGGATAGATTCCATCCTTCATCTTCTTATACCCCTCCGGCACTTCCCCACGATTAATCTTCTCTATCTTTTCCTTAATATCAGCTCTCACTACTTCCACCTGCCAATCGTTTCTTCTCCTGCTCTTTTTCAATCTTTTTTACACTTTTTTTCGGAGTAGGTAAATCTTCTGGCATTGTTCCACCTAGTTCTGCAATAGTTTGTCTTACTTTGCTTCCTACTTCTAAGTGAGTTTGATTTGCTTTTTCTTTTCCTTTTATATTTTCACGTCTTAGTTTTTCATCCGTTTGAGTTGCCCTAAAAAGGTTAGCGGCAAGTTCAGTACTTCCCATGTGGTCTAATATGTTTTGACTTCTCTTTAAATTCTTTTTTGCATGTATTTCTTTCGCACCTAAGCCTCCATACAGTCCTTGATAGCCTTTATTTTGAAAAATGGCATAATCCTTTGACGTTTCTACACCTGCCATTTGTGCTGCCTCTGCCAATGATTTATTGTGGTTCTTTAGCTCATTTCTAATAGATAGTCTTTTTTGCTCTTCTGTTAATTGTTCAAAGTTTTCTTCAATCTCTCGCTCTCTTGTTTTTACAGCGAAATAAGTCTGTCCAAGAGCTATAACTTCTTTGCGAGGATCTCCGTTTTGAACTATCAGATAACAGGCATAACGCGAAAGCATTATATCATCAATCTCGCGTTCCGCTCCTGAACCTAGTTCCACCATTTTCCCGACGTCGGCAAAATGGTCAGATACGCTATTTTTACTGTTTTTACAAGCTTCTTTTGCTTTTTCTATTACTTTTTTGAAGTTATCCCACTTTGCATATTCTAATACTACCTGTAGTTCCCTAGCATACCAAAACTCTATTCCTTCTTCAGTAAAATGCTTTATTTCTTCAAAGGTACTTTCTGAATATTTCTTTACATCTCTCATATTGATCCCCCTTTTAAAGCCCTAGTTCTTGAAGATACTTAGCCATTTGTGCTTCAACTTCCTTTAGCTCTGCTTGAATATTACTAATGTTTTCTTTTACGGCCTCCATATCCACTGGCTCTTCTTCTTCAAAAGTATCAACATATCTTGGGATGTTTAAGTTATAATCATTTTCCTTAATTTCTTCATACTTTGCCATATAAGAATATTTATCTATTGATTCATATTTATCATAAGTTTCTACTATTTTTTGAATATCTTCTTCTCTTAGGTTGTTTTGGTTCTTCCCTTTTTCGTAATTACCTTCTGTAGATGCGTCTATAAATAAAACATCTCTTGTTGTTCTTCCCTTTTTAAAAATTAGTATAGATGCTGGAATACCTGTTCCAAAGAATAAATTAGAAGGTAATCCAATAACAGCATCTAGAAGATTTAAGTCAATAATTTCTTTTCTGATTCTTCCTTCACTAGCTCCTCTAAATAATACTCCATGAGGCAGAATAACTCCCATTCTTCCTTCTTCTGCTAAGGAATATAGCATATGCTGTACAAATGCAAAGTCTCCTTTACTAGTTGGCGGAACTCCCCAATCAAATCTACCATATTGGTCACGTGAAGCTTCCATCTTAAAGTTTTTATCATTAGCATCTGCAAAGCCCATAGCCCATTTATCTAGTGAGAAAGGAGGATTAGCAACTACTACTTGAAATTTCATTAATCGATTATCTTCTAAATGAAGAGGATTAGATAATGTATCTCCCCACTCTATTTTTGCATCATCAACTCCATGTAAAAACATATTCATTTTACATAGAGCGTAGGTTTGTCCATTTCTCTCTTGTCCGTAGATTTGTACTTTTTGTCCTGGTACTTGTTTTGCAACTTTAAGAAGTAGCGATCCAGATCCACAAGTTGGGTCATATACACGATCATTTTCTTTAGGTTTTACAAGTCTTGAAAGTAGTTCCGATACCATTGAAGGTGTAAAGAACTCACCACCTTTTTTACCAGCATCAGAAGCAAAATAACCGATCATATATTCGTAGGCATCTCCAATAACATCATTACTTCCTACTACGGAAGGTCTAATATCTAAAGTAGCAAAATCCTCTAAAACTTGTCTTAACATAGGATTTCTTTCCTTTGGTTTTCCTAGAACATTTTCATTGTTAAAATCTATATTTCTAAATACTCCTCTTAATTTCTTGCTGTTTTTTTCCTCAATTTCTGAAAGAACCTTATTGATCTCTTGCCCTATTTCACTGCTATTTCTTTTTTCATATAGAGTATCAAAGGTGCAACTTTCGTCTAAAATAAATCTTTCACGACTTAATTGTCTTTCAACCATTCTCATATCCCCATCATACTTTTTGATGTATTCCTCTTTATGCTCCTGATATGTATCATTAATGTATTTTATAAAAAGCATAACAAGAACATAATCCATATATACAGATGAATTGATTTTTCCTCTAAAAGTATCACAGGCCTTCCATAGTACACCATTTACTTCATCACGTTTATCTTGAGCTATCATCTTTTCTTCCTCCTTCAATAACTTGATCTATAATAGCATGGTACATTTTTTCTTTATCCTCTAGTAATTGCATGTAAAGCTTTCTTTCTCTTTGAATCAGACTATGAAGCTTAACTACTTTCTGTTGATGCTGGATACTTGGTACCTGTATTTCTAGTTCCTTTAAAGTACTAGTTTTGACTATAGATATTGCTGATCCAATAGATGCCTGGCTTAATCTTTTCTTAGTTTTTTGAGAATTTAAATAAATAGCTAAAAAATCCGGAATAATTTTATTATTCTTAGCTCTTATGACAGCAAATAAAGATGTTATAACTAGGCCAGACTCTTTTTCTTCAATATAGATGGTTGTATTGGGTGAACTTAATCTAATTACTACATCACCGTTTTGAGTTAAATATTGTTCTGACAAAACTTCTAAGCTATCAAACTTATCTAGCTCCTTTTTGTTGACCCATCCATTCTCTTCAAAACTTTTTAGTGTAAGCATTTTATATGTTTTAACGGGGCTAAAATCTGCTTTTTTTCTAGATACTACTACTCCTGTTGATATAGTTGCAATATCACCTAATTTCAGTGTTTCGGTGTTTTTCAAAAATTCACCTTCTCTCTTAATGTATAAAAAATTTTAAAAAACTATTAAAGGAATACGGCCACTCTCCATATTCCTTTAATAGACTAGTACAATTAATACTTTTTCTTTATTTTAAATGCTTTCTTTCCATAATCTGAAGCTCTATACGTCTTCCCATTCTTAGTATAAGAAGTAATAAATATATTCCGTTTCATCTTCTAGTACTGCTTCGTTTGTAACTAATATTGAGAGTGGGTCATAGGTATATACCATAGGAACCTGCTAATTCCTTTAAGAGATAGTTGCAGCTATCTCTTTTTTATTTACTTACAAATTGATTATATACAATATTTTTCCATAAGTCAAATATTTTTTGTTGTAATTTAAAAATGACGTTACGACATTGTGCAACTACTGATTCTTTATAGTTTATGATTAAGTTATTGTTAAATTCACTTATTACAGTGGCTATATCTATTACTAAATAATTAGCTATGGTCAGCAAACTTTTAAAACATCTATAGTAGAAGCTTCTACAGCTGGTACTTTAAAAGATTGCTCTCTTGAAGAACAAATTAAAGTATGGAGAATATTATACTGAAAATGATTTTATCTGTATTTTTGAGAATGGAGAAATAGTTACAACTAAAGCTATAGGTCGTATGAGTAAAATTATAAAAAGAGACTTAAAGATTGATTTTAACTTTCATATGCTTAGACATACACATGCTACTATGTTACTTGAAGCAGGTGTTAATCCTAAGGTAGTACAAGAAAGGCTAGGTCATTCCTCCGTATCTATTACACTAGACACTTATTCTCACATCACAACAGAGTTTCAAAAAGTTGCAGTTTCTGAATTTGAGAAGTATCTACAAAAAAATAAAGTGTCCAATCTAAAATAATGAATTTTATCTTAGATTGGACACAGATTGGACAGTATGGATTTTCAAGGCTAAAAAACCTATCAAATCAAGTATTTAACCCATTTAATATTCAGATGTTGTTACATCATTGGCATTCCGCCGCCCATGCCTCCTGGCATCATTGGCTCATCTTCTTTAATATCTACAATAGCACTTTCTGTTGTTAATAACATAGCTGAAATAGAAGCTGCATTTTGTAGTGCTGATCTTGTTACCTTAGTTGGGTCAACAATACCTGCTTCAATCATATCTACATATTTTTCATTTAGAGCATCAAATCCTATGCCTTTTTCAGAGTTAATTACCTTCTCTACAATAACTGAACCTTCAAGTCCAGCATTTTCTGCAATTTGTCTTAATGGCTCCTCTAATGCTCTTCTAACGATTCTAACCCCTGTTCTTTCGTCTCCTTCTGTTGTTTCAAGTAAAGCTTCTACTGCTGAAATAACGTTTACAAGTGCTACTCCACCACCAACTACAATACCTTCTTCTACAGCTGCTCTTGTAGCGTTAAGGGCATCTTCAATTCTTAGCTTTCTTTCTTTAAGTTCTGTTTCTGTAGCAGCACCAACTTGGATAACTGCAACTCCACCAGAAAGCTTAGCTAATCTTTCTAGTAACTTTTCTTTATCAAAATCAGAAGTTGTATCTTCTATTTGGTTTCTAATTTGACCTACTCTATCTTTAATAAGCTGTGAATCACCAGCACCCTCAACAATTGTTGTATTATCTTTATCAACCTTAACAGTTCTAGCTGTACCTAACATATCAATTGTTGCAGTTTTTAGATCATATCCTAATTCTTCAGAAATAACTGTAGCTCCTGTTAAAATTGCAATATCATCTAACATTGCCTTTCTTCTATCTCCAAAGCCTGGTGCCTTAACAGCAACACATTCAAAGGTTCCTCTTAATTTGTTTACTACTAATGTTGCTAATGCTTCGCCTTCTAGATCCTCAGCAATGATTAATAATCTTCTACCTTGTTGTACTATTTGCTCTAATACTGGAAGAATTTCTTGTACATTTGTAATCTTTTTATCAGTTACCAAAATATATGGATCGTTAAATACAGCCTCCATCTTGTCGGTATCTGTTACCATATATGCTGATAAATATCCTCTATCAAATTGCATACCTTCTACAACTTCTAAAGTAGTTCCCATAGATTTAGATTCTTCTACAGTGATAACTCCATCATTACCTACCTTTTCCATAGCATCTGCAATTAGATTACCGATTTCTTCATCCGCAGCTGAAATTGAACCAACTTGTGCAATAGCTTCTTTACTTTCTACTTTTTTAGAAATATTGTTTAATTCAACAACTGCCGCATCCACAGCTTTTTGAATACCTTTTTTAATGATCATTGGATTAGCCCCAGCTGCCACGTTCTTTAATCCTTCTCTAATAATAGCTTGAGCTAATAAAGTAGCTGTTGTTGTACCGTCACCAGCAACATCATTAGTTTTAGTAGCTACTTCTTTAACTAATTGAGCACCCATATTTTCATAAGCGTCTTCTAATTCAATTTCTCTAGCTATAGTTACCCCATCATTTGTTATTAATGGAGAACCAAACTTTTTATCGATTACTACGTTTCTTCCCTTTGGTCCTAAAGTTACCTTAACAGTATCCGCAAGTTTATTAACACCGATTTCTAATGAACGACGAGCCTCTTCAGCAAACTTAATTTCCTTAGCCATAATAATACCCTCCTAGTCCTTATTTATATTAATTAAACCCATTATGTAATACTATTTTACTATTCAACAACAGCTAAAATATCATTTTGTCTTAATATTGTGTATTCTTCTCCATCAAACTTAACTTCTGTACCAGCATATTTAGAGAAGATTACTTTATCTCCTGCTTTTACTTCCATAACAATTTCTTTACCTTCAACTACTCCACCTGGCCCAACTGCCATAACCTCTGCTAACTGTGGTTGCTCCTTTGCGCTACCTGGCAGTACAATTCCACTTTTTGTGGTTTCTTCAGCTTCTACTCTTTTAATAACTACTCTGTCTCCTAATGGCTTAATGTTCATAAATCAAACCTCCTTGGAAATTTTTTATTTTTTTAATACATTGTTTTTTGCTCATTATTAGCACTCGTACTAAGTGAGTGCTAATTACATTTATAATGTTATCTAAAAGTGATTTTGCTAGCAAATGCCAATATTGGCTATTATATTCTATTATCTAAAGATATATTCGCTTTTTTCTTTATATCTCTACATTTCACTGTTTTACTAATTTTTTAATATTTTTTTAGTATCTTCTAAATATTTTTGTTTAAAGGCCTATTAATCCTACTAATTTTAATATATAAGGCTGTACTATGTAATATATTATAGGTATAAATACAGCTGGTAGCATATTACCTACCTTTATTCTTTTCACTTCCATTATATTAGATGCAATACCTATAATTAATAGTCCACCTATAGCAGACATTTCTGCTATTACCGTTTCTACCAAGAAGGGTTTCATAAATGTAGCTGTAATAGTAATTAAACCTTGATAAATAAAAACCGCTATACCAGAAAATGCAACTCCTATACCTAAAGTAGATGAAAATATTATTGCAGAAATACCATCAATCAGAGACTTAGCAAATAAAATTTCATGATTACCAGTTAGTCCACTTTCTAGAGCACCCATAATCGCCATAGCTCCAACACAATAAATTAAACTAGCCGTAACAAAACCCTTAGCAATTCCACCTTCCTTGTTACCAACTTTAGTTTCTAGCCATTTCCCTACATTTTCTAGCCTATCTTCTATTTTTGCCATTTCTCCTATTATAGTGCCTATAACAACACTTGAAATCATAAGTAGTATATCTCCAGTTTCTAGAGCTCCCGATAAGCCTATAACAAAAACACTTAAGCCTAGTCCTTGCATTATCGTTGCCTTATACCCTTCTGGAATACCTTTTCTTAAAAAAACTCCGCCAATTCCTCCAGCTATAATTGCTATAGCATTTACAATAGTTCCTAACATCGATTCATCCCCCAGTTGTTTAACATATGAAAATTTTATCCCCACATCCGTAATGGATGTGGGGACTTAAATATTTAATATTCCTAATCTTCCACTGTATTGATATTATCACTATTTTACATCCTTTTCAAGCTAAAACTCTCATGGTGATAAACTATACAATAATCTATTTCCCTATTCCAAGTTCTCTAGCATAGTAAAATAGATACTGTTGTGCATACCCACCATATTTTCCAAACTTATCTCTAGCAAACTCTTCGATTTTTTTATTAGGTGTGTCTTCATGAAAATAAAAATATTCCATGACTCTTTTAACCCATACATCTACAGGGACTGCTTCTACCTTTCCCATAGCAAATACTAAAATACAGTTAGCTACTTTAGGCCCTACTCCACTAAACCTACGCATAGCTTCAAAGCAATCTTCACTATTTAATTCTTTTAATTGTTCTAAAGAAATATTTTCATCAATCACTGCTCTAGCTGTATTTAAAATGTACTTAGATCTATATCCCACTCCGCAGGCTGCTAATTGTTCTTCCGACAA
Organism: Alkaliphilus sp. B6464; assembly: GCF_018141165.1. Classification (NCBI taxonomy): domain Bacteria; kingdom Bacillati; phylum Bacillota; class Clostridia; order Peptostreptococcales; family Natronincolaceae; genus Alkaliphilus; species Alkaliphilus sp. B6464. The sequence continues at coordinate 635,493 of NZ_CP058557.1, forward strand.
ATTATAAATAGCCTCTGGAGTTGGAAAACTATAATAGTCCTTTCCACCATATTGTCCTAAATATTCCCCAAAATTTTCACTTAACAATCTTACAGATTTTTTTATACGAGGTATAGCATTGTTAGCAGAAATAATGAAAGAGATTAAAGTTTCCCAAGGTTCCTGCTTAAGTATTCTAATTCCATCGCCAAAATTAGTAGCGTCTTTCATAACCTCATCATCTTTACTTAAATCTTCTTTAATTTTCCCGTAGTTGTTATTTAAATCAAAATAAGAAGTCCATATGTTATTAAAATCTTCTATATTTGTATTGCTAAAAACGATTGTATCTTCTTCTTTTCTTACATTTAAAATTTTACCATAGGCGACTCCAATATAGCTTCCATCATCCTCTAGGTCCCATCTAAAACATTGACCACATTCAAAAATATGCTTGGGTTCAAAATCTCTTATGTTTTTTAATATTACTTTATTATCTTTATGTAGAATTTCCAACTAAATCTCTCCTCTCCATATATCTTACAGCTAATAATTCTAAAACTACATATATACTTATGTCTTTGCTTATTATACCCAATATTAAATCCCTAAAAACCTTCTGGTCTCTAGGGATTGTAATCTTATTTAAAATCAAACAAAAGGTCTATTTCAACTCTATCATTTAACAAACCTTTATTATCATAAGCAGCTTCATTAAGTCCACAAATATTGAATCCTTCTTTAATAAAAAACTTAATAGCAGGGTAATTATAATTTTCTACTTGAACAATAATACCTCTAGCCTTGTTAAATCTAGCAAATCCTTTCGCTGACTTTACAAGCTTTCTACCAATATTTCTTTGGCGCACATCCTCTTCTACCCAGAGGTTTATTATTTGTAGAAGATTATTATGCTGAGTACATAACATCTCTATATATCCAAAAATTCTTTCATTCTCCTCTATTAAAAAAGTCTTAGTATATTTACCTTTCTCATCCATTAATTTAATACTATACTTCTCTTCATGACTTTCTCCCAGTTCTTTTATCTCTAACTTATAACTAGACCCTTCCTTACTAACCTTATAATATTTATTAGATTTAAGGCTATAGTCAAGTCTTTTTATATTGTCAATATCATCCGCTACCATTTCACGTATAATCATTGATAATTTTCCTCCGTGGACATGTAGGACACGGGCTCATATATAGAATATGCCTCATAAACCTGATTTCCTGTAACTATATCAAAGTATAGCTTTCTTATATCTTCTTTTTTAGTTGATTGATAACTATAAGTAGCTACTGGTCTATAGTGGGTATAAAATGACCTAACAACTGCTATTCCATTATATTTCATATCTAAAAGTTGTTCACTATGTTTTTGCTCCACATCCTCTAGGGACACTACTACTTCTGACATAGGTACTACTGTACCGTTGAAGTTATTAGAGTATTTAATAACCTTCCCACCATGAGAAGAAACATTTACTTTAACTATGTCACTAATCATAGTAATATCATCTAAGGTAGGAATAAATTGAAATGCATAAATAGTATTTTTTGTATTTTCATCTGTAATTGCCGATACCCCATCTATCATCTGCTCATAGGATTCAAATCTATTTATAAACTTTTTAGCGATTTCTGAAGCTTCATCTTTAGAAACAAGTGTATCCTTAACATCTGCTGTATAATCTTCAAATTGTCTAAGGAATCCGTTAACAGCGTCTATCCATATTGAATATACTAAATCATCTTCAATATAATAATTTATTTCATAATAATGAACACCATCTCGGATTTGAATATTTTCTGTTACTTCCCTAGATCCCGAAAAATTACCAAGCTCAGGAAGCATTTTATCTACTCTTGTTAATATTGAGTCTATTGGCATATATGCAGGATGCTCATTAGGAATACGACTATGTCTATATAGTCTAGATACTTCCTCTATATTATTTGCCCACTGTCCTAATCCACCGTCACCATTATCCGGATCTTTAATTTCGCGTACTCGTCTTTGAATATTATTGTATACTGCTGAAAATCTATCTAACTGTTCATAAATTTTATCTAAAAACACTATATCATAATCTGTTAAATTTTCATTACGGCTACTAAACTGATTGTTCAGATTATGAACCACTGCACTTCTTAAAGTTTCTAGTCCCTGTAATCCTCTCATTAATGCCTCATTAGGTTTTTCCTCTGTTTGATTTAAGTCAACCCAACTGTTAAAAATCAAAACTAGTTGTTGAATAGAACGCTGTAAATCGATCATCTCTTCCTTTGCACCTGTTTCTTTTATTTCTTTTATTGAATGCATTGTATCCCTAATAGCACTTTCCACCCGTGTGGATATAACTATATTGGAATTACTAACCTTTTTCCCTAATAATCTTAACTGAATAGCAAAAAATAGATTAGCACTTAAGCTAATAATTGTAATTAAAATAATCAAATATCTAACATATCTTCTATAACTATACAACGGAACTCCTCCTCACTAAACATGGGCACTTTCCTGTTTATAACAACTATATCATAAAATCTTTAAAGTCCTATTATAGGTTCATTGCTCATAGATAAAAATAAAGTATCCTTTTATATAATAACATAAACCAGATTGATTGGTAATAACTATTAGCTTAATTTTATCCTTTTCCTTCTTTTTAAACCCTTTATTATTATAAAAATATATTCTATATATTAATTATTTAAGTGGTCTGATGCTTCACAAATATATAAAACTAGGTTATTATAAATTAATAGTACATAGATTTATTCCGTAGCTTACATAATTGCGAGCTCAGCAGGATAACAGCACCCTCTGAATGTAGTATTAATTTCTGGTTATAATGTTGAATATACTAATATTTGAATAGGAGGATTTTTATGGATCAACCTCAACAAATGATGGCAAATGCAGGGAAAGAACTTGGTATTAATGTTGGTAATAAACAATTTGCGAGAATACCAGTTAAAACACATTTAATTAAGCGAGAAGATAATATTGTGGATGTAGCATGTAAATATTTAAAGGACAAGGTACGAGAGAAAGATATAGTATTTATAACTGAAAAAATAGTAGGAATTACTCAAGGTCGAGCTATTCCTTTAAAGGAAATAAAGCCTAGACCTTTAGCTACTTTTCTTGCTAAATATGTAACTAAAACTCCAGCAGGGATAGGGCTAGGTATGCCTGAAACTATGGAAATGGCTCTTAGGGAGTGTGGAACTATTAGAATTCTATTTGCAGCTATAGTTGGAGCTATAAGCAAAATACTTTTTAGAAGAAGAGGGGATTTTTATAGAATTGCTGGCCCAAAAGCCAGGGCAATTGATGGGCCTACCTCTGGTACAATACCACCATATAATACACATGTAGTATTAGGTCCTGCTAATCCTGACGAAGTTGCTCAAGAAGTTAGTAGAGCTCTAGGAGGCATTAGGGTAGTCATTTCAGATATTAATGACCTAGGAGGCAATATATTAGGTGGATCTCATAAGGATATTAACTTTAATGAAGTAGTTCAAATACTTAAAGATAATCCTCTAGGGCAAGGTAAGGAACAGACACCTATGGGAATTATTAGGGAAATATAATTGTTTATGCAAGATTAAAAATACAGCTCCATATGTAATAGAGCTGTATTTTCTATTTTAAATCTATTCAATTTCTCTAAATCTTTTGGTGGTAAAGCTACTCAAAAATTTAAACAATACTATGGATATAACAATATATATTACCACTAGAGATAAATAAATAATTAGTGAGCTTGCTTTAATCTTAAACATAAATAATACTAACAAAACATTAACAACCAAATACGCCATTCCAAGCAAGAAAGCAAAAAATACATTCATATTTTGTTTCATTGCTTTCTGAGGATTATCCCAATCTAACAATGGTCTCGAAATATCAATAAGCATAGCCAGCTCCGTTATAGGTATGCCTCCTAAAATACCTAAGATAGTAACTATTAATATAGTTGATAATTTTAGAGGAACAACAAATAGGGCTACACCTAAAATTATAACTAATGCTAATATTTGAATCAATATAGAGCTTAGTATTTTTCCCATAACCTGATCTTCTACTTTAATAGGAACAATCCTTGAAATCCAAAATTGTCTACCTTCTCTTGAAAAGGTTGTAGCTCCTATACCATTATTTGCAGCAATAAACATTATAAAAGCAGATAATATAAGATTAACTATTGTTGTATTGCTTTCGTTATAAAACTGTGCAATTGTGCTTAGCATCTGTGGATCTGTAGTAAAAACTGGGATTGCTAAAGCAAATGGAATAATTATTACAGCCCCAATAGAGTTCATTAAGAAAATAGGTGTCCTAACTAAAATTTTCATATCTCTTTCTAATATGGCCAAAATAGGATGTCGTACTTTGCCAATTTGATTACTAAACTGTTTATCCGTCAGTTTTTTCTTTTTAGACGATACCTCTTGCCCACCAATTAACCCTTTGTAAAATACTTTCTCACTTATATATACCATTCCATAAAATACAAGTCCAGAAATACCCATAAAAGTAAGTAAAGACAATAGGCCATTTATATTGTTAAACTCGACCAATGCGGTAGATGCCCAAATACTTGGTGGAAATGATACTCCTATCTGTCTAATCAAAATGTTTTTTTCACTAATCAGCCTAGCAATGTACTCCATTTCTCCTCCTTGAGGAAGAGTTGTAGCAGTTTTTTGAGTAATAATTTGTACTGATAAAATAATTAACACCATTAGTACTCCACCAATTACTCTTATTAAGTCTCTTTTACCCTTTATATTTGTATATCGCATGAAAATCATTACTACTATAGATGAAAGAGCTAATGGTATAACAGGAATAGCAATGATAATTAAAATACTATAGAGCCAATATAATATCCCTAATCCACTTTGTATTCCATAGACTAACAGAATAGGTAATATAATCGGAAGTACTGTTAAATACTCATTTATCATTACAGTAATAAAACGAGCTGTTAGTATTGTACTTGGCTTAATAGGTAATGGTATTAAAATTTGTAAATCATCTGCATAATAAAACTTTGCAAATATATGGGATATACCAAATATAAAAAGAATAATCTGAGATCCTAAAACTCCAACCAATAAAATAGTACCTTCTTGATTGATGGACTTCAAAGATGAAAATACACCACCCAGTAGTTTAATATAGCCTATATATAATGGCAATAGAGAAAACATTGCAATTAAAAATATAATTGGCTGCCATAACTCCTTCTTTTGTTTAAAATACTTGTACTTAATAGCGGAAATACCAAAATTCACATTCAATTGAGTTTTTAATAAAGAACCTAACCCCCTCATTACTCTGTCAACTCCAAAAAGATATTTTCTAACGACTGTTTACTTTCAGATTGCTGTCTTAGTTCCTCCATAGTTCCACAAGCAATAATTTGACCTTTTCGTATAATAGCTATTCTGTCGCAAAGTTTTTCTGCCACTTCCAATACATGAGTGGAGAAAAACACGGACTTTCCTGCATCACATCTATCCCTCATTATTTCCTTTAACTTAAAAGCAGACTTGGGATCAAGTCCAACTAGAGGCTCATCTAATATAAAAACCTCTGGATCATTTAGTAAAGCTCCTATTAAAACAATCTTTTGCTTCATTCCATGGGAATAACTTTTAATTAAATCTCCTGCAGCATCTTTTAATTCGAAGAGCTCTAAACACTCATTTATTTTCTTACTTCTTATATCCTTTGAAATACCGTACATATCTCCCATAAAGTTTAAATACTCTATTCCTGTTAACCTTTCATATACTTCATGATTATCCGGAACATAGCTAATCATCTTTTTTACTTCTATAGAATGTTCTTGAAAATCTAGCCCATTTATAAAAATATTCCCTGCATCAGGCTTCAAGAGTCCTACTATCATTTTTAAGGTTGTAGTTTTACCAGCTCCATTTGGTCCTAGAAAACCAAATATTTCACCAGGCTTTACTTCAAAACTAACATTATCAACCGCTTTTACATTTCCACTACTATAAGACTTACTAACATTTTCTAATTTTAGCATACAATCATCCTCTCCTTAAATTATATTTTATAGGTATAAAATGACTCTGAGTACTTCTACTCTGGGTACCCTTTGCCTGTAGATTTTAATTCCTTTTAAATATTTAGCAATATAATTAATAATGGTGTGATAAAGACCGTAATAAGCCCTGCAATGCCAATTGAAAGACTACTCATAGCCCCTTGCTTTTCACCTATTTCCATTGCCCTACTTGTTCCTAAAGCATGGGCAGCAGTACCATAGGCTATACCTACAGCCACTTCATCCTCTATCTTTAATGCTCTAAACAAAAACCCTGCCATAACAACACCTACATTACCTGTTATTATTATAGACATAACTGTTATAGAAGATATCCCTCCTATTTGGTTAGAAATTTCTATTCCTATTGGTGTAGTTACAGATTTAGGAATCATAGAAAGCACCAAAGCTCTATCTATACCAAATAATGTACTAAGGGCCCATACACTAACAATGGCAGTCAAAGACCCTGCTAATATTCCTCCAAGTATAGGTATTAGATTAGACTTTAAAAGATCAATTTGCTTATAAAGTGGAACTGCAAGAATCACTGTTGCAGGCCCTAAAAAGAAATTAATAAAACTTCCACCCTTTTCATAAACCTCCACATCTATATTAAAAGAAAGTAGAAATACTATAGAAAGAATTATGCTTACAAAAAGGGGATTAAATACTGCTAGCTTTGTTCTCTTATATATAATTCCTCCTATTTCAAAGGATATTATAGATAAAAGTATACCAAAAACCGGTGTGTTTAATAGTTCCATTATTTTGAAATCCTCCTTTTTAAAAACTGGACTGTAAATCCTGTTACAGCAATTACTAATGCGGTTGATATAACTAATATTATTGTAATATACAGCCACTCGTTCTTTACTAGATGAAAATTTTTAATCATACCAACACCAGCCGGCACAAATAGAAAGGCAAGATGATCTAGTAAAAATTTTGAAACATCCTCTATAGTTTCAACTTTTAATATACCAGTTAAAAGACATATCAATAATATTATCATACCTAAAATATTACCTGGTATAGGAATTGCAGTAAAGCTCTTTATAAATTCGCCTACAAAAAGTATACCCAGTATAATCGCAAACTGCCTTAATAGCTTCAAATAATCATCTCCAATATGTAGAATGTTAATATAATTATAGCATGATTCAAAAATTAAGCATATATATTCAATTTTATTTAAACTTAAGCTAAATAAAAAACCGAGCTCAAATGAACTCGGTTTTTTTATATATTTAATATTTAAATATTAGTACCATCCTCTAAGTTTCATTGCATCTGCAACTCTCTTAATAGAAATCATGTAAGCAGCTGTTCTCATTTCTACTTGCTTTTCTTCTTTAAGATCCCAGATTTCATTGAAAGCTTTAACCATTAATGCTTCTTGCTTTTCTTGAACTTCTTCAAATGTCCAGTTATATCTTTGTAAGTTTTGTACCCACTCGAAGTATGATACAGTTACTCCACCAGCGTTAGCAAAAATATCTGGAACAACGATGATTCCTTTTTCGTTCATGATTTTGTCAGCTTCTAAAGTTGTAGGTCCATTAGCACCTTCACAAACAATTTTAGCTTTAACGCCACCAGCATTGTCAGAAGTTATAGCATTTTCTAATGCACATGGTAATAAAATATCTGCATCAAAAGTAATAATATCTTCTTTAGGGAATTCACTTTCAGCTCCTGGGAATCCTTTAATGCATCTATGCTCTTGTACATATGCAGCTAATGCATCAACATCGAATCCTTTGCTGTTATAAAGTCCAGCTGTATGGTCAGCAACTGCTACTATTGTTCCTCCTAGTTGAGCAACGTATTTAGCTGTAAAGCTACCAACATTTCCAAAACCTTGAATAGCTACTGTAGCTTGTGTCATATCAATACCAACTTTTTTAGCAGCCTCTCTAGCAGCAAGAGCAACTCCATATCCTGTAGCTTCTGTTCTAGCTAAAGAACCATAGAAGGATACTGGCTTACCTGTGTATACTCCAGGAGCAAATTCACCAGTTGCTTTTTGGTATTCATCTACAAACCAAGCCATAACTTGTCCGTTTGTTCCAACGTCTGGAGCAGGGATATCTACTTTTTCACCAATGATAGGAGCAATAGCTCTTGAGTAACCTCTAGATAATCTTTCTAATTCACCTTGAGATAATTCGAAAGGATCAACGATAACGCCACCTTTACCTCCACCGTAAGGTACACCAACAACTCCACATTTAAAAGTCATCCATGTAGAAAGAGCTTTAACTTCATCCGCATTTACTCCTGGATGGAATCTAACTCCACCTTTAAATGGTCCAATAGCATCGTTATGTTGTGCTCTGTATCCAATGAAAGTTTTAACAGTTCCATCATCCATTTTAACAGGGATAGCAACCTCTAATGTTCTCATTGGGTTTTTAAGAATTTCGTATACCGCTTGTTCAGTACCTAGTTTGTCACATGCAGATTTTACTTGTTGTTGAGCGGTCTCAAAAGGATTTGCTTTTCCAGCCATTATAATACCCTCCTAAAAATTTATTAATGAATTATTAATGCAAAAAATATAATGTTATATATTTTAAGAAAGTGTCCTAATTAGGGCATCTTCCTAAAATGTCGCAATTTTGAATCGTTATTTCTTTAACCTAATATGTACATTTGAATTATATCATACCTACATTCCGATTGTAAACCTTTTACTCTAGTATAACTAAATTTTATATATATAACATACTTAATCCTAATGATACCCTATAATATAACTAAATTTTTCACATTTACATCTATAGAAACTATATTAAAGGAAGTCATATCCTCTATTTCTGTTTTAACTTGTTCTTGAAGTCTTTCAACTAAAGGTCTAATAGGATTTCCATATACAATTCTAGCATCCATTTCTATTATAAGGCCGTTGTTAGTATTATTTATATTTATATTATTGATTTTAAAAATACCTATTATTTTACTAGCCACATGATATACTAAATCCTCAATAACACCATTTGAAATAAAATATCTTCCCATATAGCTAAAGGTCGGTCTCACCACAGAACGCTCTTCCCAATCGTGAGCTTCTTCTTTGCTGAAGTTTCGAAATATCTTTAATGGATTTAAAAAATATCCAGAAAAGTCCTTCTTTATCTCAAATGTTGGTACAGGAATAATATGTTTACCTTCCTTTACCCGATATTTTCGTGCTAGCCTAATTTCATCCTTACTTGCAACATCTTCTATAAAAATCCATTCTTTAATTTCCCCAACTCCTAAAGTTTCAACTATAGACTCCACCATTTTATCTGAAGTACCTAAAATCAATATTCTATTCGGTTTCTCTTTATCTAAAATTCGAATAATTTTTCTTCTATGATCATCCTCAATAAAAAGAGCCCTTTTTATAGCCGACATCTTTGACTTTTCTCTTTTAGCGGAACTACCCCCAAGAACCTTATTTCCTTTTATTAAAAGACCATCATCAATTATATATTCAATATTTTTTTGTTTTGCTACACTGATAGCCCGAAAGCTTTTGCCAGTGCCACTAGAGCCTACAAGCACAAATACTTCCATAAATCTCACCTCTCCTTTTACTGGCTCAATAATATTTGCTAACAACTATAAAACTTTATATTTAATAATAATATTACCGCTGCATAATTTACTTCTTTATCTAATAATATCACATTAATAATCTAATACATTAAAATCAATACATTTTATAATAGATTATAATGAAAGCTTATATTCTACGACAGTTAGATGATATTCGACTTAGCTAATTAGAGTGAAAATCATTATATATTTTATATTTTTATCAAATATTTATATTTCTTTATTGATTCTATACTTTTTATGTTGCTATAATACAGTTAGTTAGTTTTATTAATAATATTTACATATAGGAGGTACTTATAATGGCTTATAAAATTTCAGATGCATGTATTAGTTGTGGTGCTTGTGAACCAGAATGTCCAGTAAGTGTTATTTCAGCTGGAGATACACAATACGTAATCGATCCAGAAGGCTGTATCGAATGCGGTGCATGTGCTAACGTTTGTCCAGTAGATGCTCCACAAGCAGAATAATATTTATTAAACAAAAAAGGTTAGAGTACTCTAGCCTTTTTTTATTATAATTATACATAAATATCTAATTTTCGAATTATTGACATTTATTTAATGAATCAGTAGACTAGTAATATTTTAAGTACTTTAAATTTAAAAGCTTAGAGTTTAAAATCGAGTGCACATAGGTCCATGTGATAGCACAAGACGAATTTTAAGGAGGGTTTAAATGACAATTTTTTTAAAAAAGAAGACCTTATTTATGCTCATTACAATTTTATCTATTTCCAGCATATTAGTAGGATGTGTAGAAAAAAATGTTAAAGCAGACGAACTTCTGCCTCAGTCTATTGAAGTAATGAGGACATTAGACAGTTACCTATCTGACGTTCAGGTTATTTTCACTTCCGAAGCTAATGAAGGCGGAGAAGTAAATATGAATGCTATTATTACTTACAATAAAGAGCCTTTTGCCTATTCTAATGTTCAAGAAATAACTAGTACTAATAAAAGTCCAAACAATCCACTAGACAAGCTTATTCTTTCTCTTCTAGCAAAAGATGGAGTTGTATATACAAACAATTCAATTACAGGATTATGGATAGACGAAACAGACCCTGAGCTTGTTAAGGAAGTAGAAAATAATGCAGACTTATTTCAAAATTTTAATATAGATCAGTTTACAGATTTAGAAGTAATATCTATAAATAAAAATAAGGTAACTATTAAAGCAACCGCTAATAACTCAACTTTTCTTAAAAGTCTACTAGCCTCCTTTAATACAGAAACTTCTGGATATGTAGAAATGATTATAGATATAGATACTAAATATATGGAATCATTCACATACTATCCGAAAATTGATGCTAAATCAGGTGAACAAAACAAAATAACTATAAAAACTAAAGATTTTAATAATGCTGATGAAGTTGTAATTCCAAAAGAGGCCTTATACGAATAAAAAAGTAGGAAATTAGCTTTCCTACTTTTTTTCTCTATTTAGCATTTCTAATTTTACAAGAAACTTTAATATAGCCTTTTCTTCATTAAATGTAAAATCGTTAAGTAAAGAGAAAATCATCTGTTTCTCTTTATCTGTAATTTCTTCAAATACTCTTCTACCCTTATCCGTTAATTGTAAAAAATATGCTCTTTTATCATCGTCACTTCTACTCTTAACTACATAGTCTTGAATAATCAATCGATTAATTATTGTCTTGAAAGCATTACGATCTATATTTATTATATCCATTACTTCAAACATCTTCTTACCTTCTCCATGTCCTAGTAATTTTAGGATTAAAAGATCAGTAATAGACAGATAGAATCCATTGTTGTTAACGCCTTTTTTATCTAATACAATAATATTACTAATTAATTTTTCCAAATATTCATGTATTTGGGCATAATAATTTCTCATAGAATCACTCTTGTTTATTATTTTCTGCTTCTCTTTCATTCAATAGGTATGACAACGTAAATAAGCTTTCACTAAGATGCACATTTTCTACTATAATGTCTTTTGGTACCTTTAGATCTGTAGGTGCAAAGTTCCAAATTCCTTTAACATTTTTTTCATTAAGCTTATCTACTATACCTTGGGCAAATTCTTTTGGTGTACAAACAACAGCAATATCCACATGATTATCTAAAGTAAACTGTTCTAATTCATCTACATCACGAAATGGAATATCTCTAATTTTCATTCCTATCAATTTAGGATTTATATCAAACAGTGCTAATAGCTCAAAACCAGACTTTTCAAAGCTAGTATAGTTAGCAATTGCCTGCCCTAAATTACCAGCCCCGATGATAATTAATTTATAGGTTTTATCTAAACCTAATATTTTACCAATTTCATTATATAATTCTTCAACATTATATCCATACCCCTGTTGTCCAAATCCACCAAAACAATTTAAATCTTGACGAATTTGAGATGCGGTAAAACCTATTAATCTGCTTAACTCTTTTGACGAGATACGGTAAATTTCTTTGTCTAATAATTCTTTTAAATACCTATGATATTTTGGTAATCTTCTAATTACTGCCATGGAAATATTGGCAAGACTTTTATTATTCACATTCATCAACTCCCATTATTAAATATTTTATTTATAATACATCCAATATAATTGCACCTTCACGCTCAAATTATGCTTATTAAATAAAGTAGATACCATTATTATGACATTTAATAAACAAATTGTCACTGATTAATGTACCCATTTAATAGCTTTTAAAAACTATGAACATTAAGTTTAAGCTATTTATAAATATAATAAGCCTTTAATTTAAAAATTATAACAGTCTTTTTTTCTAGTGTCAATGTATCTTTGATATAATGTTATCATCTATTGCTTTAAATAAGTTACTTTTTTTGTTAAAATGAACATACGTTAAATGTAATTTTTAGGAGGAAAAATCTATGATTGTCTTATCTTGTAATAATATATGTAAATCCTTTGGTATAGATATAATTCTGAATAATATTAGCTTTAGTATAAATAAAGGCGAGAAGGTTGGCCTTGTAGGAGTTAATGGTGCCGGTAAATCTACCCTCTTTAAGATTTTAACCAATCAACTGTCGTATGATACAGGGGAATTATTTATTTCTAAATCTACTACAATTGGTCATCTAGAACAAAGTACAATATTAAATGAAAATTCTAGTATTATGGAAGAATGTATGAGTATATTTCAACATTTAATCGATATGGAGCAAAACCTGCGCAGTCTAGAAATAGACATTGCTAACTTGAGTAATAATGAAGAACAATCACATTACCTAGATGAAGCTATGCATAAGTATTCCATTTTACTAGAAGAATTTAATGAAAAAAATGGATACGGCTTTCGTAGTGAAATAAAAGGTGTATTAAAGGGATTGGGCTTTTTAGATGAAGAATTTGTGCAACCCATATATCAATTAAGTGGCGGACAGAAAACACGTGTAGCCTTAGCAAAGCTTTTGCTAACTCATCCTGATCTTTTATTATTGGACGAGCCTACAAACCACTTAGATATTGAAGCCGTTGAGTGGCTTGAAGGTTTTTTAAGAGATTATGATGGAACTATATTAATGATATCTCATGATCGTTATTTTCTGGATCAAATGGTTAATAGAATTTTTGAAATTGAAAATCATAGCCTAACTAGCTACAATGGTAATTTTTCAATATTTATGGAAAAGAAAAGAATCTTAATAGAGCAACAAATAAAAGAGTATATAGAACAACAAAAAGAGCTGGATAGACAAAAAGATATAGTTAGAAGACTTAGGCAGCACGGAACAGAAAAGCTAATGAATAGGGCAAAAAGTCGCGAAAAACAATTAGAGAAGATAGAACAAATGGAGGCCCCTATAGTATATAGAAATAAAGCGTTTATTCGTTTTGAAGCTCAAGTAAAAAGCGGTAACGATGTTTTATCTTTACAGAATGTTAGCAAAAGTTTTAATAACAATATGTTGTTTGAAAATGTTGCCTTTGATATATATAAAGGAGAAAAGGTTGCCTTAATTGGTCCTAATGGAATAGGTAAATCTACATTATTTAAAATAATATTAGATGAGTTTAAGGCTAATAGCGGAAATATACGGTTAGGTCACAATGTTTTTACTGGCTACTATGATCAAGAACAAAAAAATCTTAATTATAGTAAAACCGCCTTAGATGAAATTTGGGACGACCATATTAATTTAAATCAAACAGAAGTACGAACACTTCTGGGATCCTTTCTTTTTAAAGGTGATGATGTTTTTAAAACAGTAGAATCCTTAAGTGGTGGCGAAAAGGGGAGACTTTCTCTGCTTAAGCTTATTTTATCCAAATCTAATTTACTACTATTAGATGAGCCAACTAACCACTTAGATATTGACTCTAAAGAAGTTTTAGAGGAAGCATTGATAAATTACGATGGTACAGTATTTGTTATCTCCCATGATCGTTATTTTTTAAATAGGGTGGCTACTAAAATTATAGAACTTAGTCCAAATGGTAATGAAACCTATCTTGGTAATTATGACTACTATACTCAAAAGAAAAAAGAAAAGTTATCAATGAATGAACCTGAAGCAAAAGAAGAAAAAACAAAAACACAGTTAAAAGAAGAAAAAAGAAAAGAAAGAGAAGAAAGAGAAAACTTAAGAGCCATAGCTAAAACTCAAAAAAAACTTGAGGCAGAAATTTTAGAGTTAGAAGAAAAAATAAATGAATTAGAAGAATTAATGTGCCGAGAAGAAATCTATTCTAATGAGGAAAAAAGCAAAGAAGTACATCAAGAAACTCAAAAATTAAAGGAAAGCTTAGAGCTTCTTTACTCCGAATGGGAAGAGATTATTGATATGTAATTATATTTAAGGACGATTTTTACACAGTAATTTCTACGTGCTAAAAAAATCGTCCTTATTATATGGAATATTTCAGCCACACTGTGCATATATTTTAAATAGAAAAAGTCTGTCCACATTTATCCACAAGTAATCCACAGAATCCACAGAATTATCCACAATATTTTTGTGCATATTAGTATTGTTCATATGTCTTACACATTATCCACATTTTTCGTGCTTTTTATATGTGAATAAAACTCTTCTGCTGCTGCCCCAATTAACTAAAAAAACATCCCTATTTTTAAATTTGGTATAGCATTTAAATCTAAATTTGATCGTAAACCTCTTACATAATCATAGTAGGCAACACAACCTATCATGGCTGCATTATCAGTGCAGAGAGTTAGAGAAGGATATTTTAAGTCTATATTGTTTTTATCACATTCTCTTTGTAAATAGCTTCTTAGTCCACTATTTGCCGCTACTCCGCCTGCAAGCACAACACGATTTACTCCCTTTTCTAATGCACATTTAATAGTTTTCTCTGTTAATATTTCGACTACAGATTTTTGGAAACTGGCAGCAACATCAGCAACTTCTATATCCGATCCCTTCATTTTTTGAGAATTTAAATAGTTCAGTACCGCTGACTTTAATCCACTAAAACTAAAGTCATAGCTTCCTTCTTCTAAATATGCTTTAGGGAATTGAATAGCATCTGAATTTCCTTCCTTAGCAAGCTTGTCTATTTGAGGTCCTCCAGGATAGCCTAGTCCTAAAGCTCGTGCCACTTTATCAAAGGCTTCCCCTGCTGCATCATCCCTAGTCTTACCTAAGACCTCATATTGTCCATAGTCCTTCATATAAACTAAATGAGTATGTCCACCAGAAACAATTAAACAAATGAAAGGCGGCTCAAGTTCTTTATGCTCAATAAAATTAGCATAAACATGACCTTCAATATGATTAACACCATTTAGTGGAATTTCTCTAGCAAAGGCTATAGCTTTAGCTGCAGATAACCCAACTAATAAAGCACCTACCAACCCAGGACCATATGTAACTCCAACATGGGTTATATCACTAAATGAAACCTCAGCTTTTTCCAAGGCTTCACTAATTACTCCATTAATATTTTCAATATGCTTTCTCGATGCAACCTCTGGAACTACACCGCCAAATTTTTTATGTTGCTCAATTTGAGAATTAATAATATTAGATAAAACCTCTCTTCCGTTTTTCAAAACGCTTACAGAGGTTTCGTCGCAGCTTGATTCTATTGCCAACGTAATTATATCTTCTTTAAATTTTATTGACATCTCTTATTCTCCTTTATTTTTTACCTATTGATATTATATCCTAATTATAAAAATTGTTCATTTAAATAATAGTAGTTTTTAGTTTTTTTGCAAATACTATTATAGATCTTCTTTTTAAAATCCTATAAGGAGTGATCTATATGGATAGACATACTCGTTATGATAATGTTAAGAAATCTTTTTCTCAACGTTTAGGAGAGGCTAATGTAATGCCTGATGGTATGTTATCAGCTATAGATGATACAGACCTAGCTATATTAGCTATAGAAAAGGGAGCTCAAGAAGCAGAGGAAACATATGAAAAAGATCGATAGAAGAAATTTCTTCTATCGATTTTTTATTTATACTAAATCCTTCCACATAATAAGAGCATCTTCTCCATTATCCTGATAGTAACCTGGTCTAATACCACAAGGAATAAATCCTAGCTTTTTATAAAGTCCTTGAGCCGTCAAGTTAGAACGTCTTACTTCCAATGTCATTCTATAAATATTAATTTTTTGTCCTTCTAATATTAGGCCCTCTACAATTTTTTTACCTATTCCCTTGCCACGATATTTAGGATGTACAGCTATATTGGTAATATGAGCCTCATCAACAACTAACCACATTCCCCCATAGGCTGCAACATTGCCATCAACTACTACTACACAATATTTAGCTAGCTTATTTTTTTTAAGCTCCGTTACAAAAGCATTTCTCGTCCAAGGGATTGAAAAGGAATTTTCTTCAATATCTAATACAGAATCAATATCCCCCAATTCCATTTGTCTTACAATGATTGACTCCATAAAGAATTATTCCCTGCCTTTCATTCTTTCTTCATATTGAACCTCTGCCGCAGATTTCCTCATGTATATAGGAGTAATATCTGAAACAAGTCCATTTTGAATTTTAACTTTGGCAGCTTCTCCAACAGAAGAAGCAGAAGGTATTAAAAACTTTTTCGGTGGAACACAAAACTGTTCTCGCAATTCATCTTTTAAAGGATCATAAAACTTGTCTAAAGCATCTCCAACAAAGAAAATCCTTTCATTTTCTTCCTTTAGTCTAGTAATTAATTCATCTATATGTAACACCTGCTGCTCCATTACTTCTAACATACGGCCATCTATCCATTGATAAAGCCCTGTATATACTAGATCTCTTTGAGCATCTATAATAGGACAAACTAGTCCCTGAGTATTAAACAAATTGAAAGCTAATGCCTCTAGTGTAGGCACTCCTACTACGATTTTATTCAGTGCTTGAGCCATAGTGGTTATAGTAGCAATACCTATCCTAAGTCCCGTAAATGAGCCTGGTCCTAAGGATACTGCAAATACATCAATATCCTTTGGAGTGAGATCACAGCTATTAATTAACTCCTCTATCATAGGCATAAGCTTCTGAGAATGACTTTTCTTGTGATTTAAGGTATATTCTCCAATTAATTTATCATCGTCTAACAGTGCAACTGTAGCTGTCATTGATGATGTATCTAAGGCTAATAGTTTCATTTAGCTAACAACTCCTTAATCATTTCCTCATAGTAATCATTTGTACTAGTAAAACAGATCTGTCTAGATTCTAAACCCGTTACTTTAATTTCAATCCATAATCGCTTATCTGGAAGAATCTCCTCTATTAAAGAGGCCCATTCTATTACACAAACTCCATTACCATAAAAATATTCTTCATATCCTAAATCTTCCATCTCGCTTACATGGTTAATACGATATACATCGAAATGGTAAAGTGGAATCCGTCCATCATATTCATGAATTAATGTAAAGGTTGGGCTAGTTACATATTCTTCCACACCTAATCCCTTTGCAAAGGCTTGTGTAAAAGTAGTTTTCCCAGCACCTAGGTCTCCAGTCATACAAAGAATATCTCCACCATTAACTAATTGGCCTAATTTTTTAGCAAATACTTCTAATTCTCTTTGGTTTGATATATCAATACATATCATAATTACACCCACTTACTATTATTTTCCTTATATATAGCTTGTACTACTTAGTTTTCCAAGCTTTAATAATTACATTCATAATGATAGTAACTTCATCTACTCTATTTTAGCATAATTTATTTAGTAAAGCATATGTTGTTTACAATTTCCTTTTAGATACCTCTGTAGAAAACCAAACTACACCTACAGTTACAATAGAGGTAAAGCAAAAAAGAGCCTCCAAATTGAGACTCTTCTAATCTTATTTTTACTTAATTATTTTTTAATATAGGAGATATCTTTTTGTAAATTGGTAATGTTACAAAAGCGATAACTGCTCCCTTTAGTATATTAAAAGGTGAAATACCATATAAAATCAATGTGTTTACGTCCACAATCTTGCTATTAACAGCATTACCAATGCCTACTATAGCATCCATTGAGCTAAATGCAGCGTAAAAGGGAAGCGTAATATACTTATTTACTACTGCACCCGCTAAGGTCATCACAAGTGTACCTGCTATTAAACCAATTAAAGCATGGTTACGATCTTTTTTTCTATGATAAATAATTGCAGCTGGTAATATATAAGAAACTCCAACTATAAAGTTTGCAAGTTCTCCTACTCCACCAGTTTGAGTTTTTGTTAAAAGGTGTAGTGTTACCTTTACTAGTTGTACAAGCACCCCAGCCATTGGTCCCATAGCAAAACTTCCTAAAAGTGCAGGTATATCACTAAAATCAAGCTTTAAAAATGGTGGGAACATAGGTAGTGGAAAATCAATTACCATTAAAATATACGATAATACTGATAATACTGATATTTTCACTAAGCTATTTGTTGTGAGCCTTGGTTTACTTACACCAGTTGTTTTTGTTATTTTTTGCATAATCCTTCCTCCTTTATTAATTCATTACTAAATAAATAAGTAGAGGAGAAACCATAAAGAGGGAATAAAATTTGTTCGTTTGCACTCCCAAACTTTATATCGCACTCAATTCTAAGCTTTGCCTAGAATTGAGTGCTCAAAATCAAAAATGCCCTGGAATACTTCCAGGGCATAAGCATACAAAATAACCTCTTTAATTCTTCTCCCATCCAGACTCTACTGTCGGTACTGGAATTTCACCAGTTCAATCGATTTGCATCGACTCACGGACTTTACCGTCGGTCGGGAATTTCACCCTGCCCTGAAGAATTTTTTATTAAATTAATTCTACACTTTTATTATATACATATTCAGTATATAATGCAATACTTCTCTTGATACTTTTGAGCACTTAAAAATTTTAATGCTAGTTTGAAATTTAAGTAGTATAGGAGTTGATTCAATAGAATAGGGCTACTTTTCTAACCTTATTTTTTCTTTATCCTTAATATTCCTATTTCGTCTTCTAATGTAAAATTATGCTTCAAACACAGATAGACTAATATAGATAGTATACAAAGATGTGGTAAAAACAAAGCAACTCTCAACCAACTCCTTGACATTATTTCTGCCAACGATACTCCTATAAGCTTAGGAATAATAAGAACCATAGTTCCTTCTATCAAGCTAGTTATAGTAACACCTATTAAAACTCCTAATAAAGATAAGCAAATAGGCATTCTAATTATTAACCATACTAATATGCACATAGTAATATACTGAAGCAATATATGCAGACCAAACCCTACATTTTTTCGAATATAATAAGCCGCTACTCCTTGAATAATTGCTGCTACAACGATTTTTCTAAATGGGGGACGCATTCCTATTAATATAAGACCTAAAGAAATTACCAATATTGCTTCTGGTATAGAACCAAAAACAACTACATTTATAGGCATTCGATCCATATAACATAACCTCTTTTCCCCCGTGTTCTCTAATAAATCTCTCTAATCTATAATGTTAATATTTTTTATATACAACACTTCCATCTATAATTGTACAAACTACAGAGGATTGTATATCAAAAGGATGACCGTTCCATATAACTATATCTGCATCCTTACCAACCTCAATACTTCCTACCCTATCTTCTATTCCTAATATTTCAGCAGGATAAATAGTAATAGCCTTCAATGCCTCTTCTTCTGGTAATCCTGCCTTTGCAGATAATGCAGCGCATAAAGGCAAATTCTGTACCGGAATTACTGGGTGGTCTGTCATAATAGCAATCTTAACTCCTGCCTCCCATAACATTTTAGGAGTATCAAAGGTTTTATTTATAAGCTCAAATTTAGAACGATCTCCAAAGGTAGGTCCTACCACTGCTGGTAATCCCTCTTTAGCAATATAATCCGCAATTAAATGTCCCTCTGTACAATGCTCTAAAGTTATTTTTACTCCAAATTCTTTAGCAATTCTAATAGAAGTAAATATATCATCTGCTCTATGGGCATGTGCTTTTAACGGAATTTTTCCTTCCAATACATCCATCATGGCTTCCATTTTCATATCTAATGCAGGAGCCTTTGATTTATCATCTTTCGCTTCCTGCTTCTTATTATAATATTCCTTGGCTTTCATTAATGTATCCCTTAATAAAGCAGCTGTTGCCATCCTTGTCATAGGCATACGTTTTTTATCGTTATACACCCTTTTAGGATTTTCTCCAAAAGCCACCTTCATTGCTGAAGGCTCTTGAACAACCATTTCATCTATCCTTTTACCATAGGTCTTAATGGAAGCAAATTGTCCCCCAACAACGTTTGCGCTTCCAGGACCTGTTGATACGGTTGTAATTCCACCTTCATAAGCTTCTTTAAAAGTTCTATCCATTGGATTGATAGCATCAATTGCTCTTAGATGTGGTGTAATAGGATCTGTCATTTCATTGCCATCAGATCCTTCAAAGCCTATAGCATCTTCCCACATTCCTAAATGACAATGGGCATCTATCATACCTGGAAATACAAGCTTACCTTCAGCATCTATAACTTCTGCATCAAAAGGTGCTACAATATCTATACCTATTTCTTTAATCTTACCTTCTTCTAATAAAATTGATCCTTTTTCAATGACTTCACCAGCCATTGTATAGATTTTCGCATTTTTTACTAATATCATATTATTTCCTCCCCACATGTTGTGATCTACTATGCATACAGCATAATACATATATATTTCAACAGGTGTACAGAAAATTCCTGCAATATTTTTAGGGAATAGAAATATTTTTACTGTTTTTTGCCATTCCTATATTAGACCTTTTAAATTTAAAAAAGTTTCTATTTTTTAAATTCTTTAAACCTGCTTAATGCTAAGTGAAATTTTTCCTCTTTCAATATCTAAACCAATAATTTTAACTTTAATCTCATCACCAACAGATACAATATCCATTGCATTTTTTACAAATTTATTACTAAGCTCAGAAACATGTACCAGTCCATCCTGTTTTACACCAATATCAACAAAAGCTCCAAAGTCCACTACATTTCTTACTGTACCTGTCATAATCATATCTAGCTTCAGATCCTCCATCTTTAAAACATCACTTCTAAATATAGGTTTTGGCATCTCTTCCCTAGGATCTCTACCTGGTTTTTTTATCTCCTCTATTATATCGTTTAGGGTAAGTATTCCTATACCTAATTCATCTGCCAGCATTTTTATTTGATTATCTAATCCTTTTGCTGATGCTTTAGCATACTCAGATATTTTCTCCTCTATATTTTTTAGCTTACCTGCTCTTATGTCTTCAGTAGTATACCCAAGCTTTTCTATTAATCCCATAGTTATTTCATAAGACTCTGGATGTACAGCAGTATTGTCTAATGGATTAACTCCATCTGAAATTCTTAAAAAGCCTGCACATTGTTCAAAGGCCTTACCACCTAATCTTGCCACCTTTGTAAGCTCTTTTCTACTTTTAAACTTTCCGTTTTCTTCTCTATATTTTACAATGTTTTTAGCTACGGCAGATGAAATACCAGATACATATTGAAGTAGAGATGGAGTGGCAGTATTTAAATCTACTCCAACACTATTAACGCAATCCTCCACAACATTTTTTAGTGTTTCTCCTAATTTAGTTTGGTTTAAGTCGTGCTGATATTGACCAACCCCAATGCTTTTAGGATCAATCTTAACTAGTTCTGCTAAAGGATCTTGTAATCTACGCCCTATTGAAATAGCTCCTCTAATAGATACATCTATATCTGGATATTCTTCAGTAGCTAGTTTTGATGCTGAATATACAGAAGCTCCTGCTTCACTGACAATTGTATAATATACATCTTCTCTAACGATTTCTTTTATAGTGTCTGCCACAAGTAGCTCCGTCTCTCTAGATGCGGTTCCATTACCAATTGGAATTATATCTATATTGTACTTATCTATTAATTCTTTAATAACTTTTTTAGATTCTTCTATCTTGTTATGAGGTGCATTAGGATAAGTAGTAGTATAATCTAATAACTTGCCAGTCTCATCTAAAATTGCAATTTTACATCCAGTTCTATAACTTGGATCAATAGCCAAAACCCTAACATCTTTAACAGGAGAAATTAATAATAAAGGTTTTGTATTTTTACCAAATACTTTTATAGCTTCCTCCTCTGCTCTTTCTGTTAATAGATTTCTAACTTCTCTTTCTATCGAAGGCGATATTAGTCGTTTATAAGAATCTTCTATAGTCTCTTGTAATACTTCTTTTGTTATTGCTTTGTTATTTGTTATAACCTGCTTTGTTATATATTCTATTATTTCATTCTCCGGACTTAATAACTTTACTTTAAGTTTTTTCTCATTTTCTCCTCTATTTAAAGCTAGCACTCTATGGTTTGCAATTTTATTAACAGCCTCATTAAAGTCATAATACATTTCATAAACAGTTTTTTCTTCCTTATCTACTGCCTCGCTTTTAATTGTACCACTTTTAATATTCATATTTCTTATATTTTCTCTATACTGTGCATTATCGGATATAATTTCGGCTATTATATCTTTTGCTCCGTTTATTGCATCTTCCACAGTACTTACCTCTAACTCCTCATTAATAAAGGGCAGAGCCATATCCTCAATAGTTCCCTGCATAACACTTTGCTCTAATATTAACTCGGCTAATGGCTCTAGACCTTTTTCCTTTGCAATGGTAGCTCTAGTTCTTCTTTTAGCTCTAAATGGTCTATATAGGTCTTCTATTTTCTGAAGCACATCAGCCTCTAATATATCCTTTTTTAATTCTTCCGTTAACTTTCCCTGCTCATTAATCAGTCTTATAACTTCTTCTTTTCTAGCTTCTAAGTTTCTTAAATATATAAGCCTGTCATAAAGATCTCTTAAAACCTCGTCACTTAATCCGCCAGTCATTTCTTTTCTATATCTAGCAATAAAAGGAATAGTGTTTCCCTCATCTATTAATTGAATAGTGCTGCTTACCTGACTTTCTTTTATTCCGAACTCTTTAATCAGTTGTTTTATAATATCCATAAAATTCTCCTCTCTGATTTTTTATAGGGCTATTATATCATAATGATACTTAATTTTATAAAAAGTTTCAAGAATTCGTCTGATGCTAGTGAATATACTGGCCCATAAGACTATTAAAAAACATCCTAGTCTTTAGAATGTTTTTTACACTCTACTAAGACTAGGATGCTTCATTATTGTTATTTTAACCCTTTTGCCATCTATCATCGTTATTGATTACATAGTCATTAAGCTGGCCCTTTCCGTAGGTCATGCCTGCAACAATAGCTGGTCCATTAGTAGATTTTGTACCTACTTGGGAGGATGTTGCAGATACCTCGTCTTTTTCTCCAAGCTCCTGCCATGCTTCATATAGAGGAGTTATTACTTTAATAGCTTCCTCCAGCTTTCCTTTATCACATTTCGATTCAGCTTCTGTAACTATTTTATTTAAATAAACATAAATACTTCTTAAGTTATTAGCAATTTCGAAATCACCTTGAAGGGTCGCTAAAAGCTCAGCTAAAATTTCTCTAATTTTATTAATAGAAATATTTAGCTTGTCTGGACTTTTAGACTCAATATCTTCAATAGCAGTTTTTATTGTATCTATTAGTCCTTCATATACTAACACAACTAGCTGTGCATCGTTGGCATTAGCTACCCGATTAGCTAAGTATTCTTTTTCTATCATTTTTTCACCTCGATACATGTGTATAATTTTATAGTATTAAAACTATACATAAAACATACATTCATGCGGTTTCTAATTAGTTGCCTAAAAGTTGTAATATAGTTTGCGGTCTCTGGTTTGCCTGAGCAAGCATTGCAGTACCAGCTTGGACTAGAATATTATACTTAGTAAACTCAGACATCTCTAATGCCATATCAGTATCCTCGATACGAGATAGAGCAGCAGTTAAGTTTTCTGCAGCATTGTCTACATTAGCAATAGTATGCTCTAGCCTATTTTGAGTTGCTCCTAGTTTTGAACGGCCTTCTGATACTGTTTGAATAGCCTTATCTATTATTGTAATCGCTTTCGAAGCAGACTCATTATCTTTAATTACATTATCACCAGGAATAAGAGGTCCAGTAGGATTGTCTGGATCAGGTACCTCTGTTTTTAAAACATCAATTTTTAAGTTTCCAGTTGTGATATCCACAAGGTTAAATTTCATAACCTCATTTTCATTGGCGCCGATTTGAAGTTGGATTTCATCAGTAGTGTTACAAATATTTTTACCATTAAATTGAGTAGTCTTTGCTATATTATCTATTTCCTCTAATAATTCCTGTATTTCATTATTAACAGATTCTATATCATCATCTTTATAAACCCCATTTGAGGTTTGTACAGCTAACTCTCTCATACGTTGGAGCATTGCATGAACCTCGTTCATAGCTCCTTCTGCAGTTTGTATTAAAGATATACCATCTAATGCATTTCTTGAAGCTATTTTAAGTCCATTTACTTGGGCTTTCATCTTTTCTGAAATAGCCATTCCTGCCGCATCGTCTGCAGCACGGTTAATTCTTTTACCAGAAGAAAGCCTCTCCAATACTTTTGCAGATGCATTGGAGCTTCTATTCAGCATTCTATGTGAATTAAGTGCAGGTATATTATTGTTTATACGCATTTTGTTTCCCCCTTGAAATTTAAGTTTATATTGTTTTTTTATATTAATTCATTTACAACTACAACTCAATCTAAAATTCATATTTCATTGATGCAAGTATTCGTATAGTAAAAATACTATCTACAATAATTAGCTTTAATAATTGCTTACTAGAATAGTTATCGTCTATTTCTATCAAAATCTTTATAGATTTTACTAGTAATATTTAGTGTATTTTGCAGAACCTTTTTTTTGGTCTATATTTTCTATAAAAATTAGGACTTGAGCCACGATTTCATAAAGCTCTGGCGGTATTTCTGTACCTACTTTAAATTGAAGCAATTCCTTCACCAGCCTTTCATCCTCGTATATAGCAACATCACTTTCTATTCCTTTTTCTACAATTTTATCTGCCACTGTGCCTAGTCCAGAAGCTGTAATAATAGGGACACTATCTTTTTCTAAGTCATATTTAAGGGCTACTGCCTGTCTTACCTTGGCTTTTTTCTCCACCATATCACTCCTATTCTAAATCTTCACATCAAGTAGATTTTTTAGTGTACGATGGCTACCTTCAGTTTCTTTAATCATAGAAGTTATATGATTATCTTCATCTATTCTAAAGGATAAATCCTTTAGATCATAACCTAAGTCTTCTAAATACTTTTCCAGCTCCTTAGAGTAGCTCTCAACAAGACTCTGGTCATCCTTGTTAGCTAATCCCATCTTCATAACTATATTTTTATAATTAACTGCCACATAAATATTTACATTACCCATATTATTTGTATCAAAGTTTAATAGTACAGACATATTCTTCGGATCAATTTTTTTGCTACCCTTTTTATCTCTCATAATATACATCTGAAGATTTTTAAGTTGATCTCCCATCATCAATGGAAGCTGCAAAAGCGTATCCTCTCTGTTTAAATGAAGTTGTAGTTCCAAAGAATCCAGTAATTTTTCAGCACTTTTTTGTAGCGTTGCTCTCTCTCCGCTAGATAAGAAGGATGACTTACTCTCCAACTCTTTAAGCATTCTGGAAAACTCCTCATAAGGCCGTTCACCTATTTGCTTGCCATCTTTAATATCTCTATTTATTTTTATAAGATTTTTTTTAAGTTCTTCAGAAAGCTTAATAACATCATCATTATTATTTTTATCAATTAAGTCCAATATCTCATCCAGCTGCTGGCCTATCTGCCTCTCGTTACTTAAAAAAAATGATAAATTTCGAACTTCTTTTAATGTTAAAGGCATTGCATTTTTCATTAATAAAGAAATTATGCTATCTCGCCTTTCAGGCGAAATCTGTTTTAGAGCATCCACCATATCTTTCATCTTGTCTACTGCCTCAGCCACATGGACAGTATTTTTTAAAGTACTCTCAGTTCCTTCATCCTTTTTGAGTTTATCTCCATTTAAGGAAGTTGCCATATCAGCTAATCTACTTAAGCTTAGCTTTTCTACTGCTGTACCTTCCTCTGTGGCTATTTGGAGTACATCAGATGTTAAATTATCTGAAACCCTATCTAAACTTTTTTTAGTCATATAGATTTCCTGCATATTTATATTATTAAGAGTAATACCATTCTGAAGTAGTGCCTTGGCCATTTCACTTCTATAACCTTCATCCATTATAGGGCCTAATTTATCACCATTAGATCTTAAATAAGTTTGAGCAGCTATATCTAGCTCCCATGTTTCATTATTAGCTAGCCTATCTAATATAGCTATTAGATCAGATTCATCTGTTTTAGATAATATATCTCCTACACCATCTAAATCACTTAAAGTGTTTATCCATTCCTCAACTGTAATATCCCCATCGAGTAGACTCTGAGAAATATTCAAACTCTCTAAAGTAGTCGGTAGACTTAGCTTCATATGTAGAGCTAATGTCTTTATATCTATATTCTCAATTAATTCCAATATCTCAAGTCTATTTAAACCTAAACTAATACCTTCCTCAGCTACTCCCACCATATTAACAAGCTCTGCAACATCTACCTTCTCTACTATCACACCGGAAGCCATTAATAGAGCAGTTTTCTCGTAGTCCAGACTAGAGCCAAGTTCTGCAATTGCGCCCTTTACAGCCATTATTTTCTCTAAATTTTCCTTAGTTAAATCTAATCCTCTAGCTATAACATCCTTTGATAGTTTTACTAATTCTTCTGTAGCTTTTATGCCCAATTCTTCTAATCGGCCTCGAATATCTTCTTCTATTTGACTAAGATCCCTTTCCGTTACAGAACTGACTGCACCACTATATGCTCCATATACTTTACTCGCCAGCTGCCCTAGCTTTTCCTCAGCATGTATAGCACCTCTTACCACTGCATTTTTTAGTTTGTATAAGTTATCTATAGATGTATCTATTTTATTTTTCAAACTATCAATTATAGTTTTATCTTCTATATTTTCGATATTGTTTAGCTTTGAAAATACAGTATTTATCTCTTCTATCTTTTCCTTTGTAGGCTCTAGTCCAGCTTTATCTAGAGCCTTAATAATATCTGTAATGTCCTTACCCATCTTGCTTCCATATAAATTATAGGAAATTTTTTCAGCTTCCTCTGTAGACATATCTTTTTTTATACCTAAAAATCGTAAAAGTGAAAAAGGCCGCTTTTCTCCCTGTACATTTTGCATTTCCTGTAGCACTTTTTGAAGTGACTCCTTTTCAAAATCTACATCCTTATCTTTAAGCTTAATAACAGTGTCATAATCTAGCTTTTCGCTTATACTCCCCAGCTGCTCCTTTGCAGACATGAAGGATAATATATTTTCTTTTGTAATATCTACACCATGGTTATCTAAAGTTTTTACAGCCCAAATACTCTCTTCCTTTTTAGAAATACCTAATGAGCTTAAAATATAATCGTATTTACTTTGGGAGTTTTTGATAGACTGTGTCTCTACCACATTAACCATTTGTGACTTTACTATATCTTTTCTATCTATTACTACAGTATCTCCTATCTCTGCCTTTAATGGCTTATTTAGAGTAATCTCTAATGCTTTTTGGTCTCCGATACTAAGCTTTATTCTATTTTCATTTATCTCCAGCAAGGTTCCTTTTATTTTAGAATTGCTGGGTGTTTTCATATATGAATTGATCACATTGCTATATACACCTTTTCTCCATATATTATTATTCATCAAAAGTTTCACCCTCAATCTATATTTACTTCTTCTCTCAAATAGTTATCGACATTTAATCAGATTTTCTTTAATTTCTATAATTATATATCCAATGTTACAGCCCTAATGTATTTCACTTATTTTGCCGATAGTATATAATAGAAGGTATAAAGGAAGGTGTTTTGAGAATGGATTCTATTAAAGGCATTGGTCCTGTAGAAATGGGAAATATAGTTAATACTTCAAATAAAAGATCCGAGGTCCGTAACAGTCAATTTGTCGAAAAGTTTCAAAATATAAAATCAGAGCAAGTAAGAGATCATTTGGAAAAGTTATTTACTCAAATTACAGCCCAATCAGAAAAGATAAATGAAAAACTCCATCTAAGTGAAGTGATACGATATAAAGGTCTAGTTAAGGAATTTTTAGATGTGGCGGTAAAAAACTCCCATCAATTTTCTAAACAAAATTTTCTCGATAGACGTGGAAGACATAGAGTTTATTCTGTAGTTAAAAATGTTGATAGAGAGCTAGAAGCTATAACTAAGGAGTTTTTAAACAAGGAAGTTGATCGTCTGTCTATTGTTAAACGCCTAGACGATATTCGTGGTATGCTACTTGATGTCTTTATGTAAAAAATTTAGTCCCTTAACTCAAAGGAGTTAAGGGACTTTTTATTTCTATTTTATTCAACTATTTTTTCTTCATATTCTAGAATATTATCTTCTACAATATACTCATCTGCTATTTCATCGTATTTATCGGCTTCAACTGTTTCTGTACATGCTACTTCCAAATCTACTTCCTTATATTCACCCTCTAAATCCTGTATTACTTCTTTATTGTTAGTTGTAATAGAATCTGCTAATATTTCTTCCTCCTGAATATCGTATGCAAAATCATTATCAGTATTTAAATTATCCTGTTCACATTCTATAACTAATTGACTATCTTCATCCGCTAAATAAGTCATAGATACTTCATCTTCTATACCACTTATTTTAAACCTGTTTACAAGCCCTTTTAGTCCTTGGGCCATTTGACTTAATGTATCTGCAGATGTATTCATATGTTGGATAACGGAAGTTTGCTCCTCTGTGCTTGCAAGTATCTCCTCAGCACCTGCTGCTGTAGCCTGAGCCACGCCAGATACTTCTGTTATTGTATTTTCTACAATAGCAACACCCTGGAATATTTTATCTATATTGGCAGATAGACTTCTCATGGCCTCTGCGGACTCATTAGTTTTTTCAACAATTTCATTAAAAGATATTGCAGCTTTATCCGTAACAAGGTTACCTTGCTTTACTCCTTCAGCACCTTGATCTATAACTTCTACAGCTTTTCTTGTTTCTACTTGAATATTATTAATTAAGGATATAATTTCACTAGATGCATCTTTAGATTGCTCTGCCAGTTTTCTAACTTCATCAGCCACAACGGCAAATCCTCTGCCGTGTTCTCCAGCTCTAGCCGCCTCTATAGCTGCATTTAAAGCTAATAAATTTGTTTGCTCTGCTATTTGGGTAATAAGCTGACCTGCCATTCCAATATTTTGAGTATGCTTATCTAAATTTCGTATTAAAGTTGCAGTCGTGCTAGATGCAGTAGTAATATTAACCATCATATCCTGTATATTTTTTATATTTTCAGCACCATTTTGTGCTAAACTAGAAGCCGCCTCCGAAGCCTTAACTACCACATTATATCGCGCAGTCATTTCATCAATCTCATTCACCATATTGCTAATAGCTGTAGCTGTGCCTTCAACACTATTCATCTGATGGGTAGTATCTGATGCCATACTTTCTATAGCTTGAGAAACTTCCATAGAAGCCTTAGAACTTACTTCAATATTATCATTTAAATCTACAATAAAGCTATTTACTTCATCTGTAGTTCTATTTATTTCACTTAAAATATCCCCTATAGAAATGGTCATTTCGTTAAAAGCTTCCTGCAGTTGACCTATTTCATTATCTATGGTCACATCAATACGTTCTGTTAGATCTCCATCTTTTATTTTCATAGCACTATCTACTAATTTTGTAATAGGACGTGTAAATACTGTAGAAAAGATATATGTAACAATCAATGATAAAACTAAAAGTATAGTTGCAATTATTAAGCTTCTTTTTAAAGACACTCTTGTTTGACCAAGTATTTCATCTTCATTTTGCTCTACTATAACTATCCAATTATTTGTTCTTACTTTAGATCCAGTGATTAGGCTCTTTTCTAATTGATTATTTACTCCATATACTACATCATCTTCTGATTTTCCCACCTTTTTCACATCTTCTGAATTTCCATAGAAAACATTATATCGTCCTAAAACATATTCTGTAGTCAGCCTATGTCCAACAACATATCCATTTTCATCTATGGCATAAGCATAACCATCCTCACCAATTGTAGCATTCTTTACAAGCTCATTTATTTGGTTCATACCTACCATAACAGCCAGCACCCCTGCCCTTGCGCTAAACTTATTACTAATAGGAACACTGATCATCATACCAACCTGACTACCTTTATCAGCTTTAATAGATTGGCTAATAAATAGCTTGCCACTCTTAGCATTTTTAAACCAGTCCATTTCAGATACATTTTCATCTTTACTACCTAGATTGCTAACAATAACGTTTCCATTTAAATCTATGTATTGAAATCCGATAAAATCCTTATTTTGATAAGCATATCTTTTAAAAACATCTTCCATTTCATAGCGATCCATTTCAGTAAAATCATTAGTAGATGCAAGTAACTGCATTGTATTCATTACAGATTGTATATATATATCGATTTGGGTCGCTATAGAATCTCCGATATTTTTGTTTGTTTCTTCCGCCCTAGTTTTGATATCCCGAGAATCTATATAATATGCAATAATAGTGTTCGAAAGAATTGGAATTAATAATAATAGAAATACTATACTCATTAATTTAGTCTTTATGCTTTTTCTTTTTTTATCTTTCCCACTATTATTATTGACTAAATTTTCTGCATACTTCTTAGACCTTTTAGATACTATCCGCTTCATTCTAATCCCCCTTTTACTCTCTCTAAAATGCTTAATTAGGATATTTGCTAAATAAACATAAAACAAATAAATCTTCTGACTAATACTTCGACGAGAAAGTCCTTTTCCCTTTATTTATCTGACCTTTTTCTATCTCCATAGAAAATATTCAACTATAATT
Organism: Alkaliphilus sp. B6464; assembly: GCF_018141165.1. Lineage (NCBI taxonomy): Bacteria > Bacillati > Bacillota > Clostridia > Peptostreptococcales > Natronincolaceae > Alkaliphilus > Alkaliphilus sp. B6464. The sequence goes on from NZ_CP058557.1 coordinate 666,587, forward strand.
ATGTTAGGCTTTAATAAATAAACCTAGACATTACTGTCTAGGTTTACTTTAAGATACCCATTTATAAATGGATCTATATCTCCATCCATAACACTTTGTATATTTCCAATCTCCACATTAGTACGATGATCTTTAACTAGGTTGTACGGATTGAAAACATAGGACCGTATTTGGCTTCCCCATGCAATTTGATTATACTCACCTTGTAAGTCTTCAATCTTCTCCTTTTTTTCTGTTTCCTTCAATTCGACTAGCTTGCTTATAAGCATTTTCATTGCTGTTTCTCTATTGCTATGCTGGGATCTTTGATTTTGACATTGCACTACCAGTCCAGTAGGAATGTGGGTTATTCTAACGGCAGAATCCGTCTTATTAACATGTTGTCCACCAGCACCACTAGCTCTATAGGTATCTACCCTAATATCGTTTGGATTAATTTGAATATCCACATAATCATCAATTTCTGGCATAACATCTACAGATGCAAATGAAGTATGTCTTTTACCAGAGGAATCAAAGGGAGAGATTCTAACTAACCTATGCACTCCCTTTTCCGACTTTAAATATCCATAGGCATTAATTCCCTCAATAAGAAGAGTAACACTTTTAATACCGGCTTCTGTATCTGTTAAAATATCTAAGGTTTTAACCTGGTATGCTTTATCTTCTGCCCAACGAGTATACATCCTCAAAAGCATCTTTGCCCAATCTTGAGCATCTAATCCTCCTGTCCCTGCATGGATAGATATAATAGCATTACTCTTATCGTATTCTCCTTGAAGAAGAGTTTCAATTTTTATTGTATCAATACGATCTTCAAGCTCCTTTATGCCTTTAATTAAATCCTTTTCAAAGGCTGTATCTCCCTCTTCAATAAAGACAGTCATCATTTCCAACTCTTCATAGACCTCTATTAGTTTTTCATAGTTCTCTATTTTGTCTTTGTAACTCCTTGCCTTTTTTAAAGTACTTTGAGCTTCCTGTGGATCATTCCAAAAGGTTTCCTCTGCCATTTTATATTCTAGTTCTTCGCTTAATGAAGCTAGTTTATCAATGTCAAAGTGAATCCCTCATTCCATTAATATCTTCATTAAGTTTGAAAAGTTGCTGTTTGTAATTATCTAAGTTCAGCATTTTTTCACCCCATTATTTATTGTCCACAACATTTTTTATACTTTTTACCACTACCACAAGGACAAAGATCATTACGACCTACTTCTTCTTTTTTAACTACAGGAGAACTTTTCCCATCTTGATCTCCATGACTAGCAGCAATTGGTTTCGCTACTTGCTTTCTTTCAACAACTACCTCTTTTTCTATACTAAATAAATATCTAACAGTCTCCTCTTGAATGCTCTTTATCATTTCTTGGAACATATCATATCCTTCTATTTGATACGCTCTTACAGGATCCTCTTGCCCAATAGCTCTTAATCCTATACCTTGACGTAATTGATCCATTGCATCTATATGATCCATCCATCTTGTATCGATTACTTGAAGTAAAATTACCCTTTCTATTTCTCTCATACGCTCTGCGCCAATATCCTGTTCTTTTTCGCTATATATCTTTCCAGCCACTTCAACTATTTGACTCTTTAATGATTCAATGGTTAAATCTTCAACATTAGTAAACTCTAATGAATTAGCTGGTAAAAACATATTGCTTAAATAATCCTTTAGTCCATCTAGGTCCCACTCTTCAGGATATTTGGCATCAGCAGTATAAATAGCAATACCGTCTTCAACAATATTTTCTAATAGGTTGAAAATATGATCCCTCATATTCTCTCCTTCTAATACTTTCTTTCTTTCACCATATATAACTTCTCTTTGCTTATTCATTACATCATCATATTGAAGTACGTGTTTACGTATTCCAAAGTTTCTTCCCTCTACCTTTTTCTGTGCATTCTCAATAGAACTAGTTAAAAGCTTATGTTCTATGGCTTCATCTTCAGCAAGTCCCATTTTTTCTACCAGACCTAACATACGATCTCCACCGAATAATCTCATAAGATCGTCCTCTAGGGATATATAGAAACTACTTGAACCTGGGTCTCCCTGACGTCCAGCACGACCTCTAAGCTGGTTGTCTATTCTTCGAGACTCATGTCTTTCTGTACCTATAATATGAAGTCCTCCTACTGACTTAACTTCCTCATGGGCCTTATCTGTTTCTACCTTAAATTTACTATAGATTTCTTCATATTTTTTCTTTGCATTTACTAACTCTTCATCCGTAGCTTCACCGTGACTAGTTACCATAGACAAAATTTCATCACTATAACCTTGCTTTTTCATTTCACGCTTTGCTAAAAACTCTGGGTTACCTCCAAGAAGAATGTCCGTACCACGACCAGCCATGTTAGTTGCAATAGTAACAATGCCTTTACGTCCAGCCTGTGCAACAATTTCAGCCTCTCTTTCGTGTTGCTTAGCATTTAACACTTCATGAGGCACTCCTCTTCTCTTTAATGCATTAGCAAGCTCCTCAGATTTTTCTATAGATATAGTACCTACTAAAACAGGTTGGCCTTTTTTATTTTTCTCTTCAATGTCTTTTATTATGGCCATTACTTTACCTTTTTCTGATTTATATACAAGATCTGATGTATCTTGTCTAATTACAGGCTTATTAGTTGGAATTTCAACAACATCCATATTATAAATAGACATAAATTCTTCCTCTTCCGTTTTAGCTGTACCAGTCATACCAGATAGCTTGTCGTACATTCTAAAGTAGTTTTGGAATGTAATAGTAGCTAAGGTTTTAGATTCTCTTTGTACCTCTAACCCTTCCTTTGCTTCTATAGCTTGGTGTAACCCTTCACTATATCGACGACCAAACATTAATCTTCCCGTAAAGTCATCTACTATAACGATTTCTCCATCCTTCACAACATAATCCTTATCTAGTTTCATTAGGTTATTCGCCTTTAATGCTTGATTAATATGATGCGATAACTCTATGTTTGAAATATCTGACAGGTTCTCTATTCCAAAGTGTTTTTCTGATCTCTCAACACCTTCTTCTGTCAAAGTAACAGAGTTAGCCTTTTCATCCAGAACAAAATCAACTTCCTTCTTCAAGGTTTTAACAAATTGATCTACAATAAAGTACATCTTAGTAGATTTTTCCCCTTGACCAGAAATAATTAATGGTGTTCTAGCCTCATCAATTAAAATACTATCCACCTCGTCTACAATGGCATAGTTCAATTTTCTTTGAACCATTTCGTGAAGGTGAATTACCATGTTATCCCTTAAATAGTCAAATCCAAACTCATTATTTGTTCCATAGGTAATATCACATCTATAGGCAGCTCTTCTTTCTTCATTAGTTATTCCATGTACAATTACTCCTACTGTTAAACCAAGGAAATTATAAACCTTACCCATACCCTCTTGGTCCCTTTTTGCTAGGTAATCGTTAACAGTAACAACATGAACTCCCTTGCCAGCTAGAGCATTTAAATATACTGGTAAAGTCGCCATTAGAGTCTTACCTTCTCCAGTTCTCATCTCCGCGATTCTTCCTTCATGAAGCACTATACCACCATAAAGTTGTACTCTATAGTGTTTCATTCCTAAAGTTCTCCATGCACCTTCACGTATAGTAGCAAAGGCTTCTGGTAGAATATCGTCTAATGTTTCTCCCTTTTCTAATCTTTCTTTAAATTGTCTAGTCTTATCCTGTAGCTCAGCATCAGTTAATTTTGCATATTCAGATTCTAAAGCTTCTATTTGATCAACTGTTTTATCTAATTTTTTAATTTCTCTTTCGCTATAGGTGCCAAAAACCTTTTCAAATAATCTTTTCACCATATCCACCTCAATATTTTCATTATTAATGTACCTATCATATTATTTTAGCATTAATTATTTAACAATACAATAAATCCTAAATTACAATATATGTCTAAATATATCATTTATACATATCATTTGTACATACTTTTTAATATAACCACTACAGCTACAGCATATATTTAAAATTTATATTATATTTACATTAATTAAGCTGAGATATTATCTCAGCTTAGTTTTTCCACTATATACAAGGATCCTACAGCTTCATTTTTCCACGGTAATCAAACTTCAAAATTTTTGATGGATAATGATGCCTATTAAGCTGCATTATCCCTTGAGTAAATAATAAAAGGCCTAAAGATATACCTATGTCTCCAGCGCTAAATATCTGTTTGAAAGGATACCATATAGGAGTAGCAAACCTTTTAGCTAAATAAATTGTAAAAGAATATGCCTCATTAATATCAATATAATTAGGCATTGCCCCTATCTTAATTGATTGAAGCATATTTTCAAAATTCATTTTTTCTAGAATAGCAACATCGATAGGCATGCTTCCTCCATTTAATACTATAGCAGCAAAATTAGCAATAGCACCAATTAAAATAAACCAAACAGAACCTCTACCTAAATTTAAAAATAAAACAATAAAAAGCATAATGTAGGCAACAATATATATGAACATTCGATTATCTATAACCTTTTCATAACCAATAGAAATTAAAATAGATGTCCCTAGTTGCAGTATCAATGAAAAAACCAATAGAAAAGAAGATTTAAACATAAACTTACCTAGGTTTCTTACATTGCCTCCCCGAAGCTTTCCGACTATTATTCCCAATATTAATCCTTCAAATATCATAAAAATACACTCCCCCTGAAAAATTAACAGTTAACTATATTACAAATTCTCCAAATATTCTTCTTCTCCTCCTAAATATTTTATTTATATAAAACTTTAACAAAAATCAACAAATCCTTAACCAAATCAAATATATGATAGGGTTAAGGATTTATTAATTAGCTGATTGAGCCTTTAATACTCTACTCTGTACATTTTCCTGCTCTTCAACCTCTTTTTTTATTAATTCTATAAATTGTTCTGCTACCAGTGGATGGAAATGGGTTCCAGCATCCTTTTCAATAATATTTATTGCCTTTTCCACTGTCATACCTTTACGGTAAGAACGATCACTAGTCATAGCATCAAATGCATCTGCAATAGATAATATATATGCTTCAATTGGCACTTCATCTCCCTTTAATCCCGAAGGATATCCAGTTCCATCGTATTTTTCATGATGATTTAAAATGATCTCTCTTATCTCCTTTAGAAAGTCTACTGAACTTAAAATTTCCACACCAATTTCAGGATGCTTTTTAATAGTTTCAAACTCTTCATCTGTTAATCTTCCGGGTTTATTTAGAATATTATCCATTATTCCTATTTTACCTACATCATGAAGTAAAGCAGCTGTTTTTAAAGTTTCTATTCTTTTATATCCAAGTTTCATCTTGTCACTTAGCTTTTCAGCATATTCGGCAACCCTCTGGGAGTGGCCATTAGTATATTTATCCTTAGCTTCCACCGCCTTAGTTAAAGCATAAACTGTTTCAATATAAACTTGTTTCATTTCTAAATATAATTTAAACGAATGTCTTGCTAATAAAAGTGGACCAAAGAATAATAGCATAATTGCTGTTCCATAATTTAGGTATAATATGCTTATAAAAATTCCTAGGGATGCAATTACAAAACAATTAGGTAGTAGCCATTTTATATTCTTAATAAACATCTTCCTAAAAGATTCATTATTTAATTTAGAAAGTAATTTAGTTATTATAAAAACATTTAAAAGTACATAAACACATATAGAGATTACCAAAGGAATTATATTTTTATAAAATAATAAATCTGCAATTTTAGTATCAAAACTATAGTAAACTATAGATGCTAAACCGATACAAATCAAGGCTTGAGCACCATTAAAAAGCACTTTGTACAACGGTGTATTTCCTATATGCCTTACTGATCCATCTGACAACTTGGCATATCTCAACATTACACCGATCGAACAACAAACAGCAGCACCCAAAGGACCTAAAATAATCATAGCAGTAAATGTAACTGCATAACCTACTGATATAGCTGCACCTCCGGGTATAGGAACAACTAATGATTCTACTATTATCGACAATATAGTCAATATTACAAAAATAGAATAATCAGGTATACTATACAAACGTACCATAGTAAACAATAATAAAATTGATAGACCCATAATAATTAATATATATTTTTTAAGATTAATGGGTAAGCTTTTCATTTTATTCCTCCAAAATATAGAACCTAGATCGACTAATGACTATTATAACCAAGTAAGGTTTCCAACAGCTTTTGTTAAAACTTCTAAAATAGCAGTTAAAATTGTCATTAAAATATGCCCCCCTTGCATAATCTCTATTGCTACGCTAATACAATAGGAGCTTACGCTACGCTAGGAAAGGCTTCAAAACTATACTTTTTGTCAATTTAGTCGATCTAAGGTACTAACTAAATTTAGGTAGCCTACGATTTAAGGCATCTAAGGTAGCCTTAACCACAGCTTCACGAACATCCTCCTTAATTAGGGTGCTTCCCAGTAATATTTCTTCATATTCTGAAGAAACAATACTTACAGCCACAATGACTGCTTCCTTTTTCCCTATTTTAACCCTCTCTATATCTTCAATTGCAAACACATGCTCTCTATCAATATATTTATGAATAGCATTTAATGTTGCATTAGCTAAAATTCTATAAACATTAGATAATGTATTAGGTCCTATTTCCTCTGCAGTATATGTTTTATCATCATATTGTAGTATTACTTCCGTTTTTACTTGATTTCCTTTTATGGCATAATCAATACCAGCAATTTTTAATCTCTTATTGCCTTGTATAGTATTAGTCGTGTTTTCATATTCGATTTGGGCAATACTAACCTTTTTATGATCAAAGTCCAAATTAAATTTGGCACTCATAATAGATTGAATATCCCTTGAAATTTGCTTAGGATTTCTTTCAGTAGTAGCAACAATATGTATTTCTTCGATATTGAAATCTTCAATATTTTCCTCTGAAATTACTTTAGTAAAAAGAACCCCTGGTATACATTTTAATATTTTCTCTATTTCCAAAGATAAGTTCTGCATATTTTCCATACAACTTCTCCCCCATATATCGAAAACCAATTATATATTATTTGTAATATTTTTCTGGATAAAAATCTAATTATCCACAATAATTCGAATAAATATTATGTGCTGAACAATGCCAATGCTATATATTCTACAATTTTCTATTTTTTCCTTCTATTTTTATTCTAATATTTATTTTTTCTACAAAATAAACAGGATGGCTCTAGGCCATCCTGCAATATATAAAATTATTACTACTATTTATTCAAAATCAGGTTCAATCAAACCATAATTTCCATCTTTACGCTTATATATAACATTTACATCATCAGTTTCTGCATCTGCAAATACATAAAAACTATGTCCTAAAAGCTCCATCTGCAAAATTGCTTCTTCTGCATTCATTGGCTTCATAGCAAAACGCTTTGTTTTAACAATTTTAGATTCCTGCATACTTTCTTCATAAGCTGGAATATTTTCAAAACGGATTGTTTCATATTTATTATTACGATTCTCAAGCTTATTTTTCTGCTTTCTGAGCTGTCTTGTTAATTTATCCACTGCCTTATCAATAGAGCCATACATATCTTCTGTAGATTCTTCTGCTCTTAGTATAGAGCCATTAATAGGAATAGTCACTTCTATAATATGTCTATTTTTTTGAACTGATAATGTGGCCTGCGCTTCCAGCTCCTTGTTGAAAAACTTATCAAGCTTACCTAGCTTAGATTGTACTGTGTCCCTTAAAGCGTCTGTAATATCTACATTTCTCCCACTAACGATTACTTTCATAAATCCAGCTCCTTTCAATCTATAGAGTTTAAGCTGAGGTTAGTCAACTTAAAATATCAATCCTTATTATTAAACATGTTTAACCTTGATGTTACATCTTATTTAATTCGAATTAGATAATTTTTATAGTTGATTAATTGATTTATATTATTTTACCCAAATATATATCTATCAAACTAAAATTAGTAATAATTTTAGTTTTTCAGCATATATATACATATATTATAATAATCGAATAATTATTATAATATATGACTAATTATTTAATTGAATTCTTCATTATTATATTGATTTTTTTCTTTTATAAATAAAAGTTATCCCTGTGGATATGTTTATATAATAACTGTGGATAATGTTAATAAGTTTGTTGATAACTTATTTTCAAAGGGTATAACACTGTGAATAGTTCTGTGAATAGTCTGGGACAAACTATTTTTGTCGAATAGTTCCTGTATATTGTACAAATATTTTCAACCTTCATATATTAATATTATTACATCCGTTTTCCTTCATTTTTGTGCATTTTCCAACATTTGGACAAACTATTACAATTTATAATAAATAAAATGTCTAAATAAAAAAAGTAGACAACACATACATGTCATCTACTTATTTAGATAAAAATCAACATTTTTCACTTTTTTATAGTACATTAAAGCTGACCTGGTCTTTGCCCCCACACTCGCCTGCTGGAGGGTTCGCTACGGGGTTACTTTCACTACTACCCCTCTCGATTTATATATCGGCAGGTCTTACTTCTAAGCCGCACCATGCTCAATAGCAATTTTACTACCTTACGTGGGTCCTTTTGCCTGCGACTGGCATGGACTTTCAACCACAGACCTTTAAATGCACTATATCCATTATAGCTAATTTATTGCTTTTTATCAACGAAAATCGAAATCCCATCTGTTACCTTATTATTACCATATCCTTGGGCAATCTTTTTTCCAAACTTAACTTTTTTTAGCTCATTTTTTACCAATTCCATATTTTTCTTTAATCTCTCAATATTAGCATTATCTATTTGTTGTATCTTCTCTGTTAACATTTGTATTTCTCTAATTTTATCTTGTAGAAGCCTCATATTGTTCTTATCATCAGCCTGCATAGTTTCTACATTATCTATTAGAAACTCGCCCTTTAATAAATCATGCTTACTGACAAATTCTTTATCTAAAACATCAATTCTACCCATAATATTTTGTTTTTGCTCAATTATTTCATTTAATATATGACTTTCTTCACTTTCCAGACCTTCGCTTTGCTGCTGAGTTAAAGTCAATAATTGATTAATTAAGAACAACTTTCCTTCACTTAGTTTAAGTAAATATTCTATTAGTTCTTCTCTTCCCACCCAATCACCTATCTTCCACTTTTAGAGATTATCATAGATTCTTTCCATGTATCTCTAAGCTCTGTAACCATCTCTGCAGCCTCATCTAAATGCTTAATATCCTTAGATATGTTGGCATCCACCAATTTATCTAAAATATATATGTACAGACTTCTTAAACCTGTGGAAATTTCATAATCCATGTTTAGAGTAATGTTAAGCTCTTGTATAATGTCCTGAGCTCTCATTATTGATTCATTTGCTTTTGGAATATCTTTTTGCTCAATATATATTTTAGACATACCAATAAACTTTAAAGCTCCGTTATAAAGCATTAGTGTAAGCTCCTGTGGGCTTGCAGTGATAACACTATTCTGTTTGTACTGACCATAAGGATTCTTCATTGCCATTTACATTTCCTCCTAATAACTAAATTGCCCGCCAACCACAGATTTACTTATTACTATTGTCCTAGCTGAGCATATAACCAAGAACTTTGGCTGTTCATCTTTTGCATCGCCTTTTCCATTGCTGTAAACTGCTTCCAATAACGTGTTTCTTTGGAAGTAAGTAGAGATTCTTCTCTCGCTATACGGGTACCAACACCAGTAATATCCTTATCTAATACACTTATAGATCCACTAGTTACAAAGTCTATAAGCATGTTAGACTGAACACTTCTATACAAACTGGCATTATCGCCTGTTCCGGATCTTCTAACAATGTCCTTCATGCCTACAATCATATCACTAAATAGCCTATCTATCAAACCAGACTCTGCACGATTTTTAGCAGCACTTTCTTTATCTCCGCTCACTACTTTAGTATCGGATTTCTGAAACAATAAATCTATAACACCTTCCGGATTGTCAATAATAGCCGCCCTAAGTTTATTTTCATCTACCTCTAACTTACCACCACTTTGGTAGTTTCCTGTAGTAATACCTATTTGGGTAATATGGCTGAAGCCCTCTAATCCTTCCACCTTGCTATATAATCCACTCCTCATAGATTGAAGCATTCTATTTATGGACTCATCTCCACGGAGAAGTCCGCTTTTTGCCCTTTCTTCCCAAAGTTCTATTTCCTTATCCTTCATGGCTTCCTTTTCCTCTTTTGTCAGAGGTTGATAGTCTCTATATGACTTTTCTTTTAATAGACCATTTAAATTGTCAATCAGTGCATTGTAGTCTTCTACGAAGCTTTTAACCTTGTCCATTATACCATCTACGTTAGATTCCACATTAACTGTTATTTCTCCTTTTGATTGAAGTTGGTAGTTTACACCAAACATTGAGAAGTTGTTTGAAGGTTTTGTAATTTCATCCCCATTAAACCTTATTTTAGCATCTTTTCCTTCAGCTATAAAAACTGCATTTGGATTACTAGGATCCATAGGATGTGTAGGATTTTCAGTACCTTTAGGATCTCTAAAAAATCTATCTGTCAAGTCGCCACTAATTTCAATTCTTTGATCTGCTCCTTGTTCTTTACTGCTAATCATTAACTTGCCTAAAGAACTATCATAAGCAGCTCTAAGCTCAAGGCTGACTTCTTTTCCTGGTTCACCTACTTTTGCATTGTTAATTGCGCTAACAAGGCCATTAATAGATTTAATATCTCCCTCATAATCCTCACTAGCTTCTCGAATACCTATATTAAATGTTTTCCCATTTATAACCAACGACTTAAATGGCGTAGTTTCATCAATTCCAAGCTTTGCTAAATCAAAACTTCCATCCTCTTTTACTATATCTTTAATATCCTTACTTGTAACACTAGCAACTTCAGCAAGATTCACAACTTCTATCTTATGTGTTCCCTCCATAGCATTTGCAGAAGCTGTAGCCTTAATAACGCTTTCATCACTTGAACTTACCTTTTTCACCCAATCAAAGCTATCTTTAGTCTTGTTTAGAATAGTACCTGTGCTAGTTGTACTAGTTAATCCAAAGCCACTTCTAGCCTTTAAAATAAAGTCTGCTAATGTTTTATTTGTAGTGTTAAGAGCATCTCGTTTCCATTTTAAACTTTCCTCTTGTCTAAAAAACTTGTCTACTCTTACCCTTTCTGCTCTCATTAAATCTCTAATCATTTGCTCCGTATCCATACCGGATGCTATACCAGCAATTCTCATTATATCTCACCTCATCTTATCTTATTGTATACTATACCCTTTCATCTACAAGAATACCTGCTAACTCCATCATATTAGACACCATATCTAATATTTTTTCTGACGGAATTTCTCTTATTACTTCATCAGTTTTAGAGTCAATTACTTTAATCATTACGGCCTTAATTTTATCATGCATTGAAATTTCAAAACGCCTATCAAGGGGTTCAAAACTTTTATTAGCTTTCTCTACAGCTTGTATAAGCTGATCCTCTGGTATAACCTTTTCTCCAGGAAGAATCTCTCCTACTCCCTGCTCCCCTGTCTTAATATTTTTTTCTTGGCTTCCTTGCCCTTGTGTTTTTTGACCAACTGGATATATAGTACCTAGTTGTGCTCCTTCTAACCTCATTTAGGTTCCCTCCTAAAATATTGTATTGTCTATATACTATATCGGTTATTTTATATAAAAGTTTAGAAAAAATAAAACTTAATATCAGAATATATCCAATAAGTTCTTACCTATATATTTTTTCTTATAAGTGGTAGAATAAAGATAATAATAAATTAAGAGGTGATATAAATGTACATTTCAAAGAATTCAAATAAGGAAATAGCACAAAGCTTCTTTTTATTAAATGGTCAGGTTACTCCATCTAGCGAATTTGAACAGGAAAAAACGACTATTTATCCTTCGTTTTATGAAGTGATTAGAGTTATTAATGGTGTGCCTCTGTTTTTTGAGGAGCATATACAACGTTTAATAAAGTCTTTAGATTTACTGAACTACAAGCTACCTTACGATGAAAATACTATAAAAGAACAAATACATACATTAATAGAATCCAACAAATGTTATAACTACAATGTTAAAATTGTTATTAATGGGTTAAATGATGAAGAGACAAACTTATTTATATATTTCATTACTAGTAACTATCCTAATAATGACCAATATACAGATGGTGTACATACAATACTTTATGAAGCAGAAAGGGAAAATCCCAATGCTAAAGTAATCGCCAAGTCTTTTAGAGATGCAGTTAACAAAAGTATAAAAGAATCAAATGCTTATGAGGCTATTTTAGTCAATCAAAACAAAGAAATTACTGAGGGAAGTCGCTCTAACATGTTTTTTGTAAAAGATAATATTTTCTACACTTCCCCTGCCAAAGATGTGTTAGTTGGAATTACCCGTAGCCGTGTTATACAACTATGTGTTCAATTAGGCTACGAAGTTAAGGAAGAACCAATACCAGTTTCTTTTTTAGATGAAATAGATGGACTTTTTTTAACTGGCACTTCACCTAATGTACTACCTATTGCATCTATTAATAACACACATTACGAATCTAGTAACAATCCGGCAATACTTACTCTTAGCAAAGCCTATGATGATTTAATAAATAATTATATAGCTAAAAATAAAGAATCTATGGCATAATTCGCCATAGATTCTTTATTTTTATAGAAATAGTGTACAACCATTATACATTTTGAATAATATCATGAAAACTCATATTGTTTTGTAATTGTTTTGTTAAATCAACATTATTAGTTACCATCTTTTTAACTCTAGGTACCTTAGACATATCGTTAATAACTACTCCACCAACGACTTTTCCATTAGTTATAAATAATTTATAATGAGCATTTTTTACTTTATCCACTTCTTCTACAGTTTTATCAAAATCTTTTATATTTCCTGCTGAAAATACTGATAGTTTCCCTATCATTAACATAGCATTAAGCTCTGGCATTTTATACTCAGCATTTCCACCTGCCATATTTTCACCTGCTACCTTACCTTGGTCTCCAGATATTCCCCATAAACCAACAACCATACCGTTAAGCTCAGCCACATCTCCAGCAGCATATACATTATTAACATTAGTTTTCATAGAAGGATCAACTTGAATGCCCTTATCAAACTTAATATTGCTATCCTTTATTATATCCAAAACAGGACGTATACCAGCAGAAATCAGTATCGCATCAGTTTTAATTTCTCTTCCATCTTGTAGACGAATTCCTTCTACTTTTCCATCACCTAGTATTTCATCTGTTGCAGTTCCTAAATAAAGACTTAGTCCATTTTGTTCCAATTGATGTCCAAGCTCCTTAGACAATCCCTCATCCAATTGTCTAGGTAATAAATGAGGAAAAAATTCCACTATATTTACATCTTTACCTAATTCTTTAATAGCCCAAGCGGCCTCTAAACCTAAAAGTCCACCACCAAGCACAGTAATACTACTACAATTTTTAAAATAAGATTGAGCATTTTTTAAATCTTCTATAGTTCTTAAGGCGAATACTCCATCTTTTTCACTGCCTTTAATAGGGGGTACAAATGGTCTGCTACCGATAGCAAGTAATAGGGTATCATATTTAATTTTCATTCCGTCACTAAGTTCAAGTTCACTTGAATCTGTATCAATTTTATTTACCGTCTTCCCTAAAATTAAATCAATATTACGCTCTTTATACCACTGATCATTGTGTATAAATAATTCATCATCTTTAAAATCCTTACTAATAAAATGAGACAACTTCACTCTATAATAGGTTAAGTAGTTTTCTTTAGACACTACAGTAATTTTACCATTTTCATCATTTTTACGAATTGTTTCTGCAGCAGATAATCCAGCAATTCCATTACCAACAATAATATATTCCTTTGTCTGATTCATTAAGGTCTTCCTTTCTAATTGTAGTATTAAGCTATGGCGATTTACAATACACTAAATATATACAACCAATTTAAAATATATTCCGTTATCGTTAACCATATTATACCCATACTAAAATTATCAAATCAGAAAATGCAGGTATTATTTTTGTGTAAAAATGCCTTTTAAGCTCTCTATATCTAATTGTTGCTTACTTGCGGTTATATTTTCTTCCTCTATTTCTATATATATTTCTCTACGGCATATCTCTACATCCTTAGGTGCTTCAATCCCTAACTTTACCTTACCTTCTTCTATTCCAAGAATTTTTATTTCAATATCATTGCCTATCATTATACTCTCATTAGCCCTTCGAGATAAAACCAGCATTAAAATACCTCCCCTGTAGTCAATTTCTCTTGCTCCTTTGCACTATTATTTCCTACAGCAGAGTTTCTTATTTCATCTAAAATTAAATGTTTCTTGTTATATCCACTGTCTTGAAGTAATATTTGCTTTCCTTTTTTATTTACATAGCTAATTACAATAGGTGCTGCTAAGTTTGCAGACATTTTACTAATATCCTCTGGTATTGTAACTATTGAATATATACTTATATCCTCATGGGATTCTATTTGTAGTTTTTCAATAGCATTTTGTGGTAGGCTAAATTCGTAATTCTCTTTAAATATAAAGGGATTAATAATAACAAATGCTAAATCTGGATTATCCACACATTGAAGCCAGCTAAACGGTACATCTTTATCAGGATTTTCGATAATAATATATTTTTCTAGACCTTCAAATCCTGGTATACCGTCGTAAAAATTAATAATATCTTCTTCACCAATTTCTATTTCGCCAAAATGCTTAGTTTTTATAATCATAAGTACACCCCTTATCCTTAGTTTAGTTCAATGTTCTTCTTATTTGGTATTATATACTATTATATATTTCCTATAAAGAGTAGCTTTTAAATTATGCTATAATGTAAGTAAACCCATTATTTCAAATGTTAATATAATATTAATATAGGAGTTGACTAAATGGATAAAGAGACGCTTATTAGTTTAATTAATAATAATATTAAAGAAGGAATTCATATAGTAGATAGTCAAGGTAAAACCCTATTATATAATAATACAATGGCTGACTTTGAAGGTATGGAAGTAAATGCGGTATTAAATAAACGACTGTTAGAAGTATTACCTTCTCTTCAGGGAAAAAGTACCCTTATGCAGGTAATTGCAACTGGAGAACCTATTATAATGAATTATCAAACCTATTTTAATAAAGATGGTAAGCAAATTTCAACCTTAAATTCCACATGGCCTATTGAAAAAGATGGAAAAATAATTGGAGCAGTGGAAATTGCAAAGGATGTATCCATTATTGAGAGAACCGTTAACAAATTTTTATTTTCTAATGGTTATGTAGAAAAAGATAATAAGAAAGATAGTGATGTATCTGCTAAATATACACTTGATGACATTTTGGGCAATTCTCCAGAAATATTAAATGCAAAGCAGATCGCCAATATGTCTAGCAAAACCGATTCATCCGTACTAATAATAGGGGAGTCTGGTACAGGAAAAGAGCTCTTTGCTCAGAGCATACACAATTCCAGTAAACGAAGATATAAGCCCTTTATTGCAGAAAACTGTGCTGCTTTTCCTGAAGCACTACTAGAAGGACTGCTCTTTGGAACCGCAAAGGGAGGGTTTACAGGTGCTATAGATCGTGCTGGACTTTTAGAGCAGGCCGATGGGGGTACCTTATTACTAGATGAAATTAATTCTATGCCCTTAGGACTACAGGCAAAACTTTTAAGAGTACTGCAAGAATCAAAATTTAGACCAATTGGAAGCACAAAAGAAATAGAGGTTGATGTTAGGATTATTGCCATTACTAATAAAGATCCTTTTAAACTAATTACAGATGGAGAACTGCGAGAAGACTTATTTTATAGATTGAATGTTGTAAACCTTTATATACCACCTCTAAGAAATCGTGATGGGGATATTGAAATATTAAAGAATTTTTTTGTTAAAACCCTAGAAAAAAAACTTAATAAAACTATTTCTGGCATAGATAGTAGTGTAATCAATTTTTTAAATAGCTACTCTTGGCCTGGAAATGTTAGAGAGCTTCAACATGTTTTAGAAGGAGCACTTAATATCGTAGAAGATGGTGGTGTAATTGGACTTGAGCATCTCCCTTACTATATGAAAAAACATTTTCATAATCAAGTAACTGATGTAAATGTCCATGGTGACAAAGAAGTCCATACACTAAATATGCTTGAAAACAAAAAACTTGGCTTAAGTGAATATATATATGAGATTGAGCAACAACTTATAAATCAGGCATTAAAAATAAATGGATTCAATATAACTAAGGCAGCAGAATCATTAGGTATTACAAGACAAGGTTTACAATATAAATTAAGAAAAAATTCGTTACAGAATTAAGAATATAAATAAAAATGGCAAGAAGTTTTGCCGCAAAAAAGCAAGTTTTTTTGCCGTTTCTATATAGAATACAATTTTTTTATAATATAAACATCACCAGCCTTAGGAATAAAACTATTATAAAAACAAAAATTCATAGATTATCTATTGATAAAAATTATTGTTAATTCCAACCATACTATATACTTTAGAACTACTATTCCTAATTGCAAAACTTCAAATATTTTGTAATTAATGATTTTTCTGAACATTGGCATTAGTATTGCTTGTATGTATTATATTAATAGTTATAATTTATTAACTACTTACAAGGAGGAAAACAGATGAACGTACGAAGACCTTATATTTATGAGGCAATACTTTCTTTTTTATTTCTTATTATAGTAATGGGAATAGGTATTGCAAAATTTGAGGCAGACCCCCATATTCCAATGTTATTTGGGACAGCCTTCGCAGCTTTAATGGCACTTAAAATTGGCTACAAGTGGGAAGATGTTGAAAAGAGTATGTATGATGGAATAATGCAAGCGCTTCAAGCAATAATAATTTTAGCTATTATAGGGGTTTTAATAGGTGTTTGGTTATTATCAGGAGTAGTGCCTACAATGATATATTATGGTTTAAGTATTCTGTCACCATCAATATTCTTAGTAGCCACAGTTATAATCTGCTCTATTACATCCTTAGCAACAGGTACATCTTGGGGAGCGGCTGGTACTATAGGTTTAGCTTTAATGGGAATAGCGCAGGGACTCGGAATTCCTGCTCCTATTGCAGCAGGTGCCATTATATCAGGAGTATACTTTGGTGATAAAATGTCTCCACTTTCTGATACTACTAATTTAGCACCAGCTATGGCAGGTACTGATGTATTTACACATATTAAATTTATGCTACCTACTACATTGATATCCTATGGTATTACTCTAGTTCTTTTCTTAATAATAGGATTTAGATTTAGAAGCGCACAAGTAGATTTTTCAGTTATAGAGCAAATTCAAAGTGGCCTACAATCTAGCTTTAATATATCACCTCTACTATTGATACCACCTGTAGTAGTTATAGTTGCAATCGCTAAAAAAGTTCCAGCTATTCCTGGTATATTTATAGGTATAATTTTAGGTATAATATTTGCCCCTATTTTCCAAGGCGCAAATTTTGGTGATATCTTATCTGCAAGCTATGGTGGATTTGTAAGTAATACAGGTCTAGAAACAATAGATGATCTTCTTACAGCAGGTGGTCTTGAGAACATGCTGTACTCTATATCTTTAACAATTATAGCCATGATGTTTGGTGGTATAATGGAGAAAACAGGTCAGCTAGAAGTAATAGTTGAAGCACTACTGAAACGTGTAAAAAGCATACCAGGACTTATTACTCTTACAATAGCAACCTGTATAGGAAGTAATGCTACAATGCCAGAGCAATATATATCTATAGTTGTTCCTGGTAGGATGTATGCACCAGCTTATAAAGAAAGAGGATTACATCCTAAAACCCTTTCAAATGCTTTAGAATCCGCTGGAACATTAACCTCTGCATTAATACCATGGAATACATGTGGAGTGTTTTTATATGGAGTATTAGGTGTTTCTACTACGGCTTATTTTAAATGGGCATTCTTTAACTATCTAACACCAATAATAGTTATATTATTCAGCTTTACAGGATTAGCTGTTGCAAAGCTAAATGAGGATAAGCCTCTAAAAGTAAAATCTGCTAAGTAAAATTTGCATAAACAAATTAATATGTTATCCCTCTATTTATTCAAAAATTATTGCCGATATATATTATAAGAAAAGACCTACAAAAACAGGGGGTGTAGATTTTGAAAGTTACAAGAGTTGATCAAAGATCATATGTAGAACCGGTTAAGAGTGTTAAAAGTAAGCATATTGAAAAGGGAAATACAAGAAGTGAAAAACCTGTAGAAGAAGCCGTAAAATATGAACCTTCTAAAAACAATGAGCCGGTTACTTACAAAAAAACGAGCCATGTATATGACCATGAAACTGTAGCCAAGCTTAAAAGGCAAAGCGAGGAAGCATATGCTCACCTTAGAGGACTGATAGAAAAGCTTCTACTTAAACAAGGTCATTCTCTAAAAACTATTACTTCAGAAGAATGGGCTGGAATTCAAATTGATGAACCAACTAGACTTGAAGCACAAAATATGATAGCACCTGGTGGCCCTCTCAGTGCTGAAGCAGTGAGTGACCGTATAGTAGATTTTGCAAAGGCAATATCTGGCGGAGATGTTGAGAAGCTAGATAAATTAAAAAATGCTATAGAAGAAGGATTTAGACAAGCAGAGTCGATACTGGGTCAACTACCAGAAGTATCTAAAGAAACATATAAACTTGTTATGGAAAAACTGGATAAGTAGTCTGAAGAAGGTAAATCTTTAGAGAAATAATAATAGGAACAGTTTTCTGTTCCTATTACTATTTCCAATTATTTCACCTTATCTAAAAAGCATCTTCATCCACTAATAAATCTGAAGTTTCTGATATTAATTGTTCTAGCATAAGTCCATCAATACCAAGAGCCTGGAGAGTTTCTTGGGATAAATTATAAATCATTCCGTCTACACCTAGCCCTATCCCCATCATCATTACAATAGCATCTGCCAGATGAATAATTGATGTAAGTTTAAAGTTTATAGTTGCTTCTTCAGGGCTATGATGGTACTCAATGGCCTCCACTAGTTCTTCAGGCAAATTCCATTTTTTTGCGACTTCTGCTCCAACTTGCCCATGGTGGAAACCCAAAACCTTCTCTTCTGCTTCTAAAAATGATATCCCGTCATTTTCAACCATACTCATAATCTGTTTAAAATGATCATTTAAATAATAACTAACTATTACCTTGCCAATATCACGAAGCAATCCTGCTACATATGCCTGATCCACTTTTGCAAAACGTAACTTTTTAGCTATATATCTAGATATAATTGCACAAGATTGGGACTGTCTCCAAAGTTCATTTTCTTTCAATCCATAACCACTAACCTCTTTCATTAGTAAACCATTAACTGATGCAGTTAATGTAATACTCCTTATAGCTTGAAATCCTAATAAAACAGAGGCTTCTGAAATGGTGCTAATCCTTCTAGGATAACCATAGTGAGCCGAATTAGCTAACCGTAAAATTCTAGTAGTTAAACTTTGATCCTTCATAATGACCCGTTCAATATCTTGAACATTCGAATCCGGATCTTCTGTTAGCCTCATAATATCATTTGTTACTTTAGGCAAGGCAGGGATGTCAACCACTCTTCTAGTAATTTCTTCTAATGTTAGTTTCACCTTAATCTCACTCCTATCAGTGGGATATTTTGCTCCTAACTATACTTTAAATGATTTATGCCCCGTTATATATAGTATAATAGTCTAGTTTTTAATAATTCCTCTAATAATAAAATTATCTTGTTAAGTGAAACTTACTTCTTTTCATTAACGTCCTATCAGATATCTTAGGTTTTTCATCATTATCTTCAACATTTAATTTATTTTCCACATAAACAATACCGCCTTCTTCAACAAAGCAATTAATACTTTTAAGAGATACTGATGTTTCTGTAATAATATCTAATACAGTTGCATTGGGATGTTTTTTTATATGATTAATAATTAACTCGTATTCTCTTTCATTCTTTTCAAAACAATCTTTACAGTATATTTTCCCATTTTTCTCAAACATTTTGCTACATCTTTTACATATTTGATAAGCCACAAAATCACCTCTTAATTATATATTATCATAAATAGTATAAATAGAGTAATTATTACGCATCGTTATATCTAATACCTCTTATGATAATATATACATATATAGTGTAGTTGTATAATAAAAGGAAGCAAATAACCTGTCCATTTGCTCCCTTCTAATCTAATCATATTTAATTACATTCTTCTACAGTTTATCAAAGCGCTTTAAGATACCTTCTAACATTCTAGCATGTCTAGCTTCATCCTTAGCTGATATATTAAAATAGTCTCTAACAGAAGTGATTCCTAGTTCTTCGGCCTTATCTGCCGCCTCTTTTTTACCGTTGTTTGCAAAGGTTTCTCCTTCTAACATCTGTTTTAAATTATCAAATATATCTTCTTGAATCATTCCGTTGAATTCCGCAAAAACTGCTGCATGCTCTGCTTCTTCCCAGGCAATCGTCTTTAATACTTCGGCTATTTCTGGGTATCCTTGTCTTTGAGCTAATCTTGCCATAGCTAAATATATACCAACTTCACTGGTTTCTCCGTTAAAGTTTTGTTTAACTATTCTTTCTAAAGCTGTTCCCTTTGTTTCTCCAATTATATTTTCTGTAATTAAGCTTAATTTTTCCATTTCAAACCCCTCCTATTTATTAACCTGCTTAAAAGCAGAATATATTTTTTGTGAAATCTCTTTGTTTTTATTACCTAAGTCAGAAAAATACATTAATGTACTTCCCTTATAATCAATATGATCACCTAAAAGTGCAACCTCCATAGAGCATCTAATAATATTAATAATACAGTCTTCATCATGGTATAGCTGACAGTTCTTACATTGATTTAAAATAAATCCAATTGAATTAATAATTTTTTCGTCATCATATAATTTTGTGTCCTCATAGGGTATATCATCCATGCCATTATCTATAAACTCATCTTTCTGCTTAAATGCAGTCAATAACGATTGCTTACAGTATCCTACTAAACAAGTTCCTTTTTCACATGTGCCACAAGATTCTTCAGAGAGACAACATTTTCCTACCTCTCCAATTAACCCATTAAAATCAATATTTTTATCCATCCCAATTTTCCTCCTTAGTTGCTTAATACATATCTTAATTACCCGATTTCCGAAAACATAAACATTTTATTAACAATGTAATCAGTTAGGGTATAAAATAATAAAGATCCTAAACAGAATCTTTATTATCTAATATAAATATAAACTTTATTTAGTAGCCCTTATCACTTCTACATCATATCCATCTGGATCAGTTACAAAATAATATCTAGGCAGCTCACCTGGTAGTCCAATTAATTCTGTAACCTTATGTCCCATTTCTTTATGTCTTTTTTGAGAACCTTCTAAGTCAGCTACTGCAACTGCAATATGACTAAATCCATTCCCTATTTCATAAGGTTTATCTGGATTATAGTTATATGTTAGCTCTAATTCATACTGCCCTGATTGATCACTCAAAAATACTAAAGTAAATTCATGTTCTGGAAAATCTTTTCTTCTAGTTTCAACAAGTCCTAATGCTTCATTGTAAAATTTCAAAGACTTTTCTAAATCCATTACTCTTATACAAGTATGTAGCATTTTGTAATTCATAAGGTAATCCCCTTTCATATTTATTTTTATTTAATTGCTTTAAGCTGAAGGGACAAAGATATAAGTCTTTGTCCGTTTTATATTAATTATAACAAATATTAGGAACTGCTTATAAGTATAAAAACTGTAATAAACATTATTTACTGAAATACTTCAACATTGTAGCCCTTTTCTCTTAAGTGATGAATTACTGTATTATCTCGTACAAAATGACCTGCCCCTACTACAACGAAATATGTGCCTTTTTCTTCTGATTCTAAAATATCAATTATCTTCTTTGCCATATCCTTGTCTCTCTTGCCAAATAACATATTGGTAAGCTCATTTTCGGATTCCTCAGTAATTCCATTATAGTCACTAGTAAATCCTTCAACATCTCCATTTCTCCATTGTTTTAACCATTCGTCTAACATTTGAGCAGAATCAGGAGCTTCATTAGTCTGCGGATCTAAAATACCATCTAATATAGCATTCAAATATTCTTCTTGAAATTCAGGTGATAATCCATCAAACAAATCCGCTTGATATTTTATACCCTCTAGCTCTTGGATTGGCTTTTGAGTAATTAAAGCTTTAGTAAGGAAATATATATCTATTCCTAAACCAGCTGATTGAGATGCTATTTGAGACTCTTCTGAGCTAGTCATGGAAATTACACTTAAGTCATTTGCTACTCTCCATGGCTTAATTTGACTATACACCTCTTCTGGTAGATCCAATTTTTCAAATACTTTTAATACTTTCTCATATGTCTCTTGGCTAATATTATCCTTTAAAGTAGCGTCATCCTGATATGTAGATTTTTCTAAAAAATATTCCATTCCACCTTCTTGATCAAACAAATTAGCTTCTACAATCAAAGCATCCGATTCATTAAATGCTTGCTTTAATCTTTGCTCTATAGGATAAAGTTCATTATTGCCTATATGAATCGACCCTAGAAAATAAATAACATTACCATTATGCTCTACTTCCCAAGCAAACCCCTTTGAACCTGCATCTAGTAAATTATATGTATCTTCTACCAATCTAGTAGCAAGTATTACTGCCTGTTCTGTAGTACAGATTTGATCTAGCTCTAAGCCTTTAGATGTTCCCTGTAGTATACCTTGATCTTTCATATAATCCACAGGTGATTCTCCTATAGGCAAATCATATTGAGCTAAAATATTATACATCTTTATTAGCACATCGCTTCGTGTACTATCACCGTTATAGGAAACAGGAATAAAGTCCTCTTTCTTGTTTAATTCTAATGCTGCTATTTTGTTATCTGTGTTTGCCAATAGAACCTCTAATCGTTCCTGAGAAATTTCAGATCTAAAGCTGTCATAGTACCACTCAGCAGGATAAATGCCATACCTTTCTCCCTCATTCAAAGCTCCTATAGCCCATTGACTTAAATCAAGAGTTTGTTGTGGTTGCTCAGCCCAAACTGGAATAATTGTAGTTAACATCATCATAAATGTCAATAATACAGCAACTATACCCTTTTTTGATATCTTATTACATATTTTTTTCATAATCTCTCCACCTTATTTTTATACTATTATATTAATATTTACTACTTATATTTACAGTTTTACTATTATCGTCCCACACAACATCGTATCCGAATGCTTCCAAAACAACTCTAATTGGTACATAAGTTTTATTACTATTTATCATAGCTACAGTGTCATTTTTAATTTCCATATTATTTACTGTTATATAGTCTTGTCCTATCTTAACCGAAATAGATATTCCATTCTTGTCTACAGTAGCAGTTTCTTTAGAACTGTCCCAAGTAACATTTGCTCCAGCGCTCTCCATTGTTACTCTTAAAGGGACTTGGATTCTGCCATTTTTATCAATATATGGCTTGCCCGTACTGTCTGTAAAGACTACCTTTTTTCCGTCAATATTTATATTTATTTCTGGTTGTTTTATTTCTGTTTTTACAAATGCGAGTCCATTGTTAATGTTTCTTCCTTGTACAATAGCCCCTTTATCTTTATAATATAATGCTGTTGACCATCCTCCATCAAGACACATAGCATTTATAAGATTTAAGCTTTGACATATAGCTACAGCTTCTTTAAGTGTGGCATTCGGAATTGTTCCAATTACTATTTTTCCGTCCTTTGTACTTCCTATAAATGATCTACTTGCCTTGTTTGTATTTATTTTAGCTTCCCAAAATCCTTCCTTTAATCCATCCGCAGTAACTTCTCCATTAATTATAAGGCTTGGTCCTGCACCTATAGCACTTACTACATTATCCCAGTCTTCTGGTTTTGTGTGCTTTGTTACAAATTTATGCTTATATTCAACCTTATCGCCAACTTTATATCTTTCCTCTACTAAATGTGCAACACTAGGATTATAAGATATTGCGAAACCATCTTTAGGTGCTGTAAAATCTCTGTCTGTAATTGATGTTACAATCCCGTTAGTTACTATAACTGTTTTTGTGCCTTCCAGAACCTGTAGCTCCTGTTTATATTCAGGAGTAAATATGGTTATAGCTCCATCCTCTGTACTGGGATGATTTATTCTCCATGGTATGGCTCTATAAACACCATTTATGTATACTTCAAAATTAATAGTAAGATTATCAATAATAAGTTTATTCTCCTCTGTTATACCAACAACTGAACCTGTATTACCTATATGTAATACTTTTTTATCTCTTATTATAGTGCCCCAAGGTATTGGTATTCCACCATATGCTTCAAAATAAGTCCCATTTATAGCTGCAATTGCATTAACCTCTTTAGCCATTTGCTCTAGGGATTGAGTTGAGGTTATTTCCTTATTAGCATTTAAAACTACAGATTTTAATGTGGCATCATTCATATCCAGAGTTACATATTTTATATTATATCCATTTACATTTGATGATGTATATGAATATGGATTAGAATAAGCAAATACAGATGTTTTACCTAAAATAAATATGGATATAACAATACAAATCAATTTAGCTTTTCTTAACATAGCCGCCTCCATAATTTAAAATTTATTATGACCTAACAGTAATAGAACTATATATTTGTTAATTCACATATTTATAATAACATAGGGCTACAAGTATTGCTATAAGTAAATCCTAAAGATTTTAATTATATTGTTTTAATAAAAAATAATAAAGACCTATATAATTAGGCCTTTTATCAAAGATTATAATCTAATATCTATATTTCCTCCCATATGAGGATTAATCGATTGCTCCATTATTTTAGTATTAACTTCTAACATTTCTGTCAAATCAACTGCCTGTACTTTGGTAGTATCCATAGCCATTTTCATAATTGACACACTGGCCTGCTGAGTCAGTTTCATTTGACCCATTCCCGTTGATAAAGCTGCTATGTCCATAGTATCAGCTCCTTTTTTCCTATGCCTTAATAACATTTTTATATATTTTTTTATACACACCTCTAGTATCTACTATCAACTTGCTATTTTCTAAAATAAAATCATAATCAAAACAATCATGATTCGTGCTTATTAATATACAGTCCATTTTTTCCAAATTTTTTATATTAAGCTCTATAGATTCTAAATCAAAATGATGATCTCTCATTTTGGGGAAAGATGGGACGTATGGATCGGAGTAGTAAACTTCAGCTCCCCTTTGTCGTAATAACTCCATCAATTTTACAGATGGTGTTTCTCTAGTATCATCTGTATTTTTTTTATAAGCAAGCCCTAATACCAAAACTTTAGCATTTTTTAAGGGCTTCCCAATTTCATTTAATCCTTCCATAACTTTATGGATAACCCATTCTGGCATACCAGCATTTACTTCTCCAGAAAGTTCTATAAATCTTGTGTTAATACCATATTCTCTTGCCTTCCAAGTTAAATAAAAAGGATCTATGGGAATACAATGCCCTCCTAATCCTGGACCTGGATAAAAGGGTGTAAAACCAAAGGGCTTTGTAGCAGCAGCTTCTATTACTTCCCAAATATCTATATTCATTTTATCAGCAACTATTTTCATTTCATTTACAAGCCCAATATTCACTGCTCTATAAATATTCTCCAGAAGTTTTGTTAATTCCCCAACTTGAGTAGAACTAACAGGAACCACTTTATCAATAACATCTCCATATAATGCTATCCCCATTTCTAAACATCGAGCTGTACTTCCCCCTATTACTTTGGGTACTGTTCTTGTTGTGAAATTTATATTGCCGGGATCTTCTCTCTCCGGAGAATAAACTAAAAAAAAGTCTTTCCCTATTGAGAATCCTTTACTTTCTATACGAGGTCTTAACTCCTCTTCAGTAGTTCCAGGATAAGTAGTGCTTTCTAAGCTCAATATCTGACCTTTCTTTAGATATGGTAATATGCTTTCCAATGAATTTATAACATAAGAAAGATCAGGCTCTTTATATTTATTTAAAGGTGTCGGAAGACAAAGAATAATAGCATCTACTTCTTGAATTTTTGACAAATCTGTTGTAGCATCCAAATTTTCCTTCTCCACGCAGCTTTTAATCCTATCAC
This sequence comes from Alkaliphilus sp. B6464, assembly GCF_018141165.1. NCBI lineage: Bacteria > Bacillati > Bacillota > Clostridia > Peptostreptococcales > Natronincolaceae > Alkaliphilus > Alkaliphilus sp. B6464. Next base: position 692,799 of record NZ_CP058557.1, read on the forward strand.
TTTTAATATGATTTATGTAACTTTCCTTATTTTTAATGATTTTATTTACTTTATCTTCTCCACTATCAAATCCAATTACTTTATAATCCAATTCAGCAAAAGCTAGTGCAAGGGGTAGCCCTACATATCCCATTCCAATAATACCTATAACACTAGTTTTATTTTTAAAGTTTTCTATTAAATTATTTATCATATGTATGTTGTCTCCCCTTTTTAGTCTTATATCTTTCTACAATAAAACTCCATTCTGCCCATTCCTTCATTGGATCCACTTATCTCCAACACTTCAAATCCTGCCTCTTCCAAATAATTTAGCATAACATCTTTTGTAAAGTACGATAAATGAGTAACCACATTCCAGAATACATTATTTTCTTTCATTTTCTTCCCATATAGCGTATCTTGTATTGGTGTTGCAACAACTAATATACCATTATCTTTTATTAGTTTATTTATTTGCTTCAAATCTTTAAGTGGAGTTTGTAAGTGCTCTATTACTTCAAATAAAGTAACTACATCATACTTTCTATCTTCATTAAATAAATAGAAGTTTTCTTGTTTTAGCTCTAGCTCAAACTTATCTTTCGCATATTGACAATCTTCAGGAGTTAATTCCAAACCTTCTGCTTTCCATCCTCTATCTAATGCAGTACCGGTGAATACTCCTATGCCTGTACCAATATCAAGCAATGTTTTTGCACCTGATGTATATCCTTCTATCTTTTCAAGTCTTTTATTGGACATATTTACTAGAAACTCAAATCTAGCATCAATATCACCATAAATTCCACCAAATTTTTCTTTTGCTATTTCAGAATAATATTTATTTAACTTCTCTTCTGCTGGTAGAGGATTAGCATATATTAAATTACAATTAGTACATTTAACCCATTTTCTAATAGGATTTATTAGTTCCTTATTATCTTCCGAAATAGATTGATTACACACATTCACTACCTCAAATTTTTCATTACCACAACCTATACAAGCTATATTTCTTTCTTCATAGTTATATTTATATTTTGATTTTCTATTTCTCAAATCTGCTAATGAATTATCTAGCTCTAGAGCTTTTTTGTGATACTTTAAAGCATTTGTAAAATCTTTTATGCCATTTGCAGCTACTGCCATAAAATAGTAAATAATTGCTGTATTTTTATTTATTTTATTTAACCAATAATTGCAGATAGCAATTATTTCATGATATTCTCTATGACTTATTTTCCTTTGTATCTCCTGAACTATTCTATCAAAATCCTTATTTTGAAAACATCTTATTATTTCTTTATCTATAGTATTGTTGAAATATTTGGTAATACTTTCTCCACTTATATTTTCGTTTTTATTATTATTAAGGCTAATTCTCTCTTTATTATCTCTAGTAGCTTCAAATTCCATATTTCCTTTTTGTGTAAGACCCAATCTTTCGATTACTTCTTCTATACCTATTTTTTCCTCTTTAGTTTCGGCATTATCCCTTGCCTTTATATAATATTGTAATGCTTTCCTTATATATGATTTTACTTCATACAAATATCCTAAATTATATAATAAATCGAAATGACTATTATTTAATTTATATCCTTGTAAAAAGATTTCCTCTGCATCAACCATCCTACCCTCTATCATAGCAATAATTCCAGCCATAGAATAAGCATCTACATCATTCGGTTCCATTTTTCTATATTTTTTTAATAATATTTTAGCTGATTTAATTTCTCCTTTTTCAATCAGTTGTTTTATATTTTCTTTAAATTGTTTCGTTATAGTTTCATTTTGCATTTATATCACACCCATTCCATAGATATATAACCTTTATCATCCTTAATAAAACTAACTCACTTTACTTATTAATTTAAAATTCCACTACCATCTAATTGTTTCAGCTTTATCAAAGCAATTTCAGATTTAAATAATAGCACTTCCACATCCTCTGGTATTATTTCCTCATACTGTCTAATAAGTTCCTCTGCTTCTTTAATCATGTTAGTTTCAATCATTAAGTTAATATTATCCTTGAGATGTTTTTTCAATAATTCCATCTCTGGATTCGATTGACTATGATCATTTTCTATTTCCTGCATAAGTATCTCTATACCAGTTCTCATAGGATATACTTTTAGAGCTTTTCTCAAATATTGTATATATTCCTTCATATTTTTCTCTTTCACTTTATTAGCCTTTAATAAAAACAAAAAGAATCTATGTTCATCATTTTTAACATCATAAATAAGTTCTTCTTTTAATACATTAGGATGGTATATGCTTTTAATATAACAAGTCCCGTTATCTACATACCTTTCAAATAGCTTCATGTGTTTATCATAGTTCATCTCTTCTGCAAGTAAAACATGTCGTGCTAATACAATCCAATAGCGCAAATTAGAAATATGTTCTGTATTTTCGTTTTTATATAAATAATGAATAATTTTCTCATGCATATTTTCATAATTATTTATAGCATATTTTAAAAACTCATTTACTTGCTCCACGCTACCTATATATCCAAATGAATCAATAGGCAAATCATTCATTATAATATATACAATAATATCTCCATAATAATAAGGAAGTTCATTATAATTTAAATTAAGTACTTCCTCAATAATATCTTCATTTAATGGCTTATCATTTGATATATGGATTCTTATAAGATTTAACAAATAATAAGAATCACTTTCTTCTCCATTTATAGAATAAAAATCACTAATTCTATTGGAAAATATCATTTTTTGCTCTATAGTCAGTCTTTGATTTTCAAATGTATTTATAAATTTAAGCCTAATATCCTCTTCTTTATAAATCTCCTTAAAATAATCAGATAATACATACTCCATATTTTCGCATATTCCTAAATTGATAACGGCAACTGATTTTAAATCTGATGACTTCATCATATTAATATACTCAAGTGCTATATCATGTTCTTTTTTCTTTACATATATAGATGCTATATTATATAGTGCTAGTTCCTTAGTCTCATCATCAAAATAATAAAAAGTAAGGGCTGGGTCTTTAGACAGTAGGGTTTTTTCAAATCTGTCATTACACTTTAAATACTCTTTAAAAGCATTGATAGCGTTATCATAATCATTTATAGCACTATATGATATTCCCAGTAGAAACCATAAATCAATATAATCCTGTGTAATAGATAATCCCTCTTTGCATATTTCAATGATTTCGCTATGTTTTCTATTTTCACTTGCTATTTTGGCATATGTACCATGAACATATATATATTTTCCTCTTTCTCTATAAGGAAGTTTTTTTACTAGTTCATATGCTTTACTAATTTCCATTAATCCTTGTTCTATATCTAATGTAGAATAGGAAACCGCCAATTGAAATTGATAATAAATGTTCTCAGGATTTTTTTCTAATTCTTTTTTTAATATTCCTGCAGTTCTATCAAATTTCTTTTTTACAAACTCCTTATCTTCCCAAATATAGCCATAATGTCCAAATATAACGTTAGTAGATAAAATAGGATTTTTATACATAGGTTGATTATGAATTGCTCCTTTATATTCGAAATCAACAGTATTTCTAAATCCTCTATTAAAGTTACTTATAGCGTATTTTGTTTCTTTATCTACTACCGGTGTTTTCATATAGTTTTTTATTTTAACAGATATAGTGTTATACTTGGATAGATCATTTTTAAATAGTTTTATCATTTCTTTTGGATTTTCGATTTCTTCATCTGCATCAATAATCCAAATCCATTCTCCTTTGGCATAAGATATAGATATATTTCTCATTTCGGAAAAATTATTAGTCCAAGGATGTTCATATACTTTTTCTGTGTATTGTCTAGCAATCTCAATGGATCTATCTTCCGACCCAGTATCTATAACAATTAACTCAGCTAATCCTGAATCAATAACTGGCTTAATACTTTCAAAACATCGATGTAGATTTTTTTCTTCATTTTTTATCATCATACAAATGCTAACTTTTTTTTCATATGTCATTTAATATGTCCTCCTCTTTATGTTTAATTGATGCTATACAAGTATTCATTTATTTATACACTATCAATTAAACATTTAAAAAGAGCCAGAGGAAAAATCCCCTGACCCTCTATTATTTAGTCTAATTATGTCAAAATTTAAATTAAGCTATTAACTTGAAATTAATATCTTTAGCTATAACTTCAATTATCTTAATAATTGAAGTACATTTTGAGGAGCTTGGTTTGCTTGAGCAAGCATAGCTGTAGAAGCTTGTTGAAGAATGCTTTGCTTTGTTTGTTCCATCATTTCTTTAGCCATGTCTACGTCTCTGATTCTTGACTCAGATGCTTGTAAGTTCTCAGCAGATGTATCTAAATTCTTAATAGTATGCTCTAATCTATTTTGAAGAGCACCTAGCTTAGATCTTTCTGCGGATACAGTTTCTAATGCATCGTTAATAGTTGTAATAGAATTATTCGCTTTATCTTGACTAGAAATATCTGCACCTTTAATAAATATAGCGTCTTCTTCTAATGCACTTGATGATGCATGGAATAAACTAGCTGTAGTTGTATCTGCAGTATAGTAACCTGATTGTGTAGCTTTAACTTCTTCTACACCGGTAGATGCTGCTATAATTACATCACCTTTTTCATAGAATGTAGCTGTAACTGCATTAGCTCCAGTACCAGATACAAGAGTATTAGCAGCATTAGTTCCTGTAACAGTAACAGCAGTAAATTCTGTTCCTACACTTAAATCAGTTGATTTCATTCCATTGATGCTAAGCTTTAGGTTTTGATTTTCATTAGCACCGATATGGAATGTTCTATCGCTAAAGTTACCATCTAAAAGTTTTTGTGTGTTAAACTCTGTAGTATCAGCAATTCTTGTTAGTTCTGCCGCTAATTGGTCAACTTCTGCTTGAAGTGCATTACGGTCAACATCAACGTTTGTATCGTTAGCTGATTGTACTGCAAGTTCTCTCATTCTTTGTAGAATTGCATGAGACTCATCTAAAGCACCTTCAGCTGTTTGAATTAAAGAAATACCGTCTTGACCGTTTTTAGAAGCCATGTTAAGACCTTTGATTTGTCCTCTCATTTTTTCAGAGATAGATAATCCAGCTGCATCGTCTCCTGCACGGTTGATTCTAAATCCTGAAGATAATTTCTCCATTGATTTTGCTCCGCCATTGTTAGCGATTCCTAATTGTCTATGAGTGTTCATAGCCATCATGTTGTTATTAATTCTCATTGTTTATTCCTCCTTGAATTTTATATTTGCCCTCGGCATCCTTGCCTATAGGTCAATTTTTTAGCTTTATAATCTACTGCCGGCGTTGTAGATTATAAAGTTATTTGCTTACATAATATATATCGGTACAAGCTAATATAACTTTATAGTAAAAAGTAAATTTTTTTTATGTTTTTTGTCTAATCTTCTAATTTTATTTCTATATTAGCCTTTACCCGGCTATAGCTATTTTAATCTATCTTAAGAAGTCTAAAAGTGACGGCTGAATTATTCTTGCACCAACCTGCAATGAAGCTCTATAAACATTTTCATCGTTCATTAGTTGTATTGCAGTTTCTGCTTGGTCTATATCTTCTATTTTGGACTTTAGTTCTCTAAGGTTAATTACATCATCTTCTATTCTGTTTACTATTAGTTCTAATCTATTTACTCTTGCACCTATATCCCCTCTTATTGAAAGGGCTTTGTCTATGTATTTGTCTATTGTGCCTAACTTATTAGTTAATTCTGCTGTATTTCCACTGTCTAGAAGTCTTTCTATTTCTTCTATATCAGTAATAATACTTGCTTTAACTCCCGCTCCAGGTACTGTTGTGCCCATTTCAAACAGAGAAACTCCTAATGTATTTACATTTATAGTTTCACCTACACCTATTTGAAATTTAATTGTATGTTCATTTAGTAAATCTGAAATAGGATCACTAGGCCTAGCAGCATCTAAACCAGTAGTATAACTTCCATCAGGGGCAAAAAGCTTTGTATCTGTATTCTTCCCAGAAAAAATATAGTTTCCAGAGTAAGCCGTATTTCCTTGGCTAATAATTTGTTGTTTTAGTTCTGCAACTTCACTTTTTATCTTTTGTGTTTCTTCCTTTGTTAAAACCCCATTTGCAGCTTGCCCTGTTAGTTCACGCAATCTTTTAAGCGCTTCTGTATACCCTATTACAGTATCCTCCGTATTTTTTACCCAAGATAGTGCATCTTGTACATTCTTCTTAAACTGATGCAGTTCACTTATATCTGCTGTAAGCTTTAGACTTCTTGTAATCCCTACTGGGTCATCAGAAGGTTTATGTATCCTTTTTCCTGTATTGTACTGCAATTCTGTTTTGGCAAGCCTTCTTATGTTTGTCTGTAAATTTCGAGTCATGTTTGCAATCATCATATTATTAGTTACACGCATAATTTAACCCTCCTATCTGCCTACTATGCCTATTTTATTTATAACTACGTCTAGCATTTCGTCTATTGTTGTTATCATTCTAGCTGAAGCATTGTAAGCATGTTGAAATTTAACCATATTTGAAAGCTCTTCATCCTGCCAAACTCCTGATATTGATTGTCTTCTATTTTCTATTTCACTTAGCAGGGTCAATTGGTTAAGTGCGTTTCTATCTGCTTCTTCTGCTTCTACTCCAAGGGTCCCTATTAGAGATTTTATAAAATCTTCTGGTTTTCCTTCTTTGAACATACTTTGTTTATGTCTAAGTTCACTAATTTGCAACATAATGGTTCCATCTTTTGGAAGAAGTTTTTTATCCTCAGATGCAGCAATTTTGTTTACGTCTTCTAATTCTACATTTACCCTAATATTAGATGCATTAATATTTTTAAATATATTATCGTCAATTTTTGCACCACCAGTAGGCACTCCATCTACTGTAAAAAATCCTAATCCGGTACTTTCATCCAGTCCAAACCCTTCAAGATGTATCTTGTTAATCTCATTAGCAAACACATTTACAAAATGATTCAATTCTTTTATATAGTAAGGTACTCCTTTTTCATTTCCACCTTCGCCATTACCATCACGCATAACTAATATGGCTTTTAATTCCCCGGTGATATTGTCAGCATCAAATCCTGTACCATCTGCCCATTTAATTTCATAAATATCTATTTGCTTATCAAAACTACTAAAAAATTCACTTGGTACCTTTTCTGTTTTAAGCCCTGTAAACTCTTTATGATACACCAACGGCTTTCCTGCCACCTTTATTACCATCTGCTTATGCTTTGGATTATCTGGATTAACTACCTCTAGTACCTCTACATCTACTATTTTGGATAAATCATCTATTAATAGATTTCTTTTATCTCTTAAATCGTTGGCACTGCTGCCATCTGCTTCAGCTCTAAGTATTTGGTCGTTAAGTTGAGCTATTTGCTTGCCATACGTATTAATAGAAGATACCATAGAATTAACTTCAAAGTTAAGGTCTACTGCCATCTTCTCTAGCTGATTATACATATGATTAATTGAGTTAGTAAATGTAATTGCCCTTTGTCTAACTAGTGTTCTAGTAGTTATATTATCTGGATTTTTACTAAGCTCTTGAAAAGATTCAAAAAGCTGGTCTATCACCTTACTTATACCTGTATCCGAAGGTTCGTTCATTATAGATTCAATAAAAGATAGCCCATCTGCCTTTGCATTCCAAAATCCTAGTGCACTAGCTTCGTCTCTATATTTATAATCAAGAAATTCGTTTCTTAATTGATGTATTGCAGTAGTATCTACCCCTGTACCTAACATACCTTGTCCACCATATAGCCTCATTGGGGTACTTGCAGTTTGCTCTAGCCTTTGTCTGGTATAGCCTCTTGTATTAATGTTTGCAAGATTATGCCCTGTTATATCTAATGCTCTTTGAGCGGCAAAAAGTCCTGATCTTGCAGAGTTAAAGCCTGAAAATGTTGATCTCATATTGTACCTCCCCTATACTCGCATATCAAAAAAATTGATAGGCTTTACTTCTTTATTTTCTGAAGCATTACTACTATATCGATTACCTTCCTCTGGTGAATGGGTAAGCATTTCTAAATTAAAATTAATATACTGCAAGCTCTGGTTAATGAGCTTCTCATTACCTTCATTAACCACCTTTAAGTCAGCAATAGTTTCTAATAGATTATTTCTAAGCTGATCAATCTTATTCCCAGCATCTTCTTCAACAAAAAGAATTAGCTCAGAAACAGTAGTTATAGCTTCTACATTTAACTCTTCAGCAATATTAGTTAGAATGGATCGTCTAATTTTTTCAAAGGTACCCATATTCATAATATACTGCTGTTCTTTTTTTGTAATATCTTCTAATACTTTAATATCTCCTGCAACTATAACCTTAGTCTTTTCTTCTGCTAATTTTAGAACTTGAGTATATAGATCAGTTTCTTTTATTAAGGCATCCTTCAATTGTTCAATAGACTTCATATTTTTATCACCCCTAAAACAGAGTTTTGCTTTATATTTTTATATTTTTATATCTTTCTATCAACAATAACGCTTTCTATAATTTTATCTGCTATTTCCTCACCTGTTACGTTATAGCTTCCTTGTTTAATCTTATCCTTTAATTCACCAACTAGATCTTCTCTAACCTCTGGTAAGTTTTTAAAAGCTTTCATAGCAATTTGATATTCCTTTGCTCTATCTGAAAGTTGTAATTCATCTTTTGGTCTTTCTACACCCTTTGTATTCCCAAGTTTTTCTGTGGTCTTGTTATTATATATCTGCATAGCCTTATTTACATTAGGGTTATTAAAAATCTTCATAAAAAAACACCTCAACTTTTCCGATTTAATTCTCATTAATATTATCGGTAATGTTGAGATGTTTCTTTAGTTTATTTAATTTATTTAAATTTTTTCCTGATTTCTGCTGTGTGCATTTTCGTATCTAGTTTACCTAAGTCATTTATTTTTGGTTGTTCTGCTTTAGGTTTTAATACAGCAGTAAACTCTTTCTTCATACTAATTATACATGGGTCGCAAAATCTACCTGAACGTATTGGTGCTCCACATCGTTCACAATCTAACAAAAGATTATCTTCTTCTCTAATTTCAATTCTACTTTCTCTCAAATACCTCAGAATTTTCTTTTCATCTACGCCTGTTTCTTCCGATACTTCAACTATAGTTGCGCCTGGATTGTCATATAAATACTCTTTTACTTTTTTGAAATCATCTTCATCACTATTGGCACATCGTGAACATACCTCACTTGCTATATATGCAAATACTCTACCACATTTTTTACAATTTCTTAAGTCCATAAAACCCCTCCTCCACCTTTATTAAAACTTATAATTTAAAGATTGCAAAATCTTAATTACACAATTTTTTTAATCTCTAGCAAAAGTAAGTACGGTTACAGATTTTGCTCCATGTGTGGTTAATAACCTACTACAAACATTCACTGTGGCCCCTGTAGTAAAAATATCATCCACTAGCAATATGTTTTTATTCATTATTACCCCGTTATCTACTACTTTAAAAGCATCATTTACATTTTCCTGTCGCTCTTTTTTAGATAGGTTATGCATTACTTTAGTATTTTTAACTCTAATAAGTACATCTATATTTATTGGAATATTCGTTTCTTTAGCGATATATTTACATAAAAGGGTTGCCTGGTTAAAACCTCTCTCTCTTTCTTTGCCTTTATACAATGGTACTGGCAAAATTAAATCTATCGCCGTACATTCCTGATTTAACTTATATGCCATCATAGATCCCATAAGTCTGGCTAAGTATGTTTGGCCAGAATATTTAAATCTGTATATTAGCTTTTTTATATCTTCCTCGTATTTAACTACTGATATGGCTCTATGGAAATAATAATGACTGCCCTTACATTCTTCACAAGTTGGACCATCTTCTATCATCCTTAGAGGTATTCCACATTTAATGCAGTAATGATCTGGAATAAAAGGTATGGCACTATAGCAATTCAAACACAAACTATATTTTCCTTCCTTTTCAATAAAGTTATTGCACATATAGCAAATTGCTTTAGATGGATATATTAGTTCTAATAATGCATCTACATATTCTTCTACCACCTGTAGAATTTTCATATTAAATTCCACTCCATTTAAGAATTTTGGAAGTCAAAGAACTTTTTTAATCTAATTCCCAATCCTGAATATCTTTCAACAATTTTATTATTATCTACCATACGTCTTAAATAATTCTCTGTGCCTACTAAAACTACAAGTGACTTGGCTCTAGTTATTGCAGTGTATAAAAGGTTACGGGTAAGTAGCATAGGTGGTCCCCATGTAACAGGCATAACTACGACCGGAAACTCACTTCCTTGGCTCTTATGTATAGTAATTGAGTAGGCAAGTTCTAGCTCATCTAGCTGCGTAAAACTATATACTACACTTCTATTATCATCAAAGAAAACCGTTAGTTCTTGCTCCTCTGTATTTATATACTGTACGTAACCAATATCTCCATTGAATACTCCTTCACCCTGTTTCTCCTCTGCGTCTACATCAAGACTTGTCCACTTTAGAGTATAGTTATTTTTAATTTGCATAACCTTATCCCCTACACGGAAGATCTTTTCCCTTAATTCTCTCTCTCTCTTATATTTATCGGGTGGATTCAAATAATTTTGTAGTTCCTTATTTAAATTTAATGTACCTACATCACCTTTTTTCATAGGGGTAAGCACCTGAATATCTCTTATAGGGTCAAACTTATAATGTTTTGGGAGCCTTTCCTTAACAAGACCTATTATAGTATTTAAAATGTCGTCATTCTTACTTCTATTAATAAAGTAAAAATCCTTGTCCTTATGATTTAATATAGGATAATCTCCTTGATTAATTTTATGGGCATTTACAACGATCATGCTTTCTCCAGCCTGTCTAAAAATCTCATTTAAACGAACTACCTTTATTACTTGGCTATCTATTATATCTCTTAGTACATTACCGGCTCCAACAGAAGGCAGCTGATCAACGTCTCCAACAAAAATTAATCTTGTTCCACGTGAAATAGCCTTTAAAAGACTATTCATTAGCATAATATCTACCATGGATACTTCATCTATAATTATTACATCTCCAACCAATGGATTATCTTCGTTTCTTTGGAATAGCATGCCTTCATCCTCATCGCTATAACCCATTTCAAGTAGTCTATGTATAGTTTTAGCTTCCTTACCCGTTGCCTCTGTCATACGTTTGGATGCTCTACCAGTAGGAGCAGCAAGTACTATTTTCTTTTTAAGCTTTTCGAAAACCTTAATTAATGTATTAATAGTGGTTGTCTTACCTGTACCAGGTCCACCTGTAATCACTAAAATCCCATTAGTTATAGCCTGTCTTATAGCTTCTTTTTGATTTTCTGCAAGGTATATTCCATCTTCTCTTTCTATATTGCTTATTTCTTCGTCTACATCAATTTCTAGTGTATCTAATGCTATCTGCGAAAGCTCTATAAGCTTATTACAACAATTAGTTTCTGCGTAGAAATATGGCATAGAGTATACTATTATTTCCTCATCTTGCCGCTCTAGCTGTATCTTTTGTTTAAGAGCCATCTCCTGTATTCCCTCTACCACTGCCTCTTCTTCTACTCCTAATAACTCTCTTGCTCTATCTATTAAAAGATCACTAGGTGCGTAAGTATGCCCTTCCGTATGGAATGTATTAATTGTATATCTAATTCCAGAATGTATACGATATTTGGAATTTGGGGAGATTCCCATAGTTCGTGCAATAAGGTCTGCTTTTTTAAATCCTATGCCTATAATTTCATCTGCTAGACGATAGGGGTTCTCCTGTATATAGGCTATGGTCATCTCTTTATATTTTTTATAGATTCTAACTGCAAAACCTGGACTAATTCCGTACTGGGAAAGGAAAAGTATAATTTCTCTTAGCTCTCTTTGTTCTTCAAATGCTTCGGCTATTGTTTGTGCCTTAGCTTCTCCAATTCCAGAGACCTCCGTTAGTCTTTGTGGGGCATATTGTATAACCTCCAAGGCATCGGTTCCAAAATGGTCTATTATACGTTCTGCCATTTTTTTGCCTATACCTTTTATAACTCCAGAGGATAGGTAGTTTAATATCCCTTCCTTTGTTGAAGGCTGCACATGACGATATTCTTTAACATCCATCTGTCTGCCATATGTTGGATGAACTATCCATTTACCTTTTACTGCGATTACCTCACCTTCTTTTAGAGCAGGTAAGCAGCCGACTATTGTTACTTCTTCATCTTCGCAGTCTAATATACCTACTAAGTAACCATTAGCCTCGTTTTGAAATATAATTTCTACTAATCTACCTTCTAATTCGACCACTATACTTTCCTCCCAGCTACTCAAATCTTTCTCCTATCTTCGGTGTATTGCTAATGCTCCCATTTCCATAGACGGGAGATCAAGCACTACATCCTCAAAATAAGTACGACTATGATTCAGATGGAGTTAAATCTCCATCTGAATCAAGTTTTCTTTATTATATCATATTCCTTTGGGAGTTTTGACTGTTAATAGATCGATTGATTTTGCTAGTTCATTTATACTAATAGTTAAGCTTTCGACTTTTCCTTCTAGCCTAATTAGTAAGTAAATAGAAATAACTATTGGGAATCCTAGGTTTGCAACCTGGCCAAATATATCATTCATTTCTTTACCTCCATATATTCATATTAGAAACCCCATTATGCTATATTTATATTTAGTTTTACCAACTATTATATTGGAAAAGCCGAGGTTCTACCCCCGGCTATTTCTATATTTACGCAAAGCTTAGATCTTCCTCTTGAGTGATTATTACCTTAGCGCCTTCTGCCTCCACAAGATTTACACCACTTGGAGCAAATATGTTTTTGCTAATAATACCTTCCATTACTGTTTTAACTTCTTCAGATGTTATATCTTCTCTAGCATTAGCTACAACTATTTTAGCTCCTTTACCGTCTTCTCTTTTAAAGCTTAATTCTAATACTCTCATTGTTTCACCTCCTCCTTTGGAAGGGTGTCCCTTCCACATATTAGAGCTGTTTGAAATGTAAGATCAGAGTCCCTTTACCTACAATTACTCAGCCAATTCTTTTTCATCGATTCTAACTACTGTTTTTAAGGACTTTGTTTGAAGTCCGGCCATATCTACAGCTACTGCGTAAATATCGCTATCATCTGCATCTCCTTTAACATTACTGTAAGTTTTGCTTACTAGCTTTTCTCTTCCTTCTCCGTCTACACTGTCAATGAAACGAAGTCTAACTCTTGAGCTTTGGTTAATTATATTTACTGGCATTTTTTCACCTCCTCCCTTACACCTATTACATGTTTTGAGGAAAGAAAAGTTAGCCTACTTTATATAAAATACTTTTTAATTTTTCTAATGCCTTCGCTTTACCCTTTGCAACTGTAACATAATGAACCTTTCTTGTTTCTGCTATATCCTTCAGCATATAGCCTTTTAAATAATAGTCTTCTATAATCCCTCGCTCTTTAGCATACAGCTTATTAATAGCTCTTATTAAATCTTTATACTCTTCTTCTTTTAAATAATCTGACTCTATAGAAACCTTTTCATCTACTAATAAATCTAGTAGAGATGTCCCGCCATCTTCTCCAACAAATTGATCTAAGGGAATGGTTATTTTTTCCTTTCTACGTCTATTTTGATAATAATGCTTTAGTCTAATTGTAACAAAGCCTAAGAATGGAACTCCCTTACTCATATCAAAGACATTTAAAGCCTCTAATATTTGCCATGCCCCTTCCTGATAAAGCTCCTCGTCCCATCCAGTTTGTCCACCATATTTTTTACTATATGAAACTACTAATGGTTTAAGTCTATCAATAATCCACTCTTTTGCTATACTGTCTCCTTTTAGAGCAGCTCCTACTTTCTCATCAAATTCAATGTACAAAATTATCCTTCCTTTTGGAAGGGGCCCCTTCGAATATTACCGGTTAATACGATTGTACATAAGTAAATAAAAAAAGAACAAAGTGGAATTATCCTCTTTGTCCTTTTTTTATTTACCTTTTATTTATCTATTCCTTATATTGCTATCAGTTTTTTCAGGAATAGATCTAATTTATCTTATAGTCCTGCTTCTTTTCTTAATATATCCGCCTTATCTGTTCTTTCCCATGTAAGGTCTAGGTCTGTTCTTCCAAAGTGTCCATAAGCAGCAACTTTTCTATAACCAGGCTTTCTTAGGTCTAAATCTCTAATAATAGCCGCTGGTCTTAAATCGAAGTGCTTTTTAACAAGTTCTGTTAATTTTGACTCATCTACTTTACCAGTGCCAAATGTTTCAACTAGTATAGATACTGGTTCTGCAACCCCAATAGCATAGGCTAATTCGATTTCACATTTGTCTGCTAAGCCTGCAGCTACTATATTTTTAGCAACATATCTAGCAGCATATGCAGCAGAACGGTCTACCTTTGTTGCATCTTTTCCAGAAAAAGCTCCTCCACCATGACGAGCATATCCTCCGTACGTATCAACAATTATTTTTCTTCCTGTTAAACCAGCATCTCCTTGTGGTCCTCCGATAACAAAACGACCAGTTGGATTAATAAAATATCTTGTATTTGCATCTAATAGTTCTTCTGGAACAATTTTGTTGATAACATGCTCAATCATATCTTTTTCAATAGTTTTACCATCTACATCAGGACTGTGCTGTGTAGAAATAACTATTGTATCAATTCTAACAGGCTTGTCTCCATCATACTCAACAGTTACTTGAGTTTTTCCATCTGGTCTTAAATAGTCCAGTGTACCATTTTTTCTTACATCAGATAATCTTTTAGCTAGTTTGTGCGCTAATGAAATAGGTAGTGGCATAAGCTCTGGTGTTTCGTTGCAAGCAAAGCCAAACATAATACCTTGATCTCCCGCTCCTATAGATTCTAGTTCATCCTTTTGGGCACCTTTCTTATTTTCAAGTGCTTCATTAACTCCCATTGCAATATCTGGGGATTGCTCATCTATTGCAGTTAATACTGCACATGTGTCAGAGTCAAAACCATACTTTGCCCTAGTGTAGCCTATCTCTTCTATTGTCTTTCTAACTATTTTAGGAATATCTATATAACAATCTGTTGATATTTCACCTGCAACTAGTACAAGTCCTGTAGAAACACTTGTTTCGCAAGCAACTCTAGCTGATGGATCTTTTTCTAAAATAGCATCTAATATCGAATCAGAAATTTGGTCGCATATTTTATCTGGATGTCCTTCAGTTACTGACTCAGAAGTAAATAATCTTTTTATCACTAAAAAAACCTCCCTAGTTCTTATTCATTTTATTATTTCCCACTTCAGCAATAAAAATTGCATTTTGACGCCTTAGATGGTGAAATTAGAAAATAAAAAAAACCTCATTCCATAGAAAGAGGTTATATTCTTTGCTCTTCCTCATCTTTCAGAATTATAATTCTGTAGGATTTAGCACCACACATACGAATATATTGTGGTTGCCGGGTTTCATTGGGCCTATCCCTCCACCGCTCTTGATAAGGCATCAAGATTTTTATTTAATTGTAACTAGAACTAATATTAGCATTAGGTCGCCTATATGTCAACATTTTTTTACATATATGCAACTTTTTATTAAGACTTTATCATATATTTCGCCTAAATATTTACCATAATATAACTAAGTACAAACATAATAGCACCTGCAATAATATTCCCTAGTGCAATAGCAGGGAAGGCATGCCTAAATCGCATATTAAACAGTATTGCAGCTAAACTACCTGTCCATACACCAGTTCCTGGTAATGGTATAGCCACGAAAATTATTAATCCAATAATACTATATTTTTTTATTTTTTTACTTTTTTTCAGTGTACTTTTAACTAATTTATCTACAAAACTTCTAAAGAATTTTGTTCTTCTTAACCTAATAAAAATAGGCTTTAAGAAAAAAAGTAAAAAAGGAACGGGAATTAGGCTACCTAAAATACCTAATATAGTAGCATGTATGGGGCTTAGTCCCATAGATACACCAATAGGAATAGCTCCTTTAAGCTCCATTAACGGCATTGCCGCGATTAATAATACCATTATTTCTTTAGTAATAATTTCAAGTATTTTCTCCATTTCATCACCCCTACATACTTACATTATATATGAATATTTCAAAAAATATCATTAGATTTATTTTGTAATAATAAATTAATAATTAAACTTTTTAGTCGTGATATAATATTTGTATAGTATAAACTATAAAATATTTTTATTACACTACTTTGACAACTCACGAGGTGATTTTGTGGACAGAATACAAGAACTTGAACTACTAATAGAACAGTTACAGACTAAACTCCGAAATTATTTGGATGATGAAAGACCTAAAAATGAAATTTACGAATTAAGTACGCAGATTGACGACCTAATAGTTGAATACTCTAATTTAACTAGGTAAATTGTCTAATGTTATGGAAACAATTATAAAATTTTTGTTTCTTATCATTGGAATATTATAAGAACATCCCCTATATATTATTTAAGGGGGTGTTCTTTTGAATATACAAACAAATCAATACCATAGAAACACTTCAAATTGCATAGGTCATTATAAGGCTCCTTCAGCAATAAAGGAGCTTTCTAAATACTTGCATAATAACATTAGAGCACCTCTACTTATTTTTTGTGTCGGCACTGATCGCTGTATAGGTGATGCTCTAGGGCCATTAACAGGTACAATTTTAAAAAAGCTAAATCCATCATTTCCTGTATATGGTACAATAGAAGATCCAATTCATGCACTTAATATTTCTAGCAGCTTAAGAGAAATAAAAAAAAGGCATCCCGAATATTTCATAGTAGCTGTGGATGCCTCATTAGGAAATGAAGATGAAATTGGCAATATAGTAATAAGAAAAGGTTCTCTTTACCCCGGAAAAGGTGTAGGTAAGAAACTTCCTGCCGTAGGGGACATTTCTATTGTTGGAATAGTAGAGGATGCCAGCTGTGATGTTGTCTCTACTATTCATAATATTCGTCTTCATTTTATTATGTCAATGGCAGAGGTTATTGCATCTATTATTACAGATGGATCAGTTGATGATAATCTTAACAATCCATTCTGAAATTTCTCCCCAAGTAATAAAGTCCTTAGAACTTAAATTTGCACCTGCTTCAATATTACATTTAATATCATTTTTTAATAGATTTTGGTCTAGGTTTTTATAGCCTTTAATATAACCGCGGATATATTTTTATGTGCTAAAAACCCCTTCTAAATTAGAATTTTTTCATAAAAAAGACCTAAAAGTAATTACTTCTAGGTCTTTTTATACTTTGGTTAATCTTCAACGTCTGATTTTTTCAATGGCTCTTCAATAAATATGTGCCCCATTAATGTTTCTCTTTTACTTCCATCTACTAAAAACTGTACGCCCTCTACTTCTTCAAGTTCAGTTAAAGAAAATACTATCTGTTGTAGTATTAGGGCTTCCTCCATTGATCCTCCATTCAAGTTTTCTCCAGATAAGTTTACATAAGCTATATTTTCTGCTGTTTCTACACTTAATACTTTAATTTTTTCTAATACTGTTGTTAGTTTTTCATCTTCAGGTTTCCTTTTTAATTCTTCTAATATAACTTCTTCTATAGGTTTTTCACCTATTTTTACTTCTCTATCTACTCCTATAGTATGGTCTAGACTCTCATCGCCAGTCATAATATACTCCTGATTAGCAAAGTATAGCTTTACTGTTGCTGTTTCACCTTCTGGTGTTGGATCTACTACAGTATTACCATCTCCAGTATTATTTCCATCTTCTATTGGTGTCCTAGTATTACATGCAGCTAATGTAAATACCATAATTACTGCCAATAAAAATAATGTTATTTTTTTTATGTTCATATTTATCATCTCCTAGTTTTTTTATTGTGTTTTCTTTGTCAGTTTCATTTATTCTTTCTGGATCACATAGCACAGCGGGGTCGTTTTGCATATTAGTGTTAATATCTATGTCAGCAGGTTGTATTAGAGACCTAACTACCTTAATACTATCCATAAACAGCAACTTGTAAAATATTTATACCTCCCTTAATATAGTATCCGATCTCTTCTTCTAAATTAGGGGCCCCTCTTATTTCATTATTATTAATAATTTCATTCTCCAAAATATAGAAACTATCTTCCAATATCCTTTTATCCATATTTAGTATAACAATTCTTCCACCTAATGTAGGTGAGTATTGCTTCACTATTCTCTTTAAGCTTACTAAATTATTCATAATTCGTAAATATTTTTTTTAATTTCATGACCTTTTTCAATTTTTTCTAGTCTCCTAGTTCATCATCTATACTAAGTACTCTCATAATTACGCTCCTTATACTATAAGCAAAGGAAGGGTTATAAACCCTTCCTTACATACTATTCCTCGTCCTCGTATTCCTCTTCATCTTCTTCGTCAAAGGCTACTAGCTCTAAAAAGGCTTGGGATACTGCATCGAATTCTTCATCAGATTCGATATTGATTAGCTCAACACCCTCTTCATCTTCTTTAAATTCATATAATAATACATTCTCTTCTTCAACTGGTAGAAGCGCAATATATTCTTTACCATCTAACTCAAATACTTCTAAAACAGCAGCGCTAACTTCTTTGCCATCCTCTAAGCTAAGCTGGATCATTTGATACTCTTGGTGATCGTGGTCTTGGCAACCGCATCCTCCATGGTTATGGTCGTTGTCGTGATTTCCCCCACAACACTCATGATTATCATGGTTTCCTCCGCAACATTCATGGTTATCGTGATTTCCTCCGCAGCATTCATGCTCGTGATTATGATTTGTCATGTTAAAACTCTCCTTTACAATTATTTTACTTCATCATATATTATATACCATATTTTCTATTTCCTACGCTATATATAACATTTTTTCAATTTCATCTGGTGGTACCGGGCGACTAAATAAATATCCCTGTACTTTATCGCAGCCTACTTCCTTTAAATAATTAAACTGTTCCTTAGTTTCTACACCTTCTGCAATAACTTCCATATTTAGACTCTTGCCTAATACTATAATGGTTTTAGTAATTGTAGCATCTTCTTCCCCTATATCTCGTATAAATGAAGAATCTATCTTTAAAACATTTATCTTAAACTTCTTCAAGTATCCTAGTGATGAAAATCCTGTACCGAAATCATCTAAAGCTATTTTTAATCCTATATCCTTTAATCTATTCAATATATCTATAGTTAATTCAGTATCTTTAATAGCAATACTTTCTGTAATTTCTAAGTGTAGCCAGCTAGGGTCAAGTTCAGTATCCTTTAATACTTTTACAACTTTATCTACAAAAGAAGATTCTTGAAACTGTAGAGCTGAAATATTAACAGAAACAGGCAAAGAAGCATAACCTAAGTTTTGCCAAGCTTTATTTTGAGTACAAGCGGCTTTTAGTACCCAATCACCTATGGGAATAATTAACCCCGTTTCCTCTGCTAATGGGATAAATTCAGCGGGAGATACAATGCCCATCTCTGGACTTTCCCAGCGTATTAACGCTTCTAGTCCCACAACCTCACCAGTTAAGCTATTGACTTGTGGCTGATAATATAATACAAATTCTTCTTTTTCCACAGCTCTATGTAGATTGTTTATAAGATCCAATTTTTTATTCATTTTAAGGTTCATGCTATGATCATATACTTTAAAATTATTTTTTCCACTTTCCTTAGCTCTTTGCACTGCTAAATGAGCACTTTGTAGTAAGAGATTAACATTGTATCCGTCCCATGGGTAGCTAGCTATTCCGATACTAACAGTTAGATGGAGTTCTCTTTCTTTAAAAACAAAAGGAATCGCCATAGATTTAATAATTCTTTTAGCCATATGGCAAACATCTTCTATTGATTCATTTTTACTTAGTAATAAAACAAATTCATCCCCTCTAATATGGAATAGTTCGCATTGTCCATCTATTATTTCTGTAAGCCTATTA
Organism: Alkaliphilus sp. B6464; assembly: GCF_018141165.1. Lineage (NCBI taxonomy): Bacteria > Bacillati > Bacillota > Clostridia > Peptostreptococcales > Natronincolaceae > Alkaliphilus > Alkaliphilus sp. B6464. The sequence continues at coordinate 712,756 of NZ_CP058557.1, forward strand.
GCAATTTTTTTTAATACTTCATCGCCTACTGCATGTCCTAAAGTATCATTTACAATTTTAAATCCGTCAACGTCTATAAATAAAATTTTAAAGTTTTTATCGCATGTTTGTTCTAATATTAATTCGAATCTTTTTTCTAATGCTATTCTATTAGGAAGGTTAGTTAGCATATTTTGCAAGCTAAATTGTTCCATATAACGATTGCATACCATACTTTCCTTAATATCTTCATCTGAAATATAATTATTGATAATTTTAATGGCAATTGCTCCACAAAGAATACCAGCTGTATAAATAACTGTAAGTATAAGAGCTTTCTCAAAAACATAATCCGATTTAATAAGCAAGGGAATACTTAAGTAATTAACTATTACACCTAATAATACCAACGCTAAAACGAGCAATGTTCTTTTATGAAGGCGTTCCATGGCTGTCTCTCCATCCCATTAAATTAGAATATCAATTTTGTATGTTTACAATGCATATATGTTTACAATATATACTTGTTCGACAATTATGTTCAAAATCCTCTTTAAAATAGAATCTAGTTCCTATCAATTAATGCAAATGTTAAATTTGCAGAACAAGCTAATTGATCTTCTACATAAGCTTTTGCCTCTGCCTTGCCAATACTTCTCCTAAAAGCTGTCATTTCAATTTCTATACGAATTGTATCCCCTGGTACTACCTGCCTTCTAAATTTACAATTATCTATTCCAGTAAATACACCTAGTTTCCCTTTATTTTCTTCCGATCCCATACATGTAACTGCTGCTACCTGTGCCATGGCTTCTACAATTAAAACCCCTGGCATAATAGGCTGACCTGGAAAATGGCCCTGAAAAAACGGCTCATTTATACTCACATTTTTAATACCTACTGCACTTTTTCCTGGATCCATTTCGATAATCTTATCTACTAATAAAAAAGGGTATCTATGTGGAATAAGATTTTGTATTTCAACACTATTTAATTCCATATATAAGCTCCTTCCAGTCAATGTATTTAGCTAGTGCATCCTTTTCAGAGTCTAACTGCCCCTCTAATAGCATTAATAAATAATTTAATCTTTGTTTTTCATTCATTTTCTCGATACCATTTAAATTAACCATCTGTCATCTCCTTATAACCTTATATTAAAACTCTTATAATCTATATAACTAAAATACATATTTCCATCTTCTATTTTTTTTAGAAAGTCCTAGCTTAACAAAAACCCAAGGTGCCCCATAGGTTGCCCATAGACCAACGGCTGCATACCTAATAACATCTGCTATTAAAGGAGATATTTGAATAATATCCGATGATGCGAATAACATCTTTAGCCCTGTTTTTAATCCAAATAGGCCTGCAATCCCAAGAATAAACTTAATTACTTGCTCTATAATGGAACCACTTTCATCAAAGTATAAATATCTCTCTTGTAACTGATAGCCAGAAAGAAGTCCTATAGAAAAACCTACAACCATACCCTTATCATGTCCTGGTAACATCAATAATATTGGAATCAATAAAAAAGGTATAATAAGTCTAAATACAAATGGAAGACTTCCTATAATATTAGCTATAGGCTCGTATATAAGGTTATATATTACAAGAATGATTGCTGCTAATGCTATACCTACTATTATGTCTATAGGATAATGAAGTCCTAAATATAGTCTAGATATAGACACTAAAGCGATTATAACAATAGCAAGAATTGTAACCCACATTCTTTTAAAATAATAGGAAGCATATAGCCATAATGCCGCTGTTCCTTGAGCATGTCCACTAGGAAAGGATGTTGATCCTCCAGTTGACTCTCCATATAGTATTCTAACCTGATCTGCTGGTGGTCTTGATCTACCTGTTGACCCTTTAATAACCGAATTAGTATAAGAGCTAATTAGGAAAAACATTGTAAATCGAAAAGCCTGTTTCTTATTAACGCACCAGTATAGAAAAGGTATAATTATCATATAGTATTCTGGATTTCCCATCATTGTAGTCAATATAAAAAATTTGTCTAAGAATTCACTTGAAAATCGTTGCAGCCACAAAATAAATGTAACATCTGACATAGAGATTCCTCCTAAATAGTATTCAGTAGATTATAATATATAGTTCTACAATTAATGTTCCTTTTCCTCTACATTTTTATAAATTAAACAAAAAACCTTTAAAGAATTTATTCTTTAAAGGTTTTTATTAAATTAATACGCCTTAATTTCTGTCCAAATACGATCATATTCCTTTAAAAAGTCACTTGGATCTAAAAATATTTCACAGTTTTCTATAACTTCATCAGAAGGATAAGCAACTTCATCGTTTGCAACTTCTTCATCTAAAAGCTCTAAAGTTCCTGTATTAGGTGTTGAATAACCAATATACTCAGTATTCTTTAATCCAATTTCTGGTCTTGTCATAAAATCGATAAATTTCTCTGCTAATTCCTTATTTTTTGTACCTTTAGGAATAACCATATTATCAAACCATAGATTACTGCCTTCCTTTGGTACAACATATCCTAAATCTTCATTTTGTTCCATCATAAATACTGCATCTCCAGACCAAGCTACAGCAAGTGCTGCCTCTCCGCCAATCATCATATCCTTTCCTTCATCCACAACATAGGCCATAACTAGTGGTTTTTGCTTAATTAGCTCTCCCTTTGCTAATTCTAGTTCCTTAGTATCCCTAGAGTTAAGAGAAAAATCTAATTTTTTAAGGGTAATTCCGATGGAATCTCTTTGGCTATCCATCATTAAAATTTGTCCTTTGTATTTCTCATCCCATAATATATCCCAGCTATCTACATCTTCTTTTACAACTTCTTTATTATAAAGTATACCTACAGTTCCCCACATATATGGAACTGAGTATTCATTACTAGGATCGAAATCTAAGTTTTTAAATTTATCATCAATATATTTATAGTTATCAATTTTAGTCATATCTATTTTTTCTAGCATATCTTCCTTTATCATACGTTCTATCATATAGTCCGACGGAATTGCTACATCGTAGCTAGTTCCACCAGCTTTAAGCTTTACATACATATCTTCGTTAGTAGAGAATGTATCGTATATTACCCTTACTCCAAACTCTTTTTCAAATTCTTTTAACACAGACTCATCTATATAATCTCCCCAGTTGTAAACAGTTAAAGTTTCCTTCGAACTAGAAGAACAACCCACTACTAAAGCTGCCATCATAGAAACTACTAGGAAGGCAATAACTAATTTAAATCTTCTTTTCACTTTTTAACTCCTCCTTTATTTTCAATAACAGTTCTTTTGTTAATAATTAAAAGTAAACCTAGTACTCCTAAAAACATTAGTGTAGATAATGCATTTATTTTAGGGTTAATTCCTCTTCTTGCCATAGAGTAGACAGCTATAGAAAGATTAGTAACCCCTTTACCTGCTGTAAAAAAGCTGATAACAAAATCATCTATAGAAAGTGTAAAGGCCATTAATGCTCCTGTAACTATTCCTGGCATAATTTCTGGCAAAATAACCTTACGAAATGCATAAAATGGTGTTGCACCCAAATCCATGGCTGCCTCGGCTAAATGTTTATTCAACTGCTTTAGCTTTGGTAAAACTGCCAACACTACATAGGGTATACAAAAAGTAATATGGGCAAGTAGCATAGATAAAAATCCTAATTCTAAATTAATGAATATAAACAATGTCATTAAGGATACACCTGTTACAATATCAGGATTTAAAACAGGCAAGTAGTTAAGGTTTAGCACCACTTTTTTACCTAAAAACCCCATATTATAAATACCCACAGCAGCTATAGTTCCAATTATTGTAGCAATAATCGCTGATAATAGTGCAATTACCATAGTATAGTAAAATGCATTTTTTATAGGAGCATCATAGAGAAGCTCTTTGTACCATCTTAAAGTAAATCCTCCCCATTTCCCTCTAGACCGGGACTCGTTAAAGGAAAAGGCAATCAAAGTGACTATGGGAGCATATAGGAATACAAATATTAAAAATGTATAAAACCTTTTAATAAATTTTCCTACCATAATCCTCCCTCCTCTTTTTGATCGTCGTATTTAGTCATAATTGCCATAGCTATTAAAATAAATACCATCATTATTATAGATATAGCAGAACCAAAGTTCCAATCATATACATAGGTAAACTGCTGTTCTACCAAGTTTCCAATAAGCATATACTGTCCCCCACCTAAAAGTCTTGGAATAACAAAAGTTGTAACCGCCGGCATAAAAACCATAGTAATACCAGATATTACTCCTGGTAGACTCATTGGAAAGATTACCTTCCTAAATACAGTAACCTCGTTTGCCCCTAGATCCCTAGCTGCTTCTATTAAAGTGTTATCTATCTTGCTAAGTACAGAATATATAGGCAGTATCATAAATGGAAGGAAATTATATACCATTCCTAAAACTACAGCTCCATTATTATATAAAAGATTTAGTGCAGGAAGATTAAGGGCCTGTAATATATTATTAATAACTCCATTTTTCCCTAGCAAAGTCATCCAAGCATATGTTCTAAGTAAAAAGTTCATCCACATAGGTAGTACAAAGAGAAGAACCATTAAGTTTCGCTTAGAAATGTCTGTTCTAGCAATAATCATAGCCATAGGATAACCTAATATTAAGCAAAACACTGTAGATATAAGAGCTAAGTTTAATGAACGTAAAAGTACTTTTCCGTAAACGGGCTCCATAAAACGTCTATAGTTTTCCAGAGTAAATTCTCCACCCTGAGATGTCAAACTAAAATAAAGAACTAGAATTAGAGGAACAACTATAAAAACTAATAACCATCCTATATAAGGGTAAGCCGCAGCTTTTTGTTTTATCCTCATACTACCTACTCCTTTTCATAATGTGGATTAAATCTGGGGCCATATTCATACCAATATGACTTCCCATAGGCGCCATAATAGTATCGTGGATTTTCCACTGTCTTTCATTTTCCTCCACTATCATTTCATAATGAACACCTTTAAATGTTGTAGAAATTACTTTGCCCTTTAACATACCCTTTTCCGGAGTAGTTATTTCAATATCTTCTGGCCTTACTACAACATCTACATTTGCATTATCCTCAAAGCCCTTGTCTACACAATCGAAGGTTTGATTTGCAAACCTAACTAAATAGTCTTTTATCATAGTTCCTTCTACAATATTACTCTCACCTATAAAGTTAGCTATAAATGCTGTCTTTGGCTCGTTATAAATGTCCTCTGGAGACCCTATTTGTTGAATCTTTCCACCATTCATAACAGCAATTGTATCTGACATAGTAAGGGCTTCTTCTTGATCGTGAGTAACATAAACAAAGGTAATACCTACTCTTTGTTGCATCTTTTTAAGTTCTATTTGCATTTCTTTTCTAAGTTTTAAGTCTAAAGCACCAAGAGGCTCATCTAATAGAAGGACTTCTGGCTCGTTAACCAAGGCTCTAGCTATAGCTATTCTTTGCTGTTGTCCACCACTTAAAGAATCTACAGTTCTTTTTTCAAATCCCTTTAGTCCTACAAGCTGTAGCATTTCTTCTACTTTTATTTTAATCTCTTTCTCAGAGATTTTTTTTATTCTAAGTCCAAAAGCAATATTTTCAAATATGCTCATATGTGGGAACAAAGCATATTTTTGAAATACAGTGTTTATTTGTCTTTTGTAAGGAGGTAGATCATTGATTCTTTTTCCTTCAAAAAAAACATCACCCGCCGTTGGGTATTCAAAACCACCAATAATTCTTAATGTGGTAGTTTTACCACATCCACTTGGACCTAATAGCGTTAAAAATTCATTTTTTCTAATATAAAGATTGATGTTGTCTAAAACCAATGTGTCGCCGTCATAAACTTTAGTGATATTTTTTAAATCAATGATATGTTGGCTCACCAGTCATACCCCCTTTATTACTTATAATCAACTTTTTGTTTATAATTAGTAAACTTTTATTACTAGAAATAAGTATAATGAAAATCACTATGCTATGTCAATGGGTTTTAGTAATTTTTAAAAAAATATTATTATTCCTTTTTATAGCAGATTTTTTCGTTAAAAAAAGTTCTCACTAATTAAAAGATTTATACTTTGATAGACAATAAAAAAGAAGGGTTTAAACCCTTCTTTTTTATTGCGGTGTATACATTCCGTGACTTTGCATATAGTTAAATATATCTTCTCCATGTTGTTGTTCTTCTTTTTGAATATGGTTAAGTGCTTGCCTTACATTAGTATCTATACATTCAAAAATAGTAGTGTCGTATGTACCAGAAACATATTTTTCTGTCATTAATAGATCTTCACAGAATTCCTTATCTTTTTGATTGGAGTTTCCAGATGTGGATGCATTTTGTATTTGCTTAATATTTTGCATTTGTTGACCACTTTGTTGCTGATTTTGCATTCCACTCTGTTGTCCGCCCTGTTGTCCACTTTGTTGACTACTCTGACCTTGTTGATTGTTCATAGCTGGAACCTGTCCATTAAGTATTTGATTAATTGTGTTTAAGTGCTGCTGCTCGTGCTGAGCATGTTTTTCAAACATTTGCTTTAGTTGAGGGTCTTGCGCTCTATTTGCATAATCGGTATATTTTTTAATGCACAATTCCTCATGGCTTTTTTGATCTTCTAAAAGCAATCTTTCTTTTTGTGTTAATGTTATATTCATATTAAACACCTCCTACTAAGTAGTTTGCTTAATAGGAGGTTTTTTATTCATGCTTTTTTTCTTAGTAAATAAATTCATCGTCTTTTTATCTTCTTGCGACACCAGTTTTTCTAGCTGCTTCTTCTACTGCACTTGCGACTCTTTCTGAAACCCTTTTATCGAATGGATTCGGTATAACATATTCCGCATTTAATTCATCATCACCAACGAGATTTGCTATTGCATAGGCTGCTGCTAACTTCATTTCCTCATTAATTTCCTTTGCTCTTGCATCTAGTGCTCCTCTAAAGATACCGGGAAAAGCTAAAACATTATTTATTTGATTAGGAAAGTCTGAACGGCCAGAAGCTATTACACTAGCTCCCGCTTCCTTTGCAACATGGGGCATAATTTCAGGAATAGGATTAGCTAGGGCAAATATAATAGGATCTACATTCATAGCCTTTACCATATCCTTTGTTACTATATCTGGTGCTGATACACCAATAAATACATCAGCCTCCTCCATAGCATCTTTTAAGCTTCCCTGCCTTTTATTTTTGTTAGTTATACTGGCCATAGCTTCCTTATATATATTGTTATGTGGACCTGAGTAAATAATGCCCTGTCTATCGCATAACAGAATGTCTTTAACTCCCATACCGTTAAGCATCTTTGTGATAGCAACACCCGCAGCCCCAGCTCCGTTAATAACAACAACTATATCCTCAAGCCTTTTGTTAACTATTTTTAATGCATTAATAAGTCCAGCAGTAGCAACAATAGCTGTTCCATGCTGGTCATCATGAAATACAGGTATATCTAGCTCTTTTCTAAGTCTTTCTTCAATCTCGAAGCATCTTGGTGCTCCAATGTCCTCTAGGTTAATTCCTCCAAAGGTCGGAGAAATTGCTTTTACAATATTTACAATTTCATCTACATTCTTTGTATCAAGGCAGATTGGAAATGCATCTACATTGGCAAATTCCTTAAATAATATGGACTTACCTTCCATTACAGGCATGGCTGCTTCTGGGCCTATATCCCCCAGACCCAACACAGCAGTACCATCAGTCACGACGGCTACCAAATTACCTTTTGCGGTATATTTAAATGCATTTTCCTTGTTTTCATGTATTTTTTTACATGGTTCAGCTACTCCGGGAGTATATGCTAGACTCAGGTCTTCATTGTTTGCTACTCTAATCTTTGAAGTTATTTCAATCTTACCAGCTTTCTCCTCGTGAAGCTTTAGGCTCATCTCTTTTACATCCATATCTCTAACCTCGTTTCTACAATTATAGGGCTGTATTAAGCGCCAAAAGCTCAATACAGCCCTAATTAATTACACTATTTAATATTTTGCTTTACTCCCCCTACATATACATCAAGTAGGTTCCATTCATCATCAATTACTAAAATATCTCCATCTTTACCAGGCTCTATAGATCCCTTAGTTTCATATACTCCAATATATTTTGCTGGATTTTCCGAAGCCATTTTCACTATATCACTAATAGATGCCTGTACATTTTTTACTACATTACGGACAGAACCAAGAAAGCTAAGCTCTAAGTCCTTAACGCTATCATAATCAGATTTACTTATTCGCTCTTCTGTTCCATCATCGTAAACTAGTTTAACATAGTCCCTGTCAGGAATAAATGTGCACTTACGAATATAGTGATGGAATGGCTCGGTAACATGAGCAAGACCTGTACAATCTGTGCTTAATATAATACCTTCTGGACCTTTTACCTTGTAAACAATTTTAAAGGCTTCAGGCTTTACAGTCATACCTGTTTGCTTACCAAACTCTGCGTACATATCATCAAAATACATAGCTGCACCTGCAGTGCCCAGCCTCCTATGGTGAAATCCTCTCATGCCACTAAAAGTATGTGTAAAACCACCTAGACCTAGGTCCTTCAGTCTTTCAATATCTTCAAACTCTGCTGCACTATGGCCTATAGAAATTTGAATACCTTCATTATTTACATATTTAATAAATTCCTCAGCTCCTGGTAATTCTGGTGCCATGGTAATTAATTTAACATTTTCTTTGCCAGCACTTTCAAAAAAGCCTTTTAATAGCTCTGTAGAAGGATTTAAGCAGTACTCTTCTTTTTGCATACCTTTATACTCTTTGTTTATAAATGGACCTTCTAAATGAAAACCTAAGGCCTGTGCGCCCTTGTCTGGACTCCAATTATCTACTGCCTTTTTCCCCTCAGCAAGATACCTATTTATTTGCTCTATAGAATCTGTTCCTGAAGTAGCTAAGTAAGATGTAACCCCTACTTTTACTAGCTCCCTAGACATATTTTCTATAGATTCCTTTGTACCTTCATACCAAAAAGACCCAGTTGCCCAACCATGAAGATGAATATCGATAAATCCAGGTATAATAACATTATCACTATAATCGATTATATCATCTGATGTAGCTTCATTATAAATACCCTTTATTTTTCCATATACTACTTCTAAATAGCCCTTTTGAAAACCTTCTGGAGTGTAAATATTCTCACAGTATAAATACATTCAATCACTCCTTTACTTTAATCCCCAATATTCACCATTAACTTCCATTAAATCATCTAGTACTGCCTTTGCCTTATTTGGATTTATTATAGTTCGGTTTAGAGTTAAGGCCTGAACTGCTTTTTGATAATTTTCCTCTAGGCACGCTTCTACTGTTAATTTCTCGTAAGCATATTGGTTTTCCAGTAGTCCCTTATAAAAGGTACCTACTTCGCCATAAGGATACGCTTCTGCTCCATTTTTAGTAAGTTCTCCAGCACATTCAACTATAGCATCCTTAGGTAGGTTTGGAATAATGCCTTCGTTTCTTACCATAACTACAAATACCTTTTTCAAATCATAAGCAATAGATTCTGCCACCTCTACCATCATGTTTCCATGAACTTGACCGATAAGTAGTGGTAAGCCATCTAATGAATTTTGTTCTCTAGCTTGTTTACAAATATCTAATACTTGCTTTTCTCTACCTTTTTTAGCCTCATCTGCCCTTGTAAATTCAGGGTTACTCTCTCTTACTATCTCGTCTGAGAAGAAATAGTATTGTAAATATGTGTTAGGCAAATACTCTGGGAAATGAGCCATCATTCTATTAACATTTTTGTAGGTTTCTAGCCAAGATGGATCTCTTTGCTCAGCATTAAATGGCTTAAATTCATGGTTTGTTAAATAATCCTTTAACTTTGGAAGTAAATCTTCTCCACTTGGTGTATGGTAAAGCTTTGTAAACCATCCAAAGTGATTTAGTCCAAAATATCTTGGCTCAATGTCGTACATATCTACATCTAATATCTTTGCAAAAGATTTGATCATTGAGTAAGGCTGATCACATATATTTAATATTTTTTTATCGTCAGGGAATACTTTGTCTAATGCTACAGCAACTATAGCAGCCGGATTTGTATAGTTTAATATCCAGGCCTCAGGCGCATATTCTCTTATTTTCTTCACCATATTTATCATAGGTGTAATAGACCTCATACCATAGGCAAAGCCTCCTGGTCCGCAGGTCTCTTGTCCTACTAAACCATGTTTTAGTGGAATTTTTTCGTCATGACTTCTCATTTCAAAGTTTCCAGCTCGCATTTGGCAAAATACATAGTCTGTACCTACATATGCCTTATCTTCATCATCTGTAAATAGAAGTTCTACTTCTGGACAATGTTCTTCCATTACTAATCTAATATAGTCCTTTTGAGCATCTATACGCTCTTTACTAATATCGAATAAAATTAGTTTTTTAAGAGGAAACCTCTCTTTATAATTAACTAGACTTCCTATTAATGCAGGAGTTCTTGTACTTCCACACCCAACTATTGTAACTATTTGTTTTTCACGGTTCATAATATTACTCCTTTCCATGCATGTCGATATACGTTATTAGAATATGGGTTAGTGTGTGTAAGCCAATTCTTGAAATCAAATCGTTATATTTTGTCTCCGTATCATCGGCAAAGCAAAACATATTATAATTAGCCAACTTTTGTAATGAGTTGCTAGAAAAAGAAGTTAATGCAATAACATCTATACTTCTTGCCCTAGCAGCTTTAGTTATAGTTAATATTTTCTCTGTTTCTCCAGATAGGGACATAACAAAGAGGGTTTCCTCTTTGTCAAGTCCTTCTCCTAATACGTCTATAAGATTAGGATCACTAATAAATATAGACTTCACTCTAAGCAATGCTAATCTAGAGCTTAAGAGATCTGCAATGGGTTTAGAAGCTCCCCTTGCAATTATATATACTATCCTTGAATTTATTATTTTTTCTGCAATAACCTTTATATTTTCCTCGCTTTGTAGAGCTAAGGTTTTAGTTACCTCATCTTGGATATTGCCTAATATATCTTCAAAGGATAGAAGCTCTTCCTTTTTCTTTTTGCTTTGAACATAATCTTTCACATAGTATCTAAGTTCGCTGTAACCATCAAAGCCAAGCTTTTTAGACAGATTAATAACAGAGGTTTTTGATACATATAATATTTCTGCTACCTCATTAGCTGTAAGATGAATTACCTTTTCTGGATTATTCATTATATACTCTATAATTTTTTTCTCAAGTCCAGTAAGCTCCGAATATTTTTCTGTCAATTTGCTTAGATTCACTATTTAGCCACCTCGCCCCGTAGCTGACGGTCTACGGCATTTTTAACAAATTCTACGTTTGGACCAAATACAATGTGTATATGGTTCTTCGTAGGGAAGAATATGCCAGAAGTTCCAGATGTCTTTAACTTTTCTTTATCCACTGTTTTCATATCCTTTAAATCTATCCTCAATCTAGTAACACAGTTTTCAACGTTTAGTATATTTGCTCTTCCTCCTATTGACTCAATTACAATTGCAGCAACCTCGTCATATCGCTTTTCCTTTAGCAAGGAGTTATATTCTACCTCATCTTCTTCACGACCTGGTGTTGGAATGTTCCACTTTTTAATAGCCCAGGTAAATAAGAAGTATGTGATGAAGAATAGCGGAATACCTACTATTAAAAGATTATACCATTTAGTATTTTCATACATTAGACCAAATATAGCAAAGTCAAATATTGTTCCTCTAATATATCCTACACCTGTCTTTAGTAGATACAATACAACTGCTCCTCCGGCTGCTAATGCAACATAAAGCACATAAAGTAATGGAGCAATAAATAGGAAAGAGAACTCCATAGGCTCTGTTACGTTTCCTAGGAACGGAGTAAGTACCATGGTTATAATAATACCCTTTACAAAAGGCTTATTTTTAGCATACGCTGTTTTATACATAGCAAGGCCTATTGCTGGAATGATAAATAATGTTACAAGCATTTGGTTTTGCGCCATAAATCTAGTTAAGTCTGGTAGCATCTCCCATGCTTCATGATTTGGACCTAGCTCAAATAAAATCTTGTTAAGAGCTGGTAATACACCTACAAAGGTTTCACCTGCAATTACATAGGTTCCTCCAGCTGGTGTAAATCTAAGTAGAGCACTCCAAACGTGATGAAGGCCGAATGGAATTAAAAGACGAACCATTACTATATTTAAAAATACTCCAAATGATCCACTTAATATAACAGAAGACATTGAAATTAATGCATTAGTTAGCATTTGCCAAAAGAATGGAATTATTAATCCTATAACCATAGTTACCCCAATAGAGATTATTGGAACAGATTTTTTACCACTAAAGAAAGCAAATGCTACTGGCAATTCCAGGTCATAGAATCTATCTGCTAGAATTGATCCCACAAGCCCACTTATAATACCACCAAGTACATCTAACCTTAAGGTTTGGATTCCCAACACCATGCCTTGACCCAATTGAGCCATTTGGTCTGCTGGTGCAAGATTACCTGTTGCCTTTAACCAAATATTGATTGTAGCATTTAAAATTAAATAAGATATAATAGATGAAAATACCGCTATACCCTTTTCCTTCTTAGACATTCCATAGGCTACACCCATGGCGAATAAGATAGGAATATTACTAAAAATAACATTTGAAATATCTCTTAAACTAGTTAAAATAAGTTGAATAGTAGGGTTGCCTAACATAGGAACTCGTTCAATCATATAACCTTGTACTAAAGCCCCTGCCAATCCCAGTACCATTCCCACCGGTGCCATAACAGCTATGGGAAGTAGTAAGGATCTACCAAACCGTTGAACTTCTTCACTAAATCTACTGCGTTTTGACAATTCCTTCACCTCTTTTATCAAAATATTTTGAAACTACCTTAATATTATATTCTCATAATAGCTATTCGAACACAATAGATATGCTATCTTTAGGACTATGTTACCTTCATTTGTCTACGGTAATTATTTATGACTTTGGTCTATAATTATGCTTTACAGTTGCCAACTCACCAAGCAGGCTAGGTCTTTCTGTACTATTAACAATAAGAACCATATCTTTATAGATCTACTTAACTAAGCAATTCAAGAGTTATTTTTGATATTTTACCTAAAAAATCCTATGTCTATTATTCTATATCTAGTAAATAATAAAGATATCTCATTTAAATTGAAGGTGATTATACAATGGATAAGGATATTTTTGAAACTACATATGATTATTTTCTTAAAACAGTATTCGGGATTGTTAACCCTGTAAAAAAATCAATTATTAAAACCCAGTGTAATGTACATAAATTTATTAATATTAAAGCTCTAAAAATTCTTAAAAATGATAGGTTTATGAATGAATATAACTTTTTCACCAGCTATATTTACTACATTAATAAAGGTGCCGTATGGGCTGATCAAGATTTTAAGAGTACTAATCATTTTTATAATCCTTATAAGAAGAAGGGGTTATATGGAAGAAGAAGCGCTATGGAACTTGGTGTAGATTATTATTCAAAGGCAATTGATCTTTGGGCAATAGGAGAATTTAATAAATCCTTATTTTATCTTGGAGCGGCTCTACACATTATTCAAGACATGACAATCCCACAACATGCTAACATTAGATTACTGGACAATCATAAGCAATATGAAACTTTTGTAAAGCGTACCTATAGATATGTTAGTGAGTTCCAAGTTAATACAGGTGCATATTTATTAGACTCAATAGAAAACTACATTAGATTTAATGCTCGTATAGCTCTTAAAACTTATAAAAGATTTAAACACATTTCTGAAGATGAAGAAAGATATTACCGCGTTGCAAGATGTGGTCTACCTTTATCAAAACGGACTACGGCTGGAGCTATGGTTATGTTTTATCGGGATGTATTTGGTTTTAATCATAAAAAAAATAAAACTCATTAAGTCATAAAAGTCCCTTTATAAATGTTATTGTTTAATATCATTGGGTAGATTATAATATTGTTATCTCTAAAGAAATTATTATATAAGCAAAAGGAGAATTTTTATGGCGAATTCAGAAAATAATAATCAAGATACTAACAATCCCGAGAGAAAAAAGATTAGCTTAAAAGAAGCTATGCAGCAAAAACTAGCAAGTAAAAAACAAGAACAATCCACAGGAAAGCACTCAGCTAATTCAGCAAAAAATAATATAAACATGAAAAGTCAGCTTACAAAAAAACCAAATACACAGCGTAGAAAAATGGGTGAATAAATTAAAAAGTCTTTTAGAGTAATCATTCTCTAAAAGACTTTTTAATTTATAATAATCTATTTTATGTTATACTTATAAGGTTTTTTCATTTTCATTAGGGCAGACAAAATCTTATACTATCCAAATATACCATTAATAATTAATAATGAAACCAACCCTACTGCCCATGCAATAGTTGTTGTTACGGACCATACTTTAATCTGCTCTTTAGCTTCTTTAATTCCTAACATACGGTTTACTACCCAGAAATAACTATCATTAAAGTAAGAAAATATTAGAGATCCTATACAAGCAGCTAATGCAGCAAATACAGGGTTAGCATCTAATGTGGCAATAATTGGTGCAGTTATAGATGCTGCTGTAATCATTGAAACAGTTCCACTTCCTTGTATTAAACGCACTAGGGAAGCTATTATAAAGGGAAGTAAAATAGGTGGTATATTAGTTGAAGCAATTAGATTAGCTATATGATTACCTGCACCACTATCCCTTAATACATTTCCTAAGGCTCCGCCACCACCAGTAACTAAAATAATAATACCCGCTGATTTAATTCCTTGCTCCATTTTTTCTATGGTTTCTTCTCTAGTACTTTTAGATGTTAGTCCATAAATTGCAACTAAAAGACCAATTCCTACAGCAATAACTGGCGCTCCTAAAAACTTAATAGCACTTATTCCTGCTCCTTCTAGTTCTAGTGCAGTCGCAACAGTGCTTAATAAAATTAATATGACTGGCACTATTATAGGTGCAAAGGCCATGAATACTGATGGAAGTTCTCTATCGTCCTCATCATGTTCAAAATTAGAGATTGATTTTTCATATTCTGGTCTAATCCATCCTTCACCATCTTCACTTGGAAGCTGATAAATTTTCTTTCCAAGCCACTTTCCGTATAATGTTCCTGCAATAGTCATGGGAATAGCTAAAACTATACCCCACAGAATAATACTCCCCACACTTACTCCAAATATTCCAGCAACCCCTACTGGTCCTGGTGTTGGTGGAACAAGGGAGTGGGTAATTACAAGTCCCAATGCTAGAGCTATACCTAAAGATACTACAGACTTTTTAGTTTTTCTAGAAATAGCCTTTACTAAAGGAGATAATATTACAAATCCTGAATCACAAAATATAGGTATTGAAACAATAAATCCAGTTATGGCTAAAGCCCATTCTTCTTTATCTTTTCCTAAGGCCTTAATAAAGGTTCTTGCCATCCTTTCTGCGGCTCCAGATGCTTCAAACAGCTCGCCCATCATTACTCCAAATCCTATAATAATTCCTATACTGCCTAAAGTTCCTCCAAATCCATCGGAAATAGAGCCTATAACACTTTCAGCCGGCATTCCTCCAATTAGTCCAGTAGTTGCCGCAGCAATAATTAAAGCTGGAAAGGCATGGATCTTTGTTTTCATAATCATAACAATTAATAAGAAAATACCAATTACTAAACCAAATATCATTTGGTTACCTGATACCGCCACATCCATTACATATCCTCCTTACTTTTTATATCTATATACTAGTGATGGGCCCATATATTTAAATTATCACTAGTATATTTTTTTTTTATAAATACAAGACTAACGATTAAAATTAGGTGCATACTTAGCTGCTAGTAAAATAGCCTCTTCCATACTTACAGAACTAGCTTCTCCTGTACCAGCAATGTTAAAAGCAGTACCATGGTCTACAGAGGTTCTTAAAAATGGCATATTGTTAGTAATGGAAATTGTTCGTTCAAAATCTACCATCTTAGTTGCAATATGGCCTTGATCATGGAATAGAGATAAAATAGCATCATAACTTCCCTTTAATCCAAAATGGAATACTGAATCTGCCGGTACAGGGCCAACTACATCTATTCCTTCTTGGCGGGCTATTTCAATAGCAGGCACAATTTCTCTCACCTCTTCATCACCAAACAGTCCATTTTCACCACTATGTGGATTTAAACCTGCCACAGCTAGTTTAGGATCTTCAATACCTAATCTTGCCAGTGCCTTTACAGATCTTTTTATATAATCAAGTACTCTATCTCTAGTTACCATATCACAAGCTTGTTTTAAAGATACGTGTCTTGAAAGAAAAAACACCCTTAAATTAAAAACTTGGAACATAGTTAAAGGATCTTCTGTATTTGTTAAATCTGCTAAAATCTCTGTATGTCCAATGTAATTAATATTACCAGCCTTTAAGGCCTCTTTATTGATAGGAGTTGTAGCAATAGCATCTACCTTGTTTTCAAGGGCTAGTTCGACAGATTTTTTAATATAATCAAAAGCAGCCTGTCCAGCCATGCCCTGAACCTTACCCATTTGTAAATTATCAATATCTACATTTTTTAGATCTATTAGGTTAAGTACACCTGAAACATAGTTTCCTTCCCTAACATCCTCTATTATGTTGATATCTAAATGTGTGTTTGTAAACCGCATTGCTTGTCTTAGGGTTTTTTCATCCCCTACAACTACAGTCTTAGAAACCTTATTAACTTCTTCATTTACCAAAGCCTTAACTACAATTTCAGGACCTATTCCTGCTGGGTCACCCATGGGCACACATATATATGGTCTTATCATTCTAAACGTCTCCTCTCTTTTTAACTTCTAATATACATTACTTACTAATATTTAAATGATATTCATTAGAAATCTTTGTTAATAAATACTCTACACTTTTAACAAGGGCTGTAGAATCTCCAATAAGTCCACCCTTTGTAATAATAGGTGTATTATCATACTCTCCATCGATTATTCTTCCATAGGCCGCAAGTGGAAGTACTTCATCCTTCACCTCTATACCTGAAGATTTAAACTCTTTACACACTGCAACAGTTACATCTCCTCCACTCGTATATAATCCTCCTATTGCAGCATCTTTTCTTTCCATAACCTTTTTAGCAATTTTAGCCAATCCATTAGAAATTCTTTGAGAAGCCTCATCCTCTGTAATTCCTAAATTAGTAGCATGTTCACTTAAATTTAGCACTTCATCTTCCCTTTGAGTAGTTACTACACCAACAATTTCATAGTTCTTAATATCATTAAATAGTTTTTCCACAACCCTATCAATTTCACTATTATAGGTGTCCTCATAAATTAGATCTTTAGCATTTACTGAAATTAATAATGGGTTGTACTTTAATCTAAGTTCATCTAATTGTTTTCTAGTAGTATTTGTTACACTCCCTACAACTAACATTACTTTTCTTCCTGGCACTTTTATTGGCTCACCAATTAATTCTTTTGCTAAAGCCGCAGTAAATGGGCCTGGGTCTACTGCTATTACATTTAACTTAGTAAGCTCAACAGCCTTTGCAATTTGAGATATATCTTCATTCGTTGTAGCATCAATTACTATAATTCTATTACCTTTGTCCTTTTCATCTAAAATAGATTCTCCTATGGAGCGAGCTCCCTTAAGGGTTTTGTCCAGTGGTATAAACCCTACTGAATATTTTGTCTGCTCTTTTATAATGCTTGGAACATAGGAATGATTAACAGGAGTCTTTGGATCCTTAGCTACGTCTGTTTTTTCTAAAGGTACGGAACTTACCATTAAATATCCTCCTACAGTTATCCTTGCTGAAGCAGGAAACGCAGGTACAACTATAGCTAGTTCTTGTCCTTTTAATTCATCCAATACTGCATCAATTTCTGCTCCTATATTTCCACGTAGGGTACTATCTATTCTTTTAGAAAATAACCCTACTTCTTTATCTTTAAAAAACTTAACTATATTATTTACACTAGAGTAGGCTTCTTCCTTTGAAATTCCCCTACTATCTGTAGTGGTAGATATAACATCGAAGTTGTCCTTAGCCTCTTTATAATGATTATCCAGATTTAAAAAGGTGGCCGTCTTAAATCCTTGTCTAGCTAAAAGCACTCCTGTAGCATTTGCCCCAGTTAGGTCATCGGCTATAATTACTACCTGTAACATTTAATCCCTCCTAATGCCATTATTCTTTCCCTAATATTTTTAAAAATATTAAAAACCTTTTTGGTACATTTTTCTAAACTAGCTTTACTTCCACATCTAGGTTCTCAAACTCTTGTCGTATTTCATCATCTATACCAGTATCGGTAATTATTAAATCTAGCCTATTTAACGAACATATTTTAGCAAAGCTAACCTTTCGAAACTTTAAACTATCTGCTACTAATATCGCCCTTTCAGCACATTTAATTATTTCTTTTTTCCACTGGGCCTTCTCCATAGTTGGAGTTGTAATTCCCCTTTGTATATCTATAGCACTGGCCCCTACAAAGGCAATATCAGCATTAATATTTTGTAAAAACTCAATTGCAGTATTTCCTAAGCAAGCTCCCGTATCCCTTTGTATAGTTCCACCTGTACAATATACTTCTATCCCATCATATTTTGAAATAAATGCTCCAATCATAAGATCATTTGTAATAATCTTTAAATTTTTAATGTCTACTATACCTTTGGCAATTTCCATATTTGTAGTTCCAGCATCTAAAATAACTATGTCTCCTTCTTTCACTAAGGAGCTAGCATACATACCAATCCTTTGTTTTTCCTCTATATTTTGTTCTGCCTTCTTTGTATAAGGGATCTCTTTTGTTAACAGATTGTGTAAAACGGCACCTCCATGAGTTCGTGTAATTAGTTTATGTTCCTCTAAATACTGAAGATCTCTTCTTATAGTCATTTCAGAGACCTCTAATATCCTTGCTAGATCGTCTATAACGACTTTCCCATCTCTATTTAACAACTCTATTATATGGTTTCTTCTCTCTGCTTGAAGCATATTATCCTCCTATTTGTTATATTGTAACAAATTTCATGTTATAATTAGTTGTTTTATGTTTTATTATGTTAATTATATGTTTTATTTTTTATTTTATCAATATATTTTTAAACTTTGCTAAAATAAAAAGTCCTTTAAAGAGGATCCTCTTCAAAAGACTTTTTATCTACAATTTAAGTAAATTATAAATTAGTATGGGTGAACTTACCATAGATATTAAAAAAATACCTAT
This sequence comes from Alkaliphilus sp. B6464, assembly GCF_018141165.1. Lineage (NCBI taxonomy): Bacteria > Bacillati > Bacillota > Clostridia > Peptostreptococcales > Natronincolaceae > Alkaliphilus > Alkaliphilus sp. B6464. Next base: position 732,021 of record NZ_CP058557.1, read on the forward strand.
CTCTTTTGTATGGTATATAATCTAAATCTTTATAGAACCAATTCCTATTATTTAAATATACTATAGTATACTATATTCCTATAGTATACTATAGCGCTTTAAAGGAGGAGATTAGTTATGTACTATCAGCAACGCACATGCCCTATTGGAACGATGCCATATACTATTAGAGCTGGAGATACATTTTTTGCACTGTCTAGAAGATTTAACGTATCACTTGATGCCATAATAGCAGCTAACCCTGGTGTTGATCCAGATAGATTGTTTATTGGTCAAATAGTTTGTATACCAGGAACCACTCCACCACCTATAAGTCCATGTCCTACCTTAAGACTTGGCAGTATAGGTCCTTTTGTTACTCAGCTTCAACAGCTTTTAAGAAATGCTGGTTATGATCCAGGACCTATTGATGGTATTTTTGGATCTAGAACCCGAGCAGCAGTTATGGCTTTCCAAAGAGATATGCATATTCCTATAGATGGAGTAGTGGGTAGACAAACTTGGACTGCACTTGGTGTAAATTGTGGTGTTATACCTCCACCAACTACTTGCCCTATTGGAACGACCCCTTATATTATAAGAGCGGGAGACACATTCTTTAGTCTTGCTAGAATGTTTAATACAACAGTAGACGCAATAATAAGAGCTAACCCAAATGTAAACCCAGATGCTCTAAGAATTGGCCAAATAATTTGTATACCAAGAGCTTAAATACAATGGTCTAGAAAATATACCCTATTTTGTATTATCTAGATACAAAGGAAACTTCACTCCTCATAAGATCAAATTCTTTTATTCTAGGAAATCTAAAGTTCTTATTTGCTCTTTCAGAAGATAAGGTTTCAGAGTTGATAACTATCGGATGAAACAAAAGCTATAGGGATTAAAATTACTTTTAAAATCCACTATAGCTTTTAAATTTGTATATGTATGATTAAAAAGTTCTTAACTTACAGATAATAAACTAAATATTAATAGGACAAAAAAAAATTTCTACAAGCAACATGTCCCAATGGAGGAGAATAAATTGAGAATTGCTGATAAGTCTATAGATAGGTTTCTACATGATATTGCTACTAAACCCCGCACTCCTGCTGGAGGAAGCATAGCTGCCTTATGTGCTGCTTCTGCAGCTGCTCTTACTGAGATGGTGGCTAGACACACAATCAATAATAAGGATAAATCCGTAGACATTCTAGATTATATGGATGAAGTGATACAAATATGTTCCGCCTATAGAGAACAATTTTTAGAGGATATGGATAGGGATACACAAGCCTATAAGAATGTCATAAATGCTATAAACAGTACAGAAGAGAATAGAGAGGAATGCTATAAAACCTCAATAAATATACCTTTAGAAATAACTCATAGAGTGTTAAATATGGTTGGTATTATTAATAAAATCATTAAAGAAGGTAATGATTATTTAGTAACTGATGGAGCAGCGGCTTTACTTATTGCAAAAGCTACTATTACTTCTTTAATATATCATATAAAATGCAATTTAATTTTTATACAAGACAAAGATTTTTTTAACAAGATAACCACTGAGCTGGAATTGATAGAAGAACAAATAAAAATATATAGCAAAAATACCCCTTAGATGCAGGATCACTCCCTTATCTAACGAGGTATATCTCTTTAACAAGTTAATCTTAGCCACTTCTCCAGTTGGTATAGCTCCTTATTCATTATCAACTATATTAGTAATTTTATTTGTATTTCGAGATAACTGCTTATACAGCTCTTGTGCCAAACCTATACCTTGCCCTTTAGACATGCTTTGTGCCATCTGCTCGTCTTGCATATCTTCAAATATTTCTCTAGCATAGCTCTTTTCTGTTAAGCCATCTGTATTCATTCCACTTCTTGCTTGTTTTAGTATCATATTTATAAAAATACTCTCAAATTCTCTACAAACCTCCATAAGTTTTTGAGGATCATCTGTCTGTCTTATGTTAGCTGTTTTGTCTATTTGACTTAATGGGTTTATTGGATTCATATTAATCATCTGCTCACCTACATTTTTTAATTTATAGTTTATACTAATTTAATATTATCATAATTTCGTCTATCATATCAATTAATATTCACTATAATCCTATTTAATTTATGCTTCACTTGGAAGAAACAATCTAAAGCTGCTTCCTTTACCAACTCGCTTTTTACATTTATACTGCCATCAGATATATTCCTGCATATTAGCTTAATTAATCCATTTGAATTAGTGTATTCAATAGCATTATCAATTAAGTTTAACAGTATTTGCTTCATCTAGTCTTGATCGCCAATTATATTATTTAAATTATCGTCTACTGTAGCTTTTAACTCCATATTTTTATTCTGAACTGTAGGAAAAAGTAAATTTTAAACTTCGTCTAATTAGTTATCTTTTAACTATTTTTCCTACAAACCAATAGAAGCCTATACCTGCAGCTGATCCAGCACTATCAATAAAAACATCTCTTATCTGCGGCCCTCTGCCAGGAACAAAGGCCTGATGTATTTCATCACTGATAGCATAAATCACACATATTGCAAATGCTATTAAAATTCCCTTAGTACCCCTAGTTCCACTTGTTCTAATAACAGTAACTACTAACACTCCTAGAACTAAATATGAAAAGAAGTGGGCATTTTTTCTTATTAAATGATGTAATCTACCAATATTTATATCCGTTGTTCTATTTGGAACAATTTTTTCTACTGTTTCTATGACTATTCTGATTACTCTATTACTAAGCTGTTTTGATCTATTGGCAGGCTGGGCTGATGAAATAAAAATAATAAGCATCCAAAGTAATACTGCTATCATAAAAAACGTAGTAGTTGAATTTTTCTGTCTAGACAAAGATCTTACTCCTTTTCAATTTCTTTTACTCTATATTATATCCTATTTTACCTCTTAAATAATAGTAGTATTAATTATTTTAGAACTAGCTCAGTCAACCAAAACTGTTATATGAATGTAAATAAAAAAGATATAAAAAACTATCATTACCATTTTCAGACAATAACTATTATGTTGCTTCTCGGATAAAGGTTTTGTAGACAGTGCTAAATCGATTTGGCAATATCTGATTTTGCATCAAAGGTAGATACTCTTAACTCTAAATTTATAGAAGCTAAAAATAGATCTATGAATATATACTCAAGCTAGAGAGGAAATAAGGAAGTATCTGGTAAGTCTGAAGATATAGTTGTACAAGTTAAGCTTTAAAGATAGGATATATTTATAAAGAACTTCCCTTTCTCCAAATATATTCGATAAGGGAAGTTTTATTTTTTGCATAATGCCATTTTATGGCTACAGCAGGGTCAGGAGCTAATCATAGAAGGGGCAAAGGTAGTGAGATTGCTGATAGATCCACGAACCTTGTTATATTCATAATAAAAAAGATTCAATGCTTAGAGTTTTTTTACTTTGCATTGAATCTTGATTGGTGATACTTATAAAAAGTTAATTATATTTTTCATAAAGATCTTTTAAATATTTAACATCATCTGGACTTAATTTTTCCTTTAAGTCTTTCTTTATTCTACTTAATTCCTCTTTATTCACTCCACCAGAAGCAAGGCTAACTAATTCCTTTATTTCATCCATAGAAAGCTTACTAGTGAGCATACTCGTTACCTTTAATTTGTCCATAGTAGAAAAGTGATCTTCTATTTCTTTTAACTGTCCAGCAGTAAACTCATTACTTTTGCTAGAATTTTTGTCTTCAGCATATCCTTCTTTTTTACCTTCACTAGTATTATTTTTTTCGTGGCTTTCTTTACCAATATCTTTATCTTCATTCTCCAAATCATTATCAGCAATAGAATAATCTGTAACCTCATCTGTTACAAGTTCTAAGTCTAGTCCGCTTAGTATTTGATTACCTATCATTTTATCAAATATATAATTAACTGAAAAAGCTCCTGCTATCCCTACTACCAGAATAATGATAACTATAATTGCAATTACTTTTTTCATAGTAATACCTCTTTCGTTAGAGTATTTTTCATTATTTATAATAATATCATAAAAATCTGTCCTTTGAAACTATAAAAAATATGCAGCAAAGAGAAGTTTGCTTTATCCATTTCGTGATAAATGGATAATTAAAGCACTCAATATTTTTATATATGATCTAGTGCTTGTATTACTTCATCTATAATCCACTGAGGTGTTGAAGCGCCTGCTGTAATTCCGATTACTTCATGCTTAGCTATTTGATCCATCGGTATATCCCTTGCCGTCTCAATATGATAGGTAGCGCTTGGTTGCTGACTTTTACAAACTTCCACTAGCTTCTGAGTATTAGAGCTATGGTATCCTCCTATTACTAATATGGCATCTACTTTTTGAGCTAATTCCCGGGCTGATTCTTGTCTGTCTTTAGTAGCATTACAAATAGTATCAAATACCTCTACTACTTTTGCTTTATTATATAATTCCTCTTTTAAGATATTATATTTTTCTCTTTCCATAGTTGTTTGGACAACAATACAAAGTTTATCCACCATAGGCATAAGCTGAGCATCTTCTAGTTCCTGTATAATAAATGACTTATAATTGGCCCAGCCATTTACTCCAATCACCTCTGGATGCTTCTTGTTACCTATAATAGCAACAGCATATCCTTGCTGCTCATAATCGCTTACAATCTGCTGAATTTTTTTTACGAATGGACATGTATTATCTAATACATTTATTTTTTTCTGTTCTAGTATAGAATAGATTTCCTTAGATACCCCATGAGAGCGAATCAGAACAGTTCCACTTTCCACTTCTTCTAAGCCTTCAATAGTCTTAACGCCTTTTTCTTCTAGAGCATATACTACAGCTGTATTATGTATAAGTGGACCTAATGCGTATAGATTTTCATTGTTAGTATTATTATTAGCTTTTTCAAATGCAGCATTAACAGCCTTTGCTACCCCAAAACAAAATCCTAAGTGCTCTGCCAAGATTACTTTCATTAGTACACCTGCTCTTTCTTTTATAATGTAATTTTATTTAAATCAGTATGTATTATAATTCCATATTATATCATATCTCGACTTCTTTAGATGGAAAATAAAGATATACTGTCATATTCTATAAAATAAATAAAGAAACAGCAAATAAATTGCTGTTTCTTAGTCCGTTTAATTCTATTTCACCGATCTTAATACTTACAACTTAATTTCTGGTGAGTTGGTGACTGACACCGGTTTTTCCTTCTGCCATTTCGTTGAGTTTACCTCCAATGTCTATTGATATTTTACACTCTTTTCATAGAGTACTTCTGGATCAATATCGGCTTGATTACTCCATTCAATACTATCAAAACTCACTCTAACAGACCTAAATTTTTCCTTATCCTTTAACTCTTTAAAGATACCCTTATTGAGGTAAGGCTTCATATCAAATATTCTTTTTTCACCATTCTCAAAAGTTAAAAGTAATTGATAATCACTTAAAGGCTTTACATCTGTAATAGCTAAATACATACATAAAACACCTCCATTATTTTAGTGGATCAATTTTAAAAGGAAGTTCACTATTCATTGCTAGGCTCCAGTTTGCTAGTAATTCTTCCTGCCTTAACTCTGCCCATGCTAAAACAAGCTTCAATTGTTTACTTGGAAGATTCCCTTCCGTTAATTCACACGTGTTTATGTCAATTATAGCTTTATACTCTCCGTAGTATGCATGAAAATGTGGTGGGTTATGCTCTTGTGGAGCACAAAACATCCTAATTATTATTCCATAAAACATACTTATAGTTGGCATAATATCATCCTTTTTTATATTCAATATCATATATATCTTTATTATATCACAAATCGATTCTAAGAAAGAAAATTTATAGTAAAATGAAATTTTAAATTCTGGTTTTTTAGAGCGTGTAAGACTAAATTCCATATTATTAGAATTTACCTGTGCGCCCCTTTTATAGTACAATAACAGGTACAGTTGATTGCCTGCCTGTGCTGAAATAGGGAAGAAGATGAAACAATCAAAAGGCAATCAAAACATTTAACACTATCACAAAGAATAGGAATTGAAAAAGGATTACTCTCTGGATTATCATTTGTAAAAATAGCAACAAACATAAGTAAAGATCCAAGCACCATTTCTAAGGAGATAAGAAGGCATGCGAGTGTAAAAACAAGGAAAAATCAATTTGCTCCCATTCCATGCGGTAGCAGAAGTAGCTGTAGTCAGATTAACCTTTGTACCCAAAAATGTGGTTCAAAATGCAAGATGTGTCGTGAACTCAAAATTCGTTGTACAGATTTCTGTAGGGACTATGCCCCTGTTCAGTGTGAAAAACTATTAAAACCACCATACGTCTGCAACGGATGTGGTAAGCGGATAAATTGTCTTATAGAACAGAAGATATACTCCGCAAAGTACGCTGATGACTGCTACCGAGAGTTGTTGGTGTCAGCGAGGGAAGGGATTAATCAGACTCCTGAAAGTATTCAAAGACTTGATGAACTTGTATCGCCTTTAATCAAAAAAGGACAGTCTATTGCTCATATATATGCCAATCACGCTAAAGAAATTAAGTGCTCTAGAAGAACTTTATACTCCTATATTGATCAGTCGGTATTAGCAACAAGAAATCTTGATATGAGGCGCAGAGTCAAATACAAGAAGTGCAAAAAATCAACCCAGTGCAGTATTGTGAATCGGGAATTTCGTAAGGGACGCAGCTATGAAGATTTTCAAAAGTTGTTAAAAGGTAATCCGTCTGTACCTGTTGTTGAAATGGATACCGTAGAAGGGAAAAAAGGAGGAAGTACAGAGGGTTTTTGATAATTTCACACAAATGCTAGGTGCTGAATTATTCCAAACATTATTTCCAATCGTACTTACCGACAATGGCAGTGAATTTCAGAATCCACTGCCATTAGAATCTACATAATACGCGAAATGCGAACTAAAATTTATTATTGTAATCCTAATAGTTCCTAGCAAAAAGGTATGATTGAAAAGAACCACCAATATATACGTTTTGTAGTACATAAAGGAAATACATTCGATCTGTACACAGGATGATGATCAATCACATTAATAACGCAGCAAGAGACAGCCTCAATGGATGTACTCCATTGAGGCTGTCTCAGTTGCTTTTGAACTATCAGCTACATACCGGTCTATCACTTCAGGAGATTACACCAGATGAAGTAATGCTCAAACCAGAATTACTGAAATAAAATGATGTTGCACAGGCAGATTTCACTGACTAGAATTTAGTCTTACACGAAGGCAGGTGGAATTTAGTCTTGCGCACTAATTTTAGCTGCCAGATTGCCGTGCAGAGAATCCGTAAAATCTATGCTACTAAAGCTATTATACGTTAAAAAACTGGTTTGTTAATGTATTAAAACAGAAGTCAATCCTGCATAAAACAGGTTACTTCTATACACTAGAATTCAGTTTTTCATTCAACGCTTAATTTTTTCTAGAATATTTATAGTTGCATCAAATAGTGTCTGCTTCGATTTCATAATTAGGTACTATATTAAAGGCATGTAATACTTGGTCTAGCATTTCTCTATGTTGTCCTGTAACACATTTTTCTCTTGTTTCTAACTCTTTAATTAGGGGCACATCTTAATTGCTTCCGGCCTTGTGCCAAACACCCCCATTACTTTTTTCTTCATTTTGCCACCTATCCTTATTTCAGTTATATATCGTTAGATATTAAGCTTATTTTTAATATATACCTTTAATTTTCTAACTAATATTTTATATTTGGTATCTTTCGCATACATATTTACTAGTGAATCAAAATCTCTAGTATTTAATTGAGAAAAAAAAGCATCTCTTAATTTACTATGAGGTACAGACTTACCATACATAGGATTGTGCTTTATTGAATCGGTGAAGTTTACTTCCTTATATGTTATTAATCCTTTTAACTGTTCAAATGCAATTTCACCCTTTTCCGTATTTAATAAAACAAGTGATATGCCTTTATTATCATTAAGTGATGGTTCTATATTTTTAATTCCCCAAAAATCAGCTAATGTTATATCACTTTTTCTATGTTCGCCTTTAAACTTACATTTAAAACATGAAGGTCTTAGAGATAGCAGCTTCGAGAATGCTTTCATATATGTGTCTTCATTCTTACTTTTTAAATATACATCACCTGACTGAAACTTAATATTCATTTTATAATTATGCCAACCTTCATCTTTAGTACGGAATGATATTTCTTTTATTTGCTCCCCTTGTTCTGCAGTTCTACAGGCAAGGTAGCTTTCCCATACCGTTGGTGAAGGCACTCCTTGACATATAATGTCCTGACATAACAAATTATTATATTCTTTACCTAAATAACTTTTTAACCCAGCAATTTGGCATGGTGTTCCTGTAAAAAGTACTTGCCTTCCTTGTTCTAAAAAATTTCGTGCTGCTTTATATGAATATCCAATTTCACTCTGAACATATTTCGATCCTCTAAATTTACTTAATTCTTGATTATCTTCAAGAAAGCTATGGACAACCTTAAAGTCTTTACTGAATTTGGCCCCAAAAACTACGCCTTTATGCTTAAGTATTTCTTCAGCTATTACGGTAAATATTCCACCTGAAGAACTATTTATTCGAACACTATTATCTTTATTAGTGCAAGCATATGCCTTAATGTTATTCCGATTAACTTTCTTCTTATTTATTATAGGACATACGTTGATACACATTAGACACTTTGTACATGTGTTATAGTTAACCTTAGGATAAGTAAAACCTTTTTGATCACTGTTCATCGAAATAGCACCTTGCTTACATGCATTGTAGCAAGCAGAACACCCCATGCAATCTTTTGTATATTTTATTTCTCTATCAATCATAGCCATCACCTATTTATTTAATGTTTCTAAAAAGCTCTATTATTCTAGATTCATCACTTCTAATTTTTGTAATTCTAGATTTGATGTCCTTTGAAATTTCATCTTTGCTAGTTAACATTTCTACAGTTTTATTTTTTAATTCTTTCTTAATATCCATCAAATGAATTACCCATTTAGTATCATTATAAATATAGTTAGCCATCCCTATCGCTTTTTGACTGTACGCTAAAAATATTGTTGGTATTCCCTCACAAACCGCATTAACTGCACAATGCATTCTCGCAGCTATAACAATGTCACATGTCTTAAGAAACTCTTTTGTTCCTAAGAAGCCCTCTGCACCTTCAAGTAAACTTACAGACTTGACTATATTGTTAGGGATGCTATCATATATATCCTTTAGGTAGTCTAAATCATTATCTTTATTAGACAATGGACTCAATACATGTGGCACTAAAACTACCTCTGTGTTTGATATGCTCAATAAATCTTGAATTGTTTCTATAACTTGTTCTTTAAAAGAATTACTTTCTCCAACTTGCTCAAAAACTGATAATGGGCTAAGGTTTAAAGCAATTCTAATGTTACTCGACTTCTTATACTTTTGCTTACTCGTATCTTTAATATAAAATGCTGGGTCAGAACAGAGTTGTACGTTACCATTTACGTTGTTTTTATTTAGATAGTTAAAAGATGTTTCTTCTCTACAAAATATTTGATCAACTTGCTTTAGGTGCCTAAAGTAATAGTCTCGTACCTCTGGTTTTTCGCCAAACGGACCTATAGATGCTCCCCAAATTACATAGGGTTTAGACCTTAGTACAGTATTACCAAATTCCACAATACCACTATGCTTGGTTTCTTTTTTATTTTTAAGAATATATTTGGGTATTGTATAGATATCTCCGCCTACCGAAAACACAAGATCACATTCATTTACTACAGCTTCAGCATCCCAAATAATTAATTTCTGTTCTATATTAATCATTCTTAATATTCTATTTATAATACGTCTTAATATCGCTCCTTTTTTTTCAGGTGCTCTCTTAATAGTGATATCCAAATCATTCACTATTTGTTTATCTTCTTTAGGGAATCTCGTATATAAAATAACATCACTATTAGGCCATGCTTGTTTTATTAATTCATATGTACCCCTTGCAATAGCCTCACAGCCATAATTATATAAACCATACATGCCAAATAAAGCAATTTTCAACTTTTTTTCCATAATATCACCTTCTTTCAAAATTTGTGTACTAATTTTATATAAAGAATAATTTATACTCTACAGTTCCAATTAATATCCCAGCTGTGTAAGCAATATATATATATATAGCCGATAATTTAACTAAGCCATATAGAGCATGCTTAGTAGCACTTCTATATTTAGATACTATAAAAGGTACAAGTATTATTGTATAAATATTAAAGTAGCAGGTTAATCTTGTAACAAAAACGGTGTGCTCACTAAACATTATCATTAATAATGCATTAACCCAAATAAAATTTATTAATAAACTTTCTAATTTATCAGGATGTTTAATTATTAATTGTGCTGAAATATATATACCAATAACTAGAAGTAGTCTTGGATCGTATAACTTATAAGAATACCCATAAACCTCACTTTGCATATATATATAATATCTATGTGCAAAAGTATTCAACCTTAGTATGGTAAGTATGTTTAATATAATATTGCTAATTGAAAAAAAACTACTTAATAGTCCTGCACCTAAAATAGTTATAATCCCTATATATTTATTCACTTTTTTATCAGCAATGAAGTACATAATAACAAGTATCCATGCAGTTTTATGAAAGGTACTTGCTAAAAAAATTATTGCTATGAACTTAAATAGTTTTTTTTCATATAAATACTTCAAACTAAAAGTTGTTATACCTATTGCCACCGCCGTTCTAGCTGCATGCATATCAAACTGAAAATATAGTGGTAGAAAAAGCAAAATAGATAACATTCTATCAGGTGAGTATCTTTTGATAAATACATAAACACATATTAAGCTAATAAAATTCATAATGACTATAACAGCTTGTTGATGTAGACCCAGTATATTGACAGCATAAGATATTATTCTAAATCCTATCTCCATAGGGAAGTTAGGGTCAAATATCCTATCTAGTGATGTTATGTACGTAGAATATCGCAGGTATGAAAAATAATCTCCATTACCGTTACCTCTTAATGCGGCAAAACTAAATAATATTAGAAAAGCTGTTATATAATTTAATCCCAGGTTGTTTTTCTTTATAAATTGCATTTGTATCATGACTATAAAAAATAGTAGGAAAAAGTACGGCCACATTATATCACACCTTCTACATTCGTTATAGATTTACAATAAATATTAAGTAATTTTACTTCTTCGTCCTCCCAAAACAGACTATTATCAAACATGACGCTACTATCGAACCGATAACCTTTATCAAATAGAGTTAATAAGGATATTATTTCAACCACATCGTGAGGGTCTACTGTATATCCAATATTTAAATCAATTACAGACTGCCCAATCATTGTCTTTTCAGATACAATAACTCTTTTCTTAAATATAATAGATTCAAAAAACTTATTACTAATTGCATATTTTACGTTTATATCTTTATTTGGGTAGGCTGCCCAGATATAGTCACATACATTGTATATAGATGGCAGATCTAATTCCTGGTATCTACCAGTCATGATGACTTTATGTTGTAAATTATTTGTTTCAATATATTCTTTGATATCATTAAAATTTGGGCCACTTCCTGCTAAAAGTATAATTATATTTTCTATGTTATTAGCCGCATTAATTAAATTAAGTAATATATTTTTGTATCTAATAGTCCCTACAAAACCTATAACAGTTTTATTTTTTAGAGTACTTTCGTAAGGTAACATATATTCATTAGATTTGAAAGTTTCTAATCTCTTTGATGGTTTATTATTAATTGTAATCTTAGTTATCTTATTGATACCTTTACTATTATAGTAGATTTCAAAGTAAGGAGATGCTAGTACCATAGCACTAACATATTTTTTAATAATATTTAATTCAAGTTTTTCCCTTATCCAATTTAAAACCTTGTTCCTTAAAAACTTTATATCATAGACTTCATAAATAATCTTTGCTTTTCTGGATATTATTACTGAAGATATTAGCATTTCGAAATCAATAGCGTGAATATAGTCAGGATTAAATTTATTAAAATACTCTTTTGCCTTAAGAGTAAATCTTGCTAAGTTTATTGCTTTATCTTTTTTATTACCATACTCAATATTTTGATTAAAAACTTCCACATAATCTTCCATTACTGGTTTAGACTCTCTATTCCATGCGAAGACTTTAATTTCACAATTTTCGTGTTGATTAATCATAGAATTTCTAACTTTTTTAACCCTAGGTGATAACGGGTAGTGATCACAAAGTATTAATATCTTCATTCTTTCCCCTCAAATCTCTGTAAATATATTTTAAATTTCAAACAGCTTCAGTATATCTTGATACGTTTTTTTTCTATCAAATTTGTCTTCGGCCATTCTTCGATTATTCCTTCCCATTTCTTCCCTTCTTTTCTGGTCATTTACCAGTATCATTAGCTTGTTGGCAACATCGATAGCATTGCCATTTATACAGTTAAACCCCGCTTCATATTCTTCAATTAAATTTCTATATTCCTCACATTCTTGTGTGTTTAGCACAGGAACTCCAGCTGCTGCATAGTCGCCTACTTTATTTATAATACTTCCAGCTGATCCAGCTTTAATTGGGTTTATAGCTATATCACACGATGCTAGAATACCCACCATTTTTTCATATTGTAACCTACCCATAAACTCAACCCAAGTATTTTGTTCTTTAGCATAGTCTTCAAATCTCTGCTTCAGTGGGCCATCCCCCATAATAATAAACTTTATATTTTTAATCCCTTTTTCACTTAGCATTGATAATGAATCAATAACTAGCTCGATTTCGTAACTATGGCCTAATGTCCCAATATATGCTAACCAAATTTCACCTTTAAGCTTATTCACCCGACCATGTGATAACCTATCAAATAACTCTAACTCTGTTCCAAGATATATACTCTTCCCATTTTTACATTTTTTGTTTACTTGTAGTGCTCTGTCTAAATAAGTATTCGAAACAGCAATTATTTCATCTGCAGCCCTATAAATATAGTCCGCACATCGTTGCATCGGGTAAAACAAAATATTGCTAATTATAGGTGTATTGAATAGCATTTTAAAAGCTTCTGGCCATAGATCTTGGATATCAATAATGAACTTTATTTCATTTTTTTTAGCATATTCTGCGGCTATTTTTGCTACGTCTAGAGTTGGTACCGAACAATAGATAACATCAGGTTTTTCTCTACCTAAAAGATACTTTTTTAAGTTCAGTCCCATAACATAATGACTATAAAATCTACTAAAGGACACATTTTTCTTATATCCAATTTCATGTACCATAGTTAGTTTATAACTACTATTCTTTAGTTTTACTTGACCTTCAATTCTTTGTTGTTTTTTTTGATGTGAAAAGCTAGAAGTTATGACTTCAACTTTATGGCCAAATCTTCCAACTTGATCGGCAATATAATGAAATCTCCCGTTTCCATGTTCACCTGGAACTTGCGTAAAATGTGTTATAAACAGTATGTCCTTCAATATATGGCACCTCACTTTTATCAATTTATGTTCTAATCCCAATTTTATAAAAAATTAAGACACTAATAAATACAACAAACTATACTAGTAAACCCAATAATACAGTTGGATTTAAATATCTACTTTCCAAAAACTTTCCTAGTAGTATTTTTTTTTAAAAGCTTGGCAGGATTTCCTACCATTACCGAATTTGGATCAACATCTTTAAGCACAACAGCACCCATACCAATAATTGAATTTTGGCCAATGTTTATGCCATTTCGAATAATTGCCCCACTGCCTATATAACAGTTTGAAGCAATATTAACATCGCCACCAATTGAAGCATTAGGAGAAATTACAGTATAATCACCGATATTAACATCGTGTCCGATTACAACATGTTTATTGATTAAACATCCTTTGCCAATATGTACGTTTACAGTAATAGTAGCTCCAGTATGAACAATGGTACCATTTTTTACAGAAGATAATCTAGATAAATTCAATCCCGAGTCTATCACACTAACATATTCTAGATTATAGTGTTCAAGTTTTTCATAAAGAAATTTCCTTGAAGATGGTTCGCCCGCTGCAACGATAAATTCAATATTAGATTGATCAATTTGATTCAAGGCCTCTTCAAGAGTAAAGACTGATACTTCATCAACTATACGGCTCTTGACATTATCATCAATAAAAATAACCTCTTCCCACTGACTCATTCTATAGGCAAGGTCAGCAATTTCTCTTCCCATTCCCCCGCAACCATATATACAAAGTGTTTTCATTTATATCAAATCCTCACAATCTAATTTGTAGTCCCTTTAAACTTCTCCATAGTAACTGACTCACTTTTATTTACACCTTCTCTTCTAAATACCTTTAGAAATGTCTGAACAATAATTTTTATATCAAGCAACATATTAAAATTATCTACATACCAAACATCATAATTAAACTTATCTTCCCAACTAATCGCATTTCGGCCATTTACTTGTGCTAAGCCTGAAAGACCTGGTCTTACTTCGTGTCTTCTCTTTTGGTGATCATTATAAAGTTCTAAGTATTGAACTAATAAAGGCCTAGGACCGATAATTCCCATATCTCCACGAACTATATTCCAAAGTTCAGGAAGCTCATCTAGACTAGTTGATCTTAGGAACCCTCCAAATCTGGTTAGTCTCATTTCATTTGGTAGTAACTCCCCATCCTCATCTCTTCCATCCGTCATAGTCCTAAACTTATACATAGTAAAAATCTTCTCGTTAAGCCCCGGTCTCTCTTGCTTAAAAATAATCGGACTTCCAAGCTTTAATCTAACTAATACAGCGACTATCAAAAGAACCGGGCTCAATACTATAATCGCGATCAGCGACAATACAAAATCCATCATTCGTTTCCCATAATTTCTATAGAACATCTACGCCCACAACCCCTTAACAATCTCACAAACTCTATTTAAATCCTCATCCGTCATCTTAGTATCAGATGGCAAGCAAACACCGTTTTCGAATAAACTTTCACTTACCTCTCCACCAATATAATCATACTGGGCAAAAAACGGCTGCATATGCATCGGCTTCCAAACAGGTCTTGATTCAATATTTTCCTTTTCAAGAGCCTCCATTATATCAATTGGTCTAACTTTGCCACTTAGGGTTAAGCAACTTAACCAATAATTTGGCTCATTCCATTCATTAACTGGCATAAACTCTACACCTTCAAGTTGTCCTAACTCACGCTTATAAAACTCAAATATATATTTCTTCTTAGCTACTCTTTGATCTAATACCTTAAGTTGCCCCCTACCAATCCCAGCAACAATATTGCTCATTCTATAGTTAAATCCTAATTCACTATGTTGATAGTGCCTTGCTTGATCCCTAGATTGAGTTGCCCAAAATCTAACTTTAGCAATTTTCTCTTCATTATCCGAAACAAGCATACCTCCACCTGAAGTGGTAATAATCTTATTACCATTAAAACTAAACATTCCATACTCTCCAAAAGTCCCAGTATGTTTCCCTTTATAATAAGTTCCCAAGCTCTCAGCAGCATCTTCAATTAAAGCTACATTATGTTTCTTACAAAGTTCCACGATCTTATCCATATCAGCAGATAGACCATAAAGGTGAACTACAATCACAGCCTTAACTTCCGGATACTTCTCAAATGCTTGCTCTAACGCTCTAGGACACATATTCCAAGTCTCATAATCACTATCTATAAACACGGGTGTTGCATTTTGATAAATAATCGGGTTAGCTGTAGCTGAAAAAGTAAGACTCTGGCAAAAGACAATATCTCCTTCACCAACCCCGGCTGCATTAAGTGCTAAATGAATAGCCCCTGTTCCAGAAGAAAGTGCCGCAGCAGCTTTACTCTCAACCTTTGCAGCCAATTCTTTTTCAAATTCATTAACATTCTTACCGAGAGGAGCAATCCAGTTAGTATCAAATGCTTCTTTTATGTATTCCACTTCATATCCTTCATCACTCATATGAGGGGATGAAAGCCAAATTTTCTTTGACATTTACTAAAACTTCCTTCCATTATTAAATCAACGATTAACTAACTTTCTTATAACCAGGCACTAACTTCTTTACCACTACATCAATAAGCTCCATATCTTCTTTAAATAAAATAGCTTTAAGCATCTCGATATCTTTTCTTAGTTGTTCTATATCATTAGATACTGGCTTCCCAATAAATATCTTCTCATGCTTAGTTTCTATTAACCCTTCTTCCGCCATTAGAAGCTCTTCATAAAGCTTTTCTCCTGGTCTTAGACCTGTATATTCTATCTTTATATCTACATCTGGCTCAAAGCCTGATAGCTTTATTAGGTCCCTTGCTAGGTCTGCTATTTTTACTGGGTCTCCCATATCTAATACAAATATTTCTCCACCTTCTGCCATTGCTCCAGCTTGGATAACTAACTGTACTGCTTCTGGTATCGTCATAAAGTATCGTATAATTTCGGGATCTGTTACTGTTACAGGGCCACCTTCTAATATTTGCTTTCTAAATAGTGGAATTACACTACCATTACTTCCTAGTACATTTCCAAATCTAACTGCTACAAATTCTGTTTTACTTTTCTTGTCTATTGCTTGTACTATCATTTCTGCTATTCTTTTAGTAGCCCCCATGATGTTTGTTGGATTTACTGCCTTATCTGTTGAAATAAGTACAAATCGATTTGCACTGTATTTATCTGCGCATTCTGCAACATTCATAGTTCCAAATACGTTATTTTTAATAGCCTCCATAGGGCTACTCTCCATTAATGGAACATGCTTATGAGCTGCTGCATGAAATACTACTTGTGGTTTATAATTTTTAAAAATCTGCTCCAATCTGTTTTTGTCACGGACAGAGCCGATAATCACTTCCAAGTTTAAGCTATTCCCATGTTTTCTTATTAATTCTTGTTGTATTTCATAAGCACTATTTTCATAAATATCAAATATAATTAACTTTTTAGGTGAGAAACCTGCTATTTGTCTACAAAGTTCAGATCCAATTGATCCTCCACCACCTGTAACTAAAACTACTTCATTAGTTAAGTAGCCCGATATTTCTTTTAAGTCTACTTTTATAGGATCTCTTCCTAATAAATCTTCTATTTGAATATCTCTAATTTTCTTTATATCAACTCTACCATCAATAAGCTCATAAACTCCTGGCAAAGTTTTTAAATTGCATTTTGTCTTACTGCAAATACTTACTATTTCCTTTATCTGAGCCTTGCTTATTGCAGGCATTGCTATTAGTATTTCATCTATCTTTTTTTCTTCTACAATTCTATTTATATCTGCTCTAGTGCCTAAAATAGGAACACCATGGATTTTTCTTTTGTATTTTTGAGGATCATCATCTATTACTGCCACCGGATATTTGTGGATTTGCGGATTATTATACATCTCTTTAATCATTATAGATCCTGCTTTTCCGCCACCAATTATTAATACTCTTTTTCTATCTAAATCATCTTTAAATAATGCTAATTTTATTCTTCTCATAGCACGATAAGTAAATCTAATTCCACCTACTAAAGAAATGGAAAGTATCATAAATAAAACGTAAAAACTTCTTGGAAACTTAATATTTAATATGAAATTATACATAAAAAAAAGTGCTGCGCTTCCTACTACTGATGAAAAAACAACATAAACTAATTCATCTAAGCTAGCATAGCGCCATACACTTTGATAAAGATTAAAACCATAAAAAGTAATGATCATAATGAATGTTGTTAAAATCCAATATTCTAAATAAGTTTGTAAAAATTCACTAGGAATTGAAAAATCAAACCTAAGTAATAATGCTGTTAGACCAGATATATTAATTAGTATTATATCTGTTAATAGTAAAATTAATTTTCTATGGACTATTGATAAATTTACCCTCTTGGATCTTTTTTTCTTTTTCTGACTTAATTCTATTTCTACCCCCGTCGTCATTTTGTTACCCCTCTTTCTTTAAAGCATAATCCAAAATATGTATTAGATAAAAAACCTATTCTTTTTATATATATTTTCTATCTTTTATCCTATTTGTCCTGTCCTATTTGTCGAAAATCGTTCGTCAAATTAGGGGTTTTTTCGACAAACTTAAACATATTTCGACTTTTATTGACAAAATACAGATGGATAATCTCTATTATGAAATTATCCATCCTTAATTATTTACCTATTTTATTAATTCTTTAATAATTATCTATTATAAACTCTATAGATAATAGTAGCAGCTTCTGCTCTTGTTACATTTCCTAATGGATTTAATACTCCATCACTACCTACTAATAGTTTTTCTTGGGCTACTGGCACTATATATTCTACGGCCCATGCTGGTACTTTATCTACATCCTTAAATTGATTTAAAGATGATGTGTTTGCATTTGTCTTCAGTTCTAAAGAATTAGTTAACACTACTGCCATTTCAGCTCTTGTAATAGATTGATCCGGTTTGAATGTACCATTATCATATCCACCAACAATATTTAATGCTTTTACTGTTGCAATATAGTCTTTTGCCCAGTGACTAGATTTTACATCTGTAAATTCTCCTTTAGATGTAACCATGTCCAGCTCTAAAGTTTCTACAATAAGCTTAGCAAATTGTGCTCTAGTTAACTTATCTTCTGGCTTGTAAAGGTTTTCTTCAACAAATCCATCTATTACATGCTTAGCTACCATTGATTTAACATAGTCTTTAGACCAGTGGTTTTCAATATCACTAAAACTCTTATCGTACTCTACTACGGCAAACTTACCATAGTGGTCTGTGCTCATAGAAATTTTGTTATCTTTAATTTTTCCGCCAACAAACTCTAATGCACCTGTTTTCTCGTTAATATAGAATACTCCTAATAAATCCGGGTTTCCGTCTTTTGCTTCGATTGCAATAGATATTTTTATTTTGTTATCAAAATTATTAATTGTTTTAATAATTTTACCTGTATTATCTTTTATTACTAATTGCATTTCAAGAGTCTTTGCTATCTTCTTAGCAAAATTATCTTTAATTAAGTCTTTAGCTTTTCCTTCTTCTACTACTGATAACACAAACTCTACATAGCTACCCTTTGGTGCATCCTTTAACGCATTTGCTAATGCATTTGCAGGCACTATATATGTTAATGCTTCTGATTCAATTCTTAACTCTACTTTATTTTCAACAAGCTTTGTCATGGCATCAGCTGATATAGATACTTCCATGTCAGCTGTTTTTACATCGTCAAGCTTAATTGCCACTACTAGTTTAGCTGTTTGACTTTTCTTACCTGCCTCTGCTAAGATTTCTACAGCAGCTTTAATGCTTTCAGATTTAATAGCTACAACTGACTGACCTTCAGCTCCTGTTTTAACCTCTACTGAGTCCTTACCTAATTCTACTACTATTTCTCCATCTTTTACTTTAGGTGAATCTACTTTAGTATCTTCTGGTTGAGGGGATGTACTTCCTCCTCCACCTCCACCTCCGCCTCCGCTTCCGCTTCCTGGTCCTTCTCCATTATCTCCGCTTCCGCTTCCTGGTCCTTCTCCATTATCTCCTCCTCCGTTTCCTGGCTCTTCCCCATTATCTCCGCCAGGGTTTGGATATGGATTTTCACCTTTAATTGCAGTAACGGCTCTAGCTATAACAAGCTTTTCAGAAGGTGTGAATTCTTTCATAATATCTTTGATTAATACTTCCAATGCATTTATATCTTTTAACTCAAATTCGGTGTTTACATTAAAACTTTCTTTAAGAATGTCATTAATGCCATTTAGAATCTTCGATTTGTTTAAAGTAATAGTATATGGTGAATTCATTGACATAGTTGTATTGTCAATAATTAAGTTAGCTATCGCTATTGATATTTTTGCTTTAGATTTTCCATCTACAGGATCTAACGCATTGTATACATTATTAATACCTGTATCTCTTAATAAAATATTAGCAGTTTCGTTAGCTAATTCTCCAACTGTTTTAGCAGATCCAGAAGATCCTACCTTTAAGTCTGCTATCTTTCTATTATTATCAAAATTAGCTCCTTCCAATGCATTAGTAATCAAGTACTCTATGTTAATTTGTGACTTGATATTTCTAGCTTGGTTTAATAATACCTCTTCACTGTCATTATTAATACCAAATTCTTTTAACTTAGAATCAAATTCAGATGCTCTTATTAAGCTTAAAATATCGCTTACAATTGCATTTTTGTCTTTTAGTTTATTAGCAGCACTTTTTAAAGTTAATAAATCCTTTAGCTTAAGCTTGTCAATATTTCCTCTCATTTTATTAACAAAGTTATGTACTGCCGGGTCATCTAAAGCTACAGCTGCCTCAGTAGTATCTGCAAATGCAAACGCACTAAACATAGATAAAACCATTACTAATACTAAAATAATCGATATTTTCTTTTTCATTTTCATCCTCCTTTTGTTTTTAAAGTTTATATATTTTTTATTACTTCCCTATACCCCGAAACACCTCCTAAAAATAATGTTGCTGTTTTTATGCATTTTATATTAATTATTTAAAAGGTCAAATAACCTTTTTAAAATAACAACAGCCTCCGCACGTGTGGCATTATCTTTAGGTGCTAAATATTCTCCATCTTTCCCTTGAATTATTTTGTTCTTAACTACTAATGCCACATCTAGTTCTGCCCAGTCTGCTACTTTGCTATGGTCTCCATAGTTTTGTAGCATTTCCTTTGCCTGTAGAGGTAATAATATTTCCGACTCTTTCATGGCCTTCATTGTTCTTGATATCATTACAGACATTTCTTCTCTTGTTATTAGATCATTTGGTGCAAATGTTGTGCTATTTCTTCCTTCTATAATTCCATACTTAAATGCAATTTGTACATATTCGTAATACCACTTATCTTTTGTTACATCTTTAAAACTTTCATCTAATATTGTTGTATCATTTTCAAGCTCTAGTAATGATACAATAGCCTTAGCAAATTCTGCTCTAGTGATTGGGTCCTGTGGAGCAAATCGTCCTTCTTCTTTTCCTTGAAGTACACCACGACTAGCCATAAAGTTAATGGCTTCCTGAGCTTCTACCCATAAAGATGAGATGTCTTTAAAAGAAACCTCAATTATTGGTTTTTCTACTTCCACATCCGTAGTTTTCTCTTCCTTTGGAGGTGTAACTGGACTACTGCTTCCGCCACCACCTACAGAGCCTTGTTCTTCGCTATCTGGCGCCACAGCATCTATTTTTCTTTTTAGTTTTGCTATGTCTGCTTCACTCAAGTTATTTAGCTCCTCTGCTACATTGCCATATCTTTCTTCTATTTGAGTCTTTTGTCTGCTTGTTAACATTGTATCATATAGAAATCCTAATGTTTCTTTATCTATTTCATCCTTGTACTTAATCATTAAATCGTAGTATGTTGAATTCCCATTTGCTTTCTTTTCCATTACCTTGTCGATTACTTCATTCATAATAGCATTTGTAGATGTGCTTGCTTCTGCTACAGATGGCATTAGTCCAGAAGTTAATATTATACCACTTAATATCAATGCTGACAGTTTTTTCATTTTGTTCCTCCTATCCATATGTTTGCCCTCTTTTTAGATGTAAATAGTTTCCTAATTTTATGCAAAAAACTTATTTTGGGATTATAGTTTAACGGCTGTGGAATATATATATCTTGGCCACTTATTAATAGCTCTCCGTTATTAATAATCTCTTCAGCAGCTTGGTCTCCTATCCATTCTTTTATTTGCTCTAAAGCCTTCTTCATTTTTGGAGATCTATGTCTAGAAGAGTGAGCATCTGTACCTATGAAATGGACCATTTTATGCTTTAATAAAATTTCTGCTGTTTTCCTTGCCTTTTCTCCTAATTCACCTGTTATGCTTTGGCTATTTATTTGTACATAATTTCCTTGATCTATTAGCTCCTTCAAACGGTTAGGATTCTCCATTATTTTTGTATATCTTTCTGGGTGGGCTATTATAGGCTTATACCCTAATAGTCTTACTTCGTAAAGAACATCCTCAGTATAAATAGGGATATCTCCCATAGGAAATTCGATTAAAATATAATGGCCATTATTTAATGTAAATACTTCTTTATTATGCAATATTTTAGGTAGGTTTGGAGATATGTACACTTCATTTCCTGGTAATATCTTTAAATTCATACCCTCTTTTTCAAAAGTTTTATTTAATGCATCTATTGCTTCTTCAATCTTTTCTTTTTTGGAAGCTAATTCACCTTCAATAAAGTGTGGCGTTGCTATTATTTGACTTATACCTTGTTCTACAGCTATTTCACCCATTTGCAGGGCTTCGTCTATGTCTTTGGCACCATCGTCTATATTAGGTAAAATATGACTATGTAAATCAACCATTTGCTTTTACCCTCTTATTCTTTTTCTTATTTCTTTTCTTATTTCTTTTCTTATTAGTTGTACTTTCATCCTCCGCATAATAACTGTAGTAGTAATACTGAGAATAATTTCTCTCATTAATTGGAATTTTATTTAAAACTACTCCAATAATATTTGCTTTTACGTTTTCTAATAATGCCTTAGCTCTCGTAGCTACTTCTATAGGGACCTGTCCAGAGGCACATACTAGTAGCGTGCCATCTACTATAGTTGATAAAATAGATGCATCTGTTACTACTGCCACTGGAGGAGTATCTACCATTATATAGTCATAGTCTTTTTTTACATTATTTAAAAACTGTTTCATCTTATTTGATGCCAACAACTCTGATGGATTTGGAGGAATAACTCCTGCAGGCAATATATCTAGTTTTTCTATATGTGAAGAATAAACCCCTTCTTTATAATCTAATTCATTAACTAAGATATTAGTTAAGCCTACTTGGTTACTTGTCTTAAAAATCTTATGAAGCTTTGGTTTTCTTAGGTCTCCATCTATTAGAAGTACCTTTGACCCTGATTGAGCCATGGCAATAGCTAGATTAATAGTAGTTGTAGTTTTCCCTTCTCCTGGGCCAGAGCTGGTAACTATTATGGTTCTTATTGGATTATCTAAACTTGAAAATTGGATGTTTGTTCTAAGTGTACGGTAAGCCTCTGATATAGGGGACTTTGGATCCGTATAGGCTATTAATTTATAGTTTTCCATTGTGCGCCTCCTTACTGCTCATCTTCCATCATTGGTATAGTTCCAATTACATTTAATCCTAAGTGTCTTGAAATATCTTCAGGAGATTTTATTGTATTATCCATATATTCTAATAAAAATACAATAAATAAACTTACCATCATTCCAAGTACTCCTGCAATTGCCATATTCATAATTTTGTTTGGCTTAATTGGAGATGTAGGTACTACAGCATCGTCTAATACTTGTACATTATCTACTCTCATCATATCCATAACTTGCTTTTTGAATACCTCTGCCAAGTTATTTGCAATATTTGCTGCTTTCTCTGGATTGGTGTCTGTTACACTTATAGTAATAAACTCTGTATCTTTTACTAGATTAACAGATGTTTTTTCCTTTAATTGGCCTGGAGTAATATCTAAGCCTAATTGAAAAATAACCTCTTCTGATACTACTCTACTTTGTACAATCTCTCCATATGTTCTAGCTAATCTTTGGTTTAAGTTAAGGTCTTGAATTTGTAGCTGACTTCCTTCTGCATAACTAACTGGCTTTCCTACCATTACTGTAGTAGTTGCTTGATAAATCGGATCCAAAACGAAAAAACTTACCATACCACTTGAAGTTATTGCCAATATCGTTATAAGTATAATGAACCATAATCGTTTTTTGATCATATATATATATTCTCTCAGATCTAACTCCATTTCTTGCTCTCTTAACTCCATGGATTTGTCATTCCTTTCTTTATACCTTATGTCATATATTATTTGATCTCTTAGGGATTCTATAAAAGTTCAAAAACTCCTTCTAATGATAATTAGTTTTTTCAAATTTCGACCTTTTCTGTTATTCTTCGATCTATATTACTATATTATAGAATCTATAAGTAAGATCGTACAGTAATGATTTTCAATATATATATTTCCAGTGAAAAAGAGAATCAACAATATCCTTGATTCTCTTTTTCGTACTAAATAATAATCTTCTTCAAAATCTGTTTATACCTATCTTTATTCCCATTTACCCCACAGTAAATAGCAACCGGTATAATTCCTACCCCTAAAGAAAACACAGTTAGCGCCAGCATTATAAGTGCTTTATTTACAATGCCATGTTTAAAATTCAAAATGATATTGAAAAAAGCATACCAGTTCGTCCCATTTCTGTTTAACTTTTATCTCCATAGTTATCCCCCTATATTATGCTTATACTTACAATTTTAGCACTAAAGTCCTATTTTTTGTTCTGTAATCATATGACTAATTGTCAAGACATTCGACATAAAAATAGACTTTCAAAACCATTGGGCAACAAAAAGCCAAGAAAACAGGACCATTGACGCAGTTACGCTATGCCACTGGACTAGTCCCCTTAACTTTTAATATTAAATTAGTCTTTATTTTTTTAATTACCTTCTTAGGTTATTCGCCATACCCAACATTTCATCTGCTGTTTGTATGGTTTTGGAGTTAATCTCGTAGGCTCTCTGTGCTGTAATTAAACGTACCATCTCATCTACTATTTGTACATTTGAGGTTTCCAAATAATATTGCATAATATCACTAGTTCTTTCTTCTTCCTCCATATATATTGGCTCACCAGAAGCCACGGTTTCCTTATATAGATTTTTTCCTACTGCTTCGAGTCCTTCGTTATTAATAAACTTGGCAAGGGCAATAGTAGCAATTTCTTCAATTTCTCCATCTTGAGTTTCTGCGGTAATAAGTCCACTTTCGTTTACTGTAATATCTTTCATGCCTTCTTCAAAATATATAGCATCATCGAAATCAGATACTACAGTATATCCATCTGAAGTTACTAGTCTCATTTCATCAAATTCTACACTTAGCTTAAAATTCCCATCTCTAGTATAGAAACGATTCCCACTTGGGTCTTCGATTACAAAAAAACCATCTCCACTTATACCCATATCAAAGGGATTATCTGTTCTTTCTAAATTGCCCGTAGTAAACATTCTACTAGTAGCAACCGGCATTACACCATGACCTACCTGTAAATTTACAGGACTACCCTGTCCATCGTTTAAATTAGTAGTTCTTAGATTTGCATATAGTAAATCCTTAAATTCTACTTTTTGCCTTTTATAGGATGTTGTATTTACGTTAGCTAGGTTGTTAGAGATTGTATCCATATTTAGCTGTTGGGCCTTCATACCAGAAGCGGCTGTCCATAAAGCTCTCATTGTTTTTCCCCCTTATTGTAAATGTGAAGAACGCATTATTGTCTATAGTTTTCCTACATCATTTGCTGCTCTTTGTAGAATATCGTCATAAGCCTTTACTACTCTATTGCTAGATTCGTAGGACCTCATTATATTTATCATATTTATCATTTCATTTATAGGATTAATATTAGATCCTTCTAAAAAACCTTGAAGTATTTCACCTTCAAAAGGCGTTTCCTCTATTTGTAATCCTTCCCTTACTACATAGTAAGACTGTCCGTGCTTATCAAGATTATTAACATTTGAAACATTAATCATATCGAATTGATCTACTACTTGTCCATTAGCAATAACTTGTCCTCTTGTACCAAGCTGAAAATCGGTATTAGCTAGTGTAATAGGGCCATTTTGACCTAGTAACGGGTAGCCTTCAGATGTAACGATTTGTCCATTTTGACTTAGAGTAAAGCTTCCGTTTCTAGTGTACATTTCCCCGTTAGGAGTACCTACTTTGAAAAAACCACTTCCATTTATAGCAAAATTTAAGTTATTTCCTGTTTCATCTAATGTTCCTTGTATAAAGTTAATATGTGTTCTTTCAAATCTACGTCCACTGTTAATAGTTCCAATAGTATTAGTTGCTGGCCTATGTATTAAATCAGCCACTACAGCTCCATTAGCCATTAGTTGCCCTGTTTCATTTATATCGATATCGTTATTTCCTACCTGAATTCTTCTACCTTGTCCATCTAAAACAAAGTTTCCTTCAGAAGTGTCTATTTGCCCTTGAATGTTGCGGCTATAAGTCCTTAAATACCCATTTTCATCTACAGTAAATTTAAGCTCCCTGCTATAGCTCGTTCCCATCGGACTGTTTACTGTAAAAAATCCTCTTTCTGTGGCTAATTGAAATCCTTCTCCATCCCTACTGACTTCTAATTTACCATCCAGTTTGACAGCCTCTGTAGGTAATTGTCCATTTATTTTTTTTATTAGAGTCTCTGGAAATGTTTCTGATATAATAACATCTTTTTTAAATCCAGTAGTATTCACATTAGCCATATTGTTTGATGCGATATCCAACATCTTTTGATTAGTTTGCATTGAAGATACAGCTGTATATAGTCCCCTAAACATATTTTCACCTCGTACTTTAATCTATCTAATATATTATCGGATTGAGCTATACTTTTCTATAGGTCTTTTTGCTTCTTATTAATAGATGTCTATATAATTAGTACCAAATACCTATAAAAATATAGGCTAGGACATTACGTCTTAGCCTTTAACTCTGATCCTACTTATAACTATTTTTAGCACTTTGACTTCTTGCCAACATTTCTAAAGAATCTAAAGCACTACCTGTTCCCTTGGCAACACAGGAAACTGCCTCTTCCGCAATATACACTGGAATACCAGTTCTCTTTTCTATAAGTTTATTAAATCCCCATAAAAGGGCACCACCACCAGTCATAACAATACCTTGGTTAGCAATGTCCGAAGCTAGTTCTGGTGGAGTTTTTTCTAATACACTATGTACGGCATCGGCAATAGTAGCTACAGCTTCTTCTAATGCTTCTAAAATTTCTTCACTGCTTACTTTTATATTGACAGGAAGGCCAGAAACAAGGTTTCTTCCTTTTACATCCATAAAAACTTGTTGTGTACGAGGATATGCTCCACCAACATTAATCTTAATATCTTCAGCGGTTCTTTCACCAATCATAATATTATGGCGTTTTCTCATATAACGGGTAATTGCTTCGTCAAATCTATCTCCTGCTACTTTAATAGAAGTACTTACAACTATTCCGCCTAATGATATAACCGCAATATCAGTAGTTCCACCACCTATATCTACTACCATATGTCCATTTGGTTGTGCAATATCTAGACCAGCTCCTATAGCAGCTGCAATTGGTTCTTCTATTAAATAAGTTGTTCTTGCACCTGCTTCGTTGGTAGCATCAATAACAGCTCTCTTTTCAACCTCTGTAACTCCGCTAGGAACACATACAATAATCTTAGGTTTAAAAAATAACTTTTTACCAATTGTTTTCTGAATAAAGTATTTTAACATTCTCTCTGTTACATCATAGTCTGAAATAACCCCATCCTTTAAAGGTCTAATAGCAACTATGTTACCAGGTGTTCTACCTAGCATCCTGCGTGCTTCCTCTCCTACAGCTAGCACCTGATTATTATTTTTATCAATTGCCACTACAGCAGGCTCCTGTAAAACAATCCCCTTTCCTTTTATAAATACCAAAACACTTGCGGTACCCAGATCTATACCAATATCCGCACCAAAACCCAACATTATATTACCCCCCAATTTCATATAATTATTTAAATTTTGTATATTATACTTTTTAATAATTCTATCATTAATTTTACCATTATACTACAAAAAAAGACATTGTTTTCAACTATATCTTATTCTTTATAAATGTAAAAATACCTTCTTTATTTACATAAATTTCATAAATTTATTTTTAAATTAGAAAATACAAAAAGACCTCCTTTGTGGGAGGTCTTTTTTAAATTTACTAATAGCTAATAATTCTTGTTTTATCTTATCTTGTTTATTGATTTATATTTCATCTTCGTAGCTTTGCCGCCTCTTATGTGTCTTTCTGCCTTATTAGCATCAAGTATATCTTTTACTTGATTAGCCATTAGAGGGTTTATCTTAGGAAGTCTTTCTGTTACGTCTTTATGGACTGTACTTTTGCTTACCCCAAATATACGAGCTGTTTGCCTAACGGTAGCTCCCTCGTTAATAATGTAGTTAGCTATCTCTATAGCTCGCTTCTCTATGTAGTCCTTCACAGCATTAACCCCCCTCTATTATAGCGTCTTAATCTATAATATGAGAGGAATTAGCAATTTAGAATTACTTATTTAATTTACCTAAGTATATTTGTGGATCTATAAACTTATCATCTTTAAGTACTTGAAAATGTAGTACTGGGCCTTCTAAAGTTTTATTGGATGCCGTTTTACCAACTCCACTAATAGTTTGCCCCTTTTCAACTTGATCTCCCACCTTAACCATTGCATCTGTAGACAGATTGCTATATCTTGTAAGCATATCATCATTATGTTTAATTGTAATAGTAATTCCCATAATAGTATCGTTAATAACCTCTACTATTTCACCATCAAGGGCTGCCTTTACCGGTGATCCTTCTGTCGCCTGAATGTCTATTCCCTTATGAGTACTCCATTGATCTAAAGTTTTATGATAAACTAAGTGATCATCTGCAAAAGGTAGTGTTAATCTTCCTATTACTGGAACCATCATACTTACACTAGCTGAAGCTTCTTCGCTAGCTTCTGGTACAGCTGTTTCTTCCAATTTTTCTTCTTTACCACTATCTTTTTGAATATCTTCTTTTTTATTGTCTTTACCATCTTGCTTTACTTGATTCTTTGGAGCATCAGAAGATTTTTCATCTTCTTCTACTGGTTTCCCTTGACCAATTTTCCCTGTTTCCTGTGCATCATCAGTTTCTTCTACAGCTTCATTGTCTTCCACTAAGGTTACCTCTGGCTGCATATCTTCCTCAAATGGATTAGTGGGACCTTCACCAATGAAGTAATCTTCCTTCTGGTTATTGACCCAAATGGCTGTAGCAGCAATGATAGCTACACATAGTATTAAAATAATATAAAATCCTTGTTTGTCCATAGTTTGATAAAGGGACTTTTTTTCTTTTTTATTTCTGTCATTGTTATTGTTATTTTCTAATGACATAGATCCCACCTCCTTTTGTTATTATGACCACTTAAAAAGCTTCTATACAAATGAGATGGGATTTTTTTAATTTTTTATGATATTAATTTTACTATTTGTGACTCTTCAATACGCTTAGAGTGACTCCTTGGTAATAATGTTTTAGAATATCACTAAATGTACTACCTTGTTTAGCCATTCCATTGGCCCCCCATTGGCTCATACCTACTCCATGACCATAGCCTTTTGTAGTAAAGTGTATATCCTTACCTCTAATATCAACAGTAAAATTGGCCGATCTTAAGCCAAATAACTCTCTAACTTCCCTACCTGTAAACTCCTTATTACCTATTTTAATTTTCTTTATATTACCTCCACTACTTCTTTCTAATATATTTATTTCTGAGGCAATTTTCTTATCATCGACCTTCAAGTCCTTATATTTACCTTTAATTGTTGATATAAAATCCTTTATAGAAATTTTATATTGATCTACCAACACTGGAGACCCTTCTTCATAGGGACTGGACACACTTCGTAAATATGGGACGGCAGTGGTAAATACATCTTCTGAGTTTTCTGTACGCCCTCCACTTGTAGAGTGATATAGGGGCTCGATAGGCTTCATATTGTAAGTCATAATAACCCCCTTAGTAGACATTACTGCATCTTCTATTTTAGGTAGATATTCTTTTATCCACTTCTTACCATGGCGTTCTCTAAGGTCTTCCGGAGATAGCCACTCCTGACAATGGAGATGACTGGTGCATAGAATCGCTCCAGGATGATCTGGATTTCCTGCTTCTACATATGCACTTCTTTTCCAAAGGGCATAGGTTCTGGCAGCCACAGCTTGAGCCTTTAGAGCTTCTATTTCAAATGCAGCTGGTGTCTCTCCAGCAACAACTCCTATAATATATTCTTCTAGTCCTAGCTCCATAATTTTGTCTGTAGCGTGGTTATATACTGTTACAACTAAGTCTGACTCTACAATTTTTTTCTCTATAGGCTTGTCTCTATTTGGAATAGATATATCACAGCTAGTTACTATAAACATTGGCATAAATAAAGTCACAACTACAAAAAAAATAATTCCCCAAACAATACCCTTCATCTGATACAACCCCTTATCGTCTAGTATAGTATAAGGTATATGTGGGGAACCAAGTTTTTAGAACTATAAAATAGGTGCCAGTCATTAAGTTATCAACCTAATGACTGGCACCTTAGCTTACAATTAAAACCTAAGCCAACTCTTCTTCCTCTTCTAAATTTTCTTCTCTATATATATTAGCTCCTAGAGATCTTAATTTTTCCTCTATATCTACATAACCCCTATCGATATGATAGGTATTTGTAATCTCTGTTATTCCATCTGATACCAATCCCGATAAAATCAAAGCAGCTCCAGCTCTTAGGTCTGTAGCCTTTACTGGTGCCCCTAGTAAAGCTTCTTTGCCTTCTATAATAGCACTACGGCCTTCTATCTTAATATCTGCACCCATTCTTTTTAACTCGCTAACATGCATAAATCGATTTTCAAACACAGTCTCAATAACTATGCTAGTACCATCTGCCACACTCATTAATGCCATAAATTGAGACTGCATATCTGTAGGAAATCCAGGATAAGGCATGGTTTTAATATCTACTGCCTTCGGTCTGTTTTTTCCTATAACTCTTATACCATTACCTTCTTCCATTACCTCAATATTACATTCCTTTAGTTTTGCAATAACAGGCTTTAAATGGTCTGGTACAACATTATCTACTAAGACATTTCCTCCTGTAATAGCTGCAGCTATCATGTATGTTCCTGCCTCTATTCTGTCTGGAATAACGGAGTGTACAGCTCCTCCAAGCTTTTCTACTCCATTAATTTTAATAGTATCTGTACCTGCACCTTTAATATCCGCTCCCATTTTATTTAGAAAATTAGCTAAATCTGTAATTTCTGGTTCTTCTGCTGCGTTTTCAATAACTGTTTGTCCTTCTGCTAATACAGCAGCCATCATAATATTTTCTGTAGCTCCTACGCTAGGAAAATCTAAATAAATTTTACTACCAATTAATCTTTCTGCTGTTGCTTCTACAAAACCATAACCTATTGTAATCTCTGCACCTAAGGCTTTGAAGCCCTTTAAGTGAAGGTCAATAGGTCTTGTGCCAATAGCACATCCACCAGGCATGGAAATTCTTGCCTTGCCCATTCGAGCCAAAAGAGGTCCCATAACTAGAAAAGATGCCCTCATCTTTCTAACTAGCTCGTATGGCGCTTCTATTTCATCTATGTCATGTGCCATAACTTCTATTTTATCTCTTTCTAAACGCTTTACATCTGCCCCAAGACTTGATAACACTTCGCAAATTACGTCTACATCTCTTAAAGCTGGTACTTCTTCCAAAACACACTTTTCAGTAGATAACAAGGTAGCTGCCAATATTGGCAAAACAGCATTTTTAGCTCCACTTACACGAACAGTTCCTTGTAATGGTCTGCTTTTTTGAACGATAATTTTTGACAATGCTTCTTCCTCACTTTCTATCACGATTGAATATAAGCATTTTACTATTTACTATTATTTAATAAGCTGTAGTAATCAGAGGATTGGCAATCCACAAATAGGTTTTATCTTCGTATTCACTGTATCTCATAGCCAACTGAAGGTTTACACTTCTGCCCCCGTAGTTAATAGAGGAAGAAATTAATGGACTATATGCAGTAATACTGGTAAAAAGTTCATCTTCCAAAACTTCTATCTTCTTAGCTTCTAAAAAACTAAATATTGCTTCCTGTTTTTGCTTTTCCTCAGCTTTAGCAAGCATACCTAAATGTGCTCCTGTTAAGTTGATTGTAGTTTGTATTTCATTTGCGTAGTTCTCTAGTATATTCTCCACTTGATTACTAATATCCACTATTTCTTTATATCTTTTATTTTCAACTATGTCAACAATAATATACGTTTCAGACTCTCCCACTATTTGGGTACTAAGTAGTTTTATTACGGTAACATTGCCTTCTTCATTAGGTACAAATGTTATGATCTCATGGTATCCTTCATCTTCTACTCTTTGTTCTAAAATAGTTTCCGCCTCAATATCTAATGGATCTTCAAAATAATCCCTATGTCCATATTCCTGTATTTCATCCATATTAATTCGTACTACTTCTCCATTTATATTTAAAGCATCCATTATCTCTGTTTGTTTTTCTTCAAGCTCTTCCATGGTAAGAAATGTATTAGGAATAAAACCCGATTTATTTATATTAAATTCTTCCATCTGAAATCCACCCATTTCTATAGCCTGTAAAAGTAGCAATTCTTCCTGTAATAAATCCGCATCTATATTTTTAACAGGCTGGGCCGATGAGTTATATAAAATCCCTACAAGTAAAATAGAAATAAGTCCGAGTAAAGAATATCTTCTCATAATGTATTTCCTCCTTATTAAATCTAATAAAAAGGAAAGTTTTAAAATTGTAGTATGATGTTAAAGGGGGACGAAAAACATCTATATTACAACCTAAAACCTTCCCTCTGTCTTTAATTATTGACCCAATAAAAGGAGACTATACATTATTTTTATAATTATATACTTATAATTATATACTTATAATTATATGTTAATTTATCTTGTATCTATGTCTATTACTTTTTACAAATAGGGCACTTTGCGCCCATGATTCTATCTAAAAGCCCAAACTTTTTAAATCTTTTACTAAAACTAGGCCATTTAACACTTACCTCTTTATAACAATCTCCACATATTTCCTTACTATTAGTTTCTTTAAATCTTGCAGGCACTTCCTTTATTTTTACCTCTACATCTTCTCTTTCTACGGCTTGGCGGCTAACTACTACAATACCCATTGCTTCTTCACTATTAGTAGATATAGTTTTGAACTCTTTGCTTGTATCCTTAGCTAGTTTCATGTACTTAGACATTACTTCCATAGGTATTTTTTGATTTACTATAATAATTTCTGCCATATTATCCTTTAAGGCATCTTCTACATAGTCTTGTGCCTCAATCATAGAAGATTGCTCCATAGTTAATCCTAATATGACTCTTTCTCTAAACTCTCCTAGCCATTTTCGTTTTTCATCAGGCTTTATTTGTGGTGTACCACCTATAGCATATTCTATCGTTTTCTCCAATTCACTTTTGTCCATCATCGGTGCTCTCTCCTCTTGTTTTAAATGCTATGTCATTTATTATACCCTTCACGCATTGTTTTACAATATAACAATATGATAATATGATAAAATAATTCGTTTTTAAACTTATTAAAGGTCTTCTAATGCTATTATACTTGAATTTTAAACAGTTATCAAAACTTCAAGCCATCAGAATTCATACTAAATTTAAAGTGCTCAGAATAATACTGACCTTCTACATCTTTATAAACCGTCTATTGTTAAAAACTTATACTTTCTTAGACAAGGAAAATAAGATATAATATTTTTATGTGACTAACTATTATCCTCCTAGGAGGTGGGAAAAATGTTTAAAATAATGACTAAGGCAGATAAAATATTAATTATTTTTATTTTGGTAGCTAGTATAGCTAGTATTTTTGCCATACCTACATTACTAACAAGTGCAGGTTCTGAAAAACAAGTAGTTGTAAATATTGATGGCAAGGAAGTTGCTCGTTTTACATTAACAAATACTCCCGAATCGGAGTTTAAAGAGATTCCTTTTGAGGTTAGGGGAAAGGAATATAAAGCGCGGTTTGAAATGAAAGATGGTAAGGTAATGCTCCATAGACTACCAGACGAGGTAGTACCTTTAAGTATTCATAAAGAAATGGGATGGATTAGCGAGTCATATCAGATGATAGTGGCTCTTCCTATTAGGATGTATGTAACTGTTGAAGGTGCTACAGCAGCAGATGATGATATGTTTGATATTATAGTACAGTAAGAAATAGAAAAGTGAGATTGCATATGCAACCTCACTTTTCTATTTCTTTTCATCTGCTACGTCTAATCTGTTTAGAGCCTTCTTAAGAGCTATTTCTGCTCTTACTTTATCTATATCGCTTTTACTAGCAGCAAGGCGTCTTTCTGCTCTTTCTTTAGCTTCTTCTGCCCTTTTAACATCTATTTCCTCTGGCCATTCTGCAGAATCTGTTATAATTCTAGTATAATCTGATTCTATCTGTACGAAACCTTCAGAGATAGCAGCTTCTTTAAACTGCCCATCTTTTTTAATTCTAACCTTTCCAATGTTTAGAGGAGCTACCATAAGCGCATGATTTTTCATAATCCCCAGGTCACCTTCTATAGTTCTAACGATGGTCATTTCTACTTCATCATCATAAAACATACGACTTGGTGTAACTATTTGAAGACGAAATGTAGATGCCATATGATCACCTACTTCCCTTTAGCTTTTTCTACAGCTTCATCAATTGTTCCTACAAATAGGAAGGCTGACTCTGGAATATCATCGTGCTTTCCTTCTAATATTTCTCTAAATCCTCTAATTGTTTCCTTAAGTGGAACGTATTTACCAGGCATACCAGTAAACTGCTCTGCAACACTGAATGGTTGAGAAAGGAAACGCTGGACTTTTCTTGCTCTAGCAACTGTTAATTTATCTTCATCTGATAATTCATCCATACCTAAAATAGCGATAATATCTTGTAGCTCTTTATATCTTTGAAGTACTTCCTGTACCCCTCTGGCTACTTTATAATGCTCTGCTCCTACAACAGCTGGATCTAATACCCTAGAGTTAGAATCTAGTGGATCTACGGCAGGATAAATACCAAGCTCAACTATTTGACGAGAAAGTACTGTAGTAGCATCTAAGTGAGCAAATGTTGTAGCAGGAGCTGGGTCAGTTAAGTCATCTGCCGGTACATAAACTGCCTGTACAGAAGTGATAGAGCCCTTCTTAGTAGAAGTGATTCTTTCTTGAAGTGCACCCATTTCTGTAGCTAGTGTTGGTTGGTATCCAACAGCACTAGGCATACGTCCAAGTAGAGCTGAAACCTCACTACCTGCCTGTGTAAATCTGAATATATTATCAATGAATAAAAGTACGTCTTGTCCTTCTTGATCTCTAAAGTGTTCTGCCATTGTAAGTCCTGTTAAGGCAACACGCATTCTGGCTCCTGGTGGTTCGTTCATCTGTCCATAAACTAGAGATGTTTTGTCGATAACTCCAGACTCTATCATCTCATTGTATAGGTCGTTTCCTTCCCTTGTTCTCTCTCCTACTCCGGAGAATACAGAAAGTCCACCGTGCTCTTTAGCGATGTTGTTAATAAGCTCCATAATTAATACGGTTTTACCAACCCCAGCACCACCAAACAAACCGATCTTTCCACCCTTTAAGTAAGGTGCAATAAGGTCTACTACCTTAATCCCAGTTTCTAAAATTTCTGAAGAAGTTGCTTGTTCTTCAAAACTTGGTGCTTGTCTATGAATAGGTGCATTAAACTTAGAATTAACTGGCCCCTTTTCATCAACCGGTTCTCCTATTACATTGAAAATTCTACCTAAAGTTTCCCTACCTACTGGAACAGTGATTGGACCTCCTGTATCTTTTGCGTCCATGCCACGAACAAGTCCATCCGTAGAGTTCATGGCAACACAACGGACCGTATCATCTCCTGTGTGTTGGGATACTTCTACTATAATTTTGCCATCTGGTCCTTCAATCTCAATAGCATTTAATAGATTTGGTAGATTCTCTCTGCTGAATCGTATATCTACAACCGGTCCAATTATTTGTACCAGCTTACCTACATTTCCTTCAGCCATATAATCTGACCTCCTTATCTTTTAACTCAATGCTTCGGCTCCTCCAACAATTTCTGTAATCTCTTGGGTGATAGATGCCTGTCTTGCACGGTTATATTGTAACTGCAGCTTATCAATCATTTCAGTTGCATTATCTGTAGCGCTTTCCATAGCTATCTTTGTAGCACTTTGATAACTAGTAGCAGATTCTACAA
Organism: Alkaliphilus sp. B6464; assembly: GCF_018141165.1. Classification (NCBI taxonomy): domain Bacteria; kingdom Bacillati; phylum Bacillota; class Clostridia; order Peptostreptococcales; family Natronincolaceae; genus Alkaliphilus; species Alkaliphilus sp. B6464. The sequence continues at coordinate 768,015 of NZ_CP058557.1, forward strand.
GAGCTCCATAAATAGTGCTGTCTATATATTTAGGAATCAAATAGCTTAAAACTGCTTCTGGAGAAGGTTCATAGCTCATAAGTTCCGTTGATTTTACCTTTTCTTTTTTAGTTTCATCAGCCTGTGACTCTAAAGGCAAAAGCTTAATAACCTTTGGATTATAGCTAATAGTGGTTAAAAATTCTGTATACACTAAATATACCTCATCAACCAAACCCTGTTTATATAATTCTACACTTAATCTTCCGATCTTTTGTGCATCTGAGTAAGTAGGGTCTTCAGAAATATGGGTAAACTCACCATCTAAATCATAGTTTCTTTTTCTAAAGTAGTCCCTTGCCTTTTGTCCAATAGATATTACAGATACCTTATTCTTTTCCTTCATATGCCCAGTCGCTGCTTTAATAACATTGGCGTTATAGCCTCCAGCTAGCCCTCTATCTGCCGAAATTACAATATATCCAGTATTTTTGACTTCCCTTGGAGTAATAAGCTCATGCTTTACTCCTTTGGTACTGGATATTATATCACTAACAGCATCCCTTACTGCATTAAAGTAAGGTCTTGTCTTTTCTAGACGTTCCCTTGATTTTTTCATTTTAGAAGAAGCTACTAGCTCCATAGCCTTTGTAATTTGCTTTGTACTGTTAACACTCTTAATACGACGCTTAATATCCCGCATTCCTAATCCAGCCAAACCTTTTCACCTCCTGGGATTAGCAGCACTCTGCTTTTATTCCCTTTCTGCCTTGAACTGCTTCTTAAAGCTTTCTATAGCCTCTTTTAGCTTCTCCTCTGTTTCTCCATCAAGATTTCCTGTAGTAACAATAGCTTTTCCTACTTCAGGATACTCATTGTCCATAAACTTTAGGAAGTCTGCTTCAAAATCTCTAATATCCTCTACTGCAATATCCGTTAGATATTTCTTAGTTGTAGCGTATATAATCATTACTTGCTTTTCAACAGGCATTGGGTCGTACTGTGGTTGCTTTAATATTTCAAGAATTCTTTCCCCTTGGGATAAACGTTCTTGAGTTTCTTTATCTAAATCTGATCCGAATTGAGCAAAGGCTGCAAGCTCTCTATATTGAGCAAGTTCAAGTCTTAGAGTACCAGCTACTTTTTTCATAGCTTTAATTTGAGCACTACCACCAACCCTAGATACTGAAATACCAGGGTTTACCGCAGGTCTAACACCAGCATTAAAAAGCTCTGTCTCCAAGAATATCTGACCATCTGTAATAGAAATTACGTTAGTTGGAATATATGCAGAAACATCTCCTGCTTGGGTTTCAATAAGAGGTAGTGCGGTTAATGAACCTCCGCCTCTTTCATCACTTAGCTTTGCAGCTCTTTCTAGTAATCTACTGTGTAAGTAGAATACATCTCCAGGGTAAGCCTCACGTCCCGGTGGTCTTCTAAGTAGCAATGACATGGCACGATATGCTACAGCGTGTTTTGAAAGGTCATCATATATGATTAAAACATGCTTTCCATTTTCCATAAACTCTTCACCCATAGCGCATCCTGCATAAGGTGCTAAATATTGAAGCGGTGCAAGTTCATCTGCAGTGGATGATACTATAATAGTATAATCCATAGCACCAGCTTTTTCTAAAGTATCCTTAATCTGTGCTACAGTTGATTTCTTTTGCCCGATAGCCACATAAATACAAATTACGTCTGTATTTTTTTGGTTAATTATTGTATCGATAGCTAGAGCAGTTTTTCCTGTTTGACGGTCACCTATAATAAGCTCCCTTTGTCCTCTACCAATTGGTATCATAGAGTCTATGGCCTTTATTCCTGTTTGCATAGGCTCGTGAACAGATTTTCTCGCAATAATCCCTGGTGCAACTCTTTCTACTTCACGATAAGTATTAGCACTAATAGGACCTTTACCATCGATAGGTTGTCCTAAAGCATTAACAACACGTCCAAGTAATGCTTCTCCTACTGGGACTTCTACGATTTTCCCAGTACGTTTGACTGTATCACCTTCACGAATAGCTTCATCGGAGCCTAAAAGAACGCAACCAACGTTGTCCTCCTCAAGGTTTAAAGCCATTCCATATATTGAGTTAGGAAACTCCAAAAGTTCTCCAGCCATACACTTTTCCAGCCCGTGGATTCTTGCAATACCGTCTCCAACCTGGATAACGGTACCAACATCCTTGACCTCTAATTTATTTTCATATCTCTTAATTTGTTCTTTAATAATTGAACTAATTTCCTCAGGTCTGAGATTCACTACTATCACCCCTGTTCCTATACTAATATTTGTGACAATTGCTCTTGCATGTTTGCAAGTCGACTTTTAACAGTTCCATCAATTACCTTATCACCAATTTTCACAAGAACTCCTCCAATAATTGTAGGGTCTACTTGATTTTGTAATTGAATATTTTTTCCTGAAGACATAGAAAGATTTACTTGTAGCTTTAATAGATCCTGTTTGTCCATAGGTATAGCAGTGATTGCTACTGCATCTACCTTATTTTTAACAGCATCAGCTAAGGCTATATACTCCTTAACCATAGCCTCAATGTAACCTTCTCTTCCTTTGTCTATAATAATACGTAAGAAGTTAAAAACTTCTTGACTTACTCTATCTTTAAAAACATTAGACACCATATCTTTTTTCTCATCAGCAGAAATTAAAGGACTTTTTAATATTTGATAAAGCTGTGGCTCACTTTTAAAACAGTCTACTATAAAGTTAAGTTCATCCTTTACCTTTTCATAGACCTGCTCTTCAAAAGCAATTTCGAAAAGGGCACTTGCATATCTTTTAGATACTAATTCTGCCATTGTGTTTCCCCTGCCTTATCAATAAATTGCTGGATCATTTGTTGGTGAGCCCTTTGATCTAGATCCTTTTCGATTACCTTTTCTGCTGCAGCAATAGCAAGCTGAGAAATTTCACCCTTTAAGTCATTCATCATTTTTTGTTTTTCTCTTTCAATTTCCATTCTTGCTCTTTCAATAGCTTTTCTTGCTTCTTCATCTGCTGCATCAACTATTTCATCACTTCTACTTTGAGCTCTCTTTGTGGCATCATCAATTATTTGGTTTCTTTCTTTTTTAATCTCTGTTAACTTACTTTCATATTGAGCCTTTAATTCATCGGATTGTTTATTTTTAAGTTCTGCCTCCTGTATGGAAGCTTCTATAGTTTTTGTACGTTTATCCATAAATTCTGTTACTGGCTTAAATAAAAAATGTTTTAATATTAAAAACATTATTAAGGTATTTACTAGCTGCATAAAAAATGTAGCATTAAATTCCACTAATCCAAGCATTTGTCTGCCTCCTTTCTTAAGATATAGGGAGATAATATCATCTCCCTCATTCTTATTATAGTAGCCCTAATAACGGATTAGCGAATAATAATATTAACGCAATAACTAGTGAATAAATACCTGTTGTCTCTGCAACCGCTTGTCCAAGTAACATAGTTCTTAAAATATCTCCTTGTGCTTCTGGTTGTCTACCTACTGCCTCTGCGCCTTTACCTGCTGCAATACCTTGTCCAATCCCTGGTCCTAGACCTGCGATCATAGCTAATCCTGCTCCTATAGCTGATGCTGCTAATATTAATGCTCTACCTGTAATTGGTTCCATAATAAAATTCCTCCTCGATTTTCTTTATAAATTTTTAATATTTTTATTTGTAATATCTTACTCCATGGCATTTGAAATATATACCATAGAAAGCATAACGAAAATAAATGACTGAAGTACTCCAGAAAATACATCAAAATAGGCATGAAAAACTATCGGAATACCAGCTTGAAGAATTGGTATGGCTTTTAATCCAATCATGCCACTAAAGCTAGCAAGAGCCCCATATAGTAAAGACATAATAACAAGTCCACCTACAATGTTTCCGAATAGACGGAAAGCAAGTGATATAGGTGTTGCTACATCACCCAGTACGTTAATAGGGAATAAGAAAGGAAGTGGCTCAAAATACCCTTTCAATTTTCTACCTACTCCACTTGCTTTTATTGAATTGTAGTGGATTAGGAAAAAAGTAATCATTGATAATGCAAATGTAGTATTTAGGTCTGCTGTAGGTGGTCTGAGGCCTACAAGACCCGCTAAATTTCCAACTGCTAAAAATAATATTACAGTACCCATATACGGAGCAAAATTTATCCTATCTTCACCCATTGTTTGTACGGTAAATTTATTTATAGTATCTACTAGCATTTCTACTACATTTTGAGCTCCTTTTGGAATTTTCTCAAAATTTCGAGTGATTACTATTGAAACAATGGCAAATACAGCCATAATGATCCATGTTACAACTACAGTTTCTGAAACTGGTATGCCTGCAACTTCGAAGATAATTCTTGGACCGAAACCTTCCATTTATTTTACCTCCTTTCTCTTAATGATGGTTTTAAAAAACTGTAAATTGCTAAACACCTGTGTTATAAGTATGATTAATTTCAAAGAAATTAATCCTATAATCGTACCTAAAACATTTATATAGTCTGCTTTAATGGAAATAAATAAAACTACTCCCATAAGCAAAAATCTAATGACATATCTAGAACCAACATAAACTTGTGCTTTAGCAGACTCCATCTTTATAGCAGTTTGCAGTGTTAGTGAAAGCAGACGAAAATTAAGTATTGATATAATCATACCAAAAACTTGTCCTGTTATAAATGGAACCCAAGGATCAAAAATAAAAATACTGCCTACACCAACAATTATATTGAAAATTAAAACTCCTTTTATAAGTTTTAATTGTAGATCCTGTAAACTTTCCATTTCTTCACTTCCTTTTTTTCTGCCTTATCTCTCTCTCAATTAATTTAAATACATTCATAAAAGCTGAAGCAATTCCTATTATTATAAAAATAAATAAAAATACAGGCCCTGTCCCTAATCGATCATCTAACCACTTTCCTATGTATAGGCTAATCATAATGGACACAACCATAGAAATACCTATTTGACTAATTAGTGCCAAATTTTCAAATACACTACCTTTTTTTTTCATATTATCGCCCACTTACTATAATCTTTAAGATACTATATACCACGTAAAGCATACGATAAACTAATAATTTTTTATATTATATCATTATAACATAACTTTTTAATATTTTTTTAATATTTTTTTGAATATTGTATTATTAAATTATCAAAGTCATATTATTTCAATAAATATTACATGTCGTCTATCCTATTACAATATTCTTATTACTTATGTGATTTTAAGCACAGACTATTTTATTGGCTTTTACTACTACTATATCCAAAGTACTGCAGTAAAGCTTCTACAGTTCTTTTAGATGCATTACCATCTCCATATGGATTTATAGCATTTGCCATTTTTTCGTATTCATGCTTATCATTTAGTAGAAGATTTACTCCTTCTTTGATATTATCCTTTTCTACACCTATTATTTTTACAGTACCTGCCTCGGCAGCCTCTGGTCTTTCTGTTTCTGTTCTCATAACTAAAATAGGCTTTCCTAAAGCTGGGGCCTCTTCTTGTATTCCACCAGAGTCTGTTAATATTAAATATGCTTTATTTAAAAGGTTTGCAAAAGGTTCGTAGTCTAGTGGCTCTATTAAATGAATATTTTCTTGATCTCCCATAATGTTATTAGCCAATGAGCGTATATTAGGATTTAAATGTACTGGAAATATTACCTCAACTTCTTTATTTTCCTGAGCCAGCTCCTTTACGGAAGTAAATATATCTTCCATAGGTTTACCCCAGTTTTCTCTTCTATGGCATGTCATTACTATTACTTTTTTATTTTCATAATCTATATTATTTAAAATCTGGTTTTCAAATATATAATCTTTCTTAACTACAGAAAGCAGAGCATCTATTACAGTATTCCCAGTAATAAAAATATCTTTGTCATCTACTCCTTCTTTTATTAAATTATTGTAGTTACCATCTGTAGGAGCAAAATGAATACTTGCAAGGTTCGTTGTAAGCTTTCTATTCATTTCCTCAGGATATGGAGAATATATATTGCCACTTCTTAGTCCCGCCTCGACATGTCCTACTTTAATTTTTTGATAAAAAGCTGCCAGTGCTCCTACAAACGTGGTAGATGTATCGCCATGAACCAAAACAACATGGGGTTTTTCTTTAATTAGAACTTCCTCTATTCCTTTTAATACCTTCACTGTAATATCAGATATAGTCTGCCCATGTTTCATAACATTTAGATCGTAGTGTGGCTTAATATCAAAAAGTTCTACTACCATATCAAGCATTTCACGATGCTGGGCAGTTAAACAAACTATAGACTCTATCTCTTCATATTCCTCCATTTTTTTTACTAGGGGAGCCATCTTTATGGCCTCTGGTCTGGTTCCAAATATAGTCATTACCTTTAACTTTTCCATATTATTCTTCCTTTCCATTTCATAAAATATCTATATTCTATCTTAACATTGAAATTATTACCTAAAACATTAATACTTATTTCTACAAATATTTTATTTTTCCTTCAAAAAATAGAAAAGAAGGACCTAAGCCCTTCTAAAATATATCTTATACTTTTGCTTTTCTTTCTTCGACTTTTTTCATTAGTCCCATTCTTAATGCTCCAAATAAAACTAGCAATGATATAGCAGCAATAACTAAGTATGCAGATATTCTACTTGTAGCATTTGACACTACTACAGCACTACCACCTAATACCATACTTATGGCATATAATGTTATAACAGTTTGTTTTTGACTAAATCCATGATCTAACAACCTGTGGTGTAGATGACCCTTATCTGCTTCCATAATAGGTCTACCATTTAATAATCTTCTAATTATTGCAAATGTAGTATCAAATATAGGTACTCCCAAGGCTAGCACAGGTATAGCTACTGCAATGGTAGCAGCCTTTTTAATAACACCTTCCACGGAAATAGTAGCTAATAGAAACCCTATTGCCAAGGAGCCTGTATCTCCCATGAAAATTTGTGCCGGGTTAAAGTTATAGGGTAAAAATCCAGATGATGCCCCTGCTAATATTGCAAGCAAAATAGCAACATTATACTGACCAATATTGTAGGCAACAGCAGCCAAAGACAAGGAAGCTATAGCAGAAACCCCTGCAGCTAATCCATCTAATCCATCAATTAAGTTTACTGTATTAGTAATACCTACTATCCAAAAAATAGTCATGGGAATTTTTAAGGCCTTTAAAAAAACATATCCGCTTTCACTCTTTACTAGAGGAAAATTAATAAAGTCGATAGTTACACCACTATATACTACTATTAAAGCAGCGACTATTTGAGCAGCTAATTTGTACTTAGCTGAAATTTGTTTCACATCATCAACTATGCCTATCATTACAATTATAGTAACACCTATTAATATTCCTTTAAACTCACTGTTAAGGTGCATGTTAGGATTAAATACAGCCATAACTATAGCAGTAATAACAAAGGCTGAGTAAATAGCAATACCACCTAGCCTAGGCATAGGTTCTTTGTGTACTCTTCTATTATCCTTAGGTATATCAATAGCGCCTATTTTATAGGCTAATTTTTTTGCATAGGGAGTCAATAAGTATGAAATTACTAACGCAATAACAAATGCGGCACTTGCCGCTAAAATAATATTTTGTTTTTCCATGATTTCACTCCTTAGTATTTAGCAAACCCTTCAACTAATTATTTTACACCAATATCTTAAATGTAGCAATCTATTAATATACTTACCAACTATATCCTTCTTAATTCAATTCCAGATTCTTGAAGCATTTGCCAAGAAAGTTCATCAGGATAATCTCCTTTAAATACCAACTTGCTAATTCCTGCATTAATAACCATTTTAGCACATACTACACAGGGCTGAATTGTTACGTAAAGGGTAGCCCCTTCTAGTTTAACTCCGTGAAGCGAGGCCTGAATAATAGCATTTTGCTCTGCATGAAGTCCTCTACAAAGTTCATGTCGCTGCCCTGAAGGTATCCCCAGCTGCTCTCTAAGACATCCCGTCTCCTCACAATGCTTTAGCCCTGTAGGAGCACCATTATATCCACTAGCTAAAATTCTTTTATCTTTAACAACAACAGCCCCCACCTGTCTACGTAAACAAGTAGACCGTGTTTTAACTATTTCCGCCATTTCCATAAAATATTCATCCCAAGATGGACGCATAAATTTTCCCCCTTAGTAAGCAAAATTATTCTTATTTCTATATTTTAACATATATTCGAATGTTTCATATCATTTATAGGCCTTTGTAATTAAATCTTAATATTTATTCCAGTAAAAGTTATATGATACTATTGCCTCAACTCTTATAGCACTTAGAGTTTTATACCTTTTTTATACCTTCTTGAATAATAAAAAACATAGGAGTAACTCGCCCTATGTTTTTAGACGTTATATATAATTATTTTGTTCCAAATAGCCTATCTCCAGCATCTCCTAGACCTGGTATAATGTAAGCATGATCATTTAACTTTTCATCGATAGCAGCTACATAAATATCTACATCAGGATGCTGTTCTTGAATAGCAGCTATTCCTTCTGGACAAGAAACTAAGCATACAAGTTTAATACTTGAAGCTCCCCTGTCTTTAATAAATCTTATTGCAGCATTAGCAGATCCACCAGTAGCTAGCATAGGATCTAGTACAATTAGTTCTCTTTCATGAATATCTGTAGGTAGCTTTACATAGTATTCAACTGGCACCAATGTTTCTGGATCACGATATAGACCAACATGGCCAACCTTTGCAGCTGGTATTAACTCTAAAATACCGTCTACCATTCCAAGACCTGCTCTTAAAATTGGAACTATACCTAGTTTTCTACCACATAAAGTTTTAGCCTTCATTTTACAAACTGGAGTTTCTATTTCGATTTCTTCTAAGGAAAGATCTCTTGTAACCTCATATCCCATTAACATCGAAATCTCTTTTACTAATTCTCTAAACTCCTTAGAACCCGTATTCTTATCTCTAATTAAAGTTAATTTGTGCTGTATTAATGGATGATCAATAACAGTTACTTTACCCATATTTTTATTCCTCCTTAGTAAAATCCATGTGTTATTAAATTTCAATTACAGATTTGAGTATTTTCTCTCAATTTCAGTGATTTTATCAATTCTGTTTTGGTGCCTTCCGCCTTCAAACTCAGCTCCTAGCCATGTATCAACAATTTCTAAAGCAAGTCCAGGGCCTACAACCCTCTCACCTAGAGCTATAATATTAGCATTGTTATGTTGCCTTGTTGCCTTAGCAGAAAAACAGTCTCCAACTAAAGCACACCGTACTCCTGGTACCTTATTAGCAGCAATGGATATACCTATTCCCGTGCCACAAACCAATATTCCTCTATCAAATTCTTCAGCTACTACAGCTTCACCCACTGCCCTAGCAAAGTCAGGATAGTCTGTAGATGTAGTTGAATCCGTACCAAAATCCTTTATGTCAAATCCTTTTTCCTGTAGGTGTTTTTTGATAAGCTCCTTTAGTCCATACCCACCATGGTCGCTTCCTATTGCAATTTTCATATTCACACCCCCATTATTAATTTTAAATCTAAACTAAAACCGTCTAATGCTATTGCATCCACTCATGCCTCACTGAAATTTTTAACGTTCATTTAAAATTTCAAGTGCTTAGAGTATTCCTAACTTGCCATTCACTTATAAGTCTTCAATAATTAGAAAGTTTATACTTTAAACTTAAGGCAATTAAACATAAACCTAAGTTATATTCTACATTAATTTAAAAAATCCTTCAAACTTTATTTTATTTTTTCAACTAGTATTTGTAGATAATGTTCTATTTCTTTAGCACTTTCCCTATAGATATCTAAGGATTGTCCAAAAGGATCTTTTATATCATAATCACTATTTTGATAAGACAAATCCGATATAGAAAGCTTTTCTCTACCATATAAAGCATACTCCTTTAAAGTAAATACCTTATCCTTTGCCTTAGGGCACATATGTAATATTGACATCTTATGATTTAATGTCATAGTTAAAATTAAATCTGCTTCTTTAATTAATTTTGGAGTTAAGGGAGTGGATCGATGCTTCTCTATATCTATGTCTTTTTCCTTCAGCACTTTTATTGCATGTTGAGATGCATTATCTCCCTCCCATGCACATGTACCGGCAGAAATTACATTAATGCTTTTAAAGCTATTCTCTTCATTTTTTAGCATATGCTTAAATAACCCTTCTACCATACTACTTCTACAAGTGTTCCCTGTACATACAAATAAAATAGTCTTCATAAAGTTTGCCTCCTTATCAACTTTTTATCCTAAGTATTACTAAATCTCTAGTCTTATATATGAAATATTATTATTTTTATTTTAGCACAAATTAAGCCCTCTGTAGCTAATCAAACTATTAGAGGGCTTATATTTATCTGCTCATCAAATGACAAGCTACATGATGCCCCCTAGCTACCTGTTTAAAAACCGGTTCTTCTTCCTTGCAAATTTTCATACAATATCTACACCTTGTATGAAATCTGCAACCATTAGGCGGATTTTGTGGACTAGGAACATCTCCTTCTAAAATTATAGATTCCTTTTTCGCTCCTACCTTCGGTATAGGAATTGCAGAAAACAAGGCTTTTGTATAGGGATGAAGAGGATAACTATAAATTTCATCGCTAGTACTTAGCTCCACTAGTTTACCTAAATACATTACCCCTACTCTATCACTTAGATGTTTTACAACACTTAAATTATGGGCTATAAAAATATATGTTAAGTTAAATTCCTGTTGTAGCTCATTTAGTAAATTAAGTATTTGGGACTGTATAGAAACATCTAGGGCAGAAACAGGTTCGTCTGCAATTATAAGCTTAGGGTTAAGGGCTAAGGCTCTAGCTATGCCTATTCTTTGCCTTTGTCCACCACTAAACTCATGAGGGTAACGTATTAAATGAGAAGGATCTAAGCCAACAACCTTTAGCAATCCTTTAACTACGTCCTCTCTATCTTTACTGCCCATTTTAGGATGATGGATTTTAAAGGGCTGAGCTATAATATCCCTTACCATTTTTCTTGGGTTTAAAGATGAGTAGGGGTCTTGAAAAATCATCTGCATTTCCCGACGAAGCTTAACAAATTCTTTTCTTGGCATAGATAAAATATCTTTATCTTCAAAAGTTATGCTTCCAGCTGTGGCTTCTATAAGACGTAAAATAGTTCTTGCTGTGGTAGACTTGCCACATCCACTCTCTCCAACCAGACCTAGTGTCTCTCCCTTAAAAACTTGAAATGAAACATCGTCTACAGCTTTAACATAACCCTTAGTTGTTCCAAACATACCCCCTGTAATTGGAAAATATGTTTTTAATCCACTAACCTCTAAAAGCTTATCTCTCACTAGCTTTCCCCCCTTTCTCTCCTAAGCCAGCAAGCACATTTCCTACTTCCGTCTCCTAGAGAAATTAGCTCTGGTCTATTTTTCCTGCATATATCCACAGCATCCTTACATCTTGGGTTAAAGGCACATCCCTTTGGTAATTCGTCTAAGCTAGGTACCATCCCTTCTATAACGTGAAGGGTTTTCTTACCCCTATTATCTAATTGGGGTATTGAATTTAAAAGTCCTATTGTATAAGGATGCATAGGAGAGTCGAATATTTCCTCTACTGCTCCTTCCTCTACAATTTTACCTGCATACATAACTACTACTCTGTCGGCCATTTCTGCTACAACACCTAGATCATGGGTAATAAACATAATAGCTGTTCCGGTTTCTTTTTGCATCTTCCTCATTAAATCTAATATTTGAGCCTGCACTGTTACATCTAGAGCTGTAGTTGGCTCATCAGCTATTAAAACCATAGGATTACAGCTTAATGCCATAGCTATCATCACCCTCTGGCGCATCCCTCCGCTTAGTTGGTGAGGGTATTCCTTTACCCTTTTCTCTGGAGATGGTATACCTACCTTTCTAAGCATATTAATAGCTATTTCTATGGCCTCTGTTCTTTTCTTTCTCTGATGTATAATTATAGCTTCAGCAATTTGATCGCCAATTGTATAGACAGGATTGAGAGATGTCATAGGCTCTTGAAAAATCATCGCAATATCTTTTCCCCTAATTTTCCTCATTTCTTCATCTGTTTTAGGCAGAATATCTTCTCCACAAAATAAAATATTCCCTGCAACATATTTACCTGGAGGTGTAGGTACCAGCTTTAATATTGACATTGCTGTAACGCTTTTACCGCAACCAGATTCTCCTACAACACATAAAGTTTCACCTCTATTTATTTTAAAGGACACGCCATCTACAGCTGGCATAATTCCATCCTGGGTATAAAAGTGAGTTCTTAAATTTTTAACCTCTAATAAAACATTATTATCCATAATTTATTCCCTCCTATTTAGTCCTTCATCCTAGGATCTAATACATCCCTTAATCCGTCTCCAAATAGATTAAAGCCATATACAGTTAATGCTATGGCTACACCTGGAAATATAATTAGGTGGGGGGAACTCCAAATATATTGTCTACCAAAGTTCATCATAGACCCCCAAGTAGGTGCTGGTGGCTGTACTCCAAGACCTAAAAAGGCCAGGCCTGCCTCCGCCATAATTGCTCCGGAAATCCCCATAGTAGTAGAAATAATTACAGGAGCCATACAGCTAGGCAAAATTTCAGTAAATATAATTCTAAGATGGGATGCACCCATGGAGTGGGCTGCCTCAACAAATTCAAGTTGTCTTAGAGCTAAAAACTGTCCCCTTATAAGCCTAGCCATACCAGACCAACCTACAAATCCTAGAGCAAAAAATACAGTATATATACTAGGTCCCACAGCCATGGAAATAGCTATAGCAAAAAGAAAACTCGGAAAGGCATCCATAATTTCTGCAATACGCATTATAACAGTATCCAGTTTGCCCCCAAAATATCCCGCTATGGCTCCAAGGGTTATTCCAATAGTAAGGGTTACTGCTCTAGATGCAAGGCCTATAGTTAAAGATATTCTAGACCCATACAAAACCCTGGAGAAGACATCCCTTCCCATCCAATCGGTACCGAACCAATGGTCTTTGCTAGGTGGCTGCAAATTTTTAGTTAAGTCATAACTATTAATAGGGTCGTATGGGGATAATAGTGGGGCAAATATTGCAATTAAAATAAGAAAAATTATAATATATAGTCCAATCATAGCACTTCTATCTCTTCTTAATCTTCTTTTGGCCATGGTCCAAGGTGTATTTTTTCGCATTAATTACCCCTCCTTTAGTTAAAGCGAATTCGTGGATTTATAATGGCATAGGCAATATCTACAAATAAATTTGCAAATACAAATATGAGAGCTTGAAAAACAAAACAGCCCATAACTACAGGTACATCTCTGGCAAATACAGCATTTATAGTGAAGGACCCTATGCCTGGAAGTGCAAAAATAGTTTCTGTTAAGGCAGAGCCCGTGAGCAACGCACCTATACTCATAATTAGATTAGTAATTATAGGAATCATAGCATTTCTCATGGCATGCTTATATATAACTATTTTTTCCGAAACACCCTTTGCTCTAGCTGTACGAATATAGTCCTGTCTTATAACCTCAAGCATACAAGATCGGGTTAGCCTAGCATTAAATACAGCACTGTTTAGTCCAAGAACAAGAGATGGCAGTAAATAGTGCTTTAGTCCTCCATCACCTACCCCAGAAATGGGAAGTAATTTCAGCCACACACCAAATATATACATCATTAATAACCCTGAAAATACAACTGGGGTAGAAACACCGATAAGTGTGATAGATCGTAACATTTGATCCATAGGAGTATTTTGTCTTACTGCAGATATAACCCCTACAAGTATACCTATAATTACGGAAATAATAAAAGAAAAGATGGCAAGTTTAATTGTGACTGGAAAACGTATAGCTATAGATTTAGCTACACTTTGATGGTTAACATTGGATTTTCCAAGGTCCCCCCTAGTAAGTTTAGACATGTAGATTAAGTATTGCTCATGAAAAGGCTTGTCTAAGCCTAGTTCTATTGTTGTTTTTTCAATAATCTCTGCACTGGCTCTCTCTCCAACTATCATAGTTACTACATCCCCTGGCACTACGTATAGAAGTAGAAATGTAACTATAGTAACACCAATGATTACAGGAATAAGTAGAAGTAATCGACGTGCTAAATATGAAAGCAATATCTATCCCTCCTTACAAGCTATATGTAAATTAATATAGTTACAGGGGCTTTTGCCCCTGCAATCTAAATACTATATTTATTTGTCCAACCAAATATCCAACTTCTTATCTGCATTAAATATACGATAAATTTGAACTCCCTGTACTTTAGGCTTATATACAGTCCAGTTTCTACTTAAGTACATCCATATACGTGGAGAATCTTCTATTACCCTATCCTCAATTTGTTGGTATAGCTTAATTCTCTCCTTATAATCTTGAGTTTTATGAGAAAGTTCTAGAAGTGCATCAACCTCCGGGTTAGAATATCTAGTTTCGTTTCCTCCACCGTCTGTCATAGTAGAATGGAATAATGGATAAAGATAGTTTTCAGCATCTGGATAATCTGCCCCCCAGCTTAAATAAAACAAATCTGGTTCTCCCTGCCTTACAGCTGCTCTATAGGCATTCCATTCCATAGATACAAGTTCTACTTTAAAACCTACTTCATTAAGCATAGCTTGAACCGGCTCTAATAAAGCTACGTTAGATGCAGACTCTGCATGGTAAAACTTAACCTTTAATGGATTTTCTTTAGAATAGCCTTCCTCCAAAAGAATTTCCTTAGCCTTTTCTGGATTGTATGAATAAGAAGTTATATCCGATCTATACCCATCAAGTCCTGGAGGAATTGGACCATGGCTAGCTACTGATGTGTTTGGAATTACTGCATTAAGTATAGCCTCTCGATTTATTGCATAATGCACTGCTTGGCGAAGATTTCTGTTATCAAATGGTGCTTTGTCATTCATGGTACCTATATAGTAGTTCCAGAAAGTATTGTTATTAATAATATATGGTTTATACTGTGGATTATTAGCAAAGCGATCTATTTCTACGGAAGGTATAGATAGTACATCAAGATTACCTGCCTCAAATTCTGCAATAGCAGTAGAATTATCTTTTATAACCCTATAGTTAATTCCATCTAAAAATGGCCTGCCAGCAAAATATTCTTCATTGGCCTTAACAACAAATCTATCCCCTGGCTTAAACTCTACAAAAGCATAAGGTCCTGTTCCAACTGGCTTTAATGCATAGTCATTTTGATCTGAATATTTTTCAATCTCATTTTTATCTACAATATGTGCCGCAGGCATTCCCATCATAGATAGAAATGGAGCAAAGGGCTCTTCTAAAGTAATTTTTATTTTATAGTCGTCAATTACTTCTATTCCAGTAACCTCTTCAGCTGTTCCTTCCATAAAGTCCTTAGCTCCCATTATTTTGTCAAAAACCCAAGTCCTTGGACTAGCAACATCTGGATCTAATACTCTTTCAAAGGAGTATTTAATATCATTGGCAGTAACTTTATTTCCATTATGGAATTTAGCATTGTCTACTAGGTCGAATATCAATGTTTTATCATCTGGAAGCTCCCAAGATTTACCTAAACCCGGAACTATTTTTCCATCTATATCGAAACGGACTAATGCATCGTAAAGAAGGGAAACTATTTCCCCATCTAAGGCAGCTGTAGCAAAGGCTGGGTCAAGTGTATTAAAGTCAGATGCAATATACGACTCATAAATACCCCCGTATTTAGAGGTTTCTCCTTGTGTATGTGTATCGCCAGTTTTGACTTCTTCCGTATTTTCTACCTTTCCTCTACAGGCTGTAATAGCTAGGGTAAGGCTTAGAATAATGGTTATCATTAACAAGGACCTTCTCCTCTTAAACAAATTCTTCACTCCTTTTCTTTTATGATATATTTAAAAATACCTTAAATACATCTAAAACCTCTGTAGAATTAAAATTAATAGTACTAGAATCTACAGCTTTTACCCCCGGAATTCTGGCAGCTGCCATATCAGTCAGTATAATGTTTTGGAAGACAACCTCCATTGCGTATGGTCCTTCTAATCGTTTCGGCTTAAAGTTTTTTATGCCCTTTACTGCTTTTTTTGCAGTAGCTTCAATATCTTTATAAACATCCTTAAGTGGTCTAGATTGCGCTGCGTTTCGGCTTATATATCGTTTTACTGCCACTGTTTCTACTTCTCCAAAAAATGCCCTTACTTCTTCACATAGTTTATCATCCCCCGTTGCCATTATAAGAGGCACATTAAAGCATCCTGCTACTAGTCCATTTAAACCGGCTTCTCCTAGCTCGTATCCATTAATCTTTAAGCTTCTAATTATACCTGAATAGGTGTGGGATATTACCCCTGGTGCTCCAGCTTTGGCATGGTATCCAACAAGTATTACGCCATCAAAACCCATGTCTACACCTTCCATCATTGATAGAGGCTTTTTATTACCAGAAATTAAACTAGCTCTAGGGTCTAAATCTTCTATTATGATGTTTCTCATAGTATTATGAGAGTCGTTTACTAACACTTCTGTGGCTCCCCCAGAAAATGCCCCTCGAATGGCAGCGTTTACCTCCTCGGTCATTAATTTTCTAGATTGCATAAACTCTGCGCCTTCTTCTGTTTGATCTCCATGAACTATTCCCGCAATTCCTTCCATATCAGCAGATATGTATATTTTCATATTACTCATCCTTTCTCTACAATGTATTTCTATTATATCTCTTCTATATTTATTATTTTATATTCTTTTTTCCAATAGTATGATTGTTAGTTTTTTATTTTTGGGTCATTTCTATTAGCCTATGCCGAATGCGGATATGTGTGCAATAAAAAAACCGAATGACGAATCATTCGGCTTCTATTATTCGGTAGCCCGCTGCTTTTTTTAATCTGTTCATTATAGCCTGTCCAATTTCTACAGTGTCTACAGCCTCGGATAAAATAATCTCTACATCAGTATCATCAAATTCTCTTAACACTTTAAATAGGTTAGCTGCTATTGTTACTGGGTGTTTTCTGCTACCCATGGATTTTACTATACCTCCATCATACTCATCCCTAGTCTCGTCGGTGCAAATTATACCAACTCTTTTATTCTCTGCTTCGTAACTAAGTCTAATATCTTTTATTTTATTTACGGTGTTATTCAAGTCTCCCTGAATAATTATAACGTCAGCTTTGGGTGCATAGTGGGTATATTTCATGCCCGGCGCTTTAGGAGCTTCCTTTATTTCATTAGGATTCTCAACAGCTGGATCTATACTCACATCTCCTAGCACTTCCTCCAACATTTCCTTAGTAACTCCACCTGGACGTAATATCATAGGTACTTCTCCAGTCATATCTAAAACAGTTGACTCTACACCAACATTACAAGCTCCTCCTGCAATTATGGCATCTACCTTGCCTATTAGATCCTCTACTACATGCTCTGCCTTAGTAGGACTTGGTCTACCAGAAATATTAGCACTAGGAGCAGCTATAGGTACTCCAGACTCCTCAATAAGCCTAATGGCTATAGGATGACTAGGCATTCTAATAGCTACCGTAGAAAGTCCAGCAGATATTTCATGGGGAATAATACTACTTTTTTCAAAAATAAGTGTTAGAGGCCCAGGCCAAAATTTTTCTATAACCCTATGAGCCTTTTCAGGTATTTCTTTTACTAATGGTAATATTTCCTCCGTTTTAGCAACATGAACTATTAGTGGATTATCAGAGGGTCTCCCCTTAGCTTCAAATATTTTTTTTACAGCCTTTGAGTCCAATGCGTTAGCTCCTAGACCATATACAGTTTCTGTAGGAAACGCCACTGTCCCTCCTTGTTTTAAAATATTTGCGCATTCATTCATTAACCTACTATCTATCTCAGTAGTATCTATTTCTATAATCATTGTGTCCTTCATTAATCTATTGTCCTCCTTTTAAACCCTGCCTTATTACATCTCTTGCAATTGGAGCCGCTGCTGCTCCACCACTTCTTCCCTCAGACTCTAAAATAACCGCAACCGCAATCTGTGGATCATTGGCAGGTGCAAAACCTATAAACCAAGAATGATTTGCTCCAGTTTCATTTTGTGCAGTCCCGGTTTTTCCTGCAACATCTACTCCCCATATACTTGCATTACTACCTGTCCCTTGGTTTACTGCTGCCACCATCATATCTGTTACTTCATCAGCTACAGTTTCAGCAATAACTTGAGTACCTTCACTTTTGGCAGATGACACTACCCTTCCATCGGCACTTCTAACTTCCTCTACTATATAAGGAGACATCATAACTCCTTTATTAGCAAATGTAGAAGCTACAGCAGCCATATGCATTGGGGTCACCAATAGCTTACCTTGACCTATGGACACAGCAGCTATGTCAGTAGGATTCATACCTTGGCTGTAAGGATATCTGCTTTGAGCAATAGGCATATCAGATTTCAACTTTCCACCAATTAAAAAGGCTTTAGAAATATCTGTCACTGCTTTACTTCCTAGTTCTACTCCCATTCTTGCAAAGTTAGTGTTACAAGACACTATTATAGATTGTTTTAAATCTAAGTAACCATGGCCATTTTTATTAGCATCCGTTAAAACATATCCGTCTATAGTTATAGAGCCTGTACAGTCATAATTAGTGTCTATATTACCATTTTGAAGCACACCAGCAGCTATAATAGACTTATATATAGATCCTGGCGGATATAGCCCAGAAAGACTTCTATTAAGCAGAGGACTTCTTTCATCCTCTACAAGCTTGGACCAGTCATCTGTTAGACTATTTGGATTATAATCCGGCTTACTTACCATAGCCAATACTTCTCCTGTTTTAGGGTTCATAGCTACAATTGATCCTGTTTTTCCATCCAATAAGCTTTCTGCCTTTTTTTGCAATTCATGGTCTATAGTAAGCAGTAGATTATGTCCTTTAATACGCTCACCTGTAATACTTTGTCTAAGTTTAGCTAAAGGATTATCAGCTGTTAGAGCTAGTAATTGATCATTATAGTAGGACTCTATACCTGCCTTCCCATACTGCTTAGAGCTATAACCTATAATATGGCTATATAATCTGTTGTGAGTATATAGTCTTTTCATTGTACCGTCTTCCCCAACTTGAGTTTCTGCCAATACAACACCATTACGGTCGTAAATAGTCCCCCTTATAGTTTTATCCTCTATAGCAAATCGTCTTTTATTATAAGGATTTTGCGCCATTTTATCTGCTCTAAATATTTGAATATAGGTTAAATAACCTATTATACTAAAAAATAAAAGGCTCATAAATACAATTACGTGAACTATTTTTCTATTACTCTCCAATTAAAGCTACCTCCTCTCCCTCTAAGGTTTTTTTAGAAATAGCCTGTAAAATACCAAAGGATATAAATGCTGAAATCAAAGAGGTTCCGCCATAACTAACAAATGGAAGTGTAACTCCAGTAAGTGGAATTAGTTTAATAACTCCCCCAACTATAATAAATGTTTGATATCCATATATTAAAGTTATACCAAGAGCAACAATTTTTTTGAAAGGTTCCTTAATTGTTAGAGCTATTTTAAATCCCCTATAGGTTAATATAAAGTAAAGAAGTACCACAGCCATTCCACCAAATACACCCATCTCTTCGCATATGGCAGAAAAAATAAAATCCGTGTGTACCTCTGGAATATACTCTGGATTACCAAGGCCTAAACCTGTTCCAAAAAATCCTCCTGCTGCAATAGCAAATAAAGATTGAGTAATTTGATATCCTCTTCCAGAAATGTCCTTCCAAGGATTAATCCATGTAGTTAATCTAACCTCTACATGGCTCATAGTAAAATAACTCAGTATGGCTATTATTACTGCCAAACCTAAGTTATAAAAAATCAGTTTTTGATCTTCTTCATAAATATAGAATATACTTAGAAATACAATGTAAAAGAGCATAGATATACCTAGCTCTCTTTGAAGTAGCAGGAAGAAAATATGCATATAAACTAGACCTAAAAATACATATACATTTTTAATCTTTGCCTTGTATTTGTCTAACTGTTTAGAAAGAACTACCTCCTCATCGGAACTAAGTCTTAGCTTATAGTATGAAGCAATAAAAAACACAAAGCTTATTTTAATTACCTCCGCAGGTTGAAAAGAGAATCCGGCTATATTAATCCAGTTAGTTGCTCCCTTTATGTTAGTTCCAAAAGCAAAGGTTGCTAAAAACAGTAGAATATTAAAGCCGATGTAAAAAAATATATAGCGATCCCAATTTTTTATAAGCCTAAAAAATATATAGGATAAAAAATATAGGATAACCCCAAGTCCATATATTTTAATTTGTTTAAATCCATAGGATGGGTTTAGGCGATAGAGCATTATAATACCTAGGCTAGTTAACATAGATATAATTAAGAATATATACTGATCCCCCATCTGCCTTTTCACAATAACAACATAGGAGACTAGCATTAACCCAATTACTCCTCCACCTGCCGCTAATATTGAATAATCCAATGGCTGAACATATAAATAAAGCAACCCGAAAAACAATAGGTTTATAATTATTAATATGTAAATAGGTCGTCTTATTTTAAATCGGTTATAGATGTTCATTATTCTACCACCTCTTTTACAAATAGAAACTCCACTTGCCCTATGCCAATACGGTCTCCATTTTTAAGTTTAGCTACATCTTCTATCTTTGTACTATTTAAATAGGTTCCATTAACGCTACCTTGGTCCTCTAAAAAGTACTCTCCCTCGTCCATAGTTATTTTTACATGATTAGAAGAAATATACTTGTCCAACAGCTGAATGGTGCTTCCCTTTGCTCGTCCAATAGTCGTTACGTCTTTCAGATCATAAAACTCCTGTATATCAAAGTCAAGACGTTCCTTTCTATTAATAAGCTTTAAATAGGGATTATTATATCCTTTTTGATTAATCTTGTTAATAGATTGAATATCTAAATATATAAGTCTAATAATCCCATAAAGGAAATAATATATCAAAATTATAAATAAATATCTTATAATCCATGAAAGGATTTTAAACATGAGACTTCACCCTTAGCCTTTCAATTTATTGTTTAAACATATTGTATACCAAAAATGAAGAAATTAACAACAACTTCTAGAATCTTTTAGAAATTATAATACCCAAAATAAATCCAAATATAGCAAATATTGTGGAAATACGTCCCTTATCTAGCTCTTTTCCCTTTGGAATAAGCTCGCCAATTGTAATATATAGCATGGTTCCACCTGCAAAGGCAAGACAAATTCCAATAAGTCCATAAGCCATTTCCCCAATTAACACACCAAAATATGCTCCCAGTCCCATAGGTGCACCTACTAATAAAGTAAGCAAAAATGCCTTTAAAGTCCCATAGCCCCCTATCTTCATAGGAACTACCATAGCAATACCCTCTGGCACATTATGTAGTGCAATTACTATCGCAAGGCTAATACCTAATCTACTTTCTGCTGCAAATCCTGAGCCAATTGCAAGACCCTCCGGAAAGTTATGTAGCGCAATACCTAACCCTAGCAAAATACCAGTTTTTAAGTAGCCCTGTTTTTCTGATAACCTAGTTTTTGTAGATGGGGCAATTAGACTATCTAAAAATGCAGATATAATAGCTCCCATACCTAAGCCTATAGCGGTATTTGTTACCCCCGCAATATCAAATGCCTCTGGCAGCAATTCAAATGCAACTATTGCAAGCATAACTCCACCAGACAATCCTATAATACTACTTAAAAAACGTCTAGATGGATTTTTCATAAAAAAGCTAAATGCTCCTCCAAGTCCTGTACCTAAAACTCCAACTATAAATCCTATTAGGGTAGTGCTTGCTAAATGACTCATGAAATCTCCTCCAATTCAGCGAATAATATAACACTTAATGTATATTCAACTATTGGGGGATTTATAAATAAAAAGTGAGAACTGTTGTCCTCACTTTTCACTGTTATTATATTAGTTACCTGCTTCCTGCATTCTTTCGGCCTGGTCTGTAGTAATTAAAGCATCAATCATTTCTTCAATATCGCCATTTAAGAAAGAATCCAACTTATATATAGTCAAGTTAATACGATGATCTGTAATACGTCCTTGCGGGAAGTTATATGTTCTAATTCTCTCACTTCTATCTCCAGTTCCTACTTGACTCTTTCTGTTTTGTGCAATTTCTGCCTGTTGCTCTTGAATTAAAATATCAAGTAATCTTGCTCTTAAGATCTTTAATGCCTTTTCCTTGTTTTTAAGCTGAGACTTTTCGTCTTGGCAAGATACAACAGCACCAGTAGGTATATGCGTAACACGAACAGCAGAGTCTGTTGTATTAACTGACTGTCCACCATTTCCAGAAGAACGGAATACGTCTACCCGAATATCGTTCATATTTAATTCAAAGTCTACATCATCTACTTCAGGTAATACGGCTACAGTTATTGTAGATGTATGAATTCTACCGCCAGATTCCGTACTTGGAATTCTTTGTACACGATGAACGCCACTTTCATACTTCAACTTTGAGTATGCACCGTGTCCCTTAATCATGAATATAACTTCCTTATATCCACCTACTCCAGTGTCGTTGGCACTCATCATTTCAACCTTCCAGCCTACGCTTTCTGCATATCTTGTGTACATTCTAAATAAATCCGCTGCAAATAATCCGGCCTCGTCTCCGCCAGCTCCAGCACGAATCTCTACAATAACGTCCTTATCATCGTTAGGATCTTTAGGTAATAGTAAAATCTTTAGTTCATCTTCAAGAACTTGTATCTGGTCTTCAAGGTCACTAATTTCCATTTTAGCCATTTCCTTTAATTCATCATCTGCTTCCTTATCTCTAAGAATCTCCTTAGCACCCTGTAGTCCTTCTTCGGCTGCCTTATATTCACGATATTTTACTACTATTTCTTCTAAGTCTGAATGTTCTTTAACTAATTTTTTCCATTGGTTTTGATTATTAATTACTTCTGGATCACCTATTTTTTCACTTAAATCCTCATATTTTTCTTCTAAAAAAGCTAGTTTATCTAGCATTTACTTCACCTCATTTACGTTTTTACCAATGTTAAATTATATCATAATATTTTATTTTTTTCTACTATTTTTTCCCTAACACCACACGGTCGAGTCCTGCCAAATCCTTTAATACTTCAACATTCCTAAACCCATTGATATTTAAAAGCCTACTAACAGATTCCCCTTGATCATGACCAATTTCAAACAATAGCCAGCCTTCATCTTTTAAATAATCTTTAGCAGCTATAGTAATTTCCCTATAAAAGTCTAGTCCATCCTCTCCGCCATCTAAGGCTAAACGTGGCTCATAATCTTTTACTCCTGGGTGCAGGGTTTCTACTACAGCTCTAGGAATATATGGGGGATTAGATATTATAAAATCATAGGTTTTATATTCATTTTTCCCATGGATTGGGTTAAATAAACTTCCTTCAAGAAATGTAATTCTATTTTCTACACAGTGTGCACTGGCATTTTTTTTTGCAACATCCAAAGCCTTAGGTGAAATATCTATTGCGGTTAACAAAGAATTATTAATATACTTAGCTAAACTAACTACAATAGCACCGCTCCCAGTTCCTATATCCATTATTTTCACCTTATTAGGCGAATAATCATTTTCATAAATATTTATTACCTTTTCAACTAAAATCTCCGTATCTCCCCTAGGGATTAACACTCCTTCTTCTACCTTAAAATCTATGCCCATAAACTCCTGTTTGTTTACAATATATTGGATAGGCATATGATTAGTTCTTTTTTCTATTCGACACCAGAAACTTTCTTGGACTTTCTTAGAAACTTCCTTTTCGGGATACATATGCAGATAAATCCTCTCTACATCTAATAAATCATAAAGTAAAACCTCTGAATCTAGCCTAGGTGTGCTTATACCTGCTATCTGTAACTTTTCTGTCCCTTCCCTTAGCAGTTGTCCGATACTTACCATAATGCCGCATCCCCATCTTCTACTAAAACATTTTTAAGAGCTTCTATAGCTACTTCAATCTGTCCATCATCTGGTTCTATAGTTGTTAATTTTTGCATCGCCATTCCCGGGTAACTTACTATAGACATAAGTGCAGATTGACTTTTACCAGCAATTCTAATAATTTCGTAGGAAATTCCAGCTACTACAGGCATTAGAATCAATCGGCTTACAACTCTAGTAATAGGGTCACTCCAACCAATAATGGAGAAAAGTATCATACTAACCATCATAACTATAAAAAGAAAGCTAGTTCCGCATCTAGGGTGAAGTGTAGAATATTTTCTTACATTTTCTACAGTAAGGTCTTCACCATTTTCATAGCAATAGATAGTTTTATGCTCTGCTCCGTGATATTGAAAAACTCTTTTTATATCTTCCATTTTAGAAATAATAGCGATATATCCTACAAACAGACTTAAACGTAAAATTCCTTCTATTAGATTTAATCCTAATGTAGTAGTTATTACATTTTTCAATGCTCCAGTTAACAGGGTTGGTCCTAAAACAAAGACTGCAACTGATATTAAAAGAGCTACAAATACTGAAAAATAGATTAATACATCATTTAGCTTA
The DNA here is from genome assembly GCF_018141165.1 of Alkaliphilus sp. B6464. NCBI lineage: Bacteria > Bacillati > Bacillota > Clostridia > Peptostreptococcales > Natronincolaceae > Alkaliphilus > Alkaliphilus sp. B6464. The sequence continues at coordinate 792,609 of NZ_CP058557.1, forward strand.
TCTTTAAAAATCCTCTCTAAAAAACCTTCTAGTTTACTAGATTCTTCACTAGTTTCTTCTTCCGGCATAGCTATATCTGCTGCATAGTTTAGCGACCGTACTCCAAGTACCATCGAATCTATAAGAGCTATACCCCCTCTTAAAAAAGGAATTTTATTTAACTTATATTTTTCAACAATACCTGTTACAGGTTCTTTTTTTACTGTTATTTGATTATCTGGTGTTCTAACAGCTATCGCTATATCCTTTGGGCCTTTCATCATAACACCTTCTATTAAAGCCTGACCTCCTATAGAGGTTGGCTTTGCCACCTTATGGCCTAATTTGCTCATAGATTTCTTCCTTTCAATTTTGGATTAAGTTATTAACGAAAATTTTATCTTCTGCGACGCTTAAAATCTATTTAAAATTTTCAAGTGCTCAAGCTGCAGTTATAATTCAGGTGGTATCAAAACCCCATTGAATCAAGTGTTGTTTATTATCTATTTTAATTATACCCCACTTTTTGATTTCCACAAAGGATAAATAGTTGCGTATAAAAACTTTTTAAGATCAAGATGGGGTAAAAAACTATCAAATAGTGCATATTAATCATATACAACATTGATTAAATATACATTAAACAAAATATACTTTGACTAAGAAAAATTTTATTTTTCAACAAAGCTTTCATTATATAATCAAAGGAGAATTATGAATGGAGATAAAAACTATAAAAAAGTTAAAACTATATGGCTTTAATAACCTTACAAAATCCCTAAGTTTTAATATTTATGATATTTGTTATGCAAAAACTCCAGAGGATAGAAAAAGATATATAGAATATATAGATGAGCAGTACAATGCTGCAAGATTGACCTCTATATTAACCCAGGTTGCGGAAATAATAGGTGCTAATATATTAAATATAGCAAAACAGGACTACGACCCTCAAGGTGCCAGTGTAACTATGTTAGTATCTGAGGGAGAATTAACTCCTTCTCACAAAAATGAATCCCAATTTGAAGAAAGCCCTGGGCCAATACCTACCTCAGTTTTAGGTCATTTAGATAAAAGCCATATCACAGTCCATACTTATCCAGAGAGCCATCCAGATGATGGCATAAGCACCTTTAGAGCAGATATAGACGTATCTACCTGTGGTTGCATTTCTCCACTAAAGGCTCTAAATTTTTTAATCCATAGCTTTGAGTCCGACATTATGACTATAGACTATAGAGTACGCGGCTTTACTAGAGATGTTAATGGAAAGAAATTTTATATAGATCATAAAATAAACTCTATACAAAATTATATACCGCGAAATACTTTAGATTTTTATCAAGCTATTGACGTAAACGTATATCAGGAAAATATATTCCATACTAAAATGATGTTAAAAAAATTCGACCTAGATAACTATTTGTTTGGTACAAATAAAAAAGAGCTTTTGCCTAAGGAAAGAACGAAAATTAAACAAAAGCTTAAAAAAGAAATGAATGAAATTTTTTATGGTAGGAATATGCCAAAGATATAGATATAGAAAGATGGCAAGAGAGCATTTGCTACACTTGCCATCTGCCTATTTACCTTCGGTTATTTGCAAGCCAACTCCCATTAAAATTATCCCCATTAAAAGCAATACCATTATAGGAAAAAGTATGTCTTGAGTAGGCGCGTTGTACGTTATAAGTTTTTTCATGGCATCCATAGCCCAAAATTGAGGCGTAAATCTTGCTAAAAGAAGAAGAAATTTATTAGTGATAATCTCTATAGGCCACATTAGTCCACCTAACATAGAGGTACTCGTTAGCACTATTGGAGCTACACTTGAAAGTTGCTGAGAGGTTTTAAGAAAGGATGTTAGAAATAAGCCTAACCCTATAACTGTGAATGCAAATACTCCCAAAAGCAACACGAATCCAATAACATTTTCTGTCCATGTAATCTTAAATATTATCTTATTAAGTAAAACTAAAACTAGCATTTGTGCCATTCCTATTGTAAAGGCAAAAATAAGATTAGCCGCATATATTTCTATTTTTGATACAGGAGAAATCATCAGTCGATCCCATATCAACAATTTCTTATCCTCTAAAATATCTCCAACTAAAAATAATATTGGATACATGGAAAAGAACAGTAAAAAACCTGCAGAAATTGATGTAGTAGAATTTATTTTTTTATTATTATCTTCTCCTAACACTTTCGCTCTTACAGTAATAGGTCTTTGCTCTTCCCACTTACTCTCTACCAACTGATAAAATCGTTCTGCAGCATCCTCTTTCTTCTTGTACTTATTTAAAATCTCTACCCCTTTATTAACAATATTACTTTGAATAACTATTTTTCGTACTGCACTGTTTAGAACTCCCTGCAGCCCATAAATGTCTAAAGTTTCCACACTTCTGGCAATTATAAGAGAGCCTTCTTTGCCTTCTTCAATTGCCTCCTTAAAACCTTGTGGAACTACTAGGGCAAAGAATACATCCTGTTCCCGTACTAATCTTTCTGCTTCCTCAGAATCTACTTCTTTAATACGATAAGAATTAGACTTTTTAATTTCATCTATAAGCCTCCTAGAGTAAACACTATTATCCTCATTAACAATGGGTAGTGTTTGTTTTCCTCCCCCTGAGTTTACTCCTCCAAAAATTAATGTAAGAACAATAGGGAAAATAGTCATCAATATAACCAAACCCATATTTCTTTTAAATGCCATAATTTTAGAATATAATATGGAAAACAACTATGCCACCTCCCCTTGTTTTAGTATTATTACTGCTAGCACCAAAGAACCTATAAAAATACTAATTAGCACTGTTAAGCTTCCAACGATCTCTCCTATCCCATAGCCTTGCATCAACTTAATATATCCATTTATAGCAGTACCATTAGGCGTTAAGGAACCCATTTTTCCAAGCAATGGTGCACCCTTTATAGGAAAGAAACTTCCTCCTAAAGAGGCAAAAATCATAATAATAACATTTTCAAACATATTAGATATTTTGGTATTTCCAATTTTATAATTTATAGCTGTTAAAAAAGCACTTATTCCCCCCACCGCTAAAGCTACGGATATAGTTAAAGTCAGTACATTCAAAGGCTCTCCCCAGCTAATGCTAAAAATTAGGGACGAGTATATAATTAAAATAACTATTTGCATAAAAGCAATTAAAAAGGTTGTAATCCCTCTGCTCATTAAAATCTGTCCCTTTGTAACATTGCTTATTCTAAGTCGTTCATAGGTATGATAGTACTTTTCATCAAAAGCATATTTTGCACCGTAGCCTGCCACATAAAGCACAAACATCATTGCTATCCCTACGGAATAATACTGCATTCCATTAACCGACTTCACTGCATTTCTGTTTTCCATCTGCAGTTTTATTGTGGAAGACTGTGATAATACCCCTTCAAGCAAAGTCCCTATCTCGGTTTGCAACTTATCTCCGATTCCCATTTCTGCCCCTATTTCAAAAAGGCTACTTTTAGCAATTATTCCTGATGATAGCACATTAGTAAAACCAGTCATTATTTCTTCTACAATATTTCCTGTAAAACTATTATTTTTACTTTTTAATACTTGTACCTGTTGTCTATAAATGAAAGGAGAGGCTAAATTCATCATAGTATAATAGGTAAAGTCCTCTGGAATAATGATTACAGCACTAAGTTCTTCTTTTTCTAATAGATTTAGTGCCTCTTCCTCTCCCAATATTTCATAGCTTAAAAATTTTGATAAAGCTTCCGAACCAAATATATCTTCTAATAATATTTTTTCAAAGTCAAAGGACTTCATGTTTTCCTTTATTTCTTCAATATCGAAGGACTCTTCTTCACCTGCCAACTGACTTATTGTATTTATTATCTTTTCTCTACCTTCTTGTGCATTATCTAAGTTGACTATACCTATTGTCGAATGCGCCATCCAGCCATCTTCATTATCTAAAAGCCTACCTATAGAAAACCCTAATATAGTAATTAAAACAGCAGGCATCACCAATAAGATTAGTAGTGATTTCCGATTCCTAAGGGCTCTTTTTATATCCTTACCTATTAAATTTAATAGCATTTAATATACCCCCTAATCCCTTATAGTTCTTCCAGTTAGCTTTAAGAAAACATCCTCTAATGTAGGGGTCTTTATTTGAATTGAAATAATTTTTTCCTGTCTATCTTGGGCTTTTTCAAACACTAGCTGCAATATATTAATTCCCTTTTCATAAATTAAAGTAATCATATTATCATTACTATTAACTGCTTTAACTCCAACTATATTTTTCAATACTTCTATGGTATCATCCTGAATAGTTTCAAATATAACTTCCATGGTTTCTTCGTTGGAAATCTGTTCTTTAAGTTCTTCTTTACTACCTGTAGCAATAATTTCACCGTGATCCATTATATAAATACGATCACATAGGTATTCTACCTCTTCCATGTAGTGACTAGTATATATAATAGTCATTCCTTCTTCTCTTAACCTTTTAACAGTTTCCAAAATATGATTTCTTGATTGTGGATCTATACCCACTGTAGGTTCATCCATAATTAGTATTTTAGGTTTATGGAGTAGAGCACAACCAATGTTTACTCTTCTTTTCATTCCTCCAGAGTAGCTTTTAACCAAATCTCTCACTCGACCATTTAATCCTACAATCTCTAAAACCTCTTGTATTCTCTGCTCTAGCTCCTTACCCTTAAGCCCATAAACCTTTCCAAAAAACCTTAAATTTTCATAGCCTGTTAATTCAGGGTATAGTGCTATCTCCTGTGGAACCGCACCTAGTATTTCTCTAAAGCCCTTAGGATTTTTTAATATATCTTTACCTTTGTAAAGCACTTCTCCAGAACTAGGAGGAAACAAAGTAGATATTATAGAGATAGTGGTAGATTTTCCTGCTCCATTTGGACCTAATAAACCTAAAATTTCCCCATCATTAATAGTTAAAGATACACCTTTAACCGCCTCCACCTTCTTAAAGTTTTTTCTTATTTCTTTAACCTCTATCACTTTATGCGCCCCCTTTAAGCTTCTTGTTAAAGCCACTTTCCTTTAACTCTTCTATGGTCATTGTATTTTCATCAGTTAATTCTGGTATTATAGCTTTTACTTGTTTACTCAGATCCCAATTTTGTACATTTCCTTTAAAATCAATTCTTTTAATATATCCTCCCTTTGTAGAAGGAAAATTAATTATTAAATGAGTCTCTTCCTCTACCACAAACCCATCTTTATCAATGTAGGCCCTATGGTATATTTTCTCAAAATCTATTTCCTCTATTGCCTTTTTACACTGTTCTTCTATTTCTTTAGGATCTACAGAAATGTTATTTGCTTTCATTTGCTCTATCATTATCTGATTAAACATTTTTGTACCCTCTATCATTAGAGGCATTATGTCCTCCTTAGTAAGAGTAATATGAAATTCTTTAGCTTTTATATCTCCTTCTGGAGTAGATATAACGATATTTCCAAGCTTAGAAACATTTTCTCTATCGATTACTTCCTTCCATATCTTTTCAAAATCTTTAAAATCCTTAATCAAAAACTGCTTTTCAAGTTTTTCTATTTCTTCTCCTTTAAGATCATCACCCTTTAATACCAATACTTTAGGTAATAATGGAGTTACTACATACAAATTATTTTTTTGCTCATAAAGCTTCCCTTCAATACCAAAGTCATAAAACTCTCCATATATATTCGTAATACTTACTTCCTGTTCCTTATCGAAGGTACATTCCATATCTACATTAAATTTCTCCCACTTCCTTAGCTCCTCCAAAACCTTTTTATCTAAACCCTCAGTATTAAATTCCACATGGGCCTCTTGAGTCATTTTCACCTTCCCTGAAGATACTCCTTCCGTTTTTTCTAATGCTTTACTATAGGTTTCGTAGGCAGAACTGCTACATCCCGTTAATAATATTAATAATGTAGTAAAAATCAATACTATTTTCTTCATATTCTAATCCTCCTTAATAAGTATCTTAATATTATTATAGAATAGTACAGCATTTTTCCTATCTATCTAAGGATATATCTTTCATAAAAAAAACATGACAAAAGTCATGTCTATACTAAATTATTATTAATACTAAAAATAGCTAATTGAGTCCTATCTCTTAAGGATAACTTATTAAGTATGTTAGTTATATGATTTTTTACTGTCCCCTCAGAAATAAAAAGTTCCTTAGCAATTTCCCTATTACTTTTTCCTTCTCCTACACATCGAATAATATCAATTTCTCTCTCGGTTAAATCCTCTATTCTTTTGTCTCTAACTTCATGTTTTTTTCCATAGCTTTTAAACTTCTCTACTACCTTTACTGCTACATCAGGTTGAATTTGAGCTCCACCATTATAAACAATCCGTATAGCTTCAGCAATCTTTTCGGGCAAAGCATCTTTTAATAGGTAACCAGATGCACCATATTTTAAGGCTTCAAAAATATACTCATCTTCATTAAATGTAGTTAAAATAATAATTTTAACATTAGAGTGCTGCTCCTTAATTTTTCTAGTGGCCTCTACCCCATTAAGGCTAGGCATTTTGATATCCATTAGCATAACATCGATACAATTTTTGCTACAAATTTCAATAGCTTCAAAACCATCTCCACCCTTTGCCACCACTTCTATATCTTTTTCACTTCCCAATACCATAGCTAGCCCTTGTCTAACAATAGGCTGATCGTCAATAATTGCTATACGTATCATATAATCTCATCTCTCCTTAAGCAAAAAAATCCCTTAATCTTGTATGGCCGCCCAGTTATAACCTCCATACTCCCACCCAATGATTCTATCCTTTCCTTCATATTCCTCTGACCAAAACCATTTTTATTATTAGATCCTACACCATCATCTTCAATATAAAAATAAAAGTTTTCCTTGATCACTTCACATTTAACTTCTATCCTACTACACTTCCCATGACGCAATGCATTAGTTAGAGCCTCTTGAAGAACACGATAAAGAACAATACCTTCTTCTGGTAGCAAATAAACCGATGGAATATTATAATCTATTTCCACATTAGTATCTTTTTGAAAAGATTTTAACATGCTGATTATATCTTCAATACTTTTATTAGGTTGTTCATTTAACGCCGCCACGGCTTCACGAGTTCCAATCAAAGCTTGCCTTCCATTATTTTTAATGTCTTTTAATAGATCGGAAATGTCTTCATTTTTTTGATAAAGATGGTCCAACATTTCTATTTGCATAATCAATGAAGTTAGGCTATGTCCTACACTGTCATGAAGCTCTCCAGCTATTCTATTTCTCTCCTTTAAAGCAAGGGCTTCTTCTCGCATCTGGCTATACTCCTTTAGTTTATCGTAAGCCCTCAGAAGTTCTTTATACAATATTTCCTGCTGTGCTCTTCCTTCAGATTGTAATTTTCCATAATTAATAAGTGTAACAATAAATGCTAGAGCTAAAAAGTTAAAGAAAAATTCAGCAATAGTTTTAGCATTAGGCATTACATAAAGGGCATAGGAAAATTTGCCCATGGATAATAAAGAAAAGAAAATGGCAGCTGTATTACCCCATCTTCTGCTATTTAAAGTAATACCTGCCTCTAATATGACAACTACATATAAAAAATGAAAGAAATAATTAACCAAATATTTCGAGTAATGTTCTAATAAAAATATTAAAATACCATCTAATAATATAATCCATGCCCACTTCTGGTGAAAAGACGGTCTAATCATTCCCCACAAAATATAAAATATAAATATTCCCATTAAAATGATAGCTCTTTCCTTAGAAGCATTTTCAAAGGCTAGAGCCAAACTGAATAAAACAGTTGCTAGTAAAGGCTTTGCAATGTATATAACTTTTTTCATAGATTGCACCTACCCATTTTGTAATAGCCTTGTTAAATAGGCATAAAAAATAACCTCTCCAACAATATATTATCATTAGAGAGGTAAAATATGAAATATTTTCTTATTTAACTACAATATTATAAATTCTACCAGGAACATAAATTTCTTTTACAATTGTTTTGTCTTCTAGTAGATCAACAAGTCTTGTATCATTTCTAAACTGCTCTTTAAGCTGATCCGCAGTTGCGTCGACAGCAATTACCATCTGTCCCTTAACCTTACCATTAATTTGAACAGCAATCTCTACAACATTGTCTATAGTCTTTGCTTCATCCCATACTGGCCATGTAGCTTCATAGACCATTCCTTCAAATCCTAATTCTTCCCATAGCTCTTCTGTAATATGAGGCGCCACTGGATTCAACAGTGTTAAGAAGACTTTCATATCTCCCTTTGTTACACTTCCGTGGTCGTAGAAATCATTAACAAGAGCCATCATGCTAGCAATAGCAGTGTTAAACTTCATATGCTCATAATCTTCACTAACCTTTTTAATTGTTTTATGAATATTACTTTCTAGCTTTTCTGTCAAATCATTGCTATCTACTAATACTTCTTGTAATCTCCATACTCTATCTAAAAATCTTCTACAGCCCTTTACTCCATTTTGCGACCAAGGTACACTCTTCTCAAAGTCTCCAATAAACATTTCATAAAGTCTTAATGTATCTGCTCCAAATTCATTAACAACTTCATCAGGATTAACCACATTTCCTCTAGATTTAGACATTTTTTCATTGTTTCCACCTAATATCATACCATGAGAAGTACGTTTTTGATAAGGCTCAGCAGTAGGTACAACTCCACAATCATATAGGAATTTATGCCAAAATCTTGAGTATAGTAAGTGTAGTGTAGTATGCTCCATACCACCGTTATACCAATCAATTGGTAGCCAATAATCAAGGTTTTCTTTGCTTGCTAGTTCTTCATTATTGTGTGGATCTGTATATCTTAAGAAATACCAAGAAGATCCTGCCCATTGAGGCATTGTATCAGTTTCTCTCTCAGCGTCTCCTCCACATTTTGGACAAGTAGTTTCTACCCAATCACGAAGATTTGCAAGTGGTGATTCTCCATTATCTGTAGGCTCATAGCTTTCTACCTCTGGAAGTAGTACTGGAAGCTCACTCTCTGGAACTGGCACCCATCCACACTCGTTACAATGAACTAGTGGAATTGGCTCTCCCCAATATCTTTGGCGTGAGAATACCCAGTCACGAAGCTTATAGTTTACCTTACGTGCTCCAAGATTTCTTTCATCTAACCACTTACTAATTTTTTCTTTAGCTTCTTTTACTTCTAACCCATTTAAAAATTCTGAGTTAACTATTATACCTTCATCTGTATCAGTATAGGCAGCTTCTTCTACATTACCACCTGCAACTACTTCTACGATAGGAAGATTAAATGCTTTAGCAAAATCCCAGTCTCTCGTATCATGACCAGGTACAGCCATTATAGCTCCTGTACCATAAGACATCATTACATAGTCTGAAATAAAAATGGGTATTTGTTTTCCTGTTGCAGGGTTAGTCGCTTCAACACCTTCAATTTTTACCCCTGTCTTATCCTTTACAAGCTCAGTTCTTTCAAATTCAGATTTTTTACTAGCCTCTTCTCTATAATGAAGAAGATCATCCATATTTTTAATATAATCTGCTAGCTCCTCGATATATGGATGCTCTGGAGAAATTACCATATAAGTAGCTCCAAACAAAGTATCTGGTCTTGTTGTATAAACAGTTATTTTTTTATCTCCAGTAATCTCAAAATCAACCTCCATACCTTGAGATTTACCTATCCAGTTTTTCTGCTGAATTTTTACTCTCTCGATGTAATCTACTAAATCTAAATCATTTATAAGTCTTTCAGCATATTTCGTAATTTTAAGCATCCATTGATTTTTCTGCTTTCTAACTACTTCTCCACCGCATCTCTCGCAGCCACCATTTACTACTTCCTCGTTAGCAAGACCAACCTTACAGCTGTTGCACCAGTTGATAGACATTTCCTTTTTATAGGCTAATCCCTTCTCAAAAAGTTTTTGAAATATCCACTGGGTCCACTTATAATATTCAGGATCTGTAGTGTTTATTTCTCTCGACCAGTCAAAAGACATACCCAAAGCTTGCAGCTGTTCTTTAAATTTTGCAACATTTTTTTCTGTAACTATTTTCGGATGAATTTTATTTTGTATAGCATAGTTTTCTGTTGGAAGTCCAAAAGCATCCCATCCCATTGGATATAGTACATTATATCCTTGCAGTCTTCTTTTTCTAGAAACAACATCAAGTGCTGTATATGGACGTGGATGTCCTACGTGTAGCCCCTGGCCTGATGGATAAGGAAACTCAATTAAAGCATAGAACTTTTCCTTGTCTTTATCGTTTGAAGCATGGAAAGCTCCTTTTTCCTCCCAAATTTCTTGCCACTTACTTTCAATATCCTTTGGATTATATTGCTTCATTTTCTTCAACTCCTTTATAATATTTTATAAACAAAAAGACCCTTCTCCTCTAATAAAATATAGAGGCGAAAGGTCGCGGTACCACTCTATTTGATTATTTTCATATCAATATATTGTCACAAAGACATCTATGATACTATAAATAATCATCTCAATAACCGTAACGAGGTTAACCGATTAGGACTACTACTATTTCGCCCTAATAGCTCTGGGACGAGTTCAGCTAAGATCATTGTTATCTTCCACCAACCGATAACTCTCTAAAAATGATACAATAACCTACTACTTCCCTTCATAGCAAACTATTTTGTATACTATTAAGTTGTATTGTATTGTACTAAATTATTCATCAAAAAGCAAGGATTTTTTATTTATATTTCAAATACTTTCATTTAAGCCTGTCTAGGAAGCATTTTACCGTCTTCTTTATCACTCCAAATCCACACTAGAGCAAATCCATAAATTAGTCTCTTAAAAATATACGTCTATCTAATAATGAAACTCCGATATTATCTTGCAATGGAATGTGATATTAGACAATCACCTTCTCTACTTAATATACACTACATATTTTTTATTATAACAAAAGCTGGAAAGCTGCTTTAACAATATATTATTTAATTACCTCATGACATGCTCTACATCTAGCTTCATAGCTTTCCTTAGCACCTACCATAATAATAGGGTCATCATACTTAGCTGGTTGTCCGTTAACAATTCTTTGAGTTCTAGTAGCGGGCATTTTACACTTCATACATACGGCAGTAAGCTTAGTTATATATTCAGCTATTGCCATTAGGCTAGGTACTACTTGAAACGGCTCTCCTCTAAAATCCATATCAAGACCAGAGCAAATTACTCTTTTACCCATATTTGCAGCTTTTTGACAAATATCTACAATGTCTTCTCCTAAAAATTGAACCTCATCTATTGCAAGTACATCAAATTCTTCACTTTCTATGTACTTCAAAACTTCACTGGCACTAGTTACAGAAATACATTCTAACTGTTTTCCATTATGTGAAGTAATGTGCTCAGTAGAATAGCGGCTATCTATTGCAGGCTTAAATGATAATACCTTTAGGTTAGCAATCTTAGACCTATTGACTCGCCTAATTAACTCTTCACTTTTACCTGCATACATAGGTCCCACAATCATTTCAATACTACCATTCTTGGAGTATTCGATAAAATCCATCATCGCGCCATCTCCTCTTAATTAACATGAAAGATCAAAAGTCATCTAATGCTATCGCATTGATTTCTATCACACTTAAATTTTTAGTATTCGTTTAAAAATGTTTAATTTATTACTAACCTTCAGCTTTTATATAGATAGCAGAAATATTACTTTATATATTTTAACATAAAAAATCAAGGTTAGAATAGTTGTTTCTAACCTTGATTGAGGTCGTATATGATTGATATTACATACCAAATTTCTTTTTGAATTTCTCAACACGTCCACCTTTTTCGATATTCTTCTGTTTACCTGTGAAGAATGGGTGGCATTGTGAACAAATTTCTACTCTAAGCTCTTGTTTAGTTGAACCTGTTTTAAAAGTATTTCCACAAGCACAATGTACATCTACTTCTTGATACTCTGGATGGATATCCTTTTTCATTACTTTCACCTCTCTCCTCGTACAGTTGCTATATAAAGCTAAACTAAGTCTTAGTTTATAAGCAAATTTTAACTACTACATTATAGCATAAACCATTTATGCGTGCAAGGTATTATTAAATCATCTATATTCGCTTTTTCAACATTTCAATGAACTGCTTATTATCTTTTGTTTCAATAAGAGAACTAATAACCTTCTCCGTAACATCCTGTACCGGACTATTTCCCATAGCCCTTCTAATACTCCAAATAGTTTCAAGCTCAGCCTGAGTTAATAGTAACTCTTCCCTTCTTGTACCAGATTTGTTGATATCTACCGCCGGGAAAATTCTCTTTTCAGACAGCTTACGATCTAAATGAAGCTCCATATTACCTGTACCCTTAAATTCCTCAAATATAACATCATCCATTCTACTGCCTGTCTCAACCAGCGCTGTTGCAATAATTGTAAGACTTCCGCCCTCTTCAATATTTCTCGCAGCACCGAAGAAACGCTTAGGTTTATGAAGAGCCCCTGGGTCTAATCCCCCTGAAAGAGTTCTACCAGTAGGTGGAATAGTTAAATTGTATGCCCTAGCAAGTCGAGTAATGCTATCTAATAAAACTACTACATCCTTACCATGCTCTACTAATCTTTGAGCACGGTTTAATACCATTTCTGCTACTTTAATGTGATGGCTTGGCAATTCATCGAAGGTGGAATAGGCTACCTCCGCCTGAATCGAACGCTGCATATCAGTTACTTCCTCAGGACGCTCATCTATAAGAAGTACAATAATTTCAACATCAGGATAGTTTTTAGCTATACTATTGGCTATAGTCTGTAATAAAACTGTTTTCCCTGCCTTAGGAGGAGCAACAATTAAACCTCTTTGTCCTTTACCAATAGGTGCAATAAGGTCGATTAATCTGGTAGATAAGCCCTGTGAATTTATTTCTAGATTGATTCTTTCATTAGGATAAATAGGGGTAAGATCTTCGAAATTAGGTCTTCTTGTAGCAGACTCTGGGCTAAGTCCATTAATACTTTTTACATAAAGAAGAGCTTTAAATTTTTCACCACTCTTTGGCGGTCTTGTAATACCTGTAATCTTGTCACCAGTTCGCATGTTAAATCTTCTAATTTGGGAAGGAGATATGTAAATATCACTATCGCTAGATAAAAAGTTTTCTCTTCGTAAAAATCCATACCCATCTGTATGAATTTCCAATATTCCTGCTGCTATATTAACTTCTTCTCCCGGTGGAATTTCATCGGTCAAATGGTTAGGCAAACCCTTTATCCGTCTTTCCTGTAGTTTAGGTTCACCTTGTAGATTACTTTCATTAGAATTTTCATCTAAATTTGTCAACATAGGCTTTTCTTCTATATTCACTTGTTTCTGCTGGTCTTCTATTAATTGAATTAATTCATCTTTTCTATATTTCGATAGGTTTTTGATTCCTAAATTTTTTGCCATTTCTTTCAAGTCCGATAATTTCATATGTTCAAACTCTGGACTACTCAATGTTACACCTCCAAAAATCTTCTAATCAAATTTTGTCCGATAGAATTAAAATTCTATCGGAACTGAAGTTTTTACTTATGGGATGGTAAATAGAGCACCCCACTATTATGCTGATTGTATCATTATTAATAACTAGAGTCAATAATTCTATTTTCAAAATAATGGATTTCAGCTATTAATATAGTTTATTACCCTCTCGTTATTAACATCTTGAAAATTATTTTCCTTTCTACCTTCTGCAATCAACTTACCACTTTCTATAAATAGCATTCTGTGAGAAACGCGTTTTGCAAATAACATATCGTGGGTTATTATAAGGATTGCCATATTTTGTTTAGCCAAACCTTCTATAATACTAGCAATTCCCTCCCTCATTTCTGGATCTAGTGCAGACGTAGGCTCATCAAAACACATTACTGTGGGATCTAAGGCACAGGCCCTTGCAATTGCAACTCTCTGTTTTTGTCCACCTGATAACTGAAAAGGATAGGCATAGGCTTTTTCTTCTAAGCCCAGCTTATTCAAAAGCATTTTTGCTTTTTCCTTAGCTGTTTTTTTATTCATCTTTAAAACATTGATAGGTGCCTCAATAATATTATCCATAACATTTATATGGGGAAATAAGTTGAAGTTCTGGAATACATATCCTACTTTTTTCCTTATTGTTCTCATATCTTGCTTATTACAATAAACTATACTTCCTTCATTATCATCGCATAAAAAATATTCATCAATTTTAATTGTTCCGCCATCACACTTTTCAAGACCATTTATACATCTTAACAGGGTTGTTTTCCCTGCCCCAGAAGGTCCTATTACAGTCACAATTTCTCCTCTATTTATTTGAAATGATATATTATCTAATATAATATTTCCATCGAAGCTTTTATATAAACCTTTAACTTTTAGAGTCATCTATATCCCTCCTAGCAATAATAGTTATATCTTTTTTCCAATTGCTTAAACCCTTCCGTTAGCAACCAAATGAGGAGAAGATAAAATACCCCTACAACCATTAGTGGAACAAGGGAAGCATCTCTATTAGATGCTATTTTGCCTGCCCTTAGAAGCTCCCCTAAACCAACAACATATACTAATGATGTATCCTTTACTAAGTTAATTACCTCGTTTCCTACAGAGGGAAGAACTCTTTTAACCATTTGTGGAAGTATTATTCTTGTTAGTGTCCTTATCTTACTTAAGCCTAGAACGGTGGCTCCCTCATATTGACCAATATCGATTGACTCAATACCACCTCTGAAAATCTCCCCGAAATAAGCTCCATAATTCAATATAAAGGTTAATAATGCTGCTGTTGTTCTGTCTAAGGTTATTCCTATATAAGGAAATCCAAAGAATACAAATACAAGTTGAAGCATTAATGGTGTTCCCCTCATAATTAAAATATAAAGTTCTACTATTTTACTTATTATTTTAATTTTCGAAAGTCTTCCTAATGCCACCCAAAACCCTAAGGGTATAGAAAACAGTAGTGTTACTCCAAATATTTCTAAGGTAGTACTTAACCCAGATGTTAAAGACGGCAAAAGCGAATATATATATGGCATTTTCTATACCTCCTACTAACTATATTAATTTTCACTAAACCACTTACTATATATTTCGTCATAGGAACCATCTGATCTCATTTCATCTATAATATCATCAAGTAATTTTAAGATATCTTTATTTGTATTTCTAATTCCTATTCCATACTCTTCTTTACCAAAGTCCTCTGTTAAAATTCTGTACTTTTCATCTCCCTTTTGCTTAACATAATATCTTGCAAGTACTTCATCGGCTACAACAGCATCACTTCTTCCAGCCTCTAAATCCATAAAGGCTTCGTTGTTTGTATCGAATAATAGTGGCTCTCCACCTTCAAATTGTTCTACTAAATCGGATTCTCTCATTACAGCATCCATTGCACTAGATCCATTTTGAACAGCCACTTTTTTATTTTTTAAGTCTTCTTTATTTTCTATTTTTGAATCCGATAATGTAACAATTATCTGCTTATTTTCAAGATAAGGTTTAGTAAAAATCACCTTTTCTTTTCTTTCTTCAGTAATTGAATATCCATTCCAAATTAAGTCAATATTACCTGTGTTAAGCTCCGTTTCTTTCATAGCCCATTCTATTGGTTGAAACCTTACTTCTATGTTTGCTCGTTTAAAAACTTCTTTAGCTAAATCAACGTCAAATCCAACCAATTCTCCTGCATTATTTCTAAAGCCCATAGGCGCAAAGGTGTCGTCAATACCCATTATAATATAACCTCTATTATTAATTTGATCTAAATCTATACTAGAGCTAGCTTGGCTTTTGCCACATGCTGCAAGAGTTAATATTACAACTACCAATACAGTTATTAAACTATACCTCTTTCCGAAACCTTGCTTGCTTTTATTTCCTCTTCCTACATTAACAATACTTTTTCTCATAGATTTCTCCCCTTTAATTTAATTTAATTTTACACAATAAAAAAACTCCCGCCTCTAGCATAAAGCTAGAGGACGAGAGTTATACTCACGTGGTCCCACCTCTTTTTACTGATACTTCACAGTATCAATCTCTTCAAGTACGACAAGAAAATGCTTCTTGTTTATACTCTAGCACGATAACGGGTGCAGATTTTTCCGATGCAGTCTACTACCATAAGGGTTCGGTGCATAGCTCAGAGATGTGTTCAAAATATTTTCTAATGCCCCTCTCACCAAACGGGAACTCTCTGTAAAAGAATAGATATTTCTACTATTTCTCATCAACGCATTTTAGTTAAATCTATTGTGTATTGTTAAATATATTAAACTATTGTAATATATTTGTCAACATTTTTTCAAAATAAATTTCTCAACTAATAAGCATACTTTGGCTTTTTATTTAATCTATGAATCGCTTCTACAAAACGGATGGTACCAGTTTCCGCCCTCATAACAACAGAATGAGTTTTAGCAGTATTGTTACCAGTATAAACAACACCCTTTAATAATTCCCCATCTGAAATACCTGTAGCCGCAAAATACACTTCATTGCCTTTTACTAAGTCTTCCATAGAATACACTTTTTCTATACTAGCTCCCATTTTAATACATCTTTGTCTTTCTTCATCTGTATATGGAACAAGCTTTCCTTGAAACTCCCCGCCTAGACATTTTAATGCAGCGGCTGCAATTACCCCTTCAGGAGCACCGCCAATACCTAACATAATATCCACACCAGTATGATCAAAACATGTTGCCATGGCAGCAGCTACATCACCATCTCTAAATAGTTTGATCCTTGCTCCTGCTTCACGACATTGTCTTATTATATCTTCGTGTCTAGGTCTATCTAGCATAGTTACAGTTAAATCTGTAATGCTTTTATTTAATGATTCTGCAGTAATACGTAGATTCTCATGTATTGGTGCATCAATATGAATTTTACCAGCAGCCTTAGGTCCTACTGCAATTTTATCCATATACATATCAGGTGCATTTAATAAGCATCCTCTCGGAGCCATAGCTACTACAGCAATCGCATTAGGAAGTCCCTTAGCTACAGAAGTAGTACCGTCTACAGGATCTACTGCAATATCTACCTTCGAAGCACCTTGTCCTCCTGCTCCAACAACTTCTCCTATATATAGCATAGGTGCTTCGTCCATTTCACCTTCTCCAATAACTACCACACCTTCTATACTCATTGTTTGAAACATTTTACGCATTCCATCTACACCAGCTTGGTCTGCAGCGTTTTTATCTCCTCTACCCATATATTTAGCAGCACCAATTGATGCAGCCTC
This sequence comes from Alkaliphilus sp. B6464, assembly GCF_018141165.1. Lineage (NCBI taxonomy): Bacteria > Bacillati > Bacillota > Clostridia > Peptostreptococcales > Natronincolaceae > Alkaliphilus > Alkaliphilus sp. B6464. The sequence goes on from NZ_CP058557.1 coordinate 809,879, forward strand.
AGTTACTCTAACTAGGTTAAGCGCTAAATTTCTATCCATTACTACACCCCCAAATTATTGTTCTACTTTAATATTATACTAATGTTATATTATTTTAGTCAATCAATTGTGCTATATTAATTGTGAATAATATATACTATTTCCAATATATGCCTTACAATAAAATAGAGATAGTACATTACTATCTCTATTATTGGCATATTATTATCTTATTTTTCTATGTTTATTCATTACTTCAACTAAAGTATCATTTTTATCTAAACGATGGTCTGCTTCTACAAAACGAATGGTTCCAGTTTGTCCCCTCATAACAACAGAATGAGTAGAAGCTCTGTTGTTTCCAGTATAAACAACACCACTTAAAAGATCTCCTTGGGTAATACCAGTCGCAGCAAAGAAACAATCTTCACTACTTACTAAATCATCAAGATATAGTACCTTCTTAACATCTTCCTCAGAAAGTCCCATAGCTCTACATCTTTCATCCTCTTCTGGACTCATAGGATATAGTATGCCTTGCATATCCCCGCCTAAGCATTTAAGAGCTACGGCAGCAATAACCCCTTCTGGAGCACCGCCGATACCCATCATAATATCTATACCCGTCTCATCAAAACCAGTAGCAATTGCAGTAGCCACATCTCCATCGCTAAAAAGCTTAATTCTAGCACCAGCATCACGAATATCTTTAATAAGTTGATCGTGTCTTGGTCTATCTTGCACTGTTACTGTTAAATCTTCTATATTTTTATTTAGAGCCTTTGCCACAGCTTCTAGGTTATCTTTAACAGATGCATTAATATCTATTACTCCCTTTGCTTTAGGGCCTACAGCAATCTTTTTCATATAAGTATCTGGTGCGTGCAGTAAACACCCCTTTGGTGCCATGGCCAATACTGCAATAGCATTAGGAAGTCCTTTTGCAATTAGAGTTGTTCCTTCTAATGGATCTACTGCAATATCTACTTCCATATCTCCATCCTTACAACATCCTACCTCTTCACCTATATATAGCATTGGAGCTTCATCAAGCTCACCTTCACCTATTACAACTGTTCCTTTTATAGAAAGACTTGAAAATGCTCTTCTCATACCATCTACTGCCGCTTGATCCGCCGCTTCCTTATCTCCCATACCCATATAACCAGCAGAAGCCAAAGCAGCTGTCTCTGTTACACGGACTAATTCTAGGGCCAAATTTCTATCCATTATCTATTCCTCCTCATCCTAATTACAATAAAAGTATATAGAATGGGTTTAAGTATGTCAATTAGGTTACCAAATTCCATAATGTGCTATCCTATTATAAAATAAGGAAATATATCTATCTTCCCTTTCCCCCAAATTACTTTGTTAATATATCTTCTAAATGCTCCATATATATGTTTTGTATACCTTCTACTTCTCCTAGGCCTTTTAATACTACATTTGTTTCTATCCCCTCTGATACAAGCCTACTTCTCCAAGAATCTTCTTCCTCCGATGCCATATCATTTATGGCATGATCCCCTGCTACTAGCATAAATGGCATTAAATCAACTTTTTTAATATTATTTTCCTTTAAATGAGGAACTATATCATCTATAGTTTTATTGCCTTCTACTGTACCAATGTATATATTTTTATACCATCTCTCATTAAATGTTTCTTCTAGTTTAATATAAGCATTGTCCGCAGAATGTTCTGTACCATGTCCCATAAATACTATTGCCTTATCTTTATTGTTTCCATCTAAGTCTAGTGCTTCTACAACCTTAATATAGTCTGAATCTGCATAAAGTAAGGGCCTACCTATTTTTATGTTAAAATCACTATTTTCACTATTAAACTTTTCAACTTGCTTTAATAATTTTTCATACTCATAGCCAGGAATTATATGAAGGGGCTGAATAAATATATTATATATTTTCTCTTCCTTAATCCTATATAAGGCTTCCATTGGATTATCTACAAAATAGTTATCCCTTTTCTTTAATTTATTTATTACCATCTGAGAAGTAAATGCCCTAACTACTAAAAAATCTTCATATTTTTCCTTTATTCTGTTTTCAATGCTTTCTATACATAATTTTCTAGTTAGCTCATAGGTAGTACCAAAGCTGACAACAATAATAGCCTTTTTCATAGTATCTCCTTTCCTTCTGTGTACATTAGAATTTAACTTTTATCTTATACCTACCAGTTCTAATACTCTTCTTAATTTACATATGTTTTTGAATACCATAATCAAATAATTGCTCTTCCGTTTTAAACAATGGTGTGCCTAAAATTTTATGGATCTTTACTAGCCAAGGTTTTTCGAGGAGGGCTCTTTCTAGTAAATCCTCCTTCAAAAATACTTCTTCCACTAGTCCTTCTCCTAATATTTCTCCTCTTCCTAAAACATAAATATAATCGCACACATCATATATTAGGTCCATATCATGGCTTGATACTACAATATATTTTTCAGTAGCTACTTCTTTAATTATATTTTTTATTTCCTTAGTCATATAGGGATCTAATCCACTAGTTGGTTCATCCAACAATATTACTTGAGAATCCATTACTAATACACCTGCCATAGCAACTCTTTTTTTCTGGCCATAGCTTAAAAAATGAACTGGTTTATCTTTAAACTCATAGGCATTTACTTTTTTAAGAGCAGCCTCAACCCTCACCTTAATCTTATCCTCAGAAATATTTAAATTTCTAAGGGGAAAGGCTACGTCATCATATACATTGGAGTAAAACAATTGCTTTTCTGGGTCTTGGAATACAATATTAATCTTCTTTCTATATTCCCTTAGGTATTTCTTGTTGTAGTTTATTTTGGACCCATTATACTTTACACAACCCTTATTAGGCTTTAAAATACCTATCATATTTAGAAACAGCGTAGACTTCCCAGAGCCATTAGCTCCAATAACTCCTATAGTTTTTCCCTTGTTTAAATCTATGTTTATATTATCTAATGCCTTAGTGCCATCTTCATATTTAAATTCTAGAGACTCTACCTTAATCATCTAATCACCTATTTTAAATTCTCCATCGTATAGTTTACTATCCAAGGCGATAACCATGCTCTCATACTTAGTTAAAACCCTTACAAATAAATGCTTAATAAGTAATGAAACAGATCTATAGCTATTTTTAAAACCTGTATATCCGAACTTCATCTCTTGAATAGTATAAATTTCATTTGCTTCTTTTAGAAAAATAAAAATAAATCTATATATCAATACTAGTAGCTCTATTAACAAGTTTGGAATTTTAATTTTTTTAAGTACCTTAATAATATTGTTTAAAGGTGTGGTTAATCCTAAAAAAAATGTTGAAGATATGGCCGCCAATACCCTCATAATAATATGCAGCACATCTATTAAAGATTGATATGTAATCCCTATATACTTATTCCAAATCTTAATGCTCCAAATAAATATATCTACATTAGATATACCTATTAATATAGTAATAATACTTACAGCTAAAAACCCAAAAGGTATAATTAATATTTTAAAATATTTATTAAATGGGATATTTGCTACAAAGGTAGTTAAAAATGCCATAATAAAAAATATAGATATGTTTATATACAAATTATTTATTAACACTGCAATATTCAAGGCCCCTATAGCAAAGATAAACTTCGCCATAGGGTTAAAATTTGTTAACTTGTTTGTATGTGCATACTTATCTATTAAGAGCAAGTTTTTTCTTCTCCTTCATGGAGCCTAAAATATAGCCTATTGCTCCTGCTCCAATTGCTACCTGAACAGAGAATAACAAGCTTTCAACTTCTCCACTCGGCGGCTCCCATATACTTTCAAACCAAGGCTCATAGTCTGGGGCAATAACTTGAATTAACTCTTCACCCTCACCGTCTGCCCCTTCAAAATCAGCACTGCTATTAATAATTAGTGGCGCTACTATAACAACAATAGCCAATAAAAAAAGCAATAAATTCTTTTTACTTAACTGTTTCAAGGCTAACGACTCCTTCCTTGTTGTATTCTGCTAATAAATTATAAATAATGCTTGTAAGTAATCCTTCCACTATAGCCAATGGAATTTGTGTAACTGCAAATACTGTTAAAAATTTCCCTAGAGAACCAACAAAGCCTGAAATAGGGTCAGGAAATGCCAATGCTAGTTGGAAGGCTGTAACAACATAAGTAATTAAGTTACCAATACAAGCAGCTAAAAATACAGTAAAGGTCATATTTACATTTCTTTTCTTAAGTATCCTATAAATAAAGTAGGATACAAAAGGCCCTGCAACTGCCATGGAAAATCCATTAGCTCCTAATGTAGTTAATCCACCATGGGCAAGTAGTAATGCCTGGAACAGTAAAACAATTATTCCTATAACAGTCATAGTGGTGGGTCCAAATAATATTGCTCCCAATCCTACTCCAGTAGGATGAGACGAACTCCCTGTTACCGATGGTATTTTTAGTGCAGATAAAACAAACACAAAACCTCCTGCCAAACCTAATAGTACCTTTTTATTGGTGTCCTCCTTTAGAATGGTACTTACTTTTTTTATTCCAATAATAAAAAATGGAATAGTAATAGCTGACCATAAAATCGCCCACTTAGCAGGCAAAAAGCCTTCCATAATGTGCATTGCATGTACCACTTCTGGCGTTATTACTAGAAGCAATGCGATGGATAAAAGTACTGTTTTTTTGTTTTTCATAAAATCACCTCTCACTTTTATTTAAAGGCATTTGGTATTATGCCTTCAGTGCTTATTAGTTTCTAACCTAATAAAATCAGTAAGAGGGAAACATAGAAAATATGTTGGAGAAACAAAAAGGGTCCCCAACCTTCTATGTTAGGGACCCTTTGCCAAGTCTATAAAAATGTACACTTTAAGATATACACTTAAATTAACAGTTGACAAAATATAAGTCTCCCTTCCCTCCGAAGGTTACTACATATAAACTATTAGGCAGGTCTCCTGACTTGTGGATCATCCTACTTTTAACACCTTCCCAGATAAAATCCAGTGGCAAAAGTTAATTTCGTCTCCACTTACAGTAGCGGGGGCTGTATCGGATTTTCACCGATTTCCCTATTAATCAAAAAGAACCTAAAGTTTTCAATATTCATTTTTCACCTAATATGGTATCATATAACAAAAGTTTCTACAATGTTTATCTTTTAGTCTTTTCCCAATCGGCTAGAAACTTCTCTATACCTATATCTGTTAAAGGATGCTTAACCATTTGCTTTAATATATTATATGGTATAGTCGCTATATGTGACCCAGCCTTAGCCGCATCTACTACATGAAGATTATGACGAGTACTTGCAGCAATTATTTCTGTACTAATATTATGCACCTCAAAAATGTGAGCAATCTCTTCAACCAATTGAACTCCATCATAACCGATATCATCCAATCGACCAAGAAACGGACTTACAAAACTAGCACCTGCTCTAGCTGCTAATAAAGCTTGAGTAGCTGAAAAAACTAAAGTCACATTTGTTTTTATTCCTCTACTACTAAAGTTACTTACAGCTTTTAGCCCTTCCTCTGTCATAGGTACTTTAATAACTACGTTTGAATGAATTTTTATAAGATCTTCAGCTTCACTTACCATTTCCTCTGCAGTTTCACCTACAACTTCTGCACTAATAGGACCATCCACTAATTGTGTAATTTCCTCTATAACCTGTTTTAAATCTCTTCCTTCTTTTGCAATAAGGGACGGATTTGTAGTAACACCTGATAGAATCCCCCATTTGCTTATTTCCCTAATCTCGTCTATATTTGCACTGTCAATAAATAATTTCAAAACTATCACCGCCTAAATTTTTAATATTTCTCTAGCTTCATCAGGAGTAGCAATCTCTCTACCTAATTCCTTTGCTATTCTAACTACTCTTTCCACCAATTGAGCATTTGATTCTGCTAACTGTCCTCTTCCATAATAAACATTATCTTCAAAGCCTACCCTAACATGACCGCCTAGCAAAATCCCCATTGTAGCTAGAGGTAGCTCATGTCTACCTATACCTGCCACAGTCCAAGTAGAACCTTCCGGAATAGACTTTACCATATACATAAGGTCTTCTGCTGTAGCTGGACAAGCTCCAGGAACCCCAAGTACAAAATCAAAATGGAGTGGTGTACCTACTAGCCCTTTTTTAACAAGACCTTTAGCGTTTTCAATCATTCCTCTTTCAAAAACTTCAATCTCAGGCTTTACACCTAGTTCCTTCATTCTAATAGCAAACTTTTCCATATACTCCTGTGAGTTCATGAAAACATCTGGACCAAAGTTACATGTGCCAGCACTAAGTGTAGCCATTTCAGGTTTCAATTCTACAGGCTGTAGTCTTTCGTCTGGTCCATGCCAAACTGCACCACCTGTAGAAGGCTGAAAAATAATATTACATTTTGATTCTATCTTTTCTTTTATTTCCTTATATACGTCATATGATTGAGTTGGATTACCTTCTTTATCTCGTGCATGAATATGTACTATAGAAGCTCCTGCTAAGTAACACTGATAAGCCGCCTCTGCTATTTCATCTGGTGTTAATGGCAGGTTAGGTTGATTTTTTCTAGTTACTTCTGCCCCCGTTAAAGCAGCTGTAATAATTAATTTATCCATTTAAATCCCCCTTTAAATTCATACTAAGGATATGTTTTCTCTAAACCCAAATGCAATAAATGAAACCTTCCTACAGTCTGCTTTGTATTATTTTCTTTGTTTAACCTTAGGTACTACGCAGGTACCTACTGCTCTACAAACAACTATGGCCTCTTCTAGCACATCGCAGGCAGAGTCACTAATGTCTGGTCTAGGAACAATAACTTTTCTAGCCTCAAATGTCATCTTTCTAGATGAATTACCAACATTAGTAATTTCGCCAACTGCTTCTATATAATCTCCTGCATATACAGGTGCTGTAAACTCTACACTTTCGTAGCCTACAAAAAGTCCTTCGTCACCATCATTTCTAATAAGAAGCTCTGTTGCTACATCACCAAAAAGCTGAAGCATTTTCGCACCATCTACTAAATTCCCACCATAGTGTGCATCTGCTGCGCTCATCCTCATTCTAATCATAGACTTCATTATTTTACCTCCCCTATTTATTATTATAATTAACTTTAAGTTTCTCTGCATACAATTAAATAAATATTATTAATTTCTAACATATTATATTCTATATTCTTTATTTAACAACAAAATCCTCTTTTAAAAGATAATTGATTGAATTAACTAAAAATTTAAATGTTTTTCATTTTTAGTTAATATTTAGTTAATATTTCAAAAAAAGTTCCGAGTTAGTTAAAAATATATCACTTGCATCTTAGTAAAAATAAAATTATAATATAAGTAATTATTCTAAATGTTTTGAATATTATTGATTTAACCTATTATCAGGAGGTGATTTTTGAAAGATTCGACAAAATTCAATTATACTAAAAAAATAGTTAAGGGAGGGTAAATTATGATCGATTTAAACGAAAAGAAAGCAAGGGATCAGTGGGGTTCAAGATTCGGGTTCATTATGGCAGCTGCTGGATCGGCAATAGGCTTAGGCAACCTTTGGAAATTTCCATACATGGCTGGAAAAAATGGCGGTGGCGCATTTGTTTTTGTATATTTCATTATTTTGTTATTAGTAGGATTTACGCTGATGTTAGCTGAGATAGTTCTAGGTAGGAATACTCAATTAAGCGCTGTAGGTGCATATAAAAAACTTAGTGAAAAGTGGTCGTGGTTAGGTGCTATGGGTGTCCTTGCTGGATTTTTAATTCTTTCTTTCTATAGTGTTGTTGGTGGTTGGGTAATAAATTATATAGTCAGATCAGTTACTGGAGTATTGAACACCGCTGATATAGATATGCTAGGAAGCCTATTTGGCGGACTAATTACTAGTCCTGTTGAGCCACTTATTTACCACGCAATTTTTATGGTTATTACATTAGCAATTGTTATGGGTGGTATCAGTGGAGGAATTGAAAAAGCTTCTAAAATATTAATGCCTGCACTATTTATTATGATGTTTATTGTTATGCTTCGTTCTCTTACCCTTGAAGGAGCTATGGAAGGAGTTAAATTCCTATTAGCGCCAGACTTTTCAGCTATTAATGCTTCAGTTATATTAGCGGCTTTAGGTCAAGTTTTCTTCTCCCTAAGCCTTGGTATGGGATGTATGATAACCTATGGTAGTTATTTAAGTAAAGATGAAGACCTAGTACAAAGTGCTATGATTATACCATTGTTAGATACAGCTATAGCTTTACTTGCAGGGTTAACCATCTTACCAGCAGTATTCGCATTTGGATTTAATCCGGGTGAAGGTCCAGGGCTTCTATTCGTTACACTTCCTGCTGTATTTTCAAAAATGCCGCTTGGTAGCTTATTTGCATTCATATTCTTTACATTAGTGTTGTTCGCGGCTTTAACATCAGCTATTTCCTTATTAGAAGTAACTGTTTCTTATATGGTAGATGAATTTAAATGGGAACGTAAGAAAGCAACATTTACTATGGCAGCTATTATTTTCTTAGTAGGGGCTACTGCGTCCCTAGGACTTGGAGTATGGTCTAATATTAAAATAATTGGTGGAAGAGATATATTCGACTCCTTAGACTTTACAGCAAGTAATATTCTACTTCCTTTAGGTGGAATGCTAATGTGCATCTTTATAGGTTGGGTATGGGGTCTTGAAAATGCCATTAAAGAAGCTTCTAACGAAGGAAAACTTACATTTAAATTAGCTCCTTTCTGGGGTTTCTTAGTAAAATGGGTTGCACCTGTTGCTATAGGCATTGTTTTTCTAAATTCTACAGGATTGCTAGATATCATTAAAGGACTATTCTAATAGTGATACAATTTCCTTATAAATGTTGCGCTTCTTCATTGCGAAAGATTGGGAATATAAAGAGATAAGATAAAAAATGTAATACCTCCATAATATAATGCATCCTTTATTAAAGGGTGCTTTTTTTTGATATATATATATTTATAAATATTTTTTTAAAAATTAAATATTGTCAAAAAATTAACGCTTGCAATTTTCGACATGCATATATATAATTATGGAATATGAAGAGAGAACCTTTTTAAATTTTAAAATTGTATTTGTATACTAAATTGTTTGTATATTCTTTCATATATATTTTTTATTTATACATTACTAAATTATTTTAATAGCAGTTGCATAAATATTTGAATTAGATGATTATCCTTTAATTACTTAATGATAATATCTATATAAAATCTATTACAAGGAGGTGAATATTAAGTAATACTTGATACATCGGCATTATAATAAGTTCTAATCTATTATATTTTTTAAGTTTTATTTTTTTATTTTTAATTTTTATTATTTTCAAAATTTTTTATTAGGGGGTTATGTTATGACAGATTTAAAAGAAAAACAAGAAAGAGATCAGTGGGGTTCCAAGCTTGGATTTATCTTTGCTGCTGCTGGTTCTGCTGTTGGACTAGGTAACCTTTGGAAGTTCCCTTACCTTGCTGGGCAAAATGGTGGTGGGGTATTCGTAGTAATTTATCTTGGACTAGTATTATTAATTGGTTTTACTTTAATGATGGCAGAGCTTGTACTTGGTAGAAATACACAGCTTAGCCCAGTAGGTGCCTATAGAAAACTTAAAGAAAAATGGGCATGGGTTGGAGCTATAGGAGTATTAGCTTCCTTCTTAATCGTAACATATTATAGTGTTATCGGTGGATGGATTATTAAATATATCATTTCAGCTCTTACGGGTGCATTTAATACAACAGACCTTGCTACCCTTGAAGGTGTATTTACAAGCTTTATAGGTGCTCCAGTAGAGCCACTTATTTATCACGCTATATTTATGTTAATGACATTAGGTATAGTTATGGGTGGTATTAGTGGTGGTATTGAAAAAGCTTCTAAAATTTTAATGCCAGGTTTATTCATAATGATGGTCGTATTAATGATAAGATCTATAACACTTCCAGGTGCTATGGAAGGTGTTAAGTACCTTCTACAACCAGATTTCTCAAAATTAAATATGAGTGTTGTTGTAAGCGCTTTAGGACAAGTATTCTTCTCTCTAAGCCTTGGTATGGGTGTTATTGTTACTTATGGTAGCTACCTTAGCAAAGATGAAAACCTTGTAGAGTCTTCATTTATTATTCCTGCACTTGATACAATAATAGCTTTACTTGCAGGACTTACAATTTTACCAGCAGTATTTGCTTTAGGATTTGACCCGGCTGGTGGACCTGGTCTTTTATTTGTAACATTACCAGGTGTATTCGCTAAAATGCCTCTTGGACAATTATTTGCTGTATTATTCTTCGTATTAGTTTTATTTGCAGCTGTCACATCTTCTATGTCTTTATTAGAAGCAGCAGTATCTTTAACAGTAGACGAGTTTAACTGGGATCGTAAAAAGGCAACAATTGGATTAGGAATTCTTGCATTCCTTATCGGTGTACCTTCTTCATTAGCTAACGGTCCTGTACTAGGAAATGTTACATTTATTGCCGGTACTAACTTCTTTGATTCAATGGGTATTATTACAGATAACCTACTTCTACCATTAGCTGCATTAACACTTGCAATCTTTGTTGGTTGGGTATGGGGTACTGATAAAGCTCTTGCTGAAGCTACAAATCAAGGAAAAGTTAAATTCACAATCGGAAAATGTTGGGCATTTGCTATTAAATATGTAGCTCCACTAGCTATAGGATATATCTTAATATCAGGTCTTATACCACTATTTAAGCAATAAAATAACTTTAATATTTAATTTAAACCTCAGGCTTATCCTGAGGTTTTTTTATTGTTCTTTGTACCTATGAAGTTAAACATATTATAGGTCAATAATAAAAGAAATCACCCTAAAATTAATTAGAGTGATCTTTTTATTTTTATCTTCTTATCATAACCAATACTCTTTTTGCTACTATATAGTTACCATTATCCTCTGCATAAATAACTATTTCGTCTCCTACATTTATATCTCTAAATCTTATTATTCTTCCATCCTCATCATTGTAAATAGTATTATCATCTACATCTACTATTATTTCTTCCCGTGCTCCTACTTGAAGTTCTATATTCCCTTTTCTAGAATCCATATAGGTAACCTTACCTTCATAGCTAGCGCCTTTAAGCTTGCGATAGGTTTCCATACTTACTACTTCGCCATTTTCTATTTCTAGCTCCACCTGATAATTCAGTCTTAAATCGTAAATTCCAGCCTTTTCATCTTCTATCATTATTGTAGTATTAGGTGTTAATACAAATGTTTCCGTAGTTTTATCATCTTTTTCGATAGTTATTTGGGTTTTCTGTCCAATATCAATCTTTTTAATATAACCTTCTACAGTCTCTTGTACACTAGAAGCATTTACATAGGTTACCGTTTCATATTCTTTAGTAATTTTTACTTCATCACCTACTTTTATTTCATCAAAGGATACAGTCTTACGATCTCTTTTTAAAGTAGCTTTAGAAGTAATAGTAAATGTCTCTCTAGTATTGTCGTCTAGTAGCACCTCTAAAGTATATTTATCCTTACTGCCGCCCTTAGATTTAACTACACCATCTAGAGTCTTTTCCTTTGTTTCAGCTTCTATCTTAATTATTTCTTCATCAATATGTGTAATATAAATTATATCACCTGGAGTTAAATCTTTTATATTAACAGACTTATCCATTAAATATACCTTACTGCTTGTGGTAAATGATAATCCCTTTACATTATCTTTATCATCCTTAATAAATACCTTAGGATCTCTTCCCTCTAAGTAATAATAAAAATAACCTTCTAATACTTCTTCAGTTGTAATTGCCTTTATATCTATTATAATGTCATCCTCAACTATAGCAGTTACCGACTGTCCTATTTCTAGTTGCTTTGCAGTAGCAGTTTTACCATCAACAGTGATATTTGCATTAGAAGCAATATCATAAATCTGCTGTTTACTTCCATTTGCTATAGAAATAATGTTTTTAGTACCTAAAATAACATTATCTACCTCTCCATTAATCGTTTCTCTTACTGTATTTGTAGGAGGTAGTGTTGTAGTAGGTGGTGTTGTAGGATTGCCGCTTGAGCCTTTATCCAAAATTTTAGCAGCCAATGAAGCAAGCTTAGAAACTTCTGCCCTACTTATCAAATTGTCAGGTAAGAAACGTCCATTATTACTTTCCTTATCCAATATTCCTTTTTTCAATAATAAATCAATATAAGGTGCAGCTGCTGTTGGAATACTCATTTCATCTATATAAGGAATTACATATATAGTTCCGATCTGTTCACCAGCTCCGTACTGTAGAACCCTTCCAATATAAGTAGCTACTTCATGACGCTTAGCATCTAAATTTTTACCAGAGGATACTAATCCCGTTAAATCTTCCTTTAATAAAATATCATTAAAAAGAGCATAGGCAGTTGCACCTTGAGCCCAAGCCGGAATCTTATACTGTTCTAATTCTTGCTTATATTTATTTGTATAATATCCTGCCTCATTATCGGTATAACCCATAAGCTTCGATATCATAACTATAGTCTCTAGCTTTGTAATATTTCCTTGTGGTTTAAATGTAGCATCTGGGTAACCCGTTGTAATTTTACGATTATAAATATCCTCTATATATTCCTTTGCCCAATGACCGCTAATATCAGTAAAAACTGTTGGTGCAGCAAAGGATAAAGCGCTACTTAGCGTAACAGATAGTGTAACCATAGCAACAGCTGTCCTAAATTTTGTTCGACTCATTATTTTTTTCTCCTCCTCTTATATATTTCTCATTTCTATATTTAGTATATAATTCTACACAAACCTTGTTTTTCCTTCATCTTTATTAATATATTATGATTTGTCATTGTTTTGTAATAAAAACGAGAATGTCCCTCTCTATTATTAGAGAAAAACATTCTCGTGCTTAATTAAATAAAATAATATTTTCTCTATAATCCTGTTGTAGATCTTTCTCTAAAAACTCTAAAAATCTTACTAAGATAGCAGAAGCCTCAGCACGAGTTAATACCTGATTCGGATTTACCCTATTTAACTGATCTCCTTGTACTAAGCCTATTTCCTTTGCCATATAAATGCTATCCTTAGCCCATGCTGGTATTAGTCTATCATCGGAAAATGATGTATAGTAGCCTGGTGTAGGCGCTTTACTCTCAAATCCTAATACACGGATAATAATAGTAATAGCTTGAGCCCTAGTTAATGAATCTTTAGGTGCAAATTTATTCTCAGATACACCTTGAATTATTCCCTTTGCAACCCCATTTTTAATGTATTCATAATTAATATCTTCTACTGAAACATCTACAAATGGTGAAACTTCTGGATCTTTTCTCCTCGAGCTAGTTCGCTTTTTAGGATCCTCAGTAGGTCTAATATCACTTGCCCTAATAACTGCCCTTGTAAACTCTTCCCTAGTCATAGGTACATCAGGTACAAAAAATGTAGATACTTCATCAAATACATCTAATGAATATAGCTTATTAATATGGCTTTCTGCCCAATGTCCTCCTAAATCTCTAAATTTAGGTACTATCAATCTTTCAATTTTAGGAACTTTTTGCTTAGATAATGATATTGTTCCACGATCTCGTCTTCTATTATTTATTCCATTTCTGTCTATTAGCGGAAGATCATATTCGTACTTAGATACAATCTCACTATTAGTTGTTCTAATATACCCACCATTAAAGCTAGACAGATTAGCTTCGTTACCACTATATCTAAGTTCCTTAGTCATGCTATCAGAAACTTGACTTCTTACAGTGCCTTGCCAGCTAGTAGGTCGTCGATCTTCTGCTGTCTGTCTTTCTACTTCAAATACAAAATCGATAATTTGGGTTTCCGTTGCACCCCAAAAGTTTTCATATCCAACGCTACCACCACTAATGTCTACAATAGCCTCTCCTTCTGTTTTGTTAATAGTATAAACCTTACGGCCTTTTATATTTCCTGAAGAAAAATCAGAAGCAGGTCTGTTGTCAATAACATCAGATTTTGAAAACTGATAATCCTTTAATTCAAACCGGTCTTCATCTACATCTATAGTTTCTCTATAGCTACTAACACTCATCTGTCCTATAGTTTGTCCTTTATCACTACGGGTATCGTATTGAATAGTATAGGAAATACGACGATCTAGCTTACCCTTTATAGACTTATCTTCTGGAGCCAGTTTAAAACTGTAGCTAATAGTTTTTGAATCAGTTTTATCTTTTTCAGTTATGCTTACAGTACCTATAAACTTTACTGGCTCGCCAGTGAGAAAAACTACTTCTTCGTATTCATACTCGTTGTTAACACCACCCGAAAACTCAGGAGGGGAAGCAATAACATTTACTGGTACAATAATTAAACTTAGTATCATTAAAATTAAGATAGCCCTTTTCAAAATATCCCTCCTCTTATTATGTATTATAAGTAATCAATTTGGGGCTTTGATAAAAAATACACTCGGCCATTCTACTTCACAATAAGTACCTTACCATAGAAGTCATCACGTACTAAATAAATACGATCTCCCGCCTTTAGATCATATGGCTCAATTTGTTTACCGTCTTTAATCAATAATGCTTTTTCTAAATTAACCTGAAGATCTGCATTTTTCTCCATCCACTGAGACCTTCTACTACTCCAATCTCTAGCATTTTTAATGCTAATTCCCCAGCCAACTAGATTATCATTAGTAACAGAAGAAATTACACCATTGGTTACCCTCTGTCTTAGGAGAGAATCCATATTCTTTTGTACCATAATAGCACTTATTCTATCTCCATCGGTATAAACATAGCTATGCCAATCCTTAAGACGTTTATCTTTAGCATACCTAGAGCTTTCATCTACTGCATAATCCCCACTGTAAAACTCTTTTATAGTTATTTTTTTATTGTTAGTTAAGTCATAAATATCTGTGTCGTTATCGAAGAATAGCTCCTTTTCACCGTCAAATGACTGCCAATCGTTTTCTTCTAATAAGAAGAAGTCCTTTAGCCATAGGCGATCTTCTACTATTTGATCCATTCTACCAGCATAAATATAGTGCTGACCAATATTAGAGTTATTAACTTCCTCATTTAAAACATATACTACATCTGCACTAGAATCCATGCCTCTTCCATCTGCTACAACAAACACATCAGACTTAACATTTAAAGCAAAGTTATCTACTAGTCTATCATTTTTAATAACGATAGTCCCATCATGAAAACCAATGTTTCTATTGTTCTTTAACTCAAATCCACCAGTAAACCAGTTTATATCCTGAATTTTATCAGAATATGTACTTTCATATTGACTTTGCACAACCATTCTTTCCACCTGATCCTTGCCAAAGAAGTCCTTCATAGCTAAATAAACAGTTTTTCCACGATAATATTTTAGGTTATCATAGGAAACAGAGTATCCCCCTACATAAAGAGGCGATTGCTTATTATATGGTATAGTCATAGAAGCTGATAATTGCTTCCAGCTACCATTATTAAGATGTTGAACATCACTTATAGTAATCTTATCTTCATAGCCATCTACAAAGTTTAGTTTGCCTTTATAAAGGCCTTTAATACGAATAGAGTCGCCTTCTATACTAATACGACTAATAATATTAGTATTTACTTCATCAAAATGTAGCTTTACCCTATCCCCTACATATAAAGTGTCTAAAGATACATTTTTCCCATCCTTTAGAGTAATAGTACCAGGCATAGTTAAAAATGTTTCTTCCACTCCTGTTGCTAGCTTTAATACCAATTGGTTGCGATCTATCCTCGAAACCCTTCCAGTCCTTATCTTGCTTCCAGGAGAGATATATCCTAAAGAACTAGTTGAATATCCCTCTATTGCAACAACTCTCCTTCCCTCTATCTGTGCATAAACTTCCATACCTGCCATAAAATTAGATGCATTAACAGGTTGAGAGTCAATTGTATAGATAGTATTAGGGTTTAGAGGAAGGGAGTACATCCCGCCCTCATAGCTCTCTATTTCCAATGTTTCTTTTAATGGTTCTCTTAAATATCCTTCAACAAATCCCTGTCTATACACTTGATTAATATTTCCATAGGTAAAAACTGAGGATAATAAAGTTAGTGCTAAAATTAATATAAACATTTTTTTCATTATTTTACCTCCTACTACCAATAATAGCATACTTACCTAAGCGGATAACTCCACTAGATGCCGAACCTATCCAGTTCTTAGAAGAAGTTGCAAGTGGCTCCCAAGTGTTTTTAACAGGATCGAAATAATTAAAATCTAATTCAGTTAATTTTCTTAAACTAGCTTTTTGCTCGTCATAATCTAATGTAAAACTCATTGCACTAGCTAAATAATCCATAGGTGATGTGGTTTGTCCAACATATATTGACGCCTTTAGATTATACACAGTTGATAGCTGATTTCCAGATAAAACTTGTGTATTACCACTATCCTCTGAAATTACAAACCTTACCCCAGCATCAGCTTTATTTCTATTTTCTCTAACATTTGCAACATTAAAGACTGCAGTTTGGAGCTGAAGGGTAAAATCTTTGCCTATTACTTGAATATTTCTACTGTCATTATCTACTACTACACTAGCTGGAATAGAAACAACTAGCTCTTTACTACCCGCTAAAGCACCTCTAGTTAAATCTATTACTATAGTACCTCTGTTTCTATCCTTTGTACCAATTACAACATTAGCAGTGTTTCCTGTTTTAGACATAGTAGTATTTTCTACTAAGCCTCCATCTTCATCTGGAGGGCCTACTTCAGAACCAGTCCTTACAGTGTTACTTTCCATAGAAGGTTTAGAAGAGCCAAAGTCTCCTACAGCCTTTACAATAAACTTATATCTGGTTCTAGGCTCAAGATCGTTATATGCAAAGGAAGTAAGCTCTGTAGATCCTATCAGTTCCGTATTTTTATCATCTATTACAACAAAAATCTCATACTCAGTTGCTCCAGATACTGGGTTCCAATGTACTCTAATAAATCTGTCGTACACCAGCTCTGCCACCACGCCTGTAGGTGCTGTGATCTCTGGTAAGCCATAGGTTAGATTCGTATATATTGGGCTGGCTCCACCGTCTGGGTTAACTATGATTACACCGAAATCCTCTGTTTTTCCTGGTGGTGTTTTTATGGTTGCAGTTTCACTGTTTATAAAATTGTAATCCGTTCCTTCAGTCCCGGATTCTAATATATATGGAATTCCCTCTATATATATTAGGTTTTTATTGTTTCCTGTACTTTCATCTGCAGGAGTAATCTTCGGATTAAAGTACACCTTAGCACCCGCCATAAATCCTGAGCCCTTTAGCTTAATTTCCTGTCCACCTAAAATAGATATGACAGAAATCCTTGATTTTTCTGTAGGATCTAACGGGTCTACTACTGCTGTTATCCTTGGATTACTTGCGTAAGTATAGTTTACTGCATTGGACATTTCCCCGTCTGGGTTTTCTACTTTAACTTCTACAGAACCAGGTGTTCCAGAAGGCACCACTACTGAAATAGTCTTATGATCTATCACGTTTACATCTTTATCTGGTACCGGCTGTCCGTCAAAATATACTTTTAACTTTGAACCTGTATACCCCTCCATTGTTTCTCTAAAGTCCTTACCTTTTATTATAACAGAATTTCCACCACTAGCAGGTCCTCTAGGAGGAGTAATGCTTTCTATTTGTGGACTGGATTCTCCTTTAATAAACTGGATATATATTGGTGGTGAAGCTGCATCGGAGGAAGCCGTACCACCATCGTCATTGACTACAACAACCTTATGTAGGAACGCTAATGCACTTTCATTTACCGCTGGCATTTTAAATACTAGCCGGTTTGGTTCATTTACTAAGATGTCCTTCGCATCTATTTTAAGGATATTTCCTATTTGGATATGATCTACATCTCTGAAGTCCCTACCTTCGATAACTATGGTGCTACCGCCCTTCATGTTGACGGTTAAAATCTTAATGGCACCATTGTCTCCTAGTTGTGGCTGCTGACCATCTCTGGTAATGTTTGTAATTTGAGGGCGACTGTCTGGGTTTTTATATTGATAAACAGCCTTGTTTGATACGCCATCTGGATTTTCTACCACTACGTTAATATTTCCTACAGTATAGTAAGTAGGTGTTATAACCTCTAGCTGATCTTTGAAGGTTTCTCTTACCTGTGGCGAATATCCTCTAGTTACTAGAAGCCTGCCGTCTTTTACTTCAACCTTTATAAGTTCATTACCTGTGTAGCTGTTATCCTTATTATCCTTATCCTTTAAACCTTTAACATCTATATACTTTGCTCCTGAATCATAGGTGTATTCTTCTGTGTATGTTACTTTGTCTTCTGTTAAGCTGATTGTAATTCTATATGCACCGTCTACAACCTTATGCTCTACTTTTAAATCTCCTGCCAAGTTAACCGTTGCCATTCCTTGGTTTATAAGTCCAGAGTTTTCAGCTTCTCTAGGTATTTGACTGTTGCTTATTTCTCCAAACTTAACTAAATAAGTGTTTGCTCTGGTCTGTACTTTGTCCTTATCTATTAAATCTATAGTATTTAATTTAAAGCTGCTGCCAATTACATCTACCTTTTCGCCACCTTGTTTTTTACCGACATTCGGTAAAATGCTTTTGATTGTAGGATTTGAACCTTCATAAGTAAATCTAACTTTGTTAGATCTTCCAGAATCATTGTTCATAATGTATACATCTACAGCACCTATTGCGGTGCTTGTAGGTACAATAACCTTCATATAGCCTTCTCTAAACTCTACTATTTTTGCTTTTTCTCTTCCAAAATACACGGAAGGCAGCACTGGAGAATCGCTGTACTCTGTGAAAATAGGATGGTCTAATGGTCTCTGCGGCGCATCCTTTTCTGTTTTATAATTTGTCCATTTGCCGTCTTTATCTAAATCGTCAAAATCATCATCTGAAGAAGTAGGAATCTTACCTTTATATGGTTCATAATATCTAAAATCGTATCCCCATATTTCTACAACATCGCCACCTGCTGCCGTTCCCTTTACTGGATTAATTCGATCTATCCTAGGTCTGCTGGAGGCTATTACATAAGCAAATAAATCGTATTTACTGTGGTGTCCGCCGTCTTCATTTAACACAGTGACAGGTACAAACTTCTTGTCTGTAATAAAGTCTGTGTTAATATCTCCTGGATATTTCGGAACAGTTACAGTGATACTGGTATAGTTTACTGTATCTATTTTTACATCCTTGTCCGGTACTTTAACACCAGCAATATATACTTCTGTTGTATTTTGGAAGCCTTCTCCATATATTACTACTTCATAACCACCCTCTACAGAGCCCTGACTAGGAGATATATAGTTAATCATAGGCTTCGATTGAGGTATTAGATATTCAAATCCATTTTTAACAGTAAAGCTTTTGGTGTCTGGGTTTCTTACCGTTACATCGTAAAAACCCGGAATATCTTTTTTAGGTATAGTAACCCATATTTCATTTCTATTTTTTACCTTCGCTCTGTGTCCAGTAATGATTCCAGTTGATGGGTCTTGAGCGTAAGGTGTTTTGAATTCAAAGATCTCTCCGTCAATTACTATAGAATCATTATTTACTGTTACTACATCTGAATTACTACCTCGAATTGCAACAATATCCCTGCCATCTAGTTTAATTTCGTATACATTATTCTTGCCATCAGAAAGCGTAACTCTGCCTGCGTCGTTTACTTCTATTGTATAATAAGAAGCTCCTTGCTGAAGTATTAAACTATCGTAGTAATCCGCTACTCTTAAGCTTTTTGTACCAACTTCATTTGTGTTTACAGAAAACAAGCTATAGTCAAAAATTATATCTAATGGTTGGCCATCAATCGTTATAGCACTTGTATCCTTATCAATAACCACATTATCCAGAATTTCTCCAGAGCTATTTATCGCTTTTATGTCTTCCCCTATTAGCTTAATGGTGTAGCTTTCATTTTTTCCTAAAATCACTGGATTTCCTTCATAATCTACGCTGATGGTGTAATGTTCTTCTCCAGCAGATATTACAGCACTTTTATAGTAAGCAGAAAGCATAAGTCTTTTCAGATTCGTTCTTGGGTCTGGTTCTATTTTAAAAAGTTTTTCTCTTAAGTTTATATCTGGAGATTCGTATTTTTCTAAACCACTAGGATCCGTAGTATATTTATTGACATCCTCATTTCCCAAATATACTCTAGTTCCAATTAGTTTATAAAGCCCTAAACCATCAATATTCGTTACAGTTTGATCTGGTTTTAAAAAGTTGTCGCCCTTTATAATCACTAAGGTATCCTCGGTTCCCTTGTTCGGGGCTATTGTAGTAATTCTAGGGTCTATTCGCATAGTCTGTACATAGATGAACTGATGGGTATCGCTGCCTCCATCGGGGTTCATTATCTGAATGATATTTGCACCTTCTCTGCCCTTAGGTGCCTTGAATTTTAATGTACCTCTCGTTGTTATTTTATCTATATCTCTCACTACATTGGTTACTTCTTTTCCATCGATAAATACCTTGATCCCATCTTGAAAATTACGTCCCTCTATTACAACATCTTCTCCACCGTCTACGGTAACGATATAAGGATCTACTTTTTCTATTATAGGACTGCTAGTAACTGTAACAAAGGTGATAGCATCGTGTTTAATACTGTAAAGCCCTCTTTCAGCAGAATCTCTTTTAGGGTTGGCTACAGAAACCGATATGGCAGTATTAATATTAGAAGGAGATACTCCTAGTCCCTCTGGAATGGTAAGAACGAGAGATGTACCTGTTTCATTGCCTCCAATTCCAGTTACGATATTGCCATTTTTATCTAAAACCTCAAATATTACACCTGTTCTCTCTTCTTTTTTATAGCCAGTAGACTCTGTTGCATCTTTTGTACTATAATAAACCTTTCCATCGGGTGATCTTTCTATTATAATGTCCGCTGTACTTTCTCCTGCTCCACCAATGATTACTTTTGGGTAATTGGTTTTCATATCTACACCGTCTGCGTATCTAAATACATTAAACCCATTTCCCTGTATTGATAAAATAGTATCATTTGTAGTTTTAGGAATTGCTACGCTCTCTACCTGTATTTTATCTGGCGTAACCTTGTCTATTTGGGGATCTTGATGACTGGCTAAGAATCTATATCCATTAGCTAACTCTGCTGCTTCTGTAAATACAAAGGTTTCTCCACTATTTACTGTAATGGTAGTGGTTATCTCCATGATTACATCTTTTAAGCCTATTTCTTCTATTGTCTTAGTCTTTACATATAGCTGGTCTTCGTTACTGTCACCATGTCGAAATACATGGTTCCCCTTATAGTCTTCTTCAAATAAAGCATCTCTTCCTATTATAACTAAGAAGTCCCTAGTTAAATGTTTTACTTGTTTTCCATTATATGCGATACTAGGATCAGTATTATCGTCATAATAGTTGATTCTAAGCCTAGTCAGTCCATCGGTACCGCTGGTGGTAACTTCTAGTTTATCCGTAGTATCTACAGTGTCATTTACACCAACTAGTCCTGTTATATCCAGTTCTTCGAATCTACGCCCATATATTGTAAGGTATGCCCCTGCATTAGTTCCCTCCGAAGGTGAGGTTTTTATGATAGTCGGTCCAACCTCAGCATCTACAACTACAAATTCTCCAATCGTCTGTTGTTTTATAACTAAATTCGTTAAATCCTGTCCAGGATTTTTAACAAAACTATCTAAATTATTTGTAATAACCACTTTATAGGTCCCAGGAGATAAACCCTTAGGAACCTTTACGCTTATTCTTCCGTCGTCATCAGAG
Source organism: Alkaliphilus sp. B6464 (assembly GCF_018141165.1). NCBI lineage: Bacteria > Bacillati > Bacillota > Clostridia > Peptostreptococcales > Natronincolaceae > Alkaliphilus > Alkaliphilus sp. B6464. Next base: position 831,669 of record NZ_CP058557.1, read on the forward strand.
GTTACTACTGGATAATACGGGTCTTCCCCCATATTTTCATACATGAATTTGTCCGTTTCGTTGGACAAGAAAAAAACAGAATAATCTTCATCATCATCTTTTATGGTGATATTTACATTGGTTCCAATCTTTCCTCTATTAGGAAAAATAGTAATATTTTTTTGATCTATATTGATGCTTTCATATATTCTAAAAGCTTTGTTATGATTATAGGTCGTTGTTATTTTTACATCATTTACGTTTTTTTCATTATTAATGACGATATTCTTTATTCCGTGACCCAAAGATCTTAAAGTAGGTTCTTCTAAAGTTACTGAATTGCTTATAGGCAATGTTGTAAAAATACCTGTAAGATCGTCATTTCCTATTCTAATAGTAGTTTCTCCATTAGTAGGATGAGAACCGAAATTATTAAATTTTTCTCCATTTATTGTAGCCTTTGGGCTGGGAGAAGTACTCTTTAAATCCACCTGTGCAGGAGTAACACTGGTTACCCTTGGCATATTTGTCTCATTTACTAGAAAACTAATAGTTCCTGCCCTAATTTCTGAAATTTTTGTTCCTGGGTCTACTTTAAATTGTCTTAAAAAGTCAGTTCCTCCTGAAATCTCAGTTGTAAAAGGCTCATATAAGCTACCTCCGTCTCGCATATACATTATAGAGGCACTTTTAAGCCCAGTACCAAAAATAGATACAGTATAGGTTTCAGTCAATCCTTCAAATGTTTTAAACAGTCTAATTTCTGATATGGTATAGGTATCCCCATACACCACATCTAAAGGCATAGCGCCTATAATAAATATAACTGCCAAAAATAAGCTTATTATATTTTTATATTTAAAACTTTTTTTCTTATGATCTTTGTTATTTAATATATGCTGCATATCCTCCACCTCACTTTTCTAATACTTTGGTTCTACAACAACGTATATACCCGTCGTATAGGTTAATATATCTGCTTTTTGGTCTACTACATTTATAAGATAACTGCTTTCTTCCTCCCAAAGTCTCGATACATCGTTATATCTCAAAACTTTATATTTTTCATATTGTCCATTATCCATTGGTATCTCAGCAGAAAATCGAGATAAATTAGTATTGCTGCTGCTTATCTCTACTATTGGAGAACGTAATATGTACCCCTGTAAAGAATTCCTTAGGGTCTGCTCTTTAAATGGTTCAAGATGATCCAGTCTTATAATCTCTCCTCTTCTTAGACCAGAAACATTGCCATATGGAGTGGCAACTCCATAGCTAAAGTCTTCTGTAGGAGGAAGCCTGTATCCAGATGATGGTACAACACTTAAGGTGCCATAAAGCTCTCTGACATGCTGACCGCTATTTTGTATGATAATACTATATAGTCCAGCCTCTAGCTTGTTTCTTCCTCTTGGTAGATACACTTCTAAATACTGCTGGTTTCCATCTTCCCTAAGGTTGACTCTATAGGCCCTAATATCGTTAAAAAACACTTCTACAGACCGATCCAAAAATTTACCGTTTATAATAATTGGCTCCGTCACATCATAATCTTCTAATATGGACTGTACAATTACATCTGCTTCCCCTATGGAAGGTACTGCCATTGTATTAAATGTCCAAAGCCTAGTCTCGTTTGTGGTGTTGGGTCTGGTAGTATTGGTAACCTCCACTACACCAGGGCTTAACCGTACTGTATACTTCATATGGGACATTAACGGCTTTATTGGCACATACAAAGTAGCCCTAGTTTTATCAGTAGTATTGTAACTAAAAATATATCGATCGATGAATTCTTGTTGTTCATTTTTTCCTGTATCTTCATTGTTTGTTGTCATGTTATAAATCTCATTTAAAAAATCCACATCCACCATGGAAATATTACTGTTGTCGCTATATACGCCTACACCAGCAATTAGGTTGTTGATGTTCGAAAATGTAAGCTCTCCTTCATCTACCGTAAAATCCATTCTTACGAAAAGGCGTTCCATTCTTCTTCCATCATTATTGAGGTCTCTGTAATAAAGCCCTCTGATTCGATGGTACAGGGTATTTTCATTAAACCAATCGTCTTCATCCCTCGACTCAGGATATAGGCTGATATTCCACACTAAAGGCTTTACTTCTTCTACAGGGTTTTCAGGACCATTATTTTCACCGTCAGCGTCGTTATCTTCGTATTCATTACCATTATTCTCTTCAGTAATTTCTGTAGGTTCATCTGCAAAAACAACTGGTGCTAAAGCACCTAAAATCATCAAAGATGCTAGTAATATAGCAAGTCCCTTTACTATTTTATCTTTATACCTATGAAAAGTCATATTCTATAATCTCCTTTTAATTTGTAGTTAATATAACTAAAGCCGCACTAGCATAAAACTTTTCGATACACCTTTTAACAAAATTCTACTTAAAAAACATTAAAAACATTCCATAAAAAAATGTGCTTTATATACTTATATCGGCAAAATAAGTTATTTTCTTTATGCAATATGTATATTGTAATACTTTCGTAATATTTGATATTATATTCATTATTTCGACAAAATAGGTGTGTTTCCTGCAAGCAATATATTTTTTATAGGCCCTAAGAACATATGTTTGCTCTATCCCTAAAACATGATATAATGGAATTAACTAGGGGGTAAAAAAATTAAATAGAGGTGATAACTTGAAAAGATTAAATGAGATGTTAAAAGAACAAGAGAGAATTACCTGTATGCTAGCAGTTTATGAAAAGAATATGGGAAACTGCACTAAAATGGTTTTCCAAAATGGTAGAGAAATACTACTAAAACAATCTGTAGACTCGACTCTGCAGGCTATTTTAAAATATCACACTATAGATCTAAAGAAGCTTAGAAAAAAGCAGCAAAAGCTACTCAACTCCAGATACTACATACCACTACCTATAAGCAAAGACACGCTTTTTATTTGTATAAAAACTAGACTTCCTAAAGTTAAAAAGGATTCTTCAGTTAGCTATATTAACTTTTATGAAATAGATAGATTGGATAAAAAACATCCAATCATCTATATGAAAAATGGCTATAAAATAGAAAGTCTTAACTCGATAACAACACTTAAAAAGAGATATCACCAGGGAGAAATTTCTGCAAAACTACAAATTGGTCAGCAAAAGCAGAGCTTACTAGTAGAAGAAGAAACTGCTAAATATTTTTATCCAGCTACAAAAGGGGACATAAAGGCAATATCTAGAGAAATAGAGAGCTTAAGAGATATGCTGAAAAATGTTTTAGTTGCAGAGAAACAATAATTTCAGAATACTTACCATCTATATAATAAATAAACCAACGGTATATAGGGATACCCCTACTGTCCGTTGGTTATATTGTGCTCTTAGCTAAATCAATTAATACATCCTTCATCTGTCCATGATATTATATTAATTATTTGTCTTTCATTTTTAATCATTGTTTACACTTCTTTTTAGTTTTTTCTTTACCACATTTATCATAGTATCCACTTCTTCTATCTTCATAAAATAGATAATAATGAAATATATTACAGCACCTATGCCTATTGAAACTACTAAGGATAAATTAGCGCCAATAATCCTAAGTAAACTATTATATGATAATCTAGCTATTATTCCCATAACTAATGAGGCACATAGTATTTTCATAAAGGATACGATTATGCTTTTCATACCAAATGGACCTATCTTTTTACGAAGATTTGTAAATAATAGCCCAGTACAAAATATAGCAGATATACTCGTTGCCAGAGCAAGCCCACCTATGCCTAAAAATTTAGAAAGTATAATATTTAATACTATATTTATAAACATGGCTATTGCTGCATTTATAGCAGGCGTCTTAGTATCTTGCAGGGAATAAAAAGCTCTTGCCAATACATCCCTTAAACCGAACCCTATCATACCTATAGAGTAGTAAAATAGAGCACTAGATGTCATGGTTACTGCCCCAGCATCAAAAGCTCCCCTACCAAACAAAAGATTAACTACTGGACCTGCAAATACCATCGCTCCTACTGTGGCAGGTATAACTAACAGATTAATACTACTTATAGCTTCTGATACAGACTTTTTAAGTCCTTCCATGTTCTTTTCTGCTGCCATTTTAGATATTGCGGGATACATTACAGTCGTCAATGACATAACAAATATTCCTTGAACAAAACCATTTAGTTTATTAGCATAGTTAAGAGCTGATATTCCGCCTACTGCTAAATTAGATGCTAATGTTCTATCAACCAAAGTATTAATTTGATTAACAGATACTCCTATTATTACAGGTATTGCCATATAAGCCATACTTTTTATATATTTATCTTTTATATTTAATATAAACTTATATTTATATCCTTCTTTATATACAAATGGCACTATAAACGCCAGCTGTGCCATACTAGCAATAATACCACCTATAGCTAAAACTACAACATCAGTCCTCGCACTTACAACTATAGAGAGTATAGTAACAATATTCAAAGGAAATCCTATTAAAGCTGGTATAATGTAGTTACCCTTAATCTGTAAAAATCCGCTGTATACAAATATAAGTGTGGAAAAATAAATTCCAGCTATGCTTATTCTAGTAAACTTAATAGCTAGATCTAAAGTCTCGCCCTCAAAACCTGATGCAAATAATTTCACCAAGGGAGCTGTAAATACAAGTCCAAATATAACTAAGGCTGTACATATTATTAATAATGTATTTACAAGATTACTAGTAAATTGATTCGCTTTCTCTGTTCCTTTTTTATTCTCTACTTTACTATACATAGGTATGTAACCAGTAGATATACCTACCCCTACAAACGAAAAGATTGCAATTGGTATAGTGGTAGATATTAAATAGACATCACTTATATTTGATGCACCGTAAAAATATGAGAGAATAATATCCCTCGCAAAACCAAATATTTTAGAAAATATAGTTAACATCATTAAAAGTATTGCGGTTTTTTTCATTTAATTCACCTCATTAATACTTTAGTAAATTTCATATTTTTAATCATTGATTTTATTAAACTTTATTTAAAAACAAAAATGATTTCACTCCAACATGTCGAATAGATTAAGTGCTAATCAAATCATTCGCTGGAAGCGAAACCACTTAATGTAGGTTAGACAAATATTAGTTTGCTTTATATTGTTGTGCTACACTATCCATTTATAACCTTATACAAAATCTCCGCAGTCAAACCTCTAGTTAGCTTATCAGTACTATCTAAATTTAAATCCTTACTAATATTATCAATACCATCCTCTGGATCTAAGTCAAAGGTGTCATCTTCCTTAACCGCCTTCTCTAACCATATTAAGGCCTGTTCTGTAGAAATAAACTCGTCTGCTTGGGAAGAATTTGTAAGCTCTGCATCATTAATAATATTTTTTTCTATAGCTGCATTAGCGTAAGGTGCCCACCAATCTCCACCAGTACTTGTATCTACATCTATAACTAATGCAGATAGAAGTATCTTTAAGAACTCTGATTTTTTAATAGGATTATCAGGATAAAATCTAGAATCTGAATGTCCACTTACAATTTCTTTCTCTGCCATATATTCGATAGCTTCTTCTGATCTATGGTCAAGTATATCAGTAAAAGTAATTTTTTTATCTTTATCTACCTCTACAACCTTGTCGCCTTTTACATAGCTATCTGCTAAATAGTTCGACAGATTAATATCTTGTATTGCTCTTTCATAACCCTCCCTACATAGTTCTAAATCTACAGGCTCACCAGTATGCAAGCTCCATGCCTTACTATTTTCGAACCTACCATCACTAGACATTTCAAATATCTTCTCATCGTCAATAAAAGACCCTTTATTCATAACATTTTGCTGGGCAACAAAGCCTTCCTTCGCATTTAATAAATCCTGCCCCATTAAGAAATCGGATGAAGGTGCAACTCCCATAATATTTAGCATTGTAGGGAAAAAGTCAAGTTGCCCACCAGTTGTAGATATAGTTTCTTCTACTCCTGCACCTGGAACATGTATAATTAGAGGAATATTTAATAAGTCTTCATAGTTATACTCCCTATTAAGAAAACTAGAAGCCTGCTTTCTAATTTCAGAGTCATGCATTTCAATACCAAAGTGATCTCCATAAATAGCTATAACAGAATTATCGTACAAACCTTCCTGCTTTAACTCTTCAATAAACTCACCTAGCACTGTATCAAAATAATTAATTGACTCGACGTAATTTCCAAGCATAGTATCTTTATACTCTCCCTGTACACTTAACCCTTTAAAGTTTTCTGGAATAACAAACGGATGATGACTGGTTAAGGTAACAGAAAAACTATAGAATGGCTCTTTTAATTCCTTATAATAATCAATAGACTGCTTAAATAAAGATCCATCTGAAATACCTAGCCCAATAACCTCATCACTATTCAACTTATCTACACTAATAAATTTATCTAATCCTTGCGCGGGATATGCATTTTTTCTATTCCAAAACTCGGGATCATTACCATGAAAAGCAATAGTACTATAGCCCTTTGCCTTTAGTGCATTAGGTAGGGTATATAAATCTACCCCCTCATACTCTTTATATGAAAATGATCGCATAGAAGCATACATTGAGCTATGGGATACAAACTCTGCATCAGAGGTATTTCCTCTCCCTAGTTGCTGAAAATATTTATCAAAATAGAAACTATCTTTGTTAACCAAGCTATTTAATACAGGGGTTATAGGTTTACCCTCAATCTCTTTATTAATAACAAAGTTTTGCAAAGCTTCTACCTGAATAACAAATACATTTCTACCTTTTGCTATACCATAACCTTTTAAATCTTCTATTCTTTTTTTATTCCCATTTCTTCTATCTAAATAGCTTTGCATATTCACATCTTCTAGTTTATCCTGTTTAAAAAACTGGACTGCGTCATGTAAATGGTAGTTAAGTAGACCTAACTGATTAACAGTGTACATATTTTTATCTACTTTAACTCCATTTAGGTAAGATATTGAAAATACCATTAATATAGATGTTGCAAAAGCAATTATTCTTTCATCCTTTAGACTTGCTTTAATAGCAATCTTCTTTATCCAAAATACACAAGCTAATATAGGAATATCTATAAAAAGAAAAATATCCCCTGGTTTAATCAAGCTTTTTACACTATCTCCTACAGCACTTACCTGCCCTGCAGAATAAATAGAATATATGGATATTGGTACACGGAAATATCTAAAATGCACAATATCGGCAAAAGCTACAGTAGATAACAGTCCATAAATTAAAAATAGCCCTGGGACTCTCCATCGGTCTGGTAATACTAAAGTAATTGTATATATTCCAAATATAAGCAGGAGATTAATACATATAAACCATAGTGATATATTCGATACTTCCATAAATCTTTGTACTACAAAAACCTTTATAAATGTAATAGCTGCAAATAGCAATATCCATAAATAAGACTTGCCATATCTTTCACCTAATTTATTAATTATATTTTGCATTATGCACCTCTCTAACTAAAGCAATCATTGTTTAATATTTAATTAATATAGCTTATATTTTACCACTATGTATATAATAGGGCAAATTTTTAAGTCAGTTAAATTATTACATACAGCAATGAATGCGATGAATGCTAAGAAAAAATAGTTAAGATTTTTCTATAATCAAACGTATAAATATCCACCAACATAGTGCTGGTGGATATTTATATTTATATTTGTATATTTAACTATTTTTTTATATAATGTTAGCTTTTACTTATAACTAGCTTTGCTTTACCCGCTAAATTTCTAAACCTTGTAACCTGCTTCATAAATTTTTGAAGCCTTACAACAACATTTTCCTTATTTCCTTTTTCTACTTCTGCAGCAAGATTTTCAACCATAGGTCTTAGTTTAGGAAATTGTGTTAGATATGTTAAAGCCACCCATGTGCTACTTTCATTTAATTGATTAACAGCTGCCGGTCCCCAATACATATCATATTGCTCTTGAATAGAGCTATACATAATCCTATTCAATTCTTCTTCAGATAAAAGATTTGCCTCAATTGCTTTATCAATAATATCAGTTCCTGGTAAGAAATTTAGACCATGTAACTGTAGTTCAAATGGTGGTTCCAGTTGTAAGCAAAGTTTGTAGGTCTCCTTTAAATCCTCCAAGGTTTCGAATGGATGCTGTAGCATAAAGTCATATATAACCTTAGGAACCTTACATTTAGATAAAATACGACTAGCATTAATTATTTCTTCTTGGCTTTCTTTTCTATGGAATATCTCTTTTCTTATTCTAGGGGAACCACTTTGAATCCCTACAACAATTTGATAAAGACCTGCTTCAACAAGATTATTAATAATTCTTTCGTTTATCTTTAGTGGATGTCCCCATATTTTGAAAGGAATACCTATTTCCTTCTTATATCGTTCTTTAAATTCTTCTATCCAGCCCTCTTCATCAGAGAAAATTTCGTCCCAAAAATGAATAACTTTTAAGTTTTTAATAGAGGATTTAGCCTCTTTTAACTCATGCATAACACTATCTACAGAACGAAAACGTACATATCTCCCTTTTCCAGCATAAGTTCTTTTTAAATTAACAGAACTACAATAAGAACAGGCGAAAGGACAACCTCTAGATGCAGTTAATTCATAGGTAAATCCTTTAATTTGTGGATCTCCATATGCAATTTCATCGTTATGGATAAAATAAACATTATCTCCACCTATCTTAGGATAACCTAACGTATCTAATTCTTGAACTAATGGTCTTAATGAGTTTTTAACTAATTGTTTTTGTTCATTGTGTAATACAACATTCTCAATATGAGAAGGATCTTTACCTTGTTCTAAAGAGTTTAATAGCTCTATTAAAGGTAGCTCTCCCTCACCTTGAATAACATAATCTCCATACTTTAATGCTTCTTCAGGGAAAAGTGTAGAATACACACCACCCCAAATAATTGGTACATTAGATTTCTCCCTAATTCTATCATTTACTAAATATACAGACTCTAAATATAGAGAAGACATAACACTTAACCCAATATAGGAAGGTTTAATTTCATTTATTAAATTTTCTAATAAATCAAGTTCTTTTTGACTGGCTTTACTTGGATTAACACTATTAAACTCTTTAAAATATAAGATGTGAGCATTATATCCATTAGTATTTAATGCATTGGAAAGATATCTAACGCCTAATGCTTTTTCATTATAAAATCCAATTAGTAGGACATTCTTACCCATTTTTATCCTCCTCGTAAAATACATATAATATATATTAAGATACTTTAACCTAATGTGCTAGTAGATTTAATACAAGATGAATTTATCCATTTATTTCTACAAAAAATATATCCCTTATAAACTAGAATAGCCATTATTTAATATAATAATTATTCTACCACTGTAATATGGTAAAAGCAAATTTTTAATATAGTTAAATTGTTACATATTTACAATCCCAAGGTTTTAATCGATAACTTAAAAAGAGATATAACAGGAATTTGTCCTTGCTATATCTCTTTAACTTTATAACTTTCTGTCTAGAACTGATTGCTCATTATACTATAAAATTAATTTTTAATATCTTATTATTTGTTAGATAAACCATTGAAGACAGTATCGATAATAGGTCTAGAATCAATATCCTTTGGGTTAATACTTTTAAAATATACTTGAAACGCATAGTTATGATTGATAGCTCCTAGTATAGAGAATGTTGCTATTCTTTTATTTAAATCTGGCCTAAGTTCACCGGTTTCAATCCCCATTTCCAAGGCTTCATCAATTAGAAGAAATATTGACTGTTTCATTTCAATCATTTGATACTTCATTTCCTCTGACATAAATCCTGGTCCTGGAATAACATTTTCAGCCATGTCCATGTGTTCACTTACAAAGTTTCCATGATGCTGTGCAAATGCTATTAGCTTTTCTTTAACTGTTTCAGCAAGATCCATTGCTTCACGTGCCATATCCAGATAAGTTTCTGCCATATATTTTATCACTTGTTCAAATAAATCTTTTTTGCTATCAAAGTATTCGTATACTGTACCTTTCCCAATTCCCGCTTCTTTCGCTATTACTTCAACTTTTGCCTTATGAAATCCATATATTCTAAAAACCTTAGTTGCAGCTTCAATAATGTCAATTCTCTTTTGTTCTTTTAAGGAGTTCACTTCTTCACCTCATTTTCTTATGATTCTGAAGGACTCTTCTTTAGTTTCTTCACTTTAGATTTAAAAGAGTTGGACATATCATCAAATATTGTATATAGTACTGGCACAAATACTAGAGTTAGAACTGTAGATAAAACTAGTCCTCCTATAACTACAGTAGCCATTGGAGCCTGTAGTTCTGCTCCTTCACCTATTCCAAGAGCTAGTGGAATAAGTCCTAGAATAGTGGTCAATGTAGTCATTAAAATTGGTCTTAATCTAACTGGTCCAGCAATAGTAATTGCTTCAGTTCTTTCTTTACCTTCACTACGTAATATATTAATATAGTCTATTAATACAATACCATTGTTAACTACAATACCTGCCAGCATAATTACTCCTATAAAGGCAGTTACACCAAATGCTCTGCCTGTTAAGAAAAGAGCTAAAGCTCCTCCAGAGAAAGCCAAAGGTATAGTAAACATAATTACAAATGGATGAATTAAGGATTCGAATTGAGCTGCCATTACCATATATATTAATATTACAGCAAGGGCAAGTGCTAATAAAAGCTGGCTGAAGGCTTCCATCATCTCTTTATTCTCTCCACCCATACTATAATAGTATCCTTCAGGTAATTGGTATTCCTGAAGTTCTGCATTTATATCTGTAACTATACTTCGTAAGTCTCTTCCTACAATTTGACTGTTAACAGTTACTACCTTTTCTTGATTTTCTCTACTGATGCTAACAGGACTTTTAATTACAGATATGTCAGCTACCTGACTTAACGGTATGTTTATCCCAGTAGGGGTAGTTATATCTATCTGCTCAAAATTAGACAAGCTTTCTGTAACATCCCCTACAGATCTTAATACTACATCTATCTCATCACCATTATCTTTATATCTGGTAGCCGTAGTTCCTGTTGCAGCCCCCCTAACAGCAGAAGCGACTTGTGCAGTGGTTAGACCATAGGCTGCAGCTCTTTCTTTATTTATTAAAACTTCTACTTCTGGTACTCCTTCACTAAAACTAGTTTTAGTTTCTCTAGTTCCTTCTACAGATTCAATAATATTTTTAAAGTCATTAGATATTTCTTCAAGTACTTTTAGCTCACTTCCTTTAATACTTATACTGATAGGACTCCCTGCCATCATCATAGCAGTACTTGATGTTCCTTGTACGGAAATTTCAGCACCTGGAATATCCTTCACAATATTTCTAATTTCTTCTGCAACTTCATCCGTACTTCTATTTCTTTCATTTAGTTTAACTAGACCTACTGAAATCGAGCCACTATTGCTACCAGCTTGACCTCCCATTAAAACATTTCCAGCACTTATATTGGTAAATACTTTATTTACCTCTTTAACTGTTGTTAGTTTTTCTTCAATAATATGTGCTATACCGTCTATTTTATCAGTTTGAGTACCTAATGGCATACTTATGTTAATTGATATTGTACCTTCATCTGTAGTTGGGAAAAACTCCATTCCTACACCGACCAAACTAGCTATACTTACAACAAATATAACTATTGAGATAAATATAGTAGTTTTTCTACGTTTAAGACTCTTAATTAATAGCCCTTTATAGATATTTTCCATTTTATTAGATATCTTATCAAAGATTTTGTATATAAACTCCAACTTTCTTTTTTTTCCATCTGTCTTTTCAGATTCAACCTTTAAAATCTTTGAAGATAACATTGGTATAAAAGTTAAAGACACTACTAACGATGCTCCAAGGGATAAGGTAACGGTTAGAGCAAAATCTTTAAATATTGTTCCAACCATTCCATCTATAAATACTATAGGTAAAAATACGGCTATGGTAGTTAATGTAGATGCTGTAATAGCCATTCCTACCTCCGATGCTCCTTTTATAGCAGCTTCTTTTCTAGAGTATCCTTCAGACCTAAATCGATAAATATTTTCAAGCACTACAATAGCACTATCTACCAACATTCCTACAGCTAAGGCCAACCCACCTAATGTCATCATATTTAATGTAATGCCATTAAAATATAATAGTATAAAGGAAGCGATTAAAGATATAGGGATTGAGGTTCCTATAATAAGTGTTGTTCTTATATTTTTCAAGAAAATATATAGAATAACAATAGCAAGCACGGAGCCAATAAGAACATTGTTTACTACAGTATTTATAGAGTCCTTAATCATTGTAGAGCTATCTAACACGACATCGATTTCAACATTAGGATAATCATTCCTAAGATCTTCGATTTCTTTATTAATCAAGTCTGCTACCTGTACTGTATTTTTACCAGATTGCTTTTGTACCGAAATATTAATACTATCTTTTCCATTAGTTCTTGAAATAGCACTAATATCTTTTTGGTTAAGCTTTACTGTAGCTACATCTTGTAGCCTAATGACATCTCCAGTAGCTAGAGTAATAGGCATATTCTTTATTTCATCAAGGCTATTAAATTCCCCTACAACTCTTACGGCTAGTTTCTGTTCTCCCTTGTTTACACTTCCACCAGGAAGATTTATATTGGATGCACTCAATAATTGAGAAAGCTGATTTATACTTAATCCATAAGTAGCTAAACTATTTTGATTAACCGCTACCTCTATTTCATTTACAAATCCACCACCAACACTAACAGAGGCAACTCCATCTAACCTTTCAAGTCTTTGACTAAATGTATCTTCTGCTAAAGATTGTAGCCCGGCTAAATCGCCCTTAGTAGATATGGCAATCTGTATAATAGGCGTAGAGTTTGGATCTATCTTTAAAACCATAGGCTGAGTTGCGCCATCTGGTAAGACGCCCTTTATTAAATCTACTTTCTCTCGAATTTCTAATGCTGCAAAATCCATATCTGTTCCATTGTTAAACTGTGCAATCACAATAGAACTGCCTTCCGATGATATAGAACTTACAGTATCTATATTCCCTACAGTGGCAATAGCCCCTTCAATTTGTTTGGTAATTAGGTTTTCTATTTCCTGTGGTCCTGCCCCTGTATAAGAGGTAGATACTACAGCTACAGGTATTTCTATTTTGGGAAATAAATCTATAGGTAGCCTAGTTAGTGAAATTACTCCCAAAAGTACAACAATCAAAACTACCATAGTTATTGTAACGGGTTTTTTTACAGCTAAACTTGATAAATTCAATGCTACTCACCCCTTACTACTTTCACTTTTGTACCATCCTCTACATAATGTTGTCCTTCTACAATAACTTGTTCTCCTTCTTTAATACCTTCTTTTATTTCCACATAATCTCCTGTATCAAGCCCTATAGTTACTACTCTTTCAACAGCTTTATCACCTTCTACTACATAAACTAAATTTTTACCATCCCTATCTAAAACAGCATTTCTTTTTATAACAGTAGCAGATTCTACTTGGTCTAAATCTAATTTGACTTCTCCATTCATTCCAGGTCTAATATTATTATCTTGGTTATGTATATATACCTTTACAGGGTAGAGCTGACTTCTAGGGTCCGCAGTTGGACTAATATAGCTAATGGTACTTGTAGCTTCTTCACTTAATGCTGCTGGAACATTCACTACAACTTCCTGTCCAAGCTTTAGCTTATTAACCATATTTTCAACCACATTCATTTGTATGTAGACTTTATCCATTTGAGCTATTGTAGCTGCTGGTTGCGCATTAGATGCCATTTGTCCTTCTTTAACAGTTAAATCAGATACTACCCCTCCAATAGGAGCTGTTACCACTGTGTTTGATAAATTACTTTGAACCTGCTCGTAGGATATTTCTGCTTGCCTTAACTGGTTTAAAGCTTGCTCATAGCCTATTTTCGCTTGATCAACTTGACCTTTTATTGCCTCTAGACTTTTATCACTTGCTGCTAACTCGGCCTGCTCCAACTGACTTTTAGATATAGCTCCTTCTTCATAAAGCTTTTTAGTTCTTTCTAGGTTTAGTTGGGCATTTTCTATTTTTTCCTTATTTAATTCATAGTTAACATTTGCGGTTTTAAGACCGTTTTCAGCTTGAGCTACTCCTTTATTAGCAAGTTCTACACCATTTGCCGCCTGCTCAACACTCTTTGAAATATCTTCTTGCTCTATAGTAAACAAAACTGTACCTTTTTCTACTATATCACCCAACTTAACATTAATATTTGTAACTATTCCTGGCACCTTTGGTATAACTGCTATCTCTTCATTTGCAAAGGTCTTACCATTAATCTTTATTTCATTTCCAATATTATTAACAGTAGCTTTCTCTATAGCTACTGGTATGTAGTTTTCTTCTTCCTGAGCCTGACTAGCTTCAGTAGAGCTACCGCAACCCGATATTAACCCTACTACTCCTAATAACATTATAACTAGCAATATACTAGACTTTAATTTTCTACTCACTTTTTTTCCTCCTTTTTCTTATATTACCATATTCTTTCACCATTATATAATAAGATACAATTTACAAGACAGCATAAAGAAAACCTTAAGAAAGTCTTAAGTTTCTTCACCCATCTTAAATCCACCACCTCTACCTCCTGTTGGTATTATTAGTCTTTATTTATGTAAATATACAGAACCGAATAGTCGGTCAATACATTTTATTATAGTATATTCCTTCCATAACATCAATAATATTAATAAATTTAAAAATTTAAAAGAAAATATGACCCATTAGTAGATTTCTACTAATGGGTCATATTTATTCCTTAGTTTATCTCCATATGCCTTAAATACTTAACTTGAGGTTTATCTTCTTCTTAATGCCTCTACAGGTGGTAATGCTGATGCAGAAATAGCCGGATATACACCAAAGAGTAATCCTGCACCTAGTGCAACCGCCGCTGCAATACGAATAGCCTCAAAGCTAATTGCTGTTTGAAAACCGTAGCTAGCAAATATGCCCATGCCCCATATACCTACAGCAATACCAGCAATAACGCCAATAATACTAACGTATAATGCTTCTAATAAAAATTGAGCCAACAGGTCTATTTGCTTAGCCCCTAACGCCCTACGAACGCCAATTTCAGATGTTCTTTCAGTTACCGCCACTAGCATGATGTTCATGATTCCTAATCCACCTACTAATAGAGATACAGCAGCAATTCCTCCTAAAAGTAGTGTCATAATACGATTAGCCTCATCTAGCTCATCTACCAACTGATTTAGGTTTGTAATAGTCATACCCTTTTCTTTTCTAGAAGGCGCCTTATCTTTATCTTTATTTTTATCTGTATCTTCTCCCCCTTGACCATGTGAAACATTCCCCATTGTTGTTACCATAGTTTCCTGGGTGCTAGATCCTTCTGGTGTTGGTGTCGGTGAAGCAGTAGCACGACCTCCACTTAGTTCTTTTTTAAAAATGCGACCTAATTGAATAGTTGCAAGTTCGGCATCTTCAACTGAGTTGGCCTTTCCCCATATTTCTTCTACGGTTCGCTTTTTAGCAATACGTTGAGCCGTTGTATAGGGTATTACTACTTTATCGTCTATATCTTCAGCCTTTCCTTTTCCTTTAGGTTCTAATACACCTAAAATACGATAACTCTGTCCATCTAATGTAATTGTCTGCCCTACAGGACTTCTACCTCCATTAAGTCCCGCTGCTACATTATATCCTAAAACTGCCACATAAGATCTTTGTTCTACATGGAGCGGGCTAAAAAACTCTCCTGCAGCTTGACTATGGTCTCTAATCTTAGGAAAGTCTTGATTAACACCGATAATGTCAACCTCTTTTCTATCTCTCCGCCATCTCATTACAGTATAGGTCTGTACTACTGGTGTAGCTATTTCTAGCCCATTTACTCTTTCTACTAACTCTTGCGCCATTTCAGGTTGAAATTCTAACCCCGCTTCGTGGGCCTTAATAGAGATTACATTGGTTCCTAGACTTTCAAATTGTTCGATAACATTTTGCCTTGCCCCTTCTCCAATCCCCATTAAACTGACAACTGAAGCAACACCAATAGCAACACCTAAAATTGTTAATGCAGATCGGAATGTGTTAGAAAATACGCCATTTAATGCCATTTTAGCTGTAAACCAACACCGAACAAAAAAAGCGTAAATCCAATTTCGTTTTGGTTTCGACATAATTTCACCCCTAATCTTCTGCCGTTTCTTCCTCAGTTGGCTTGTCTGGTATTAAATTATTATTATTTGTTTTATTTTCTTGGCTCGGTAATAAATCTCTGCTACTTCCAGTAATAACAAGATCTCCTTCTTCTAATCCACTTATTACCTCAGCATGTCTGTCATTCATCAGCCCAAGCTCCACATTAACTACTTGTGCTTCACCATTTGCGCCTAATATCTCTACTTTATGTCTATTTTCTTCTTGGAAAATAGCCTCTATTGGAATAATTAATACATCTTCTGCAGTTCCTGCATCGATATAGCCCTTTGCCTGCATTCCGGGTCGTAGCTGTGGTCCACCTTTTACATCAATATAAACGGAGAATTTTGAAAGTCCATCTTGACCTGTACCCCGAGTAGATACTTCCTGAACCTCTCCTTCGTAGGTTTCTCCTGGTATAGCATCTACAGTAACCTTAACTTGTGATCCTTGTGTAACATATAAGACGTCTATATCGTCTATTTCTGTAAACATACTCATAGATGAAGTTGTATATACATGACCTAACCAATCTCCAGGTGTAGTACTCTCTCCTTCTTGTCGATACATAGATGCTACTACACCATCCATTGTCGAAGTAATCTCTAACATAGGAAAAATAGCATTTAGCTCTCTAATTTTTGATTCTAATTCTCGTATTTTATCTAATCTCGTTTGAATAGTTTCTTGTACATCGGCACCAGCTAAGCTAATGATTGGATCTCCTTCTTCTACTTCATCCATCTCCTGTACATGAACCTCCGTTACAATTCCTTCAGTACTACTAGCTACTCTTTCCTGATTTACATATTTTTCTACTATAGAGTCATTCATAAAGAAGATTGTCTGTCCTTGTGGAGTTGGGAGACCCACACGTACAGACATATTTGGTTGTACTAACCCTATATTTTTCCCTTCTACAGTGGCACGATATATATACCCTTGCTGCTTATCTTCACTTGTTCCAGAAGGAGCAGCATTAGGATTAATCCTTGTAATTGCACCTTCATATGTACCCTCAAAATTAGCAAAATGTATATTTACCTTATCTCCTTTTTTAACACGACTATACTCTCCTGGTGTTAATCTTAGAGGAATACTATATGTTGATATATCTACAATTCTATTTATTGTTTGTCCTTGCAAAATTTTATCGCCTTCAACAATATCTAAGTCTTGAATTCTACCTGCAATAGGCGCTCGTACTGTAACACCTTGGGATGGATCAATATCTCTAATTTTTTCCCTTGGTAAATCTGTTAATCTCATTAATGCCTGCTCTTCTCGCTTAACTTCGTCTTCTAACTCGGAAATTTTGTCATTTAGGCCAGTAGCAGCTAATCTAACCAAAGTTTGCCCTTTACTAACACTATCTCCTTCTTTTACTAAGATCTGGTCAATAATAAATTCTCCAGAATAACCAGACATACGGAGGGCATCGCTTACACGAATACCTCCACCATCTGACGGATTAAGTTGTCCTATTGTATTTACTCCTACAGATATATCTCCACGTATTACTTCTTGGGTTGCATATACAGGTCCCGCATCTACATCTTGTACCTCAGGAACAAGCTGCTGATAAGCATAAAATCCTCCACCTAATATAATTACAACAACTAATATTATCATAATTGTCCGTTGAAACATTGTTTTTCCCCCTTTACCAATTCCTTATGTTATTATTGATTGTTTTCTACTTCTGTATGTTTTATTTCTTCTATGTAATCTATCTCTCCATCCTTTATATTGTAAATATGATTTCCATACTCGCCTATATCCCTTTCATGGGTTACTTGAACAATAGTTATTTTTCTTTCTCGGTTAAGTTTTTGAAATATAGACATAATATTTTTGCTAGATTTTGAATCTAATGCTCCAGTAGGCTCATCGGCTAAAATCAATCTAGGGTTACTAACAATAGCTCTAGCTATAGCTACCCTTTGTTGCTCCCCTCCCGAAAGTTGAGATGGCATATGCTTAGCTCTTTTCCCTAGTCCTACAGATTCCAGTGCTTCTAAAGCTCTCTTTTTTCTTTCTTTACCTATAACCCCTTGGTAAATTAATGGCAATTCTACGTTTTCTAAAGCATTGAGCTTTGATATCAAGTGAAACTGTTGAAAAACAAAACCCATAAATTCATTTCGTATAGTTGCCAACTGAGAATCATTTAGTTTATGTACCTGTTTCCCTGCAAGCTTATAGCTTCCAGAGGATGGCTTATCTAAACAACCGATAATATTCATTAATGTAGATTTACCAGACCCAGATGGCCCCATAATAGATACAAAATCTCCATCTGCTATTTCAATACTTATTTGTTTTATAGCTTTAACACTAACTTGTCCATCTTTATAGGTTCTTGATATATCTTCTATTTCTATTAATCCCACGGTATCCCTCCTTTTGTGCATAATCTACCTACTAATATAGATGACTTGGCTTAGAAAATATTCTATACCCTGATATATCTTACCAATATTTTCCCATTTAGTCTACAGTTCTACATATTTTTTAAATTTCCTTTAATAAAAATAAAAAACCAAGAATTTAGGATTGTATTCCTAATATCTGGTTTTATATTAATTATGCTCTAACATATTTATTTTAATGAATTTGCATCAGAAAAGATAACCCATTGGTATTTTCTACTAATGGGTTATTTTAAAATTTAATATCTACTAAAACGATCAGTTCCTGATGATGTTCTGCTGTAAGTAGCTAAATCTTCCTTATAGTAAGTATCATACACATAACCATCAATGTTTACATCCCCTAGCTCATATTCAATATCGTTATAAATACGTGACATAAGCTTTTTAACTTCGGAGTCTGAAAGCTTATCCCAAGCACTACCATCTTGCTTAGAATCAAACTCAATAGAAAAAGTAACATCATTTTTACTACCTTTTAGCTTTATACGCAGATCAATATTTTTAAAATAATCATAGTACTCATCATCTAATTCCGTTTCTAATTTACTAATAGTCTTAGTGCTTGTACTAGATTCTTTTTCTATCTTTACTACTCCTTTACTGGTAGTAGTAAATTCTAATACAGTCTTTTTAACATCAATATCTTTAATGCTGCCATATACATCAGCTTTTTCATAAGCTTCTAGTACATCGTCTACAATGTCTTGTAAATAGCTTTCTCTCTTGCTGCTAGAAAGAGCCTTCCACTCCTTGTCGTAATCATATAAATCCACATCAATTTTTACATTTACTTTGCTAGCGCTGCCACTTAAGGAAATATCAAATTTTATATCCTTATATTTACCATAATTTTTATTTAACTGCTTTTCTAAATCACTTAAGCTAATGTCCTTTTTACTTTCCACTTCTTTTTCTAATTGCTTCAATTTACTTTGTAAATTCATTATTTCAACATCTCGTTTTAGTATTTCAGCTTGAAAATGTTCATTAACTTGTGTAAGGTCATCTGTAATATAAGCAGTAGAAGTTAGTGGGTTCCAGTCTACATTTTTATTAAAAGTATTTGCAACTACACGAAGAGGTATATATGTAGTACCATCTACTATAAAAGGCTCTATAGTTTGAGTAACATCTTTTCCATTTATTATTATTTTACTACTTCCATACAAAGCTTGTAAGGTCTTTGTAGCTGATGCTCCATATGAAGAAAATCCAAATGCAGTTACTAAAGTCATTGTCGTAACTAATAAACCAATCATCTTCTTTTTCTTTAACATTTAATCATCCTCCTATAAAATATATTCTATTTCCAGTATAATATACCAGCCGTACTTAAACAAGGCTTAAAAGCTAAAATTAACCTAGTCTTTTAATACTAAATATAATTAAATATCTATTCTACCTTTATACTAATACCTTCTTCTATGTTTTCATTAGGAGATAGAAGAACCACTTCTCCCTCTTTCAAGCCCTTAATAACTTCAACTTGTCTTTGACTTTCTATCCCCTTTTCAACTTCTCTTAGTCTAGCCTTATTATTTTCATTCACAAAAATAAAGTCCTTTCCATCTATATTAAATAGAGAATTCTCAGGTACTAGTAGGACATTTTCTTTGCTCTCAGTAATAATCTTAATATCTAAATCATAACCAGGTCTAAGGTTTTTTACAGTATCTTTTATTTCAATATCTACTTTAATTCTCTTTTGCTCGATACCTAAATCCGATACTTTACTGAATGCATTAGGGTGTATTTTTTTTACCACACCTTCTAGATCCAATATGCCTAAGTTTTTATTAGACATCTTAACTACTGAACCTTCGTAAACATTAGCTATATCTCCTACCAATACATCACTTTCTACATATAGCTCCTCTACATTACCAATCCGCATAATATGCATTCCTGGTTGAAGATAACTCCCTTTCTCTACTTCCTTCTGTAATATTGTTCCATCCATACTAGCAGTTATAGTAAAATTCTTGCCCGATTTCTCTAACTCGGCCTTCTGTATATCTAGTTGCTTTAGTTGAGCTTTATATTGAACATCAATATTTTCTGATACAGGTTTTCTCATAAGCTCCAAATCTAACTTAGCCTTTTCCAAGTTGCTTTTTTCTCCTTCAAGATTTCTTAAGGCACTCTGGTATTCCTCCTGACTTACTGCCCCTGCATCGTATAGTACCTTTTTATTATTAGCTGTTTCTTCTGCTGTTTTAATCCTTTTCTCTATATCTACAATTTCTAATTCTAACTTTTCTATCGTTTTATTATCTATAGGTTGTTTAGCCTCATTATATTGGGCTAATATAGCCGATCTCTGGCTCTCCAGTTCTGCAATTTGCATTGAGAGCTGTTCTCCATCTAGCTTAACCAATATATCTCCTTTTTTTACTTGATCGCCTATATCTACCAGTACCTCTGTCACCATACCCGCTGTAGGAGCATAAATATTCACCTGATCTTTTACCTTTACTACTCCTAACTCCTCTACATACTTTGCTATATCTCCTTCTATTACAGCTGCTGTACTTACATCTACAGCTCTGCTTCTAGTACTTATATAAAATCCTGATACACCTATTATAGTTACAATAATAGCTATGCTAATAATTTTCTTTTTCTTTGTCATTTTATCCACACCCCCAAAATATATTAATTTTTTAATATGAGCCACTTAATCCTATTTGTATTTTTAAGACATATATCCCATCTTAAAGCCTTACAATTTAAGATACTCTACTTTTAAGTGCATCTATAAAATTTAAATTATGAATCTTTCTAATGGTTGCAAGCTGTGCTATAGTAACAAAAATTATTGTAGCAACGGCTGTTATAATGTAGCTGCTAGGTTTTATTATTACTGGAATACTAAATAAATCTGTAGAAACTGCTGATACAATACCAACACACATTCCGTAGCCTATAGGCACTCCTAAAACTATTCCAAATAACGTCATTAACCCATTTTCTCTGCTAACTAATTTATAAATCTCCTTTTTATCAAATCCCATAACCCGTAGTGATGAAAACTCCATTGTTCTTTCACTAATACTAATAATAGTTATGTTGTATACAATAGCAAATCCTAAAATCCCACCAAACAACATCATTACACCCATAGAGTATATAATCATATCCATAAACTCTAAAATGCTATTTTTCATATCTTCAACAGATTGTATTTGTCTTATATTCTTTACATCCTGAAGTCTCGTTATTACCTCATCCTCAGAGTTTATTAGTGCCCCAGTAATCATGCCCTTTTCTCCTAATATATCATTCATCATCTCTATATCCATATATGCATTACTTCCAAAGTATTGCTCAATAATGCCTTTTACTTCAACAGATGTGTCTTCCCTATCTGACATAAAATTTTTTAGTAATATTTTGTCTCCTATTTTAACTTCAAGGGACTCTGCTAATATTTCTGAAAGTATAATTCCATTCCCTGGTAACTTAATTTCTACTCCAGATGGACTTTTAAAATTATATAGCTTTGTATCCCTTGATAGTCCAATAACACTGGCTGTTTTTTTCCTCCAACCCCTTTTCAATTCGAAAGGAATCTCTGACTTTGGTTCTATATAGCTTACATCAATAATATGAGATAGTTCTCTTATAGCATTATCATTCATAGGGCTGGCAAAATCTATACTATAATCCATTGTTTGAAACTCCCCATATTGTAGTGTAAACAAACTGTCCCATATAGATGTCATAAATACTGGTACCATGGTTATACCATAGGTTAAAGCAATCCCTAAAACTAAAAATACAGATCGCCTTTTAGTTCTTAATATATTTCTAATTACCATTTTCCAGCTAAACGAAATTTTATTCCAAATGAATTTAACTTTTTCTAACCAAATTCTTTTTCCGACCTTAGGTGCCTCTGGCTTCATGGAATCGGCAGGCAAAATTTTCAAAACGCTTCGTGCTCCTATTAGTCCAGATAGTATACAAAATATGCTAGTTAATAATATTCCATAAATAAAGTAGATATAATAGATCTCCATTTTAAGCATTGGAATATTCATATATATAATATATAAGCTAGTAAGCACACTTGAAAGAGGTATGCTTAAAATAATACCAATAATAGAACCTACTAGCCCAATCAGTATAGAATATTTAGTGTAATGACCTAATATACTAAAATTGCTATATCCTAATGCTTTCATTACCCCTATATACATTCTATCGTTTCTAACAATCCTAGATAACATAATATTTATAATTACCGCTGCGACTATTAAAAATAATAACGTAATCGAAGTAGACATTGTGTCTAAGGATTCTACTTCCTGCATCATCATACTATGACTTAGCTGATCTTCTCTTCTAACAGTTCGTCTAACTCCATATCTATCTAATTCATCCTCTATTTCATCTACTATACTATCTATTTTATTTATATACCTATCCTCAATCTTAATCAGTACTTCGTTATAACTACCTTGATACCCTAGGGCAGACTGTGCAAATTCTTCCGTAACGTATATAACTCCAAATTTTTCTGGTGCAGGTAATAAAGTCTGTTCATTTTCCATTAAATAAATATATTCTGGACTACCTACTACCCCTATTACGCTTAATGGATATTCCGTTCCTCCAATATAGGGCGTAATTGTATCTTCCAACTGCATTCCTCTAGCATCAAAAAACTGTTGTAGTACTAGGGTGGATCTTAATCCATCTTTTAGATCATCTCCTTCTATTACATATAAGTCATTAATTAGGTTCTCTTCCTTTGGTAAGGACACTACCCTAACCATAACCTTTTCCTTAGGATCTTCTACTCTTAAAGGTACATCTGCACTTATTCTGCCCTGGGCCATTTCAACTCCTTCTATAGTATGGAGCCTTTCTATAGCTGCTTTAGGAATTTTAGAAACTTCTACAAAAATATGTCCAAAATTTGTAGTATCATAATAATAAAGTATTGAATTATTAAGATTATCAGCCACCATATTAAAAGAGACATAGATAGTTAGTGCTAAAACAATAATTACAGATATAGAAATAAATTGTCCCTTAGAATTTTTTATTGATCTTAATAGTCTTACATCTAACTTCTTCATCACCATTCAATCCTTTCAGGGCTGATTGGACTATCATTTATTTTATCTTCAATAATTTCTCCACTTCGCATTTTAATTACTCTGTCTGCCATCTCTCCTATAGGTACATTATGAGTAATAATTACAACAGTTTTGTTATATTTTTTGTTAATCTCTTTTAACAGAGTTAAAATCTTTATTCCTGTCTCAAAATCAAGAGCTCCTGTAGGCTCATCACAAAGTAACAAAGCAGGATTCTTAGCCACTGCCCTAGCAATAGCCACCCTCTGTTGCTCTCCTCCACTCATTTGTGCGGGAAAATGATCTTTTCTGTCTTCTAACCCTACAGCTTCTAATACCTCATCGATATTTAGAGCATCTTTACAAATTTCAGTAGCTAGCTCTACATTTTCCCTTGCAGTTAAGCTTGCCATTAGATTATAAAACTGAAATACAAAACCAATTTTTTCTCTCCGATAAGCTGTCAACTTCTTGTCGTTATAGCTGGTAATATCCTCACCTTCCATAAAGACCTGTCCGTCTGTAGGTAAGTCCATCCCTCCTAAAATATTCAAAAGTGTACTTTTACCAGAACCACTGGGTCCTAATATTACTACAAACTCTCCTTTATATATGTTCAGATCTACATTTTTTGCAGCCGCTACTGTTACTTCTCCCATCTGATAAAGTTTGCTAACATTCTCTGCCTTCATCAAAATATTACTATCCATACTATTTCGCCCCTTTTCCCCCTAGAAGGCCATATTTTAGAAAATCATAAAATTTTTCTGTAAAGTCCTCTAATTCCTTTCTGCATGTTATTTTCTCAAAAAAATTCTTACTAATACTATCAATTAATGTAATTAGCATATTGGCCATAAAAGCCTCATCTACCTCCCTAATCTCTCCTCTCTCAACACCATTTCTTATAATATCTTCAAATATGATTTTGCTCATTCTCTTTTTTTCTTTCATTAGCCTATCTATAATGTATGGATTATCCATAATGTCCTTATAAAAAGTGAGTGAAAATTGCTTTGAATATTCTATATTAAAATGTAATAAAAAATCTATTTTTTCTATAGTTCCATCTATTTTTTTCATTTGATCTTCTATATATATAAATGATCTATCTCCAATTGATTGTAAAATATTTAAAAAAAGCTCCTCCTTAGAAGAAAAATATTTATATATTGTCATCTTACTTATTCCAGCAGCTTCTGCAATTTGATCCATAGAAACTGATTTATATCCTAGCTCAATAAATAGCTCCTCTGCTTTCTCCATCAATCTATTATATTTTGTTTCACTTTGGGTAATCATAATTTTCCTCCTTAATAAACGTAAAAACAAATAATAATTGTACTATTGTACTTTATTAGTATAATAGTATTGTATGTTTAAAAAAATATTCTGTCAATATTTTATTATTTATATATAAATTTTATAATTAGCTCAAAAATAAATAATATCAACAAAAAACACATAGCATACTCAGTTTATATGCTATGTGTTTTCTTAAGTTTATTATTAATTTTTTCTACCTAATCCCATACTATCTTGAAAATCAATTAACGCTGTATTATACATATGTAAATGATTCATATAGCTCTTTTTAGCATTCATTAAAGCAATTCTAGCTTCTGATACTTCTTTTATTGTACTCATGCCTAGTTCGTAATTTAATTCAGCTAATTTTAATGATCTCTCAGCCAATTCTATTGACTCTTCATATATACCTATATTATCTCTTACACTAGTTAAATTAAAGTAAGCTGCTCTTAAACCCATTTCAATCAAGCTTTCAACTGATTGCACATTTTTTTCTGCCTCTTCAATTGCTATCTGTTGTTCTTTATAACGATAAGTCATACTAGGATACTTAATGCTTAATGCTTCTGCAACTAATTTTTGTATTTCATAATTTTCCTTTACCGCTTTTAAAGACACATTGTTTTTAAAAGCTTGCTCTATTGCCTTTTCTATATTGATAGTTTCTTGCTCAGAATATGTAATATTATCAAGTAGTATAACCTTTGTATCTAGATTAGCACCTAATACATTATTAAAGCTTAGTAGCTGTACTTCGTACATTGTTTTAGCTGCTTCATATGCTGACTGAGCCTGTGTAACAGACATCTTTGTCATTAAAAGTTGATGCTCTGAAATTTGACCATTATCAAGCAACAATTTATTGTCATTGTATTGCTTTTGAGCTAGTTTTAAGTTCTCTTCAGCTATTTTTTTCTCTTCTTGCTTTAAAAGCAAATCATAATATGCCTTGCTTACTTTATTTGTAATATCATTGATTAGCATATCTTTATCCCATTTTGATTGTTGAAGTGTAAAATTTACATATCTTTCAACAGCACCTAACTCATATAACTCTTTATTGATTGATACTTCCGGTGTAACAGCAGGATAAATTGCTGGCGGTATATCCATCATGCCTTGCTCTGACCTATTGTAGCTTTTTATGTCTCTTATATTTTGATCATATTCAAATTGTTGTTTTTCTATTTTGATATCTTGTATTGTAATATCCTTATTATGCTCTAATGCATACTTAATAGCATCTTCTAATGTCAGCTTTAATACTTCCTCTTTGTCCTTTGCGGCTTCTATCTTAGTATTTTCCTTATGTTCTATTGCTGTAGTTTGTCCTGTAGCAAATGTAGGTACACCGTTACTTACTACGGTTAAAGTAATTAATGTACTCATTGCAATAAATTTTTTGAAATTCATTTTCGGCCTCCTCTTTTTCTTTATTTATTATGTATTAAACTTTCCTATTATTATATACCTTTAGCTATTCTTTTTCCAGTAACAAGTTATTAGAAAAAGAATACTATTGTACTTTATTGATATAATAGTATCATATATTTTTAAAAATTTTCTGTCAACAATTCATTTTTTACAAAAATTATATAATTAATTTACTAAATCAAAAAAGACAGTAGGCTTTTCTTTCTACTATCTTCTTAATAAGTCGATACTTATCACTTGAAGTTATTTATTTCTATCTATTTTGTATAATACTATTCAGGAACAGTCCTATTTAGTAATGGTATCTTTTGAAAAATAATCACTACAAAATAAGATAGTAAAAATGTGATAACACTTACTAGAGGTATTCCTATTATAGGATTAAATAAAAATGGATCTATGTTTATTCCTATAACTCCTGATGATATAATATCTAGTACAAGTAAATGCACTAAGTATATCCCAAAGCTTGTATTACTAAAAGTTGAGATAATCCTATGTAAATATAATTTTTTATTAATGAATTTTTCCCAATCAATATTTTTAAATAACAAAAATATACTTATACTCATAAATATAACGTTAGGTGCAAAGTATGAATAAAAGTGAGGTACATAGTTTCCATCATTATTTTTAGTGGTTATGTATGTACCAACTATAGTTGTTATTAATCCAACAAAACTAAGGATATGTATTATATTTACTAGCTCTTTACTAAGATTTTTCTTATCTAAAAAGAAACCTAAAATATAGTATCCAATGCTCCAATGAAAAAAACTTAAGTTAAAACCTATTTCTATGTTAGTAAACTTTTCTAAGAATCCTATTATGCCATTAGCCATAAACCAAATACTTAAAAAGTACTTTACACTGCAATTCTTATCGTTATTTATATAGATTCTAATAATAGGTGTAATTAAATAAAGACCTACTATAGTGTAAAGATACCACAGATGTATATATATATTATCTTCATAAAGATTTCTTATAAAGATTTTAAGTAGGGATAAATGCCATTCCAAGAACAAGTTATTAAACCAAATCATATATATAAAGCTCCAAAAAATAAGAGGAATAAATATTTTTTTAAGTCTTTTATTTAGAAACGGAAATATTTTTATTTCTTTACGATCGTCCAACATTAGCTTTCCGCTAATCATTATTAGGACAGGTACACACCATCTAGTAGCAGAATCTACTATGTTTCCTGTCCACCAACTTTTAACTCCATTAATATATAGATTTTCTACAAATGGTGCAGATACATGTAGTATTACTACTGTAAAAACTGATATTATCCGCAATATATCTATATATATAACCCTAGAAGTATTTCGACTACTGCCATTTAACTTCATTTTTCCCTTTGCTCTTAGTACCTTTATCTATTATAGTTCCATTCTCACCCTCTACTAATATTTCTGTATTATAGTAATCATATATTTCTCCGTAGGATTCATCAGTAGGGCCTTTTAAGCCTTCATTTACTGTATATCCAGATAAAGCTTTTAGGAAAAGAACTCCTATTTCCCTTACCCTTTCTTTTGGCACTTCTTCATTTACAGGTATTAGGTATAAAATTAACTTGTTTTTTTCTATAAATGCTTCTGCATAGTCTATTTCTCCGTAATTTTCAATTAACTGTGCACTCCCAGTAAGTGTTTCTTCAGATATTTCTGGTCTCTTAGGACTACACCTAACACTTGAAATTATAAGCATAACAACACAAAGTGTAAGTAATAATTTTTTCATTGTTTCTACCTCCTTTCTATTATTATGTCCATAAAAAAACTAGTCTAGTCCTTAGAATAGTAAAATACTCGTATACGCACTATAAAGTTGAGATAAGATTTCCCACCTGCTGTTATATACGGCT
The DNA here is from genome assembly GCF_018141165.1 of Alkaliphilus sp. B6464. Taxonomy (NCBI): domain Bacteria; kingdom Bacillati; phylum Bacillota; class Clostridia; order Peptostreptococcales; family Natronincolaceae; genus Alkaliphilus; species Alkaliphilus sp. B6464. The sequence continues at coordinate 860,018 of NZ_CP058557.1, forward strand.
CTTCAAAAACAAAAATAAACAGCAGGGTTTTTCCCCTTCTGTTTATTTGACAAAGAGCCCATTATTACTACATAAGTAAAGGGAAGGCATTCTTTAGAATACCTTCCCTAACTACTAATATAAGAATCTCTACTTAATCTTAATTAGATTAAATTCTCTCTCTTACTGCAGCTCTGAAAGCACTTACAATTGCTGATGCATTTTCATATTCAGTACCAATCATAGCGTCTGCAACGATATCTTTATTAAGATCATCTAATGTGTTGTAAAGAGTCATGTCTAATCCTAAAGTTTTAGCATTTTCTTCTAAAGCTTTTCTCATAGTAGCAATAGATGTTGCATTGTTTACTGCTTCTACTGCTGCTTCTACTTTAGCCGCTTCTTCTAAAGCTTTTGTTGCTTTTTCTAAAGCTTCTGTTGCTTTTTTAATTTCAGCTACATCTTCAGCTGCTATTGCATCTGTTACATCAGTGTATACTTCTGCTGTTTTGTCTCCGTCAGCTTTTTCATAAGCTGCTTGTGCTGCTTCTGCTGCTTTTACTGCTGCTTCTAAAGCTTTTGTTGCTTCTTCTAAAGCTTTTGTTGCTTTTTCTAAAGCTTCTGTTGCTTTTTTAATTTCAGCTACATCTTCAGCTGCTATTGCGTCTGTTACATCAGTGTATACTTTTAATGCTTTGTCTCCGTCAGCTTTTTCATAAGCTGCTTGTGCTGCTTCTGCTGCTTCTATTGCTGCTGCTAGATCTTTAGCTCCTGTTGCTTCGTTTGTTGCTTTTACTAAAGCTGCTGTTGCTTCTTTAATAGCAGTTACATTTTTATCTGCTATTGCAGCTGTTACATCTGTGTATACTTTTGCTGTTTTGTCTAATTCAGCTTTTTCATAAGCTTTTTGTGCTTCTTTTGCTGCTTCTATTGCTACTTCTAACTCTCTTGCTCCTGTATCAATATCATTATGTTTTTCAGTTACTACTACAAGTACTTTTATTTCATTAGAATTATCTATATCTGTGATCATAAGAACTATGTCACCTTTTTTAATTCTAGATAGTTTAACAGTATTTTTTTCTAAAGCACCGTCTTTATCTACTTTGTAGATTGGAGTTTCTTTTTCATCAACTAAGTATGTTTTTCCATCTATTTCTAGATATTCGTCATCTACTTCAGCTGTCACTTTAGAAAGTTTTGAAGCAATATTGCCATCTTTAGCATTTAGTGTATTACCTTCTACTACTAATTCACCTTTGTTGTTTAGTGTAAATCTAACTAAGTCACCTTTTCTAACATCTTTTCTGTTAGATAATACATAAGTTACTTTTCCTTCACCAGCTACATCAACTTCAACTTTATAGTCTCCACCTTTTTGTACTTCTGGCTCTCCTGTTACTACTCCATACTTACTATCGTCTTTAGCTTGGAATTTAGAATTTGTAAATACAATTAATTTTGCATCTTTACCTGCATCACCAATCACAAAAGCTTCTTCCTTATCAAATGTCTTTCCGATAATATCATCGTATTTAATTACAGAAGGCTTAAGTTTGTCACTGTTATTAAGAGCCTTAATAACTATTGTGTTTTGTCTAATGTTATATTTCTCAGAACCTACTACTGATGTTATAAATCTATCTTTTGTTTCTAACTTTTTAAAGTCTTTTGCATCTGTTTCAACTTTTAATGTGTTTTTAACAATTTCTCCATCTTTGTTTACTCTGAATTTTACAGCTGCAAATTTTGTATTGTCGAAAGTAGATCCAGATAAGTTAACATGACCTCTTACATCATTAGCATCTGTATTCTCTTCAAATTTGTATTCTACCTCTTTACCTTCGTTAGTGAATACTGATAATACAGGATTTCTACCTTCTGTTAGATAAGTAGCAACTCCGTATATATCACTACTTGTAACCTTTGCATCTGTTGTTAACACCATAGCTTTTCCAGCTAGGTCAAGTACTACCATTACTTCTTCATCAATGAAATCTTCAACAGTTTCATAGTTTGTATCTTTCCAGAAATCGTATTTATCTCCTTGATCTCCAGAGAAAATTGCATTAGCTGCTTTTGAAATGTTTTTTCCACCAACTGTTACTCTGTTGTTGCTTACTCTTACTGCTTCAAGTGTTCCTTCTACTACTTCGTTTTTGATTACGATAAAGAAGTTATCATCTTCATCTTCCCAACCAAATACTGCTGTTCCTTTTTCAATGTCTTTTAAGTCAGCTTTAGTAAGGTCTGGGTTTAATACAAATACTTCTTCTGCGTCATCAAGTCCGATTACATCTTTTTTAGCAGTTTCAAGATTAACGAATTCGATTTCATCATCGTTTAATTCTAAAGCCATACCAACCATATCTGCATCAAAGTCATATAAGTATGCAAATGCTACTTCTTTGTAATCATTTAATACAAATCTACCGTAAGCATTTAAAGGTACATCTTCTACGTCTACTTTTTCATTGTTTACGTATACTACAGCATCTTCTGTTTCGTTAGTCTTAGAGAACTCAGACCATGCGAACTTATCGTCTTTAACTGTAAGTTCTACTTTTAATGCTTTTTTGTCTTCTTTATTTGATTTAACTGTATCATAAAGAATATCATCTTCATCTGTTTCTACTTCGTATCTAAATAATACGTCGTCTTTATCTTGCCAAGCAGATACTTCTAAACCTAGTATAGCATCTACATCGAATTCTTCAGTTACTTCATATTTGTCTTTACCAATCTTAATTTGGTTAGCTTTTAATTTAGAATCTACTCTATAGTTAGCTGTTACTATACCTTCTACTACTTCAATTCCTAATTTATCTGTTAAGATTGTTTGTTTTTCTGTACCAGTACCTTTTTGTCCAGAAACTACATATTTCTTTTCATCACCGTATCCAGTTTGAATCATAAGTGGCTTTGTTAAAGCGTTATCTAATAATTGGAATACGGCTCCTCTTGTAGCTGCTTCTCCTGTAGATCCTTTAACGTGATCTGTCATATCAATATCTTGCTCTGCAACTACTAAGTAACCTACTGGGTATCCACCTTTTTCTTGTGCAGCAGGCTCATATCCTAAAATTCTAACAAGTAATGTAATTGCATCTTCGTATTTGATGTTGTCTCCAGGTCCAAATTTACCATTTCCGTAACCTTGGATATATCCTAATCTAGTAGCTACGTTGATTGCTCCTGTAGCCCAGTCATATCCGTTTGTCATTGTTACGTCTGTAAATTGAGTTTCCCCTTTTGATACATTAGCAGAACCTTCTAATCCTAGGGCTCTTACTACTAATACTGCAAATTCCGCTCTTGTGATGCTAGCATCTGGAGCGAATCCTCTGTCGTCACCTTGAACGATACCTAGTTTGTTTAGTCTTAGGATAGCTTTTTCGTTTAAGTGTCCAGCGATATCACTTGTTGCTGGAGCTGCGAAAGCCATACCGAAGCTTCCAAGTACCATTGAAAGTACAAGTATAAATGATAATACTTTCTTCATTATGTGTTCCTCCTTCTTGATATTGGTTTCTTTTTTTAGAGTGGGTTAAATTTTAAGCTTGGTCGTAACCCCTCTCATACAAACCGACCAGCTTTAAAATTATATAGATGCGAATGCAATCCTTTTATGTAATGTCATCGCACACTATATCAAGAATTATACCATCGACCTATTACTTGGTCAATGTAAAGATGAAGATTGTAATATAACTGTAATATTCTCTTTAGATAGTTAGTTATTCAAGCATTGGCTCTCTAAGCAACCTTCACACTAACAATTATACACCTAAAGCGGTAAAAATACCATTACAGTATCATTACAATTTACTTTCATCTTTGTTACTACCATTATAAATTGACGGTATAATCCGTAATACTTAATATATATTCTTTACTTTTATAAAAAGTCCTGCTTGTACATAAAATTTTTTTATTTTTAATTTTTATTCTAATTTTTTTGTAATATAACCTTAATATAACACTGTCTATACATCTGTTATAATACTTATAAGATCTTTAGTTGTTATGTAATACGAAAGAGGTGAGCACTATGAGAAAGATCTTATCTGTTTTTTTATGTTTTTTATTGTTGTTTAGTTTTTCTCTAAATGTTACTCATGCTTTGTCTGTAGAGGAGCAGGCAGGAGAATATTTAAGAAAACTTGGCCTTTATACTGGCTACGAAGACAACACCCTAAGGCTTGATAAAAACATTACAAGGGCTGAGTTTGCTGCATTAGCAGTTAGAATAGAGGGCCTAGAGAATTTACAAGAGAGCCGTAAGGGAAATACAGCCTTTAAAGATGTGACAGCAAATCATTGGGCTTCTGGCTATGTTAATATTGCTACTTCACAAAATTTAATTAAAGGGTTTGAGGACAAAACCTTTAGACCTGAAGAACAAATCACATATGTTCAGGCTCTGGCTGTTATTATTCGTATATTAGGTTATGAAAAGCATGTTCAAGGCGAGTGGCCTAATAACTACATTAATAAGGCTAAGGATTTAGGACTTGATAAAAACATTAAATTATCTCCTAATACTCCTATTAACCGTGGACAAATTGCTGTTATAGTTACTAATGCTCTAACGGTTCCTGTCGCTAAATAATAGTTATTAATTCTCCCTTAAATAAAATAAACAAAAGTAACCCCTTCTTCGATAATGTTTCGTAAGAAGGGGTTCTTTTTAGTCTATATATTTTTTTATAGTTACTTAGTTAACCTCCCAAACCTTGGTTACTAGTACTGTTAAATCGTCGGTAGCTATATTTTGAGTAAACTTTAGAGCATTGTGGAGTATTCCATCTGCAATTTCTTGGGGATTTAAAGACTTAGTATTTTTTAAAAATTCTATAAGCCACTCTTCTCCCTGCTCTTGATTGGAGTCTATTATTCCATCTGAAACGGTAATTATAAGATCTCCATCTTCTAGGTTCTGCATATTACCTTCAACCTGTATATCCGTTAAAATACCTATAGGTAAAGTAGATGATGTAATTTCATCTATCCTTCCATTTTGACGCTTTATAAAACTTGGAGAACTTCCTATCTTAATAAAATCTGCCGTTCCTTTATATAGATCAATTAATGTCATATCTAAGCTGGCAAACATTTCGTCTGAGGATTTAAGCATTAACATTGAATTGATGGTTTTAATTGCAATTTCTCTATGAAAACCTGCCTCCATCATTTTTTCTAACATATCTATAGTAGCACTGGACTGTAGATGTGCCTTATCTCCTGTACCCATCCCATCACTAAGGGCTGTCATATATTGTCCATTTTTCAATTCCATAAAGGTATGGCTATCCCCTGACAGCTGGTTTCCTTCCTTAATTGCTACTGCAGATTTTGTACATGTGGCATATTTGTTGGCTTCTACTAATGTAAAGCTGCAACCTTCATTACCTTCTTGTCTACTACAGTTACGGGACTTTTTAACAAGTCTTGCTCCTACTGCTCCAGATACTACGGAAACAAACTTATCATTACAATGTTCCCGATTGTAGCATTGTTTTTTATCTACAACTATTTCTAAGTTCCCTTTCTCTCCATTAGATACCATAATGTTTTTTACGGATAAACCTGCCTTATCTAAAGCAACATAAATAGAATCTTCTAAATCTACATCGAATTGTACTTTATCGTTAACATTTATAGCCAGTTCTTCTATTACCTTAGCTACACCTCTTAGCTGCTCGCCTACCAGTTCTCTGCTTTCTATTAACCTTTGCTTCCATACCATATTTAAATAACTAAGTTCATAAAGATGGGCTATTTTCTCCATTACTGCCTTTATCCTAATGCACCGCTTTTGCATAGGCTTTGGTATATCATCGTAATGTAGCATCCCTTTTTCTTCTATATGAATTAACATATCTAACATTCCCTGATATGTAGTATTAAAGTTCTGATCCCAGCAGCTTCTTTTCATACCGCAGTTATGACATACATTGTTTGCTACTTTTTCAATTAATCTTGATAAATCTTCATTAGCAAAAAGCTCTTGTTTTTCTGATATTTTTTCGAAGGTAGTAGAAAGTTCTCCAAAGGTAGTAGCACATTCCTTTAATTTTTCGTATGTAAGTTTTCTCATTCTATCGCTATGGGTCTTACTGGAGTTTAAAATACCTGTACGAGTATTACAAAACTTCTCCATTTGAGAAATCCAAGTATAGGGCATAGCTAAAAATAATACAAAGGCTACTGCAACCTCTTTAAATTGAATAAATATTTCATAGTATCCGTTAATATAGAAGGTTAGTATTGCATTTCCCATTAAAAAGCCGAAGGCACTACCTACCTTTCCTATATCTTTAAATATGCCTGCCAAAAGACCAGAAAATCCGAATATACCGATAACAATTGGAGTACTGCCTGTGGACATACTTGTTATTAGTCCTAATGTTATACCTACGGCGGCACCTATACTTGCTCCACCATTGTATGCAAATAGAATTGTCATTAATATTCCTAAAATGTTTCTAAGGGAAAGCCCAAATATATATACTTCATTAATACCTGATAGTACTAAAGCTGTAATAATTGCAATGCAGATAATTTCTTCTGTAGAGAGTATCTTCCTATTTGTATTTTGTAGTGCCACAGGAATGGCGTAGGAAGAGATGTATACCACAACAAATATTACCAAGCTTTCGAAAGCAACTATTATCCAGTCGTATAAATAGAACCCGGTAAAGGATAAAAATAATGCTGTGGTTAGTAGATAGGCACCTGCCCCTACTAATGATGCTTTGAAAATTTTTGTTTTTCTTAAATCTAGTACATATTGAAACAGGCAATATATTACTGCCAGTGCAAATCCATATGGTATACTACTGGAAAGCCCTTGGACTGTAACTATTCCTAAAAAGGTAGTTATTCCTAAAAGTCCATATTTCCGATCTCTCTGACTAAGGGCTGTAAAAAAGGCTATACCAAAGGGTGTTAGTCCCTGTAGTATTCCTGCTCTTCCTAGTAAGAAGGCTACTAGATGTAGGAAAACAATATTTACATTAATACTGGATAAGGGCATAGTTTTTATTTTGCCTATGGGTTTTACACTTTCTAGTTCTACATAGCTTCTTTGGTACGGGAGTATTGTTGGTTTGTCTGCCATATTATTAACACCTTCCTATTTGATTTCTTATAGAAAGTGTACCAAATATGTTTTAAAACTTTTGTCAACATTAGTGGACTAGCTTTAAAAAGTTTTTGACAATTATCATAAGGTTTTTGACAAATTGCTTCAAATATGTTGTATGTAGGACATGTTATATATACTACATGTATTATTTTTAGTTTTACCTTGCTGTTTATTTGACGATACCTGTTATCTAATAGGGAAAAGTAATCCTTCTAAGTTGTCATATTCGCTAACTGTAATTTCATATATATCTAAGTTATCCATTATTACATTTAGAATAGTGACCCCTGCTACAATTATGTCTGCTCTTTTAGGATGAATACCTTTTAGTTGTTTTATTTCCTCTACTGTTAAGCTTAGTAATTTTTCTTTTAATGTGCTTATATCCTTTAATGTTAATTTGTAGTTATGTACTTTATCCATATGGTATTGGTCTAACTGTTGATGTAGCGCAGCAAGGGTTGTTATAGTACCTCCTATACCGACTATTGTATTTGGGTTATCTTTTTTAATTTCTTCTACTACTTCCTTTACTATTTTATATATTTCTACTTCCATTTCTTCGTACTCTTCTTTACTAATAGGATCTGTTGTAATACACCTTTCTGTCATACGCACTGCCCCTACATTTAGACTTATGGTTTTTTTAAGAGCATTGCCTTCTCCTAATATAGTCTCTGTACTGCCTCCACCTATATCTATTACTACTTGTTTACCTGCTTTAGACTTTAGCCCCATTGCTACTCCTTGGTATCCAAGTGCTGCTTCTTCTTCCCCACTTATTATTTCTATGCTAACTCCTGTTTTTTCGTAGGCTCTTTGTATAAATTCTTTACCATTTGTTGCATCTCTAACTGCACTAGTTGCGATTACCAATATTTTTTCTGCTCCAAAATCTTTTGCTTTCTGAGTAAAATCATAAAGGGCTTCTATATTTCTACTCATTCCTTCTTCGCTTATTAATTTATCTTTATCTACTGAGCTACCTATACGAGTTGGGTTTATATATTTTGATCTATTTATTATTTTTCCAGCTTCAACATTAGCTAATAGTAGTCTCATAGAATTAGTTCCTATATCTATAGCAGCGTATTTATTCATAAATATTCTCCTTCCTAATTTATATCTTAAATGCTAAAAAGCCAGGGGTTTCCCCTGGCTGAATTTACTAGTCTCTTAATTTTTTACCACTATAGCCGTTCCCACGTCTACCGTCTTTACCCTTTGATTTGATTGAAGACATTTTTTCTTCGCTATCCTTTAAAAACCTACTTAGTTTATCTTCAAAGGACATTACGGGTTGTTTTTCTGTAGGATTATTCCAATCCACTGTTGCAGGCTTTATGCTTTTCTTCTTTGGTAAAGCTGCCTGTTTGATAGACAAGCTAATTTTACCATTGGATTCAATGGATAATACCTTTACTCTAACTTTTTGCTGGGTCTTTAAGTAGTCGTGAATATTTTTTACATAGTCATCTGCTACTTCAGAAATATGAACCAGTCCTGTTTTTCCTTCTCCTAGATCAATAAAGGCACCGAAGTTTGTAATACCTGAAACCGTGCCATCTAATATAGCTCCTACCTGTGCCGGCATAAATATAAAATCCTCCTTCAAAATACGTGTATATTCGAAATATATTATATCATAGAGTTGTTAAAAGGTATACACCTTTTTATTTAACTGCTTTTCCTAAATCTATAAAAATCATTTCATCCTTTTTTACCATCTTTAAATGCTCCCTGGCGATCTTCTCTATATACTCATCTGTGTTGCTGTTTTCTATCTGATCATTAAGGGACTGAATATCTTTTTGTAACACTTCAAGGTTTCCTGTTAAGGCTTCTTCACGGGCATTTAAATATTTCATCTCTTTATACTGATCATAAAAGGTAGAAGTTACATAGAAGATAGCAAAAGCAAGTATTACCCTAATTATAAGTTTGCTATAGTTTCTTCTCCTTTTAGATTTTGCCATAAAGATGCCTCCTCCTATATTATTTCTTTTTAAAGTATGTTGCAAGTGTTTTTTTAGTATCCTTAATAATGCTAGCTGGCAATCTTCCAACTCTTCTTGCTTTATAGTATACTGGTTTTGCCTTTGCTTTACAATAAGAACAAGGTCCTGTTATTAGACATAGTACGACATCGAATGGATATTTAAGGACCTGATAAAGGTCATATATAAATTTTTTTGTAATTTTTAATAAAAATACTAAACTTCTTATTACTAATTTGCTTAATAAACCTTGATAAAAAATTGATCCAAGTATAAATCCTAAAAAGTTGTAAAAGCGTATCGCTCCTTGGTTACTAAATATGAGTACGTAAAATGCCACAATAGAAATAATGCACCAGAATATTAGATCCTGTATCATGGTAGCCATTTTTTTCGGTCGAAATAATCCTCTAAATATGCGATATATATCATACATAAACCCTATTAGTATACCTCCATAGATAGTAGCAAGTAATATGTAGCTCTCCTGTAATATTGAATATATAGTCAATTTTATCACCCCGAACAAGTTTATTTTACTTGATATATATATATTATGTGACTACAACTTGTCAGGTGACAACAAAATTGCCCTATTGCTTTAGTAATGTTTCGTGTCGGGTTTAAGCTTCCTAAGCAATTTAAAATAACTATCAGGATTAACCTGATAGTTATTTAAACATTTTTCCTAAAAATCCTGTTCCCTTTGCCCCAAAGCTTTCTCTATCACTATAGCCTAAGGAATACACTGTACCACTAATAGATAAATTTCCATCCTCTATGCTTAGTTTATTAACATCCAGTTCTTCTCCTTTAATAGTTAATACTCCTGCTACGGTTTCTAGTATTATCATTTCACTATTAAAGTTATTAACATGTTCTACACCTGAAACGCTAAGTTTTTCTCTGTTTTCTAATATTATACTATGGTTTCGCGTTTTATTCGCTCTTCGTTCTTCCAGGGCACTCACCTTCCCATTCTTAGTCCTTTTACTTATTATTTATGAATGGAAACGGTAAATTAGAACAACTACTCCCAAAGTTTAACTATTTGTACACCTTTAAAATAGTGCTTAATTATGTCTTCTGCCTTTTTACCATCTTTAGCCATCTTATAGGCACCCCATTGGCTCATACCTACTCCATGGCCATAGCCTGTGCCCTTCATAGTTACTTTATCTCCTTCTACTTTTATAGATTCTAGCTTAGTTGATTTCATTTTAGTACTATCTATCGCTAATCTAAATCTAGGTGCTTGTACTGTTTCATTTCCTATTTTTAATTCTGTAGCTCTACCTGAAGGTCCTTTTTTTACTATTTCTATACTATTAAAATCTCCTGGGGTTTTTCCTACTTTTTGCATAGCCTCATTTATTTGCCCCTTGGTAAATGTAGCTGTCCAGTTGGCATCCTCTGGTGGAGCTTCTGGAGAATCTGGGGATTTAACTACTTGAATATAGGGGGGTTCTGCCTCTGTATATCCTAGTCCTTCTTTAGCAGTGGCTGTCTTTCCTCCAGCATGGGCATAAAACCATGACTTAACATACTTACCATCATATAATAGCACTTGTCCCCTAGTATTTGAAACAGCTTTTATTATTCTTTCATTTATTTCTTTCGAATTCCAAGCCTGAGCTTCTTCTATATCTGTGGAAACATGAGCACCTTTATATTTAGATTCTCCCTTTTCTGTAATAAACTCCATAACGAAGGTTCTTGCTAATATAGCTTGAGCTTCTAAAGCCTCCTCTGGAAAATCATTACTCATTTCTCCAGCCAGTACTCCAACAACATAGTCTTCAAATTTCATTTCATTAATTTTTTGGCCCTCAGTAAGATATACTTTAAGTCGAGGTTCTTTTCCTTCACCTTGACTAATGGACTCAGGAATAGGAGGTTTCTTAATATTCTTTTCTTCTACTTTCTTAGGCACTATTCCCTTTTCTCCTGGCCTTTTTGCTGGTTGACATGCAACAACTGAAACTATAAGTAATAAAACAGCTAATGCCAAACTTAATCTTTTATATATTTGCATATAAATCCTCCTTAACATTTACTATATGGTTAGTATGTTGCGAGGAATCTATATATATACAAACTTACTACTTTTTAAAAAAATTTAATCGATAATAACAAACATTTCCTTAGATGAGTCCTTGGTTACATGTTCAGCAATATTAGTAATCTCTGCCTTTAAAGTTTTATCTCCGAATCTAATTTCAATGATGTCTCCTACCTCAACCTCTACACTAGGCTTAGCTACTTTACCGTTAATAGATACTCTGCCACCTTCGCAGGCCTCTTTAGCTATGGTTCTTCGTTTAATAATCCTCGAGTTTTTTAAATACTTATCTAATCTCATTTAATATTTTCTCCTTTATACGATTTTTCTATTATAAGTATTATATATATTAAGCGATAAATATACAACAGAACATGATTTTCTATAATTCTAAAATAATTTAATAATACAAAAGCAACCTCCGTAACAATAAAGTATTGTTACGAGGTTGCTTAGCACACGTTTTCTTTCACTATATGTATAATATGTAAAGTTAGCAGCGTGTATGTATTATCTTTGCTTTAACTTATTTGTTCATTTGCTCTTTAAGAGTTTTTCCTGCTTTAAATACAGGTGCTTTTGAAGCTGGGATTTCTATGATTTGCTCTGGGTTTCTTGGGTTTCTTCCTTGTCTTGGTTTTCTTTCTCTAACTTCGAATGTACCAAAACCTACTAGTTGTACTTTATCTCCAGATGCTAATGCCTCTTCTACACTTTCCATAAATGCATTTAAAGCAAGTTCTGTATCTTTCTTTGTTAATTGAGCTTTCTCTGCCATTTTAGCAACTAATTCAGCTTTATTCATTTGTAATTCCTCCTTAATTTTATAATACGTATAGTTTTATTCTATCTTAATTTTAAAATTCCTTCTTTTTTGTTGAATTACCATCATTTTTTTGAAAAAAACCTTAGATCACTACCATTTTATCTGTTTTTTATTTGTTTTTCATATGTTTTTCCTTCATCTTTTGCTCTGCCCATATTTTTGCAACATCTTCTACAGTATCTGCACTTTGTCCGCCAAAAACATGGGGGTGCCTAAAGATCAATTTTTCACATATTCCTCGAATCACATCCTCTATTTGAAATGCTCCTCTTTCCTTGGCTATTTGACTATGAAAAATTACCTGCAAAAGCACATCCCCTAGCTCTTCTTCTAAAGAACTATCGTCTTCTTCGTCTATAGCTTCTAATACTTCATTGCTTTCTTCTATTAAATAAGGCTTTAGGCTTTGATGTGTCTGCTTTATATCCCAAGGGCATCCCTCTTTACTTCTTAATCTTTCCATTATTTGTACTAAATTATTCATATTGTAATATTTTTTTTCGCAGTTTTCAACCTTTTTTATAAAAATAGTTGTCAAATAGTCTATCCAGTCTAGTCTATCCAGTTCAAAAAGGGGAATTTTTACTATTTTTTGTAAATTAGGTACTCCCGCGGCCTTTACAACATATATCTCTTGCTCGTCATCATAATGGTTCATTAACTTTAGTTTTATTTCTGATGCGATAAAAGGATCATATACTTGTGTAATTATATTATCTATATTAGGATCTGGCTTTTGCTTGTCAAGCTGAAGCCCATCTATTAATTGAAACCCATCTACAGGATCTATTTCTAATGCCATAAACATAGCATCTACAAAGCTCATAGCGGGATATACTACTCTTTCTATTCCTTCCCTTTTACAACCTTCTACAATAAGCTGTACTGTACTTTCTGCCACGTAGGGATGTCCTGGTACTGCATATAGTATATCTCCTTTTTTAGCTTCTTCTAGTACGCTACTAGCTATGTGCTCGTAAACTTCCTGAAAGTCCTCGTATTTATTATAAGCATAATCAAATGTTTTGAAGTTTATACCTTCTTGCTTTAAATATGAAACTACTGGATGCTTTTCTGTACGCAAATATATATTATTATGTTTTTTCATTGCTTCATATATAGCTATAGTTAAGTGTTCTTCTCCACCTGGACCTAATCCTACTATTGTAATTTTGCCCATGTTAACCCTCTCTTCTTTTATTACTTTTGAATACCTTTACTAAGATAGTAAATTTTTAAATTTAAAAGCCTATTTAAGCAACTTAGCTTTTCTAAGAACCTTAGCCAACTTATCTCCTTTAGGTAAAAGAGCAAAGTCCTCTTCTACAATTGTTCCCGTAATAAGAAGCATTAATCCGTAAATTGTACCACCTACAGCAATGGAAATAGCAGTAGATAGAGTGTTTCCTAGTATAGGATATATAAGGCTGTAGGCTAAATACACAACTACACCCATAATACCTACAGAAATAATAGGCTTTAAGGCAAATTGGACAAATTCAAACTTAACCTTTGTATACTTTTTAACCGCAATAAAGTTTAATATAGTTGCAACTGTGTAAGCAGTTACTGTTCCTAAAGCCGCACCTTTTACATTCAGCCAAGGAATACCTGCTAGAGTATAAGTTACAACTAGCTTTAAAAGAGCACCAATCAGAAGATTACGAACAGGGATTTCTGGCTTACCAACACCCTGCAATATGCCAGTTAATGTTTGCACCAATGATAATGATAATGTTGCAAAGGATAAAAATAATAAAACTTGTCCGGCAGAAGCAGGCTCTTTAGGGAAAAGCATAGTCATAATTGGAGTTGATAGTACAGCTAATCCTACAAAAGATGGAAGTCCAATTAGTAAAGATACACGAAATGCTGATTTTATATCACTTTGTACAGACTCAATCTCATTTTTAACCATAGATTCTGCAATAACTGGTACAATACTCATTGATAATGCCGCAGTTAACACTGGCGGAAGTTGAATTAATGTAACAGCCATACCAGTTAGCTGACCAAAAAGACTATTTGCTTGCTCATAGCTAAAGCCAATAGCTTGAAGTCTTCTTAGTACAACCATAGAGTCTATCATATTGATTAAAGGCAGCACAGCTGCTCCTGTAGTAATAGGAAGTGCAATTTTTAATAAATCTTTGGTTATTGTACCTACAGATTCTTCTTCATATTGTTCTATAGGTTGAAATTCTGAAAAGATCTTATTCTTTTGCCTAAGATATATAATGATCATAGTTATTAATCCCGCGATACCTCCAGCAGTAGCTCCAAAGGAAGCACCAGCCGCTGCATATTCAGTTCCACGACTTAATAGGAAAGTAGCTAAACCTAAACCTAGTACTACCCTTCCTATCTGCTCTATTACTTGCGAAACAGCAGTAGGAGTCATATCTTTCAGCCCTTGAAAATAGCCTCTATATGCTGCCATCAATGGTATAAATAATAGGGCTGGGGCTAGTGCAAGTACAGAATAATATGAGCTTGGGCTTTTAATAAAGTAATCAACTAAAAAGCGTGCACCTAGGCCTAAAACCAAGAAGCTTACTAGACCTAACACAGCTAAAATGCCGAAGGAAACTTGAAAAACTCTATGGCCTCCTCTTATATTCCCTTTAGCTCTTTTTTCTGAAACTAGCTTTGAGATTGCCGTTGGAAAGCCTGCTGCTGAAAATGATAATAAAAATGTATATATAGGATATGCCACCTGGTAATACCCTACACCTTCTGAACCTATAATATTTACAAGTGGTATTCTAAAAAATGCTCCTACTATTTTAACTAAAATTCCAGCCATCCCCAAAATAAATGCACCTTTTAGAAAGGTATCTTTTTTCATCCTTTTTCCTCCTAATTCCAGCTAACTATACATTTCACTAACAATAAAAAATTATCAACTATAGAAAACCTCGTCTTTAATATTGACGAGGTACACTATTTATTATACTACAGTATTTTTATACTACAACAAAAGTATTATTACAGTTTGATAAAATTATTATTATATTATAGCAAAAAAATCATCCCCTGGGAAGAACCAGGGGACTTGTCTTTATTATTCCATTTGTTTGGATAGAAAAGCAGCAGCTGTTGTAGCTATTTTCTTCTCAACTTCTCCCATAGTTACCCCTTTATCCTTAGAGCATAATATAACAGTGCCTATAGGGTCGCCATGGGTAACAATTGGTGCTATAACTTGTGCAGTATATTTTCCTTCGTCGGTCTCATCTATTGCAAAGGTTATCATTCTATCACCTTGATTAGCAACAAATGCTTCTCTTTCTTCCATAATTTTTTCCAAAGATTTACTAACTCTTTTTTCTAAGTAATCTTTTTTTGATACACCGGACACAGCAATAATTGTATCTCTATCAGTTATTATGGCATTATGTTGTAATGCTTCATGAAGGGATTCGGCATATTCTGTGGCAAATTCGCTTAACTCTCCAATTGGGGAATATTTCTTTAAAATTACTTCCCCATCCCTCCCAGTAAAAATTTCTAGAGGGTCACCTTCTCGAATTCTAAGTGTTCTTCTAATTTCCTTAGGAATAACCACTCTTCCCAAATCATCTATTCTTCTTACTATACCAGTTGCTTTCAATATAACTCCCTCCTAAGTTTAAGTAAAATATATCCTGTAGTAATACTATTATTTTACCAATAGTGGTTTTTTATTCATAAGATGAAAGTTTTTAAAAAAATATCCCCTTATTACTTTTTTTGTAATAAGGGGATTACTATTTACTATAATTTTTCTTTTTTAACTACATTTGCTTCTTTTATTGCTTCATCCATATGTTTTTCATAGTCTAATTCTTTAAGATAAGCTTTAATTTGATCTTTTGCTTCTTCAAATGTTGTACCTTCTTCTCTCTTATCTTCTACTATAATAATGTGGTATCCAAAGCTTGATTTAACTGGCTCGCTTATCTTTCCGACTTCTAATGAGAAAGCTGCTGCTTCAAATTCTGGTACCATTTCTCCCTTTTGGAAGTATCCTAATTCTCCACCATTTTCCTTTGCAGTAGGATCTGTAGAATGTTCTTTTGCAAGCTCTGCAAAGTCTTCTCCAGCCTCAAGCTTTTTAATAATATCTTTAGCTGTATTTTCATCATCTAATAAAATGTGCTTTGCTTTTACTTGCTCCGAATGGAAAATATCACTATTTTCATCGTAGAATGCTTTTGCGGCTTCATCAGCAATTTCTGTTTTTTCTAAATAAAATTGCTTATACTTATAACCTAGTAGATCTTTTCTCATTTGATCTTTTATAAATGTCTCATCAAGATTGTTTTCCTCAATAAGCTTTTTATAATCCTCATCTTCTTCCATCATTTTTAAATGATTTTCTTCATATAGTTCTTTAAGTTCTGCTTCATCTACTGTAACATTATTTTCTTCTGCCTTTGTAGCTATTACTTCTGTTAAAACAATGATATCTAACACATTAGCTTTTAATGTATCTAATAGGGTCATACCTGTACCTTCATCTGTGTTTAACATGTCGTCTGTTAAATTATATTGTGCACGAGCTATTGATAAATAATAGTCTAATAATCTATTATATTCTTCTTCAGAAACTCTTGTACTACCAACAATAGCCACTTCCCCATCACCTAGGGTTGGAGCTTTGGAACATCCAGTAACTACTATAGCCATTATAAGCAGTGCGACGACCAATACTGTAAGCTTGTTCTTCATATTAAATGTCAACCTTATCATCTCCTATCATTTTCACTATACTAACTTATATTATAACTAATTTGTACCAGCTTGAAAACCACTAATTTTTTCTATAATATCCCTTAGCTCTGTTAACATCTTGTATTGATCCATTGTAAGTACTTTATAAATAAAATATGGCTGAGCTGTGGCATTAAAAGTTACTTTCCTATTATATTTGTGGAGTACATTTCCTATGCCCTCTGGTTTTAGCATACTACCGTCTTTAAATTGAATACGAATATCCTTATCTTTCTGGGTAATAGCTAAAATTTTTAAGGATTTTGCCATACCTTTAATATATGAAATTAGGAGAAGATTCCGTATGCTTAAAGGTATATCTCCAAAGCGATCTTCAATTTCCTCTTCTATTTTATACATATCTTCTATATCTCGTATGGATGCAATTTTTTTGTATATTTCTATTTTGTGGCTTTGGTTATTTATATATTTTTCTGAAATATATGCGTTTACATTAAGCTCTATAGTAGTGTCTTCGAACTTTTCGGAATATTCTCCCCTTAGTTCTCCTACTGTTTCCTCTAGAAGCTTAACATACAAGTCATATCCTATTGCAGCCATATGCCCATGTTGTTCTCCACCAAGAAGATTACCTGCACCACGTATTTCAAGATCTCGCATAGCTATTTTAAACCCTGATCCAAACTCAGTAAATTCTTTAATAGCTTTAAGTCGTTTTTCCGCTACTTCAGAAAGTACTTTGTCTTTTTCATACATCAAATAAGCATACCCCTGTCTATAGGATCTACCTACCCTTCCCCGTAGCTGATATAACTGAGAAAGCCCTAACTTGTCTGCATCGTGAATTATTATTGTATTAACATTGGAAATATCGAGTCCCGTTTCTATAATGGTTGTACTTACCAATATGTCGTATTCTCCATTCATATAATCTAGCATTATTTTTTCTAATTCCCTCTCTGACATTTGCCCGTGGCCTACAGCAATTCTACTTTGAGGTACTAGCTGCGCCAGCCTATTGGCTACTTGATGGATGTTTTGTACTCTATTATATACGTAATATACCTGGCCACCTCTAGATAGCTCTCTTGTAATTGCATCTATAACCATAGCCTCACTATATGAAAGTACATAAGTTTGGACAGGGAATCGCTCCTCTGGCGGCTCTTCAATAACACTCATATCTCGTATACCAATCATAGACATATGCAAGGTTCTAGGTATTGGTGTAGCAGTTAATGTTAACACGTCTATAGATTTTTTTAACTGTTTTAAAGCTTCCTTATGCTTTACACCAAAACGCTGCTCTTCGTCTACTATAAGAAGTCCTAAATCCTTAAATTGCACATCCTTAGATAATAGTCTATGGGTTCCAATAAGAATATCTACGTTTCCAGTTCTCACATCCTCTAAAATTTGTTTTTGTGCTGAAGGAGCCTTAAATCGACTAAGCATTTCCACATTTACAGGGAAGCCCGAAAACCTTTGTTTAAATGTATTATAATGCTGCTGTGCTAAAATAGTTGTAGGTACTAAAAATGCTATCTGCTTACTATCTGCTACGGCTTTAAAAGCAGCACGAATAGCTACTTCCGTCTTACCGTAACCCACATCTCCACATAGTAGACGATCCATAGCTCTTTCTCGTTCCATATCTGATTTTACTTCCTCAATACATCTTAGCTGATCTGGAGTTTCTTCGTAGGGAAAGAGGTCTTCAAATTGTTTTTGCCATTCCGTATCCTTGCTAAATGCATACCCCTTTGTCTTTTCTCTTTCTGCATAGAGCTTCAACAAATCTCCTGCCATATCTTCTATAGCCTTTTTAACTTTTGTCTTTGTTTTAGCCCATTCTGTACCACCTAACTTATTTAGCTTTGGTGGTGCGTCATCGCTTCCAATATATTTTTGAATAAGATCCATTTGATCTGTAGGTACATATAAAAATCCTTCACCTGAATAACGAATTTTTAAATAGTCCTTTTTTACTCCCTCTACTTTAAGCTCTTCTATTCCAATATACTTTCCAATACCATGGCCTTCATGTACTACATAGTCCCCTGCATTTAAGTCTATAAATGACTTAATTGGAGAAGCATCTTTTCTCTTGGTTGTTTTTCTCTGCTGTTTGTGGACTCCATAAATTTCATAGTCTGTTATAAGTACATACTTATTTTTTACATACTCGAAGCCTCTACGCAAATTACCCTGTAAAATGATCACCTGGCCTGTAACCAGATCTTCTCTAGGAGTTACAACAAACTCTGCATTTATTCCTCTATCTTTTAAAAGTTCTAGTAGTCTAAGTGCCCTCTCTTTTGTACCAGGGACTAATGCTATTTTATAGCCTTTATACTGCAGTCGTTGTATCTCATTTACTAGGAAGTCAATTTTGCCATGGAAGGATTGCATAGGCCTTGTATCGAAATTAATAATTTCTTTAGGCGGAAAATCCATAATGGCCTTAGGTAATAAACTTAATGCAACTAATTTATATTTCCGTAACTCACCTATTATCTCGTTGTAGGAAAGTAGAAGCTTACCTTGGCTTGGAAGCACTTCTCCTCTTTCCATAAGGACTTTAAAGCTTTCACGAAATTCTTCTATATGTCCCTCAGCCTTTTCCCGCAAACGACTTGGTTCATCTAGCAGAAAAACTGCATCCTCTGGAAAATAGTTTAAAAGAGAAGTTGATTTTTCATATATATATGGTAAAAACTTCTCTATACCTTTGAAACTACCTAGTTCTTTTAATTTTTCTATTGTTTCGTCTATCTTTTCTTTTAGTACTTTCTTAGCTTCTTTATCTAGCTTTTTGTTAATTATTTTATAATCTTCATACAATTTAGCAATTACTTCTTCCGAGTTGAAATCTTCTATAGTTGTTTCCTTTGCCGCATAGATTTTTACAGAATCTACCTTATCCATAGATCTTTGGGTATCTACTTGAAATTTGCGAATAGAATCTATTTTGTCGCCAAATAATTCGATTCTTAAAGGTGCTTCTGCTGAACCTGGGAAAATATCTATAATATCTCCTCTAATACTAAACTGTCCTCTTTCTTCTACTATGTCCATTCTTTCATAACCTTGAATAATAAATGTTTCTATTACCTTTGCTAAGTCAACAGTTTCTCCTACATTAAAGATTATTTGATTTTTAGTATAGGAGTTGGGAGGCGGTAGTCTTAAAAGAAATGCATCTATAGAGGTAACTACAATACAGTCTTCACCCTCTATAATCCTTTCTATTACCCTCATTCTCTCTTCTTGTATTCCCTCGCTTGTAGCCTCCATATTATAGAACATTACATCTTTTGCAGGGAAAAATAAGGCCCTGTCCCCTACGTAAAATTTTAAGTCTTCGTAGATTTGTCTAGCTTCTATTTCGTTATATGTTACTATACAAACTTGTCCCTTTAATTCATCAAGGATTCCATATGCAATGTGTGCTTTTTGTGTTTCATTAAGGCCATATAGTGCAATAGGCTTTTTTACATCTTTAATATTTTTTAAAAGCTGCATGTAATCCATGGAATTCTTCATTGGTGCAAGTAATAGTCCTTTATTCATGCCCATCACCACCTGTATACTTCATGTTATAAAACACCTATAGCCTAGGTCACTAACCCTAGGCTTAATACTTAATATTTATACATATTTTGTTATATACCAGTTCCAAGTACTATGGATTAGCCAAGAGAGAAATATTCCCCAGTAAATAGAGTAGCCTGCTTTTATGGTTAGGTAAGTAACCAATCCAAAGATGCTATGGCTTATTACGCTAGCTAATGCCGCCCACTTGCCTATACTCTTAGATGAATTCACTATGTCGTATATCCCTTCAATAAGTCCAAATATAAAATGTGTACCTATTATACTAGTACCTATAATAATAGAACTAGCTGTTTTTAAAGTTTCCTCTATAAACGGTACTGCCACTACAATAGCTATGTCTCCTAACCCTTTTAATACCCATTTATTACATATATAAGAAAAAAGTGCTGCAATCATTCCTGCAAATATAACCATGGACAAACTCCTTTTTAAATATTTTTAAATATTTTTAAATATAGCTTTTGTCCTTTAGTCTTTGCTTATACCTACTCTATCCATTGTATCTGTTCATTGCTAGTGAAACT
The DNA here is from genome assembly GCF_018141165.1 of Alkaliphilus sp. B6464. Lineage (NCBI taxonomy): Bacteria > Bacillati > Bacillota > Clostridia > Peptostreptococcales > Natronincolaceae > Alkaliphilus > Alkaliphilus sp. B6464. Next base: position 880,890 of record NZ_CP058557.1, read on the forward strand.
CCATCTGTAACTATCATTTCAGATGCTAGTGCGGCTCTTTCTATGGTTTCAATCATTGTTGGGATTTCTTCCTTTGGAAATCTACCTAAAACATAATCTGCTAAATCTCCAAATTGTGGTTTTCCAACACCTATTCTCACCCTAGGAAACTGGTCTGTCTGCAATTGATAAATAATAGATTTCATTCCATTATGACTTCCTGAGCTTCCTTTTTCTCGAATTCTAAGTGAGCCTACTGCCACATCTATATCATCGTAAATTACTATAAGGTTTTTTGGATCGATTTTATAAAACTGTACTATATCTAAAAGGCTTTGTCCACTTAAATTCATAAATGTTTGTGGCTTTACTAGCATTACTTTTTTGCCACCGATATTTCCTTCCCCACATAGGGCTTTATGTTTTAATCTTTTTACTTCTATATTATTTCTTTTTGCCAACAAATCTATAGCTTCGAAGCCTACATTATGTCTTGTGGCATCATATTTTTTGCCTGGGTTTCCTAGTCCAACTATTATATGCATTTTTTCACCTCTTACATTGTAAAATACATGTTCATATATTTTGAATATTAATATTAAAATTATAGACAGCCTAGGGCTGTCTATAACTAAAATTAATCAAATAATTTGCTTACAGAAATGTTTTTGTAAATTCTTTGAATTGCTTCTCCAAATACTGGTGCAACAGATTTAATTTTAATTTTGTCGATTTTCTTTTCATCTGGTAGAGGAATAGTATCTGTAATAATAAGCTCTTTAATTACAGAGTTTTGAATTCTTTCTATGGCTGGTCCTGATAATACAGGATGAGTACAGCAAGCGTATACTTCCTTAGCTCCAAACTCTTTTAGAGCATTTGCTCCCTGTGTGATTGTACCAGCAGTATCAATCATATCATCAATTAAAATTACATTTTTACCTTCTATATCTCCAATAATGTTCATTACTTCTGCTACGTTTGCCTGTGGTCTTCTTTTATCGATAATAGCAATTGGTGCATCTAAGAGGTTTGCAAAGTTTCTAGCTCTTGTTACACTACCTAAATCTGGTGAAACAACAACAAGATCTTTAATTTCTTTTTCTTGGAAGTACTTCGCTAATATTGGCACACCTAAAAGATGGTCTACAGGAATGTCAAAGTATCCTTGGATTTGAGCAGCATGTAAATCCATAGTTAAAATCCTATCTGCTCCTGCTGATGTTAGTATATCCGCTACTAGCTTTGCAGTAATTGGATCTCTAGCCTTCGCCTTACGGTCTTGTCTTGCATAACCATAATAAGGAAGCACAGCCGTTACTCTTCCTGCAGATGCTCTTTTAAATGCATCTATTAAAATTAATAACTCCATTAAGTTATCATTTACTGGTGGATTTGTTGGTTGAACTACAAAAACATCTGTACCTCTTACTGTCTCCTCTATGTTTACAGAAATTTCTCCGTCACTAAAGGTTGATACTGTTGCCTTTCCTAGAGGTAAACCTATTGAATCTGCAATTTTCTGTGCTAATTCTGGATTAGCATTACCAGTAAAGATTTTAACTTCACTTCCACTCATATTCATCTCAAACTTTCCTCCTTAGTTATATACAGGCTTAGCTTATTTTTTAAGTAATCCTTTTCTCTCAACCCAGCCTTCTTTGTTTTCTTGACGTCCTCTTGCTACTGCTAAGGATCCTTTTGGCACTTCTTTAGTAATAGTAGAGCCACATGCCACATAGCCATTTTCCCTCACAATTACTGGCGCAACTAGATTTGCATTGCTACCTACAAATGCATTGTCCTCTACTATGGATCTATGCTTATTTTTGCCATCATAATTAACAAAAACAACACCACATCCAATATTAACATTTTTACCTACATCTGCATCTCCAATATACGCTAAATGAGATGCCTTAGAACCATCCCCAATAGTTGAATTTTTAACTTCTACAAAGTCTCCAATTTTTACATGTTTGCCTATATTACTGTTTGGTCTTAAATAGGCATAGGGACCTATAGTTGTATAATCATCTATCTTGCTCTCGATAATTGTGGAACTTTGTACTTCTACCCCACTACCAATAGTTGTATTTTCTATACGACTATTTTGTCCAATAATACAATCTTCTCCTATTACAGTATTCCCTGTTAATGCTGCCCCAGGATATATAATGGTATCCGCTCCTATAATAACTGTTTTTTCTATATAGGTGTTCTCTGGGTTAATGATAGTTACACCATTAATCATATGCTTTTTAGCTATTCTCTTTCTCATTATAGCTTCTACTTCTGCCAATTGCTCTCGAGAGTTAATTGCCATAATGTCCTCGTATTTATCAGTTTTATAGACTCCTACCTTAAAGCCCATATCACGGATAATTGATAATACATCTGTTAAATAGTACTCTTTCTGAGCATTATCATTTTTAAGCTGTGGCAGAGCTTCTTTTAATAGCTTCCCATCGAAGCAATAAATACCTGAGTTAATCTCCATTATGGACTTTTCTTCTTCTGTAGTATCTTTTTCCTCTACTATCTTCTCTAATTGCCCCTCTACATCCCGAATGATTCTTCCATAGCCCTTAGGGTCTGGTAAATCTGTTGTAAGTACTGTAGCTTTGTAGTCACCATCTCTATGGTAGTCCATAAGAGAATTTAGAGTATCCTCTGTAATTAAAGGTCCATCTCCGTACAGCACTAAAATGGTTCCTTCTTCGATATGATTGTATGCCATCATAACAGCATGACCCGTTCCTAGTTGTTCTTCTTGAAGAACAGTTTTTACTTCTGGTGAAAGACTTTCTTTTACTTTATCCGCTCCATGACCTATAACGGCGATACATTCTTTTGCATTAGAGTTGCCTGCCACATCTATTACATGTCCAAGCATAGTCTGTCCGCAAACTTTGTGAAGTACCTTTGGTAATTTGGACTTCATCCTTGTACCTGCTCCTGCTGCTAAAATAATCGCTTTTAGCTTCATATTTATTTTCACCTCGATATCTATTGAATAAAAACAATTTATATATATTATATCCTTCTATACCCTTTAATAGTTTATTACATTTTCAATAAATAATGAACCCCTTTTTTGTCTTTTCCTGTTTTTTGTTGTATATAGGATTTTTATATAACAAAAAGGAGGCTTATTTGCCTCCCTGCACTTATAGTATTATTGGTTGTCTGTTTCTTCTGAATCACTCATTTTTTCATATTCGGAAAAAATAGCGTCTTGAATTCTATTTCTAGTGATTGAATTTATTGGGTGGGCTATATCTCTAAAATCTCCCTCTCCCATTTTTCGACTAGGCATTGCAATAAATAATCCATTTTGCCCTTCAATGATTTTAATATCATGAACAACAAATTCATCATCAAAGGTTACTGATACTATAGCCTTCATTTTCCCTTCTGCTGTTACTTTACGTATTCTCACATCTGTAACTTGCATATATCCTTCACCCCTTTATGTTTTTGTCAACTTCAACAATCGTACATTTTCCCACTTTTAATATACGGGTTAGAAACTTGACTTATCTAACTTTCTAAATCTATTCTCCATATTTTTTCATTTTCCTTCTTTATATCGGAAATTTTCAGAATTTTTTTTGACTTAATCTATTTTTCTAGAATTATTATATTAAATTAAGAAGACTTTCATTTGGATAAATATTTATTTGTCCATCCTCTTCCTTTACTTCTTCTAAAATAAGCAAAGGTATGTAATCGTTAACAATCTTTTTTTCTGGTTCTTTAGTTGCTATTAGTACTCCAGTACCTACAACCTCAGCATCAAATTCCTTCATCATATCAATCATTCCTTTTGCTGTTCCACCTGCTTTCATAAAATCATCAATAATAATAACCTTAGAACCCGGTTTAATAGCTCGTCTTGAAAGAGACATCCTCTGAATTTTTCCAGAGGAACCAGAAACATAGTTTATACTAACAGTAGATCCTTCTGTTACTTTATTTTCACGTCGCAAAATAATAAGTGGCAAGTTCATTGCTTTAGCTACCATAAGGGCTATAGGTATTCCCTTTGTTTCTACAGTAACTATATAGTCTACGTCCTTATAATCAAATTGACTAGCAAAAACCTCTCCTACACTATGGATTATATGTGGAGAATAAAGTACATCTATCATATATAAAAATCCCCCAGGTAAAATTCTATCCTTATCTTTTAACCTACTGCATATCTCTCCTAAAATCTCTTTATTTTGATGAGCCGTAGTTATAGGAATAAGTTTAACTCCACCAGCAGCACCTGTCATAGTTTCGATCTTTGCCAAATTTGCTTTTTCCATTGCCTGTTTTGTTACTACTATATCTTCACTAATAGTTGACTTTGCTGATTGAAAAAGGTCACTAAAATAACTTAATGTAAATGTTCTATTGGGATTATCACTTAAAATTTTTACTATAGCTGCAATTCGTTCGTTTCTTTTCAATTTTCCCATTATATTTCCTCCTAGTCCGAATGTTATATACTATTATTCATTTTATTATTTTCATATGGTAAATTCAAGAAAAAAATCCCTTCAATAATTACAGAATTTATATTTTCTTATTTAAGTTAAAAAATAGTATATAGTATATTGCTAAATTTAGTACATTCATCCTATTTTTTATGTTATTATACTTAATAGAGTTTTATATTTATTATAACAAAGTCTTTAATAAAAATTCTAAATGCCGACTTTGGTCCATAGCTAACAAATATATATTGATGAGTTTTTTTTACTTTCCTACTGCATTATAGGAAAAAATACATATCTACATACATATACTTACTAATATGAACTAATAGAAAACCACTTATTTGGAAAGAATAACAAATAACCTCATATAAAGGGAGTGACAATTGTGATTGCGTTTGATATAAACCAAAAACTAGATCAGCATATACATTTAATTGGAATTGGTGGCATTAGCATGAGCGCTATAGCTGAAGTCCTGCTAAATCAAGGATATAGAGTTTCCGGCTCTGATATGAATGATTCTAAAATATTAACTAAGTTAAGGAAGCATGGAGCTCAGATTTTCATTGGGCATAATAAGGATAATATACAAAACCCAGATTTAATAGTATATACAGCTGCAGTAAAGGAAGATAATCCAGAACGTATAAAAGCAAAGGAATTAGATATTCCTCAAATTGATAGGGCGGAAATGCTAGGCCATATAATGAAAAACTACAATAAGGCTATTGCTGTAGCTGGAAGTCATGGTAAAACTACAACTACATCTCTAATCTCTCTAATTATGGAATATTCCAACTTGGACCCAACTATACTTGTGGGTGGAGAACTAGATGAAATTGGTGGCAATATTAAAATTGGTGAGAGTCAGCATTTTATTACAGAAGCCTGTGAATATGTTGAAAGTTTTTTAAAATTCTTTCCCTCTATTGGTATCATTTTAAATATTGATGAAGATCATTTAGATTATTTTAAAGATATAGACCATATTAAAGAAGCCTTTAGAAAATTTACCAACTTAATTCCTAAGGAAGGCTTTCTAGTGGCTAATGAAGACGATGAAAATGTAAAAGAAATACTCCCTCATGTTGAATGCAACGTAATTACATATGGCATTAACAACAATAGCAATTTTGTAGCTAAGGATATTTTATTTACTAAGGAAGGTTATCCAATATTTAGAGTAGAGTTTGATGGAAAAAACATTGGTACTTTTGAGCTAAATATTCCAGGAAAGCATAACGTATATAATGCTTTGGCTTCAATTGCTACAGCGTATATACTTGGGGTAGAGCCTTCTAATATAGAAACCCATATTAAAAAGTTTAAGGGAATACATAGGCGTTTTGATATTTTAGGAGAGGTTAAAGGATGCAAAATTGTAGATGATTACGCTCATCATCCTGCTGAAATTAGAGCTACCTTAGAAGCGGCACAAAACTATCCACACCGCAATATATGGTGTGTTTTTCAGCCCCATACCTTTAGCCGTACAAAGGCTCTATTAAATGATTTTGCTTCTTCATTTAAAGATGCTGATCATGTAATAATAACTGATATCTATGCTGCACGGGAAATTGATAATGGTGAGATAAGCAGTGAAGTTTTAGTAAATATGATTAAGGAATTTAACCCTAGTGGAGATATTCGTTATATGAAGAATTTTGAAGAAATATCTAAATATATTTATGAAAATATTGAATCTGATGATTTAGTATTAACTATGGGTGCTGGGGATGTATATCGTATAGGAGAATTTATAATTAATTTTGAGAACCATTAATATTTATGTTTAGGCATAATATGTGAGGGTAATTTATAAATACATAACCCCACTCCCCCTATCCATCCACCCTAAATGGATAGAAAAAGAGTAGAAAATATTTTCTACTCTTTTTTTCATATTATTTAAGCCATGAGAAAGGTTTATTTGCATTCCATCTATTCATTACTGGTTTCTGTTGTACTTTCTCCAGAATAAATTTGAATTAAAAGATCCTTTAATGCCTTTGAATCATGGAAGAAGTAGGATACTCCTCCTTTATATTCGGCCTCTCCTGGAAGTACGCTTATATTTACATTGTCCATTTTAAGCCCTACAGCACTTGTTGCGTATTTCATAGCGTCTTGTAGAGGCATATCTGTTTTTACATGCTTAAAAGCAGTGGTTACCGCATTAGGTAGCTTAGGCCCTAATACCTTTTTCATTGCCGATTTCATAAATTCTTGCTGAGCCTGTATTCTTCCTACATCTCCATTTCTATCTAATGCTCCGCTACCTTGGTTAGGCTTACGGTAACGTAAAAATTCTATGCTCTTTTTACCGTTTAATACGTGATTTCCCGGCTCAAAATAAATGTGAAGAGGCGGGTCATCGTAAGGGTCGTCATATTTCATTACCTTAGGTATATATACTGGTACACCACCTATGGAGTCAACTATAGCCCCTACTCCTTTATAGGTAAGTGTTACATAGTAATCTACCGGCACGTCATGAAGCAAACTACTTATTACGGTTTTTACTCCTTTAGCACCATGGGCACCATAGGCGGCGTTTATTTTTTTCTGATCTGATCTAGGATATCCTTCTCTTACTAAATAAGTATCTCTAGGTATGGAAATTCCATCCAGACTTTTCTTATCAGGGTCAAAGGACATAAACATCATCATATCACTTCTTGGACCTTCTAGTCCTAAAACAATGAAGTTTATCCTTTTACTGTTTTTAGCTAATCTTAGAAGCTCATCCATCTCTCCATTTTCTCCATCTAATTCATCATTTCCGTCGTCAGTAACAACTACAGGTAAATTGTCTGACTCATCTTCCCTCATAAACTTATTAAATGACCAAACAACTCCGCTAAACACCATAACAAAGGAAAGAAATGCAACTATAAATACCTTCCAAAATGTCTTCACATCATTCACTTCCTCATCCTAGTCTTATATCGTATAATAACTGTATTTCATAATTATAAATTCAATATTTTTATATTATAGCAAATTTCGATAAAATAATCCACAAGTAAACTACGAGTTTCCTTTGAAAGCGGAAACCTTAACTCTTTCGTTACATTGTAATAAAAATCCCCGAATGCACAATTTATTACACAAAAATATACCCCATGTTCCAAAGAGGAACAATGGGGTATATTTTTCTATCTTTTACTTCCTAATCCTAAAACCCTTATATATTCAGCATAAGGATCTTCTGTTCCTTGAAGCAGACTTTCTTCTTCCTTTAAAAGCATAATATGCTCGATAATATCCTTTGATATCCTTTCACCCGGAGATACTATAGGTATTCCTGGAGGATAGGCCATAATAGACTCCCCACTAATTTCCCCTTCTGCATCTTCAAACTTTATTGCCTTTTTATTGCTATAAAAAGCATCCCTTGGAGAAACTATTACATCTGGATTTTCTAGAAAACTATTAACTACTTTAATTTCTTCATCTGTTTTATATTTTTCTGCTATATCTACTAAGGCTTCTACTAGTGCGTCTAATTGCTCCTTATGGTCTCCTAAGCTAACTATAGCTAATATATTATAATAATCTGCAAGTTCTACTTGTATGTTGTATTCGTCTATTAATATGTCGTAAACTTCGAAGCCAGTTAGTCCTAACTTTCGTACATTTACTCCTAGTTTACTTTCGTCAAAAGAATGTACTCCCTGTGTCCCTATAAGTTCTGTACCAAAGGCATATAGTCCTTCTATTTTATTTATTCTACTTCTAGCATCCCTAGTCAAATCTAAAACCTTTTGAAGAAGTTTAGTCCCTTCTACAGCTAATTGTTTTCTTGCTACATCTATGCTAGCCATAAGCAAGTAAGAAGCACTAGTTGTTTGCATAAGAGATAGATTTTTCTTAACAATAAAAGGATCTATAATTCCTTCCCTTAGTAAAAGAAGAGAACTTTGAGTTAATGACCCTCCTGTTTTATGGGTGCTAATAGCACTCATATCTGCACCAGCTTCCATAGCGCTCATAGGAAAATTCTCGTGAAAGCTCATATGGGCTCCATGTGCCTCGTCTACTAATACTGCCATAGCATTTCTATGAGCTACTCTTACAATATCTTTTATATTTGATGTGGCCCCGTAATAGGTTGGATTAATTAAAAATACTGCTTTGGCATCTGGATGTCTTCCAATGGTTTCTTCTACACTCTCTACTGTAACACCCATGGCAATACCAAGATCACTGTTGATTTCGGGTTGTATATATATTGGTATAGCTCCACTTAATATTAATCCCGAAACTGCGGATTTGTGCGCATTTCTAGGTAAAATTATTTTATCTCCTGGTTGACATGCACTCATAATCATTGCCTGCACCCCCGAAGTTGTCCCATTTACTAAAAAGAAGGCTTTATCCGATCCATAGGCATAGGCAGCTAGCTCCTCAGCCTCTTTAATTACTCCAATGGGGTTACAAATGTTATCTAAGCATTTCATAGAGTTGACATCTAACTCCATTACTATATTTCCTACATAATCAGTAAACTCCTTTAAACCCCTTCCATGTTTATGTCCAGGTACATCAAAGGGAATTACATTGTTTTTATGATGTTCTTTTAATGCCGTAAATAGTGGTGTTTTGTTTTGATTTAAATAAGACACATTTGCACCCCTTTCAAAAATTATAAAAATACAATAGATTCATTAAACATTATTTTTAATAAACATGCAATAATTTTTTTATATCTACTTAAACAAAAAAGAATACCCTAATATGAATTAGGATACCCTTGTCTTATGTGTATTATCCGATGACCGAATTATTCGCCAAATATTTTAATTAACTCTGATACCATTTTTGAAGTATTTACCAAATCTTTAATATGTAGATGCTCTTCTAATGTATGAACCTTTGTCATGCCTACTCCAAGGTTAACAGCTTTAATTCCATAACCATTTAAAATATTTGTATCACTTCCACCACCTGTAGCTGCTGTATGGCTTTCTATTCCCATTCTGCCGAATACTTCTTGTGCTTTTTTAACTATTTCATCTTCTGGATCTATGTTAAAGGCTGGATACATTCTTTCTACATCCATTTCTACTTTACCACCAAGGTCTTTAGCTGCATTTTCAAATACTTCTACCATATGTGCAGTTTGAGCATTAAGCTTTTCTTCATTTATACTTCTTGCTTCTGCTTTAATAGTAACTTCTGGTGCAACTATATTGGTAGCTATACCACCTGAAATAGTCCCAATATTAGCTGTTGTTTCTTCATCTATTCTTAGAAGTTTCATATTATCAATTGCTCTTGCAGCAATCATAATAGCACTAACTCCTTCTTCTGGAGCAACCCCTGCATGTGCAGGCTTCCCGATAATTTTAGCATTTACCTTGTCTTGTGCAGGGCCTGTTACTATAATTTCTCCAGGGGCTCCACCACTATCTAGTACAAAACCATATTCAGCACTTATTTTGCTAGTATCAAGGTACTTAGCACCAAATAAACCGCCTTCTTCCCAAATACTAAAAACAACTTCAACATCTGAATGTTCTATATTATTTTCTTTTACTAATTTAATTCCTTCTAATATGGCAGCAATTCCAGCTTTATCGTCTCCACCTAAAATTGTAGTACCATCACTATATATTACTCCATCTTTTATAATTGGCTTTATACCTTCTCCAGGTGTAACTGTATCCATATGAGAGCTAAATAGAATAGTAGGACCATTTTTAGTTCCTTTTAGCTTACCAATTACATTACCTGTTTCTCCACCTGCTTTTTCGCCTGCATCATCTATAATTACTTCTAGTCCCATTTCTTCTAGCTTTTTAACAAGTACCTTAGCAACTGCTCCTTCTTTACCAGAGTGGCTATCGATTTGAACTAGCTCTAAAAATTCGTTTACTACACGATCTTGATTAACCATATGTAATTCCTCCTTTAATATTATTTACAGAATATTTATGCTTTATATATTATATCCTTTATTTTATCATAATATCATTTTGGTTTAAACATTAGAATAATTACATCAAAATAATAAAAAAATCAGAATGATAAGAGACTATGTTCAAAGTGACAGCCTTTATCATCCTGAATATCAATGTTTTAAAATATTAATAGAATAGACCTGCTCCTGGTCCTAATGGTAATCCTAATAGGAACCATGCTGCAAAGAATAGTGCCCAGCTTAATAAGAACACCATTGAGAATGGTAGCATTGTAGAAATAAGTGTACCAATTCCTGTATCTTCATCATAGCTTTGAGCAAATGCAATAACTATAGCAAAGTATGACATTAATGGCGAAATAATATTTGTTGTAGAGTCACCAATTCTATATGCAACTTGAGTAAGCTCTGGAGAGTATCCAAGTCTCATAAACATAGGAACAAATATTGGTGCCATAATAGCCCATTTTGCTGAAGCACTTCCAACAAATAGGTTAATAAATGCTGCTACTAAAATAAATCCAAACATTAGTGGTAAACCTGTAAGTCCTACTGCTTTTAGGAATTCTGCTCCGTTAACAGCTAGGATAGTACCTAGGTTTGACCATGTGAAATATGTTACGAATTGTGCAGATACAAAAGCAAGAACGATATATGATCCCATAGAAGACATTGATTTAGCTGCAAAGTTTGCAATATCTTTATCTCCTTTAATAGTTCCAGCTCCAATACCATATGCTACCCCTGGAATTAAGAACATTAAAGCAATAATTGGAACGATACCACCCATAAATGCTGACTCTTTTATAATAGATCCTGTTTCAGGATTTCTTAAAATACCATTTGCAGGTGCTACTAAAGCTGCAATAACTGCTATAAAAGCAATTAATCCAATTAATGCAAATTTTAATCCTCTAGATTCTTCTGCACTTACTCTATCAACATCAATAGTCTTTGATGATTTTCCTTTATATTCGCCAAGTCTTGGCTCAACAATTTTTTCTGTAACTAATGTACCTACTATAGTAATAAGAACAGTAGATGCAGCTAAGAAATACCAGTTAGCAGCAATATCAACCGTGTAGCTAGGGTCTATCATTTGTGCTGCCGGCTGAGTTAATCCTGATAATAAAGCATCAGTTGAACCGAAAATTAAGTTAGCACTAAATCCACCAGATACCCCTGCAAATGCTGCTGCAAGACCTGCTAATGGATGACGCCCATAACTCGCAAATATTACTGCACCTAATGGTACTAATACAACGTATCCTGCATCTGATGCAACGTTAGACATAATACCTGCAAATACAACTACAGCTGTAATTAATCTTGCTGGTGTACTTAAAACTAATTTTCTAAGCATAGCACCTATAAGTCCACTACCTTCTGCAACCCCTACACCAAGCATTGCGACTAGTACTGTTCCTAGTGGTGCAAAGCTTGTAAAGTTAGTTACTGCACTTGTAAATATTTTTCTTATTCCGTCAGGTGTTAATAAGCTTACTGCATGTACAGTTTCTTTAACAAGCTCTCCATCTACAAATTTTTCAAAATTTACATGAACTCCTGCCTTTGCAGCTAGTGCTGAAACAATAACAACAACTACAGCAAAAATAGCAAATAAGCTAACTGGATGAGGTAGTTTATTACCTACATACTCGATTCCATCTAAAAATTTATTAAATAGTCCTTTTTTCTTTTTTTCCTGTTTAACCATCCTAACTCCTCCTTCTCTCATAATTGTCATCCTATAAGTCCAAAATATACACCCTAAAGTGAAGGGTAAGAAAATGCATAATTGAGTATACCATATTATTAGAAGAAAATCTATAATTGTTCGTAAGTTGGAATAAATTGTTGTATTTGTAATATTTAAAATACTGAGGTTTGTATATTATTTTAAATCTATTGAACAATATTTTCGAAATTAAGCATTACATAATTACATGGCATAAAGCCTTTTAAAGACAAATATATTATTACTAGGGAAGTACTATGTTTATAAGGGGTGAAACAATGCGTTTTTTAGTATTCAAAAAAAGACATGTTTATATTTGTGCGGCAGTAATCGCTCTATTAATTATTAGTGGAATTGTATTATGGATAAAATAGACAAAAATAAAACCCCGAGATGGGGTTTTATAATTTTTAATTTTCAATTACCTTTCCGTTTTTAGGATCGATGAGTAATATCCAATAGCCGTGAGAATTAATATCCTGTGGCCCAGGATCACAGGGATGCCAATAAGTAAAACCTGTAGCTCCTTCATAGGGTTGTTCTGAAGATAGTCTTCTGCCTGGTATACCATAAGCATAATATTTAGCTACACTGTTTTCTTCATATAGTATGCCAAATATATGATGTTGATGCAAATAAATGGTTTGCATCATTTTAGAAGCATAATAATTTATAGGTCCCCTCACACTATCTACATATAAAATAAATGGCATATATGATCTATATATTGTTTGGTGATTATAAGGAATTTGCCACCAAATGTAGCCCTCCAGATTGTTAACAAACGGATTAACCTTTGGGAAATCCTTTAGTGCATTTTCAATATAGCCTTGCATTTGAACTCCGTAAGATTCCTCACTGTTTATTTCGTCTTCCAATAGAGTATTACCCTCTTCTTCAACGAATATATTGTTTTGTTCTACCACTTCTTCCTCAATTTCTTTCAAAACCCTTCTTTCAATCTGTTCTTCAGCAAACATATCGTTTTGTTCTATTACTTTTTCTTCAGTTTCTTCTGAACTTTCTCTTTCAATCTCTTCTTCAACAAATATATCGTTTTGTTCTACTACTTTTTCTTCAGTTTCTTTTAAAATTTCCCCTTCAATCTGTTCTTCAACAGATTGACTTTTATTTTCAACCTCATCTTTAATTGATTGGGTTTCTTCGATTTGATCTTCTATATTTTCGTCTATTATTTCTTTTATGTCATCTTTAATAGGTATGTATTCTTTATCAGTTTCAATATGTTCATGGAGTTTTTCAGGAATAGCTGGCTCTTCTTGAGGTTTAGGAGATGCTATTTTTGAGTCTATCTCTTTCTCTTTTTTTGATGGGATGTATAAGTGTTTTTCTAATGCATATCTCCAAGCTGTTGGTTTTTCTTTATCTATATAACCTACTAAGGGTATAAATAAGTTTCCTTTATCATCCTTATTTTGTACTGCTAATATTAAAACATTAAAGTTGTCTATCTCTTCCATAGATCCCCTTACGTTCTCTGCATTAAACTCCCAAACTACTTCTCCCTTTCCTTTCTCATCTACTTCCATAGGACCCACTTCTACTATAGCAGGTTCTCCTTCTTTCTTCGTATTAATTAAATACCATCGATATCTGTCGCCGTTATTCCCGGTCTTTAAGTTTTGACAATAAATAGCTAAAGTACCTTCATCATTTTTAACTTCTATCTTTGCATAACCCTTTGGTCCTTCATTTTTAACAGTACCAGAGCTCTTATCTTCTACCTCTAGCATAACGAAATATCGTCTATATCGTCTTTTCACCTTATTTACCTCCCTCTTCTATAGAATACTTTTAGGTCTCTATAATTAATATATGTATAGAAGGGTAAATAATTTACAATTATTATAATATTTTTGCCAAGTTGTTAGCTAACAGACCGTATTCTTCAATAGTCAAGGTTTCTCCTCTACGATTTTCATCTATTCCACTTGAGAATAATACGTCTTTTAGTAAATCTTTATTTAGCTTGAGATTCCCTGTGCTTAAAGCATTTAATAAAGTTTTTCTTCTTTTTCCAAAAGCATCCTTTACTAATGCAAAAAACAAGTCTTCATTTTCAACATGGACCTTAGGCCTCTCTAGTATATCTAGTTTGATAACGGTAGACTCTACCTTGGGTTGAGGAATAAATACTGATGGAGGTACCTTTAACAATATTTTAGGATTACAGTAATATTGCACCGCAATAGATAAAGCTCCATAATCCTTTGTACCTGGTTTTGCCTGCATACGATCTGCAACTTCTTTCTGGATCATTATGGTTAGAGACTGAACAGGAACCCTTTCCTCTAAAAACTTCATAATAATAGGTGTAGTTACATAGTATGGCAAATTAGCAATTACTTTAACCCTGTTCCCTTTAAATTTTTCATTAATCAATTTATGTAAATCAAGCTTTAAAACATCTTCATTTATTACTTCCACATTAGAATAATCTTTTAATGTATCATTTAAAATAGGAATTAGAGTTTTATCAATTTCGATAGCAACTACTGACTTAGATTTTTCTGCTATATTTTGAGTAAGACTGCCTATTCCTGGCCCAACTTCAATAACATAATCATCTTTTGAAATATTAGAACCATCTACAATATTATCCAATATGTTTTGATCTATTAAAAAGTTTTGTCCTAGGCTTTTAGAAAATTTAAATCCATATTTTTGCACTATTTCCTTGGTTTTCTTTGGTGATGATATTCTATCCATATTTTACCCCTACTCTTCTAATTTTTTTATCGCTTCTGTAAACTCTTCACGGGTAACACCATAGTTATTAAGTCTGCTTAAGAATTGCTTAGCGTTTCCATATCCAATTCCTAGTATTTTCCCTAATTCGTCCCTACGATATGCAGCACCATCAAAACCAATTAAGCCATTAAACAATAAGTCATTTTGAGTAAATTCATTAGTCTTCTCTATAGATTCACTTCTAGCTTTTTTTAAAGCTAACATAATATTTTCTGGTGTGGCATTTTCAATTCCAATATCTCCATTTTTTAAGGCTTGCTCCTTAGGCAGGAAAGCATGTTTACATCCAGGTACTTTAGAAGATATAATACCTCTTATTTTTTCACCTGCGAAATCGGGATCTGTAAAAATAATTACTCCTCTTCTTTTAGCCGCTGTCTTTATCCGATCTATAACATGGCTTTGTAGTGCAAATCCTCCTGTTGTAATAATTTCTGCATCTGTAGCTCTCTTAATAGCTGCTACGTCATCTTTTCCTTCTACAACAATTATTTCTCTTATCATGACATTCTCCTTTATTTGAATATATTATATTATTATACATGAAATTTGCATAATAAAACAGGTCAGAGAATCCTCTGACCTATTCTAGTACATATACTTTTACTTTTCTTCTACCAAATCTTTTTACTTCTTGGGGGGTTTCGAAGAAAAGATCAACTTTGTTTCCTTTTATAGCACCACCAGTATCTTCTGCACTAGCAAGGCCATAATGAGAGGTTCCATCAGTGGATTCTATATACAGCTTTGTACCTAAAGGAATAACTTTAGGATCTACAGCTACTACTCCTGGTCTCACCTTAGTACCGCTTGCGGTTAGACCATAATATTTATCGCCAGGATTTTTTCCTGTACTACTGTATCCAGCATGATAAGCAGTAGCTGTCATAGTTAACATTTCACTATATTTCCTTGTATCTCCCCTGGAGGTTGCTAATAAGGTCGCTGTTCCTTTTTCAATAATTTCATTAACAGCACCTTCAACTACATTTTCCTCAACAATTTTCTTAGCAACTTCTACTCCATTTTCATAAAGAACTTCAAGCTTTACTTCTCGTAATCCTTTTTTACCTTCTTGAACTTTTTGAGTTTTTCCTTTCTCTAGGTCCTTATTGTTTTTAAAGACTGTTTGAAAAGGTAACTCTTGAGTTTCAACTACTACCTCTCGGGTAACTCTGGTTATTGTAACCACATCTCCCTCTCGAATAGGCTCCTCTAGCATTGGTTCGATTCTATCTTCTTCCTGAAGTTGTATATTAAGTGAGTCAATTAAGTCTTCTACGTTATTTTCTGCGGTAAGTACATTCTTTTCAACTGTTCCATCAATAAGCTTTATTTCAAAAGCTCTATGAATAACTATCTTTGTTCCATCCTTTATTTTTTCATTTAAATTTGGAATAACTTTATCCCCTTTTTCAATTACAATGTTTTGTTTACGCAGAACATCTTCCACTGTACTCGCTAGAGTTGAAACCTGAATTTCCTGTCCATCATGTGCAATCACAATTGTATTTTGAAGCCCGAAAAAGGCTACCCCCAATAACAATAGTGATACTACGACAGCTACAATAAGAGTTTTTTTACTAAAAATCTTATTGCTGCTCAGGTGACTTTGCATAAAACTTCCTCCTGTTCATTTTTAAATTAAGGATGAAACATTTACTCATTTTATTCTATGTTTTTGTTTTTGTCAACATTATCTGCTACATGCTTGTAATGTCAGTAATCAATGGACACTTAGATTATTTCCACAATACTAATTTAATATTCTTATTGCTTTATTCTTCATTATATGAATAAAAATCAAAAATTACATATTAAAAATGAAAAAGCAGATTAACCTGCTTTTTGCTTTAATTATGAAATTTTAACTTATTTCTGGAAAAACAACATTTTCTCCAAACCCATAATATTTGTATTGCCCATCTATATTAACCTTTGTTTCAACTTCCATAAAGTTTATATTAATCAGCTGCTTAACTATAAGCTTACTATAATGTTTATTCTCCCTATGGATGTAATATTCTTGCATCATTTTAATATCTGTGTTTTTCAATACCTGTTCTGCTGTCGATCTTACTATAGCTTTGAAGGTTTCTTCCTCCATGCCCTCTGGAAATCCTTGTGTTTTCCTAGTTTCCTCCCACATTTCACCTTCAAACATATATTTAAATGTTTCATCCATTGCTTTATTGTACATTTCCATAAAAGCCCTTGAGTCTAAATCAACCTTAATAACATAATATTTTTCTCCATCAATTTCTACATCATGACCATATCTCGCGTACATTCCAACTGCTTCTAATTGTTCCTTAGAAAACTGTGGTAAACCTTCCTGTGTATTTCTAATTCCTGTTATAGAACCTACCTGCATAATCATAGTATTTAAGTCCACTTTTATCCACCCTTGGTTTTGTCCTATGTGAATATACATAACTCTATCCTTCATGTATACTTCAGATACTTCTTCTATTAGTTGTCCTTCTATATTTGTGGTATTTTTAGAGATTGTATATACCGTCCCTGGTGCTTCAAAGATTCCGTCTTGTTCTATTTTGGTAACAGTCAATTCCTCTTCTCCAGTAGGCAATTTAACATTTTGTGTCATACCTATTGACCCTTTAAACTTGT
The DNA here is from genome assembly GCF_018141165.1 of Alkaliphilus sp. B6464. NCBI lineage: Bacteria > Bacillati > Bacillota > Clostridia > Peptostreptococcales > Natronincolaceae > Alkaliphilus > Alkaliphilus sp. B6464. The sequence continues at coordinate 898,426 of NZ_CP058557.1, forward strand.
ATGTATCATAGCCTTTTAACTTATTATCAGCCAACTCAAGAATTTGTGCCGCTGTTAGCCCTTCTCTTACAAAGGCTTCTTTAAACTTATTTAGCATTTCCACAATCTCTGGCTTAGTAACTACTTTTTGTGGCTCGAATTTTCCTTGACTATCATCTATCAGTCCATATTTAACAGCATAAGTAACATATGGTCTTGCCCAGTCTGAAATTTTATTAGCATCTAAAAAGTTGATTTCTGCTTTACTAGCTTCATCCTGATTAATATTAAGTACACCTAGTGCTCTAACCAGCATAACTACTGCCTGCTCCTTAGTAACAAATTCTTCTGCATTAAATTTTCCTCTATCCCCAGATATAATTTTTTTATTGAAGGCAGCTGCTAAATAGGGTATATCCTCCTTTTTTGTTATATCCTTAAAAGGTGGCTCCGAGCCCTGGTCTATTTCTACATTCATTAATTTAATAAGCTCTTTTACAAAATTAACTCTAGTCATTTTCTGTGGTTGCTGCGCATTGACAAAACCAGATAGCATTAGTATTAAAATTAATGCTACTAAAGTAATTTCTTTTACTTTTTTCATAAATACCCTCCTTCTTTTATAATCCATAGGAAAGTATATTTCTATTTATATTTATATATGCACTTTCTGTAGAATGGGTTTTAATAAAAACATCTTGAATTTAAAAAGCAGCCTCTTTAAAAGAAGCTGCCGAAAGTCTTTAAAGCTCAACTTTTCGATCGTATATAGCTGTAGTTGCTAAAAATAATAGTACAGATGCTCCTATGAGTAAAATTGAAATAATCGAAAAGTCAACGCCTGATAAGCCAACGCCTGGTGTAAGTTGCCAAGTAACATTGGCACCATCAATCATCATTCCTTTTTGCACATACGGATTGAATCTAGGTGTGTTTACTAATTCAAGTAATTTAGCTATTATCGTACTCGTTCCATAATTTATAGCTATAAATGCGACAAAGGTAATTAATCCTGAAAACTTCTTAAATAATTTTCCTATAACTGCACTTAAAAATGCTATAATAATCGCTAACCCAAAGCCTAATAAAAGAAGAATACCTACTTTACCCATCTCCCATACTATTTCAGGAGTGGTACTAATATCTTTTATGGCTACCCAAATATGTTGAAACTGTGAATGCATAAATACAAAAGTGCCGGTAAATATTAGCGCAATAGCTCCAAGTAGGAAAAACTGTGTTAATAGGGCTAATAGCTTGGAAAGGAAAATAACGTTACCTGTAGTAGGTAGAGACATCATAAAATAGACCGTATTTTCCTTCCATTCACTTCTAATAAAGCTAAAGGCTCTAAAAAACGTGGATAGAGGTACAAAACCTAATATCAACACACTGAAAACTAAGGATACCTCTATAGGCCAGGATGTTTTAGCTTTATAATATAGAAATAGATTTCCTACTAAAATAAAACCCATAATCAATAAAGTTTCAAATTTTGTCGCCGCTAAATCCTTTTTATAAAGTGTAGCTAGCTTTTTTCCATTAGAAATTTTCATTGCGATAGACCTCCTTCATTAATTCTACTAGGGACAAACCATTTTCATTTCTTAGCTTCTCTGCTTCACCTTGAAGAATCACTCTTCCACTTCCAATAAACACTGCATCGTCTACTAAGCTTTCAATTTCTTGAATTTCATGAGTAGAAATAATAATTGTCTGCTCACCAACCCTATAGTCCCTAATAATAGTTTCGATAATCTTATCACGAGTTAATATATCGATCCCTGATAGGGGTTCATCTAATAGTACAACCTCTGCATTTCTTGAGAAGCAAAGCAATAGTTTAACCTTTGCTCGCATTCCTTTAGATATTTTCTTTATAACCATATCAGGCTCTAGCTTTAAAAATTCAATTAGTTCTTTGTATTTTGCCTCATCCCAATCTCCGTAAAACCCACTCATAAAATTTGCTGCGTCTCTAATAGTCATCCAAGGGTATATATAATCAATCTCTGGTAAATAAGATACTATTTCCCTAGTCTCTTTAGATGGTTTTCTTCCAAATATAAGTATCTCTCCACTATCAGGCTTATTTAAAGATGCAATCATTTTTAAAGTCGTAGACTTCCCGGAACCATTAGGTCCAAAAAGTCCAATAATTTTCCCTTTAGAATAATTTACTGATATATTATCCAAGGCTTTAGTGTTACCAAACTGTTTAGATACTCCTTTAAACTCAATCATTATTTCTCCTCCTTTAATCTTTTTTGCCATTTGCTAACTAAATCTAGTAACTTTTCATCCTTATATCCTAAGGACTCTATTTCATGAAAAAAGCTCCGCATGATATTTTCTGCCATTTCTTCCTTAATTTCATCTAACATATCTGGTCTATTACAAATAAAAGTTCCTTGGCCCCTTATGGTTTCTACTAAATTCATACTTTCCATCTCCCTATATGCTCTCTGTACTGTATTCGGATTAACCTTTAATTGTTGTGCAAACTCTCTTTGAGAAAGAATTTTATCACCTATATTAAGTTCTCCTCTAATTAACTGTTTTTTAATATAATCTATGATCTGTAAATAAATTGGCTTAGAATTATCGAATTCCATTTATTTCACCTCGCTATATCGAAATAGTGCACTAGCATCCTAGTACACTATTATTATATGTCTATTTTATAATTTTTGTCAACATATTTACTTGTACTTTCTTAGAGAATAAAAAAAGATCAGTTAAATTTCTGATCTTTTTAAAAATATTTTTTATTTAACAAAACTCTACTACATCAAGATATTCATATTGATTATGACCTAAATCTAAAATCTGTTCTTCATTTTTCAATTTAATAATAGGACGAAATAAGTTCTGTTTTGGAATAAAAACTATTTCTCCCTTATCGCCATTGTTAAGTATTACTCCTTGACCTATATAATTTGAAGCCACTCGACGCAGAAATAAATATAAAATATTAGCATCTAATTTATCCATATATTCTGTTTCTAATATTCTAATAGCTTCAAATGGAGTCTTCTTATCACGATAAGGTCTGTCAGAAATTAATGCATTGTACACATCAGCTATAGCAACTATTCTGGCGAATAATGGAATCTTATTGTCCTTAAGTCCTAGGGGATATCCACTACCATCCATTCTTTCATGATGAAGTAATACAGCCTTTTTAACCCTATCGCTAATAAATTCATATCCTTTAATTATTTCATGACTAAAAATAGAATGCTTTTTTAGCTCTAAGAATTCATCATTAGTAAGTTTTCCTTCTTTATTCAACAATTTATCATCAACTTGAATTTTACCAATATCAATTAGCATGCCGCTTAAAACTAATTCCTGTAAATCGTTTTCATTTAAATCTAACCATTGCCCAATGGAGTAGCTTACAAGTGCAACATTGTGACAGTGAGAGTAGGTAATATCGTCTAAATGCTTTACACTTTGCATTAGTTGGAAAACATTTATATTCCCTTTAAAAAGCTTTAGTGTATCACTGATTCCTTTTTCAATTTCCTGTTGTTCTATCTTTTGTCCTTTAACAAATTTATTGAAGGACTCCTTCAATACCATTTTATTATCATTAAACTCATTGATAGATTTAGTAAGCATTTGACTATTTATATCACTTGTCGAAATTTGAACTTTCTCTTTTGTCTGGAGCCTCTCTTTTTTAACCTGTTCAGTTTCTTCCCTTATAATGCTTACAAATAAGACGTTATGTTGATTAAGTGATCTTTTAATTTTAAATGCCTCGTTAATTTTAAATCCTTCTGCCAATAAAATTTCCCCATTTGAACCTAAGATATCTTTGGCTATAACCATCCCATTTTCAATATCCTTAACAAATATTTGACTGTATCCACTTTTTTTATTCATCCTGATACCCCCGAATATCTTTATGTAGTTTTAAGACTAGCAATTAAAAGCCTTTTCAGAATTATATCACAAAATTTAGAAAAATTGGTAAATAGTATTTTTAAAATTAAAGAGTCGCGACTATCGACCTACAATTATAGCTTTTGTAGGGGATAGTCTGCGACTCTTTATAATACTATTATTAATCAATACGGAACAATTTTTTAGCATTTAATGTAGTTTGGTGCGCTACTTCCTCAAAAGATATTCCCTTCGCCTCTGCTATTTTTTCTGCAACAAGCTTTACGTAGGCCGGTTCGTTTCTTTTCCCACGATGTGGTGTAGGTGTTAAATACGGACTATCAGTTTCTACTAGAAGCCATTCTAGTGGAATTTCTCTAGCTACATCATATGTTTTTCTAGCATTATTAAATGTAACTGGTCCTGCTAACGAAATATAGACACCCATTTTTATATATTCTCTTGCCATTTCTACACTACTAGCATAGCAATGCATTACACAGCCAAGACTACCTACATCATATTCCTTTAAAATGTTAAAGGTTTCTTCGTGAGCATCTCTATCATGGATAATTATAGGAAGATTAACTTCCTTAGCAAGTTCTATTTGTCTTCTAAACCACTTTCTTTGCTCATCTCTTGGGGAATGATCATAATAGAAATCTAAACCGATTTCTCCTATAGCAACCACCTTTTCTTTATTACTTAGAGCTTTAAGTACCTCTATAGTATCTTCATCCATATCCTTTACGTCATGAGGATGTACCCCTACAGCTGCGTATATCATACTATGTTTTTGAGCTAAATTAACTGCCCTTATTGAAGTATTTAAGTCTGCTCCAGGGTTAAGTATATATTGTATTCCACTTTCCTTAGCCCTAGTTATAATGCTATCTCTGTCCTTATCGAAACGTTCATCGTCCAAATGGGCATGACTATCAAAAACCATGTTTTTTCCTCCTTAGCTAATAGCAGTACCACTGGCAATGTCCTTATCCACTGTACCCAATACTAGCTTTTCATCGTTAGATGCAGCAAGTATCATGCCGTGGGATTCTATACCACGGAGCTTTACAGGTTTTAAGTTAGCCACTAGCATAACTGTTTTTCCAACCAACTCCTCTGATTTATAATGGGCAGCTATACCTGATACTACCTGTCTTCTTTCATTGCCTACCTGTAACTGCAATACTAAAAGTCTATCTGCCTTAGGGTGTTTTTCTGCTTCTAGTACCTTCGCTACTCTAAGCTCTACCTTATCGAAGTCATCGATAGTTATTTGTTCTTTTGGCTCGATAATAACTTCTTCTTCTTGAACTCCACTTATTTTTTCAAGGTAAGTAGCATTAATATTTTTTAATTCCTCTATTTCCTTATCTATATCTAGTCTTGGGAATAAAGCATCCCCTTTTCTTACATTTATGCCAGTTGGAGTTTTGCCAAAGTTAAATGTATCCTCCCACTGAGTTCCTTGTCCTTCATCAATTCCTAGCTGTGTCCAAATTTTAATAGTAGTAGACTCCATGAATGGCTTTATTAATACAGAAATAATTCTAATAGAGTCTGCTAGATTATAAAGTACTGTATTTAATCTTTCTTTATTAGCGTCATCCTTTGCAAGTACCCAAGGTGAGGTTTCATCTATATATTTATTTGTTCTACGAACTACCTTCCAGATTTCCTCTAACCCATCATGAAACTGTAGCTTATTAATTGCTTCTTCTACTTTGCTAGCAGCACCTGTTGCAATAGATTTTAAATCTTGGTCGAATTCACCTGCTTCTTTAGCCTCTGGAATAATTCCACCATTATATTTTTCAATCATAGATATAGTTCTGCTTACAAGATTTCCTAGATCATTTGCAAGGTCAGAGTTTAAACGACTAATAAAGTTTCTATTAGTGTAATTACCATCTTGCCCAAAAGTAAACTCTCTTAAAAGGAAGTATTTAATAGCATCTAATCCATAACGCTCTATTAGTGGCTCTGGATAGACTATATTTCCTTTTGATTTTGACATTTTATCAGCACCAAATAATATCCAGCCATGTCCATATACCATTTTAGGTAGTGGAACTTCTAGGGCCATAAGTATTGCTGGCCAAATGATTGTATGGAATCTAATTATTTCTTTACCTACTAAATGAACATCAGCGGGCCAATATTTGTTAAACATTTCTTCATTTTCTGACCCATATCCAAGTGCAGTAATATAGTTACATACTGCATCAAACCATACATATATTATATGTTTTTGGTCGAATGGTACTGGTATACCCCAATCAAAACTAGTACGAGATACACAAAGGTCTTCTAGCCCTGGCTTTAAAAAGTTATTTACCATTTCATTTTTTCTAGACTCTGGATAGCAAATTTCTGGATGTTCTTCAAAGTATTTAATTAATCTATCTTGATACTTTGATAGTTTAAAAAAGTATGCTTCTTCCTTTGCTAGATGTGCTGGACGATTACAGTCTGGACATACATGACCTTCGTTTAATTGTGTTTCTGTCCAAAAAGACTCGCAAGGTGTACAGTACCAGCCTTCATATTCGCTTTTGTAAATATCTCCTTTATCGTATAATTTTTGGAAAATATTTTGTACTCTTTGCTTGTGTTCTTCGTCAGTAGTACGTATAAAGGTATCGTAGGAAATATCCATTCTGCTCCATAAATCTTTAATCTCGTCTACTATTTTGTCTAAGTACTCCTTTGGAGTTACTCCTGCCTTTTGAGCAGCTTCTTGTATTTTTTCTCCGTGCTCATCTGTACCTGTTAAAAATTTTACATCGTAGCCTGTAAATCTTTTAAATCTAGCTAACACGTCAGCTGCTACTGTTGTATAGGTATGTCCTATATGAAGTCTTCCACTAGGATAATATATTGGTGTCGTTAAATAAAATTTTCCTTTGCTCATTTTCATTCCTCCTGTTTTTTTATAAAACAAATCCCCGTCCCTAAAAATATAGGGACGAGGATATACTCGCGCTACCACCCTAGTTTATTATTATCTTACGACAATAAACTTAGTAAGTGATGATTATCACCTTGCAAGGCTAACGGGTGCAAATCCGGCATAGTCTAAAAACTACAAAAGCTTCTCAACCATGAAGTTCAGGGGCCATCTTCAGTCGCTTTATTAGTACCGGCTTTCACCTTACCCGGCTCTCTGCTACTAACTCTGTAAACCTACTCTTCCCGTCATTACTTTTACATATAGTATTATACAATAATATATTAAATTATACCCACAATGTCAACTAACTTAACCTTTATAATCGACAAAAATATTTTTTGTGTCTAAATACCTATTGACATAAAACGCTTTCTCCTGTGAAATATTACTATGGCGAATTATTATTTGAAAAAGACAATATGGTAAGGGTGAAAAACAGATGAATTCCTCATATTTAGATCGTTATACAATTGTTCAAACATTTAAAGAAAATGATTTCCAAAAAGTTTTTATTGGTACGGATAGTACGGATAATCAGGCTGTAGTAATTAATACTATATACACAGAGGAAAATGATTCTATTTGGGATTTAGTGGGGCAAAACTATAAGGATACATTTAACCATGTTCTTCACTTTGAAAAAATGGAAGATCAGATAGTTTTAGTTACAAAAGTAGAAGAAGGATTATCATTAAATACATATTTAAATGACTTTTCTCCAACCTTCACCGAAAGGGTTAACCTAATTTATCAATATTTAGATGGTATTAGGAAGTATGATCCTGTTCCTAATAATGTAAAATCAATATTAGTGGATGAATCACAAATCATTATAAATAAAGGAAAAATGTCATTTGATGAACTAATTATTTTTAATGAAAGTTCTTTTAAAAGCAAAAACTTTGAAGCAGTTATAAATAATATTGTGTTAGTATTAAAAAAATTAACAAGTCTACAGGACATCAATTATGAAGAATTACCCTTATACATAAAAACTATGGGATTTTTAGATAAGCTCCAAAAAAACAATGCGATTTATAATAGCATTGATGAAATATTTAATGATTTAGAAACTCTTAATATTGTTAGCTTGCCTATATCGAATACTCAAGAAAATATAATAACATATAATTCTACTAATCTAGTTGGAAGAAAAGTAGGTTCTATAAACGAAGATGATATTAAAAAAAATGATATACATAAAAAACGCCTCTTTACTATTGCTATAAGTACCGTTGGATTAATTGCAATAGCATCAGCAGGGGTTTTTGCTTTAAAATCTATGTTTCCAATAGACAAGGCCACAACTTCAAATGTAGTCATCTCTCCTAAGGATACAACAGATATAAACGCAAACAATCCAGAGGAAAATAAAGAAACAGAAGATAATAATGAAGAAGTTATAGGACCTAATAAAAATATTGATTATTTAAGTGAATATATAGAAAAGGATTTCGCAGCTTCAAAATATGGTGATTACTCATTTAAATTCTCTGGTGAAAACCATACCTCGCATAAAATAACTATTAACCAAGGTCCTATCAAAGCGAATTCTCAGCTCTTAATGTGGGTAAAATTAGATGCATCTGATGAAATTAAAATAGCCATCGAAGGCTATTCTAATAGTAAATTATCATTTCAACAATCTATATCCCACAAACCTTTATACGTAAATAGTTGGGAGCTGATACAGCTTACTTTGAATAAAGATATTGAAGACTCTATTAATATTATTTTCAATAATATAGACAGCACAGTATGGGTAGATAAAATTTCAATCGATATGTTTAAATAAAAAAGTACTCCGATCCTATCGCAGTGCCTATAGGGCGCAGGCACTGCACAAAACACTTCCAACCTCCAATTTTCTAATTAGGTTAGTATTTATAGAAAAAAATAGGTACAAATAACAACAGCCGCTATCATAGAGGCTAAATGAGAAATTAATGCGGCTCCTATCGTATGTCTACCCCTTTTAATTCCTACAGAACCAAAGTATATTCCCATAGTATAAAAGATAGTTTCCGCAGATCCCATCATAGTGGATCCTAGTCTACCGACAAAGCTATCTGGGCCATAGGTATTTAGAACATCTTGCAAAACTGCCAAGGCTCCACTACCTGATATGGGTCTCATTATTGCTAATGGCAATATTTCTGGGGGTATTCCAATAAATGACATTATAGGGCTTGAAAAATCTATTAAATAATCAATAGCCCCTGATTTTCTCATAAAACCTATAGCAATAAATATGGCAACTAAATAAGGCATAATTGCTATTGAACTTTTAAACCCATCTGCTGCCCCTTCTACAAAGGTTTCGTACATACTTACTCCTTTAATCCACCCATGTAGCAATATAATGCTCATCATTATAGGAATAGCGATTACCGATGTATAACTAAGTACTTTTATCATCTCTTTCCCTCCATTATTTTACATGCAGCAACCCCAACAACAGTTGATACGATTGTAGCTAAAATTGATGTAATAATTATTTCAGATGGATTAACAGATCCCGCATCTGCTCTTAATTTCATTATGGTAAGGGGGATTAGCTGTATAGAAGACATGTTAATTACAAGAAACATAGCCATTGCATTAGTAACAGTTTTTTTATCTGGATTTAATCTTTGAAGTTCTTCCATAGCCTTAAGGCCTAGGGCTGTTGCAGAATTACCGGCTCCAAACATATTTGCAACCATATTCATCATCATTGCCCCAATAGCAGGATGGTTAGGTGGTATATCTGGAAATAAAAACCTTGTTATTGGTGTCATAGATTTGGCAAAGCTATTAATAAGGCCAGACTTTTTGGCAATATTCATAAGGCCAAGCCAAAATGACATAATTCCTGTAAGGCCAATTGCAAAGACTACGGCTTCTCCAGTATCATGAATAATTACATCATTAATTATTTCAGGTTTTCCTGTAAGAATAGCAACTGCAATTCCTATAAATATCATAACTATCCAAATAATATTCATATAAAAATCTCCTTCTCACATATATAAAAAAGTTTTCTTCATTCTAATATATGAAAGGAGGCTTTTCCTATATGTGAAAATTCCTCTAATGCTTTCTCACCAACCCATGGCCCACTTGAAATTTTTCCGATGGATATGAGATAAAAAACAAACTAATACTAAATAATAATATGTATAAACTATGGAATATTCTAAAATTCGAGTGTTTATATATGTTTTCGTCAATTTTCTTCGGTTTATGACATAGATCAGCTTGTTGCCTGTTATTATTCAACTTTGATATAATAGATTTTAATTAAAAATATTAACCAAAGGAAGGTAGAAAAATGAGAAACTTGACCTTGCTGACAGATCTTTATCAGCTAACTATGATGAATGGTTATTTTAAAAATGGAGTTGATAAAAACACTGTCGTCTTTGATCTGTTCTTTAGAAAAAATCCTTGCCAAAATAGTTATACTATAATAGCAGGAATAGAGCAGGTAATCGATTATATCGAGAATATTAATTTTGATGAAGAGGACTTAACATATTTAAAGAGTTTAAACTTATTTGATGATGAGTTTATAGACTATTTAAGAAACTTTAAATTTACTGGAACTATTTATAGTGTTGAAGAAGGTTCTGTTATGTTTCCACACGAACCTATTTTAAGAGTAAAAGCTCCAGTCATTCAAGCTCAACTAATTGAGACAGCTCTATTAAATATAATAAACTTCCAATCTCTAATTGCTACTAAGGCTTCTCGTATTTGTACGGCGGCAAAGGGAGATTCTGTTTTTGAGTTTGGTTTAAGACGTGCCCAAGGACCTGATGCAGGCATATATGGTGCTAGGGCAGCTGTTATAGGTGGCTGTGTGGGAACTTCCAATGTTCTTGCAGGGAAGAAGTTTGATATACCAGTTATGGGAACCCATGCACACAGTTGGATTCAAACATTCGAAACAGAGCTTGAGGCATTTCGTGCCTATGCTAAAGTATATCCAAATAATACACTTCTTTTGGTTGATACTTATAATGTATTAAACAGTGGTGTTCCAAATGCTATTACTGTATTTAAGGAATTAAAAGAACAGGGATACAAGCCCCAAGGTATTCGTATTGATTCTGGAGATATAGCTTATTTATCAAAGGAAGCTCGCAAAATGCTAGATGCAGCTGGATTTGAAGATACAACTATAGTGGCTTCCAGTGATTTGGACGAGGAAGTTATTAATAATTTAAAGTTGCAGGATGCTGCTGTTAATGCTTGGGGTGTAGGTACTAACCTTATAACATCTAAAGGCTGTCCAGCTTTAGGTGGAGTATACAAGTTATGTGCAGCTGAAGAAAATGGTGAGCTTGTTCCTAAAATAAAGATTTCTGAAAATCCTGAAAAAATTACAAATCCTGGATATAAAAAGGTTGTACGTATTTATGATATAGAAAATGGCAAAGCTCAGGCAGACTTAATAATGCTTGATGACGAAGAGATTAACATTAATGAACCTTTGACTATATTCCATCCATTATATACTTGGAAAAAGAAAACCTTTAGAAATTATCGTATTAGAGAGATGCTAGTTCCTCTATACGAGGATGGAACCTTAGTTTACGAAAGAAAGAGCATGAAGGAAATATGTGAATATACTAAGACTGAACTAGACGCACTTTGGCCAGAATATAGACGTCTAAACCGTCCACAGCTTTATAAGGTAGATCTCTCTAAAAATCTTTGGGATTTAAAGAATGAAATGATGGGCCAATTTCGTGAAGAATGAACTATTCTGAGGTATCTAAGATCTATATCTTAACTTAAAGATATAGATCTTTTATTGTGAATACAACAAGGTTCCCGGGACCCATCAGCAATCTTTGGTTGCATTGATGAGTGGGGTTCGTATTATGGGCACCTATATAGCACTATGGAAATTTTAAAAAACATATGTATTTTATGTTGACTAATAATGGAATATTTGGTACTATTTAAAGAGGGATTGTCGAATTTTGTAATATTAGCATATGGCACTATAATTATTTAATGAGACATTACATATTCTAATCATCTTATTAATAAAGAAGGGGGATTTCAATTGAAATCAACAGGTATTGTAAGAAAAGTGGACGAGCTTGGTCGTGTAGTTTTACCTATCGAGCTTAGACGTACATTAAACATTGCAGAAAAAGACGCTTTAGAAATTTATGTAGATGGACAAAATATTATTTTAAAAAAATATGAGCCTGCATGTATATTCTGTGGTAATGCAAAGGATGTTATAATCCACAAGAATAAAAACATTTGCTCCGAATGTCTAACTGACCTTAAAAAATAGTCTTCATTATGTAATATACTCTTTATGTAGATTACATTTAAAAGAGCCCCTTGGGCTCTTTATTTTTCTTACACACTTGAAATTTTTGACAGAATTAAAAAATTAAATTCGACAGGAATCATGGAGATGGTATTAGACGACTTTCTATAAATCAATAGCTTCTTTGTATACATCTCTCTTTGAAATATTTCTAAGCTTCGCAACTTCTCTTATTGCCGATTTCTTATCTGCTCCATTTTCCATTAATAAAATAATATGTTCCTTTATGGTCATTTGTTCTAGCTTATTTTGCTCCTCTAAAGCTTCTTCCTCCAAACTAGCTCCTTCACAAAGCAGCACCATTTCTCCCTTAGGTGGATTTATATTTAAATAATCTATAAGCTCCGTTATATTGCCACGAATAAATTCCTCGTACCTTTTAGTAAGCTCCCTCCCTATTACCGCTTTACGATTACCAAATATGTTAAGTATATCTTCTAGAGTAGATGTGATTCTATGTGGAGCTTCATAAAAAATCAATGTACGATCTTCTCTTTTAATCCTTTGTAGTCTTTCTTTTCGCTTCTTTTTATCCCTATCTAAAAATCCTTCAAAGGTAAATTTAGTTGTATCTAGTCCAGAAGCTACTAAGGCTAAAATAGAAGCTGTGGCCCCCGGTAAAACCTCAAAAGCTATTCCCTCTTCTATACATAGTTTTATCATATCTGCGCCTGGGTCTGATATTCCTGGCATTCCTGCATCGGATACTAGGGCAATATTTTCTCCTTCTAATAGCTTATTAACTAATACTTCTCCCTTTGTCCTTTTATTATGTTCATGATAGCTAATTAAAGGCTTTTGAATTTCAAAATGATTTAAAAGTTTTAGAGTATGTCTAGTATCTTCTGCTGCAATTAAATCTACACTTTTTAATATATTTAATGCTCTTATTGTTATATCTCCTAAATTACCTATTGGCGTAGGACAAATATAGAGGATTCCTTTATTCAAAAAACTCATCCCCTTCCTCTATCTGTGTTTTTCCATATGTATGAAAAATTTGAGCAGTGTATTTGCCTTCTTCATTATATACATATAAAGGATCTAATATTTTTAACTCTGGTTTAGCTGCCTTAATACATTCTAATAGGAGTAAATTCGGTTTTTTATTATATGTAGAATGAATAAATTGTAATCTCTTTGGTTCTAACTTATATTGTCTACAGTAAACCATTATATCAACTAAACGTATAGGTCTATGAACCATAAAAAATCTTCCGTTATGCTTTAAAAGTCTAGAAGCTGTCCTAATAACATCCTCTAATGTACATTTTACTTCATGACGTGATATAGCTTTTTTATCGTCTATGTTAATAAGTCCATCTGGATGCATATATGGTGGGTTTGATGTTATTACATCGTATCCATTAACCTCTAAATTTTTTTCTGCATCCTTTAAGTCCATATTTAATATTTTAATTCTATCCTCTAGTTCATTTAACTTGACACTTCGCTGAGCCATATTTGCTACTTCCTCTTGAATTTCCAATGCGGTAATGTGGCTAGTTTCACTTTTACCTGCTAGTAGGATAGGAATTATTCCAGTGCCTGTACCAAGATCAACCACCTTAGCATTTTTCTTTAATCCTACAAAATTAGCTAATAAAACAGCATCTATTCCAAAGCAAAATCCTTTTGGATTTTGAATAACCTTCAAATTATTTATTTGTAAATCATCTACTCTTTCATATTCATATACTAGATTTTCCATTTTGACTCCCCTTGTCTTTTAGTGATCCTATATCTAATAACTCTAAAACTCTATCCCATCTATTATATCACTTTTATTTATTGTCTATTATATAATTCTTTCTTTTACTAGTTTAATGCTCTAAACACAAAACAGGTAAAGCGCTTATGCTCTACCTGTTTTAAATACTATTTCATTTTAATATCTATAACCTTGTTATCCTGTATATAAATAACAGCTTCTTTACCTACTTTAACTTCAGCCATGTTCACATCTTCTTCAACATAAAACACCTTAATATCATTATCTATTTGAATTACAATTAAAGGTTTTCTACCATCATCCTTGGCAATAATTTTTCCTTCTAGCTTTCTTGTTTCCTCATCTTTACTTCCTTCAATTAATTTTACCTTATCTCCTTCTATAGTAAGCTTTAACTCCATCCCTTGAATTAGGTCGTCAATCTTTCCTTTTTCTCCATTAATGCGGACAATAACATCAGACCTTAGTTGATAATTAAGGAGTTTGTTATCTTTATAAATATATACTTGATTTTGATCTTTGCTAATTAGTAAGAGCTTTCCTTCTACAGTATATGTAGTTTCTTTTTCTCTTGTAGCCTTAAGTTCTGTAATAGTATTATCTTTGTCTAGTTTAATAAAAACTTCATCGTTTTTCCTAATATCTTCAAACTTTGCAGATTTGTTATTTAACTCTATCTTAGCTTTATTAGACACAAATAGGCTAAGAATCGCCGTTCCATCTTCAATAACTATTCTTCTTTCTTTCGTATCTATATCTTTTATAGTTGTTTGATATTCCTTCGTATCTTTTTCTTGCTGAATAAATCGTTTCTGTATTCCAGGGGGTAACCCTCCCTTTTTGGCTAAGCCTGGCGGTGTATATGCACTTACCGAAGAAAATCCTAACCCAAACACTAAGCACATAGTAATTAAACTGGTTAAACGTTTTTTCATTTTATCATACCTCCTGTTAGTTTATGTTATATCATTACGACCATTTAAAATTTTTAGGTGCCTCAATATGGAGAATTAAGAAATATTTTATTTTATTTCCAAAAAAAGAAACCCTTATTAAGGTTTCTTTGGCTTATTATTCTTATCTTTATTATCTTTATCTTTATTATCTTTATATTTATTATCTTTATTTCCATTAGCAGGGTTATTATTTTTTATCCACTTACCATCTTTTTTTTCTTTGTTGCATTCTTTATTATCGTCATCTTTTCTATCATCATCTTCGTCTTCATCCTCATCTTCGCTATTTTCTTTATTATCATTAGGATAATCCTTTTCTTTATTGTTCCTTGGATGTTCTTTAAATACTGGATGCTCTTTCTGATTTTGTTCATTAACATTGTTATTCTTCTGAGCATTTGGGGTATTCTCTACCTTTTCTTTCTTCTCCTTTGCTTTGTTATTCTTATCTTCTTTTTTCTCTTTTTGATCTTTATTATTTTCTTTACTCTCTTTCACGGAGTTTTCTTTTTTATCTATTTTAGGCTCATCAACTTTGGAAGCTTTAATTTTAGAAACTTCTTCTATAAGTTCCTTTACCGTTTTATTTTTTAGCTCCTTTATTTTATTCCCGTTCAAATCTTTATTTTGAATATTTTTATAAACCTCCATCTTTCCTACTGAAATATGTTCTTCTTTCGATCTTTTTAGTGTTTCTTTATTGGATTCCATTGTAACAACTTCAATATGCTGTCCACGCTCAGTAGATGTGTTTTCTATCTTTTCCTTTCCCTCTATCAACAATTGTGTTAGGTCTTTAGTATCCCCTTTATAGGCGTTTAATCCTACTGCTGTTACTAGTATGTAATTAGGCTCAGCTTCTTTAAGATATCCTTTATACTCTGCCATTTCCACCAGCTCTTGTAATGCATCCACCAATGGTTGCCTTTCTAGATTACTAAGAGGAAGTCCTAGAGCATCTTCATTAAGTGCTGACACCTTTATTACTTGGTGGTTTCTATTAATTTTTATTTCAATACTTGGATTTATATCGACAGATAGTAAAGCGACTGCTCTGTAGTTTGTATTCCAAAAACCTACACTGTATATAGAAGTAATGACTAACAAAAATATTGCGGCTGCAACCGTTGAAATGTTTTTGACAGTTAGGTTTCGTCTTCTAATAATATCTTCAGTTTCAAAATATACTTCCATACCTTCTTCTAAGCCTTCACTTTTCTTAATTCTTTCGAAGGTACAATCTTCTGTAATTACAACTATACCATCATGGCAAACTTCTATTATGCTACCACGGTGAATCATTCAATTTTCCCCCTCTCATTATGGGAAATATACTCCTTTAATGTATCTAAATCACTGTTCAGAATTACTATAATTGCTATAATAAATTTTCTACTTCTTTGTACAACTTTTTTGGATACCTTTAGATCTCGCATTAGATCACCAGTTGGAAGATTTTTTGTCTTTAAAAATTTTTCTCTTAAATGGACATTTTCAAATACATATCTTCCAATACTAATAGCTGTAATTCTAGTATCTCGATGCTTTGGAGCGTGATTAATTAAGTCTTCTAAGGAAACATCAAAGTCTTTCATATTTTCAACTAGAGTGGCCATATCTAATCTAGTTTCGATTCCTGCCTCAAATCCTTCTATAGCCATAATATTTTCGGTATAATTATCATCCTCATCATCGGATTTTAACTGATTAATATAAACTTCCTTGGATCTTCTCGACTCACTACGAAGTTGGTCTATCAATCTACTTTTTATTACCATAGAAGCAAAGGTTAAAAAGTTACCTCTTTTTTCATCGTACTTTTCAATAGCTTCGTTAAAAGCTATTAATCCGATACTAAATGCATCATTATTTTCTACTTCTATATATTTTCCTAGTTGATTACTAAGTATTTTTTTAATAAAAGGAATATACTCCTCAATTAGATTATTCCTATCATCTTCGTTCCCATTCTGTATATCCTTGACTCTTTCCTCTAATGTCTTTTTTTTCTTAAAAATATTGAGAAGTTTGGTCACCCGGGCACCTCCTCTTTATACATTACGATGGTTTACAAATTTTTCAGTCTCTATATTTAATTACTTATATTTCAATATTAAAAAACTCCACTCAAAATTAGAGTAGGAATTTATTGTTGTTTCCTATATACATCTAATATCTGATACCCTTAACTATATCATAATCAGATGTTATATTGCCACTTTTCAAAGTGCATTGGTAATTTAAACCTACACTATAAATTTTTACCTAGTATAATGCAAATATTTGAAAAGTCATCTGGCGAAAAATCTTTTTGAAATTTATTTTTTAGTTTCTTGTAATATGAAAACCTAACCATTGAATATTTTTCTATTTTTTTCACATATTCTTTACTAAACATATTTTTATTTTTAGATATTGCTTCTAATATCATAATTTTACAGCTGTCTCTAATAACTTCCTTTACCTTTATAGATTCCTCTGATGAAAAAGTATCTGTATCATTTAACACTTCTTCTATAAACCAAAAAAGTTTATTAGTTAATTTATCTAAAGGTAATTTTTTAGCCAAGCTAGAAAATATAGTCATGTGATTATTGACTAAATCATCTTTCACATCCTGCAAATCATCAATTAATTGTAAAAACACACCATATGCAAACATAAATCCTGATTCTTCCTCAGAAAGCTGACCCTTTACAAGATAACCATCTGCTAATACAGACGTGCCTCCTTTTTCAAAGCTAATACCTATAATATCCTTTTCAAAGGGCAAGGTATATCCTTTTTGTTGAATTAAACTCTGCTCTTGAGCTCTATGGATATATAATAAACTTTTAAAGACTTCACTATTTTGATCTCTTGAGTATTGTTCCTCTATATTTTTAACTAACCTATAAATAGACTCTTCATGGCTATTTATAGGCATAACTTCTTTACCCAAAAGCCATTCTTTAAACCTCTGGTTAAAATTGATTTTATCTTCTAAAGAAACCATTGTATTGTCTAGATAGTTATCTGTATAAGGATATAACATACTGTAAGCAAAAATAGATGGAGTTAACTCCACTTCTATATCAAATAATATTTGAATGCTATTCATAATCCACACATTTCTAATAGCTTGAAAAATATCATAAATTTCTATATTAGAATCAAAATTTCTGGCTTCATCTAGAAATGCTTCTGTAACTAAAGAATATCCTTTATCAGCAAAGAAATCTATAGAACTATTTTCATGTCCAAGAATACTGAATTCTATATTTTTTATCAAGGATAATATGTTATTATACCATTCCTTTCCATCATCTTTATCCTTTGGTAAGTTTTCAAGCTCTATGAAAAGCTTTTTTCTAAACTTATCTATTTGGCTCTCATTTTTCAACTTATTAAAATAGGTAGTTTCATTTTCAAACCGAGGAAAATCATTCTTTGTTTCCCACCATAATAATAGATACTTATTTTTTAAATATTCTACAAGGTCTCCAGTATTATAACAATTTTGAATACCCTCATTAATCTTCTCAGTCAAAGCTTTGTCCCCCATCTCCCCATAATAATATAATTATATATTACCATATGCTGGATACCACCACAAAGGTATACTATAAAATTAAATCTAATAAAAAAACAAACCAAATCTACTTAGGATATGGTTTGTTTAATTTAAGCTACACTTTCACTTGTAGTTTTTAACCTACTAAAACTGATAAACTCTCCTATTATCATTACGATAGGGTTTAAAAAGCATAGAACAGCAAAGGGTGCATACTGGATAGCAGAAACTCCAATTATAGAATATATAATAACGGCATTTACATTCCAAGGCATAAGTGGGGCTACTATGGTACCTGTATCTGCCACAGTTCTAGCTAATATAGATTTATCTATATTTCTTTTTTCAAATTTTTCTAGTGCGACCTTCACGGGAATAATAATACCAACGGTTTGATCGCATGTAGCGGCAGTAAGTAAACAGCTTAATAAGCTAGTCTTTGCAATAAGAGAAAATCTGCTATCCTTTTCTTTAAATAAACCATCAATTAAAGGTTTTAATAAATTGCCGTTTTCGAAAAGGCTACTAAGAGCAACACTCCCCATTATTATTAGTACTACTTCAAGCATTTGCACTATTCCACCGCCAGATACTAGACTATCTAATTCTACCATTCCAGTTTCGGATTTGTACCCCCAAAGTATAGATTTTACTAGAGTTAATACATTAACCTTCTGTACTAAAACTGTTACAACAGATGTGCAGATTACACCAATTGTCATGTTATATGATGCCTTAATACCTAAAAAAGCTAATACAATAACTAGCAAAGGAAACAGCAAAAGATATGGAGAAACCATCATAGAGCTATTTATTAGCTTTTGGTATTCATATACTTTACTCATATCCCCTCCACCTTTATAAACATTTCCGAGAATATAATATATTATTGATGATAAAGCTATAGTAGGTATTAAAGTCTTTGAAGCAGACTTTACGTAATTGATATAATCTGTGCCTGTTACTTCCAATGTTAAATTATTAAGAGAAGATATGGGTGCAATCTTATCTGCAATAAATGCTCCAGAAATTACGGCTCCTAAAAGTACAGGGGTGGGAATCATAAGCCCCTTACCTATAGCTAACATAGCTATTCCAATAGTACTTATAGTTCCAACGGCTGTACCCATTACATAGGACATCATTAAAGTAAATATAAAAGCTACAACTACAAAATTATAATCTTTAACATAATTAAATCCATAGTAGATAATACTTGGTACCACACCAGAGGACAACCAAGTAGATATAGTAGCTCCCATAAGTATTATTATTATGAATACAGACCTACATCCCTTAATTCCTTCAAACATTATATTTATAAGGGCTCCGATTCCATAACCATTTCTCAAAAGTATTATTGATGTAAAAATAACTGCTCCTATAAAAGCGAACACAAGCGAAATATTTAAAATAATACTTATAGTAATTAGCGTAAATGATACAATAGCAACAATTATAGTATCAAATATAGAAACTTTATGCTCTCCCACGAAGTCCACCCCTTTTTTACTAAGCTTAATAAATACATCTTGAAAATTAATTATACTATTTTTCATTGTAAAATATAAGGGGTTATAAATAATTAATTTCATTTTATGAAATATTCTGTTAACTTTGTTTTATCCTCCAAGGGTAATGTCTTGGTCATTGTACCAGTTTAATGCCTCATAAAAATGGTTAGGCTTAAAGTCTGGCCAATAATCGTCCACTACATAAAAGTCTGCATATATGGACTGTACTGGAAGAAATCCACTTAGCCTTCTTCGTCCTCCCCAGCGTATAATAAGATCTACCCTTGAAACGTCATAGGTTTCTATTTGATTATTTATATTATTACTTCTGCATTTGGACCTTTTCAAGTAGTTTAGATCCCACTTCCAGCTATAATTTACTAGAAAGTTAACCTTTATTCCACCACTACCAAAGGTCTGTCTAGTTGTATAGGGCAGTAGTTCCTTTGGAAACATTGGAGAATTAGTATTTCCTACTACAAGAAGAGATGCATTTTCATTCGAAAGCACTTTTACTGCATTAATACACGCATCTGTAAAAGCTTTTATTTGATCCGTTGGTCTTTTTGTATTATCTACTGTAAAACCGTAATATGTAATTTCTTTAACTCCTGCCATTTCGCACATTTTGAAAAGTAAAAGACCTGGATCAATTCCAGACTTATATCCATCTGCTCTAGACAGACCATTATTCTCCGCCCATCTTCTATTCCCATCAGGAATTATTCCTATATGTTCAGGTATTCTCACTTTAACCACCTCTTAAATATTTAATATACAAGTATTGTGACCTATAATTCTTAACTATAGTAAGTTTTATTGCTTTAAAATACTTTATCTACATTATTAACATCCTTTTGAAATTTAATCATATATTGCGGATATGTTTCATTTGATGCACGTCACCTATTGAATAACTTTTAGTGAATTGGCGTTTTTCTTATGGTAAAATATAAATAGTATATATGGAAAAAGGAGCTGTTAATATTGGAAAAGCTTTATTATAAAAATCCTTATGAAAAAGACTTCATTGCTGACATAATAAATATAATAGAGGAAGATAATAAGTTTCATATCTTACTTGATAAAACCTACTTTTATCCTGAAGGTGGGGGACAGCCAAGTGATACTGGTTATATAGAATCTACTCCTGTAGTTTATGTTTACGATAAAGAAGGAAGTATATATCATGTAGTAGAAAGAAAACCTTCTAAAATTAAAAAAGTTAAATGCAAAATAGATTGGGAAAGAAGATACGATCATATGCAGCAGCACCTAGGACAGCATATTCTATCTGCCTCTTTAATCGAGCTTTTCAATGCTAACACTGTTGGTTTCCATCTTGGAAAAGAGTATTCTACTATAGATATAGATAAGGTAATTAGTGATGATAACTTCAGGAAGGCAGAAAACATGGCTAATGAGATAATACTTAACAATATCCCTGTCGAAGTTTTATATCCGACTAATAAAGAACTAAAAAAACTCTCCCTTAGAAAACTACCTCCTAAGACAGAAAATCAAATTAGATTAGTCAAAATTGGGGATGTCGACATTAATGCATGCTGTGGAACACACCCATACTCTACTATTGAAGTTCAGCTAGTTAAATTTACTAGATGGGAAAAATATAAAAATGGTATGAGAATAGAGTTTCTGTGTGGAAAAAGAGCTGTAGAGGATTACACTGCAAAGCATGAAAGAGTAAAAGAAATAGGTAGGCTATTATCCGTAAGTGAAAATGATATATTAGAAGATATAGGACGTATATCCAAGGAACTTAGGGGGACTAATGCTGAAATAAAATCCTTAAAGGATGAAGTAGCTGGATATGTAGTAGAGAAAATGCTTTTAAATACAGAATCTATAAAGGATGTAAAGATAATTAAAGAAGTATATAATGATGTGGACTTAAAATATGTTAACACTTTAGCTTCTAAGTTAGCAGCTTCCCCTAATGTAGTAGCTTTATTTGGGGTTGTTTCAGAAGATAAGGCTCACCTTATATTTATGCGTTCTAAGGATTTAAGAATGGTGAATATGGGCACCCTTCTAAAGGATGCCATAACCCTAATAGATGGTAAAGGTGGCGGCAGTGATTTTTCAGCCCAAGGTGGTGGAAGAAATAACAATAATTTAGAGTCCTGCCTAGAGTATGCCTATAATAATGTTAAGGATTTAGTAGTGTCCGGTAATTAAATATTAAAATTTTAATTTGCTAAATCTATAAGCTCCTTCATATGTTTTGCAACTACTGCCTTATTTGTAGTTATTACATATTTACCTGTAGTTAAAGCATGTTTTATATATGCATAGGCTTCTGCAGTGCCTCCTATTGCCTCTATAACTATATCTATATTAGGATCATCCCTCCATTTTTATCTCCCCTTAAAAATATTTTTGTTAAATAACATAAAAAACCCCTTTCTCTAAATTTGAATAATCTAGATGAAAGGGGGCTTTACATGCAGTGGTAACTATTCCACAGCTCCCTCTCATCTTTCTCTAGAATTTAATTAACCTAGAGTAGGAATTGGCACCTTTTCAGATAAATGGGTCTGAAGGTTGCCGAGGTTTCATAGGGCCTTTCCCTCCACCTCTCTTGATAAGTATTATATTAAATTAATGCTATTTAAATAAATATTAATTACTATGTCAATAGTTTTTATATAATAATTATAACTAGTATTTAAATATAATGCCTACAAAAGCAGCACCTACTAAGTATAGTATTGGATGTTTTTTATATTTGTTTATTAAATATAGCATAATTGAAAATAACGCAATTGCCTTTAAATCTAATATTGATAAAATTTTATTTGTAATCTTATATTTTTCAATATCAAACAAGGCAATTTTTGCCACTTGAAAGGCTACCGCTGCAATTAGCCCTGTTACTGCTGGCCTAATTCCATAAAAACTAGATTTTACGATAGGCTTTTCACTAAATCTCGCAAAATAATGAGCAATTATTAATATTACTATGACAGATGGAGTTATAATTCCTATGGTTGCTACTACACCACCTAATGTTCCAGCTGTTGTATTACCTACAAATGTGGCTGTATTTACCCCTATGGGACCTGGTGTAGACTCTGAAATTGCTATCATATCTAACAATTGCTCGTGGGTAATCCATCCATATTTATCTATTAACTGTTGAAGAAAAGGTAGGGTGGCAAGACCTCCACCTACAGCGAATAATCCTATTTTAAAAAACTCTAAAAATAGCTTTAAATAAATCATCCTATATTATCCTCCTTAACTTCGACATTTTTACCTTTTAAAATACCTACTAATGCTGCCATAACTATTACAACTATTGGAGAAATGTCTATAAAGGCAATGATTAAAAATGCACTTATAAATATTGCTATACCTATTCTGTCTTTTACTGTTTGTTTCAACATTTTAATTACTGTATTTGCAATCAATGCAACAACACCTACTCTAATGCCTCCAAAAGCATACTGTACAACTTTATAGTCTTGAAAGTGTTTAAAAAACGTTGCTATTATAGTAATAATCATTAGAGATGGAAGTACCACTCCTAGAGTGGCAGCAATTCCACCTATAACACCTTTTTTCTTATAGCCTATAAAGGTTGCTGTATTTACAGCAATAACTCCAGGGGTACATTGACCAATGGCATAATAATCTATAATTTCATCATCGGTAGCCCATTTTCTTTTTTCCACTACTTCATTTTGTATAATCGGAAGCATAGCATAGCCACCTCCAAAGGTAAATGCTCCTATACGGAAAAACATAGTGAATAGTTCCCATAGATCCTTCATTTACTTACCCCCTTAAATTTTGTATATAATACATATCATTATACTACATATATTAATATTATTAAAAGTATAGACACAATTGTACAAGCAAATTAGAGTGGATGTATATTATATAGTTCCATTTCTAAACCAAAATCCAATTAGACTATAAAAAATAATCTGGCCATATGTATGGTCAGATTATTTTTACTTATCGTTAAGCTAATTTTTTTCCACCTGTAAACTGACTATTATAGAGCTCTGCATAAAAACCTTGCTGAGCTAAGAGCTCTTTATGATTACCCTTTTCAATAATACTACCTTCGTTCATAACTAATATTAGATCTGCCTCTCTTATTGTAGACAACCTGTGGGCTATTACAAAGCTTGTTCTTCCCTCCATCAGTGTGTTCATAGCCTTTTGTATATAAACCTCTGTTCTTGTATCTACGCTACTTGTAGCCTCATCTAAAATTAATATTGCTGGATCAGCAAGTATTGCGCGAGCAATTGTAAGAAGTTGTTTTTGACCTTGAGAGATATTAGATGCCTCTTCTCCAAGTATTGTTTCGTATCCATCCGGAAGAGTTCTAATAAAATAGTCTGCATGAGCTGCCTTAGCTGCCCTAACAATCTCTTCATCAGTGGCATCTTTTCTACCGTAGGCTATATTGTCTTTTATAGTGCCATTAAATAGCCATGTGTCTTGCAGGACCATACCAAATATACTTCTTAAATGTCCTCTATTTAAATCTCTAATATCAAAACCATCAACGGTAATTTTCCCTTCACCTATTTCATAAAAACGCATTAAAAGATTTACAAGAGTAGTTTTACCTGCTCCAGTTGGTCCTACAATAGCAATTGTTTGACCTGGTTTTACATCTATATTCATATCTTCTATTAGAGGCTCTTCTTCTTTATATCCAAACTTTACATTTCGGAAAGCAACTTCTCCCTTAGGCATTTTAATAACCATACTATCTTCTCTATCTGGAATTTCTTCAACCTCATCTAGAAGTTCAAAAACACGCTCTGCTGACGCTATAGTAGATTGCAAAATATTAGCTATATTAGCTGTTTGAACTATTGGCTGTGTAAACTGTCTTGAATATTGTATAAAAGCCTGAACATCTCCTATTTGAATTGCATTTTTAATTGCTAAAATACCCCCAACAACAGAAATAATAACATATCCAATATTATTAACAAAGGACATAAGGGGCATAATTACGCCCGAAATAAATTGGGCCTTCCAGCCTGCATCATAGAGTGTTTCATTAATTTTGTCGAAATGCTCTATTGACTTTTCCTCCCTAGAAAAAGCCTTAACTATTTTATGTCCAGTATACATTTCCTCTATATGACCATTAAGCTCTCCTAAAGTCTTTTGTTGCTGTAAAAAGTATTTCTGAGAACGTTTAGCTACAGACTTTGTTACTAGTACATATAGTGGTAGTGTTACAACCAGAATCAAAGTCATAGTAGGGCTGATAGTGAGCATCATAACTACTATACCTACGAGGGTTATTAATGATGTAATAAGCTGGGTAATGCTTTGTTGCAAGGTATTGCTTATATTATCGACATCATTAGTTATTCGGCTTAATATCTCTCCGTGGGTATGAGAATCGAAAAACTTAAGTGGTAACCTAGAAAGCTTATCATTTACATCGTTACGCATATTATATACAGTTTTTTGTGCAACTGTAGCCATAATTAGTTGTTGTATATAGCTAAAAACAGCGCTAACAATGTATAATGTCCCTAAAATAAATAGTATTCTTAATATATAATCAAAGTCTATACTAACTCCAGCTACCCCTTCTATCCTTTTCATTGTTCCTTCAAAAAGTTTAGTTGTTGCCTTACCCATAATCTTCGGACTAAGTATGCTAAATCCTGTGCTTAGTATTGCAGTTAGCATTACTATGGTAAGTTGAAGCCTAAATGGTTTCAAATAACTTAACAATCTTTTAAGTGTCCCTTTAAAATCTTTTGCCTTTTCAGTGGGCATACCCATCACTGGTCCTCTACCGTGACCACCACCTGGCCTTATCGTTGGTTTTTGCTGTCTATTATCTTTCATTAGGCAATCTCCTCCTCTGAAAGCTGAGAATGTACAATCTCCCTATAAACGTCACAGGTTTTCAAGAGTTCTTCATGATTTCCTACTCCTGCAATTTTACCTTTATCCAAAACTATTATTTGATCTGCATCTATAATAGTACTTACCCTTTGTGCAACTATAATTAGTGTAGAATTAGTGGTTTCACCTTTTAAGGCACTACGTAATTTTGCATCGGTTTTAAAGTCGAGGGCAGAAAAACTATCATCAAATAAATATATTTCTGGTCTTCTTACTAAAGCTCTTGCAATAGAAAGTCTCTGTTTTTGTCCACCAGAAACATTGGTTCCACCCTGTGCAATAACAGAATCGAATCCATCTTTCATATTTGATATGAAATCAGTAGCTTGGGCTATTTCTGCTGCCAGCCTTACCTCTTCATCTGTTGCATCTTCTTTTCCATATCTAATGTTTTCTGCAATTGTTCCTGTGAAAAGCACTGCCTTTTGAGGAACAAAGCCTATTTTGTTACGAAGGTTTTTTTGTTCCATTTGCCTTATATCTACTCCATCTAGTAAAATACTTCCACTATCTATATCATAAAAGCGAGGAATAAGATTTATTAATGTTGATTTTCCTGAGCCAGTACCTCCAATAATAGCTGTAACTTTACCAGGTCTTGCGGTAAATGAAATATCATTTATAGCTGGTTCTTCTGCACCAGGGTAACTAAATATTACATTTTTAAACTCTACCAATCCACTTATACTTGTTGCATCAGTAATACTAGATTTTGCTGGATTCTTTATTTCTGGAATCGTATCAAGTACCTCATTAATTCTCACTGCGGATGCAGAAGCACGAGGTATCATTACAAACATCATAGAAACCATAATTAAAGCAAACATAATTTGCATTACATATTGAATGAATGCCATTAAGTCTCCTACTTGCATAGCTCCGCTGTCAATTTTTATGGCACCAAACCATATTACAGCTATTGTTGTAAAGTTAAGTATTAAAGACATAGTTGGCATTAATGCTGACATTAACTTATTAACCTTAATGGCTGTACTTGTAAGATCATAGTTTGCTTCTTTAAATCGATTCTTCTCGTGATCTATTCTATTAAAAGCTCTAATTACTCTAACTCCCATAAGGTTTTCTCTTAGCACTTGATTTAACTTATCAAGCTTGGTCTGCATTACTTTAAATAGTGGCACCCCTTTTTTAGCTACAGCAAGTATTCCTAATAAAATTATAGGTATAACAAATACAATAACTAATGATAGTTTTGCATTTTTAGAAACTGCCATAATAATACCACCAATAGCCATCATCGGTGCTCTTGCCATCATTCTAAGAGACATCATCACTACCTGTTGTATTTGTGTAATATCGTTTGTGGTTCTAGTAATAAGAGATGATGCCCCTATTTTATCAAATTCATTAAGAGAAAAATCTTCTGCTCTTTTAAAAACTTGACCTCGAAGATCCCTGCCAAAGGCTGTCGAAGTTTTTGCTGACAAATAGCTAGATGCAATTGCACATAGAGTTCCTCCTATAGCAATTAGTATCATCAAAATACCTACTTTAAATATATAGGTTGTATTTCCATCAACTACACCTATATCAACGATGTTTGCCATTAGTGTAGGTAGGTATAATTCCGAAATGGCTTGTAGAAATATTAGTCCTAAGGCTGCCATAACTGACAGACGATAGGGTTTTAAAAATTTAAATAGCTTAAGCATTATTATCATCTCCTGTCGTAAAACGTATATCAGCTTATCCTTTTTAATATTTTATACTTTAGATTATTACCGTAGGCTTTAATCTATATAAGCAAGGTTATCTCTTATAGTAAATAGAACTTAATAATTAGCCGACTAACTATTATGACATGCTTTTTTAAGATTATCCCGCATTTGCATTAATAATCTACGGAGTAGCATTTGCTCTTCTTCTGTGAAATTACTAAAGGATTCTATTTCTATAACTTTTCTAATTTTATCAACTTCTTTACATACTTCCATTCCTTTTTCAGTAATATATACCCTTGAAACTCGCTGGTCTTCAAAGTCCTGCCTACGCTCGATAAGCCCCACTTTCTCCATTCTTTTAACCATTGTGGCAATTGTAGACGCCTTAATATTAAGCTTATTAGCTAAATCTTTCTGGCTCTGACCATTTCTATGGTATAGGGCAAATAATAGAAAAGGCTGACCTGGATATACCCCTACTTTATCTAAGAGCATATGGCTTCTTTGATGATGAAGGCGTATTACTTGATAAAAAATATGTTGTAACGAATCTGGATCATGAAAGTCCATCTATATCCCTCCACTTAGTTAGTCGGCTAAATACATTTAATATTACCATTAAAAAATTTACTAGTCAAGTTTTTTTGGATAAAATAGATATAAAAAGAACCCCTTTGTTTGGCTGTTCTAGTATACTTGCATTGAACCAAAGGGGATATTTTTTCATTTTAAAAATCCTATTAATGACTGTTTAGCTTTCTCCATGTGCCCTTCTAAAATCTCTATGGCTAGACCTTTATCTCTATTTTTACAAGCTTCCAATTATAATCGCTTCCTTTAATCTTTCTGCAATGATCTCTAGTATTGTTTTACATCTTTCTATTTTTTCTGTATAAATCTGCCAGTTTTTATCATATCTAAATTACAATATATTTTAATGTTTTGTAAACTATATTTTATAGAGTATGCTACATACAATTATTGTTTAGAGTAACCATAATGTCTACATTTTTAGTTTTAATAAAACTTATAGTTAAGGTGTTTTAGTCATATAATATGTTTAACTTATACTAATAGCATTTGAGGAGTGAATTTAGATGTTTAAAATCGACAACCTGGAATTTAAGTATCCTGGCAATAAAGCGGATACAATAAAAGGTATTTCATTTGAATTTAAAGAGGGTGAAATTTTTGGTTTCTTAGGCCCATCTGGAATGGGAAAATCTACAACTCAAAAAATAATGACAAGGATTTTAAAAGATTACAGGGGACAAATATTATATAGGGGCAAGGACCTTAGAGAATACGATAAAAGTATGTTTAATGACATTGGAGTTGGATTTGAAATGCCTGTACTTTTCACTAAACTAACTGCCATGGAAAACATGAGGTTTTATCGTGACCTATACCCTAAGGGAGCTGAGATACAGCCCATATTAAAACGTTTAGGTCTTTGGGAAGATAGGGACAAAAAGGTAGCATCCTTCTCTAAGGGTATGAAATCCAGACTTAATTTTGCTAGGGCCCTTATTAATGATCCTAAGATGCTATTTTTAGATGAACCAACAAGTGGACTTGACCCAGTAAATGCCCGTATAGTAAAGAATATAATTTCAGAGTTTCGTCAGAAAGGCGGTACTGTATTTTTAACAACCCATGTAATGCACGATGTGGAGGAACTTTGTGACAGAGTAGCCTTCATAACTAATGGAAAAATTGCAGAAATTAGCTCTCCAAAGGATTTAAAACTTCGTTACGGTAAAAGAGAAATAACAATTGAATATAAAGAAGATGATAAGGTGCTAAAGGATGTATTTAATATGGATACTCTAAAGGAAAATAATAAGTTGTTTGATATTTTAAAAAATAAAGAGGTAATTACAATCCACAGTGGAGAAACCACCCTTGATGAAATTTTTATTAAGGTAACTGGGGTGAAGACTAATGAATAAGTTTATAACCCTAGTGAAAGGTGATCAAATGCGAATGAGGAAGTACGGTATTACCTATGCAAGTTTATTTACGGCAGTACTTTTTGTAATTATGATACAGCTAATAAATATGAACTCTATAGACGCATACTTTCCTCTTTTTATATTTATAGATGCTACAATAATGTCCTTTTTACTGGTAGGAGTATCTATGATTTTTGAAAAACAAGAGAATACAATTAAATCTATGCTTGTGACTTCAATAAGTAAGCATCAGTATTTGTTATCAAAAATAATAGCCACAGTTGCTTCTTCTCTTTTAATCCTTATACTATTAGGTGCTTACGGCATTATATTTAAAAATCTATCAATAAACTATGTTGGTATTATTGGCGCCGTACTCTTAACAGCTTTTGTATTCTCATGCTTCGGTATTCTGGTTACTTATATATCTAATGATTTTACAAGTCTACTTATGTGGATATTTGCATATTCAATGATAATGATAATACCTACCTTACTACAGGCATTTAATATTATTACCGGGAATTGGTTTAAGTATATACAATATATTAACCCTACACAGTCTGCTCTTAATGTTTTAAATGCAACTGTTATGCCCATCGATAAGACAGATTTCATAATAAGCTTAAGTTATTTAGTGATTTTAGCAGTTGTTTTATATATATTTGCAGCAAAAAAGTTTGACAAGTATAGTCAGAAAGAGCTGGGAGGTGAATAGTATGAGGCAAAGCTATATTAAATACGAGCTAAAAAAATGGATAAGGGACCCTATGGTAGGTTTTTTACTTATTTATCCTATAATACTAGCCCTCGTTGTAAGATTTGGAGTACCCTTTGCAGAAAACAAGTTTGGCTTTCCACTTGCCCCTTACTACCACATAATTATTGGTGCCTTATTATTATTTGTAACTATATTAACAGGTACTGTAATTGCATTTTCAATATTAGATGATAGGGACAATAAGATACTATATGCAATAGATGTATCCCCTGTTAGCTTTAATACCTTTATAGGACTTCGATTTATAATGTGCTTTGTATTAACCTATATTAGCAGTGTATTAGCCATATTAATTTCGGGTATTGAGGTTCCTTTATATGCTATGCTTCTGATATCTATATCTATATCTCTTTTTGCCTCCCTTTCAGCTATGTTTATTAACTGCTTCTCTAATAATAAAATTGAAGGTTTTGCTGTAATGAAGGGTGGAGGATCCATATTAATATTTCCAATAGTGGCCATGTTTTTTACTGATAAAAAAGAATTTTTCTTTGGATTTGAGCCTAACTTCTGGACTGTAAAGGCATTGAGCGTCGCAATGCAGCCTAATATGAATTTTAATCTTACTTTTGGAACGTATTATATAGCTGGACTCTTATTTGTAACAGCCCTTAACTTTTTAATATATAAGACTTTTAAGAGAAAGATTTTGGCTTGATATTTTAATAATGCTATCTAAAAGAACTATAGTGTCAGTGCTCTTGATTCTTTTAGTTTATTATAATTTGTTAATACCCTAAAACTGTATTAGAATATAATTAAACTATATGGAGGAAGGTGTATAAAATATACAGGATTAAACAATTCTATTGGTATTTTACAGGTATTTTTAAAAAGATTGATGAAGAATTTGTAATTAGATATTTAAATAAAGAAGAATTAGCTCTGTTTAAAAAATTATCTGTAGGAGAGCAGCATCACAGTATAAGAGTTGCTAAAAATGCCATTAAAATCATTAATGATAAAAAAGTATTAGGAATAGATATGAGCTGGTTTATAAAAATATGTTTACTACATGATATAGGGAAAATAGATGGGAATATTAATATTATCGACAAGTCAATATTGGTGATTATAGATAAGCTATCTAAAGGAACTATAAAAAAATATGCAAATATAAAAAAAATAGATATATATTATAATCATCCAACAAAAGCTATGAAGATCCTAAAACCCCTTAATTTAGATGAAGAATCTTTATATATAATAAGAAATCATCATAAAGTTATAGAAGATAACATGCTTTTAAATATATTAAAAGAAAGTGATGATATTTCCTAACATCTTTCCTTAATATCTTCTATAGAAAAATTGTTTATTTCATCTATCTTCACTACTTTTTCAAAACGAGAAAAGCACACACCTAATTGTAGAGTCTGTGCTTAATTTTTGTTTATTTTTAATTTTCATAAATATAATAACATAGTATATTCTAATAATTAATAAAAGTCATTTTGTAATTAAATACTTCTTTATATCTTTCTTTCCTCTATTCTAGATTTTATTTCGCCAATTAAGTCACTAAACTTACCTTTGGTTAAGGTAGGATACATTCTTAAAAAACTAATATGTCGTTTTTTCAATCTCATATATACCTTATCTCTACGCTGTGCTAGCAAGGTATCTTTTTCCTTAAGCTTTTGACTTAGCTCCTCTTTAATTACTTTAAGCTCTTTTAGTATCGCTCTAAACTCAATTAAAGAATTAATTGTTAAAGTAACGTCTACAACAAAAATAACTAGGATTATATTATATAATGGCTCTATCATAAAGTTAGGTATTGAATATATGATTTCTTGTATTTTATAATTTAAAACCCTCATTAAAAATACTGATGCAGCTCCCCACATAATCGAAAATCTTAAGCACACATATCCTTTTAAATTAAACTTTTCATTAGTATAATCCCACCATTTTGTATCAAATGCTATCTCTAAAACATAGCCTGTTATATATTCTAAAATAGTAGCTACAATAAATCCACCCACAAATAAATAGAAGATATTGTCTTGTAGTGGTGTTAAAAATAATATCATTAATACTGATCCAGTACCATAAATAGGGCAAATAGGTCCATGTAAAAATCCTCTGTTAATCAGCTTCTTATCGGTATAAATATGAAATATCACTTCTAGGCACCACCCTAAAAATGAATAAACTATAAAAATTAAAAATATAGTATGTAGATTTAAATATTGATTCAAGTCCCTCTCTCCAATCTTTATTTAGTGCAAATAGTATTAATTAATATATGTACCCACTATTACTTATCTATATCAATATAACAAAACTTTTTTCAAAGATTATTAATGTTGATTTTGTTGACACATTACAGAAATTATGGCTTATCCACAGTTTTAGAAAGTACATAATTTCCTATGTGGTATAAATAAAGCCAGCTCCTAATAAAAAGGGCTGGCTTTATTTATATATTTTATCCTAAGGAAACTAAAAACTTTTCTACACTTAATTTTAGCGATCTTTAGCAAGAGCTAGGCTGTTCTTTGAAACATTAGATTGTTTGGTAATCATAGAGCCAATTATACATATAGCAGCTGAAGTAATAACTGGCAGCGCAAATGCTATTAATAACTTGTTAGCCACAAAGAATGGCACTCCTGAAACTATTCCTAGCACAGCTGCTACTAATGCGACCTTTTCTGCAAATACTCTAATACAAAGTAAATGTGGCAGATAATATTTTCGATCCTATACTGCCACTAGCAGTTAGAAAATCGTCCATGGTCTCTATTTTTCCTCTACTATATAGAACACCTATAATAGTAAAGGCAACAACCGTTAATGCTAATAAAGCCATTATGTTGAAATATGAAATCATTAATCTATACCTCCTGCATTTGTATTTATCCTATAGCATAGGGTTCTAAGACCCATTGGAATTAAACCTTTATTTATTTTCGTGAAAAATCATTATATAATTTTACGGCTGCTTCTCTAATATCCTGTTTACCTAATATGGCAGAAACTATAGCAACTCCATCTATACCTGTGTCGCTTACGGATTTTATATTACTTTCATTAATACCACCTATCCCAACCACTGGAATATTTATATTTTCTTTAATATTTTTAAGCTGGTCTAATGTTACAATACGAGTATCCGTTTTAGTATCTGTAGGAAATAATGCCCCTACCCCTATATAGTCAGCCCCATCTTCTATAGCCTTTAGGGCCTCTTCTAATGTTGCAGTGGAGACTCCCACAATTTTATCTTTTCCTAGAATATCTCTTACAACATTTGCTGGCATATCATCCTGTCCCACATGAACACCATCAGCATCTACTGCTAGAGCAATATCTAGTCTATCATTAATTATTAGAGGAATATTATATTTATATGTAAGCTCTTTAACCTTAACTGCAAGGCTATAAAACTCTGAAGAAGTAGCACTTTTTTCTCTAAGCTGGATAAGAGTTACACCACCTAAAATAGCTTCTTCTAAGCTCCTTATAAAGTCCCTTCCACCTAAAACATCTCTATCGGATACTAAATAAAGTTCGTAATTAATATTTCTATTGGATTTCATTAATCTTTCCCCTTTCTTTAATATCTTCTGGCTTAAGTTTGCTTATTGCATCCATTAAGTAAACCTTAACGCTTCCTAATCCTTCCTGTTCTTTTAATCGTTTATGTGCTTTCTCTCCTGCAATACCCATTATCATAATTCCTGCAATTGTCCCATATAGGCTTTCTTCTCCTGTACCACAACAAACACCTATTAAAGATGAGCTCATGCATCCTGTGCCTGTTATGCTAGATAATATTTCATGACCATTATTGATATAATAGACCTTTTCTCCATCAGAAATAATATCTACGGCTCCTGTTATCGCAACAATACATCCCAGCCTTTTTGAAAGCTCTATAGCTATTTCTTTTCCTCCATCTAATGGATTATCTATAGAATCTACTCCTCTAGTTAAGGCTTCTATCCCATAAATATTTTTAATTTCCGACATATTACCTCTAAGTACAGATAATTTTACTTCCCTTAAAATTCTTTCTACTGTTTTATTCCTCAAAGTTGTTGCACCCACTCCTACAGGGTCTAATATTACTGGAATATTTAATGTATTTGCTTTTTTACCTGCTAATATAAAGGATTCTATAGTTCTTTCATTTAATGTGCCTATATTCAATACCAGTGCAGATGCGATGGATACCATCTCCTCAACTTCCTTTGGGTCATCTGCCATTACAGGACTTCCTCCTAAAGCTAGCACAATATTTGCACAATCGTTAACTGTAACATAATTTGTAATGTGATGTACAAGTGGTTTATTCTTTTTTACATTTTCAAGAATTCCATAAATATGTTCATATAACTTCATAATTAACCCCCTACACTTTAAAAGTAATTTATCTTAAACAATAAAAAAAGCACAAACCCAACTATAGGATTTGTGCTTAATTACGCATATAATAAAATGCCTAATACAAATACACTTTCCTACGCTGGTATTATCCAGATCAGGTTCTTAGGGATCAAAGACATTATAGGGTCTTTCTCTCAGCTGGCCTTTCCAGCTCTCCCAGTGTTTAATTCTAATTTAGTTTTATTTTATACCAACATAATAACACATAGTATTTTTATAATCAATAAGAACAAATAAGTGACAAAAGCTATAGCTTTAAAATTATATAACAAATCCTCCGTTAACACCGATAACCTGTCCTGTTATAAAGTCAGCTTTATCCGATGCTAGATAAAGAACACTTTGAGCAACTTCTTCTGGCTTACCAAATCTTAATAGAGGTGTACATTCAACTAAACATTCCTTTTCTTTTTCATCAAGAAAGCTATTCATATCCGTCTCAATAATACCAGGTGCAACACAATTTACTTGAATATTCGAAGGACCTAATTCCTTGGCTAAAGCTTTTGTAAAACCAATTATCCCTGCTTTTGCTGTAGAATAGTGGACCTCACAGGAAGCACCTACCATACCCCATATAGAAGATATATTTATGATCTTACCTTGTTTTCTACTAATCATATGTGGAAGGGCACATTGAGAACAATTAAACATCCCTTTAATATGTACATTCATCATATTATCCCATTCATGCTCTGTAATATCTGTAAATAACTTTTGCTCAGAAATACCAGCGTTATTTACTATTACATCTATAGCCCCAAATCTTTTTATACCTTCATTAATCATAGCTTCAGCTTCGTCTCTTTTTGTAATATCCGCTCTGTGTGCTAAAGCGTTATACCCTTCCTTTAAAAGACTCGACTGTAAATCAAGAGCTTCTTTTTCAGACTTTAAATAGTTTATTATTACATTATAATTATTTTGCGCAAATAGCTTTGTTATTGCTGATCCAATTCCCTTTGAACCTCCAGTTATAAGTACAGTTTTCTTCACTAGTTTCATCTTCTTTCTTATGCAATTAAAAAATTTATACTTTCCTAGACTATAAAAAAGCTCCATTATGGCTTTATATCTTTAATTTTACCATAAGGGAGCCTATTATTTATATTTTTTTACTCTAGTAGCATTAATCTCTCTAATTCCAATGGTTCTATATACTCTCCATCCTTATATGCCCTCATATTTCCGCCAGAGATTTCATCTATTAATGCGACGTGAGCATCTTCTCCTACTCTACCAAATTCAAACTTTATATCATATAGATCTATCCCTTTTTTGGCCAATTCTTCCTTAATTATATTTCCTATTTCTTTAGTAAGGCCTTTCAGCACTTTGTACTCGTCTCTAGATAAAATACCTAGCATATGAAGAGCATCTTCTGAAATAGGCGGGTCTTGACGGATATCATCCTTAAGTGTAACTTCTACAAAGCCATCTAATGGCTGGCCCTCGGTAGCATACATACCATAACGACGTAGAAAGCTTCCTACTGCTCTGTAACGGCAAATAACTTCAATCCCATTACCAAATACAGTAGCAGGTTTTACTGTCATAGTTGCTTGTTCAATGTTTGCATCAATATAGTGGGTAGGTATATTCTTTTCTCTTAATATTTCAAAGAAAAACTTTGTTAATCTAAGCCCTGCCTTACCTGCTCCCTCTATGGTTAACCCAACTGTGTTGGCTCCCGGATCAAACTTACCGTCTTCTCCTGTTACATCGTCTTTAAACTTAAGTAGATAATTTCCGTCTTCTAAAGCATATACATCCTTTGTTTTACCTGTATAAACATGCTCCATATTCATTAGCTCCTTTTTGTTTAAATTTTATAACCGCTATATCTATAATATTTATTATACATTAATTTTTTTCAAAAAACCAAATGTTTTATATAAAATTTTAAAAAATATACGAATATGTTAGAACGTTTATGCAATTATGATAGTATTTTATACGATATTTTAATTTTGTATAACAAAGAAAACAACTCTATGGCTTATATTGCACCAGCTTTTAATTAATTCTCTCTTCTCTCCAACTCTATAGAAATTCCCTTTCCATGTCCTTTATTAATTAATTTATCTTTCTTTCGATGATCTTTGGTTTTAAGCACAATATCAAAATCATAATTCTCTGGATAGAGTTCTTCCTTTTCTATATAGAGTGATAGGCGTTTTTTGTTTATCTTGATTTTCTTTTGCATAATCATAACACCGTACTCGCCCTTAGCATTTTCACCCTCACATATAATTCCTGTTCTGTTCATAGAGCTTACAAAAACGCAATCTCCCACATTGAACATTTCCTTTTTATTACTCTTCTTAGCCTCTTTATTTTTATCGATACCTATTTTTACCTTCTCAACCTGTTCTAAATGCTTTTTTACCTCTACTTCATCTTTAATAATAACTTCATATTGATCTTTATATTGGGAATAATCCTTTTGCTCTTTATAGGTAATTGTATGAGCTCTTTCTATTAGTTTTTCATTCATACCAAGTCTTAATGCGATTAAAAATGCATTACTCTCTCCCGGTTTACCTATATTAAGCTTATATAATGGTTTTAAAGTATTAATATCAAATGCCATGGAACCATTTATAAAGCCTTCATGATTTTGAGCAAATTCTTTTATTTCACTATAATGAGTTGTAGCACATATAATAGCACCTTTATTATATAACTCCTCTAGTACTGCAACAGCTATACCCATTCCTTCACCTGGATCTGTACCTGCCCCCAGTTCATCTAATATTACTAAGGTATGTTCATCTGCGCAATTTAAAATAGTGATTATATTTTTAATATGTGAGGAGAAAGTACTTAGACTCTGTTCTATACTTTGACCATCTCCAATATCCGTTAACACATTGGCAAATATAGCTACTTCACTGCCTTCATCCACGGGTATATGCAGTCCTGATTGAGCCATAATGGTTAATAGTCCTACTGTTTTTAAAGTAACGGTTTTACCACCAGTATTGGGCCCTGTTATAATTACACCTTTATAGTTTTTACCAACTTCAAAGTCCAAGGGCACTGCTGACCTGCCAATTAGTGGATGCTTAGCTCCCTTGATATTGATATAATTTCTATTATTAAAATCTACACTTCTACCCTCTATAAGCTTACTGTACTTACCTTTAGCGAATATAAAGTCATAATTACTCATTACTTCAATGTTAATATTAATTTCCCTTTCCTTTTCACATACAAGGGCTGATAGGGTCGATAAAATTCTGTAGACCTCCTTTTCCTCCTCAAACCTATACATTTCTAGTTTATCCTGCATTTTTCTAACCTCTTCTGGTTCAATAAAAACCGTTGATCCACTTTGAGATTTATCATGAATACTTCCTTCTATCTGTTTCTTATGCTCGGTTTTTATAGGAATTACATATCTATTATTTTTTTGACTAACTAGTGAATCTTGAATATATGATTTATATCTGTCATTCCGCAAAAAATCCTCCAACTTAATTTTTATCTTGTTTTCTAAAATAGCTATATCCTTTCTTACTTTAAAAAGCTTTGAGCTGGCTCTATCATCTACCCTTCCTCTAACAATAGCTTTTTCAATTTCTTCTCTTACTTCATCTAGCTCATAGGTAGATAGAGCATAAAGGCTAATAGTAGGTGCAACATAGTCCTTATCTTTCATGAAAATTTTTAGTCTTTTTATTTCTTTTAGTAGTCCTGCTAACATTTCTAAATCTTCGGGCGAAAGAACCATACCTTTAGTGAACTTATCTCTTACAATATCTATTCCCGCTAAGCTATTAATAGGTATACTTGAGCTTATGTTTACAATAGCCCTAGCCTCTGTAGTTTCCTTCATAGCCATTTCGATGCTTGCTTTATCTAATAAAGGCTCTAACCTTTCAACCCTCTCCTTAGCTATATTGGATAAGGCATATCCCTTTAATATTTCTTTTATTTTGTTATATTCTAATAGTTCGATTGTTTTACTGTTCAATTTTATTTCCTCCATTTCTTTTTAAAAACTTCTAGAGGATTTTTATGGATCTTAACTTAGTAAAAAATTCGTCTGATGCTATCGCATCGACTCATGGCGCACTCAATTTTAAAGCTTGAGCTTCAAGATTTCAAGTGCTTAAAGTATTACTGACCTTATACTTCTTTAAAAATCTCTCAATAACTAAAAATTTCTACTCTCCTAAGCAATAAAAAAGGCTATAGGTAACCAGAGCTCACCTATAGCCTAAAACTTCCTTTAATAATTGTATACTAAACCTATACATATCTAATAAATAATTAGATATTATTAAACAGGCTTATTCATACAATAAAATGGCATAAAAATACCGTGACAAAGCACGGATTATTATCTTCACATATTATAAGGAGACTGTGAACCGCGTTTTTACTAAGTTTAAGTCCTAAAAAATCCACAACAAATAAACCTACATAAATAGGCAAATTTAAAATTCTTTAAGACCCGTTATTCAATTACTTAGTTAAAAACAACCTCGGACATCAACATACTCCCTTTCTTGTAATATATATTTATTATATTACTATTTACATATTTTGCAATAGTATTTTAGAAAAATCAAATAATTTAATAATAAAGATCTAGTTATGCGAAACATGTGCTTTACATAACTAGATCATTTATGCAATTCTTATGCCTTTGGAAATGTAACAATTAATTTGAACAAATCCCCATCTACAGTTATTTCTAATTTCCCATTTTGAAGTTCTACAAAGCTTTTAGCTATCGAAAGTCCAAGCCCTGATCCTTCGGTATTCCTGGATTCATCCCCTCTTGCAAAGCGTTCTGTAATTTCAGATGCATCAAAATTCATCTCATAAGCAGAAATATTTTTAAATATAAAGCTTACTTCATGCTCATTTTCTAAAATATCTATATATACTCTTGAGTTTTCCATTGCATATTTTAATATATTAGTCAAAATATTTTCGAATACTCTATAGGTTCTTCTACCGTCTAAATTACACATCACTTTATTTTCTGGTGCATTTATTTTAAATTGAAGGTTACTGTCATTTATTTTTTCCTCTAGCTCTCCTAATGTTTGTCTAAAGAGAGCAACTGCATCTACATTTTCTAAATAAAGCTCAATATTACCACTAGAAGCCCTACTTGCCTCAAATAAATCCTCTATTAATATCTTTAGCCTCTGTGATTTCCTATCAAGTATACTAATATACTCTTTTTGGGTATCTAGGTCGATATCTTCATTTTTCAATAAGTCTATATAGGTAATAATAGATGTAAGTGGAGTTTTAAGATCATGGGATACATTTGAAATAAGCTCCGATTTCATCCTTTCGCTTTTTATTTCTTTATCTACAGCTAATCGAAATCCTTTATTAATATTATTCAAGTTTTTAGCCATAGGGCTTAATATTCCCATATCCTCATCAAGACTAATATTAAAATTACCCTCAGCAACTTTAGCACTAGCACCATTTAAATCTTTTGCTTTATCAAATACTTTTAGCAAATATTTAAATATAAATAAGCTATAGGCTACTGCTAAAATAAATCCTAAAAAGCCACCTGCACCTAAGATTAATATTGCTAATAGATTTATTCCTGTTACTAATACTAACTTTCTATAGTTATCTTCCCTTAAATCTATTCGTGTCAACTTTTTGAATACTCCTTTTACACCTCTTACAAAATATAAAAATATTTTTCCAAAAAAGCCGTTATCGATTAGACCCTTCTTGAATCCTGTATAATAAATATACTTTAAATATACAGTACTTAAATAAACAAGAATGTATAATATAAATGTTAGAATTATCCCAACTACATAAAAGTATGGGTCTGCATCATATATGAAACTCCCAATGCCATATCCATAGTAATTATATCCATTAATCACAGACCCTGTGCCAGCACATAATAATACAAATCCAATCCAAATAAAGACTTTAAGCTCTAAAAACATTTTATTAAATACTCTACAAATACTCATCCTGCTTTGTGCAGAATAGGGCACTGCAAAGGCTGCTATTATTAAAATTAGAATACTTACTGCTCCTATTACTGAAATAAGCATTGCATAGTCTGGAAATGCATGAGTGTCCTTCATATCCACAGTAAACACATCATTATATGCTTCGAAATCCTCTGGAACAATGTATAATACCTCTAAATTAGCATATTCTTTTTTGACTTCATCATCTGAATGATTCAACATATCTACAAAAGCGCTTTTACTAAACTTATTTTCTAGAGATGTTTCTATTTCCGGATTCCCATTTTCATCAAATGTAGCTTTCATATAAAAAATACTATTTTTTATTTCTTCTTGAAGCTGGGCATCTGAAATATCTGCCATATTACTTAAGGAGTTTGTTTCTACTGTATATTCCTCAGATTGTGTATTCTCTACTTCATCAACGGAGTCTAAGGCCTTATTAACTGTATTATTGATCTTATACTTAACACTTTTTACATTTACATATCTACTCTCATAGCCTTCATCGGCTTTGTTTATAGAGTGCTGAAGATTCCTTGTTAAACGTGATAGATTATAAACAAAATTACTACTTTCTAAATAAGATTTTGCATTATCTTCCGCAGGAAAATAGCTATTTCTTATAGGCGGATAGCTTACCACTGAAGCTGCAGCAAATATTAATATAATAAGCACTGTAGCTAGTGAAGAAGCTATAAAACTTCTCTTATCTTTTTTATCATATATAATTTCATCATTATCGTTTTGGTTGTTCAAATTTGTATCCAACTCCCCACACCACCTTTAAATATTTCGGCTCTCCTGGATTAATTTCAATTTTTTCGCGAATTCTTCTAATATGAACTGTTACTGTATCTGGATTATAAACTGGCTCTTTCCATACCTTCTCGTATATTTCCTCTATAGAAAATACTCTGTTAGGATTGCTCATAAGTAAATATAAAATTCTATATTCCAAAGGGGTAATTTTAACTTTTTCGCCATCTACAGCTAGTTCCTTACTATCATCCCTAAGCTCTATACCACCTATTTTTATAGTATTTTCTTTAGATACTACATTGTTATTTGAATAATTTGTGTATCTTCTCAAGTTTGAATTAACCCTTGCAAGTAGCTCCATAGGGTTAAATGGCTTGGTTATATAATCATCTGCCCCTATATTAAGTCCTAGTATTTTATCCATATCCTCAGACTTTGCTGATAGAAAAATAATAGGCACTGAACTCTTTTCTCTTATTTTGATTGTGGCCTTTGTACCATCTAGCCTTGGCATCATAATATCTATAAGCACTAGATGTATTTCCTCTCTATCAAACACTTCTAAAGCTTCTATCCCATCGTATGCCTTAAAAACATTGTAGTTTTGGTTTTTTAAATAAACCTCTATTGCATCCGTTATTTCTTTTTCATCATCAACAACAAGTATATTATACATATGCATTTCACCTCTAAACCCTTCTGAGATATCTCTTGTAGTTATAATAACATATACTTTCTAAAAATCTACTATTATAATCCTTACAAATTTCTTACAAAATTACGCTGGTCAAAAAAATATTGACATTTATCTGTTTTAAAAATATAATAACTAATAATTAATCAAAGTGAATAT
Organism: Alkaliphilus sp. B6464; assembly: GCF_018141165.1. NCBI lineage: Bacteria > Bacillati > Bacillota > Clostridia > Peptostreptococcales > Natronincolaceae > Alkaliphilus > Alkaliphilus sp. B6464. Next base: position 940,682 of record NZ_CP058557.1, read on the forward strand.
TTAATCAACGATGACAGAGAAAGAAGCATTGAAACTGTAACTACAGAGAACTGGAATAGGTGAGAGCCAGTATTATAAGACAATGTGTATGTTCACTCTAGAGTTTTTGCTCTTAAAGATATTCAAGTAGGAGCAAAGGGTTGTCCCCCTTACCAAGACTATAGTTTAGCCTTCGGCAGACTAGAAATTAAGATGGTCTTATTCTTTTAAAGATCAAATAGAGTGGTACCGCGAATCAGCTTCGCCTCTACATATGTATGTAGAGGTGAGGCTTTTTTTATTAATTATTAAAAGGAGGTATTTTTTATGAGGGACAAATGGTCTTCAAAGTTAGGATTTATATTAGCCGCTGCAGGCTCAGCGGTAGGATTAGGTAATATTTGGAAATTTCCTTATAGCGTTGGCACCAATGGAGGAGGCGCCTTTGTAGCTATATATATTGCCTTTTTAATTATTATAGGAGCTCCACTTATGTTAGCTGCTATTACATTAGGTAGAAAAACTCAACTATCTGTTTTTGGGGCTTATAAAAGTATAGATAGCAGATGGTCCTTTGTTGGCACATTAGGAGTAATTTGTGGTTTCTTTATACTAGCTTTTTATTCAACCGTAGGAGGATGGGTTTTATATTATTTTAAAAGTGCTATTTCAGGCACATTAAATATTGCAGACCCTAATTCTCTTGGAGAAATATTCAATAATCTTATGAACTCACCAAAAGAACTCATTTTATATCAATTTATTTTTATGTTATTAACTGTAGCTATCGTGTTAAAGGGCATTAGCGGAGGAATAGAAAAAGCCTCTAAGGTAATGATGCCAGCATTGTTTATTATGTTAATAATAATAGCCATAAGAAGCTTAACTCTAGATGGTAGCATGGCTGGAATTAGATTTTTATTTGTACCAGATTTATCTAAAATAACTATGGATGTAGTTATGAATGCCTTAGGACAAATGTTCTTCTCCTTAAGCATTGGTATGGGTGTTATAGTTACCTATGGTAGCTATTTAGATAAAAAAGAAAATATCTTAAATACGGGTGTTATTATTCCAGCTATAGATACGGCAGTTGCATTAATTGCAGGTATAGCCATAATACCAGCGGTTTTTGCCTTAGGTTTTGAGGCAAGTGAGGGTCCAGGGCTTATGTTTGTCACCTTACCAGCAGTTTTTGCATCTATGCCAATGGGAACTATATTTTGCATTGTTTTCTTCTTACTAGTAGTTTTTGCAGCCTTAACATCCTCCATATCTATGTTAGAAGTAGCTATATCCTATTTTGTAGATGAAAGACAAAAAAGTAGAGTACCTACCACATTAATAATAGGTCTTTTAATTTTTATTTTAGGGATACCTGCTTCCCTTTCAATGGGGGCATGGAAGGATTTGGGTCTAATTGGAAACCTTAACTTTTTTGACCTTTACGACAAGCTAACTTCAAATATACTCCTTCCTACAGGTGGATTTCTACTTTGCATATTTGTTGGATGGATATTAAAAGCTGAGGAAGCAGTTGAAGAGATAGAAAGCTCAGGTATTAAGTTTAAATTAGCTGGACTTTGGTGTTTTTTAATCAAATATATAGTGCCTATCGCTATATTTATAATATTAGTCAATTCCTATAGAGATTTTTTTCTTTCATTATTATAGAAATGTTTCTACAGGCAAGACTCCAAATGGACACTAAGCATATTATCTAATGACCGTACAATTCTAATATTCCAGTCTGTAGAGGATGGAATATTAGAATTGTTAGTCAGCAGATAAACCACCTTTTTTTCATGTTTATCAACATCAATGCAATCTTATAATAAAAATTTATAATTTTATATAATTATAGCATACATACTATGACATATGTCATGATGTACTTTGCTCTATATGTGCTAATATTAAGACTAGATAATTTAGGGAGGTGTTTTATGTATAAGCTATACTCAGGACTAATAGGTGTGTTAATTGCAATAATGTTAGTTTTTAATGGTGTTCTTGCTAGTAATATAGGTAATTATTCATCAACAGTAATAATTCACATAATAGGACTTATTGGAATAAGTTTTGTTTTGATAATAAATAAAACTAAATTTAATTCTTATAAGGATATTCCCATACATCTTTATAGTGCTGGGGCTATTGGAGTTTTTACCGTATTATTTAACAATATCAGCTTTAATCATCTTGGAGTGTCATTAACTTTAGCTTTAGGCTTGTTAGGTCAATCATTTGCTTCAGTAGTTATAGATCACTATGGTTTGCTTGGAATGAAAGTTGTAAAATTTAAAAAAGATAAGATATTAGGTCTAATTTTAATATCTTTAGGTATAGTTATTATGAATCTATATTAGGAGGATAAAACATGATATATGCTTTATTTGCCATTGGAGCAGGGGTTTCAATAGTTGTTGCTAGAATTATAAACTCAAATTTAGCAGATAAGATAGGGGTATTTCAAGGAACCTTTTTTAATTATGTTATAGGATTATTGTTTTCAAGCATATTTTTATTTTTAAGTACAGAAACCTTTAACATATCATCTCAAATTCTAATAACCGTGCCATTTTGGGCTTATTTAGGTGGTTTAGTTGGTGTAGTAGTTGTAGCAATGTCAAATATAGTTACCCCTAAAGTATCTACATTCTACTTAACTTTGATTATTTTCATAGGACAACTATTGGCTGGAATAATAATTGACTACTATACTTTAAGCCTAATATCAAAGGGTAAAATAATTGGAGGTTTATTAGTAATTGTAGGATTAACATATAATCTGACTATAGATAAGAAACAATTAGATGAAAATAAATTATAGAGCATCTGACTATAAAGGCCAGTATGGTAATTTATATTAAATTACCATACTGGTTTTTTTATAAACTCATCTTCTGAATTAATAGTTACAACTTTAATTACACTATTAACGTTCCAGTATATAATTTCTTTTGTCTCATGGCTAACTAAACACTGAATATTATCTGTCCATTTTGCTTAAACTATTTATTATAACTATTATTAACATAGGGTGGTTCTAAATATGTCTAAATTAGAAAACTATAAATTGTCTAGTTCATTAGACAAAAATATAGAAACAATCAAAGAAATATTTAATAATGATGACACATTAATAAACAGGATATTTAAAAACCAGCATAATCCTGGTTTAGAGTACTGTATATTTTTTGTTAATGGAATGGTGGATAGTAGGCTTATCAATGAAAATATTATTGAACCAATTATTACAAACCATATTATCGAAGAAGGAGCCGATTCAATTAATCAGCTACATCATCAAATAATTGCTGCAGATAATGTGACAAAGACGAAGGATATAGCCAAAATTATAGAAGGTATTGTTAGTGGTGATACAATACTTTTTGTTGAAGGCTCATCAGAATCATTAATAATTGACACAAAACAATATGAAACTAGATCTATTGAAGAGCCGGTTTCGGAAAAGGTTCTACGTGGCCCACGAGAAGGATTTACAGAACATATTATAACTAATCTTGCAATGATAAGAAGAAAGCTAAAAACAAATGATCTTAAATTTGAATTCACTGTACTTGGGCAGCAAAGTCGTACAAGGGCATGTATATGTTATATTGATGGAATCGTAAATAAAAAAATACTTAATGAATTATATAAAAGATTAGATAGTTTTAGTATAGATGGAGTATTAGATGTAAATTATATACAAGAATTTATTAAAGATTCTCCATTGTCAATGTTTGATACAATAGGTAATACAGAAAGACCAGATGTTGTTGCCGCTAAGCTGTTAGAGGGACGTATTGCTCTTATCCTTGATGGAACACCTGTTGTATTAACACTCCCATATTTATTTATTGAATATTTTCAGTCCAATGAAGATTACTATATAAGCTTTACTTTTGCTTCTATTGGAAGATTTTTAAGAGTAATAAGTTTTTTTATTACTATAAGCACTCCAGCCATATATTTAGCATTAATAACCTTTCATCAAGAAACTATACCAACACCACTCCTTTTAAGCATAGCTGCAGCGAGACAAGGAGTACCCTTCCCAACAGTAGTTGAACTGTTAGTTTTATTAATTGTCTTTGAAATATTAAGAGAATCCGGAATACGTATGTCAACACATATGGGTGAGTCTTTAAGTATTGTAGGTGCCCTAGTGTTAGGGCAAGCCGCAGTAGAAGCAAGATTTATTAGCGCACCTATAGTAATTATAGTAGCAATAACAGCAATAACAGGTTTTATGATACCAGGAATTAAAGGTGCATCTATTACACTACGATTTTCTTTCTTACTTCTTTCAGCAATGTTAGGGCTATATGGATATATGTTTGCCGCTTCTGCATTATTGATTCATCTATTTAGGCTACGTTCTTTCGGTGTCCCCTATATGGCTAATTTAACTTCATTACACCTACAGGACCTAAAAGATACAGCTATAAGAGCACCATGGTGGTATATGAAATATCGTCCTAAATTCTTAACATATAAAAATATTAAAAGAGAAGCTTCTGGAGGCATAAAATGATGAACAAGCGTTTTCTTCTATTTTGCATGGTTATGATTAGCGTCATGATTTTAGTTTCTGGATGTTGGAATTATGCGGAACTTGATAGGATAGCAATAGTTTCCGGCTTAGCAGTTGACAAAAATCCTAAAGGCGATAAATTTCTGCTCACCGCTGAAATAGTCGATATCCAAGGAAGTCTAACTGAGGAACATGTTAAAGCTAGAAGAATTCAAGCGGAAGGGGATACAATTTTTGATGCTGTTAGAAATATGATACTTATTTCCGCTAAAAAATTATATTGGAGCCATACAAAGGCTATTATAGTAAGTCAGGATGTAGCTAAAGAAGGTATAAGACCAGTTATAGATTGGGTATGTAGAGACATTGAACCAAGAGCAGATATGGGCATATTTGTTTCTAGAGAAAAAACGGCTTGGGAATTATTAGAACAACAAAGTATAACAACGGATATACGTGCTTTTGAAATGGAATATATGCTTATAGCAAATACTGATTTATCAAAGTCTGTAAGAATAGATATAATTGAGTTAATAGATACTATAGCAGGTAAAGGAACTTCCTCATATTTACCTGCTATTGGTGTTACATTAAATGACGGAAGAATGACTGCAAATCTTTCTGGAATAGCTGTACTTAAAAAAGATAAGTTTATTGAATTTCTAAGTGAACAAGACGCAAAATTCTTTCTTTTTGTAAGGAATAAAATACGAGGAGGATTATTAATAATATCTCCAGACGAAGAACAGCCGAAAGATAGAATAACATTAGAAATATTTAAGAGTAAAACAAAAATACAACCGGTTTATTCAAATGGAAAATTATTAATGAAGATAAATATAAATACAGAAGTAGGTATAGCAGAAGAGGATGCACCTATAAATTATATGATTGAAAAAAATAAAAACAAACTCAAAAAAGAAACAGAAGAATACTTGAATAAAAATATTGAAAATATAATAAAAAAGGTTCAAGAAAATTTTGATACAGATATTTTTGGATTTGGAAGAATTGTTATGGAAAAAATGCCTTCATTATGGAAGAACATTGATGATGAATGGGATGAAGTTTTTAAAACGCTAGAAGTTGATATAAATACAGAAATAGATATTAGGGGTAGTGGCCTTATATCTAAACCAATACAAGTAGGTGACTAAATATGGGAATACTTATATTGTACTCTCTCCTATATATTTTATTTATATTTGTTGACATTGTTCCAATTTATAAGGATAATAAGCGAAAATTATTATTAGTGTACTCCATAATATGGTTTTCCTCTTACATAATTTTTGTATTGATAAATGCCAACGTAAAAATCCCTAGTCCTGCACCAGCTATAAAAAAACTTGTAGCCTTAATCTATGGCATATAGAATAGACAAGTCATTTTTTTGTTAATTAAGGAGTAGAAACCATGAAAAAAGAAATAATTTCAACTAAACAAGGTATAAGTATAATGTTTATATTTTTGATAGGAACTACTTTAGTAGCTGGTACTACCAATAAAGCTCACCAGGATACTTGGATTTCTATATTAATTGCTGTAGTCATGAGCCTACCAATGTGCTTTGTATACTCAAGACTTCTTAAGCTTTTCCCTGGTAAGAGTTTATTTGATATTGTTGAAGAGATATTCGGAAGTATTGTTGGAAAAGCTATAACTCTTATTTTTATTTGGTACTTTTTTCATTTAGGGGCTTTAATTATAAGGAATATTACCGAATTTATTCAAATTATCTCCTTTGCTGAAACACCCCAGTTCTTTGTCGCTATATTTATTGCATTATTAGTTGTTTATATGGTTAAAAGTGGCATGGAGGTGTTGGCACGATGGACTGAATTTGTTCTTCCCATAATAATTTTTATAATTATTTTGACAATTTGTTTATCTGCACCAAAAATGAACTTTAATCATTTAAAACCAGTGCTATATAATGGATTTAAACCAGCTTTTCAAGGTGCTTATGCTCTGTTTGTATTCCCCTTTGCTGAAACTGTGATATTTACAGTTATTTTTAGCTCATTAGAACAGCAGGACAAGTGTTTTAAAGTGTATTCATTAAGCCTAATTATGTTTGGCATTATCTTACTGCTTGTAACACTGCGAAATATTTTGGTTTTGGGAATTGCAAATATAGACATCCTTTATTTCCCATCTTATTCCGCTGTATCTATGATAGATATAGGTAACTTTTTGCAACGCATCGAAGTAGTAGTATCTGTAATATTAATATTATCAAGCATTGCAAAGCTAAGTGTTTGCCTATTTGCAACAAGTATTGGTGTTTCAAAACTATTTAATTTTGATGATTATAAATTGGTAGCAGCTCCAATATGTCTTTTAATGTTAAATCTATCGTTCATTATTTACAATAGTACTATGGAAATGTTTGATTGGATAGGAACAACTAATTTATATTATTCAATACCATTTCAAATAATATTACCATTAGCTATTCTAATCGTTGCTGAAATAAAAATTAGAATAGGTAATTCAAATAATAGTTTATAAAAAAACAGGAACTTTTCTTCTACAATATTAAGAAGAGTTCCTGCTTTTTATATAATGATTATTAAATTAAGCTTTGTAAAAAATTACTCGATTACTGGTATTAAATCGTTAAAATATAAAGCATTTTCAGCATTTACATCAGGCATTGTAATATTTATATCTTTATTATTAATGTTATAAATATTTGTTTTAAACTTTATGCCTAATTTTATTATAGGTGCTTTTTCACCTAACATAGATTTTCCAGCTATATCAGTATTAATAAAAGTTTTTTCTATAGAACCTAAGTCAATGTTTAGGTCAATTACTCCTTCTTCATGAGTAATATATCCATCTTTATTTATACCATACTCTATAGTAATACCATTATCTCCTAAAACCTTCACTTTATCGAATTTATCCATAAACTCATTAAATTTCTTCTTTAGTTCTGGAACCTCTTCTTCAAACTTATTTAATCCTTGATTAAATTCTTCTTTAGCTGATAGTTTTTCACTTTCTTCTATCTCTACAATATCCATTACTGAATTCATATAGTCTTTTATAAATTCAACAGCATCTTTATTATCTAATAAATCGTTTACTGAATATCTAATAAGCTTTTTAAAAGCAGCATCATCTAGCTTTACTTCATATATAGATAATGACTCACCATCAACAGTCTTTTTACCTTTAGAATTTATCATTTTAAATCCAGGGTCAAAGTCTAGGTAGTGCTCCTTTACAAAATCAGTTAGTTTTGCTTCAATGTCTTTTCCAAGCTTAGCAAACTTACTGAAATCAACCTCTTCTTGACCTGCATTCATCATCTTACCTATGTCATATACTATGTATTCCTTGCTTTCGCTCTCTGGAGATAATGATGCCATCATAAGCTGAGGCATCTTAATGATTTCTATCATCTTAGGTGTCTCACCAGACATATCAGCATCAATCCATACCTGCATATCCATTTGCATACCGCCAAAGTTTACTCCTACTTTTGCTTCTGCCTTAGTTGCTGTTTTGTCTTTATTCAAGATCGCTTTTTGATGTGCATTAACTTTTAATCCATTAATCATGTTTACTATTTGTTTTGCCATTTCTTGATCTTCTTCTGAAAGATTGTCAACATCTACAGTAAAACTAATATCAGTTTTACTCTCCATAGATGTTATATCTTTAGATTTCTCGAAAGCCTGATATAGTTTTAATTCGTCACTTGTACATCCAACAAAAAGCATTGATACTACTAACAATAGTGATACAATTGATATTTTTTTCATTTATGTCCCTCCCATATTATATATGTATTCCTATAATTATACACCATATTCATCATATTACAATTTAACCTATTTTTCAATTAAAAATAAAAAAAGGTTACAGATTAGGAAATTCGAACTACTTAAGTCATTTTATTAAGACATTCTTAATTAGAAGTGTATATTACTAAAATTTATAAGCCACAGAAACCTTAGTTGCTATGGCTTATGTGGCTTGAAATTAGAGGTTAATAAACATAGCTTTCCTTTATTTGTTTTCCCTAATATGCTGTAAAGCTTGATTCATCTGCTCATATGTCATCATTCCTGGTACTGCCCCTTGAAAAATACCTTCTTCATCTACAAAATATGATGCAGGGTATCCACCTACTAGGTAAGTTCTAGCTATAGTCCCATCCTCATCTAAAACTACTTCAAAATCATATCCGCCTTCTTTAATATATTTTTCTACAGTTTCTTTATGTTCCATTACATTTACTGCTAAAACAACTAAATCTTCATTCTCCTTATCTAGTTTTTGTAAATCTGGCATTTCTATGTCGCAGTACACACACCAGGTTGCCCAGAAGTTTATAAGAACTATCTTACCTCTATAGTCTTGTAAGGATATTTCTTCCCCATCTAAATTTCTAAGAATAAAGTTTGGCGCTTCTTTTCCAACTTCTATTTCAAATACCTGCTTTTCTTGGCTTGCAACCTGATCTTCCTCATTTCTTTCCTCAACAGCATTATCTTGTGGTGGAATAACTTCTACTTTTTTTCCCATTGTCAAATAGTATAATCCTGCAAGCAATACTCCAATAAGAATTATTATTCCTATGCTTTTTTTATTCACTATGTGGCCTCCTTATATTAATAATCTACTTATATTTACAATCTTATTTAGAAATACTAGAGTTCCAAAAATTATCATAATAAGCCCACTAATTTTAGGAATATATATTATGAACTTTTCTGCTCTAGTAATAAATTTGCTAAATACATTTATAAATAATGCAGTTAATATAAAAGGTATTGCCATACCAATAGAGTATATTAATAGTAGATAAATCCCTTTTGAAACAGTAGCTGCTCCCCCTGCATAAACAAGTATAGATGCTAATACCGGACCAAAACACGGTGTCCAGCCAGCAGCAAAAGCCATACCCATTAAAATTGAACTAAACCAGTTAGTAATTTTTCTAGGTGCTTTAATTCGTTTTTCCATATTTAAAAACCTTAAATTTATAATACCAATCATTTTCAAACCAAAAACTATTATGAGAATACCACTAATCCTAGAAAACATTTCTTTATTTCTTATAAAGATTTTTCCTAGGAAACTAGCAGATGTCCCCATTGTTATAAAAATAATTGTAAATCCTATAACAAAACCAACGGTTCTTTTTAGTGCGAATAACCTTTTTGTCTCAAGTTCATTTTCCATACTAACTCCAGTAATATACATTATATATGCTGGAATTAGCGGAAGTATACACGGTGAAAAAAAGGACAAAAATCCAGCTCCAAAAGCTATTGATAATGAAACATTTCCTAAATCCATATCTCCCCTCCTAAAACATAAAATAAACGATAATAATTATTATAACATAATGATTATTTTAATATGATAACTATTTTCTATGTTATATATTATATTACTTCCTTTTTGTCTACTATCCTTAATTCATATAACTATATTCTTCTTCATCAACAGATAGCCTATGGGTAATAATATCTGTAGCGTCAAGCTTTACTTGTTCGGTTAGTTTTTACTATAGCATCTGTATTAAAGGGTTAATTTACCTAAATAAATCCAACTGCTTTTTCTCTTTAATCTATTGTCATAGAAGCATTCTATATATTGATGTACAATTATAGAATGTTTCTATATTTATTTACTCATATTGCAGCCTATGATAAAATAAAAAAGTCAAATCACTAATATATACTATGTTCCATTAGCTCAGCTGGCTAGAGCACCTGACTCTTAATCAGGGGGTCCAGGGTTCGAATCCCTGATGGAATACCAAAAGATGAAACCACCAATAAAAAGGTGGTTTTTTTATTTGTAACTAAAAATTACTCATAAAAATATAGATTTAAACATAGAGTTAATAGAGAAAACTTTATTAAAAAAGCTTACAAAAAGGACAACCCTTTATAACTTTAGTATTTAATAATCACTCAATATAATTATAATTCCTTGTATAGCTAAGCGATATCTCATGTATTAGTTTACTATTAAAGATTAGGAGGCATGATGATGTATTTCAATGAAGAAAAATCAGAAGTTCTAAAGAAACTTATGACTGATGAAAACCAAGGATTAAATGAAAGTGAAGTTAAGATAAGACAAGAAAAGTATGGTTTTAATGAATTTTCAAAAGGTAAGAAAAGATCTCCATGGGATGGCTTCTTTGATCCTATGATGATTATACTTTTAATTTCTGCTATTATTAGTGCATTAGTTGGTGAATACATAGATGCAATTGGTATAATGTTTGCCATAGTATTAAGTACTACAATAGGGGTCATAACAGAAGATAGATCTAAAAAAGCCGCAGAAGCATTGTCCAAGATTACAGATAACATTACTGTTAAATGTATACGGGATGGAGAAGTAAAGCTGGTATTAAAAAATAATTTAGTTCCAGGAGATATAGTATTGCTTGAAACAGGAAGCATGGTTCCCGCTGATGGAAGACTCTTGGAATCCATAGAACTTAAGGTTAGAGAGGACATGCTAACTGGTGAGTCCGATGATGTTAACAAGTGCGGAGATAAAGTTATAGAAATAGAAAGAATTGATTCTCATGGAAATGTGGTAATACAGGAACCTGTACCTGCGAAACAAATCAACATGGTATTTGGCGGTACTTTAATTGCATATGGTAGAGGAAAAATGGTGGTAACGTCAATTGGGGATTTAACTCAAATAGGTAAAATTGCCCAAAGTCTATACGATAACGACAATAATGAAACTCCGTTACAAATAAAGTTAGGACACTTAGGTGAAAAAATCGCTAAAATATCCGGTTCAATAGCAGGTATGTTATTTATATACATGATTTTCAAAATGATAATAAGTAAAGCGCTACATTTAGATATATCGGGTATATTACCTTTCTTGAAGTCTATGGAACCTGTTAAAAGTGCATTTGTAGTTTGCGTTGCCCTTATGGTTGCAGCTGTTCCTGAAGGATTACCAACGATGATAAATATGACCCTTGCAATTACAATGCAAAAAATGGCTAAAATAAATGCATTAGTTACAAAAAAAGAAGCCTGTGAAACTATAGGTTCCGTTTCAGTTATTTGTTCAGACAAAACAGGAACATTAACTCAAAATAAAATGACTGTGGATAAAGTATTTATAAATGGAGCATTTGTTGAAGAATATGATAGGAATGAAAGCTACTTTGTAGATAACTGTATTATAAATTCAACCGCAGATATAATCTACGAAAACAATCAATGGAATTACATGGGAAGTGCTACCGAATGTGCATTGTTGCTTTATTTAAAGGACAAGCAATACTACAAATACCGCAAAATAAAATCCATATTACACCAAATTCCCTTCACATCAAAGGCAAAGAGAATGGATACAATTATTCAAGATGGCAGAAACCATGTGCTTTTGTCTAAGGGGGCCCCAGAAATTATTTTAGAATCCTGTGATTATGAATATATTGATGGACAAATACTAAGGCTTACAAGTAAAAGAAAGGAATTTATTACTCAGCAGATTAAAAAACTTCAAACTCAATCTATGAGAGTATTAGGTTTTGCCTATAAAAATATGAGTAGTGTACATAGAGAAGTAGCCATAAGCTCCAATGCCTATGAACAAATAGCTGTAACAGTTGATGGATACAACTTTGAAAAAGGTCTAATATTCACCGGATTTGTAGGTATTAAAGATCCTCTAAGACCAGATGTTAAAGAAGCTATTGATATTGCTAAAGAAGCAGGCATTACCACTAAAATGCTAACTGGCGACAATATTAACACTGCTGTAGCTATAGGAAATGAGCTAGGATTATTGGATAATAATCATAGGGCTGTTGAATCTAGCTTTATAGATGCACTGTCCTATAGCCAATTAAAGGAAGAATTAAAGACAATATCAATAGTTGCTAGATCGAAGCCAGAAACCAAGATGAGAATAGTTCAAGCTCTTCAAGATAATGGGGAGGTTGTAGCTGTAACCGGAGATGGTATAAATGATGCTCCAGCACTATCCAAGGCAGATGTTGGTATATCTATGGGCATTGCAGGTACAGAGGTGGCAAAAAAGGCTGCTAGTATAATTTTAGCTGATGATAGTTTCAGTACCATAGTGAGGGGAATTCAGTGGGGAAGAGGAATATATGAAAACTTTCAAAGGTTTATTCAATTTCAGATTACAGTCAATATTGTGGCCTTTTTAGTCGCAATATTATCACAAATATTAGGAAAAGAAATGCCCTTTACTACTATTCAATTATTATGGGTAAATATAATAATGGACGGTCCACCAGCCCTATCTTTAGGTCTAGAGCCTGTTAGAAAAAATGTATTGAAAAGAAAACCTATTAAAAGAGATAGCAGTATAATAACAAAAACTATGCTTAAGACTATGATTGCAAATGCATGCTTAATTACTTCTCTATTATTAATACAAATGTTTTTTAATCCATTAGGTGTATCAACAAGCGTCTTTAGTAGGAATGGAAAATTTGTAGCTAATGAAATGCAAACTGCTTTGTTCGCCCTATTTGTATTTAGTGTGTTATTTAATGCTCTTAATTGTAGAGAATTTGGGTTAAACAGTATAATACCCAATCTTACAAAGAACACTATAGCTATAAAAATCATACTAGGTACTGGGTGTGCACAAATCGTACTTATGGAATTGTATAATAATTTTTTTAATACGGTCCCTATAGATTGGATTCTCTGGACAAAAATAATACTTATGGCCTCATCTGTTATTTGGATTAATGAGATTTTTAAGCTTGTTATAAGAACTATACGTTCTTAGACGATAAAAAAGCAGGAACCTTTCTTATTATATATGAAAAGAGTTTCTGCTTCTTTATTGTTATTTATATAAAAAATAATATATTATAATTAATTCTAGTACCTTTAAATACTATTTAACTCCAATTATTCTAGAGAATTAGATACATCTCATATTGAGATATTTCTTCTTTTTTAAAATTATTGCGCTTTACAAATCCAGCTAAGTTAGCATTATTAGGAAAGCTAATACTTAACTGCTTTAAGTTAAGCTCTATTAATGCTTTTCTAAGCATATTTCTTGCAATTCCTTTATGTCTTTCTGAAGGTTTTGTCCAAATAAAATAGATTTTTCCATTTGTGCTTAAGCTTAAGGCTCCTATAATCTCTGAATCTTTGTAAACTCCATAATGAACTAAGCCATCCAGTCTCTCAATATAATCAAAATCATTTTGCCAATTAATATGTGTGTCCTTTAATTGATTTGATAAGCTCTTAATAGCATTAAAAGAAATCTTTTTAATTTCTATTAAATCGTCTATCTCTTTATTTATATCTTTATTATTTTGACATGTATAGTAATTAATATCGTAAACTTTTTCATACCCTAGATTTCTATAAAAGTTTATTGCTCTATCATTTCCTACAATTACTTCTAAAAACATCTGTTTACAATTATTATCTATAGCTACCTTCCTATGTAATTCAAAAAGCTTTTTACTTACACCTTTACCCCGATAGTCAGGATGAATAGAAAGGGTCCCGCAACGAAGGGTTTTGACACCTTCATAATTTTTAATCCCTCCTAAAATCACTCCAATTGGCATACCTTGATAGAATGCAATATATGAGTATTCCAGTTGATTACCTTCAGGTCCAAAAAAACGTTGTAAAAATATTTCCTTAGACATCTCTATTTTGATAATATAATCAGAAAAACCTATTTGAAATGCATTGTATATACTCTCAAGTTCTACAGTACTACAGCAATCATATGTTATCATATTAATCCTCCTTTTCTATTTTTCTTAAAATCATGTCTGTATAGTTCTCAACTACTTCATAGGTTATTTCAATTCCCATTATACAGCTAGTGAATCCGATTCCATCCATTGTTGATAATATAATATAAACCATCGATGGTATATCAATATCCTCTTGGAATTCCCCATGATCAACTCCTTGTTTTAAGATTTTGGATAGATCGTCATAAAATAGATGATATCTTTTCTTTGCCTTATCAGACATATTAGGATTTCTAGCAAGTACAGACCAAAACTCAAATGTAAATCGAGCCATCCTCTGATGCTTATCTTCAAATAAACCTATTAAAGTCCAATGAATATAATTAATTATTTTATCTCTATTAGACATATCTTTCGGGAAACTTTCGATCAATCTATGTCTTTGTTCAAATCTATTTTCAGCAATCTCTAAAAAAATCTCCTCTTTACTCTTAAAATAATTATAGATTCCCCCTTTACTAATTCCGGATGCATTTACAATATCATCTATTGTAGTCTGTGCGTATCCACTTTCTGCAAAAACTTCAAATGCACACTGAATTATTTTATTTTTTCTAGTCTCTGCTGCTTCTTTACTGATTTTTGGCATAGGGTCCTCCTAAAAATTAGTTTGATACTCTTGCATAAACCTATATTTGACTTTAAGTTTATATTTATTATCAAAAAACGACCAGTCGGTCTTTTATTTGTATTATAAAATATATGATCTAATATATACAATAGTAATTTATACATTTTATTACTTTATGTTTTACACGCTAGTGGAATATTCTATCTATTTTAAAATTTTTATATTAAAATAATAATTAATAAAAAACTGTAGAGGATGATTTTATGATGGATGAAATAGATAAAAAGATTGTTGAATTATTACAGGATAACTCTCGTATTTCAATTACAGATATTGGGAAATTAATTAATCTTTCTAGACCAAGCGTTAGTGAAAGAATTGCAAGATTAGTTGAAAAAGGTATTTTAGCAAAATTTACAACCTATGTTCCTGCACATATGGTTGGTCATCAAGTTAGTTTCTTTATGGAGATTAGCGATTTAAAGGTTTCCTGCGATAAAATAGTTAACATTCTTCTTTCAAATGAATATGTAACTGAAGTTCATTGTGTAACTGGTAGTACTAATTATATTGCTAGAGCATCCATGCCAAGTATAGAAATGATGAACGAGTTTCTATCTGAGCTAATGAAATATAGTCAAGTTGTTACATCAATCATTTTACATTCACCCTTGGCTTATAGACCAATAAAGCCTCTTTAAACTAAATCTATAAAACCTATATTACTAGAACTTTTACTTGAATTTTGATTTAGTAGTCATAAAGTCACTTCTCCTATAATTCTGTATTCCTTCATGTTGTAGATTATCAATAAACAATACCTGCTTTTTGAAGGAAATGTACTGTAAACTAGTTCAAATCTCTATATTTAAATTCACCTATTTATGTTAGTATTTTTGTATAAAATAAAAACATTAAGGAGGAGTATGTTATGGGATATGAATTTAAAGATGGATTAGAATTTGCTAAAAAACTGGACAAATTAGATAAGCTCCATCATATTCGGGAACGTTTTTATCTAAATGAAGGTGAAATTTACATGGATGGAAACTCTTTAGGATTAAGCTCTAAGGATGCTGAAGAAGCCTTATTGAATATCTTTAATGTTTGGCGTAAGGAAGCAATCAAAATCTGGGGAGTTGAAAATGGCCGTTATTTTAATTTTTCCAAAAATATTTCAGAAAAATTTAAAAATTTAATTAATGCAGATGCGGATGAAATTATAGTAATGGGAAGTATCACTACAAATATCCATCAGGCGCTGGCTACTTTTTATAAACCTACGAAAGAAAAATATAAAATTATCGTTGATGAATTAAATTTTCCTACAGATATTTATGCTACTAAGAGTATAATCGAGCTGAAAGGTTACGAGGTTGAAGATGTATTAATTGTAGTCAAAAGCAGAGATGGGCGTACTATTTCTGAAGAAGATATTATATCAAAAATGGATGATGATGTTGCATTAATCTTATTACCATCAGTTCTATACCGTAGTGCACAGCTTTTAGATATGGAACTACTTACTAGAGAGGCCCATAAACGTGAAATTATTATTGGATGGGATTTAGCCCATTCAATCGGATCTGTTCCCCATGACTTTAAAAAAATTGATCCTGATTTTGCAGTGTGGTGTTCGTATAAATATCTAAATGCTGGACCTGGAGCAACTGCCGGTATGTATATAAATAGAAGGCACTTTAATAAAAGTGCTGGCCTTAAGGGCTGGTTCGGAAATAAAGATGAAAGTCAATTTCTTCTAAATCATGATTTTGATCAAGACAAAGATGCCAATGGATGGTTACTAGGAACTCATAATATGTTTTCAATGGCACCATTAGATGGAGTTCTAAATATCTTTAATGAAGTTGGCATAGAAAATATACGTGCTAAATCATTGCATATTACTGCATATTTAATGTATTTAATCGATAATAAATTATCTAAATATGGATACTCGATTGGTAATCCTCGTGAGGATCATCGTCGAGGGGGACATATTTGTTTAGAACATGATGAAGCCTATCGTATAAGTCTAGCCCTACGTGATAATAAAGTAATTCCCGATTATCGGGAGCCAAATGTTATTCGCCTAGCTCCTGTTGCCTTATATGTTTCTTATGAAGAGTCATATCATCTAGTAGAAATTCTTGAAAAAATTGTTAGGGATAAAGAGTTTGAAAAATATTCATTAAAGAGAGTAACAGTGTTGTAAATGAAAAATCATAGACTTTCCCATATACAATGTATCTATTATATTCTGAAATTCAAGTTTCTATTATATTCTTTTATAGATATTATTTATCATAAATGTTTGATAATTTTTTAATACGATGGATAAGCTCTCTACGTACATTTTCAGGGGCTAAACATTCACATTTATCTCCAAAACCTAGCAAAATATTGTATCCTAAGTCATCTTCTACAAATGGAAAATCAACCATAAATTGATTACTCCCATAAGGCTGGATATTTTCTTCCCCACAACGTTCAACGATTTGTTCTCTAAGAGACCAATCAACTAAAAGCTTAATTGTGATAAGTCTTTTATCTATCCACCCAGTTCCATCTAACGGTTTTGCGTAAAATTCTCGTGGTACAAATGTAGAATCTAAGATTTCAAGATTTGAAATTCGAGATAGTTTAAAAACACGAAAATCTTTCCTCAAAGTGCAGTAACCTTGTAAATACCAATTTGCCTCTTTTAATACCAATTTATAAGGTTCAATGCAACGGTTGCTTTTTTCTCTGCCACCACCATAATATTCAAATAATAGATACTTACTGTCATTTAGAGCTTTTTTTATTTTTTCAAGATTTGGTTGGAAATTCTTATTACCCATCCATGTGGTAAGGTCAATGGTTATTTGGTTTGATTTTAATTCAACATCCCTAAATTGTTCTTTTGGAAGTAGGCTTTTTACTTTTTCTAGTGTACCTATAATTTCTTTATGAGATAGAGTTGTTGAAATACTTCCAAGTCCCATTAAAAGTGTTGAAATATCTGAAGTAGTAAAAAATTTTTTATCCACTTTATATTCAGGTGTTATGCTAATACCACCATTAACACCAGTGTGAGTAATAATCGGTATACCTGCTAAAGATATTGTTTCTATATCCCTATATATAGTTCTAGGTGTAACCTCAAACATTTCAGCAAGTTTTGTTGCACTGATTTTTTCACAATTCAGCAACACCATAATTATGGACATTAATCTATCTATTTTCAATTGCATAGCTCCTTAAAATTATTTATGCACTCATTTTATAACCTTGACATAATGGTGTCAAGGTTTGTGTGCTATATTAAAATTACAAAATGTATTCTATGACATAATAAATTTATAAGGAGGAACAAAAATGGACTTTTTACGAGAATTTAATAGGATTATGGTAGAGCAAGGTGAGATAGCTTTAGCAACTTGCGTAGACAATATCCCAAATGTTAGGATTGTAAATTTCTATTATGATACTAAAAAGAAAGGGGTAGTGTATTTTTCAACCTTTGGAGATAATCTAAAGGTTGGCGAATTTTCTAAAAACAATACAGTAGCATTTACTACTGTTCCGACTAAGGGGAATGAACACGTTCGAGTTACTGAGGCAATAATTCAAAAAAGTAATTTAACAATATATGATTTAAAAGATGAATTTGGTAAAAAAATTCCTGATTATAAAATGACAATAGAACAAGTTGGAAGTCAGTTAGCTCTTTATGAAATTCATTTTAGAGAGGCTATGGTGACATTAGATTTTACTCACTACGGGAATATAACTCTATAATCTCAAAACAATTGAGTGAACTTTTTACAAAAATTAACTTTTTACAAGAATTATAAGTATCTAAATAATTTCAACTGCACTTTATATACTTTTCAGGTAGATAAGATTCTCTCTATATAGGAACTGTCCGACTAACTTTTACAGGTAGTCGGGCAATTGCTTTACTAATAAATCAATTTATTATATATAATTTCGTCTGCAATTTATAAAAATATCATCTTCACATACTATCTTGTCATTGTTTACAACTACATCTTTGTAAAATTGTTTACTCATATTTTTTACGATGTTCTAACATTATATGGATTTTATATACAAGTTTTTAGATAATTCTCGAAGTCTATTCTCATCTAATATATATATTGTTTTATTGTCACATTTTATAATTGATTTTGATTCAAGCTCTTTAAAGGTTCTATTTAAGTGCCTATAAGTTGTTCCTAAGAATTGAGCAATTTCTAAGAATGATGAACTTAAAATTATATAGTTTTTATCTGTTATATGCTCAACTAAATAGCTGGACAGTCTATTTATAAGCGGATATACAAAGTTATATGAACTATTATTAATGGTTGCATAAAGCTTTTCGCTTAAAGAGTCTATTAAGTGATGTAAAAACTTTAAATTATCTAAATATTCTTTTCTAAGTATATCTGAAGGTATTGCTATCAAATAAGTATCTTCTATTGCATCAATGTTACAGAGTATAGGAATGTTTCTTAAAAGCTCTAGATCTCCTACTGAATTAAACTCTGTATAAAACTTTAAAAGCATTGATTTACCGTTTTCAAAAAGATAAGAGATTTTGATTTTTCCGTCTACAAGTAAATAGTAATATTCAAGACTAGACTCTGCTTCCAATATATATTCATTCTTTTGATAAAAGTGAAGCTGCGCATGTTTTAGTATATCTTTATCAAATATACTTTCTATATTATGCTTAACAATATAGTGATTTAAAAGGTTATTGTTTGAGATTCTTTTCATAGGTCCTCCTTAGCATGACATATGTCATGTACAAATTTATATAAATATAATATTTTATTTATAAAGTATTGTAAAGCATATGAAGGATTTATATACGTATAAAAACCTAGCTCTTATAAATAGTATTATACTTACTATAATTAAAAAACTGACTATATGGGGGGAATTATTATGAGGTACGAGATTATAATATTTGATGCAGACGAGACTTTATTTGATTTTAAAAAATCTGAGAGAGATGCTTTTAAAAATACTATGCTTGAATTTGATATAGAGTACGATGAAAATCATCATTTAAAAATATACACGGATATAAATATGGCCATATGGAAAGAGTTTGAAGATGGACTTATTAATCAGAAGAAATTAAAGGTAGAAAGATTTAAAAGATTGTCGGATAAATTAAATGCTGGATTTGATGAGACTGCATTTGCAAAATCATATATAAAACATTTATCTAATGCATCCTTTTTATATGACGATACTATCAACCTTGTAGAAAGCCTGCATAAAGATTATAGACTTACTATAATTACTAATGGTCTTACAGATGTTCAGGATAATAGAATAAGAAAATCTATTATAGCAGAATTCTTTGAGGATATAGTAGTATCTGAGGAAGTTGAAGTATCAAAGCCAGATCCTAAAATATTTGAACACGCTTTAAACAATATAAAGCATACTGACAAAAGTAAAGTATTGATGGTAGGAGACAGCTTAACATCTGATATACAAGGTGGAATAAATTTTGGTATAGATACATGCTGGTTTAATCCTAATAAAATTGTCAATAAGACTGGAATAAAACCTACCTATGAGATTTCTAATCTGATGGAGCTTAAGAATATACTTGGAAAATAGATATAAATTATGAAATACCTAAATTTTAGAAACTATATTACATCAATTGCCCCAATACTGAAATAGCAACTATGCTATGGATTGAGCCTATTATTAAGGGCAGTATAAAAAATATGCCAACCTGTTTTGAAACTGACTTAGATATTTCTAAATCTGTAGTACCTACTTTTTTAAGTATTTGATATTTATTCTTATCTCTAAAGGACTCACTTAAAATCTTAAAGTAGATAATACTGCTCTATATTATACTATTTAACATATAAAATATAGTAAACGCCCCTATTGCAGATGTACAACATTATTTGTAATAGGGGCTTTTAACATAGCTTTATTCACTTATAATATTTCTTTTATTTTTTCTACTTCGATTTAATCAGTTCTATGGTTTTAATTAATGCGTCTTCTGAATAATCCACATAGATATCCGGTTCTAAAACTCGTTCACTATCTTTGGTTTCATCTGGCCTAGTCCATTTCTTATATGAAATTTGACCATCCAACTTTGAGTTTTTTAATTCAAATTGTAACACGTCTCCAAAGGAAGAAGGCATATTTCTACTGGGACGTCCTACGATAGTACCTAGTTTTCCGTCCTTCACCCATGTAGCAAGCCATTGAGCCGAGCTAAAAGTTTGCTCGTTTGTAAGTATATATAGATTTATATTCTCATTCCGTACTACATCATTACTCCTGTCATATGATATAAACCCGCTTTTTCTCCAGTAACCATATTGCTCCTGCGCTAATGGCGAAAACCTTATTATAGATCCAAAGTGACCTGGTTCTATTTTCACCGAATCTAGAAGCATATTACTCGCTCTTGAAGCCCCGCCCGGATTATCCCTTACATCTATGATTACATTTTCTATACCAGCATCAACAGCCTGTTTTAAATCTTCTGCAACCTTATTTAGATTTTCATTCAATTCACAAAGCCCAAACTTTACATATATAGTATTATCATCTATTTTTTTACTTGAGATTTCATAATCCATAGAATACATGTTATCCCCATAGTGTAATTTTGTTTGTATATCTTCTTCCGAAGTTCCACTCATGACGGTTACAAACATATCCTTTGTACAATCAACCCCTGAATATTCTAATACTTCCTCGCTCTTTGAGTAAATACTATAATTTATGCTTTCAGCTACATAGTTTTCTGCAGGGAAAAGTTCTTTTACTGTATTGATTATATTGTGAATGTCAACACCATTGATTTTGGTTACAATTTTATTTGTTGATTCATTATTTTCATCAAATAAAATCAATTGACCATCTAAATATCTCCAATTTATATCCAAGAACTTCATTTCTCTCCAACTCAGTCCTGTGTGTCCATCCTGTATGGAGGATAAGTATCTACTAACAGAAAATCTAAATTCATCTACTGTCATATTTTTATTTGTATCATGTAAAAACCTATCTTTAGCTTCTTTATATTTTTTCGTTTCTCCCTCTAAAAAAATCGGATGTGTAGTTTCCATGATTTCTATCATCTGTTCTACATCCGCCTTTACCTCTAGCTCATTTAGTTCTTTGCTTAAGATTACTTCTCCACTAGTCTGATAAGGTTTAGGTTTGTGTACTGAAATAAAAGGCATGTTATAATATCCATACAAAAAGATTCCACCTAACAAAATCACTATGCAACCCAATGCTATCCCAATAATTTTACCCTTTTTCTTGTTCATAATCCTTTATTTCACCCCTTTAAAATTATTTCATAAGTGAATTTCCAGATACTATACTCATTATAAATACTATAGATAGGCAAATGATGGATTACAGGCTCTTTCGAGAGTAAGATATCCGCGCTGAAAATCATCCCTTTTTTATGATAATTAACATCCTAATTATACCATAATTAAAACCGAAACACCGTCAATATATGGCTGGGTATAAGAAGCATAAACACTTAAGGTTTAATTATCAAAATAGAACTGTGATATTCTTTATTCTTTTATATAGGGCTTTGCGTATAGGCTTTTATGTGCATTAAATTTCTTAGCCTGAGTTTTCCAACCTCTATTTGCCATTAATGTGTATAGCCATATAGGCATTAATTTACTTGACATCATATCACTGGCCTCTAAAGGAATACTTTTATTATTAGTTATTGCCTCTATAGTCATATCTAGAGCTTTTACTATATTTCTAGTCATACCACCTAAATCTTTAATGGGCATACCATCTATTGCAGGACCTCCTCCCATGGCAAGTCCTCCAAGCCAATCAAAATCAGTTTTATCTGCAAAATTTTTACATATCTTAAGGGCAGTATCATTATGAAAAGATTCAGGGAACCCACTATTTATAATAGATATCATGCTTTGTTTTTTTACACTTTCCCTTTCCTTTCTATTTTCACCTATAAGCTCAAAGGCCTTAATTAATGGTGATGGCAAACTATCTACATATGTAGGAGAAGAAACTATAAGTATATCAGCATCATTAACATTATGAAAAAGTTCTTCTACATTATTTTTAAGTATAGAAATTATATGGAGCTTGTTACATTTATACCCATTTTCATATAATCCTTCAAGCAAATAGCTTCCCAAGGATTCAGAGGCGCTTTTCTTTAATTTAGGACTTCCTATTAATAACAAAGCCTTTTTCTCCCTTAACATGTTCTTACCTCCATAACATTTAATTTTTCTTTTAATTGATATTTAATATCCTTTCCTAAAATATTCTTTATGGCGCCTCCACTAAAAGAACTGTACCAATTTAAGCTATTTCTCTTAATAAGACTATTAAATATTTCTTCCATCTCATTATCTTCATGTGGCATTATTCCTAATACAATTACATCTGGATAGTTTTTATACCGTTCTTTATGATGTACTTCTCCATTAATTTTTTTAAAAAAGGGAAGAAGTAGGGGAATGATCCTATCTACAGCTTTTTTCAACTCAGATGAATATCCTCCATATACGACAGGAGTAAGATAGATTACAATATCTTTATTAATAATAGTTTCTGTAAGTATCCTTCCATAATCGTCTATTACACAAACTCCCGGAGATTTTATCCAGCAGCCAAAGCAGCCTATACATTCTCCTATTTTCTTTTCGTGGAGCAATATAGATTCTACTTCATAGCCTTGTTCAATAAGTATCTCTTCAGCAAATTTATTTATTGTTGCCATACTTTTGTCTTCTTTTAATGCACCGTTAAGTATTAATGCTTTCATTTACAGCTGCCTCCCATCTTTATTTAAATCATCTAAAAATTTTTCGTACCAACCAACCATAAATTTTAGATGATCTATTCCAAAATAAAGTGTTGATATTTCAAAATAACCTGCTTTGTGCTTAATTTCAGTTTCAAGTTTTCTGAGTTCTTCTAATTTTCTATTAATATCTTCTATCAGTTGTTCTATAAGCTTTGAAACCTTTTCCTTTGGAAGTTTTTCATAAAAAAATATTTTAACAAGGATATCTTCATAGGATCTCATAAAGTCTATAGGCTCTTCTAGCCATTTAAGAAATACATCCTCTCCAGTTTCATTAATAGTATATATCTTTTTGTACTTCCCATTTTCTATAACCTTCGTAGAATTTATCAATCCATCATTTTCCAGTTTATTTAGTGCAGGATAAATACTTCCAAAACTTGCGTTCATAAAGTTTGAAGTACTCTGAATCATTGCTTGCTTTATATCATATCCTGTTAATTCTTTATAGGTTAGAAAACCTAAAATCATAAATTTTATCACTCTTATCATTCCTTTTTAGTCTTTAGTAATAATATATCCATATAATATATATCGTATTGATATATATTATATAGGTATATAGAATAAAAGCAACTATAATATTAAATTTCTAAAACTTTTGCATATGATTTTGCCTTTAAATAGAAAAACATCTATCTTTAAAGATAGATGCTCAATCTAATATTTTTACTATATTTATATTTTAATCTTACTTAATATCTAACTTCAAAAAATCATCAAATGTAGCCATATTCTATGTCCTTCCTTCTTCTACAGATATTTAATAAATAATGTCATACTATAACAAAGCAAAATAGTGTTTTACATATAGTATAACTATAGTGTTTTAAACTTAGTCCTAGGATTTAGATTTACAGTGCTCTTATTCTATCTTTTACCTTTTCTTTTTCTGGGTAAGAATTTATTATTAATCCACAAAATAAAAATAAAACACCGAACATAGAAACATATGTCAGATTTTCATTAAACACAACCACTCCAAGAATAGCTGCAGTAAGTGGTTCTGCTAATGTTAAAGTAACAGCCTTAGGTGTTGAAATACTAACAAGTCCATAAGCAAATAAAGTATATGCTAAAGCAGTTGCTACTACTCCTAAGTGTAGCGTTGTCATAATTCCACGTGTAGATATTACCCAACTTAAGTCGTTCATAAATAAAATAGGTGATAATATAACTGCACTTATAAAGAATACTAATCCATTAACTGCATCTCTCGGTGAATTCTGAAATAACTTTTGTGATACTTTTACATATACTGCATATGATAATCCTGCTCCTAAGGATAAAATCAAGCCTAATATGTTCATATTAATAAAATTTTGCCCAGCGAAAAGTAAAGTACATCCAATAATGGATACTATAGTACCTACGATCCACCTTTTACTAAGTTTTCCCCCCATAAAATATTCAATAACACCTGAAAAAACAGGTGAGCTTCCTAATGCTAAAGCCGTGCCAAGTGCAACGCCTGTTTTGAATACTCCTAAAAAGAATAGAGGTTGATAAACTGCCATGCATATAGATGCTATTAATAGTAATTTTTTATCTAATTTAATTTTTGTTTTAAATGCTCCTCTAAGTTTTGCCACCAAAAATAAAGCTGTCCCCCCTATTGCGATACGCAGTGCACCAATTACAATTGGTGTAGCATTTTCTGGAGCAAAAGCTTGTGTAGAACCTGTGGTTCCCCATAGTATGGCTGCCATTAGTACGAATACTTGTGCTTTTATATTCGATTGTTTCATAATTTTATCTTCCCAATACATTTATATAGACTTCAGACTTTAAAATCTAAGTCCTTACAATCATTATAAAATGTATAAGCACAAAGTTCTTTACTTAAATTGAGGAGTTTTTGTCTATTTCTCGGTACTTTTTACGATACGCAGTTGGTAATAATTCTTGATGCTTTATAAATAGTCTAGTAAGGGATGATTGTTGCTTATATCCAACAAGTTGTGAAATCATAAGTAAACTTAAGTCTGTACCTATCAAATATTCTTTAGCTTTTTCTAATCTTAGTTTTTGAATGTATATATTCGGTGTCATCCCAGTTTTTTTATTAAACCATTCAATATAATAAGATACATTAAAATTTTCAATTACTGCTAATTTATCAATTGATATTTGATTCTGAAAATTATCATGAATATACTGTATCGAAATAGGCCTTACTTCATCGAGTAGAAAACTACAGGCATAGTTCACTAAATCATATAGTCTTCTTCCGTTTGGATTTCGTACTTCTTCATGCAGAAGATATCTTATTGCTTTCCATCTATCATCCAAAATCTGATGCATTTCACACTTAAACGTATCCGCTAATAAAGCTAAACTAATTTCTCTTGGAATATCAAGTACTAAAAACTTATTTATACCATTTGAGTAGTATGAATGATAACACTTAGGTGGTAGAAAAAACAAATGATTTTCATCTAAGCTTAGTTCATACTTATCTGTTTTTATAGATAAACTACCCTGTAGTGGAAGTATTAACTGACTATAAGAATGATTATGTGCATAAGTTTTTTCTATATATGTCCTCGTTTCACATAATAAATTATTTGATTGCATAGTTTCCTCACCCAACCTCTTTAATTGCTTTTTTCTATAATAAATAGTATAATTGCTCTTTTAAAAATGACATCCTATTTAAAAGCTATCCATTCTTTAATTTACACTATATAGTTGATATAAAAAAGCAGTAGATTTTTATAGTAAGAATCTACTGTTTTTTAATCTTTACACAATATATAGCATCTATAAAATCTTTGCACTAAATTTAGTTATAATCCTCAATATATTCTAATATATCTCCTGGTTGGCAATCTAAAGCTTTACATATTGCATCTAAGGTAGTTAACCTTATAGCTTTAGCCTTTCCATTTTTAAGAATAGAAATATTAGCCATAGTTATACCTACTCTTTCTGATAGCTCGGTAACACTCATTTTTCTCTTAGCTAACATTACATCAATATTAATTATAATAGCCATATTATAACCTTATATTGTAAAATCATTTTCATTTTTAATTTCAACCACCTTTATAAGTAATGCTTTAAGTACCGCTGCAAATATGGATA
This sequence comes from Alkaliphilus sp. B6464, assembly GCF_018141165.1. Lineage (NCBI taxonomy): Bacteria > Bacillati > Bacillota > Clostridia > Peptostreptococcales > Natronincolaceae > Alkaliphilus > Alkaliphilus sp. B6464. The sequence goes on from NZ_CP058557.1 coordinate 967,524, forward strand.
TGATAGACGCAACAAGAATAATTATTAATCCTAATAAAAACAACCCAGGAGGTAGTGCATTTTCTATGCTAAGATAAAAAATCCCTATAATATAGAGTACTATTACACTTATAGCACATAATGTGATTACTCTTAATGATTTGCATGCATCTTCAGTAAAGGCACCGTCTTTTCCAATAAGCTTAACCAATTTAAATGTTTTAAAAATAGCTAGGTAGAATGGGATACATGTTAAATAAATACCAATAAGTATTGGGTACTTTAAATAAGCAACCTCAGGATTTAATTCTGCACTAATTCTAGCCATATCTGGTAACCAAAATATACAAAGTAGCAAAATAACTATTCCAATAAAAGTAATATACATCCTTAATACATTTAACATCCATCTTTTCATATTATCACATCCTAACTATATTATACTTGTAGTATATCAATATTATTGTTCTTTTAGAATATATTTTTATTGTAATTCGATAAATATTTTTTTGTAAAATAATGCGCCACAGGTTTTTAATCTCAAAAATAATTATGGATAATATATACAAAATATTTACTATTACAATTAGATATACGTACTAGTTTAATTTTTTCACATTGTTTTATTAGATATATTTAGGGATATATTTATGCTAATAAAATTATAAAAAACTTCTAATAGCACAAAGTATCTACCAATAATTAAGCTACATTATCCTAGCCTTACTAATAAGCCAAGCGAAATTCTATATTGGATAGTAAATAACCATACTTAATGAGCAAATTATATCGTCGGTATTTTTATAAGCATGAGGACTGTCTGCCTTAAAACGTATGGAATTACCAGCTGTTACAACAAAATCTTCACCATTTATATTAATAGTAAGATTACCGGAAAATACAGTGATGAATTCCTGTGTACCTTGTTGGTGAGCTTCTGAAGATAGATAACCTTTAGCATCAGCCTCAATGGAATACATTTCAAATCGTGTAGCGCTGTTAAATGGGAACACAGGAAATATTCTGATCCTGCCGTTATCCTCAACAAGTGGCTGCACCTGAGACTTATCTACGATTTCAAAGTCAGCCTCAGGCATACTCATAAGTTGGGTACATGATATTTTAAGCCCATTCGCAATCTTCCATAACGTCGACACAGTAGGGTTCACTTCACACCGTTCAATCTGACCAAGCATACTTTTGCTTACACCAGTCAGCTTTGAGACATTGTCGAGGCTAAGTGTCTTTTCTGCACGAAACTTTTTTAGGTTCTCAGCAATAATAAAATTAAGTTTTTCCAAAATTTAACCTCCAATCTATTGACAGTATAGTATACAAATAGTATCATTATACTGCACAGTATGATATATTGTTCTTTTCGTATATTATACGATACAATAATTAGGAGGTAAATATCTATGACAAATTTAGCAGCATTTTTATCCTATATCCTTGTTGCAAACTTTGCGCCCGGACCCAATACTATTATATCAATGTCAAATGCAAGTCTATACGGATTTAAGAAAAGCATAATGTTTAATGTAGGCGTATTCTTTGGTGTCTTTATTATATTTGCTCTAAGCAGTATTTTCAGTGTGGCGCTTTACGATTTTATTCCATCAATCAAATCAATTATGGCTTATATTGGTGCATCTTATATACTATGGCTTGCATGGCAAACCTACAAGAGCAAACCTCGTAGTGAGGAAAAAACGCAAAAACGTACAAACACATTTTTATCTGGACTACTTTTGCAGTTTGTAAATCCAAGCGTTATCATTTACAGTCTTGCAACCATCTCAACATTTATCGTACCATATTACAAATCTGTGTTTATGCTTGCAAGTTTTTCTGTAATTCTTGCTTTTGTTGGTTTTGTAGGAACCTGCTGCTGGGCATTGTTTGGCTCTATATTCCAAAAATTTCTTGTGAAAAATTATAGAACCGTTAATATTGTTATGGCACTGCTACTTGTCTATTGTGCAGTTTCATTGCTTCTTTAATTAATAACTATTTTTAAAATCAAAAAATAATAAAATCTAATACACTATAGTATAGGCTCGAATCTATATTCGTATGATGCTAGAAAAACTAATGGCAGTTTCTAAAAGCAACTTTTCATATCCCTTTCCTCTAACTACTTTAATTAAAGCTAAATCAAATTCGTCAGATTTGAATTGCTTATCTATATCTTCATAAGATAATTTATTTGTTTTATTTCTATTTATAAACTGAATCAACTTCTCTACTTCAAATTTATTTAATTCTAAATAGTTTTTAATCATGCCCCCATCCCCTTTTTAATACTCGTCATTTATTCTTTTACCCAATAAGTACTACAGTCATTTGTTCTTTCAATAAATCCGTATTCTATTAACGCCCTTCTTATAGTTGCGTAATCTTCATATATTCTTTTTAAAAGTCTATTAACTTCTTTTTCTGAATAAGTCTTTCCTTTAGAAAAATTTTTAACTATCTCTTTTAATACTATAATTTTCTTTTTTTCTTTAGCAGGATAGCTTTTCAATGCTCCTGTTTCATCAATATACGTTTTAAGAATACCCTCTTTTTCCTTATCAGTAATATTATATCTATCATCTAAAGTTGTTGCTGTTTTATGAGCATCACATATAATCTCTTTATCCAACTTATTAATTTTTTTATTTGTATTTTCTGAAAGAAGACTCATCAAAGCTAAAAATAATTTTGCTTGTTTTTCTTTTTCTCTTAATTTATAACGATGGTTTCTAATAGTCGATTGAGCAACTCCAAGCTTCGCGGCAACCTCCTTATCAGATAGCCCTTGCGATATAAGAGTCAGTACTTCTCTCTGTATATCTGACAATCCTGTAAAAGCAGAATTCATCCCCAATAAGTAGCCAAGCATTGAATCATGGGTTGCTTCTATATGAAATTCTGCTGTCTTCCTTGCATCATATAATTCTGAATTTATTTCATATATACGTCCCTTTTGAAATGCTCTTTCACAAATTATGCATTTGTATTCTTGGTCATTCTCTACCAAACCACTTTTTAGCTCTTCTATTGTGGCACTCCAAAATAATTCCTTTGATTTTATATCCATAAAACTCAATTCCTTTCAATATCAATACTATTTATTTTATTTACATTATACGTTATTTTTGATAATTTGTCTATACATAAGTAAACATATGCATTATTTGTTTATTTGAAGTCCTTTGATGCTTAAATTAAGTTCTTTGGTTCTAACATAGTAGTTAGGGGCAAAGAGGAAAAAACACAGATTATGTATTTCAATTGACATATAACAGATTAACCTTATATTATATAATTGATATTAAAAAATTAGTAATTTTAAACAGCTCTTTTGAGAACTTTAAAAATTGTCTAGAAGCTTTCAAATAAGTTTTCTTTAATGTAATTGAGGAGGAGATTATTATAGCTATTATTGGAATAGATTTAGGAACTACACACAGTTTAGCTGCTATTTGGAAAGATGGACAAGCGCAAATTATACCAAACGTCCTAAGAAAGCATTCAACACCATCTATTGTGAGTGTTGATGACAATAATGAAATTTTAATTGGGGATGTGGCAAAAGAAAGACTTATCACCCATCCTGAATCTACAGCATGCAACTTCAAAAGATTTATGGGATCATCAAAAAAATTTAATTTAGGATCTTATACATTTACACCTGAAGAATTATCTTCATTTATTTTAAAATCATTAAAAGAAGATGCTGAGAAATATATAGGTGAAGAAGTTGTAGAAGCGGTTATCAGTGTTCCTGCTTATTTTAATGATGCACAACGTAAGGCAACTAAAAGAGCTGGTGAACTTGCAGGGCTTAAAGTTGAAAGATTAATTAGTGAGCCAACAGCAGCTGCAGTAGCTTATGGACTGCATCAGGAAAATGAAGAAACACAATTTTTAGTATTTGATTTAGGTGGAGGAACTTTTGACATATCAATACTGGAACTTTTTGAAGGTGTAATGGAAGTAAAATCTATAGCTGGAGACAATTATTTAGGCGGTGAAGATTTTAATAAACTACTTGTTGATTATTTTTTACAGGAAAATGATTTAGATTTAAGGATATTAGATAAAAAAACATTATCAGCTTTATACAAACAAGCCGAACTTTGCAAAAAATCATTGTCAAATCAAGAAAAAGCAATTATGAGTTTAACTATAAATGAGAAACATTTTGAAACTAAAATTGATAGAAATAAGTTTACAAAAATATGTTCAGAAATAATTTTAAGGTTACGCCATCCAGTAGAGAGAGCTCTTAGAGATGCTGACATATCACCAGTAGAAATTGAAGCCATCATTTTAATTGGTGGAAGTACAAGAATGCCTCTAGTGAGATCTGTAGTTAGCAAAATGTTTAATAAATTACCATATTCTAATATAAATCCAGATGAAGCAGTAGTATTAGGTGCAGCAATACAAGCAGCTTTAAAATCAAGAAATTCTGATTTAAAAGAATTGGTATTAACAGATGTATGTCCCTATACTTTGGGAGTGTCCATAGTAAATGATTTAGGTAATGGTAATTATGAATCAGGATATTTTCTACCTATAATTGAAAGAAATTCGCCAATACCAATAAGTAAAGTTGAAAAATTAGTAACTATTAGAGACGATCAGACTAGTATGTTAATTAATGTATATCAAGGTGAAAGTAGGCGAGTTGAAAATAATATAAAGATTGGCGAATTAGAAATTTCAGTACCACGAGGAAAAGCAGGAGAACAAATGATAGATCTTAGGTATACATATGATATAAATGGATTATTAGAAGTAGAAACCACTTCGCTAAGTACAGGAGAAAAGAAATCGTTAATAATTCGAAACTCTGAAAACTCAATGTCAGAAGAGCAGATAAAACAGCGTATGCTAGAACTTAGAGATATAAAAATTCATCCAAGAGATAAAACCGAAAATAGATTACTCTTAGCTAGAGGAGAAAGATTATACGAAGAGTCACTTGGGGATAAGCGGGAATATATATCGTCATTATTAGACGCATTCGAAAAAACTTTGTTAACTCAGAATCCTAGACTTATCGATAAAAATGCTAAGCTACTTGTTGAAAAATTAGATGAATTGGAGAAATATTATTAATGATGAATTGGTGGGAAATCTTAGGTATATCCTATGATAGTGATTTAAAAACTATAAAAAAAGCTTATGCAAAATTATTAAAAATATATAATCCGGAAGAAGACCCTGAAGGCTACCAAAGACTTAGAGAAGCATATGATAAAGCTATAAAAGATGTTAAGAATAATAAACAACAAAATTCACATATTAACTTAGTTGAAAATATTAGAGATGAATGGGACGTAAATGAAAAAATAATTAAAAAGCAATACCAAAATATTAATAACAATTATGAAGAACAAAATAATAATAATTCTACGAATCAAAAAATAGAAGAATTTTTAGATAAACTAAATGAAATTTATAATGATAATTCCCTAAAGAAGAATACTGAAGTATGGGAAGAATTATTAAATATGGATGTAGTTTGGAATGTCCATAGTGCTCCTATTATAGAAGATTATATGTTTGAATTTTTATTAAATCGCAAAGATTTGCCTCTTAATATATGGCGTATATTAGATCATTATTTTAATTGGACCAAAAAAGAAAGAAATTTATATGAAAAATATGATAGAGAAGCCATTGAAGAAGTTTTTAACACTTTACAAAATATTAGTCAGTTTAAATACGAATATATAAAAAAAATAGATCCAAATTTTATTGAAAAATATTTATCATTACGAAAGCAAGGTTATGAAGCATTAGAAAGTAAAGATTATTACGAAGCACAGGAGTGTTTACTTTCAGCTTATGAGATATTTAAGCATGATGCAGAATTATTAAAATTAATAGGAGCCTTATATTTTGAAATTAGAGATTTAGATAAATCATTAAAATTTTATAAATTAGCTTTTGAAATAAATAAATCTGACTTAGATGCTGCTTTATATATTGGAAATATTTTAACGATAAAGCTCTACTTTTCGGAAGCTTTGCCATATGTTGAAATGTGCTTAGCTGCTAACAGTAACAATGTAATAGCATTAAATAATATAGGATACTGCTATTATTTTACTGGGAATTTAGTGAAAGCAAAGGAAAGTTTTAAAAGATTATTAGAATTTCAACCTAAAAGTAGAGGAATAAAAAAATGTCTAGAGACTATAGAAGCCGAATTAGAAGGAAAAAATGTTAAGCCCTTAAAGTTAAAAAAATATAAACCTAGAAAGAAAAAAATTGTTAAAAAGAAAAATAAAAGACAAAAAACAGAAGCCTCTATGGAAAAAGCAAGAATTACAGTAATTGCAATTTTAACAACATTAACATTTTTATTCTTTAAATTAAATTTTATGTTTCAAGCGCCGGTTGATCATGATTATACTGAAAAAAATACAGAATACCAAAATGAAAATAATAAACAAGATGAAATTTATGATGAAGATGAGACAGTTTTTAAAACAATAAAAACCAGAGAAGATTTGCGTAACGTAGACTATTACATTAATTTGAGGATATATTTAGATGAGGTAAAGCCAACAGATTATTTCAAAATATCCGAAGAATTCAAAGGTAAGACTATCCTATCAAAAACGGAAATTGAATCTAATAATCTACAAGATAAGATTGAAAGTAAGATATTTGTAGGAATTTTTGATACTGGTGCTATATTATTTGCAGATGAGAATTACAAAGAAGGTACTGTGAATAAAAATGCTAAATATAAAATAGAAGGCGCTTTGTGTGCAATTGATAAGGAAGTTTTCGAAAATATTAAAACGGAATTTGAATTCCATAATGAAAGTGACAAAGACTGGAGAAATGGACTATATATAGATTGCTCTCCAAAAGAAGTTGAAAGGTTACGAAAATATAATGAATCTTTTGAGATGCGCGATGATAGAAGGATTAAGGTTGCAAAGACATTAGAAGAGTTTAAAGAAAGCCATTATGGAGGATTACATTCTATATATTTAAAAAATATTATGCCTCTTAATATTTATGTTAATGTTGATGAAAATGGTAAATTTGATTTTCGTAAAAAAGAAGAACTAAATGGAGAAAGTTTTAAAAACAAAACATATACTAAAGCCTTTGTTGGCCAAATTGATGGAAAAAATATTATGTTTATAGATAGTAATTTTTCAATAGATAATGTAGATAGTAATATGGGATATACTATTGAGGGTTATAAGTACAAATTCACAATAAAAGAAGAGATAAAATTACCAACTGAGAAAGGACAAAATGTTGATTTAGTGGAGATTGACCCATGCTTTATATATAATACAAATTTTAAAAATTAATTATTATCATATAAAGGCAACTAGGGAGCCTGTACAATTAGGTGTAAACAAATTATAAAAAAATCCAAAAAAATAGTAGCATCACACGCAAATAGATAGCTACTATTTTTAAGTATTAAATTCAATAGTGATGCCTAGTTGCCTAAGCGACTAAAGTTATATACTGTGGGGTGCTACCAAATTATTAAATAAGAAAAAACATTTATTCTTATACTTTTCTCTAAGTTTTTCATGATCGGAAGGCACAGTTGTTTCCTTTACATAGTCTTCGGCTTTATCAATAAATGTAGTACTAACGTTGTACGTTGTATAAATAGATTCCTCCTTATCCAATGCCATTGCCATTGCTACATTGTTCGCTCCTGCAAAAACCGTACTACATAAAGTAATAGCCGCTACACTTGTTACTACTGTTTTCAATGTATTTTTTTCTTTACTCCTATTGTTTGTCTCATAAATAAATCTCCTTTACAAATTGGGTAGTGTCAAGTTGACACTACCTTTTAATATTAGGAGGTATTTTAATGAAGAAATTATATTGTATCAAACTTTTGGGATTAGTAAGTACGCAAAATCAGGTTGCATGGCATATATTGTAGTAAATTTGAAGCATTCATTTAGAGCATGAAGGGGGCGGCGGCACGTGCCTGAAAAAGAATTAAATCAATATATGGTTAATTTAGAACCCATCGGAAAAGGTGTTTATGGAATTGTATATCTTGCATATGACAAATTCAAAAAAAGGAGAGTTGCAATTAAAGAGTTGGAAGATATAGAGCGTGCAATGCATGAAGCATATGTAATGAAACAGTGTGGCTTCTCAAAATTTTTACCAACTTTTTATGACTTCTTTAAGAATAATGGCAAAGCATACATTGTGATGGAATACGTTGAGGGCAAGACTTTTGGTGAAAATTTTGATAGCCATGGTAAAAAAAGAAACGAAAAATTGAGTGTGCAAATTACAATAAATATGTTGAAAGGGCTTAAAGTTTTTCACAAAACTGGGTTTTGCCATGATGATATCAAGCCCAAAAATGTTATGATTCATAACGATGACCCAAAAACTGTTAAGATCATAGATTTTAATTCCTCTAAAAAGATAGAAAACGTTGGCTTAATGAAGAAAGATTTAAGTGATGCTGCACAAATGTGTATATTTCTAATAAATGGAACTGTACCAGAGCCAGTAGATAAGGTAGAAATTCATAATAAGAAATTAAAATCAATTTTATTTAAGGCTTTAAATGAAGATGCAAGAGATAATTATAATTCACTTGAAGAGTTTATGGCTAAATTAAAGGAGTTTAGATAGGCTTTAAATAGACTCGAAGGCTTTATCTTAGATACATTAGAAATAAAGGTTTGTGGGAGATCTCCAACAGTTTAAGAATAGATCATTTTTGTGTAAATGGTCATTCACTCTTTTTTATGACTAGTGACCATTTACACATAGTATGAATACTCACTATTAAAGGCTATTATTACAACTGCTATGGTACACTCTGTTAAGAATGTAGAAAATCGTATTATTGTTATATCTTTTTTAATTATGATAGGGCTCATCGTATCAATTTTTACTAGAATTTTAAAATAAGTATTTATATGCTTTCCTTAGCATCATACTCCTAAATCATCTAATTAAGAAAGCTATTCTAATAACTTGTAAGCACATAGTCCATTCGTTTACACCCAATAGCAGAAGCAACTGAACTGCATTTTGCTCGCAATAGATAGAATATATTCTTATCTTTAATATCACTCAATGTTTCAAAATTGGCTTGCCCTTTACTTATAATAAGATCTGCTTTACTAAATTCACTCTTAAATGTACTTGAGCAATCTTTTAATATCGTTCCTTGCGCACAATGCCCATTGTCAATTACTTTTACTAGGTCTACAACACCTGTGCTTATTGCATCCTGCATAGTCGCATCATTAACTATTGGACCTCCCTTTACTACATAAGTAACCTTGTTTGTTGGGAGATTCTCTAATAGAAATTTATCAAATATTATTTCACCAGAATTATCGGCAATATACATGATGTTATTTGACTTTTCTACTGCTTCTCGTAGAGCAGTTGTTCCCGTACCAAAAATATCATGTTTGATACTGTCTTCAACCGACTTAACAATATCTGAATGCTCTAGCTTTAGTCCAACTGAAAAATCTATAATATTTCCTGCAATAGCCAGCCTACAAGCCATATCAAAGCGATCTTCTGCCTTATACAACCATTTTTCCTCTATAATTCTCTCATAAATATCTTTAGCAATTTCATTATACTGTTCCTTCAATCTCTTATATGGATCATTAATACCAGTAATATTCTTAGCATGTTGATGCATCCTAAAAGCTATTTCGGGCGCTGTTTCACTAAAGTCCATTTCTCCTAATTCTTTCAAGGATCTTTTTATTATTTCTTCTTGCATTGTTATATTACTCGTGGCTTCTTCAGCTATTTCTACTGCTTGTCTAGCAAGACAATAAATGCATTCACGTGATATTTTCATATATATCTCTCCTCAATATGAATATGTTCTTATTCTACTAAAAGGCATATTCATAATTATAAAATTTAAGATTTCGATGAAATTGTAGAAGCAGCAAAAAAAGCACGCTCCAATGACTTCATTATGAATCTTCCACAAGGTTATGATACGATCATAGAGGACGGTGGTTCTACTCTCTCTGGAGGTGAAAAACAAAGAATATATATTGCAAGAGCTATGTTAAAAGATGCTCCAATAGTCATATTAGATGAAGCTACAGCCAGCATTGATCCAGAAAACGAGCACTTCATTCAACAGGCGATTAGTGCATTGGTACATGGAAAAACTATTATCATTATAGCCCATCGATTAGCCACTATCCAAAATGCAGACCAGATACTTGTAGTAGATAGTGGACAAATTGTACAAAGAGGCACTCATACGGATTTAATAGAAGAGGCAGGTATTTATAGGCGTTTTATTGGAATTCGTGAGAAAGCAGAAGGATGGATGATTGCATAATTGATACTTCTCACTTCATTCACTTTTCATACTATACAAATGAAATAAATATTCTAAGAGGATGAACTATTTGTTTATCCTCTTATTTTCTTGCAATCTGAGCAATCAACTGACCTCATATCTATCCGGATAATGTTAAAGTGTTAAAAATACTTGGCTACCAAAAAACCACAGTCATTTATGATGCGGTTCACCACTCTATTAGCACCTGCAACCCTTTTATATACAAAACTAAACTCTAAATCTTAAAAACTTCACCCCACTTAGTTAAGTGGAGTTGTTTAGAACATCCTAAATAACTCTTCTGTAGGTATACCACATCTCATTATCTTCCTTTACTTGCTTCTACATCTCTTGTTAAGTTGCTAATATGTTCACCCTCTTTACTAGCATCAAATGTTAATTCTAAGCTAGAGTGATTTTCTTTCGCTAAAATTCCTACTTGATAACCATCGGACTTTATTATTTTTAAAGGAATAATATCTTGTGTAGAAATTATAGTGTATATTTCATCTGCTTCAGTAGGTACTAAGCTGTTTAGAAGTAGTTTTACAAAATCTAGATTTTCCGAATTGTTCTCATGCAAAGATAATTGCATTAATTGCATTTCAGGTACTACCTGTGAAAATGAAATTTGGTAAGGCATACCGTCTTTCCCTATAGCGTGTCTGAGATAACTTATATCATCTGACCCAAATTTCTTATAACCGTTGCTGAGTAATAAACTAGGAACTTCTTTTAATGGTATCTGTTTATTTGCAGTAGGTAATTTGATTGGCTCGCCTGATGTAGAGATATAAGCTGTTCTATTTACATAACCTACTTGTAAGCCTAATGCATCAGATACAACTCTTAGGGGCACATAGACAGTATTATCTTTCATTTCAGGCACACTGGGTAATTGAATGTAACTGTTGTTCACTTTAGCATTATGATAACCTACTGCAAGTTTGATATATTTATCATCTTTAGAAATAGTTGCTTCCCGTTCTTCATTGTCCCATTCTACTTTATAATTAAGAGTTTCTGATAGAATTCTTAAAGGTATCATAGTATTTCCATTTTCACTTATATATCCTTGACCAATTATCTTATTATCAAGTGATACTGCTACAGGATTTTGTAAAGATTTAGCCTGAACTTGTATTGGTGTAAGTATTAACATACCTACTAAAGTCATCTTAATAATCTTTTGTATTAATTTATTCATTTTATTAACCCTCGCTTCATATTTTTCTATACTAGTAACATCATTTACTACTTCTTTAATGCTATCACATTTATTAAAACAGTCTGGTTCCTTAATACTTAGTTGTTCATAAAAATCGCGCTTTATATACAATCCTGTCAACCAACGGATGATTTCATCGACTTCTGTTTTCGTACGTCCTTTTTTCTCCGCACTCGTAACATAAAGTGGATAGACACCTGCTACACTCATTGTATATATGATGTTTGCCATAATACATCCTCGCTTATATGATTTTCTTCATTATATCACGAAAAATAGTCGAGTTAAATAAAAGTTGTTTTCTTACAGTGATAATAATCATTAATTATCCTTCAACACTATAAGGCTTGTTTTAGTATTAATTACATGCTGAAAATTTAAGTTTAACAAATTTCCAATTACCAAAAAATTACACTTTTCCTTTTGTTAAAGATATGGTATTCTATATAACGTCGAAATTTGTAGGTTGTTTCTGTAGGAGTGATTATTGTTGAAAATAGATAAAGTAACTGAAAAAGTAGTATGCGGAAAGAAAATTTATATTGTAGAGAATCATCATGAAGTTATAATTCCATGGTCAGAGTATGCTTCTAATAATGAAACGGCACCAGTATTATTAACTTTTGACCACCATATGGATACTCGTAGTGCATTTTATAGGCATTCCCGTAAGGTTGCTGGCTTAGAATGGAGACCCGTAAGAGATCAATTGATATCGGATGTAGATATAAATGAATCAAGTACAATTATATCATCATTAGAAAGGCTTTGTAACGATGAGCATATAGATTTTGCATTACAAACTGGAATGATATCAGACGCAGTAGTATTTAGCCTAATGAATGCAGATATTTGCACAGATTATGCCAATAGTAAAATATACTATATAGATCCTTGCTGTACTAGCAAATGTAAAAAAAGTTCACATGACGATGAATGCCAAATTAATGTGTATGATAAGGTAATAGAAGGAGAGGAACTATTGTTCAAATTAAATAAGATAAATACGTTTATACCTGGTTTTTTTATCTCGAATAAAGTAAACAAGAAATTTATTTTAGATATTGATTTAGATTGTTTCCATACTAAAAAAGCTATCAATGCTGTAGATATGTCTGTTTTTAACTATTTAGTAAATAATGCAGAGATAATTACTATAGCAACAGAAGGATATTATGTTGAGTTAGAAAAAAAGGATAATGATATAAATGAGAATTATCTTTTAGAAAAGTTATTAGTGCATATAGAAAATGCTATAGATAATAAAAGATTTAAGTTCTCTACAGCATCTTAAAGAAATCATTTTATCAGAGTCTATTACTACTAAAACCATAAGTGAAGTCACGGAAAATAGATTTTAAAATGGAAAAGTCTACCTTCACTGTGAAAGCGAACTAACTTAACTTTAATTATTCTTCGGCATTTAATTCAACTATTTTTGACTTTGATAATCTGTACTTTACTTCAATATTCTAATTAAGTTTAATTTGGCCAATCCTAACACTTCTTCTTATTCAATTATTATTAAGTTTAAAGCAATCTCTTTTTATATTCTTGTGTTGAACAAGATTTCAGTAGCATATCAAAATTCTACCTTATACTTTTGACAAATTCTAAGATATCTGTTGTAAGCTTTCATCATAAAAAAGCATATTATAATTATTTTAACTTATCATATATTAATCTACAAAATCACTCTAACTCCATATATATCAAGCTTTAAAAGAAAAACCGCACTTATTTATGATACGGTTCGCCGTAACTATTGCAAATGAGGTTTTACCATTTTATTCTTCTGTATATATTCTACATAAATTACACTCTGTGAAAGTTCCAGTAGCAAAATCAAAGATTTTGGCTGTCACTTTTAGTATTACTTATAGAAAAAATCTCAAAAAAAATAGTAGCCTCGGCTCGCAATTGGAAGCTACTGTTTTTTAATCATATTAAATTATAGTGATACCAGTTGCCTAAGCAACTAGATTGTATATTATAGGGTGTTGGTAGCATCCTATTTTTATTTTCTGCATTTCTTATTTATATTATATCAAATTTTGATAAAAAATAAATATAAATAATTTTGATAAAATTTCTAATCTGCTCCTATAAGTTGTAATTTTTATAATAGATTAAGTTGAATTGAAGTTATAAACTTAGAAATAAAGAATGAAGATATTATAGATAAATAAAATAGCATCTATTTGAATTAGAAAATTAATTCTAAAACTTAAATTTAATAATTAGTTGTCCCTTAACTTCTTAATTTCGTTTTGAATTTCATTTTCCAAATTAAAGCTAAAATTAAAATTAAGAGATAGAGCATGAAATATTACACCTACTCCCCAACCTAATACAGGAACTATATATTGAGGTTTAAAGCCATTAATTAATAATAAGGTTATAGATATAACTGAAAAAATAAAATATATACCTACATGTATTATAAATTCTCTTTTCGATTCCACCTTCTTTTTTGCAAATTCGTATAACTCTTTATCTGATATTAATTTCAAATTACTTCACCCTTTCTTATAAGTTTTCATTAATACTAATTTTGTTAATTTTAAAATAATGTGCCAACAATTCTCCAAGATATTCATTTATTTCATTCTGCTTTTTAGATAATTCGTAGTTACCACCTGATACTTCATTATTAAAATTCATTAAACTTGGAATTAAATCCATATTTCCACCTGTAAAATCTAAAATTAACTTCCACCATAGTTTTGCTAACTTCATACTTTCATCACTTTTAACACTAACATTTGAGTTTTTTAATTTAAATGTAATGTCTACAAGTTTTAAATACTCTTGAATGAGTTCCTCCCCTAAATCTGGAGTATCTGAAAAGCTAGATTTAATATGTTCTGTTAATGTATTATCTAATATTTTCCATACCCAGTAATTTTTATTTCCCAGCCTTAGTAGCTCAATTATCTCAGAATATTTCTGAAAGTTTACCTCTTGAATATTCTGTATTTCTGATTGGAGCGAATTTATCAAATTTAATGCTTCATTTAAATTTTCAAGTTGTTCTTTTATTATACTTTTTTGATGTTCTAATACATTAATAACTTCATTAGGTGTATCAAGTTTTAAGATTTGATTTTTGATATCATCTAATGAAAAGCCTAAATATTTAAAAGATAGAATTTGATGTAGCTTTATAATATCTTTACTAGAATATAGCCTTCTTCCACCTTCTGAAAGTTTAGATGGTTTTAATATTTGCTCGTTATCGTAATATTGTAAAGTTCTTACAGTTACGCCCATTTGTTTCGCTAATTCCCCAATAGTTAAATACTCTTTTTTCATGCAATTATTCACCTCAAAAATAATTATAATATATTACGTAACGTTATAAGCAAGTATAAAAATAACAAAAAATAAACTTTTAGATAGTAATAAGAAATATGAGATTAAAATTATAGACATAATTTTGATTTTACAGTTGCATTATTAAATAAAAATAGCCTTAGCCATTGAATCTACCTGGTTAAGACTATTTTTATCATTTATTTATGGTACGGTTCTCCGTTACATCTCCAATGGAGGTCGTTTTTAAGTTCTACTTTATCTATGGTATCTTATGAAAGGTATTATTGTAATTTACTCCCAAAACCCTTTTATACCCTCTATAATTTCGTCATATGGTAAAAGTGTTGCTTCTATTATGGACTTACCTGTTTTTTCTAAGTAGTACTTAATCATATGATATCCACAAGCATAACCTGCACAATATGGTAGTCCTACTGGAAAATACCCTTGCATCTCAGCCATTTCATCTCCATAAAGATATGCTGTTATATTTTCAAATCCAGTCTCTTTTAACCCCCCTTTTATTATAGGTTTTATATATTCATTTAAAGTCTCCATGTCAGTCTTACTTACCCAAGGTCCTGCCTTATCCTCTCCGAACATCCATGTAGCAAAATTTTCTGCAAGACCTTCATTTATCATCATCTCCTCTAGTGTTATATCATTGCTCCATTTTATAAATTGAAATCTAATATTATGATTAACCTCATGAGCAAGTGCAACTGTAAGCCTACTTAGTGTGTATTCATTTGGGATTAATGATAAAAGTATATATCCAGGTATCCCTCCATCTCCGCAGTATCCATCATTTAATATTGTATATGGACTTTTAGGGTTTGCTAATAATATTGAAAATGTATATTCCAAAACATTCAATTCATAACCTTCTCCTTGAAATACATTTATTGACTTTTTAATAGTGTCTTTACAAATATCCCAAACCTTATCATCTGCTAGTTTACTTATATTATCTATTTGACTTTCATCGATATCTCTTGGTGGTAAAAAGCCTAACATTTCGCTCGCCATAACCACATCATATCCACCTTTTTGTTTTGCTTTAATAGGAACATTGATGCATTCCCATTTAAATTCAAAAGGTTTCATAATTTCATATCTGTATATATCTTCTTTTTTTCTATTGGTGCGCTCATTATCTTTTCGTAAATTTGATCAGAGCGAATCTCAGTAATATTCATGTCATCATCTCCTTTAGAGTAAAGTATAATCTCTTACGCTACGTCAATGTCAATATATCACTTTAAGTAATCAACTTAATGTGATAATCTGTCAAATAAGTAAAAACCGTATCACTTATTTGTGATACGGTTCACCGTAACGTGGTATCGGCAGTTTTAGCCCTACAGCTTCCTCCTTTAGGTGATATAGTTTTATTATATCGGATTACTAGACTCGTTTACCTGAAGTTTCAAGATTATTGTCGGTTTACAAAAAAACACCGATTCTTTTATATTTTATATATGGAATCAGTGCTTTTTCGTTTTTAATTATTATTTCCGCAAAATCTTATCCATCGCTTTTCCCTTTGCTAGCTCATCGATCAGCTTATCCAAATAGCGAATTTCCTGCATAGTTGGTTCTTCAATATCTTCCACTCGGACACCACAGACCACACCTTTGATCAAAGCCCGCGAAGGATTCAGTTGGGGAGCTTCGGCAAAGAAGGTCTCAAAGTCTGTCTGTTTTTCCAGTTGCGCTTCTAACTCTTCCTGGTTATACCCTGTCAACCAACGGATGATTTCATCGACTTCTGTTTTCGTACGTCCTTTTTTCTCCGCCTTCGTAACATAAAGGGGATAGACACTTGCTACACTCATTTTATATATATGATGTTTGGTCATGATACATCCTCGCTTATGTGGTTTTCTTTATTATATCACGAAAAATAGTCGGGTTAAACGAAAGTTGCCTTTATTTTTTATTATCCATAATCAGCCTTATAGTCATAAGCATACTACATGCTAATCCTATACACTAGTTGACATGTCTAGTATACAGCAAAAACTGCCGTCATTTATGATACGGTTCACCGTATCATTGTAACTGCGGTTTTTCTGTGTAAGAAAAGAGTCAAAGAGAACCTTACCTTTTGACTCTCTACTTGTAAACTAAGCTAGGAATTTTTTTATAATGTTTGTACGCTTTATACGATTATTTTTTCTTTTAGTTCCTTCTAAAGCTAGTTTCATATATTCACTTACTAAACTTAATTGTATTTCATTTAAGTCTACTGTACAATTATATATTATTGCGCTTGAAAAAGTAGTTAGTTTTATTTTAAAATCCACACTTCTTATATATTCTGGTTTCTTACTCAAGAAATAGTCTACAACAATTATTAAAGTGTATAAATGTGTTACTTTTTTCATAAATTGATAAACACTTGGTATCTCTATGAACTCTTGTAACACAGAAATTATTTTAGTAAACCTTAAGTAATCTTCCTCTTTTTTATCGTATTTCTCATTAAACATATCATATGCTTTGTTAATAGCCTCTTGATTTAATTCACTTTCAATTCCAAATCTGAAGTATACTAATATTTGACTGATGAATTCAATATCAGCCATACGTCTAGTTTTACTTGCAGAAAAAATATATTTCCAAAATTCTAAATCAGAAATTCTTTCTGCTTGATTAATGAATTCACCATTGAACTCAGCATTTCTTAGTTCTTGGGGATTAAGAGTTTTATCTGTAGCATTCAACCTTAAAAATAACTCTACAATGTATTCTCTACTAATCTCTGTATTTATTACCCTAGAAGTGAATGGATAACTCCAAATTGTTTTCTTCTCATCTGTACTTAAGTCCCTAAAATATTTATTAGCGAAAGAAACATCTGAATTACTTAAATAACGCTCAGATAACATAAACTCATCATTAATAAAATCCGTAATCGATCCTATTCGTTGCTGTCCGTCTATAATACTGGTTATCATTTCTCCAGTGTTAGGATCTACCGATACATTATATAAATATATTTCAGGAATTGAATATCCTAGTAATATAGTTTCTATTAGTTTAATCTGGTCCTTCTTAGACCAAACAAAGTTTCTTTGAAAGGAATTATCAATTACCAATGTACCGTTTCTCCGCGAATCAATAAGCCATTTTGATGTTTTAATTTCAGTTTGCATTTTCTCAATTATTCTCATTTAATTGCTCCTTACATTCTTTTATTGATTTTTCATAATAACATTTGACCGCGTCCCAAGTTTTAAATATTCTGTAATTAATATCATTCTCTATTTCGTATTCCAATTGTATAGTTGATTTAAACTCTCCTGTTTTTTCAATCCATCTAACATATTCATCATTCTTCTCTGTAAATCCGTCAAAAATAATAAATCTTCTAAATATTGCACTCGTTACTTTTTTATGTGCACGATAATTAAATTGTTCATTATAGAATCCTTTAAAGTATGCATCTCTAAACATCTTATAATATACATCGCTGATTATTGCTATATCAATGTCTGATTCGTCATCAAAATCCTTTAATCTCTTTTCTGGATTCAGACTAAATCCTAATTTTCCACTCCCAAAGATATGGACATTATTTTTATGTACTTCCAATAACCTTGCAACATCTTTTTTAAATTCATCATATTTATTGATAGAGTCTATTGTTGCAGATGGACTGAAACAGTATGCATTATTACTTAAGAGATGATCTTCATAAATCTTATCAACTTCTTTCGCTAAAATTATTCTTTTTTCTGTTATCGAAAATGACATATCTCCCTTTGTCTCCTGTTTAATAAAATTCTTAATTAACTTAAATGATTATAAGTTCTTCAGAGTTTACTTTATGCTTAATTATATCCTATTTTTACATTTTGGGATAGATTATTGGCTTCACCTTTACTTTTGAGTTAATCACTCAAAGCAATAGTCATTTATGGTAGGGTTCTCCATATCGTTATATGGGCGTTTTTAATGTATATGAAAAAGAGTCAAAAAGTACCGCCCCTTTTGACTCTCATATTCTCATTTTATTCTATGATTATGCCATTGTCAATCTAGCAAGCAAAGATCGTCTCCACTTGCCCTAGTTACCTTTTACTGAGTTTCTTTTTATTTGAGGAATTTTTGTGTAAGGTTTTTATTTCCGTCCTTTTGCTTTTATACGTAATATACTCAATTGTCGATTCATTCAAGTCATTTGTAGCTGGTAGTACTAAAAATATAATTGTCCTAGCAAAGTCTAATGTAAACAACAATATAACTCCATTCTTTATTGTGGTAAGCAAATTAAAGTTTCCATGTGTAATAGTAACATAAGCTTGCAGAACCCCAAAAACAAAAGCATTTGATATAAAAGCAGGAATAAAGAAAATAAATATACTCCTTAACTGCTTTTTTTTCATTTTATGGCTTGCAATGCCAGTGTCAAACCCGACAAGTTTGCACAGGAAAGCAGAAATTCCTACCATATAACTCACTTGATTTATAAGCTTATCATAAACAGAATTTGATAAAATCATAATTTGATTCGTAGATATGAGATAAATAATTATTATAAAAGATACTCCATATAACAACACTGAGACATAATGTCTTGTATTTCGAAAATTGTTATAGTTTGGTTGAGTTAGGTCCAAATATAAAACATTATTAGACGATAGCGAGGCAAATGACATCCAAATCACAGCCCCTAATAGGACATAAGGACTTATTTTTGAAATAAGTGGAACATTTAAGACCAAATAATAAATTACTAAAAAGAGATAGCTAACACTCAATGAAGAAGCCTTCTTTAGAGCTGTTTCTTCCTTTAATCCTTTTGTGCGTATTTCAGGATTTAATAAATCGGTAATCTCCTCCAACATCGTAAAACTAAAAATAAGCATATAAAAAACAAACAATATTAAGAGTGATGACTTTAGTTCAAGCATTTCTTTAGCAATTTTTTGAATATCCACCCCATTATTGACAATAACAACGCTTAGAAATGGAATTATAAACGATATGCCACTACCAAGAAATATCTCTATCTTTTTAAGTTTTTCATAACTATTTCCAAACAATATATTGAAAACTATTTCTCCAATAACTGTTCCAAACAAAAAATTGAAAATACCTTTAATGTCATTTATATTTATACGCTTTTTATTATCCTTACTATTATATATAATTGGAGCAAATACCCTGCATATACTAATTATTAAGCTTATCATTACTGTAGTTGAAGCTGTTAAAAGTAAAAAACTTTTGAGCTGTATATATCTGTTGGTAAAGAAAATAAACGTTGTAGCAAACCCTGTATAAACTGCTGGAAGCATATAATGTTTTACGATCGGCATAAATTTACTTTTTTCAATTTGATATTGTATAACAAAGAACAAGATACCAGTTACAACTAATACAAAGATTGCCCCATATTTACTATCCCATTCAGGACGTATTCCCCCCTTTCCCAATAATACTGCAAAGGTTGCCAGAGAAAATAATAAAACTATATATTCCATATGTTTCTTTTTTCTAAAAAAAGGAATACATAAATACGGGATTATATATATAGACCAAGAAACAATATATGTAATTATTCCTATTTCATTTTTAAAAATTGGACTGAGTAGAAAGGATATAAGACCAAACATAATTCCGTAAGCATATTGTTTTTCAGCTAATTTTTCCAATGCATCTGTACTTACCAATACAGAAACAAATAATGCACACCATAAGCCCCACCATGTACAACTACTCCCAATCCAAGTATTTAGCTCCTGAAATGAAAATATTATTACTAATGCACCAATAGAGCCATAGAGCAAGTTTGTAATAGTCTCAGGCTTTATATTTTCAAAGTATTTATGTATTTCAAATTTATTAATTAAAATTTCTAGAACTCTGAAAATGACTGGCAAAACTATAAAAAGTAATGCCCAATATTTTAATTCAATCAATATTAATACAGGGGCACCTACTGTTATATATATCACGGTTGCGATGGTAAGTATTTCGAATACTCGCTTAATATACTTATCTGGGTGATACATTATCATTATGAATATGGGTAAAAGTATTGCAGGTAAAAAAACATATCCTTGATATTTTAGCATTTGTTTGTACCTTTCTAAAATCTATCATTTAGTGATAGTACTTCGCCAAGAAATAATAAAATCCTTCAATTTTCTTTTTATTTTACTAATATCTAAAGGGACAAGGGCAAAAAACAAGAGGACAGGCACATCGTCTCACTTAAAATTCAATGATTTTTTCATATCCAATTATTTCGTCAACTGACCTACTCTAAAACTCTGATATACTATAATAGAATAAGCGATATCCTTCTTGTTTCATTCGTTAGATATACTTCATCTAATTTGCCTATACATGTTGTAACTACTGATTTTCATCAAAAAACCGCCATCATTTATGATACGGTTCCCCCTTAATAATCCTAAACCCTCTATATATCTGCTCTAATAATATAAGCTTCATTAGCTGATGTGGAAATGTCATTGGAGAAAAACATAGTTTATAATCGGCTCTTTTAAGCACTTCTTCTGATAATCCAAGTGATCCACCTATTATAAATGCTATATTACTATTACCAGTTATACCCAGACTCTGAAGCTTGTCTGCCAATTCTTCCGAAGAAAGCATTTTTCCTTTAAGATCTAAAGCAATAACATAGGTTCCTTCTTTTACGTGTTTTAGTATTCCTTCTCCCTCTTTATTTTTTACAATTTGTTCCTCTGCCTTACTTAAGTTTTCCGGTGCCTTTTCATCTGGTACCTCTACTAGGTTTAACTTTGTATATCTAGATAGTCTTTTACTATATTCATCTATTCCTAATTTTAAATATTTTTCTTTTAATTTTCCTACACTTATTATTGTAATGTTCATCTGTACACTTCCTTTTTATACTGTTTCACGTGAAATTCGTCTATCGCTATAGTAATAATTCATATCCCACTTAAATTTTTAAACTTCGTTAAAAATTTAAGTGCTCAAGGTATTTCCATCCTCCAGTTTCCTATTTATCTCCTAGTCCTAGAAATTTGATGTCTTTTAAACAAGCAAAAAAAGTCGAGGTTTCCTCGACTATACTACTAAATATTTAGGTAGTTTATCACAAAGATGACAGTTCTTTGGTGCCATCCAATCTGAAAAGGATACCTTTTCTAGTTCATAAATATCTGGCGGCTGTTCGTATATATCAACAAAATCCTCTATAGCATCTTCTAAATGTTCTCCACATACTACATACATTCATAACCAACTCCATCTATGGTTTATTATCCTTCAACTTTAGTATATATAGTATTTGTTAAAGTAAATAGTTAATGCATGGATTGAAGGATTATACGATAATTTTAGTATTTTCATTTCCATTATATAGTATAGATTTAATTTTTTCAAATAATTTCTTAATTTTCAAAAAACCTAGGCAAATTTGCCTAGGTCTATTATTCAAAAACTATATCTATATTTACTTCTTGGTTATTCCTTATAACAGTTACAGTTGTTTTATCTCCTGGTCTATACTTATAAAGAGATCTAACTAAGTTGCTCATCCTGCTTACCTTATCATTACCTATTTTAACAATAATATCCTTTGGCTCTATTCCATACTTTATTGCAATAGAATTTTCTATAGTCTGTGCAACATAAACACCCTCATCAGACTGAGCTTTCTGTCCTGTAGCTCCTTCGTACACATCTATATCAACGCCTTGTATACCTAAATAAACCCTTGTAAATTCACCTTTCTCTATAAACTGATCTACAATAGGTTTTGCGATATTAATTGGAATGGCAAATCCTAAACCTTCTCCCGTGCTAATTTTTGCTGTATTAATTCCTATTACTTGTCCTCTTGCATTAAGTAAAGGTCCACCACTATTTCCTGGATTGATTGAAGCATCAGTCTGCATAAGATTTTCAATAGTTTCTCCTGCAGCATTTACAGTTATTGTTCTGTTAAGTCCGCTAATAACCCCTTGTGTTAATGTTCTTTCAAAGGTTAATCCTAAAGGGTTACCAATAGCAATAGCTATTTCACCTACCTCTGTTTCATCACTATCTCCAAGCTCCGCTACAGTTAGATTTTCTCCTTCTACTTTTATGATAGCAAGATCTAGGCTCTTTTCGTTCCACAATACTTCAGCTTTAATCTGTCTTCCATCATGAAGTAACACCATTACCTCTTTAACATTTCCATCTCCAACTACATGAGAGTTTGTTAAAATATATCCTCTTTTATCTACAATAACGCCAGTACCCACACCTGAAACCTCTCTTACACCATAAAACCAGTCTCTTTCCAAGGCAACAGTTGTAATACCAACTACTGAAGGCATTACTTTCTTAGCCACAGCCGAATAAACCGTTAAATCTTGAGTAGGATTAATAGTAATTTCTTGCTGTGCACCATCTAGTGAAATACCACGCATACTAAGCATATTAGGTAAAAAAGCATAAGTAGCTCCTAAGGTAACTGCGCTCCCTAAAATCACTCCAGCTAAAGTACCACTAATAAATCTTTTTCTTCCTTTTTTATTAAAACTTATTTGTAAACGTTCTAATTCATCTTTTAACTCATATTTATTATCAGTCTCTTCTATCTTCTCCACATCGATGGAGTTGCTATCTGGGTAATTATTTTCTAAATTTTCATTTTCATGGTTACCTTCTAGATCATAGACCTCACCATTGTTTTTTATTCCATTTTCATTGTCAAAGTGATTCAATTCGCACACCTCCAAAGAATTATAGTATTGTTTAAATTATTCTAATACTATTATATCTACTCCTGCTCCAGTTAAATTTTTAACTTTAGTTAAAAATCTCCAAGTACTCAAAGTATTACCAATATCTTACTTTCTTAAAATTGATATATATTACTTACCCTATCTCGATGTACTAAATCTAATTCTATGTCTTTTCCTATAATAATTTTTTTGCTATCTAAAATATTTTTTACAGTTGCAATTGCCAGTTCTGGGAAGTTATTTTCCTTACTTAAATGGGCAAGTAGTATAGATCTTACATTCCTACTTACTAAATCTACTATAGCATTGCCTGCGGCTTCATTTGATAAATGTCCACTATTAGAAAGTATTCTTCTTTTTAAACTATATGGATAGCTCCCAGCCTTTAACATTTCTTCATCATGATTTGATTCTAATATAACAAGGTTGGAGCCACCTATCTCTTCCATAATATCTTCACTAATATAGCCTAAATCTGTAGCAATACTAATTTTAATACTATCTTTTTCGATACTAAATCCTACTGGTTCATTTGCATCATGAGAAATCCTATAGGGTTTAATATTAAAATCTCCAATAGAAAAATTTTCATTCGATGTAAAACATTTAATATTTTCTTTCTTAATATTTCCTATTTTACGTTCCATCCCAGCCCAGGTTCCATCATTAGCGTAAATAGGTATATTATATCTTCTTGACAATATGCCTACACCACATATATGATCACTATGTTCATGGCTCACCAAAATTGCCGATAGATTTTTTGGATCCACATCGACTTCCTTTAACTTATTTTCGATTTGCTTACCGCTCAGTCCTGCATCAATTAATAAAAATTTTTTGCCATCATTTATTAAATGACAATTACCACTACTACCACTAGCTAAGGAGCAAAAATCTACTGTCATATTTATTGCCTCCAATTTATGAATTAACTACTGTATTCGATTATTTTTTAGGATAACAACTATTCCCGGTGCTCTCTCCTAACCTTTGCTCCTAAGCTTATTAGCTTTTGCTCTAACTGATCATACCCTCTATCTATATATTGTACATTTTCTATTTCTGTCTCACCTTTTGCCATAAGACCAGCTACAACCAAAGATGCCCCAGCTCTTAGATCTGAAGCTACTACTTTTGCACCTGTTAGATTTTTAACTCCATGAATAACAGCTACTCTTCCTTCTACTTTAATATTAGCTCCCATTCTTTTAAGCTCATCTACGTGTTTAAATCGTCCTTCAAATATTGTCTCTGCTACAATTCCAGTCCCCTTAGCTGTAGTTAAAAGACTACTCATTGGTTGCTGCAAATCTGTTGGGAAACCTGGATATACTAAGGTTTTTATACTAACATTTTTTAAGTTTCCCGAGGATATTATTCTAAGGGATTCTCCATTTTCAATAATATTAACACCCATTTCCTTAAGCTTTGCAGTAATAGCCTCTAAATGTTTAGGTATAACATTATCTATTAATACGTCACCACCAGCAGCTGCAGCTGCTATCATATATGTTCCAGCTTCTATCTGGTCTGGAATGACTGTATGAATACACCCTCCTAATTTTTCCACACCTTTAATCTTAATTACATCTGTGCCTGCCCCTTTAACATCTGCTCCCATACAGTTTAAGAAGTTTGCCATATCAACGATGTGTGGCTCTTTGGCAGCATTATCTATTACAGTTGTACCTTCTGCCATAACAGCAGCTAACATTATATTAATGGTAGCACCAACACTAACCACATCAAGATAAATTTCTGCACCTACCAGTTTTTCTGCCTCTACAGATATTATGCCATGTTCTATAGTTACCTTTGCACCTAAAGCTTCAAATCCCTTAATATGTTGATCTATTGGTCTACTACCAATAGAACAGCCTCCAGGATATGCTACCTTAGCCTTTTTAAATCTACCAAGAGCTGCACCTAATAAATAATAAGAAGCCCTTAACTCTTTGGCTAATTCATAGTCTGCATAACAATCCTTCATTGCGGTTGTGTTTATCTCTAAAGTATTTGGTCTTAACTCCTTTACGGTAGCACCTAAACTCGAAAGCATGTCTGCTAATATCTTAACATCACTAATTTGTGGTAAATTATCAATAACACAAGTATCTCCTGCTAATACTGTAGCTGGTATAATAGCCACAGCAGCATTTTTAAATCCACTTATTCTAACCGTTCCTTGTAGTTGTTGTCCGCCTTCAATTATTAGTTTCTCCATATATTTACTGACAAAAGTCAGTTATTCACCATCCTTCATTATAGTTTGTATCCTATGTTTATGCTAATTTATCGATATTCTTTATAATAATTCTAGTTAATTACAATACATAAATTAATTGCCTATTCAATTAAAGTCTTTTTTAGATTTGAATATTATACCAAAATTCAACAGTTTGAATTTATTATAGCATTTATTTACTTCTTTGATAAGTGCTATACTACTGGAAATAAAAAGATATTCTATTTTTAATTGCTGTGTATAAACAAAAAAAGAAAAAGTCTATTAAACTTTTTCTTCATTTTTACAAGAATCCCTTTTAAGTTATACGAAATAATATTAATTTTTATAGGCCTCTATAAAATAAGTTTTTCCATTTTGTATTGTAATTTTCCATGAAGGAAAGGCAGTTCCGGACTCAATTTCTTTCCAATCTGACTCCATATAATATGTTGGACTGAAATAATATCCTATTTCAATATCTTTTACAATTATTGGTTCTTCATTTTCCCTTAAAATTGTACTTGTTGCTCTCATAAGTGCTTCTGGTGCAGGAATAATTTGTTTCTTATGTTGTTGTGTTTTTTCATATTCTAATAGCATTGCCTCAAAACCTATTACTCCCCTATTACTTACATATACATGAATGTAACTTTCCCCTAAAAATTTATTTTTATATGTTTGATTATAAACTAGCTTATATACAAATTCATCTTCAAACTCGTCTTCTGTTCCATAATAAATTTGAGCTAATTCAATATCTTCTCCCATTAAATTATATTGTTTTAAAAAATCGTTACTAATTTTTTTAACAGTTTTTTCATTTAGAGAATAATTCTTTTTTTCGGTACTCATATTCTTATATGTTAATCTTTTACTACTCTCTACAATTAATTCTTTGTCCGTACTTTTAAAGATTTCTCTTTTCAAAATTTTATCTTCTAGAGTAGGAATTTGCTTCTCGTTATCTTTACCTAAAAAACTTTTCGCTATATTGTCCGAATCGAAGGTTTTATACCTTACTACTAATATGGGTAACGAGATGATTTCTCTAGGAATATGAACATCTAGTTCTATATTATTGTCATTTAAATGTTGCTCTACATTACTTATATACTTATCGCTAATAAGCTGCATTTCTTCTTGTCTAAATAGTCTACTTTGTACATTATAAATTAAAAAAACATTTGTAGCTATAAACGCAACAATTAGTATGTTTTTTGCCTTAGACCAATCCATAGGATTTCACCATCCATTAATTTAGCATAACACTATTTATTAAATCACCTGTATAGCTATCAAAATAATAAATATCTCCTTTAATTTTAATCTTCCAGCTAGGTCTTAAAAGTTGTCCTTTGCCTTCTTCTACAGTATCAAAGTATACCATTCTCACTTCTTCTACGCTCTTTAATATTTCTAAAATTTCATCCTCATCATCTACTTCTTGTGATAATTGATCCTCTTTATTAAAGTACTTCAGTTTTAAGTGTTCAATATTTTTCTCAATTATATTTGAGAAATATAAAATAGATTGTTCTGGACTAATACCTTGCATATTCATAACCTTACGTACTAAGATACGATATGACTTTACCTTATTACCATAAACCTCTATTTCAATAGGATGCTCCATCTTATTACTATTAAACTCTACAGGAAAACCTCCTATGCGATAACCAAATGAAAATCGATACCCACTATTCTGGTCCTTTAAAATATGTTGAATGTCTTTTAAATAAGCGCCTTCGGGGAATCCTCCGTTTTTAGAAATAAAATCTACAGCCGCATCTAAGGAATCTAATACATTAGAGCTGGATATATTCCCGATCTCTCCGTTATACTCTAGTGCTCCTTTTTCATTAATACGAACCCTTTTTTCTCCGTATCCATAGATATAAACTACAGCACCGCTAGTTTCCTTGATAGTTTTTACAAAGTCAAAATTTTCATTGAAAAAATTTTTTGATCTTTCTATTAACATTGCATCATTCTCAATATCAATTTCACTCTCAACAAAGGTTTGTGTTGTAGCTACAGCGTAAGTAATAGGCATAGGAGTATAGTTTGATTCAAGTTCATTAAAAAGAGAAAAAATAGGATGATACTTAATATATTCAACCGTTTCTAATTCATCTATAAAACTAACCAATGTAGAGTTTTCAGCATGTTCTAAAAGCTTTACTTCAAATATGCTATCGTTATTTTCTACAATGTATATAACTCCACGATTAAAAGCTGGAATCAATATTTTTTTTATCTCTTTTATATTTCTAACAACTTTATTTTCTAAAGAATCAAAAATAGAAGAGACTAAAATGGTTGGTATGTTATCACTAAACTCCAATTCTACGGATTTTAAAATATTGCTTTGAACATATTTTTCATATGTAACTGGAGTTACTTCTGGATCTCCTAAAAAATAATCTTTAAGTATATTTTTACTTTGATCCCATACAAAATCTAAGCTAGAAGATAAAACTGTATAATGATTTTTTCTTCTATCACCTGCTCCAAAACTTACAATAATCGAACTCGGCGAAATTATATCTTTGCGATTTTCAGCTACAGTCAAGTTATGAAGTTTTCCGCCTCTAGCCTTAGATTCTAATATTTTAATTGGAGAAGGAAACCATAGTTGTTGTGTTAATAAAATACTCATGACCACTAAAATTGATAGAATCAGGGTTTTTAATCTTTCCCTATTCATACTAATCACTCCAAGATCTATGGTTTTTTGCCTATGCCTAGAGTAGATTTATTAACAATCTCTTCCAGTAACTGTTTTACCTCTTGTACTTCCATTACGTTTATAATTCTAACAGCACTATCTTCTGATCCATTTTTATATTTTGCTTTAAACTCAATTTTATTTAGTCCAGGCTGCAATTCTATTTCAGCCCATCCCATTTGAATTGAACCAACAGTTACTTCAATTGGGTCATAAGATAATTCGTAGTCTTCAGCTTCATCATCTTTACTAACATTGTGGTAAACTTCTATAGATACTTTAGTGTCTTGGGGAGCTTTAAATGCTAAAACTAAGTTTTTATCACTAGTAACAGAGTCTTTCTCTGGAATCACTACTTCAAATGATTGTTTAACTTCCTCTACTTTTTTATTTGCACTTTTAGTATCTGTAGCTGTATTGGCGGGAGCTGCGATTGGAGTTGCATAGGATAGTATATTTGATGTTCCTAATATTGCAAATACAATTGTACTGGCAACTATTTTTTTTATCATATTAATTCCTCCTGTAAAACAGATAAATGAATTCATTTCCATTATATATAATTTATATTACAATCATATTACAATGAAATTAAAATTGAATTACACATTTATTGCCTCTGTCTCCATAATAATAGGTAATTTAATAACTGCCTCTGTTCCTTTACCTTCCTCACTAAATATTTCAATAGTGCCATTATGTGCTTCAATAATCTGCTGTGCAATTGATAACCCAAGGCCTGTCCCTCCGAGTTCCCTAGATCTTGCCTTATCTACTCTATAAAATCGTTCAAAAATTCTTGGAATATCTTCCTTTGGTATTCCAATACCATTATCTTTAATTTTTAACAAAACAATATGATCATTTAATTCAACATCAATGTAAACTTCTCCACCTTTAGGAGTGTATTTAATACTATTGCTTAAGAGATTTAAAACTACTTGATCTATACGGTCTTCATCAGCATAGATATTAACTGCTTTTTCTGTTAATTTAGAATGTATTTGTTGATCTTTATTTTTTGCAGAAACCTCTAATTTTAATATAGTTTTTTCAACAATTTGTTTTAAATCAACTACCTTTTTATTCCACTTAGACTGCTGAAAGTCTAGATTAGATAGTTGCAGTAAATCTCTTACTAACCTAGCCATTCTTTCTGACTCACTATCTACAACCTCTAAAAAGCTTACAGCAAGCTCTTTGTCATCTATAACACCATCTAACAGGGTTTCAGTATAGCTTTTTATAGTAGTTAAAGGAGTTTTTAATTCGTGAGAAACATTAGCTACAAATTCCTTTCTCATGTTCTCTAGTTTTTGATGATTTGTTATATCTTGAAGAACTAAAATTATACCCTCCAATGCACCGTTTTGATCCATAAATGGAGCATAATTAGCTTGAAGTATAACCCCATTCCCTGTATTAATCATTCTATTACCGGTTGAATCTTCCGAATCACTCAATAGCTCCCCTATCTTTAATTGTCCACTGTATGATGCGAATATTTCATTAAAGTCTTTTTCTATAGGAGTATGCTCATCTATTTTTAACATTTCCATTGCCCTAGGGTTTACATGGATAACTTTGCCTTCCTTTGTGGCAGCAACAAGTCCATCAGCCATGTAAGTTATTATAGTATCCATCTTTTTCTTTTCATTACTCATTTCCTGCAAAACAGCGTTTAATCTTGCAGTAAGATAGTTAAACATACTGGCCAGCTGCCCTATTTCATCATCTGACCTTACTTCAACCACTTGTTCGAAGTCACCTTTTGCCATTCTCTCCGCCTTAATTGTTACATCATTAATAGGCCCTGTAATACTCTTAGCTATGAAAAAGCCTAGTATAATAGTTACAAAAAGGGCCAAAAATGTAGCTTTTAATATAATTGATCTTGATTCTTCTAATGTTTTATAAATATCCTCTAAATTGCTTTTTAAGTAAATAGCTCCCGCAATACGGTTATTATCATCATGAATAGGAAAAACCATATGCTTAGAGCTATTAAGCTTGTCTTCTTGGTCTATACTATCCCTTTCACCTATTCCTCCATTAAAGGCATATAAAATCAGCTCCGATTCTAAAAAACGGGTAGCATTTGCATCACCATTATTCTCCATATAGGATGCATTAGTACTAAAAACAATAGTACAATTTGCATCATTTTTAATTATTGTAATTCCAATTCCAGTTCCCATCTGTTCATAGCTTCTAATGTTTTTTTCAACTTCAGCTGGGTTATTCTGCCAATCAATAGTTTTTAAAGTGGTAGTTACTGTATTCGCTAAGCTTGACAGGTTATTACTAACGACTCCTAAGTGATACTGTTCAAACTGCTGCATCAGAAATACTCCTATAATAACCATTGCCATAAACACTAGAAGAAAATAGATGGTGATGAACTTCCATCTAATGCTTTTAAACATCATTAAGCCCTCCTGAAGTAGTAACCTACCCCTCTTTTTGTCATAATATATTCAGGACTTGCAGAATTATCTTCTACTTTTTCTCTCAGCCTTCTTACTGTTACATCTACAGTACGTATATCGCCATAGTATTCATATCCCCATACCTGCTTTAAAAGTTGTTCCCTAGTGAATACTTGCTCCGCCTGAACCGCTAAAAATTTTAATAACTCGAATTCCCTAGAAGTAAGTTCTATAACACTATCATTTTTCCTTACTTCGTATTTTGTAAAATCTATAGTTATACCACCTGTAGAGAAAACACCCTCTAATCTAGTACCTACAGCATTGTCATTTCTTCTAAGATTAGCTTTCACTCTTGCTAGTAGTTCTCTCATACCAAAGGGTTTTGTAATGTAATCATCGGCTCCCATTTCTAATCCTAATACTTTATCAACTTCTTCTTCTTTGGCTGTTAGCATTAAAATCGGAACTGTCGAAGTTTCCCTAATTTTTCTGCACACTTGAAAACCATCTAATTTAGGCAGCATTACATCTAACAAAATCAAATCTGGATTAAGAGTAATCGCCTTATGTAAGCCTTCTTCACCATCATAAGCTACTAAAACTTTATAACCTTCCTTTTCAAGATTAAATTTAACTATTTCCGAAATAGGTTTTTCATCTTCAACGATCAAAATATTTTTTGCCACGATGCAGTCACCTCATTAATTAATTGATTAATTTAACCATTCTATTTTAATTGTATTTTTCCTTCTTGTTAGAAAAATCTTTGAGGAAATTTAATAATTAAATCTCCTCAAATAAATATATAAATTCATTTAAACTATGTCCATTACCTAAAGAAGTAATAATGTCCATCAATTGATCTAATCCATGGTTTTGTACAAAAGTTTTTACTAACCTAAAGGACTTGGTATAAGCCTCATACTGATTTAGACTCTTAAACTGACCACTTAGTTCCTCTATTGTGTAATCTTTTTCTGAAAAAATAACTTCTTCTCCCCACTCGTAACCATCAATCATATACTCAAAGTATAAACTTACTCCTTCAGTAAACCACATAGGGAAATTTCCTCTGCCAACATGATCAGTAAAAAGGTGTACTAGCTCATGTAGCATTGGGCCTTCGTTATAAAATTTATAGTCTAATTCCTCTAGTTTATCTACCCAAAGTTCAGGATTTGCAATATGAATACTATCTCCATAATAAACACCCATAGGTGGTTCCCCTTTGCTAAGCATGGTAGTATTCATCATTAAATCTGTATTATTATATACTACTATCAATACCTTATCTTCTAATTTGTATGGAAAAACATCAGCAATTTGCTTGTATTTATCTTCCGCCGTATTGATAATTAAATCTAGAGTTTTTCTATCTATATTTTCATATCTGAAAATATAGGTATCTGTTTCTAATTCGTTAAAGTTACGAGTTTTATACAGTACAATTCTATTTTCTATACTTCTAATTAAAGGTCTTACTGTGCCTATAATCCCAAATGTATTTATAGTGTAACTTGAGATCAACCACATAAATAGAAGTAAAAAAATAAATACCGTTCTAAAATTATATGCTTTATTTTTTCTTTCTAATATCATCATTACCACCCCTTTCTAAAAAAGCATATGTAAAGGGTGTTATTTTCATATTATAGCATATAGCCTAATAAACCACCATCAATGATAGCTTAGGAATATATACCATTAATTCTATGTATTACTTCCTCATCATTTAAATACCTTACTGATTGAATTAATTAATATAGTTATTTCAACTCTTTTTAGCACCTCTTTCATATTTCTGCATAATTTATAAATATAACAGAATAGGAGAAGGGGGATATATTGTGTTCGGATATAGAGGTATTGTAGAAGATTTAGTCGTAGAACGACTGCTAACCGCAAATGAAGAGAGGATTCCAATTATTATTTCTGGAAAAGATTGTAATTGCGATGATCTAGAGAAATTTGTATCCCAGATGGGAGGAAAGATTAAATATAAGTTACCTATCATTAACTCTGTGGCTGCCTATATGCCCTCTATGGGTATTAGAAGCATGGCAATGGAAAGGGTAACTGAAAAAATTTTCTTAGACGATTATGCCTATAAGCTAATGAACATTGCTACAGTTACAGTAGGCTCTGATTTTGCTAACGAGCATGGATTAACTGGAAAAAATATTTCTATTGCTGTTTTAGATACAGGGGTATTCCCCCATGAAGACTTAACCAATCCTAACAATAGGATTGTGGCCTTTAAAGACTTTGTAGGAGAAAAAAGTCAGCCATATGATGATGATGGCCACGGTACCCATGTAGCAGGGATTGTTGCCGGTAATGGTTTTGCTTCTAGAGGAAAATACATGGGCATTGCTCCCGATGCTAATATTGTAGGAGTAAAGGTTTTAGGTAGTGACGGTGGAGGTAGCATTTCAGATGTAATTGCAGGAATTCAGTGGACTATTGATAATAGAAGTAAATATAATATTAAGGTTATGACCTTGTCTCTTGGAACAAAACCTAAGGGCAATTATGCAGATGATCCTCTTTGCCAAGCCGTTGACGCTGCTGTAAATTCTGGT
The DNA here is from genome assembly GCF_018141165.1 of Alkaliphilus sp. B6464. Taxonomy (NCBI): domain Bacteria; kingdom Bacillati; phylum Bacillota; class Clostridia; order Peptostreptococcales; family Natronincolaceae; genus Alkaliphilus; species Alkaliphilus sp. B6464. Next base: position 1,001,128 of record NZ_CP058557.1, read on the forward strand.
ATCACAGTAGTAGCTGCTGCTGGAAATAGTGGCCCTGATTCATCTACTATAACATCTCCTGCTATAAGCCCTAAAGTAATTACAGTTGGTGCTTGTGATGATCGTAAAGCAAAAACATCTAAAGATATTAGTATCGCTGACTTTTCGAGCCGTGGCCCTACACCGAACGGTTTAAAAAAGCCAGATATTTTAGCACCAGGAGTTGGAATTAACTCCTTAGCAAATAAGCCAATGGAATACCGTAGCTTGTCTGGAACCTCCATGGCAACCCCTATTGTAGCAGGCTGCGCAGCTTTGTTATATGAAAGTAACTCTGAAATTACACCTTCTCAGGTAAAAAGTACTATTACATCTAATGCGCATAACCTGGGTCTTAAGCCAGATGAACAAGGAACAGGTTTATTAGATATTCGTGCCATAGTTAATAAAATGGAACCTAATATTAAACCAAAGCAACCTCAAAATAAACCTAATAGTTCTTATAGTGGTAGTATAAGAAGTTCATCTTCATTTAATAATATATTTTTAATAATTTTAATAGTTATTATTTTACTAGTTCTCTAAAAGTCATGTGCTGTTGTAAAGGTTAAAAGTCGTCTGATGCTATAGCATCAGACGACTTTTAATAACTAACAAATCCTTGTGGATTAATAGGAGTACCATTTTTTCTAACTTCAAAATGAAGATGAACCCCTGTGCTTCTTCCTGTATTTCCCATTTCGGCAATCTTCTGCCCTTTATAAACACGATCTCCCTTTTTTACAATAAGCTTATTATTATGTGCATAATAAGTTTGATATCCGTTTTCATGATCAATAATAACTAGATTACCGTAGCTACCATTTTTTCCTGCGAAGGATACTTTTCCTGCATCCGCTGCAGAAACTGTAGTGCCCCTAGAAGATGCTATATCTATTCCTGTATGTCTTCTTCCCCACCTCATACCAAATGGTGAAGTTAAACGTCCCCTTGTTGGATTAGAAAATGCTCCTGTTGCCATTGTAGCTGGTCTTTCCTTAGTCCCTTGAGCTATAACCCTAGTTTTTGGCTCTGAAATGATTTTTTCGTCTACAACTTCCATATTAACTTCTGCACCATTTTCTTTAACTATATATCCTTTTATTTCACGTTTTCCTTCTGCACCTTGAACTGTTATTTTCTTATCACCTTTATATAAAGAAGCTGTTTCCTCGTATTCAGTGTCAAAAGGGATTTCTTCCACCAACTCTATATACTCCTTAGTTCTAACAGAAACCAAAGGCTTAGGCACTATTAAACTAATTTTTTGGCCTATTTGTATCCTCTCAGGGTTCATACCTGGATTAGCTTTTATAATATCATCTATCTTTAAATCATATTTTCGCGCAATAGTCCAAGGATTTTCTCCTGACTCTACTTCATGTATTTTCTCTTCATCTGTACCAATTGCTATTTTTTGTAATGCCTCTTCTTCGTCTATAATCTCACTAAATTCTGCACCTACTTCAACAATTTCTACTTTTTCTGAAAAATCAATCTCATCATACTCACTCTCTTCCTTTTCTAAGAAAGGAGCTTTAATGCTGTCTAATATATTTAAAGCTGTTTTTTGATCTTTAACGATTACTACTTCTTCTCCCTCAACCTTAATAGCTGTAGCTTTTAATTTAATATCAATTTGTTCCTTAATATTTTTAATCATTTCATCTACTTTTGTTATCTCGTCTCTTTTTACCTTTGTCTCAATAAATGATGGTTCCTCACTCATTACTACATCCTGACCATATATGGATATAGCCTCTTCTTTAACCTGTTTAAGAGCTTCCAAGAATTCCTCTTCGGTCTTAACTACGGCCAGTATATTATCATCTACCTCTACATTATAGGCTGCAATTGAACTGTTTGCTTGTAAATATATACCAGATACTAAAGATATAGATATAGCTGCTACACCAGCTGCCCTATATGTAAGCTTCTTATTACATTTAAATTTATTATATAGTGATTTAAGTTCAACGCTTTTAACTTTATTATAAAATAACTTAGTATCTATATTCTTACATTTATTGTAGAATGATTTCATCTCAGTTGTAATTTTCTTTGAAAATTTATTAACTTTCTCACTTATCTTAGTTTCCATCTGTAAATCTCCTCTCAGAGTATCTAATTCATTGTAGACATCTCTTGATTTAATTTTCTTAGGATTCTCTTAAAATCTCCGTAACTCTTTTGTAACAATTACTTTTTTATTATAACATAAAATATATTTTTTCAATACCCAAACTTATATTTTTTATATAAAATATAAACTTTCTAGTTATTTAAAATTTTAAAATCAGTAACAGGTCGATCACATTTTGCGTATTGAAACTTTTACCTTAAAAATTCAAGGCTATAGGAATTAATACGATAGTACAAGATGATTTTTAGTTTGCCCGAGCTATAGAAGATTATTCCATATTTTTATTTAGCCACTTGGAAAACTCGCTTTTCAAATCCTTATTTGTATTTTTTTGCATAATATCATAAAAATCTTTTGTTGTGGCATTTTTGAATTTATAGGTATCAAAATATTCTCTTAAAGCCTTTAAGAAAGCTTCATCTCCCATTTCTCGTCGAAGCTCTTTTATAAACATAGCCCCTTTACTGTAAACAATACTACTATATTCTATAGAACTATCGAATTCTTTTAGGCTTCTTAAAATACCTTTATCATCTTTATTATATCCATGCCTAACAAAATCTTTATATTGAGCTTTTATCATTTTTTCATATATCTCTTCTTCAATATGGGCACCGTATTTTTCTTCAAAGTACATTAATGTAGCATGTTCTGTCAAAGCCTCATCTAGCCATGGTTCTGTCACTTCATTATTTCCTACAATTCCATACCACCACTGATGGGCTACTTCGTGAGCTATTACATATTCTAAAGCAAGGTCCTCCTTCATTTCGTAAAGAGATTGACTAATCATGACTAGATTTGGATACTCCATTCCTCCTATAAAAAAGTCACTAGCAACTATAGATAACTGCTTATATGGATATTTTCCAAAAACCCTATTAAATATTTCTAAAGCTTCTATTCCATATTTTAATGCCTGCTCATTCTTCAATCCACCTATTGTATAAGAAATTACTTCTGTACCGTCTACATTACCTCTATCTATAGTAAACTTTTCGCTTAAAATCATAGTAAAGTCTCTTACATTACTAGCATTAATTTTATAAGTTTTTTTCTTATCATTAGAAGACACTTTCAAAATATTACCAGTAGTAGCTAACTCATATTTGTCTGGAATAGTCATTGTTACATTATATTCCGCTATATCACTATAAAACGGATCCCCTATAGAATAATAGGGATCTAAATTCCATCCATTCTTATCAAATACAGATAAAATTGGATACCAATTTGCTATGTTTACTGTATTTTCACCATAACCCATTCGTCCTATAGAATTAGGAAGCTTTATCTCAAAATCCATGCTTAACTCGATAGAGGTTCCTGGTTTTACTGGTATTTTAGGTGTAACTCTTAAATTTGTACTTCCGTCACCTATAATCTTATAGTTTATTCCCTTCCCACCTTCCCTCACATTCATAAGCTCAATCCAACCTTTATCAAAACCATTAGGATAGGCTTTTACCATATCACTAGCCTCGAATGGGGCACTGTTGTTATTTTTGAAGGCGTTAGGGTATAAGTGGAAGTACAGATTTTTCATTACTTGATTGCTGGTATTTTCATAATATATACGTTGTTCTCCCCTTACTATCATATCATTTTCATCAAATACTGCATTAATTGTATATTGTGGTGCTTGCTGTGGCTTTGTAAAGGTATTAAAAACCCTTTGAACTTTGCCCATATCCCATATATAGTGAATAGATACAGAAAAGACAAATGCTACTAATATAATACTTAAGGTACGGACTCTTCTGCTGAGCCTCATTTTATACACCTCCTTAACAATTTAACGTACTATTAGATTTTATTACAAACTTTTTCTTTTATTCCACAAATTCTATTTAAACGCTAGAAACAGTATGCGTTGTTCTATGATATAATTATATAAAAGATATAATAAAGGCTCTTATTAAAATTTTTAGTAAGCCTTTGTTGGAATGCATTTTGCGGAAAGTATATACTTTCCTATACGTTATAATAAAATGGAGTGATAGCTATGAGTTTTATTAAAGGGAGTACTTCTATTGATTTAGGGGACACGCCTATTGAAAATATTTTTATAGATGTTTATATGCCAATGACAAATGGAACCTTTGTACAAGTGTATTTGCTTGGATATAAATATTCTCTTGATCGTGATCCTAATATGGAGGTAAATAATATGTCTATTGCAAGACATCTTAATATTCCTCTATCTGATGTGCTATCCGCCTGGGATTTTTGGGAAAGCAAACAAATTGTAAAGAAACATAAAGTAGATGGTGAAGATGAAAATAACTATACTGTTGAATTTATTAATTTAAAACAGCTTTATATTGATAATAATTATAAAGCTAACTACAATATGCAAGTAAACAATAGTATTACAGAAAAAAAATCTGATACTTATACTTGTTCCCCTACAGATCTAGTGGAAGCTAATAAGGTACCAGAAATTAGAGATATGTTTGTAGAAATAAACAAAATTATTGCTAGAGAACTTGCTCCTAACGAAAAATTAAAGGTAATAGAATTACTTTATCAATACAATATAGATCCACCTCTAATAGTTGAAGCCTTTCGTTATTCTAAAAAGCAAAAAAAGGTAAGACATATTTTGAGCTATTCAGCTGGTGTTATTAGAACCTGGTATGATAAAGGTGTTTTTACTGTGGAACAGTTACAGGAACATCTTATTAAGCAAGGTGAAAGATATGGCCTATATAGCAGAGTATTCAAATCTTTAGGTTTTGGCTCTAGGGAAGCATCTGAAGCTGAAATGAAGGTCATGGATAGCTGGATAGATGAATTCCAATTTGATCTTGATTTGATTTTAGCTGCATGTCAAAACTCTAGCAAAACCCCTAATCCTAATATTAACTATATTAACGGGATATTAAGAGACTGGCACAGAAAAGGAGTTAAACAAGTAGTAGATATAGAAAATCTAGACTATAAAGAGAAAAAGACTTTTTCGTATAAACCAACTCAAAGTACACCTAAAATAAAAACTAAATTCCACCTTGCAAAAAGCCGTGGTGATAAATACACTGCTGACGAGTTAGAGCAACTTATATTAAACAATCAGAAACAAAGATTAAATCGATAGGAGGTGTTATTTTATGATGCACTCATTCATACATGAAATACTGAGAGATTATGAGGAAAAAAGAAATAGGGCTAAAGCATTTAAAGAAAAGAGATTACAAGAAGTCTATGAAAAAGTTCCAACAATAAAAGAAATTGATGAAGAACTTCAAAAAACAGGTATATCCATTTCTAAAGCATTAATAAGAGGTACAGAGGATCCTGAAAAAACCATAGAAGACTTTAAGCAAAAGTTAGAGCAATTAAAACAAGAACGTGCAATCTTATTAACCGAGAATAATATCCCTCTACAATATTTAGATGAAAATTATTCTTGTGAAGAGTGTAAAGATACAGGTTTTGTTAATAGTGGACAAAAATGTAAATGTTTTAGACAACAGCTTATTATTAAGGCTTATAATATGTCAAACTTATCTAATGTTTTGAAAAAGGAGAACTTCCAACACTTTAACTTAGATTTATTTTCTAGCAAGCCTTTTGAAGGACAATCTTTAAGTCCAAAGGAAAACATGATGGATATACTTAATATCTGCGAAGGCTTTGTATTTAACTTTAATGAAAACAATGAAGAGAATTTATTGTTTTATGGAGAAACAGGTCTTGGAAAAACATTTTTAACTAATTGTGTAGCAAAGGCATTACTGGATAGAGGAAATATTGTTATATATCAAACTTCATTCAAGCTATTAGAAATATTAGAAGAGCTACGTTTTAAAAATAATGATGATAAAGAAAAATATAATCTTATATTTGAAGCAGATTTATTAATAATAGATGATTTAGGTACAGAAATGACTAATACTTTTACAAATAGTGAGATTTTCAATATTATTAATAGTCGTCTTTTATCTAATAAGAAAACAATTGTTTCCACGAATTTATCTCCTAAAGAGATGATGGATCGTTACGATGATCGTATTTTTTCTCGTCTCTTCTCAAAATTTACTGTACTTCATTTCTTTGGTAAAGATTTAAGATGGGAAACAAAATAGCCTCTACTCATAGAGTAAAGGCTATTTTTTAATTTGGTGACCCCTAGGGGAATCGAACCCCTGTTACCGCCGTGAAAGGGCGGTGTCTTAACCGCTTGACCAAGGGGCCTAGACAGCAATTCCCAGTATCCTTAACCAAGAATCACCGTTATAAGATTATAAATGGTGACCCATCCGCGACTCGAACGCGGGACACCCTGATTAAAAGTCAGGTGCTCTACCGACTGAGCTAATGGGTCAAGTTCTTGCTCACAGTTATATATATTACCTAAAATTTTACGTTGTGTCAACATATTTCTACAAAAAATTTGTATGCTTCTATGAAACTAAAAAACCTAGGTAGTTAGCCTAGGTTCTTTATTAACTATTTTGACTCAAAATATTTATTTAATTCAGCGATTAAATCCTGAACATTAATACCATGAACTCTACCTGCATCACCAATGCTCTCCATTGTAGCACCTGGGCAGCCAAGGCAGTGAAGACCAAAGCTCATAAAAATAGGTGCAACTTCGCGATCCATTTGTAAAACTTCCATAATTGTCATATCTTCTGTAACTTTAAACATTCGACTTCCTCCTTTTTTATAAATATTTCTGATTTCTATAATATTACCACTTTTATATTGTTTAATCAATGTCGCATACTACATTATATTTATTTCTCATTATTAATTTAACTTAATAATTATAGTATGGTTTAATGTAAAGCTCTTTATTATATATGATCCACATTTTTCTGATAAATTTTTAATACTATCCACAAAATCCAGGGCTTATGCACAAGTGTTCGGTGGATATTGTGGATAAGTCTGAATTTTTTCTAAATAATATGTTAAATTCTCATAGTTATCCTCAGGCTCACTTGTTATATAGCATTAACTATTTTGCTGAATCTCATAGTACATATCCTTTGTAATTACCATATTAATAAATTGACATTTTATTTTTTTAGATTCTTGCTTAAAAAAATGCCTATATGGAATAAAATAGTCATCTTTGAAAATAGGTAAACTTTGATCTTCAAATTCCTCCATAACAATACCCTTTGACTTAAAACCACATTTTTCATAGCACCTTTGGGCTCTTTTATTAAAAACAGATACTTTTAAATACAATGTCTTCATTTTTAATCCTTCAAAGTAGTAAGTTAAAAAGGCCTTTAATCCATCTGTACCATATCCTTGAGCAATTTCACCTGGGTCAAACACTATTCCAAGCTCACTAGCTTTTCTAAACCACTTAATATCCCTTAGGGAAATATATCCAACCAACTGGTCGGAATAGTTAAATACTACAAAGCATCTCTTTGAAAAAGATAATGCTTTCTTTTTATACCAATAATCACTTTCTTTTTTACTCATATAAGGAAAATTATAACAATAAAATAATGGATCCTTATGTCTTCCCCACTCTTGCATAATATCTACATGCTTTCTTTCAAGCTTTTTAATATAGGTTTTTTGCCCCCTTGCAACTACCATGCTATCCCCCGCTATGCATCTCTATATTTTTCATAGTCTAAAAACTTTTGGAATTGTCCCAACCAAATTAGATCCACGGTCCCTGTTTCCCCATGACGGTGCTTTGCAATAATTACTTCACCGATATTCTTTTTATCACTATCGGGATGATAATATTCATCACGATATAAAAACATAACTAAGTCTGCGTCCTGCTCTATGGCCCCTGACTCTCTAAGGTCCGATAAAATAGGTCTATGGTCAGCTCTAAGCTCAGGCGCACGAGATAATTGAGATAAGGCGATTACAGGACAGTCTAATTCTTTAGCCATTATTTTTAAGTTTCTTGATATAGATGCTATTTCCTGCTGCCTACTTTCACTTCTTCCTTCACCCTCCATTAGCTGCAAGTAGTCGATTAAAACAAGGTCTAACCCTTTCTCCATTTTTAATCGTCTACATTTTGATCTCATCTCCATTACCGAAATACCTGGGGTATCATCAAAAAAGATTTTAGATTGTGATAAGGGAGCCATAGCTCCTGCAATTTTCGCCCATTCCTCTTCATTTAGGTTTCCAACTTGAATCTTTCCTAAATCTACCATAGATTCGGCTGCTAACATTCTGAGCATTAGTTGTTCCTTAGACATCTCCAAGCTAAATACAGCTACAGAAGCACCTGCTTTAATAGCTGCATTTTGAGCTAAGTTTAACGAAAAAGCAGACTTACCCATAGCAGGTCTAGCTGCAACTAGAATTAAGTCCGTTTTATGAAATCCACTTAACTTTTTATCTAAATCCATAAAACCTGTAGACAAGCCAGTAATACCTTTTTTATTTTCATAAAGTTCTTCTATTCTATCAAACGTATCTGATAAAACATCTCTAATGGGAGTAAACCCTTCATTAGATCTATCTTGCGAAATGTCGTATATGCTTTTTTGTGCCTGCTCAATTACTTCTAATACTTCTACGTCACTACTATAGCCTAATTGAATTATTTCTTGGGAGGATTTAATTAGCTTACGAAGTAGGGACTTTCTCTCTACTATTTCTGCATAATATCGCACATTGGAAGTAATAGGGACACCAGAAGCTAAGCTAGTTAAATACGGAATTCCACCTATGGCATCTAAAATTTCTCTTTTTTTGAGCTCTTCAGTTAAGGTAACTAGATCTACTGGCTCATTCCTATTGAACAAGTCATACATAGCTTCAAATATTTCTTTATGGGCCTCTTTGTAAAAATCTGAGCCTCTTAAAAATTCTAAAACAACGATAATCGCTTCCCTATCTAATAACATAGACCCTAAGACTGACTGTTCGGCTTCTATACTATTAGGTGGTATCTTATTCATTAATTTTAAATCTTCCACAGATATACCTCCTACCTACTACCTGTTTGTTTAAGATTTTTATATAGGTTTAAATATTATTACACTAATTATAATATAATAAAGGGTTGGTGTCATTACCAACCCTTTATTATATAACAAAATATACTTTCTAATTGTAATCTCCTCTGAAGAAGCTAGAGGTTAGTAAAAGCATTCGATGCCATAGCATCAGACATCTTTTATGCTTCTTTTATACTTACCTTTAACTTTCCAACAACACCAGTATGAAGCTTTATTTCCACATGTCTTACTCCTAGCTCTCTAATTGGCTCTGGTAAAACGATTTTTCTCTTATCTATCTTAATTTTATATTGTTTTTCCAACATTTCTGCTAAGTCCTTAGAGGTTACAGATCCGAATAATCTTCCGCCCTCTCCAGCCTTTGCTGTTATTTCTATAGATGACTTTTCTAATTTTTTTGCAAGATCTTTAGCATCATCTACTTCTTGTTGTTTCTTCATTTCTTGAGAAGTTTTTTGTTCGTTAAGAGTTTTCATATTACCACCAGTTGCTTCTACAGCCGCTTTTTTAGGAAATAAAAAATTTCTTGCATACCCATCACTGGCATTTACTACTTCACCCTTTTTGCCTAATCCCTTTACATCTTGTAATAAAATTACTTTCATTCATCTTCACCTTCCTCAAAGTATTCTTCTATTGCTTTTTCTAATCTTTCTCTTACTTCCTCCATGGTACTATCTTCTATCTGGGCTCCTGCTATTGTCATATGCCCGCCACCACCAAGTTTTTCTAAAATCACTTGGACATTAATATCTCCCATGGATCGTCCACTTATAAAAATCATTGTATCATCTTTTCTTCCTAAAACAAAGGATGCCGTAATCCCTCTTGCACATAACAACTCATCTGCTGCCTGAGCTGCAATAAGCTGTGAAGCCTTAGAAACTTCATCTAAGCTTGAAATAGCTATAGTTTCATAAATTATCTCCGATTTTTTTATAACCTCTGCCCTAGCAATAATAGTGTTAAAATCATCCTCGAATAACTGTTTTACTGAAGTTGTATCTGCACCTGCCCGTCTTAGTAAAGATGCGGCTTCAAAGGTTCTTACCCCAGTTTTAAATGTAAAGTTCTTAGTGTCTATCGCAATACCTGCTAATAAGGCCTCTGCTTCGATTTGTGGTATATTAATTTTCTCATCCATGTAGCTGAGTACTTCCGTTACTAGCTCACAAGTAGAAGAAGCATAAGTTTCGTGGTAGGTTAAAACAGTATTTTCAATAAACTCTGTCCCTCTTCTATGATGATCTATTACAACTATTTTATCTGTTAACTTTAATAAATCTGGACACTCTGTAAAATTGGGTCTATGAGTATCTACTACTACTAATAATGATGTGCGCTCAATTCTAAGCTTTGCCTCATCGCAATGTATAATTGCCTTTTTGTATTCTTCTATATCATATATCCTATTAAATAATCCTTCAATTGATGGATTAGATCCATTTAGAACAACATAGGCATCTTTGCCTCTATTTTTGGCTGCGCGATATATACCAAGTGCGGCGCCAACAGCATCTAAGTCTGATATTTTATGCCCCATAACAATAACATTTGTAGATTGTTCTATCAACTCACGTAGAGCATGGGAAATTACCCTTGCCTTTACCTTAGTTCTTTTCTCCACTGCCTTTGCCTTGCCTCCATAGAAGCTAATCTTATCTCTCTTCTTTACAGCTACTTGGTCTCCACCTCTACCAAGAGCTAAGTCTTTAGCTCCATTAGCAAAATCACAACTTTGCAGAGGAGTTTCGCCATAGGTTCCTACTCCAATACTTAGAGTAATCGGCATATTATTTCCTTGATTTATTTCCCTTACTTCATCTATTATATCAAATTTTTTAGACTCCAATTTTTCTAAATACTTATGATGAAAAACAACTATAAACTTGTCCTTAGCATATTTACGTATAAATCCATTAATTTTTCCTGCCCATAAGTTTAATCTATGCTCTATTTCAGCTGACACTAGTGGACGTTTTGTCTCCTCTGTGCTCTGCATAACATCATCGTAATTATCAACCTGTATAAGACCTACAACCATTTGCTCCTCATTATATTTTTTGCTTAACTCCTCATACTTTGTAACTTCTATCCAATATAGCATAATAATATAATTAGAAGTATGTCCCCTCGGTAATTTAACAATATTATATACAACCTTAAAGTACCTATTATTAATTTCAATTATCTTTGACAATTCATTTTCATTTTGCAATATGTTTCTAAGATCAAAATTAGGAATAACATCCTGAATATCCTTCTCTAACAAATCCTTGCTATCTACTACATCTAAAAATTTAGGGTTATACCAAGTAATGGTTCCATCAAATTCTACTATTGTCAAAGGAATAGGAAGATTTAGAACTGCATACTTTGTTGCAGAATCGATGTCAGAAGACAGCCCTTCAATATAACGAGTCCATTCCTCACGCCTGATGTTGCTAATTTTTAAATTATAGTAAATTAGGTATGCTAATAAAAATATACCAACTACACCAATTGCGCTATTATAATAGGATACTATTAATATGAATACAAAAAGTATAATAAGATAAATCCGTGTATCAGGAACTAGCATCTTGATAAATTTGCTATTTTTTATACCTTTCATAGTTTTGCCTCCTAAATTTCATTAAAGCTATTTTGTCCCTAGCCTTCTCACGTCAACTATAGAATCTACTAATCCTACAAATGAAATTGCAGTTAGTAAAGGACTTATCAGGAAAATTATTCCTATCAAAAGGATGCGAATTGCTTTAGGAGTATTAGTTCTTTTTATTAAATAACTTATAACGGATATTCCTTGTAAAAAAAATAGGAAAATAAAAAGCAGTATAACATTTGTAATCAGACTAACATGATAAATACCTTCAATATATCTAGTTAAATAGCTTAATGTAAAAATAATAAAGGAACCGAGTACAATATTTGTCGGTAACCTAAATGTACTAAATTGTGGAAGATCAATATCATTAGATCTGAAACGTTTCAATATGGCAGCAGTTAAATAGTAGTTTCCAAGGGCTATAAACATAGATTGAATAATCAACACCCCAGGCACAATCATTAATAAATAATTTAGTATTTCATCCGCACTAAGAACATCTACATTCATTGTCTTTAACATATCTACTTGTGTATTGATAATGTTCTCTGCAACAATGGCTATTTCATCAATTATGCTAATGCCTCCAATATATGAAATAAACTGAAATACAATGAAGATAGACAGAATTGATGCAATAGTGCCTACCCCTATTACTACATATGACTCTTTACGTCTTTTTATATAATAACCCATTGCAATCGTCATTGGCCCAAGTATTGATATTAGTAAAATAGTGTACATTAATTCTGTCAAAATACCAATTAATAAACTAAAGGTAATAAAAGATAATATAGAATAACGAGCGCCATGTCTATAAGCTAAAATCATAAATGGCACAGGGATTAATATTATTGATATAGACAAAATAGGTAAATATATAGTGCTAATAGCAAATATGGTTGTAATAGCAGCAATTAAAGCTGCCTCCATAAATGCCTTGTTATCATTATAGCTTTTCATTTAAATTCACTCCTAGTTGTTATTTCCCATGTTCTTTTAGATGTTGATGTAAGCTTGAAAGGTCTCCATACCATTTTTCAAGATGATGCTCTTCTAATATATGAAGTCTTGCCTTCTCTTGTACTTTTTTATCAATGGTATCATAGTCAATACCTAACCTTTTACCCAAGGAATAGGTAACTAAAATAATATTGGCTAGTCCTTCAAGAATCATTTGTTGTCCTTCTTTAGCTCCCTTAAATAAAGCTTCAAAAACTACAGAAACACTACTTAGAAGCTCACACTTAAGGAAATCTATCATTTTTATATTACGACCTATATCAACATTGTTCTTTTGAAAATCAAACATTATATCTCCCCCTAGAATGCCACTAATATGATCATTCTCTCTATATTCTATTATATACTACTATTCCCCTTCTAACAAAAATTTCTTACTAGTTTTGATTTAATCGGTATCCTTTTATTATATACTATTTTTAAAATTGTAGCACGCGTTTGAAATAATTCATATACTTCAAAACAAAAAAGCAGCAGAGCCGCTTTTTATAACACATATTTTAATAATAACAATAATATTACTCCAGGCATCCCTAATACACCAGCAATAACAGCGCTAAGAGGGTTAATTACTAGTGAAATACCCCAAATACCTCCAATTATATTTATAACAAAAAGCATAATTCCACCTAATATACTATTCCATACTAATCTTATTATCCATTTCAAAGGGATTAATAAAATCCAGCCAACAACATATAGTAAAATTAGTCCCACAGCATAGGCTAATATAATATTTAATTCTAATCCCATATTAAGTTCCTCCAATATCTATTTATTAAACCAAGTTATATACTATTGTACATAAATATAAGGAGTAGTACATGTACTACTCCTTATATTATATAATTCTTTATATAATAATATGATACTCTAATGAAAAAAGTCCTCTGATATTATAATATAGACTTCTGTGGCAATTAAATTCTTAAGCTTTTATTTTAAACTTCAAGTACTTAAAATACTGCTATACTTCTGCTTTTTTATAAACCATCCATAATTAGAAAAGTATGTTGCTTTGCATTAATGAGAGTTCATTCTAATACCATTAGCCTTTGCTTGTTTAAGCAAGTAAATATATCTCGCCTTAGTAGCTTCTAGTTTATATATAGCGTGGTCTACTAAATCGGGATCAGCTACACTATGAAAGAAATTTTCTGCACTTTGCCACTCTTCATATGCCTGCATTAAACATTTAGCAAGTTCTTTATCCTCATCTACTGCTTGATTATTTGTTTGATTAACTCTATTATATAAATTTCCTAAAGCACTTACTAAGCCACCAAAGCTTTTTTCTTTTTTTCTAGTTATATCTTTTTCTTCCATTATAGATTCCTCCCCCTGGATCTTGATATTTTATCCGATTTTATCTATAATGTTATCCATTTCTTACTATACTATACATAGTGCTTCTTATAACAAAGGCTTCTGCCAGAGTGTTTTAAGTCAAGTAATCCTTTATTGAAACTCATTTACAAAAATGTACATTAACAAATTTTATGATTTCCTATTGGTTATAAAATATCCGCTGCTAATTGAGCTAAAGAAGAACGCTCGACCTTTCTAAATGTCACATGGGCTGATAAATTCTCCTCTTTAAACTTATTAATAATATAAGTTAATCCATTGCATTCACTATCTAAATAAGGATGGTCTATTTGCTCTGTATCTCCCATTAAAACTATCTTACTGCCTTCTCCAACACGAGTAATAATCGTTTTTACTTCATGTCTAGTTAGGTTTTGTGCTTCATCAATTATAATAAACTGATTTGGCACACTCCTTCCTCTAATATACGTAAGAGCTTCAATTTCTATTCTATTCATTCCAACTAACGTATCTTCTAGCTTTGTAAATGATTTTGTTCCCAATAGTAGTTCAAGGTTATCATAAATAGGTTGAACCCATGGTCTAAGCTTTTCATTTTTATCTCCTGGCAAATACCCAATGTCTCTACCTACTGGAATAACTGGTTTTGTGATCAATAACTTTTTATAGATTCTTTCATCATTGGTTTTATATAGCCCTGCCGCTAGTGATAATAAGGTTTTTCCAGTCCCCGCCTTTCCCGTTAAAGTTACTAGCTTAATATCATCATTTAATAATACTTCTAATGCCATCCGCTGTTCTACATTTCTTCCCTTTATTCCCCAGTAGCTATTTTCTCCAAAAACTAAGGCTTTGATTTTTCCTGTTAGTTTATCAAACCTTCCGACAGCCGACTTATTAGGCGAATCTTCTCCTTTTAATATAAGAAATTGATTAGAGAGAAGTCCTATGTCATCAAAATAATGATGGTCTAAATATCCTTTTTCGTAAAACTGATCAATCAATGTTGAAGAAACTCTGTGTTCCTTATAACCAACATAGGTCTCATAGGTATATTCGATTTTATCATGTAGATAATCTTGGCTTTCTATACCTAAGCTATCTGCCTTAATTCTCATTATTGCATCTTTGCTAACAAGCACCACCATATTTTGTATATCTTTATTCTCGTTTTCCAGTTGTAAATTTAAAGTAACAGCTAAAATCCGATTATCATTGTTAACTTCATTAAACCATTCAGCAACATGACTAAAGCTTTTATGGTTTAACTCTACCTTCAATGTTCCACCGTTTTCTAACCTTACACCTTTGCTTAAGCTATTTTGCTCTCTTAAATGATCTAACTCTCTAGCAACTTCTCTAGCATTTCTTCCAATAACATCTAACAAATTTTTCTTTTTATCTATTTCTTCTATAACAACTGCTGGAATAATAATCAAATTATCTCCAAAAGCATATAAACTTCTGGGATCATGAAGCAACACACTGGTATCAAGCACAAAGGTTTTTTGCATAAATCCCCCTACTAAAGTAGAGGTCTTCACCTTCCTTTCCATAGGTAAGTCTTTCTACTTAGTATTATATGTTTATTAAGTAAAAAGGAGATTCATGTGTTAAAATTTATAAATTCTACTATCCATATTTTTTAGATTTTAAATTCCTGCCTTGTATGTTTATATATTTTAACTAATATTAGGTTTAAACTATTATTAGGTTTAAACTATGTTTAAGATAATTACAAAATAATAAGAGCTAGCAAAACTATTGTTAGCCCTTATTATTATAAACTCTATCTACTTTCCTAGTTTCTCGATAAGTAGATCTTTATATTTAAAGTCTGTTCCAACTATATGACCAGATACCCAGTTAATAATAAACTCTATCATATCTAAGACTACTTGTTTTTGATTTATATCTATATCCTTAGCCTCAGTTTCATTTAACTTATCAATAAAACGTTGGTGCTCTATTTTATGACTTTCAATATCACTATAGTTCACCTTATGCAAACATAGTTCTTCATAATCAAAATGATATTTTGTGTATTCCTTTAGATGGTTTATTAGCCCTACTATCTCATCATAATGATCCGAGCCATCATCTAAAGATGCTAAATCGTATAATTCTGCTCCAATTTGAAATAATCGTTTATGTTGCTTATCAATTTCATCAATACCTGTATTAAACCTATCCTTCCATTTAAATATCATAACTTTTCCTCCTTTATGTTTTAAAACTTTAATTGTTAAAATTTTATTAATTATAGTTGCATAGACTTTGGATAAATCATTTTAGTAGACTAACTTTCCCAATCATTATATACCAAATTATGCTTTATTTTAAACAATTTAAAAAGCTTATAACAAATATTTAATCGACAAACTTCTTAACTTAATGTTAATAAGCTTTTTAATATATATTTTCCCTGGAAATAGTTTTATGGCTTTCTTAATTTAAATCATTCTTTCTTTTCTAATACTTACTCTTTTTAATCTTAGTTAAATTGTATTTTCCTAATTATAACCTTATTTTAAGCAAATCCACATAATTATTATATAGCTCACTAAATCTTATGATATAATTTTAATTGAAAAATATTACTCACAGGAGGAGATACTATATGAAATCTTTAAAAGGTACAAAAACTGCTGAAAATCTATTAAAAGCTTTTGCAGGAGAGTCCCAAGCGAGAAATCGTTATACATATTATGCATCTCAAGCAAAAAAAGAAGGCTATGTTCAAATCTCTAACTTATTTACAGAAACAGCAGATAATGAAAAAGAACATGCAAAACGTTTTTATAAGTTTTTAAAGGAAGACACTCAAATTAATGGTGAATGTTTAGAAATTACAGCTTCTTTCCCTGCTGCTTTAGGCGATACTAAGTTTAACTTAAAAGCTGCTGCTGAAGGAGAAAATGAAGAGTGGACAGAACTTTACCCTGAGTTTGCTAACATTGCTGATGAAGAAGGATTCCCAGAGATAGCTGTTGCCTTTAGAAAAATTGCAGAAGTTGAAAAGCATCACGAAGCTCGTTACTTAAAGCTTCTAGAAAATATTGAAAAAGATCAAGTATTTAAAAAAGAAGAAAAAACATCCTGGAAATGTAACAACTGTGGTTATGTACACGAAGGAGATAGCGCTCCAGAGTTATGCCCTGCATGTATTCACCCACAAGGTCATTTTGAAGTTTTAGCTGAGAACTATTAATTTATATTTAAGAATCTTCTATTGTTTATATAACGCAGATAAAATTTTTATAAACATTAGAATAATCAACGAGACTATATTCAAAGTATAGTCTCGTTTTTGTTTGGATAAATGATAAATCAAATACGATAAGTCTTTATTTCTTAAAAAATCCAATTTCCTGTAAATTAAGGGAATTAGCTTTTTTACTTGCTTTTTTGAACTTTGAAATGATAGCCACAAACAATACCGCTAAAAAACAATATATAACCCCCTGGTACTAAAAAGAAGAAAGGTTATATCAGGGTACCTATAACCGATATAATTAAACAAATAATCGCTAAAAATATTGGTATAGTAGCTAATAAATATTTATTTCTCATATATTTTTAAATACTGCAAATATTAAGTAGTCTATAAGAGAATCTAAATAAATCTATAAGCCGTTGCTTACATAAAAATATTCAATTTTATTAGAATTATGTTGTAAAATAATATTGTAATTTGCATTTGAGGAGGAATATTAAAGTGAGAGCTAATAGACAAAAATATAAAAGAAAAAAGAGAAAAATAAAATGTGTTCTTTCAATACTCTGTGTATGCGCGGTATGTATCATAGCTTTATTTTTGCCAAATCATATAATAAGTAAAAATAACCAACAAATAGAATCACCTGTAGAAACCCAAGAAGCAAGAATTCACGAGGAAATTAATCAGATTGTAGTTGATGACTTGTATAGTTCAAACGCCATTCTTATTTCCTTAGATGATAATACGATATTATTAGATAAATCATCTGATGAAAGAATCTACCCAGCATCCCTTACAAAAATTATGACAGCAATACTAGCAATTGAAAACCTACCAGACTTAGGCGAAATGATTCATCTGCCAGAGGATATGTTTCAGGAATTGTATTCTAAAAATGCTTCTATGGCAGGTTTTTTACCGAATGAAAAGGTAGCAGCAATCGATTTGATCTATGGAGTCTTATTACCATCTGGGGCAGAAAGCTCTATCGGGTTAGCTGATGCAATCGCAGGTTCAGAAGAAAATTATGTGGAGTTAATGAATAAAAAGGCCAAAAAATTAGGAATGAATAATACTCATTTTACTAATTCCACAGGACTACATGACCAAGATCATTATAGCACTGTAAATGATATTGCAAAACTACTGGAATATGCATTACAAAACAATACATTTCGAGAGGTATATACCTCAAAACGTTATACGACAAAAGCAACAAATTTTCACCCCGATGGAATCACTTTTCAAAGCACAATGTTCAAAAAAATGGATACACAAGATGTAAATAACGGTATTATCGAAGGCGGAAAAACTGGTTATACGGAAGAAGCTAAATTATGCCTTGCTAGTTTGGCAAAGATAGATGGCAAGGAATATATTTTGGTGACTGCTAATGCAGACGGGAATCTTCAGACGGAGCAGTTCAATATTTTGGATGCATTTACTGTCTATAATCAAATTTTCGAAAACAATGATTACTAAAAATATTAAGTGTTTCATGAGTAATTCTTAAGAGGTCAATAAGTAAATATATATAGTTTTTCCTCAATTTCTATAAACTATAGAGAAAAGGAGAATAACTTTTAACAAGTTATTCTCCTTTTTATATTCTCAACCTTTTTGAGATAACTTTTCAATCTTTTTGACATTCAAAAATAAATGTAGGTGTTAAAAAAAGTTTGATCATTTTATTTAATATATCTTTTTTTGTCCCGTAGATAAATCAGTTGTACTGAAGTATCCATTTATTATCATAAAACCCTAAAATCTTTCATACTTTCTCCGAGAATATAGTATGAAAACCACATCAAATTCTGCTTCATAATAGCCACATTAATTCCTGGCTGGTCAGAACTATATGTCATTCCTTTAAATATAATTAATTCTGTATCAACTTCCATATCCCTTAATCCTTTATATAGCTCATATGCATTTGGAGTTGGAACTCTTTCATCCTTTTCGCCATGTTGGATTAAGGTAGGAGTACAGGCTGATTTAATATATGTGATTGGTGATGTTTTAGTATATATCTCTGGATCATTCCATGGATTATTTCCTAAATACATCCTAATAAAGTAAGGTATATCTGTATTTACATAATGGGTACTCCAATTAGTAATTCCACCTCCAACTGAAATAGCTTTAAATCTACTACTAAATGTAGAACAGAAAGCTGATATATATCCCCCGTTGCTCCATCCCATAACCCCTACTCTATCGTTATCTGCAATCCCTTTGTCAACTAGTTTATCCACTCCAGATATAACATCATCGTAGTTAGCAATCCCCAATTTTCTATAGTTTGCTTTCAAGAATTCATTACCATAACCAGAACTTCCCCTGTAGTTTGGTTCTAAAACTATAAAGCCTTTTTCGATAAACTGTTCAATAGGATATTTCTCATTAAAATAGTCTAAAAATATTGGAAAGGATGCCCAACCTGGACCACCATGGATTACCACTAATAATGGATATTTTTTATTTTCGTCAAACTCTACTGGGGTTGATAAAACTCCCTCTATTTCAAGACCATCACTACTTTGCCATGAGATTATTTCCTTGTTACTTTTAAACTTTCCTTTAAAAAAGCTATTTTCATTAGTTATCTTTTTATCATCTAAATAGATTTCAAAGGTTTCATTTGTTATAGCCTTATTATAGGATATATGATTTCCATCTTTTGTTATAGAAGCATCCTTTATAAAACTATCTACTTTTTCGCTTAACATTTCCGCAGTGCCATTCTCAGATAGCAACCCAATAAGATAATTAGTTTTATTCTGCCATCTAATTAAAATCCCTTTAGCTGTCCATCGTATTGGAATAACCGTACTATCAAAATCTGTTAAAGGTTGAATTAACCCTCCATTATTAATATCATATATCTCTAGTGTACTGTCTTCTATATGAGTCTTATAGTAATCCTTCTCCCTTATGCTTGCTGAGTAACATATTTTGCTGCCTTCAGGAGAAAAGCAAACCCTCCCTCCCAACAACTTATCTATATTCATCTTTTGTAGCTCTCCAGCTTTAATATCTAGTATATATAGATCTCTATTAATATAATCTCCCATATTTGGGCTTGGTGTAGCCATAAATACAACCTTTTTCCCATCATTTGAAATATCAAATTCATGGATATAAAAATCCTTACCATCAGTTAGTTGATAAACAACGCTATTTTCGTGTTCATATTTATCATTTTGTATCACTTTTTCTATTTCAATGTAATACAAACAATTATTCTGGTATTCCTTACCTATATGATGGAAATCTCCATATAGTTCCTTACGTTTCTTTATCACCTCAGATTCTTTTGACTGTGCAACATAATAAAAACCCTTGCCAGTAGGCTCCCATTTGAATTTACTGACCCCTTCTTTCTCATCAGTAATTTGAACCCCACTATAACCATCTATTGACTTAACAAAGATCTGATTTTTCTTATTATCCCCGTCACCAACTGGGCTGAGGTATGCGATATCTCTAGAATCTGGAGACCATAATGGGTACGTACTTTCTATATCCCTAGTTGTCAATGGGCAACATTGCCCCTTATCTTTTTTATATATCCATACATGATTCTCATATTTATTGTCTTTCCAGTTAGCTGTCTTCTTGACAAATGCTACGTTTTTACCATCATCGCTTATGCTTGTGTCTGATAAGATTGGTAATGAAATAGCCTCTTCTATACTTAGATATGTTTTTTCATTCATTTTCATTAATAACCCCCCCTAGTTTTAATTTTTAGCCTTGTTACTCTTCCCAAAGATGGGACATCCTGAATCTTTATCCATAGTTTATAATTCGGTCCAACTCCTTGCCCCTACCCTATCCATATATTTTTTTATTCTAAGACAAAAAAATCATCTCTCTATGGTATATGTTACCATAAAGGGATGATTTCGCTTCAACCTTTTTAAAAATAGTTTAACTTTTTTAAAAACAAATTAATTAATGTTTCAACATTATTAAATAAATGTATATATGTTTCTTTATTGATAAATACTTGCAATAGACTTCTTCCAAAAGTAAGAGCTTGCTGTTACTAAAACAATGGCAGCTATCATTGCCATCCCAATATAACTCCAATTAAATCCATTCCATAATATATTAACAGGGTAATTATAAATTACTAAAACAGGAATTACTAATACTAAGATATGATTTAACCATAATTTATAAATCCCCGCTGGGTTTTTTCCTAATTCCATAATGGACCAAAACATTTGAATTAAGCCATTAACCTTAATAAATCTTAAAGACATAGTTATAATAAAAAAGAATATAGAATAAATTATTAGTATGGAAGGGATTACTTGAAAAACAAACCATAATAAGTTTACAGCAGGTATTGAATAACTTATGGTCACAAATATAATTAACACTATTCCCCACACAGCTCCAAACAGAATTCCAAAATTCATATATCTCATAGATACATAAAATATATTATTAATTGGTTTTAAAAGTATAAAATCTATATCATAGTTTTGTATACTTTTAGGAACTCGAATCAAGCTGAAAAAGAATAGTCCACCAAAAATAGAGTCTACAATCCAAATAATGCCCTGCAATAACAACATTTGTGTTTTATCCCATCCCCCAATGCTTGGTGTGAACTTCATTAGAATTAAAATATTAATAAGAGAAATAATGCTATTTACAAACATTAAAGCTATTTGAGTTATAAAATGTGCTCTATACTGCATATCTTTTATAAAGTTAATCTTAAGAAATAATTTGAAAATATTAATATATCTCATATGTTATCACTCCACTTACATACTATATCCAGAGTATTTCTTTCTTCCTTTTCTCCATAAAAAAATAGCAAGCACTCCAATTATTATCACCCACAGTAATTGTAATAATAAACCATTTCTAATTGCCATTAGATCTAAATTATTTAATAAAATTTCAATAGGAAAATATAAAGTCAACTGAAATGGCAAAAAACTTACTATTCTAAAAAATAAATTAGGAAAAAAACTTAAGGGAACTATTGCACCACTAAGTAGCAATGCTATATTTCTAAAAAAATCTAATATTGCTGTATTTTCTTCAAACCAAAAAGTTATTACCCCTAATATAAATCCCATGATAAATTGAATAATAATTGCCATAATAAATGCTACTATGAATAATAGTAGGTTTCTTGAATTAATTTCCAGCTTCAACCTACTTATTATAAAAAATAATATTACGGGTATTAATCTCAGTAGAGAAAAACTAATTTTTTTTGAAAAAAAATATAAAAACTTCATTTTGACAAAAGAAATAGGCTTTAATAATTGACTATTTAAATTACCACTTTGAATATCATCGCCTAATTCAACTGATAAAGAACGACTTTCTGTCATTTGTTGAATAAAATAAACTAAAATAAAATAGCTAACAATATTATTGTAATCATAATTACCAATTGAATGTCCATTTCTATAAAAAAATATTGATTTCCATAAAAATATATTGATTAATAATGGTACACTTCCAAATATAATTTGACTTATTATATTTACTTTATACATCAATTCTTCTTTCCAACTTGCAGAAATTATTGCTTTCACCACTCTCATTATCCACCTCTAAGTTAATAGTTTATTAGATAATACATCTTCCAAATTATCTTCTTCAACGGTAATTTGCACTACACTTTCTTGGCTTCCCAACATAGCTTTGACATCTCTAAGCTTCTCCTTAGGAATTTCTAATATTGTTTCAAACTTATCTTGTTTTTTAATAAATTCCAAAGGAATATCAAAATTAATATCCTCATCATGATTTACTATAATTGTTTTCCTTTTTGGTGCATACATATTCTTAAAGTTCTCTAAACTTCCATCATATATTAGATTTCCGTAGTTTAGTAATAGCATTTTCGAGCATAATCTCTCAATATCCACAAGATTATGGCTTGTAACTATCATTGTACTATTACGTTCTTTATTATATTGAATCAAAAAATTTCTAATATTATTTTGTGCTATAAAATCAAGCCCTATAGTAGGTTCATCTAATAAAATTAGTTCTGGCTTGTGAAGTAAAACTGATATAATTTCAAGTTTCATTCTCTCTCCTAGCGAAACCTTTCTTAATTGTGTTTTAAGAAGGTGATCAACTCTCATTAACTTCGATAATTTATCTAACTCATCTTTAAACCATGAATCATCAACTTCATAAATTTCCTTTTCAATTTTTAGTGCATCAATAGCAGATAAATCTAAAGGAAGCTGTCCTCTTTGACCCATAATAAAACCAATATTTTTCAAAAAACTATTTTCTTTGTTCCATGGATTAGTATTTAAAACTTTTATTTCTCCTTTTGTAGGATATATTAATCCAGCTAAACATTTAAGTAATGTTGTTTTCCCTGCACCATTGAGGCCTATTAATCCTACCACTTCACCGGGTTCAATATTAAAAGATATATCATCTAATGCTAAAATATTTTTATATTCTCTTTTAAATAAACTTTTTAACGAGTTCTGTATACCTATATCTTTTTGAAGTGTCCTAAAACACTTACTAAGAGAATTTACTTCTATAGATCCCATATATACCTCCTCAAATATACGATAAAGGATTATCCTTCGTAAATCTTTTGTACAACAATTTTTTTGTCGACTGTTCATATAAAATTAATATCTTTTTTAATGCTAACCTACTTTTACTGTGGATTAGAAGTATCTAATGAAATCTTAACCATAGGATCAGGCATCAAGCTTGCTAGAGCTAATGTTGAAAAATACAAAATTCTTTGGATTCATACTCAGACAATAAAAGATAAATCTATTGATGAAATTTATAAAGTCTTAAAAATAGCAAGCTAAAGTGCCAATGGAGTATTCATTAGCTATTTGACTGTAAAATTTTGTATGTAAAAGTGCAAATTTATAGTATTTTTTATGTTTTTTACTTATTATGTATATATCATATATTGGAAATTTCAACAATGATAAACTTTGTGTAAGGATCTTTTTATTTGCCTTTTATCATTTGGATTGGAGTGTATACATCCAGTCACAATAACCACTCCTGTATACTTTCAGTAAATTGCACATTTTTTCTACAACATTCTTTTAAGCACTGATTTTAATAGATTTATATTTGATAACAGTTGTTACTTCTGTGTTTTTTATGAAAAGGACTACTTAATCTTTTTAATACTTCAACTATATCCTTGATATCATCTAATTTATTTTTTAGATTTTTGTTTTCAACTTCTATCCGAGTTAACTTTTTAGAAAAAGCATCTTCATTAATAAACTATTAATGTTTTATTCTCTATTACATATTAGAGCCCCTTTATAAAACATTCGTCTAATTATTGCAAATATCGACACTGACTATTATCTAATAAAGCAATATACATCTCAAAATCATACATAAATTTAAATTATTTTGCATCTCTGATACTTCTATTTCATCTTTATCCTTACCACTGCTATCAGAATTTTCTGGGTGTTCATATTTATCATTTTGTATCACTTTTTCTATTTCAATGTAATATAAACAATTATTCTGGTATTCCTTACCTATATGATGGAAATCTCCATATAGTTTCTTACGTTTCTTTATCACCTCAGATTCTTTTGACTGTGCAACATAATAAAAACCCTTGCCAGTAGGCCCCTATTTGAATTTACTGACCCCTTCTTTCTCATCAGTAATTTGAACCCCACTATAACCATCTATTGACTTAACAAAGATCTGATTTTTCTTATTATCCCCGTCACCAACTGGGCTAAGGTATGCGATATCTCTAGAATCTGGAGACCATAATGGGTACGTACTTTCTATATCCCTAGTTGTCAATGGGCAACATTGCCCCTTATCTTTTTTATATATCCATACATGATTCTCATATTTATTGTCTTTCCAGTTAGCTGTCTTCTTAACAAATGCTACGTTTTGCCATCATCACTTATGTTTGTAACTGATAAAGTTGGTAATGAAATAATCTATTCTATACCTAGATATGTTTTTTCATTCATTTTCATTAATAAACCCCCTAGTTTTAATTCCTTCTAGACTTGTTGCTCTTCCCAAAGATAGGACATCCTGAATCTTTATCCATGGTTTATAATTTTGTCCAACTCCTTGCCCCTACCCTCATCTTATATTTTTTTATTTTATCTTATCCTCATTTATATTTCTTTTTCTTTTAGACAAAAAAATCACCCCTCTATGGTATATATTACCATAGAGGGGTGATCTTGATTCAATTTTTTTAAAGCGGCTTAACTTTTTTTAAAAACTACAATAAATTGTAGGTTTATAAAAAAGTTTGATCAAAATAATCTATTAATCTGTTGATTTTCCGTAAGAATAAGAGCTAAATTTTGAAAAAAGTTTAATCAAAATTTAGTTTTAGTTTTTTTAAATACTATTTATTTTTGTAAAAAAGTTTGATTATTTTTATAATGCTAATAATATAAAATTTATATTATATTTCGATTATAGTATTTACTCTCTAGTATATACAACTCAATTGATTATATACTTAATAATATATAAATATAACCAATATTTATGGTTGATTCATTCTACTTAGCTGTGATCTTATAACACCATAATATCAGGATCTTACAATTGTATGTTCTAATATTGCATACTAATATTTCTAAGCCTTCTATATCTATTATATAGACACATGACATTAAAAAAGTTATTATAAATTCATCGCAAAATATCGTAATATTGCACTAATATGGTGTTAATATAAATGAATCATGGAGAAAATAATATAAATTATTCATAAAACCAAATGATCTTAGGTCAATATAATGTAAAACTATAACTTACTTACTAATAAAATTAAACTATAAATAAAACTACTCTACTATTTAAGCTGATAGAACCTATAAATGAATCATTTTAATGGTACGATGAACCTGTCCCCACTTCCCCCTTTTTAAAATCTTATATAAAATCCTACTGATTTAACTATCGGTAGGATTTTATTATTTTTACTTATTTTTAATCACTATTTACATATCAGATTACATATAATTATCGAAATTTTAAAAAGAAAAGAGGAATATATAGAATAATGGTGAAATTAATATTAAATAATACGTTTTGGGTACTATTTAAATATAATCGAAGGGATTTATTAGATAAAAATTTATTAATACAACCTATAAGGAGGACATATAAATGTTAAGAAATTTAAAAATAGCAAAAAAACTTAATTTTGCATTTTTATTAATTATAATTCTGGCTCTAATAATTGGTAGTTTAAGTATAATATACTTAAATGAATTGGAAAATTCAATAATTAATTTGTATAATCGTCCATTTACAGTTAGAGGAGCAGTTTTACAAGCTGAACGTGATATAATTAAGATACATAGAGAAATGAAAGATATTTCTATGGGTACAACTCTTTCTAGAATTGAAAACTCAGAGAAAATAATTAATGAACTTGAGAAAAATATATATGAAGATTTTGATATAATATACGATCGTTTTGCCGGAGATATAAGCATGGTAGATGAAGCCTATAATGCATTTAAAAATTGGAAGCCTATTCGAGATGAAATAATTGAATTTATAAAAGCTGGTGATGTAGAACAAGCTGCATTAATAACTCAACAAAAAGGTGGCAATCAAGTTCGACTAGTAGAAAGCTTTCTAGGACCTATACGCGACCTTGCATTTAATAGAGCTGAAGAGCTATATCAAACTGCAGGAATAACAGTTGCGACTTCTAGAAATATTATTATTGTTACTTTAGTTTGTATTGTTTTATTTTCTCTAATTACTGCTATTGTAATAACAAGGTCAATAACAAAACCCATACAGGAATTACAGAATATTATGGGGCAAGCAGAAAATGGGGATTTAACAGTTCAGGTTCTGGTAAATAGTAAGGATGAAATTGGGGAACTAAGTAATAGCTTTAATACAATGATAGGAAATATAAGAAAACTATTTAATGAAACTGTAGATATAATTGAAAAAGTAGAAAACTCTTCAGATATAATTGCTACATCAGTAGAAGAGATTGGACAATCAAGTAATGAGGTTTCAAAAACAATTCAAGAAATTGCTATGGGTGCTACAAATCAAGCGCAGGAAACTCAAGAAACCTCTAATATAACAAATACATTAGCTGAAAGAATAGAAAGTATTAAGGAAAACTCTATAAAAACTAGCAGTAGTATTACTGAAATGAGAGGCAAAACTGATTTAGGTATTCAATCCATCGCTACACTTAAGGATGGGTTCAGTAAAAATATTGAGGCTGCTCAAAATGCAAATAATGGAATCAAAGAACTAACTCATAAATCTCAATCTATTGGAATGATTGTAGATACTATTAACTCTATTGCAGAACAAACTAACTTATTAGCATTAAATGCTGCAATAGAAGCAGCAAGAGCAGGAGATGCAGGTAGAGGATTTGCAGTTGTAGCAGAAGAAGTAAGAAAACTAGCAGAGCAAAGCTCTACAGCTACTAGTGAGATTCAAAAGATAATTGATGAAATAAGAATGATCATAGTGAATACACAAGATAAAATGAACTATACAGTAGATGCTGTTAATAATGCAAATGATGCGTTAATTCATACAGAAAAGGTTTTTACGGATATAAACGTTGCCACAGATGATGTATCTGAAAATATTATTTTCTTAAATCAATATATTGAAGATATCGATAGTGCTAAAAGCAGAGTGTTACAATCCATAGAAAGTATTTCAGCTATATCAGAAGAATCTGCAGCATCAACTCAACAGGTAAGTGCATCTGCTGAAGAACAGACAGCTTCAGTAGATGAGGTTGTAGCAACTATGCAAGAGTTAAATAATACTGTAAAAATATTATCAAGTGCTATTAGTGTATTTAAGTTGAAATAGTATGAAGATTTGATTAAATCGATATATTCCTCTACTGGAGTTGATTAATAATTATCGACTCCAGATTTTTCGTTGTGATATAGTTCTTGTAAAAATTTACTTTTGTTACGTATTTAAGTGATGTAGCTTTCCATTAGGATAATGACTGTATTGCAGTACTTATTAAATATTATTATGAATAAGTGGCACGATGGACCTGTCCCCACTTCCCAACGTAAAAGTTTTATAACTATAATTTATTCCGTTATTTCTAGTTTGTTAGTCTAATAAAAAATAATATATAAAATCACTATAATTGAGTAAATTACTCTGCCTTTAAACTATTATTAATAAAAATATAAAAAGCAGATCTTTTTAGATCTGCTTTTTATATCCATATTTTTAACATCTGTAAATGCGATTTTGATCTAAAAATATCAATCTTTTTTATAAATTATCAAACTTTATTTTAAATCGACAATAAATGTTTATAATTTGTCTCCCACTACTCCACAGTAACGGACTTTGCCAAGTTCCTTGGTTTATCTACATCACAATTTTTTCCTAAAGCTACATAATAGGATATTAACTGTAGCGGAATAATAGATAGTATACCTATAATCTCATCTATGGTATCGGGTATATAGATTACTTTATCTGCAGACTTTTCTATTGAAGTATTCCCTTCCTTTGAAACAGCTATTATATATCCTCCCCTTGCTTTTACTTCCCTTATATTGCTTATCATCTTATCATAAAGGTTATCTTGAGTAGCCAGAGCTATAACAGGTGTTCCCTCTTCTATTAATGCTAAGGTACCATGTTTTAACTCTCCTGCTGCCATAGCTTCTGAATGTATATAGGATACCTCTTTTAATTTTAAAGAACCCTCCATAGCTACATTGTAGTCTATTCCTCTTCCTATAAAAAATATATCATCCTGATTCATTATATCGGATGCAATATCCTTTACTTTAGAAATATCATTTAATATATACTCAACCTTTTCAGGAAGTTTTATGACCTCTTTCAAAACAGTATTATATTCACTATTACTTATATTTTCATTTAACTTTCCTAGATATAAGGCTATAATAGTAAAAGCAGCTACTTGGGTTGTATAAGCCTTTGTTGAAGCTACTGCTATTTCTGGCCCTGCCCATGTATAAAATACATCATCAGCTTCTCTAGCTATAGAACTTCCTACCACATTACATAAGGCTAGTGTTCGTGCACCTTTTTCCTTTGCAAGTCTTAATGCAGCCAACGTGTCTGCTGTTTCACCAGATTGACTTACAACTATCATTAAAGTATTTTCATCTATAAATGGATTATTATATCTAAACTCTGACGCTACATCTGTTAACACAGGTATTTTAGCATACTTTTCTATTAAACTTTTTCCTACTATTCCAGCATGATAGGCTGTACCACAGGCAACTATATATATTTTATTTATATTCTTTATATATTCCTTTCCAATATTAATATTATCTAGTCTAATACTACCATCCTTTGTTATCCTTGGAGAAATTGTATCCCTTAAGGCCTTTGGCTGTTCGAATATTTCTTTTATCATAAAGTGATCATAGCCACCCTTTTCCGCCTGATCTATATCCCAAGTTACCTTATAAATTTCCTTCTCCTTTACATTACCTTTAAAATCCATAATCAATATGCTATCTCTCTCTAATACTGCCATTTCTTCATTTTCTAATAAATATATTTTTCTTGTATAGTTTATAACTGCAGGTATATCTGATGCTATAAAGTTTTCACCTTCTCCTACACCAATGATTAAGGGACTATCTTTTCTTATAGCTATTAATTTTTCTGGTTCATCCTTTGACATTACTACAATAGCAAAGGCTCCTTCTAATCTTCCTATTGCTTTTTTTATTGCATCTAATAAATTTCCATTGTAGTAATAATCTATAAGGTGAGGGATAACCTCTGTATCGGTTTCTGATAAAAACTCATATCCCTTTTCCTGAAGCTCTTCCCTCAACTGATTAAAGTTCTCGATTATACCATTATGCACTACAGATATAGTTTTAGATGGATTTAGATGAGGATGAGAATTTCTATCTGATGGTTCTCCATGAGTAGCCCATCTCGTATGGCCTATCCCTAAGTTTCCTGTTATATTTACTTCTTTTATATTTTCTTTTAATATAGCTAGTCTACCTTTATATTTTTTCATTTCTATATTGTTATTGTCGTTCAGTATAGCTATACCAGCTGAGTCATAGCCTCTATATTCTAATTTTTCTAATCCGTCGATTAATACATTTACAGAATCTCTATTTCCTATATATCCTACTATTCCACACATATTATCACCTTTTTCTATTTGATTTTAGCCTTGCATTCTTTACAGTCGCTCATTAGCAAAGTTTAAACAAAGGCTTTATATTGCCTAGACCTTTGTTTATATTACCCATTAATCATTCTTTATATATCTTTCTATTTAGTTGAATAATAGTATCCATCAATTACTACAATTTAATTTTATTAAATATACAACCGTTGGTACAGAAAATATTTTATCATAAACATTTATCCTTTAAAAGTAAAAAAGAGGATTTTTATGGAATCTTTAATTATACTTATATAACAAATACTTGTATTACTGCCTTAAGAATACAATAAAATATAAAACAAACCACCCTATCTTGAATTGAAATTAGGTGGTTTTGTTTTTTCAGATGTATACTTTTATTTACTTTTTAATCATAATTTTAGATTTTAAATGTTTTTCCAAAAAAATATACTTTAAAATTATGTTATCTAACTTTCTACTTAGATCTAATATATCTTCTTTTACATTATTTTTTTCCACAGACACCAAAGCATTTAATCTGTCTTTTGTTTTTTCCATATCTTTCTTTAATTCTAATAAGTCACCATACTCTTTACTAATAGCAACTCCTTTATCATCATACTTATTCTTATTCATCAAAATAACCTCCCAAAATCTTTTATACTTATTCCTCTATACTCTTTTGCTTATTTTCTGTATCTTGACCAGTATTCATCAAAAGAATATTTTCTATCATATCTTTATATTTTGATCCTGATCTTTCTCCATATAAAATCATACTGAGATATGCTTCCGATGTTCCAACCTTTCTTGCTAGTGTTTTTTGTGTCATATTTAAATAAAATAATCGTTTCTTAACTTGCTCTCCAAAGTTAGTTAACTTTCTTTTTCTCACACAAAATCATCCCCCTGTTGCATAACAAAATTCATCATTCTCTTTTATAAGATATTTATGATACAATAATAAAGATTAAAAGTTAATCATAAGTCAATGTTATCTCTTTTATCAGATAATGTCAAATATTTTCGATGTTTTTTTCTGATTAAAGATATTTTATAGAAGGAGGTATTTCAATGGATACTATAGGAAAAAGAATTCGCTTTGCTCGTAAAGCTAATAATTTAACTTTAATTGATATAAACAAAATTACCGGACTATCTACCGGTAATCTTAGCGAACTTGAAAATGATAAGTTTTTACCCTCCGCAAATGCTTTAATACAATTTAAGAAAATATTTAATATATCTATAGATTGGATATTAACTGGCGAAGAGCCTGATCCTAACTTAAATCTTCAAAGTATTAAAGAAACAAAAGAAGAATATTTCTCTAGTCAATATACAGAAGACGAAAAACAGCTAATTGAATCCTATAGAAAATTAGATAATACAAGCAAACAAAACCTTTGGGGTTATTTAAATGTAGTTATTTCTTCTTATAACAAATAAGGCTTTTTTTATAACATAATGATTAATAATTAATCATTATACTTCTCTTTTACAAAGATTTATTTAATTTTACTTATTCCTAAGAATTAGTCACCAATAAAAAAACCTACAGACATTTATAGTATTGTCTGTAGGAGTCTTTGGCTTTACACAATTTTTATAGACTAAATCAACATTTCATTTATCTTGATTTTAATTGATTATTCTTATGAGAGCATTTATATTTCAACTTTTATAAAGATTTTTAATATCTCTGTTAATATTAATTTATTGATATGTAATCTATATTCCCTATCTTCTATCTTTAAAATTCTTTTATCTGCTACTTCTACAAGTATATCTGGATCAATATTTTTGACTTCTTTCCCTAATAGTGTACTGTATTTTTCTTTTATAGCTTTTTCTATTTCTATTTCATCTATTTCATCCATTTTATCTCCATCAAAAATTAAAATTATTTCTATATCCTTAAGTATAATATTTTGAGTATTAATTGATTTTTCTAATTTTTCAAGTCGAGCATTTTTATCTTGAATGGTTGTTTCGAGGTATGCGATTTTTTTATAATGCATATCCATTCTATAACTAACTATAATAGACAAGATAGCTGCGCCTATTAATAGACCAGTTACTAAACCTGCTATAAAACATAAAATAAATTTTTGACCCTTCTTTTTTAGTTGCCCCATATTTCACCACACCTCTGGATCAACTTAATAAAACTATATCCTGTATTTGCCCCTAAAAGAGCTACTAATATATATATAATCTGCTTTATAATAGATTTGAGCTCACCTTCAAATAGACCTTTCTCTATTACCTCAAAAGAAGAAAACGTTCCACCAATAGCAATTGCCATTGCCCATATTTTAATAGAGCTAGATATATTAAGCATAAGCTTAAGTGGTGGATAATCCGTTATTATGGCTCCTATCCCTGCGAAAACACTTGCTCCAATTACTACGCCAAAAGCAATTAAAAAGTTATGTACTATACTGGTATAAAAGTTAGCCAATTTAATCACCATACCTTACAAAATATCTCTACCTTTAATTTCATAAAATAAACCCTTGTTATTTTTAATAATGGTCATTATAAAGATCTCTTTTTACAAGATATGATAAGAATACTGCCTTTATGTAAACTTAATCTATAAATTTTTAATTTTATATTTTTAATAATTAGTTTATAAAAAATAGTGCACTTATCTTCAATTCCTTTAAAATATAGTTAAGTGAATAACATAATATAAAAGAAATTAAATTAAGTGCACATTAATAATATCCATTCTTAAATTAATAAATGTCTACCAAGTTTTTATAAAAATAATTCTAGTAAACATTCAGCCTGTTTATGCGATTGCATCTATATCAATGTTCTTAATACTAATAGAATTATAACCTTTTTGTTTTGCTCTCGTAGACGATAAACTTGCGGTATTAACCATGTTAATTATTAATTCTAAAATATTGTCTGCTTTTTTATTATGTGTGCTACAACCTGTAATACCAATTGATGCAGAAACTTGTATATTATCAGGGAAAATGTATGAGTTTATAGCCTTTATGATATTCTGAGCAAGTCTTTTACTATCATCTATAGAATATGGAGTTACTACTGCAAATTCATCTCCTGCATACCTGCACAAATAAGAATCTTTGTTAATACTTTTTTTCAATATATCTGCTACTTTTTTCAATACGGAATCTCCAATTGTATGTCCATATCTTTTATCTATATATCCAAAATTATCTAAGTCAATAAATATTATAGATATATTATCCTCACTTTTAAAAAGATTATATGCATTGTAAAAAATATAATCGCTTTTATATAATCCTGTTAGCAGATCAACAGATTTTCCTAATTCTATACTTAAGATCATCCTAGTTAAGTATCCTATAATCTCATTTTCATCCTGGACAAATATAACTTCGACATCTTTATTTAACTCAAATATTTTTTTTGTTTCCCATACAGATGTAGAAAAATCAACACAAATATATTTATCAGACATAACATCAGCAGCTATTCTATTAGGGTGGGCAACTACAAGTTCTTTTTCTGTAATTACGCCCACAATTTTATCGTTATCATAAACAGAGAAACATTTTATACTTTGTTCATAAAAGATATTTTGAATTTTTTTTACGCCAGTTAAGACATCAACCTTCATTAATTTTTTTTCTGATATATCTAAAACTTTTTTTACCATAAATCAATAGATTTGCTAACATTAAGAGTTATTCGTATCTGAGCTCTTATAATCATAGTATCGTTAGCAATTTTTCCTCCTTCTTCCATTATCATTTTAATGAGTTTGTCTTGAGGAAGCATATTTAATAAAGATTTTCTTACCACAATTGCTTCAAAATACCTATCTTCAATTCTTACTATTTCATATTGATCTGGAGATAATATATCTACCATTCTTCTTGCCGCCTCTGGTCCAATTGGAGCTCGTTTTCCAACTATTAATACATCTTGCATAGGAGGTACTTCGAACTCAGAAAAACGCATATTAATTTCTGCTTTTTTGTTTCCTTCAATTCTACTTTCCAAGGATCTATCACCTTCCCTATAACTTGTAAATTACTTATATTGCTTTGTTTAAATTCTTTATTTTATATGTTAAGCCTCCCTGTCATTGAATTGTTGCAGAACTAAAAACAAAAATCTTTTTCCAACAAAAATAAAAATGGTGATATAAACTAAATTTTATTAATTTGGCGCCTTAATTAACGTTAACAGAAAACATTATTTTTGTCTTGTTTTTTAATATTATTCCTTATCAAATAATATATTAATTTATCAATAGGACTTTTATCTTATTTTATCAAAATTAATTGAATTTTGGTGGATTTTATTTTTACATTTTTCGACATTCTATATTTGAAAGACTCCATATAGAATAAAACTCATCTAGTTTATATTCATATATTTAAACTATAAATTACTTTTTAATGACTTTATACATGTATAATGAAACATTCTTTTAAGTTTACCCATATATATATCATTAAATCTTTATATTTTCATATTATTTAAATTGTATAATATAGTTATAGTAAAAACTAATATAATTCGGGTAATTTAAAGATGTAGTATTAATAATAGTAGATAAAATATGTATGGAATAGGATAAGGAAAAAACATGATTTAATGATAACTATATACTTCATTAAATCATGTTTTTGATAGACTTTTTTTATTTTACAAAAAAGGTAACGAGCTTTTGATCAGTAACTGATACTAACCCTAAATCAGTTATTTTTGCATTTGGTACAACTGGTAAAGCAATAGTGGCTATTCTAAGAAGTGGATTTTTATTATCTATACCTAAACCCCTTATAGATTCCTTCATTCTAGATATAACCTTATCAAGCTCTCTAGCAGGTAACGGTGACATAAGGCCTGCTATTGGTAAAGGTAATATATCTAGTACCTCTCCATCTAAAGCACAGGATATGCCCCCCTTACTTTCTATAATAGCATTAACTGCTACTAATGCATCTTCTTCATTTGAAGCCACAACAGTTACATTATGACTATCGTGAGATACTGTCCCTGCTATTGCACCTTTTTTAATACCAAAGTTTCGTACTAACCCTATACTTTTATTTCCTTTTCCATATCTATTAAATACGACTACAATATTTAAATCATCGTCATGACTTGTATCAAGATATCCATTTTTTATAGGAATATCTTCGACTTTATACTCAGTTAAAGATGAATTTATTGATAAATAATTTATAACTCTAACTGACACATGACCCTTTTCTTCCTCAACCTTTACCTTAAAATCTTCTTCTGTAGGTTGCTTTAAATTAACTGTATTTATCTTTTCAACGTCATACTCTTTATGTTCTATGTCTACTAATAGTTTTCCGCCCTTGGCAACAAGTTCTCCCTTGCAAAATACGTACTCAGGTCTCATATCTTTCAAATCTGGTATAAGTAAAATATCTGCAGTATAACCAGGTGCTACTGCGCCTAAATTCTTTATGCCGAGAGAGTTTGCTGCTTGGATAGTAGCACATCTTATGGCATATACTGTATCTAACCCAGCCTCTATAGCCTTTTTAACTGCAAAATTTATATGACCATCTCTTAAAATATCTCCTGGCTCTCTATCATCACTGCATAATGTCATATTTGGCGGATAACAAAAGTCTTTCATTGCTGATACTATGTCTAACACATTTTGAGACATAGAGCTTTCTCTAGCATCAACTGTCATACCCATTCTAAGTTTATCTCTAGCCTCTTGCCCAAAGCGAGATTCATGGTCATTATTCGGGCCTGCACATATGTATGCAGACAGATTTCTTCCTTTAAGCATAGGTGAGTGTCCTTGGATGAAAACATTCTTTTTCTCTGCCAGCTCAAGAATTTTTACCATTCTTTCACTGTTATTTATGACTCCGTTAAAATCCATAACTTCACCAAGCCCAATTACTCTTTCAAGTTTTAGCAGTTTGTCTATATCGTCAGCTAGAAAAGTAGCACCTGAATTTTCTAGTCCAGGTACAGCTGGAATGCAAGATGGAGCTAGAATATAATTTCTAATAGGAAGATTTTCGCTTGCTTCATGCATATACTCTACAGCATCTATACCTAATACATTTCCAATCTCATGAGGATCGGTTATTATAGTTGTTGTTCCATGAGGTACAACAGCCTTTGCGTAATTAGCTGGAGTAAGCATACTACTTTCTATGTGAAGATGAGTGTCAATTAATCCAGGAACAGCAAACATTCCCTTACCGTCTATATATGTTTTGCCTTCCATTTCATTTCTATTTTCTTCAGTACAATCAGGATCAGCTTCAATATGAGCAATAAATCCCTCATATATACCTATATCAGCAGAATATATTTCTCCAGTGAATACATTTACTAACCGAGTATTTTTTATAACAATATCCATAGGTCTTTTTCCTATAGCTGCCTCAACAAGCTCTATTCTGTTTCTTACCGGTATTTTCAATATAATGCTCCTTTCTGGCTATTTTTATATAATAAAGATACTATTTGGCCAGCTCTATTATCGTATCCAGCAGTATATCGCAGCCTAGCTTTATATCCTTAGAGTCAGTCATTTCTTCTGGCACATGACTTCTACCATTTATACTAGGAACGAAAATCATACCTACATCTGTAATATCTCCTAACATACAAGCATCATGTCCAGCCCCACTATTCATCATTTTATATGTTATATTTCTGCTTTTAGCAGAGTTCTCTATCGTCCTAATTACTTTATCTGCTAAAGTAATCCCTTCTCCCTCACCTGTAAGTTCCATCTTGGCAGTTACATTATATAGTGCTGATATTTCATGTACTTTTTTCTCGATCTCCTGTGCTGTAATATCTACACCATCTTTAGTCACGTCTCTAATATCAATAGTAAAATAGACACTCTCTGGAATTACATTAAGGACATTAGGATAACAAAGTATTTTTCCTACTGTACCTACAGTACTTGGATATGCCTTTTCTTTTATAATACTATCTATGGAGGATATGACTTTTGAAGCTGCTGCCATAGGATCTTGTCTAAGGTTCATAGGAGTTGCCCCAGCATGATTTGCCACTCCTTTAAATTCCACACCATATCTTTTTACTCCAGCAATTGCTTTTACTATACCTATAGGAATCTTTTCTGAGTCTAATACAGAACTTTGTTCTACATGGACTTCTATCATAGCCTTTACATCTCCAAGTTTTAAAACATCATTTTGTATATTATCAGGGTTTAAACCAAATTTTTTTGCAGCTTCATACATGGATATCCCATCGTCATTATACATTTTTTTGTAATCTTCTACATTAAGTTTTCCTGTCATTCCCTTACTTCCAGCCATAGGTTTTCCAAAATTACAGCCTTCTTCTTCAACAAAAACAACTGCTTCTACAGAGTGAGTAAGTTTTATATTATTTTCAGTGAGCACTCTTAGTACTTCTAGACCTGCTACTACACCAACTACTCCATCAAATTTACCACCATGTTTTACGGTATCTATGTGAGATCCTGTCATTACAATAGGAGCCTTTGTATCACTACCATTATATCTCCCTCGTATATTTCCTATAGCATCTACTACTACATCTAAGCCCATCTTTTTCATCTCAGATATAATATATTCTTTAGCTAATCTGTCTTCGTTAGTATAGGAAAATCTGGTACATCCATTATTTGAATCGCTGCTATGTTCGTTTATTTTTTTGATATCATGTATTATTCTTTCGAGATTTGTTTCCATATTTTCAGTCCCCCAATATGTAACAGCATTAATTTTACTAATATATCAATTTTCTATTCTAATGCTGTTTTTAAAGCTATCTCAACCATATTGTTAAAGGTTTCTTGTCTTTCTTGAGCTGTTGTAAGCTCTTTTGTTATAATACTGTCACTCACTGTTAAAATTGATAATGCTTTTGCATTATACTTAGCTGCTACTGTATATAATTCGGCTGTTTCCATTTCAACAACTAATGTTCCATATTTTGCCCACATTTTCCATGCATCTGGATTGTCCCCATAAAATAAATCACTTGTAAGTACATTTCCTACTTTTACATTCATACCTAGGTCTTTTGAAATACCATGTGCTTTATTAAGAAGTTCAAAATTGGCTGTAGGTGCATAATCAAGTCCACTAAATCTAACTTTATTTGCACCAGAGTTAGTGGACGCGCTCATTGCTAATACAACATCTCTAACTTTTATATCTTCCTGCATTGAGCCACATGTACCAATTCTTATTAGATTTTTTACATCATAACTTTGTATTAATTCATTTACATATATAGATATTGAAGGTATTCCCATACCTGTTCCTTGAACAGATACTCTTTTGCCTTTATATGTTCCTGTATACCCGTACATTCCTCTTACTTCGTTATAACATACTGCATCTTCTAAAAAGTTCTCAGCTATATATTTAGCTCTTAATGGATCTCCCGGTAATAGAATAGTTTCAGCTATATCTCCTTTTTTTGCTCCTATATGAATACTCATGTTAATTCCTCCTCTTAATATTTAGATTTCACATTTCTAATTCACAGTTTCTTTTTTGTCCGATGACTTACAATTCCAAACCTTCCACTTTTTAAGTGTAACATAGCAATTGCATAGTCCCCGGATAACACAACTTTGCGTTCAGTGGGAGTAAAAACTCCCTCTGAACTAAGTATTAGTTTATATGCTTGCCTTTTAGTTTATTTACTTTGGACGTTTGATTAGAAGAGTAAACTATTAGTCCAATGATTGTTGATACATAGGGTATTGCTTGTATAAATTCTGACGGTATTCTTATTACCTGAATAGAATTGGATAATGCATCGGCAAGCCCAAAGAATAAAGACGCTATAAGTATTCCAAATGGAGTGCCTCCACCCATGGCCTCAGCCGCTAATGCTATAAATCCTCTTCCTGATGTCATATTTGTAGAAAACCATGAAACATATCCCATAGACATATATGCTCCACCTAATCCTGCTAATGCGCCACTTATTAGTAACGCAATGTATTGAATCTTTACCACATTTATGCCTACTGAATCAGCTGCGTCTTTATTCTCGCCTACTGCTCTTATCTTATAGCCTATAGGCATTCTGTATATAAGGAAGTATATTAATACGACTGCTATTAATGAAAAATAAGTTAAAACATTATGGCCAGATAAAATAGTTCCTATTACTGGTATTTTGTCTATAATAGGAAGTGTTATCTTTGGAAGTACATGACTCTTTAGGGATGAAGATATCCCCTTGTCGTGAGCAACTAGGTAAAGAACAAATACTGTCCCTCCACTTGCCATTAAGTTCAATGCTATACCTGATAAAATAATGTTAGTATTAAGCTTTAAGGAAGAGTAAGCTAGAATCATGGCAATTGCTATTCCTGCTAATACAGCTCCTAAAAGTCCAATCCAGGCACTATTAGTATACGCGCTAACTATTACTCCAGTAAGGGCAGATGTAAGCATAGTACCTTCAAGGGCAATATTATCTACTCCAGCTTTTTTAGATATCTGTGCTGCAAGAGCAGCAAAAAGTATAGGGGTTGTTACTCTCAATACAGCATATCCAAAACTAGCTGTAAAAATTGTTTCAAGTAATGCATTCATATTATATATCCCCCTTTACTACTACATTTTCAGTGTTATCCACAATAGTGCTTTTGGCTTCACTGTATATTTTTTTATTCTTCCAATGTGCTAAAAATCTTTCTGCTGCAATTAGTAATATCATTATTCCTTGAATAACTGCTACAACTTCACTTTGAACATCTGACATTCTAGACATTATATCAGCACCTGTTCTAAGATATGCTAGAAAAAAGGCTGAAATAGGT
The DNA here is from genome assembly GCF_018141165.1 of Alkaliphilus sp. B6464. Classification (NCBI taxonomy): domain Bacteria; kingdom Bacillati; phylum Bacillota; class Clostridia; order Peptostreptococcales; family Natronincolaceae; genus Alkaliphilus; species Alkaliphilus sp. B6464. The sequence continues at coordinate 1,041,422 of NZ_CP058557.1, forward strand.
ATCAGTGCTGGATTTCTTCTAGCTAAAATAGAAACTATAACACCATCCCATCCATACCCTGGAGAAGCTGACCATGAAAATCTCGTATACATTCCTAATACTTCTATGGAGCCTCCCATTCCAGCTATAAAACCTCCTATAGCCTGTGAATATAATATTACCTTTACTGCGTTAATCCCTGAATACTCAGCAAACTCTTTATTTTGCCCAACCATTCTTATCTCGTAGCCCCATCTTGTTTTATACAAGAAATAGTAGCAAAATATTATCATACCTATAGCTACAATTATTCCCCAGTGTATTCTAGTCTTTGGAACTATTGTCCCAAGTACTGCGGTTTCCTGAAACTTCTGCGAAACCATAGCGCCTGCATTTACATCTCTAAGATAATAATTGATTACAAACATTCCTATATAAAACACTATATAATTTAACATAAGTGATGATACAAATTCGTGAGCATTCCATTTAGTTTTAAGTACAGCAGGCAATAGACAGACAATACCTCCTACTATCCCACCAATTATTATAGCAACTGCTGGATGAATTCCAAATGGGAGTGTGAATTTAATAGCAATAACTGTTGCTGCAATGGAACCTATAAAGAAAGAACCCTCAGCTCCTAAGTTAAATTGTTTTGCTTGAAACATAATACTTATGGCTAAACCTGTGAAAATTAGAGGTATGGTAGCTTCAAGTACGTTACCAAAATGTCTCACTGATTTTAAAGGACCTGTTAAGAATGCCTTCAATGCTACTGTTGGTTCATTACTTATTGCAAAAATTATCAAAATTGCTATGGCTAGTGAAATAAATATTCCTAGGATAGTTCTTATCAACTCAAAATGTGTGTTTTTATTCATGAACTCCCCTCCTTACTTCTTCCAAGGATTGTCTTTTAATACCAAGCATATATAGTCCTAGCTCTTCTTCAGTAACTTTTGAAGCATCTTCAAAATATGCTACTATTTCTCCTCCATACATAACTATAAGACTATCGCTAAGCTCTAGTACTTCATTTAAGTCAGCAGATACAAGAAATATACTGCTCCCATTATCTCTAAGCTCTACTATTTTTTTTCTTATAAATTCTGTAGCACCAACATCTATACCTCTCGTAGGCTGATCTACAATAAGTAATTTAGGGTTCTTAGAAAATTCTCTTGCCACAACAACCTTCTGTATATTTCCTCCAGATAGCATTTTTACAATTTGATTTGGAGAATTACATTTAATCTTATATTCTTTTACTAACTCCTTTGAAAGCTCTTTAATTTTATTCATTTTAAGAAGTATTCTGCCTGTAAGCTCTGAAGAAGCATATTTATCTGATATCAGGTTCTGCTCTATACTTACATCTCCTGCAACACCATGTGTCATTCTATCCTGTGGCACATGGGAGGTTCCGAGATCTCTAATATTTTTAATACTCATATTAGATATATTCTGTCCAAGTATAGTTATATCTCCTTTTGTCGCCTTTTTTAGTCCGGTTATGATCTCTACAAGCTCTCCTTGGCCATTGCCCTCTACTCCTGCTATGCCTAATATTTCTCCACTTCTTAAATTAAATGATACGCCATTTACTGTAGCTTTTCCTATATCATTTATATACTTTAGATTTTTAACATCCAATACAACTTCTTTAGGACTGCACTTCTCCTTATTAACTGTTAAAATAACATCTCTTCCTACCATTAACTTTGAAATATCTTCTTCTGTTACATCCTTTACCTTAAATACTCCCATACTTCTACCATTTCGCATTACAGTAAGCCTGTCACAAAGTCTTTTTATTTCATTTAACTTATGTGATATAAATACAATAGTATGTCCATTTTCTTTCAAAAGTACTAGCTCCTGAAACAGCTCTTCAGTCTCCTGTGGCGTAAGTACCGCAGTAGGCTCATCTAAAATAAGTATTTCTGCACCCCTTATAAGTGCCTTTAATATCTCAACCTTCTGTTTAACACCTACTGGTATGTCTGCTACTAATGCATTAGGATCTACTTTTAAGTTATATTTTTTAGAAAGCTCTTCTATCATACTAATAGATTTTTCATTGTCCACTAGTATTCCCTTTGTAGGCTGTATTCCTAGTACTATATTTTCTGCCACTGTAAGGGATGGAACTAACATAAAGTGCTGGTGTACCATTCCTATTCCATTATCTATAGCAATTTTAGGTGAGGTAAGCTCTATCTTTTTTCCTTTAAGATATATGCTACCTTCCTGAGGTGTCTCAAGACCAAATAGCATCTTCATCAAAGTAGACTTACCAGCACCGTTTTCTCCCACTAAAGCATGTATTTCCCCTCGCTTAAGCGAAAAATTTACACCTTGGTTTGCTACAATCCCATTTGGATATATTTTTGTAAGATTTTCTGCTCTTAATATATCTTCATGCATTATATTATATTCTCCCCTCTCATGCTTCCACTAGTAAATAAGGTACACTCCAAGTGTACCTTATTACTACTACTCACCTATGGTCTTACAGAATCTCTTATTTGATTAAGTTCTTCGGTACTCATTCCCATAGCTGTTTTAACTTTGATCTCACCATTTATAAGCTTTTCTTTTATTTCTGATAACTCTTTTCTAATTTCTTCTGGCACTACTTCAGTATATATTTCATTTTCAGCTAATCCAACACACTCTTCTTTGAAACCTGTAACCTCAGTTTCTCCAAACTTTAATGTTCCTTCTTTATACATTTCTACAGCTCTTACAATAGAGTTATCTACTCTTTTTAATGCAGATGTAGTTATAAGTTTTGCTTTATCTATATCACTATCTTTAAACAGATGAGCTTGGTCAGAATCTACACCAATAACATAATTATTAGTCTCTTTAGCAGCATCAATCTGTCCTAATCCACCTTGTCCAGCAACATTAAATGCTATATCTACTCCTTGGTTATACTGAGCAAGTGACATTTCTTTAGCCTTTGCAGAATCTGAGAAAGCACCTACATAAGAAAGCGCAACTTTAACATCTTCATTTACATATTGAGCTCCTTCAATATACCCTACAAGAAAGTCATTAACAACAGGTACATCTACTCCACCTAAAAATCCAATAAGTTTTTGTTCATTGGCAAGAGGCATATCTGATGTTGTTACCTTAGATGCTAGTGCCCCCGCTAAAAAAGCAACTTCATTTTGTTTATAAAGTACTGAGTACACATTTGAGAAATCTCCAGTACTATAATCAACCTCTGTATCGAAAATTATATACTTTTTATCTGGATATTGGGGTGCAATATTGCTTAACGGCTCAGACATTTGCCATGTTCCTACTATAATAATATCCCAATCCTGCTCTGATACATCTTGTAAAGTTGGCTCCCATTTTGTAAGATCTTTACCCATTTCTATAGTCTTAGTTTCAACTTTATCACCATATTTTTCTTTTAATAGCTTCATTCCATTATCGGCAGAATCAAAGAAAGACTTATCTCCTAAGCTTCCGTTGATAAGCAGTGCTACTTTTAAAGTATCTTCCTGCTGTTCGTTGTTCCCCGCTGGTGCCCCAGTTTTACTTCCACATCCTACTAAAACAAGTGATATGGCAAGTAGTAAAGCTAAAAGAATACTTACTGACTTTTTCATTTAAATATCTCTCCTTTTCGTTTTTGTTTTTTAGCATTTCAACTTTTTGCATTTTATCATAAATAAAGCAAGAACTATGCCACTATCAGCATATCTTAATAGATTCTTCAAAGTGGGTCAACGCATGACCCTGTGATGTAATTTTATAAATCATAAGAGTATCATCTTATTTTTGATGAATATATTCATCATTTCGATGATATATTTCATCAATTGTTATACTCGGATATTATACTTATTAAGCTTTTTAACTACTGTGGATTGATCAACCTCTAATACTTCTGCCATCTTTCTTGTAGTTTTATATTTTTTGAGTGCATTATTAAGGATCTTTTTTTCTACAGCTTCTTTTGCTTGCTTTAAAGGCATTATATTATCATCTGCTATTCTTATTAAAACATTACCCTTAAGCAAGTTCTCGATATTTTCACTTCTTATTATTTCGTCAGTTGTTGTTAATATAAGTCTTTCTATAGTATTTTCAAGCTCTCTTATGTTTCCATGCCATGTATTTGACATAAAGAAATTATATGCTTCAGAAGAGATTTTTTTCGAAACACTATACTTAGCATTAAATTTTTCTAAAAAATAATTTGATAATATAGGAATGTCCTCTTTTCGCTCTCTTAAAGGCGGTATGTGAATTGGAACAACATTTAATCTGTAGAATAAATCTTCTCTAAACTTACCTTCACTAACAAGTACATCTAGGTTTCTATTAGTTGCAGATATGATTCTAGCATTGAATTTAATTGGCTTTGAACTCCCTAGTTTATAAAATATCCTTTCTTCTATTGCATGTAATAACTTTACCTGTAAATGCAGTGGTATCTCTCCTATCTCGTCTAAAAACAATGTTCCTTCCTCCGCAGCTTCAAATAATCCTTTCTTTCCTCCTTTGTTAGCACCAGTAAAAGCTCCTTCTACATAGCCGAATAGCTCAGACTCTAAAAGACTCTCTGGTATTGCGCCACAATTGACCTGTATAAATGGCTTATCTCGCCTATTGCTCACACTATGGATCAGTCTTGCTAATACTCCTTTTCCTACTCCTGTATCTCCGGTTATTAATACTGTAATGTCAACACTTGCTATCTGATGTACAAGCTTCATTATTTCATTTATAGGTGCACTTTTTCCTATTATAATATTTTTGTCTTTTGTATGCTGCTTAAATATTTCTTTTCTATACCAATCTAGCATTTCCTCAGTTTCATTCAGCTGCTTCTTTAGATTTTCTATTTCAGTAATGTCTCTAGAAATGCTAATAATTCTTATTAAATTACCACTATCATCAAACATTGGTATACCCGTAACCATTAGTCTTCTTCCTGCTCTTGTTGTCTGAATAAGAGTTACCTTTTCTTTATGTTGTGACACATATACCGCTGTAGATTTAGACAATATTCCTTTTTGTTCTAACTCTTTAGCACTTTTACCTATCATCTCTTCTTCAGGTATGCCAAATACTTTATGGCATGATTTACTAACTCTTAATATCACTCCTTCTCCGTCTGCAATAACAATTTCATCATAAGTACTGTCTAATATGAGCTTAAGCTCCTTATATATCTGCTTATAATGTTTCGCCTTATCTATACTATTCATGCTGCTTAGCTCCTCACTAATAATATCCTTCATATATAAGCCCCTCTTCATAATATATAAAATAGCATTTTGTAAGATTTCGATAATTTTCGACAATATTATATATTCTACCGTTAGTGATGATTTCCTGCATCAGTAAATTTCCTTTTTTTACAAAAAACCTTCAAAAGCACTAATAAGTGTGCCTCTGAAGGTTTGTAACAAATTCTCCTTTAATCACTGCAAAATTATTTTTACAATATAATAAAATTGTGCAATAAAATTTATTCTTTTGTCTGCTTTAAAATTACTGTTCTTTTGCATAATATAAAATTATTGTTAATTAATATCTTTCAGATAACTTTTCAGTAAATTAATGAACAATATTTTACAACTCAATATACAAATATTACAAATTAAATAATTATAAAATAGATATCAATACATAACCAATGCATTATTTATAAATCTATACTTAACCTAATCATATCAACACATTCTATTCCATTTTCTATTATTTTATCTGTATAATGCTTTTTAAAAAAATCTCTATCTATACCAACTATACGAAATCCACATTTTTGATAAAGTGCTAGTTGAGATATGCTGGAATTTCCTGTTCCGACTTCCAAAACCTTTGCCTTATCTTTCTTTGCGATATCTATTGCATTAAATATTAATCTCTTGCCTATTCCTTTGCCTTGATATTCCTCAACAACTGCAATATTTACAAGTTCTAAAGTTAATGGTCTTGTTCTTATCATTACATAGGCTCCAACAATATTATTATTAATATATGCAGCATACCAGCTTCCCCTATATATATAGTCATTAATTGTTTCAATTGATGGATCTGCCAAAAGAAGTAAATCATATGGGATCTTTTCATCACTGCTTAACTTTCTTATAATAATGTCATTCATATGTTCTCCTCCATATCTCCTATTTAACTTTTAATCTTACAAAAAATATTCTATTATCTTGATTTTAAGTATACTTAATTAAGTCAAATGACTTATTTATATAGTATAATTTCAAATGTGTCATGTATTATAACTATTCTTTATATAATTTTATTTTCCTCTTATATATTTCTTTATCTTTATTTACTGTGAACTATTATCTTAATATCTTTAGAGAATTATAGTGTAAAATCTAGAATCATAATCTTCTATCAGAAATATAAAAACCCCTACAGAATCACTCGTAAAAGTGAGTCTGTAGGGGCTTAACCTTTTGTGTAGGCGTTTTTATAAATTATTGATTTTGCTAGATTTGTATAGACCTTTTTATTTTACAATATAAAAAATTATATATCTATATTCATAATTAAATATATAAATCCATTAGTATTTCATCATCAAAACTACCATTTACATTAAAGTAATTTTTGTGTAATCCAATTTTTTGAAAACCAAATTTCTCATACAGTATAATTGCATTCTTGTTGCTTGCCTTAACACCTAGACTTATATTTCTTATTGTACCATATTCCTTTGCAAATCTTATTAATTCTTGCATCATTGCACTGCCAATTCCATTTCCCCAACAATCTTTTCGGCATCCTCTATTATAGGTTTCCTTAAAATTAACTGATTACCATCTTTTAATTGCTTTTCATTTAAAATATAATTTGATAAATCCTTACTCATACATATTTTCATCCTTTCACACATTATTTTTATACCACTTTATACCAACCCACTAACAAAGTCTCCTACTTGCACCTTATAATCAAGTAATCATCATAGTGCTGAAACCCTAATGCAGTATAGGCTTTGACAGCAGGTATATTATTCTTTTTGACAGAAAGAGTTGGCATCTTACCTTTTGCAATAATTCTACTACACATTTCAGATACAATTGCTTTACAGTAACCTTTACCTCTTTCCTCTTTAATTGTATATACACCGCCAATCTGGTTAATTTGTGGTGTATATGTCTGCACACATGCTTGTGCTACCATTTTACCGTCCTTTTCTACAATAATAAATTCCTCTTCTTCTCCTCTTTGTATCAAGGTTTTTCTTATGTCTTCCCTCGTTGAAAACTGATTAAATCCATTTATACGACCATCTAAAATAAAATCAACTACATCTTCACCACTTACTCCATCTACATTTATAAAATCTACTCCACCCAATATAAAAGGTTTAAAATTCCTGTTTGTAAAATAAGAACTTTCATCATATCCATTAATTTCTTTATAATCTTTAATTTCTTCATATAAGGGCTTTACGACATTTTCCATGCCTAGTAAAAATTCAAATTTTCTATCCTTCATAATTTCTGCAAATAAAGGCACAGCAGCGGTATGTTCGTAATGAGGTATACAACTACCAAGATTATAGAAAGGTAAGATGCCTTTTAATCCCTCTCCATTAAAGAATCCATAGTAATCTGCACATCTTCTTATGTCCTGTATATTATCAACACCAAATTCAATAATATTTGCATATAAGAATGATGTTTCAATCTCATTTCTTTGAAGATATTCCAGAATAATTTTTTTATCATCCTGTGTAAGTAATCTAATCATCAATACTCCCCCTAAAAATTTTATATTTTATTGTACAATAAAAAACCCCTCAGAATCACTCGTAAGAGTGACTCCGAAGGGTTATAGCCATTCGTGTAGGACTTTAGTAATCCCTATGCTGCTCACACATAAATGCTTAAGCATACTCACTTTTTATGTATTATTACATATATTTTCCATATTGTCAACTTGGTTTTGACCATTTATTTGTAATCTTTTTTACATATTTAATAAAAATGTAAAAGAGGTCATTGTATACTTTATTTGCTAAAACATATTATATTTTAGTTTTATATATTAGGCTTCTGCTGGAACTAATGCAACGGCTTCAACTGCTTCTTTTAATATATCAAAAGCTTGATCACAATGTTCTTTTGTTAAAATTAATGGTGGAACCATTCTGATTACGTTAGCGCCAATTGATGTAACAAGAAGTCGTCTAGCAACGCAATTACGTTTAATTTCAGCACTATTTAGTCCATCAAATTCTACTCCTACTAATAGACCTTTTCCTCTAACATCTTTAACATAAGGTAGATTTTTTAGTTTTTCCATGAAATATGCACCTATTTCTGCTGCATTATCTGCCAAATTTCTATCCAGCAATTCTTTAATTTGTGCATAAGCAGCAGCACAACAAACAGGGTTTCCACCATAAGTTGTTCCATGTGATCCCATTGAAAATACTTGTGCTACTTCATTAGTGGCACATATAGCTCCAATTGGCATACCTCCACCCATTGCTTTAGCCATTGATACTATATCTGGTTTAACTCCATAACTCATAAATGCCATTACATTACCAGTTCTGCACCATCCAGTCTGAATTTCATCAAAAAGCAAGAGTAGATTTTTTTCTTCGCAAAGTTCTTTAATTCCTTTAATAAACTCTGGAGTAGCAGGTCTAACCCCACCTTCGCCTTGAACTGGCTCAAACATAATTGCAATTGTATCTTCTGTAACTAGATTTCTAAAAGATTCTACATCGTTAAAATCAGCATATGAGAATCCAGGCAGCATAGGCTTAAATCCTAACTGGCAAGCATTATCTGGTTGACCAGTTGCTGACATTGCTCCATAAGTTCTACCGTGAAAACTACTTTTTGCTGTTATAATATGATATTTGTTAGGTCCATATTTATCAGTTCCATACTTTCTTGCCATTTTAATCATAGCTTCATTTGCTTCAGTTCCTGTACTTTGGTAGAAGATTTTATCCATTCCTATAGCTTCACAAATTAATTGTGAAAGCAAAGCTTGTGGTATTGTATAGGGATAGTTAAAAGTATGAATTATATCATCAAGTTGATCTTTAACAGCAGCTACTACCTTTTCATTACGGTTTCCTGCACTATTTACTGCAATACCACCATAGAAGTCTAAGTATGCATTTCCTTCTTCATCATATAAATACATTCCATCTGCCTTTTCAGCAACAAAGTCAAATCTTTCATAAGTTTCAATCATGTACTTATTGGTCAAGGCTTTAATGTCTTCCTTTGTTAAATTAACATCTTTTAGTTTCAATTCAAATCCCCCTCTTAAACTATTTTTATTTTATACTTTCCTAAAAAATATAATTTATATCTCTATTACTATAAAAATATTAAGCTCATAATGATTTGAACATGTTTAATTTAAGTATTCGGATATGTTTGAATGGACTCTTTTCCTTCTAATACTCGCAGTACTCCCGAAGCTAGTGCTTCCATTTCATGTTCTCCTGGAAATATTTTTACAGGAGCAAGAAAACCTACTCTATCTTTAATCCAACTCATAAGTAGTTTATCGTGAGCAAGTCCTCCTGTTAACAAAATAGAGCTTACATTACCTTTAAGTACGGCAGATGCTGCACCTATTTCTTTTGAAATTTGATATGCCATAGCCTCGTATATTAACTTAGCATGCCCATCACCACTTTCAATAAGCTTACAAACTTCTCGTCCGTCATTTGTTCCTAAATACCCTGCTAAACCACCACCGCCCACTAGCTCCTTAGTAATCTCTTCTTTACTATATTTTCCTGAAAAACATATATCAATAAGGGAACCAAAAGGTATACCACCACATCTTTCTGGAGACATAGGGCCATCCCCATTTAAAGCATTGTTAACATCTATTAACCTACCCTTTTGATGAACTCCTACAGATATACCACCACCTAAATGAGCAATTATAAAATTATAATCTTCATATTTGCCTCCCATTTCTGCCGCTGCTGCCCTCGCCACTGCCTTTTGGTTTAAAGGATGATCTTTAGACTTTCTTTCTATTAACGGAGTTCCTGATATTCTAGCTAGTGGTTCAAATTCATCTACAACAACTGGATCAACAACATATGCTTTTAGTCCTAATTCTTCAGCTATTGAGTAGGCAAGTCCTCCTCCTAAGTTTGAAGCATGCTGTCCCATAACCCCTATCTTTAAATCCTTTAACATCTCTTCATTAACTTCGTATGTACCGCCTACTACAGGTTTCATATTACCACCGCGACCTATAATAGCTGAAAATTTAGGAAAATCTATGTTTTTAGCTTCTAATGTTTTTATTATTAAATCTTTACGGAAATCAAATTGATCGTATATTGCCTCAAAGTCTTTTATTTCTTCAGAAGAATGTTTAATAGTTTCTGTCATCACCTCTTTATCATTTTCAAATATAGCTATTTTTGTTGAAGTTGATCCAGGGTTTATTATTAAAAAAGTATATAATTTTTTCATATATTATGCTGACTCCTTTCCGAGCTTTTGAACAATTAATATAGCAAGAGCAATAGAGTGTAATTTTGACATATCAGAGCTAGCTCTAGATGTTAAAATAATCGGTGTCTTTGCACCCATAATAACACCGGCTTTTTCACCTTTAGCAAAATATTCTATAGACTTATTTAGGATATTTCCAGCTTCTATATCTGGTGCGATTAAAATATCAGCATTACCTGCAACAGGATGTTCTATTCCTTTATGTTTTGCAGCATCAATTGATACTGCATTGTCTAAAGCCAATGGTCCTTTTACTAAACATCCTTCAATTCTACCATCTTCATTCATCTTTGTAAGTTCTGCAGCATCTAAAGTAGCAGGCATTTTAGGATTTACCTTTTCAACGGCACATAGTATAGCAACCTTAGGACTTCTATTTCCTAAAGCATGTGCAATTTTAACACTGCTGTTAATTATATCTACTTTATCTTCTAATGTGGGCGCTATTGTCATAGCAGCATCACTCAAAATAAATAATCTATTATATCCTGCTACTTCTAATACTCCAACGTGACTAATTAAATTTCCTGTCCTAAGACCATATTCTGGATTCAATACAGCTCTTAGTATATCCGATGTTTCCACAAAGCCTTTCATAGGAAGTGATGCATAGCCTTCATTTACTAATTTAATAGCATGTGCACAAGCTTCCGATTTGTCTTTAATGTCTATAACTTCAAAATTATTTAAATCCATATTAATTTCTTTAGCCATTTCTTCAATCTTTTCTTTATCACCTACTAAAACTGAATCTGATATACCAATTTTATGCGCATTATTAACAGCGGATAAAACATCTTTATCTTGCGCCACTGCTACAGAAATTTTTTGTAGCTTTCCTAATTTAACAGTTTCTATTAACTCTTCAAAGTTTTTTATCATATTTAATAACCCCTTTAACTATTAATCCACTGCCCAAATTTTTACTTTGAAAATATTTGAATAGCTGGTTATTATCTATTTTTTTAATTTTCTGATTTTTTAAGCTCTGGAATCTTTCCAAAATCAATAAATTTATTCTTTGAAGTAATGAAAAATATTAAGCCTAATAGTGCCCATCCTCCTATAATTACCCACTCAATAGTAATTAGTCCAGGTATATATAATAGAAGCATTACACCAGATAGAATTACAGCCAGATATCCTACAAACTTATAATTCTTTATCCTATAAGGTCTAGGCATATTAGGATCTTTCTTTCTTAAAACCACAAAGGATATAGATACTATACCATAAGCAATAACAATTCCAAAGCTACCTGCATTGGCTAACCAGTCCAACATACTCCTTCCAAAGAAAGGTGCTATACTAGCAATACCACCTATTAAAAGAATTGCATTTGATGGAGTATTGTACTTTGGATGTATTTTACCAAGAAACTCTGGAAGCATTTTTGCTTGGGACAGAGCATACATTGCACGACTTCCTCCTATTAAAAAAGCATTCCAACTAGAAACAATACCTGCTAAGCCTCCAATAATTAAAATCTTTGCTGCTAAGTCACTGTTACCAAATGCTATTTTCATTGCATCTGCTGTTACAAGTACAGATGATAATAATTGTTGCTCACTCATTACATAGGATACTGACAGAATAATTATCACATACCATGCTACTGACATAAGTATTGATAATATAAGCATCTTACCAATATCCTTAAATGGTAAATTAATCTCTGATGCTGTCTGGGGAATTACGTCAAAACCTATAAACATAAACGGTGTTGCAATAGCAACAGCTACTATTCCATTCCATCCATCTACGAAAAACGGCTTAGTGTTAGCTAAATTACCAGTTACTGTAGAACCCCCCATTAATGCAATCCCTGACACTGCTATAACTACTGTTAAAATCGCTTGTAAGGTAGCTGCATCTTTTGTTCCACGATAGTTTATTGCTGTAATAACAATTGAGCTAATAACTCCAACTGCAACCCAGCTGCCGTATACATCAAATCCATGTATTGTATACATATGACGTTGTAAAAAGCCAGGTATTAGATACTCTACAACACTAGGTAGAGCAACTGCTTCAAAAGCAACAACCCCTACATAACCTAGTATCATGGCCCAAGTACATATAAAGGACATGTTTACACCTAAGGCTTTATTACTAAATACAAGAGCCCCACCAGATTGTGGCATAGCAGCTGTAAGTTCTGCATAGGTTAGGCCTACAAATACTATCATAATACCACCTAGTCCAAATGCAAGGGCTGCACCTAATGAACCTGCTTTTTGTATCCATAATCCTGCTAAGATTACCCAGCCCCACCCTATCATTGCACCAAATGCAAGGGCTAAAACGTCCTTTTTACTCAATACTTTTTCCAATTGCCTGTCTTCCACAGAATTTTCCCCTTTCTATTGACCCCAGATCTCTTCATCCGACGGCACTTGTTTGCCAGGAACTTCGTATGCAATTCTACTTATATTAATTAAATGATGGAACCAAAGGTTTTCGCTTATGCTATTATTTCCCCAAGAGCCACAACCAAGAGTTGCTGTTGGCATAAGTCCATTTAAGAATGATCCACCAAGTCCACTTGACCCTATTTGCTTAACCGCAAAACGGGATACTGGAAGTATTTGGGCTGCATATTCAATCCTATCTTTTGTATCTGAATGAATAACTGCACTATGTCCTTTTCCTTCATTTTCAAGGTTTAGTCTTGCAATCTCAACAGCTTCTTCCCATGTATTGTAGCTATATGCCGCTAATACTGGACATAATTTTTCCTTTGCAAAATATTCTTCTGCCCCTGCTTTTTCTACCTTTACAACTAATAATTTTGTATCTTCAGGAATTTCTATACCTGCCATTTTAGCTATATTTACAGGAGATGCTCCAACACAATCTCTATTTATAACACCATCTGGAAATAAAACTTTTCTCAAAGCATTTACTTCCTCTTCTTCGTGAATATAATAAGCACCATTTTCCACTAATCCATTTATAAGCTCGTCATACTTATCTGCTGGACATATTGCACTTTGCTCACATGTGCACAATATGCCATTATCGTATACCCTACCTTTAATTACTTTTGGTATTACCTCTTTTATGTTTGCATCAGTATCTATTAAGCACTGTACATTTCCTGCACCAACACCAAAGGCAGGCTTACCACTACTATAAGCAGCCTTTACCATTGCTGGTCCACCTGTAGATATACATACATCAGATAATTGCATTATTAAGTTTGTTGCTTCTAGTGAAGGTTCAGCAACTATTTGAATTAAGTTTTCTGGTGCACCTAATTCTGCTAATGCAGCCCTCATTACTTCTACTGTTTTCTTACCAGATTCCTTTCCACGTGGATGTGGGCATATAATTATTGAGTTACCGCCTTTTAAAGCTATCATAGTATTTTGCATTGGTGTCATAGTAGGATTTGTTATTGGAGTTACAGCTCCTATAACACCTATTGGCTTTCCAACTTCCACAATACCTTCTTCTTCTATGTATCGAAGAATTCCCCTACTTTTTACTCCTTTTAGCTTGTTCCAAACAGCTTTTGATTTACCTTTGTTTTTTACTATTTTGTCTTCATATACTCCCATTCCACTTTCATCAACTGCTAGCCGTGCTAATACTTCACCATTATCATAGACGGCCTTACCTATTGCACGTACTACTTCGTCCACCTTTTCTTGTGAATACTTTTCGAATTCTTTCTGCGCTACTCGTGACTTTTCAATTAAATCTAATACATACTCTTTTAGTTCCATTGCTTTTCCCCCTTAAAAATAATTAGTATATAAACTATTATCTCTTTTCTTGAATAAGTTATATTGCAAATAAAGTGCCGAATTTTCCAAAAAATAAAATTATTTCTAAAAAAGTAAAAATATATACACTAAATAACTATATACAAGTCCTAAATTTCAATTAATTCTGAATATTAATAAAATAAATTTTGCGCTTTAATTAAGAGAATTAATACTGTTTAATTAATTAAAGTCAGTATAAAAAATAATAATTCTAGTTCTAATTCTAGTTCTAATTCTAGAATTCCTGTATGAATTCTAGAATATTAGAATTACATTTAGAATAATACTAAATTCTTACACTAAAAATGGTAAAATAAATCCTCCATACAAGCCTACAACTACTACACTTAAAAGCACAATTATTATGCCGACTTTAAACATATCTGAAGATTTAAAATACCCTGATCCATAGGCAACAGCATTAGGCGCCGAATTTGCTGGTAATAAAAATGCAAAAGAACTTGATAAACCAGCTATAATAGCAAACACTACTGGATTCCACCCAAAAGTCATAGCAAGACCTATAGATATAGGTACAAAAGTTGTAGCTGTTCCAGACATACTGCAAAATATTGTAATTCCTAAACCAGTTACCAAAGAAATTATAATTACTGCAAATCTTTCCGGTACATTACCAATACTGCCTGAAAGCATATTAGTAATCCAATCTATTGTACCTGCATTCTTTAGTCCTACTCCCATAGCAAGACCACCCCCCACTAAAAATAACACATCCCATCCTATAAGCTTTTGAGCTTCTTTCCAAGTTAAAAAACCTACCTTAGGAAGAACTATAACAATAGTTATAAATACAGAAACTATATATAGCCAATCTTTAGAAAGTGGCAAAAATGAATCCATAGTCCATAAAAGTATTGCTGCTGTAAATAAAAATATAACTCTTTTCTCTTCTTTTGACATTTTACCCATTTCAGCAAGCTCTTTTTTAGAAGCATCTAATCCACCTTCTACAACATCTATTTCAAGTGGATATACTTTTTGTAAAATTATCCAAGTTAAAGGTAATAATACAATTGCTAAAGGAATTGTTTTACCAATCCAACCTAAAAAAGTAATTTGTATCCCTACTAAACTGTTAAGAAACGCAATTGCAATAAGGTTTGAAGTGGTGGCAGTAGGCGTTGCTAATCCCCCTATATTTGCTGCAAAAGCTATTCCAATAAATAAAACTTTACCAAAGTTGCTTTCTAAAGGCTTTGCCCCTGACATTTTTATTATACCTAATGATATAGGAACCATTATGGCTACTGTAGCTGTACTAGACATCCACATAGCTAAAAAAGCTGTAGATATCATAATACCTAAAATAAGCATATTAGTTTTTTCTCCCATTCGAGATATAACCATTAAACTTAACCTTCTATCCATTCCTGAGTTAACTAAAGATCCAGCTAACAAGTATCCTACCAACACTACTGCATTTACTGGATGAGCAACTGCAGCAAGCCCTTCTTTAAGTGGAACAATGCCTAAAATCGATTGAAGCAAAATTATAAGTATGCCTGTAACTCCAATTGAAATAGCCTCTGTCATCCAGAGAAATGCCGCTGCTAATGCAATTGAAAGCATTTTTAAACCTTCTCTAGAAAGACCCTCTGGAATAGGAAGAACAAAAGATAGTAGTACTATACCAATAGAAATTACAAAAAAAATCAATTTTTTAGTATCTTTGTCTAGTTTAGCATCTTTCATAATTTTGCTATGTCTTCCTGTTTTTTTAGTTGTACTTTCTGATAACATAGAAGTTGCCCCCATTCAAATTATAATTGTTAATAAAATGTTAAAAGCAAATTCTATGCCAAAATATAACTATATATATGATACTTTAGTAAATAATACAAAAATTAATTAAAATAAGATTTAATTAATACACTTAATACTATTTTTCTATATTCCGTTAAATACTGTATGGGCTAAATATTAAATAGCTTAATTCCTTACTTTTAAATATAAAGTTCACATTAATAATAAACTGGATACATTGATTGTTTAAATGTTAATTCTAAAACAATTTTCAAATAAAATTCTAAAACTCTAGAACTTTCTTTAGAAATTTTTAGAGTTATCAAGAATTTAAAATCTCCTATGATGTTATGGAGATAAACATAAACTTTGATAATCCTCTACTTTCCCATGAGTGGGTTCTATTACTTGAACTCTCGGAAGAATAGCAAAAATGGCTTGAGGTGGTTATGCAAGGTAATTAAAATGAAGGATACTGAGCAATTGCTCAGTATCCTTCATTTTTATAGTTTGTGCTTGATAAGGTTTTCTAGAGATAATAAACTATCAATCGATTTGCTTGACATCCTTAAATTTACTTATTTCCATGCAACTTCCCTATGAAGTCCCCCCCTTAAATGGAGTTTTTTATTTTACTTTAAATCATATTGATTTATTTTGTTATATAATGTTGATAATGAAATTCCTAATGAGGCTGCAGCTTTTTTTTTGCCTTGCAAGTTTCTGCCATATTTATCTAAAGCTTTTATTATTTCATTTTTCTCCCAAAAAACTTTAGCATCATTCAAATTATCTATATCTAAAAGCTTAGGTCTACTGATATTAACATCTTTAGAGCCACTTAAATTTTCTACATTTAGAATTATTCTTGACGGTATATGATCCATAGTTATTGTATTATTATCAATCATGTTTGCAGCAAAAGTTAAAATGTTTTGTAATTCTCTAATATTTCCTGGCCAATTATATTTTAAAAATGCATCAATTACTCTATTGTCTATGTTTATATTTTTTTGAAATTTTTTCTCTATAGTTTTTAGCAGATAATCTACTAAATATGGTATATCTTCTTTTCTTTCTCTTAATGGTGGTAGCGTAATAGGTATTACATTTAATCTAAAATACAAATCGGCTCTAAATTTTTTATTTTCTACACTTTCTTCAAGATTAACATGAGTAGCAGATATAATTCTAACATCTATTTTTATATTTTTATATCCACCTACTCTAGTTATTTCATTGTTTTCTAGTACTCTTAATAGCTTTGATTGAATTTCAAAGTCCAAATCGCCTATTTCATCTAAAAACAATGTACCTTTATTAGCTATTTCAAACACTCCAAGCTTTCCACCTTTGACTGCTCCAGTAAAGGCTCCATCCTCATAGCCAAATAATTCACTCAAAACTAAGTTTGGTTCTATAGCTGCTGAGTTAATTGCTACAAAAGGGTTGTCCCTCCTATAGCTATAGTTATGAATAGCTTGGGCAAATACTTCTTTACCAGTTCCACTTTCTCCTCTAATTATTATATTAGAATCATTACTAGCAACTTTCTTAGCAATCTCTATACACTCTTTCATCTTATCATTTACTGTTATAATATGCTCAAAACTTTTATCAGCTTTATGATGAGCATTTATACTGGCTTTTAATTTATGAAACTTGTTTTCTAAGTCACTTATTTTTTTAGTTAAGCTTTGGACTTCTGTCATATCCTTTGCTAATACTATTCCACCCAAAACTTCATTATTGATTCTAATAGGATATAAATCTACAAAATATTCTGTATTACCTACTTTTCTATATATGTTTTTCATCACTTTTCCAGAACTAACAGCCCTTGGAATCTGTGCCCCTTTTCTAACCTTGCTAACTTCTACTCCCTCTATTTCAGCAGGGGATACTCCTGTTAATTCAGTATAGGCTTTGTTTATCTTTCTTACTACAAAATCTTTATCACAGATAAGTATACCATCAGATATTGATTCTAAAAGCTTATTAAAAAATGAATCATTTAATAAATTAAAAAAGTCATTGTTCTCAAAAAGTCTAAGTAACCCTTCAACTCTACCATCAGAACCTATAACTACTAGATAAGGTTCCTTATTTGATTGAAAATAGTCTATATCAGTAATATTATCTGAAATAATAGTAGGAAAGTCTTTGTTAACTACTTCTTTAATTTTTTTTTCAATAGAAATTTTTTCATATATTATGTTTGAAATAGATTTTCTATCAAAAACTCCAAAATACCTGTTAAATTCATCTACTATTGGAATAATAGAGAATTTACTATCCCTTAACTTTTCTATTGCATCCTTAATCTTGTTATCATATCTTAATACAGTTATTTCTGTAGACTTAATTATCATATTACCTACCCCCTACATTGACTTACTCAACCACAGCATTTCTACAGAGACAAACCAAATACAATTTTATAACACATCTCTTACTTAATAAAATCTTCTTCCTAATAGCCTAACCTACTATCGTTGTATCTCTGACAGTTGGCATAATTCAATAATAAAATTACTATGAGCTTGGGCAAATTCATTACGACATTCTTCACCCTTAGCAGTTCTATGCTCTATTCCTCTAAATTGAGCATGTATCTTTCTATTCCTTTGTTCATATTTATCAATAATTTCAGATACTTTATCCTTGGTCGCTTTGTTCTGCAAAAGTGAATACACTATTTTAGCCTCATTTACACTTAAATTGTTAGCTCCACCCCAATATTCTTTTTGGCGTCTTTGTAGTCTATCATTTATAATAAAAAATAATTGTAAAGAATATGCATATTATTGTTTTCACTCATCTTTTGTTCCTATCCCCCTATAAACCACCTAAACATCACATCTTAAATGCTCCTGAATATTCGTAAACATGACTATTTTTTTATCGTTATTAATTTGCCACAAATGAACTCCTGTATCTCCTGATGATAGCCATACATTAGTATCTATAGGCATATTAAGGAAACTTCTATATAACATAGTTATTAACCCACCGTGAGATACGATACATATTCTAATGTTATCCTTACTATCCTTTGTAGAGTGTATTAAATCGGCAAGAAAATGCTCTGCTCTACTTCTTAAGTCTATCATTGACTCTCCATTTTGAACTGCTTGAAAATACTTTCTTCCTCCCTCTGGTTCGGGATAATCACGATTAGCATCTTCCCTTAAAAGCCCTGCTAAAACGCCATTATTCCATTCCATCAAATCTTCATTGAAAATAACTGATTTGTTCATCTTACTGCCTATAATCTCTGCTGTTTCCCTTGCTCTTTTTAAAGGACTACTGATAATCGTATCAAAATTATATCTTTGTTTTAACCATTTTGCTAATTTTTCAGCCTGTTCTCTCCCTAAATCAGTTAATGGAAAATCCGCCCTTCCTTCATGCCTGCCTTCAATATCTGCTAAAGATTGTCCATGCCTAATAACAACAAATTCAATCATCTTCATTCCCCCTAATCCAATTCCTCTTAGATTCAATAAATAAAATATACCTTAATTTAAATTGAAGATTATGATATTTCATGGTGCATTTCATATAAACAATCAAATAGATGATATAAATTTCTTCATACAATTGTAAAATACCTTTCACCTTGATATAGACTTACTTTGACTCTAATACAACTCACTCTTCCAATCCATTGGCTTTACCGGATTTAAGTCTTATATCTCTTTTTTCTTCTAATTAGAAATCTAATAAAAAACATGGCCACCAGGGCTTTCCTTTTCCCTAATAAACCATGTTCTTTGATACAACTTGTTGCAAAGTGATACACCTTTATTTACTTTATATAACTTTCTGCCTAAATCAAATTTCCCTTCTACCTTCCAATGCCTTGGTTAGAGTAACTTCATCTGCATATTCAAGATCTCCACCTACAGGTATACCGTGGGCAATTCTTGATACTTTAATTCCCATTGGTTTTAGAAGCTTTGACAGATACATTGCTGTAGCTTCCCCTTCAATGTTGGGGTTTGTAGCAATGATTATTTCATCTACAGGTTGATTCGTCAGACGTGATAATAATTCTTTAATTTTAATATCCTCTGGACCAACTCCCTCTAATGGAGATATAGCCCCATGTAGCACATGATAATAGCCCTTAAACTCCTTAGTTCTCTCCATAGCTACTACATCTCTAGGATCTTCAACAACACAAATTGTTAATGGATCTCTTCTTTTATCACTACAAATATTACATGTATCTTGATCTGTAAGGTTTGTACATACCTTACAATACTTTACGCTTTCCTTTGCCGTTACAATTGCATCAGCTAGGCTATGTGCATCTTGATTAGGCATACTAATAACATGAAAAGCTAATCTTTGGGCAGTTTTCCTTCCTATTCCAGGAAGTTTTGTAAATTGCTCAATTAACTGAGCAATTGATGATGAATAGTAGTTCATAATTTGCTATCCTCATTTCATTAGGTAAATAAAAGTTAGAATAATCCAGGCATATTCATTTTTCCTGTAATTTTACCCATTTCAGAAGCTACCATATCCTCTGCAGCACGAATAGCTTCGTTAACAGCTGCCATGATTAAATCCTCTAACATTTCAACATCGTCTGGATCTACTACCTCTGGCTTAATCTTTATACCTACTATTTCCTTTTTACCTGTAACTTTAATAGAAATAGCACCTCCACCAGCACTTGTTTCAAGAACCTTTTGTTCTAGCTCTGATTGTGTTTCCTCCATTTGTTTTTGCATTTTTTGCACTTGTTTCATCATATTATTCATGTTAACTCCACCCATTCCTGGGAAACCTTTTTTAGCCATAAAAAATTCCTCCTTCTATTTCCTTAATTCATTATTTTTATTAAAAAGTCGTCTGATATTATCCATCGACCCTTACTACACTTTAAACTACGATTTTGTTCCTATAATGGTTCTTGTCACACTTAAATTTATATTAAATTTTCAGGTGCTCAAATTGTTATCATTTTCTTATTATATCATAATTATTGCAAATATATTATTCATCTACTATCTCTAATATTTCATGGATCTCCTTAGGTAGTGCTTCTTTAAGTATCTCTAATGGATCTTTTTCTTCCTTTGGCTCAATTTCAGTAATAAGCTGATCCTCCATTACAAATGAAAGTCTTATACTCTGGCCTGTAAGTCTTTTAATTATACCAGATATATATTCTTTTGTTTTTTCCTTATCTAAAGCTTCTCTATGGAATCCAAATCCGTCTTTAAAGGAAATTAATAAAGTGTCCTTATCTAATTTTACTAGGCTACCTTCCATTAGAAGAGCTTGTATTTGAGCTTTTTTCTCCTTACGTAATTCTTCTAAAATATTTTGCCAATTACTTTGTATAGCTCCAAAATCTAAAAGACTATTATTATTAATAATTTCTTCCTCTCTAATCATATTTCCTTCTTTTGACTCTTCCTCATCCATGCTCTTCTTTTCATCATACTTGTTTTTTGGGGAATAGGATGAAGAAATACTAGGTTTATTTGGTACTGAAGGAGATATATTTACATTACTTCTATTCACCGTTATTTCCCCAGAGACAATATTTTTCTCCAACTGTTTTACTCTTTCTATAATCCCCTCCAAAGAGTCATCCAGTTCTTTATTACACAAACCTATAACTGCTATTTCTATTAATGTTCTAGGTTGAGCAGAGTATTTTAATTTTCCTTCAATATCCGATAGACTATAAATAAAGGAAGTTATCTGATTTATAGTAAATAGCCTACCCTGTTCTTGAAGGCGTTTTTGCCTTTCTTCAGATAAGCTTAATATCTCATCAATTTCTACATTCATTTTAACAAGCAGAAGACTTCTAAAGTGACTAATTAAATCCTTCATTAGCTGACCAACTTCCTTACCTTCCATAACCATTTCGTTAATAAGTGTAAGTACATTGGATGTATCTTTCTCAGCTACTTTATCAACTAGGTTAAATATAAACTCATAATTAACCATACCTAATATACTTACTACATTCTCGTAGGTTAGAGTATCCTCACTAAAGGATATACATCGCTCTAAAATACTTAAAGCATCTCGTAATGCCCCTTCCGAATTAATTGCTATTAATCTAAGGGCTTCTTCATCCCAGGTAATTCCTATTTCATCACATATAAAAGATAGGTGTCCCATTATGTCTCTTATTTTAACTGGTTTAAAGTCGAACCTTTGACATCTAGATAGTATTGTAGCTGGTATTTTATGAGGCTCCGTAGTAGCTAATATAAATATAACATAGCTAGGTGGTTCTTCTAATGTTTTTAACAGAGCATTAAAAGCCCCTGTGCTAAGCATATGAACCTCATCTATAATATAAATTTTATATTTTCCTTTAGATGGAGGATATTTAACATTTTCCCTAATTTCTCTTACATTGTCTACTCCATTATTAGAAGCGGCATCTATTTCAATAACATCCATAATATTTTCTGTTAAAATACCTTCACATACTTCACAGCTATTGCAAGGATTAGCATCTTTAGGATTAAGACAGTTTACTACTCTAGCAAATATTTTTGCTGTAGATGTTTTTCCGGTTCCCCTTGTACCTGTAAAAAGATAGGCGTGGGCAATATTAGAAGAGTTGATTTGATTTTTTAAAATAGTAATTACTTGTTCTTGTCCAATTACATCTTCAAAAACCTTAGGTCTCCATCTTCTATAAAGTGCTTTGTATGACATATTTTCACCTTCGTTTCTCTTTCTTTCAATAATATTACCTTATATACAACTACTTACAATGTCAACAAATTATACTTTCCTATATATTGAAGAAAGTAATCTGATGCTACCATATAGACCTTTATATTACTTAAATTTTCTTAAAGGATAAAAATGTGGTTTTTTCCTTGGTTATAACTACGATATTGTTTTCAGATAATGCAAAGCTTTTTAAAATATCACTTGAATATGGATATTCAAACCTCACATTTCCATTTTTACCATATTTGAATATTGTTCTTAATGAATATGCTATAATTTCATTCTTATAATTATCTAGCCCTAGTATTTCTTCCTTTGGAGCTATTTCACCAGTCAGTTTGCCATCATATGCTAAGGTTTTAATTTTATTTCCAGTACGTGAATAAATAATGCTATTTTTACTACTACCTTCACTGTATATTGTTAGATAGTTTCTACCGGTTGTATCGATAAGTGTTATTGGCTCATTAAAATTAGTTTCCCATTTTACTTTATTATTTTTATCTATGCTAAATATATTCTTTTCATCAACTGCAATTAAATCTCCTTTTTCATTATAGAAAATATTTAATATTACATTGTTTTTCAAACCTTCTACACCAATCAAATTTCCTTTTAAATCATAAACTAATAGATTGTTTTCTAGAGTATCTCCATTTGTTCCTATAGTGCTTGCTGCTATCCTATCCTGTGCCCTTGAAATAGCTATATTAGTTACTTCTCCTTCTCCTAGTGTTATTTCTCCAACCTTATTTCCTTCCTCGTTCATTATAGTAATATATTGAACTGGACTATCAGTATGATGGTATAATACTACATAGTTATCATCACAAATATTAAAATTTTTATAAGGCTTATCTAATGTATTTTTATATATTTGTTCCCCTTTTTTATTTATGCGTAGTATTTGATTTTTGTTTTTATCTATTACATAAACACTATTAGAGTTTGTTTTTATTATTGGACGGGTTATCCCTAAATTTATGCTCCAGATTTGTTCTCCATCCATATTATAATAAATTAAAATACCTTCTAAATACTGTATTAATCCATTATCTAATTTTTCATAGATGATTTGACTACTATGTGTTGTTTCTATTTCTTTAATTATAGATACATCGCCTTCTCTTGATCCTGTTTTTGCTTTCAAATAGCTTATCACTTTAGGATTTATGAATAATAAAATAATAATTATAGTAATTAAAATTAATAGTCCTTTTTTTCTTTTTTGCATATTTGAATCCCCTTATAATTTTTATCCAATAGCTAACAGTCCTAAAACTCCTTCTTCTACAAAATGGAGTCTTAGAACTATACAACTTACACCTCAAGGGTGTTTTTGCATAGGAATACAGCACAACATTCGTTTAGACTAAGATAAAAGTTTATCTGAAGTAAATCCTTGTTTATCTTATAGTTATTAGTTTTTATGCTATATATGTTTCACATGAAACATGCACACATTTAGTTACTTAATATTATATTCCATAAGTTCTATAAAAATCCTCTATGGCTTTTTCCTCTTTTAAGAATTATAGCACAAATAAATAACATTGCTATATATCCGAACAGTGGATAAAAGAAAGTAACTAGCTTTTTAAAACCTACCATTGCTAAAGGTACAGATATTACGCAGACAATAATACTAATAAATTTTTCATTAACTCGTGTTAAATTAGCAATTCCTAATATACAGCCATAACCATTAGCAATTGCTGTAGTAAACATAGCAAGAAGCAAAACAAAGCTATATAATGTTTTCCACAAATCCCCTAATGTGCTTGCAACTGTAACCATTGGTACTTCTAATCCTATTACACTAGTATATAGCACCATTAGGCTTAATAAAATTATCATGGCTAACATACCCAGTACTAGTCCCCCCAATAATCCTCCCAGCTTAGCAGCTTTTTTATCATAAATTAGCGGATATAATGAACACATAACTACCATAGAGCCTATAGTGTTATAACAGAAATATACAATTGCAGACCATAGCCAATTTGATTTATGTATTACTTGTACCAATATATATTTTAATGAACTTACATTACTAAATATGTTATTACTTTTAAATGGAGCAGTATAGAAGTTGCTAAACACCATTTGATTTTTATATATAACATTAAGCCCTATCCATAAAATTATAAAGACAAGAAAAGGGACTATTACGTTATTAGCATTTGCGATTCCTCTAACTCCAAATATAAAAACAAAAAAGGTTATTATTGCCATTATAATAATTCCATATATATATTGGATTTGAAAATGCTCGTAAAATACAGCCCCACTTCCAGATAGCATAACAACATAACTGGTAAACAATAGAAAAGTAAGTACTATATTTATGATAGTAAAAAAAGTTTTTCCAAAATATCCTGTTGAAAACTGCCTAAAACTTTTAATTTTTTTTGTATAAATACTATTTAATACTAAAACCCCTAATAGTGAAAATAAAATTGTTACTATTACTACTCCTAATATTCCTTGCCACCCATACTTCCCAAAAAATTGAAATATTTCTTGCCCAGAAGCAAATCCTGCTCCAATAACGGTTCCAATATATACACTTGCTAATGTGTATATTGATTGTCTTCTTGTCATAACCCATCCCCCTCTCACAATTATATTTTTATGATGAAGTATGGGTAATAAGAACCAAGTCCTTATTTATCTTCGGTATATTGCTAAGACTCTCGTTTCTATAGAATCACTACATTCTTGGAATAAAAGTCGTTTAGTCCATCACATCAGCACCTTGCATACTTAAAGTTTATTGTAAACTTTTAAGTGCAAAAGGTACAACTATAATTCAGGTAGAGTTAAAACTCCATCTGAGTCAAGTTTTCTTTATCATATTTTTTGTATTAGAAAACCTATTTAGGAAAAGCTAATTGTAACTTAAATAGATTTAATTCAAGGAGGAACTTTTATGTCTTTATCTAATTTAAAAAAATATGATTCTTTAAGTGTTAATACACCAATGGCCTCTGTTGATTTTAGTATTATGCTCTCTAAATATATTAACTTATATTATAGTCCCCCATATGAAGAATTTGTTCTACTTTGTATTGGAACAGATCGTTCGACTGGCGATGCATTAGGACCTATTATTGGTCATAAACTAGTTGACTCGCTTTCAAAATATAATAAGGTTTATGTCTACGGTACTTTAGATGATCCAGTACATGCAAAAAATTTAAAAGAAAAAATAGATCATATATATAATTCTCTTAATAATCCTTTTATTGTAGCTATTGATGCCTGCTTAGGAAAGGCAGATAGAATAGGCTATATTACCGTAGGGGCAGGTCCTTTAAAACCTGGAGCTGGTGTAAATAAAAACCTTCCAGCTATAGGTGATATTCACATTACTGGCATTGTTAATTTAGCAGGATATATGGAATATCTCGTATTGCAGAATACAAGACTAAGTCTTGTTATGAAAATGGCTGATACTTTAGTAAGCTCTATTAAATATTCTGTTTGGAAGCTTAATCAACAAAGACTATTATTAGAAAACTAAAGATATTGCAGTATAATTATTATACAACTATTTAAAAATCAGCAAAGAAGGGGAGCTCTATATCCCCTTCTTTATATATAACTCTTCGTTTATTTATTTGCCTTTGGTATTAATAGTTTTATATCTAATAAATCTCCATTTATCGTAAGTAGTAATTCTCCATTCATTAATCGCATAAGATTGGTTGCAATATATAATCCAAGACCGCTACCTTCAGTATGTCTGGATCTTTCTCCTCTTACAAATTGTTCCATTAGTTCATCTGGGCTTATATTAAGTTCATCCTTAGATATATTTTTTAGGCTAAATGAAACAAAGTCATCTTCTTCCTTTACTAGTCCATAAATTCTTGTATTTTCTAGTGTATACTTACTTGCATTACCTATAATATTCTCCAGTACTCTTCCTAAATGATTCCCATCTGCCAAAACAAAAATATCATTCTCTGGATTAAATATAAAAGAAATATTTTTTTCATTAAAGACAGTATCAAATTCTCCATATACCTGTGATATTAGTTCATTTAGCTCTAATTTTTCTAGATGTATATTTACATTCCCTGTTTCTGTTTTAGACGCCTCAACTATATCTGTAATAAGTAGTTTCAATCTTTGAGAGTTCCTGTCTAAAGCATTGACATAATTTAAAATCGTATTGTCTTGAAAATCTTGACTTTTCAATAAGTCTGTATAATTTATAATAGAAGTAAGTGGTGTTTTTAAATCGTGAGAAATATTTGTAATAAGCTCAGTCTTTAGTCTTTCAGATTTTAGCTGTCCATCAATAGATATCTGTACATCTTCATCAATATTGTCTAGCATTCTTACGGATTCTTTTGTAAATAAAGAAGGACAGCCAGCTTCTATATAATACTTTTCACGGCTACCAATATTTTTTATATTATGCATTATTATGCTTATCTGTTCTGCATAGTTTAGTAGTGATATTGTTATTATAAGCACTATTATTAGCCTAATTGGATTTTTATATGTGAAGCTATAATGAAAAAAGTAGTTCAGAAAATATACTACAGATAATATAATTGGAAAAACTACTCCAGTATATATCTTAAAATCATTATTGTAGTTTTTAAATATATTATATAATAGTAGTGTTTTAAGAAATATTCTCCTTTTTAACCTTATAATTACTATAATTAAAATAATTATTAGCATAAGAATTAAACTAAACATAGCCATTACTTCTACTGAAATTAAGAACCTTACAATACGTTTTAGTTCTATTCTTTCTAGCATCCTCACCAAGAGAGATATTATTGGTAATCTTGCTACTCCCACTATAATCCCTCGTAATAAAGGCATCCCTACAGCAAAAATTAATACTATATATAGCAGTAGAATTTCAAAATATATATTTTCTAAGATATATTTTAGTTTGATTCTTCTTTTTATATTTTTATCCATTTATTCACCCACAATTTTATATCCCATACCATAGACTGACTTTATATAATCGGGCTCTTTAGGGTTGATTTCTAACTTTTCTCTAAGATGACTAATGTGGACAGATATGATTTTCTTTACATTATAGGCAGGTTGATCCCATACATACTCATATATTTCATTAGAAGAAAAAACTCTTCCTTTGTTTTTCATCAGTAATTTTAATATTCCGTATTCATTAGGAGTAAGATTAACTATATTATTATCTGCCTTTACTTGTTTTGTTCTATCATTAAGAGTTAATCTTCCTACGGAAAAAACATCTTCTTCCTTTATCATACTTCCTAAGTCCGTAAAT
Organism: Alkaliphilus sp. B6464; assembly: GCF_018141165.1. Lineage (NCBI taxonomy): Bacteria > Bacillati > Bacillota > Clostridia > Peptostreptococcales > Natronincolaceae > Alkaliphilus > Alkaliphilus sp. B6464. The sequence continues at coordinate 1,069,474 of NZ_CP058557.1, forward strand.
CTTCTAAGATTGGATTTTACCCTAGCCAAAAGTTCTATGGCATTAAATGGCTTTGTAATGTAGTCATCTGCTCCAACATTTAGTCCAAGAACCTTATCTGTGTATTCAGTTTTGGCACTAAGAATTATTATTGGTATATTATTTTCCATTCTTATTTTTGAAGTTACTGCTATACCATCTAGTCTAGGCATCATGACATCTATAATAATTAGATGAATATTATTCTGTTCAAGTGCTTCTAAGGCTTGTATACCATCATAAGCGCAAATAACGTTATATCCTTCACTTTTAAGGTATATTTCTATAGCATTAACTATATCTTGCTCATCATCACAAACTAAAATATTGTAGCTCATAAGTATCACCCTTGCTTTTTTTATATTAATAACTAGTTATTAATATTGTCTTATTGTAGATTTTTAAATAAGGTTATAATAAATCCATCATTATTGTTTCCGGATACTTCATATTTAAAATCGTCTTCCACATGAAGTACCTGTATATCAGCAGTTGATCTTATAAAAAATAATTTTATTAGATTATTTTTATGTCTATATTCGTAGCTATTATCAACTGATGTATACTTTCTTATAAAATCATGATATTCTTCAAGCGCCAGACCCTTTTCCTCTATTATAACACTATGTGGGTATCCAACATAGCGAAAATGCCATGGTTCTTTTGAAATCCCAGTTACAGTTTCTTTTCCTTCTTTATACCTTTCTATAAATCCACTCTTTTTTGCTTCTTCTCTAAATCTCTTGAATATACCATCGTACGGAAAATCTGGACATATAAAGTCTATATCTTTTTTATTTTCTCCAAGGTCAATTGCCATACCACTTTGGTGTTCACTCTCATCTGGCTTAGCTACAAATTTTTGTGTAAATTCAAGACCATTTTTTCTAACTGAATTTCTATATAAATTTGATTGCTCTTGTTTTGACCGAAAGCCACTAACAGGAACAATAGCATCTTCTGAATTAATTTTATTTAAAATATTTCTAAGTGCCTTGGCAGTGTTTTTGTTTACTAAATGTTTATTATATTTATTATCAACATCAACAAGATTATTCATAATTTCCTGTTCATTAATCTTAATCGGGTATTTTTTATTTATTAATATCAAGTTCCCTTTATACATATCTTCCTTTTTTAGTACTATTGTTTTCATGATTTTACTCCTGTATTCCTAATTCAATTAACTTGTCCAAAATCTCTTTATACTCTATTCCTGAATGAAGTAACATATTAGGGAATCGACTTCCTGTAGTAAAGCCTGGCAGAGTATTCACTTCATTGAATACTATTCTATTTTTTTCATCTACAAACATATCTACTCTTGATAAGCCACTGCAACCTAAAGCTCTATATATACCTTTTGCTGTTTCCTTAATTTTTTCGCTAAGTTTGTTATCAATTCTTGCAGGTAAATGAATTTTTGAATGTTCTAATGTATATTTTTCTTTAAAGTCAAAAAATCCACTAGGCACCTCAATTTCATCCACTGTTCCAACTATTAGATCATCCTTACCTAAAATAGCACATCCAACCTCAAACCCATTAATATTCTCCTCTAACACAACCTTGTCATCAAATTTTAATGCTTCATCTATTCCTTTAAATAATTCATATTTATTTTTCGACTTTGTTATACCTATAGAAGAACCTTCTTTAGCCGGCTTTACATAAATAGGATAACCAACATTTTCTGCAAAATCATTTATTTCTTTTTCATCTGTTTGATGATCAATAGCTAAACTATTTGGAACATCAAAACCTGCATAGCCAACTATTTTGTGTGCATAATCCTTATCCATACAAATAGAACTTGCAGCTACATTGCAACCAACATAACGGATTCCTGATATTTCAAGTAGCCCCTGAAGTGTTCCATCTTCTCCATTCTTACCATGAAGAATTGGAAATACTATATCTATTTTTGTGTGTATTAGAACATTACTCTTTATCTCAATTATTTCTCGATCACCCTTACTTGGCGAAATCATAACCTTTGTACAGCCATTATCTAAAAACCATGTGTTATTCTTTATCTTGTCCAAATTTCCATTATATCTAAGCCATTTTCCATCACGTGTAATACCTATTTTTATAACACTGTATTTTTCTGTGTCTAAATTCTCTATTACCGAACACGCAGATTTTAATGATACTTCATATTCAGACGATTCTCCTCCAAAAATTACTGCTACAACTTTCTTTTCCATTTATACTACCTCCCTATTTAATAACTCCAATTTCAGATTCTATATCGTATCTAATTTCATATTTATTTTCTAATACTAGTTCTCTAGAAACTATATTTTTTCTGAAAAAGTCTTGACCTATCTTATATATTTCGTTATATCTATATATCTTTTTATCTTCCTTTGTATATTTTAGGTTTTCACTTTCAACAGTATATAGAACATCTTGAAATGTATCGCTTAAAATTGTTCCATATATAAATTCATCATCAAATTCTATTACAAGCTGGAAACTTTCTTGTGTTTCATTTTTTACCTTTAAATCTAACCAGCCCTCAGCAATTGTTGCATCAACTCCTTCAGGTATATCACCCTTTGGTTGAGGCATAGTTTCTGCTGAATGAGGATGTCGCTCTACTATAGTAAGTGGTGTATGAAGAAATATCCAAAATAGCAAATTACTTATTTGACAAAGACCTCCTCCTTCTACAGAAGTAATTTGATTATTAACCATAGCTAATGCTTCTTTGTATTTTCCATATTTTTTGGCATCCTTTGCCAATATCCAAAAAGAAAAGGTTTCATTTGGACTTATAATTATTTTATTCATTGTTTTGGCAACTAACTTAAGATTATCAACCTTGTTTATTTGATACTTAATGTCGTAACCACTTTCCGTATTAATCATTTTTGATTTAGTTGAAAAAACTTTATACTCTAAGGCATCCTTCGAGGTTTTCCGCGAATACTTATTCGAATCCATTTTCATTTGAGTATAAAAGAATACATTTCGTTGAAATTTTCTTATTGGTAAAAGGAATGGAAATCTTTCCGTTATTCTTTTCTTTTTCATAACAGCCTCCAAAACACTTATTTATTCTTGTATTTTAAATTCTATACAACAAATTCAATTATCTAGGCTTTATAAAATCTAAGATTTGTCTAAGATTAATAAAAAGGAGTAGGCCTTAAGGCCTACTCCTTTTTATTAATCTTTTGGAATTCTATATTCTATTTAGTAAATAATCTCTCATATCTTCTAGTTTCTATAATATGCCCTATTTCATCAATTGTTTTATTATTTGCATTAATTAGTATTGCCCCATAAATATTGCCGTCAACTGAATTGTTAACACTATCTAGTCCACTATAAATATCCGTATATACTATGGCGTCAATATGACCTCCATACATATAGTCAACTACTTCATAACCTTTTCTTTCTAACCCTAGTCTTATTTCCTCTAAACCTTGCTGCACAGCTACCCTTTTCAAATAAAACACCTCCTAAAAATAGTATATCTAGGAAGTGTATTTTTCATTCCTTTATAAGTTATTTGCTAAGGTACAATTACTTCTATCTTCTTATTCACAGCTTCAAACTTAATTGGTCTATTATCTATTATTTCTCCATCTGCATTAACATTCATATTTTCTGTTGAAAATATTTGTACATCTTTTCCTCTATACATTTTTACTTCTTTGTACTTAACATGTTCTCCTTTAAATATAGTAGGAAAAAGAAACAATAATTTTAGCTTGGACACTTTTCTTACTACACAAATATCAAATTGTCCATCAAAAACTTCAGCATGGGGCGCTATTTTCATACCACCACCATAATATGCTCCATTACACACTGCAATTAGCATAATCTCTTCATTATATTTTATACCATCTATTATTAAATCAACCTTTAAACTTTTAAATTTACCTAAGGCTTTTATAACACCAATAACATAAGAATAAGTGCTTGAAAAATATTTTTTTATTTTATTTGCCTCTTGAGCAATTAATGCATCTAAACCAATACTACAAAAATTAACAAAATGTTTTCCATTTAGTCTGCCTAAATCTACTGGAATAGATTTTTTCTTTGCTAAAATCTCCATCGCTTCTCTTAAATTAAATGGAATGTTAAGCGTTCTAGCAAAGTCATTTCCTGTACCAGCGGGGATAACCCCTAATTTTTGTGGCCCCCCAACCATTCCATTAACCACTTCATGAAGGGTTCCATCGCCACCTACAGAAACAATAATAGAAAAATTTTTAGTTTTAGCTTCCTCTGCAAATAACTTCGCATCTCCTATTTTTTCTGTTATTTTAATCTCATAAGTACATTTATAAGTATCCATTACTTCTTTTATTATTGGGATGATTTTATTACCGTTACCTTTTCCGGCTACTGGATTAACTATAAATAAATAAGACAATGCTAGTCACCTACCCTACTTGGCGAGTACTTCTATTACTCTTCAAATCTACTCTATCTAAAGCATTAGCCTTTGCTCTCTCTAGAGCTTGCAGTTCTTCGACAGAAAGACTATAGTTAGATACACCATTCTTTACAGGCTTAGCATAGGAAACTGTCTCTATTCTTCCATAAATACCAGTTAAAATAATTCCATCATTATTTTCATCTAGCAAGGCAATTGAATAACTTAAATCACTTCCTGTATTGTCAAATGCATTATATCTAATAATACCCATTCTTTGTACACAAAAGCTTAATCTATTATTAAATACATCTATCTGACTTTCCATCTGATTTAAACGTTGATAAACTTCATCAACCTTATCCATATGTTCAAATAAAATACCCTCTATCTGCTTTCCATCCGTTCCTCTTACGAGTTTTCTATATCTCTCTTTTAAACTTGATATCATTCCCATATTTATAATTAAAAATATAATAGTCAATAAGTTAAGCGCTAAGCTTCCTATTAGTAATGGACCGCTGTACTGTTCAAAGAAGTCTAATACCCATTCCATTCGAATTCTCCTTTCATCATTTTAATAATTATATTATAAACTAAAACTATTCGACAATATATAAGTTTTTCCTTCTATTTTTAACATATATATCTTGTAGTTTTCGTCATAATAAAAATTACACTGCTGCTTTCTCAACACTTCATATAATACTTAAGTTAAAAATTTAAAGTACGTCCATATATTACTAACTTGCTGCATATTTAAAGGTTCTTAATAATTAGAATACTTATGCTTTACCCTATAACATAAAAAAAGCAGCTCAGCTGCTTTTTTTATGTCTATATTTGCTCACATATATTTTTAATAGCTTCTATAGCCTTGTCAATATCTTCCTTAGTATTAAAGTAACCTATACTAAATCTAACGGTTCCTTGCTCAAATGATCCTATTGTTTTATGAGCCATTGGCGCACAATGTAATCCCGATCTAACAGCAATATTAAATACCTTATCTAATATAAAAGCTATTTCGGATGAATCCTCATCGCCAATATTAATGGATATAACAGCCCCTTGCTTTTCTGCATCCTTTGGTCCATAAATTTTTACCATTTCAATTTTCTTCAATTCTTCAATAAAATAATGGGTTAACTGTTTTTCATGATTTCTTATTTTATCTAGACCTTCTTTTAATATAAATTCTATTCCTGCTCCTAATCCTACAATACCTGGAGCATTTGGCGTTCCACTCTCATAGCGGTCCGGCAGCATTTCTGGTTGAGTAAGCTCTTCTGACTTACTTCCAGTTCCACCTTCTTTAAAATGCATTACATCTATACCTTCTCTTATATATAAAATCCCTGTCCCCTGCGGTCCCATGAGTCCCTTGTGTCCCGGAAGGGCTAGTAGATCAATATTCATTTGTTTAACATCTATATTATATATTCCTGCAGTCTGAGCACCATCTACTAAGAATAAAGTGCCTGCTTCCTTTGTTATCTTTCCTACTTCCTTTATAGGCATTATTGTTCCGGTTACGTTAGATGCATTGGTTAATACTACCATTTTAGTATTATTCTTAATAGCATGTTTTATATCTTCTGGAGATAAGCTTCCATCAGAATTACACTTTATAATAGTATTTTCTACACCTATATCTTCTAATGCTTTAATGGGTCTTAATACAGAGTTATGCTCCATACTTGATGTAATTACATGATCTCCTTTTTTTAGAACTCCTTTTAGAGCTAAATTTAAAGCTTCAGTTGCATTAGATGTGAAAATAATTTGCATGGGATTATCTATATTAAATAAACTTGCTATTAATTCTCTAGTTCCAAAAATCCCTCTACCCACCTCTAATGCTAACTGGTGTCCTGATCTTCCTGGATTAGCTCCGGCATGCTTCATATGATGTAAAACCGCCTCATATACTTCTTCTGGCTTTGGGTAAGAGGTAGCAGCATTATCTAAATAAATCACAAATATCCCTCCTGTTCTTATTTACTTTAATAGACTTATTATTCTTTCTAGATCATCTTCATTATAATATTCTATTTCAATTTTGCCTTTTTTGGCACCCTTAATAATATTTACTTTTGTTCCAAATAGTGATTTTAAGTTTTCTTCTATTTCAGCTAAAAATACATCTTTAGTTTTGTTTTTATCTATTTTATTATCTTTTTTACTAGTATTATTTAATTCCTTCACTAATTCTTCTACTTGCCTTACACTTAAACCTTCACTAATTATCTTTTTTGCCAACTCATATTGATTGTCATTGGACTCTATGCTAAGTATAGTTCTACCATGTCCACCGCTAATTTTTCCTTCTATAATAAAATCAATTACCCTTTTATCTAAACGAAGTAATCTCAATATATTAGCTAAATAAGATCTACTCTTTCCTAGGGCTTCTGATAATTGTTCTTGCGTAATTTTATACTGGCTTATCAAATATTGATAAGCTTTTGCTTCTTCAATAACGTTTAAGTCTTGCCTTTGTAGGTTTTCAATTAATGAAACCTCTAAAAGCTGTTTTTGATTATAATGTTTAACTATACAAGGTACTTCTTTTAATTCTATACTTTTTGCAGCCCTCCATCTTCTTTCTCCTGCGATAATCATATACCCCTTCGCATCTTCTGTTACAATTATAGGTTGTATTATTCCATGAGCTTTAATAGAGTTAGCTAACTCCTCTATACTGCCTTCATCAAAATTTTTTCTCGGTTGATTAGGATTAGGATATATCTTATCTATAGAAAGTATTTGAATTTTTTCATCATTAATCTTTTCTTCTACTATGTTTAAGCTGATCATATCAGGAATAAGTGCCTCTAATCCTTTACCTAATCCTCGCCTTTTAGTCTTTGTCATCTATATCACATCCTCTTCCAAATATAAAAATTCTTCTGCTAGTTCTGCATATGCTTCTGCACCTTTTGATTTTTTATCATAATAAATAATAGGCTGTCCAAAACTTGGAGCTTCTGCTAATCTAACATTTCTTGGTATAATTGTAGTATATACCTTTCCTTTAAAATAGTTTTTTACTTCATCCACTACTTGAATAGATAGATTTGTCCTTCCATCGAACATACTAAGAACAACCCCTTGAACTTCTAAATTAGGATTTAAATTTTTCTTTACTAGTTGTATAGTATTCATCAATTGGCTAACTCCCTCCAATGCATAGTATTCACATTGGATAGGAATTAAAACACTGTCTACAGCAGCTAAAGAATTTATTGTTAATAAGCCTAAAGAAGGAGGGCAATCTATAAAAATGTAATCATAATCATTTTTTATCTCATCAATAGCTTGTTTTAATTTAATTTCTCTATTTTTCATTCCAGTAAGCTCTATTTCTGCTCCAGCTAACTGTACACTAGAAGGTACTAAATGTAGATTTTCGTATTCTGTAGCTACAATAGCCTCTTTAATATTAGCTTCTTCGATTATAATATCATAAATGGTATATTCCAATATATTTTTATCTACTCCTAAGCCACTGGTAGTATTACCCTGTGGATCAATATCAATAACACAGACCTTTTTGCCGTTTTCAGCAATACATGCACTTAAATTTACATTTGTAGTTGTTTTACCAACTCCACCTTTTTGATTAAAAACTGCAATTACCTTTCCCATTGTTATTTCCCCCTTTAAGGCCTAGAAGTTATACATATTAAAAATTAAAAATCGCCTGATGCTATAGCATCGAATTTAGTCACACATAAAATTTAAAAACTTCGTCTAAAAATTTCAAATGCTCAAAGTGTTACTGACCTCCTACTTATTTAGAGGCACTTAATAGTTAGAAAAGTATAATTTCTTATCTTGCATTATTAAGATTTCTATACAACTTTAAATTACCCTTTAATAATTATAAAATTGCTAATATTGGAAGCAACTAAGGAATATAATGTTAAAGTAACGGGCACCTTTTTTATTAAATTTTAAAAAAACCAGCATATTACTTAACTAGAGGAGGGTAATATTATGTTTAATATTATAATAACCACGTTTTGGATCGTATTTATAGCTGAATTAGGTGATAAAACTCAATTACAGACCATGCTTTTAGCTACTCGGTCTAAGTCACTTTGGCCTGTCTTTTTAGGCTCTTCCTTAGCATTAGTTCTAAGTTCTTTTCTTGGTGTTTGTGCTTCTACTATTTTAACTAAATATATATCTCCTCATTATTTACAAACAGGTGCTGGAGTAGTTTTTATTGTTATAGGAGTATTAACTCTTTTAGGCCGCATGTAGTCGATATATTTTTAAAAAAAGATTACTATATTTTAGTAATCTTTTCTTGACTAGCCTTTTGGGATTTTTACTGTTACTTCTATATATTCACCTTTATCTACTTGCTGAAATTCTGCATTTTCTTGTTTTTCTTTAATAACATCATAAGCTTGTTTTAATGTATTAAGATATATTCTATAATTCATAAAGCTTCTTATTTTCTGATTTGGCTTTACCTCTTTTTCCTTACCAATAGACTCTAACATAGTTTTTATTAGCTGCTCCGTTTTTTTTACATTCAAATCATCTTTAATAACTTTGTCTAAAGCATTTTCTCTAAGGTCATCATCAGGAAGTTTTAATAAAGCCCTAGCATGCCTTTCAGTTAAGCCTCTCTCTAATAGTCGTTTTTTTATATTTTGACCTAGTCTAAGGATTCTTAGCTTATTAGCAATAGTAGATTGATTTTTTCCTACCTTTTCAGCTAATTCCTGTTGCGTAAATCCGTGATCTTCAATTAAATTTGCATAACCCTCAGCCTCTTCTATAAAGTTTAAATCTTCTCTTTGTAGATTTTCAATAATAGCTAGAACTGCAGAATCCGTGTCGGTATAATTATTATTGATTATAGCTGGTATTGTCTTTAATTCAGCTAGTCGTGCAGCTCTTAATCTTCTTTCCCCTGCTATTAGCTCATACTTATCCTCGCCTATTTTCCTAACACTTATAGGCTGTAAAATACCATAGGCTTTGATAGAAGCACTTAGTTCCTCTAGCCCTACTTGAGAAAATGTTCTTCTTGGTTGGTAAGGGTTTGGGATAACCTTATCTACTAAAACTTCCTCTATTCTCTTATCCAAACTATTCATCGATTGTAATCCCTCTTTTCCATAGCGAAACTACTCAATTTAATATATTAATCTATTTCTATAAAACTCTGACGACTCCTGCCATTATATATATAATTTTATAAAATTCATTCTACAAAATACGCCTTGTTTTTTCTACTTTATTGGTTCTTTGCTCGGTTTTCCTGCTTTTCTAGGATATTTTATCGGAGTTTGTTTTATTTTTTTTATAACCAATATATGATGTGTAATATCGCTAAATGGTAAATCGACAACTATTTGATCAACAACTTCTCCGCCTAATATTTTTATAGCATTTTTTGCTTCTGGTAATTCTTCTATCAGTCCCGGTCCTTTTTGACAAATAAAGTATCCTCCTACCTTAACAAATGGAAGGCAATATTCTACTAAAACATTTAATGCTGCTACAGCTCTAGATACAGCATAATCATATTTTTCTCTGTGGGCTTTATCTTGTCCAAAGTCTTCTGCTCTACCATGCAAAAATTCCACATTAGTTAAGTTAGTCTCTCTACATACCTCTTCCAAGAAACCAATTCTCTTTTTTAAGGAGTCTAATAACGTTAATTCTATATTAGGTAAGGCTATCTTTAAAGGTACTCCCGGAAACCCTGCACCTGTTCCAACATCAATCATTCGTCCTTCGGTTTTTAAATATTTAGTTTGTATGCAAGATAAAGAATCTAAAAAATGCTTTATCATAACTTCTTTTTCTTCCTCAATGGCAGTCAAATTCATTTTTTGATTCCATTCTAATAAAATATCTTTATATTTAATTAATTGATCTACTTGATGGTCTGTAATCTCTACATTCATCTCTTTTGAACCATCTTTTAAAATATCCTTTAACTCCATTATTCTGTCCCATCTCCCTTTTTACGCCTTCTTTGTTCTAAATACACTAGCAGTACAGAAATGTCTGCTGGTGATACTCCTGAAATTCTGGATGCCTGTCCTACTGATACAGGTCTAATATCATTTAATTTTTGTCTGGCTTCTATTCTTAATCCTTCAATTTTATTATAATCTATATCATCTCTAAGTTTTTTGTTTTCTAACTTTTTAAATTGATCAATTTGTCTAAGTTGTTTATCTATATATCCTTCATATTTAATTATTATTTCACATTGAATTTGAGCATCCTTTAATAAATCTGTTGGTCTATCTTTATCTATTTCTTTAATATTTTCATAAGTAAGCTCAGGACGCTTCAATAGATCATATAATGAAACTCCCGCCTTTATAGGTGTACTTTCTGCTTTTTCTAATATAGGGTTAGCAACATTTGGAGATACATTAGTAGTTTTTAATCTATTCATTTCATCTTCAATATGTTGTTTCTTTAAAAGATATCTTTGGTATCTATCTTTTTTAACTAAACCAAGTTTATAACCTTTTTGTGTTAATCTAAGATCTGCATTATCCTGTCTTAGAACTAAACGATACTCTGCTCTGGAGGTCATCATTCTATAAGGTTCATTAGTTCCCTTAGTTACTAGATCATCTATTAATACACCTATGTATCCTTCTGAACGTTGAAGTGTAAATGGCTCTTCTCCCCTTATTTTTAGAACAGCATTAATTCCTGCCATAATACCTTGTGCTGCAGCCTCTTCATATCCTGAAGACCCATTAAATTGACCTGCACTAAATAAGTTATTAATATTTTTTAATTCTAAAGATGGTTTTAGTTGAGTAGGGTCTATACAATCATATTCTATTGCATAAGCAGGTCTCATAACCTTTGCATTTTCAAGTCCAATAACACTTCTAAGCACTTTTAGTTGAACTTCCTCAGGTAAGCTAGTGGATAAACCTTGAACATACATCTCTTTCGTCTCTAATCCTTCTGGTTCAATAAAAATTTGATGGGAAGGCTTGTCGTTAAAACGAACAACTTTATCTTCTATTGATGGACAATATCTAGGGCCTGTGCTTTCTATATCTCCCCTATACATTGCTGATCTATTTAGGTTGTCCATAATTATTTTATGAGTCTCCTCTGTTGTTCTTGTTAACCAGCAAGCTTGTTGATCTTTATGTATTTCCTCGTTCATAAAGGAAAATGGTATTACTTCCTCATCCCATTTTTGAATATCCATTTTGGAAAAATCAATAGTATCTCTGTGTATTCTAGCTGGAGTACCTGTTTTAAACCTTCTCATATTACAACCTAATTCTTTTAACCTCTCAGATAAATACATAGCTGGAAATAAACCATTAGGACCTGATTCGTAGTTAACCTCTCCTATATATACTCTTCCCTTTAAGTACACACCAGTAGCTAATATAACTGCCTTTGCGTAATATACAGATCCTGTTTTTGTAACAACACCCCTAACAGTATTATCTTCCACTATTACATCTATTACTTCCCCTTGAATTATATCTAGGTTAGGTTCATTCTCTAATGTTTTTTTCATCTCTATATGGTACCTTGTTTTATCTGCTTGAATCCTTAATGAGTGTACTGCTGGACCCTTACCAGTGTTTAACATTCTACTTTGAATAAATGTCTTATCAATATTTAATCCCATTTCGCCACCTAATGCATCTACTTCTCGTACCAAATGTCCTTTTCCAGTTCCACCTATAGATGGATTGCAAGGTAACATTGCTATAGCGTCCAATGACATAGTTAACATTATTGTACTATGACCCATTCTAGCAGCAGCCAAAGCTGCCTCACAGCCTGCATGTCCAGCTCCTACTACTACAACATCATAATTTCCTGCGTTGTATTTTATCATTGTTTACCCTCCGTTTCTTTTTCACGTGAAACATTACTTTCCAATACAGAAGTTTTTGAAGATATGATCTAATAGATCTTCTCCTACTGAATCTCCTGTAATTTCGCCTAGTGCTTCCCAAGTATTTTTTATATCTACCTCAACAAAATCAAGTGGTAATTGTTGTTTAATAGCCTTAGTACTATCTTTAATACTTTCAAGAGCTCTTTCCAGTGCATTTTTATGTCTTATATTAGTAACTAATAAACTATCCTTTGCCCTTACTTGCCCTTGATATACCATTTCAACTAAAGCATCCTCTATTTCGTCTAATCCTTTTTCTTCTGCTAAGGATACTTTAATAATTTTTTTATTTCCTATAATTGTCTCTACCTCTTCAAAGTTAAGCTTTTTAGGAAGATCAGTTTTATTAATAATGATTAGAGCTTTCTTCTGTCCAATAAGATCCATTATCTGTTTATCTTCTTCCATTAATTCTCTAGAAGCATCTAACATTACTATAATTAAATCTGCCAGATTAAATAATTCTTTTGATTTTTCTACACCTATCTTTTCTACAACATCTTCCGTTTCCCTTATTCCAGCTGTGTCAATCAGTCTAAGTGGAATTCCCTTAATATTAAGATGCTCTTCTATTACATCCCTTGTAGTACCAGGAACATCGGTTACTATAGCTCTTGACTCCCTAACTAAGGCATTAAGTAATGATGATTTTCCCACATTAGGTTTCCCTACAATTACAGTGCTTAACCCTTCTCTTAATATTTTTCCAGTATCAGCAGTATCTAATAATTTTTGAATATCCTTTTCTACCTCATTACTTTTTTCTAATAAAAAGTCCAGTGTTACTTCATCTATGTCCTCTTCTGCAAAATCAATAGAAACCTCAACATGAGCTAGCATTTCTAATAAGGTTTCTCTAACTTTTGTAACCTTCTTTGACAATGAACCCTCTAATTGATTTAATGCTACATCAAAACCCTTCTCTGTTTTAGCACTAATAAGATCCATTACCGCCTCTGCTTGTGCTAAGTCAATTCTTCCATTTAAAAAGGCTCTTTTGGTAAATTCTCCTGGATCTGCCGCTCTAGCACCCATTCTAAGCACAAGCTCCAATATGTTTTTTACTGGTATCATGCCTCCGTGGCAGTTTATCTCTATTATATCTTCCTTTGTATATGTATTTGGCCCTTTCATATATGAAACTAAAACTTCATCAACTCTTTTATCAGTTTTTGGATCAATAATATAGCCATATGTTATTCGTCTAGGTTTATATTCACTTAATTTTTTTCCTTCTTTAGATCTAAAAATTTGATCTGTTAAATCAATTGACTTATCTCCGCTAATTCGTACTATACCAATTCCTGCCTCACCTGGAGCTGTAGCAATAGCTGCAATAGTATCATCTATAAACATAGTTTTCACCTCTATTTAAAATTTATATTTCTACGTAATTAACTTAATAGTTATTATACCAAATTTTGTACTATTTAATTAATTAGACTCAGAAAAAAACCCAGTTTTTCACTGGGTTTTAATAATTATCTTCGGTGTATTACTAAGACTCCAGCTTATATAAGCAGGAGGTCAATTACTACATCAACTAAATAAAAGTAGTCTTATACTGTCGCACTTAAAATTTATTGTAAATTTTCAAGTGCTTAAGATGCAAATAAGCTTCTGATGAAGTTAAAATTACATCTGAACCAAGTTTTCTTTATCTTTTTAATGCAATAACAACTTTTCTAAAGGGCTCTTCCCCTTCACTATATGTTTGTATATAAGGATTGCTTTGTAAACTAGCATGAATAATTCTTCGTTCATAGGGGTTCATAGGTTCTAGAGCAATAGTTTTACCGATTTTACGTACTTTATTAGCCATTTTATTTGCTAATCTAATTAGTGTATCTTCCCTTTTTTGTCTGTAATTTTCTGTATCTACAAATACCTTTATATATTTATCACTGTTTTTGTTTACTACTAGGCTTAGTAAATACTGCAGAGAATCTAAGGTCTGACCTCTTCGTCCAATAATTACACCCATATTTGGGCCTTCAATATTAACTACTAAGGTATCGTTTTTCTGATGAATATCCATATTAACTTCTAGATCCATTGCTCTAAATAGGTCTTCTAAAAATGTTCTTGCATCATCTTCAGGTCTATCTAATACAGTTAATTTTACCTTTGCTAATTTTGAGCCTATAATGCCAAGAAATCCTTTACTAGGTAGTTCAAGTACCTCTATATCCACTTGATCCCTTGTTTTATTTAACTCTTTTAAACCTAGCTCAATTGCTTCTTCAACTGTTTTCCCTATTGACTCTATCAACTTCATACTATTTCAGCCCCTCCTTTAATTCTGCCTGAGGTCTTCTAATTATAAGTTGTTGTACTATTTGAAATACATTACTTACTACCCAATATAATGTAAGACCTGCTGGGAAGCTTTTCCCCCACCAGAAAATCATAATTGGCATAAAATATGTCATTATTTTTTGGCTTTGATCCGCTGTTGCACCTTTTGCTGTCATAGTTACACTAGATAAATAAGTAGTTAACCCTGCTAGTAATGGTAAGCCCCATAAGTATGGATCTGGCTTTGATAAATTAGATAACCATAAAAAACTTGTATTTATAGCTTCATAAGCTGCCTGAGATTCAAAAACATAAATACCCGGCTCTCTTAAAGCTGCAAATAATCCAATAATAATAGGGAACTGAATTAACAAAGGAAGGCAACCACCAAATGGACTTATATTATGTTCCTTATATAGCTCCATTGTTTTAATATTTAGCTGCTCTTTATCGTTCTTATATTTTTCT
Source organism: Alkaliphilus sp. B6464 (assembly GCF_018141165.1). Classification (NCBI taxonomy): domain Bacteria; kingdom Bacillati; phylum Bacillota; class Clostridia; order Peptostreptococcales; family Natronincolaceae; genus Alkaliphilus; species Alkaliphilus sp. B6464. The sequence continues at coordinate 1,084,596 of NZ_CP058557.1, forward strand.
TGTAGTTTTTTAAGTTTAGGTTGAATTTCTTGCAGTTCTCTCATAGACTTTGTCTGCTTTATAGTCAAAGGCACGGTCAATAATTTTACAACTACCGTAAATAAAATGATAGATAACCCGTAATTGTTTGTTAAATCAAAAATTAGTTTTAACAATGCACCTAATGGTCGTGCTAATGCGTTCAAATTGATAACCCCCAATATACTTTAGTAAATTATTTAAGAGGATCATATCCTCCAGGGTGAAAAGGATGACACTTTAATATTCTTTTTAAAGTTAAATAAGTACCTTTAAAAGCACCATATTTTTCATAAGCTAATAGGCTATAACAGGAACAAGTAGGATAGAATCGACAGCTAGGTTTTTTTAAAGGTGAGATATATTTTCTATACAATTTAATAAAAAAAATAAATATTTTGGACATGATTTTATTCTCCAATACCTTACTACCTTTTTATAAGCTTCATTTTTTTTAGCAGATGTATCATAGCACTTTCTACTTCTTTATAAGTAGATTCAGCAGATGTATCTCTTGCTACAAATATAATATCATATCCTTGCAGTACTTTGTCATCGTTTAAACGATAGCTTTCATTCAATAATCTTTTTACTCGACTTCTTACAACACTTTTTCCTACCTTTTTAGAGACAGTAAAACCTACCCTATTAAATTCATATTCATTTTTCGAAATATAAATAATTAGTAGTCTATTGGCCATCGAATTTCTTTTTTGATAAACTTTTCTGAAATCTTCATTTTTTCTTAGTCTATTGATGGCTTTCATTCAAATTCACCAAACCTTTCTAACTACAGAAAAAGGCCACAAGTGCGGCCTCTTATGCAGTCAGTCTTTTTCTACCTTTTAATCTACGGCTTTTTAATATTCTTCTACCATTGCTAGTTGACATTCTTTTTCTGAAACCATGTTCTTTAGATCTTTGTCTTCTTTTTGGTTGATATGTTCTTTTCACGAAATACACCCCCTTCAAGTACTAGAGAAGTACTGCCTATAATCATCAATAAACTTAATTATTTTAATTAAAAAAATAAATTGTTTTTGAGCACACTACTAATAAATTATATCTACAAAGCTTGTCTATGTCAAGAAAAAAACCATTGGCCAGTATGTGGATAAAAATATCCACACAAAAACATAATGTGGATATTTTTATGTTCCCTGTTGAAAACCCTTAAAATATTTGTTATTATTTATATACCTGTTGATAATTTGTAAAACTATATTAACATTATCCATAGTTATTCACATACTGTGGATAATGTTGTGAATAACTTACAATTTTCTTCTAATAATTACAGTATATAATTGATTTTTACTATTTTTTTTGTGAATAATCATTTTTTGTATAATGTGGCTATTTATATTTTTATATTCTAATATTTTTATTATTAATATATTTATCCACATAACTATGTATAACCATGTTAATAAAATTTATTACACTTTTTTTACTCTATTCATATTTTTTTTGTGGATAAATATATGGATAACTTTTTATATTAAAATTATTACAGATAGGGGGCTGTTTTATGCATGACCATCTACCTCAAATCTGGGAAAAAACTCTTAGTCTAATCAAACCAGAGCTAACAGAAGTAAGTTTTAATACCTGGATTAAATCAATAGACGTTATTTCTCTAGAAGGCAATAAGATTATTTTAGGCGTACCTAATAGTTTTACAAAAGATATTCTTATTGCACGTTATGCAACATTAATAAGTAATGCAATTAAACAAACAACATCTAATAAGTATGAGCTTAAGTTTATAGTACCTTCTGAGGAAAAACCAAACCTAACTGAAGGAAATCAACAAAGATCTGAAGGCTTAGCTAATATTTCAGTATCATCAGACCAACTTACTTCAACTAATTTAAATCCCAAATACACATTTGATACTTTTGTTATAGGAAATAGTAATAGATTTGCTCATGCAGCCTCTCTAGCTGTTGCTGAGGCTCCAGCTAAAGCCTACAATCCATTGTTTCTTTACGGAGGGGTAGGACTAGGAAAAACTCACTTAATGCATGCCATCGGTCACTTTATTTTACAAAATAATCCTAAAGCAAAAGTAGTTTATGTTTCTTCAGAAACCTTTACAAATGAATTGATAAATTCTATTCGTCATGACCGTAACGTTGAGTTTCGTAACCGTTTTCGTACAATTGATGTTCTTTTAGTAGATGATATTCAATTTATTGCTGGAAAAGAAAGTACCCAAGAAGAGTTTTTCCATACCTTTAATGCACTCCATGAATCTAATAAACAAATTATTATTTCTAGTGATAGGCCACCTAAAGAAATTCCAACATTAGAAGACCGTCTAAGGTCACGATTTGAATGGGGACTTATTACAGATATTCAGCCACCAGATTTAGAAACAAGAATTGCTATTTTATACAAGAAGGCACAGATGGAAAATATTGATGTCCCTAATGAGGTACTTACCCATATTGCTAGAAAGATCCAATCTAATATTAGAGAGTTAGAGGGAGCCTTAATAAGAATTGTTGCTTACTCCTCTTTAACAAATAGTGAGATTACTGTTGAACTAGCTAGTGAAGCACTAAAAGAACTATTTTCTAGTAAAGCTAGACAACTTAATGTTGATTTAATCAAAGAAGTAGTTTCTAATAAATTTAATATTAAAATAGAGGATTTTAACTCTAAAAAACGAACAAGGGCAATTTCATATCCTAGACAAATAGCTATGTATCTTGCTAGAGAATTAACAGATTTATCTTTACCTAAAATTGGAGAAGAATTTGGCGGTAGGGATCATACTACAGTAATGCATGCCCATGAAAAAATATCTAATGATATTCAAACAAATGAAGATATTAAGGAAAGAATTGAGCGTATTATTAAAGAGCTAAAAGGTGAGTAATCTATTCACATGTTGTTTGTGTATATGTTGTTGATAAGTTTCTATTTCTTTTTTATTGCTGAATATGTGTATAACTTGTGCAGACTTTTAAACATTTTATTCACATGTGTATATCATTAAACTATTCAAGTTAATAGTGTTATCCACAAAAACACAGAGCCTACTACTATTACTACTATAGTTGTTATTATTTATCTATATTTTTTCAAAAGGAGGTTATCCACAAATGAAGTTTTTTTGCGATCCAAAAACATTAATGCATAGTATTTCTATTGTTCAAAAAGCTGTATCTTCAAAAAGTACCTTACCTATATTAAAAGGTATTTATTTAGAAGCGTTTGATAAGAACTTACGTCTTGTTGGAACAGATATGGAAATAGGTATAGATCATATTATGGAAGCTAACATTATAGAAGAGGGATCCATTGTAGTAGATGCAAGATTATTTAGTGAAATTATTAGAAGATTACCAGATTCTGAAGTAGAAGTATCTCTACAAAATAATAATCAATTACTAATTAAATGTGCTTCTACAGAATTTAACATTTTAAGTTATAATTCATCGGAGTTTCCTGAGCTTCCTGAAATTGAAGAAGAACAAACTCATGAAATATCTCAGGAACTATTTAAAAGTATGATTCGTCAAACTGTATTTGCAACAGCTCAAGATGAGGCTAGGCCGATATTAACTGGTGTCCTAATGGAAATTGAAGATGACACATTAAATATGGTAGCATTAGATGGATATCGTGTAGCTTTAAGAAAAGGAAAAATTGAGGCACATTTAAATAACAAGATAGTTATTCCAGGTAAAACATTAAATGAAGTTAACCGTATAATAGGTGGAGAACAAGATGAAAAAGTACAAATCTCTCTTACCAATAATCATGCTTTATTTACAGTAGGCAACACAAAATTAATTTCGAGACTTTTAGAAGGTGAGTTTATTAATTATAAACAAATACTTCCGAAAGAATTTAAATCTAGAATTAAAGTTAATGCTAAACATCTACTTGACAGTATAGAGAGAGCTTCTTTATTAGGTAAAGAAGGAAGAAATAACTTAGTTAAATTTGTTATTACTGATGAAAATATGATAATTAATTCTAACTCTGAATTAGGAAATGTTCATGAAGAAATTAAGATAGAGCTTGAAGGTGAAGACTTACAAATTGCTTTTAATTCAAAATATTTTATTGATGCGTTAAAAGTAATTGATGATGAAACTGTTTACTTAGAATTTACAACAAATTTAAGTCCAGGTATTATAAAGCCAATTACTAACGATAATACAATTTATTTAGTTCTACCTGTAAGATTAGCATCTTATTAATATTTAACCCGGCAAATTGCTGGGTTTCTATTTTTCAAAACCTATCAGCATTATATGAGCATAGTTTATTATGTAATAGTAATATGATAGGATTTTAAAGTTGGTAGTTATAGGATAAACTAATGTAATGTTAATGTTAATATTATATAAACAAATTTTTGTATATAAGACTAAAATAATATATTAGAATAGGAGGTTAGAGTTATCTTGTATTAAAAGAGATAGCTACAAAAATGAAAAAACAAGTTAAAATTGATGGTGAATACATCAAGTTAGACCAATTATTAAAGTTAGGTGAAGTAGTAGACAGCGGAGGACATGCTAAATTAGTCATATTAAGTGGTGAAGTTAAAGTAAATGGACAAACAATTGTTCAAAGGGGTAAGAAAATTAGACCTGGTGATAAAGTGTTACATGAAGGTATAGAAATTGAAGTAATTTAGATAAGGAAGGTGAGCTTGGAGGGAAAATAAGGATGATAGTAGAGGAATTAAAAGTAATTAATTATAGAAATTATGAACAGATGCACTTGAAATTTCATCCAAGACTTAATGTTTTTATAGGGGATAATGCACAGGGTAAAACTAATTTACTTGAAGCTATATATTTATGTTCTGCAGGTAAATCCTTTAGAGCTACTCGTGATCAAGAAATGATTAACATGATAAAAAAACAGGCATATGTTCAAGTAAAGTTAAAGAAGGTAATTGGTAATGTAAACATTGAAGTAAGATTAAATATGGATCGCAAAAAAGATGTTAAAGTTAATCAAATACCTTTAATAAAAATAGGAGAACTATTAGGTAACTTAAATGTAGTATTGTTTTCACCTGAAGATTTAAAATTAGTAAAAGAAGGGCCAAGTGAACGTAGAAAGTTTATGGATCGTGAAATTTCTCAAATCTCTACTAAGTATTATTACACTCTGAGTCAATATAATAAAATACTTCAACATAGAAATAAATTATTAAAGTACAATAGAGGAAAGATACTAGATTTAGAAGTATGGGATGAACAACTAGCTACCGCTGGTGCTTGGCTTATTTTTTATAGAAGGAACTTTATAAAAAAAATAAGTATATTAGCTAAGTTAATGCATCGAAAAATTACAGAATCCGCAGAAACATTAGAAATTATATACGAAGCTAATGTTAAAGTTAAAGAAGAAGATGAAGTAAACCATATTAAAGAAAAAATACTTCAAAGATTTAAAGAGGATTTAAATATAGATAAACAGAGAGGGTTAACAACCGTAGGACCTCATCGTGATGACATGATATTAAAAATAAATGGACTTGATGTTAAAAACTATGGTTCTCAAGGACAACAAAGAACGGCAGTACTTTCTTTAAAGTTAGCTGAGTTAGAATTAGTTAAAAGTGAAGTAGGCGAATATCCTATTTTGCTATTAGATGATGTGATGAGTGAATTAGATTTAAAAAGACAAGGTTACTTAATTAACAATTTAAGAAATGTTCAAACATTTATTACAACAACAATGATGGATCATATAAAAAACTTAAACCCAGAGGACAGAAATATATTTACTGTGTCTAAAGGACAAATATGTTAATTAAAAAACAAAACACTTTATCTTTTAATATGGTAGAATAAGGGTTATAATAAGGAGATGCAGTAATGTCTAGGGGGTGGCATATAATGTTTGTTCATTTAGGTGGAGATGTAGTTGTCTGTACAAAGGATATTATAGCAATTTTAGATATAGAATCTACATTAAAATCAAAACATAGTAAAGACTTTCTAAATATATGTGAAGAAGAGGGATTTGTTAATAGAGTTACTGATGAAGAGCCACGTTCCTTTGTTGTTATGGAAAAAATCGAAGGTAAACCATATAAAGGCAGGGCTATACGTAAAGTGGTAGTTTATTATTCGCCTATTTCTGCCCTTACCTTGCAAAAAAGGGCTAAATTTATAACGCATGGGAAAGTATAAATTTATATATACTTTCGATAATCGGTAAAATGTGTTTAAATAAAGGCTTCTTTGATTTAAAAAATTTGAATAGGAGCTTTTATTATAGCAACTATAGCACAAGACCTTTATAAGTAAAGCATAGTTTATTATTATATAAGTTGGGCTGCTGGATACTAGCTACTGGTTTACTTTTATTGTATCAGTACCTAAATATTAGCAGTTTGTTTTATTTATTCATAAGAATCTAAAATATTACTATGCAAAATGGTATAGATTTTTTAGCAGGAGGGTAAAAAATGAAAAAAAATCAAACACAAGAGTATAGTGCGGAACAAATTCAGGTTCTAGAGGGCTTAGATCCTGTAAGAAAAAGACCAGGGATGTATATAGGAACAACAGGCCCTAGAGGATTACATCATTTAGTTTATGAAGTTGTTGATAATAGTATTGATGAAGCTTTAGGTGGTTATTGCGATACTATTAGTGTAGCTATTAATGAGGATAATTCTATAGAAGTAATCGATAATGGAAGGGGTATTCCTGTTGAAGTGCATCCTCAGACAGGAAAATCTACATTAGAAACTGTACTTACTGTACTTCATGCGGGAGGAAAGTTTGGAGGAGGGGGATACAAAGTTTCTGGTGGACTTCATGGGGTTGGTGTTTCAGTTGTTAATGCTTTATCTGAGCATTTAGAAGCAACCATTAAATTGGATGGTAAGGTTTATTGGCAAAGGTTTGAAAGAGGTAACCCTGTAGATGATATTAAAGTTATTGGAGAAACAAAAGAAACAGGGACAATAATATCGTTTAAACCTGATGCAGAAATTTTTGAAGATACTGTTTTTCAATATGAAACATTAGAATATCGTTTAAGAGAGCTTGCATTCTTAAATAAAGGAATAAAAATTATTTTAAGTGATAAAAGGCCAGAAAAAGAACAGGAACAAGTGTTTTATTATGATGGAGGAATAGGAGAATTTGTTAAATATTTAAATAAAAATAAAGAAGTACTCCATGAAAAAATAATATATTTTGAAAAAGAAAAAGATAATAATATTACCGAAGTAGCTATGCAGTATACAGACACATATTCAGAAAACATTTTTAGCTATGCTAATAATATTAATACCCACGAGGGTGGAAGTCATTTAAGTGGATTTAGGGCATCTTTAACAAGAATAATTAACGAATATGCTAGAAAAATTGGATTCTTAAAAGAAAAAGATACAAATTTCTTAGGAGAAGATATAAGAGAAGGTTTAACAGCTATTATTTCTGTTAAACTTACAGAACCACAATTTGAGGGGCAAACCAAGACAAAACTTGGAAATAGTGAAATGCGAGGTATTGTTGAAAATAGCGTATCAGAAGCTTTAGAAGCCTTTCTAGAAGAAAACCCGGTAGATGCAAAAATTATTTTAGAGAAATCTCAACGAGCGCAACGAGCTAGAGAAGCAGCTAAAAAAGCTAGAGAACTAACAAGAAGAAAGGGAGTTCTTGAGAATTCTGCCCTTCCTGGAAAGCTAGCAGATTGTTCTGAGAAAGATCCTGCTTTAAGTGAAATCTATATAGTTGAGGGAAATTCTGCTGGTGGTAGTGCAAAGCAAGGTAGGGACAGAAGTATACAAGCTATATTACCTTTAAGAGGAAAAATATTAAATGTTGAAAAAGCAAGATTAGATAGAATGTTAGGATCTTCAGAAATTAGAAATATGATTACAGCCTTTGGTACTAGTATAGGTGATGAGTTTGACATAGAAAAACTTAGATATCATAAAATAGTTATTATGACTGATGCCGATGTGGATGGAGCTCATATTAGAACATTATTATTAACTTTCTTCTTTAGATATATGAAGCCTTTAATTGAACAAGGATATGTATATATTGCACAACCTCCACTATATAAACTTAAAAAGGGCAAAGTAGAAAACTATGCTTATTCAGATGAGGAAATGCAAGAAAAAATAGCCGAAATGGGTGGGAATGTTGATATCCAAAGATATAAAGGTCTTGGAGAAATGAACCCAGAACAACTTTGGGAAACTACAATGAACCCTGAAACCCGAACTTTCTTACAAGTTTCTATTGAAGATGCAGCTGGTGCAGATAATATTTTTAATACTCTTATGGGTGATAAAGTAGAGCCAAGAAGAGAGTTTATTGAACAAAATTCAAAATATGTTACAAATCTAGACATATAGTAAGGGGGATAAAAAATGTTAGTGGAAAAAAGTAATATAATCCCTATAAATATAGAAAAAGAAATGAAAAAATCATATATAGACTACTCTATGAGCGTTATTGTAGGGAGAGCTCTTCCAGATGTTAGAGATGGACTTAAACCTGTTCATAGAAGAATATTATATTCTATGATCGAATTAGGTTTGACTCCTGATAAACCACATAGAAAATCAGCACGTATTGTTGGGGATGTTTTAGGTAAGTATCACCCACATGGTGATAGTGCTGTATATGATGCAATGGTGCGTTTAGCCCAAGATTTCTCAATGAGATATTTATTAGTAGATGGTCATGGTAACTTTGGTTCTGTTGATGGTGATGGCGCAGCTGCTATGCGTTATACAGAAGCAAGACTATCTAAAATTGCTCTAGAAATGATTAGGGATATTAATAAAGAAACTGTAGATTATAGACCGAACTTTGATGAGTCTTTAAAAGAACCTTCTGTAATGCCAAGTAAGTTTCCAAATTTACTTGTTAACGGATCAAGTGGTATTGCAGTTGGTATGGCAACTAATATTCCACCTCATAACTTAGGAGAAGTAATAGATGGTGTTGTTACTTTAATTGATAACTCTGAGGCTGAAGTGGAAGATATTATGGAGCACATAAAAGGGCCGGATTTTCCAACGGGTGCCACTATTATGGGGACAGAAGGAATTAAAGAGGCATATACAACAGGTAGAGGTAGAGTTAAGGTAAGAGCTAAGGCAAGCATAGAGGAGTTTAATAAGGGAAGACAACAAATTATTGTTACAGAAATCCCATATCAAGTAAATAAGGCTAGATTAATCGAAAAAATAGCAGAATTAGTAAGAGACAAAAAAATAGAAGGCATTTCTGATCTAAGAGACGAAAGTGATAGAAATGGAATGCGTATAGTAATAGAACTTAAAAGAGATGCTAATGCCAATGTTGTGCTTAATAAATTATATAAACATACTCAACTGGAAGATACTTTTGGTATTATAATGCTTGCAATAGTTGATGGTGAGCCTAAGGTATTAAATTTAAAAGAAGTGCTGACACATTATTTAAATCATCAAAAAGATATCATTGTTAGGAGAACAAAATTTGATTTAAATAAAGCAGAAGATAGAGCACATATATTAGAAGGTTTAAAAATAGCTATAGATAATTTAGATGAAGTCATTAAACTTATTAGAGGTTCAGAGAATACTCAAATAGCAAAAAATGGTTTAATGGAGAGATTTACTCTATCAGAAAAACAAGCACAAGCAATTTTAGATATGAGATTGCAAAAACTTACTGGTTTAGAAATAGAGAAGGTTGAGGAAGAATATGAAGAACTATTAAAACTTATTAATCATTACAAAGAAATATTAGCAAATGAAAGATTAGTTCTTAATATTATTAAAGATGAGCTATTAGAAATTAAAGAAAAATATTCAGATAAAAGAAGAACAGAAATAACAAGAGCAATAGGAGAAATAAACATACAAGATATGATAGATGAGGAAGATGTGGTTATTACTCTAACTCACTTTGGATATATTAAAAGACTTCCTGCAGATACTTACAAAAGTCAAAAACGTGGTGGCAAAGGAGTAGCTGGACTAACTACAAGAGAAGAAGATTTTGTTGAAAATCTAATTATTTCTTCATCACATGACTATTTGTTGTTCTTCACTAACTTTGGTAGAGTATATAAGCTAAATGTTTATGAAGTTCCAGAGGCAAGAAGACAAGCTAAAGGAACGGCAATAGTTAATCTAATACCACTTAGCCCTAATGAAAAAATTGCAGCTACGATTCCTGTAGGTAGAGAATGGGATTCTAAGTATCTTGTATTAGCTACTAAAAATGGTATTATTAAAAAGACTCAGTTAAGTCAATTTGAAAATACCAGAAAGAGTGGTCTAATAGCTATTAGTATTAGAGAAGATGATGAGTTAATAAAAGTTAAGCTAACAGATGAAGGTCAAGATGTAATTTTAGTTACATCAAAGGGAATGTCTATTCGCTTCAAAGAAAGTGATGTAAGAGATATGGGTAGAAGTGCTATGGGTGTAAAAGGAATTAATTTATCACCAAAGGACCATGTTGTTTCTATGGAGATTGCAGAAGAACAAATGGATCTACTAGTAGTTAGTGAGAAAGGCTTTGGAAAAAGAACAGATTTAAGTGAATATCGTCTACAAACTAGAGGTGGAAAGGGAATTAAAACCTATAATGTAACTAATAAAACAGGAGCATTAGTTGGAGCGAAAATTGTAACTAATGAGGATGAAGTCTTATTAATAAACAATGATGGAACAGTTATAAGGCTAAATGTAAACAATATATCAAAATTAGGTAGAAATACTAGAGGGGTTACTCTTATGAGAACTGAAGAGGATCAATCTATTGTTACTATAGCAGTAATGCCTGGCCATGAAGAAGAGGAAGAAGAGGAATAAGTAGAGAAATAGCAAAGGTAAAATATAACCTTTGCTATTTTTATTAGTGCAAATTATATGGGTATAGTTTAAATTTTTAAAATTTGATATAATAAAAAGAGGATTAATTATAGATTTGTTTAACAATAACTAGATGTAATATATAAGGTTAACTTATGATGTAAGGAATATATTTAAAGAATTAGTATGATTAGTACAAAGGATAAAGGAGGATGAATTCTATGTCATTACAAATTAAAAAGGACTTTAATAATGAAAATAATTATTGGCTCGTTGAACTGGTGGGAGAGGTAGATGTATATACAGCGGGACAATTGAAGGAAGTTTTCATGGGAATTATTGAAGAAAAGAAGGAAGATATCAAAATAGATGCTGAAAAACTAGAATATATTGATAGTACAGGATTAGGTATACTTATTGGAGCACTTAAAAGATTAAAACAAGAAGATAAAAATATTGTTATTTCAAATATAAGGCCTAATATAAAAAAGCTATTAAATATTACTGGACTAGACAAAATTTTTATTGTTGAGGGGTGAAGATAAATGGATCAAATACAAATGGATGAGATAAAGCTATCTGTTCCCAGTAAACCTGAGTATGTGGGAGTTATAAGATTAACTTTAGCTGCTATTGCTAGTCGTATTGGATTTGATATTGAAAAGATTGAAGATATGAAGGTTGCTGTTGCTGAAGCATGTACAAATGCAATTATTCATGGATGCCACTGTAAACAAGGCAGTAATTTTAATATTGATTTTGTTTCAACAGGAGAAAAACTAACTATTTCTGTCTATGATGATGGAGAAGGTTGTCAATTAGACAATATAGAAGAACCAGATCTTAGTAAACCTAAAGAAGGAGGGTTAGGTATATTTATTATAAAATCTCTTATGGATGATGTAGAGATTGAATCGGAAAAGGGCAAAGGTATGATGATAAAAATGATAAAGTACTTGGGGGATGATGCTTGATGATAAACACAGCAAAATCTACGGATACTGGTGTTACTCTAAATATAAGTAAGACCCATAAGACTTTAACGGAAAAAGAGCTTTTTAAAGAATATGCCCTGACAAAAAACATTGAAATTAGAAATGAATTAATTAATAGACATTTATATATTGCAGAAATCCTATCTAAGAAATTTTTAAATAAAGGTATAGACTATGAAGATATTTATCAAGTAGCTTCATTAGGATTAATTTATGCGATTGAAAGATTTGATATAACAAAGGGTTTTGAGTTTTCGAGTTTTGCTACACCTACAATTATTGGGGAAATTAAAAAATACTTTAGGGATAAAGGATGGTCTATTAGAGTTCCTCGAAGAATACAAGAATTATCTAAAAAAATAAATGTAAGTAAAACTACGCTCCAACAAACATTACAAAGAACACCTACTGTAAAGGATATAGCTGACTACTTAAGTTGTACAGAGGAAGAAATAATTGAGGCAATGGAGGCTAGTCAAGTATATACCCCTAAGTCTTTAGATTTAACATATGATAATGATGGGGATGATAAAGACGTTCAGTTATTAGATCTTATTGGAGAATTTGATAAAAGCTTTGATAGTATCGAAAATAAGGATTTTTTAAATAAAGCAATAGAAAAGCTAAATGAAGTTGAAAAGAAAGTGCTGAAGGATAGGTTCTTTAACAATAAGACTCAGATGAAAGTAGCAGAGGAATTACAAGTTTCGCAGATGACTGTTTCTAGAATGGAAAAACGTATTATTGAGAAGTTTAGAAAAGAACTAGATAAGAGTATGGACTAAAAGAGTAGATCCCATCTACTCTTTTAGTATTTTATAAAAACAGAGTTGACACAAAAGAATAATAGTGATATAGTATTAAAAGTGCTCCTGACATACAGTTTTAAAAATAAATTTTAAAATAAAAACAGTTGACATAATATTTTAAGTGTGATATATTAGATAAGTCGCCGCAACAAGGTGATTGAGCATAAGTCTTTAAAGAGGTCTTTGAAAACTAAACAGTATAGATTAAGCCAGCAAATAATAAATCCATCTTTAAAAGATGGTACCCAGAAATTTTATTTAAGAGTTTGATCCTGGCTCAGGATGAACGCTGGCGGCGTGCCTAACACATGCAAGTCGAGCGGAGTTATTTTCAGGAAGCCTTCGGGTGGAATGATTTTAATTTAGCGGCGGACGGGTGAGTAACGCGTGGGCAACCTACCCTGTACAGGGGAATAACAATGGGAAACCATTGCTAATACCCCATAATACCTTTTAGGGGCATCCCTAAAAGGTCAAAGAATTTCGGTATAGGATGGGCCCGCGTCTGATTAGCTAGTTGGTGAGGTAATGGCTCACCAAGGCGACGATCAGTAGCCGGCCTGAGAGGGTGAACGGCCACACTGGAACTGAGACACGGTCCAGACTCCTACGGGAGGCAGCAGTGGGGAATATTGCACAATGGGGGAAACCCTGATGCAGCAACGCCGCGTGAGCGATGAAGGCTTTCGAGTCGTAAAGCTCTGTCCTAAGGGAAGATAATGACGGTACCTTAGGAGGAAGCCCCGGCTAACTACGTGCCAGCAGCCGCGGTAATACGTAGGGGGCAAGCGTTATCCGGAATCATTGGGCGTAAAGGGTGCGTAGGCGGCCCTATGGGTCAGAGGTTAAAGGCTACGGCTCAACCGTAGTAAGCCTTTGAAACTGTAGGGCTTGAGTGCAGGAGAGGAGAGTGGAATTCCTAGTGTAGCGGTGAAATGCGTAGATATTAGGAGGAACACCAGTGGCGAAGGCGACTCTCTGGACTGCAACTGACGCTGAGGCACGAAAGCGTGGGTAGCGAACAGGATTAGATACCCTGGTAGTCCACGCCGTAAACGATGAGTGCTAGGTGTTGGGGGTCAAACCTCGGTGCCGCAGTTAACGCATTAAGCACTCCGCCTGGGGAGTACGTTCGCAAGAATGAAACTCAAAGGAATTGACGGGGACCCGCACAAGCAGCGGAGCATGTGGTTTAATTCGAAGCAACGCGAAGAACCTTACCTGGACTTGACATCCCTCGGACAGCTTTTTAATCGAAGCCTTCCCTTCGGGGACTGAGGTGACAGGTGGTGCATGGTTGTCGTCAGCTCGTGTCGTGAGATGTTGGGTTAAGTCCCGCAACGAGCGCAACCCTTGTCTTTAGTTGCCAGCAGTTCGGCTGGGCACTCTAGAGAGACTGCCGGGGATAACTCGGAGGAAGGTGGGGATGACGTCAAATCATCATGCCCCTTATGTTCAGGGCTACACACGTGCTACAATGGCCGATACAACGGGCAGCCAAGGAGTAATCCGGAGCGAATCCTACAAAATCGGTCCCAGTTCGGATTGTGGGCTGAAACTCGCCCACATGAAGTCGGAGTTGCTAGTAATCGCGGATCAGAATGTCGCGGTGAATGCGTTCCCGGGTCTTGTACACACCGCCCGTCACACCACGGGAGTCGGAAGCACCCGAAGCCAGCTATCCAACCTTTATTGGAGGAAGCTGTCGAAGGTGAAGCCAATGACTGGGGTGAAGTCGTAACAAGGTAGCCGTATCGGAAGGTGCGGCTGGATCACCTCCTTTCTAAGGAGAATTGGCAATCTATACTGTCTAGTTTTGAGGGACCTTTTGTCTTTCAATACATGGGGGCGTAGCTCAGTTGGGAGAGCACCTGCCTTGCAAGCAGGGGGTCAGGAGTTCGACTCTCCTCGTCTCCACCATAGAATACCAATTTAAAGGTTGACATAAAACATTTTATTTGGTATTATATTATTCCGTCTTAAAGACGGTTAAATAGTTCCTTGAAAACTACACAATGTTAGAAATAGTAAAGCAATCATCAATGCGAAAGCATTAGATGAATATTAGCATGGTCAAGCTAATAAGGGCAGAAGGCGGATGCCTTGGCACCAGGAGTCGATGAAGGACGTGGTAAGCTGCGATAAGCCTCGGGGAGATGCAAGCAATCTTTGATCCGGGGATTTCCGAATGGGGAAACCTACTTAGGTTAATACCTAAGTATCTATTACTCAATCAATAGGTAATAGAAGACATACCAGGGGAACTGAAACATCTAAGTACCCTGAGGAAGAGAAAGAAAAATCGATTCCCTAAGTAGCGGCGAGCGAAAGGGGATAAGCCCAAACCGATAGGGTTTTCTCTATCGGGGTTGCGGACCGGTCATATATGATGACTCATCGTAATAGAAGAGGTTTGGAAAGACTCACCATAGAAGGTAATAGTCCTGTACATGAAACGATGATATTCTAGACCGTGATCCAGAGTACCACGAGGCACGTGAAACCTTGTGGGAAGCAGGGGGGACCACCCCCCAAGGCTAAATACTACCTGGTGACCGATAGCGCATAGTACCGTGAGGGAAAGGTGAAAAGAACCCCGGAAGGGGAGTGAAATAGAACCTGAAACCTTCTGCTTACAAACTGTGGGAGCACTTTTTATGTGTGACCGCGTACTTTTTGTAGAACGGGCCAACGAGTTACGGTATGGAGCAAGGTTAAGCACCTATGGTGCGAAGCCGTAGGGAAACCGAGTCTTAATAGGGCGTCTAGTTTCATGCCGTAGACCCGAAACCGGGCGACCTACCCATGGTCAGGATGAAGCGGAAGTAAAATTTCGTGGAGGTCCGAACCGATTGACGTTGAAAAGTCACCGGATGAACTGTGGGTAGCGGTGAAATTCCAATCGAGCCCGGAGATAGCTGGTTCTCGCCGAAATAGCTTTAGGGCTAGCCTCGAGGTTAAGAGATACGGAGGTAGAGCACTGAATGGTCTAGGGGCCTTCACCGGTTACCAAAACCTATCAAACTCCGAATGCCGTTATCTTTTACTCGGGAGTCAGACTGCGAGTGATAAGATCCGTAGTCAAGAGGGAAAGAGCCCAGACCATCAGCTAAGGTCCCAAAGTATACGTTAAGTGGAAAAGGATGTGGAGTTGCATAGACAACCAGGATGTTGGCTTAGAAGCAGCCATTCATTCAAAGAGTGCGTAATAGCTCACTGGTCGAGTGATTCTGCGCCGAAAATGTCCGGGGCTCAAACGTATCACCGAAGCTATGGATCCGTAAGGATGGTAGGCGAGCGTTCTATATAGGTTGAAGCTGTACCGGAAGGAGCAGTGGACTGTATAGAAGTGAGAATGTTGGCATGAGTAACGAGAGGCAGGTGAGAATCCTGCCCGTCGAAAACCTAAGGTTTCCTGAGGAAGGCTCGTCCGCTCAGGGTTAGTCGGGACCTAAGCCCAGGCCGAAAGGCGTAGGCGATGGACAACAGGTTGAAATTCCTGTACCACCTAAAATCGTTTGAGAGATGGAGTGACACAGTAGGATAGGCTCAGCGCACCGTTGGTTGTGTGCGTCTAAGCTGGTAGGGAGTTAGAAGAGGCAAATCCCTTTTAACATTAATCCTGAGAAGTGATGGGGAGCGAAATTTAAGTAGCGAACTGGCTGATTCCACACTGTCGAGAAAAGCTTCTATCGAGATTTCTAGGTGCCCGTACCGCAAACCGACACAGGTAGGTGAGGAGAGAATCCTAAGACGATCGGGAGAACTATTGTTAAGGAACTCGGCAAAATGACCCCGTAACTTCGGGATAAGGGGAGCCGGTTTTGGTTAAAGATTTACTCTGTAAGCCTCAACCGGCCGCAGAGAATAGGCCCAAGCGACTGTTTACCATAAACATAGGTCTCTGCTAAGTCGAAAGACGACGTATAGGGGCTGACGCCTGCCCGGTGCTGGAAGGTTAAGGGGAATTGTTAGCATCTGCGAAGCAATGAACTTAAGCCCCAGTAAACGGCGGCCGTAACTATAACGGTCCTAAGGTAGCGAAATTCCTTGTCGGGTAAGTTCCGACCCGCACGAAAGGCGTAACGATTTGGGCGCTGTCTCAACAATAGACCCGGTGAAATTGTAATACCAGTGAAGATGCTGGTTACCCGCGACAGGACGGAAAGACCCCGTGGAGCTTTACTGCAACTTGACATTGGATTTCGGTGCTACATGTACAGCATAGGTGGGAGACTTAGAAGCTGGGACGCCAGTCTCAGTGGAGTCATCGTTGGGATACCACTCTTGTAGTACTGAAGTTCTAACCATAGACTGTGAATCCAGTCTTGGGACACTGTCAGGTGGGCAGTTTGACTGGGGCGGTCGCCTCCCAAAAAGTAACGGAGGCGCCCAAAGGTTCCCTCAGCACGGTCGGAAATCGTGCGTAGAGTGTAAAGGCAAAAGGGAGCTTGATTGCGAGACATACAGGTCGAGCAAGGACGAAAGTCGGGCTTAGTGATCCGGTGGTTCCGAGTGGAAGGGCCATCGCTCAACGGATAAAAGCTACCCCGGGGATAACAGGCTTATCTCCCCCAAGAGTCCACATCGACGGGGAGGTTTGGCACCTCGATGTCGGCTCATCACATCCTGGGGCTGTAGTAGGTCCCAAGGGTTGGGCTGTTCGCCCATTAAAGTGGTACGCGAGCTGGGTTCAGAACGTCGTGAGACAGTTCGGTCCCTATCCGTCGCGGGCGCAGGAAATTTGAGAGGAGCTGTCCTTAGTACGAGAGGACCGGGATGGACGCACCTCTGGTGTACCAGTTGTTCTGCCAAGAGCATCGCTGGGTAGCTAAGTGCGGAAGGGATAAGTGCTGAAGGCATCTAAGCACGAAGCCCCCCTCAAGATAAGATTTCCCACTCCGTAAGGAGGTAAGACCCCAAGAAGACTACTTGGTTGATAGGCCTAGGGTGTAAGTGCAGCAATGTACTTAGCTGATAGGTACTAATAGGTCGAGGGCTTGACCAATATATTCTAACATTGTATAGTTTTGAGGGAATTCCTCATAACGTCGTGGCAATAGCGAAGGGGTCACACCTGTTCCCATACCGAACACAGTAGTTAAGCCCTTCAGCGCTGATGGTACTTGGCGGGAAGCTGCCTGGGAGAGTAGGTCGCTGCGATATATTTAAAAACACAGTTACATAAATTGTAGCTGTGTTTTTTATTGTCTAAAAATATATAGGTTCTTTAATTATTTTGACCAATACTTAAGCTGGGATAAGAGTAAGCTCATAGCAATAAGGTAAATTTTATAAGATAAAAGTAATATAATTAAGAAGGATTTTTTAAAAATAAGTAGAAATTATATTAATAAAGAAGATAAATATTATCAATTTATATACTTAATTTGGAGTTTAATATTTTCAAAGGAAGTGGAATTTTGGATAAAAATAATGTAATTAATTTAAATGAGTATAGAGATATGAAAATAAAAGAAAAGCAAAATAATATAAACAAAATAAATAACCTAAAAAAAGTAGATGAAGATGATCGTAGAAATACTTTTAATTTATTTATGCGTGTATTAGCAACTATGAGGAAAGAATCCTACTAAAAATAGACTATTGCTTTCATAACACTTCATATGTCACTTAAAATTTCTAACTTTCATTATAAATTTCAAGTGCTCAAAATAGTATTAGTCTTTTAATTTTGTATAGGACTCTAATAATCAGAGAAGAATATTCTTTTCTAGATTAGCAAAAAAGCAGCTTAGCTGCTTTTTATCATATTAAAGAGATAGAAATTTAGTAATATTTTCTGTAATATTTAAACTATGATATAGACAAGTGAAATAACATGAAAATTTTAGTATATAGATTTATGATATATAAGAGTTGTAAAAACTTGATCTAGATAATCTTCATAGCGCATTCCAGCTAAGGTATAGTTTTGCTTTATTCTAAAAGATAGAGACGCAAAATTTGGAGTAGGACTAATAATTGTTTCTGCAAAAATATCATATATCCCTTTAGTTTTTATATCAAATATTAGTTTTTTATATAGCTCACTTCCTATGCCTTTGCCAGTTAGATGAGATAAAATAGCAGTTTTGTCTACTAAAATGAAATCATTAGCATTCTTAATGTTAAAATCAGGCTTCCAATAAACTTCTTCTATCCACCCTTCATTATATTTCAGCCATTGTTCCTTCGTATAGGCGATTAGGAAACCGACAACCTTGTTATAACTTTCAGCTACATAAAAATGATCTAATTCAAAAATATTTTCAAGTAACTTTGTTTGATAGTATTTAGGATTAGAAGAATAATCATCAATTAAAAAACCCTGATTTGCTTCTTTCTTGTTGTTTCCAACAGAACATGCAACTTGATATATACTTTGTAAGTCTTTAGGGGTCGCTTTTCTTACTCGTATACGATCCTTTCCAGTAAGTAGCTCCTTTTCTAAAACGCTAAGATTTTTTAGTTTTAATTGATCCATAAAAATACCTCCCTTTATTAGAATTAATAGGTGAATAATAATACAGAAAAGAATAAGGTCAGAATAGTAATTAAATAAAAGGAGAGAAAAGTAAAAAGGCTATAAGAAACTATAGCCTTGGTAAATACCTTGCTTGTAGTCTCCCCTTTCTACGCTTACGAGGTTAGCTGACGGATTCGGATCGAAGGAGTTGACCCTACTCACAAAAGTGAGATTCACCCCAAAAAGTGGTTCCCCCGCTTCTTTATAAAGAATTCAGCGTCATTACTGTATATATATTTATTTATATCAACAAGTATATATACATAAAACTAAATGTACAGAATAATCTGTTTAATATATTTTATTACACATGGAAGTAAAAATCAACCTATAATTATAAAAAAGCATCTATATTTATTATTTCCTTTAATTTACTTAAATCATCTAAGTATGTTTCTTTTAAATTTTGGTTATATATTATTGACGCTGGGTGATATAGAGGAAATATCAAAAAGGTGCCCTTTTCTAATATTTGGCCATGTACAGCACCTATCGTTAATTTGTTATTTGCCATAACTGATTTTAGAGGAGTATTACCTAGGGTTACAATAATTTTAGGAGATATAATATTAATTTCTTCCTTTAAAATATTTGAAAAAAGGCGTACCTCTTCTTGAGTTGGAGGACGGTTAATTTTTCGACCAGTCTTTTCATTAGTTTTATGGGGTCTAAATTTTACAACATTAGTAATAAAAAGATCTTCTCGCTTAATTTGAAGTATTTCTAAAAACTCATTGAGATTTTTTCCTGCTTGTCCTACAAAGGGTTCCTTAAGTTCTATTTCTTTTGCACCAGGGGCTTCACCTACTAATAAAATTTTAGCATCCACATTTCCAGAGCCTGTTATATAATCATCTTGTGTTAAAGTAGCAATTTGTTTATAGAGACCATTTAATTTTTCTAATTTCATATTATACCTCCAAAATATTAATGATTATTATAGTTTTTTTATTTTTAAGAAACATTGCTTAGATCATTATGTATAAAGTACCATACATTAGCCAAATCTAATAAGAGTCATATTAAGAGTATTTTAACCTATTTTTCCTTTTTTAAAATAAAATATAATTGAAAGGATATGATTTTATGGGTGGTGAGTTTAATTACCCTATTATAGATAACTTTAGGATGCTATACGATGAAGGGTATAGATGTATCAACTATGAAATTGATAAAAAAGATGATCAATTTACAGTATACCTAAAAAACTTTGAAAAAGAGAATACAAAGACATTAAAATGTAATCCTAAAGATGGTATGGTACTAAAAAATTATATTGATAGAATGTCATAAACTCTGCAAAGATTTATGGAGGAGCCCTAGTTTAAAATTGACAACACATAACATAACATGTTATCATTGATAGGTTGTTTAATAGACTTTGTTATTTGGAACATTAAGCAACATGTCAGTTCGAAACCATCCTGACAATAAATAAAACTAGGGAGGAAAAATAACAAATGAATAAAACAAAATTTTTGACACAGGCCTCTATGATTGCAGCAATTTATGTTGTCTTAGTTGAGGTTTTTAAACCCTTCAGCTATGGAATTATGCAGGTGCGAATTGCTGAAGTATTAACGATTATGCCTTATTTTACGCCAGCGGCAGTACCTGGATTAACGGTTGGGGTTATAATTTCTAATATTATTGGACCCTATGGAGTTTTGGATATTGTTGTAGGTAGTTTAGCAACATTAATTGCTGCATATTTTACTTACAAAATGCGTAAAAAGATATTAGCACCTTTACCACCTATTGTAGTTAATGCTATTATTATAGGACTTATGCTGTATTATATCTTTTTAGGTTCTCCAGATGAAACTCCATTACTGGCTATTATGGGATGGGTAGCTTTAGGACAAACTATTGTCTGTTATGGTTTAGGTTATCCTCTTATGTTAATTTTAGATAAGTACAAAAAGAATATTTTTTAGATTATTATACAATCTGAATAAGACCGAAAAATAAAGGGTAGAAGAAGTAATACGCATTACTTCTTCTACCCTTTAAGGTATAAAATTATTTTTAAATAAGGAATGATATGTATGGATAAAAAAATAGGAATAATAGCGTCTGATGAAGAATTAAAAAATAGAATTATAGAATTATTTAAAAATGAAGTTGAAAACAGAGAAATAATCATAGATATTTTAAATTTGGATAGTATAGATGAGCAAGGTAGAGCATTGGAAAATAGAGGAGTTAAGGCTATTGTTGCTAGAAGTGGAGGATATCGTCATACTGTTGGTACTGTTAGTGTTCCAGTTATACATTTAAAAGTAACCACGCCGGATATTCTACAGGCAATAACAATAGCAAAAAAATATAATAAGGATATAGTATTAGTTATATCTGATTTAGACTACTTTGATTATGGTGCATGGAAGGATTTAATTAATGCAAATATCATTCTTGAAAGATTTCATTCAAAAAATGAGATTTATGGCAGAGTATATAAATATTTAGAAAAAAAAGATGATGTTGTAATAGTTGGTGGAGGTATTCCTTGTTCTCTTGCACGAAACTGGGACATGGATAATGTTTTTATAAATGCTAGTAAAGAATCAATTTATGAAGCTATAAACTATGCTAAAAATATGATAGAGAATCTATATGAACAGAAATATAATAATGAGGTTCTTAAAATAATATTAGATGGAGTCCATGATGCAGTTATTGCTGTAAATTATGAAGGAAAAATTAGGTTATATAATGAAAGGGCTAAGGAGTTATTAAAGAAGGATAGACAAGATGTTATTAATAAAGAATTACTTGATGTTTTTCCGGAGCTTGATTTTATTATGGATGTTCTTGAAAGTAAGATGGATAAAAATAATGAGATTAGGTCTTTGAAGAATATTACCATTACTGCAAACACTTCAATATTTAGGGTGGATGAAAATATTGAGGGAGTTTTATGTTCATTTCAAGATATTAGTAAGCTTCAAAGCTTAGAGAAAAAAATACGACATGAACTAAATAAGAAGGGACACGTTGCTAAATATATATTTGAGGATGTTGTTGCATTTGACCCCATAATGAAAGATGTAGTAGAAAAGGCAAAAAGAATAGGCGAAAGTGATAATACAGTTATGATATATGGCGAAAGTGGCACTGGAAAGGAAATAATAGCACAAAGTATACATAATATAAGTAAAAGAAAAAAAGAAGCTTTCGTAGCGATCAATTGTGCAGCTATTTCAGAAAATCTTTTAGAAAGTGAACTTTTTGGATATGAAGAAGGGGCTTTTACTGGCGCCATAAAAGGAGGAAAGCCAGGACTATTTGAACTAGCTCATGGAGGCACTATATTTTTAGATGAAATAAATAGTGTATCTCCAAATCTGCAAGGTAAACTTTTAAGGGTTCTAGAGGAAAGAGAAACAATGAGAATAGGATCAGACTATGTAATCCCTTTGGATATAAGGATTGTTGCTGCCACAAATGAAGAGTTGAAGACAATGGTAGAAGAGGGAAGATTTAGAAGGGACTTGTTTTATAGATTAAATATTTTAGAATTACATATTCCTCCCCTTCGTGAAAGAAAAAAAGATATAATTCCGCTATTTAAGCATTACCTAAAAGAGTTATCTAATGAAAAAGAGCTTGATAAAATAAGTAAAGATGTTGAAGAGAAATTACTAAACTATCAATGGCCTGGGAATGCAAGAGAATTAAGAAATATTGTTCAGAGATATGTAATTTTTAAAGAAATAGATTTAGATAAAAGAGAAATAATAGATAATAATACTGAAGATGTTCATAAGATTATTGATTTAAAGGAAATTAATAGGTATGTAGAAGAAAAGGTGATAGATATGCTTTCTAGTCAAGGAATGACTAAGACAGAAATAGCAAAAATGCTAGGTATAAGTAGGACAGCCCTATGGAAGAAGATTAAATCACAATAATAATTATTGAATATGTTAACGAAAGATAACGGGATGTTAATCTAAGGTAACGGTTTTGTAATTTACAGAATAATATTTATTATGAAAATTCGTAGAAATACAGGTCTAAGGCCTGTGTTTTTTTTTTTGCATGAATTTTGCTCTATATTATTTAGTGCTTCAAAAATTTAACGTATTATATATCTAATAAGTTAATATAGTATTTTTAAAATATGAAAATAAAGGAGGAGAGACATGATATTTAAAAGTTTTAAAGATTTAATAGAAAAGGTTCAAAATTCAAAAGTAAAAAAGAGAGTTGTAGTAGTTGTAGCCCAAGATGAACATACGTTAGAAGCGGTATTTCGTGCTAAAAAAGATAATATTGTAGATCCAATCCTTATAGGTGACAAAATAAAAATAAAAGAAGTACTTGATAACCTTAAAGAGAGCTTAGATGAATCTTCTATTATTGATGTTAAAGAGGATTCAGAGGCAGCGATAAAGGCAGTAGAGTTTATTAATGAAAATAAAGCCGACTTTATTATGAAGGGAAAAATTCAAACTGCTGATTTATTAAAGGCTGTAGTTGATAAGGAAAAAGGTCTTAGAACTGGTAATGTAATGTCTCATATTGCCATTCATGAAATACCGACTTACCATAAACTTTTGGCAGTTACAGATGGTGGAATGATGATGTATCCAGATGTAGATACAAAAAAGCAAATCATAGAAAATGCTGTTAGCACATTTATAGATATGGGCTATGAAGAACCTAAAGTTGCAGTTTTAGCTGCTGTGGAAAATGAAAATCCCAAAATGCCGGAAACTGTGGATGCTAGTAAGCTAAAGAAAATGAACATTGAGGGAGAAATCAAAAACTGTATTGTAGAAGGACCTATATCCTATGACTTAACAATGAGCAAAGAATCTGCAGAGATAAAAGGCTTTAATAGCCCTGTTACTGGAGATGCTGATATTTTAATTGTTCCAAACATAACTGCAGGAAATATTTTAGGAAAATCTCTTGTATATTCAGCTGGAGCTAAAATGGCAGGTTTTATTGTAGGAGCAAAGGTTCCTATAGTTTTAACATCAAGGGGAGCTAGTTCTGAAGAAAAATATTTATCCCTTGTGTTATCTGCATCGGCAGTTAAGTCGTTATAAATATTATTAATTTAAAATAATAAGGAGTGAAAATATGAAAAAATTATTAACAGGAAACGAAGCTATTGCTCGTGGCGCATATGAGGCTGGGGTAAGATATGCTTCTGCATACCCTGGAACACCGAGTACTGAAATACTTGAAAATATTGCAACATATAAAGAGGATATTTTAGCGGAGTGGGCGACAAATGAAAAGGTTGCTTTAGAGGCTGCTATTGGTGCATCTATTGCCGGTGCTAGATCACTAGCAGCTATGAAACATGTAGGGGTTAACGTTGCAGCAGATCCACTGTTTACATTCTCATATACAGGAGTTAATGGGGGTATGGTTTTAATTACAGCTGACGAACCAGGTCAACATTCATCTCAAAATGAGCAAGATAATCGTAACTATGCGAAATTTGCTAAGATTCCAATGCTTGAACCAACTGACAGTCAAGAATCTAAAGATATGATACAGGCTGCATTTCAAATAAGTGAAGTTTATGATACCCCTGTTTTAATAAGAATGACAACAAGAGTATGTCATTCAAAAGGAATAGTAGAATGTAGCGAAAGACAAGATGCCCCTATAAAAGAATATGTGAAAGATATAAATAAGTATATGACTGTACCAGCTTTTGCAAGAAAAATGAGGGTAAAAGTTGAAGAAAGAATGCATAAGCTATTAGAATTCTCTAATAAGACAGAATTAAACTATATTGAATGGAATGATACTAAGGTTGGAATAATCGCTTCAGGTGCTGCATTTACATTTGCAAAGGAAGTGTTTGGAGATTCAGCATCCTATTTAAAATTAGGATTTACGAACCCACTTCCAACTGAGAAGATAAAGGAATTTGCAAGCAAGGTTGATAAAATATATGTCATTGAGGAAAATGACCCATATATTGAAGATCAGGTTAGAATTTTAGGCTTCGATTGCTTTGGAAAAAATCTTTTCCCACCATATGGGGAGATGACTCCAGATGTTATAAGAAAAGCTATATTTGGAAAGACCAATGAAACTATAGATTATAATGAAGAAAAGGTTGTTTCAAGACCACCAACACTATGTGCAGGATGTCCTCATAGAGGATTTTTCCATCAATTAGGAAAGAGAAAGAATGTTGTAGTTGCTGGTGATATTGGATGTTATACACTAGGATTTGCAGATCCATACAATGCTATGGACTTTAACATATGTATGGGTGCCGGTGCAAGTACAGGACATGGAGCGCAACAAATATTCAACATGAATAAGGACAATAACAAGAGGGTTGTATCAGTAATGGGCGACTCAACATTCTTCCATACAGGGATAAATGCTCTTATAGATGTAGCCTACAATAGAAGTAATACTGTTACAGTAATATTAGATAACAGAATTACTGGAATGACAGGACATCAAGAGAATCCAGGAACCGGATATACGATACAAGGGATGGAAACACCAGAATTGGATATTGAAAAGCTTGTAAGGGCATGTAATATTGAAAATATTGTAAGCATAGATCCAAATGATCTTACTGCAGTTAAAAATGCCTTCGATTGGGCTTTAAGCCTCAATGAACCTTCTGTTATTATTACAAGATGGCCTTGTGTATTAAAGAAATTATCTGCTCAAGATAAGGAAGAATTTAGTGGCGCATTCCAAAGTAAATATGAGATTAATCATGATAAATGTATAGGCTGTAGAGCTTGCGTAAGAACAGGCTGTCCTGCTATATCCTTTGACAATAAGGCTAAGAAATCAACTATTAGTTTTGACCAATGTGTAGGTTGTAGCGTGTGTTCTCAGGTTTGTCCTGTAAAAGCTATAGGAAAGGTGGAAGCATAATATGGTAAAAAGCATTCTTTTAGTAGGAGTAGGGGGACAAGGAACAATTCTTGCAAGTAAGTTATTAACAACTGGTCTTATGGAGGCTGGATATGATGTAAAAATGAGCGAGATCCATGGAATGTCCCAACGTGGAGGCTCTGTATCTTCTCAAGTTAGATATGGGGAAAAAGTAGAATCTCCTGTAATTGAGTTAGGTGGGGCTGATATATTGGTATCTTTTGAGAAAATGGAAGCAATGAGATGGCTTGAATATTTAAAAATCGATGGGAAAGTTATCCTTAATAATTATGAGATCGGTTCAATATCTATTCTTTCTGGAAAAGTTGATTATCCAGAAGGTATAGTTGAAGAAATTTCAAGTAAAGTAGATACTATAGTTGTAGATGCAGCTACACATGCTAAAGATATGGGAAATTCTAAGGTTATGAATATTATTTTATTAGGTGCTACTGTGAAGTCAATGAAGCTAGAGGGTATAGATTGGGAAAAAATAATAAGAGAAAATGTAAAAAAACAATTTATTGATATTAATATAGAAGCCTTTAAGCATGGTATGAGCTTAGTAGGATAAGAGTGGAGGTAAAAAATGTCACATAAAATACTTGCAATCAATCCTGGTTCTACGTCAACTAAGATCGCTTTATATTCTGGAGAATCGATGGTTTTTACAAAAACCATCGATCACTCACCAGAGGAATTAAATAAGTTTAATAATATAGCTGATCAGTTTGATTATAGAAAAAATATGATCCTTGAAGTTCTCAAAAAAGGAGGCTGTGAATTAACAGAATTATCTGCTGTAGTTGGGAGAGGAGGTATTCTTCCTCCAGTTGAATCGGGAGCCTATAGAATTAATAAAGATATGGTAGACAGACTTAAAAATAATCCAGTTGTTGAACATGCCTCAAACTTAGGTGCATTAATAGCCAATGCTATTGCAGAGACCCTTGAAATCCCTGGATTTATCTATGATTCTGTTTCAGTGGATCAGCTAGAACCTGTAGCCCGTGTATCTGGTATGGCTGGAATAGAAAGAAGCAGCACCTTCCACGCCCTTAATTCTAGAGCAATGGCAATTAAAGTAGCTGAAAGATTAGGTAAAAAATATGAGGATTTAAATTTTATTGTTGCTCATCTTGGAGGAGGTATTTCTCTAAGTGCCCATAAAAAAGGTAAAGCTGTAGATATTATAGCCGATGATGAAGGACCATTCTCTCCTGAAAGAGCTGGAAGAGTGCCTTGTAAGAAACTGATAGATGTCTGTTACTCTGGGGATTATGATAAAAGAACTATGCATAGAAATCTTAGAGGTAATGGAGGTGTAAACTCCTACTTTGGTACTAATGATATGAGGGTTCTTGAAAGAATAGTTAAAGATGGAAACGAAGAGGCTGTTTTAATATATGAAGCTATGGCATATCAAATTGCAAAGGGAATTGGTGAATTATCTGCTGTACTTTGTGGAGATGTGGATGCTATTATTATTACTGGTGGGATTGCTCATTCAAACGATTTTGTATCCCTTATAGAAAAAAGAATTTCATTTATTGCTCCTGTGGAAGTTATGCCAGGGGAAAACGAAATGGAAGGATTAGCATTAGGTGCACTAAGGGTTCTTGAAAATAAGGAAATAGCTAAAGAATATATCGACAGATAATATAGGAGGATAAATTATGTCAACGTCTGTAAAAGACCAGTCAATAAATATTGAAAAAAGTAAATTAATAAAGATTATTTTTTCATTTGCTGTGATGTTGGTATTTGTATTAATGCCACCAATTGCTCCGATTACACCAATGGGAATGGATGTTTTAGGAGTTTTTATTGGTACAGTATTATTATTATCTTTAGTAGATACGGTATGGCCTAGTTTATTATGTATTCCACTGTTTGCTTTAACAGGAGTTATGAGTTTAAATGATGCAATTATAGGTTCTTTAGGTTCGTGGGTTACTATGTTTGTAATTGCTAGTTTTATTCTTACCTATGCCCTTAACTCAACAGGATTTACAGCAAGACTTACTGCCTGGTTTATGAGCAGAAAGTTTGTTAATAGGAGTCCATGGACTTTTACTATATCATTAATATCTCTTGGTTTAATTGTTGGGCTATTCCTAGACCCTGTTCCTGTTACGGCCTTTTTTATGGATTTTTCAAATAAGATATTTAAAGAACTTGGATATAAGAAAACCGATAGGTATCCCCATATGGTTACTATGGCGTTGGCATTTTCAATAAATATTGCTGGCGGTATGACACCTATATCCCATCCACTTGCAATATTAGGTATGGGAATATATGAAAATGCTGTAGGTCAACCTATTAGCTTACTTACCTATATGATGTACGGTGTACCAACAGGATTACTCATTTTTGCAGGATTACTTCTTGTGCTTAGAATATTTTTTAAACCAGATATGAGCAAGTTTGAAAATTTTGATGTTAAAAATGTACTTGACGAAATAAAACCGATGGATATTAAAGAAAAAATAACTGTAGGAGCCTTTTTCACAGTAGTTTTATTATGGGTATTACCAGGAATTCTTACAATAGTTGCTCCAGGAACAGCATTGGGAGCATTTTTAAGTAAGATGGGAGCAACTTTCCCTGCAATTATTGCAGTAGTGCTGCTAGCCATTCTTGAAGTTGATAATGAGCCTGTTCTTAACCTTAAGAAGGCATTTACAGAAGGAATGTCTTGGGGGGTAATATTTCTAGTAGGAGCTGCGGTTCTTCTTGGTGGAGCAGTTACAAAAGAAACAGTTGGATTGACTGATTTTATTGTGCAAAATATAGTACCTGTTACAGAAAGTTTACCACCTGTTTTAATAGTGCTCTTGATAGTTGGTCTCACAAGTATTATGACTAATTTCTCATCAAATGTTACAACTGTAGTTCTTATGACAGGGGTTGGAGTATCTATTGCCCTTGGTACAGATAATCTTAGTGTTTTTGCTATAGCTCTTTCAACAACATTAACAGGGGCACTTGCTTATATGGTTCCAGCTTCCTTTGCTTCAATTGCCGTATTGTATGGAGAAGAATACAGTGATGGTAATACAATATTTAAGTATGGCGCAATTACTGTTGTAATTACTACGTTGATTGTATCCTTTATAGGTTATCCATTAGCATTGTTGTTACAATAAAGAAAACTTGATTAGGTGGAGTTTAAACTTCACCTAAATCTTTTATGGAGGTATATATGAAAAAGCTAAGGATTAATAATTTATTTATATTTTTGCTAGGGCTTTCCTGCTTAAGTCTTGGCGTTGTATTAGTTATTAAATCAAATTTAGGAGTGTCCGTGGCAACATCTGTACCCTACGTTATAAGCTTATATTTTACAAAGATAACCTTTGGTCAATGGAATTATATTGTTCATGGATTCGTATTACTTCTCTTAGTTATTATTATTAGAAGGCTCACGATAAAATATTTAATGTCGTTTATAGTAGCTTTTTTATTTGGTATAGCTATAGATTTATTTAATTTAATTTTAGTATCTGTTACATCTAATACATTTGTTGAAAGAATAGGACTATTTATTTTTGGTTCCATAGTTATTTCTATAGGGGTTGCTGCATTTATAAAGAGCAACTATCCAATTTTGCCCTTCGATACCTTTGTAAAGGAAATATGTTTGGCAAAAAATATAGAAATTGCAAAATTTAAAACAGGTTTTGATTTAGTTTGCTTTACAGTTTCTCTAACGTGTAGCATAATCTTCTTTGGAAAAATTAAGGGACTTCATATAGGAACATTGGTATCAGCTGTTATTTTAGGAAGTATGATAGGTGCATGTTTAAAAATTATGAATAAATATATAGAAGGAAAGTCTATTTTTCCAGAAGAAAAAACTAAGTTGGTATTAGATTTCGACCTTTTAAACTTTAGAAAGTCTAAAGGTTTAAAGAAATATAATTAAAATAATGAGTTTTTCTTCATAAAATCTTCACATTCTTAACCTAATATATAACTATAATAAAACATACTATATAGGAGGTTATTAAAATGAAGAAATTTACAATCTTATCTATTATCGCAGTTCTAGTTTTATCAATGGGAGCTGTAGCTTTTGCAGATAGTGCAAAAGAGGCACCACAATGGTATAAAGACATGATTGAGTGGAGAAAAGAACAAGTAAATGAAGCTGTTACAAACGGAGAAATTACTGAAGAAGATGCTAAGTATTGGAACGAGGAAATTGATCGTATGGAAGAATATCATAATGAATATGGATATGGTCAAGGAATGATGGGACACTATAGAAGTGAAAATAATAGAGGATCAGGAAGAAATAATTTTATGGGAGGTTTTGGCCCAGGATCCTGCCATAGATGGTAAAGTTAAAAAATAAATGGAATAAAAAAAGGAATTTGAGAGTCTTTGAATCTCGAATTCCTTTTTATTTTCTAACCAGAGATCAATGATAAGCATCGGATTAATTTTAATATTTAAAAATAGCAATAGAACTTTGAAGTTGTTGTGCCATGGCTGATAAATAAGATGCAGAATTGGCAACTTCTTCAATGGTAGCGGCCTGTTCCTCAGAGCCTGTTGCAATTTCCTCTGTGGAGGATGCAATGTTCTGAGAAATAGAAGAAATATTTTTAAATCCATTAACAACTTCTTCAATATTTTGTGATACTATATCTGTCAGATGGGTTGCATCTTGGGCCTTCATTGCTACACTATTTATTTCTGTTACAATTACACTAAAGTTTTTACTAGCTATATCAACTGCAACAGCTCCAGTATTAACTTCGTCTACATTGTTGGTAATCGATCTTACAGTTCCCTCAATTCTATTTTGTATATCTGCAATAAGCAAACTTATTTTATTAGCGAAGTCGCCAGATTGCTCCGCCAGTTTACGTACTTCTTCCGCTACTACAGCAAAACCACTACCTGCTTCTCCGGCTCTAGCAGCTTCTATAGCTGCATTTAGTGCTAGAAGATTAGTTTGATCCGCAATGGCACTAATGGCATCTACTATTTTTTCAATTTCCTTAGAACTTTCGTTTAATTGTTGAATAGAATTAGAAGCTTCTTCTGTAGATGTTTTAATATTGTTCATTTTCTCAACTGCTTCTTTGACACTTTGTATACCATCTTCAGCGGTTCTTAGAGTTGTTTTAGATGATTCATTAATAATATGTATATTATTAGATACTTCATGTATATTACTTGCTATATCGGTTACTTTTTCCGTAGAATCATTTACTATAATAGACTGGTCATCAGATACTCTAGCAATTTCTGTAATACTACTAGTTACCTCTTCAGAAGTAGCGGATATTTCTTGGCAAGAGGCGGAAAGCTGTTGACTGTTAGCCGCTACTTGTTCAGAAGCTTCAGAGGTTTGATGGATAATATTACGTAGGTTAAGCACCATCTGGTTATATGCCTTAGCTAATATATGAATTTCATCCTTTGTATTTACAGAAATATCCTGCGTTAAATCTCCATTAGATACTGTCTCGCATATAGATATTAATTTTTTTATAGGATTTACGATGCTTTTTGTAACTACAACCCCTATAGTAATGCTTAGAATAGCTATAAGCGCAATAATACCTATTGTTAACATCATAATAATATTTATTGAACTGCTAATTGAAGCTTCTATTATTTCAATATCATCATTCTTAAGTGTAATAAGGTCATCTGAGGCTATTCTTAGCTCCATAGCCTTTGGATAAGATTGTTTCAGCATAACTTCAATTGCCTGTGCGGTTTCACCAGAACGATGTAGAGAAAAAATTGAATCAGCTAATTCATCGTACTCTTTGTTTAGTACATTCATTTTAGTAGACAGATCAATAGTTTCTTCTGTATAGGATAATTCAATGATTTTTTCAGCTAGTTCTGTGGCAACTGTTTGATAACCTTGAAAGGTATCAAGATAAGTTGGGTCACTGGTAAGAAGATAACCTCTTAAGGATGAAATTTTCTCCAAAGCGGCAATCTCCAAGTCCTTAGCTGTATTAATTCCAACAAAGCTTAACTGCGTCATATGATTCATCTGTTTATGAATATTAGAAAAACTAATAAAAGAAAAGGTGCCTAGACCAATTAATAGTAGAATAATTAATAGGAAACCTCCCATAATCTTGTTTCTTATGCTTTTTTTCATAAGTGTCCTCCCCTTAAGTATAGGCTAAATTGGCTTTAACATATAATGCAAGACTGTTTTTTCACAAAAAACCACTAACTAAAACCCTCCAAATAAAGTATATAATAAAAAGAGAAAAAACTCTATAATATTTAAAATATTAGGAAAAAAGTACTGTTATAACGACTATGACGTTTATCGTCTGCGCTTATATAGAGAATGAAGTCTATACCAATTTTTAAATAGCTACCTTAAAAAATTGTAGTTCTATACGAGATATAAAAAACGTAAATTTCTTTATAACTATTTAGAAAATAAACAGGAAATTTAACAAAAAAATAGAAGTTTAGATATACGAAATAAATTAAAGGGAGAGATTAATAATGGAAACAAATAAAAGCAAATTAGTGATGCAATCAGTACAGGGTAAAATTCATAGTCCAAGTGCACTACATCCGTATAGAGTTAATAGAGATGGAGTCGCAGAGGTTCTACCAGCAACAGGGGGCATTACTTACAATGTTAAAATAGGTGATAGTTGTATGCAGTGGATAGGAGACCATGTTGAACCTGGCGTTAGTATAAAAAATGAAACTAGAGGTGAAAATGATGCATTAATGCTGCTTTCTTGTATTGGAAATGAAGCAAAAGTTATAACAGGGGATGCTAAAGGTGCTAAAGGCTATGTGACAGGAATGCATGGAGGAATTGACCATGTCTTATTATATTTTAAAGATGAAGACTTAGATAAAATGGCTATTAATGACACAATATTAGTTAAAGCTTATGGGCAAGGCTTTAAAATAGCTGGATACGAGGATGTAACCTGTATGAATATAGATCCGGTGCTATTTGAAAATCTAGGTATTAAAGAAAACGAGGAAGGGGTATTGGAAGTGCCAGTGGTAACGGAAATACCTGCATATTTGATGGGATCAGGCATTGGAAGCACTACAGCTTTTTCAGGAGATTATGATATTATGACTGGTGATTTAGAAGCAAATAAGCAATTTGGCATAGATAAGCTACGATTTGGGGACCTAGTTATGCTTAGAGACTGTGACAATACATATGGAAGACAATATCTAAAAGGATCAGTATCAATAGGAGTTGTTGTTCACAGTGATTGTATTAAGTCAGGACATGGTCCTGGTGTTACTGTTATTATGAGTAGTAAGGCTTCAAAAATAAAAGGTGTTTTAAACAAGGATTCTAATATTGCTAATTACTTAAATATTAAATAGCTTAAATGTAATATGTAATTATAAAATAGTATTGTAAGAGTATGAGAAGAAATAGTAATATATTTTCTTCTCATACTCAAGTAATTCAAGTAATTCATATAAAAAAAGATATACTTTGAATCTTCAAACTTTATTAAATAACAAAAAAGTATATTGACAATCTTATTGTAAAGTGTTAAAGTAAACAAGTCGCTAATCGCAGCGGCAATCATTTCGACAAAAATATTAAAAATGCAAAAAAAAGTGTTGACATAATATTTTAGATATGATATATTAAATAAGTCGCCACAACAAGGCGATAGGGCATAAGCCCTTGAAGAGGTCTTTGAAAACTAAACAGTATAGATTAAGCCAGCAAATAATAAATCCATCTTTAAAAGATGGTACCCAGAAATTTTATTTAAGAGTTTGATCCTGGCTCAGGATGAACGCTGGCGGCGTGCCTAACACATGCAAGTCGAGCGGAGTTATTTTCAGGAAGCCTTCGGGTGGAATGATTTTAATTTAGCGGCGGACGGGTGAGTAACGCGTGGGCAACCTACCCTGTACAGGGGAATAACAATGGGAAACCATTGCTAATACCCCATAATACCTTTTAGGGGCATCCCTAAAAGGTCAAAGAATTTCGGTATAGGATGGGCCCGCGTCTGATTAGCTAGTTGGTGAGGTAATGGCTCACCAAGGCGACGATCAGTAGCCGGCCTGAGAGGGTGAACGGCCACACTGGAACTGAGACACGGTCCAGACTCCTACGGGAGGCAGCAGTGGGGAATATTGCACAATGGGGGAAACCCTGATGCAGCAACGCCGCGTGAGCGATGAAGGCTTTCGAGTCGTAAAGCTCTGTCCTAAGGGAAGATAATGACGGTACCTTAGGAGGAAGCCCCGGCTAACTACGTGCCAGCAGCCGCGGTAATACGTAGGGGGCAAGCGTTATCCGGAATCATTGGGCGTAAAGGGTGCGTAGGCGGCCCTATGGGTCAGAGGTTAAAGGCTACGGCTCAACCGTAGTAAGCCTTTGAAACTGTAGGGCTTGAGTGCAGGAGAGGAGAGTGGAATTCCTAGTGTAGCGGTGAAATGCGTAGATATTAGGAGGAACACCAGTGGCGAAGGCGACTCTCTGGACTGCAACTGACGCTGAGGCACGAAAGCGTGGGTAGCGAACAGGATTAGATACCCTGGTAGTCCACGCCGTAAACGATGAGTGCTAGGTGTTGGGGGTCAAACCTCGGTGCCGCAGTTAACGCATTAAGCACTCCGCCTGGGGAGTACGTTCGCAAGAATGAAACTCAAAGGAATTGACGGGGACCCGCACAAGCAGCGGAGCATGTGGTTTAATTCGAAGCAACGCGAAGAACCTTACCTGGACTTGACATCCCTCGGACAGCTTTTTAATCGAAGCCTTCCCTTCGGGGACTGAGGTGACAGGTGGTGCATGGTTGTCGTCAGCTCGTGTCGTGAGATGTTGGGTTAAGTCCCGCAACGAGCGCAACCCTTGTCTTTAGTTGCCAGCAGTTCGGCTGGGCACTCTAGAGAGACTGCCGGGGATAACTCGGAGGAAGGTGGGGATGACGTCAAATCATCATGCCCCTTATGTTCAGGGCTACACACGTGCTACAATGGCCGATACAACGGGCAGCCAAGGAGTAATCCGGAGCGAATCCTACAAAATCGGTCCCAGTTCGGATTGTGGGCTGAAACTCGCCCACATGAAGTCGGAGTTGCTAGTAATCGCGGATCAGAATGTCGCGGTGAATGCGTTCCCGGGTCTTGTACACACCGCCCGTCACACCACGGGAGTCGGAAGCACCCGAAGCCAGCTATCCAACCTTTATTGGAGGAAGCTGTCGAAGGTGAAGCCAATGACTGGGGTGAAGTCGTAACAAGGTAGCCGTATCGGAAGGTGCGGCTGGATCACCTCCTTTCTAAGGAGAATTGGCAATCTATACTGTCTAGTTTTGAGAGACCTCTCTCACTAAGTATTATCAACATACTAGCTATATGCTAGAGGTTAGTAATGCTTTGATAAATAGTTCCTTGAAAACTACACAATGTTAGAAATAGTAAAGCAATCATCAATGCGATAGCATTAGATGAATATTAGCATGGTCAAGCTAATAAGGGCAGAAGGCGGATGCCTTGGCACCAGGAGTCGATGAAGGACGTGGTAAGCTGCGATAAGCCTCGGGGAGATGCAAGCAATCTTTGATCCGGGGATTTCCGAATGGGGAAACCTACTTAGGTTAATACCTAAGTATCTATTACTCAATCAATAGGTAATAGAAGACATACCAGGGGAACTGAAACATCTAAGTACCCTGAGGAAGAGAAAGAAAAATCGATTCCCTAAGTAGCGGCGAGCGAAAGGGGATAAGCCCAAACCGATAGGGTTTTCTCTATCGGGGTTGCGGACCGGTCATATATGATGACTCATCGTAATAGAAGAGGTTTGGAAAGACTCACCATAGAAGGTAATAGTCCTGTACATGAAACGATGATATTCTAGACCGTGATCCAGAGTACCACGAGGCACGTGAAACCTTGTGGGAAGCAGGGGGGACCACCCCCCAAGGCTAAATACTACCTGGTGACCGATAGCGCATAGTACCGTGAGGGAAAGGTGAAAAGAACCCCGGAAGGGGAGTGAAATAGAACCTGAAACCTTCTGCTTACAAACTGTGGGAGCACTTTTTATGTGTGACCGCGTACTTTTTGTAGAACGGGCCAACGAGTTACGGTATGGAGCAAGGTTAAGCACCTATGGTGCGAAGCCGTAGGGAAACCGAGTCTTAATAGGGCGTCTAGTTTCATGCCGTAGACCCGAAACCGGGCGACCTACCCATGGTCAGGATGAAGCGGAAGTAAAATTTCGTGGAGGTCCGAACCGATTGACGTTGAAAAGTCACCGGATGAACTGTGGGTAGCGGTGAAATTCCAATCGAGCCCGGAGATAGCTGGTTCTCGCCGAAATAGCTTTAGGGCTAGCCTCGAGGTTAAGAGATACGGAGGTAGAGCACTGAATGGTCTAGGGGCCTTCACCGGTTACCAAAACCTATCAAACTCCGAATGCCGTTATCTTTTACTCGGGAGTCAGACTGCGAGTGATAAGATCCGTAGTCAAGAGGGAAAGAGCCCAGACCATCAGCTAAGGTCCCAAAGTATACGTTAAGTGGAAAAGGATGTGGAGTTGCATAGACAACCAGGATGTTGGCTTAGAAGCAGCCATTCATTCAAAGAGTGCGTAATAGCTCACTGGTCGAGTGATTCTGCGCCGAAAATGTCCGGGGCTCAAACGTATCACCGAAGCTATGGATCCGTAAGGATGGTAGGCGAGCGTTCTATATAGGTTGAAGCTGTACCGGAAGGAGCAGTGGACTGTATAGAAGTGAGAATGTTGGCATGAGTAACGAGAGGCAGGTGAGAATCCTGCCCGTCGAAAACCTAAGGTTTCCTGAGGAAGGCTCGTCCGCTCAGGGTTAGTCGGGACCTAAGCCCAGGCCGAAAGGCGTAGGCGATGGACAACAGGTTGAAATTCCTGTACCACCTAAAATCGTTTGAGAGATGGAGTGACACAGTAGGATAGGCTCAGCGCACCGTTGGTTGTGTGCGTCTAAGCTGGTAGGGAGTTAGAAGAGGCAAATCCCTTTTAACATTAATCCTGAGAAGTGATGGGGAGCGAAATTTAAGTAGCGAACTGGCTGATTCCACACTGTCGAGAAAAGCTTCTATCGAGATTTCTAGGTGCCCGTACCGCAAACCGACACAGGTAGGTGAGGAGAGAATCCTAAGACGATCGGGAGAACTATTGTTAAGGAACTCGGCAAAATGACCCCGTAACTTCGGGATAAGGGGAGCCGGTTTTGGTTAAAGATTTACTCTGTAAGCCTCAACCGGCCGCAGAGAATAGGCCCAAGCGACTGTTTACCATAAACATAGGTCTCTGCTAAGTCGAAAGACGACGTATAGGGGCTGACGCCTGCCCGGTGCTGGAAGGTTAAGGGGAATTGTTAGCATCTGCGAAGCAATGAACTTAAGCCCCAGTAAACGGCGGCCGTAACTATAACGGTCCTAAGGTAGCGAAATTCCTTGTCGGGTAAGTTCCGACCCGCACGAAAGGCGTAACGATTTGGGCGCTGTCTCAACAATAGACCCGGTGAAATTGTAATACCAGTGAAGATGCTGGTTACCCGCGACAGGACGGAAAGACCCCGTGGAGCTTTACTGCAACTTGACATTGGATTTCGGTGCTACATGTACAGCATAGGTGGGAGACTTAGAAGCTGGGACGCCAGTCTCAGTGGAGTCATCGTTGGGATACCACTCTTGTAGTACTGAAGTTCTAACCATAGACTGTGAATCCAGTCTTGGGACACTGTCAGGTGGGCAGTTTGACTGGGGCGGTCGCCTCCCAAAAAGTAACGGAGGCGCCCAAAGGTTCCCTCAGCACGGTCGGAAATCGTGCGTAGAGTGTAAAGGCAAAAGGGAGCTTGATTGCGAGACATACAGGTCGAGCAAGGACGAAAGTCGGGCTTAGTGATCCGGTGGTTCCGAGTGGAAGGGCCATCGCTCAACGGATAAAAGCTACCCCGGGGATAACAGGCTTATCTCCCCCAAGAGTCCACATCGACGGGGAGGTTTGGCACCTCGATGTCGGCTCATCACATCCTGGGGCTGTAGTAGGTCCCAAGGGTTGGGCTGTTCGCCCATTAAAGTGGTACGCGAGCTGGGTTCAGAACGTCGTGAGACAGTTCGGTCCCTATCCGTCGCGGGCGCAGGAAATTTGAGAGGAGCTGTCCTTAGTACGAGAGGACCGGGATGGACGCACCTCTGGTGTACCAGTTGTTCTGCCAAGAGCATCGCTGGGTAGCTAAGTGCGGAAGGGATAAGTGCTGAAGGCATCTAAGCACGAAGCCCCCCTCAAGATAAGATTTCCCACTCCGTAAGGAGGTAAGACCCCAAGAAGACTACTTGGTTGATAGGCCTAGGGTGTAAGTGCAGCAATGTACTTAGCTGATAGGTACTAATAGGTCGAGGGCTTGACCAATATATTCTAACATTGTATAGTTTTGAGGGAATTTTATGACCTAACCCAATTTATGAAATAAATTGATGGTAGGTTAAAGGCAATGAGCACCAAATTTGTATGACCGTAAGGGAATAAACAAATTTGCTATGCGAAACTGCAAAGTATTAAGATTCTCTTGAAAATTATTGACGAAGATGATACAATAAGAATCTAGTCAAAATATCGTGGCAATAGCGAAGGGGTCACACCTGTTCCCATACCGAACACAGTAGTTAAGCCCTTCAGCGCTGATGGTACTTGGCGGGAAGCTGCCTGGGAGAGTAGGTCGCTGCGATATATTTAAGAACACAGTTACAATTTATGTAACTGTGTTTTTTATTGTCTAGGGAATAATAAATATAGTTTCATGTGAAACTACAGGGTATAAAACAAAGTTTTAATTTAAAGGGAAGCTGTCCTTCATACGAATTTATGATAAAATATAAGAAATAATCCTATATAGAAAGAAGTGATATTATGACCAGTACAGAAAGAAGAAATGCTATAATAAATAAATTAAAGAATAACGTGGAGCCTATTAAAGGTACAGATTTAGCGAAGTTTTTTAATATATCAAGGCAAGTT
This sequence comes from Alkaliphilus sp. B6464, assembly GCF_018141165.1. Lineage (NCBI taxonomy): Bacteria > Bacillati > Bacillota > Clostridia > Peptostreptococcales > Natronincolaceae > Alkaliphilus > Alkaliphilus sp. B6464. The sequence continues at coordinate 1,123,666 of NZ_CP058557.1, forward strand.
ATTGTACAGGATATTGCACTTTTAAGAGCCCAAGGAGAGGATATTATTGCAACTCCACAAGGTTATATGATTCCTATAAAAAAAGATAATAGAATAACAAAACGAATTGTTTGTAAGCATGAAGGGTATAATGCTATTGAAGAAGAGCTTCAAATTATGATAGATTATGGTGCAACAATAATTGATGTAATAGTAGAACATCCACTATATGGAGAAATAACTAGTGTACTCAACATAAATCATAAAAGAGATCTAGAGTATTTTATTAATACAATTACTAAAAAGAAAGCGGAACCCCTTGCTACATTAACAGATGGTATTCATATTCATACTATAGAAGTTGCTAATGAAGAAATATTTCAAGAGTTAAAAAAAGCATTAAATAAAAAAGGATACTTGATTAATGACTAACAATATGTTATATTTTTATAGATAGGTGACAAGACAGCAGTAAATACATGTAATACAATTTATTGATTAAGTCACTATAATCTATTAGATGAAATTACATTTTCATATTGGAGGAGTGCAGATGAGAATTAATGACAGGCAAGTATCGCTAAAAGATTATATTACGAAGGCGCTTAACGGCATGGCCCTTGGACTTTTCTCTTCTTTAATTATTGGACTTATTTTAAAGCAAATTGGAGAATTGGCTAATGTCCAAATTTTAGTATCCTTTGGCCAGGTTGCACAATTTTTAATGGGACCAGCTATAGGAGCAGGAGTAGCTTATTCTATTGGGGCACCTCCATTAGCAATATTTGCATCATTAATAACTGGAGCTATAGGTGCAAATACAATTTTTTTAACTGAGGTAGGTTCATATAGTATTAAAACTGGGGAGCCAGTAGGCGCATTTGTAGCAGCACTAATTGGAGCTGAGATTGTAAAGTGGATTGCAGGCAAAACAAAGGTAGATATTGTACTAATTCCAGCTGCTACAATCGTAATAGGAGGATTAGTGGGTAACTTTATAGCACCTAGCGTTACAATAATGATGACATTCTTAGGAAGATTAATTAATGATGTAACTGTGCTTCATCCAATACCTATGGGTATATTGTTAGCTGTATTAATGGGAATGATATTAACCCTTCCTATAAGTAGTGCAGCTTTAGCTATTTCGTTAGGATTAAATGGTTTAGCTGCAGGAGCTGCTGTAGTAGGTTGTTCTACTCAAATGATAGGTTTTGCTGTGGCGAGCTATAAAGAAAATGGTATAGGTGGTTTTATTGCTCAAGGGTTAGGTACAAGTATGCTTCAAGTACCTAATATTATTAGAAATCCATTAATATGGATACCGCCAACCTTAGCTAGTGCATTTTTAGGTCCTTTAGCAACGACTATAATTAGAATGGAAAATAACAGTATTGGAGCAGGAATGGGTACAAGTGGATTAGTAGGTCAGTTTGGGGCATTTGTTACTATGGTTACTCAAAATGGTGAAACAGCTTCAATTGTGCTGATTAAAATAGCGTTGCTCCATTTTATTTTACCTGCTTTGCTAACTCTTCTTATTTCATTATTTATGAGAAGGCAAGGTTGGATTAAAGAAGGGGATATGAAGTTAAGTCAATAAAACATAATTAAAGCAATTAAGAATTGCTCTAACAACCAGTTCTTAATTGCTTTAATTCTTCCAAAGACATATTATCTAAATAATAGGACTTTCTAGCGAATTCTTGCCTAGTAATAACATTCTTTTCTATTAAAAGCTCTATTAAGGTAGCTATTGCCAATGTGTTTCTATAGTCAATTTCTTTTAAATCTCCTATTTGGCCTACTAAATTAACTTGATTCATTAAAATTTCCCCCTTATAATTCTAAAGTATGTGTTAATGATCTATTTGAATTATAGCCTAATAATATTAAAATATACAAAATGCTTGTACAATGAAACATAAAATGTATAATTTTTTAAAGATATTCATAAAATAAATATAATTTTAAAATATGACTTGAAGTTTTTATATAATTATGATAACATACACTTCAATAATATATTTATAATACGAAGAAGAGAAATAGTAGGCAAGTAGCTTCTTAAGAGAGTCGATGGGTGGTGTGAATCGATGAGGCGAGTTGTTGAATCCATCTCTGAGTGTTCTACTGAAAAATAAGTAGGTAGAAACGGCTAGCATACGTTATAATGCTTAAGGTGGATTAGTATAGCTAATCAACTAGGGTGGCAACGCGGAGTTAAGTCTTTCGTCCCTTTTATTAGGGATGGAGGGCTTTTTTTAATGTATAAATAAAGAGGAGGTAGTAATGTGTTAGATATTAGAAGAATACGAACAAATCTAGATGAAATTAAAGCAGCTATGGCTAGAAGAGGAGAAAAAGATTTTAGCTTAGATGAAGTTGTTGAGCTGGATGAGCAAAGGAGAGCCTTGCTTCAGCAGGTAGAGAATATGAAAAATGAGCAGAATACAGTATCTAAGGAAATTCCCAGACTAAAGAAAGAAGGAAAAGATGTTGCAGAAGTAATGGCAAAAATGAAAGACCTGTCAGCACAAATTAAGGAGTTAGATGGACAGGTTAAAGAAGTAGAGGATAAACTAGAATATGCCCTGCTTAGAATACCTAATGTACCTCATCCAGATGTACCACAAGGAGAAACTGACGATGATAATATTGAAATAAGAACATGGTCAAATCCGACTAAATTTGATTTCGAGCCAAAGGCACATTGGGATATAGCTACAAGCCTTAATATTATTGATTTTGAGGCCGCTTCAAAGATAACAGGAGCAAGATTTGCGTTATACAGAGGGGTGGGTGCAAGGCTAGAAAGAGCTTTAATTAACTTTATGTTAGATTTGCATACTGGCGAGCATGGATATACGGAAGTTTTACCTCCATTTATGGTAAATAGAAATAGTATGACTGGTACGGGACAATTACCTAAATTTGAAGATGATGCTTTTAAAATACCACAAAAAGATTATTTCTTAGTGCCTACAGCAGAGGTTCCTGTTACTAATATGCATAGGGATGAGATTATCGATGAAGAGAAGCTACCATTATATTACGTAGCGTACACTCCTTGTTTCCGTTCCGAAGCAGGTTCAGCTGGTCGAGATACCAGAGGATTAATTAGACAACATCAATTTAACAAGGTAGAGCTTGTTAAGTTTGTTAAGCCGGAAGAATCCTATAAAGAACTTGAAAAGCTAACAAATAACGCAGAGAAGGTATTACAGTTATTAGAAATACCTTATAGGGTAGTGAAGATATGTACTGGAGATTTAGGTTTTACTGCGGCATTTAAATATGATATTGAAGTATGGATGCCAAGCTATAATCGTTATGTTGAAATTTCTTCTTGTAGTAACTTTGAAGACTTTCAAGCAAGAAGAGCTAATATTAGATTCCGTCCTGAGGAAAAGGGTAAAGTAGAATTTGTTCATACATTAAATGGATCTGGGCTTGCAGTAGGTAGAACAGTGGCTGCCATATTAGAAAATTTTCAAGATGATGAAGGAAATGTAGTTATACCTGAAGCGTTGAGGGGCTACATGGGAGGAATTGAAGTTATCTCTAAATAATAAAATAGTATAATTTTAGGTAGGCAGTGTATATAGATTCTTATATATACTGCTTATTTATGTATAATAGAAGTATAATTAAATGGTTAAAATATTAATGGTAACTATTAGAAATGTGAACTATTTGGAGGTTAAAAATGAAAAAGAAAAAAGTTGATAAATTCATTTTAGAAAGAAGCTTTAATTATAATTATGAAGAAGATGTTTATGATAGATTAAAATCTATAGAAAACAATAGGAATGACTTTTATACAAATAGATCAAAGATGAAAAGACCTGAATATGATTATGAGGAAGATGCCTATGAGCCAGAAATAGAAGAATAGATTTTATAGATATTCTGGTTTAAATTAAACTACATTGGGAAATCTTAATAGAGGAAAGTAAAATATAAAAAACAAAATAATTTTTAAATAATATGTTTAACTCCTTAATATATATGATGCAGATATGGGTAACCATGGACATTTCAAATGTAATGAATGTGGTAAAATTTACGATTTCTACATTATATCTGATCCAACAGAAAAAGCAGAATTGAAAAATTTTAAAATCATGAAAAAAAGTGTTTATTATAAAGGCATTTGTCAAGAATGTCTGTCAAATAAAAAATAAAAATTTAAGGAGGAATAAGAATTATGAATGTACAAATCGGATTAGATGTTAAAGGCAGTGAGGAAGTTTCAAAAGTTTTAAATCAATATTTAGCTAACTTACACGTTCTATATACTAAACTTCATAACTATCATTGGAATGTAGAAGGTAAAAGTTTCTTCCAGCTCCATGCTAAATTAGAAGAACTTTATAACAATACCGCTGAGGAATTAGATGCAGTAGCAGAAAGAATTCTAACACTAGGATTTAGACCAGCTGCATCTCTGAAGGAGTATTTAGAGCTTGCAACTTTAAAGGAAGTTAAAAGTGAACCAATGACAGGAGAAGCTATAGTTAAAGATCTTCAAAAAGATTTTGAAACTTTAATTGCTGAATTAAGAACAGCTTTAAAAATAGCTGATCAAAATGATGATCAAGTAACAGTAGACTTATTTGTAGGAAGTATTGGTAATTTAGAAAAAACATTATGGATGTTCCGAGCTTATTTAAGCTAATAAAATAAATATGTATTATAAAAAGGAAGCCATACTTAGTATATTTTATATATAAGATTGGCTTTCTTTTTTTATGATATATAATAGGAATGCTAAAATGGTTATATTACAATGCTGATATGGTAAAATAAGTAAAAATATTGACCCAGTTTTAAATTTATGTTAGAATAAAAAATATATGATTCTACCATGCACCTGTAGCTCAGTAGGATAGAGCAACGGTTTCCTAAACCGTGTGTCGGACGTTCGAATCGTCTCAGGTGCACCATATAAAAATAAACAAACCCAATACCTATAAGGTATTGGGTTTGTTTATTTTTAAGTATATATTATAATTGTTGACCAAATGTTGGCCAATTGGGCAACAATGGGCAACATCATATTTAAGTTAGACAAAGTCCCATAGATTTTTAGGGCTTTGTCTTTTTTATTTTTCAGGTTTATTTATATTGTTTTTAAAAACGACAACACTACTACTGGAAATATTGGTACAATATACCTAATGGTTTTAGAGATTATACATAAGTTAAAGGGGGAGATGATCAATATGAAAAAATTTTTAAGTAAAGTTAAAGTAACAGAGAGCGAGGTGTTACGGTAATGAAAAAATTGCTTCGTCAATTCAACGTGATTGCCATAATATTAATGGCAATGTTGGTTTTTACCGCATGTGGAAACTCCGTGGAACAGTTGATATCTAATGAACAGCTGACAATGGAAGATTTTTTAAATGACTTTGATTACATGATGCAAACAATGGAAGACACATTTCCATATTTTGGCGTGGTAGAAAGAAGATTAGGTGTGGATATAAGGGGGCTGGGGCGGGAAACACGGGCTATGATAGAGAATTACCCTTATTCTCTTGAAGGCCTTGCAAGTGAACTGGGTATTTCCTTGGAGGATATGCCTGAATTAGATGAACAAATTTTTTGGAGCATTATTCGCCATGAATTTTTCTCGCATTTTTTAGGATTTATCCATACCTATCCGCTGGATTCTGGGTTATATAATATGCTTCAACTCCCTTATTCAAGTCCCTCGAGTCCTCTTTACACATCCCATAATCACCATGTCTTCACTAATCCTACTTCTCAAAGATTTTACCAAAAACAGGAAGATTTTTTCAATACTCTTGCCGAAGAGAAAGGAGCTCTTTTGCAATTTATTTTTCGCGGTTACCCTCCAGTTCAGGTGCCGAGCAGTATAGTTAAAACAGAAATTATTGAGGAAGATAAGATAGCCTATTTAAATGTGCCAAGCTTTTTGAGTTTCAATGTAAATACTAACGATACCTTGAAAACATTTTACCGTAATATCAATAAATATGAGCATTTGATTATTGATATCAGGGACAATGGCGGAGGATCACCAGATATTTGGAGAATGCTTATTATGAAACCCCTTTGGCCAGAAAGGAATAATATGCCCGATATGCCTTTGTACGCTTTTTATAAAGGAAGTAAGCTTGGGAAATCTTTAGGGGCAGAGAATCTTAAAATTGAAGCACAGAATTCACGTAATATACCTGAAACTGATTACTTGCTTACAATGACGGAAATTATGGAAGCAAATAATTTGCCACATATTAATGAGGACGATGTACAAGATTTAGCTTATGGTGTCAGGTTTAATACCAGTATTAGCAATATCGAATGGCGGCATATGCACCAGTTAAGGATCCCAAATATCTTTTATCCCTTCTATGGAAAAATATGGATTTTGATCAATGGCAACAATTACTCAGGTGCTGCGCTGTTTGCCCGCCATGCAAAAGAAATGGGCTTTGCTACTCTTGTGGGAGAGCAGACCGGTGGCGCATATACTACAAGCTCTGGGTGGTTCTTTGCTTTACCCAACACCGGGATTATATTAAGGTGGGATATAGACTATTTAACTGACAGTTATGGCCGCGCTTTAAATGAGTTTCCCACCACCCCTCACCACTCTAACCGTCCCGGTATGGATGCGCTGGAGACCGTTTTGCAGTTAATAGAAGAAGGCAGCTTTTGATAGCAAAGAACGCAGGACATTCTAATTACAAGGCAAAGGGATATAATCATAGAAAGATAAGAGATATCTTTTCTTTAGATAGGCAAGTAATGCTATTAGACCTATAATAATTTATCACATATAAAAATAATGAGCAGGAAAGTTTGCAAGCTAAAGAAGACATTAAAAATCAGATAATATAAAAGGTCATCCTTTAGAAGATTTTTAAAGGATGACCTTTTTTGAAATTACAGAGGTTATGGTTGTATATTATAAAATATCTAAGCCTATACCTTAAATCTGAGAATTAGTTCTTGCAGAGATTGAGCCATTTCTGCTAAATCTTCACTTGCGCTAGCAATTTCTTCTGCCGATGCTGTCTGTTCCTCTATTGTAGCAGATGCTTCCTCAGTAGAGGCTGCATTTTGCTCAGCTACTACAGAAAGCATACTGATATTATTTGATACATTATCATTACTCTGTTTCATTTTTTTACTAGAATCATCTATTGCTCTAACTAATTTTTCAGAATCTTTAATTGCATCTGTTATTAAGTCAAATGTATTTCCGGTTAAGCCTACACTTTGTTCTTGGTGTTTAACGAGAGCATTTGCCTCTTTCATTTTCATAACTGCCATTTCAGCATCATCCAACAGATTTTTTACAATTTGATTAATTATTTCTGTAGAATTTCTAGATTGCTCAGCTAGTTTACGAATTTCATCTGCGACAACAGCAAAGCCTCTTCCGTGTTCGCCTGCTCTTGCTGCTTCGATCGAAGCATTTAAAGCAAGAAGATTTGTCTGATCTGCAATGCTGAGAATCAGGTTGCTGGCTTCACTAATTTTTGACGAGCTTTCATTTGTTTTTAATATGCTATTAAACACAATATCAGCAGCTGCATTATTTTCTTTCGTATTTGTATTAAGCAATTCAATAGCCTTAAGTCCAGAGCTTACATGTTCATTGATTTTGTTGAAAGCTTCCGAAAGATTTCCTGTTCTCTCAAGGTTTTTTTCAATTTCTAAGCTTAAGTTTTCTAAAACAGTTGAAACTTCAAGTGTATTGTTCGCTTGCTTCGTTGCCCCTTCTGCTATATCTATAATTGTTTGAGCAACTTCCTGAGATGCTGTTGCAGTCTGCTGAGATGTGGCTGTTAGCTCTTCGGATGTAGCTGAGACTTGCTGAGAAGTTTCTGCTACCTGTACTATTAAATCTCTAACATTTTGGGACATACTTTGTAATGAAAAAGCCATTGTTGCAATTTCATCTTTTCTTTTCACAATGGTTTGAATTGTACCTTGATCTATAGTACTAAAGTCTAGATTTGATTTTTTATCAACAATCTCTGTAAGATTTAGAATCGGTTTTGCCAATGTTTTTCCTATGATAAATGAAGCTAAAATTGATATGATAAGTACAAATGCTAATATAAATAATAATGTTTTTGTTAGAGTGCTAGCATCGGATAAAACTTCATTTTGAGAGACTGCACTGACAAAAATCCAAGGAGTACCTTCAATTGATGTGTAGGCATTATACATTTCTTCATTATTAAAGCTATATTTATTAAGTCCAGATTTATTCATTAACATTTCGCTAACAGCTCTTGCTAAATCCTCCAGGGAAGAATCCGTTTTAGCAGCTTCTATTGGTGTAAATTGATCCATTACATAATCCTTATTTGGATGTGTTACAGTAACTCCATTGGTATTTAGGATATATGTATAGCCTGATTCACCGTATCTCCTCTCGCCTATGATATCGAATAATGCATTGCCATCTTTTCTTGCAATGAGTGCTCCTACTACATTATTCTCATCTGTTATTGGAACCGCATACATCAATACTGCAGAGTTCGTTACTTTACTTACAATTACATCTGAAATATTCGGTTCCCCGCTTAAGGCTTTTTTTACATAATCACGATCGGACAAGTCAGTAGTATTATCGTCTAGTATATAGTGTGCTTCACCTTTAAGATTTACGATTGCCATATCTAGATATCCTAGACGCTCAATATCTGCTTTTATTGATTCTTCTTGTAGTGAAAAATCCATTGTTCGTACACGAGCTCTATTGGCTACTTCTTGAAGAATTAAAAGGTCATCTTTTATCGCAATGTGGATTGTTTCTGAACTTAACTCAGTTATCATGCTAAGGGATGTTTCTGCTTGTCGAATCATTGAAGAACGACTCATGAAAATCGAAACACCTCCAATGACAACACAAATAAAAATTACAAATATACTGACATATAAAGCAATTTCCTTAGATATACTTCTATCCGTTCGATTCTTTTCCATTGTATACAACTCCTCATTCTATATTTATTAAGTCTATATTTAAATACACCAGTTTACCAGTTTACGAGTTTAATTAAGCTACCTGATCCTTATCAAGGAAGCCCTGTACAGCTTTTTTAATTGTGGAATAAATTTCGGCACCTTCGATGCTAGATACGAAACTATCAAATATTAATTCTTTAGTAATTTGTTCGCCTACAGCCCCTTTTTACTAGCTGAGGACTTTTAAATTGATACTGGGCATATTTTCTGTCTAGGAAAGGTAGTAGACAAGTAAAAGTATATGTAATAGCCAATAGGTTAACATATCTTTCGATTGTATCTTTGTTTCTGACCATATAGTGACTGAAAGACCAAAAGAATTTATGCTGATAAAACATTAATTCAATGTTCCATCGCATTTGGTAAGTGGTTAGTATTTTGCTTGAAGTTTCATTTTTATTATTGGATTTTATTTTGCTATTTGCAACTTTAATCTCATCAGGATTGATACTACTAGTATATACTCTTATTGTTTTGTTATTTTATGGGACTATTTTAAATTATAAAAATTATCCCATAAAGAACTTCTGTTGTCAATACAAAAAAAGACATTATTCGACAAATTTCGAGTATGCTTTTATAGATATTACTTGCCTCCATCAGTTTTACCAGACATTTCCTCTGCTTAATATATTAGAAATTAAGTTTAAAGGAAGGAATCAATGTGAAAAAGAAGAATTTAAAAGTGTAAATAAAATGATATTAAATTAATAGGTATTATTTAATACTTATGAAGGTAAATTAAAAGGAAAGCCATTGAGTAAACAGGCTTTATTACTCACAATTAAAAGACTTATTATACAAAAAGATATAAGAGATGCCAACCATGAGTTATACCATTTTAGACTCCATTCATTAAGGCATACAAGAGCTAAAGAATATGTAGAGCAGGGTATGGGAATTAGCATTATACAACATATATTAGGTCATCAGAGCCTTCAAATGACAGTTCATTATGCAACAGTAACGGAAAATACACTCTATGAGAAATGGAAGAATACAGAGGATTTAGATTTATTTAGGGTTAATACTGAAACTAATGAACTCGAACAAGTAGACTTAGATTCTGATGATGGTGAAAATCTAATAAGATATGAGTATGTAAAAAAGAATTTGGATGCTGTAAGAGTACCTTCCGGTGTATGTTTTAAGCCTTCTAAATTGCCTTGTAAACAACAAATAAACCATTGCTAAACTTGTGCGAGTTTCTGTACTACAGTTGAAAATATACCTGAATATGAGGAAGAAATTGACAATGTTAAAAAGCAAATAGAAATTAGCGAAAGATGTGGTAGAGAGCTTTGGTCAGAAAAGAATAAAACATACTTAAAATTACTTGAAGATACACTCGAAAGAGTTAGGGAACAAAAAATACTTCATAAAAATGGAACTTCAAGGGAGGCTGTGGTGTAATGACTGACAATACTAAAGGATTGAAGAAATATGCAGAAGAAAAAACAAAAATTACTTTAGATAAGGTTGATAAAGCCATTAGAGAACTCTCTCTTAGTGGAGAAAAAATTAATTTCAATAGTGTGGCGACAGCCAGTGGAGTATCTAAGACATTCTTCTACAATAACAAAGAAGTCAGAGAGAGAATTGAAGATTTAAGGCAAAAGCAAGTTAGTAGAGAAATGAACCAAAGAGTCAAATATGATAAGACAGCTAAATCTAAAGATATTATTATAATGGCTAAAGATAAAAAAATTAAAGAACTTGAAGAAGAAAATAAAAAATTGAAAGAACAATTAGAAATCTTGAGGGGGAAGTTATATGAAAAAATATAAAGTACGCAGTTGTAGATTATGATGAAATAGATGTGGAGGGGATATTATGGTAGGAAAATATAAGGTAATAACTTTGTGTGGGAGCACAAGGTTTAAAGACGAGTTCTTGCAAGTACAAAAACAATTAACTCTAGAAGGTAATATAGTTATTTCAGTAGGATTGTTCGGACATGCTGATGGTGAATTTGGAGATGTCATCACTCCTGAAATTAAACTAATGCTTGACGATATACATAAAAGAAAAATCGATATGTCTGATGAAATTTATGTCATTAACAAAAACGGATACATAGGTGAAAGTACAAAAAGTGAAATAGGATATGCTATAAAAACGGGAAAAAGGGTTAATTATTTAGAGTACCATAATGCCTAGTCTGTTTCAGAATATTTATATATAACGAACTAAAGGCTCTAATAAATTATTTAAAATGATAAGATATGGACTACATAGTTTACATGTAGTCTATGTATAAAATAAGTTAAATTAATCAGTATATAGGGATGTACACTAGATATTTAAAGGAGTGTCTAAAATGAATACAGATATATATGATTATCTAGAAAAATTTGACGAGCCAACAAAACAAAGATTTTATATATTACATAAACTTATCTGCGAAAGCACCTCTAATAACATTGTTGAAAAACTGTGGGTTAAATTACCTTCATTCTATGTAGATGATAATTTTATTCGTATTATTCCGTTTAAGGATCATATTAATATTGAGGCAAGAACTGTTACTTCTCATAGAGATGACTTGTTAGAATACAAGATAACTCCTAAAGGTATGCTACAGATTTTCCATAATCAACAAATTCCAGAAGAAATATTAAAAACAATATTTGAGGAAATCCTTGGATAGTTTACATTTTTGAATTAGATACATATTTTTAAAATTTTATTGCAAATTGCCAATATCACAATCGGAAATAAAAAAACATTATATAATATATTAGGTATCAAGAAATTTAAACTATATAACTTGAGTTGTGCAGTAAAATAGCACAAAATGGATTGGCATATTAGCCAATAATTACATTTCCTAAAAATAGCAAAATAAAAGCATAAGATGACCAAATGTGATAATTTTAAAGAGCTTGCAATGGATTTCATCGATGAATTTGTTCCTGTTACTGATGTTAATTATCTTTTAATTGATTCTTGGTATACATCAGCAAAAGTAATGTTACACGCATTAAGTAAGTCCGAAACCTATACGGTTACAGTAGATAAAGATACTTACTATATCTATAGATATGAAGGAAAGCTTAACGACTTAGAAAATGCAGTTATTCTACTTAATTGGAATATAGAAGTAAGTTATAGATATCATAAAACCTCTTTAGGATTTGATGAATATTAGGTTCAATCACTAAAATCTATAAAACGATTTTGGAGTATGGAATTTATGACTTACACATTTTTTTATTTTAAAACAACTATTACCTAAAAATGTTAATTTATTAGTTTATCCTGATATAATAAGGAGAAATATAGACAAATTTCATAGAATAAGTTATAATAGAACAGTGCTTAAAATTTTTACTACTGTATTTTTTAGGATTTTTGATAAAAATATTGACCAACTTTAAATTAAGCGAATATAGCATTTTCAAGGGTATATTCATTTGAAGGTCTAGATTCCTAAACCCTATGTGGGATGTTGGATTCCTCTTAGGTGGACCATTTACAATATGGAGGCTCAATAATATTGGAAGAAAAATTTATGCTGCTAGCTATAGAGGAAGCCAAGAAAGCATTTAATAAAAAAGAGGTGCCTATAGGGGCTATTATCGTTAAACAAAATAAAGTAATAGCGCGTGCCCATAATTTAAGAGAAATCTCTAAAAATGCCATATCCCATGCAGAGTTAATTGCGATTCAAGATGCATGTAACTTATTAGGGGGATGGAGGTTGACAGATTGCACTTTATATGTTACTATAGAACCCTGTCCTATGTGTGCAGGAGCTATTTTACAGAGTAGAATTAAAAAAGTTGTAATAGGTGCGATGGATGCTAAGGCTGGCGCATGTGGGTCTATATTAAATCTTTTAAATAATCCTAAGTTTAATCATCAAACAGAGATTCAAACTGGGGTTTTAGAAGAAGAGTGCTCTCAATTAATGAAGAATTTTTTCAGGTCTTTAAGAGAAAAGCATTAACAATGAAACTGAGTTAGCGCTGAGTACTACACTTACACTAAATCAAAGATTTGGGTAATTAAAATATGGAGAGATGTCCGAGTTGGCTAAGGGGCACGCCTGGAAAGCGTGTAAGGCCGAAAGGCCCCGCGGGTTCGAGTCCCGCTCTCTCCGCCATTAGAAAGTTTAAAAGTTTGCTGTGCTAGACGGGGAGGTAGCGGTGCCTTGTAACCTGCAATCCGCTATAGCAGGGTTGAAATCCTCTTGGAGGCTCGCACTTTGTAGGGCTGGCCTAAACAAGTGGCGATGAGAATTGGGTCCTACGCAACGAAAAGTCATGAATCCCGTCAGGTCCGGAAGGAAGCAGCGGTAAGTGATCCCTTTCGTGTGCCGCAGGGAAGCCTAATTTGAGTTAACTATTTAGGTAACGCTTATGAAGACGAGTCAAATTGAGGTGCACGGCTTAAAATAATATATTATACAAATCATAAAACCATGAGAATTTTTTATCATGGTTTTTTTTATGCAAAAAACATGTACTTGTGGAGTATTTTAGTAAAATAATGCTTCATTACAAGGCTAAATCCATTTGTCATTGAAAAAGCATATAGTGTCTGTTATAATTTTAAGAAAATATAGAAGATATTATTCAGTACATAAATATATATAAAATTCAAAATTAAAGGGAGAGATAACTAGATGAAGTATATTGAAAATCATTCAACAGACCCACGTTATAACTTAGCTTTTGAAGAATATGTTTTTAAAAATTTAGAATTAGAAGACGGTTATGTTTTATTATGGAGAAACGAGCCTTCAATAATTATAGGAAAAAATCAAAATTCAGTTGAAGAAATTAATATGGAATTTGTAAAGGAAAATAATGTTCATGTTGTTCGTAGAATTACAGGTGGAGGTGCAGTTTATCACGACCTTGGAAACCTAAACTTCTCTTTCATTACAAAGGCTGGAGATATCGGGGAAATTGATTTTAAAACCTATACCATTCCGGTATTAAGGGCATTAGAAAAGTTAGGAATACCATGCGAACTATCGGGTAGAAATGATATTACAATCGATGGGAAGAAGTTTTCTGGTATTGCACAAAGTGTAATAAAGGGTAGGGTGTTAAATCACGGAACTTTACTTTTTAATTCTCAGTTAGATGTACTATCAAATGCATTAAATGTTAAAAGAGATAAAATTGAATCTAAGGGGGTAAAGTCGGTAGCCAGCCGAGTTACAAACATTAAACCCTATGTAAAAGAAGATATTGATGTATTAGAGTTTAGAGACTTAATACTTAAAAATATATTTGAATATGAAAATAAGCCTATTGAAAAGTATGAGCTAACTGAAGAAGATAAAAAAGCTATACAGCAAATGGTAGATGAGAGATATGGTACCTGGGAATGGAACTTTGGTAGATCACCTGAGTTTAACTACAAGGGCTACAAACGCTTTGCTGGCGGCGGTGTAGAGGTAAGGCTTCATGTGGAGAATGGATTAATAGACAATTGCAAAATATATGGAGATTTCTTTGGTACAGGTGATATTGGGGTGTTAGAAGAACATTTTAAAGGTGTAAGATATGATGAAGAATCAGTAAAAGAGATGTTAAAAGATTTCCCGGTCGGTAAGTATTTAGGAAGGATTTCAGAAGAAGAATTTTTAATGTGTTTATTTGATAACTAAATTCCTAGGGAGATGACAAAATTGAAGTTAGTTTGTCTTGGCGATAGTTTAACTTTTGGATTTAAAATGACAAGAAATAATACTTGGCCTCAAATTTTAGAGGAGAATTTAAAAATAAAGGTTATAAACAAAGGTATATGTGGAGATACGACAGGTGGAATGGTGTCTAGATTTGGACGGGATGTTCTAGATGAGAAACCAACCCATCTATTATTAATGGGTGGAGCCAATGATTTGATTTTTAATGTACCTATGCCTATAGTATATTCTAATTTGGCTACTATGATATATCAAGCCTATCACTATAAAATCCAGCCTATTGTTGGTATACATACACCTATGGTGCCATCGATAGCTAGAGAAAACTTTGAGTTTACTGATGATTTTGAAAGAGTTAATAGAGAGTTGATTTTATTAAGAGAGTGGATTTTTAATTTTAGTAATTTAATGAAATTTGAAACAGTAGATTTTTTTAATGAATTTTATGATCCTGTTAAAAAAATTGGCAAAGAAAATTTGTACATTGATGGAGTCCATCCCTCAATAGAGGGAAATAAAATAATGGCACAATTAGTGATTGAAGCTTTAAATATATAAGAAGGATGTGTTTAAAGTGTATGTATTACAGGAAAAACAGTATAAAAGAACAATAGATGGGACAGAAAATTTCGTTGATAAGAAAACCCCAGTAATCGTACAAAAAGATTATGTTCTAAGGGGCTGGGAAAGATGTATAACTAAAGGTGTTAGTCCATATGAAAGAAAAACTGCTAAATGCTATCAAGGAGATGAATTAGATAAAACATTAAGACAAAATATGGAGTTAATTGCTTTTGCCAAGCCTTTTATGGACAACTTATACTCCTTTGTTAGACATTCTGGTTTTGCTGTAATGTTAACAGATGCTAATGCGTGCCTTTTAGAAGTAATAGGGGATAAAGAGATTATTGAAGACTCCGATGACAGAGACAACTTTAAAAAAGGCTGTTTGTGGCATGAGAAATATGTAGGTAATACAGCGGTAAATACTGCTCTCCTTGAAGGAAAGCCACTTCAGATCTCGGGGGAGGAGCATTACTGTACAGCATATAAAAATTGGACTTGCTCTTCCGCACCTATTAGAAAAGAAGGAAAGATTATTGGAGCATTAAACGTAAGAGGGTATATGTGGAATACCCATCCTCATACATTAGGGATGGTAGCTGCTGCTGCAAAAGCCATTGAAAATCAAATAGTAATTGAAAAAGCCAATGCAGAAATTCTGCTTAAAACCAAATATCAAAGTGCTATTGCCGAATGTATTACAGATGGGTTTTTAACAATAGATAACCATGGTATTCTAACCTATATAAACGAAACCGGGGCTGATATTTTAGGAATATGCAAGGAAAGTGCATTAGGGAAGCCTATTAAAGACTTGGTAGACTTTGATCCAGTAATATTAGATGTAATTCATACTGGAAAAGGATATGTTGATAAGGAATTCATTGTAAGAAACAACAAAAATGGTGTTAAATATCATTTTATTAAAACCGCTATGCCTATTCGAGATGAGGAAGGTAACATAGTAGGAGCCATAGATAACTTTAGGAAGATTAAGCGAGTTCATACGATGATGAGAAAGCTAGTTGGGAACTATGGGAAGTTTACATTTGATGATATTATTGGTAGTAGTAGTAGAATGAAAGAGTGTATTAGATTATCTAAAATTGCTGCCCGTAGCTCTTCTAACGTATTAATTTACGGGGAAAGTGGAACAGGAAAAGAATTGCTAGTTCAATCAATACACAACGCAAGCAATAGAAAAAATGAGAGCTTAGTTTCTATTAACTGTGCGGCTATTCCTAGTGAATTAATTGAAAGTGAACTTTTTGGTTATGAAGGGGGAGCCTTTACTGGTGCATTGAAAAATGGACAAATAGGGAAATTTGAGTTAGCTAATGGTGGTACTATTTTTCTGGATGAGATTGGTGATATGCCACTACATATGCAGGCTAAACTTTTAAGGGTGCTACAGGAAAATCAAATTATGCGGGTGGGTGGAAGCGATCTACTAGATGTGGATGTACGCATTATTAGCGCCACAAATAAGGACTTGCTTAGTGAATGCAGAAAAGGAAACTTTAGGGAAGATCTTTATTATAGATTAAATGTATTAAACATTGTTTCTCCTCCTCTAAGGGATAGGAAGGAAGATATAGAAGCTTTAGTTTGTCATTTTATTAGCAAAATAAATGTGAAAATAGGAAGTAGTATAGAGGACATTTCTCCAGAGGCTATGGACTGTTTAATGGATTATGATTGGCCAGGTAATGTTAGAGAGTTGGAAAACACTATAGAACGAGCAGTTAATATATGCTCTGGAACAACTATTGGTATGCAGGATATTTCTAAAAATATACTTGAATGCTTAAAGAAAAAATCTGAGGATTGTAAGGATAAGCGATCTATTGATGTAGATGAAAGCAAGGGAATAGAAAGCTTAGAGGAAATAGAGAAGGAAGCCATTGAAAAAGCACTTTTAATTACTAAAGGGAATATATCCCAGACAGCCAGTGCATTAAAGGTTAGTCGCAATACTCTTTACAACAAAATGAAAAAGTATGGAATGCAATAGATGATTAATAATTAATGTTAAATAATTGAGCACTGTTCAAAAAATTAGCATATTAATGCTAAATAATTGAGCAGTGCTCAATTTTTGATAGATATTTATTTATCAGAATGATATTAAAAAATTAGAATATAAAAAATTACAAATATTTAGAACTTGAATATTTGAAGGGTTACACCATCATAACAAAAAGAAAGCTTATGAATTTTTAAAAAATTATATATTTTGGCATGAAGGGTGCATATATAATATGTCGAATTATGAAATATTTTGAGGAGGTGTGACTGCTTTGGCAGAATTCAGTAAAGAACTCGTATCAGATTTTTACAGAACCATGTGGAAAATAAGACTTTTTGAGGAAGCTGTAGAGAAACTATTTTTAGATGGAGAGATTCCAGGCTTCGTCCACTTATATATTGGAGAAGAGGCGATAGCCACAGGTGTCTGTGCTAACTTAACAAACTCAGACTATATCGAAAGTACTCACCGTGGTCATGGGCATACATTGGCAAAGGGAGCAGATTTAAACAGAGCAATGGCGGAAATCTTTGGCAGGAAAACAGGTTTCTGTAAAGGAAAAGGTGGTTCTATGCACATTGCTGACTTTAGCGTAGGCATGTTAGGAGCCAACGGTGTAGTAGGGGGAGGCTATAACTTAGCAGTAGGTGCTGCTATGGCGATAGAATATCAAAATAGAAAAGATGTATCTGTTGTATTCTTTGGAGATGGTGCATCTAATCGTGGTACTTTCCACGAGGCAGCAAATATGGCTGCAGCTTGGAAACTTCCAGTTATTTTCGTGTGTGAGAATAACCAATGGGCATCTACTACACCACATCTTACTCAAACATCTGTAGAAAATATTTCAGATCGTGCCGTAGGTTATGGTATGCCAAGTATTATTGTAGATGGTAATGATGTTTTTGCTGTTTATGAAGGAATGAAAGAAGCAGTAGAAAGGGCAAGACAAGGTGGAGGACCTACTTTCTTAGAAGCAAAAACCTATAGAATTAAGGGTCACTATGTAGGAGATCCAGAAATGTATAGAACAAAAGAAGAAGTAAAAGAACAATACGACAATAACGATCCAATTAAGCACTTTGAAAAAAGAGCATTACATGATAATTTATTGACTAAAAAGGAAATGGAAGCAATTAAAGCAGAAATAGAAAAGGCAATAGAAGAATCTTTAGAATTTGCTAGAACCAGTCCATATCCAGAAGTAGAAGAATTATTTAATGACTTATATGTATAGGGAGGTGGCTAAACAATGAGAGAAATAACAT
Organism: Alkaliphilus sp. B6464; assembly: GCF_018141165.1. Lineage (NCBI taxonomy): Bacteria > Bacillati > Bacillota > Clostridia > Peptostreptococcales > Natronincolaceae > Alkaliphilus > Alkaliphilus sp. B6464. The sequence goes on from NZ_CP058557.1 coordinate 1,142,192, forward strand.
TTTCACAGGCAACTCTAGAAGCAATGTCAGAGGAAATGAAAAGAGATAATCGCGTATTTGTAATGGGAGAAGATATAGCAAGACAGGGTGGAATTTTTGGACAGTTTAAAGGATTAGCAGATGAATTTGGAGCCGATAGGGTAAGAGATACTCCTATTTCCGAAACCGCTATTATGGGTGCGGCTGTAGGAGCAGCTTTAGCAGGAATGAGACCGGTAGCAGATATGCACTTTGCAGATTTTATGGGAGTTTGTATGGATGAAATATTTAACCAAATGGCAAAGGTTCGCTATATGTTTGGTGGACAATGTACAGTTCCTGTAGTTGTAAGAGCCCCGGATGGAATTGCTAACAGAGCAGCAGCACAACACTCTCAAAGTATTGAAGCTTGGTTTCTTCATATGCCGGGGGTAAAGGTTGTAGCTCCTTCTAACCCAGCCGATGCAAAGGGGTTATTAAAGGCAGCTATTCGTGATGATAATCCAATTATTTATTTTGAAAACAAAATTCTTTATAGAGAAAAAGGTCCTGTTCCAGAGGGAGAGTATATCGTGCCAATTGGAAAGGCTAATGTAGCTAAAGAAGGAAAAGATGTTACGATTATCTCCTACTCTATTATGATGAAAAAAGCCTTTGAAGCAGCTGAAATCTTAGCTAAGGAAGGTATTGAGGCAGAAGTAATAGACTTAAGAACTATTTCACCTTTTGATAAAGAAACAATTTTAGAGTCTGTTAAAAAGACTCATAGATTAGTTATCATTCACGAAGCAGTAAAACAAGGTGGAGTTGGAGCGGAAATTTCAGCCTTTGTAGCGGAAGAAGCTATAGACTATCTTGATGCCCCAATCCTTCGTTTCGGAGCACCATTTGTTCCAGTTCCATTCTCACCACCATTGGAAGATGCATACAAAATGAAAACCAGTGATATTGTTGAAGGAATCCGAAAAATGTTTTAGGAGATAGAAACATGAAAAAAACACAAACTATTGTGCTTAATGAAAGCAAAACAGTTGTAGGCAGAATTCTTCCTGGAGTAGATTTAATGGAAGGAATCCACCAAATGTGCAAGGAAAACAACATTCAATTTGGTGTTGTTGGAGCGGTATTAGGGAGTTTGTCCAGAGGATGCATTGTATATGCTATTCCTGATGAAGACAATAGTATGGGAATTGGCTACAGCGAACCTACGCATTTCGATGGACCTTTGGAGTTGTTATGTTGTCAAGGAATTGTAGGGAAAGATGAAGATGGTAAATTCCAAATTCATCTCCATGGGTTGATGGGAGATAAAAACCTACGAATAATAGGGGGACATTTCGTCCCTAATGAAAATAAAATATTAGCTACGGCAGAAGTAATGATACAGGCAGTAGAAGAAGCCGAATTTATTCGTAAGTACGATAAAGAAACAGGTTTTTCATTATTTCACTTTATTCAAAGATAAACGGTTAAAATAAAGATATAATAAAGATAATTCAAAAACCTAATAAAATAAAGGAGGACAATTATGTTTAAAAAAATAATTGCTGTTGCAACTTCTATGGTGTTAGTAGGCTCATTACTTGTTGGCTGTGGAGGAAAGACTGCTAGTTCTGGAGGCGGAGGAAAAAAGGACAAAGTAAGACTAAAAATGAGTGTTACTGGTTCTGACAGTTCTACTTGGACAAAGGGAGCACAAAAATTTGCCGAGCTAGTAAAAGAGAAGACTAATGGAGAAGTAGAAATTAAAGTATATCCAAATGAGCAGCTTTCTGGTGGTAACCAAGGAAAAGGAATTGAAATGCTTAGAAATGGCGCTACAGATCTTAGCTTTCACTCTAATATTATCTATTCTATTATGGATGAGCGTTTTGGTGTAATCAGTTTGCCATGGCTTTTACCCGATTATGAAACTGTAGATGCAAAGCTTAATGGAAAAGGTGGAGAAGCTATAAACGAAATATTAGATGAAATTGGTGTTGTAGGTCTTGGTTTTGGAGAAAACGGGTTTAGACAGCTAACGAACACTAAAAAAGCAGTTAATACACCCGAAGATATAAGCGGTCTTAAAATAAGAGTACCTGGCATTAAAATGTATATTTCTCTGTATAAAGCATTAGGTGCAGACCCAATAGCTATGAACTTCTCCGAAGTATTTACAGCTTTACAGCAAAAAGCAATTGACGGTCAAGAAAACCCAACAGATATTATTACTTCATCAAAAATCTATGAAGTTCAAGATCATTTATCAGTATGGAATTACTCCTATGATTCAATTATTTTAGGAATGAACAAGGCAAAATTTGAATCCTTAAAACCAGAACATCAGGAGGCTATTAAAGAAGCTGCTATAGAAGCTTGTGATTATCAAGTGGAAATTAATAGACAAGCTGAAGATGAGCAACTAAAGATGTTCGAAGAAAGAGGAATGACAATTACAACAGTTACAAAAGAAAACATAGAAGCTTTCAAACAAAAAGTAAGCTCAGTATATACAGAATATGAACCAATCATGGGAAAAGAACTCATAGACGCCTTTAGATAATATAATAATGTGAGTCCTGCAGGGGGAGATACTTGGTTCTGTCAGGACTCATTGTTTTCAAAAAACTTTTAGGTAAGGATGAAGAAATATAAGGAGGGAAAGTTTTGAAAAAGTTGTTAGATAACATTGAAGAATACATAGTGGCAAGCAGTTTATTTATAATGACAGCCATTGCTTTTGCTAACGTTCTTTCTAGAAAACTGTTTCAAGCTTCTTGGTCTTTTACAGAGGAAATTACAGCTAACCTTTTTATTTTAGCAAGTATGCTAGGAGCTGCCATTGCTGCAAAGAGAGGAAGTCATTTAGGTTTAAGTATACTAACAGATCTTTTTCCCAAAAAGTATCAGAAGTTTGTTACATTAATTAGCACAGCGGCAGCAGTTGTTTTTTGTGTTGTGCTAATAAAAGAGGGTTTTGTTATAGTAATGCAAGAAAAGGCTACCGGTCAATTAACCCCTGCTTTAGGATGGCCTGAATGGATATTTGGTACCTTTGTTCCTGTAGGAGGAATATTTATTATGATACGATTTATTCAATTTGGAATTAAGGCCTTTAAGGAAGAGGGGGTAAAATAGATGTCAATTCCTGTTATCTTATTTGGTAGTTTTGTTATTCTTTTATTATTAAACGTACCTATAGCTTTATCCCTAGGTCTATCTAGCTTAGCGGCCATGTTGGCTAATGGCACATTACTAACTATGCTTCCAATGCAGCTTCACACCTCTATTGGTAAGTTTACACTATTAGCTATTCCTTTCTTTATTTTAGCGGGAAATGTAATGGAAAAGGCAGGTATATCTGAAAGACTAATTAATTTAGCGGATAAAACAGTAGGACACAAAAAAGCAGGTTTGGCTATTGTAGCAGTAATCACTTCATGTTTCTTTGCTGCTATTTCTGGATCAGGCCCTGCAACAGTAGCTGCTTTAGGAGCTATTCTTATTCCAGCTATGATTAAAAGTGGATACGATAAAGGTATGTCAGCTTCACTCCTGGCTACTTCAGGAGCTATTGGAATTATTATTCCTCCTAGTATCGCCTTTGTTGTATATGGTTCCATTGCCGAACAGTCTATTGGAAGATTGTTTATTGCAGGAATAACACCTGGATTATTAATAGGTGCTGCATTAATAATAGCTTCTCTTATTTTATGCCGAAAAATGCCTATTGAACAAAAAGAAAAAGCCCCAAAGGAAGAGGTATGGGAAGCTCTTAAAGACGCTTTTTGGGGGCTAATGATGCCAGTCATTATTTTAGGTGGAATTTATGGTGGAATTTTTACACCAACAGAAGCAGCAGCTTTTTCGGCGGTATACGGTATTTTAGTTGGTATATTTGTTTATAAAAAGATCAATTTTAAGGGTTTTATAGATCTTTTAGTTGAATCCTCAGTTCAATCTGCAGTTGTTCTATTTATTGTAGCTAGTGCCAGTGTCTTTGCTTGGATCGTTACTACAGAAGGAATTGCTGACATGGCAGGAGAAGCTATTTTAACTTTCTCTGGAGGAAATAAATTCTTATTCTTACTTTTTGTTAACATTATTCTTTTAATAGCAGGGTGTTTTGTAGATGCGGTTTCAGCTTTCTATTTATTTGTTCCAATATTGTTACCAGTAGCCTTAGAGTTAGGCTATGATCCAGTTGCCTTTGGTGTTTTAATGACAGTTAACCTAGCTATTGGACAAGTAACACCTCCTGTAGGGGTAAACCTATATGTTGCTTCACCAATAGCAGGAATTAATTTAAAGGAAATTTCTAAGTCAGTTATGCCATTTATATTGGCAGCAATAGCAGTATTGTTATTGATAACTTATGTTCCTCAGGTGACACTTTTATTACCTAACTTAATGGGAGTTAAATGATATTAAAGGGGGTTAGAAAATGTCAAAGTTGATTGTAATGCCTAAATTAGGCTTAACTATGGTGGAAGGAAAAGTTTCTAAGTGGCATAAAAAAGAAGGCGATGAAGTTAAAAAAGGAGACCTTCTTTTTGAAGTAGAAACCGATAAAATCACCAATCGTGTAGAAGCAGACCAAGATGGTATATTAAGAAAAGTATTCGTACAACAGGGTGGCACTGCCCCTGTTACTGGACCTGTAGCTATTATTGCTGGTGTCGATGAGGATATTAGCAATCTTTTGAGTGGGGATACAGTAAAGGTGGAAGCTAAAACTGTTGACATAAAAGAAGTTGTAGAAAAAGCAAAGGACACAGTTTCTGTAACAAGAAAAGAAGGGGAATATATAAAAGCTACCCCTTATGCAAAATACTTAGCTAAAGAAAAATCTATAGATCTATTGGGTATCAATGGAACAGGTGAAGGTGGAAGGATTTTAGCTAAAAACGTAGTAGCCTATGCAGATGAAAACAAAGTAAAGATTTCTCCAACAGCTGCAAGAATGGCTAAGGAAATGGGAGTAGATGTTACCGCCATACATGCAAAAGGAAGAGTTATGAAGGAAGATATTTTATCCACAGTAGGTATGGGAGAAGAAATAGCGGCTATAGAAGATAAAGTGGAGAAGGTAGCTCCAAGCAATATGAGAAAAGTCATTGCAAAACGAATGCTTGAAAGCTGGACCACATCACCAAGAGTTACTTACAACATGGAAGTGGACGTAACTAGCATGAAGGAATTTAGAGATAAGCTAAAAGATAGCTTTAATAAAGCAGGCGGAAAGCTTACTTATAACCATATTTTAATGAAGATAGCATCGAAAGCTTTATTGGAAATACCATATCTTAATGCTAGTTTTAACGGAGAAGAAATCGAATTTCATCACTATGTTAATATTGGTCTAGCTGTTGATGTAGGAGAAGGATTAATGGTGCCAAACATAAAAAATGTACAGGATAAGTCTCTTTTAGATATTGCTGTAGAAACAGAAGCCATAGTTACAGCTACTAGAGAAGGAACAATTACCCCTGATAATTTATCTGGTGGCACATTTACAATTTCAAATATAGGAATGTTTGGTATTGATTCTTTCTCACCAATTATAAACAAACCAGAGGTCGCTATATTAGGTGTTAACAGAATTGTTGAAAAACCAGTAGTATTAGATGGACAGATTGTTATTAGACCAATGATGAATTTAAGCTTAACTGCAGATCACAGTTTAGTTGACGGTGCAATGGCAGCAAGATTTTTAGCAAGATTTAAGGAAATTGTAGAAAACCCTTACTTGCTATTAATGTAAGCGGAAGGAGGAATTAAAGGGTATGGCAATAAATATAGTAATGCCTAAGTTAGGACTAACAATGTCAGAAGGTACTATTATAAAATGGCATAAAAATGAAGGTGATATGGTTAAAAAGGGAGATTCTTTATTTGATGTAGAAACAGATAAAATCACTAATACTATAGAGGCAAAAGAAGAAGGAATTTTAGCCAAAATCTTAATAGGAAATGGGAAAAGTGCTCTTGTAACAGCACCAGTTGCCATATTATCTGATGAAGGAGAAGATATTTCATCTTTTGTTAAAGAAGAAAAGCCATTAGAAAAAGATATAAAAGTAGCAGTTCATCAGTCAGAGACCAATGAAGATGGTAAGAAAAAAGTTGTAGTTATAGGAGGAGGCCCTGGTGGATATGTGGCTGCAATTCGTGCGGCACAGTTAGGTGCACAAGTAACCTTAGTAGATAAAGGCTCTTTAGGAGGAACCTGTCTTAATGTAGGTTGTATACCTACTAAGGTACTTCTTCATACTGCAGAAATTTATCAAGAAGTTCTACACGGAAAAGATATAGGTATTCAAATAGAAGGAAATGTAAAGGTAGATTGGGCAAGTCTACAACAGAGAAAAGAAAATATTATATCCCATTTAGTCGGTGGAGTAACAGGCTTATTAGCTGCTAATGGAGTAGAAGTAGTTATTGGTACTGCTTCTTTTATAGATAGACATCAGATTAAAGTTACAAAGGAAGACGGTAGCAGTATAACCATTAATGGTGATGATTTTATTATTGCTTCTGGTTCAGAGCCATTTATTCCTCCTATTCCAGGAGTTGAGTTAGAAGGAGTACTAGATAGTACGGGGGCACTTAATTTAGATGCATTACCAGAGGATATCATCATAGTAGGTGGCGGTGTTATTGGAACAGAGTTTGCTACTTTGTTCAATAGCTTAGGTGTAAAGGTAACTGTAGTAGAAATGCTCCCTTACATTCTCCCTCCTATTGATAGAGAAGTTGCTGCTGCAGTCGAGGAAAATATGATAGGCACTGGTATTGATATTTTCACATCAGCAAAAGTAACAACAATTGAAAAAGATGGAGAAAAATTAAAAGTATCCATTTCTCTAGATAGAGAAGATAAGGTAGTAAAGGCAGACAAAGTTCTTATGTCCGTGGGTAGACGTGGTGTTACAAGAGGATTGAATTTAGAAGCTGTTAATATTCGCTTAGATCGTGGCGCTATCTATGTAGACAATGGTATGAGAACTAATATAGAGGGTATCTATGCTATAGGAGATGTAACAGGCAAAAATATGTTAGCCCATGTAGCTTCAGATCAAGGAATTGTGGCAGCGGAAAACATTATGGGTATTGATAGTGCTATGAAGTATGATGCCATCCCTGCCTGTGTTTATACAAAGCCAGAAATTGCTTCTGTAGGAATGACAGAGGAAGAGGCCAAAAAGAAAGGCATTAATTACGAAGTAGGTATTTTTCCATTAGTTAACAATGGAAAAACCTTAATTATGAAAGAAGTAGAAAATACAATGATCAAAATTATTACTGATAAAAAATATGATGAGATCATTGGGGTACACATTTATGGTCCTAGGGCTACAGATTTAATTACAGAAGGTACATTAGCTCTTAGACTAGAAGCTACTGTGGATGAATTAATTACTACAGTACATGCCCATCCAACAGTAGGGGAAGCTATGAAAGAAGCAGCTCTTGCTGTAAAAAATATAGCTATACATGCAGTAAATAAATAGTAATTAACAATAAGGATTAATAATAGCAAACTGTTAAAACCCTCCAATTTTAACATATAATTAACCTTAAAAAAGCTGCTTCCATTATGAAAGCAGCTTTTTTTACCTATATTTAATAAGGGGAGTACAGTTATTTAAAAAAGATAAATAGTACTATTAGTTGTATATGCCTTAATATGAGCTATAGTTTCACATGTATCAAAGGCGGATGTTCGTGCAGTAACCCTATGATTAGAGTAGTTTTGTATATTCTCAACATAAACTACTGGCAAGCCAATATTAATATTTCCATGGGTAGTACTTGCATCAAATTGGACTCCAGCATTTTTAGGAAGAGACCCAATAACTTCTATTTTAGAGTTGGTCGTTTTCAAACTTAGAGATTGTAATTGGTTATATTCAATATCTTTTATTGTAATTTTACTATTGGATGTAAGGCCTTCGATTCTTTTTATACTACTATTATCTATAACTATTTTTCCGTTTTTTGTAGCTGCTAGCAAATTTTGCGCCTTACAGCCTTCTACGATTATTTTGCTGTTTGTTGTTGTGCAACTAGTATCCTCTTTTGTCTCTACATGATTTAGTGTTATACTGCCATTTTTAGTTTGCAAAAATAGCTTGTTGCAATTTAAATTTTCAACTGTAATGGAACCATTTTTACTTTGTGCTTTTACTAGATTGTAGGTTTGGTCAGGTATCATGATCTTTAATCTAATACCAATACCCTCGATTTCTTTAGGGTAGAAACAAAGAATATTGCCATCTTCTCTTAAATCTAATATTGGTTTATTAGCATCGTACTTACCTTCTTTAGTGGAGATATAAGCAATCACCTTAATTATAGGTTCATTCCATCTGGCAATTGAAATGTTACCGTTGTAGGCTTCAAATTGTAAAGATACTTGGTCAATGTCACTTAATTTTTTTTCTATTATTTCCTCATAGCATTTATTAGATCCAAATAAATCCACATTAATAAATGTATCGGAATCTACCGCTTTGTCTACAACATCTATAATTTTTTCAGCAAAATTTATTGATTTTTCAGCAAATATAGACCCTAAGTTAACCATTTTTTTACCAAATTGTTCACCAAAAACATCCATTTTATCTTCTAATTGTTCACCTATCGTTTCGAATCTTTTTCCTATAGACTCAAGAATTTCTTCGAAATCTCTACTTTTACCAGCATTGAATTGGTTTTCTCTGTTTTCGTGTTTGGTATATGTATTATCTTTATCTTTAGAAAGATTTACCTTAGACGGATTAAAGGTGTTAGATGCTTCCTGTGTAGCTTGATCATATTCCATATCTCCTAGAGCATCCAATAGTTGCTCTGCTTCAGGTTCTGTAATTTTTCCCTGTTCTAAAAGTTTTAAAATTATTAATCTTTCTTCTCCCATTGAAATTCTCCTTTATTTTATATAATGATAAACAAAAATTTCCTATAATGTAAATCTTGATAATTAGTTACCAATTTACTCTTTTAATAGACTTACAGCCTCTTCGGCAGTAATTTCACCTTTACTTAGTTTCTCTAATATTTCTTTTTTATTGATGGTAGATATCGGTTTTGATGAATATCCTAAGGCAGTAATAACACTTTCTAGCTTACCTCTAACAGTTGGGTAAGAAACTCCTAATTCCTTTTCAATTTCCTTAATGTTTCCTCTGTTTTTTATAAATACCTCAATAAAGTGTTTATACTCTAATGGAAGCTGACAAAACTTACAAGGCTCGAAGCTTCCTTCAATTGTTGTATTGCAATGTGTACAGTGAAGCTTAGTAACTTCTAATGAATGACTACATACCGGGCATTGTCCTAATATTTTATTTTTCATCTTATAGCACTCCTATCTTTATTTTATAATATAAAAAGATATAGATTTTTTAATTATTGAAAGCTTTAAAGGGGTAGTAGATTGGCAATGTTTTAAACACTTAAAAATTTAAATTAAGCTTTGAACATTTTAATTTCAAAGTGCAAGTTTTAAAATTAAGTAAAACATAAATCATTATGAGAAAAATAGCATAATTTTAAATTCTGCTCTATAGCTATTCCCACAAAACATTAAAAAAATTAATATCAACATTAAAATATTTAATCTATAATTCAATATTATTAATTATATTTTAAAATGTCAATATATATTTCTATCTTTGTGTAATAAAACAATAGAAATAATAGACATAATCAATTTAAATATAATATTCTATTGATAAAGCAAATTTGCCTATTTATAGAATACGTTGAACAATACGAATCCTATTGTTATACTTAAATATATAATAAAGAAAACTTAATTAAGATGTAGTGCTTGACTTCACGCTTAAATAAGTGGGAATAATAAGAGTGCACAGAAGATATTAAAATGGAGGAATGAAAATGAACAAGGAAGTAGACGCAAGAGGAATGAATTGCCCTATGCCAGTAATCCATACTAAAAAAGCTTTAGAGTCTATAAACAGTGGCAAGGTTACTACTATTGTAGATAACGAAGTTGCAAAAGAAAATGTATCAAAGCTTGCCAAAAGTATGGATCTTAAGATTGATATTAAACAAAATCAAGGAAATTATTATATTGATATTTTTAAGAATCAACAAACAGGTGTAGTAGGAGTAGAAGCATTAGATATTAAATATGGTACAAATAATAAAAAAGATTTAGTTATTTTAATTTCAAAGAATAGTTTAGGAGAAGGATCAGAAGAATTAGGTATACTTCTGATGAAAAGCTATTTATACGCACTAACCGAAGTGACTCCATATCCTAAAAGTGTACTTCTTTTAAATGGTGGTGTTAAACTAGCAACCGAAGATTCTGAAGTAGTGGAGCATCTTAGAAACTTGGAGTCTAATGGTGTTGAGGTTTTATCCTGTGGGACTTGCCTTGACTACTTTAAGATAAAAGATAAATTAGCCGTGGGTGGAATAAGTAATATGTACACTATTGTAGAAAGATTAAATAATGCTAGCAATACGATAAAACTGTAGCAAAGAGGGATAATAAATGATCGATCAACAATTTTATGTAGTAGTGTTCGAGTCAACTCACTATGCAATTGCAGCAGAAAAGTTATTCAAAGATAAGAATTATAAGTTTGATGTTATACCTACTCCAAGGGAGATTACTCATAGCTGTGGACTATCTATTAGGTTTACAGTGGATGCTTTAGTGGAGATGAAAAAAGAGATGGAAGAGGCGCATATTGCTATTAAAGGAATATATGAAATACAAAGAATTGATAATGAGAAGATTATTAAGCAAATTAGCTAAAGAGGGTAGATGATGGAAACTATTAATAAGAGTCTAACAACAGTATTTCAAGAAACCATGGATTTTTTAAAGAATCCTGAGCAAGTTTCTAAAATTATAGGAAACGCAATTAAAATTATTTTAATTTTAATTATTGCAAAACTTTCTATAAGGATTCTTGGATCTATAATTAATCAGTTTTTTGAAAAGCAAAAGAAATTAAAGTTCAATATAGACATAACAAGAATAGACACTATGAAGGGTCTTGTTAAAAGCACATTAACATATGTTATTTATTTTATTGCATTCACAGCAGTTATTAAGTTTTTTGGTATAGAAATTATGGGACTTGTTGCAACTGCTGGAATAGGTGGGTTAGCTATAGGTTTTGGAGCGCAAAATCTAGTGAGAGATATTATTACAGGCTTTTTTATTTTATTTGAAGAACAGTTTGGCGTAGGACATTATGTTGAAGTTAATGGTGTTAGTGGAATTGTTGAAGAAATGGCTCTAAGAGTAACTAAGATTAGAGATTTTAATGGGGATCTGCATATTGTTCCTAATGGAGAAATAAGCAAAGTAACCAATAAAAGTAGTGGTAAAATGAGAGCACTTGTTGAAATGTCAATTGCATATGAGGAAGATATTGATAATGCTATTGCTGTTTTGAATAAAGCAAGTGAAAAGTTAGGTGCGGAGAATGAACAAATTGTAGAAGGTCCAACTGTATTGGGTGTAAGTAAGTTAGAAAATTCATATGTGGCAATTTCAATTGTTGCAAAGACTTTACCAATGGAGCAATGGGCTATTGAGCGTCTAATGAGAAAAACCTTTAAAGAGGCCTTTGACAATGCAGGAATAGAGATTCCTTATCCAAGGACTGTAGTAATTACTAAAAAAGATTAAGTAATATAGAGGTAGATTGGAGTGGTAATGATAATGCCTATAAAGCTAGAAATTGGGGATGTAGTTGAATTAAAAAAACAACATCCTTGTGGAAGTAAAAGTTTTGAGATTTTAAGAACCGGTGCCGATTTTAGAATAAAGTGTTTGGGCTGTGAAAAGCAAATTTGGCTTCCAAGGCCAGAACTTGAAAGAAGAATACGAAAAATAACAAATAATGAAGCTAATAAAAGCTAATTAACACAGGATACTAATAAAGAAGCCGAGATTCTGATAATTCAGACTTGACTAAATTATAGAACTTATTGAACTTTGAATGAATTTTTGATAAAAACATTTCTATTTATTAAAAGAATGTTATAATGATAATAAATTGTTTTATAAAACATACATTTTATTTTACTTTATTATTTTAAATACTTTATGGAGGGATTTTTCAATGAAGTTTGCAAAAAGAATGGATTATTTGAAAGCATCAGAAATTAGAGAGCTACTAAAGCTTGCAGAAAAACCAGAAGTTATTTCTTTTGCTGGAGGGCTTCCTGCACCAGAGCTATTCCCTACAGAAGAATTAGTTAAAGTTTCAGAAGCTGTATTAAGAGAATCAGGTAGACAAGCTCTTCAATACGGACCAACAGATGGATTTACACCACTTAGAGAAAAAATTGCAAAAAGAATGGAGAAGTTTGGATTTAAAACTGCTGTAGAGAACATTTTAATTACAAGTGGATCTCAACAAGGTTTAGACTTCTCTGCTAGAGTTTTCTTAAATGAAGGTGACATAGTAATTTGTGAAAGTCCAAGCTACTTAGGTGCTATTAATGCATTCAAAGCTTCTATGCCTGAGTTTGTTGAAATTGCAACAGATGCAGAAGGTATGATTATGGAAGATCTAGAAGAAGTTTTAAAAACTAGAGAAAATGTTAAAATGATCTATGTTATTCCGGATTTCCAAAATCCATCAGGAAAAACATGGTCTATTGAAAGACGTAAAAGATTAATCGAACTTGCTAATGAATACGATTTACCAATTATAGAAGATAACCCATACGGAGATCTTAGATTTGAAGGAGAAATTCCTCCATCACTTAAAGCTTTTGATACAGAAGGACGTGTTATTTTCTTAGGAACATTCTCTAAAACATTCTGTCCTGGTATGAGAATCGGCTGGGTAATTGCAGATGCTCCAATTCTTCAAAAATATAACTTCATTAAACAAGGAGCAGACCTACAATCTAGTACAATTGCCCAAAGAGAAATGGACAAGTTCTTAGAAATGTATGATCTTGATGCTCACATTGAAAACCTTATAAAAGTATATAGAAGCCGTAGAGATGTTATGATGGAAGCTATTAAAGAGCATTTCCCAAGCAACGTAAGCTACACATATCCTGAAGGAGGACTATTTACATGGGTGGTTCTTCCAGAAAATATTAGTGCAAGAGACGTAATGCCAAAAGCATTAGAGCAAAACGTAGCCTTCGTTCCAGGAGGATCGTTCTTCCCTAATGGTGGACATGAAAATACATTTAGATTAAACTATTCAAATATGCCTGAAGATAAAATTAAAGAAGGTATTGCAAGATTAGGAAAAGTATTAAAAGAAATGATGTAATTAATAAATCGAGAGTGGCCATTTGGCCACTCTCTTTTCATTGTAAGGGGGAGATTGGGATGAATAAAATGTTATATTGTGGGGGCTATCTTAGTTATAGGATTGCCAGTAATTTTATATTATATACATGAGAAATAAAATATTTTTACTAGCATTCAATAATAAATAAAAGATATGTGTATTGAATACCAGCCAAATGATATAATAATATATTAATGTATCAATATAATTTGTTGATTATTTAACAATATTATTAAGGAGAAGAGATAGTATGTTCCTAGAAGTGCTTAACAATATGAAAATTAAAGATGTTATGGATACTAAAATAGTTACAATTACTAAGGATGCTACTTTAAGACAGGGCATTGAGATAATGCTTCAATATAATAAAGGAGATGTTATCGTTCTTGATAATACAAACAAATTGTTTGGTATCCTAACTATGACCGATATATCGTTAATTGGAGGAGCTTTTTTCAGCAAAAACAAGCTAGACCGACCAATAGGATTATACTGTAATCGAGATATTATATGGACCACCATAGAAGAAAATGCAATTTCCACAAAAGAATTGATGAAGGAAAAAGGCATAGGAAGATTACCAGTAGTTAAAGATCACAAGGTAATAGGTATTGTTAGAATTAGGGACTTGCTAGATAAAGTATATTCAAAAATAGATAAAACTATGGAAACCTTTGGCTATATACTAAACGGTATTCATGAGGCTGTATGTGTAGTGGATCAATATGGAAAAGTAATTTTTTGGTCTAAGAGCTCTGAGTTATTATATGGTATAAAATCTGAGGATATAATTAATAAAGAGATTAGTGAATATTTCCCAAAGGCCTTATTATTAGAGGCATTAAAAAATAGGAAATCAATAACTAGTATATATCATATGCCGAGGGAAGAAAGTCATGTATTTTTAAGTGCAGAGCCACTTTATATTGATAATGAGTTTGTTGGTGCTGTTTCAACAGACAGAGATATAACAGAGGTAATGAATCTTTCTGTGGAGCTTGAGAAAACTAAAGAAAGGCTGGATTTGCTACAGGAAGAAATGAAAAAAATTACAATGGATAAGTACTCTTTTGGTCAAATATTAGGTAAAAGTGAAATTATTATAGATAGAATTAACAAGGCGAAAAAGGTAGCAAGAACAAGTAGCAATGTATTAATTAGTGGTGAAAGTGGTACCGGTAAAGAGGTTTTTGCCAGAGCCTTGCATCAAGAAAGTGGAAGGAAGGGCGATTTTGTTGCAATTAATTGTAGTGCTATCCCAGAATCATTATTCGAGAGCGAAATGTTTGGCTATGAAGGAGGAGCATTTACAGGGGCTTTAAAAAATGGAAAGATGGGGAAAATAGAACTAGCTAATAAAGGAACTTTATTTCTGGATGAAATAGGTGATATGCCTTTTCATATGCAGGCGAAAATGCTGAGAGTTTTACAGGAAAGACAGATCGTTAGAATTGGCTCTGATAAGACTATAGATGTTGATGTTAGAATTATATCCGCTACTCATCATGATCTGAGAAAATTAGTTAATGAAGGGGAGTTCAGAGAAGATTTATTTTATAGATTAAATGTCGTCAATATAGAATTACCAAGCCTAAGAGAAAGAAAAGAAGATATACCTATATTGATAACGCAATTTATAAAAGAATTTTGCCAAGAAAACAATCTTAACCATCCAATTATAACTCCAGAAGTTTTAAGAATACTAATAAACTATAGTTGGCAAGGAAATATTAGAGAGTTAAAAAATACAATAGAGCATTTGTTGGTATTTTCTCAAGAAGGTGAAATTAAAATTAGTAGTATACCTGAGCACATTTTGAGTAAACGGGCAGTAGACGATTTATATAATGAAAATTTTGATTTGCAAAAAAACGTTGAGCGAATAGAATATGAAACTATTAAAAAGGTAATGAATATGGTAGGAAATAATAAAAGTAAAGCTGCAAATATTTTAAATATACCAAGAAGTACTTTATATTATAAGATGAATTATTATAATATGGACTAATTTAAGTATGATAAAGAAACTTGATTTAGCTAGAGTTAAACTCTAGCTAAATTTTTTTGAGTACCTGAAAGCTTATAATAAATTTATTTTTTTATAACTGTCAACTAGCTGACAGTTTTGTTTTTTTTGTATATAAGATAGCATACATCAACATTATTCGACAAAAAATTATCAAAAATAACTGAATTATTATACAAAAGTGTCAGTACACTGACATTTTCGTAGCTTTAATAATAATAGATTCCAAAAAAAATCTAACATAATCGCTCGTGTAAAATAAATTTTTTAAATTTTAATAGTTGAAATATCAATATATGTAACGAGTTCTATAGAAAAATTAAATAATGTTTATTTTAATTGGCACGCCTATTGCTCTATATAAGTGTAACAAAAGGAGGTGATAAGAATGTTTATTAAAATACCATTGAAACAACATGTTGGCGCCCACTGCAAAGCAATTGTAAAACTAGATGAGGAAGTTAAAAAGGGACAATTGCTAGCTACACCAGATGGATTAGGGGCTAATATTCATTCGAGTGTATATGGAATTGTTAAGGAAATAACCAATAATGATATAACCATTGAAGTCAATATAAATCAGCCAGAGGAATATGTAAGGATTAAAGAAACCAGTAACTATCTAGAGGCTATAGAAGAAGCAGGGGTTGTTGGAGCAGGAGGCGCTGGGTTTCCAGCCCATATTAAATTAAATGTAGACCTAAATGGCGGTTATGTAATAGTCAATGCCGCTGAATGTGAACCTATATTAAGTCACAACATACTTGTATTAGAAGAGCAGCCTGAATTAATTTTGAGGGGCTTAAAATATGCAATGGAAATCACTAATGCTGCTAAGGGATATATTGCCATTAAACCTAAGCATAAAAAGGCAATTATTGCTCTAGGAAAGGCTTGTAAAAATGAGTCAAATATAGAGGTAAAGTTTTTACCAGATATGTATCCTGCAGGAGATGAGAGGGTTATTGTAAGAGAATTGTTAGAAGTGGAGCTAAAACCAGGACAATTACCATCAGAGGCTAACGCTGTAATTTCAAATGTTGAAACTATAAAAAATATTTGTTTGGCTATTGAAGAAAGAAGACCAGTAATTACAAAGGATATAACTGTAGGCGGACGTGTTGCAGAATCTAAAGTATTCTTAGATGCATCTATTGGTTATCCGATATCCCACTTCATAGAAAAATGTGGTGGATATAATGAGCCTTACGGTGAGATTGTGCTTGGTGGACCTTTTACAGGAAAAAAGGGCGAAGAGGAAACCTCTATTACTAAGATTACTGGAGGAATTTTAATAGCGATGCCTTTTCCTCAGGAAAAAAGAAAAGCAGGGGTTATAGCTTGTGAGTGTGGTGCACAGGAGGAAAGACTTAGGGAAATTGCTGCGGGAATGGGCACTGTTGTTGTGGCAGAAGTTAAATGTAAGAGAATGACAGAAACCAATGGTAGATATAGATGTGATTTGCCAGGTGTATGCCCTGGCCAAGCTGAGAAGGTACTGGCTCTAAAAAAACAAGGAGCTGAAGTGATTATTACTGGAACTTGTGAGGACTGAACTAACACAGTCATGCAGACGGCTCCTAGGTTAGGAGTACCAGTATATCATAGTACAGACCATGTTTTAAGGGCATCAGGACATAAATTATATAGGAAAAGACAATAAGAAGGAGGTCTGTTTTAAATGTCAATTTCACCAGAAACAGTAAAAAAACATGGTAATGATCCAGCAGTTTCTTGTTGTAGATTTGAAGCGGGTACAGTAGTTGGAGCTTCTAATTTAGAAGACCCTAATATTTTCCCAGATTTAGTTGATTCAGGATTGTTGGAAATGCCAGAAGATTGTTTGAAAATTAGTGAGGTAATTGGAGCGAAATTAATAAAAACCATTGATGCTTTAGTTCCCATGACACCAGATTATTTGGAGGGTGTTAATAAAGAAACTAGTGTAGAGAAAGCTACAACATCTGTAGAAAAAGCAGAGTCTAAGAATGAAACCTTGAATAATCAAGTAGTAGATTCCAGTGTAGTGGCCAGCGGAGGAACAATCAAAATCCACATTGGAGAGGGAAAAAATATCAACTTAGAAATTCCTCTTTCATTAGGAGGAATAACTACTTTAGCTAAGCCAGAGCCTTCAAGAGAAGTAGGCTTAGATACAAAAGAAGAGATAGTAGAACTTAAAAAAGAGACTAATGTTTTAGAAGCAAAAGAAATAAGGAGATTAACTAAAAAGCACTTTAACATTGAAAAAGTAGAGTTTGGAAAAGAAACAAGAATAGAAGGTACTACTCTATATATTAGAGAGGATATTTGCAAGGATGCATTAAAGGCAGACAAGCTAGTAACTGATATTAAACTAGATATTATTACTCCTGATAGATATAAGGAATACAGTGAAACCATTATGGATGTTCAACCTATTGCTACTAAAGAAGAAGGTAAATTAGGAATCGGTACTACAAGAGTATTAGATGGTGTAATAGTGATGGTTACTGGAACCGACGAAAATGGAGTACAAATTGGAGAATTTGGTTCTTCTGAGGGAGTTTTAGAAACAAATATTATGTGGGGTAGACCAGGTGCTCCTGATAAAGGTGACATATTTATTAAAACCCAAGTAACTATTAAGGCTGGTACTAATATGGAAAGACCAGGCCCACTTGCAGCCCATAAGGCTTCAGATTATATAACACAGGAAATAAGAGAAGCAATTAAAAAGTTAGATGAAAGTCTTGTAACTAATACAGAGGAATTGGTGCAGTATAGAAGGCCTGGTAAGAAGAAGGTAGCAATTGTAAAAGAGATTATGGGACAGGGTGCAATGCATGACAACTTAATATTACCAGTGGAGCCAGTAGGTGTATTAGGTGGAAAGCCAAATGTTGACTTAGGTAATGTCCCAGTTGTTCTATCTCCTTTAGAAGTTTTGGATGGTAGTATCCACGCTTTAACTTGTATAGGACCTGCTTCTAAGGAAAACTCAAGGCATTATTGGAGAGAGCCTCTAGTAATTGAAGCAATGAATGATGAAGAAATAGATTTAGCAGCTGTTGTATTTGTAGGTTCTCCTCAAATTAACTCAGAGAAGTTTTATGTATCCGAAAGACTAGGTATGATAGTTGAATCTATGGATTTAGATGGTGTAATCATAACCACAGAAGGCTTTGGGAATAACCATATTGATTTTGCTAGTCATCATGAGCAAGTAGGACAAAGAGGAGTTCCTGTAGTTGGAATGACCTTTGCTGCAAATCAAGGGGCCTTGGTTGTTGGTAATGAGTATATGACCTATATGATTGATCTTAATAAATCAAAACTAGGAATTGAAAACGAAATACTATCAAACAACACTTTATGTAAGGAAGATGCTGTAAGGGCACTAGCCATGTTAAAGGTAGCAATGGCCGGTGAAGATGTTAAAGAAGCAGAGAGAAAATGGAATTCCAACGTAAAGATTAACAATATAGAAATGCTTGAAAAAACCTATGGTTCGAAAGTTGAACTGGTTGAAAATGAACAAATACTTCCAAAGAGTAAGAAACGTTTAGAAATCTACGAAAAATAGTTTTAAAAGATTAAACAAAGGAGCTCAAATATATGGACAATTTGAAATATGGAAATAGACAGATATATATGGAAGGAATAATTGTTGAAATACAAGATGGAGCGGTATCCATAGATCTGAAGGGCAGATTAGGTTTTATGAAAATTCCAAGAAGGATGCTAATTTCGAACCATGATATTAAAGTAGGCCAAGAAGTTGGTTTTATGATGAGCTATCCTGAAAGCTTGAGTGAAGAAATAAATAAAAAATATTTAGATACTATCAACCACAATAAAACAAAGAAGGAGGAGATATTAAATGAGTCTTTCAATAGTTAAAGGGCTACAGTCTGAAATATTTGTACCAATTACACCATCACCAGTTTGGACACCGGTACAAAAAGAGTTAAAAGATATGACAGTAGCACTTGCAACAGCAGCAGGTGTACATTTAAAATCTGATAAAAGATTTAATCTTGCAGGAGATTTTAGCTTTAGAGAAGTTCCAGTTAAAGCACTATCTAGTGATCTAATGGTATCCCACGGAGGATATGACAATGGTGATGTAAATAAGGACATAAACTGTATGTTTCCAATAGATCGTTTAAAGGAATTAGCTGAAGAAGGCTTCATTAAAGCCGCTGCACCAGTACATTTTGGATTTATGGGTGGTGGCGGAGATCAGCAAAAATTCCAAGAGGAAACAGGTCCTGAAATAGCAAGAAAATTGAAAGAAGAGGGTGTAGATGCAGTTTTACTAACAGCTGGCTGAGGTACTTGTCATCGCTCTGCTGTAATCGTACAGAGAGCTATTGAGGAATCGGGGATTCCTACAATTATTATAGCAGCTTTACCACCAGTAGTAAGGCAAAATGGTACACCTAGGGCCGTAGCACCGCTTGTGCCAATGGGAGCAAACGCTGGAGCACCAAATGATAAGGCAATGCAAACTGCAATAGTTAGAGATTCATTAAAGCAGCTAGTAGAAATTTCATCTGTAGGTCAAATAGTCCAGTTACCATATGAATATACAGCCAAAGTTTAAAAAATATAAACCCACTCCTTTATGGAGTGGAGCTCCCAAAATAAGAAGGTGATCTAGTGGAAAATGAAATTCTTTTAAGAAGATTAGTAATTAAATCCTTCCATATAGATAAGGTGTTATTCGGAGATAGGAATAGTATTGAAAACGGAACTTTAGCAATTAGCAAGGAAATTATGGATTTAATCTTAGAAAATGAAGAAACCATTGATTCAATAAATATCAATTTAATATCTCCTGAGGATCACAATATGTGGGTTAACAGCATAATGGACATTATACCTATTTCAACTAAGGCCTTAGGCCAGTTAGGAGAAGGTATAACCCATACTTTAACTGGAGCATATGTTATGTTAACAGGTATGAGTAAGGATGGTTTTCAGATGGCCGAGTTTGGCTCGTCGGAAGGGATATTAAAAGAAACCATGGTTTTGGGAAGGGCCGGTACACCAAGCAACACCGATTTCATAATAAACTTTGACGTAATATTTAAAAGGGGCTACCCCTTTGATAGAAGTTTACCCTTGGCAGCCCATAGAAGTTGTGACAAGTTTATGCAAGATATTAGACAGGTACTAAAGAATATTGATGGACGCCAGGCGGCTGAAGTTAGGGAATATTACGACAAAATAAGACCGGGTAAGAAAAAAGTAGTAATAATAAAGCAAATTGCAGGACAGGGCGCTATGTATGATAATCAGTTATTTCCTAAGGAGCCCAGTGGATTTGTTGGAGGTAGATCCATAATAGATATAGGAAATGTACCTATTATAGTTACTCCTAATGAATACAGAGATGGTGTACTGCGAGCTATGACTTAAGGTGGTGATTATTAATGGGAATTGGGCCATCAACTAAAGAAACTACACTTCATCATTTTAGAGATCCACTCCTTAATATTGTATCTGGGGATGAAGACTTAGACCTTTTGGGAATTATCTTTGTGGGAACCCCTCAAGATAATAATGATAAACACTTTGTGGGACAAAGAACAGCGGCAATGGCGGAAATGATGAGGGCTGATGGAGTTATTATATCTGTTGATGGATGGGGAAACTCTCATGTGGACTATGCTAACACCATAGCGGAAATAGGACAAAGAGGTATTCCAGTTGTTGGTCTTAGCTTTATAGGGAAGCAGGCCAAGTTTGTAGTAAAAAATAAGTATATGGATACAATAGTTGATTTCAATAAATCTATAGAAGGAATTGAAACGGAAGTAGTCGGAGAGAACAATGTAATTGAGTTAGATGCCAAAAAGGTACTAGCATTACTAAAGTTGAAGATGAAAAAGGAGGATAAGTAAATGAACTTTGTAAAGAGTATTCATGCTATAGATTCTCATACTATGGGGGAGCCTACCCGTATGGTTGTAGGTGGTATACCAAATATTCCAGGAAATACAATGGCTGCAAAGAAGGCTTTTTTAGAGAGGGAAATGGACGAGATTAGAACTACTATTATGCACGAGCCTAGAGGGCATAATGATATGTTTGGATCCATAGTTTTAGCGCCCACACAAGAAGAAGCGGATTTTGGAATTATCTTTATGGATGGTGGAGGCTATTTGAATATGTGTGGTCATGGTTCTATAGGAGCTATTACTATAGCTGTAGAAACTGGTATGGTACCAACAAAAGAACCTTTTACAGAGGTAGTAATGGATACGCCAGCTGGTTTAATAAGAGGAAAAGCTAAGGTAGAGAAGGGTAAAGTAAAAGAGGTTTCTATTGTAAATGTCCCGGCATTTTTATATAAGCAGGATATAAAAATTATTGTACCAGAGATAGGGGAAGTTATATTAGATATTTCCTTTGGAGGTAGTTTCTTTGCAATAGTGAATGCGAGGCAGTTAAAAACAACTATAGAGCCTAAAAATACGCAAAGACTAGTTGATATTGGACTAAAAATAAGAGAAATAATAAATAACACGGTAGAGATAAAGCATCCATTATTAGACCATATTAAAACAGTTGATTTGGTGGAGATTTATGATGATCCAGTGCACAAAGATGCGGATTATAGAAATGTTGTTATATTTGGACAAGGTCAAGTGGATAGATCTCCTTGCGGTACGGGAACAAGTGCTAAGTTAGCTACTTTATATTCAAAAGGACAGATTAAAATAGATGAATCATTTGTCTATGAAAGCATTTTAGGAACAATATTTAAGGGAAGAGTAATTGGAACTACAAAAGTAGGGGAGTAAGAAGCGATTATACCAGAAATAACGGGATCAGCTTTTATAACAGGATTCAATCAATTTGTTGTGTCTCCAGATGATCCAGTGAAAACAGGGTTTATACTAAAGTAGTAATAGTTGAGCAATAGGAAGCCTTAATGAGGTATTGTAAAGACGATAGTTAAAATTTTAACAAATTATAAAAATTGGGGGGAAATAATGATGATAACTGCGGTTTTAGGTGTTTTAGCAGCTTTAACAATTTGTTTTGCTATAGTTTTTATAAATGATATAGTTAAGCATAAAAATAATTTAGAATCAAACTCATGGTTAAAGGTAAGTGTAATTGGGTTTATTACAAACTTTTTCGATACCTTAGGAATTGGTTCTTTTGCACCTACCACAGCTTTATTGAAGGCCTTTAAGCAAACAAAAGATAGGGTAATTCCTGGTACTTTAAATGTTGCTTGTACTATACCGGTTGTAGCAGAGGCTTTTATTTTTATGACAGTAATAAAGGTGGAACCAATTACACTAATAGGCATGCTTGCAGCAGCAGCTCTAGGTGCTTGGGTAGGGGCAGGTATAGTTTCAAAACTACCAGAGAAAATAATTCAGTTTACAATGGGTGTAGCTTTATTTATAACAGCATTTTTAATGTTTGCATCTAAGGTAGGATGGATGCCTGGAGGTGGAGATGCAATTGGATTAGAAGGTGGTAAATTAATATTTGCTATAGCAGCTAACTTTGTATTAGGGGCCTTAATGACAGCGGGGATTGGTCTTTATGCACCTTGTATGGCTTTAGTGTACTTTTTAGGTATGTCGCCGAATATTGCCTTTCCAATTATGATGGGATCCTGTGCGTTTCTTATGCCAGTAGCTTCTGTAAAGTTTGTTAAGGAAGGAGCATACGACAGAAAGGCATCCTTAGGTATAACAATAGGTGGAGCTATTGGAGTATTTATTGCGGCATATATTGTAAAGTCATTACCACTTAATATATTAGGTTGGTTAGTTATTGGTGTTATTTTATATACTTCAATTACAATGTTAAAATCAGCTAGCAAAGAACATAGTAAATCAGGTGTTGCCATTGAATAAAGGTTTTGAAGAGAAATAAAATAAAAAATAAAAAAACTAATAATAGAATAAATTATTATTTTAGGTTACAATATAAATAATCGTAAATTGTTATAAAAATTTTAACAATATACGATTATTTATTTGCATTCAGTTAAATGAAGTGATATAATATCTTAATGTGAGAAAATCATTTCTCTGCCCTGTAATAAAACAGGGCCGCTAAGTCCAAAGGGAGGTGGAAAAATGAACAAGTATGAATTAGTATACATTCTAAAGTCAAACGTTGAAGACGAAAAAAGAACTCAACTATTAGACAAATTTAGAGGTATCATCGAAGCTGATGGAGCAATCGAAAATGTTGATGAGTGGGGTAACAGAAAGTTAGCTTATGAAATCAACAAGGTAAACGAAGGATACTACACTTTAGTAAACTTCAATGCTGGAGCTGATGTACCAAAAGAATTAGACAGAAACTTAAAAATTGCTGATGAAGTAATTAGACATATGATTATTAAAATAGAAGAATAATCGTAAAGGTGGGAGAAAAATGAATAGAGTAATTTTAATCGGACGTCTTGCTAGAGACCCAGAGTTACGTTTTACTGCAAGCGGAAAAGCCGTAGCCACCTTTAGTATAGCAGTAAATAGGCCATTTTCTAAAGAAAAGGAAGCAGATTTTTTCAACATAGTAGTATGGGGAAAAACTGCTGAAAACTGTGCTAACTATCTTGCAAAAGGTAGATTGGTAGGATTAGAAGGAAGACTTCAAAGCAGATCCTATGAAACTCAAACTGGCGAAAAACGGTATGTTACAGAGGTTATAGCTGATCAGGTAGAGTTTTTAGAGTGGGGTAATAAAGAAGGACAAGGACAATCCCCATCTAAAAGAAATGATGATTTTGGGTCTGTAGATATAGATATTAACGAATTCCAGGCAATGGATGATGACGAAGACATCCCATTCTAGAGAAGAGGAGGGAAAAAGATGGTAAACAATAAAAGAAGACGTAAAACAAGAAAAAAAATCTGTGTTTTCTGTGCTGATAAAACAAAAAATATTGATTATAAAGATGTGCATAAACTAAAAAAATACGTAACTGAAAGAGGTAAGATTTTACCAAGAAGAATTTCAGGAAATTGTGCAATTCATCAAAGAGAGTTAACACAAGCAATCAAAAGATCAAGACACATTGCCTTATTACCATATACAATGGATTAATATAAGTATAATAAAAGGAAGTAACAATCGTTACTTCCTTTTAAATTTTTTGGATACGATATCGAATTAACATATTGTTTAAAGAATTTGATTTTTAGTGTGAATACGAAATTAAAGAATATAGTCAAAACAGCAATGTAACTAATTTTATATTAATTACATTGCTGTTTTCTATACCAAATAGAGATTAATAGTTTTATATAAACAATGTATAATAGAGAGGAAAAGGTTTAGTAAAACCATAGAAGAGTCCACTATAGAAGAAATCCAGGGAAATATAGGTATACATTAATCATCGTTAAGGCTAAAATATATAATATAATGATTGTATAGTAGGTGAAGTATGAGAAAATTTGAATTAAGAGAAATAATATTTATAAGTTTAATAGTTGCTGCAATTTTAACTATTGGTTATGCATTACTACCGTTTATGCAAATGCTACCTACTCCTGCATTTCGGGCTCTTTTAGTAGCTCCAATCTATAGCGTAGGGGTTACACTATTGGCTTCTAGAATTAGAAGGCCAGGAACTATTACTATGATGGGATTATTAATAGGTGGATTGCTAAGTATCTTCTTTATTTGGATGTTTTTTATAGCTACTATAGGCGGTATTTTAACAGATATTACATGTTTTACATTATTTAAGGGATATGACAAAGATAAAAGCATTGCTATTGCTGCGGGATTGTTTCCTGCCTATCAATTACCAATTACATTTGTGGTTGTAGCATATACATTAGGTGGTGTTACAAAAGACCTTCTAAATAATTCGCTGGCTATATTAATTCCAACTATTATTACTTTTATTTTAGGCTATATAACCTCTAAGGGGTTACAAAAAATTCTACGCGGTCGTAGTTTTGAGTCAATGTAGTTTAAAACTTGCAATAGGAGTGCACATAGGTAAAACACTATGTGGGCTTCTTTTTTATAAGTAGGACAGGACAGACGACTTTTTAAATTATTTTAAAGGATTTATTTATGGGTAAGGAGAATAATATGCATATTGTAACTATAATTTAAAGCATAAAAGGAGAGAAACAAATGGCCTACATAGTAATGGGAGATCATTTTATAGATAGTGAAGAAGTTTTAAAGAAAATTAAAGAAAATACTCAATTTAAAATGGTAAAAGATTTAACTAAAGGCTCAAAGCGAGAGGATACTTTGATTTTTCAAATTATACAAGATGTAAAGCAATTAAAACGAGAATTAGATCTAGAGGGCCAAGCAATTGATGTGAATGAAGAGGAATTAATTGAAGAACTAATGAGTCTAGCTGATGAAACAGCTTACATGGTAGATGATTTTATTCCAGAGGATGCTATATGTTATGTTTATTCCTATCATTATGACGAAGGATCAGAAGAGATAAAAACTATTGTTGTTGCGGCTGATGAAGTTATAGGGGGGCTTAGATTAAGGGATGTGGCGGAAAGAGTTTTACGTTCTGTTGATTAGTAAAGAAAATTTGATTTATATAAAATTTAGTGCCAAATTTGAAATTTTTGAATTAATTTGGTTTAATAGTACTAAGCAATAAAATACAAAATAGAAGGGGGAATTCTAAAATGGCTACACCGGTATTAAATATTGAATTGAGGAATGTTAAAGGAAAAAACAAAGTACTTAAGACAAGAAGAAGTGGAAATGTACCAGGAGTAGTTTACAGCAGAGGAGAAAAGACAAAAGAGATATCATTAAACGAAAGAGAAATGGAAAAAATATTATCAAGATATGGTCAAAGTATGAAAATAGCTTTGGATCTTGAAGGAAAGAGATCCTTTGCAATTATTAAAGAAATACAAAGAGGTAATATTAATAATGAAATATTGCATATGGACTTCCAAACATTAGATGAAAATGAAAAGATTAAAATTCAAATGCCAATTCAAATTATTAATAGAGAAGAGGTAGAATCTTCGGTTCGATTTATACAGATGAATATTAATGAGGTAGAAATTCAAACCTATCCTAAGTATTTACCAGACAAAGTTGAACTAGATGCTATTAAACTAAATGAAAAGGATGTTCTAACAATAGAAGATTTAGATATTGCTAAAAATGAACATATTGAGATATTAGAAGATAGAGAAAAGGTAGTAGCTTCTTTTGCTCATATATCAAGTAGAGCTGAAGTAGATAAAGAAGAAGTATAATTAAACTACACTAGTGGTGAATTAAATTTCACCGCTTTTTTGTTATGTAAATGATGACTAGACTACTAAAAGTATAAAACATAAACTTTTGGAAATAATTGATTAGAAAAGAAACTAGGGGTGATTTATCTATGAAATATGCTTTTAGTAGCGAAGTCAGAAAAGATCTAGGTAAAAATGCAAGTCATCGTTTAAGAGAAAGAGGATATGTACCCGCTGTCATTTATGGAAGTAATATGAATACATTGCCTTTAGAAATTAACTCTAAGGAAGTAGAGGATTTTACTAGAAATTATGGTAGTGGAGGACTAGTAGGATTAAATGTTGGAGGAGTTAATTACACAGTTTTCGTTAAAGAAATTCAGAAGGATCCTGTTACAGGTAAAATAATTCATGTTGATTTTCAACAAGCTTCCCAGAATGAGAGAATAAATGTATCGGTTCCTATAATATTAAGGGGTAAATCCTCAGTTGAAAGAGGCGGTTCAATAATCCAACAACAATTAAGAGATATAGAGGTGGAGTGCTCCGCTAGAGACATTCCTAAAGCTTTAGAGTTTGATATCTCTCAATTTAAGCCTGGAGACATATTAAAGGTTGCAGATATGGAATTTGGACAGGAAATTAGTATTATTCAAGACCCTCAATCTATTATTGCATCAATTGCCTTTGCTAAAGATAGTATAGAAGAAAGCGAAGAGTAAATATAATAGACAGCAGATGCAAGATTTCAATACTTGTATCTGCTATTTAAATTTTTTTGCAAAATATGTTGACATGAATTCTAAACCGTGATATAGTTGTACAAGTCGTCACCAGTAAAAAACATTTTAAATATTGATTTTAAAATTTTAAAAATAACTGTTGACAAAGATTAATAACCATGATATAGTAGTTAGAGTCCCCACGAGGGACATTGAAGGGCATAAGCCCTCAAAGAGGTCTTTGAAAACTAAACAGTATAGATTAAGCCAGCAAATAATAAATCCATCTTTAAAAGATGGTACCCAGAAATTTTATTTAAGAGTTTGATCCTGGCTCAGGATGAACGCTGGCGGCGTGCCTAACACATGCAAGTCGAGCGAAATTATTTTCAGGAAGCCTTCGGGTGGAATGATTTTAATTTAGCGGCGGACGGGTGAGTAACGCGTGGGCAACCTACCCTGTACAGGGGAATAACAATGGGAAACCATTGCTAATACCCCATAATACCTTTTAGGGGCATCCCTAAAAGGTCAAAGAATTTCGGTATAGGATGGGCCCGCGTCTGATTAGCTAGTTGGTGAGGTAATGGCTCACCAAGGCGACGATCAGTAGCCGGCCTGAGAGGGTGAACGGCCACACTGGAACTGAGACACGGTCCAGACTCCTACGGGAGGCAGCAGTGGGGAATATTGCACAATGGGGGAAACCCTGATGCAGCAACGCCGCGTGAGCGATGAAGGCTTTCGAGTCGTAAAGCTCTGTCCTAAGGGAAGATAATGACGGTACCTTAGGAGGAAGCCCCGGCTAACTACGTGCCAGCAGCCGCGGTAATACGTAGGGGGCAAGCGTTATCCGGAATCATTGGGCGTAAAGGGTGCGTAGGCGGCCCTATGGGTCAGAGGTTAAAGGCTACGGCTCAACCGTAGTAAGCCTTTGAAACTGTAGGGCTTGAGTGCAGGAGAGGAGAGTGGAATTCCTAGTGTAGCGGTGAAATGCGTAGATATTAGGAGGAACACCAGTGGCGAAGGCGACTCTCTGGACTGCAACTGACGCTGAGGCACGAAAGCGTGGGTAGCGAACAGGATTAGATACCCTGGTAGTCCACGCCGTAAACGATGAGTGCTAGGTGTTGGGGGTCAAACCTCGGTGCCGCAGTTAACGCATTAAGCACTCCGCCTGGGGAGTACGTTCGCAAGAATGAAACTCAAAGGAATTGACGGGGACCCGCACAAGCAGCGGAGCATGTGGTTTAATTCGAAGCAACGCGAAGAACCTTACCTGGACTTGACATCCCTCGGACAGCTTTTTAATCGAAGCCTTCCCTTCGGGGACTGAGGTGACAGGTGGTGCATGGTTGTCGTCAGCTCGTGTCGTGAGATGTTGGGTTAAGTCCCGCAACGAGCGCAACCCTTGTCTTTAGTTGCCAGCAGTTCGGCTGGGCACTCTAGAGAGACTGCCGGGGATAACTCGGAGGAAGGTGGGGATGACGTCAAATCATCATGCCCCTTATGTTCAGGGCTACACACGTGCTACAATGGCCGATACAACGGGCAGCCAAGGAGTAATCCGGAGCGAATCCTACAAAATCGGTCCCAGTTCGGATTGTGGGCTGAAACTCGCCCACATGAAGTCGGAGTTGCTAGTAATCGCGGATCAGAATGTCGCGGTGAATGCGTTCCCGGGTCTTGTACACACCGCCCGTCACACCACGGGAGTCGGAAGCACCCGAAGCCAGCTATCCAACCTTTATTGGAGGAAGCTGTCGAAGGTGAAGCCAATGACTGGGGTGAAGTCGTAACAAGGTAGCCGTATCGGAAGGTGCGGCTGGATCACCTCCTTTCTAAGGAGAATTGGCAATCTATACTGTCTAGTTTTGAGAGACCTCTCTCGCTAAGTATTATCAACATACTAGCTATATGCTAGAGGTTAGTAATGCTTTGATAAATAGTTCCTTGAAAACTACACAATGTTAGATTATGACCTAACCCGATTTGCAAAGCAAATCGAAGGTAGGTCAAACGCAATGAGCATCAAATTTGTGCGACCGTAAGGGAGCGAACAAATTTGCAATGCGAAACTGCGAATAGCTTTGGTCAAGCTAATAAGGGCAGAAGGCGGATGCCTTGGCACCAGGAGTCGATGAAGGACGTGGTAAGCTGCGATAAGCCTCGGGGAGATGCAAGCAATCTTTGATCCGGGGATTTCCGAATGGGGAAACCTACTTAGGTTAATACCTAAGTATCTATTACTCAATCAATAGGTAATAGAAGACATACCAGGGGAACTGAAACATCTAAGTACCCTGAGGAAGAGAAAGAAAAATCGATTCCCTAAGTAGCGGCGAGCGAAAGGGGATAAGCCCAAACCGATAGGGTTTTCTCTATCGGGGTTGCGGACCGGTCATATATGATGACTCATCGTAATAGAAGAGGTTTGGAAAGACTCACCATAGAAGGTAATAGTCCTGTACATGAAACGATGATATTCTAGACCGTGATCCAGAGTACCACGAGGCACGTGAAACCTTGTGGGAAGCAGGGGGGACCACCCCCCAAGGCTAAATACTACCTGGTGACCGATAGCGCATAGTACCGTGAGGGAAAGGTGAAAAGAACCCCGGAAGGGGAGTGAAATAGAACCTGAAACCTTCTGCTTACAAACTGTGGGAGCACTTTTTATGTGTGACCGCGTACTTTTTGTAGAACGGGCCAACGAGTTACGGTATGGAGCAAGGTTAAGCACCTATGGTGCGAAGCCGTAGGGAAACCGAGTCTTAATAGGGCGTCTAGTTTCATGCCGTAGACCCGAAACCGGGCGACCTACCCATGGTCAGGATGAAGCGGAAGTAAAATTTCGTGGAGGTCCGAACCGATTGACGTTGAAAAGTCACCGGATGAACTGTGGGTAGCGGTGAAATTCCAATCGAGCCCGGAGATAGCTGGTTCTCGCCGAAATAGCTTTAGGGCTAGCCTCGAGGTTAAGAGATACGGAGGTAGAGCACTGAATGGTCTAGGGGCCTTCACCGGTTACCAAAACCTATCAAACTCCGAATGCCGTTATCTTTTACTCGGGAGTCAGACTGCGAGTGATAAGATCCGTAGTCAAGAGGGAAAGAGCCCAGACCATCAGCTAAGGTCCCAAAGTATACGTTAAGTGGAAAAGGATGTGGAGTTGCATAGACAACCAGGATGTTGGCTTAGAAGCAGCCATTCATTCAAAGAGTGCGTAATAGCTCACTGGTCGAGTGATTCTGCGCCGAAAATGTCCGGGGCTCAAACGTATCACCGAAGCTATGGATCCGTAAGGATGGTAGGCGAGCGTTCTATATAGGTTGAAGCTGTACCGGAAGGAGCAGTGGACTGTATAGAAGTGAGAATGTTGGCATGAGTAACGAGAGGCAGGTGAGAATCCTGCCCGTCGAAAACCTAAGGTTTCCTGAGGAAGGCTCGTCCGCTCAGGGTTAGTCGGGACCTAAGCCCAGGCCGAAAGGCGTAGGCGATGGACAACAGGTTGAAATTCCTGTACCACCTAAAATCGTTTGAGAGATGGAGTGACACAGTAGGATAGGCTCAGCGCACCGTTGGTTGTGTGCGTCTAAGCTGGTAGGGAGTTAGAAGAGGCAAATCCCTTTTAACATTAATCCTGAGAAGTGATGGGGAGCGAAATTTAAGTAGCGAACTGGCTGATTCCACACTGTCGAGAAAAGCTTCTATCGAGATTTCTAGGTGCCCGTACCGCAAACCGACACAGGTAGGTGAGGAGAGAATCCTAAGACGATCGGGAGAACTATTGTTAAGGAACTCGGCAAAATGACCCCGTAACTTCGGGATAAGGGGAGCCGGTTTTGGTTAAAGATTTACTCTGTAAGCCTCAACCGGCCGCAGAGAATAGGCCCAAGCGACTGTTTACCATAAACATAGGTCTCTGCTAAGTCGAAAGACGACGTATAGGGGCTGACGCCTGCCCGGTGCTGGAAGGTTAAGGGGAATTGTTAGCATCTGCGAAGCAATGAACTTAAGCCCCAGTAAACGGCGGCCGTAACTATAACGGTCCTAAGGTAGCGAAATTCCTTGTCGGGTAAGTTCCGACCCGCACGAAAGGCGTAACGATTTGGGCGCTGTCTCAACAATAGACCCGGTGAAATTGTAATACCAGTGAAGATGCTGGTTACCCGCGACAGGACGGAAAGACCCCGTGGAGCTTTACTGCAACTTGACATTGGATTTCGGTGCTACATGTACAGCATAGGTGGGAGACTTAGAAGCTGGGACGCCAGTCTCAGTGGAGTCATCGTTGGGATACCACTCTTGTAGTACTGAAGTTCTAACCATAGACTGTGAATCCAGTCTTGGGACACTGTCAGGTGGGCAGTTTGACTGGGGCGGTCGCCTCCCAAAAAGTAACGGAGGCGCCCAAAGGTTCCCTCAGCACGGTCGGAAATCGTGCGTAGAGTGTAAAGGCAAAAGGGAGCTTGATTGCGAGACATACAGGTCGAGCAAGGACGAAAGTCGGGCTTAGTGATCCGGTGGTTCCGAGTGGAAGGGCCATCGCTCAACGGATAAAAGCTACCCCGGGGATAACAGGCTTATCTCCCCCAAGAGTCCACATCGACGGGGAGGTTTGGCACCTCGATGTCGGCTCATCACATCCTGGGGCTGTAGTAGGTCCCAAGGGTTGGGCTGTTCGCCCATTAAAGTGGTACGCGAGCTGGGTTCAGAACGTCGTGAGACAGTTCGGTCCCTATCCGTCGCGGGCGCAGGAAATTTGAGAGGAGCTGTCCTTAGTACGAGAGGACCGGGATGGACGCACCTCTGGTGTACCAGTTGTTCTGCCAAGAGCATCGCTGGGTAGCTAAGTGCGGAAGGGATAAGTGCTGAAGGCATCTAAGCACGAAGCCCCCCTCAAGATAAGATTTCCCACTCCGTAAGGAGGTAAGACCCCAAGAAGACTACTTGGTTGATAGGCCTAGGGTGTAAGTGCAGCAATGTACTTAGCTGATAGGTACTAATAGGTCGAGGGCTTGACCAATATATTCTAACATTGTATAGTTTTGAGGGAATTTTATGACCTAACCCAATTTATGAAATAAATTGATGGTAGGTTAAAGGCAATGAGCACCAAATTTGTATGACCGTAAGGGAATAAACAAATTTGCTATGCGAAACTGCAAAGTATTAAGATTCTCTTGAAAATTATTGACGAAGATGATACAATAAGAATCTAGTCAAAATATCGTGGCAATAGCGAAGGGGTCACACCTGTTCCCATACCGAACACAGTAGTTAAGCCCTTCAGCGCTGATGGTACTTGGCGGGAAGCTGCCTGGGAGAGTAGGTCGCTGCGATATATTTAAGAACACAGTTACAATTTATGTAATTGTGTTTTTTTATTGTCTAATTTTCTGTAAAATACATGGCTTCATATGATCTAGAATAGTTAGCTATCTAATAAAAAGATCTCTGGGCTTATGTTAATACAATGTATATTATTTATTAATATGGTTTATATTATGTTATTGAAGAGTAATTGATATATAATTTTAAAAATAGGCAGGTAACTAAAATATATTGTTGAATTAATTAGTTAAAAGACATTGTAGGGAGTGAATAAGAATGGTTTGGGGGAAAAACAGGCAACTTGAAAAGATGAATGCCAAGGTCATTGAAATTTCACAAGGAGATTTAACCTCAAGGCTAGAGGTTGGAGGGAATAAACAAGTTAGAGAGTTAGCACGATCTATAAATGAACTTTTATTTGGATTTAGGAATTTCATTGGTAAGGTGTATAGTTCTAACGAAAAAACACTAAACTTTACTAAAGAATTAGAACATAGTGCAAGGTATATATCTGATTCTTCAGAGGAAGTAGCGGCGGCTGTAATGGATATTGCATCAGAAGCAGCATCTCAGAGCCAAGCGATTTTTCAAGCACAAGAATATACAGAGAAAATGGAAAAAGATATATTAAATATTTTAGAACAATCTAAAAAAACACAAGATATATCAAAGGAAATGGTTTCAGTAGTTAAAGATAGCACAGAGGTATTTGAAAAGGCAGTTGATCTACTTAATATAAATACTAATTGGAGCATTAGCCTTTCTAGTAAGATTAAGGATTTAAAGCAAGAGGCTGAAAAGGTTCAGCAAATAACTTATGTAGTTACTAATATTAGTGATAATACAAACTTATTAGCTTTAAATGCCTCTATAGAGGCGGCTAGAGCAGGTGAATCCGGTAGGGGTTTCGCTATAGTTGCTGATGAGGTTAAGAAGCTAGCAGAACAATCTTCACAATCAGCAGGGGAGATAGAAATTATTATTAATAGTATTATGGAAAAAGTAAATAATATCACAGAGGAAATTGAAAATGAGGTAGGTAGATCTAAGGAAAATATTACAACAATAAACCAGAGTAAAAATCAACTAGGTCATATTTTACAATCTACGGAAAATACATATAATGCAGTTGAGAGTATATATAACTTAGCTGAGGAAGAAGTAAAGATAATACAAATATTTAATGAAGCAATAGAAAAAATTACATTAGCTGCTGAAAGGTCAACCTCTTTTGCTCAGGAAGCTGCAGCTTCTGTACAGGAGGAAACAGCCTCGGCGCAAATGATGTTTGAATCTATTAAAAAACTTGGATTAATGACTAGTGACATTCAGACTATTATTAATGGTTTTGTAAAAGAATTTATTATGGATGGACGTATGAAAAGCCTAGTTAATAATGGTATTGAAGTGTTAAAGGATACCAGCCAAAATAAAAAGCTACATGATATGAATGAATTTGTTTCATGTGAAATACTACTTATAGAGATGAAAAAACATAATTTCTTTGAGCTTTTAGCTGTAATGAATAATACAGGAGATAGCAAAGCTATTATTCTTAGGGATTCAAACCATAGCGATGAAGAAATAAAGGGAAATTATGCACATAGACCTTATTTCCAAGAAGCTATTAAAGGAGAAACTTTTATTTCGGAGCCTTATATTTCTTTGTCTTCTAACACATATTGTGTTACCATAGCTGTACCTGTTATAAATGAGCAAGGTAATATAGTAGGAATTATAATGGGAGATTTATCTTTAGAATAATAAAAAATTCGAATACTAAATATGAAAAAGATGGGTATGTTATGCCTGTCTTTTTTGCATAATAGTATAAAAGGCTTGTTCAAATAGCAGATTCTATTTTTTATATAATAAAATAAATTTAAAATTTTTATAAAAGGCACTTTACATACCCTATGGGGGTATGGTATATTTAGAGCAAGGGAGGTGATTGTATGGAAAATTGTTGTGGCGTAGATAAAGAAACAAAGAAACCAACAGAAAATTCGATTAAAGCCCAAAAATCTGTTTTAGATAGACTCAATAGAATAGAAGGACAGATTAGAGGCATCAAAAATATGATTGAAAATAACACTTATTGTGATGATGTTATTAATCAAATAGAAGCTTCTAGATCTGCTCTCCATTCTGTACAAATTATTTTATTAGAGAGTCATATAAAGAATTGCGTAGTTGATCAGCTTCAATATGGAGATACTGACGTAATAGAAGAGGTTTTAAAAACCATTAAGAAGTTAACAAAATAATTAGACATAAAGTTACAAAACTATATATTATGAAGGGGTGAAATATTTATGAAAACTACTACTAAAACAGTAAGTGTTAAGGGTATGACCTGTGCTTCCTGTTCATCTGCAGTTGAGAGAAATATTTCTAAGGCTAATGGAGTTTCAAAAGCAACTGTAAACCTGGCTACAGAAAAACTTACTGTAGAATATGATACAGAAAAAATAAGCATGGAAGATATGGCAGATAGAATAGATAAACTAGGATATAAACTAGTAGAAGATACAGATGTAAGAGAAATAACTATTCCTATTAAAGGGATGACCTGTGCTTCTTGTAGTGCTGCTGTAGAAAGGGCATTAAAAAAGCAAAATGGAGTAATAGAAGCTAGCGTTAATCTTGCTACGGAAAAGGCTAAAGTAAAATATGATAATGATATAATAAAAATATCTAAAATCAAGCAAGCTATTGAAAAAGCAGGATATAAACCATTAGATGTAGAAGTTGAAATGAGTAGTGATAAAGATAAAGAAGCAAAGGAAAAGGAAATAAAAACCCTTTGGAAAAAATTTATTATTGCAGTTATATTTACTACACCACTTTTTTATATTTCTATGGGACATATGATGGGAGCACCTTTACCTCAGATCTTAGATCCCCACTACAATCCGTTAAACTTTGCTGTAACTCAGATGCTTTTAACTATACCTGTTATGTTAGCTGGCTATAGGTTTTATACTATAGGCTTTAAAACATTGTTTAAAGGCAGTCCTAATATGGATTCTTTAATAGCTATAGGTACTAGTGCTGCTTTTGTTTATGGTATTTACGCTATTATGGAAATAGCTGGTGGAAACCATGATATGGCTATGGAACTATATTTTGAAACAGCAGGTGTTATTATTACTTTAATAATGCTAGGTAAGTATTTAGAATCTGTGTCTAAGGGAAAAACATCAGAGGCTATTAAACAACTAATGGGACTACAGCCTAAAGTAGCAACAATTATTCAGGATGGAAAAGAAGTTAAAATTTCTATAGAAGAAGTAGAAGTAGGACATATCATAATTGTAAAACCTGGCGAAAAAATACCAGTAGATGGTATAGTAAAGGAAGGATATACTTCTATTGATGAGTCTATGCTAACTGGTGAAAGTATCCCAGTAGAGAAAAATAAAGGAGATAAGGTGACTGGTGGAAGCATTAATAAAAATGGATCTATTACCTTTGAGGCAACAAAAGTTGGAAAGGATACTGCATTAGCACAAATAATTAGATTAGTAGAAGATGCACAAGGTTCTAAAGCTCCTATCGCTAAAATGGCTGATATTGTTTCAGGATACTTTGTACCTATAGTTATTGGCATCGCTATTGTTGCTGGGATAGTATGGTATGTAACAGGAAATTCACTAAACTTCGCTCTAACCATATTTATTTCTGTATTAGTTATTGCTTGTCCTTGTGCCTTAGGTCTAGCTACACCTACAGCTATTATGGTAGGTACAGGTAAAGGTGCAGAACATGGGGTACTAATTAAAGGTGGAGAGGCACTTGAAACTACACACAAAATTAAAACTGTTGTTTTTGATAAAACAGGTACTATTACAGAAGGTAAACCAAAGGTTACCGATATAGTTGTTCAAAGCGGAATAACAGAAGAAGAACTTCTACTTCTTGCAGCATCTGCAGAAAAAGGCTCAGAGCATCCACTGGGAGAAGCTATTGTTAAAGCTGGGGAAGAAAAAAACTCAGAGCTGAAAAAGGTAGATAAGTTTATTGCTATTCCAGGACATGGTATAGAAGTTACAATTGAAGATAAAAACATGCTACTTGGTAATAAAAAGTTAATGGATGATAGAAAGATTGCAATTACTCTCCAAAACGAGTCAGATAAATTAGCCACTGAAGGTAAAACACCAATGTATATTTCTATAAATGGAGAATTAGCAGGTATTATTGCTGTTGCAGACGTTGTAAAAGAAAGCAGTAAAGCTGCTATAGCTGCTCTTCATAAACTGGGGATTGAAGTAGCTATGATAACTGGAGACAATAGGAGAACTGCTGAGGCTATAGCAAAACAGGTAGGAATTGATATAGTATTGGCAGAAGTATTGCCTGAAGATAAGGCTAATGAAGTTAAAAAGCTACAGGCTACAGGCAAGAAAGTTGCAATGGTTGGGGATGGTGTTAATGATGCACCAGCACTGGCTCAAGCTGACATAGGAATGGCTATAGGATCTGGTACAGATGTTGCTATGGAGTCTGCTGATATTGTACTAATGAGAAGTGACCTAATGGACGTTGTAACAGCTATTCAATTAAGCAAGAAGACTATTACAAATATTAAACAAAACCTATTCTGGGCCTTCGGTTACAACACTGCTGGTATACCAATTGCAGCAGGTCTATTATATGCATTAGGTGGACCGCTTTTAAACCCTATGTTTGCAGCAAGTGCTATGGCTTTAAGCTCTGTTTCAGTAGTTACAAACGCTTTAAGATTAAGAAGATTTAAACCATCTCACCGTTAATAATATGAAAAAATATTAAACATTAAATGAAATTATGGCAACACAATAAAATCTACTATATATCTAAAATTTAAAAACTGGAGGAATATACAATGAAAAAGAAAATTATGATTGAAGGTATGACTTGTGGACATTGTTCAGGAAGGGTAGAAAAAGCATTAAAAGCACAAGAAGCCGTAAAGGAAGTAACTGTTGACTTAGCAGGTAAAAATGCTATAGTGGAACTTTCAGCAAATATTTCTGATGAAGCTATTAAAGAAATAATAGAAGATGCAGGATATGATGTAATAGATATTAAAAACTTATAGAATTATTTAACAAAAGAGCGTAAAGACTGCTAATACTAAAGGCTAGTCTTTACGCTTTTATTTATGCATTAATCAGTCCTATTTTAATATCTTGAAAAACATTAATTCTTTATAGTCAAAAATTTAATAAGTATTTAATTTTATATAAAATAAATAATTAAGGCACCTAAGGATTTGTTATCCTAAGGTGCCTTTTTAGTAGAATAAGTATTGAGCTAAGTAAATAGATCTATAATTGTAAAAAAAATCCTATTTTAAATAGAAAATCATTCTTAATGTTCAGAAAATGTTCAGACATATTTTGTTAAAATTTACATATGCTTTTATAGTTATAGTATCAGATAAAAATATTATAGGCAATACGGCCCTTTGGCCTATAATATAGAACTATTTCAATGAAGCTGTCATATAAGCTATTTATGAAAGGAGCGGATTATTGCAGTGTTGTAAAGAAAATACAATGGAGATTTACATATGATAAGAGCATAAAGTAGCATAGAGTCATTAATTTAGAAGAAGGGAGGGAGTTTTTAAAATATGATATTTCAAAAAAGTAGAAAGAAACGAAGAATCAGTGGCTTTATGATTTTAGTTATGTTGTTAACAGTTATGAGCGGTGTCTTTACAGAAAGCTTTTTAGTCTATGCGAATGAAGGAGATACTGATTTAGTAGAAGTAAGTGGTGAAGTTGTTTCTACTGAAGATAATGAAAATGATAATGATAATACAGCACAAGAACCAGAGGACTTGGAAGAACTAGGACCGGATGAAAATGAAGAAGATATAGAAGGTAACGAAGAAGAAACAGAAACTATACCTGAAGATGAAATAGAAGAAGTAACTCCAGAGGAAGGCACTACGGAAGGGATACTTCCTATAATACCAATGATTGAGCCTATAGAAGACCCTAAAGACTTAGGAGATATCTTTACTTTTAAAAGTTTAAAGGTAGGAGAAGAAGAATTTGACGAAAATAGCCAATCAATTATTATAGAAAAGGATATAATTGTAAAACTTGAATATGGCTGGGAAATTGAAAGTGGGGTTACTGTAAACTCAGGAGATACAGCAAGTATTAAAGTACCAGAAGCTTTTAAATTTCCAAAAGATTTTAATGGTAATATAACAGTAGATACAGTAGATGGTAAAACTATTGTAGGCACATTTAATCTATCTGCCGAAACAAACATATTAGAGTTTGTTTTTAATGATGAAATTGCAAGTAGTGGAGTAAAAAATGGTGTTGTAGGTTTTGGAGTAGAATTTAACTTAGAGAAGTTTAATGAAAGCACTATCCAAAAAATCGAATTTAATGACAAAGTGAATAAGGAACTAACAATAACTCTTAAACCTAAGGAAGAGGCCACTGCAATAACTAAAGCAGGGGAGCCTGATTCAAAACAAGATGCTAAGGAAATTACATGGATTATAGATGTTATAAATACTGAAAACTCTAAAATAAAAGGTGCTAAGGTTGAAGACACTATACCAGCTGGATTAAATTTACCTACGGAAATAAAAGTTTATCCATTAACCCTAGGCTATAATGGTAGTAAAAATATAGGAGTTGAACGTTCTATTACTCCAACAATAAATGATAGAACCATTACAGTAGACCTTGGAGAAATAGAAAGCTACAGTGGATACAGGATTGAGTTTACTACTGGAATAGGGGATTATAGCAAAACTTCATTTGAAAATACTGCTAAATTTTCTTATGATGGGTCTACTCCACTAGAAGCAACAAGTACTCCAGTGAAGATTACTAGAAGTAAGCTTATAGAAAAAGATGGGAGCCAAGATGGACAAAAAGATATAATAGAGTGGACTATCGACGTGAACAAAGCCGGACGTAATATAACAGATGCTATTGTTGAAGATATACTACCAGAAGGATTAGTCTTAATTAAGGATTCTATAAAAATATATGAGCTTACAAAAAATGGAGAGGATTGGATCGAAGCTGATGTAACTAGTGAATTTAATTCAGGAGATATTTCTGATATTTCTAATATTAAATTAGGAAATATCGGAACAAAAGCGTATAGAATTAAGTTCAAAACAGATATAGATTATAGCAAAGTGAACAATGGTAACTATGAAAAAGACGGCAATTCATTTACTAATAAAGTAATTTTGAAAGATGGAAGTGCCGAAATCGATTCTAGCGAAAAGAAAGTTTATGTAGCAAGAAAACCTATATTAAGAAAAGAAGGTAAATCTGCCGAAAAGTATGATGACAAAACTATTACGTGGACCATACATGTAAATGAGGCTAGGCATCCAATAAATAAGGCACAAATTACCGATTTAATTCCAGAAGGATTAAAGTTGAACAAAGATAATATAAAAATATTTAAAAATAACACAGAAGTAAATGAGGGATATACTATAACTACTAACCCCGAGAAGCCTACTGGAAAAGAAGATACAACTCTAACAATAAATTTGGGGGATATAGACAAAGACTATTATAAAATAGAATACGTTACGGAAATAACTGATTTTACTGAAGGGAAAACATTTGAAAATAGGGTTTATTTAACGGGATATGGTGTTGGAAACGGTGGTACAATACCCCCAGCTCCAGTTAAGCCTAAAGATAATTCGTATAAGAAAGAATTTGTTAGCACTGACTATGAAGCAAAAACCATTAGCTGGAGAATTACTATAGACCCAATTAAAGATCCTATAGCAAACCTTAAAATTATAGATACTTTCCCTAATAAAGGTTTAGTATTGTTAGAAGATACATTAAAAGTAGAACCAGGATTTGAGAGGGATACTGATTATACCATTAAACCGCGTACCGAGGATGGTGTAACTGGATATCAAAAAGGATTTGAAATTGAATTTAAAGAAAATGCTTTACCCCTAAATAAAAAAATCACTATTACCTATAAAACTTCTTTTGATCCAGAAAAAGGGATAGAAGAAAATACTGCGAATGGATTATATGAAAACAAAGCTCAATTTATAGGAACAACTAAAAGTGGTAAAGATATAGAAAAAGATTCTAAGGATTCAACAACTGTAAATACAGAATCTTGGTTTAGTGGTAAAAAAGAAGGTAAAAGAATACATGAAGGTGAAGAAGGACGAACTAATGGGTGGATCAGTGGCAAGGAGAGAAAACTTCAGTGGGAAGTATATATAAACTATCTGAAACAAAGCCTTGGTAGTAGTGTTACTGTAACTGATACTTGGGAATATGAAGGACTCCTTGATGAAGATAGTATTGAAGTTAGACAGTATAAAGTAAACCCAAATGGAACAACAGATATTCTTAATGACTCTTTAGTAAAGGGAGAAGACTATACAGTTTCTTCTAACGAGGATAAAAAAGGCTTTACACTAACCTTTAATAAAGAAGTTAAAGAAAGATATGTAATAATATATACAACCAGTGTAGATGGTAAATCGAAAAATGAATATATGAATAGAGCTGAAGTTAAAATTGGAGAACAATCATCAACATATGCAGGTACAGTAGCTTATTCCGAGTATAACGAGTTCCTATCAAAGGAAGCTATAAATGTAAATGGGACGAAGGTTTATACAGATGACGAGCTTAACTGGGAGATTATTATAAACAGAAGCTTGTCAGAAATTGAAAATGCTAAGGTAGTAGACACTATAAGCCCAGGTCTTGTATATGTGGTAGATAGTCTTAAGGTATATAAAATTGTTGGTGAAGAAGAGGTTATTCTAACAAATAGGTATACTTTAGAAACAGAAAATAATGATTTAAATGAAACTATTTTAACGATAGAATTTCAAGATAAAATTGATTCTAAGTATGTAATAAGATATAGTACAGTAGTTTCAGCAGAAACTGGAGAGGTTAATAATAAGGTTTCCTTTAGTGGTTCTGAAGAAATAGAAGAAATAGTAGAAACCACAAAGCTGAGTGCAAGGCAATTTTCTTGGGTAGGTGGAGAGATAGATCCTAACAAAGGTAATATTAAGCTAATAAAAATTGATGGAGATTCACCTAATGAAAGAATAAAAGACGCTGAGTTCCAATTATACTATTATTTAAATGGCGAAAATAAACTAGTTGGTGAACCTATTAAGACCGATGACGATGGAGTGATTTTATTCCAAAATCTATCCTTTAGAACTTACTTCTTGGAAGAAGTTAATCCACCAGAAGGATATCAGGCATTAGAGATACCAATAGAAATTAAGCTTTATAAGGAAGAAGTAAGTGAGGATTATGATAATAAAACAAGGACAAAAACTTTAGAAGTTAAAAACTACAAGCTTGGTTCACTAGCTATCAAAAAAGTAGATTCTAAAGATGAAACTAAGGTTTTAGCTGGAGCAGAGTTTAAACTTAAGAATACTGAAACTAACAATGAGTATATTCTAATAACAGATGATAATGGATTAGCAAAGCAAGAAAATTTACCACAAGGCACATATACTTTAAGAGAAACAAAACCACCAAAGGGATATAGATTAGACTCTAAGACTCACACTATAGTTATTAGTGGAAGTGATGAAGAAGACAAGGAACTTCATATTGATCTATCTATATCAAATATAAAAACACCACCACAGCCAGTTTTAGGTGGGTTAAGTATTAAAAAGA
Organism: Alkaliphilus sp. B6464; assembly: GCF_018141165.1. NCBI lineage: Bacteria > Bacillati > Bacillota > Clostridia > Peptostreptococcales > Natronincolaceae > Alkaliphilus > Alkaliphilus sp. B6464. The sequence goes on from NZ_CP058557.1 coordinate 1,184,450, forward strand.
TAGATAGTAAGGATAGCACAGTAGCATTATCAGGAGCAGAGTTTGAGGTTAAAGACTCTAAAGGAGAAGTAGTAGCTGTACTAACAACCGATAAAAACGGAGTAGATACGGTTACAGGCTTACCATTAGGGAAATATACACTGGTTGAAACAAAAGCTCCAAGAGGATATGATTTAGATAAAACTATTCATGAATTAACAATAAGTAGTTCTATTACTGTTAATTTGGTTTTGAAAAATATTAAAGTACCAACTACACCTGGCGGAGAAGATCCAGATGAGCCAGACAAACCAGATAAACCAAATAAGCCAAATAAACCAAATGAGCCAGATAAACCAACAGAACCAGTAGAACCACAGGAGTATGTTGAGCCAGAAGAACCAGAGACTCCTGTAGTTGAAGAAACTATACCAGAGGAAGTTCCTGTAGATGACGGGGTTGAGGTACCAGATGATGGTATACCACTTGGAACTATAACAGATTTTGAAACTGAGAAATTACCCCAAACAGGTGAAGGAAGTCCTCTTATGACGTATTCAGTTGGGCTGTTACTAATTATTTTAGGTTGGGTAACAATAAGAAAGAAAGCTGCCCAATAAAAGGCATAAGTAACAGGGTTTAACAATAAATATACTTAAAGTATTTAGACAATAAGTTCTCCAACTAAAGAAGATGGGGGACTTATTGTTCCATTTTTAGACGACATGATATTAATAGTGTATAAATTTATTGGAGGACATAATGAAAAATAGATTATCTATAAAAAATGTACTAGCAATAACATTAATTGTTATTGGTAGTGGCATTATTTTGTACCCAAATTTGCGTAATTTTTATTATGATATAAAACAACAAGAGATTAAGAATAATTATATTGAAAGTATGAGTGCAATTCATGCTATAGATGATGATACGAACCAAGATATGGATAACATTAAAGATAATATAATTGAAGAAGATGAAAGCCTTGAAGATCAGATGGTACACCAATCGGAGAATAAAAAGATGTTAGAATTAGATAAACAATGGCCTGTTGAGGCTACCTTAATAATTGAAAAAATTGATCTATTAATGCCAATATTAAAAGGTGCAACAAAGGAGCATTTAAATGTTTCTATATCCAGTATTAATAACACCGGAAAGCCTTGGGAAGGAAATAATTATGCAATAGCAGGACATAGAAGTAGAAAATATGGGCGTCATTTTAATAGATTAAATGAATTGGAAATCGACGATGAAATTTCAGTGATGGATACAAAAAATAATGAGTTTATTTATAGGGTTTTTAGCAAAGAAATAGTAGACGAGAATGAAATTTCAGTATTGGAAAACTGTAATAAAAGTGAACTAACATTGATTACTTGTGATCCCATTAATGTAAAAAATCCACCAACACGATTAGTAGTGAAAGCCATCCAGATTAATTAAATTTTATTTTGAGAAAAGCAAGTATATTTAGCTGTATTAAAAAATTATATGTTAAGTTTATATAAGTTAGGGTATTTATATGACAACAAGCTAGATAAAAATAATAAGATTAATAATAAGAATGTATTTGAGATTATTAATAGGATAATAAAAAAAATATTATTAAATGAATTATTAAAAACAAATATTTAAAGCTTTTAAACTATATAAAACTAGGACAAATTGTAGTATAGTAAAAGATAATTAAATATATTTATCAGGTGCTTTCCACCGATAAAGGCAAATCTAGTGAAAGCTAGAGACGCAAAGCTAAAGGGCCTTCCTTAGAAATAAGATGGTAGCCAGTTACCGAAAGGGGAGTTTTTATGTTAAAGCTACGTAAAGTAATTTCTTTATTAGTTATTATTTTATCAGTATACTCCACAGTAGTTTTTGCACAGGCTTCTACTCCAAGTATTGATAAAACCAAATTAGATGCTGGATTAGTAAGTATTAATTATAATCCTCAAAAACAAGTGACTACAAAAGTAATTATTAGTAAAGGGGATGTGAAGTATACTTATAACCTAAAATCAAATAATAGTTTTCCATTACAGTTTGGAGATGGAGAGTATACAATTTCTATTTTAGAAAATGTGGAAGGTAATAAATACAAGCTAGTAGAAAAAGAGGATGTTATTTTGAAATCAACAAATAAAAACGAAGTGTTTTTACAATCCATCCAAATGATTGACTGGAATAATGATATGATCCCTATTAAAAAGGCTAGAGAATTAACTAAGGATGCTAAAAATGATAAAGATAAAGTTACTGCAATATATAATTATATTATAAACAATATTAGTTATGATAATAATAAAATAAACAACATTAGCACAGAATATATACCTTCTATAGAGGAAACATTAAAAGTATCCAAAGGAATATGCTACGATTATTCAGCCTTATTTGCGGCAATGCTTCGAAGTGTAGATGTTCCTACAAAACTAATGATGGGACGTAAAAGTGATATTGATACATATCATGCTTGGAATCAAGTATACTTAAACGATACTAATGAATGGATTACTATAGATACTACTTATGATGCCGCTAAAAAAACAAAGTCACCTAATTTAATGATTAAAAACGAAAAAGAATATTCTATAGAAAAACAATATTAAATACTATTATTATGTATAAAAATTAATTGTATATAGAACTAAAGCAGTTGGCTTTTATTCAAAGCTAACTGCTTTTTAATATAAATAAGTAGTTTTAAGGCTTTAGAAAGCTAAACAATTAGTATATTTTAATAAACTAGAATGGTTAAGGACTTATTATTGAACTATGTTATAATAAACCTATCCTTCCAAGAAAGAAGGGAGGTGGATCACAATTGTCACAACCAACAAAAGAAAAAGAGTACATAGTAAAGCTTATAACAGCAATAGCAGCCTTAATTACAGCAATAGCAACGTTAATATCCGCAATAAAGTAGAAAAAGCAGGTGTTCGCGCACCTGCTTTTTCTTTTTCGTCACAATTGTCACAACACAATTATTTGATTTATTGATTATATATAATATACCACATTTGCGAAGATTTATGCAATATTATAATAAAATGTTTCTATATATAAATGAGTCATAGCATAAACTTTGTATTTAATTCCGAATCACATATAAAATTTAAATCTACAATTAATTGATGTTTTTATCGTGTAATAATAATAAAAAGCTTAATACATGCTGCAATTCCAATTAATATAGCAGTTAGACTCATTAGCGAAAAAACAAATTTGTTCCAACGAATGGAAGTGGGAGTTACATTTACAGGATTAAATTTTTCAGAACTTGTATACATTTTTTCAGCTAAAAAATTTAAATGTAATATTGCCAATATACCTGTAGGAAGTAGCAATGAAAATAATGCAAAGAATAGAATATCGCTGAATTTTTCCAAGTAAGTCACTCCTTTTATATATTATCTAGTTCCTAAACTATACCATTCATAATTATCTAAATCTGAAGTTTCAATCTTATCTTTAATAATATTCTGTAAATCAATTATTATATATGGATCTGCATATACTATTTCATACTTATCACTAGTTTTGTTCATAGCTCGTACTATTAGAATAAATGTTTCGCTATCATTTACTTGATACCCTTCTTTTAGTAAGTTAACATTTATGGGCTCAGAAATTAAATAATGAGTTATTTTATTTTGTTTAATTCTTTTCCATTCGTTTTTCACTGTTATCTCGGCATTTCCTATTAATTTGTTTTCAAACTCAGTCAGTTTACTTTCAAGGACGTACTTTCTGTAATTTTCAAGCACTGATTGCATGTTTATAAAAAATACAGCTAATCTATCCATTATTGAGTCTTGGATTGGAATAATATGTTACAGCCTCCAAATATATTTTGATTTTAGTGGCTATAGTGATATGGCAATAGGGCTTGGGAAATTATTTGGATTTGATTTCTTAGAAAACTTCAATTACCCATATATATCCCAGTCGGCTTCTGAATTTTGGAGAAGATGGCATATCTCTTTAGGTAGCTGGTTTAGAGATTATGTCTATATTCCCCTAGGAGGTAATAGGGTATATAAAATAAAATCATATATGAACTTATTTATAGTATGGTTTTTAACTGGTCTATGGCATGGCGCAAACTGGGCCTTTATTATTTGGGGTCTATATTATGGCGTTCTTATCATATTAGAAAAGGCCTTTTTAGAAAAGTTATTGAGGAGATTACCAAAAATATTGAGACATATTTATTTATTATTAATAGTGGTTAATAGTCCTTATTGGATGGATATTTTTCAGGGTGGACAATATAAGCCAGGGATTAGCCTTTATCAAAGTAATGATTGGATTAGGTACAAACCCAATAATCAATAACAATGTCTTAATCTATATCAATGATTATTGGTATATTATGATTGCATCTGGAATTTTTTCAACTCCAATAGTAAAAAAGATCAAGGATGCTGCTCTAAAAACAAACCAAAAATTATTGGAAAACAGTATAGCTTATGGACTTCATAGCTCGATACTTATTATTTGCATGTTTATAGTTATCGTTTTATTAAGTAGTTCTAGTTATAATCCGTTTTTATACTTTAGATTTTAGGAGATGAGGATCTTAAAATGAATAAGAAAAAAGCAAAATATATTGTAGTTCCGTTTTTAGTAATCATGTGAGAAAGATAAAAAAGTCCAGGAAGAAGATGTTATTGCTACCTTAAGAAACAAAAATAAATGGGATTATGGAGGAGCCTATATTAGAGGTAATGTTTGTAACATACTCAAAATAAAAAATGATAATGCTCTAACAGATAAAAAGATGCTTGTTTTTAGAGATTCTTATCAGGCACCTACAACATTAATGTTTGCTGATTTATTTAGTGAAGTTCAATTTATTGACCCTAGAAATATAGAGAATATTAAAATGAGTTATGAAGAGATTATCCAAAACAGTGATTCTGATATAGTTGTGTTTATGTACAATAGTTCCGGATTTGATTCTATGATTAAAAATATGATTGATAAAGGCATTAGTTAAAACAAATTGAGTGAAGAATATTATAAGAATAATTAAAGATCCAACTGAAGTGCACCTTAAATATTAGTCACGAATCTTCCGAATGCCGTTCGTATAAACTTTAAACTTAGACACTATACGATTATTCTGATTATTGCTACAACCGGAATCAAAGCAACTGATGCATTAAATGCTCACTTCAGGATCTTCGATATGTACACGTTCTTTATGCAGCTAGGCTTGGTGCAAGTGTAGACGATATATCAAAATAACTAGGCTGGAATGATACAAATCTTATTTATAAGTATCACGGTATTGTAGATAAGCTTATATATTCTGCAAATTCATATACCGAGGTATTCTTTGATCATATTTTAAATAAATAACGATCATTGTAGGTGAATAATTCTATCTTCTTTTGATCTATATTAAAATATTATTTTATATTATCATTATACATCTAAAAAGATGATAAGATATAGCTATTATTTAAATACTTGTAAAATTTCTTATGGATGACTTACATAGACATGTGAGACTTTACCATAATAATCGCTTAATTTTACAATAGCTACAGTAGTCGGAAATCCTATGTTTTCCCTATATTCAGTAGTATGTTTTATCATTATTCCAATGCCATAAGCTTTGTCTGGTACAACTTCAATGATTTTAGGTATTTGATTGTTTGTTATGAAATACTCATACCTCTCTTTACCTAAATCAACACTACCACTAAAGTTTATTGTCTGATTCGGATGATCATTATCTATAACCGCTTCCATTTCTCTTATCCATTTATCTACTTCGCTTATTTCATTCTGAACTTCTTTTGGAGCATTTTCAAATAAAATTATTTCATAACTCATTTTCTTATTTGCTTCTCTATTACAACCTACCAAAAATAGACTGCTACAAATAATTAATGCAACACCTAAGATGATATATTTACTTCTCATAATATCACTCCTTTTTATAATTCTTTTTATGTATAAAATCAGTAGTATTAGGTATGCATATTTTACATCAAATACGCAATAACCTACAATTATATTATACCAGTATTTCCCTTATCGTTAAATGTTTTTGTAAATATCACCATTATTTATTTTAACCTGTTCCTTTAATTCCCTCTGGGATGTCTAGGCCATGAACAACTGGTTCGCATACATATATATGATAAATAAGTACTTACTATCAAATACTATAATACACAATAGTAAAATTGCTTTCGCCGCCCGCCCGATGGCTTCTAGGGGAGGTGCGAGTCTAGATTCGATGCAAAATTTTGATAGGAAAATTAGCACTGTTGTTTTATGTTGGGTATTATGATATTTAATAGGAACATAGTATTATGGGAAGATTTTTGGAGGTGCTTTATGGAGCTCTTTTTAGATGAGTATGAGTTAGGGGTATTGAGTGTATTTGTTTTCAGACTAAAATCAGATACTGCAGCTCGTGACTATAAAAGAGAAATCAATAACTTTAAGAAGTTTATAAGTAAAGATATAGTAAGTGCTACTGACCAAGACGTAAATAATTACTTAGAGTTCCTGAAGAAAGAAGGGAAGGCTGCTACTATCATTCGGCGGATTTATAGCCAGCTGCTTGTAAGCTTGCAGATATACCTTTGTTTACTAGCATTGAAATATAAATACTTATAGTAAATATAGATTATTTTATACTATCACGAGACATCTGAAAAGACTCCTGAAGTGCAAGAGTCTTTTTAGATACTAGTTTGTACAGTTTATTATATATATCTAATATCTACATAGTCTAAACTATTAATATTAATTAGGTTATATTCAAAAGCTACTTTAATGCAGTGATTCATATATTATTTTAGCTTCATTTAATTTAGGTAATAGTGGTTTGTAGCGTTGTTCAGAATGAGCTAAAAGGTCTGCTTTTTGAAAACAGAAAAGGTATGGCATAAGCTCATCTCCTACCAAGTTAATTCCTTCTTTAACGCCTTCTACTGTAGGGATGATTTTATAATCATGATATTTAATAAGTCTACATATCTTATCTATAAAATCTACTTCATATCCGAGTCTTGTTAAAATTAGGTTTGCGATTATTACACTTGCTTCCTCATGTCCCTTAAAACTATCAACATTATTAACAGTAGTTTTTCTATAAGGTTTACCTATATCATGTAAAAGTGCTGTTATCTTTAAAGTTGAATCAAAATCTACTTTGTTCACTGTTTCTAATATGTGATCAAATACATTGTAAATATGATAAGGCATATTCTGTTCACAATTAACACAAATAATAAGTTCTGGAATAATTCTAAGGATTTCATCCCTGTCATCTTTTATATCCTTGCTTGAAACAAGTATATAGTTTAATTTCTCTTTATCTGCTGAATATGTCATACTATCTCTCCTTTTAATAAATCAATATATTATATATTGATCTGTATTACACTAAAAACCTAGTCCAACGCCTTTAATGGTGCTGGACTAGGTTTACCCATTCTAATTATTGTAACACAACCATTTTTTACTTTATATAAGTATATTTTTTTATGTCAGTCAGGCAGTTAATTATTTTGACCAATAGGTTGGTCGAACCAGCATCATAGGTAGCTTTGTAAGAGAATCACCCTTAGCTGTATTGAGTTGGGCTTGAGTAAGAAAGATGCTATTTGTGAGATTAGCTCCACTAAGATCGGCGTCTCGCAAATCAGCCCCGATGAGATCGGCCCCACTCAAATCGACTCCTCTAAGGTTTGCTGCAATAAGACATGCTCCCCTCAGGTCTGCACCTTTAAGATTGGTTTTTCTTAGGTCTGTGCCAAAATAATCTAATCGACGAGAGTTGGCATTCCGATTTCTTGAAGGAGTGTTCTTTCTACTGCGGGCTTTAGTACGCACCAGCTCACTGGTATTTTTAAGCAGTATGTTAACTTTGGCTCGATGATCTACCACATCCAGTGCTAATAGAGAGTCAACATCAAGAAGGGTAAGGTGTTCAGTATTGTACAGTAATGAACTTATCTCCTCTTTAATACCGTGGTCCGTTTGCAGGATAAATGCTTGAGTAAGATACCATAGCATTTCATGAAGCTGCCTCATAATCAGGAACGCCTCAAACATTTGCTTAGCAGATTCGGGGGCTTGTCTCCAGTCATGTCCGCCACAGGTAACTTGAGCTACCTTTTGACCAGCACCAAAGCAATCATAGGCAGTACAACCCTTAAGACCCTTATCCCTAAGATTTTTGTGAACAGAGCAGGTAAAGTTCGATTGTAAGTTTATGCAAGGCTTACCGGCATCTTTATTCGTTGGGAAACCTTCCGAAGCTGAAAAGTACAATGCTACACAGCATAGACCGAAACAATTTCCACAGTCAGCACTCAATTCTTTATTACGCTTATCTTCATGTGTATATATCATATTCATTTACCTCTTATTAGAAAAATACAAATGGCTTTTACTTTTAAAGTATATCATATACAGCGTGTATTTCAACGTCTATATAACTCTCGCGCTGTAATTTTTCACGATTCTACAATAAATTATAGCTAAATTATACCGTTACATACAAGGTATTACTATATCCTAACGAGGGTGGTTTATACCAGTTCAGTTTAAAATGAGAAAAAGAAGTACTCAGTTTTAAACCGAGCTATAGTTCAATCAAAGTTTTAATAGCTATAATAAAATCTATATGTGGGATAATACAGAAAACATACGTGGATTTATTATTTATAGTAAAATTTAGTGCCCAAATAATAAGATAATATATAACCTTATTATTTGGGCATATTTAAAATTAAAACTATTAAATTTCTATTTATTTCTTATTTCTATTTCGATATTTATCTACATATTTTAAATGTTCATCATATGTTTTGGTAAACACATGGCCGTCCTCTTTTTCACTTAATACATAGTATAGATATTCGTGATTTTCTGGATATAGGGCTGCATGTATGGAAGCCTTACTTGGTGATGCTATAGGCCCCGGGGGTAAACCAATAACTTTATAGCTATTAAATGGAGTAGGTTTTTCAAGATCAGATGTATATATATCCGATTTATGTTCCTTACCTTTGCCAACCCCATATATGACTGTTGCATCAATCTGAAGAAGCATGTCCTTTTCCAAACGATTATAAATTACCCCACTAACCGCGGATCTCTCTCCATCGTGCTTTGCTTCTCGTTCTATTAGAGAAGCTATAGTAAGTATATCATGTATTGAAAGATTTAGTTCTTTTGCTCTATTTTTATACTCGTCTGTAAATACATTGTCCATTGTTTGTGCAAGACGCTTGACTATGTCTTCAACTGATTGTTTTTCTGTAAAATGGTAAGTATCTGGATATAAATAGCCTTCTAAATTAAAATAAAGATTTTTAGTATCAAAATCATAATTACCGTTATCAAAGTATTTTTGTGTAGCTTCAATAAATTCGTCTTTAGTACCAAAACCAAGTTCTTCTACCTTCTGGGCAATTTGATAAAGAGTAAATCCTTCAGGTATAGTTAGTATAACGGGTTTGTCTGGAATACCTTTTTCTAATAATGCAAAAATATCATTTAATGTGGAGTTAGAAGGGATTGAATATGTCCCAGGTTTAATTTTACGGTCTACCCCTGCAGCCTTCGCTTTGTAACGGAACCAAATCTTACTTTTAATTATTCCTTTATCTAATAATGTATTAGATACCGTGTTAAGGGAAGCGCCTTGGGGAACTATTATTTCTATAGTATCAACATTGGTAGACGTAGATAAATATGATGGTACAAATAATACAGAGGCTCCTACTAGAAGCCCAATAACTATTAATATATATAATATTTTTTTCATTTTACACCTCACAAGTTTCAAATAAAAGCTTTTATACTATTTTAACACTTTATTTAAGAAAGTGCATTAATAATTATTAATTAAGAGACCGAGGAATAGTTTTGAAACCCCTAGTTATTGGATAAAATTGCAGCTAATGGGCATAAGTGCAAGGGTTTATAAATTATGCTATAATATCTTTAGTTTATTTAAGGTAGCTTTTTATAATAAAAACCTAATCTTAATAGGAAAGAGGAGATTCTTGTGATTAAAAAGGAGAGAATAGATGAAACCAATATTATTCGAGGCATTGCTTGTTTATCAGTAGTATTAGTCCACATTACGGCAGGACCTGTAACTACACTTGAAGTTGGCAGTATTCATAGTATTATATTTACTCTATTAAATCGTGGGTCAAGATTTACAACTCCAACTTTTATTTTTCTTAGTGGATTAACGTTATTCTATAGCTATGAAGAAAGAAATTTTAAATATGGAAAATTTTTAAGAAGGAGATTTAATGCTACGTTAATACCTTATGGGATTTGGAGCATTATTTATTTTTTATACTTCTATTCTCAAGGTATATATATACTATCTTTAGGGATGTTTGTAGAAAATATTTTGTTGGCTAATATGAGCTATCATTTATATTTTATATTAACAATTACACAGTTTTATATATTATTTGGAATATTTCTTTACGGATACAAGAGATTTAATTCCCATATTTTATTAAGTTTATCTCTAATGTTTAACTTATTATTTTTAAAATATGTATCGATGCCATATTCTGATAGGTTTTTTATGACTTATATATTTTTCTTCTCGCTAGGATGCTATGTAGCTAAAAATCTATCTATAATTAAGAAGCTTGTTGTAAAGCTAAGGTACCTCCTTCTAATATGCTATATTAGTGTAGTAATTTATGATAGTTATTTATTTTATCAATACTATATTTTAAATAAAGCAGTAGATGTTTTTGGAGTTTTAGTAATATGGATTTTGTTTGGAACTATTTCAATTTTTCTACTTATGTCTATAGGTATTGGTATTTTAGAAAGATATACAAAAATTACGAATGTTTTAAAAACTATTAGTAAAAGCTCCTATTATGTTTATTTAAGCCATCCATTAGTACTTAATATATCAGATAAGTGGCTTTTAGAAAGTGGAGTTTACTCTATAACAGGAAGAGCTATACTTAATGCGATTATTGTTTACAGCGTTACATTAGGATTAAGTATTGGATATACAAAGTTGAAAACAAATATAAAAGGTAGAACTGATATGTTGAATAAAAAGGCTTCTATTTAAATTATGATAAATGTCATATAATTGAAAGTTATTAACGATTAAAAATAGAAGAAGTAAAAGAGAATTTGATTTAGAAAGCTGGATGGAACGTGCAAAAATCTTAAATATCAAAGAGTTAAATAGTTTTATTTCAGGCATAAAAATGGGTTTAGAAGCACTTAAAAGAACTAATAAAATTTTGACATTAATATCTCCCTTGAGTTATATTTACGATTCATGAATAGTAAAGAACGACCCGAAGGGATAAGAGAAACGCAGAAAGGGGAAAAATTATGTTCACGAATATATTAGTTGTGGATGATGAAAAGGAAATTGCGGATCTGGTGGAATTATATCTCAGCAACGAGGGCTTTACCGTTTATAAGTTCTACACTGCTGCAGAGGCACTGAAATGCATCAGCACCACAAAACTGGATCTGGCAATTCTGGATATCATGCTCCCGGAAACGGATGGATTTACCATTTGCTCGAGAATCCGGGAGAGTTATCACTATCCTGTGATTATGCTGACTGCCAAGGTCGAGGATATCGATAAAATCAAAGGCCTTACCCTCGGTGCTGATGATTATATCACAAAACCCTTCAATCCATTGGAAATGGTTGCAAGAGTCAAGGCCCAGCTAAGACGCTATACCCGCTACAATAATTTTGACGGAAAGACTCTTGAAGATAGTAACGAGTATGATTTTTCAGGGTTGATCATCAATAAAGATACTCATAAATGTTCTCTTTACGGACAAGCCTTGACGCTGACTCCTATCGAGTTTTCGATTCTCTGGTACCTATGCGAAAACAGAGGCAAGGTGGTCTCCTCAGAGGAGCTTTTTGAGGCGGTTTGGGGCGAAAGTTATATGGATAACAACAACACCGTCATGGCACATATCGGACGGATTCGAGAAAAAATGAAGGAAGCACCGAGGAACCCGAAATTTATTAAGACAGTATGGGGGGTTGGTTATCAAATTGAACAAGATGAATGATAGAAGCTTCCGAGATAGACTGACCGTTCGATTATTCAGACAGTTTACCTTTGTGGTTACCGTATTTACCATAGTGCTAGCGGGAATATTCCTTCTAGGTTACTTTATCGGACATAATGTCATTGATTGGCATGGTCCCTTGAATTTTGCTTTTAAATTCGTTAAAACCATTGATAATTTTAAGATTTATATTTTCATCCTGGTATGGGTGATTGGGTTTCTGGTGATTATGATGAGCTTGTGGAGGAAAACCATAGACTATGCCACTCAGATGATCAATTCCATCGAGGGCCTGTATGGCTCTGATACAGATCTGGTCAATCTGCCCGATGAACTGAAGGATGTAGAAGACAGACTGAACCAAATCAAGTATAACAGCCTCCGAAATCAACAATTAGCGAGAGAAGCCGAACAGCGGAAAAACGATCTGGTAGTCTATCTTGCCCATGACCTGAAAACACCTCTGACCTCTGTCATTGGCTATTTGACCCTGCTTCGTGACGAACAGCAGATTTCCGCCGAATTGAGAGAAAAATACTTATCCATATCGGTAGAAAAAGCGGAACGCCTGGAAACACTCATCAATGAATTCTTTGAAATCACCAGATTCAATCTCAATGAGATGGTTTTGGAAACCACGAAGGTAAATCTTACACGAATGCTGGAACAGATCACCGATGAGTTTAAACCGATGATGCTTCCCAAGGGTCTGACCTGCAAGGTAAAAGCAGAGAAGGATATCCTGATCCGCTGTGATGTAAAAAAGCTGGATCGTGTCTTTGACAATCTGATTCGCAATTCTATCAACTACAGCTATGAAAACAGTGAGATCCTGATAACTGCAACCCCAAGCGAACAAGTTGTTACCTTGAAGTTCCGCAATCACGGAGATACCATCCCGGAACAAAAGCTAAACCACATCTTCGGACAATTTTATCGTTTGGATACGGCGAGAACGACACAATCCGGCGGAGCTGGCCTCGGACTTGCCATTGCCAAGGAAATTATAGATCTTCATGGAGGTTCGATTACGGCATACAGCGAAAACGACATAATCGAGTTTACCATTGAACTCCCAGTGGAGTTAATAGAAAAAGTAGGAAAATCTTAAGATATTCATCTGTAAATATGAGGTTTTCCTTAAGGATAATCAAATAAAAAGCACTGATTCATTCCGTATAATAGATACTGAATGAATCAGTGCTTTTATTTTGCCGATCTAAGCACATCACATTCATCGTGAAAGTAAAATAAGGGGGGAATCCAAAATGAATGACATAGGAAAATACCACGTTAAAACCAAAATATCCAGAACCATAAAAGTTTTATCTTATGGGCTGATCGTAGGATTATTATTGATCATAGCATACGCTGCAAATTTTGGACCAGATAATAATCAAAATGCCTTTTCTCGTTTAGAGAACATGGGGGCTTATGATAAATTTACCAACTATGTTGATGGGTACAGCTTGAACGTAGATCAGAATATGAAGGTGGATATGAGCTATTCCGGTGTCGGTGCGGTTTTAGAAAATAAAAACAAAAGAATAGAAATTTATAAGCAGGAGCTGTCTAAAGATGTAAGCCAGGCGGCTTATATCAATTACTCCAACAAGTTTTTATCTAATACGGCTAATCATGTAAAAGAATATGAAAGCAAATCGATAAAAAACGGGGAAAACGTTCATGTCCTTCAATGGTCTAGACAAAAGCTTAGTCGGGTTAAAAATGACATGAATTACTATGTTTCTATAGAGATATTTTCCGGGACAAGAGTGGTATACACCATTTTGGTGAAATCCACAGTTCCTCTTGATACGACGGGCGGTTACCAGTATCTCATCGATCATTTCACCACTTTTGCTCCAACCAAGGCTCCTTACATGAGAGTGGCAAAGTCTGTTCCCGTGGAGGAAAGGGGCTGGAATCAGGAGACAAAGGATGCACTTCAAACATATTTCGGTAAGGATAGTGTTCTGACCTGGGGCATTTTCGAACCTAGCGCGCCGGATGACTTTACCCAGTTGAAGCATCTGGAAACCTCCATGGAATATGAGTTTCCATTCCTGCTGAATTACACTAGCTTTGAAAACAAATATCAGCACCCGAACCTGAAATCCCGTCTTGAGAACGCGTATAAGAATCATAAAATTCTGGAGTTGACGCTGCAGACCTCATGGAAGCAAGATGGGGAAGGGAATATGGTCTATGATATTTTGAACGGGGAATATGATGAATTTTTGAAGGATTATGCCAAGACTGTAAGTGAATTTGACCATCCGGTTCTGTTTCGGCTGGGCAATGAAATGAATGGTGACTGGTGTCCTTATTCGAGCTACCATACTTCCAAGGACACGATGATCTTCAAGGAATTCTATCGTTATGTCTATCAAATATTTGAAGATGCAAAGGCTGATAATGTGATCTGGGTCTGGAATCCAAACGGAAAATCTTTCCCGGACTTCAACTGGAATGATGCTTCCATGTATTATCCGGGAGACGAATATGTCGATATTGTCGGTTTAACTGCCTATAACACAGGAACCTATTATCCAGCAGAGAACTGGACGGAATTCGATGTTCTGTATGATCCTCTCTATGCTGAGTATGATAAGCTTTATGAAATGCCGATGATGATTACAGAATTTGCTTCCAGCAGTGTCGGCGGAGATAAGAATCAATGGATCAGAAACATGTTTTCCCATATTAATAAATATGAAAACATTAAAGTTGCAATCTGGTGGGACGGCCGTGACTTGGATGCTGACGGAAACGTAGCAAGACCGTATTTTATCGATGAGACACCGGATATTATCCAGACATTTAAGGAACGGCTGAAGACATTCAAGAAATAGCTGAATTGGAAGCCGTTGGATTAGGATCTGCTTACGGCTGATATTACTCATATACCGGAAACAAATCAGGGGGATATTGCATTAGGGTTAAGTATTGGATATACAAAGTTGAAAACAAATATAAAAGGTAGAACTGATATGTTAAATAAAAAGGCTTCTATGTAAATTGTAATAAATTGCATAGAATTGAAAGTTATTAACGATTACTGTATAATTGGGTTAGTTTAATTGATAATGGAGGTGTTTACTATTTTATCTCAAAAGCTTAAAAGTAGCTCTTCAAATAAAGTAATTTTTTATTGTATTATTTATTTAATAGCATTACAATTTATAATTAATGCCTGTGTTCCAAGTAGAGTAGTATATAACCATAGACTAGATTATGACTTGGTTAAAGATAGGCCGACAAATATAGAAGCAGTTCTAAAGGAAATAAAAACAATAATAGCTAATGAAGAATTGGATGATTATGTTGTTATCTTAGGGGACTCTGTATCCTATAGTAGTCCAGGGCTTTCCAATACTTCCATAGGGTACTATTTAAATCAAATAGCCCAAGATAAAGGGAAAAAATTTAGAATCTTTAATTTAGCAATGCCATCTATGCAGGCGGGCGATATCTATACTTTATTATTAAAAATGGATCAGTATGGAATATCGAGAGATAATGTAATAATTAATGTACTTTATGCAGGGTTTGTAGAGAAACTGGATACACCGCCCGTATTTTGGCTGGATAAGCAACTAAAGCATATGGATCCCATTACTTACAAAGAGATCAATACTTTAGGTGCTAAAGATGAGAAAAAACAATCACAAATTGTAGCGTTGGCCCAAAATATTAAAGACAAGCTTTATGAAAACATACCTCTTTTTCAATATAAGGATTATTTACAGGTTTATATAAAAGAAGAATTAGGGAAGCTTAGAGGTCATGTTGTATATGCTAGTGAGCCAGTACAGCCATGGTATGAAAAACCTTTTTTAAAGGATTTATTAGCAGAATATCAGTATCAAATCGGATTTAATCCTACCCTATTTGTTATGAACAATACGAATCCACAAATATATTTCCTTGAAAAAATTATAAATCTTCAAGAAGGGAAGAATACGCTAATATATCTAGCACCTATTAACGAGGAATTGGTAGGAGAATATTTGGATAAAGAAAATTACTTTAAAAATGTAAAGACTATTGATGATTACTTTGCGCAAAAACCTGTAAAGTATATTAACTATTATGGAAAGATGCCTTTTGATTTATTTTCTGACCAAGTTCATTATACAGCTGATGGCTATAAATATTTAGCAGATCTATTGTGGGATCAAATAGCAGTGTGGAACCTTCAGTAGATTATAACCTATTAGATGGAGGAGGAGCTTATGCTTTTTCATAGTTTTGAATTTATTTTTCTATTAATTATGGCTTTTATTTTGTTTTATCTTTTCCCTAAGAAAAGATTGTGGATGCTAGCAATAGCTAACTTAGTATTTTACGGTGTATCCGGAATTGGGTATTTAGGAATATTTTTAGCTGTATCCTTAACTACCTATTTCTGTTCCCGTAAGCTGTCGTCTCCTAATGGGAAAATATATTATTTAATTGCAATTATTATTAACTTAGGTAACCTAGTGTTTTTTAAATATACGGGATTTATTTTAAGAAACATTGAAATGGCTCTTAATATTCATTTTCCATGGCAGGACGCTTTATTAGCAAAAATTATACTGCCTGTTGGTATTTCTTTTTATACATTCCAGCTTATAGCATATGTAGTGGATGTTTGGAGAAAAGATATAGAGCCTTGTAAATCTTTTGTTGAATTTTGGGTATTTATTGCATTTTTCGCCCAATTAATTGCAGGTCCTATTATGCGTGGAGAAGAATTTTTACCACAGGTTGCAAAGTTGAAAGAAATTAAATATGATGAAAGAAATATTAGATATGGACTATATTACATTGCAATGGGTATGACTAAGAAACTAGTATTCGCAGATATGCTAGCTCCTAAGGTTCAGTATTATTTTGGTCAAGCTAGTCAGTTAGGAACATTAGATTCTTGGTTTGCAGCATACCTGTTTGCCTTTCAAATTTACTTTGACTTTTCTTCCTACAGCGAAATTGCCGTAGGTATTGGCCATTTATTTGGATTTAAAATGGCAATTAACTTCAAGACACCTTATCTAAGTGGAAATGCGTCGGAATTTTGGAAGAGATGGCATATTACATTGTCATCTTGGATAAAAGATTATATTTATATTCCATTAGGGGGCTCCAGAAGAGGATTTCCTATGCAATGTGTATTTTTATTAACTGCTATGACTCTTTCTGGCCTGTGGCATGGAGCAGCTTGGGGTTTTATTGTTTGGGGTATTTATCATGGACTTCTTAGTGTAGCCCATAAAGTATATACTCGTATGTTAAAAGGCAGAAATCTAACATTTATTAAAAGTAAGGCTTATAGATGGATTACTGTATTTGTATTCTTTCAACTAACTACTATTGGTTGGGTATTCTTTAGAGCAGAGAGCTTGCAAGATGCTATTCGTATGGTATGGAAGATGATATCTTTCTCAGATATTAGGTTCAGCAGTATGTATATTCTTTACTTTGGATTTATTGCATTTTTATGGTTTCTACATTTTGCGGAATTTGCTATACGAAACAATGCACACAAACTTATTAATACATGGAGGGCTTATTGCCCAGATTATATTAGGGCAGCGGCTTATGTAATGATATTTATAACCTTAGTAATGTTTACTCAAAGAGAACAAAGTTCATTTATCTATTTTCAGTTTTAGATAAAGCCAAAACACCTATATAGGTGTTTTGGCTTTATAACGTATAGGAATATATTAGTATTCTTAATATATTTTTGTAAAATGGTGTTTCAGTGAGCTTATTAATTTAAAGAGCTTCGACAGAAGCCTATGTTTTATTTAATGGATAGCATTTAAAATAGTGTATATAAATATATTAGAGTTATATAATGAAAAGTTATCACAAGTATAATATATTTTGTACTAGAGGGGTTATAGCTTATGTCAACTAAAAAAAAATTATTAACTGCTTTGAGTATATTAATAGTTATTTTCATAATATATAAATTAGAAAAACAAAGCATACACAGGCCTGTTTTTAATGTAGAATATATACAGCATATTGTGGAATCCTTCGGCATACTAGGAATATTAGTATATATTCTAATAAATTCTATTAGACCATTTTTATTTATCCCAACTACCATTATGTTTATTAGCGGTGGTGTTATTTTTGGAACTATTAGAGGAAGTATATATACATTAACAGGATTAATGGTTGCTTCATCTCTCTCGTTTTTTTTGGCAAGAAGGTTTCAAAAACCATTTAAAAAGATATTCGGGAATAAGTATTTAAGTAAAATAAATAGTTTAAGCAATGATCAGGTAATAAGAGGATTATTTGT
Organism: Alkaliphilus sp. B6464; assembly: GCF_018141165.1. NCBI lineage: Bacteria > Bacillati > Bacillota > Clostridia > Peptostreptococcales > Natronincolaceae > Alkaliphilus > Alkaliphilus sp. B6464. The sequence continues at coordinate 1,202,817 of NZ_CP058557.1, forward strand.
AATGAGGGTATCACCAGCTTTCCCTTTTGATCCTGTTAGTTATGGTTCAGGGATATCTCATATGTCTTACAAGCAGTTTTGTATTGGCACCCTATTAGGTGCATTCCCTAAGGTAATACTTTATACATTTTTAGGTGATCAAATAAATAATATATTTTCCTTGCAAACATTGATAGTTTTCGTCATATTATTAATTTTAGCCCTGTGTCCGTACTTTTTTCGAAAAAAACCTCAAGCTTTCAACAAATAATACATATTTCCCAGGAAATGTTGCAGGATTTTACAAGCTTATGTAGAATTATCCCTTAAGATAGTATTTAAGGGGTGACATTAATGTTTCAAATGCTTATAGGTATCGCTTTTTTAGGACTAATTACTATACCAGTATTCATATTAATTTTAGCTTTACGTCAAAACTTACTTGAATGTTTGAAACCTAAACCTAAAGCAAAGCGAAAACATGTTACAACCAAATCTTATTATAAAGATTCGGATGAGTTATTGCCAGTAAAATTAAGAGTTATAAAATAGTCTATTTCCACATAAATGGGGATAGATTTTTTTATTGATTAAGTCAAATTTGTTTCGAACAATGTACAGGAATAGTGAATAACATAGTAAATATAGGGCAAAATAAAAGGTAAAACAAGTTATTATAATAACTGTGACAGAAATTTGTACAAAGTTTCAAAAGAATATACTTATTTAACATCTGAGGCTTATGCCTTAGAACTTAAAGTAAAAATTTTTTTATAAGGTTGGTGGATATATATGGATGAGAGATTACAGTGTCATCTTTGCAATAAAGAAGATAACGAAGGAATTATTATACTTAATAAATACATATGTAGAGAATGCGAACTGGAAATAATATCCCCATCAGTTGATGAACTTAAATATGAAGTAATTAAAAGAAGCATGAAGGATATTTGGAAAGGCGTTTTTATTAATATAAATGTAAATAGTAATGGGATTTCTTTTTAGGAAATCCCATTACTATTTAAGTGAAAATTACAATATTAGACGACATTTTAACACTTTAAAAAATCATCATAAATTCTAAACTCAATAGGAATACATAATTTTACTTAAACTTAGTGACTTCCAATTTTGTTTTTCATATTTTCAAAGGATATTTTTCCTCTTTCACTTTTAACTTGTTCTATAGGGACGGAAAGCATTTGGGAGATTTCTATATCTGACTTTTTACTACCATAAGCCATTAAAAATTCCTTTAAGTTAGTAATTTTATTTTCTCTCATTAGCAGTCACCATCCTTTTCTAAGAACATTTTACATAGAAAATGAAAAAATCCTACACTACTACCAATATTTTGATTCCCCAGACCTCACATTGCCTTGTATATTATACAGGCATAGTCTGTAGTAATATTATTTCTAAAGGATAAAGGTTTTATACATTGAAAGGGGAAAAAAATTTTTTCTCGAATAATATATATAAAGTCGTATTATGATATTACATAACTAAAGTAAAAAAGGAGGTAAAAAATGACTAGGGCTCCTATTATAGATCAACTATTAGAACTAAATAATCAAGACATAGTATCATTTCATGTCCCAGGACACAAAAATGGGAGGATTTATAGTAAAATTTCATATAAAAAGTTTCAAGATATTGTATATAACTTAGATACTACAGAAATTCCTGGAACCGATAATCTGCACAATGCTAAACATATAATCAGACAAAGTCAGGATAAGGCTAGCAAAATTTTTAAAAGTGAGGAGACATTCTTTTTGGTAAATGGTAGTACAGCTGGCATATATAGTATGATAATGGCCTCCACCTGTCCGGGAGATAAAATACTTATAGATAGGAATTGTCATCAGTCAGTAATAAATGCTAGTATACTGGGTGACTTGGTACCAATATATGTTTATCCTAACATGGATGAAGAACAGGGAATTGCAATGGGAATATTACCGGAAGATATTGAAAAACAATTGATGGGGCATAATGATATTAAAGCAGTAGTACTTACTTATCCAACTTACCATGGTATTGCATGTGATTTAAAAAAAATAAGGGAAATAGTACATAAATATGATAAAATACTATTAATAGATGAAGCTCACGGCGCACACTTTGGATTAAGTGAATATTTGCCTCCATCTGCCTTAAGCTGTGGAGCAGATGGAGTGGTACAAAGTACTCATAAAACATTACCTTCTTTTACGCAAAGCTCTATGCTTCATGTACAGGGAGATAGAATAGATAGGGAGAAACTGAAGTTTATGCTTAGAATCCATCAAAGCAGCAGTCCATCATACTTATTATTATCTTCTTTAGATTTTGCAGTTATGGTTTATGAAACTGAGGGTAAATATTTAATGAAAGCTTTACTTGAAAATATTAACAATTTTAGGGAAATGGTTTATAAACTAGGCAAAGTAAGTATAATGAGTAAGGATATAATAGGGATTAAGGGAGTCCATGCTATAGACCCTACTCGACTATGGTTTGGGTTAAAAGGTATTACAGGATATAAGCTGGAGCAAAGACTTAGAGATGAATTTAATATACAGATGGAGCTGTCTAATAATTATGGTGTATTGGCAGTAACATCAATTGCTAATGATACACAGGATTTTTACAAGTTGCTAAGTGCTCTTGATATAATTTCTAAAGAAGAAACAAATAAAAACTCTGATGAGCTACAAACTTTTATATACAAAATGCCTGAACAGGTTTTTACTCCAAGGCAAGCTTTATATAAGAACAAGAAAAGAGTATTGCTTAAGGAAAGTAGCGGCTATACTAGCGGGGAATATATAATACCATATCCGCCAGGTATTCCATTAATTGTTCCAGGGGAAAAAATTAATGATGAAATTATAGAACATGTTACAGCTATTATTCAGTCTGATAAAGAGATTTTAGGACTTAAAGATGCTAGTTACCACTGTATTGAAGTATTAGCATAGGTTAATCTATAGAATAGGTAAAGACTTAGCTCTTATGGACTTTTAGAACTATCAGCCATCGAACAAAGTATAAAATAAAATAGCATATGAGGTGATTAGGTGAACAAAGGATTATTTATTACTATAGAAGGCCCAGATGGTGCTGGAAAATCTACACAAATTCCTTTTATTAAGAGGTTTTTAGAAAAAAAAGGGTATGAAGTATTATTAACAAGAGAGCCTGGAGGAACTGTAATAGGAGAGAAAATTAGAGGGTTAATTTTGGATAAAAGCCATCAAGAAATGTCAGATATTACTGAAGCTCTATTATACGCAGCTTCTAGAGCACAACATGTGGCAGAGCTTATTATTCCAGCTCTCAATGAGGGAAAGATTGTACTATGCGATAGATTTGTAGACTCAAGTATGGTTTACCAAGGAAAAGGTAGGGGTATAGGGTTAGAATCTATTAAAAATATTAATGATTTTGCTACTAACGGACTAAGGCCTAATCTTACTATTTTACTAGATATAGATCCTGAAGTAGGATTAAAACGTATTAAGGCTACAAAAGAAGTAGATAGATTGGAGCAGGAAAAATTAGATTTCCATAGAAAAGTTTATGAAGGATATATGGAGCTTATTAATATGTATCCAGAGCGTATTAAGGTTATTAGTGCGAATCAATCTATTGAAGACATAAGTAAGGATATTGAAAGTAAATTAAAAATATTAATAGGGGAGGAATAATTTTATGAAATTAATTATTGCTATTGTTCACGATGAGGATGTTCACCATCTTATAGATGATCTAACTAAAGATAAGTTCATGGTGACTAAATTAGCTACTACAGGGGGATTTTTAAAGGCTGGAAATACAACACTGTTAATCGGTGTAGAAGATGATAAAGTAGATCGGGTTATTGAAATTATTAAAAATAATTGCGAAACAAGAAATCAGATGGTTACTGCACCGACTCCAATATCTGGAGCTGCAGGAGTTTTTATTCCATATCCTATAGAGGTTAAGGTTGGAGGGGCAACAATATTTGTTGTAGATATAGAAAAACATTTAAAACTGTAGTAGAAAGTAGGGACAGAGAATGGCCTTTAAAGGTATTGTTGGGCAGGAAAAAGCTATAGAGAGCTTAAAACGAGCTCTAGAGCATGACCAAGTGGCCCATGCCTATTTGTTTGAAGGAGCAGAAGGACTAGGCAAGAAAGCTATAGCTCTAGAACTAGCCTCTGCTCTAGTTTGCAATAGTAATAAGGACAGGCCATGTGGAAAATGTAGTAGTTGTGTAAAGGTAAGCAGCGGTAACCATCCTGAAATTAAAGTAATTGAAGGTAAAGGAACAATAAAGGTCGATGAAATACGGGAGCTTATAAAGGATATACAACTAAAGCCCTATGAAGGCACACGAAAAGCCTATATTATATGTAATGCAGATAAAATGAATATACAAGCACAAAATGCTCTTTTAAAAACATTAGAAGAACCTCCTCTTTATGTTACTTTAATTCTGCTAACTACAAAGGGAAATAGCCTACTGCCTACAATTGTTTCTAGATGTCAAACTATAAAGCTAAATCCTGTACGTTTAGAGGATATAAGATCATATTTAATTAATAGTAAAAATATTGATATGGAGAAAGCACAGATGCTTGCGGCTTTTTCTGGTGGGATTGTAGGTAGAGCAATCGAACTATTAGACAACCCTGATTTTCATCAAAGAAGAGAAGGGGTTATTAAATTATGTAACAATTTAATGGGTACAAAACTCCTTAGCATATTAGATCAAATTTCGTTTTTTGAGGAACAAAGACCATATACTGAAGAGATTTTTGATCTTATGGTTAGCTGGTATAGGGATCTTATGGTATATAAGGAAACGGGAAGTATGGATCTTGTAATAAATGTAGATAAAAAAGAAGAGATAGATTTTCAGGTAAAAGGAATAGATTTAGGGAAAGTTAGAGATATTATTTTTATAATAGAAAAAGCAAAAAATAATTTGAAAAGCAATGTTCAATTCCACTTGAATATAGAAGTAATGCTTTTAAATATCCAGGAGGTATTATCTAAATGGTAACGGTTGTAGGAGTAAGATTCAAAAAGGCAGGAAAGATATACTATTTTGATCCTAGCGACATAGAAATAAATAAAAATGATTCTGTTATTGTTGAAACTGCTAGAGGGGTAGAATTTGGACAGGTTGTAGTTGGGCCAAAGCAGGTTTTAGAAGAAGATATTGTTAGCCCTTTAAAATCCGTTATCCGTATTGCCACAGAAGAAGATGAAAACCAGCATACAGAGAATAAGATAAAAGAAAAGGAAGCTCTAGAAGTTTGTACTGAAAAAATACGAAAACATGACCTAGATATGAATCTAGTAGATGTTGAATATACATTTGATAATAATAAAGTAATCTTCTATTTTACTGCAGATGGTAGGGTTGATTTTAGAGAGTTAGTAAAGGATTTAGCTTCTGTTTTTAAAACAAGAATAGAACTAAGGCAAATAGGTGTAAGAGATGAGGCAAAAATGCTCGGAGGAATTGGTCCATGCGGTAGATCACTTTGTTGTTCCACTTGGCTTGGCGATTTTGAGCCAGTTTCAATTAAAATGGCTAAGGATCAAAATCTTTCTTTAAATCCTGCTAAAATTTCGGGTATTTGTGGCAGATTATTTTGCTGTTTAAAATATGAGCATGATGTATACGCACAAATCCTACAAAAACTGCCGAATGTGGGCTCTATAGTTTTAACTCCAGATGGAGAAGGTATTGTAGTTGAAGCCAATGTATTATTAGAGTTTGTGAAGGTTAAAATTAATAATCCTAATGATAATAATGGAGAAATTAAATCCTACTTTTTACATGATGTAACTAAGGTTAAAGAAGTTGAAGTAGAAGATGAATTAGATATTCCAGAAGAGCTAAAATCTGAATTGAAGAAATTAGATGAAATATAGATTTATATAGTATGTAATAATAATAAAAGGAAAAGCTTATATAGAATGGTTTATACATTACCATAGGAGGTGGTTATGATGGCTTATGTAATTACTGATGAGTGTATTAGCTGTGGTGCTTGTGAGTCAGAATGTCCAGTAGATGCTATTACAGCTGGCTCAGACAAATATGTTATAGATGCTGCAACATGTATCGAATGTGGAGCTTGTGCAAATGTATGTCCAGTAGATGCACCAATTCCACAATAGGACCCTTAGATAAGGGTCTTTATTATTGCAATAAAAAATATAGGTTCTCTAATTACTAAAGTACTATTAACTGATTTTTACGACTTTTATAACTAATGTAACATATTGAATAATCAATGCTTATATATTTACAAGGCGCTTTTATAGAGTTTATAAAAAATAGCAGGTCATATTTACTTATTACTATTGCAAAGTTAAGTAATATTTTCTATTATAGTATGGGAGTATTATTATATAGTTATTAATGAAATACATAGCCTGAATTATCTAAAAGTTATAGGAGTTGATATTGTGGCAGAACATGTAATAGATAATGCAAAAAAATGTTTGCAATGTAAAAATCCAAGATGTCAAAAAGGGTGTCCTATCAATACCCCTATAAAAGAAATGATCAATTTATTTTTAGAAGGAGACATTAATGGGGCTGGAAAAATTGTATTTGAGAACAACCCATTATCTGTAGTATGCTCTTTAGTATGCCCCCATGAAAGGCAGTGTGAGGGTAGTTGTATATTAGGAATAAAATCAAGTCCTGTTAAAATAGGTGATATAGAGAACTATATTTCAGACTATAGTTTAAATTTAATAGATTTAAAACCGGAGAAAAAACGCAAAGGTAATATTGGAATAATAGGCTCTGGTCCAGCAGGTATTACTATAGCCTTACTGCTAGCCTTAAAAGGATATAATATTACAATATTTGAAGCTAAAGATAAGATAGGTGGAATGCTTAGATACGGAATTCCGGAGTTTAGATTACCTAAAGATATTTTAGACAAAATTAAAAATAGATTAGTAGAGCTAGGTGTCGTAATTAGACCTAACGTATTAGTAGGTTCTAGAATAACCATTGAAGAGTTGTTTAGAGACGGATTTGATGCTATATTTATCGGTACAGGTGTATGGCAACCTAAAAAGCTAAATATTAAAGGTGAAGGCTTAGGACATGTTCATTTTGCAATTGACTATTTAAAAAACCCTGATGTATATAAATTAGGAAATAAGGTGTGCGTTATTGGTGGTGGAAACGTTGCAATGGATGTAGCTAGAACAGCTATTAGAAAAGGTTCTAAAGAGGTTACTATAATGTATAGGAGAGGCACTGAAGATATGCCTGCAACTAATCATGAAATAGAATATGCTAAGGTAGATGGAGTTAAGTTTGAGTTGTATAGGGCTCCTATTGAAATTACAGAGGAAGGTATAATTTATATTGAAACTAAGATGGTAGCTGACGAAGCTGGAGAAAGACTTGTTGCTGTAGATGGTTCTGAAAGCTTATTTGAGTGTAACTCTATTATAGTTGCAGTTAGCCAAGGACCTAGAACTAATATAATATCTACAACAAAAGGAATAGAGGTAAACGAAAGAGGATTAGCGATAGTAGATGAAGATGGCAGAACTACTAAAGAAGGAGTTTTTGCATCTGGGGATGTTGTTACTGGAGCGAGAACTGTTGTAGAGGCAGTAAAATATTCGAAGCATGTAGCTGAGGCTATTGATAAATATGTTAGTGAAAAATATGGGAAAAAATCTAATAAAGTATGTTAATTAAAATAAAAATCAAGGGTATAGACATAAGTGCTTATTCTTGATTTTTTTTAATTTTATTATTTAGAGTAAACATATAAAATGGTATTATTTTATATTGTATATCTTTTATGTTATAATCATATGAAATTTATATCCAATTTAAAGTATTCAAAAAATAAGACATGATAAAAAAATATCAAGAGTTGAAAAAATATTCTAAAAGATGTATTATTGTCTTATAAAGCGCTATATAAAAAACATACATACAGTACCAGATGATAACAACGAGAGATATCCACTAGGGTAGCCGAAGAAGCAATGTAAAAGATGCCAATTTTTTTACAGAAACTTTCAGGCAGAAGGATCGTTGTTTGATGGAACTCTGAAGAGCCCGTATATGCGGCGCCGTAGGAGAAATACATTTTAGTGTAGAAACTCTCAGGCAAAAATACAGAGGACATGATGGCAGATTTTCTTACTATTCCATTATGTTCTTATTTTTTGCATAAATTATGAGAATATATTTTAAACTTGGGAATAGTTTTGTATGGAGGAATTTCCTCATACTATTAATTAAAATGATGTACTAGCTTTAATTTAGGGTAAATTATTATAAAAGAGGAGGAGATATTTATGACCGAGCTGCGCAGAACATCCTTGTATGAAGCACACAAGAGACATGGCGGCAAATTAGTTGATTATGCAGGATGGGAAATGTCAGTACAGTTTGAGGGATTAACAGCTGAACACGAGGCAGTAAGAACAGCAGCAGGAATATTCGATGTATCTCACATGGGGGAAATTGAAGTAAAGGGGAATCAAGCAGAGGATTTTGTTCAGTACCTAGTTACAAACGACATATCTGTGCTTGAAGATAACCAAATTCTTTATACCTTCATGTGTTACCCAGATGGAGGAGTAGTAGATGACCTTTTAGTCTATAAGTTTAACAATAATCATTACTATCTAGTAGTTAATGCAAGCAATGTTGATAAAGATTATGAGTGGATGAAGCAAAATTTAGGTAAATATGATGCAGAATTAATCAATATTTCTGAGGATGTATCAGAAATTGCTATTCAAGGGCCAAAGGCTCAAGAAATATTGCAAGAGCTTACTGATACAGATCTTTCAGAAATAAAGTTCTTCTATTTAAAAAGAGATGTAAATATAAATGGTGCTAACTGTCTTGTTTCAAGAACAGGCTATACTGGGGAAGATGGTTTTGAAATTTACTTAGATCATAAAGATGCTAATGATTTGTGGGAAAAGCTTATGGAAGTTGGTAAAGATAAAGGATTAAGGCCAGCGGGACTTGGAGCAAGGGACACCTTGAGGTTTGAAGTTGCCCTACCTCTTTATGGCAATGAAATCTCCCAGGATATTAGTCCTCTAGAAGCGGGATTAGGCTTTTTTGTAAAGTTAAATAAAACTGACTTTATTGGTAAGGATGCCCTTGTTAAGCAAAAACAAGAGGGGTTAAAGAGAAAACTAGTGGGATTTGAAATGAAAGAAAATGGAGTACCTAGACATGGATACGAGGTTATGGCCGATGGAAAGGTTATAGGCTTTGTAACTACTGGGTATAATTCTCCAAGTCTGAAGAAAAATATTGGTTTTGCTTTAGTTGATGCTAAGTATGCAGCCTTAGGTACACCAATAGAAATTAAAGTTAGAAAGAAAATTTTAAAGGCAGAGGTAGTTGGTAAAAAGTTTTATGATAAACATACTAAAAAATAACTTTAAATAAATATCTAAAAAATAAAAAACAATAGAAAATAATAAAAACAATTAAAGGAGGAGTATGGTATGAAAATTGTAGAAGGACTTTTATATTCAAATGATCACGAGTGGGTAAAGGTAGAAGGAAATAAGGCTTACATTGGGGTTACAGACTATGCACAACATGCATTAGGAGAAATCGTTTATATTGAAATGCCAGAAGTCGGGGATGAGTTTGACAAAGGTGATGTTTTTGGTGTTGTTGAGTCTGTAAAAGCAGCTTCTGACTCATATCTGCCAGTTTCAGGAAAAGTAGTTGAGATTAATGAAGCTCTAGAAGATTCTCCTGAACTTGTAAACGAAGATGCTTTTGCTAACTGGATTTTAGCAGTTGAATTAACAGATGAATCTGAACTTGGAACATTAATGAATGATGTAGAATACAAAGAGTTTTGCGATAAGGAGGAATAGTATGCATAGGTACATACCTAATACAGACACCGATGTCAAGCGAATGCTGGATGCTATTGGAGCTAACTCCATGGAGGATCTGTTTAAGGACATACCTAAAGGACTTCAATTAGGTAGAGAACTTAATATAGAAGGACCATATTCCGAAATGGAAATAGTTCGCCATATGAAAGACCTTAGCGGAAAAAACAAAAGTACAGATGATCTAGTTTGCTTCTTAGGGGCAGGGGCATACGATCACTATATTCCTAGCGTAATTAAACATCTAGCGGGAAGATCAGAGTTTTATACAGCTTATACTCCATATCAACCAGAAATTAGTCAAGGTACCCTACAAGCAATATTTGAGTATCAAACTATGATCTGCAGTTTAACAGGTATGGATGTAGCGAATGCTTCTATTTATGATGGTGCGACTGCGTGTGCTGAAGCGGCAATAATGGCAGCTGATAATACAAGACGTAAATCCATTGTTGTTTCTTCAACGGTACATCCTGAAGTAAGAAATGTTTTAAAAGTATATATGGGATTTAGAAATATTGAAGTAGTCGAAGTAGATATGCAAGATGGAGTAACAGATATAGACAAATTGAAGTCTGTAGTTGGAAAAGACACCGCAGGAGTTATAATCCAAAACCCGAACTTCTTTGGTATTATTGAAGATATAACAGAGGTTGAAAAAATTACTCATGAAAATAAAGCACTATTTATTAATTATGTAGATCCTATTTCATTAGGAATATTAAAAAGTCCAGGAGAACTAGGTGCAGACATAGTTGTTGGAGAAGGCCAATCATTAGGAAATAGCTTAAACTTTGGTGGACCATATTTAGGCTTCTTTGCAACTACATCTAAGTTAGTTAGAAAGATTCCTGGAAGAATAGTTGGTCAGTCTGAGGATGTAGATGGTAAGAGAGCGTTTGTTCTTACATTACAGGCAAGAGAGCAACATATTAGAAGATATAAAGCTACTTCAAATATTTGTTCTAACCAAGGGTTAGTTGCTCTTATGGCTTCTATTTATCTAACTACTTTAGGTAAAAAAGGAATTAGAGAAGTAGCTATGCAAAGTACTCAAAAAGCTCATTATGCTTTTAATGAGATTACTAAGGGTGGTAAGTTTAAACCATTATTTGATAAGCCATTCTTTAAAGAGTTTGCAGTAACTAGTAATTTAGATAGCTCTAAGGTTAATGAAGAGTTATTGAAGAACAACATCCTTGGAGGATATGAACTTAAAAAAGAATATTCAGAGTTAGATAATGGATTGTTGTTATGTGTAACTGAGAAAAGAACTAAGGAAGAAATAGATAAATTGGCTAGAGTAATGGAGGTGATATAATGAATACAGACTACACTAAACTAATCTTTGAAGTTTCTCAAGAAGGTAGAAAGGCATATAGCCTACCCAAATGTGATGTAGAAGAGGTTAATATTGAAAGTCTAATTCCGAGTGGGTTTTTAAGTGATAAGGAATTAGATTTGCCAGAGGTAAGCGAAGTAGATGTTATTAGACATTACACTCAATTATCTAGTAAAAATTATGGAGTAGATACAGGTTTTTATCCATTAGGATCTTGTACTATGAAGTATAACCCTAAAATAAATGAAGATATGGCATCGCTTTCTGGATTTAGCAACATACATCCTTACCAACCAGTAGAAACCGTACAAGGAGCTTTAGAGCTTATGTATGGACTAGATAAAATGCTGGCAGAAGTAGCTGGTATGGAAAGAATGACTCTTCAGCCTGCAGCAGGAGCTCATGGTGAGCTTGTAGGATTAATGATAATAAAGGCTTACCATGATAAGCGGGGAGATAAGAAAAGAACAAAGATTATAGTTCCAGATTCTGCCCATGGAACAAACCCAGCTAGTGCAGCTGTTGCTGGTTTTGATATTGTGGAAGTAAAATCCGATAAAAATGGAGCTGTTGATCTAGAAAGCCTCAAGTCAGTTTTAAGTGATGAAATTGCCGGATTAATGTTAACAAATCCAAGTACTCTTGGACTTTTTGAAACAAATATTAAAGAAATTGCAGATTTAGTTCATGAAGCAGGTGGCTTATTATATTATGACGGAGCAAATATGAACGCAATTTTAGGTATTACTAGACCAGGAGATATGGGATTTGACGTAGTTCATTATAATATACATAAAACTTTCTCAACACCTCATGGTGGTGGAGGTCCTGGAAGTGGACCTGTAGGAGTTAGAAAAGATTTAGTAGAGTTTTTACCTTCTCCAGTTGTAGAGAAAAAAGGGGATAACTATATACTAGATTATGATAGACCACACTCTATAGGTAAAATAAAGAGTTTTTATGGACATTTTGGAATACTTGTTAGAGCATATACTTATATACTTTCATATGGGCCCGGACTTAAAGAGGTTAGTGAAAAGGCAGTGCTTAATGCAAACTACATGATGCATAAATTAAAGGAAAAATATTATCTTCCAATAGAGCAAGTATATAAACATGAATTTGTATTAGGAGGCCTAAATGAGGATATACTAGGAATATCTACACTTGATATTGCGAAACGCCTACTTGATTATGGATACCATCCACCTACAATTTACTTCCCACTTATAGTAAATGAGGCAATAATGATAGAGCCAACAGAAACTGAAAGTGTGGAGACTCTAGATAGATTTATAGATGCGATGAATAAAATTGCTGATGAAGCAAAAGAAAACCCTGAATTATTGAAGAATGCTCCTCATAACACCCATGTAAGAAGAATAGATGAAGCAAAGGCAGCTAGAAACTTAATAGTTAAGTGGGAAAAAAGTGAGTAAAAACAATAGTTAACATATTTATACTGTTGTAACTCCCTCTTGAAAAAGAGGGAGTTACAATGTTTAATAAAGAAAACTTGCTTCAGATGTAATGCTTAATTCCTATTCCTGTAAAAGCGGGAATATTAGCAGTACACTGAAGATGAAAACTAAGGAGGAAAGATAATGTTGTTTGGACAAGATGGGAATTTAGAGCAAGATTTACTAAATAGTATAAAGAAATCTATAGATGATAGAGTTGCTAGCGCTTGTGAAACGTGAGACATGGCAAGTGTACTTGCACCCGCCTGGGGCGTTAAAGAAATGACAGATCCAGATAAAGCACAAGAAATAAGAGAATACATGCAAAGCGTGGCAGGTTCTAATTTCACACTATCATCTGGTGAAACAGTAACTGTAATAAAAGGTGATGTAAAGGAAAAGAATGGTGAGGCAATACTAATTTTTAGATACCAAATAGTAAAATAGTATTGCAGTATCATAAAAAATAAATAAGAATACCCTCTGTTTATATGGCAGAGGGTATTTTTATCAATTATAATATAAGTATGAGAAAATTATATTATTTATTGTATTTCTATTAAAATAAACGAAGAGTTAAGTAGCAGACTTGCAAAAGCTGATAATTTAATTGAAAGACTAGTGCTGCATGATCTGGCAATTCGTGTTGCATACATTCTTTTAAGTATGATAGGGATAGATGGGAATGTTAAGCCTATCTCAACTGAGTCTAGTTTACAATAAGGAGAAGGTCTATGAAAAAAAAGTTAGCTATTTTATGTTATAGCCAGGCAACCTTAAATATGTATTATGAGCAAATAAGAAGTTTGTTCCAAGAAAATCTCCATATTGAAAAATACTGTATAGAGGGTGGCTCTATTACAAAGGAAATAATAGCAGATTTAGTTTTAGTTCCTTCTTTTGATGCCTTTGATAAGGTTCGGCGATTTATTAAAAAAACGGATAAGGTTTTATTCGTCCATAGAACAATATCAAAATTAGGGTTAGATAAGATTATGGATATTAGGAAAGGAACGGATGCTTTCCTTTTGGATGAAAGCATAGAAATGTCAAAACAGATGGTTTCTACCCTATATCAGATTGGAGTTAATCATATTAACTTAATACCCACATGTCCACAGGAGAAGTTGGAACTGGATAATAAAACAATAATTATTTTAGGTAAATCTAGCTATAATCTTGATGGAGCTAAGGAGATTATTAATATAGGAAATAGTTTATTGGATATTAATACAATAATTGAAATTGGAGTTAGATTAGATCTCTTATACATATTAAACAGACAAAATATTGGAAAAAGCTATAGAGAGATTGCAACAGCCAACTATGGCCTTTCGCAGATTTTAGGTATAACAAATATGTCTGAAGGACAATTGGATATACTACTTCAAATTATAGATGATGGAGTAATAGGAATTGACTCTAAAGGAACTATATTTTTATATAACGAAAATGCGGAACAGACAACAGGGTATAAAAGTAAAGAGGTTATGAATAGAGATGGAATAAAATTATTTCCTCAAATTCCATTTAAAAATGTCTTAGAAAATTTACAGTCTGTAAAGGAAATACTAATAAAAATAAATGGTATTGATCTAATAGTATCAGTAGATCCTATTATTCATTCGGAAAGACTATATGGGGCGGTAGCTATTATTAGAAGGTTTAGTGATGCAGAGAAGAAACAGCATAGGCTAAGAGCTAAGGTTATTGGGAAAGGTCATAAAGCTAAATACAATTTTGGAGATATAACCGGAGAAAGCGATGCTATAAAAAAATCTATAGAAATAGCAAAACGAATGGCAAAGTCTAATTCTTCTATATTAATAACCGGAGAAAGTGGAACAGGTAAGGAGATTTTTGCTCAAGCAATACATAATAATTCCCGAAGAAGAAATTTTCAATTTGTTGCTATTAACTGTGGTGCTCTACCTGAGAGCCTTTTAGAAAGCGAACTTTTTGGATATGAGGAAGGAGCCTTTACTGGGGCCAGAAAAGGTGGTAAACCGGGTCTATTTGAACTTGCTCATAATGGAACACTATTTTTAGATGAAATAGGAGAAATGCCACCGAGTCTTCAAATGAGACTGTTAAGGGTCCTGCAGGAAAGAGAGGTAATGCGCTTAGGTGGAGATAGTATAATAAATGTTGATATTAGAATAATTGCTGCTACTAATAAAAATTTAAAGGAAATGATGGAAACGGGAGAGTTCAGAGAGGATTTATATTATAGACTAAATGTGTTACCCCTTAAAGTTCCTCCATTAAGATCTAGAAAAAAAGACATATTGCCATTGATAGAACAGTTTAAGAGAGAGTTTAGAGGCTCCTTTCAATTATCATTACCTGCAGAGGAATTGATCCTATCATATAACTGGAAAGGCAACGTAAGGGAACTAAAAAACTACATAGAATATTTAGTTAGTTTAGAAATTAGGGAAGTAGATATAAAGGATTTACCATTTGAAATAGCGGACGGATTAAAAGAAGAAGTATATGATGGAATAAAATATGAAGGATGCGATAAAGCGGTAGAAGAAGAGCTTGTGGAGAATCTTACAAAAGATATAGGGAAAAACTTAGATAAATATATTTTTGTATTAGATGAATTAGAAAAGGCTTTTATACAAAATAAAAGATTAGGACGAAGAAGCATATTATATGCAGCAAAGGAAAAGAATATTTTTATTAGCGAACAGGAAATAAGAAATATTATTACTTCTTTAGAAGAAAAGAAAATGGTTAATATTTTTAAAGGACGTGGAGGAACTGTAATTACAGAGCATGGGATAAGAGTATTAAAAGAATTAAAAAGGGTCTGAAGAATTCAGACCCTAATTGTTGCTATATCATATAAGATTTTTAAATCTCTTTTAGTAAGTTAGTCATTTCAATAGCAGTAACAGCTGCATCATAGCCTTTGTTTCCTGACTTAGTCCCTGCCCGTTCAATAGCTTGCTCGATAGTATCTGTCGTAAGCACGCCAAATATTATAGGAATCTCTGTATCTAGGGAAACACTAGCAACGCCCTTAGTTACTTCGCTAGATACATAGTCAAAGTGAGGAGTAGCACCTCTTATAACAGCACCAAGGCATATTATGCCATCATATCTTTCGGACTTAGCCATTTTTTTTGCCACAAGTGGGATTTCAAATGCTCCAGGCACCCAAGTAATATCAATATCCGCCTCTTCAACACCGTGACGCTTTAAGGCATCAAGTGCTCCTGATAAAAGTTTGCCTCCAATAAATTCATTAAATCTTCCTACTATAATACCGAATTTTAATCCCTGAGAAATTAATTTACCTTCAAATATATTCATTATTTATGCCTCCTTAAATTTCAACATATGTCCTAATTTTTCTTGTTTAGTTTTTAAATAATAAGCATTTCGCTCATTATGATTCATTTGGATGGGAACTCTTTCTATAATTTCCATGCCATATCCAGCTAATCCTGACAACTTTCTAGGATTATTAGTCATTAGTCTAATTTTTTTAACTCCAAGATCAGCTAATATTTGAGCACCGATACCATAATCTCTCATATCCTCAGGGAATCCTAGGGCTAGATTTGCTTCAACTGTATCCATTCCCTCATCTTGAAGAGCATACGCCTTTAGCTTATTTATTAATCCTATGCCTCTACCTTCTTGACGCATATAGACTAATATTCCTCGACCTTCCTTATTAATTTGTTCCATAGCAGTAGCATATTGCTCGCCACAATCACAACGCGTAGACCCAAAAGCATCCCCGGTAAGACATTCAGAATGGACACGAACTAGGACAGGCTCTCCATCATCTACATTACCCTTCACTAAAGCAACATGATGCTCCCCATTTAATTTATTTTCATAGCCTATGATTTTGAAATCTCCGTATTTTGTGGGCATATTAGCTTCTGTTACATGTTCTATAAGCATTTCATTCTTTCTTCTATATGCAATTAAGTCAGCTATTGTAATTATTTTTAAATCATGCTCTGTTACAAAATTCATTAGTTCGGGGACTCTCGCCATAGTACCGTCTTCATTCATTATTTCACAAATTACACCGGCGGAATATAATCCAGCAAGTCTTGCTAAATCAACAGCAGCTTCTGTATGACCAGCTCTTTTTAATACGCCGCCTTTTCTTGCTTCTAATGGGAATATATGTCCTGGTTTTCTGAAGTCTGAAGCTTTCGCATCTGGGTCTAAAACTTTTTGGATTGTAAAGGCTCTTTCCTGGGCAGATATTCCTGTAGTTGTCTCAATAGCATCAATAGATACGGTGAATGCGGTTTGATGATTATCAGTATTATGCTGCACCATTTGAGGAATGCACAGATCATTTAGTCTAGTCCCAAGAATAGGCATACATATTAGCCCACGACCATATTTAGCCATAAAATTTATAGCTTCTGGAGTTACCTTTTCAGCAGCCATAAGAAGATCTCCTTCATTTTCGCGGTCTTCATCGTCTACAACTACTATAATTTTACCCTGCTTAATATCCTCAATGGCCTCTTCTATAGTGTTAAATTTGGACATTTTTAATTCACTCCTTTTATTTGATGGATTACAGTGAAGATTATTTTAAACCTTACAAAAAACCATGGTTATTTAAAAACTCCATATCTACTTCTAATTTAGAGGGAGCCTCTTCTTTAAAGGATAGAAACCTTTCGATATATTTTCCAATCATATCTCCCTCAAGGTTTACTTCCTCACCTATGTTTTTTGTAAGGAGAGTTGTTACTTCCTTTGTGTGGGGAATGACAGACACTCTGAAAATCTCATTATCTACATAAGCAACTGTAAGACTAATTCCATCAATTGCAATGGAGCCTTTATATATTACATACTTTAAAATATTAGAAGGCGCCGCTATGGAAACCCAGATAGCATTGTCTTCTCGTCTAAAATCTTTAATAATACCTACTCCATCAATATGACCACTTACTAGATGTCCACCTAAACGATCTCCTAGCATTAATGCCCTCTCTAAGTTAACCTTACTTCCAGGTTTTAAGTTATTTAAGTTAGTTTTCCTCATTGTTTCTGCCATAACATCAACTTGGAAGCTACTAGCCATAAAGGCTGTTACAGTTAGACAAACACCGTTGGTTGCAATACTATCTCCTAGTTTAATATTTTCAAGTATTTTATTAGCTTTAATAACAATACTTGCGGATTTAGCCCCATTTAAAATCGATTGAACAGTTCCTATCTCTTCAACAAGTCCTGTAAACAAAGACTATACCTCCTTTCTTATATAGGCTTCTATCATTACATCATCCTTAAATCTGAAAACATCTATATTTTTAAGGAATATGGCATCTTTCATATATGGAATACCCTTTCCACCAACTGGGCTTTTAGATGAGCTTCCACCTATAATCTTAGGTCCTATAAATGAAATTACCTTATCCACAATTCCTTCTGCGAGAGCTGTATAGTTTAGTGTACTTCCACCTTCTAAAAGTACACTATCAATTTTTCTCTCTCCTAATGATCTCATAAGATAGGATAAATCTACCTTATTGTTTTTAAGAGGTACAATGATGAAGTCTGCACCTAATTCTTCAATATATTTTAGTTTTTCTCTATTAGTGGCTTCCGTTGTTGCTATTATAGTTTTTGTATTATTATCACATTGTAGAACATTTGCATCTAAAGGGATGTTTCCCCTTGTATCTACAACTATTCTAATGGGATTTTTTTTATCTATACTATCTAGCCTGGTTGTAAGTAGAGGATCATCAGCTAAAACCGTGCCTATTCCAACCATTATGGAAGTAAATCTATGACGCAGCTCATGAACATAGCGTCTAGATTCTTCATTGGTAACCCAACGAGAATCTCCAGTATAGGATGCGATTTTACCGTCTAGGGTCATTGCTGTTTTAAGAACACAGAAGGGACGTCCTGTTGTAATAAATTTAATGAAAACTTCATTTAGCTTTTTTGCCTTATCCTCTAATACACCTATAGCTACTTCGATCCCATGCTCTCTTAATATACTAATTCCTTTACCAGCCACAAGAGGGTTAGGGTCTTCCATGGCAACCACAACCTTTTTAATACCTTTTTTAATAATAGTGTTAACGCAGGGTGGGGTTTTTCCAAAATAAGAGCAGGGCTCTAGGGTTACATACATTGTGGCCCCTGTAACATCTTCTTTAGTATTGTTAAAGGCATTAACCTCAGCATGAGCGTCTCCGTATTTTTTGTGATAGCCTTCGCCAATAATCCTGCCGTCTTTAACTATTACTGCTCCCACTAATGGATTAGGGCTGGTATAACCAATACCGAGCTTTGCTAAGTCTAAAGCTCTAGCCATATATAAATAATCCATATTTTCACCTCAATTTTTTAAATATAAAAAAGCCCTGATAAAAATTATCAGGGCTTGGTTCCACAAATTAACCCAATAAGAACTATATAAAAATAGAACTTAAAGAGTATAATAACTTTTCCTTCTTTCATCCAGACTTTACTGTCGGTACTGGAATTGCACCAGTTCTGCCAAATAGGCTCGCGGACTTTACCGCCGGTAGGGACTTTCACCCTGCCCTGAAGGACATTCAATATTTATTTAACAGCTTAAGATTAACATTGATTTTAAATTAAGTCAATATGTATTTTGTAATTTTAAGAATTATTATTAGCTTATTTAGATGAATTCTTAAGTGGTATTTTTAATAATATAGTGATAAGAATTTAAATGTATTTAAGGGTTTAATGGGTGAAAAAAATTACCCCATTAAACCCTTAAATTGCTTAATGGGGCGAAAACAAAAGCTACTATGGCTGAAAAGTCTAAATATTTAGTCATAAAATTTTGGCATAAAATTTGCAAGTCTAATAATAGGATGAATTATTAAAATGAAATCATTATTACTTTGCACTCTAATAAGGTACAAGTTTTCTGATTGTTTATAGCATTTTAAGAAGTAATAAGTTAGTAATATTGTACACACTTAAATTTGTAAGAAAGTTTAAAAAATTTAAGTGTAACATGGGTCTATGCAATAGCATCAGACGAATTTTATAAATATAGGAGGGGGACAAAAAATGAAACAATTACTTACAGGCAATGAAGCTGTTGCCAGAGGGGCCTATGAAGCAGGTATTACATATGCTGCGGCTTATCCGGGAACACCAAGTACAGAAATTTTAGAAAATATTGCACCCTACAAAAAGGAAATAATAGCAGAATGGGCCCCAAATGAAAAGGTTGCTTTAGAATCTGCAATAGGTGCTTCTGTTGTCGGTGCTAGATCTTTAGCTGCAATGAAACACGTAGGTGTAAACGTAGCAGCTGATCCATTTTTTACATACGCATATACAGGGGTCAATGGAGGAATGGTACTTGTTTCTGCAGACGATCCAGGATGTCATTCTTCTCAAAACGAGCAGGATAATAGACTATATGCTAAGTTTGCAAAGGTAGCCATGGTAGAGCCAAGCGACAGCCAAGAGTGTAAGGATATGGTAAAGACTGCTATAGAAATAAGTGAAAGATTTGATACATTAGTCCTTTTTAGAATGACAACTAGGGTATGTCACGGAAAGAGTCTTGTTGAATTTGGCGAGAGGGAAGAAGTAGGTATAAAGACTTACGATAAAAAGCCTCAAAAATACGGTGCAATACCAGCCCATGCAAGACAGCTTAGAGTAGTATTAGAAGATAGATTAAAGGAATTAGAAAAGTTTTCTAACGAAACAGATCTAAACTTCTTCGAGTGGAACGATAAAAAAGTTGGTATTATTTCATCTGGAGTAGCTTATCAATATGCTAAAGATGTATTTGGAGATACTGTTTCATATTTAAAGCTAGGATTTACCCATCCTCTACCGATGGATAAAATAAATGAGTTTGCTAATGGAGTAGAAACACTTTATGTAATAGAAGAGCTAGAGCCTTATATTGAAGATCAGTTAAAGGCAGCAGGGATTGCCTGTATAGGAAAAGATAAAATTCCTAATATAGGAGAGTTAAATCCTGATATTATTGCAAAGGCTTTATTGGGAGAAGAAAGGGAAATAGTTGATTACGACAGGAATGTTGCCGTAAACAGACCTCCAACACTTTGTGCAGGATGTCCACATAGAGGCTTTTTCTACGAGCTAAGCAAGAGAAAAGATATTATAGTTAATGGAGATATTGGATGTTATGGCTTAGGTATAGCGCCACCACTTAGTACAGTAGATACTATCATATGTATGGGCGCCAGTATTAGTATGGCCCACGGAGCTCAAAAAGTGCTTAACAGACATGAAAGCAATAAGAGAATGGTGGCTGTAATAGGTGACTCCACATTCTTCCATACTGGTGTTAATAGTCTGATCGACACAATGTATAATAGAAGCAATACAATAAATGTTATTATGGATAACAGAATTACAGGTATGACTGGTCATCAGGAGAATCCTGGAACAGGGTATACTCTTCAAGGAATGCCTACAAAGGAGATAGATATCCCTGCTTTATGTAAGGCTATTGGAATAGAGCATATTAGAACAGTTAACCCATTAGACTTAAAAGCAACTAAGGAAGCTTTAGATTGGGCAACAAGCTTAGATGAGCCTTCTGTTATTATTACAAGATGGCCATGTGTTCTTAAAAAACTTTCAACTCAGGATAAAGAAGAATTCGGTGATTATAAAGGATTATGTGAAGTTAATCACGAAAAATGTATTGGATGTAGAATGTGTGTTAGAACAGGGTGTCCTGCACTTCGGTTTGATAAGTCAATAAAGAAAGTTACAATCGATAAAAATCAATGTGTAGGCTGTGAAGTATGTCTTCAAGTATGTCCGACAAAAGCTATTAGTAAGGTGGGTGAATAATATGTCAGAGGTTAAAAGTTTATTATTAGTTGGAGTAGGTGGACAGGGAACTATTCTTGCCAGTAAAATATTATCAGCAGGTTTAGTAGATGCCGGCTATGATGTTAAAATGTCAGAGGTTCATGGTATGGCACAAAGGGGTGGAAGTGTTACTACTCAAGTCAGATTTGGGGAAAAGGTATATGCTCCTATTATAGGAAAGGGCCAGGCAGATATTTTAGTTTCCTTTGAGGCTATGGAGGCTATTAGATGGCTAGAATATTTGAACCCTAAAGGAAAGGCTATAGTTAATGAGTATGAAATACCTTCTGCACCAATCCTTATGGGAAATGCAGATTACCCAGAAGGAGTAATAGAGAAGATAAAAGAAAAAGTAGATACTAATGTGTTAGATGCAGGGAAGATTGCAGAAGACTTAGGGAATTCCAAAACTATGAATATAGTTCTTTTAGGAGCTCTAGTTAAAGCAATGAATCTTACTGATATAGATTGGGAAAAGGCAATAAGAGAAAGCGTAAAAGAACAATTTATAGATATTAATATAAGAGCATTTAACGAAGGAATGAAGGCAGTATCTTAATCAACCATATTAGAGGAGGAAAACAAGTGTCTTTTAAAATACTAGCTATAAACCCAGGATCAACTTCAACAAAAATCGCAATATATGAGGATACTAAAGAAATATATAAAAAGAATATAGAGCACCCTAGTGAAGAGATTGCAAAATATAAAAGTATTACAGATCAATACGAGATGAGATATAAGCAAATAATGGACTTTTTAAATGAAAACAACTTTAATGTAAAAGAGCTTACAGCAGTGGTAGGTAGGGGTGGCCCACTTCCTCCAGTACGTTCGGGAGCCTATAGAGTAAACGATGCGATGGTTGATAGATTAAAGAACAGACCAATAATTGAGCATGCATCTAATTTAGGAGCAATAATAGCTAAGGAAATAGCAGAATCCATCGGAGTAGAAGCATTTATTTATGATTCTATCTCCGTAGATGAGTTAGATGATATTGCAAGAATTTCAGGTGTAGCTGATATAGAAAGACAGAGCCTAACCCATTGTCTTAATATGAGGGCAGCTGCTATAAAGACAGCTGGAAGTATAGGTAAAAACTATAAGGAATGTAACTTTGTAGTTGCCCACTTAGGTGGGGGAATATCCTTAAGTGCTCATAAAAAGGGTAGAATGGTAGATATGGTATCGGATGTAGAAGGACCATTTTCACCAGAGAGAGCTGGTGTGCTACCTACTGATAAGCTAGTTAGTATGTGTTATACTAATGAGCAACCTATTGTAAAGAAAAAGCTTAGGGGTAATGGTGGTTTAGTATCCTACCTAAATACAAATAGCGCCCTAGAGGTGGAAAATAGAATTAATAATGGAGACGAATATGCAAAACTTGTTTACGAAGCCATGGCTTATCAAATTGCGAAGGCTATAGGCGAGCTTTCTGTAGTGTTAGAAGGAAAAATAGATAAAATTATACTTACTGGTGGAATTGCATATTCAGAAATGCTTACAGATTGGATTGTAAAGAGGGTAGCTTTTATTGCTCCAGTGGAAATATTACCAGGCGAAAACGAGCTAGAGTCTTTAGCTCTGGGGGCCTTAAGAGTGCTTAAGGGGGAAGAAGAAGCATACGAATATGATTTAGATTAATAAATATATTGATACTAAGGAGAGTGTAGGTTATATGTCTAAAAATTTGTTTAGAAAAGAACTAGATGCACTAAGACCTTATGTTCCTGGAAAACCTATTGAAGAGGTACAAAAGGAATATGGAATAGATCAAATAGAAAAATTGGCATCTAATGAAAATCCTCTAGGACCTTCACCAAAGGCAGTAGAGGCTATTAAGAGAGAAGCAGAAAATATTAATATTTATCCAGATGCCTATGCAATGAAATTAAAGCAAGAAATTGCTAAAAGAACTAATTTAAGTCATGAAAATATAGCTACAGGGAATGGTGGAGAGCAGATTATACAAATAATTGCTCAAACATTTATAAGCCATGGTGATGAAGCTTTAATGGCGGATACTACCTTTGGATTATATGAAACAAGTGTACTTAATATGGGTGGTGTTCCTATTCAACTACCATTAAAGGACTATAAGCACGATCTAGATGGATTTATCGAAAGAATTAATGATAAAACAAAAATAATTTATATTTGTAATCCAAACAATCCTATAGGCAATATTCTATCAAAGGATGAGATTGAAAACTTTGTAGCTAAGGTGCCAGAGGATATTGTAATTGTATTTGACGAGGCATACTATGATTATGCTAAGGTTAATCCAGACTATCCAGAATCTCTTCATATTTTGGCTGAAAGACCAAATACTATTTTACTTAGAACCTTCTCTAAGGTGGCAGGTATTGCTGGAGTTAGGGTAGGCTATGCCCTTACATCTAGGGAGATTGCAGCTCAGATGGGAAAAGTTAAGGATGTGTTTAATGTTAACGTATTAGCCCAAGCTGCTGCGCTAGGCGCGTTAGAAGATACAGAGCATATTGAGAAAACTATTAAGTTAAACTACGATTCCATAGCTATTATGGAAAAGTATTTTGAGGAAAATGACTTAGAATATATAAAGTCTAATGCAAACTTTATATTTGCAAATATAAATACCCATTCTAAGCCAGTATTCGAAGAGCTAATGAAGCAGGGAATAATCATTAGACCAGGCTACCTATGGAAGTGGGATAATTGGATAAGAGTTAGTACTGGAACTATTGAACAAACCGAAAAGTTTATTAATAAACTTGATGGGATTCTTAAAGCTGAGGCTGTTAGTTGTTAAATCATATTATATTAAGTTTATGTTAATAAAGGGTAGATGTTCTTTGGAATATCTACCCTTTAATTATACTATTAGTATATGTGGATTATTTCGAATTCTTATTTTTCCTGACGCATTTCCTCAAACCATTCATCAAGGTTTTCATCATCGTTTTTTTGAATAACTAATGATGACTCAGCTTTTATTTCTTTGATATATGTAGACGGTTTGCGAAGCATCCATCCTGCAGTGAATATGAGAACAGCAAAAAGTATATATTGTAAGGAATTTGACATATAGAAATTAGCAATATCAAACTCATTTCCACTTGCTACCAAGTGTCCTGAATCTATTGCACCAGATATATAGTTATGACAATGTATAAAAGCCCATATAGAATAGGCGGTAAGCAAGCCGGACAATACAAATAGAATTATGCTGAATATGGAATAATTCTTTTTCATTATTTATTTCCCTCCATTGCGGATATTTTATCACTAATGTATCCGCTAAGCCTTAAAACTATGGCTTGCGGATATTTATGCCAGGTTATCATTTTTTTTAGGTTTGCGACTTTAACACCATAATGTTTCCATCGCTTATACCCAAAATTACGTCCGCGATAGCCGTAACCCTTTTAGAGTGGGTAACAATGATTACGCACTTGCCTTCGTCATGGGCCAGTGACGCAAAAATCTTTAATATTTCCGATTCCGTATCTTTATCCAGATTTCCGGTCGGTTCATCAGCTATAATAATATCGGGATTGTGCGAAAGCGCCCGCGCGATGCCAACGCGCTGCTGCTCTCCTCCTGAAAGCTTTAATACTTTCCTTTCGGCTGTTTCTCTGTCTATGCCAACCTTTTCGAGAATGGCATATGCAAACTCTGTTTTATTTTTT
Organism: Alkaliphilus sp. B6464; assembly: GCF_018141165.1. Lineage (NCBI taxonomy): Bacteria > Bacillati > Bacillota > Clostridia > Peptostreptococcales > Natronincolaceae > Alkaliphilus > Alkaliphilus sp. B6464. The sequence goes on from NZ_CP058557.1 coordinate 1,228,052, forward strand.
TCAGTGCTTTTGCTGATATTCATCGAAAGTACGATATTTTCAACTGCGGTGGCGTTAGTAATCAGATTATATGCTTGAAAGACCACGCCAATGCCTTGCGCCCGATAATCATCGCGGTCTATTTTGTTTAAGTCATTATCCTTATATAAAATCTCGCCGTTTTTACAGATATCGAGACCCGCAATTAAGGATAACATAGTTGACTTGCCCGAGCCAGATTTGCCAACGATTGTGTAAACTTTTCCTGACTCAAATTCTGCACTTATACCCTTGAGAACATTTTTCTTAACGCCCTCGTATTTGTAGGACACGTTTCTCAGTGTTAATACACTCATAAATATCACCTAATTCCTTTCCATTAGAATTTTAATCGGCTCGTATTTTGTGATCCTGCCGACAGATGCAAAGCCAGCTAGAGACGCGAGCAGCAGCGCCAGTGCTATGATTTGAATGATTGTGTTAGGGGCGAGCGAGATATCAATATTACTTAACGGTTCCGCATTATTTGACGACGATGAAGAAAGCTGCGGCATCATCATGCCCCCGCCGTTGCCCTGGGCATTTCCTACCGCCTCTGCCGCTTCTATCTGATTTGCAAGCAATGCATTCGTAATCGGCTGCGCCGCCAAACTGCCTGCGCCAAGTCCCAACAATAGACATAAACAAGTAATTATCAGCATTTCTGACCATAATCCAAAAGCAACCTTGTGCTTTTTCATACCCATGGCACGAAGAACGCCGATTTCATATTTCCTTTCTCGTATAGCGATGGAAGAAAGAAGTGCGATAATGATGCCACCAAATATCAGAACCACAATCATAAACGTCACGGCTATACCCTTTAGGCCTTCCACAGGGCCGACAATTTTGCTGTACGAGACTTCGTCTGTGGTAACATTAAAAGTCTTGGCCAATCCCTTTGCATATACCTCTTCTGCAAATGCGTCTAACATGCCAGGCTCTTTCAGGTAGTATTTAGCTTCTACTTTTATCCCTGTCATATCAGGCTGTATTTCCTGCACGACAGTCTCATAATTTGTTAATATTTCATTGCGACGGTTGGTAAAAGCGTTTCTCATAGAGCCTTCCGAGTATTCGTCGGTTACGTCATAATATGTTCCTACTACTGTCAATTCATAAGACGTATCAGCTCGTACACCTTCCTGCATGTTTCTCAATTCGCTGTAAAATGGCAGCGTGTCGCCAAGCTGGATGCCGTTTGCCTCCGCCAAATCCGTGCTGATGATACACTCGTTCATTTCTTGCGGCATTCTGCCTTCGGCAAGCTCTCTCATTCCTTCTTCAAACTCAGTAAATTTATTACCAAAAAGGTTCATCATAAATTGCATCGGCGGGTCCATCGCTATGTCCGGACTGCCACCCATCATCCTTATACCACTGCCACCGCCAAGCTCTGCGTCAATCGGAGTGATTGATTCACTGTTTACGCCCGAACTAGCTGTATATACGCTGTCTTGCAGATATTCTGACTCCCCAAAGGCAATAAGTTGATCTGCCGGGATTGTTGGGATGCGAACCATAACTCGTCCATCAGTGCTGTTAGCCATTGCCTCATCGCGTATTTTCTGCATGTCTGGTTGAAGGGTTATTTCTGCCCCAAAACGACTTTTATAATCGTCAATAATTTGGCTTGTTGTATTGCTAATCATAAGCGCAATTACCGAAGTAATAATGACTGCAAAAATAATTGTGCCAATCAATATATTTCTGCCGCGATTACGCAGAACATTGCGAAAAGCATTTTGAAAAATATACATGTTATCCTCTCCTTAAAAAATTTTTAGGTGACTTCCGGTTAGTCACCTAAAAACAGAATAACATCCCTGTCTAACCTTAATCTAACTTTTAAGATTGGTGCAAAAAAATTAACCAGCACTGCAATTATGCTGGTTAATTTTTTTGCACCAATCTTTATTTACATGGCAAATCCATTCTGAACAATACACCGTCCCGTGTGCTTTCCAGTGAAAATTCAATTTTCATAATATCTAACGCTTTTTTTACAATGGTTAGCCCTAGTCCGCTTCGTCCTAAATCTCGATTTCTTGCTTTATCCTCCCTATAAAAAGGCTCAAAGAGCTTAGGTAATATTTCGTCCGGAATATCTGCATTCGTATTGATGATGCATAAGCGAACGCCGCCCTTTGTTTTGCTAGTATTGATTTTAATTTTCCCTTTTTGAGGCGTGTTCTGTACTGCATTCATAATGACATTGGATAATACTTTTCCAAAAAGCTTGGTGTCGACTGCGCAAACAACATTTTCAGCGATATCAACATTTATACTCTGCTCTTTAGCATCCGCTATAGCGTGATAAGGAGATAATATTTTCGATACAAAGCTTCCCAGATTGATGTGTTCTTTTTCAAGAGCTATGGTATCTTCATTCAAGCTTACGATTTCTAGAATTTCGGAAACAAGCTTGTTTTGTTCAGCCATCATCCTCAGGCATTCACGCAGGTACTGCGGATATTCTGAAATCTCTATCACGTTCTCAAGCATACCTTCAAGCAGAGCGCTAGTTGCGGCAATTGGAGTCTTTAACTCATGTGAAGCTGCCGAGAAAAAGTAGCGTTGATTTTCTTCCATCTTTTTTTTTCGCTCTATTTCTATTTCAAGCTGATTGATTGTTGCTTTCAGCGTTTTATACATTTTATAGACATCCTGCGCAAGTCGGCCAATTTCATCCTTGCGGACATCAGGAGCCGGAACAAACTCTAAATCGGACATCTTCTTCGTATCACTGACTATCTTCTTGATTGGATTTGCGATCCTTCCGGCAAATATGACTGCCGCGAGCGCACTTGCCATAATTATTAAAAGTAAAGCCATGAGGGCTTTTTCGGTAAACTTGTTATATATGTCTGTACTGGATATAGTGCCGCTAACAAACAACCGTACGTTTTCGGAAGCAAGAGTTACAAATTGAGTCTGTTGACCCTTTGAGCTGGCGGTAAAATGAAACTTATTTTGCGTCAAATGATAACCTTTGACAATAACATTTTTGGGGTTGAGCAAAAGCACGTCGTTTTCAGGCATGATAAAGTTTTTGGTTTTGTATAAAATTTCTTTATCCAAGGATATAAAAGAAAATTCAAAAGAAGCATTTTTCTTATGAAAATCTACTGCGACTTCAATGATTTCCTCGTTGGTTTTTCCCTCTAACTGGCGTAGAAGAGGCTCGAATACAGTCGATATCTGCTGCCTTTGTGCAGATTCTACAACTGTTTTAATCTGTTCAGCAAAAAAGGCAAACGTAATGACTATGACCAGAATCAAAATTAGCATCGTATAAGAAAACACCTTGCCGAAAATGCCCAAAACTCTATGCTTCATTGCTTACGTCCTCCAAACAATAACCCACTCCTTTAACGGTTTTTATGATATTAACAGGAAGCTTATCCCGCAGTTTCTTAATACTGGCGTGAACTATGCCCTCATTACCGTCAAAGTTGTATCCCCATATTTTTATAATCAACGTTTCGTGTGTAACTATTTTTCCTTTATATTGCACGAAAAGGGCTAATATGTCAAACTCCTTTGGTGTAAGTTGTATGTTTTCGCAATCATATCTGGCGCTGTAGCTCTCAGGGTATAATGTCATTTTGCCTAACGTTATTTCCTTTCTGATTGCTCCACTGCGCCGCAGAAGTGCTTCAACTCGTTTTACAAGAATCTGCATGGAGAAAGGTTTGATAACATAGTCGTCTGCTTCGTTTGAAAAAGACATAAGCTGATTTATGTCGTCACTCAACGCAGTCATCATCAAAACAGGAGTATCATGCATTTTTCGCAATTCCTTTAGAAGTTCCTGACCATTCATACCGGGAAGCATGATATCAAGTATAATAAGATGATAATTTTTATTATACAATTGTTCCAGTGCCTCATCTCCGTCCGAACAGATATCTACAAAATAGCCTGTCTTAATCAAGAATTTCGCTACCATATTACAAATATGCATATCATCCTCAACAACCAGTATCTGAATATCCACATAATCACCTCTGAAATATTATAGCATGGTAATCTAACTCAAATCTAACAATATTAAATACGGTAAAAAATGGTTATATAATAATATAGTAAAGTGTTCTATTGATATATTTATAAGCATATGGTAAAATATACCTAATGCTTATTTGTCTATCACTTAAATTTATATATGGAGGAATCATATGAAAAAAAATATATATGCTTCATATATTCTATCAATATATTTATTTATGCTACAATAACGTATTTAACTATTGAGAGTTTTTCAGATATACATTCGTTTTTCAATAGACTTCAATTCTATCAAATAACAAATATAAATACTTCCATACAATATACTCATATATATTTAACTCTTTTTTTTATCATCTTTATAACTATTCCTTTGATGCGTAGGTTTTTTGACTTTCCTAATAAATATATTGGAGTATCATTTTATATATTTGGTATAATTATGCTGGCATATTCAATATTTAAATATTATTCCTTTAGAGCTTTTCAAACGTTATTAACTATCACTTTTGTAATAGTAGCTATATTTTGGTATATAATACTAAAGTTCTTTAGAGAATGATCTATGATTTAAATGTATAATACTATTCGTAGCTATTAATGTAAGATATTAAAAATATAATAGTATTAATATCTAAATTGAAAATTTCAATTGGAGTGTATTATTTGATATCTATACAATGAATTTAAAGCAACAGACTGATAACTTTGTAGCTAGAGTACCAGAGTATGTTGTAATTGTATTTGATAAGGCATATCGAACAGCTAATGAAGCAAGGAGTAATCATTGGACCAGGCTACCTATGGAAGCGGGATAAATGGTAAAAAGAAGAACGATATAACTATGTATATTTTTATAAAATTAAGCATATTTAGTTAAAGAAGCTTGACCTTCAAAACGGTTAATATCACTAATTTCAGCTAAAAGACCTGCTGCATAAACAGGACCAATGCCTGGAATGGTTCGCAAAGTATTAGGAATACCATCAACAAGTTTTCCAATACTTAGGATTAATGTTGTAAACTTTAGCATTTAGATCTCTTAGATATTCAGTACCTTTTAACTTGTTATCAACAGTAAAAGCTTTAAGTTTATCACCATTAGTATCAAGAATACAAACTTTCATATCAAAAGAACTAATGTCAATACCAACAAAATGTCTCATGAAGTTAGCCTCCTTTCATAGTAGGATCAAGGGAAATGAACTCTTCAGGATGTCCCCAGCGCTTTCGTTGATCAATCGGCCTCGCATATAAGAACTTACTCTGGTTTTTGGGCTACCTGAAAGCTGCTATCTTTCAGCGAAGATTATCAGAGGGAACAGCCTGCTGGTTAGAAGTTTAAACGAATGCTAGGGAGACAGACCTAGAAAGTAGTCAAAGCTACAGGAGACGAAAGAATTTCCACAAGTGATTCTCTAAGATTATTATCTTGGAACATCGCCAAAAGTCAAAGACCCTATGAAATATTTTTATATATTTATTAACACAATTCGATTGTCAAAGAACAGCTGGAAACTGAATAAAAAATTATTTTAAATATATTATACTAGGAGATATATAGATGGAAAATAATGATGAACATATTTTTTATAATTTAATTATTCTTTCTATACTCACAATAGTAGCTATAATATTTACTGAAGTTCTAAATAATGTTAAAGTTATTTATTATTATTCAGTAATTCTTGGAATAGTATATATTTTTAATTTAAAACTAAGAAAAAACTAGAGATCTCTCCGCATCTTTAACTGAATCTATGAGTTGATCAAGTTCTCTAATATTTAATTCCCTAATATATGACATTTTATTTCTCCTCTCTTTGTTGTTTTTTTGCAAGACTCTCTCTATTGGCCAACTATTTTCGTCTTACACTATATAAAAGGAGATTTAAGTTAAAATAATCAACCATTTTTAAAATTTATTTTACTATTCATTCCTTTGTGTTGTTACATATGCTTTAACTTCTTCTACATCTTTTTTACATCTTCAAAAACATTTAGCTTACCTGTTAATGTAGAAATAATTTCCCGATATTTACATTCTCTTTCTTCTTGTTTGATATCTCTTTTTTCTTGAGCTTTTAAAATTATGAAGAAAAAATATATATACTTTATATATTTTCATTAGCGTTCAAAATTTATTTAAGAAGATAGACGTTGAAAAAAGCTCCTCACATGAGAAGCTTTTTTGTATTAAAGATCTATTTAATAAAGGAAGGAGAAACAACATCTTTCAAAATACTATTTGGAATTTCAAACTCTATTATGCCAGATGAATAAGGTGCGATTTCATATTGGCCAAAGTAAATAACTAGCTTTCCATCTTTTATAAAGAAGGATTGTTCATCATTAATACCGCTAAATACTTCTACTTCGTCTGGGAAAAACTTATCTGGATCTTCTTTTATTTGTTTTTGTATCTCTTCGTTAATTACTTTTTTATAGTCACTTCCTTCTTTAAAGAAGTCCTCTAAAGCAATTTCTTTACCAGTTCTTAGATCAAAGTTGTAAGGAACTTTTACACTCATACCATGAGCACCACCAGTGTATTGGTAGTTTAAAACTGTTACGCTTATTAACTCACTATTTGCTGTATAGACTTCGTAATCTACTAATAACTCATACTTATGAAGTTCTATATTTTCTTTTTTTGCATCTTTAAAATCATTCTCAGCCATTTGTGATAGTTCTTCTTTTATTTTTAATGCATCTTTTTCAAGAAGAGTGTTTATTTCATTTAAAAGTTCCTTATTATTTTCGCTAGAGAACACAGGAAGTTTAATGCTACTTTCTAATGTTTCGTTATCGTCGGATATTGCTTTAGTCTCTACTTCTAAGGTTTGTACTATGCCTTGCTGCTTACTACCATAGGTTGAAGGAGTCATTCCATTTGCACAACCTGCAGTTACCGAACCAATTAATATAAGCATTACAGGGATAAAAATTTTTCTTTTCATAAATATCTCTCCTATCAAATTTTGTTTAATAATTTAAAGCATAATAAGATTTACTACTTGAGTTTTTTTATATTATGTATTGACCCTATAGTATATCTTATGAACTTTTTTTGCTTTACAAACTAATTAAAAGAAATTACAAAAAGGTTAAAGAAAAAGGCAATAGTTACTAATAGGTAAAACTTTAACTTTTTTCATAAGTTTAAGGCCATATTTTATAGCTAGATGAAGAAAACTATAGTAAAATACAGATAAGTAGATAATCGAGTATATAAATAAAGGGCAGGTGTTATGTATGCAAGAAGAAAGAATAAAAGTACTAGTTGTTGAGGATGAGTCCTCCATTAGAAAATTTTTATCTATCAATTTAAATAGAGAAGGTTTTGAGGTTTTAGAAGCTGCATCTGGAGAAGAAGCTCTGGATATAATACGAAGAGTACAACCTAGAGTAGTAGTCTTGGACCTTATGCTCCCTGGTATAGATGGATTTGAAGTATGCCAGAGTGTTAGAAAATCTATACCAAATATAGTTATTATTATGCTAACGGCTAAAAGTCAAGACATGGATAAAATAATGGGATTAGAGCTGGGCGCCGATGACTACATGGTAAAGCCATTTAATCCGCTGGAGCTAATTGCTAGAATAAGAGCAAACCTTAGAAAAATTGACAATGCAAGGGGTCAATTGAAAAAGGCTATTACCTTTAGAGAATTTGAGTTAGATTTAGAGGCACAAAAGTTCTATAAAAGAGGAATCGAAATAGAGCTTACTCCCATAGAGTTTTCAATGATGAAGATGTTTATGGAAGGCAACAATAAGGCATTTAGTAGAGATGAAATTTTAAATATAGTATGGGGCAAAAATTACTTTGGCGATATGAAAACTGTAGATGTTCATGTGAGAAGAATAAGAGAGAAAATAGAGGATGATCCATCAAGTCCACAAATAATAGAAACTGTTTGGGGAGTTGGCTATAGACTAAGGGGAGCAAAGTAATATGAAGAGTATAAAAAAGAGATTAGCAATTAATTTCATATTTATTGTTGTGATTACTGTTGTTACTCTTGAAATATTTTTGATTAATATAGTTAAGGAAAATTACTATAAAAATTTAGAAGAAAGTCTAAATAATCAAATTAGGCTTTCAGCCGATTTATATTCTAGATATTTTTCTGATGCAACGCTTCACGAAAATATATTAAATAATGTAGATACTTTTTGGAAGCAAACAAAGGCTCAAGTAGAAATATTAGACAAGAGTGGGATGGTATTAATGGATTCTATTGGAGTCATTTCACCTAATCCTATAAATACAGAGGATGTAATTAAGGCTATTAATGGTGAAAGAGGAACATGGATAGGAAAAGTAGAGTACGATGAACATAAGGTTATGGCTATTTCATATCCTCTAAAATCTGGAGAAAATATTGTTGGAGTATTAAGATTTATTACATCCTTAAGAGAGGTAAATCAAGATATAAAAACTATATCTTTAATCTTTATTGGATTTGGGGGTATCGTAATTTTAATATCCAGTCTTGTTGCTGTTTTATTAGCCAACACTATAATAGGCCCATTAAAAAGCGTAACCGAATCTGCTGAAAAAATGGCTCTTGGAGATTTTAAAACAAAAAGCATAAAAAAATATGACGATGAAATTGGAAAACTATCGGATACTTTAAATTATATGGCTCAAGAGATTATGAAGAAGGATGCACTTAAAAATGATTTTATTTCGTCTGTATCTCATGAGCTAAGAACTCCCTTAACCTCTATTAAAGGTTGGGCGATTACCTTAAAGCATAGTTATGACGATCGAGAAATTTTGTCCGACGGATTAGATATTATTGAAGCTGAAAGTGATAGATTGACTAATATGGTAGAGGAACTTTTAGATTTTTCTAAGTTTGTATCCGGAAAGATAACTCTTGAAAAGGAAGATTTAAATATTAATAACATAATAGAGCATATTAGAAAACAATTAACACCAAGGGCTACTAGAGACAATATAAACTTTAAGGTTATGGTAGAGGATAATATGCCAATTACCTGCTCTGATGGTAATAGGTTAAAGCAAGTATTTATTAATGTTTTAGATAATGCATTTAAATTTACTCCATCTGGAGGTAGTGTTGTTTTAACTGCATCTTATGAAGATAATAATTTTGTTTTTAATATAAAGGATACAGGCTGTGGTATAGCAGAAGAAGATCTACCAAAGGTTAAAGAGAAATTCTACAAGGGAAAAACTAGTCAATCTCAGAGTGGAATTGGATTATCTATATGCGACGAAATAATTAAGTTAATGAATGGAACATTTGAAATTAGAAGTGAACTTAATAGGGGTACAGAAATAATAATTAATGTACCATTCGAGGAGTGTGTTTAGATGAAGACAGTTAAGATATTAGTTTTTTTACTTGCTATAAGTCTAATGCTTTCCGCCTGTTCAAGTCCTAGTACAGATTCCGCAGAAAAGATAGTACCTCCTCAAAATCAGCTAATACCAATTAGAGGGACCTGGGAAATATCTGAGGTTTTAATGACTACTTCTTCTAATAAAGAGGAAGATAAAGAAGAATGGTTGGGTAAAAAGGCGCAGTTTTCTGACAGATATATGTCCTTAGGAGAATCTATCTTAGAAAATCCCCAATATCAAATGAAGAGGGTAAATGGAGAAGAATACTTATTGTTCAATTCTAAATCATTACCATCGAATTTTGTATTTCCAAATAAGGAAGTAGAGGTAATTACTGTTATAGATCAAGACAAGTTTTTTTGTGAGGTTTTAATAATAAAAGAGAATGAGCTAATATTAAAAATACAGGGTAATAGTTTTTATTTAAGTAAAATATCAGATGAAGTTGACCAATATATTTCAAGTAAAAGTGATGATGAAAATAATCAAGAGATAAATATACAAATTGAAAAAGATAGCTTAATTCACACTGGCGTTTTAATAGGTCTTAGATCTGAAAATAAGAGTAACAGCGATGACTCTGAAAATGAGTACAACTACAGAACATTGTGGATTTCATCAAAAAATAATGAAATAAATCCTATTTTAGAAATAGAAAATATATTTTTTCCACGTAGAAGTGGGTTTTGGAAAATAGAGACGAAAAAGGCAGCCCAAGATGGTAGATCAGAACAATATATATTAGCTAATAATGTTTTGATGGAAGACAATAAGGCAGAAATACAATTAAAGGCTAGAATGATGCGGAATGAGGAGATACCCACAAATGATGGAGATGTAACATCAGAGCTAGATTTTTCCAGGTGGGGAGAAAAAATAGGGGAAATAAAAAGGAAAATTAATTATGTTGGTAATGATTATATATCTGTTGAAACTATAGGAAAAGGAGAATATATTGTAGGAAGTGAAAACTGGGAAAGTAGTAAGCTACAGATACTTCCTATAGATGGATTGCCTAATGGTCGTGGAGTAAAAATATCAGATATCTTAGATGAAACGGGTGTTATATCCATAAAGTCTGCATGGGAGAGGGCGATTAACTATCTAGAAATAGATAATCGCAATATTTTATATAGGGAAGAATTACTAGAAAACTTTGGAATGGAGAGAAAGCTAGGACATTGGTTTTTAAAAGGAAGAATTAATTATACTAAGGAGAAAGAATTTAATGTGGCTGATTATAGTATTAACTTAATACCGCCTCCCAAGGTAGTATTTTATGATACTTTATTTGTGCCTTGGACAAATATAAAAGATAGAGTACCAAGGGCTTTAGATGCATATACATCTCCTAATAAAGATATAGCTATAGTCCTTACAAAAAGAGAGCTTCTTATTTATGACATATATGGTAATGATTTAGGAAGGTATCCTAAGGAGAGATTAAAGCTAAAAGAAGGAGAAACCATTATAATGGCAGAATGGGCAACAGGGCAATATGTAGAAAGCTGGGAAGGTATATTCCAAAAATCTGGAGGTCAGCTATTAGATTAACAGAAAGTTTTATAAAAATATTTAGTGGGATGAGAAGGTAGCTCCTCATCCCTTGCTATTTGTAGAGGAATATGAAAAACAGCTTATTCAATCAACTCTTAAAGTAGCTGGATAGAATTGTGCTATGGTAGCTAGAACTCTTAAAATTCCAAAATAAACACTTCATGGTAAGGCAAAGAAATATGGATTGCTCTGATTGGAGGGAGATAAATTATAAAAGTAAATGGAGAATTGGTTTCTCCAGAAGATTCAGCTAGCTTTAAAATATTATATTTCATTTCAGCTGAGTATTTAGATCTTGCCATAAAAATACCCCCTATATGTTATTCAGATTTTTGTTTATTTAATCTGTCTAACATATAGGGAGCATATCATTTGAACTTTTACTGTCGCATTTTATATCTATAGCTATACAATTTTAGTTGTCCAAGTCTCACAGTTCCAAACATCTGTAACAACATCTCGATAAAATTCAGGTTCGTGACAAATAAGAAGAATACTGCCTTTATAGTTCTTTAGTGCTCTCTTTAACTCGTCCTTCGCATCTACATCTAAATGGTTAGTAGGCTCGTCTAAAATTAATAGGTTAGTTTCCTTATTAATAAGCTTACATAAACGTACTTTGGCATGCTCACCGCCGCTTAGTACAACAACCTTACTCTCAATATGTTTTGTAGTTAATCCACATTTTGCAAGGGCTGCACGAACCTCGTATTGAGTAAGAGAAGGAAAGTCCTGCCATACTTCTTCAATACAGGTGTTGTAGTTAGCTTCCTTTATTTCTTGCTGAAAATAGCCAGTGGCTAGGTTATCTCCAAGCTCTACATCACCAGAAATAGCCTTTATCTCTCCAAGTATACTTCTAAGGAGTGTTGTTTTACCAAGTCCGTTGGCGCCTACTAGAGCTATTCTTTGTCCACGTTCCATTCTTAAGTTTAGTGGCTTAGAAAGAGGCTCATCATATCCTATTACTAAGTTTTTTGTTTCAAATATTAGCCTACCGGGGGTTTTAGCTTCTTTAAAGTTAAATTCAGGTTTTGGCTTTTCGTCTGGTAGCTCTATAATATCCATTTTATCAAGCTTCTTTTGTCTAGACATTGCCATGTTTCTAGTGGAAACCCTAGCTTTGTTTCTAGCCACAAAGTCTTTTAAATCTGCAATTTCTTGTTGTTGCTTTCTATGGGCAGCTTCAAGCTGTAATTTTTTAGATTCATAAATATTAGTAAAGTTATCATAATCTCCTACATAACGATTTAATTCCTGATTTTCCATATGGTATATTAAGTTAATAACGCTATTAAGGAAAGGAATATCGTGTGAGATTAAAATAAAGGCATTTTCATATTCTTGTAAATATCTTCTTAGCCACTCAATATGCTGCTCATCTAAATAGTTGGTAGGCTCGTCTAATAGAAGTATGTCTGGTTTTTCAAGAAGAAGCTTAGCTAGTAAAACCTTTGTTCTTTGCCCACCACTTAGGTCCTGTACATCACGATCAAGACCAATATCTTCTAGCCCAAGTCCCCGACCAATTTCTTCGACTTTAGAATCGATAATATAAAAGTCATTATTAGTTAATGTATCTTGTATTGTTCCCATATCCTCGAGGAGTTTTTCTAATTCATCTTCTGATGCATCAGCCATTTTATTACATATTTCATTCATTTCAGTTTCTAGATCAAATAAATATTTAAATGCTCCCTTGAGCACATCTCGTATAGATGTTCCCTTTTCAAGAGCTGTATGCTGGTCTAAATATCCAACTCTTACACGTTTTGACCATTCAATCTGTCCATCATCTGGATCTAATTTTCCAGTAATTATATTCATAAAAGTAGATTTACCTTCACCATTAGCTCCTATAAGGCCAATATGCTCTCCTTTTAAAAGACGGAAAGAAACATTATTGAATATGGCACGATCTCCAAAGCCGTGGGTTAGGTTTTTAACTGTTAAAATACTCATATTATTCTCCCTTCGATACTTGTTATACACTGACATACATAATAGATTATATATGACAAAAGGGATATTTAAAAGAAAATTTTCTGCATTCGTTTTTTAGCCATATACATTGCCCCTATAATTCCAGGATCTTGTATTTGAGACAACTCTACATGTATCTTATTTTTCATGACGGGGTATATATACTGGTTAAATTTATTATTTACCCTTTCGATAAAATTAGGTGTAGAAACTGTAACCCCTCCACCGATTACGAAAATGTGCGGATTTACAACATGTGCAATTGCTGACATTCCTCTTGCCAGTGAATCAACTACTATTTCTGCAATTTCAGACGCTATAGTATTACCATTATTAGCTAAACTAAATATTTCATTAGCATACTGTATATTTAAGCCTTTATCCTTAGCCATTCTTAAAATACTAGTGCCACTTACAAAGCTTTCCAGGGATCCATAGTTTAAGTAGCCATGTTTAAATTTACTTTCTCTTACTATAATATTAGCAATTTCTCCTGCATGTCCAGTAGAGCCTGAGATTATTTCTTCATTTATACAAAGACCACCACCAACACCAGTTCCTATAGCAATATAAAAAACTATTGGGAACCCTTTTCCAGCTCCATCTAAAGCCTCTGCAAGTGCTCCTACATTACAATCATTTTCAATAAAACAAGGAGTGTTAAAATATTGTTCTAGAGTTTTCGATAAATGAATATTTTTCCATCCATGCAGATTAACAGCATTTAGTACTATACCTTTGTAAGGATCTAGCGATCCGGGCATACCGATTCCAATAGCTTCAATATTATAGTTACCTTTAACTGTACTTATCATAGATTTTAATTTTTCTATAATGTATTCTGGTCCATTTTCAGCTTCCGTCAATTCTCTTTTTTCTTTTAAAATAACACCTTCATTATTAAGCAAGCCTACACGAATATTTGTACCACCTAAGTCGATTCCGATCCAATATTTTTTATCCAAGTACATCACCCCACAAAGTTATTTTAGATTTAAAAACTCAGTTAAGGAAAACATACCATGGCATTACTATACTGTCAAACTAAAAAACATAGAAAATAATATTGTAAATTATATGAAAGCTATTATCTTAAATAATACAAATAACAAAAATTTATTATTAAAAGTCTTAATATATAATCAAATCATAGTGATAAACAGAGGATTAATAAGGGATAATAGGATTTTTCAATGGAAATTGGTAATACTATAATAGATGATGAATAAGTATATATTTTTCAAGAAAAATCAAAATTGAGTTATTTTATGTAAAATAATATAATTAATATGAACAAAAATAAAAATTAGAGGTGTTATCAATGGGAACTAATAGTTCAGACAGCGATGATAGTGACAGTGATAGTGATAGTAATAGGAATAATCAATCTGAATTAAAGCTATGGAATTATAAAAAGGAAATTACAATCAACATCACTGATGAAAGAGGTAAAATAGGTTATATAAAGGGAGTGTTACTAAATACAGATCATATTCTTAAAGAGCTAAAATCTGATGAGGTATTAAAAGTTCTAGAATTTAACGACAAGGAAGATGAAGAAGAAATAAAGAGCTTCTATATTCAAGTATTGTCTAAGGGTGACTGTAGAAATAACGCACTTTATATTACCGAATTGTTCATCGAGAAACAACATCGAGGAAATGGCATAGGTAGAAGGATATTTGATGAGCTACCACAGTTTTTATATGACCACATAGATAGGGATATATCTTGTATATATTTGATGCCTGGACCTTTAGAGAAGATAGACGGGGAAGTAAAATATATTATGAACCCTAATGATGAACAGATGATAGTATTAAAGGAAAAACTTATTAGGTTTTACGAATCGGTAGGTTTTGAAAGGATTGGTAAGACAGAGTTTTTTCATAAGTATCAGGTTATTTAGTTAAAGATACTAAAGTTAAATATTTAATATACAGAAATAGAGCCTTGGTAAGTTTACTTGCTAAGGTTCTTTTTATTATTTTCTAAATATGTATTTTACATTAATTTATAAAATATATACTATATACAAGGAATTGATATAAGTATGAAGAATTATATAGAAAACTAGATTCAGGCGGAGTTTTAACTCCACCTGAATCTTAGTTGAACCTTAGGCACTTGAAATTTTGAAGCCTTTGCTTAAAAATTTAAGTAGCGACAGAAGTCAAAATAATGGAATTTATCAACTTTATAAGGAGGTTATTGTTATGCTAGAAGATCTTAACAGGAAGATTCATGATTTGGAATCGAATATTGCAGAAGTTAAAGAAGCTATTGCAGCAGGAAACAGTGCTCAAATTGCTTTGGAAAAAGTAATAAAATCTCTTGAAAGTGCTAAGGGCTGGGGTATATGGGATATGTTTGGCGGTGGATTTTTAGTTACTGCTGCAAAGCATTCAAAATTAGATAGAGCAAAGGAGCAAGCGCAACATGCACAAAGGATGCTCAGTGTATTTAATAGGGAGTTATCAGATATAAATTTGCCAACAGATATTAATATAGAAATTGGATCCTTTGTAACCTTTGCAGATTACTTTTTGGATGGTCTTATGGCAGATTGGTTTGTACAAGGTAAAATACGGGATTCATTAGACAAGGCAAAGGATACTCATAATAGAGTAAACAAGATATTAAATACATTACAATCAAGACTTAGGGAATTAAATAAGGAGTTAGATGCGCTAAAAAAGAAATGAGATTATTAATTGATGGAGCTTAAGACAAAAAGAGGTAATTAGATGAAAAATATATGTTTTAGGGGGAATTTTCATGATCGATAAAGTAAGAGAGTACTATGATAAAGCTGCAGAGGCAGAATGGAATAGATTAAATAACTCGTATTCAAGAATAGAGTATAATTCTACAGTTTATTTAATAGAAAAGTATTTTCCTAAGACAGGTCACATTCTTGATATAGGATCAGGACCAGGAAGGTATTCTTTGGAACTTTTGAAGAAGGGATATAAAGTTAGCCTTTTAGATATATCAAACAATGAGCTAGAGATTGCTAAACGAAAAATAGAAGAAAATAACCTAAAGGCTGAAGATTATTATTGTAAAAGTGCATTGGGGTTAGATTTTTTACCAGATGACGCATTTGATGGAGTTTTGGTAATGGGGCCGTTGTATCATATACATTGCCAGAAGGATAGGAAAAAGGTATTGAAAGATACCTATAGAATATTGAAAAAGAATGGTACTGCACTGATATCTTACATTAATACATGGGGTGTACTTAGGGCAAGTGTAGGCGAATTCCCAGAAAGTTTTCAGAATAGAGGGCATTTTCAGAGATATATTGAGGGAGATTTAAAGTTTTCAGCAGAAGACAGCTTTACAGTTACATATTTTACTACACCACCATTGGCACTAGAAGAGATAAGAGAAGTAGGCTTTAAAATAATATCATATGCTGGGGCAGAAAGCTTTTTATCAGGATTAGGGACACAAGTAAATAATCTTTACAGATATATGCCAGATGTATATGAAAACTATTTAAAATCTGCTGCCGAGTATTGTGAATTACGTCAATATAGGGATGCTACGGAACATTTGCATGTTATTGTAAAGAAGGAGTGATCTGGATAGAACCGATTCTTGATATTATTATTGA
The DNA here is from genome assembly GCF_018141165.1 of Alkaliphilus sp. B6464. Taxonomy (NCBI): domain Bacteria; kingdom Bacillati; phylum Bacillota; class Clostridia; order Peptostreptococcales; family Natronincolaceae; genus Alkaliphilus; species Alkaliphilus sp. B6464. The sequence continues at coordinate 1,244,623 of NZ_CP058557.1, forward strand.
TGTTTTGGAATTCATGCTTAAAAGATAGGATATGTGCAAACAGGGAGAACAGAAGTAATTAATGAAAAGATGACTATAGTTTGCTAAGAGAAGATAGTGGAAATGAAGAATAGCATAAATATATGTATGCTTTATAAGTTTTAAGAAATTAACACAATATGTGTACATAGACTCTCTTATAGAAAAAGTTTAAGTTTAAGCAAATATGTTTTTTAACCGAGAAATCTGTACAAAAGATATTTAATAGAGCATGCGAAGCAAATTATCATTTGTGCAATAATGTGCATGGATAATTTAATATGGGTAGTTGGTTGTAATTTGTATTACTATGCTTAAGGACAATAAATATTGTTTATATAAAAAGGAGGGAGTAACATTGGAAAAAGTGATTGTTTTATATAAGTCAAGTACAGGATTTACACAAAAATATGCTGAATGGATTGCGGAAGAATTGGATTGTAGAGCTCTTTCTATAAAAGATGTAAATATAAATGAATTGCAAAACTATAACACTATTATATTTGGCGGAGGATTACACGCCGGTAAGATTAATGGACTTAAATCTATCAAAAATAGTATTTTGAAAATGAAAGATAAAAACATAATTGTTTTTGCCACAGGTGCAACACCAAAAGAGGCTATAAAAATCGAAGAAATTGAAAATGCAAATTTTTCATTGGAAGAAAAAGAAACTTTTCACCTTTTCTATTTTCACAGCGGTATGAATTATGAAACGATGGGAATTGGTAGCAAAGGGATGATGAGTATATTTAAAGCTATGTTAAAGATTAAAAAAGATAAATCACCAGAAGAGCAAGGTATGTATGATACAATTACTAAATCAAATGACCATTCAAAAAAAGAATATATAAACCCATTGATTGAATATGTAAAAACGATAACCAACATAAGGTAATCATAATTTATAATTAAATGAATAAAATATTGGAAATTGTAAGTCATCGAATAAAAAGATTTACATAAGGCACAAGGAGTGAAACAATGGATAAAAAGATTAACACAGTAACTATAATATTAGTATTACTTTCTTTAGTATTAGTTTGTTGGCTTGTATTTGGAGGACCATTTGATACTTTCTATTTAATTTGGAATTTAATATTAGCTTGGGCACCTATGGTGTTTGCACTAATATTTAGAAGGAACTTAAGAGGAAAGTTATCTTCTACAAAGAGTATTATTACATTTTTTTCAAGCTTTTTATGGTTATTCTTTTTTCCCAATGCAGTTTACATAATAACGGATTATATCCATTTAAGTAATGAAAAGTTTTATTATCCAAACCCCAATTATACCCCTTATTCTGGGGAAAGTAGAGTATTATATAACTTTGATCTTCAAACATGGAATAACTTTTTTTCAATAACTTTTGGAGTTTTCTTAGGCTGTGCATTAAGCGTTTTATCACTTTATATATTTCATAAATACATAGAAAAGCGTAAAGGTAAGTTAGTTGGATGGATATTTGCAATTACTGTTCACTTGCTTAGTGGATATGCAATTTATTTAGGAAGATTTATTAGATTTAATTCTTGGGACGTGATTTTTAATCCTTTAAATATAGTAAAGTTTGTAATATCTAATATAGATAGAATTGATGCTACCTTTACTTTTTACTTCTCTCTACTAAGCTTGCTTATTTATGGTATATTTTATTTATTTATATACCTAGGTGAGGATAGGATTACTAATTAAGAAGCATAAGAGATAAAAGAGGGATTTTGATGCAAGATATATATTTTGGATGCAATACTATAGGAAACCTACAAAATGTAGGATTAATTGCTTATGAAAGTTTAAATATTTTTAGAACTTATATTGACTCTCCTGTTAGGGAAGGGTCTATAATTTATTTAAGGGCTCCCAAATATGTGCACATAGGTGATTAAAATGTTTAAAATCGGAGATTTTGCAAGACTAAACAAGGTAACAATTAAAACACTAAGACATTATGACAGTCTTGGTTTGTTACAGCCTGAAAAAATTGATTCTTTTACAAAATATCGGTACTATTCAGCTAGTCAGATGCCAAGGTTAAACCGAATACTTGCGTTAAAGGATATTGGATTTTCTCTGGAAGAAATTGCCTTGATTCTAAATAAGAATATGGATTTAGAGCAAATACAAACTCTCTTGGAGTTGAAACATTCGGAAGTTGTAGACAAAATAAGGAATGAGCAAGCAAGATTAAGTCGTATTGAAACTTTTATTAGAATATGTAAACAGGAGGGATACATTATGGAGTATGATATTGTGTTAAAAGAAATTGAACCTGTAAGAGTTGCAACACTAAGAGATATTATTCCAACCTATAGTGATCAGGGACACTTATGGGAAGAATTGGGATCTCATATAGAAAAGTATGGTGCTAAAATACTTCCACCATGTATGGTTATATATCATGATACAGGATATAAGGAAGAGTGTGTTGATGCCGAGGTAGTTGAACCAATTGATGGCGACCTACCTGACACTGAAAGAATTAAGGTGAAAGAGCTGGAGAGTGTAAAAGAAATGGCATGTGTTGTTCATAAAGGACCATACCAGACTCTTCATATGGCTTATAATGCCATGTCTAAGTGGATCGAAGAGAATAAGTATGAGATCATCGGATCACAGAGAGAATTGTACCTAAAGGGAGAGTGGATGACTTTAGACCCAAATGAGTATATTACTGAAATCCAGTTTCCAGTACAGAAAATAAAGGGATAAAACTGTATAAATAACCCTACAGAGTTACTGTTATGAGTGATTCTGTAGGTTTTTTTTACTTAAGATATTAGATTTATATAAAAGGAAAATAAAATTAGGTATCGAATATATACAATTAATCAAATATTTTGAATTTAGATGTATATAAGATATAAATAGAATATTTTTAAAAGTATTCTAAATTTCAGGAGGTAAATATTATGATTAATGAGGTAATAGAGTATTGCGAATTACTAAATTAAGAGATTTAAAAAGACAATAGTCCTAAAATAGAGTTTTGATTAAATAGAGATTTGCGTCAAAATCTAAGTTAATAGAAAAAGAGGGTGATTTGCAATGATTTATGAGATTGATTATTGTGATTATTATAAAGTAAGTTATTTGATAGAAGATGTGGAAAACTTTCCTGAAGTACGTGCTATTATAGACAACAATAATCCAGGAAAAATATATGTTGATGACAAACATAAACCTAGATCAGCTTTAGTATGGAATCAAGGAATACAGGGGTTTTACTTTATTGGTGATGATAATAACGATAACTTTTTAAAATATATAAATGAGTATATCAAAGATAAGATAATTAATGGACTAATAGATAAAGAAATAAATTGGTTTGAGATATCTGGTGTTAATATTAAATGGGACCGAAGGATTGAAGAGCTGTTTAAAGAAACAGGCGTTAAATACGGATATCAATTAGTATATGGGTTGAATAAAAACAGATTTACATATGAGGCACATTTAATTAATGGCCTTGATATAAGGAAAGTGAATAAAGGGATATTTGAAACGGAGATTAGAAATCTAGATTTTGTTATAGCTGAACTGGAGTTGTTTTGGGGCACGATTGATAATTTTCTTGATAATGGAATATGCTATTACGCCATAGAAGACAACGAAATAGTAAGTATTTGTTACTCGGGTTTTAAAGCAGGCAAAACTCAAACAATAGGAATAGAAACATTAGAGGAATATAAAAGAAGAGGATATGCTTATGCATTAGCCAGTAAGTATATAGAAGACTGTTATAGACAAGATATCATACCTTACTGGGATTGTAGCGAAGATAATATTGGTTCGAAGAAATTGGCAGAAAAACTAGGATTTGAAAAAAGAGATCAATATAGATGCTATTGGTTCAATTTTTAGTTATAGCTAAAGGTAGATTATTAGCGGTTGCATATATAAACAAACATTTTGTATTAAACTCAGTAATGATAAGAGATAAAAACTTTCTTACACATAACTTTATAGATAAGATTTTAAATACAGGGGTTATAAGAGAAGGAGAAGATGAATGTTTCTGGACAGATGCCTTTTTTACCTCGCCTAGCGATATGGAGTCATTTATGGGTAAATTTAATGTTGAAATAATTGATCATATAGGAACTGACGGAATAAGTCCATATTTACGAAATGCTATAGATGAAATGAATGATGAAGAGTATAATGCATGGATATATTATAATTTAAAAAGTTGCAGAGAAAAGAGTATTCTAGGGATGAGTAATCATGGATTACTATTATGTAAAAAGAAGTAAATTACAATTTTAATGCTTATGTAATTAACATACAGATTAAATGTAGGCATTGCGGTCAACTGAATGATAAAGAGATAAGAGAAAAAGGCATAAAAATTAAGGATAGTGGAATAGTCTATTGGAAAGATATAATAGACTATAAATGGACTAAAGATGAAGAATTAGAGATTACCTTTCAGCCAATTAATCAATTTGCTTTAAAGAAAGAGAAAAGGTCAGCTACAATGGGCGGATACCTTATGGGATGCTGTAGTTATGAAAAAAATTTGTAGATAGAATAAATGACAAGCTATCTCTATAAATAAAATTTATAATTTTCAAAATAATTTTATAAATCTTTAGGAAAGGAACGTTGATAAACTAATAATTAGAATGCAAGAGTATGATTATGTATAATAATAATTATTTATATTGCTGAAAGTGAAGGTGTTATATATTTGAAACATACTAAGTAATTATAAATACCTTTTGTAATTTAGGATGAAACTACAAGCCGAAAGGAATGAGTGAAATGGATATAGTTTTTATTTTATTATTGGCAATTTTTCTATTTGCTATTATTTATTTTGCTGTTAAGTTAGCCATTACACCATTATTATATAAATCAGAGGAAGTCGTTACAAATAAACAAGATTTTAGTTTAATTTACTTACGAGACATAGAAATATTAAATAATACTGAACTTGAAGATGTAATTAAATTCTATAATGACAAAAACTGTAAAATGGAAGATTATAAGCAGTATCAAAAATATGTTAAAGTTTTAAATGAATTAAAAGAATTTGGTTATTATACTGATGAAGCATATTTCATTAAAGTAGAAAAACTGAAAAAACATTTTAAAATTAATTAATATTTTATCTAGAATATTAAAACGACTTTTATAAAATGAACTCCTAATAAACTTTTAGGAGTTCATTTTTGATCTAAGAAGTTTTTCTATAGCATAAAATATTACATCAAGTACAAGGAATTAAGAAAAATATGAAGAATGATATAAATGCATATATTTTCTAAACATTAATAAAAATTACTAATTCAATAGAACATCAAAACGATATTGATAGGAAGAATGTATGTATGAGATGGTTTTAACATAAATATTGTTTAAATCGGGGGAGAAACTAATGAGTCAAAATATATATGATAATGATGTATTTTTTGAAAAATATAGGGAGCTTAGAAATAACCAAAATAATTATAATACCCTTATAGAACAACCAGCGATAAAAGCATTGATTCCTGATTTAAAAGGAAAAACAGTTCTTGATTTGGGTTGTGGATATGGAAACAATTGTATTGACTTTATTAAGAAAGGTGCATTATCAGTTGTAGGCATAGATATTTCTCATAAGATGCTTGAAGTTGCAAGAAAAGAAAATTCAAATGAATTAGTAGAATATATGCTTATGGATATGAATGAAATCGGAGGTTTAACCCAAAAGTTTGATTTAGTTTTTAGTTCTTTGGCATTTCATTATGTAAAAGATTTTAAAAAGCTATTGTATGATATTAGAGTTTTGCTGAATGATGGTGGAATTTTGCTATATTCTCAAGAGCATCCATACACAACAGCACCTAAAATTGGCCCTACCTGGACAAAGGATGAGTTTGGAAACAAAATTCATTATAATTTATCTGATTATATGCATAGTGGGAAACGACATTCAAAATGGTTTATTGATAATGTTGAAAAATACCATCGTCCAATATCAGAGGTCATTAATTCAATAATATCTGAAGGGTTTATAATTAATAGTATAGTTGAGCCTGTTCCGGATAAATATGCTTTAGATAGAAGACCCGACTTTAAAGATGAATTTGATAAGACTACTTGTATTATTATAAAAGCAACAAAAGCCTAATAGATTAAGGTTTTAGAAAATATGTGTATTATGCTTTACCTACAAAAATCGTAATACATATTTATTTTACAAAGTAAAAATTATTAGTATTTTGTATGAGAGGAAGTGACTCTAGTGGAAAGAATAAAACGAATTAACTACTCGGTGCAGTTAATATAATCTGATAGCAGATTGTACCGGGATTGCAAAATTTGTTATCAGTTAACTGCACTGCTTTTCATCAAAGTAAATTATGAAAAGGAGCAGAGTTATGGATTATATGAAATTAAAAGAATACTGGATGTCAGAAGAAGAAAAAAGTTTTAAGGGCTGGGACTTTTCTTATATTAGTCAAAGAAAATTAGAGGAACCATTGCCATGGAACTATGATAATATAATTCGCCAATATCTAAAATCCAATTCTATACTGTTAGATATGGGTACTGGAGGTGGTGAGTATTTGTTGACTCTAAATCACCCTCATAATAACACATTTGTAACAGAAGCATACCCACCTAACTTTGAATTGTGCAAAAGAAAACTAAGACCATTAGGTATTGATGTTAGACAAGTTTTTGATGATAGCTGTTTGCCATTTGAAAATAGTATGTTTGATATAATAATCAACAAGCATGAGAGCTTTGACATCAAAGAGGTTTATAGGTTACTAAAGCCTACTGGTTTATTTATTACACAACAGGTTGGAGGTTTAAATAATAAAGAATTATCGAAATTTTTAATAAATGATTTTAAAGAGGTTATTAGTAGTGAACATAATTTAGAAAATAATTTGATGCTAGTTAAAAACCAAGGATTATCTATTTTAAAGTCAGAAGAATACTTTCCAAAGCTAAAATTCTTTGATATTGGAGCACTAGTCTATTTTGCAAGAGTTATTGAATGGGAATTTCCCAATTTTTCAGTTGATAGCTGCTTCGAAAAATTATGTCAATTACAATCAATAATTGAGCAGCAAGGATATATTGAAAGTGAAGAGCATAGGTTTATTATTGTTGCTCAAAAACAAATTTAATATAATCTTCAGTTAAATTGATTATTATTAGTGAAATTTTACAGCTGAAATTATTGACAGGAGAAAGAATATGAAAAAAGTGATATTAAAAAACGGAAAAGAACTAGTTATAAGAAAGGCTATTATACAAGATGTAGAGAAAATTATTCAGTATAAGATTATTGTAGGTGGGGAATCAGATTATCTTACATTTGGGGAAGATGAAGTTGTAATAAATATTGACAACGAAAAGCTTAGCATTGAATCTATAAACAAAAGGAATAATTCTATACTGGCAGTAGCATTAATTGATGGAGAAATTGTAGGATCAATTGTTTTTAGGGGCGGTGAAAGATCTAGAGTAAGGCACGTTGGGGAAATGGGAGTAACCGTAAGAAAATCCTATTGGGGACTAGGCATCGGAAGTATTCTTCTGGATTTTTTAATTAAATGGGCGAAAGAAACGGATACTGTTAAAAAAATTAATTTAAGGGTTAGAGTTGATAATGAAGGTGCCATTAAATTATATAAAAAATACGGTTTTAAAAAAGAGGGTATTCTTACGAGGGATTTCTATATAGATGGGAGATTTTATGATTCTATGAATATGGGGTTAATAATTGATTAATGCACATTATTTCTAGATAGCCAAAATCTAAGATAAGCTATAAATAAAAGTTTACCAGCGGTGTAATAGCATTATGTTTCTTTCTCCTTTACATCACAATATGCTAAATATTCTATCCTATTATTCTTGTAACTTACTCTAAGAATGATAATTGAGTATATTTTGTTTGATTTATTTTCTCTTTCATGGGTTTAGTATAACTACTTGACAGAGAATACTTATCTCTCAGTTCATTTACAAGTTGATATAATTGATCTTTATATGCTTTATCGGCACTACCAGTTTTATAGAGAGCTAATAAATCATTATATAGATGTGGAAACTCTTGTTGGATAAATTCAAAAAAGGAAGACCTAGTCTGTCCTCGTAAATAAAGAGTTCCAGGTAACACATAGTGTACATTGATTTCCTGAGCATTTCTAAAAAGTGAATTTATATTTTCAAAACTGTCGGTGATATAAGGAATAATTGGCATAACGTGTAATCCAACAGAAGCATTCGTTTTCCTAAATTCTTTCAGCACAGCAAGTCTTCTAAGTGAATTAACACCGTTAGGCTCCATCTTTTTTCGTGTATTTTCATCCATAGTTGTAATAGTGGCAGCAACATTGACATATGTAATTCTTGATAATTCATCAATCAAATCATAATCCCTTAGTATTAAATCAGATTTTGTAGATATAATTGCTGGTGTTTTATATTTTATCAACAGCTTAAGTATTTTAGGCATAATTTTATATTCTTCTTCTATTGGCTGATAGCTATCTGTGACTCCGCCAATATTGATAATTTCTCTTTTCCAAATTGAGCTACTTAATTGTTCTTCAAGCTTTTCAACTATGTTTGTCTTTACAAAAATATTACTGAAATAATCTTTTGATCCTAAATACTGATGGGAATACATAGCGTAACAATATTTACAACCATGTTCACATCCACGATATATATTTAAGTCCCAACTATATGGCATATGCCTTTTTAATTTATTACAGGCGACTTCACAAATTATCTCGTTATATTTTTTCATAAATACCTTTTCACCTACTTTAGATTACACAAATATATCAATATTGCAAATAGAAATAGCAGAAGAATAAAACTTTCTCATCGACAGCTGTTAATTCTTCTGCTATTACTCATCTGTCCATTACTAAAATAATCTAATCCTACTCTTTTAAATTTTCTTCACAATAGGAAGCCATACTTCAGATTTATATGTGGGAGATTGTTGGTCTCCTTCAAAATAAATCTCTATATCTGGAGCATTAGCATATTCGTATCCAGATGTTGGTAACCATTCCGTAATAATTCGCTTCTGCAAATCCTGCATAGCATTTGGCATTGCTCCAACACATTCAAAAATTGCCCAAGTAGAAGCAGGGACTTCGTACTCAACAGTACCTGGAATAGTTGGTTTATCAGTTGCAACAGCAATGTAATAATTAAGGTCTGTACCATTCATACAAGTACTAACACCAAGTACCCCAAAGGGCGGCTGATTCATTAATTCACACATTTTCGGAATTATACCACTTTTAATAGTATTTGCCCAAAACAGTGGTACTCTTGCAAAACTTTCCTCGATGTTCATGTTCATGTGTTCTTTAGCACCGATAATTCTAAAAGCATTCTTTTTCTCAATTCTGTAATTCATTTCTGCATCTCCTTTAATTGAAATTTTGAAGGTTATGCGTGGAAAAGCTTTTAGCATTACCCCTTCTGTATGAGCAGCAGATGGCGTAACTCCATGGACATTCTGAAATGCACGATTAAATGATGTTGGTGAATCATAACCATATTTCAGTGCAACATCAATTACTTTCATCTTCCTACTTTGCAAATCGAATGCTGCAGATGTCATCCTTCTACGGCGAATATATTCGGACAACGGTATACCTGCAATATAAGAAAACATCCTCTGGAAGTGAAAGGTTGAGCAGCAAGCAATCTGTGCAGCCTGATCATAATTAATTGTTTCACTTAAATTATCTTCAATATAATCGATAGCTTGATTAAGTCGTTCCAACCATTCCATAACATTACCTCCTTACAATCAAAGTTTAGCACTATGAATCAAATATATCCTCTCATTTTATGCACTAAAATGTAAGATCATATAAAAATTCTATTATCCATTTATATATGTGCCAATTCAAAAATGAATCTATAATTTATTATACTAAGCTAGATTAAGTACTATTTTTTCTTTTAAAATTTTACTACCTTATTATACCACTTTACTTCAAATAAAGGTCAATATGTGAAGTGTAAAAATTATTGAACTTTTTTATTTTCACATAAAATAAAAAAGACCCCTTTTATGAAAAGAGGTCAAGGCCAATGTCACATAGATCTCGGGAAGATTAAATACCGTCCATAAAATTTTCATCAGTAAGGCCGCATGACATTGGCTATGTTCTAGAATAGTATGGTATCAAGCCAGTACAAGGAAACAACAAGTCGTCAACTTAAAGGATGGATATAGTCATCATAACCTAGTTATATCAAGGGCTTAATTGGTAATTTATGTTACTAAAATTAAGATATTAATTTTTTCTGTAGGTCATAGCTGAGATAACTCCATTTGTGTCTCTTGAAAAAACAAGAATGTTTTTAATATGGCCATCGTCATCGATATAGAAATTGTCAGAAAGACCGACCTGACCTTCTTCAAACAAGAACTCGAAGGATACTTCAAATTTACGGCCCTCAAAGTTGTAAGTAATCATACCAGCTTTATCAGGTATAACTTTTTGCACAGATTCTGGGATAAGCGTTGATTCTGCTAGTAGAGCTTCGATATCTATTGGTTCCTCATCTATGTCTTCTTGAGCTGGCGTCTGCTGATCAATAAGTGTCTGAAGATATTTTTCAGCTTTCTCCGGGTTTCCTTTTGATGGGTCTAGAGGCAAATCAAACAAAACATTGACTCCCTCATAATCAGCGTTAGGAATAATCTTACCTGTCTCTAAATCGAAGTGATAGGCATTGGCATTATAAAACGTGCCAGAGCTAACACCAAGGTACAAGCCTCTGTCTGCAAAAATTTCTATATCATCACATTCCACAATCCGATACATTGTGCCATCTTTTACGAACTCGCTATAGCCGCCATTCATTGTAATAATGTTAAATCTATTAGGATTCTGACCTTTTATAAATGGTGAAACAAAAAACGGAATCTCGCCGTATGCCTCATCATGGGTACTTGGCATTGGTGTACCATTGGCATTTGCAATAGCTACCACCGCATAGCTTCTATTAGGATGAACAGTGCCATCAACTGAGCTTTCAAAATCACTGATTTTTTCACCAGATACAATTCCAAGTAAAGTCACCTTATAATCTCCACTGATTTGAGCCTGATTAATGGCTAATGCATCTTCTCCCTCAAAGGCAATGGCAAGACTTTCATTGCCCAGATTTTCCGCGATCTGTTTTGGTGTGAGTAACTTCCACACTGCAAATACTGAAATTGACGTTGATAAGATAAGCATTGCACATATTGCTACAGTGGACATTCTTTTTTTATTTACACGTCTCATTTTACTTCTCTCCCTCACCTGATTAATTATTTTTTGATTTAAACTTTCATCTGGTTCATTATTTGAAGAAATGGCCTGTCGTAACAGCTGATCTAATTTTTCAAAATCCTTCATATCCATTTACCTCCATAAATTCTTTAATCACTTTTCTCGCCTTGTGAAGTCTACTCTTTACAGTACCAGTTGGAATCTTAAGTGCGGAAGCAATATCCTCAACTGACAACTCAGAAGTGTAGTACATATACAGCGGTATTTTTAATTTGTCATTCAATGATGCTGAAGCCATACCAATCATTTTATGAAGTTCGTTGCTTATCGCAACAAGCTCTGGCGTACTGGTATTGATTATCTGAGAGGTATTAGTAAAATCATCTTGAAATTCCTCCATCTTTGCAATCCTCTGTCGCCAACCAAATTTTCGTCGCTGATTCTTCCACGTATTCGCTGCAATAGCGATCAGAAACCCCTTTGGATTTTTAGCCTTATCTATTTTGTGATACAGCTCCGTAGCTTTTAAGAAAGTTTCCTGATACAAATCATCAGCTTGGTGTTTATCTCTTGTCAACTGATAGCAAAATCCATAAACAGACTTACCATGGCTTTCAATTAAATGACTTAATTCTGTAACATCCAATCTGCTATTTCCTCCTTTCCCTTAGTTTGACGGCGTCTTTAGCCTTGAAAAGGCTTATGTATTAATTGATCCTTCATATATATATTGTAATAACTTCTAATCTGGTTCATAAAATTATATCATTTTATAGTATAAATGAACTTATAATTCATAGCTATTGGTAATATGTATACTTTTGACTATCAGCACAATCCCTTATAATATTTGAAGGTAGACTTTACGGGGTGAAAGAATATAAAATATGGGTAGAAAGAATATCTTAATGTAGGAGATAAACAAATGAAAAAATTTAAAAAGCTTTATATCGAGATTACAAATGTGTGTAATCTTGCTTGTAGTTTTTGTCCACAAACAAAGAGAAAGCCTGAATTTATGAAAATAGAAACCTTTAATAAAATATTAGATCAAATAAAACCTCATACAGATTATATATATTTTCATGTGAAAGGCGAACCTCTTTTACACCCAGAAATAGATAGGTTTTTAGATTTAAGTTATGAAAAAGGGTTTAGGGTTAATATAACTACAAATGGAACCCTTATAAATAGAGTTAAGGATAAAATACTCAAAAAGCCAGCATTAAGGCAGGTTAATTTTTCACTTCATAGCTTTGATGGAAATGATGGAGGAGAAAATAAGGCAGAATACATCAATAGTATACTTGCATTTGTAAAGGAAGCCACAGATAAGACTGATGTTTTTATATCATTAAGACTATGGAATTTAGATAAGGACAATGTAACAAACCTCCAAAGGAAAAGAAATCGTCAATTACTTGAAATAATAGAAAAAGAATTTGGCTTACCCTATAAAATTGAAGAAAAAGTCACTCCAGGTAGTGGGACTAAAATTGCTGATAGAATATATTTAAATCAGGATCATGAGTTTGAGTGGCCAGATTTAAAAGAGGAAGAAGACGAAGGAGAAGGGTTTTGTTATGGACTTAGAAACCAAGTAGCTATATTAGTGGACGGAACCGTAGTACCTTGTTGTCTTGATGGTGAAGGAGTAATTAATTTAGGAAATATAAATGAAACTCACTTTTCTAAAATAGTAGAGAGCGATAGAGCAAACAATCTGTTTAATGGTTTTTCAAGGAGGGAAGCGGTTGAAGAATTATGCAGAAAGTGTGGGTATAGAAAAAAATTTGGTATATAGATAAAAATGTATTGGTTAATATCATAAAAAATTACTATTTAGCAGACTGTTAGTAAATACAGTCTGTTTTTTTGACTAAAGAATAGTTCTATACAGATTATATTATCGTAGAATAATATACACACTTATTGCTAATTTATGCATTTGAATATGTATACATAATCCGTTATAATAATAATACTATTCAAATGCAGAAAGGGTGGTAAAATGTCAAATTTAATAGAAAAGTGTGCAAGGTTAAGGGATGCTTCCCATTTATTAGCAGCTACTCCCACCAATTCTAAAAATGCAGCATTACATCTAGTAGCAAATAGTTTAAAGAAAAATTCATCATATATACTGGCTGAAAATGAAAAAGATATTAAAATTGCAAAGGAAAAAGGCACGAAAGAGAGCCTTATTGATCGCCTAAGATTAAATGAAGATAGAATCCAAGGAATGATTGATAGCATTAATACTATTATTAAGCTAAATGATCCTATATGGAAAAGTAACGATGTGTGGACTTTAGAAAATGGGCTAACAATTAGTAAAATGACTGTACCATTAGGAGTTATCGGAATTATTTATGAATCAAGACCCAACGTTACTTTGGATGCATTCGCATTAGCACTAAAAAGCGGTAACTGTATTTTATTAAGGGGAAGTTCCTCTGCAATCCATTCTAATAAAGCTTTGGTTAAAGTTATAAAAGAAGGTCTAATGGAAAGTGAAATAAGCCAAGAAGTAGTTCAGCTTGTAGAGGATCTTGATCGAAGTATTGTGAAGGAAATGCTAACATTAAACGAATATATTGATGTAATTATTCCTCGAGGTGGAGCAGATTTAATTCGTTTTGTCATAGACAATGCTACAGTTCCTACTATCGAAACAGGAGTTGGCAATTGTCATATTTATGTGGATGGGTCAGCCAACCTAGAAAATGCTATTAAAATCATTATGAATGCCAAGGTACAAAGGCCGGGGGTTTGTAATGCTTGTGAAACAACGTTAATTCATGAGAGCATAGCATCTGAGTTTTTACCAATGCTATATGATGCATTAAGCGATAAAGTTGAGTTAAGAGGATGCCCTAAAACAATAGAAGCAATTAATATAAAGGGAGCTGTAGATTCGGATTGGGCAGAGGAATATCTTGATTATACTCTTGCAATCAAGGTTGTTTCGGATATAAATCAAGCAATCGACCATATACAAAAATATGGTACGAAACATTCTGAAGCCATTATTACAGAGAACTTTACTAACGCCAATTACTTTTTAAGAAGGGTAGATGCAGCGGCAGTATATGTAAATGCGTCAACTCGATTTACAGATGGTGGGGCTTTTGGTTTTGGAGGAGAGATGGGAATTAGTACTCAAAAAATCCATGCTAGAGGGCCAATGGGACTAAATGAATTAGTTACTGTAAAGTACACAATTATAGGAAACGGGCAAATTAGAGAATAGAGGGATTAAAATGTTATCGGAAGTAATGAAGAAGAGTAGAAAAATTGTAATAAAAATCGGTAGTAATACACTTTCCAATGAAGATGGTACTATTAATCATGTTTTTATAGAGGAGCTATGCAATCAAGTATCTTTTTTAATCGCTGAAGGAAAGCAGGTCGCAATTGTTACTTCAGGAGCTAGAATTGCTGGCATCAGCAGAACTAATAAGTGGTCTAGAAAAGAGGATATGCATTATAAGCAGGCTTTATGTGCAATTGGACAAGTAGAGCTAATGTCTGCCTATAATAGTCATTTTTCTCAACATGGAATCTATATAGGTCAACTTCTTTTAACAAGAGAAGATTTTTTTGATAAAACTAGAACTTTAAACGTGAGAAACACATTGTTTACTTTAGCAGATGAAGGTATAGTACCAATTATTAATGAAAATGATACCGTAAGCGTAGAGCAAATTAAAATTGGTGATAACGATACTCTAGCAGCATATTCAGCGAGTCTATGGAATGCTGATTTATTGATACTTTTAAGTGACATAGATGGCATTTATGATAAGAATCCTAAGGATTATGATGATGCCAAACTGTTAGAACAGATAGAAAATATAGACATCATGTTAGAAAAAATTGAGATTGGACAATCTAATTCATTTGGTACAGGTGGAATTACAACAAAGATAGAGGCAGCAAGAATTGTAAATCGTTATGGTATACCAATGATCTTGGCTAATGGGAAGACACATGACATTTTAATGAAGGTCTACAATAATGAAACTAAAGCCACTATATTTTTACCAGAAGAGAAATAAATAGCAATATGATAAGCTTGAGTAGTTAGACAATGTATAAATTAGCTAGTAGTTTTAAGTAGCAAAATAGAAGAGGTGTAACGATGGATAAAAAAATAGGATTTATTGGAGCAGGAAATATGTCATCTACCATAATTGGTGGACTTGTTAAGAACTTTAAAGGTATGAATAACTTAATATATGTTACAAATAGATCTAAAGAAAAAGCAGAAAGATTATGTAATGAAGCTAATATAAATTTCTGTAACAGTAATGCCGACTTAGCTAAAACCTGTGATGTAATTTTTTTAGGTATTAAACCAGATATGTACGGAGTGGTTTTAAAAGAAATAGCTCCATATGTAACCGATGATAAGTTAATAATTTCATTAGCCGCTGGAGTAACTACAAATAATGTAGAGGGCTATTTCAAACGACCAATGAAAATAATTCGAATTATGCCTAATATTGCTGTAACTGTTGGGGAGGGTATGATCGCTTTAACCGCTAATAAGAATGTAGCCGAAGAAGAGGTTGACCTAGCAACAAACTTACTAAGTAGTATTGGTAAGGTGGATAAAATTGAGGAATATATGATTGATGCAGTAACTACTATAAGTGGTTGTAGTCCAGCCTTTATTGCACTGTTTGTAGAAGCTTTAGCAGATGGAAGTGTATTACAGGGTATGCCACGAGATAAAGCATATATATATGCAGCTCAAACCTTAATTGGAACAGGTAAGATGATGCTCGAAAAAGAAATACATCCAGGAGCACTAAAGGATATAGTTTCATCCCCTGGAGGAGTTACTATAGAAGGTGTTTATGCTTTGGAAAAAAGAGGGTTTAGAAGCATTCTTATGGAGGCTGTGGAAGCCTGCGAGAGAAAAATTAAATTATTAAATAGTAAATAAAACTTCGATCTGTGCTGAGGGCTCAGAACGACAGAACGATGATGTAGCTAATAGCTACTATAAATAAGAAATAAGGAACTAAAATTTAAAGCTCACAGGTATTTGCTTGTGGGCTTTAACTATTTAGAGTACGGTTAATTAGAAATAAATTGTGGCAGAATTTATGATAGATATTAAAATTAATGGAAATATATAGGCTATGGATATTAATTCATGGCCTTCTATTATTATATAGCAAAAGATATTGCAAAATTAAAGGAATTAATAGTAAAGTGCAGAATAATACACCAATAGGACAACAAAAGGAGAGGATTTAGAGGAGGAGAATGAGCTGTTTTGGTCAGATTTAAACCATGATTTTTTTGATATGTCTGTTTATGCAGGTGAGGGAAATATAGGGCATATGATTGAACAAGTAAACATGTATAAGGATATTATTTTAGGTGAGTAAAGTATTTTATTATATTCATATAAAATGGATATAATCTTCAGATCTCATTGATTCATATTGGGTAACTAGAAAGATGTATTTCAAGGTGAAGATTATTTGGTATAAACTATATAGCAAAATTTTAGAGTATAAAAAATTTTAATAAAGGAGAGAAATCTATGAAGAAAGAAATAATTGAGTGGGCTAAAACCATTATAATTTCATTATTGGCTGCATTATTAATAACAACTTTTGCTTTACCAACAATTGTTTATGGAACATCAATGGCTCCTACATTAGATACTTATGATTTATTATTAATAAATAAATTATTATATAAAGTCCAAGATCCAGCTTATGGAGATGTTGTCGTTTTTGAATTTGAACCAGAAAGAAAGAACATGATCAAGAGAGTTATAGGAATTGAAGGAGATACTGTTGAAATTAATAATGGTATAGTATCTGTAAATGGCACAGAGTTAGAAGAAGGATATATTTATGGTACGGATACTTCTTCAAGGGATTTAAAAATAGTAGTTCCGAAAGGTAAGGTTTTTGTACTAGGTGATAATAGGAATGATAGTAGAGATAGTAGAAGTAAGGAGATTGGCCCAGTAGATAAAGATATAATTATAGGAAAAGCCTATTTCAGATTATTTCCATTTCCTAAAATAGGTAGAATAGAATAAGAGCGAATATATTTGGGCTGTGGATGTTGATTCGCAGCCTTTGCTGTAGAATAGTAAAGATATTGCTAATTAAAAGGAATCATTAAGAAAGTGTAGAACAATATAGCAGATATATTTCTTTGATATTGTAAAGTTGAAAGAAGCTTATATTATTTTAATAAATCAGGCTCGGTTTATAAAGGCGGAAAGGTGTTGCTTCGAGTATTATGAATGAATTGAGTAATGAATTATAAAATCAATGAATCAATAAATCATTATGGAGGAGGCATAGATGATTAAAATAAGAACGGAAAATGTAAGCGATCATAGTAGCGTTTTTCAATTAAATTATGAATCATTTAGGAATAGGTGGCCAACTAATTCAAGAAGGATTAAAAAGATGTAGGGATTTAGGATATGGGATTGTATTGTTGATAGGGCATCCGACATACTATCCTAAATTTGGATTTAAACCAGCGAGAAATTTTGGACTAGAACTAAAACAATTTAAAGTATCGGATGAAGTATTTATGGTATGTGAATTAATAGCAGGAGAGTTAGATAGAATTAAGGGAGAATTAATATATCCTAAATCATTTTTCAGTTGATTCGAAGGTGGGATTCAAGGGTGTGAAATTAGAGTAGGGGGAGATGGGGGAAATGAAGTTAAACAAACATAGGAATATAGATACTTTTTTAGAAGAAACCTTAAAGTATTTAGAGCAAAGCGAAGCATTAAATAATCTTATGTTAGGTATTTGCAACACAATTAAAAACAACCCAGATTATTATAGTAATGCCTATCTTGCTACTGTAAAACAAGGAGAAGAATTAGCTATAGCAACAGTTATGACACCTCCTAATAAACTAGTTGTATATAGTAACAGGAAAGAATGTGATGATGCAATAGAATTATTAGTAGAAGATTTACGCAATAAGAATATTGATATATCTGGTGTTATAGGTCCTAAAGAACTATCAAAAAGAACTTGTGATATTTGGAGCAAATATAGTGATTGTAAGGTGAAATTGGAAATGAATATGAGGGTTTATGAACTAAGGGAAGTAAATAAAGATACAATTGGAGAAGGAATATTAAGACCAGCCGATGAAGAAGACTTAGAGTTTGTAGCACAGGGGCGGTATGACTTTGAAATTGATACTGGATTAAATGCTTCACCAGATAAAGAAAAATGTTATGAGTCAGTTAGAAATAGGCTACCAGAAAAAACTATTTTTTTATGGGAAGATGCAGGTAAAGTAGTATCAATGGCAGCTAAAGCTAGGCCTACACAAAATGGAGCTACTGTTAATTTAGTTCATACACCAAAGGAGTTAAGAAAAAGAGGATATGCAACTAGTTGTGTGGCAGCATTAAGTCAACATTTATTAGATTCTGGCTATAAGTTCTGTTCTTTATTTACGGATCTAGCAAATCCTACTTCAAACAGTATTTATATGAAAATAGGATATAAACCAGTTGGGGATTATGATAGCTATATTATAGAAAAAGGGGGAAATAACAATGACAAAGCTAATACAAATTGAATTATTAGAATAAATATTGACATTATATCTGTTTTCCTGCTAATAAACAGCTGGAAATTCTATAAATTTTTACTTTAAATATAATATAAAGGAGAGTATTCACATTGGATAAGTTTACTTTAATCAAGGAAGAAGCTGTTTTAATAGTAATTGATATTCAGGAACGACTAGTACCAGTAATGAAATATGGTGAAGGAGTTATCGGTAAGACTGATACTTTAATTTCAGTTGCAAAAGATTTAGATATTCCTATTTTAGTTACAGAACAATATCCTAAAGGCTTGGGCAAGACAGTTATAGAATTAAATACTAATTTAGATAAAGCATTAATCTATGAAAAAACAACTTTTTCTGGCTATACCGAGGAAGTGATTTCAAGGCTTAATCAACTAGGGAGGAAAAAGATTATTATTACTGGTATGGAGACCCATGTTTGTGTTTTTCAAACTGTGAGAGATTTAATAGCTAATAATTATCAAGTTTTTGTGGTGGAAGATGCAGTATGTTCACGTACAAAAGCGAATTATAAAAATGGCCTAGATTTAATGTCGACTATGGGAGCTATTATTACCAATACAGAGACAGTATTTTTTGATTTAATAAAAGAGGCAGGTACCCCTTTATTTAAAAAGCTGTCAAAGTTAATAAAATAGGTCATATATTTGGTGTTAAAAATGAATAAAAAAGTGATTTTAGTTCATGGATATACTAAACATTATGATGATATGCTTGTTTTGAAGAAAAATCTAGAGCTTTTAGGATATGAAGCAATACTAGTTGATTTGCCACTAACCTTTGAGTATATAACAGACGCTGTTATTGTATTTGAAGAAAAAATTAATGAAATTATATATAGCTTAAAAGAAGATGAAAAGATTAGTCTTGTAGGTCATAGCACAGGTGGACTAGTAATAAGATTGCTATTATCCAATACAAAATATATAGAAAAAATATACAGATGTGTCTTAATAGCTACGCCAAACAAGGGAAGCGAGTTAGCGGATATAGCTTCTAGAATATCTCATATATTTATTAATATTTTTAAGACTTTAAAATCCTTGAGACATGAAAATGTAGAAAAGTTAGATTTGAAGCAAATAGATGATATTGAAATAGGCGGAATCGCAGGAAATAAAAGTGATTTACTATTAGGCAAATTGTTGGAAAATGAAAATGATGGTAGAGTAGAGGTTAACTCTGTAAGATATAAAGAACTAAAAGACTTTATAGTTGTTCCTTACAATCATGAAGAAATTCATTATAAATTTGAAGTAGCAGAACTGGTTGATAACTTTCTAAGAACTGGGGATTTTAACAAATAGTA
The DNA here is from genome assembly GCF_018141165.1 of Alkaliphilus sp. B6464. Classification (NCBI taxonomy): domain Bacteria; kingdom Bacillati; phylum Bacillota; class Clostridia; order Peptostreptococcales; family Natronincolaceae; genus Alkaliphilus; species Alkaliphilus sp. B6464. The sequence continues at coordinate 1,264,838 of NZ_CP058557.1, forward strand.
AGAAGTCGAATTCATATGGATAGATGAATGAAGTGGTTAGAAGGGGGAAAATAGGAGTGATTTTAGGAAAAAATACTATTATTAGGCCAACTGAATTAGGGGACGAAGAGTATTTATACAAATGGTGGAATGATGGTGAAATGATGAGCCATGCAACATTGGCTTTTGGTACATTACAAAGTAAGGAAGCGATAAGAAAAAGCATTATAAAATCCATTGAAGATAGTAGTATATATCCTAAAAGGAAGAGGTTTATAATATGTAAAAAAGATACTTCAGAACCTATTGGTGAAGTAAGCTATGGAGACTGGAATGAAAGAAACCAAAAGTGTGAATTTGGTATAAAAATATGTGAAACATCTGAACAGGGAAAAGGCTATGGAAAAGATGCATTATATCATTTTGTAGATTTTATGTTTCGATTTTTAAATCTTAATAAGATTGAATTAACATCAATGATAGATAATAAAGGAGCACATAGTCTATATAAAAAACTAGGTTTTAAAGAAATAGGGATAGTTAGAGAAGGATATTTTGACAGCAGGACTGGTGGATTTACCGATGTGATGTATATGGATTTATTGAAGAAGGAATGGTTGGAGATTAGATCGAGTATTGAATTTTAAAATAAAGAAATTTTATGAATCAAGTTTTAACGCTGGAAGTGAACTTTGATTTTTGTGATATATAATAAAAATATTGAAGCCTCTATACAAAAAATGCTCTGACAATTTATTATAAAAGGTTTGGTTATTGGAGGTGCTATATTTACTACAGCCTATGGAGGACGTTCCTTACACGAGCAATCCCATGGAGAATCCTTTTTTGCTGTATTTATGAACAGATTTAGTGGTAAAGGATTATACATTTTAGATGAACCTGAAGCTGCATTATCACCAACAAGGCAGTTGGCTATGCTTTCTAGAATTCACGAATTAGTTCAGAAAGATTCACAATTTATAATAGCTACACATTCGCCAATTATAATGTCTTATCCCAATTCAACAATTTATGAAATAAATAATGGATTTAACAAGGTTAAATATGAAAACACTGAACATTATCAGATCATGAAGGGATTTATGAATAATACTGAAAAAATGTTGAATATAATTATGGGGCCATAATATAAAATATAAACATATACCAACCAAAACATATCATAACTTAAATTATAGTATTAAAAATTGTGGCATTTATACATTTGCTGGGTATAATGTATCAAAGACTAATATTATTAATAATATGTAGTAAACAATAAAAATAATATCTGTTATGGGGGGATGAGTATATGTGGACTAGGGAACAAATTAAAACAAGAGCAAAGTCAGTACTTAGAGGATCATATTGGAAAGCCTTTTTAGTTAGCATTATTCTAGGTATTGCAGGTGGTGGTAGAGGAGGATTTAATTTTAGGTGGAACATTAACAGTAATGATAGAGGGTATGGAAGATACGTTCCGCAATCAATTATGGATAATGCAAGACATATGATTCCATATATTATTTCAATAGCTACTATTGCTATTATCATAACTTTATTAATATTCTTATTTAGAATATTTTTAGGCTATGCTATAGAAATCGGTGGCAAGCGCTATTTCGTTAGGGCAGCAGGTAAAGATGTTGACTTAAATAACATCGGATATTCTTTTAATGGTGAAAGGTATAAGAACATAATAAAAGTTATGCTCTATAGAGGTGTATTGATAATTTTGTGGACTTTACTGTTTGTTATCCCAGGTATTATAAAATCATATGCCTATAATATGGTGCCTTATATTTTGGCAGATAATCCTCAAATAGGATACAAAAGAGCAATTGAGATAAGCAACGGTATGACAGATGGCGAGAAGTTTAACATGTTTATACTAGACCTATCCTTTATAGGTTGGTATATACTAGGTGCATTAGCTCTAGGAATAGGAGTTCTATTTGTTAATCCTTATGTACATGCAACACATGCAGAATTGTATTTAGTATTTAGACAGAAGGCTATAGACAGTGGAATATGTTCTGCAGAAGAATTAATGGTGGATAGATTAATATAATGACCACAACAAAAAACATTATTTTTAAAATATTGCAATAAATTAAAAGGTATGTTATATTGATTATAGTAAATACTATTATTGTAAAAAATCTCAGGAGGTACCATGGAATGAAAACTAAGACAAACAAACAAATCAAGAAAATTAAATATGATTATTTTGTTTGTCAGGTAAATAGGTACCCTATTTTTGTTTAGCTTTTTTGCACATCCTTTTTGTATTTAATTTAAAAAGTTTATTAATTATTTAATTGATTAGACTAATATAAAAGGCAATGTAAATACGTAGGCTATGGGTATTATTAATCCATGGCCTTTTAATGTTGTGTAAAAAAGGTTTTGTTAATCAATGGGTATTAAATGTTTCTATATAAATTAAGCTCATATTTCTAAAATAAAAGGGAACCTCGACAAACTTATTTGAGGTTCCCTTTTTGTGTTTCGTTTTAAATAATTATTTGCAAGCTTTAACACTATTAATTTTAAGGAGGAAGTATGAGTTTATGGAGATTATAAATATTGGTATTCTTGCCCATGTAGATGCTGGAAAAACTACAGTAACAGAGCATCTTTTATATAAGAGTGGTTCCATAAAAAAGCTTGGCCGTGTAGATGACGGTGATACACAAACAGATTCCATGGAGCTTGAACGCTCCAGAGGTATTACAATAAAAGCCTCCACCATTGCGTATGAATGGAAGGGCGTAAAAGTTAATATTATAGATACTCCTGGCCATATGGACTTTATCGCAGAGGTAGAAAGGTCACTTAGGGTCTTGGATGGCGCAGTACTTGTTATTTCTGCTAGAGAAGGCATTCAATCACAGACAAGGATTATACTTGAAACACTAATTCAAATGAAAATACCTACTGTTATATTTATCAATAAGCTAGATCGAATGGATGCGGATTCTCAGAAGGTAATAGATGAACTTAAAAGAGAAATGTCGGTAAAACTTGTTCCGATCCACAAAGCAATAGATGAAGGTACAAAAAATGTTAAGATTGAAAATACTATTTCAGATAATTATGTAGACGAGGATGTATATGAAATATTGTCTGATCTTGATAATAGTATACTGAACAAATATATAAATGAAGAAGCCATTACATTTGATGAGGTTTGTCAATCTATTTGTAAATATTCCAAAGAAGGCTCATTGTATCCTGTTTTTATGGGAGTAGCACTTTCCAGTCTTGGTATTGAAGAACTTTTAGATGGCATTAATAGGTGCCTTCCAACCACTAATAATTGTGGAGAAGGGGAGGTGTCTGGTGTAGTTTATAAAATAGGAAGGAGTAACGATAATCAGAAGTTAGCCTACGTCCGCATGTATAGTGGGACTATTAAGCTCAGGGACACATTTAAGGTAATGGAGGGTGAAACAATTGATAAAATAACAAAAATCCAAGTGTTTCATAATGGAAAACTATGTGAAACAAATAAGTTAATGGGTGGAGATATGGGCATAATTTCAGGACTAAATCATTTTCGTATAGGAGATATTGTTGGATCTCCTAATGAGAAGATAAAAAATCCATCATTAACAAGACCAACCCTAAGGGTTAAAGTAAATGTCCATGAAAAAGAGGATAAAAATAAGCTTTTTAATGGATTATTAGAATTAGCTGAGGAAGATCCTCTATTAGAGTGTGATATTGATCCAATAGAGAATGAAGTTTATATAAGTATTTTTGGTGAGATACAAATGGAAATTATTAAAGATTTATTATCATCTAAATATGGAATAGATTTGAATTTTTCAGAGGTTATGACAATTTATAAGGAAACTATAATTCAAAAAGAAAGGGCATCTGCTAACATGTTTGGGCGTACAAACCCTTTCTATGCAGCCGTTGATTTTGAAGTTGAGCCATTAAAAAGGGGCGAAGGATTGAAATATGTTTCTCAGGTTTCATCTGGGTATTTGTCAAAATCCTTCCAAAATGCAGTTGAAGAAGCTGTATTTCAGACATGCCGCCAAGGTATTTATGGTTGGGAAATTACAGATATACTTATAACATTTAAGGATGCTATTTATGACAGTGTTATGAGTACACCTTCGGATTTTAGAAATTTAACACCTATGGTATTAATGGAGGCTATTTATAAAGCTAAAGCCAAACTTCTTGAACCTATTTATGAATTCCACATTAAAGTACCAAAGGAGGCAGGCAGTCGAGTCGTTGTTGACTTACAAAATATGAGGGCTACATTTTCTGAGACAGGAAGCTCGGATAATCAGTTCTACATAAAAGGGTATGTTCCTATAGAAACCTCAAAAAACTACAGTATTAAATTAGCCTCCTTTACCGAAGGAAAGGGGATATTCTATACAAAGTTTTATGGATATATAGATTTACCGGAAGATGTTATAAAAAGCAAATCAAAATATGGCTTAGATCCTCTTAATAAACGAAAATATTTACTTCAAAAGTCATCGGCAATTAAAAACTAATCTAAGTTATATGGTCATAAAAGGAGAGATATAAATGCTTTTAAACGTAAACAGTATTACAAAATATATAAAGGATAAAAAAATATTAGAGAATGTATCATTTAAGATATATGAAAAACAAAAGATAGGCCTTATTGGATCTAACGGAGCAGGTAAGAGTACATTGCTTAAAGTTATTATGAGGGAGATTATATCAGATGATGGAAGTGTGGATGTAAGGGGCAATATAGGTTATTTGCCCCAGGATTTTTCCATGGATGAGGATAAAACTGTAGAGGAATTTTTAAATGAATACGAATTTCATCATAATTTAATTCCTACTTTAAACAGACTTAACATTAATGACAAGTATAAACAGAGAATAGAAACTTTAAGTGGTGGAGAAAAGACAAGATTATATATTACTAGAATTATTCTTTCAAATCCTCAGTTGCTTATTCTCGATGAACCTACTAACCATTTAGACTATGAAGGTATTAAATGGCTTGTGGACTTTATATCTAAATTTCAAGGTGGAGTTTTAATTGTAAGCCATGATAGGTACTTTTTAGAAAAAACCGTAAATAAAATATTAGAATTAGAAAAAGGAAGTCTAAGGGAATATAATGGTGGATATTCCTTCTACAAAGATACTAAGGAAAAGGAATTTGAAAGAGAGATAATTGCCTATGAAGCCTATAAAAAAGAAAAAAAGAAGCTAGAATTAGCAGCAAGAAAAGTAATGGAAAGGTCTAATAAATATAACAACATGTCTCAAAATGACTTCTATAGAGGTAAGGCTGCAAAAATAGCTAAAAGATCGAAGGCTATTATTTCTAGGCTAGAGCAGATGGAGGAGGTTTCCAAACCTAATCAGCCATTAAAAATAAATTTAGCCTTTGATGAAGAAGGGAAAAGACTAGGGGATATTTTAGTTAGGGGAGAAAAATTAAAAAAGGTATATGAGAATACAATATTTGAAAATATTAGTTTTCAAATTCAAAGAAATAAGAGAATTGGAATTATAGGTAAAAATGGTGTGGGAAAGAGCACTCTTTTAAAAGTCATAGTTGGAATTGAAAGCGTTGAGGGAAATCTTACTATTTCACCATCGGTACAAATAGGTTATTTTTCCCAAGAATTAAAAAATTTAGATGAGAATTTAACCTTATTAGATGAAGTAAAAAAGATTGATGCAGATCAAAGTAAGGTAAGAAATTTAATGGCATGTATGCTTTTTAAAGGGGAGGATGTATTTAAAAAGATTAGCAATTTAAGTTTTGGAGAAAGGGTAAGAATTATTTTTTTAAAACTTATTTTAGGTGGATACCAGCTTTTAGTTTTAGATGAACCTACTAACTTTCTAGATATTATTTCTAGAGAAAAAATAGAGGAGGCACTATTAGATTACGAAGGTGCTATTTTATTCGTTTCTCATGATCATTATTTTGTTAGAAGAATGGCGCAGGAAATATGGGAAATGGATAATAATGGCATAACTAGATATTTAGGTGACTATGAATATTATTTAGATAAGAAAAGTCAAAGGGGAGATAAAAACAATACAATAGCAAAGGAGGAAATATTAAATCTAGAAATGGAGATTTCCACTATTTCCTTTAAGCTTATTTCCTGTAGTGATAACGAAAAAAAGGAACTTGAGAAGAAGTATTTAGAAGTCTTACAACAGTTGAAATATCTAAAAAGCAACTATTAAACAAACATAGCAAAGGTCCTACTTAGGATAGGGCCTTTCTCATATTAATAGCATTAAACTATGAGTAGTATTCTTTGGGATAAAACTAATTATATGGTATAATATTCCATAGGGAGAGAAAGTTAATTTTATTATCTAAGATATTAGCTTTCTATCTATATTAAGCATATGTTAAACATTGGAGGGATAGATGTGGAAATCAATAGAGAACCAATGGTTTATATTGAAGATCTAAAAATGAAATATGGGGATAAGGAAGTGTTGAAAGGTATTAATCTTGAAATACATAGGGGACAGATTATAGGTTATATAGGACCTAATGGGGCAGGGAAAAGTACTACAGTAAAAATATTGTTAGGTATAATAAATGGATATGAAGGCACAGTAAAAATATTTGGCGAGGATATTTCTAGCGGTAATGTGGATTATAAAAGGAGAATAGGCTATGTGCCTGAAACTGCAGATATATATGATAGTCTAACAGCATACGAATATCTTACCTTTATAGGTGAAATCTATGGGATGGAATTAGAACAAATCGATGAAAAGGCAAAAAAACTTATGGCATTATTTAATATTGAGGAAGTATACCATTCTAGAATTTCTTCCTATTCAAAAGGAATGAAACAAAAACTTCTTATTATTTCTAGTCTTTTACATAATCCAGATATTTTATTTTTTGATGAGCCCTTAGGTGGGTTAGATGCTAATAGTGTTATGATTTTTAAAGAAATCCTATCGGAGCTGGTACATAGAGGAAAAACTATATTCTACTCATCCCACATTATGGATGTAGTCGAGAAAATAAGCGATAGAATTATATTGTTAAATGACGGACATATAATTGCCGATGGAAGCTTTGAAGAATTAAAGGAAAAGAGTAGGGAAGGTTCCCTTGAAAATATTTTTAACCAATTAACAGGATTTAATCAACACAAAGAAATTGCAGAGGAATTTGTTGCAGTATTGCAAGGGGTGTAGATATGAAGAATTTTATGTCTTTACGATTTATAGATAGGTTTAGCTTTATTTATAGTATGATGGGTATCGATTATGAGGTAATGAGGAAAATATTACAGGTAAGGCTAACTATGGATGGCCGAAGAGTTCCTACAATTATGACTAATGACTCAAAGGAGGAAAAAGAAAATTCATTTAAAAAGTCACTACTTATGTATGGTTTAATTGGGCTTGGTGCTATGGCAGTTATAATCCCAGATTTTCCATTATTTTTTAAGATGAATATTATTTATGCTATCATTTTATTTATGGTAATGACAACTATGATTTCAGACTTTTCATCTGTACTTTTGGACATTAGAGAAAAAAATATATTGCTCTCTAAACCAATTGATGCAGGAACTATGAATGCAGCAAAGGCAACCCATATTTTAATTTACTTGCTAAGCATAACCATAGCAATTGCAGGACCTGCCTTAATAGCAGGCTCCTTTAAATACGGCATTCTATTTGGCATGGTATTTTTTCTACAATTAATATTAGTTTCAGGATTTGTTATTTGGGTTACTTCTCTACTATATTTTGTTATTCTGTTTATCTTTGACGGTGAAAAGCTAAAGGATATTATTAACTATTTTCAAATTATGTTATCTATTATTATGGCTTTTGCTTATCAATTTGTGGGGAGAATTTTTGCAGTTTTAGATTTGAATATTGTCTTTACACCTAAGTGGTGGAGCTATTTAATTCCTTCGGTTTGGTTTTCAGCCCCTTACGGTATTTTAATAGATAAAAGCTACGATGCTCACTATATTCATTTTACAATTATGGGTATTTTGGTACCAATTTTAGGTATAATAGCATATTTTAAAGTTGTTGCTCCTTACTTTGAAAAAAGTCTTTTAAAGCTAAACAATAATAGTGGTAAACAAAATAAAGTAGCTGAAGCTAAGGGCAGGAGGCACAAGAAGATAGCAAATATATTTTGTTTTAAGCCTACAGAAAATATATTTTTCCGGTTTACACAAAATATGGTTTCTAATGAAAGAAATTTAAAGCTTAGGTTATACCCTAGTCTAGTAATTGCTGCAATAGTCCCTTTATCTTTTATTGTAGTAAACTTTGATAAAAGTAGATCCTTTGCAGAATCACTGGCAGAAATATCAGCAGGTAGAGGATATTTTTCAATTTATATTACTGTAGGTTTACTGGCAATGTCAATTTCTAGCATAGCCACCAGTGAAAAATATAAAGGTGCATGGATATATAAAACCTTACCAATTAAAAATCCTGGTTCAATTTATAAAGGTGCATTAAAGGGTTTTTTCATAAAATTTATATTGCCTATATATTTATTTGTAAGTATTATATTTTTAATTCCATATGGGCTTAACATACTTTTAGATATTGGAATAATGTTTTTAACACTAATTTTAGTAATTATAGTACTATTTCACTGGGGTGAAAAACGACTTCCTTTTTCTGAAAATTTTCAACATAATAAAGGTGATAGTATAGGATTGGCTATAACCTCCATGATTTTCATTGCTATTACTGCTGCGCTACATTGGAATTTAAGAGAAGTACCTATTGCATTGGCTATATATATTGCACTTTTGTTAATATCTTTATTAATAATGTGGATAAAAAGCTTTAAAATTACTTGGTAATGTTAATATTTATATAATATTTATTAATCACAAGTATATGATATAATAGTAAAAAGAAATTATACGAAAACATGGAGAGGAATTACTATGAAAAAATGTTCTATATGTAATAAAAATATGGCAGTAGTTTTTGCAAGTAAGATGGAAAATGGGAAATCTGAAATGAAGGGTATATGCATAGAATGTGCTAAAAAAATGGGCTTGCCTATAATAGATCAGTTAATGGAACAAACAGGTATGACTGAGGAAGAAATATCTGGTTTATCTCAGCAGATGAACAATGTATTTGAAGAGATGGACTTGGAGAACATGGATGGAGATAACTTTCTAGGCAATTTATTTAAAGGTTCTTTTAATCCCTTTAAAAAGGATAGTGAAGATGAAGTAGATATAGAAGAAGATGAAGAGTTTGGTGAAGATGATCCTATAGAAGAAAAACCTAAGGATAAGAAAAAGAAAAAAAACAAGAAGAAAAAATATTTAGATACTTATGGAACTAATTTAACAGATAGAGCAAAAAACAAAGAAGTAGACAAAGTAATTGGTAGGCATAAGGAGATTGATAGGGTAATACAAATTTTAAATAGAAGATCTAAAAATAACCCAATATTAATTGGAGAGCCTGGTGTGGGTAAAACAGCTATTGCAGAAGGCTTAGCAGTTCGTATTATAGAAGAACAGGTACCTGCAAAACTATTTAATGCAGAGGTTTATTTATTAGATTTGACAGCTATTGTTGCAGGAACCCAATTTAGAGGACAGTTTGAAGGAAGAATGAAGGCTATTATACAAGAGGCTCAGGAATGTGGAAACATAATTTTAGTAATAGATGAGGTTCACAACATTATGGGAGCAGGAGAGGTTCATGGTGGCGTTATGAATGCTGCAAATATTTTAAAGCCTGCACTTGCCCGTGGTGAAATACAGGTTATTGGTGCAACTACATTAGATGAATATAGAAAACATATTGAGAAGGATTCTGCCCTAGAGAGAAGATTTCAGCCAGTGTTAGTTGAAGAACCTACGGTAGATGATACTATTGAAATTTTAAAGGGAATTAAAGGCTATTATGAAGATTATCATAGGGTTAAAATATCTGATGAAGTAATAGAGTCTGCTGCAAAGCTATCTGAAAGATATATTACAGATAGATATTTGCCCGATAAGGCAATTGATGTTATTGACGAGGCGGGATCTAAGGTGAACCTTAGAAATCAGGGGCTTGTAGAAATTGAGTCTTTAAAGGAACAGCTAAAGGCTATAGAAGAAAAAAAGGCAGAAGCTGCTAAAAACAATGACTATGAAAAGGCTGCTCAGTATAAAGTAGATGAGTGTAAGATTTTAGATAGAGTAGCAGAACTAGAAGGAGAAGTAAACAACAGCTCCATTACAGTGGAGGATGTAGCTTTTGTAATTGAATCTTGGACTAATATTCCTGTAGGCAAGATTACTGAAGAAGAAGCTAGCAGGCTGTTAAACCTTGAAGAGCATCTTCATGAAAGGGTAATAGGTCAACATGATGCCATTAGAAGTTTATCAAGAACTATAAGACGTAACCGTTCTGGTTTTAGAAAGAAGAAAAAGCCAGCTTCATTTATATTTGTGGGTCCTACTGGAGTAGGAAAGACAGAGCTTGTAAGAGCCTTAGCTACAGAGCTATTTGGTAGTGAGGATGCTATGATTCGTGTAGATATGTCTGAATATATGGAAAAGCATACGGTTTCTAAATTAATAGGTGCTCCTCCAGGATATGTAGGGTATGATCAAGGCGGGCAATTAACAGAGAAGGTTAGAAGAAAACCTTATTCAGTTATACTTTTAGATGAAATCGAAAAAGCTCATCCAGATGTATTTAATATGCTGCTTCAAATTTTAGAAGATGGTAGGCTAACAGATAGTCAAGGAAGAACTGTATTCTTTGAAAATACTGTAGTAATTATGACATCTAATGCGGGTACCCAATTAAAATCGAGTGGTATAGGTTTTGGTAAAAGGGGTTATGAGGCTTTAGAAAATCGTGTTAAAGAAGCCTTAAGAGAAACCTTCAGACCAGAGTTTTTAAATAGAGTAGATGAAACTATTGTATTTACACAGTTATCTAGGGAAGAACTACGTAAAATAGTAGATCTTATGTTAAGGGATGTAATTGAAGATGTTAAGGAAAAAGATATGACAATTACAATTTCCGAAGAAGTTAAGAACTTTGTACTAGAAAAGGGTTATGATGAAAAATATGGTGCTAGACCTTTAAGAAGAACAATACAGAGATATATTGAAGATGAAATTGCAGAAGAATATATTAAAAAGCAATTTACAGCAGGGGATCATATTAAAGTAGATTTAAAAGATGATAAGGTTGTATTGAGTAAATAGATAAAATAGACATCAGAGACAGATTGCAGAATTATTTTGCAATCTGTTTTTTAAAAATATAGACATAGCTTTTTCGTTTTAATAAAATTGTGTTTTATATAAAATTAGTAATTACTCACTATCTAAATTTAGATTATGCTCATTTGCTTTGTTGTTCATATTGTGTTAACCATTTGCTGAATATATCCATAGCTTTATGAATGATACATAAATTAACCACCATAATTATAAAGCCTAAAATAGAATAGAAAACAACAGTACTCAACTGGAACAATTGTACTATATGTCTAATGATATAAATACAGATAGGCAAACAAATAATGCTTGTAATAATAGCAGGTACATATTTTCTTACTATCAATGTTTGAAAGCAATGTATTACTAAATGTAAAGTAAATGCAATAAACAAACCTACCCATAGGTTATACCAATTCGTCAAGTAAGAAATGACTGTAACTATGCTAATCAAAATAAATTCTTCCGCTACACCAAATGCGAAAGATGATGTTGTAATATTATCAAAATGAGGTAATAACCTTTTTGATAACATAGGAAATCTTTCACATAGATAGCGTCTATTTTTACTTATCCACGGTTGCATGAAAATTATTTCTTCAAAATCGTGAAAAATAAAAAGTATAGGGAAAAACCATACCATTACTTTTATATCATTCATTGTTATACCCCCCTAAAATTCTATTATATAAGCCATGTTTACATTTTATTACAAATATGTATTACATTATAGTTTGTATATATGTTAATTATAGCATTAGTTTTAATATAATTTTATAATTAAACAAGTATCCGTTCATTCTAAAAGATTTTTTATCTTCTAGAGATTAGTTGCTTTTGTATTATTAACATATTTAGTAATCTCAACGCCTAAGAAAATAACAGAATTGCTATCTAATAATTTCATTGCTGTAATAAACTTCTTTTCTTTATAATATATTTTTATTTTTCGTAAGACTCTTTTTGTTGGTTAACTTGTTTCGTCTTACACTATATAAAAGAGATTTAAGTTAAAATAGTCAACCAGTTTTTAAAATTTTGCTATACGCATTATAAATTCCAAATTTTACAAAATATTTATTATATGGTAAAGTAAATATATAAAAAAGGAGTGATACTATGCAAAATATAAACTGTAATATAGTCCATTTGGGGCACAGTAGCTTTTTAGTAGAGACTAAAAATAACATATTAATATTCGATTATTTTAATGATATTCCTGTTCTTCCGGAAAGAAGTATAAAAAATGGAGTACTATCTCTAGAAGATTTTAAAACTGACAAAGATATCTTTGTATTTGTAACCCATAGTCATAGTGATCACTATAATCCTGTAATATTTCAGTGGGAAAATGCAAATCCAAATATAAAATACGTTTTAGGTAGTGATGTGAAGGAAGAGGTAGAAGAAGATCGCTTTTATTATATGAATCCTTATGAAACTCTTCAAATAAAGGACGTAAATATAAAAACATATGGTTCTACAGATAAAGGAGTATCCTTTTTAGTCGATGTAGATAGTCTTGATATATTCCATGCAGGAGACCTAAACTGGTGGCATTGGAAGGAATTTACTGAACAAGAGCTTAAAAGAGAGGAAGAAGATTTTAAAAGGGAAGTAGATAATATCATAGGAAATAATATAGATGTAGCCTTTATACCAGTTGACCCAAGACTTGAAGAGTTCTACCATTTAGCTGGAGTATATTTTGCAGAAAAAGTAAAACCAAAGTTTTTAGTTCCTATGCACTTTAGAGATAATTTTTATGTATGTAAAGATTTTGTAGAGCAGTTAAAGGATAGTTCTGTTAAGGTTGTAGAGCTTACACATGTGGGGCAGAGGATTGGGTTTAGCAAATAGAAAATATGTATGGAATTATTTATTTAAGAATTGATAGTATTTAAGACAATAAATCCTCGTTGTGTATGGTGTCGTGGCCTTTTTTAAACAAGTATTATGACTTATGCCATTTTTTGTATCTAGAATCTGTTGGCGATTTTATCATATTTTAAAATTTGCACAACTTAAGTAATTGAATTAGATGAAAATGAATAAAAAAGAAGGCTCTTGATTATTAAGAACCTCTTTATAAAACTTATAAAGTTAATAGTTATTATAAAACATTTCACATATACATTTTGTAATTATTCCTCTTTAAAAAGAAACTTTAATCATTTTCATGTTTTTTATATTTTTTATATGTACTCACTCCTATTGCGAAAATAATTAATATGAATATCGAACAAACGTATATAGTATTAGCCCAAAATTTATAGTTAGGATTTATAAAAACCTCACTATAACTTTTCATTTCATCAAATTTTGACTTATATTTAATAGTGGTAAGAATTAAAATAATTATACTATTAACACTAAAAATTAACAGTGTATATGCACGTTTTAGTAGTTTTTCTTTCAATTTTATTACCTCTTTCCATATAATTATTTTATATCCTTCTAATATATTATACTATATCTTTCGGATTTGTAAAATAATTACTAAAATGGATTTTATTATATAAAACTGAATTAGGGTGATAATTAAATTATAGCCCCTAATTCGGATTAGCGGAAACTATATCATTATACGGTGTAAATTGAATTCTAATTTTTTGATCATTAGTACCTTCTTGAAAAACATATAATTTAAAATCTGTATTACCATTATTAATAGCCATAATTAAACTCTCCTTCTTTAATTTTTATTTCTGCAAGATTCTTTCTGTTGGCCAACTCATTTCGTCTTACACTATATAAAAGATGCTTAAGTTAAAATAATCAACCACTTTTTAAAATTTTGCTATATGCATAATAGATTACAAATTTTATAAAATATTTATTATATTGTAAAGTAGATACATAAAAAAGAAGAGATATAATAGGTGAAGATATAGACATAGCATTTATCCCAGCTGACCCCAGACTTGAAGAATTTTATCATCTAGCTGGAGTATATTTTGCGGAAAAGATAAATCCTAAACTTCTAGTTCCTATGCATTTTAGAGACAATTTTTACATATGCAAGAATTTTGCAAAGCAGCTAACTAACAGCTCTGTAAAAGTTGTAGAGCTTACGCATGTGGGGCAAAAACTTCAATTTAATGTGTGAAGCTTAGTTGTTTCACTAATATATTAAATTATAGTGTTTATGCGAGATGAAGAGTTTTGGAATGAGTTAGTTAAAAATAATGAAAATTACCGCCTAGTAAGAAGACGGTAATTTTTTTAAAACAGCAATTATTCTGGTTGTAAACTGTTTAATTTCCAATCTCCATTTTCATAGGAAAATATCATAGTAATAACAGGTATGGACTCAGTATTTTTTGCATATATTTCATATCCAGTTGTAAAAGTTGTTTTATCAGTTGAAAGTATATAGTATCTTTGTCTTAGAACTGGTGTTTCTAGGAAGTTAGATAAATCATATATAGTTTCACTATTGTTATCTGTAAAGATTATTCTATCTGGTAGAACTTTAGCATTATTTGATACTTCCGTTTCCAAAGTAGTTAGGTCTTTTTCTATTAAGGCTGTATAAATATTTCTTGCTTTTATGTCTAGTATATTACGTAGTTCATATTCTGTTTTATAATGTTCTTTTATAGTTTGATTCTCTATTTCTAATTCTGCTATTCTGTTTTTAAGTATTTGGTTATCTTCAGTATTTACGGTAGTTTTACTACTAAGCACAAGGTAACTAATTAGAAGTCCGATTAATATAAACAAAATAAATAATGGTTTATTTTTAAGCATAGAGCCCTCCTATCAAATCATAATTAATAATGTATGAGTAAATTATATCATATAATTAATGATATAACGATAAAGTATAAGCTTAATATTGAGTGAGGAGTAATAATATATTAGAAAATGCTACTGAACTATGCCAGTGGCATTTTCTAATAATTCATTATACTAACTAATAATATTTTATCGTAGTGTTGATAGATATTTATTGCATCGGTGGTAAAGTATTAATGAAAGATATTATACCATCGGCGATAGCATATCCGGCATTACGACGAAATGTAGATGATTTTAATTTTTCTAAATCAGCAATTGTATCCATAAATAGAATTTCTGGAAGTATAGCCCACGCTTTTGTAGCTACCGGATCAATTACGTATATATTTTCGCCACGTTGACTTGGAGCTGATTTCACGCCTCTGTCACGTACTCCTAAACTTGATACTAGCTTATTGTTTACGGCTTGGGCTAGTTGTTTAACATAGCTACTTGAATTGTCATGCTTCCAAGTTTCAATTCCTGTTCCTCCTCCTGCATTGTTATGTATACTTACAAGAATATTTGCACCGTAAGCATCTGAGGCTGCGGCTCTTTGATTAGGGGTTAGCTTTATATCAGTTTCTCTGCTCATTCTTGTTTGAACCCCATAACTATTTAATCTATCTCTTGTATGTTTTGCTATGTCTAAAGCAAAATCTTTTTCATAAAAATTACCATTAACTGCTCCAGGATCACTACCTCCATGACCTGCATCAATAAAAACCTTATAAATTGAGTACGACATTTTTAATTTCCTCCTTGATATTTTTTATTTTAGTAAGACTCCCTTTGTTGGCCAACTTATTTCGTCGTACACTGTATAAAAGAGATTTAGCTCAAAATAATCAACCACTTTTTAAAATCTTGTTATATTCATAATAGATTACAAATTTTATAAAATATTTATTATATTGTAAAGTAGATACATAAAAAAGAATAGATATAATAGATGGAGATGTAGGCATAGCATTTATCCCAGTTGACCCAAGACTCGAGAAGTTTTACCATGTAGCTAGAGTATATTTTGCAGAAAAAGTTAAATCAAAGTTTTTAGTTCCTATATACTTTAGAGATAATTTTTATATATGTAAAAACTTTGCAAACAACTAACTGATAGCTCTGTAAAAATTGTAGAGCTTACGCATGTAGGGCAACAGGTTAGTTTATAAAAGTAGTGCTTTAGAACATTATGGGAAGAGATATGGATTAAGAAAACAGTTTATTTGGAGTCCTTCAATGATAGAGAGATAGGCTAATTGACATAAATATTGACATATGGTATCATGTGAATGCTAATTAATATCATTTAAATTTAAACGTTTTAAATTTGTAAGTAAATATTTAATATAGAACAGACTAAACCAATACCCGTTTTTAAATCAAGTATTTAGGGTATTAATTTATAAATAATTCTAAGTGCATAGAGGTTTTTATATTAAAATTATTATAAAAAAAGGATTAAATAAAAAGTTAAGATTGCTAGGAGGGATATATTTGAACCAAACAAAGATCGTAGATAATGTATACCAATTGTCAGTAAATATAGAAGATATTTTATTTGAAGGATTATGGGAAATGCCTAATGGGGTATCAATTAACTCTTATATTATAAAAGGAGAAAAGACCGCGCTTATAGATGGCGTATGTGGTTGGGATGGTGTTCCCGAAACCTTATTAGCTTTGTTAGATAAGTTAGAAATAGATCCGAAATCTATAGAATACCTAATAATAAATCATATGGAACCAGATCATTCAGGCTGGATAGAAGCTTTTAAAAAAATAAATTCAAACTTTAAGATTGTGTGTAGTCAAAAAGGAGCAGAGTTGCTAGAAGTATTCTATAACCATAGCGACAATGTAATAACTGTTAAAGATAAAGATACTTTAGATTTAGGAAATGGATATATTTTGGAGTTTGTAGAAATGCCTAATGTACATTGGCCAGACACCATAGGTACATTTGATACAAAAACAGGTATCCTATTTTCCTGCGATGCATTTGGATCATTCGGTACTGTTAATGAATCTAATTATGATGATTTGTTAAATCAAGAAGAGATAGATTTTTATGAAAAAGAAGCTGTAAGGTACTATTCAAATATTATAGGAGCTTTCTCATTACCTGTTAAAAAGGCTATTGGAAAGTGCGAAAACCTACCTATTAAAATGATAGCACCGGGACATGGAATTGTTTGGAGAAAAAATCCAAATAAAATAATAGAAGATTATAGTAGATATGTATCCTATCAGAAAGGATTAGCAAGGAAAGAGATAACACTTATATGGGGTTCTATGTATGGAATGACTCAAAAAGCAGTAGATTATGCTATAAAAGAGTTAGAAAAGGAAAATATAAGTGTAAATGTTCATAAAGTGCCGGAAGATTCTTGGGGTACTATATTAGCTTCCGTGTGGACATCTACAGGAGTAATATTAGCTATGCCAACCTATGAATATAAAATGTTTCCACCAATGGCAGCAGTATTAGAGGAGCTTGGAAAGAAAAAGGCAGTAGGTAGAAAAGCTTTTAGATTTGGCTCATATGGTTGGTCTGGTGGAGCACAAAAGGAATTGGACGAAATTATGGATAAATATAAGATGAATTGGGAGTTTATAGAGCCTGTTGAATTTAAAGGATCACCAAGAGAAGAAGATTTAAATCTAATAGGACTGCGTATAAATGAATTAATTAATATAGTAAATAATTTATTCTAAATTTTTAATAATAAGATTTTAGACAGAAGATAGTAAAAACTCTATCTTCTTTTTTTATTATATAACAAAAATACTTTTCTTGCTTTTGAGTTTTGCCAGACATTTTTAAAGAGTATATATTAATATTTTGAGAAACTACTATCATAAAGAATACAATTATTTTATATTATAGGTTGGTCAAAAAATAACATACTGTTAATTTTATTAAGTTAAAAGCTTCTATTGTATTACATATAGAAGCCTTTAACCATTTTTATATATTAATTTTGAGATTTGATAGAATTATACAAATAAAAGTGAGAGCAAAAAAGTATATTTGGAATATATTTATGATATATGATTAATATGGTATAATACCCATAATATAGTATGAATATAATAACTAATATTTATTAGTTATTATAAGAGATATAAAAAAAATAAATAATACAATGTGATAGTATATACATTTTATTATGATAATCTAAAATTGAATTTTAGTAATAAGAAAGTATTTACAAGAAAAAATTAATTTTTATAGGAGAGATTATGTTGAGAAATATAAAGATGATTATTATTTTGTTAATAATTATTATTTTGAATGGGTGTACATCAAATATGTTAAATATAGATGACAATAATGAGACAAATAATCTAACAGATGTAAAAAGTGGTGATGAAACAGATAGCCCTATTAAAATTCATGTAGGAAACTATTATAAAACATGGTCACATGCTGGATTATATTCCACTTTTTTGGATAGTTATGATTCAAAACTATATATTATGAAAGAAGATAAAATTATTTCTACAATTGAGGACTTTAATTATTCATCACCAATATTATCGCCTGATGGTAAACACTTTATATCAATAGATGTAGAAGAATTAGATCAAAATAAAAAATATACGTTTTATTTATTTAATACTGAAACAATGGAAAAGGAACTTTATACAGAACTAGATATTGAATTAGAATTTAACAATGAACATCTATTGGGTACTATAATATGGAATGATCAGGGAATATATGCTGGCAGCACACTTTTCAATGAAAACTATAAATCACTAAGTAATGATTTGATTATGATTAATGCTTCTGGTGAAATACAAGTAGTATGGGAAGATGCTCCTTCTTCCCTAATTGAAGATATAATTGATTATTGGGTATTATATTACGAAGAAGATGATTATGTTGCTTATAATCTTCAGACTAAAGAATCTATAATATATGAAGGTTTTCGAACACCAGTTAATGGACTTAATGATTATAGCAATTTAAAGTTTTTGGAAGTTCCAACAAAGCTAATAGGTAGTAAAACTTCTATTTATGAAGAAAAGTATACATTTATATATGATCACGAAGAGGGTAAAAAGATTAAAGTCTATGATGAAGTATTTATAGGATTTTCGACTTCTGGTTTTGCATATAAAAAATATACAGGCAATGAAAATGAACATTATATATATATTAAGCCTTGGGATTTTAAATAATTGTTTAGTCTAAAAAAATATGATGAAATAAATCATCATACTTTTTTAAGCTCTATTGCTGAGGCTGAGGATAAACTCTATCCATTACTAGACCCCTAATACTAGATAGCTTACTATAAATTCCTGAACCAGGACAAGTAGTTGCAGTTACATCTTTATGCCCTAAAATATTCGACGGTGAAATATTATTCTTGTAACATAACCATGCTAAAATATCTATCAGTTTATTTTGTTGTGTAGAAGTAAAACTACGTATATCATAATTACCATGAAGCATTACCGCAATGCTACGATAATTATAGCCTGGCGCATGGATTCCTTCTTTTGTATCGGTTCTCCCCTCAAGTATAGTTCCATTTATTCCAATACAATAATGGTATCCTATATCGCCCCACTCTTGGCCTATGTGAATTTGTTGATATCTTCTCATTGCTGCTTTTTCATCTGGATAAGCTTTTATGATAGCATCATTTGCATCTCCTGCATGATGAACTATTATATATGCTGGGTTTTTGAGATTACTCGTTTTACTTAAATCTACAGCTGTAGCACCCCATCCAGATCTTGATACCATTGAAGGCTTTGGTTGTACTATCATACTCATTATAAATTCCTCCCTATATAAATTATTTTTTGTTTTATAAGACTCTTTCTGTTGGCCAACTTGTTTCGTCTTACACTATATAAAAGAGATTTAAATCAAAATAATCAACCATAGCGGAGATAATATAAAAAACAAAAGACTATTGTATATGGATTATTAGAGCATTTAGGAATTGCAAGAGCACTTTCTCATAATTCAGATATGATTATTGCGGATAAACCGACTAGGAATTTAGATATTGATACAGAACAAAGTGTTTACGAAAAATATGGAAGCAACATTGTTTATCTGGCACCTATATATGACTTTAATAAGCAAATTGGTGCAATTAAAATTACGTACATTGTTAATAATTTTTATAAGAAATACTCAGTACTAAAGTAAATTTATTTTTTTAAAATAATTCTAATGAATATATATAATGTCATTTATATTAAAGTTTAATCGGATAATAGCACCTGAATTAGTTAAATATATTGGAATTTATAATTAATTATAATAGATGACAAGTAGATATATAATAAAAAATATATAGACATATTTATCTATATGTTTTCAATTTCTAATCATAGTTATTAGATTTTAGAAAAAATTCACCATATAAAGATAATCTCTATATTTTAAATAATATTTCTAAAATAAAAAACATGACTTATATACTAAATAATTCATAGATTAGGAGGCCAAAAGAGTATTTGAAAAATATATATGTATAAAACAGAAGGATATTTCTGATTGTGGCGCTGCATGTATAGCTACTATTTCAAAACAGTATGTTTTAAAAGCACCAGTAACAAAGATAAGAGAAGTTGCAGGAACATATAAGTAAGGAACTAATGCGTATGGGATTATTAAAGCAGCTGAAGCTGTTGGCTTTTCAGCAAAGGGTGTAAAAGGAAATCACGAGCCGTTTTTTAGCGAATTTTCTCTTCCAGCCATAGTTCATATAATTACTAACTCATCAATTTTACATTATGTTGTAATACATTCAATTAATAAAAACAAGGTTATTATTGCAGATCCAGCTGAAGGGATAATAGAATATACTACTGATGAGTTTTTCAAAATTTGGACAGGGATTCTTATTTTAATGGTATCAAGTAGTCAGCTTGAGAGACAAAATGATACGACAAACATGTATACAAGACTTTTTTCTATTTTAAAACCTCAAAAGAGTCTATTGTTATATATTTTCTTAGCCTCTACAATACATACAATTCTAGGTATATTAGGTGCTTTCTATTTTAAGTTTTTAATATATGATATTTTACAGTATAACCTTAAGAAAATGCTATACGTATTATCTATAGCAGTAATTACTATAAACTTACTTAAAGTAATTTTACAAGCATTTAGAACTCACCTACTCTTATATCTCAGTCAAAAAATAGATATACCTTTAATATTAGGGTATTATGAACATGTAATAGATTTATCAATGAGCTTTTTTAGCAATAGGAGGGTTGGAGAAATTATATCTAGATTTATGGATGCGTCAAAAATTAGAGAAGCTATCTAAAGTGCAACGCTAACTATAATGGTAGATACATTTATGGCGATAGCTGGATGAATAATTTTGTATTATCAGAGTCCCTATATTTCTGAAATTACCGTTATAATACTTATTTTTTATTGTATACTTGTACTTATATTTAATAAGCCTATCCGAGAAGCTAACGAAAAAAATATGAAGAGTAATGCAGAGCTTACGTCATATTTGGTTGAGAGTTTAAATGGAATAGAAACTATTAAATCATTTAATGCAGAGAGAACAGCAAAATTTGAAACTGAAAAAAATTTATCAAATTTCTAAAGAACATATTTGATACGGGAAAGATACTTAATATCCAATATTCATTACTTACTTATCTAAGTCACTTTATTGAAGCAGTAGATAATCAATAAAAAAAATAATCATTACCATAAATAAATAGAATTTTTTAGTTATACTTTTTTCAGAACATAAGTTTTAGAAGAAATAAATTTATAGTAAAAGTTACTATTTATAAAAATACATACAAAATGGTTTGCTAAAATAAAAAACTACTTTATATATTAAATAGAAAATTATATTTAGTATCCCCAAAGAAAAATAAAAGTGAGAAGGATCAAAGTATGAATCAATGGTTAATGTTTTAAAATAAGCTAATTTTGATAAAAAATATTTATTTGAGGATGATAATTTTGAAAAATGTATATATTCTATTACTTATTATAGTAGCAATTATCTTTATATCTTTTGTAAGACTTTATATGAATAATAAACAATTAGCAAAAAAAGACTTAGAAGGTTAATTATTTATTTGATTTCGGTTTTTATAACATATAAAATAACATATTCAATTTTTGGAGACTACTTTCTTATCCCATTAATACCGGCATTGCTATATATTCCTTTTCTTTATTTTGATTATATAAATAAAAATAAAGATTAAGCAAAAATCATTTCCTTATAACTAATACAGGAAATGATTTTCGCTTATTTAGTATTTACATTTAGATAAAAATTAAGTATTAATCGTCTTTTAAATCTTAACTTATAGCTATAGACCTAAAAAATCTCCAATACTTGAGGTAGGTATATATGTTGTACCTGTACTTGCCCAAGATTTTAGACTAAGTAAATTTCTTTCAGATATTCTATTGTTTAAATAATCATTAATAGTAGAGTAAACTAGTTCTTCTTGGAACTCTATAATAACATTTCCATTATTATTCATCTGATCAGCAATACGTCCAAGATCAGCGGCTATTCTCTGTTTATTAGTAGGGAAAACTGTCAAAATTCCATACATGACACCGGCAACATAAGAGTACATTCCTGTTACCGGATGCAGCAATCCTATACTACTTATACCTGTTCCAACAAGTAAATTTTACCATGAACTTAAGCTTGAATTTGCAAAGTTATCTCTCATTTTAATTACACCTGATTTTGGAAGTGATACAAAGGAACTAGTAAGTACCTTAGTTTCTAAGAAACTCATAATAACATCTCCTTTTATAATATATTTTTATTTTTTTAAGGCTCTTTCTGTTGGCCAATTTGTTTCGTCTTCACTATATAAAAGAGATTTAAATCAAAATAATCAACCATATCGGAGATAATATAAAAAACAAAAGACTATTGTATATGAATTATTAGAGCATGTAGGAATTGCAAGAGCACTTTTTCATAATCCAGATATGATTATTGCGGATAAACCGACTGAGAATTTAGATATTGATACAGAACAAAGTGTTTATGAAAAATATGGAAGCAACATTGTTTACCTGGCACCTATATATGATTTTAATAAGCAAATTGGTGCAATTAAAATTACGTACAGTGCTGAAAGGGAAAATATTTTTTATAAAGATATAAAATTACTATTTTACAAAATAAGTAGAGTATCTATATGCATAGCTTCTTTAATTGGGATTCTATATTTCTCAAAGATAGCAGAGGATATTTCAAGGCTAAAATATTCTGTTGAAGCCATAGAACAGGGAGATTATGATTCTATTATGAAACTAGATTCTCAAGATGAACTGGGAGATCTGAGAGAAAGAATATTTTTTGTGGCAAAAACAATAAAGCAAAACATAGAAGATATAACTACTGAAAAGGAAAAATTAGAGTTAGCCATTAAAAAACTTCAAAAATTAGAAAAGCAACAAAAAGAATTCATAGGAAACATTACTCATGAATTTAAAACGCCTCTAACAGTGTTAAAAGCACAAATAGATTTAATAAGCCTTTATAGAGATGATGAAGAGATGGCTTGTAGGTCAAAAAAATAGCAGAAAAGGAATTAAAAAGATTAGATGGTATGGTTGAAAATATTCTTTCTCTATCTAGAGTTGAAAAATACGACTTCGAGTTTAAGAGAGAGAAGATTAATACAAAAAAACTTCTTAAGGATATAGGCCTGAGAATGGAAGGAAAAGCTTCTAAATTTGGCATTAAAATAATAGAAAACCTTCAAGATGCTTATATTTTTATAGACGTTGAAAGCTTTATGCATATATTTATAAATCTTATAGACAATGCAATAAAATACAACGTGAGAAACGGACAAATATATATAAGAAGCTATACTAAAGAGGATAAAAATCATATTCAAATTGAGGATACAGGCATTGGTATACCGAAGGAGCATAGAGAAAAAATATTTGAGCCATTTTATACGGTAGATAAAAACAGAAGGTCCTCTCATACGTAAATTTTATAAGATAGTAAAGGTAGTATAAAACAATCTGTGCTTAAGCCAAGAAATGTTCTTCTCTGGCAATAATTAAAAATTATAATAAACCAGAGAACAGCATTTTTTTAATCAACGTGCTTGTTTTTTCGCATTCTTCTTTCCAAATATAGTTACTGATAATATTCTTATTCTTCGTAATTGGATGAAACAATACTACCTTTTGATTTTCTTCGCTTGATGAATATTAAATTATCACACAATTCGACAAATGAGTTATGCTAATATATAGTTGTAGGCCTGTTTATATATAAATATTAGGGGGAATATATATGAGTTTGCATTTATCTAATCATGTTTTAAAAGAAATCTATTTAAAAAATGGTCAAAAATTGGTATTAGGAAAGCCTTCAGCAGAAGATGCAAAAAAAATGATAGAATATTTTAATATAGTAGGTGGAGAAAGTGACAATTTATTATTTGGAGCAGGAGAATTCAAACTCACTATAGATCAAGAAATAAATCATATAAATTCAATAAATAGTGATGAAAACTCACTTATTATATTGGGTGTAATAGATGAAAATATAGTTAGTGTAGCGCAGATTATTAGTTCAAAAAGAAAGAGAATAGCTCATAATAGCGAGATGTCTATTTCTGTGAAAAAGGATTACTGGGGAACTGGTATCGGTACTGCCATGATGAATGAAATAGTAAGGTTTGCAAAAAGTAATAATACAATAAGAAATATTACTTTAGGGGTAAATGCAGGTAATACAAGAGCTATAAAATTATATGAGAAGTTTGGATTTGAAATAATCGGAGTTCATAAAAATAACTTCAATGTAAATGGCATATATGATGATGAAATATTAATGGATTTAAATATTTATTAGGTATCTATTTATTATTGGCAAGTATTTGGATAAATTTAGAAAATAATTTTGTTGAATTTTTTCCAGTTTAATATTCTAGAATAATGACTTTCTGTGTCCTAGTCTATAGCTCTTGCCAGTCATATTAAAAAGTTCACATCTGTTTCTTCTCTTGTTATTGGAAGATAACCAAGTTAATTTATTATGGCAAGGCTTGAAGATAGTATTCTATTAATTTTTCCTTTACTTTTTCTTGATATTTAGTGTTGACAATCCAAAATTATATTTAGTATCTTCAAAGAAAAATAAAGATTAAGCAAACAAAAATCATTTCCTTATAACTGATACAGGAAATGATTTTTGCTTATTTAGTATTTACATTTAGATAAAAATTAAGTATTAATCGTCTTTTTATAATATATTTTTATTTTTTAAGACTCTTTCTGTTGGCCAACTTGTTTTGTCTTACACTATATAAAAGGAGATTTAGGCTAAAATAATCAACCATTATTTAAAAATTAATTTATAAATAAATTTTACTATATTTAAATGTTATCTGTTTTAGGATTCATTTTGCTGTGTTAATATATATGATTTAACCTCTTCAACGTCTTTTTTTACATCTTCAATAACACTTAACTTATTTGTTAGATTAGATATTATCTGTTGATAATTACATTCTCTTTCTTCCTGCTTTATATCTCTTTTCTCTTGAGCTTTTAAGATATAAAAAATAAGAGCTACAGATAATGCTGCCCAAACTCCTTGAGTAGAAGCTAGTTTTAATACCTCATTTTCCATTATTACACCTCCTTACTTTTTAAAATGAGTTCTTTAAATTGGACTGAAGAGAGTACTATATTAATTTAAAATAATTTTATGGGTACAGATGTAAACCATATGTAAAAAAAATTTAAATGTAGATAGAGGAATATGGCGCTTTTAATAAAGTAATTAAAGCGTTGCTAGAGATATGTACAAGAAAAAATGATATTGAAACTCGAATAGATCTAATATTGATATGTTTTTTGTCGATGCTTAATAATATAAAGAAGATAAATTGCAATCAAATTGTAATATTTTTACAACAATTTATGACATATTATATATTTCAATTGTTGTACAATTATAATAATAAAAAAATTAAGATGCAATTAACAATATATATTTTTATAAGATGCTTTAGTTGGTTACGGAAAAGAGACAAAACGAGATTGTAAGAAAAGAAAATATATAATTTTTTTTACTCTTTTACAGAACATAAGTTCTGAATAAAGAGAATATATGGTAGAAAAGTAACTAATTATATAAATATATACAAAATGGTTTACAGAAAATTTAAAAAACTCTTTTATATATTAAAGAAGGTTACAATTAGTTTTACTAAAGAAAAAATAAAGTAGGAGGGATCAAAGTATGAATCAATTAGCAGAAAACTTTTTAAAGAGACAAAAGCTTGATGATGAGTTAAAAAGTAACATGTTACCAGGTAGTTTGCAAGATGAGTTCAATAACTATGCTTTTAAAGTCTATCTATATGGATATGTAAAGAAAACCATAGTTTTCTCTGCAATGCAAATCAAGAAAAAAACTAATCAAATAAGCCAAAGAGAAGAATTGAGCTTAAATATTATTGATCCTAATTTCAATGAAGAAAGAATAAACCTCATTGAGTATAGTCAAAATGATTTTTTAGATGATATAAGTGAGTTTGTTGTAAAAGATAGTAGCTGTAGTTATGATGAGATTTCTCATGATAAGAAAATATTAAAGGCTATTAATACTCTTACAGATAGACAAAAACAAATTTTATATATGTGTGTCATTACAGGGGAAAGTGACACTTTAGTTGCTAAAAAACTTGGTATTACAAAGCAGGGAGTTAATAAAATAAAGAAGGCTGCTTTAAACAAATTAAGAAGAAAGTTATATTCAGATATATAAAAAAATAGTTAAATCAGGAGGGAAGGAGATATGGAAGATAGAGAATTACGGAAAGTTTTTCACAATGCACAAAATGGGGATAAGGATTCTATACAAAAAATACTAGAAATGTTTCAGCCTTTAGTTCATAAAAATAGCTTTATAGATGGAAAATTTGATGAAGACTGTTTTCAAGAGCTAAATATTAAACTTATAAACTGTATAAAGTCTTTTGAGTTTTCACCTATACCTGTAGAGGATGTATATAAAGCCTTTGAAGAATTACTATCGTATAAAGAATAATGGGTTTACATTAAAGCATAATAAAAATAATATGATATTTATTTTATTAGGTTAAAAGCTTCTGTGCAATATATAGAAGCTTCTAATTATTTTTTATTACAATATATAAAATAAATGATTGACTTATTTTTAAAGTTAATCTGTAAAAAAGATATATGAATTGTAATGAAATTGTAATATTATTACAACGATTTACGACATGTTATCTATTTTAAATATGTTAGAATTATAATAAGAAAATAGGTTAATCTCTCCTTTTATAATATATTTTATTTTGCAAGACTTTCGCATCGACCAACTTATTTCGTCTTACATTATATAAAGGAGATTTGGGAAGAAATAATAAATTATTTTTAAAAAGTAATCTATAAAAATTTTTATCTTGATTAAAATATGCTATATCTTAGTATTTATTTTGCTGTGTTAATATATAGGACTTAACTTCTTCTACATCTTTTTTACATATTTAATAACATTTAACTTATCTGTTAAAGTAGATATTATTTCTTGATATTTATGCGCTCTTTCTTCCTGTTTTATATCTATTTTCCCTTGATGTGGGGCTAGTTTTATAGACACATTTGGATATTCATCGGTGTCAATTTTATTTGTCTCCGTAATGTATTATTTTTTATCTAATATATCTAATAAATATATAGAAAATAAAAATCAGGACTACTCGTGAGACATATAGTCCTGATTTTCATTTTTTAAACTATAGTGTAAGTTTCTTGTAAGCTGTTAATTTTATTAAGTTAAAAACCTTTGTGCTATATAGAAGTTTTTAACTATTTTTATATATTGATCTGGAAATTTGGTAGAATCACAAAATAAAAAGTATTAAAGTATATATAACAAATTTTACAATATATGAATTATATGGTAAAATACCTATAAAAAGTTTTTTTGAAAAAAGGCTAGAATTTTGTGCATAATATTTTTAAAATAAAAAAGATCGTATAAGTATTTTCTATTATCGCATTTAGGAGATTATTGTCATAAGATATTATATGATATAGCTATGTTTATATAAAAAACTAATTACATAAAATGTTAGACCAAAGTTTTCAGTACATAATAACTTTCTATATTTAGATTTTCTTAATATACTGTTTCTGGAGGGGTATATATGATTAGATCAAAGTCAATAAAATATATGATAATAGCAATACTGAGCTTACTGATAATATATTATCATAATAAATTAATTTTAATGGATAATAAAGCTTATGAGCTGCTAGGTAGCGATATAAGATTAAATTATAATATTTTTCACCCATTAGCAGTTTTAATTATAACTATAAGTTATAATATGTACAATAATATAAGTACAAGACACAATAAAATTACTTATTTAATATATATATGCTTAACATTAATTATAATTATTAGTGCTTGGACTAAAGGTTTGAGTTATGTTGGATTAACACTACTTATTTTAGGAATCTGTGCTTCAACTTTGAATAATAAGATTGAAGAGTATATTGATTTAAATAAGAAATAAATAAAAAATGAGAACTCTAAAAATAGATTCTCATTTTTTATTATTATAAAGCATACCTCTCATTAGATGGTAGTGTTAATAAAGAAGGCCTTATGCTACTCTTGAATATCTGGTCCTAGTATAGTAAGTGTAATGATTACCGCTTCCAGATGACCATTCAATATATTCCGTATAAATTCTCATCTTTCCGCCTTTTGCAATTATCTCATTAATTACAGCATCTCTTTCATTTTTTAGTTTTTCAGCTACCATTAAATCATATAGGCTAGCTGCTACAACTCCCCAACCTAGTCCTCCTAGTATAGGAGCAAATTTTGCCGCTAGAGCTTTTTTTGCAAATTTAGATACTAATGAACTGGTGAGGGTTATTCCTGCTCCTGCTACTACAGATTCTATATCAGAATAACTCACACCTGTTTCAGAATTAAGATAATTCAATAGTTGCGTTTGTGTAAAATCTTGATAAGTGGAAGATACCACTCTTGTTGCCATATTATCATCCCTTTTCTTATTTTATTTTTTAAGACTCTATCTGTTGGCCAACTTGTTTCGTCTTACACTATATAAAAAGAGATTTAGCTCAAAATAATCAACCAGTTTTTGAAATTAACATTCAGCTTTATAAATTTGCAAAGACCTCCTATTTTAATATTTTAGTTCTTATATGCCGTTAGGCAGCTTTGTTTATTGATTTACTTCTATTTAAAGCAATAGTTCCTGCAACAAGCGATATGCAGTTAAATAATGCATGAACTTTAGCTTTTTAATACCTCTGGATCTTATGTTGTCCAAATTTAGATATTCTTTAAGTCTACTATTACATCTTTCAACTGAAGTTCTTTTATTGTATTGGTTTTGCCATTCATTAGAAGATCTTAATGGATAAGCATATAGTCTTGCATTTTCTTTATAGTTAACTTTTAATGTATATCCATAATTAGAAGAAGAACACTAATTCATCGCGAAGGGACAGTTACATTCGCCTACGGCATGAGGACATCGAAATTTTAGATAATTTCCATCTTTGCCCCAATATACTAGTTTATATCCTGCGGAGCAAATTGGGTCAAAGTTATCATCTAACCCTTCAGGTGGTGCATAACTTCTCCTAGGATTATAGAATATTATTGGAATACCATCAAATTTACTTATTATATCACTATAAATGTACTCAAAATCGTAACCTGAATCCATAGAATAGTAAGTTGGCTTAAAGGTATCTTTGTAATTATTAAAAAATTGTTCAATTAAAGATATTGCTACAGTACCATCATAAATACTAGCTGGAGTAACTAATATATCTAGTGGTAGTTCGCTCTTAGAGTCGCATAATATATGCAGTTTCCAACCAAACCACCTTATGTTATTACCATTAGTATCTCTTTTCATGCCCCAGTTAGGATTAGTTCCATCATCTACTATAGATTTTTTAGGTTTTGCAGCTTCATAAGAATCTAACTTAGTTGAGTCAATAGATATATGATCTCCATCAACAATATTTAGTTCTTTAGCTTGCAATACTAACTGATAAAATAAATTTTCAAGTTCTTCAGTTTCAGTTAATCTATTTATGAATCTACTGAATGTAGATTCAGATGGAACCTGCCCTAATATATTAAATCCACAGCAATATCTAAGAATTGGATTTTGTTTCAGCTTTAAAACTAGATCTTTTATAGTTTGAATCTTTTCTACCTGCATAGTTATTAAAGAATAGATTAATGCTGTTGGCTCATAGCCCTTCGGGCCTTGTGTTCACCTGTTTTTCTTAGTATTGCAGCTAATTCAGAAACATCAATTTGAGATAAAATCATCTCTAATTTAGTTTCTTGCTGAAATTTTATAATTTCCTCAAAGGAAATTATGCTCATTTGTCGAATACACATTAAGTGGTTTCGCTCCCTTCGGGTGGTTTTGTTCGCACTTAATCTATTCGATATGTTGGGGTGAAACCCCTTTTTGCATTTATTGAATTTTAGTAAAATCAATAGTTAAGAAATATGAAATTTACTCATTTATTAATCTAAGATAAGAATATATTCTATATATAAGATAAAATAAAGTTTATTCTATTCTTTATAGGACGATAGAAATACCACGAGCTTAGCTGGTGGATTATTATTTATTGCCGTTTCTGTGTATTTTATGATGATTTTTTTAATCACTTAATAAACTAATATGTAAGGAAATCATTTGTTTCTTAAAGAATTCTTAAGAATGTTGTTTATACTTTTTTTAGAATTATGGTGTATAATAAAAGTTGCAATTAATGTATAAGGGGGATAAATATGAAATTTTCAAAGAAAAAGAAGATTATTGCAGGAGTTGTAGTTCTTGCTCTTACTTTAGGGGTGGTTAGTGTAAATGCTAAGCGTAAATCGGCTGTTAATAGTGGGATGGCTGTAAGTGTTTCCGATGTTGTTAAAAAAGAGATAAAGTCTACTTTAAGTCTTAAGGCGCCGCTTGAAGGAACAGAAAGCGTTGAGGTGGTGTCAAGGCTTCACTATGAAATACTTTCCATTGATGTTAAGGAAGGCGATAAGGTGGAAAAGGACCAGGTGCTTGCAGTGCTTGATGTAGGCCATCTTGAAGAAGAAATTGCGAAGCTTAAGGACAATGTTGAGCTCTTGCAGATTCAGAACACTGAAGGAAAAAGCGGCAAAGAAACCTCTGCAGCTTTAGCAGAGCAAAGGCTTAAGGAAGAGCTGGAAAGCAGCCAAAGGAGCTACGAGTCTGCCTTGGAAATGTATAGTACAGCTAAAAGCAGATACGAAAGTACAAAAGTATTGTATGATTCAGGAGCGACAAGCGAGTGGGAGCTTACGGACAAGGAAAATGCTCTTAACGAGGCAAAAAGAAAGGTTGATACTTTTAATGTGGTGGACGGAAAGGTTCAGGCCACTGATGCACAGTTGGCAGAGATAAGAAATGCAAAAATTTCTTCAAATAATGCTTCGGGAGCAAAAAGCATAGAAATCGCAAAGAAGGAACTTGAAAGAAAGAGAAAGGAGCTTGAGGACTGCAAGGTTAAAAGCTCTATAGAAGGAACCATAACAAGGGTCAATGCAAAGGTGGGCCGTTTTGCAGACGAGATAGATGATAAAAAGCCTATGTTTGAAATTGAAAATATCGATACGCTTAAAATGGTAGCAAATGTAAGTGAATATGACATAGGGAAGATAGAAATAGGGCAAAAGGTTAAAATAAGCGCAGATATTTTAAATGGCGATGAAATTGATGGCATTGTGTCACGCATAAGTCCCACAGGAGAGCAGAAGCAGGGGTCAAACGAGAGAATAATTCCTGTCCAAATTGATGTGACTGGGGATACAAAGGGGCTTATTGCGGGAATTAACGCTTCGGCCAAGGTTGAAACAGCCATTGCTCAAGATGCACTTGTTATTCCCTTAGAGGCACTTATAGATAATGGTGACAATACATATAGTGTTTTTGTTCTTAAAGAAGACAAAACGATTAAGAAATTAAATGTTTTGCTAGGAGTAGAGGATGTGCTGGAGGTTCAGATCATATGCGACGAGCTTAAAGAAGGAGATAAGGTTGTGCTTAACCCCAATGCCTTTATGACAGACGGAATGAGTGTGATTGTGAATGAGTAGTATTATAAAAATTGAAAATCTTAGCAAAACATACGACACGGGCGCTGTTCAGGTTCATGCACTGCGAGATGTGAGCCTTTCCATAGAGGAGGGGGATTTTGTTGCCATAATGGGTAAGTCGGGCTCGGGAAAATCAACACTTATGAATATTCTTGGCTGTCTTGATAGGCCCACAAGTGGAGTTTACGAGCTAGACGGAATTAATATTTCTAAAATGGAGAGCAGGGAACTTTCTTCTATAAGAAACAAAAAAATAGGTTTTGTTTTTCAATCCTTTAACCTGATTCCTCGAACATCTTCACTTAAAAACGTTGAGCTACCTATGGTATATGCAAAGATGGGGAAGAAGGAAAGGCAGAAAAGAGCAATAGAACTGCTGGAAAAGGTAGGCTTAGGAGAAAGACTTGATCACATGCCCAACGAAATTTCAGGAGGTCAGAAGCAAAGAATAGCCATAGCAAGGGCTCTTGCTAATAAGCCAGCAATCATTTTAGCTGACGAACCCACGGGAAATCTTGATACCTCTTCTTCTGAGGAAATTATGGACCTTTTTACTGAGCTTAACAATGAAGGCGTAACTGTGATTGTTGTTACCCACGAGGATAATATAGCCGAATACACCAAAAGAATTATACGCTTTCGTGACGGGCAGATTATTGAGGACAGAAGGAGGGAGGCGGAATAATGCTTATTTTTGAAAATATAAGTCTAGCCTTTTCTTCCATCAGAGTAAATAAAATGCGCTCCTTCCTTACAATGCTTGGAATGATTATAGGAATAAGTTCTGTTATTTCAATAGTTTCTCTCGGAGATACTATGAGAAGCGTTATTGCTGATGAATTTGAAAATGTCGGTACAACTCTGGCCTACAGCTACATAATGTCTGAAAGCGACTATTATACTTCGAACGAGACCTACAGCTATGAGGATATAGAGAATATAAAAGAGATTTTTGGAGATAAGGTGGAATATATAAGCGCAGGAGCTAGGGCTTCCGGAAAAATTAAAAACGGAAGGGTTATGAAGGATGCAAGCCTTGAGGGATTGGCAGAAAATCCTGAGGCGTACAAGAAGCTTAATATTATACACGGAAAGATGTTTTCTGATAACGATATTAAAAATTCAAGACCCTACATAATTATCGAAGACAAAACAGCCGAAGAGATCTTCGGAACAAAAAATGCTGTAGGTAAGATTTTAAGAATTCAGGTTAACGAAAATCTTCTGGAGTTTACAGTTACGGGAATTTATAAAAACAATGATTCGGCCCTTAAAAAACTTTTGGGTGGCAGTGAGACAAGAGCATTAACCTATGTTCCCGAAACAGCTATAACAGAAAAAGATGATTTGATTTGGGCGATCGAGATAAGTTCTTCAAGAGATATAAGCGTTGAGGAATTTAAAGCAAAGTTCATAAATTATGTGAGCAGAGCAAAGGGGATAAAGGCTGAAAATATAAGATATTATACTGCCGAGGCGGAAATGAAATCCATTGATGGTATGATGGGTACACTTTCCCTTATTGTAGGTGCCATTGCAGCTATCTCTCTTGTGGTTGGCGGCATAGGCATTATGAATATTATGCTTGTTTCAGTTACTGAGAGAACGAGGGAAATTGGTATTAGAAAATCACTTGGAGCAAGAATGGAGGATATTCTTCTTCAGTTTCTCGTGGAGTCTGCTATAATTTCTGCAGCAGGGGGAATTATAGGCACGATACTTGGAGCAAGCGTTGTGGCAATAGGCGGCATGGCCTTTGGTATAAGTGCCATTGTTAAGCCACAGGTGGTTATAACAGCAGTTGTTTTTTCTGCCATGGTAGGTATTTTCTTCGGACTCTACCCTGCAAGAAAGGCAGCAAAGGCTGACCCTATTGAGGCGCTTAGATACGAGTAAGGCAGATGCAACGGGGCTATTGCAAAATATAAATTTTGCAATAGCCCTTTTAAAGTTCTTGAAAAATTACTATAGTTAAAATAGTATTATTAAAAAAATAGTATAATGTTAATTTTATTAATTAGGAGCTTTTGTAGTGTATATAGAAGTTTCTAATTATTTTTATGTCTTCTTAATACCCTGTGCATATATAAATACTTAATTATATAGAGGTAGATTTAGTAATTAAAATACAATGTTTACGTTAATAAGTAATATATAAATATATAGATAAATAACACCAATAATTAAAAAATAATAAATGTATTTCATTAATCATATGAATTCTAATAAATGTGAAACTAAGTCTCTTGTTAATGCTAGATCCTATTATAAATAATTTAATTTTTAAACTTGTTTATCTATAGATTGAAATGAAACTGTAATATTCCTATAACAATTTACGACAAAGTATCTATTTTAGGTATGATATACTCGTAGGCAACATAAGTAAAATAGTTTAAATGTAGAAAGGATTTGATTATAAACATGAAGAAGTTTAAATATATATTTATCGCATTAATACTGTTATTTTTAGCAACATTTATTTACCAACATTATATATATTATAAAATCCCATATAACCCATTAGTTGAGCTAGACTCTGATACTCTAAATGGTTTCCATTTTAGCGAAAATCACCCTCACCCTAATGATACAATAAAGAAGTCTACTCATAATTTAAATACCACCACTCGTATATTTGAATATTTTAGTGATTTGAATTTAGTGCCTTTAAAAGAGAAATCAAATTGGGATGAAATTTATAACCATGGGGATATTTACTATTCTGGTATGTTTGAATTTGAGACCTCACCAACAGGATATGGGACAGAGGTACATATTAACGAAATATGGCTAGATAATTTAACCATTCTACGGATTAGTTCCCCCAGGCCTAAATTTAAAGACGGATATTATAAGATTATAGATGATAAATTTGATTATGAGTATATTAATGACTTAATTACTAATTCTCAAAATTAATGTAAAAAAACCTCATTGATTTGTTAAACTCAATGAGGTTTTTTTACATTAATTTAAATTATTACATCGGTATCCAATAGCCTCTAACTTTTACTGCTTTAACCATTCCTCTACCTTGAACAATTCTAAATCCCTCATCAATGAATTCAAGAAATGGTAATTGTACTTCTATTAATTCGTAGTTTGGATTGTCATCCATTATGTTCCAAAGTTGTTCTAAATAATCCTCTCCATTTCTACAAACACTAATTATCGTATCACGCTCACTTGGTGATGAAGTTATTGCTGAAATTGCAGCGGCTGCTAAAGTTACAGCTTATAATATATTTTTATTTTGCAAGACTTTCTCATTGGCCAACTTATTTCGTCTTACACTATATAAAAGGAATTTAGGAAGAAATAATCAACTATTTTTAAAAATTAATTTATCCTAAATAAAAAATGAGAATTCTAAAAATAGATTTTCATTTTTTAGAGATATTAAAGACAGATCACGATAATTTAATCATGATCTGTTTATTTAATTACATCTAATAATTTTTATACAAAGGTAACATACTAAGCATTTAATCCAATATTAAAATCTATGGTCCCTTCTACGCAGAAGCTCTCTAATCAATAGTATGAATATGAGGTCACGAAGGAATGGTCTTCGAGCAAACCTATCTTCACCAAATTCAGGAAATTGCTGAGACATAGGTCGCCAATTTTCCCAGTCTCCCTCCAATATCTTTTGGTGCTATATAATATAAACTTTTTTTATGGATGTTACTTTATAAGGACTACGATACAAAGCTTTTACTTTTCTGTAGAGGATCAATATCATATAAAGTTTCAAAAACATGGACTTAAGAGAATGTAGATTTTGCACTCAATATATAAAAATGTAATAAATTTTAAAAAAATTAATACCATGATAACATAAGGAAATTATCCTTAAAAAGGGGGAGTACTATGTTATCAAGCAATGCATTTATAAGGCAATCTTTAGAAACTCATCTTTTTTTTGCTAGAATTATGAAGGAACACTCATTTTTCTTACAAGTAAGTTTTACTCCAAGGGATGTGAATTATTCTCAACAGGCAGATCACTTGAGAATGGAGTTTGATAAACTCTTATGGGAGGTCGTCTGTCTGTCAAATGGGGTCGTAGGCCCTAGTGTTATTCAATCAGGAGAAGTGGTAACACCATATACCTTAAAGGCAGAAAACCTATCTTCATACTATACAGGTGTAAATATACCAACCTATATTACACAGGCAGAAATGGAACTAATGGGTGGAGAATGTAAGATTTTTAACCCAATGTTTGAACAGACAATATACATGCTTAATCACAGAGCAATATGTTTAATAACAGCTATAATAGATTTTAAAACCAATGTTTTATCCAATGTTTTATCCTGCAACATGTTTACAACCAACTATCCTTTATTAATTGATCATATTTTAAGGGAAGCAAAATTGTATTTAACAATAATTACTAGGCTTCAAAACAGAGAAAAAGTTGATGTAGAAAAAGAAATCTATGAGCAGGAGCTATTTTGGAATAGAATTATGGCAGAGCATTCAAAATTCATACGTGGATTATTAGATCCAACTGAAGATGATTTAATTAATACAGCCAATAATTTTGCCAATGAATTTGATGAATTGACAAAGGCAGTGGAGAAAATTATTGAAGAGTGCTTACCAATTGATGAAATAACAGACGAAAGTTTAGAAGCTACAAAGAGATTTAGTGATTTTAATGCTCAAGGTACTAAAGGATTACTGGAGTGCAAGATTAGGTCTATAATAATGCCTTTACTGGGGGACCATGTACTTCGTGAATCCAATCATTTCATACGTTTATTAAAGAAATTTCAGAAGCTAGATTAGCTTATAACTATATTAATGATGGTTGGTTCAATGAATCCTTAAATTTTTAGTATACAATAGTTGTAGTAAGAAATAAAAAATGTGATTTTTTATTTCACTAGATATGTCTCTTTTTTGAGTCATTTGTCTAAAAAAAGATAATATTATCTTTTTTTGTCGAAATATGCTTGAAAAGCTCGATATTTACTAATACATAAGCATACTCTTTTACTTGCATTATCAATTTAGTTAATTTTTTATCTCAAAAATGATAATTTTTACTTTGTTAATTTGCTATTGACAATTTTTTATATACACTTTTTTAAAAAAATCTATATTTTATTTTGTCAGTGAAATATAATATATACTAAACTTGTATATGTAGAAAAGCAGCAATTAGGGCTATGGTAGCATTTCATAAACATAATACAGATAAAAAATAGGAAGATAAATTATCTTTCTATTTTTTATTTGATAAAAAACAATATGTTATTTTTTTGGCAAGGATATTGCAATATATTTAAGTATAAAAAATAGAGGAGGATGATCTTATGAAAAGAGTAGCATTAAAGGATTTAAATACTGAAAACATTAAAGTGGATATTGAAGGATTTGTTGCAATTATTACTATGAACAGACCAAAGGCTCTCAATGCACTAAACAATCAGACTTTAGACGAGTTAAATACTATCATTGATAGCATAAGTGCAGATGAGGAGATTTTAGGAGTTATTATAACAGGTGAAGGAAAAGGTTTTGTTGCAGGGGCAGATATTGTTCAAATGCAACCGTACAAAGCAGAAGAAGGCAGGAACTATGCAGAATATGCTCAAGGTACATTTAATAAAATTGAAGCCTTAGGAAAGCCTGTAATCGCAGCGGTAAATGGTTATGCATTAGGTGGAGGATGCGAACTATCGATGAGTTGTGATTTAAGGATTGCTTCTGAAAGGGCTGTTTTTGGACAACCAGAGGTAAATTTAGGTGTTATTCCTTGCTTTGGAGGAACACAAAGATTACCTAGGCTTATAGGTAGCGGACGAGCAAAGGAGCTTATTTTTACAGGAAGAATGGTAAAGGCTGACGAGGCAGCTGCTATAGGGCTTGTTAACAAGGTAGTTCCTGCTGAAGAACTTTTAAGTGAAGCCAAAAACATGATGACCACTATAATTTCAAAGGCCCCAATGGCTATTAAATATTCTAAGATATCTATTAATAAAGGTGCTGATTTAGATTTAAGTAATGCTCTTGAGCTTGAAAAGGATTTAGCAGCGCTCACATTTGCTTCAGAAGATAAGGACGAGGGTATGACAGCGTTTTTAGAAAAGAGGACTCCTAAATTTATTAATAAATAATTTTTTTAATATTCTTTTATGATACTTAATTAGTTAATAAATTATTAACATAAACAATAAAAAGTGAAAGGAAGGTTAGCGCATGTCAGGGGCAGAAATGGTAAGTTTAATTGGCATTATAATTGCACTTGGTTTATTAATGATTTTAGTAATGAAGGGAGTAAATATTTTTATCATAGCTATAGCTTGTTCTGTTGTTGTGGCCTTAACAGGAGGGATTAATTTATATGATGCTTTGAAGTCAAATTATATGGAGGGCTTTGTTGGTTTTTTAAAAAATAATTTTTTAATTTTTTTAACAGGTACTCTAATGGGAAAAATGTATGAAGTCACAAATGGTGCTAAAGCAATAGCGAAAATGATTGTTAGGACTTTCGGTGCAAAAATGGCCTTAATATCAATCCCTTTGGCCTGCGGTATCATCTCTTATGGTGGAGTTAGTGCCTTTGTTGCAAGCTTTGCTGTTTTTCCTATTGCTATCGAAGTTTTTAAGGAAGCTGATTTGCCTAGAAGATTTATTCCAGCCGCATTAACATTTGGATGCTCTACTTTTGCTATGGTTGCACCAGGTGCTCCACAGATTCATAATGCTATACCTGCACAAGTATTAGGAACAGACTTAATGGCGGGTGCAGTAATGGGCTTTATTTCCTGTGCTGTTATCCTTTTATTGGGAGCATTCCTTTTATATAGAATGGTAAATAAGGCGAAAGCCAATGGCGAGCACTTTGTAGCTAAATCTATGGATAATTTTCAGGAAGATACAGAGCTTCCTAATGGAGTTATGGCCTTGATCCCATTAATTATCACAATTATATTGATTAATTTTAAAGTTGATGGCAAGCCAATACTTCCCCTTGAAGCAGGCGTATTTGTCGGCTCTATACTAGTATTTATTATTCTAAATAAATATCAAGATAACAAGAGAGTCCTTGATAATGTAGGAGAAGTCTGTAAAACATCTATATTTTCTATAAGTAATACTTGTGCTGTTGTTGGTTTTGGTGCAGTAGTTCAGGCTTCACTAGCTTTCCCAGTTGCTGTAAATGCAATGGTTAATATTCCAGGCCCAGAATTTGTTGGTATCGCTGTAGGTACAACAGTTATAGCAGGTATAACTGGTTCTGCATCAGGCGGATTAGGAATTGCAGCTCCTCTATTAGGACCTGTTTATTTAGCAAGAGGTGTTGCAGCTGGCGCAATACACAGAACAATGTCTATTTCATCAGCGGCGTTAGATTCATTACCACACAACGGATATATCGTTACAGTTACAAATGGCTTATGTAATGAAACACATAAGGATGCATATGGACCTATATTTTGGCTTACAGTAGTTACTCCTGCAGTTGGTACTATAGTTGCAGTAGCTTTATTTTCCATGTTCCCTATGCTTCCATAACAAAGTAATTAGGTGAAATAAATATATTATGTATAAAAAAATGATTTTATTTAATTAAAAGGAGGTTTTGATATGAGCAAGGTAATTACACGTGAGCAGGCAGCCGAAATGGTAAATGATAATATGACAATAGGTATTGGTGGTTTTGTTGGTTTTGGGGTTCCAGAAGATTTGTTAGTAGCTCTCCAAAATAGATATATCCAAACAAAGTCCCCTAGAGATCTTACAGTTGTACACTGTGCAGCTGTTGGTGATGCAGCTGAAAGAGGGGCAAATCGTCTTGGAGAAGAGGGTTTAGTTAAAAAGCTTATTTGTGGTCATATTGGCTTAGAGCCAAGGTTAAACAAATTAACTGTGGAAAATAAACTAGCATCCTACATGCTTCCACAAGGGGTTATTAGTCATATATTAAGAGCAATCGCAGGAGGAAAGCCTGGTGTTCTAACCCATGTTGGCTTAAAAACATTTGCTGACCCTAGACTTGAAGGTTGTAAAGCAAATCAGGCAGCTATAGATTCTGGAGAAGAAGTTGTTTCTTTAGTAAAGATAGAAGACAAAGAGTACCTTCTATATAAATCATTTCCTATGGATATTTGCTTTATCAAAGGTTCTATAGCTGATGAAAGTGGAAATATTTCCTTATGCAAAGAGGCTGTTTTCTCTGATCAGTTAGAAATGGCCGCCGCAGTTCATAATTCAGGAGGTATTGTAATTGCTCAAGTTGACCAGATCGTAGCAAAAGGAACCTTAAAAGCACATGACGTTCAGGTCCATGGTTTTATGGTTGATTATATTGTAGAAGGTAGTAAGGAAAATAGCTTTCAATCCTTTATATGTGACTACTACAGACCAGAATTATCAGGTGAAATAAAAGTGCCTTTAGGAGCTATTGAACCTATGAGGTTAGATCAGAGAAAAATCTGTGGAAGAAGAGGTGCTTTAGAATTAGAACCTAATACTCTGATTAATTTAGGTATTGGTATACCAGAAGCAGTTGGAGCGGTGGCAGGTGAAGAGGGACTAGCAGATAAGATTACACTTTCTATTGAGTCAGGAGCTCTAGGTGGCGTGCCTACAGGTGGACTTGGTATTGGTGGTACAGTGAATCCAGAATCTATTTATAAACAGCCAGACATATTTGATATTTATGATGGTGGAGGAATAGATATGTCATTCCTAGGTGCCGCTGAAATTGACCCTATGGGTAACGTTAATGTTTCTAAATTTGCAGGAAGGGTTGTAGGACCAGGTGGATTTATAAATATCTCCCAAAATGCAAAAAAGGTTTACTTCACAGGTACTTTTAAAGCAGGAAAAATGGAAATGGAAATTAAAGATGGAAAACTTAATATTTTAAAGGATGGTAAAGCTATAAAATTCAAAAAAGAATTAGAGCAAGTGACTTTTTCAGCTGAGTATGCAAATGAAACTGGACAACAGGTTTATTACATTACAGAAAGAGCTGTTTTCAAGCTAACAGAAAAAGGAATTATGTTAATTGAAATTGCTCCAGGAGTTGATTTAGAGAAAGACATCCTTGAAAATATGGAGTTTAAACCATTGATAGCAGAAGATTTGAAATTAATGGATGAAAGAATATTCAAAGATGAGAAGATGGGGCTAATATTTTAAAATCTCATTAAACAAGTGTATAAAATTAGGACTTTTATAATTATTGAAGTTCCAATTTATAAATAGATAACAAGGAGGATTTAATATGGATTTTAAGTTTACAGATAGTCAATTGATGCTACAAAAAGTTGCAAGAGAATTCGCTGAAAAAGAAGTCGGACCAATTGCAGCAGAAATTGATAAAACAGGAAGATTTCCAAGAGAGACATTCGACAAAATGGTGAAGATAGGATTTACAGGAATTGGTACACCTGTAGAATACGGTGGTTCTGGCGGAAATGATATTGATAAGGTCATAGTTGTTTCTGAAATTGCTAAAAAATGTGCAGCGACAGCAGCTATTTTGTCAATACACTCAATTCTTTCTCACGTTGTTTACAAATTTGGTACAGAAGAACAGAAACAAAAATATTTACCACAGGTAACTAGTGGTGGATGCCTTGCTGCTTTCGCCTTGACAGAACCTAATGCAGGATCTGATGCAGGTGCTGCAAAAACAACAGCCATTCTAGACGGAGATGAATATGTTCTTAATGGAACTAAATGTTTTATTTCAAATGGTGGACAGGCCCAACATTTACTTATTTTTGCGCTAACAGACCCTTCTAAGGGACTTAAGGGATTATCCTGTATTCTGGTTGAAAAGGGGACTCCAGGATTTACAATAGGTAAGATTGAAGACAAGATGGGCATTAACGGTTCAGAAACTGTAGAACTTATATTTGATAACTGCCGTGTTCCAAAGGAAAACCTTATTGGTAAAGAAGGCAAAGGATTTATGATAGCCATGAATGCACTTGACAGTGCAAGAATTGGAGTAGGTGCTCAGGCTCTTGGTATAGCAGAAGGTGCTTTAGAGGAAAGTGTAAAGTATATGAAGGAAAGGGTTCAATTTGGAAAACCACTTACAGCTCTTCAAGGTCTTACTTGGTATATATCTGATATGGCAACTAAGACTGAAGCTGCCAAATGGTTAGTATACTACGCAGCGCACCTAAAGGCAACTGGACAGAATCATACTAAGGAAGCGGCCATGGCCAAATTAAATGCAGCAGAAACAGCAAGACACGTTACAAACCTAGCATTACAGATTCATGGAGGCTATGGCTACATGAAGGACTATTCACTGGAAAGAATGTATCGTGATGCAAAGATTACTGAAATCTATGAAGGTACTTCTGAAATC
The DNA here is from genome assembly GCF_018141165.1 of Alkaliphilus sp. B6464. Classification (NCBI taxonomy): domain Bacteria; kingdom Bacillati; phylum Bacillota; class Clostridia; order Peptostreptococcales; family Natronincolaceae; genus Alkaliphilus; species Alkaliphilus sp. B6464. Next base: position 1,307,401 of record NZ_CP058557.1, read on the forward strand.
CATAAACTAGTAATTTCAAGAGCAGTATTACGTTAGGAGGAGAAAAATGAATATTATTGTATGTTTAAAACAAGTTCCAGATACAAATGAAGTTAGAATTAATCAAGAAACAGGAACACTTATAAGAGATGGTGTACCTAGTATTATTAATCCAGATGATAAAAATGCTCTCGAGGCAGCTCTTGCAATCAAAGATGAAAAAGGTGCGAAGGTTACTGTACTAAGTATGGGGCCTCCACAGGCAAAGGATGCATTAAAAGAAGCACTTGCTATGGGTGCTGATGAAGCCATCCTTGTTAGTGATAGAGCTTTTGGTGGTTCTGACACATGGGCTACTGCTACTATTCTTGCAGCAGCTATTGAAAAGATTGGCAGTTATGACATTATACTTTGTGGAAGACAGGCTATTGATGGTGATACAGCACAGGTTGGTCCAGAGATTGCTGAATTTTTAGGAGTTCCACAAATCACATATGCTAAGGAAATCAAGGTGGAAGAGGATAAATTAACAGTAACAAGGTATACAGAAACAGGAGACTATATAATAGAATCTAAATTACCTGTACTTTTGACAGCTATTAAAGAGTTAAATGTTCCAAGATACCCAAGTGTACGGGGAATTTTTAAGGCTTATGCAACTGATGTAGACGAAATCAAAGTTTGGGGTAGTAATGATTTAGAAGTTGATCATACACAGATTGGGCTTAAAGGTTCTCCTACTAATGTATATAAATCCTTTGTACCAACAAAATCTAAAACAGCGGAAATTATTGATGGAATCAACGGAAAAGAAAAGGCAACTATTTTAATTAGCAAACTTGTTGATCTGAAGCTTATATAGGAGGTAGGTGTAAACATGGAAAGAGCAAAAGTAAATCAGAATATTAATTTAAATGATTATAATGATATTTGGGTAATAGGTGAACAGAGAGAAGGGAAGATTCATCCTGTAACTATTGAATTAATTGGTGAGGCTAAAAAACTTGCAACTGAAATTAATAAAAAGGTAGTAGTTGTTGTTGCAGGTTATGAAATTGATGAGGAAGTAAATAAACTCCTTTATTATGGTGTAGATAAGGTCATATATATATCTAGCCCATTATTAAAGAATTTCTCAACAGATGGATATTCAATTTCAATTTCTAATCTTATTCTTGAGAGAAAACCAGAAATCGTTTTAGTTGGCGCTACATCAATAGGAAGGGACCTAGGGCCTAGAATTGCAGCAAAAGTTGGTACAGGATTAGTTGCTGACTGTACAATGCTTGACATTGATCCAGAAGATAAAAAACTTCTTCAAACAAGACCTGCATTTGGTGGTAACCTTATGGCTACTATTATATGTCCAATAAATAGACCTCAAATGGCTACAGTAAGACCTGGGGTTATGAAAAAAGCAGCACATATAGATAGTCCAACAGGAGCTGTTGAAGTAGTAACTCCTGCTATTACAGAGGCTGATATTGTGGCTAAGGTTGTTAAAATAATGAAGAGTAGTAAAAAAACAGTTGATCTTACAGATGCAAAAATTATTGTATCAGGGGGACGTGGTGTAAAAGGACCTGAAGGTTTTGAACTAATTAAAGCTCTTGCAGAAAAATTAGGTGGAGAAGTTGGAGCATCTAGAGCTTGTGTTGATTCCGGTTGGATTGACGGTATGCATCAAATAGGTCAGACAGGTACAACAGTAAGACCAGAAATTTACTTTGCTTGTGGTATATCTGGTGCTATCCAGCATTTGGCGGGTATGAGTGATTCAAAATACATTGTAGCAATAAATACTGATCCAACAGCTCCGATTTTCAATGTTTGTGATCTTGGTATTGTAGGAGATTTAAAAGAAGTTATTCCAGCTATGATTGAAGAAATTGAAAAGAACAAGGCTTTTGATCTATAAGATTTATTATGAAATGAATGGCAAATAATATGAATAGTATGATAAATAAAGCTTTTATAAGTTAGAGCTTATTGCCAAGAGCTTAATTTAAAAGTATAATAGAATTAGATAGTAGCTTAGCAATAAGCAAATAGGCAGACAGCTACGTCTGCCTATTTAATTTTAGTTCACAAACAGGTAGGTGTGTAACGATTATGGATAATAATTTAGATAGGTACAAATATATATTCGATGAAATACTTACAATGACCGACGATGGGTTTATTGTTGTTGACAGAGAAGGTGTAGTTACAGACATTAATGACCAGTATTGTGATTTTTTAGGTACAAGTAAAGAAAATGTGATAGGTAAAAATATAAAGGAAACTATATCAAACTCGAAAATGATTGATATTATGCAAAATGCTTGCAGAGAAGAAGGAGCTATACACAAGTTTGTAGATGGTGAAACTAAGGAAGTTGACAATAGATTCCTTTTAGTTAGTAGATCTTGCGTTTTCAATGAAAAACAAGAAGTAATTGCTAGTGTAGCTCAGGTGAAGTTTAGATTACAGACCCTTGATTGCGCTCAAAAGTTGATGAAAGAATATTCTGAGCTTGAATTTTATAAGGAAGAATACAATAAAAATAGTACAAATCAATATACATTTGATGGAATGATAGGAAGTAGCAAAAAATTTTTAGGTATTAAAAAAATGGGAATGAGGGCGGCTAAAAACTCTTTTCCAGTTTTGCTAACTGGAGAGACAGGTACAGGAAAGGAAGTCTTTGCTAGGGCGATCCATAATGGCAGTGATAGAAGAAACAAGCCTATGGTTAGCATTAATTGTGGCGCGATTCCTTCTGAACTTTTAGAGTCCGAGTTGTTTGGATATGAAGAAGGCTCTTTTACTGGAGCTAAAAAAGGTGGTAAAGTTGGGAAGTTCCTTCAGGCAGATGGCGGAACCATTTTTCTAGATGAGATTGGAGATATGCCTTCTGATATGCAGGTTAAGCTTTTAAGGGTATTACAGGAAAAAGAGGTCGATAAGATAGGAGGAACTGAACCAGTTTCTGTAGATATAAGGGTTATAGCAGCTACAAGACAAAACCTAGTTAAAATGGTGAGGGAAGGAAAATTTAGAGAAGATTTATACTATAGACTCAATGTTATTAATATTGAGATGGTTCCTTTAAGAGAGAGAAGAGAGGATATACTAATATTTGCAAACTATTTTTTGAACAAAATTAATATTGAATACAAGACTACTACCACTCTAAGTAAGGAAGTTAAACGATGTTTCCAAGGTTATTCATGGCCAGGAAATATAAGGGAATTAGATAATGTTATTAGAAGTTCGTATGCATCATGTGATGAATTTATAATACAATTAACAGATTTGCCTGCCAAAATGGTTTCTAGTCATAATGTGAATAGCTTTTCCGGTTCTGGTGAAAAGATGTTAAAGAATATGGTAGATAGTTATGAGTGCTCTATAATAAAAGAGGTTTTAAAAAAATGTAATTGGAATTGTCAATTAACAGCTAATGAGCTTGGTATTCATAGAAGCCTTTTATATAAAAAGATGGATAAGTTTGGGATTAAAGTAAAGAAAATGCTTTAGATTTAACCGATTTCTTATACTTAATAGCATTGACATATATTTTTTTCTAAACTATAATGTTATTTAATGTTTGTTGAAGATTTTAAATTAAATGTAAGTGTTAAAGGGGAGTAGCTGCCCGTAAGGGAGATAAAGTCAACATCCTGGTTTAATAACCTGGCTTTATCATGACATCTGTCAATGTGAGACTTTTAACACGAGGAAACTATTGTAGGTTTCTTTGTGTTAGGAGTCTTTTTTTATTGCTTAGAAAAGCATAAAATTGTTAGCCATTGAGAATTTTTTTATTACCCTTAACTAAAAGGAGGTGTTACCTATCTAAAGCTGTATACAGAAATATCAACATGTTAACGATACTGACGGGGAGGAATGAGGCATGGAGTTTTTTAGAAAGACAGCCGATGAAGTCTTAAAGGAACTTGAAGTAAATAGTGACACTGGTTTAACAGACAGGCAAGTATTAGATAAGGAAAAAAAGTATGGAAAAAACCAGTTTTCTAAAGGAGAAAAAGTATCCATCGGTAGAAAAATAATAGAGGGACTTAAAGAGCCAATGGTGCTTATTCTACTTGTAGCGGCTTTTATAACTATAGGAATGAACATATATAAGTATTTTAACGGACTACATGCAGAGTTTACAGAAAGTATAGGTATAGTGGTGGCTATTTCCATTTCTGTAGGTATTCAAATATTGATGGAGGGAAAATCTGAAAAGGCCTTTGATGCCCTTAACAATATTAATGAAGATATAAAAGTGAAGGTTCTTAGAAATGGTAATATGGACTATATCAACAAGAATGATGTTGTAGTGGGGGATATAGTTAAAATCGAAACTGGTGATAAGGTCCCTGCTGATGGTAGGTTAATAGAAAGCTCAGATTTAAAGATTGACGAGTCTATGCTAACAGGAGAAAGCATTGCAGTAGCTAAAAGTGCTAACATAGAGGTTGCAAACCATAGGGCATCCTTACCAGAACAGGTGAACATGGTTTTTGCAGGTACCTTTGTAACCTTTGGACAAGGTGTGATGATAGTAACCTCCGTAGGGGACAATACAGAAATGGGTCATATCGCAACAGAGTTAAAGAGTGCTATGGAAACCACAACCCCTTTACAGGAAAAACTAGACAAATTAGCAAAATCCATATCTGCAATAGGGATGGCTGCGTCAGGACTAATATTCTTGTTTGAGATATATAAAATATATACAAACAATACACTATCCTTTGATACAGTTCAGAATGCATTTATGACTAGTATTGCACTAATAGTGGCTGCAGTACCAGAGGGGTTACCAACAGTTATTGCTATGACATTGGCACTAAACATAATTAAAATGGCAAGGAGTAATGCCCTCGTTAGAAAGCTTGTAGCCTGCGAGACCGTAGGATGTATTAACGTCATTTGTTCCGATAAAACAGGAACCCTCACAAAGAATCAGATGGAAGTTATAGATGTTTGGAGCAATGGCGATTTAGTTAACCCATCGGAATTAAAAAACAAGTTTATGATAGAAAACTTTACACTAAATAGTACAGCAGATATTAAGATAGAAGAGGGAAATATAAAGTTTATTGGTAACTCAACAGAATGTGCTCTTTTAAAGGCATTTAATGAGACTATATGCTCAATAAGCCCTAAAGCCTGTCCCCATTATATGAATAGTAATTTTGTCTGTAGAGGAGAGTGCAAGAAATACCATCCTACTAAGGAAGAATTCATTAGTTATGGTGATGTTAGACATTATTCCAATATAGCACATCAATATCCATTTACATCTGATACTAAGTCAATGACTACTGTAGTATCAGAAGGAGAATTTAATAGAGTATATACTAAAGGAAGTCCAGAAAAGATTATTTCATTATGTAATAGAATAATAGTGGGCAATAAGGTCGAGCCCTTTACAGATGAACTAAAGGAAAGGGTAAATAATGAGATAATAAAGCTACAGAAAGAAGCTAAAAGGGTATTGGCATTTTCTCATAGAGAAATGACTGAATTCTACGAAGGCTGGGGCGAAAACCAACAAGAAATAGAAAGCAATATGATTTTTGATGGTTTTGTTTCTATAGCCGATCCACTAAGAGAAGATGTTTATGATGCAATAGAAAAATGTAAAAAATCTGGTATTAATTTAAAAATATTAACTGGAGATAATATTGTTACTGCAACATCTATAGCAAAGCAACTAAATATAGTTAAAGAGGATAGTATTATTATAGAAGCTCAAGAAATTGATAATATGTCTAACGAAGAATTATTAGAAATAATGGATAAAATAATAGTAATTGCCAGAAGTAAGCCGCTTACAAAAATGAGAATAGTAAACCTGCTTAAGGAAAATGGAAATGTAGTTGCAGTTACTGGTGACGGTATTAACGATGCACCAGCCCTAAAAAATGCAGACGTGGGAATTGCAATGGGTATTACTGGTACAGAGGTTTCAAAGGAAGCCAGTGATATTATACTTTTAGATGATTCCTTCTCTACTATTGTAAAGTCTGTGGAATGGGGAAGGGGTATTTATGAAAACTTCCAGAGGTTTATACAGTTTCAGCTAACAGTTAACCTTGTTGCTGTACTAACTGTTATTATTTGTGAAATACTTGGTCGGGATTTACCCTTTACTACAATACAGTTACTATGGGTAAACTTAATAATGGATGGACCTCCAGCTTTATCATTAGGCTTAGAATCCTTAAGAAAGCATTTAATGGAGCAAGAGCCTGTTAAAAGAGATGCAAGTATAATAACTAAAAGCATGCTCTATAGAATTATAACCAATGGACTATATATAGTTATAATGCTTATGATTCTTATTAACAAAAATGTTCTAGGTGGAACAGTAGAGCAGCAGTCCAGCATAACTTTTACAACCTTTGTTTTATTCCAACTATTTAATGCCTTTAACTCTAGAGAACTAGGAGACGAAAGTATATTTAGCAACTTATCAAACAATAAGTCAATGGTGGCAATTGTAGGTGCAACCTTTGTACTTCAAGTATTTATAACTCAATTTGGTGGAGATGTTTTCAAAACAGCACCATTATCTATTGAAATGTGGGCTAAGGTAATAGGATATTCCTTCTCTGTTGTAGTATTTTCAGAGGTTATAAAATTTGTTAAGAGAAGGGTTAAACTAAGGAGAGTAAATTAATAGTAGGTTAAAAACAGTTGGTGATTAATAAAAAACTTGTAATATTTACAAAAGAGATATCTCCCTTAACTTTAAAGAGTGTTAAGGGAGATGATTTATTATCTAAGAAAGTATAAAACTATAGTTAAATATTTACATAATATTTTCAATAGATCTATCATCAAAGAATGTGTTTCCATTATAAAGAAATAATAGATTATCTATACTATTGGATTCAATAAACTCTTTTAGGTTACCGTCATAGTATCTTAAATCCACCATATAGATTTCTCTATAATGTCCTGTTAGAAAAGGAACTATAGAGTTAGCATAGGAATCCTTAATAATAAGTAGTTTTTCTTTATCATTACTATTAGTAGTTATTTTAATAAGAGGGTGGTTTCCTCCTAAAAATATAGTATATTTATCCTTTTTGCTTATATTATCCATACTGTAAAGTGATGTAGTTGGCTTATCGGTTCCATAGAAATCAATATTATACTCTTCTTCAGACTTTGGTATATATAAATTAATTGCATCCGGCGCTATGTTTTTAAATCCACTCTTAGAATATAATGATCCAAAAAAGCTATCTGTAATTTGCTCTACATTAAAATCAGATTCTTCCTTTGGAATAAAATCCATTGTATTGCCCATTTCTTTGTAGCTGTAGTAGGCCCCTTTAGTTGTCCAATGGTGGTCTGTCTTATAAAATATATAGTCATCTTTTTTACTATATAAAGCATTGTACACATCAATAAACTTAATATCAGTACTAAGAGATTGTTCAACTTTGTTAATAAATGCAAGCTGATCGCTGACAGGGGCATAGGGAGGCAGCTTATCCTTTAATATTTCAACAGCATTAGGTACTAACATAAAATATTTATTTACTTCAGGTATTGAGGAAGAGAAGCTATTTATAATGTCTATATTATTTTTAAAATCATCTTCCTTTGGTTTATTGAAGTTTTGTAGTAAATAGCCATCTCTTCCTAGATACACACCATTACTGTCCTTTTTCCCTAGGATCCTTTCGCTATAGGATTTAATTCCTATCCAAAAGTCTCTAAAGGCAAACTGGTCCGCAATATATTTTTCGTAATTAGTAGTAAAATTGCCATGTAGAAGTTGACCTATATTAAAGGAGGGAGCCTGCTCAAGAACCCTATTTTCCATTTCAGAAAATGTCCTATCGCTGGTTATTATATTAAAAACTAATAAAATTACTATATATGCTGGCAGCATAGTAGCCATAATACGTTTATATGCCTTATCTTTTTGTTTCAAATATATCCCTCCTAAAATCTAAAATAAAGAAATGGATTATAGCTTTCATTTACTAAATAAGCAGTACATAAAAACAAGAACAGTAAATATATTAAAGGCATAGCTATTACAGATATGCTCTTTAGTTTGTCCTTTATTTTAGAAGATAAATTGTTCAAAAATGGTGTAGAGCATAGAATGAGAAGTATAAAGAGCATAGCATTTGTATAAAGATAGTATAGACCATGTCTATCAAATAACATATGTTTTCCTAATCCAAACATTGTTTTTATAAAATAAGCACCTTCATACATATTTTCAAACTCAAACAATACCCATCCGATTATTACCACTAGTAAAGTATAGATATGGCCTATAAACTTTGGACGATTTTTAAGCCATTTTAATAAAAATATTTTCTCTAAAGTTACAAAAACACCGAAATACAAGCCCCATAAAACAAAATTCCAGCTGGCTCCATGCCATAGGCCTGTTAAGAACCATACTACAAATAGGTTTCTATACTGCTTTAGACTACCCATTCTGTTACCACCTAGAGGAATATACACATATTCTCTAAACCATTCACCTAGGGAAATATGCCATCTTCTCCAAAATTCCGTCACACTTTTAGATATATAGGGATAATCAAAATTTTTCATTAGATTAAATCCAAACATCTTTCCAAGGCCCAAAGCCATATCCGAATATCCGCTAAAGTCGAAGTATATTTGAAATGTAAAGGCAATTATTCCAAGCCATGCAGATAATATGGAAAGTTCTGCTAGTGGCGTCTCTTTAATATTAGTCCAAAGAAGTCCAATATTATTTGCTAACAGCACTTTCTTAGTTAAGCCTATAATAAATAACTCTGCTCCTTCACCAAATAAATCTATACTTTCTCTTCTATTATTCATCTGATAGGCAATGTCTCCATATTTAACTATAGGACCCGCCACCAATTGTGGGAACATAGTTACATAGGTTCCAAAGGATATTATATTTTTTTGTACTGGAGCCTTATTTGTATATACATCTATTGTATAGGACAAAGTTTGAAAAGTATAAAAAGATATACCTACGGGTAGAGGTAGGCTCTTTATTGCAATATTTAAATTAAAAAGTCCATTTATATTGTCTACAACAAAGCCGTAGTATTTAAAAAAACCTAGTATTCCTAGGTTTACAATTACAGAAGTAATTAAAACAGCTTTAGGGATATACCTATGATTCCTATGTTTGTCTATTAGCAAGCCATTCAAATAATCAAAGAATGTAGAAAATAACATTATAAGAATATATATTGGTTCACCCCAGGCATAAAAAACAAGGCTCGCTATAAACAGAACCAAGTTTCTAAGTGGCCTAGGAGATATGTAGTATAGAAGTATAGTTAGAGGCAGAAAATGAAAAATGAAAATAAGACTACTAAATACCAATTGTTGTACACCACCTTATAAGAATTTTAAAATTATATCCTAACTATTACATCAAAAAAAGCAGCATAGCTGCTTTAGATAAAGATCTATGTCATGGCTTTTTTACTATGTAAGAAAGTATAACTTTTTTACTTGTTGAGAGATTTTTAAAGAAGTAGAAAGTTGGTAATATTTTAAGCACTTGAAATTTAAAAGCTTAAGCTTTTAAATTGAGTGCGCCATGAGTCGATGCGGTAGCATCAGACGAATTTTTTATTTAAAAGAATTATCAAATATACCTTCTACTTTTGCAGCATCCTTCGATACTACAAGTAGTACATAATTACCTTTGCTTTTTAATACATGCTTTTCTATTAAAAAATATTCCTCTGGTAGATAACTTTCAAAAATTGAACCTTGATCACTTATTCTAGTAGATATTTTTTCTTTAATAGACTCTATATTGTTTTCATCTTTAACTTTAATAATGGCAATCTCATCCGCTTTAATGTTTGTAGAAGCAGTATATAGGACAAAGTCCTCTACCTCATCTTCATTAATATCATATAGTTTTTCAAGCTTATTAATATCACCCTTTTTCATTTCAGATATGTCTATAGCTTCTTCTATTTCATTAGTAATTTCCTCTATAGTGGGAGCCTTAGCTATCGCTTTTTCTGAGGAACAGCCGAGCAGAAAAGTAAGAGATAGGATTGCTAATAAAATGGTTTTAAATGTATTTTTAATTATATTATTGTTATTCATAGTTATTTTCATCTGTTTTTATTCTCCTTTTTAAAATAATGTGGATTAAGCCGCTGCTCTATTAAATATTGTTATGTAAATAATTTAACCAAAGTTTATAAAATGGATATTTAAAGTGGATGCCATCGCTTTCATGAAGATCCTTATCTATATTTTCCAATACAGAAGCTACATTAAGATAATTTAGACTTTCATTTTTAGCCATTTCTATAATAGCACTATTAAATTCTTGTATTCTAGCAGTAGTAACAAAGGGTAGCTTTTTTTGCACCTTTGGATCTACGGGTAGTATGGATTGAACATAGATACTTGCTTCTGGATATTTATCCTTAATATTATTTATTAGCTCAGTGTAATTTTTAATAAATTTCTCACTGCTCATATTGGATTCAACTTCATTAGTTCCTAACAATATAAAAACATTCTCTGGTTTTAAGGTTTTTATGTTACTAAGTTCTTTATTTGCTTTTAAAAGGGTAAACCCTAGCTTAGCAATAACTGTTTCTTCATCTAAAAGCTCATAGTGGGATAGACCTTCTGTTATAGAATCCCCTATAAATAAGGAGCTCCCAAAAACTTCTTTATAGTTTATATCCTCACTAGTATCTAATATATCTTTTTTTGGTATATTACTATTTTCATTAGGCTTATTATTTGTTTCCTTATCTGATTTTGAAGTGTTTCCTTCTGTATTAGGTGCTATAATAATGCTATCATCTATGTAATTAGGAGTTTTTTTGCTAGTATCCTCCTCTATATCTTCAATCTTATTTAGATTGTCATTATTCTTTGATTCATTGATTATTGTTTTGTCCTTATTTGATATACCAAAAGCTGTTATGCTCTTTAGTACACCTAGATTGTCCATATTTTTTATTATATAATTCTTTATTAAAAAGAAGGTTGATAGAAGTATTAGAGTCAGAGCTAATGAAACAGTAATACGTCTTCTAATATATTTTTGTCTTCTTTTACTTCGACTTTGCTTTATCTTCATAGATATTCAACCTCCTATAATCATTTCTATTATTATATATGTATAGATAGTACAAGTTATTTACACTATTGCACAAATAATTATAGTATATATATTCGATTAAGATGTAAAGAAAAAGTAACAAACAGGAAATTTAGATAATGTATTATTTGGTAATTATGGGAGTATAAACAAAAGATCAATTTATAGGAAAGGAAAATCCCCTCAACACTATAATTGTTAAGGGGATCTTTTGATCATTTGAAATTTCTTAAATAAGGATGTTTAAAGTTCAAGTGTAATAGGAGTGAATGAGATAGCATTATGCGACTTTTTAGTCAACCTCTATTTTTTCTAAAGGTCCAAAAGCAGGGCCTTCTATTACATCACCAATAGGGGAAAATCTAGAACCATGGCATGGGCAGTCCCAAGTTCTTTCTGCATCATTCCATTTGACTTCACATCCCATATGGGTACAGGTAGTATTCACAAAGTATAGTTTTCCTTCTTCATCTCTGTATGCGCCTACTTTTTGTCCGTCTATATCTATAACCTTTCCCTGTCCTTTTTCAATATCAGGATTAATAGAGCCAGGAGAGAGTTTGCCCCAAATAAGATTTACTGCAACATCTAAATTTTCTTTAATAAATGTCCATATTGACCCAGCATTTATAAATCTAGACGGATCATAAACTTCAGCCCAAGGACTTTCACCATTTACAATAAGATCCTTTAAAATCATTGCAGATACAGTACTGCTAGTCATCCCCCATTTTTTAAATCCTGTTGCTATATAAATATTAGGATGAGCAGAGTTAATGCTACCTATAAAGGGGATATCATCCATTGTCATACAGTCTTGGGCAGACCATCTATATAAAACTTCTTCAACTTCAAAGTTTTCATTTGCAAAGTCAATTAGGTTTTCATAATGTGTATTTATATCATTTCCATGACCTGTTTTATGGTTCTCACCTACTACCAATACAAGTTCTTGATCATCACCAAATGGATGGGAACGTAAAGACCGGGCTGGCCGCTCTGCATTTATATACATGCCATCCGGAAACTTAGATTTTGCTTTAATAGCCACAATATAGGCTCTTTCTTGATAAATTCTAGCAACGTACAGACCTCTTATATTAGAGAAGGGATAGTGTGAGGCTATTATTATTTTTGAGGCAGTAATTTTTTTACCATTTTCCGCAACTACAGAACACTTTTCACCTTCTTCGATACCAACTGCCTTAGTATTTTCAAAAATATAGCTGCCATCTCCAGCAATATCTTCTGCTAGGCTTAATAAATATTTGCGTGGATGAAATTTTGCTTGTCCTTCAAATTGTACTGCGGCTTTTATTGGAAAAGGTAGTGGTAGGTCTTCTACATAGGAAGCTTTAATTCCTAATTCTTGGGCAGCTTTAACTTCATTTTTAATTTGTTCCACATATCCATCGGACTGTGTATATACATATGCATTTTGCCAACTAAAATCGCAATCAATATTTTTTTCTTCTACAATTTGAGCAATAAACTTTATAGCTTGTTCGTTGGACTCAGCATATTGTTTAGCTTTTTCTATACCTATTTGCTTAATCATTTTATCGTAAATTAAATCGTGTTGAGAAGTAATTTTAGCTGTTGTATGTCCTGTAGTTCCATTAGCAATATGGTCGGCATCAATAATAGCAACGGTTAAACCTTCCTTTTTCAGTAAATAACCAGAGGTAATCCCTGTTATACCTCCACCTACAATGGCTACATCTACGGTAATGTCTTCTTGTAAAGCGGGATAATCAGTAGTGCCCGTGGAAGCAATCCAATAGGATTCAGGTTCTTTAGTAAAGCCTTTATCTGGAGAATAATATTGTTCCATAGTTTACATCCTTTCTTATGTAGATTTTACATTCTATCTATCTCTATGTTGCACCTAATTTTATAAAATATTCTAGTTAAAATAGAATTGCTCCACATCTCCAACTACCTCAAGGCCAGTATTTAGTCCTTCTCCTGAAAATACGACTTTTTTGCTTTTGCTATCATATAACTTAACTTCTACAGCAGATGTAATGCTTTCGCTAATATCTCTATCCATCATGCCGTTTTTAGGAGCTTTTAAAATTCCACCCTTAGAAAATGTCGCTTTCATTTCTAATATGTATTTAGAGCTAGAAATGGAAACATCTAATATATTATTTTTATATTCTAATTTTTTAATTTTCGCACCTGTATATGTAGCGAACATAAGTATTTCATTATCTATTCTTAAAAAGGAAAGAAAACCAGTAAAATGACTCCTAAACCAAGGAATTTTAGCAATGGAAAACATTACTGAAATGTTATCTTGCGTAAAATGGTTGGACTGTAGCCAAATCCATGCTTCTGGAAATGATTTTCCCCAATCCTTTTCTATATAACCATATCCACTTGTAAAATCAATTCCAGTATTATTTTCAAAAATCTTACCTTCAATTTCATGATGAATGTTAACAATACCGTGGTAACATTCCATAAAGGGTATAAATGAAAAGGGTCCCATAATTCCAGGATTAAAAAACTTTTTAGGAAAAGGTACTATATTATTAAATGATAGCTCACCTTTAATTAAAGAATTTTCATTCTTTAAATCCAGCATTATGCCGTTACGATAAAAATGATTATTTTCAATTTGAACATGAAAATCTTTATTATTAAATTTAAAACTATTAATGTCATATTTAAAATAGTGGACCTTACAGCTATTTGCTTCTATTACTTGGATAAAGGCATGACTATCATCTTGACACTTGCCATAGGCAACACCAGGAATAATCGCCCATACATTTTTTTTAGGTGAATCTATTAACTTATAATACCAACCCTCAAAATAATTTTTTCTTTTATATTGCCCCTGAAACATTTCAGGATTCCAAAGTTTGCGGAATAAATACATTTTATTTTCTCCTATCACTAAAGATGATTACAAGTCACTCTAAATTGTATTTTTCCCATTGAGGGGAAGGATATTACAAGTGCTATACAAATTTATTTTATTAATAGCAATTTTAGAGACAAAATACTTGCACACAAATTAAGCTAATATAGCCTAGGATTTAAAGTTAAAGTCAGAGTAAAAGTCCCATTAAAAACCACAAGTAGAAAGGGTAGTGTAAAAAATACAAGACTTGGATATATATATTTAAGTATGTATAACTGAGTTATTTGCATATGATACAAAAAAGTAACTGTAAGGAGCAGATACAGTTACTTAATAAAGTCACTAGAGGAACGCTATGCTAAAGCTGTAGCATAGATTAAAGTTAAATAAATCGAACCATTGTATTCCTCCTATTTTTTGTTTTGATAATTGTCGATACCTCAAGTGAAAAAATCAATATTATTAGTAAGAATCGATTTACATAGAATCATAAAATTTATATAATTCATTTCTATTTATTTCTGAATCTAAAATCATATATGTTGTAGATGTTCTCGTATTTTGATTTTTAAGCTTAGTAGATATATAAATCAATTTATCATCTATAATTTCTATTAAAAAATTTAATGAATTTTCATCTTTATTAGATAAAAGGGCTATGCCAATATGCGAATTTGAATCTTCATACAAATTATTTTTTTTTACTTCTTTTACATTAAAAGAGGTAATGTAATTTATAAACCAATCAATATCATTTTCTTTAGAAGTTGATTTATTTCCCTCTTTACTATATCCCTCTATGAAAGTAATTGACATATAGGAAATATTGCTATTTGAAAGTTCTGACATGAGATCCGATTTTGGTCTTATTAAGCTCAAAAAAAGCAAACTGAGTGCTAGTATACCTATTATAATCCTTATATTATTTTTTAAAAATTCTTTCATAATATTGAACTCCTTTATTTTAATTTTATTGTTATTAAACAACGAATAGCATATTTAACAATATTTTACATTATAAGTATATGCAAAAAGAAAAGAAATTGCAAATTTAATTTGCAATTTCTTTTCTTTTTAAAGATAACCAAACTCTTTAGATGAAACCGTCCTTACTCCCAAATTATCATAGTTCAAGAAACCAACATATGCTCTTACATAATTTCTGCTAGGATCTGCTTTGATTCTTTCCTTAGCCATATGAAGTCCTTCAAGACCATTTTGAATACTTTGTAACACTACTGCTTTATCACTTGATGATAATGTTAAAATTGCTGTAGTAGCACCTACAATGGTTGTTAGAGTTCCAGCTATAGGATTGGCTGAAATTAATAGCAATCCAAGGATACTAGCGGTTGTTCCTAAAGCTGTCTCTAATTGAGTGTCTGTTAACCTACCTTCAATACGTCTTTTAATATTGTATTGAGCAGTTATTAGATCTTCAATTCTTTCTTCGGTAAGAGTTAGGAGCTCTACCGACTCTGATCTTCTGTGTGGCATAATAAACATCTCCTTTTATAATATATTTTTATTTTGCTAAGACTCTCTCTCTCGGCCAACTTGTTTCGTCTTACACTATATAAAAGAGATTTAAGTCAAAATAATCAACTAGTCTTTAAAATTAATTTTAAAATAAATTTTTCTGTCTAATTTCGTTATCTATTAAAATTGGAAGTATCATATTTAAAATAGTGAACTTTAGATATGATTAAAAGTTACTCTTAAATTATGTTTTTATACTGAGAGTAAGGATAATACAAAAAAAGCTCTTGGCATGCCAAGAGCTTTAAAACTTCTCCAAAAATATTTTATTATTTGTTATCTCATATAACTTTTTATAATACGCCTTAGACTTTTCTTTATTTGTATAAGGATAGTTTGAAAGTTCCTCATCAAAATCATATAACCTAGCTAACATAAGAAGAGAATGTGTATCATCTGGATTTTTCTCTACAGCTTTTTCGTAGCTTTCTATAGCATCTTTATAGTCCCTTTTCAGAAGTTTTTTATCACCTTCTGTTACTTCCCTTTGCCCCAAGGAGAAGTCTGTATCATTTCCTTTAACATAACCATTAGAGCTAGATAACATATTATCATTTTCGTCATAGGCATTAACTCCCCAAAACAGCTGGACGTTTGGATTAACATATGCAAGGAAGGATTCTGGAATTGGCCCCTCTTCATCAAAGCTTAAAAGGGCATCCATATATAATATATCTTCTTTTTTAACTAGAGCTTCTGTAGTATAGTATTTTTCACCTAAATCTCTATAACCTGTTGCCCCATTAAAGGATATCCCAAATGTAATGGAATAGTATGCTGCTCCGTCTAATGGTTCCCATAGAAATTTAATAGTATCCTCCTCTATTTCTTCCCCGTTAGCGGGAGCAATTACCTTCATTTTATTTACAAAGTCAATTGCAAAGTCGTAGTTTTCACCATTTACCACATTGAAACTAGTATTCTTAAAAGGACTATCTTTTAAAATCTTATCTTCTATCTGTTCTAAGTCTGTTACAACCCCAATAGTATATCTACCTTCAGGTACATTGGAAAATTCAAAATTTCCATATTCATCTGTTTTTGTCCAAAAAGCTTCATTTGTAAATCCGAATATGTTGCCATCTTCAATATCTTGGTATTGTAAAAAAATAGGCAGATCCTTAAAAGGCTGATTTTGTAGCGTTGCTTTACCTGTTACCTTACTATGTGCATCTTTAGATTTTTTTAATTCCTCGAGAAGGGTTTCGAATTCAGCTTTTTCCCATTCGTTATCATATCCTATTATCCAACTGGTAAGTTCCTCTGCTTCATTATAGTAACCCTTTACTTCAAATGCTTTTATAATACCTTTTATTGTGAAAAGATCAATGTGTTTTCGTTCTTCATTATTAACTTTGGTATAGAAACTTTTTATCATGTCTATTGCTTCTTTAATATCTCCATCATCAATTTTTATCCTTACATCATTGGAAAGCAGGTCGTATCTAATTCTTTTGGCTGGAAAGCTAGAAAATCTATTGCTCATTTCTTCATAATAGGCCCGAGTATCGGGAAAAAGATAGGCGCTAGAATACTGGGCACTTCCAAAACCTAAACCAGATATTATTATTTTATTATTAGTAGCTGAAATGTATCCTGCTTTCTCAAGGGCACTTTCCGCTGCAGCAGATGTTGGGAAATGTTTATCAATTTTATCGTAATAGCTTTTAGCCGTTAGCAAATCACCATTATAATTAAATCTATCTCCAATTTTAAGCATAATAGATGGTATTAAAGAATATATAATCATAGCTACGAAAAATGTTATAGATGAAATTAAAACAATGTGTTTTACTTTTAATCTAATTACTTTTTTCATAATTATTTTCACCGTCCTTTTCCTTGACTAACATATGGGTTATACTCCATAGTTTGTATATTAATAATTTCATACCTTGGTTCATGAATATCCTTTATTAATATAAGATTACCTATATACATGCCTACTAACATTACAGCTAAAGAAGTAAAGATAGCTAGGGATGGGAGAGGAATGATTATCTCCTTTTCTAAAAAGTTTTGTAGGAGAGACTGTTTTTTAGTATTAATAGGGATATCGTATAGTTTATTTTTATTGTTTTCTGTTAGACTTACATCTTGAAGGCTTTGATGAAATAAATTTTTTATATCTCTATCAGTTATAGTTTCTTTAGTAACTTTTAATAAATCTTCTTTTTTCAATTAACCCAGCTCCTTTCTTAAACGCTCTTGAAGCATATTTCTACCTCTTTGCAATCGGCTTTTTACACCTGACTCGCCTATATCTAAAATTGCCGCTATTTCTTTAATTTTCATTTCTTCATAATAGTAAAGATATAATGCTTCTCTATATTTTAAGGGCAGATCTATTAAAATCTCTCTTAGCTTTTCTATTTCTTCCTTTTTTATAATCTCATATGTAATCGAGTGAGGTTCACTATTTTCTTTTATACCATCATAGAAAGGAATCCAAGTTTTTCTTCTTTTTTTCTTTAAAGCCTGCTTAGCATTATTTATAGTGATTCTTGTAACCCAAGTAAGTAAGGTGCTTTTTCCACTAAATCTATGTATATTTCTATAAATATTAATATAGCTTTCTTGTAGTATGTCTTCAGCTAATTGATAATCTCCTATAATTATATAACCTAAACGAAGGAGCTTTTCTCCATAGCATTCTACCAATTGATGATAGGCTTCAACATCTCCTGCTTTAAGTCTTCTAACTAGGTCCTCTTCCAAATCTTCCACAGATTTTCCCCTCCTTTTATCTATTAGATGATTAATATACAAAAAGGTCGCAGAATATTTTTATATTTTATAAACATAATATCTTAAGATAATATAAAAACAAATTATTAATATGTAATAGATTAATAATTTATCTTAGTTTCAAGCGATTGAAATAGTTTTAATTGTTTCGAACACTATGTTTAGATAATTTAAAACTCAGTTTAGATAAAGTTCTAGAATTGTTAACTATAGGATAAGCTAGTATAATACATATAAATAATGATATTTTGCAGGTTACACATGGAAAAATAATTAGTTTTATGGTATATTTATTTAAATATACTAATGCAGATAGAAAGCATGCTGAAAGGAGATTAAAATGGAAAATAAGCCTATTACTTCAAACTTTATTAGGAATATTGTTATACAAGATTTAGAATCAGGCAAACATAAAGAAATTATTACACGTTTTCCACCAGAACCAAACGGTTATTTACATATAGGACATGCAAAATCTATAGTATTAAACTTTGAGTTGGCTGATGATTTTAATGGAAAAACCCACTTGCGTTTTGATGATACAAACCCAACTAAAGAAGATACGGAATATGTAGAGTCTATTAAGGAAGATGTACAATGGTTAGGATTCGATTGGGAGGAGCTATTCTTTGCATCCGACTATTTTGAGGAAATGTATAATCGTGCTGTACTATTAATTAAAAAGGGAGTAGCTTATGTTGATGATTTATCAGCAGAAGAAATTCGTGAGCATAGAGGAACTTTGACTCAGCCAGGAAAAGAAAGCCCGTACAGAAATAGAAGTATTGAAGAAAACCTTGATCTTTTTGATAGAATGAGAAAAGGTGAATTTAAAGATGGTGAAAAGGTTTTAAGAGCAAAGATAGATATGAGCTCTCCAAATATGAATATGAGGGATCCTGTTATTTACCGTATAGTTCACGCAAGTCACCACAATACAGGAGATAAATGGTGTATTTATCCTATGTACGACTTTGCGCATCCATTAGAGGATGCTATAGAGGGTATAACTCACTCTATATGTACAATGGAATTTGAAGACCATAGACCTTTATATGATTGGGCTGTTAGAGAGTGTGAAATGGAGTCTCAGCCTCAACAAATAGAGTTCGCTAGACTAAATATGACTAATACTGTTATGAGTAAGCGAAAATTAAAGCAATTAGTGGATGAAGGGGTGGTAGACGGTTGGGATGACCCACGTATGCCAACTATTTCGGGATTAAGGAGAAAAGGATACACGCCTAAGGCTATTCGTAATTTCTGTAGAGAAATTGGAGTATCTAAAAACCAAAGTATTGTGGATGAGCAAATGCTAGAGCATTTTATCCGTCAAGATTTAAATGAAATTGCACCTAGAACTATGGCAGTTTTAAGACCACTTAAAGTAGTTATTACTAATTATCCAGAGGGACAAGTGGAAATGCTGGATGCAGAAAACAATCCAGATGATCCATCAATGGGAGTACGTAAGATTCCATTCTCTCGTGAAATATATATAGAGCAAGAGGATTTCATGGAAAATCCACCTGCAAAATATTTTAGACTATTCCCTGGTAATGAGGTTCGTTTAAAGCACGCTTACTTTATTAAATGCAACGATGTAATAAAGGATGCAGATGGCAATGTTGTGGAACTTCATTGTACTTATGATCCAGAAACAAAGAGTGGAACTGGATTTACAGGAAGAAAGGTAAAGGGTACTATCCATTGGGTAGATGCTAGTAATTCTACACCTGCAGAGTTCAGACTATATGAGCCACTAATATTAGATGAAGATGGGGAAGACGATAAACATTTTTTAGAACAAATTAATCCAAACTCCCTAGAAGTATTACATGGTTTTGTAGAAGATAATATGAAGGATGTAGAGGCACACTATAAGTTCCAATTCTTTAGACATGGATACTTTAACGTAGATCCAAAGCATAATAGTAATGATAATTTAGTGTTTAATAGAATAGTTTCTTTAAAAAGTTCTTTTAAACTCTAATTAAACTAAAAAACCTTATATCTTTAGAATATAAGGAATAAGTATTATTTTTATAGAGAGGCCATTAAGCTTTAATAGAAATGGCCTTTCTTTATTGCCTAATACTCTTCACAAAGGAATATTATTAATTATTGTTTTCTTCAATATATGCAACTAAGGCTTTAGACAACTGATCTGGACAGGAGGTACTCTTTGCTCCGCATTTAATACCCTGTAGTCTTTTAATAGCCTCATAAATATCCATACCTTCTACTAACTGACTGATCCCAAAAAGATTACCAGGACATCCAGATTCAAAGGATACATTGTGTAATTTGTCTTGTTTTACATCGAAGCTTATTTTTTTCGAACAAACCCCTGAAGGTGTATAACTGCTCATATGTAAAGTCTCCTTTCTAGTTATTGGTGCACTAATAATATACACGACAATTTAAATCATAATAGAAAGTATATAAGAGTGTCAAGGTATATAACAGCATTGTAGTACTTATTATTTAAAGTTAATAAATTAATTACATAAAGTGCTTGAAGAGTTTTTTAAAGATCTGATATAATACTTTAAGTTTGGAAATAAAATTTATAAATTAAAGGAGGTAGTGGCTTTGGTTAAAGAAAATCAACTAACGCAGGGAAGTATATCAAAAGCATTAATTAAACTAGCACTTCCTATTATGGGAACATCTTTTCTACAAACTGCATATACTATTACGGATATGTTTTGGATAGGGAGGGTAGGTACTAAAGCTGCTGCAGCCGTAGGTACAGGTGGTTTCTTTACATGGCTTGCTATGGCGTTTATCATACTATCTAAAGTTGGAGCAGAAGTAGGGGTCGCTCAATCTATAGGCAGGAATGATGTTAAAGAGGCAAGAAGATACATTAGACATACAATCCAACTAAATGTATTTTTAGCGATTATTTATAGCATTACGCTTATTACTTTTAGACATTCTCTTATAGGGTTTTTTAATTTAGGGGATACAGAGGTAATTGAAATGGCTACCTCTTATCTTGCTATTGTTTCTCTAGGATTAGTATTTTATTTTATAAATCCAGTATTTACAGGTATTTTAAATGGATATGGAGATAGCAAGACACCATTTTATATAAATATGATTGGATTGATTGCAAATATTGTATTAGATCCACTATTTATACATGGAATGGGCCCTATTCCTGCAATGGGAGTAAAGGGAGCTGCTATAGCCACAGTAATAGCACAAGCTATTGTAAGCTTGGTCTTTATATTTAGAATTGCTTTTGCAAAGGGAGAGCTTTTTAGCGATATTGGATTTTTAAAAGCACCGGATATGGATCATATGAAGCATATTATAAGATTGAGCCTACCTGTTGCTTTACAAAATGCATTGTTCTCCATTATCGGAATGTTTATTGCTAAAATAATTGCGCCTTGGGGACACACGCCTATTGCGGTACAAAAAATTGGATCTCAAATAGAGGCCATTTCTTGGATGACGGCAGGAGGATTTTCTACAGCCCTTAGCACTTTTGTTGGACAAAATTATGGAGCTAAAAAATGGGATCGTATATATAAAGGATACTTTGTTGCAATTGGACTAGTAAGCATTATCGGAGTTGGAGCAACACTTTTATTGACATTTGGAGCAGGACCCGTTTTCTCTGTGTTCTTAAATGAAGAAGAAGCAGTTGCACACGGTATTGCATATTTAAAGATATTAGGATTATCCCAGTTATTTATGTGCATTGAAATTACTACAGCGGGAGCCTTTAATGGCTTGGGAAAAACAGTACCACCTTCTATTATAGGTATTGTATTTAATGCCCTACGTATTCCAGCTGCCATGATTCTATCTGCCCCCCATCTATTAGGATTAAATGGGATATGGTGGAGCATAAGTATAAGTAGTATATTTAAAGGAATTATATTAACAAGCTGGTTTATTTTATTTCTTAGAAAAAATTCATATCATCTACATGAAAAACAGTTAGAAGCTGTAGCGCAACAATTGTAGACTTTTAGAAACCACCCTTAGGGTGGTTTTATTGTATATTTTAAAATATAAACTGTACGAAAAAGTACAAAAAACTACGATAAATTACAAATACAATATATAAAAGTTGCCTTATAATAAATAATAGAAATTGACAAAAAAATAACATTTTATAGAGGAGGCACTTTATGAAAAGCTTTAAGAGGATTAGTATTATTTTATTAGCTATTGTTTTATCTTTATCAGCTGTTGGATGTGGTCAAAAAAATGGTGAAAATACAGACGCAGATACACCAAACAAAGATGGACAGGTTAAAGAAGAAGTTTATGATGTAGTTGTAATTGGTGGCGGAGGAGCAGGACTTTCTGCTGCAATAGAAGTGAAAGGTGCAGGAGCCAGTGTAGTTGTATTAGAAAAGATGTCATTTATAGGTGGTAATACATTAATATCTGGTGGAGAGTTAAATGCTCCTGAAACATGGATTCAAGAAAAATTAGGTATTGAAGATAGTATAGAACAATATAAAGAAGATACATTAAAGGGCGGAGACAACCAAGCTGATGAAAAATTAGTAACCGTTTTGGCTAACAATGCTCGTAGTGCCATAGAATGGTTAAGGGACGAAGTTAATGTTTCATTTAGAGAAGACTATTTAATGCAATTTGGTGGACATTCTGTTCCAAGAGCAGCTTACCCTGAAGGTGGTTCTGGCGATGAACTTATCAGTAAGCTAGGAGCTAAAGTAGAAGAAATGGATATACCTGTAAGAAAACAAACAAAAGCTGAGGAAATCCTTACAGATGAAAGTGGAAAAGTTAATGGAGTAAGAGCCGTAGATAAAGATGGTAACGAAATTATATTTAAAGCAAACAAAGGTGTTATAGTAGCAACAGGCGGATTTGGTTCTAGCTTAGAAATGAGAAAGAAATATAATCCTGAGTACGATGAAAGATATATGAGTACAGATCAACCAGGTTCTACCGGAGATGGAATTGTTATGGCAGAAGGATTAGGTGCTGCTTTAATAGGAATGGAAAATATTCAAACCTATCCAACTTGTAGCCCAGTAACAGGTGTTTTATCTTATGTAGCTGATACTAGATTTGATGGAGCTGTATTAGTTAATAAAGAAGGTAATAGATTTGTTGAGGAATTAGACAGACGTGATGTTATTTCTAAGGCTATTTTGTCTCAAACTGACGGAATGGGTTATTTAATATGGGATACAACTGTTAAAAACAAAAGTCATATGGATAATTATATGAAGGAATTTGATCAGTTAGTGAAACAAGGTACTCTTATTAAGGCAGATACAATTGAAGAAGCAGCAAAGTTTTTCGATATTAATGTTGATCAATTAAAAGAAACTATAGCGAAATATAACGAATATGCTGCTAATGGAAAAGATGAAGATTTTAATCGTAGAGGTGAAATTATAGGATTAACAGAAGCTCCTTACTATATTCAGAAAGTAACTCCTTCTGTACACCATACAATGGGTGGTCTTAAAATCGATACAGAAGCTAGAGTAATAAATAATGAAGGTAATCCTATTCCTGGATTATTTGCTGCTGGAGAAGTAACTGGAGGAATTCATGGAACAAATAGATTAGGTGGAAACGCAATTACAGATATTGTTGTATTTGGTAGAATAGCAGCTGAAAGTGTGCTTAAGTAAGTAAAATAAATAATGAAGAAAAATCCCTATGAGTTTTTAATTTTATAGGGATTTTTCTTCATATACCTTTTGTAATAGGTAGTATAAGGGTATACTTTAATAGGTAAATATAATTGTTGACTATAGAATCGAAAGGCTATGGTGTAATTTATGAAAACCTTAAGAACAAAAATACTTTTGTATTTTGCTACAGTTACTACAATAATGATCCTGCTATTAGTAGTATTGGTTAGAAATCAAATCAAAAATACTAACATACCATTGACAATAGATTTAAGTCAGCAAATTATTACTGCAAAGTCTGGAGAAGTAGGCGCTTGGATTAATCAGCGGATTGCAGAATTGAAGGTGTTTAGTGAAAACGAAACCCTAATTTCCATGGATATGGATAAAACAAAGCCATATATGAGAAAAATGGATGAAAGTCATGGGGAGGAATTTGAATCCTTTGCTATTATCACTCCAGAGGGACATGCCTGGGTAACCAACGATACCTATATTGATGTAACCAATAGATCCTATTTTGAAAAAATAAAGACAGAGGATTTGGATTATGTAATTAGCGATCCAATTATTTCTCGTTCTAATGAAGAGCCTATAGTTGTTATTATCCATACCATAAGGGATAATGCTGGAAAGCCGGTGGGCTATATTAATGGAGCAATATATATATCTAAGCTATCGGCTATTGCATCAGAGGTTAAGATGTATAATGGATTAGCTTGGATATGTGATAGAAATGGACAAGTATTTACTATGGAGGAAGGCTATATAAATAAATCCTTTAACATCTTTGAAAGTGAAACCTATGGATATATAGGAGCGAAACATATAGGTGGCAAAACAGTGGAAGGGATAGAAGGTATTGATAGAATACAAGATTTTATGGGAAATAATATTATAGTTTTATATGCACCTATTCCATATGCGGAAGGATGGTCCTTAGGTATTAATTTTCTTGAGAGGGAGATGACACAAGATACGGACAGACTCCTTCAAATGATTCTAGTTTTTGGATTTTTTATTATTACTAGTTTAATATTAATTTCTCTATTTCTATCATCCTCTATAGTTAAGCCGATTAAGGAATTACAAGGTTTAATGAAGGACGTAGAGGAAGGAAATTTAGATATTGTTTATTCCCATCCTGGAGAGGATGAAATTGGCCAACTGGGAAAAAGTTTTAACAAGATGGTAAGGCAGATTAAGAATTTAATTAGAACCGTTTATATAGAACAAAAAGACAAGAGAGAAGCAGAACTGAGGGCTCTACAGGCTCAGATTCAACCACATTTTTTATATAATACTTTAGATACAATTCATTGGATGGCGATAGAACATCAGGCCTATGATATTGTAGATATGGTAGATGCACTTACCAATCTGTTTAGAATATCTATAAGCAGGGGCGAAGAAATAATTTCATATTTAGAGGAGATTAAGCATATTGAAAGCTATTTATTTGTTCAAAAGGTTCGTTACGAAGATAAATTAGAATATGAAATGTCTTGGGATGAAAAACTAAAGGAATGTAAGGTTTTAAAGTTAATTATACAACCATTGGTGGAAAATGCTATATACCATGGCATTAAAGGAAAGAAGGGTACAGGAAAAGTATTAATAGAAGGAAAAATAATAGGTAAAGAAGTGGAGTTAAAAGTAGCAGATGATGGTATTGGAATGGAAAAAGAGAAGTTATTACAAATTATAGATGTATTAGAAGGTAGAAGTAAGGGCGAAGGGGTAGGCTATGGTATGTTTAATGTAAATGAAAGAATTAAGCTTATGTTTGGAAATAAATATGGTATTAGAATTAAAAGTGAATATGGAAAAGGTACGGAAGTTATACTTAGACATCCACTTATTATGGATAATATAAAGCTTATAGAGTGAAGGCTGTACATGCATTAGAACCATTTAAAATACATCGCAGGAAAGGTGAGGTCCTATGTGGAAAGTGCTTATTGCAGATGACGAGCCTAAAATTAGAAAAGGATTAAAAAAGATGCTACAGTCCTTTAATTTGGAGCTAGAAATAGTGGCGGAAGCAGAAGAAGGGGAGATGGCCTTAGATTTAGCAAAGGAGCATATACCTCATATTCTTTTAGTCGATATTAACATGCCTTTTTTAGATGGTCTAGGTTTTATTGAAAAAGTGCATAATTTTTTGCCATATTCTATTGTAATTATTATCACAGGATATGATGAATTTCATTATGCTCAGAGAGCTATTAAATTACAGGTATTTGATTATTTATTAAAGCCTATAAACTCTGAAGAACTGAAGAATATTATAATTAAGGGAATAGTACATCTACAGAATCAGCCTAAAAATATGGAAAATATAGGTGCAATAAATAATAATGAAGAGGAATATAGTCCAATAGTAGTGCTGCTTAAAAACTACATGGACAGTCATTACATGCAGGAGAATTTATCTCTACATGAAGTAGCTGAAAAATTTGATATTAGCCCCTCCTATTTAGGTAAGTTAATGAAACATGAGCTAGGTAAGACTTTTATAGAATACTTAACAGAAATAAGAATAGAAAATGCTAAAAAGATGCTTCAAGAAGAAAATATAGGCATAAAAATCCATGAAGTAGCGCAATTGGTCGGATATAGTAGCCAGCACTACTTTAGTAGAGTATTTAAGAAGGAAGTAGGAGTCAGTCCCATTGAATACAAACAGAATATAAAAATAGAACCATTATAAATTGACTTGTTGTACTAGTTAAAAATTACAAATAAAAAACTCTAGCTTCTACTGGTCGATTGCTTTTAAATAGAATCCACTTAAAAATTTATGGTACTTATATCTAAAATCAAGTAGTGTAGAAAATCAATTAATTTTCTACACTACTTGATTCAGATTTTTTTGACTTGTGTTTAGAATTTATTTCATTTGTTGTCATTTTAGAGCTACCTTCAAAAACTCCATTTTCATCGATTATTAGAGATTTAACAGAAATATCACCAATTACTTTTCCTGTAGAGGTTAGCCTAAGTTGTTCATTGGCTATTATATTACCGTCTACATTGCCACCTACTATTATATTTGAGCCCATAATATTTCCAATAACTTGACTACTCTCACCTATGTAAATGTCGCCTTCTACTTTTACATCACCCTTAATCTTACCGTCAATTCTAATAGTTCCTTCAGCAGTTAATGTTCCTTCAAAGGAAGTATTTTTACCTATAAGTGTATCAAATTTTGAGAAATCCGCTGTCTGTTTTTTACTGAACATAATTATTATCCCCCTATAAAGTGTATTTAATTAAAGATTGAAGATCCTTTAATTAGTTAAAATTAACGATAAAATCTAGTTTTCTATCAGGTCTAATGGATTTATAGGCTCATTATTAAGTCGTACTTCAAAATGAACGTGTGGACCTGTACTTCTCCCAGTACTCCCTACTTTAGCAATAACTTGTCCTTTTTCTATCTGGTCACCTACGGAAACAAGAATTTCTTGATTATGAGCATATATTGAGGTATATCCATAGCCATGGGAAATCATTACTACTTTCCCATATGCGCCATTATATCCAGAATATGTTACAATTCCACTTCCAGCAGCTATGATATCTGTTCCTAGTTTATTTGAAATATCTATCCCATTATGAAATTCTCTGTTTCTTCCTGTAGGTGAAATACGATATCCAAAGGGTGAAGATATCCTGCCAGGATTAGGCATTAAATTGGGGAGCGCATCCAGATATTCTAGCTGTTGCTCAACATTTAAAATAAGTTTTTCCATATTTTCTTTCTCACGGTCTATTAACTGTGTTAGGAAGTTTATTTCTTCCTCATATCCTTGAGAAGAAAAAATATTGCTTTGTGCAGATCGAGAGACTATATTCGGTGAATAAGAGTAAGCGAATAAAATATCTGTTATTTCTGGTAAACTAGTATCTTCATTATTAGTATCTAAACCTACCATGTTTAATACTTGATTTTGAATTTTATTTAAATCTGCTAATTTTTCATCTACCTTTATAGAGTAATTTTTTAATTCAGCTATTTCATATTTTTGACTTTCATTTTCTAATTTCAACTCAGCAATCTGGTTGTTTGCAGCAATTAGTTTATGCCTTATGCCAAAGTAGCCACTAGAAAATATGATAGAGCTTAAGATCACAAAAAATAAAGATAGAATTATTACTTTTGAAAGCAAATTAGGTAGAGAAAACTTTATAATTTTTTCTGAAGAATTAGGGAGAATCATAAAAGTAAGATTTGACTTTGTTCTATTTTGAAAATGCTTTAGTTTTTTCATAAATAAAAAACCTCCTCGAAACTTTAAGGACAGGCCTAACTGGTATAAATTATTCTACATAAAAAAGAAAATACCTTTTTAAAATTTTTAAAAAAGTTGTTGCATATTTATTTATATGATTGTATAATATTCCAATAGGATACATATACATAGATATGTATAATTATTAATAAATCGAGGGGGAATTAAAATGAAAAAGTTTTCTAAATCAGCTATTATATCACTTATAATAGGAGTAGCTATTTTATTTACTGCATGTGGTAATGCTACTGTTAGTAATAATAATGCAGAGGAGTCTCTTTCTAAGTTAGATCAAATAAAAAAAGCAGGTAAGATAGTTGTTGGTACAAGTGCAGATTATCCTCCATATGAGTTTCACAAGGAAGTTAATGGTAAGGACGAAATAGTAGGTTTTGATATTGAAATTGCAAAAGAAATTGCAAAGGATTTAGGTGTAGAACTTGAAATAAAGGATATGGATTTCGATGGATTACTATTAGCACTAAATGCTGATAAGGTAGACTTTGTAATGGCTGGTATGACTCCAGATCCAGAAAGAGTGAAAGCTGTAGACTTTTCTAAAATATACTATAATGCAGTTCATGGCATAGTTATTAAAGCAGAAAATAAAGATACATTTAAGACAGTAGATGATTTAACTGGTAAAAAAATAGGAGCACAAAAGGGTGCTATACAAGAAAAAATTGCAGAAGCTGAAATTAAAGACCTTCAATTAAAGTCATTGGCTAAAATACCAGATCTAGTTCTTGAAGTTAAAAATAATAAAATAGATGCATTAGTTATGGAAAAACCAGTAGCAGACTCTTATGTAGATAAAAACAAGGATTTAATGCTTATGGATGTTACATTTGACGATGGCGAAGGTGGTTCTGCAGTTGCTGTTAAGAAGGGAAGTACAGATCTAGTTAATGAGATAAACAAAACTCTAGACCGCTTAATCAAGGATGGATCTGTAGATAAATTTGTACTAGAAGCTATAGAAATGGTAGATGGGGAGTAGTAGTACGACTTAAAGGAAGGAAGGGCTAAAAAATGAATTTTAGTTTTTTACCAAAATATTATACATTCTTTATTAATGGAGCAAAAAATACAGTATTACTTGCATTTTTCACCGTGGCCTTAGGCGTAGTATTTGGTGTGTTTTTAGCCCTAATGAGAATCTCCAAAAATAAGGTTCTGAATTTTATTTCTACTGCCTATGTAGAGGTTATTAGAGGGACACCATTACTCGTTCAAATATTTATAATATATTATGGATTACCTGCTATAGGTATTAATTTCCCATCTGTTGCCTTTTTAGGCAGTACTGGCGAAGAGTTTGTGGCAGGAATTATAGCTCTATCAATTAATAGTGGAGCCTATGTTGCGGAAATTATACGTTCTGGTATTCAGTCGGTAGATAATGGGCAGATGGAGGCAGCACGTTCCTTGGGTATGTCCTACTCCATGTCTATGAGACATATTATTATACCTCAGGCATTTAAAAATATTTTGCCTGCTCTAGGTAACGAGTTTATTGTTATTATTAAGGAATCCTCCATAGTATCGGTTATTGGTATAAATGAGCTTATGTATAATGCCAACACTGTAAGGGGAAATACCTTCATACCTCTAGAACCTTTAATAGTGGCTGCGGGAATTTACTTTGTTTTAACATTTACCCTATCTAAACTACTGGGAATCGTCGAAAGGAGGATGAAGGTAAGTGATTAAAGTAAAAGGACTTGTAAAAAATTTTGGAAAACTTAATGTATTAAAGGATATAAATACGGACATTAAAAAGGGTGAAGTTGTAGTAGTTATTGGGCCCAGCGGATCTGGAAAAAGTACCTTTTTAAGATGTCTTAACCTACTAGAAGAGCCTACAGCTGGGGAAATAATCTTTGAAGAAAAGAAAGTTACTGATAAAGAGACTAATATAGACCTTTTAAGACAAAATATAGGAATGGTGTTTCAGCAATTTAATTTGTTTCCCCATATGACTGTTTTAGAAAATATTACTTTAGCACCCATTAAGCTTAAGAAGATTTCTAAGAAAGAGGCAGAAAAAATAGCTATGGACTTACTTAAGCAAGTAGGTCTTGAAGATAAGGCGGGGGCTTATCCTAACCAGTTATCTGGAGGACAAAAGCAAAGAATTGCCATAGTTAGAGCCTTAGCAATGTCTCCAGATGTAATGTTATTTGACGAACCTACATCAGCCCTAGACCCAGAAATGGTAGGGGAGGTATTAGAGGTAATGAAAAAGCTAGCAAAAGAAGGCATGACAATGATAGTAGTTACTCATGAAATGGGCTTTGCTAGAGAAGTAGGTACTAGGCTTATGTTTATGGACGGTGGAAACATTGTAGAAGAAGGTGCGCCAAAGGATATTTTTGACAACCCTCAGAATCAGAGAACAAAGGAGTTTTTAAGGAAAGTGTTGTAAATTTCACTTATTAAATACCTATAATAAGTATTTAATAGCACTTAGAAAGAAAAGTTAATAGAACTCCTGAAATTAGGGAGTAATATAACTAAGAATAATAGATGAACTGGATTATATAGTTCATCTATTATTCTTTTGACCATATTTAAGAATAATGTATTTTCTAATTCGAGCAATATTATTTATAATATAATTATGCTATAATATATTTTCATAATACAGCATAATAAATAGGGCAAATATGGAGGGACATATATGAAAAAAGCAATTAAAGCAGCATTTCCAGCTACAATACCAGTTATGCTAGGATACCTTTCAGTAGGAGTGGCCTTTGGATTGTTATTTGAAAAGTCTGGATATAATTTTATGTGGGCAATTTTTATGAGTATAGCTGTATATGCAGGATCTATGCAGTTTATAGCTATTAGCCTATTAACAAGTGGAGCAGGCTTAATGGAAATAGCATTGGTGACATTATTTGTAAATATTAGACATTTTTTCTATGGGTTATCGTTTATAGATAAGTTTAAAGGTATGGGAAAGAAAAAAACATATATGATTTATTCTCTTAGTGATGAAACTTACTCACTATTATGTTCTTCGAAAGCACCTGAAGGTGTTGATAATAATTCATTTCTTTTTTGCATTGCACTTTTGAATCAAATATATTGGATAGTAGGTACATTTATTGGCTCTATTGCAGGTTCACTGATAACATTTAATACAAATGGAATTGATTTTGCAATGACCGCCCTATTCGTAGTTATTTTTATTGAGCAGTGGTCTACTTATAAGACCCATATTCCAGTACTAATTGGTATTGCATCTACTATTCTATCGCTTTTAATCTTTGGAGTTGATAATTTAATTTTACCTTCTATGGTATTAATAACTGTTGCCCTGATGATATTTGAAAAACAGATAGATAGGAAAACTTCGGAAGATAATAGTGGGGAGGTAGTAAATAGTGAATGTTAATAGTAGTTATACTTTAATTGCAATATTAGTTATTGGAATTGTTACATTTGCTATAAGGATAGCCCCTTTTATTTTATTTGGAAAAGATAAAGCTACACCAAAATATATAGAGTATATAGGTAATTATTTACCTCCTGCAGTTATAGCTATGCTTATAATCTACTGCTTAAGAAACGTTAATATATCTGCATTTCCGTTTGGGATTCCGGAGGTAATCGGGGTTATAACAGTGGCAATTTTGCACATATGGAAACGTAATAACTTGATTAGCATAATTGGTGGAACAGCTATATATATGATTGCAATTCAGTTTATATTTATATAATTTTGATTTGTTCTAAATAAACAATAGTATTGTTTTTTTATAATCTATGAAAGCATGCATTTATAGATTTTTTATGTTAAAATTATATAAATATTAAAAACAAGTAAACTGGAGTGAAATGTACATATGGCTATTAAGATTTTAACTGACAGCACAAGCTATATTGAGGAATCTTTAAGAGAAATTTTAGATATAAGGGTAGTATCTTTGAATGTAGAGTTTGAAGATATTACTTTTAAGGAAACTGAAATAGACAATGAAAGTTTCTATAAGATGATGGATAAGAAAGGAATACCTAAATCATCACAGCCTTCTATAGCAGACTTATATGATGAAATGGAGAGAGTAGTAAAGCAAGGTGACGATTTAATTTGTATTTTTTTATCATCAGATATGAGTGGTGCATACTCAACTGCCCACTTGGCGAAGAATATGATTCTAGAAAATTACCCTAATGCTAATATAGAGATTATAGATTCCAGATCAAATTGTATGCAGTTAGGGTTTGCTACTATAGTAGCAGCAAGAGAGGCTAAAGAAGATAAGAGCTTAGAGCAAGTTAAAGAAGTAGCTGAGAACAATACTAAAAAAAGCAGATTTTTATTTATACCAGCTAATCTAGAGTACTTACAAAAGGGTGGAAGAATTGGAAAAGCAAATGCTATAATTGGAGATCTCCTAAAAATTATTCCTATTTTAACTGTAGAAAATGGAGTGACTACAGTATTTAAAAAAGTTAGAACAAAGGGAAAAGCTGTATTAACTATAGTAAAGCAAGTATTGAAGGATATAGAAGCTCTAGGGCTAGGGGAAATTGTAGTCCATCATATTAACTGTATTGATGAGGCTAAAAATGTAGTTAAACAAATAAAAGAATTTGTAGATGTGGATATTAAGATACAAGATATAGGACCAGTAATTGGGTTGCATGTTGGCCCAGGGGCAATAGGTATAGCATATTATACTAAAGAGGATATTAGATAGGTAACAGCATAATGGGCGAGTCTTCTTGATTTCTAATGATG
Organism: Alkaliphilus sp. B6464; assembly: GCF_018141165.1. NCBI lineage: Bacteria > Bacillati > Bacillota > Clostridia > Peptostreptococcales > Natronincolaceae > Alkaliphilus > Alkaliphilus sp. B6464. The sequence goes on from NZ_CP058557.1 coordinate 1,340,378, forward strand.
AATTTAACAACTTGCGCAAGACCTTATTGTTTATACTACTATTACATGGGGTGGATAACATGAAAGTTATTGATTTAACACATAAAATGCATAAAGATTAGCATTATAATATAAAATATAGGTTGTGCGGTTTGACATTAATGTTAAGGCATGCTTAAAAAACGCTGCAAATATAAACAATAGATATGCTAGGGAAATAGCTAATCTATTGTTTTTTTATATAAAAAATATTAGTCTAGGGCACAGGGTAGCTATTTGGATTTTACAAGTTTAGCAGGTATTTCTGGTGGCGGTGCTGGGGGACCAGCTAGAGGATGCCTAGGGGCATGAACTATAGTAATGCTGTTTAATATAACTTCTTTTTCAATCAACCTTTGGTTTTCATCATACTTTTCTCTGATTTCTGCCCTTGGAACTACTACTGTTACTTCATGGGGAATTCCCTTGTCTGTTATTCTATTCATCTTTATATATAAGTCTTCAAGTTTCAATTCAATACAATCACATTGAGACTTTGCCTTTCTGCATAAAATAAACTTGGATAAGATAGATTGAATGGACATAAAATTTCCTCCCTCCTATATGTAGATTATTCAGCCGATGTACATTCGGTGAGGGATAAGTCTATACAATTAAACGAGCATATTGCTTGCATCAATTAAGAATACAAGGTTACAAAGCTTTTAATTTAGATGTTTAGTGAAAAACTCGGTAAGTGCAGGCTATACTCCCAAGTTAAAAAAATTAAAGCTATAAGAAATAGTTGACAATATTTTCTGATGTGATATACTTGACTAGAATATTGAGGTTGATAATCATTATCATAGCATTTGTATTGTAACTGTGCACTATAGTGAAATAAAGCAAATTATTACTTAAATTACGCATAAAAATATGGAATAGATATTGATTCCATCAATTCAATGATTTGATTGTCAATCATATTTATACATAAGGAGAGAGAGAGATGAAAAAATCTAAGTTTTTTAAATTAACTGCTATTATAGCAACTTTTGTTTTGATGTTGACAGCTTGCACAAATTCAGGTAATAAAGCTGGTGACGCTGAAACTAATGGGCAATTAAATGAGTCTGTTGAAGTTTCAACGGTTGATATCACTGATGCTCATGGAACTGTTACTGTTCCTGTAAATCCAAAGAATGTAGTTGCTTTAGATAATAGAACCTTTGAAACTTTATCTGATTGGCGAATTGAATTAGCAGCTGTTCCAAAGAGTGTAATGCCTGCGGATTCACCATATGTAGGTAATGAGTCAGTTCAAGATATTGGGAATCATCGTGAGCCAAATCTTGAAATTATAGCAGCTGTAGAACCTGAACTTGTAATCATTGGTCAAAGATTTGCTAGCTACTATGAAGAAATAAAAAAATTAGTGCCAAATGCAGCTGTTATCGATCTTAACTTTGATGTTTCTAAGGAAGCTGATACACCTGGAGATAACTTAGTAAATGGACTTAAGAATTCTACAATCGCTTTGGGACAAATTTTCGATAAAAATAAAGAGGCTGAACAATTGGTAGCTGATTTTGATCAAGCTATCGAAAAGGCTAAGTCTGCATATAATGGAACGGATACAGTTATGAGTGTTGTAGTTTCTGGTGGAGATATTGGTTTTTCAGCTCCTCGTTCTGGACGTGTTTGGGGACCAATGTATGAAATTTTTGGATGGATTTCTGCATTAGAAATTGGTGGTGCATCTTCGGACCATCAAGGTGATGATATTTCTGTTGAAGCTATTGCACAAAGTAATCCAGATTGGATTTTTGTACTAGATCGTGATGCTGCAGTATCTTCTACAACTGATGCAGTTCCTGCTCAGGATGTTATCGATAATTCACCTGCTCTTCAAAACACAACTGCTGTTTCTGAAGGACGAATAGTTTATGCACCAGCAGACACTTACACTAATGAATCAATACAAACTTATCTAGAGTTATTTGAAGAACTTGCAAATGCCTTAGCTAAGTAGCATAAAGGAGTGTAACGTAGTGCTGAAAAATACAATACAAAAAATGTATGGGGCTGAGAACTCTCAGCCCCAACATTATAATCACAATAAAATATGGACAAAACCTTTTATATTAGCAATTACAGTTGTTATTATGTTAGGTATTATATCATTGTTTACTGGAGTTTATGATATTCTAGGGCAAGAGGATGGAATGCGTATGTTTTTCATAACTCGTGTTCCAAGAACGGTTTCACTAATGCTTACTGGAGCTGCAATGTCAATGTCAGGACTCGTAATGCAACTTATTACACAGAATCGTTTAGTTGAATCTACCACAACAGGAACTATTGAATGGGCAGGTTTGGGTCTTATTTTCGTTTATTTATTATTTCCCGCACCAACTTTAGTTCAACGAATGACCGGTGCAATCCTTTTTTCTTTCATAGGAACTATGATTTTCTTTTTGTTTTTAAGAAGAGTTAAGCTTCGTTCGTCTTTAATCGTCCCAATTATTGGGATGATGCTTGGAGCAGTCATTTCTGCAATTTCCACTTTTATTGGACTCGTTTTTCAAATGACGCAAAATATTGAAGCTTGGTTTGTAGGTTCTTTTGCATCGGTTCAAATTGGAAGATATGAATATTTATGGCTAATTGTTATGGTTACTTTTTTTATTTTTATCTATGCTGATAGATTGACTTTAGCTGGACTAGGGGAAGATGTTGCAACAAGCCTTGGCGTAAATTATAATAAGATAGTTCTTTTGGGTACTGGTCTTATTTCTTTTGCAGTTGGAATTGTTGCAGCTGTTATTGGAAACTTACCTTTTTTAGGTTTAATTGTACCCAATATTGTTTCAATGTATAGAGGCGATGATCTTAGGAGTAATTTGCCATGGGTATGTGTGTTGGGAATGGGTACTATAACTGTCTGTGACATAATTTCTCGAACAATTATAATGCCTTTTGAAGTACCTGTTTCTTTGATACTTGGAACAGTGGGGTCAGTTGTATTTATTGTTATTTTATTGAGACAAAGGAGGCTAAGATGAACGAATTAATATATAGTAATAAAGAAAATATCGAAATCGATTCTAGCCTTCATAATGAAAATAGATCAGCTAGAGCTTTCCGCTCTAAGAAAGAAGAAAAACGTTATTGGATTTTGTTAATAACATTGATTACCTTGGGCGCTCTTGCTTCCTATGGACTTTTGGTTTATAACAATCCAGTTCCAGTAGGTTCCCCTTCTTTTATCCCGGTTGTTAGAAGAAGGATGGTAGCCCTTGTTGCAATGATTATTACTGCAACTTGTCAGAGTTTATCGACCGTTGCTTTCCAATCGATTACGAATAATAGGGTTATAACTCCTTCACTTTTAGGTTTTGAAGCACTTTACTCAACAATTCATACTAGTACAATACTTTTCTTTGGTGCTAGTGCGTTTATAAATTTTAGTGGTGTTGGGTCATTTATATTTCAAGTTGTTGTTATGGTCTTGATGTGTTTGATACTTTATGGATGGTTGCTTTCTGGAAAGTATGGGAATTTACAACTTATGCTTTTGGTTGGAGTTATTCTCGGAACTGGGCTGAGATCTTTGTCATCTTTTATGAGAAGACTTCTTGCGCCGTCTGAGTTTGATATTTTACAGGCAAGATTGTTTGGCTCTGTAAATAATGCGGATTCTGCATATTTTTCTGTTGCAATTCCAATTGTAATAATTGTAGCATTACTTCTTCTTGCTTTTTCTAAGAATTTAAATGTATTGTCACTTGGAAAGAATGTCGGTACTTCTTTGGGCGTTAATCATCAATTTAGTGTAATTTATACTCTGATATTAGTTTCTGTTTTAATGTCAATTTCAACGGCTCTGGTTGGACCACTTACTTTCTATGGATTTTTAGTTGCAACTTTGAGTTATCAAGTGGCACCAACTTATGATCACAGATATATTTTTCCAATGGCTCTTGCTGTAGGATTTTTGATACTAACGGGTGCATACTTTTTTATGTATCATGTATTCAATGCGCAAGGTGTAGTTTCAGTTATTATCGAAATGTTTGGTGGAATAACATTTTTAGTTGCAATTTTAAGGAAGGGGACGCTATGATAAATATTGATAATGTTAAAAAGGTATATGGTGATGAGGTAGAAATAGGACCTGTGAATATTAAAATACCAAAAGCTGGTCTTACTTCTTTAATTGGACCAAATGGTGCTGGAAAGTCTACGACACTTTTGATGATCGGAAGACTTTTGGATATGGATGAAGGCCAAATTAAGGTGGCAAATATGGATGTTTCTGAATCTAAATCAGAGGACTTAGCAAAAATTTTGACTATTCTAAGGCAAGAAAATCATTTTGTAACGAGGCTTACTGTTAGGCAATTAGTTGGATTTGGACGTTTTCCATATTCGAAGGGAAGACTAACTAAGGAGGATGAGGCTATTATTTCTAGATATATCGATTTTTTAGGCCTGACTAATCTAGAAAATAGATATTTAGATGAGCTTTCTGGTGGTCAAAGGCAAAGGGCATATGTAGCAATGGTTTTATGCCAAGAGACTGAATATGTACTTTTGGATGAGCCGCTGAACAATCTTGATGTTGCTCGTTCTGTTCAAATGATGGAGCATTTGAGGCATGCGGCTAATGAATTTGGAAGAACAATTCTGACTGTTATGCATGATATAAATTTTGCAGCCAAATATTCTGATAGAATTTGTGCTATGAAAAATGGACAAATTGCTGCTTTTGGAACAGTAGAAGAGGTTATGGACCCAGAAATTTTGACAGATATTTTTGAAACGAAAATAGAAATTATCGATGGTCCTCATGGGCCAGTAGCGATTTATTAGTTATAAGATTAAATAAAAAATTGTTTTGTTAAAGACAATTTTCAGTTTTTTAGAAAGTAGAGTGAAAATTTTGCTCTACTTTTTTGGTGCGCCCAGTAGTGGGGTTTTCTTTTTATTGATTTATTGTAACATTTAAAAGCATTAGGGACGGTTATTTCTGCTTTTGGGAGTCTATAACCTAGATCAACAAAAAGTATAGAAAACCCCACTTACAGTGAGGTTTCTGCAGTTCAATCATCTGATTTCAGTGAATATGCCTTTTTTCTATATGTCTGTGGAGTCATGTTCATCTGCGCACAGAATACCCTATTAAAATAAGATGGATCTGAAAAACCACATTCAGATGAAATCCGGTAAGCAGGATAATTGGTTGTCTCCAACAATCTGCAGGCATATTGAATTCTTAGTTGAGTGATATACTCAGTAAATGCAACACCCATTTCCTTTTTAAAAACACGGCTGAAATATTTGGGATGCATAAACACCTTGGATGCAGCCATTTCCAAAGTCAATTTTTCTCTCAAATGTTCTTTTATATATTTTATGGATTCATTGATAAAATATTGTTGGTCATCCTTAATATTCGCATTGTTTTCTTCAGGCTTGTCTTCTATTAGAACATGACTGTTGGATGTTGCATTTAACATTTTTTGGAATATCTCTTTGAAGGCGGTAGGTTTGACAGGCTTTAAAAGATATTCGAAAACCCTAAGATTGATGGCTTTTTGAGCATATGAAAAGTCTGAATGGGCGGACAAAATGGTGATACAAACGTTAGGTAAAAACTTTCTGATCTCCTGAATGGCAGTCAGACCATCTATTTCAGCAATCATTAAATCCATTATAATAATATTCGGTCGATACTGCTTTGCCAATTGAACAGCTTGAACTCCACTTCCACAAGTCAGTAGCTTATCCTCTGGAAGAAGCTGGTCAAGCACAACTGTTTTGAGGAACTCTTGTTCAAGTATTTCATCTTCTACAATTAATACCACATTCATCGCTAGCACCTCCCAATGGTTGTGTTGGAATCGTGATGGTTACTGTACTTCCAGAATAGTCAGACTTTGCGATTTCCAATCCATAACGTTCTCCATAATATTGTTTTAAACGTTTATCCGTACTTCTAAACCCTAGACCCGATTTATTTTCAGACTGTTGTATTTTATCTAAAACATCCTTTGGGAAACCGTTTCCATTATCTGCAATGGAAATAACGATCACCTTTTTATATTTTTCTGCATAAATACTGATTTTACCCCCATCACGTTTTGGGGTGATACCATGAATAAGGGCGTTCTCAACAATGGGTTGTATTACCATATTGGGGATTCTATAAGATTTAATTTTCTCCGGGACGTCTATGGTATATTCTAAACGATTTTTAAATCGTACCTTTTGTATATACAAATATTTTTCTATGTTGTCTATTTCAGAAGCTATAGTATGAAGCTGGTCATCTTGCTTTAAATTGTATCGTAGCAAATCGGAAAGACAGTAGATAAGTTCCTCTGTTGTATGGGAATGCTCAAAATACGCGATTCGGGCGATACAGTTCAAGGTATTAAACAAAAAATGCGGATTAATTACTAAAGACATGTTCTTAGCTTCTAAATCGATAATCTTTTTCTCAAGCATTTCCTTCTCAATTGATAGCCTTGTCACATTTGAATCCACATGACTAACACTTTCTGATAAGTCAAGAGAAATATTATTAGCAATGTGGCGGCACAACTGTTCGTGTATTTTAATTTTATCTAACTCTACAGTTTTCAATCCAGCAATAGACTTAGCGATAAATTCTAATTCAACGTTTCTGTCATTTTTTAGAGACTGCACATCAATCATATATTTTTTATATTCCGTATCCTGTGAATGCACTTGCATACCAGCTATATAACCCAAAGTCTTATCTTGCACCTTAATAGGTAAACAGATGTTTTGGAGTCCATATCGGCAGACAAAGCTACTCTCCTGATGAGGATTGAACTGGCTTTTGTAGTCACAGCATACCTGGCTTCTGTTTTCCATGCATACGTGACTACAAAAATCTGGGGCTGGGATAAGCTCAAGCAAAATATTGCCATTTGTATCTACTAAAAATAAAGAAATATCTGATAAGGATAAAATACCACTATAGCGGGTATATAAATTGGAGTTTATAAACTTTTTAAGTGGATTATCGACTTTATTCATTCTTATAATACACCTTCCCGAAATGCAATTCTTAATTGAAAAAATAAAAACTGCTGAGTTTATATTATTTGAAAAGACTTTTTCAAATTTTAAAAAGCTTCTGTTGTTATTTTAATATATAAAATTAACAAAGTAAATAACATATCTTAGGTTTACAATAAATAACACACAAGAAAAGACTGGAACTTTTTTTTCGAGGTACTAGATTTTGTCGGGTATAAGTAATAAATAAACCTCCCCTTTGTAAGAAATGGGGAGGTTATTTCGAGAATAAAATATTTTTTATCTAATTTTTATGATTTTGAAGATTTATTAATAACATTTTTGATAAATTCTAATCAGATCTTCCTTAGAAGGTTGTTTTGGATTAGTAGGGGTACATCGATCGAGCATAGCTGTTTGAGCCATTTGGTCCAGTACTCTCTCAAATTTAGTTTGCTCAATTCCAAGGGTTCTTATATTATCTTCAATATCCAGTGCTTTTTTCAGTCTGCTTACAGCAAGCATGAAATTAACAGCTCCTTCACGACGTGTCCTAGCCGGAAGTTGCAGAACTGTTGCCAGTTTTGCATATTTTTCGGTAGCATAACCACTGGCACTTCCATCTAAGTCAGAGTTAAACTCCATCACTGCATTTAGCATAAGCGCATTAGAGCGACCATGTGCAATGTGAAAAGTTCCCCCAAAGGCATGGGCAAGGCTATGATTGATGCCGAGGCCCGTATTTGTAAATGCCATTCCCGCCATACAGGAAGCATTCTGAACACGATCCCTCGCATTAGCATTATTGATGTCTTTGTAGAGGACTTCAAGATTTTCGAATATAAGTTTGATTGCTTTTTCTACAAGAGCGTCTGTAAAGTCGGTTGCTTTTGTGGAAACATAAGCCTCTATGGCATGAACCAAAACATCTATTCCTGTATCTGCTACCACACGTTGTGGAACATGCTGGATACAGGTAGAATCTAGTATAGCAATATCTGGTGCTATAAACTCATCTACGATGCATACCTTTTCTCCCTCATCAGAGGTAATGACGGAAAAGTCAGTTACTTCAGAGCCAGTTCCACTTGTAGAAGGAATCGCAATAAAGAGTGGTCTTTTTATTTCCATACCCTCTATGGCTCCAAACTTCCACGCAAAATAAAGAATTCCTTTGGCAGTATCAATGGCAGAACCTCCGCCGATTGCAACCAAAACATCTGCGTCACTTTCCCTATAGAGCTTTAGCCCGTCTGCAATTACTTTAACATCAGGATCAGGGCACACCTCTGAAAAAACTTTGGAGCTTATTCCTGCTTCGCTTAAGTAGTCTACCGTTTTTTGAAGATATCCTAATGTTTCCATTATTGAATCAGCAACAATAAATGCTCGAGATCCGGAAATCTGTTTTAAAAGCTGTAGGGATTGATTGTTAAAATAAACCTTCGATTTAAGCATAAACTTGTCTTTTATGATAATTACCTCCATTCCTAGGAAATTTTATTAGACAACACAATTAGTTAATTAATTAATTAACTAACATAATAAGTTAAGCTAATGATTATTTATGATATCATACAAAACAATGGTTTTATTGAAGATTCACCATATAATTGTAGTACTATTGTATCTGATTGAAATCCGACATTGTACAAAATCTATCTTCTTGAATAATGGCTGTTTAATGTGGATAAAGGTTTACTCTATGCTCAATAATTATCTATAAAAATATCAATTTTTTTATAGCATAAAAATGGTAACTGCTCTAAATAGTTCAGATAGAGTGAATTGAAAGTATGTATAAAGTAATGTATTGATTCTCTAGACTATTCTTGCTATAATAGATTAAACTTCCGTTGGTTAACAACTCGCTTTTTAGGTCATTGTTTTCGTTTAGAAAGTTGGACCTATCTAAAAATTGGATTTTCATAATGATAAATAATAAATTTTAATATGTATGGTGGAATTACTGATGAAAATAGAAGAAATAGTACAAAAAAAACTACGTATCGTTTTTAACGATGAAAGTATTGTATTCGATAAATCTCGTTTTACAGGTGGGCTTACTAATTACAACTATATTATGAATATCAAGGGTAAGGAATATGTTATTCGACAACCGGGTGGTATGACGGATCAGATGATTGACCGGAAAATTGAAAAGATCAATAATAATATTGCATCGGAACTGGGACTGAATTCTGAGTGTATTTATTTTGATGAGATCAACGGGATTAAAATTAGCGCATATATTCAAAATAGCAAAAACATTGCTCTTTCCAATCCTCACTGTCCTGCTAACTTGAGAGCTGTATCTAGTTTAATGAAAAAAACCCACTCCAGCCCAAAGTATTTTCCGAACTCTTTTGATTTTGAGACTGAGTTAAATAAATATGAACAAATAGTTAAAAAGCTTAACGGTGATTTTTTCTTTGACTATATTACATTGAAAAAACAACTGATTGACTTTCTAAGAGAAAATGCCAAAAATGTAATTTCTGTCCCCTGTCATAACGACACAGTTCCCGAAAATTTTGTCATTGACAATAATGGCAGAATATATCTTATAGACTGGGAATATTCTGGAATGAACGATCCAAGCTGGGATGTGGCTGCATATATTCTTGAATCGAAGCTAACAGAAGAGTCAATTGAATACCTTATTTTGGATTACTATGGGCAATTACCCACACCTGAAGAAGTATTAAAGATAAAATGCTTTATGTTAGCACAGGATTTGCTTTGGACAGTATGGGCATTGATTAGACACTACAATGGTGACGATTTTCTGGACTACTGTTACATTCGATACGAACGTTTTCGAAAGAACATGAAGGCAATTACAGTTTCATCGGAATACTCCATTGCTGATATGGTAAAGGATTAAGCAGTTATATTTATAACTCCTTCTGTAGGAGATTATTGTATGATGTATCATACTGCAACATTTATAAATATATAATATAGGGACTTATCACTGGTAAAGCGATAATGTTTAGATGATTTAAAAAAGACACTTTGAGAAAGCCCCGTGCTAATAAGGATGTTTTCAGTTTTTGAGATTTGCCGTAGGATTTTAAAGTCCTACGGCTTTTCTCTTGCCTTAAACCCTGCCCACAAAGTTGAAATAAACATCAACCTGCTGGATGTAGTTTTTCTTCTTGTACGGCTCGGAACGCTCATGATCCTATTCCGTGCTGATTCCTGCTTCATGTTCCGTATGCTCCTTAGCTTCGGAGGTTACACGCTGAATCTCCGCCAGCACGATTTGGCGCAGTGCCATGACCTTGATGGTGTGGGGCGTACACTCGTCCTTGTGCTTATGGTACTTTCCACAGACATAAGTAAATTGCCTTTCATTCCATCTCCCCTTGCCGCAAGCGGCAGGAAGTCACTTTGCTCCAAAAGCTAAAAATCATGCTCGTACCTCCTTTCGGTACGGCCTTTTCTACCGTAAATTTATGGTAGCAGATCCGGCGAAATTTGTCGAGCTGAAACGTGAATGTCAAAGGAAGAAATTATGACAAAATACGACTGCTATGGTATACTGAATTAAAGTAATATTTTGCTAATTTGTTTAAATTTGAAAGCTGAAGTTGTTACTGAACAGGCCAAATAATACAGTTTGATTATCTGAATTTAAATTAGATCCAAATATACTTTTATCGTAAACAGATTACACTATATAGAATGAATTTGGAGGAAAGAAAATGAATTATTATGAAGCATGGTTACAATCGGGCGCAACTTGGATGAAGGCTTACCGCAAGCAGCTGATGCGCAAGCATACGCATTTTATTATCCCTGCTGTTGTGCTGGTATTGGTGGCGGTTTTTGCTTTTGCTGCGGTGTCAAACGGCGGTACCAGTGAAGATATTACCGGCGGTATATTTACAGGGATTTTGCTTGGAGCAGTAGTTTGTGGAATCTATATGCTAATATTGCTCCCCGGGCTCAGTCCCAAACGAATGAGCCGGAATATCAAGAGCGCCGTTAAACTATTGGATATGAGCGAAACAGAACAGGAGCAGCTTGGCCGCGAAATGCTGGAAGCAGAAAAAGACCCTGCGTGCGTATTGGAGTATAAGATGGTGGGGCCTAATTCGAAGGGTACTCCCGCGAAATTCATTATCTCTCCGAACTATGCCTGCTTATGGGGTGGCTATCCGCTTGTAATTTTGGTGAGCCTTTCAAGGCTTGCGGATGTGCGCGCGGCGGAGGAACGCAAAACAGCGGTAACACACGGGGCAAAAATAGACACCCATCACCGCTTTGATCTCCATACCATCACCTTTTACTACAAAGGCTCAGATCAAGACGGGGACAATGGCATGGGATTTTTTGATGAGGCGATTCGGGACGAGGTGTTTAGAATGATTGAGGCGCAGCGAGCAGATACCGTTTTGCACTAAAAATGGCGGCTGAAAGGGGACATTGTATGGACAACATGAAAAATCAGATAAAGGAACTCATAAATACAAATAAGGAGATTTTTGCAGACGCATTTTTAAACAGGTATCCTTAGCCACAGCGATACTTATTTGCATTCAGGGATGTTTCCGACAGCCAAAATCCAGATGGGAAGGGCATCGATTTATAATAACCGATAATTTGGGCGCGGAAGTAGTCTTGCTTGATCAAGATAATGAAAAGAATAACAAGTATGTTTTTAAATTTGAATAACAATATAAGAGGAAGCGCTCTGTTCAAAATGAACAGGCGCTTCCTCTGTCTATATCGCTAAGTCGGATGCGCTCCATTGTATCTTTTTCCGGCATAGGGTGTACATTCAGATAATTCGGACGTATCCGTCCATATTTCCCCAATTTGTCAAGCTCTCCTTTTCCGTCAATTTCAATGTTGAGGTACAGTAACCCATCAATCTCCGTGTATTCAAATTCAAACTTTGCCATAAAGCAAATTCTCCAATAAAGATTATTTACAATTCATCGGTCATCGTTCGGCTGTGTGCGAAACAATTATGATTTTCATAAACATCCTTATTGGAGGATTGCTAAATCAAGGTGTCTTTTTTGTTTTTATGGATATTATGAAATAAAAATTTCATTTTGGATGTGAATATTGATGTACTTAAAGTACAACAAAATATACAACATATTAGCTAAAAAATAAAACTGGGTACCATTAGTACAAAAAAGTTACGATAGTACAATAACACTAAAAAATTGAAGGATTTTATACAGCAAAGTAGTACGATTTATGCCATGGAAAAATGCATTGTTAAGTTATTATTAATATAAGAAATTATAAATGTTTAAAAATTAAGAAAATCATGAGGTAATGCATTACTAGCTAAAAATAAATCTTAGAGTAACTAGAATCACATAAAAATAACATAAAGTTATGGAAAGAGATCATCATTATATTTATATTTTTATATAGTTTTGCACGAATTGTAATTTAATTTTTAAGAGAAAACTTTCTAAAGCTCAAGCTCAAATAAGATTTTGCTATTATTTTAACAAGCGCAAAACTATAGTGTATTTTTAAATGATGATATAAAAAAACAAAAGAAAACCTAAATGAGGGGAGTTTTGCTAATGAACAAAGCAACACCAGCAGCCAATGCACCTGCAATTGCTGCTAAAAACAAATTATCATCACAGTTCTTCAAAAAAGGTGTAACAATCGGCTTATTATCTGGCCTTGTTTACGGGCTGTATACAGCGTTTCTAACGCTGGGTATGGCAAAAGGGGTTTGGGCTGACTGGTATGGTCCTAACACAGCTGGTTTATCAGCTTTCTTTATTACTTTTGTCCTAGGAGCATTAGGCAGTGCAGTAAATGATAGTATCAGTGGTGTTTTTGCATTGATCAACGTAGGAATTAAAGGTAAGATGAGTGACTTTTTTAGAACGATTAAAACTGTTCCTGGGGTTATGATGATTTTGGCAGCGTTAATCGGAGGACCGATCGCCAGTGCAGCATACATTATTGCGATCCAACAGGCAGGTTCTATCGTTATTCCAATTGCCGCTTTAAACACAGCAGTTGGTGCTGTTTTAGGTAAGGTTTTATTCAAGCAAGAGCTGAGCAAGAGAATGGTAGCCGGCGTTGCGATTTGTGTTTCAGCTGGTGCTTTAATCGGTAGTACAGGTCTTGGTGGCGATGCACCGGAGGGATTAGTAACTGGAATTGGTATCGCATTGATTGCAGCTTTAGGATGGGGTCTTGAAGGATGTGTGGCTGGTTTCGGAACATCAATGATTGACTCTGAAATTGGAATTACCATCAGACAAACAACATCTGGTTTAGGAAACTTACTTATTTTACTTCCAGTCTTCGGTATAATTGGTGGAAATCCAAAGCTTTCCATGAGCTTAACACTTCAAGCCTTTACTAGTGGTCCTGCAATGATTTGGTTCCTTGTATCTGGTATTTGTGCATATTATACTTTTATGTTCTGGTATAAAGGAAATGGAATGTGCGGTGCTGCTCTAGGAATGGCTTGTAATGGTACTTATTCATTCTGGGGACCTTTCTTCAGCTGGATTTTATTAGGTGTAATCTTTGGAATGGAAGGCATGGAATTACCTCCAGTTGCTTGGGTTGCTGCTGTATTAATGGCAATTGGTATTTCAGTAATTGCAATGAACCCAATGGACTTATTTAAAAAAGAAGGAGGACAAGCTTAATGAAACCACTGAATTATGCTATTTTAAAACATTTTACAAAGGTTAAAGAAGCTTGCACAGAAGATGTTATTGAGGCTTTGAAAGGTGAATATGGAAACTTTAAAGCTCTTAATAAAGATGAAGTACTGGCTGCTTTAATGACAGCAGAGGCTAATGGTCTTCTTGAAGAATCAAGATTTGAACTAGATAAAACAAATGCGTTAAGAATTTACTATCGTGCACACAAAGAAGGTGCAGATACAATAAATAAATACATTAAAGACTAATAAACTAATAACTTGATTATTACTTAAATTATATGAGCTTAAATAATAAATGGACATTTATCAAGCAGGAGCGAAATGATTGAAAATAAACTAAACAATAAAGATTTGAAAGGATGAAAATAGGATGAGATACTACGGAGAAGAAGCATTAGGTCTTATTGAAACAGTAGGTATGGTTCCTGCGATTGAGGCGGCAGATAAAATGCTAAAGGCTGCTAATGTTGAGCTGGTATCATATGAAAATGTGGGGTCTACTCTTGTTACGATTATGGTAAAGGGTGATGTTGGCGCTGTTAAGGCATCTGTAGAAGCAGGAGCTGCTGCTGCCGCAGCAATAGGTAAATTAACAGCACAAAATGTTATGCCACGACCTATTCGAGCTATTGGAGATATTGTTTCAATATATGATATTGATAAATAAAATAACAGAGGAGAGTGAAGCTGCATATGAGCAATTATAAGGCTTTAGGTTTAATAGAAACATTTGGTATAGTTTATGTTTTGGAGGCTGCAGATGCAATGTGTAAGGCTGCGGATGTTGAATTGATTGGTTTTGAAAACGTAGCTTCTGGCTATATTTCTGTATTAGTTAGAGGAGACGTAGGGGCATGTAAAGCAGCTGTAGAAACCGGGATAAAAGCTGTTGAAGATATGGGCTCTGAAGTTTATAGCTCGGTTGTTATTGCAAGTCCCCATCAAGACGTTGAAAAGATTATTTCGCGCTATTCGCTTGAAACTTTAAATCTTTAATAGATCACTAATACAGATATTTAATAGAGATGAAAGGGAGAGATATAAATGAACATTATAGATAATGATTTGCTCTCCATACAAGAGGCTCGAATTCTTATAGAAAATGCAAGTGAAGCACATAAACAATTGGCAACCTTTCCGCAGGAAAAACTGGATGAGATTGTTGAACGTATGGCAGAAGAAGTTGGAAAATATGCATGTGAACTTGCAGTGATGTCTCGAGATGAAACTGATTATGGAAAATGGCAGGATAAGCATACTAAAAATCGGTTTGTTTGCGAATATGTTCCGACTAGACTTAGAGGAATGCGCTGTGTCGGTATTATTAGCGAAGATAGAGAGAATAAGACTATGGATGTAGGGGTACCCATGGGTGTAATCGTTGCATTAAGTCCTGCAACTAGTCCTGTTTCCACTACCATATATAAAGCTTTAATTGCAATCAAGTCGGGAAATGCAATTGTTTTTTCACCACATCCTAGAGCAAAGAATACAATTGGTAAAGCTCTGGACAGTGTGATACGAGCTGCTGAAGGATATGGATTACCAGCAGGGGCTCTTTCATATTTGCACACTGTAACATCTGCCGGGACAATAGAATTAATGAATCACAAAGAAACTTCACTTATTATGAACACTGGTGTTCCAGGGATGCTTAAGGCGGCACATAGGTCTGGAAAGCCTGTAATTTATGGTGGAAATGGTAATGGACCTGCATTTATTGAACGCACAGCTGATATAAAGCAGGCGGTGAAAGATATTATTGCCAGTAAGACATTTGATAATGGAATGGTATCAGCGTCGGAACAATCTATTATTGTAGATAGTTGTATTGCAGCAGAGGTTAAACAGGAGATGCAAAACAATGGTGCGTATTTCATGACAGAGGAAGAGGCACAAAAACTTGGGTCACTGTTATTTCATCCAGATGGGAGAGTAAACTCTGAGGTGGTAGGTAAATCTGCATTAGAATTGACCAAGAGAGCAGGCTTTTGCGTTCCTACGGGCACATTAGTACTAATTTCTGAGCAGAAATACGTTTCTGAGACTAATCCTTATTCTAGAGAAAAGCTTTGTCCAGTTGTGGCTTACTATATTGAAGACGATTGGATGCATGCCTGCGAAAAATGTATAGAGCTATTATTAAGCGAGAGAAATGGACATACCCTTGTTATCCATTCTAAAGATGAAGAGGTAATTCGCCAGTTTGCATTGAAAAAGCCAGTTGGCAGAGTGCTTGTAAATACGCCAGCCTCCTTTGGAAGTATGGGCGCAACAACCAATTTATTTCCTGCCTTAACTCTTGGAAGTGGATCAGCAGGTAAGGGAATGACTTCAGATAATGTTTCACCTATGAATTTAATTTATATTCGTAAAGTAGGATATGGTGTCAGAAATATAGATGATATGACTAATGGAGCTTTAACAAGTCAAAAGATATCTATGGGCTGTATGCCACAGGCTGAAGAGCATAATCAAGATGGAATTAAGATGTTACATCATATCTTAGAAAAGGTTTTAAAAGAAATAAAATAGTTATTTAGATTTGTTTAAGTATTGTAGATAAATATATACAATCAGATAGTTAAATAAGAAATAATAAAAAAGAACTGGAGGTAATGATTTTGGATATTCGTGAATTTTCAAATAAACTTGCAGAAGCCACCCAAAATATGTCTACAGAGGAACGATCATCTTTAATAAAGATTTTTGAAGGCATTTCAAAAGAAATCACAAAAAATGATACTACTAGTTACACACAGTCAGATACGAAAGATATGGGAGTTCCAGATGGAATAACAGAACGACTAAAGAGACTAAAGGAAACATATTTAAAGTGGCAACCTACTATAACTACACATCGTGCTCGTGCTATTACTAAGATTGCTAAGGAAAATCCTGGTATGCCGAAAACCTTACTAAGGGCTAAAAGTTTTCGCTATTGCTGTGAAACTGCACCTTTAGTAATTCAAGAAAACGAGTTAATTGTTGGGGCTCCTTGTGGTGCACCTCGTGCTGGAGCTTTTTCTCCCGATATAGCATGGAGATGGATGGAAGATGAAATTGATACAATCGGTACTCGTCCTCAAGATCCATTTTATATATCAGAAGAAGATAAAAAGTATATGCGTGAAGAGCTTTTTCCATTCTGGAAAGGTAAATCTGTTGATGAATACTGTGAAGACCAATATCGTGATGCTGGAGTTTGGGAAATTTCAGGAGAATCCTTTGTTTCAGATTGCTCATACCATGCATTAAACGGTGGTGGGGATTCTAACCCAGGTTACGATGTAATCCTAATGAAAAAAGGTATGTTAGATATTCAGAGGGAAGCACAAGATCATTTAGATAAGCTAAGCTATGAAAATCCTGATGATATTGAAAAAATTTACTACTATAAAGCTGTTATTGAAACTACTGAAGGAGTTATGATTTATGCTAAGCGCTTATCTGATTATGCAGCTGAACTAGCAGCAAAAGAGACAAATCCTAAGCGTAAGGCAGAATTACAAAAGGTTTCTGAAATAAATAAAAGAGTTCCAGCTCATAAACCTAGCACTTTCTGGGAAGCAATTCAAGCTGTTTGGACTGTAGAGTCTTTGTTAGTAGTTGAAGAAAACCAAACAGGTATGTCAATTGGTCGTGTTGACCAATATATGTATCCTTTCTACAAGGCAGATATAGAAAGTGGACGTATGTCTGAATTTGAAGCGTTTGAATTAGCAGGCTGTATGTTAATTAAAATGTCAGAAATGATGTGGGTTACTAGTGAAGGTGGTTCTAAATTCTTCGCAGGATATCAGCCATTTGTTAATATGTGCGTTGGTGGTGTTACCCGTGAAGGTCTTGATGCAACAAACGATCTGACATATCTATTAATGGATGCAGTTCGCCACGTTAAAATTTATCAACCGTCCTTAGCAACACGTATTCATAGTAAGTCACCTAAGAAATATTTAAAGAAAATTGTTGAAGTTGTTCGCTCTGGTATGGGATTCCCAGCATGCCATTTCGATGATGTTCATATTAAGATGATGCTAGCAAAAGGTGTCTCTATAGAGGATGCCCGTGACTATTGTTTAATGGGCTGCGTAGAACCACAAAAATCTGGCCGTCTATATCAGTGGACTTCTACAGCCTATACACAATGGCCTATTGCTATTGAACTAGTTCTTAACAAGGGTGTTCCACTATGGTATGGCAAGCAGGTTTGTCCTGATATGGGTGATTTAAATAGCTTTAAAACTTACGAGGACTTTGAAAATGCTGTTAAAGAGCAGATTAAATATATTACAAAGTTAAGTGGTATAGCTACTGTTATATCACAGCGTGTCCACAGAGAATTAGCTCCAAAGCCTCTAATGTCCATCATGTATGAAGGCTGTATGGAAAAGGGTAGAGATGTTTCTGCTGGTGGTGCTATGTATAACTTTGGTCCAGGTGTTGTGTGGAGTGGTTTAGCAACATATGTAGATTCTATGGCTGCTATTAAGAAGCTTGTATATGATGAAAAGAAATATACATTACAAGAGCTGAATGAAGCATTAAAAGCTGATTTTGTAGGCTACGATCAACTGAGAAACGATTGCCTAAAGGCTCCTAAATATGGTAACGACGATGACTATGTAGATTTAATTGCTGCTGATCTAATTAACTTTACTGAGCAAGAACATCGTAAGTACAGAACTTTATATTCTGTTATGTGCCATGGTACGCTATCTATTTCTAACAACACTCCTTTTGGTCAGTTAACTGGTGCATCTGCAAACGGACGTAAAGCTTGGGTACCATTATCCGATGGTATAAGCCCAACTCAAGGAGCAGATTTTAAAGGACCTACTGCAATAATTAAATCTGTTTCTAAAATGGCTTGCGATAACATGAACCTAGGTATGGTTCATAACTTTAAGCTAATGGCGGGGCTATTAGATACAGCAGAAGGTGAGGAAGGCATTATAACATTATTACGTACTGCTTGTACGATAGGTGTTGGTGAAATGCAGTTCAATTATTTAGACAACAATACTTTAATAGAAGCGCAGAAACATCCAGAGCAATACCGTGACCTGATAGTTCGTGTGGCAGGCTATAGTGCATTCTTCGTTGAACTTTGCAAGGATGTTCAAGATGAGATAATAAGCAGAACTATGTTAACACATCTTTAGTCATAATTATTTAAAAAAATTAGTCTAATTTATCTGACATCCAGTGCTAATATGCCTTATAGAGTATTAGCACTGGCTCAGATGAATTATCTAAATGAATCAAACGGGGGATTAGATGATATGAGTAATAAAAAGGCAGCTATAGTTGAAAGAAAAGCAGTTATATTTAATGTACAAAAATACAATATGTATGATGGACCAGGAATAAGAACATTGGTATTTTTTAAAGGATGTCCATTACGTTGTAAGTGGTGCGCCAATCCCGAAGGATTAGAACGAAAATATCAAATTATGTTTAAAAGTGCTTCCTGTATAGATTGCGGTACTTGTGCATCTGTTTGCCCTGTTGGAATTCATTCTATAAATCAGGAAGGAAAGCATGTAGTTAATCGTAGTATTGATTGTCTAGGATGTCGTAAGTGCGAGGAAGTCTGCACTGAATCCGCATTATCTATTGTGGGAGAGGTAAAAACAGTTTCGGAGCTTTTGAAAATTATAGAAGAAGATACAGCTTTTTATGATATTTCAGGTGGTGGTGTCACTTTAGGTGGCGGTGAAGTAACAATGCAGTCAGAATTTGCCGCAAATCTACTTATGGTTTGCAAGCAAGAGGGAATAAATACAGCCATTGAAACCTGTGGCTATGCAAAGCTTGAATCCATGCTTGAAGTTGCTGAATTTACAGATTTATTCCTTTATGATTTAAAGCATATCGATTCGGAAAAACATTACCAGTTCACGGGAGTGCGTAATGAACGAATCCTAGAGAATCTAAAGGAGCTGCTTCATCGTAGGTATAACGTAAAGGTAAGAATGCCACTTTTAAAGGGTGTAAATGATAGCCAAGATGAGATTGAAAGAGTAATACAGTTTTTAATGCCTTATCGTGATTACAAAAACTTTAAGGGCATAGATCTACTTCCTTATCATAAACTGGGCGTAAATAAGTACAAGCAGTTAGATATGGAGTATCAAATGCAAGGAGAATTCTCATTAAACAATGATGAGTTGGAAACTATTGAAAGCTGGATTAAACAGTATGATTTTCCAGTTTCAGTGATAAAACATTGATAAACTAATGCTTATATAGAAAATAGATTGAGAGGTAGTTTTTATGGGAGCTGTTGGAGAAAAGCCAATAGAACGTATAATACAAGAATCAGTACCTGGAAAGCAGGTTACAATCGCCCATATCATTGCATCACCTATGCCGGACATCTATGAACGTTTAGGAATAGATGATAAAGGAGCCATTGGAATTTTAACATTAACACCATATGAAACGGCTATTATTGCAGCTGATATTGTAACTAAGACTGCGGATGTTGAAATTGGTTTTCTAGATAGATTTACGGGATCTTTGATTATTACTGGGGATGTACAGTCTGTTGAGACAGCACTTAATGCGGCAAATGACACTCTGAAAAATCTGTTAAATTTTACGACAGCACCTATTACAAGAACATGAGAAAGAAAAGAGTAATGATAATTGGGCCTACAAAAAGTGGGAAGACCACATTGATAAATGCGTTAAATGATTATGATGGCCCACTTAGAAAGACCCAAGATATTATTTATGGAAAAAATACCATAGACATTCCTGGTTCTTATATTGAAAATACGTGGATGTACAAGCATCTAATTGCAGTATCTCAAGATGCATCCCATGTTTTAATATTAGTGGATCAGTCAAGATGTGACAATGTGTACTCACCTGGCTTTGCAAGGTCTTTTAGATGTCCAGTAATCGGTGTAATAACTAAAGTTGATTTAATGCCAGAAAACGAGAAGTTATGCTATAAGCAGTTAAAAGAAATAGGAGTAGAAGAGCCTTATTATAAAATAAGTGTTCCAATGGGAAAAGGTATAGAAACACTAAAAGAACGCTTGTTTTCAAGACAAGAAAAGTAAAGGGGAATTAATATGAGGTTTATAACCGAAGAAGATTTACGGAACTTATTTAGAAAAGAACCTTTTACTGTTTATGAGATAAAAGCAGGAGAAAGACTTACACCCGGAGGACGTCAGTTTTTATTAGATCGAGGGATAAATATGGTTGAGGGTGACTCCTTGATTGAAAAAGGTACTGAAGGTGAGAAGATACAGCATAATTGGATAGAAACAAGAAATGACTGGAAGCAGAAAATGTTCTATACAAAGATGAAATCAATGGAAGTATTGTTTCTTATTACTGCAGAAGAACTTTTAAGTAGAGATGTTCTTTTAGCTCAAAGTGTTATAAATTTGGGTAAAGAATTTTCAAATATTAAAAGTGATTTAAAGAATAATACCGTTGAAACACTTTGCTGTAAGGAATGTACAGGGATAAAAGGAGATAATATTTCTGATGATTTGGATGACTGCTTTGAAATCACAGGTTTCCACATACAATTAGAAAATGGCAGAGATATCATTATTCTCCATAGACTTAGGTGTGCTCTTAGGGAGCTAGAGCCTTTTATTTTAGAACTATTTGAGAACAATGACAATGAATTTTGTAAAGGGGTTATCGGGAAGGTTAATCAGAGTATTAATACCTTATCCCAAATGATTTGTTCTATTTTTGGAGGGAAAAAATGTCAAAGAGAGATTTAAATTATGAATATTGTGATCAGCTTATCCGAGACTTCGAAGATGTAGTGGAACAACCAATTATAAATAAATCTTCAGTTTACTATACTGGAGTAGATTTAGGTACGGCATGTGTTGTTTTGGCAGTTCTAGATGAAAACTATAAACCAGTTGCAGGTGCTTACCGATATGCTGACGTAGTTCGTGATGGTATGGTTGTAGACTACATTGGTGCAATAAAGGTTGTTAGAGAATTAAAGCAGGAGCTAGAAGAAAAATTAGATACAGAGCTAATTTATGGAGCTGCTGCAATACCACCAGGAACAGATATTTTGGACTCAGGAGCAGTTAAAAATGTGGTTCAGGCTGCTGGTTTTGAACTAACTAATCTACTTGATGAGCCTACAGCAGCTAATAAGGTTCTAAAGATTCAAAATGGTGCAGTTGTTGACATAGGTGGTGGAACAACTGGAATTTCAATACTAAAGAATGGTGAAGTTGTTTATATTGCTGATGAACCAACGGGAGGTACTCATTTCTCTTTAGTTGTTTCTGGTGCATATGGAATGTCATTTCAAGAGGCTGAGCTGTATAAAAGAGACCCTAGAAATCATAGAGAGCTATTACCTGTATTAAAGCCAGTAGTTGAAAAAATAGCATCTATTATAAATCAGCATATTAAGGATCATGATGTGAAGGAAATATATTTAGTTGGAGGAACCTGCTGTCTAACAGGCCTCGAAGATATTATAGAAAAAAAGACAGGTATCTTTACTCATAAACCTCAAAATCCTATGTTTGTGACTCCTTTGGGAATAGCATTTAGCTGCACACAAGAAAGTATAGGTTAGGAGATGTTTGATTATGGAATTTAGAATTATTAAATCTCCATCAAAAAGTACTATTGATATTCTTATGAAGCGATTAGGAACTGGAGCTAGTAAGGACTTGAATTGCATCGATGCTATTGGTCTGGTGCAAGGCAGAATGATAGATATGATTTGTGCAGCTGATATTGCTGAGAAAGCTGTTGGTGTTACAGTGTCAGATATTCGAGGAAGTTGTCCTCAAAACATGATAATGATAGCTATCTTTGGTGATACTGCATCTGTTGAATCAGCTATTTCGGAGATTAAATGCAATTTAGAAAAGGAGAAAGCTATATGTTAACTGGAAGGCTAATTGATAATATATGGGCAACTAGAAAAGCAGATTCACTGAATGGATTAAAATTTATGCTGGCAGAGGTAATTGGCGGTAGTAACATGGGACAACGGTTAATAGTTATAGATAATATTGGTGCTGGTATAGGCGATAGAGTTATTATTTGCACAGGATCAGCCGCTCGTAGAATGCTATGCAATGATGATATTCCAGTTGATGCAGCTGTTATTGGAATTATTGATGAAGATTGTAATTTTGAATAAATTCGGGAGGTACAATAATGAATCTTCTTGATATGGTAAGAGAAGCCGGTATTGTCGGTGCAGGAGGGGCAGGGTTTCCTACCCATGTAAAACTTGAATCAAAGGCTGAATATATACTGCTTAATGGAGCTGAATGTGAACCTTTATTGAGGGTAGACCAACAGCTTATGGAATTGTTTCCAGATGAAATTATAAAAGGCTTTGAAGCAGCAGGGAGATTTGTTGGTGCAAGTAAAGCCCTTATAGGTATAAAAGGAAAGCATAAAAAAGTAATTTCTATATTGCAGGATAGAATTGATATGCTTCAGCTAAGAGACTTTGTTGAAGTAAAGGAATTACCAGATATTTATCCAGCAGGTGATGAACAGGTACTAGTTTATGAGCTAACAGGCAGAGTTGTTCCTGAAGCTGGTATACCAATTCAAGTTGGATGTGTAGTAGTTAATTCAGAGACTGCATTAAATATATACTATGCAACTAATAAAGAACCAGTTACACAAAAGTATATTACAGTTGCAGGTGATATTCCGAAACCTTTAACAGTTAAAGTTCCGGTAGGTACACCTATTATGGATGTTTTAAAGCTAAGTGGCATTGAAAACTTTCATGATTATGCAGTTATTGATGGTGGTCCTATGATGGGGCCTGTTATGAGCAACTTAGATGGGTATGTTACCAAGAAAAACAAGGGCTTCGTAATTTTAAAGAAGGATCACCATTTAATAAGAAAAAAATCTGTTAGCTTAGAGCAGGCAAGAAGAGTTAATAGGTCAGCCTGTGAGCAGTGCCGTATGTGTACGGATATGTGTCCACGTTATCTGCTTGGACATGAAATGCAGCCTCACAAGATGATGAATGCTTTAAATTATGCTCTAACAGATATGGAAGGTCAAAAGATTGCGCAGCTCTGTTGCCAGTGCAATTTATGTGAATTATTTTCATGTCCAGCAGGGCTTTATCCTAAATCTGCAAATACCTATTTCAAAGAAAAACTGGCAGAGGAAAATATAAGATACAAACCGAAGAAGTCGGAGTTTACATCCCGTAAAAGTCGAGAATATCGTATGCTTCCAAGTAAGCGTCTTATAGCTAGATTAGGCCTGATGAGTTTTGATAATCCAGCTCCTATGACAGAAGTTGAATTAAGCTCAGAAATGGTATATATCTCAACGAGGCAGCATGTAGGGGCACCTGCGGTTCCTATTGTTTCTGTTGGAGAGCATGTTGAGGCAGGTCAACAAATAGGTAGAATTTCTGAAGGCAGCTTAGGGGCTACTATACATGCAAGTATCTCAGGAAGTGTAGTTGAAATTGAAAAAGATTTTATTGTAATAAGGAGGGACTAATATGCCAAAAGCAATAGGAATGGTTGAATTTTCAAGTATCGCCCGGGGAATATATGCAGCAGATCAAATGGTAAAGGTTTCTGATGTTGAAATAGTTACAGCTGGTTCTACCTGTCCCGGCAAATATATTGCAATTGTTCATGGTGATGTTGCATCAGTTTATGATGCAGTGAGTACCGGTGAAAGAGTAGCAGAAGAATATTTAGTGGATTCAATTGTTATACCAAATGTTAGCCCTCAGATATTTCCAGCAATTACAGGTGCAACCATGCCAGATAGTATTCAGGCTTTAGGCATTATCGAGTCTTTCGCTCAAGCGACCATGATTATCGCTGCCGATGCAGTCCTTAAGGCAGCAGAGTTACAGCCCTTAGAATTGCGTTTAGGAAATGGATTGGGAGGGAAGTCATTCTTTACTTTCACTGGCGATGTGGCGGCTGTACAGGCTGGTATTGAAGTTGGGAAGGCTGCTGCTAAGGATAATGGACTCTTAGTAAATGTAGAGATTATACCTTCTCCATCCCCTGTATTGGTGACATCTTTACTTTAATATATAAGAATTTATTTGGATAAAAGGTGTCTTAATACTATAGGAGAGGATGTGAAAACATGAAAAAATTGATCTGTGCAAAGGATGTTGAGGCTGCTGGAAATCAAGGGGAAAAAGTGATTTGCATTGACAGCAATACAATTATTACTCCTTCAGCAAAAGATGTAGCAAAAGCATGTGGAATAGAATTTTCTACAGAAGCATCTGTTTGTGAGTCAAAGAGTGCTTGTGAAGCAAAAGTAGCTGAAACAGTTAAAAACTGTGGTGAAGGACTGGACAGTGAAATGATTTATAATCTACTCAAGACTATGATGGATAAGGGACTTTTAAATGGAATACTGGATTCAATTATGAAGCCTAAGCCCTATGAAGCTGAAACTGCTTCTAATGGATTAAAGGTAGTACGTGGCAGCTCTGTAAAGTTTGACACTTTTGATACTGGAAATCCTAATGCAAAGGTATCCTATCAAGAGTTAATCAGTAAAGAAGAGTCTGCTATGAGTGCTGGCTTCCTAACTATTGATAATTCTAAATTTGACTGGGAGCTGACTTATGAAGAAATTGATTATGTAATTGAAGGAACTTTAACAGTTACTATTGATGGTAAGACTTTAACAGCATATCCTGGCGATGTAGTCTATGTTCCATCAGGTTCAAAAGTTATTTGGGGTTCCCCTGATAAAGCTAAGGTGTTTTATGTTACCTATCCAGCCAATTGGGCTGATCTTGTATAAGCTAAAGCTAGGGAGGGTTAGCAATGCAGGCACTTGGATTAATTGAAACAAAAGGACTTATTGCAGCTACAGAGAGTGCAGATGCTATGCTAAAGTCGGCAGCTGTGAATCTCTTAGAAAAAACATATGTTGGAGGCGGTCTCGTTTCCATTGCCATAACTGGTGATGTTGGAGCTGTGAAGGCAGCTGTAGAGGCTGGTGGGGCAGCAGTAAGAAACATTGATGAAAAACTACTGGTCTCACAACATATAATTCCTCGTCCCCATGAGGAATTAAACAGCATAATTTTAGCAGCTAAAACAGAACAAGAAGAAATAGTAGAAGAAACTGTAACAACAGAGACAGAACAAGAAGTACCAATTGATGAAAGTGTAACAGCAGAAATAGAAAAAAAAGAAACATTAATTGAAGAAGTTGTAGCGATAAAGTCTGAGCCAGAAGCAGTAACTCAAAATTCAATAGTGAAAGATTCAAACATAGATAAATCTGAAGAAGAAGCTGTTGGTTCTATACAAATAGATTTTAGTGAGTCTCATAATAAGGAAGCTATAGATAATATGCTACTTGAATATGGTTTAGAAAAAACCATTGAACTTATTAAAAGTTTCAAGGTTGTAAAACTTCGAGATTTAGCTCGTGAATATAAGGATTTTGGCATAGTAGGAAGAAAGATTTCTAAAGCAGACAAGAAGCTATTAATTGCAGAGTTTAGAAAATATTACGAGAATAACTAATTAAATTCAAAATTTAAAATATAGATTAAAGCACCACAAAGAAGGAGGGCTATAATTTTGGAAAGCATTGATCGTGATTTACGTTCAGTACAAGAAGTAAGAGATCTTGCACGATTAGGAAAAGTTGCTGCAAATCAGCTTGCTGACTATACTGAAGAACAAATTAATAGGATTTTATGCAACATGGTTAAAGTAGCGAAAGAAAATGCAGTTTCTCTGGCTAAAATGGCTGTAGAGGAAACTGGATTTGGTAAAGTTGAAGATAAAACATATAAAAATCATATGGCTTCTGTTATGCTCTATGAATCAATTAAAGATATGAAGACTATTGGTGTGATCAAAGAAGATATTAATCAGCAAGTAATAGATATTGCTGAGCCTATGGGTTTATTAATGGGTATTGTACCATCAACGAACCCAACATCTACTGCTATTTTTAAAGCAATAATAGCAATTAAATCACGTAATGGGATTGTTTTTTCACCCCATCCTTCAGCATTAAAATGTACACTTAAAGCTGTAAGTTTAATGCATGATGCAGCAGTAGAAGCAGGAGCTCCTGCAAATATTATAAGCAGCATTTATACACCAACTATACAAGCTACAAACGAGCTAATGAAACATAATGATATTGCCATGATTATTGCAACAGGAGGCCCAGGAATGGTAAAGGCAGCCTATAGTGCTGGCAAGCCTGCTTTAGGTGTTGGTGCTGGTAACTCACCAGCCTATATTGAAAGAACTGCTAATATCCAAAAAGCAGTTAGCAATATTATTGCAAGTAAGACTTTTGATAATGGTACAATTTGTGCATCTGAACAATCAATAATTGTGGAAGAGTGTAATCGTGAAGAAGTAGTAGCTGAGCTTAAGAAGCAAGGCGGATACTTTATGACAGCAGAAGAAACTGAAAAAGTTTGTAGGCTGCTATTTAAGAATGGTCACACAATGAATGCTAAGTTTGTAGGTAGAACTCCACAGGTTATTGCAGAAGCAGCAGGAATTTCGATTCCAGCAGGAACAAAAATTCTAATTGGAGAGCAGCAAGGTGTTGGTGCGGAATATCCATTATCATATGAAAAGCTTACAACAGTTATAGCTTTCTACACAGTTAAGGACTGGCATGAGGCATGTGAGCTTAGTATACAACTACTTCAAAATGGTATAGGCCATACTATGAGCCTTCATACTGAAGATAGAGATATAGTAATGAAGTTTGCTAAAAAGCCAGCGGCTCGTATTTTAGTGAATACAGGTAGCGCCCAAGGTGGAACTGGTGCAAGTACAGGCCTTATGCCTTCATTTACACTAGGTTGTGGTACATGGGGAGGAAGCTCAGTTTCCGAAAATGTTACTCCAATGCACTTGGTTAATATAAAAAGGGTAGCATATGGATTAAAGGACTGTAGTACATTAGCTTCTGCTGATTCTTCTTTCAACTATCCTGAACTTAATAACTATGAAGTAAAGAGTGAAACAGGATGCTCTGCAACTAATTCTGCTTTAAATGGATTAAAAATAGATTGTACTGATAATGAAAAACTTTTAAACCTAGTAAGTGAATTAGTAAAAGCTATGAAGGGAGCCAACTAAAATGGATAATTTCGAAGCTGTCTTAAAGCTTTTTCTAGAGGCAGTTCAAGCTAACATATCTTCAGTAGAAACAAAACAAGATATACACGAAATTCCAGTAGGGGTTTCCAACCGCCATGTTCATCTGTCACAGGCAGATGTGAACTGTTTATTTGGAGAAGGTTATCAGATGACAAAAATGAAAGATTTGTCACAGCCTGGACAATATGCTTGTAAGGAAACAGTGACAATCTGTGGACCAAAGGGCGCAATTGAAAAAGTTAGAGTTTTAGGTCCAGTGCGTAGTAAGACCCAGGTAGAAGTTTTAACAGGAGATTCCTTTAAGTTAGGTGTAGCATCGCCCATAAGGTTATCAGGTGATTTACATGGAACGCCTAGAATAACATTAGTTGGCCCAAAGGGTTCTGTTCAAATTACTGAAGGTCTAGTTGTAGCACAACGACATATTCATATGAATTGTGAAGATGCTAAGCGCTTAGGCGTACAAGATGGACAGGTAGTCTCAATTGAGGTTAATGGTCCAAGAGGTGGTATTTACAATAATGTTGCCATTAGAGCAAATGGTACTTCTGCTTTAGAGCTTCATGTTGATACTGAAGAAGCAAATGCTATGAGTATTAATTCGTTATCTAAAATTAAAATTATAAAATAAAAAATAAAAAATAAAAAAAATTAGGAGGAATAAAAAATGAAATATGATGCATTAGGAATGATAGAAACAAAAGGTTTAGTTGGAGCTGTTGAGGCTGCAGATGCAATGGTTAAGGCGGCAAATGTTTACCTAGTAGGTAAAGAGCATATTGGTGGAGGTTTAGTAACAGTAATGGTAAGAGGAGATGTTGGAGCTGTAAAGGCAGCAACAGATGCTGGAGCTGCAGCTGCACAAAGAGTTGGAGAGTTAATTTCAGTTCATGTTATTCCACGTCCACATGTTGAAGTTGAAGGTATTCTTCCAGCAGGAAAGATAGCAAAGGAATCTGTAAAGTAATAGCATCAATATGATTTTAACTAAACGGTAGGGCTTAAGCCCTACCGTTTAGTTATATATGCACCCGGAACAAACAAAAAGGAATATATGGTCAATGAAATCAATTAAATGGAGAATGCTTTGAAAATATGGAATGTAAAAAAAGGAGGCATAAAAAATATGAAATCAATTAAATCAAGAATGGTTGTAAGTATTTTGTCAATTGTTTTAGTAATATTCGCATCAGTTATTGGATTTTTTACATTTAAGTTCAACAGTATGGAAAGAGAAAATGCCATAGATTATGTAGAAACAGTAGCAGAAAAATATGTAGAGTTAGTCCAAAGTGAATTAGAGGAGGCATTGACTATTGCTGAAACAATATCTGATGCATTTGAAGGAATGAAACAAAGTGGAAATGCTGATAGATCCACAATGAATGAAATTATGAAAAATACCATAAATAAAAATAAAAATCTAGTAGGAGTATGGACAACTTGGGAGCCAAATGCTTTAGATGGAAAAGATAGTGAATATGCAAATACTAATGCACACGATCATACAGGACGATTTAATCCGTACTGGAATAGAGTGAGTGGTACAGTTGTTCACGAACACGGTTCAGATACATATGATAATTTAGATGATAGTGGGTTATGGTATCAAACTTCTAAGCAATCAAAACAACCAGCAGTTTTAGAACCATTTACATATAGATTTCAAGGTCGAGATATAACCCTGGTTTCTGTTACAGCTCCTATTATATATAATAATGCAGTTGTTGGAGTTGTCGGAGTAGATATTTCTTTAGATAGGCTGCAAGAAATCATATCAAATATAACTTTGTATGATAATGGGTATGCCCAATTGGTTACCGGTCAGGGAGAAATTATAGCACATAGAGATAATGAGCTTCTTGGAAAAAATATATTTGGAATATTGGACGATAATGAAGCTAAAGAAGCTATATCTAGTGGAGAACATTTGATGTTAGAAGGAAATATCTCTTCTAATGGAGAAAAACAAACTTTAGTATTAGATCCTGTAATGAC
Source organism: Alkaliphilus sp. B6464 (assembly GCF_018141165.1). Classification (NCBI taxonomy): domain Bacteria; kingdom Bacillati; phylum Bacillota; class Clostridia; order Peptostreptococcales; family Natronincolaceae; genus Alkaliphilus; species Alkaliphilus sp. B6464. The sequence goes on from NZ_CP058557.1 coordinate 1,370,204, forward strand.
TGCTGATACAGATTTTAAATGGTCTTTTATATCCGTTATACCTGAACATGAAATATATAAAGAATTAGATAAATTTATAACTATAGCTATCATTATAAGTACTATAGGAATTCTAATATTAATAGGGTTTATTCTAATTATTACACAATCTATAGCGAGGCCAATTATAGATGTATCCGAATCCATTAAAAAGCTATCTAATTTTGATCTAAGTATTGATAAAAATAGTAAATCAAAACAATATTCAAATAGAAAAGATGAAATAGGGATTATGTCTAAATCTTTAGAAACGATGCAGGAAAATTTCATTAGTTTAATTAAAAGTGTTTCAGATACTTCCCACCAGGTAGCTTCTTCTTCTCAGGAGCTAACAGCTATTATTGAACAATCACTTATGACCTCAGAGGAAATAGCTAGAGCAATTGACGGAATAGCTAGAGCAACTAATGAACAAGCCAAGGATACAGAAATAGGAGCAGAAGAAATCTATATGTTAGGAAAAGAGATAGAAAACAATAAAGAATGTGCAAATAAATTAAGCAAGGCTGCAAATGAAGTAGATAGTTTAAAAAATGATGGAATTAAAATTGTGGAAGATCTTGTTGAAAAAACTAAGGCTAGTAATAGCTCTGCTACTGAAATATCTGAAATTATAATAAATGCCAATCAAAGTGCAGAGAAAATTGAAAATGCCAGTCAAATGATAAAAAGCATTGCAGAGCAAACAAATTTATTGGCTTTAAATGCAGCTATAGAAGCAGCCAGAGCAGGGGAAGCTGGTAGAGGATTTGCAGTTGTTGCAGATGAAATAAGAAAACTGGCAGATGAATCTAACAGATTTGCAGGAGAAATAACTATAGCCATAGAGGATTTAACAGATAAAACAGAATATGCAGTTGGCACAATACAGGAAGTTAGCCAAATAATAAAACTTCAAACAGATAGCGTAGCAATAACAAGCACTAAATTTGATGGTATTGCTTCTGCTATCGAAAATGTAAAAGAAGCAATAGAATCTATTATTCAATCAGGATTAAAAATGGAAAATAAAAAGGAAGAGATTATACAAGTAATACAGAGCTTATCTGCTATATCTGAGGAAAATGCAGCTACAACAGAAGAAGTATCCGCTTCTGTAGAGGAACAAGCTTCATCTATGGCAGAGATCTCAAATGCCAGTGAGGCCTTATCAAAACTAGCAGAAGAAATGCAAGATGGTATTGCTAAATTTAAATATTAGATTATATGGTGTCTAGTTGTATATGAGAGCTTCTTTATGCTTAAAAGCTTTGCAGATAATTTATCAAAATCATATTATAATAATAATAATATGATTAATAAAAAGAGGTGCTTTATAAGACCAAATTTAAGAAATCAGATGGATTACAGAAAATAGATATTAATTTAAAGGGAGCTAATAATATTATAGTAGAGTTTTCTGTGGAACAAAGTAGCAATTTAAATTATTTCGTTTTACTAGAGCCTAAATTAAAATAATTATGTTTATCAATAAAGGATATAAAAAACCTCACTAAGTAATAGCGAGGTTTTTTATATTGCAGATATTTAAAAGTATGGTCAAGCAGCCCCATGCAGGTTTTAACAGTTATTCCAGATTCGTCATCTAGTGTAGGATTAATTCTACAAAGTCCATTGAAGTTACAAATCTTTCTTTTAATAATTTTTCAATTGTAAATTTACCTTCATCTAAAGTAAAACCGTTAGGCTCAGGTGTTCCTGTACATGGCACAAGGGAGGGAGCTAAAACATCTATATCAAAGCTTAAGTGAACCCCATCTCTAAAAAGCATTGGGACGATTTTTTTTGATTGCTATTTTTTATATTTGTATTTAAAAAATATATAAATAGGGACTTAGATATAGATATATCCAATGATAAAGATTGGTACAAGTATGTTATATTGTTAATATAATAACTACCTATATAGTCTATGGAGGCTTAAAAATGTATAACTTACCTAAAATGTTTAATGAATATGATGAAGCAAGACAAAAAGGGTTTATAAAGGTAAAAGATTATAAAGAACAAGGTAGGAAGATAGTAGGCACATTTTGCACTTATACTCCAAAAGAAATAATTGAGGCGGCAGGTGCTATCTCTGTAAGTTTATGTGGTACTAGTGAAGAACCTATACAAGATGCAGAGAGGGATTTGCCTAGAAATCTTTGTCCTTTAATTAAATCAAGCTATGGATTTGCTATAACTGATAAGTGCCCTTATTTTTACTTTTCAGATTTAATAGTTGGAGAAACTACATGTGATGGAAAGAAAAAGATGTATGAACTACTGGGAAAATTAAAATCTATGTATGTGATGCAGCTTCCTCAAAACAATAAAGATGAAGAATCCTTAAATCTATGGAAAAAGGAAGTAATAAAGCTAAAGGAACGCTTAGAAAGTGAGTTCGGAGTAGATATAACTATAGAAAAGTTAAAACAAGCGATAAAACTTGTAAATGAGGAGCGAAGAGCAAAAGAGGAGTTTTATGGATTAGGGAAATTATGTCCACCACCAATGACAGGCCTAGAGATGCAAAAGGTTCTATATGGTTCTCAGTTTAAAATGGATATAAGAGAAAGCATAGAGAATCTAAGAGAACTTACGGATAAAATTAAAAAAGAATATGAATCAGGCAAGACTAATGTGTCTAAAGATGCACCAAGAATACTAATAACAGGTTGTCCTATAGGTGGTGCCTCTGAAAAGGTTATAAAAGCTATAGAAGATAATGGTGGAGTAGTAGTATGTTATGAAAATTGTGGAGGAGTTAAAGCTACATACACAAAAGTTGACGAAGAGAAAGATCCTATAGATGCAATAGCAGAAAAATATTTGAGTATACCATGTTCAGTAATGTCCCCTAATGAAGATAGACTTAACCTGATTTTGGAAATAATTCATGAATATAAGATAGACGGAGTGGTAGAAGTAATCCTTCAAGCTTGTCATACTTATAATATTGAAAGCTATTCTGTAAAGAAATTTGTTACAGAAGAGAAAAACACACCTTATATAAGTATAGAAACAGACTATTCTCAGAATGATATGGGGCAAATTGGAATAAGAGTAGGAACATTTATAGAAATGATTATAGAAATGATGTCTTAAGAAAGAGTAGTATTAGAGGGAGAATTATATGAATACAAATCAAAAATTATTTTTATTTTTTCTAGTAATATGCATCATAGGAATTGGATCTATTTTTATTCTACCTAAAGAAGAATATGTTGCAAATACAGATATGAGTCTAAGAATCGGAGCTGGAGATGATATTACAGGATTACTTCTACAGCAGATCATGAGAACAAGCAATAATATGGGGAGAGAGAATCTCGTCAAGGGAGAAGCTCAAAAAAGGATTTTTGAGGACTTTACTTTTAAGGATTGCTGAAGTAACACAGCACAATGGGCCTTGAGCTCAGAAGAAATCGATATGGCCTTTTATTGTAACCATATAGCTTTGCATTTAGTGCGTTCTAGTGATGACTTTGAAATTTATGCACCAGTCATTATGAATGGTGAAATTATTGCCTATAATAAGGAACTGGATAATATGTACAAGCTAGGTATGGGCCAAAAGAGAGAACATTTACATAAGGTCTCTAAGGAGAATTATCCACAGATTCAAGAGATTTTGGAGATGCAACCTATATCCTTGCCGTATTCTTTGGAAGAAGGACAAATAGATGGTGCAGTTATGGATGTAACTAAGGCAGCCTTATTGCCAAAATTCAATTTTGCATCCCTTTCAGAAAATGACTATGTTTCTTTCGTTCTAGTTGTTAGGAAGGATATTATAGATACCAGAGCTTTTAGAGATTTTTTAGATGTGTACAATAAGACAATAGAAGAGTTAAGCCAAACGGAAACACTTATTACACACATGGGTATGACAAAGGAATTTTGGGATAAAGCAAAATTAAAATTTCTAAGTTTAGAATAGGAAAGGTGGATTAAATGTCAATATCAATACAAGGAATAACTAAAGTTTTTCCCAACAGAAGAGATAAAAAGGCAAATAATATTGTATTACAAGATATCTCATTTGATGTGAATGAAGGTGAATTTGTTTCCTTATTAGGTCCCTCCGGTTGTGGAAAGACAACAACATTAACAATTGTTGCAGGGTTTTTAAAGCATAATGGTGGGAATGTTTTTGTCAATGGGAAAGAGGTGAATAAACCAGGGCCGGATAGAGCCTTTGTGTTTCAAAATTATGCTTTGTTTCCATGGATGAAGGTAAAGGAAAATATTATGTATCCTATGAAGCTGAGAGGTATACCAAAAAGAGAACGTGAGGAGAAGCTAAAAAATTTATTGGAGATGGCGCAGCTTGAAGATTATGGAAATTATTATATTCATGAAGTATCAGGTGGTATGAAGCAAAGAATAGCTTTACTACGAGCCTTAGCTTGTGACCCAGATATTTTGTTAATGGATGAACCCTTGGGTGCAGTTGATTTTCAAATGCGTCAATTACTTCAAATTCAATTAGAATCTATGTTGCAAGCAAACAAGAAAACAGCTCTTATGGTTACTCATGATGTTGATGAAGCTATCTATTTAAGTGACAGAGTTATTGTTATGTCAAGAGATCATGGAAAAATATTGGCTGATTTAAAAATTCAGCTTCCTAGACCTAGAGATAGAAAGAATGAAAAATATCATCAATATACTAATGAATTAACTGACATCTTAAGAACTGCACTAGATGGTGATGTTAAAAATAAAGAAGATGAGGAATTATTAGAATTTATTAATACATCAAAACAAAAAGAGAATACAAACAAACCTTATTCTCAAAAACCAGCTCTTCAAGGAAGATAATAAATTTAGTTTTGAATTAGATTTAAGACATATTTTGAAATACTAGGAGGTGAGTAAATAAAAATGAACGCACAACAGAAACAAGTTAATAGAATGGTACACGCAACCAAAATGAAAGATAGACGTGCATGGAAAAACTCAAGTGGAAAGGACTTTAATTATCATACTCCTATAGCTATTATTATACTGGGAATTATATGGATGATAGCAGCTAGAATTGTAAATAAACCATTTATTTTCCCTTCCCTAGAAAGTGTAATTGAAGCATTTTTTAAAGCGATTACAGACTTATATGTATTGAGAAATATTGGAATTACCATACGCCGAGTTATGACAGGTGTATTCTATGCATTTATTATAGGGTTACCTATTGGTATGATTATGGGATATTCACAAAATATGTTACGAGCTTTTGCACCATTTATCAATTCACTTAGGCAAGTTCCAATTATGGCCTGGGTACCATTGTCCATTATATGGTTCGGCCTTGGAGATGGACCAACAATTTTCATGATTGCATTTACTGGAATATTTACAGTTATTTTAAATACCATTGCTGGAGTACAGGATATTAGTAAGGAATATTATCATGCTGCTCGTAGTATGGGTGCAAGAACAATTGATATTATTAAAGACATTGTACTTCCTGGTTCTCTACCAGGAATCATCACAGGGATTAGATTAGCAATTGGTTTGGGCTGGATGTCGGTTATCTGAGCGGAGTTCATTGCGACGAGTGCCGGGTTCGGTTACTGTATAGTAGAAGCTCAATCTAGAATGGAAACCCATACAATAATTGCGTATATGATTATAGCTGGATTGATTGGATTTTCCATTGACAAGGTGATGCTCTTAATTGAAAGTATGTTATTAAGATGGAAGGCAGACTAGAAAGTATTTTTTAGACAGCAAAACTAGAGGGAGAGATCAATTATGAAAAAAAGGGTGATTTTAGCTATTCTTGCATTATCGATGATGCTAGCTGGTTGTACAGATAGCAGTCAACAAAGTGTTGTAATCGAAGATATTGATTATGACCCTGCTGCAGAGGTAGTAAGGTATGAGTTAGAAGAATTAAATGATGCAGACAAGGAATATGTTGTACAGTTAGGATATAGAGATTGTGATCACATGGTGCCAGCTATTATAGGGGAAAAGGCAGGGATTTATAAAGCTTTAGGGCTTAATGTTGTAGTTACAAAGACAGGTAAGATTATGGAAGCCATGTCCTCAGGAGAATTAGATGTAGGATATCAAGGTATTGAAGGAGCTATTAATTCTGTTAATCAGGGAGCACCACTATTTATGGCAGCAGCTAATCATTTAGGAGGGTCTAGATACTTAGTTGTAAGCAATGACATTAAAGAACCAAAGGACTTAATAGGAAAAAAAATAGCTGTTGGATCTGGGGCAGAAGCAAAGCCAGAATGGCGAAAATGGGCTGAAGAGTTGGGCATTCCAGCTGAGTTAGAAAACTATGAAGTAGTGGATATGTCTGATAAGGATAAAGTTTTTGCATTAAAAGCAGGACAGCTAGATGCCTTTTCTGCCTGCGATCCTTATGGTTCTCTAGTAGAATTTGAAGGTTTTGGTCGTATTATGGCAACTGGTTGGGGTGCACATGTTTCAGAGGATATGGAAGAAGGTTGGGGAATATGCTGTATTTACGCTATGAACAATGATTTCCTAGAGGAACATCCAGAATTGGCGAGAAGATTAGTTCTTGCACATTCTCTTGCTATTAAATACTTGTATGAACATCCATACAATGCAGCTATGATGTTTGCTGATGGATTTGGAACAGTACCAGAAGTTGCACTAAAAACTGTGTATATGAAAACTGTTGCTGAAGGAAGAACAATTACATGGCAATTCTCAGAAGAAAACTTAAATAATTATATTGATTACTTCTATGACTATGAAATTGCAGAAGATAATATTCCAAATATAAATGATATTGAAAAATTCATGTCAACAGATTTACTAGAAACCTGCGGTATTGAAGATTTCGATACATTCATTGAAGAAGCAAATATTGATAAGGAGTTCCCAGTTGGTATGAGCTATGACGATTGGCTAGCTAAGGCAAAAGCTATAGATGGTATTACAGAGTAGAAGTATAAGAAATAGTTAAAAATATTACATAAATAAAGAGGATATAACAAAGTACTTTGTTATATCCTCTTTATTATTTTATAAGTTAACAACAATCTTCCATACCTTCCCCAAACAAATTTTTCAGCTCTGTATCATCAATTAACCTAAATATAGAGTAACCGAAATTCTCATCCTTTGAACCAGATATAATAATCTCTATTGGTCCAGTTTTATCGATATCCTTAAATTCTATTTTTAGGTTTTCTATTGGAGCAGGAATGTGGTCAGATAACTGAAATCCATCTTCTTTATCTATAACTACAAGCATTGCATTTTTTCTTTTAGATTCATTATAGATTACCAGTAAGTCCTTACGTCCATCATCATTTAAGTCTTCATATCCACACTTTAAAACCTCATTGTTTGGAAAATTTTCTTTAAAGTATATAAGAAGTTCATTATCTGGCTCTACCCCTAGTGCCTCTATAGTATTACTTTTTTTTAGAGAAAAAGAATAGAGCCCTAATGCAAAAATTACAAATATGATTAGTAGATTTTTAAATTTTTTATTCATATTTTACATCACCTGCTCAGTACTTTTTTTAAAGAAATCCTTAACTTTAGGATACATTCCCTTTAGGAAAAATAGGAAAATGATGAATGAGCATAAGTACTTAACTGGTTCTGGCAAGTTAAAAAGTAATTTATTTGCACTTTCAATGCTATTATCAATCCTATTAAAGTTAACAGCAGGCTTAAACCCAGGCATAAGCCATAAATTAGTTAGATAACCAACTATTAATGAAAAGACAGAGATAGTTACTCCATATATTACAGCTGTTTTCTTACCAATTAACTTATAAATACTAAGTAGCTCAGGAATATTAGTAGCTGCACCTGCCATCAAAAAGGTAATAGCAGCACCAGGTGAAGCACCACTTGCAATTAGAGCAGCTATAAAAGGAATATGTCCAACAGCACAAACATACATGAATGCAGCAAGAACTGCTACATTCCAAAGTGATAGCATACTAGGATTTCCTAAATACTTTTGTATAAATGTATCTGGAAATGCAGTTAGAATAAATCCTCCAAACAACATACCTAAAACTACGTATTTACTTAATACTACAGCTAAATCACCTATTACCCACTGAATACCGGATCTAAATTTTTCTAGTAAAGTGATTTTTTCTATCGGTTTTAATGAACTAGCTATTATTTCTTCTTCTAGGCCTTCTTTTCTTACTTCATTGCCTCCCAGTTTATTGCCGATTATTCCTACAATAAAAGGAAGCAAAAGTCCTGCAACTATATTTATTATAGTTATTTCTTTACCTAATAAGCCATAGCTAAGTATTAGTGCTATAGGATTTAGTACAGGAGTAGATGCCATAAAAGCTAGTGTGGGCCCTACATATGCTCCAGAGTAGTATAGGCTAATGCCAAGTGGAATTGTACCGCAACTACAAATAGGTAAGCAAGTACCTGAAAGTGTTGACTTTAAAATAGAGCTAAGCTTAGTATTTCCTAAGGCTTTATGAAATCTCCTAGGAGAAATAACATCATGCAAAAGCCCTGCTACTATGTAACTAAAAACAAGCCAACCAGAAGCTCCATTTAATAAACTTATTGAGGTAAATATAATGTCCTTTAAAAAATCTAGTATTAACAATAAAACATCACCTCATATCATCTAGCTCACTAACAGCTAGAGCAATTTCATTTTCGATAATATTCTTAGATATTCGTTGAATTTTCTTTTTTTCATTTATAATTAAAGTTCCTCTAAATATAACTCCATACTTCTTAACATAGCTCATATCTTTGCCTGCTATATAAATCTTCACATCGACCTTATCTTTGTATTTTGCTGCAGCAGCCTCTACAGCTCGGGTATACCCATCGCAGCTAGGTCAAGTATTAATAAACTCAACTAGAACCTTTGACATTTATACACCTCATTCCTAGTGAATAAAATAACAAAATCCGTAAAAACGGACTCTTTATTGTAGGTTAGAATGTAATTACCTGATCAAGTTCTACTGAACCAAGAGCACCATATAGTACTGGAAAACAACCGATTGCAGCACCTGGTATAAGTCTATTTTCAATTTGTCTCTCAAGGGCACATTGGTCACATGCTAATAATATCATACCTGTTTCTTCATGAAGTTTTTGAAGTCTTTCACCTATATCAGTTTCGTTCAATAATAAGAAGGTATTATCGAATAAGAAAAACATCCCTATTACCTCAGCACCATGATTACCAGCTTCTAATTGTGGAATTACCATATCTCTTAAAATAGCTCTTGAATTATCCGAGCTTATAACATATGCAACTTTCATCCAAATCCCTCCTTCCATCGTCAAAATTCGTCTTAATAATAACATATTTGTCTAAAAAATAACAATTGCAATATATTATAATAGAATTCTCATCTATTAATATTATCTATTTAACAATTACTGATTGTGATGTTATCATAACAAGTAAAAGGCAATAAAAGATGTGATATGAATAAGGGTATTGGGGGAATGTGTGAATGATTAAGGGAATATGTGGTTTTTGTGGCGGAAACTGTGGAATTGAACTACTGGTAAAGGACAATAAAATAATTGAAGTTAAGGGAGATAAAAACCATCCCATAAGTAAAGGATTTATCTGTCCAAAGGGAAAGGCCTTACCTGAAATAGTTCATTCTAAAGATAGATTATCCAAGCCAATGAAAAAAGATGAAAACGGTAATTGGATAGAGATAGACTATAAAGATGCTATTGATATTATAACTAGAAAATTAAAATCATTAAAAGATGAATTTGGAGCAGAAGTCTTATCAATGCATACGGGTGAAGCAGGAGTGAGAAGACAGTTTCCAGAGTATGTAAAAAGGTTTTGTCAGTGTTATGGAACACCTAACTACTCAGCAGCAGGAAGTCATTGTCACCTATCAAAACAAATGGCAAACATGGTGACTATGGGAATGCTACCAAGTGCTGATTATAAGAACAGTAAATGTATAGTTTTATGGGGTTATAATCCAGCTAATGCTCATCCATATATGATGATGGATATAAATGAAGCTGTTAGAAAAGGAGCTAAATTAATAGTCGTAGATCCTAATAGAATACAAACTGCTAAAAGAGCAGATATTCATTTAAAACTTAGACCTGGAACAGATGGAGCATTAGCCCTAGGACTTATTTATGTAATTATTAAGGAAAATAACTATGATAGAAAATTTGTAGAAAACTGGACTATAGGTTTTGACAAATTAGTGGATTTAGTTAAAGATTATACACCGGAGTATGTTGAAGGAATTACAAATATTCCTGCTGAAACTATTGTAGAAACAGCTAGAATGTTTGCAAAGAATAAACCAGCAAATATTTCTCCCGGAATAGCAATAGAGCTATTGACAAATGGATTTCAAACCGCAAGAGCAATTTCAATACTTCAAGCAATAACAGGAAATATTGATTTAGTTGGTGGAGCTATGATGAATTCACCTGCACCTTTATCTCCAATAAAGTGGGAAAACCCTAGATATAATAAGAAACCTATAGGAAGTACTGAGTTTCCTTTATTTTATGAAACCTTTGATGCAGCCCAAGCCAATATTATTAGTGATGTCATACTTGAAGGTAAGCCTTACCCATTAAAAGCTATGATAGTAATAGGAAGCAATCCAATACTGACATGGCCAAATGCTAATAAGTTAAAAAAGGCTTTAAAGTCCCTTGACTTATTAGTTGTAATGGACAACTTTATGACAGAGACGGCAAAACTTGCGGACTTAATTATTCCTGGGAGTTTCTTTGTGGAAAGATATGAAATATGGAATAAAAGGGGCATGTTGAATGAGGGTATCTTAGGCCTGTCATCTAAAATAATTGATAATGAATATGGCACTTCAGAATGGAAGTTTATTAGCGATATAGCAAAAGCCATGGGATACGAGGAAGAATTTCCTTGGAATACAGAAGAGGAGGCTATTGATTATAGGTTTAAAAAACTTGGACTAAGTTTTGAAGAAATATCTGAAATGTATTATGGATATAAATATGAGGATTTTAAAGAAAAGAAATACGAAGAAAAAAGATTTGATACACCTACAGGTAAAGTAGAAATATACTCAAAAAATTTAGAAGAATTAGGCTATGATCCTCTGCCTATATACTATGAACCACTAGAAAGTCCAATGTCTACTAAGGATTTAGCTAAGGAGTATCCTTTTGTACTTTCTACAGGAGCTAGATATTTAGAATATTACCACTCAAGATATAGAAATATAAAATCCATTAAGGACTATAAAAATGAGATCGAGCCAACAGTTAAAGTTCATCCTGAGGCAGCAGAAAAAGAAGGTATTAAGAATGGGGATATGGTGAAAGTTGAAAGTTTAAGAGGAAGCATAAAATTAAGGGCAGAAATAACAGATAATATACTTCCTACAACAGTTCTCATACCTCATGGTTGGAATAATGCAAATGCAAATGAGTTAACAGACAATGAGAAGCTAGATCCTATAAGCGGATTCCCACCGGGTAGGGCATTGTTAGTTAAAGTAAAGAAAATATTCAATTTAGATACTATTGATAAAGGATTAGGAGAGTGAATTTCCAAAGGAGAAAATCAATATTGACCAGGGTGTGCATTAAAAAACCTCACAATTGTGAGGTTTTTTAATGTGCGCCCAGCATGGGCGATAACTTGACGGAAAATAAAATAATTATTTTCCTTCTACTATATTTATTCGTTAATTGTAACTTCGTATTCTTTTTTTAATTCATCAACTCTATTAAGATATGTTTCTTGTTGTTTCATAGCCATTAATTGTTGGCTTAATTGACTTTTAACTTCATCGAAGGCTTTTATAGACTCCTCTTTCTTATCAACTACTTTAATAATGTGATAACCAAATTGAGTTTTAACAGGAGCGCTAACTTCTCCAGCTTTCATATTAAATGCAGCAGCTTCAAACTCAGGAACCATTCTTCCCTTTGTAAAGTATCCTAAATCTCCACCTTGAGCATTAGATGGGCAGTTAGAATATTTTGTAGCAGCTTCTTCAAATGCTAATCCGTCAATAATTTCCTTAGCAATTTCTTCAGCTTTTGCTTCATCCTCAACAAGAATGTGGCTTGCTTTTACACTTTCAGGCTCTTTAAACATATCTTTATGTTCGTTATAATAGTTTAAAAGGTCCCCTTCACTTACTTTAATATCTTTTAATAGGTTATGAATTGCAAATTGCTTCAAAATATTATCTTGCATTCTTTTCGCTTCTTGGATATAAATTTCATCTTTATCGAGTCCACTTTTAACTGCATCTAAGTAAAATAGTTCTTGGCTAACTAACTCTTGTAGTAATTGTTTTCTACCTTCTTCAGAGTTAAATTGCATTGCTCTTTGAGGATCTAAGCTATTTAAAAGCAGGTTAAAGTCTTGCTCTGTTACTTCTCTACCACCAACAGTGGCTAATACCTTTTTATTATCCATTAGTAGACGCTCCTTTATTAGTTTATCTTTATTCTTACCCATAATAACAAAAAAAGTAAAGTATGTCCAATAAACATAGTATATGGGACTTTTAAAGAATTAATAGAAGCATTTTATTTATTTTTCAATCTCTCATCTGCAAGCTCTACAAATTTTTCAATATCCTTTTTAATTAAATCCAAAGAGCTTCTCCAAAAATCAACTGATGTAACATCTATATCCATAACTTTACCCACATCTACAATGTTGTTTTTACCAGTTGCCTCTAGTAGATTATTGTACTCATTAACAAAGGATTCACCACGTTTTAAATACTCGGAGTAAAGTCCCTTTGAAAATAATAGTCCAAAAGCATAGGGGAAGTTGTAAAAATGGCGTTCTGGCATATAATAGTGAGACTTGTTTATCCACATAGAGTCATGTAGTACATTATGATCTAATCCATTTCCATAGGCTTCTTTTTGTGCGCTTATCATTATTTCTTTCAGCTCATTAACTGAAAGGGAACTATCTTCACGGCGTTTAAATACTTCAGATTCAAATAAGAAACGACTATATATATCCACTATTACCTGCCCTGCGTCAGAAATAGAGGTTTCTAATATTGCAAATGCTTCTTCTGCTGTGGCAGTTTTTAATGCCCCATTTATAATAATAGTTTCAGCAAATATAGATGCAGTTTCTGCAAGTGGCATTGGGTAACGACTGTTCAATAGACTTGCGTTTTTCAGGCAGTGCCCATGATAACCATGACCTAACTCGTGAGCTAATGTAGTCATATTACTGAAACTACCATCAAAGTTAGCTAAAATTCTACTTTCTTTAATAGGGTGTAAATTAGAGCAGAAGGCGCCACCTCTTTTACCAATTCGTGGCTCTGCATCTATCCAGTTTTTATCAAAGGCTTTTTGTGCAAAATCCCCGAGCTCTTTGCTAAAGGTATTAAAATTATCCACGATATACTTCTGTGCTTCTTCATATGTAAACTCCATACCTACATTTCCAATTGGTGCAAACATATCATAGAAAGGTAGTCCATTACTATGTCCTAATAGCTCTCCTTTTTTACGATAATATTGGTGAAAGAATGGTAGGCTTTCCTTCATAGCAGTTAGCATTGCATCTAAGGTTTCTCTATTCATCCTAGATGTAATAACCGCTTGCTCTAGAGGAGATGCAAAGCCACGTTTTTGTGAGATCGTAATTGATTCACCCTTAATACCATTTAATGCAGCTGCTGAGCTTTCTTCAATTTTTAAATAGGATTTTAATTCTGCTTCGTAGGCTGTTTTTCTTGTAGTGGCATCAGCACTATAGGCCATGTTTCTAACCACAGGTAGAGGAAGCTGTTTCTCTTCTCCATCTATTGTAATATCTACAAGTAGGGTAGAGGATAATAATTGTTGTAATTTAGTCCACGCCTTTGCTCCTGTTTGGCTCATTTTAGAAATTAATATTTCTTCCTTTTCGCTCAGAAGATACTGATTATTTAGCATAATATCCTCTAAGTAGAATTGATGTTCCTTTAAAAGAGGAGAAGACTGTATTATTTCTTCAATATTTTCTATATTACCAAGCCATTTTTCAAATTGAACAGTTGCTTCTGCTAAATTTGAAGCCTTACTTTGAAGTTGATCTGCTATTTTAAGAGCAGTTTCATTTTTGGCATCTACACTAGATATAAGCACAGAATAGCTTATTAATCTAATATATATGCTACCAAACTCTTGTTGCTTTTTAACATAGTTTTCTATTTTTTCTTTTGCTCCTTCAGTACTTTGTAACTCCTTTTTTACCCAAATAATTAATTCTTGAATATATTCGTTACACTTATCCATATCATTTCTAAATTCTGTTGATTCAAAGGATGTGTAAAGCTCATTTAAACTCCAACGCATAATAATCCCCCTTTTGATTTGAATAAAATATTTGGAAAATTCGGCTATTATCATAATACACTTTATTCATTTCGAATTCAATATATTTCGATAGTCTAATATATTTTATTTCAAATTTTATGTTTAAAATATCTATAACTTTATAATATACTTAGAAATTATTAGAAATATACAAAAAATAATCTACCTATTGACTAAATAAGCAAAATGGTGCATAATGTTTAAATAAGTGCAAAGTGAATAATTAAAGGTAGAGGCGCAATCTTTAATAGTACTATTGTGGAGGTAAGCACGATGATACGATAGGAAAGGAAAGATTGCCGAAGTATATGGTTTAAGCTAAAGGGCCATATAACTGGTCTTGCATATAATATATGTAAGATTGTCACAAATAACCTATTTGTGGGGAGCTATCATTCAAACTAAAACATAAAATAGACATAATTTATTATTGTCTATGTTTGAAAAGTCTTGAGTGAAAAAAGCTTAAGGCTTTTTGTTTTGTTGAAGAGTTCTCCCTCCTAACCGTTTAGTCACTACACAAAATTAAGGAGGAGAAGAAAATGAAAAGGAAAAATCTTATCGCAATTACCACTCTAGTTTTTACTTTATTACTATCTATTACTGCTTTTGCAGAACCAACTGTAGCAGAAACAAATGCTGCTAGGTTTGGTGTTTGGACAATTATTCCCCCACTGATTGCTATTATATTAGCATTCATTACAAAAAATGTTATCTTATCATTATTTATTGGTGTATTCTCGGGAACGTTTTTATTACAATTGAATGGTTTTAATGTAGGACCAGCATTTGTTAATGGGTTTTTAGATATTATTAACAGGGTTATAGAATCACTATCAGATCCATGGAATGCAGGTGTTATTCTTCAATGTTTAACTATTGGTGGACTAATAGCTTTAGTTAGTAAAATGGGAGGAGCAAAAGCTATTGCCGAAAGCTTAGCTAAAAAGGCGAAGTCTCCTACTAGTGCTCAGATTATTACCTGGTTAATGGGGCTTTTAGTATTCTTTGATGACTATGCAAACTCATTAATCGTCGGACCGATTATGAGACCTATTACTGATAAAATGAAGATTTCAAGAGAAAAATTAGCTTTTGTCGTTGATGCTACAGCAGCACCTATTGCAGGTATTGCTTTAATATCTACATGGATAGGACTTGAAATAAGTTTAATAAGGGATGGATATTTATCTATTGGTCAAGAGGTTAATGCTTATGGTATATTTATTTCTACTATTCCTTACAGATTCTATAATATATTAATGCTATTATTCGTAGTTATTACAGCTGTTTTGGTAAAAGAATTTGGTCCAATGCTTAAGGCTGAAAGAAGAGCAAGAACTACTGGAAAAGTAATGGCTGACAGCTCTCAAGTTGCAGCATTTTCTGAGGATAAATCCTTAGAGCCTAAAGAAGGAATTAAATTAAGCATTTGGAATGCTATTATTCCTATAGGTACTTTAATAGTTTTTGCATTTGTAGGTTTTTATTTTGATGGATATAAAGCTATAATGGGTGGAGAAGATGCAGCTCTTATTGAACTATTAAAAAGTTCTCCATTATCATTTGCATCTATTAGAGAAACATTTGGTAACTCTGATGCTAGTATCGTTTTATTTCAGGCAGCATTACTTGCAAGTATTGTAGCTGTTATAATGGCTGCTGGACAAAAAATTCTTACTGTCTCAGAAGCACTTGAAGTTTGGGTAGAGGGTATGAAATCTTTAGTAATTACAGGGGTTATTCTACTATTAGCTTGGTCATTAAGTAGTGTTGTTAAAGAACTTGGGACAGCAGCATTTTTAGTATCTACACTATCAAATACTATTCCAAAGTTTTTACTACCTTCTATTATTTTTATATTAGGTTCAATTATTTCATTTGCAACAGGAACTTCATATGGAACAATGGGAATATTAATGCCATTAGCTATTCCATTGGCTCATGCTATATCACCAGATGCAACCTTTATTGTGATTAGCGTTGGAGCAGTACTGACAGGATCTATTTTTGGAGATCATTGCTCTCCAATATCAGATTCAACTATTTTATCCTCTATGGGTAGTGGTTGCGATCATATTGATCACGTAAAAACTCAGCTTTTGTATTCTCTTACTGTAGGCGCAATTACAATAGTATTTGGATATATCCCAGCAGGATTAGGATTACCAATTTTTATAGTGCTACCAGTAGCTATGGTCGCGGTATGGGCTACTGTATACTTCTTTGGTGAATCTCCTGAAGTACCAGAAGAAGTTAAAGCTGCATAGAAACATAGGATACTACAGATTATAAAATAACAATTAAAAATAGAGGCTACCTTCTAGAAAAGAGGTAGCCTCTATTTGTAAAGATCTCCAGTATTTCTAGTATTATTAACCTATTGAAAAACTGGAGGATGTAAACATTTTGAGTACTTGAAAATTAATATAATTTTAAGTGCGACATGAAGCTTTACTATGAAAGCAACAGCAGAATTTTAAGCTTTTTTTAAGATTTTAACTATCATTTGTTAAGGACTTTTAGCTATAATATAGTTAGCATAGAGTAGAAGGAAGGGTTACTTATGGCAAAGGAAAAAATACTTGTTGTAGATGACGAGAAGGAAATAAGGGATCTAATAGAGATTTACCTAAAAAATGAGGGCTTTGATGTTATTAAAGCATCTGATGGTATAGAAGCCTTAGACATACTAGAAAAAGAAAAAGTTCATCTTATTATACTAGATATTATGATGCCTAAAATGGATGGTATAAAGGCTTGTATGAAGATTAGAGAAGAAAACAATGTGCCTATTATAATGCTTTCTGCAAAGGCAGAAGATATGGATAAAATATTTGGGTTAACTACTGGTGCAGATGACTATATAACAAAACCATTTAATCCATTGGAGTTAATTGCACGGGCTAAATCTCAAATTAGAAGATATACAAAGCTTAATAGTATAGCTACAACTACAGGCGAGGAAATAGAAATTGACGATTTAGTAATTAATGTATCTACTCATGAAGTTAAAATAAATGGTAAGGATGTTAAACTCACACCTAGAGAATTCGATATATTAGAACTATTAGCTAGAAATAGAGGTATGGTTTTTAGTATGGAGAAGATCTATGAAAAGGTTTGGAAGGAGGATTTTTTTGACTCCACTAACACTGTAATGGTACATGTAAGAAAAATTAGGGAGAAGATCGAAGAAAATCCCAGAAGTCCTCGATATATAAAAACTGTATGGGGGGTAGGATATAAAATTGAAAGTTAAGCCTAAAAAACCTAGATTTAGATTACTTCGTAAAATGTTTTCGCCAGTTAGAAAGCTATGTACTACTCTAGACAATGTTATCTCATTAGTAAGGGAGCGAGTTGGAAAGAGTGTACGTATGCAATTAATGGCTACTTTTATAGTTTGTCTTCTAAGTGCAATGGTGGTAGCATCTGCAACTGATAGCTATTTATCTAAGCTGAATAGAGATCCTGTTGTAGACTATTCAAATGGAGCAGAATCTATAGATTACTATGCTAGAAACATTGTACAAGACTTAACTGACTATATACAGGCTAGGTACGACGATAAGCATGAAATAATATGGGAAGAAGAGTATGGTAGAATAGAATTGGAAGAATATATTAAACATGTACTGAATAGATGGAATGGGAAAACAAAGGCTCTTATAGTTGATATGGACGGAAATGTCCTTTATCGTTCTGAAAATGCTACAGAAAATCAGGTAGATCTTCATAATACTATTCGTAATGCCATGAATACCCGTATTGATTCTTATAGGCTTCATGAGAGAGCAGAGTTTAGTAGCTTTTACCCTATTACCATAAATGATATAAGGGCATATGTAATTGTTAGTGGTATGCCTGAGGCAAGTATTACCTATCATGAAGGAGGAGGAGGATTTGTTCCTGTAATCCTAGGAGTTGCTACCTTTATATTGCTTTTTTACTTCGCAACACAGCAAAAGATGAAATATATTGAAGAACTAGCATCTGGACTTTTAGAAATTTCAAAGGGTAACTTAGACCATAGAATAGTCGGAAAAAGTGACGATGAGCTAGGGTCTTTAGCTAATAATATTAACTTTATGGCAGAGGAGTTAAAAAATAAAATAGAAGAGGAAAGAAGGGCAGAAGTGCTTAAAAATGAACTAATTACCAATGTTTCTCATGATTTAAGAACTCCCCTTACTTCCATTATGGGCTATTTAAATCTGTTGAAGGACAGAAAATATGAGACTGTGGATGAAGCTAAGCAATATTTAGATATTGCTTATGGAAAATCTGAAAAGCTAAAGGTTCTAATAGAGGACTTATTTGAATATACAAAGGTTACAAACCAAGGAATACAATTATCTCTAGAGAAGGTATATTTAAACGAACTTATAGATCAATTAACTGAAGAGTTAGTTCCCATTTTAGAAGAAAAACAATTAGTGTTTAAAAAGGAATTTTCAAAAGAGAAAGCTATAGTGTTTGCTGATACAGATAAAATGGTGAGAATATTTGAAAATCTTTTGACAAATGCAATTAGATACAGCAAAGAACAGGCAGAAATATTAATAAAAACTACAGTAGGAGAAAAGCATATTACAGTATGCATAGAAAACAAGGGAGAACCTATTAGCCGTGAAGATTTAGATCGTATATTTGATAGGTTTTTCAAGGTTGAAAAATCAAGAACATCTAATTCAGCAGGGTCTGGATTGGGATTAGCTATCTCTAAAAACTTAATAACACTTCATGGGGGAAGAATTTGGGCAGATTGTAAAGAGGACACAATACAATTTTTTGTTGAGTTAAATAAATTTTCTTAAAATCACAAATAATACTATTGACATTATAAATGTAATAATATACAATGTAATGAATAAATTTAATATAAACCTTTTAAAGACAATGAGGAAAAGAGTAAGCATGAGGAAGTAGTTTTAGCGAGTTGGTGACAGTGGAAGACCAATACGAAGCCTATGTTGAAGAACATTTCTGAGTTCCTAACCGAAATCTTGATGATAGTAGGCTTAGGCGGAGCCAAACCGTTATAGATTGGAAAGTATCGAAATCGTAGTTTGATAGCACTAGACGACTTTTGAACACTTGAAATTTTTTACCGAAGGCTAAAATTTTAGGTGAGACAGGAATCGAGGCTATAGAAACAGACGACTTTTTCCGTACTGATTTAAGAGAGCCGTTTGGCTAATTAAGGTGGTACCACGGAAGTTAAGTCTTTCGTCCTTATTTTTATAGGGATGAAGGGCTTTTTTTATTTTCTAAAAATATATTTTTAAAATTGCATCGGCCGTGCAAAAAACTAAAACTGGAGGTAAAACCATGAAAAATATAAAAGAAAGATTAATAATACCAGTAGGATATAAAACTAGTTTAAATATTAAAGAAACAGAAATAGCTATTAAAAAACTGAAGGATTTTTTCGAAACAGAACTATCTAAAGTTTTAAGATTAACTAGGGTTTCTGCGCCGCTATTTCTTTGCCCACAAACAGGAATGAACGATAACTTAAGTGGTGTGGAAAGGCCAGTATCCTTCGACATTAAAGATATGGAAGGACAGTATGTAGAGATAGTGCATTCTTTAGCCAAGTGGAAACGCATGGCACTACATCGGTATAAATTTGAGACTGGAGAAGGTTTATATACGGATATGGATGCTATTAGGAGGGATGAAGAATTAGATAATATTCATTCTATTTATGTGGATCAATGGGACTGGGAAAAGATTATTGACAAAGAACATAGAAACGAAACTACACTGAAAGAAATAGTTGAAGATATTTATGGTGTTTTTAAAAGCACTGAAGACTATGTACACAATCTATATCCTGAGTTAGATCATGTATTACCAGAAAAGATTACCTTCATTACATCTCAAGAATTAGAAGATATATATCCTAATTTATCATCTAAAGATAGAGAGAATGCAATAGCTAAAGAAAAAGGCGCAGTGTTTATTATGAAAATAGGAGGAAAGCTAAGATCAGGTGAAAGGCATGACGGTAGGGCGCCAGACTATGATGACTGGGAGTTAAACGGAGATATTATATTTTGGTATCCTACGCTAGATATGGCTTTAGAACTTTCATCAATGGGTATAAGGGTAGATGAGGAAAGTTTAGAAAAACAATTAAAGATAGCAGGTTGTGAGGAAAGAAGTAGCTTTGATTTTCATAGATTAGTTTTAGATAAAAAACTTCCGTATACAGTCGGTGGTGGAATAGGTCAATCTAGAATATGTATGTTTTTCTTAAAAAAAGCTCATATCGGAGAAGTGCAAGCAACTATATGGCCTAAGGAAATGATCGATACTTGTGAAGAATATAATATAGGGCTGCTTTAGTCTAAATACAGCAACAAAACTTTGCAGAGTATTATGAATATGGTATAATGTGAAAATAACAATAATTAGATATACGAAATAAATAGTATATCTTAATAGTAGAGGGAGAGTTATGCCTATGATAAAACTTTTTGCGAAGTATTACCGAAATCATTTACCATTGTTTTATTTAGATTTTGCATGTGCATTTTTAATGGCAGGATTAGACCTGGTTTTTCCTAATGTTGTTAGAAAAATGATAGATGATATTATACCTGCAAGGAATCTTTCCTTAATTATATGGGCAGGAGTAGGGTTGCTAATTTTATATGTTGTTAGGGCAGTTTTACAGTATATAGTTGATTATTGGGGACATGTTATGGGTACAAGGATTGAATATGATATGAGAAAAGATTTATTTAATCATATACACAAACTATCCTTTAGTTATTTTGATAATACAAAAACAGGTCATATTATGTCTCGTATAGTAAATGACTTAAATGAAATTTCAGAGTTAGCCCATCATGGACCAGAAGACCTCTTTATTGCCACAGTTACATTGTTAGGTTCATTTATTATTCTACTAAACCTTCATTGGCCTTTAGCTCTAATTACTTTTTCTGTAGTACCTATGATGTTAGGATTTGCTATTTTTAAAAATAAAAGAATGCAGTTCGCTTTTAGAGAAATGCGTTTAAAAATTGCAAATGTTAATGCTCAGGTAGAAGATAGTGTTTCGGGAGCAAGAGTAGTTAAATCTTTTACTAATGAGTGGTACGAAGAGCAAAAATTTGAGAAGGGGAACATGAACTTTAGAAAATCTAGAGAAAGTGCATTTAAAGTAATGGCTGGCTTCTTCTCTGGTGTAACCTTTTTTTCCAATTTGATTAATTTAGTTGTAATAGTGTTCGGCGGTATATTTGTATATTATGAACAAATGACACCTGGAACTTTAGTGGGATTTTTACTATATGTTTCTATGTTTTTACAACCAATTCGAAGACTTACAACATTAATAGAAAACTATCAGAATGGTATGTCTGGGTTTGCTCGATTTGTAGAAACTTTAAACTTAGAGCCTGATATTAAAGATGATCCAAAAGCTGTGGATATTGATAGAGTAAATGGAGAAATTATATTTGATAATGTCACCTTTAGTTATAATAATAAAGAAAATGTATTAGATAGTATAAGCCTATCAATTAAACCAGGAGAAACCATTGCTTTTGTAGGTCCATCTGGAGGTGGGAAAACCACACTATGTAGTCTAATACCAAGGTTCTATGAAGTGGATAAGGGTAGTGTTAAGGTTGATGGTATAGATATTAAAACAATTACACAGAGGTCACTAAGAGAAAATATAGGTATTGTTCAGCAAGATGTATTTCTATTTTCCGGCACAGTAAGAGATAATATTGCCTATGGACAAATAGGTGCAACAGATGAACAGGTTATAGATGCGGCTAAGAAAGCTAATGCTCATGAATTTATTATGGCACTTGAAAATGGTTACGACACTTATATTGGCGAAAGAGGAGTTAAGCTATCGGGAGGACAAAAACAGAGGCTTTCTATTGCTAGAATATTTTTGAAGAACCCTCCAATTCTAATATTAGATGAAGCTACATCTGCTTTAGATAATGAAACAGAAAAGGTTATTCAAGAATCTTTATTCGACCTAGCAGAAAATAGAACAACCTTAGTAATTGCTCACCGCTTAGCTACTATTAGAAATGCAGATAGAATTGTAGTTTTAACTGATGAAGGTATTGCAGAAGAAGGAACACATAAGAATTTATTGGAAAAAGACGCAATTTACGCAAACCTATATAAGACACAGTTTGATGGATTTATGTAATTACCCCCCTATTGGGGGTTTTGTTTTTTAACAATATGAAATTAGAACTATAGCCCTATTGTATGTGAAATAAATATATAAAATATTTTGAAGTAAAATAGAGGAGTATATCAAAATATGTCGAATAGATGTCTTGTATGCATTTATATATTACATAGGGAGAAGATGGATATATATGTGGATTGAAAAAAAGCTAATAGATGGTTTGAAAAATGAATTAAAGTTATCTGAAGATAAGCTAGAGATAGTAACATTTGGCTATAGATTACTTATATATAGTATTTTAGGCTATTCTTTTATAGTTTTAGTAGCCCTATTATTTGGAACATTAGGTGCCACATTAACTGCGGCTATAACAGCTTCTGTATTTAGAATTTTTTCAGGTGGTGCTCATGCCAGCACCCAAAAAAGATGCACAATTATAGGGGCTATAATTTTTAATTTAATTGGACTTATAGCTACTATTTGTTATAATAGCATATCTTTGTACTTAATAAATTTGCTCTCTTGGATTACTGCCATAGTTGCTTTAATTACTTTTATTTTATATGCTCCAGCTGACACTCCAGGTAAGCCAATTACTACTAAAGTCCAAAGGGATGAATTAAAAAAAATGTCTATTGCACTTTTAGTTATTTGGATTGTATTAAGTAAATTTGTTTTTAAAGGGGAAACAAATATATACAAACTATATTTTTTATCCAGCACATTAGGTTTAGCATGGCAGAGTGTAAGCTTATGGCCCTCTACTTATCGATGGAACATATTCAAGTGAAAGTATTAAGGAGGAATAAAAATGAAGAGAAAATTAATGGGATTAATAGTAACACTTTTAAGTTTTTTTGCTTTAGCTAATGTAGCTTCTGCAAGTACTGTTTTGAGCTATCAGCCAGAACTTCCAAAGTCTTTAAAAAAATAAGTACAAAATAAGTAAAAATAAGGCCTAGCAAATAATCATTACATCGAGGAGGAAGCCATATGCGATACTTAACACATTTTGTACATGCATTTTTAATGTTTGTTGCCCCTTTAAAATTTTTAAATTATAAGCCGACTATTAAACAAAGATCCTTATTTACATTAATTTATGGCTTAGCGATAATTTTTTCAAGGAGAATATATGATTTTCTTCCATTGACCTTTGGAGCGCATACTATATTACTGGTTCCTATAAGCATAGTATTATTTAAAAAGATATTAAAGGATTTTAGTTGGTCAAAATCCATATATACAGCTTTAATTCTTTTTATAGCTTTATTAATAAATGATGCACTTATATTGTTGCCTAGCATGAAATTATTTGATTTAACTGTTCTAAAAATAGAAACTAATAGTTTTTTAGCATTTTTAATAACAATGCTATTATCAAACTTTACTTTGATTTTAGTATATATTGTTGGATATTTAAAAAATAAAAAAGACAAACAAATTTCTTTAAATAGCTAAAAAACAACTTCAGCCCTTAACAGAGGTTGAAGTTGTTTTTATAACACATATGAAATTATGTACTTTTTAAAATTGGCAATAAGTCATAATTTCCGTAATAAGTTTAAATAAAATCTACATTGAGAATCTTTGAGAAAGATTTTGTTCTATTTTATTTAAGTAAATGGCATAATAAAATTCAATACTCAAGACCTATTGTGTATAAAAAGTAAGCGGAATATTTTTAGGGAAAATAAAGGGATATATCAAGATGCGTCGAATGTACTGTTGTTAGCTAGTATCAGTTTTGGATTATAATAAGTTAAAAAAAAGACAAGTATACACTTTCTAGAATAGTAGGTGAATAAATATTGAAGACTAAAATATTTAGGTTAAGTTTAAATGATAAAAAAGATAATGTTAAAATGTTATTTTTGGCCCAGATTTTTGTTATAATTGCAACCATGGTTTATTTTAGTTTAGCTAAATGGAACATGATAGAGGATCAGTACCATCCTATTGCTGGAGACAGGGTATTAATGTCCTTGCTTATATTATGTGGAGTTGTTGGAATTGGATCAATGTACTTATTTAATGAAGTAGTAAAGTTAATTGAGAAGGAAAAGGATTATGAATTACAGAGAATTAAAATTGTACAAATGCAGGAATTTAACGATTTGTTAAGGGCTCAAAAACATGATTTTTCCAACAATCTTCAAGTAATATGGGGAATGCTAAGTCTTGGAAAAGCTGAGAAAGCGAAGGCCTATTTAGAAAATTATACAAATATGTTAAAAATAGATGAAGAGGAACTAGAAGAAATTAATCAAATAAATAATACTTATCTATATACCTTGTTTTTAAACAAGTGCTATATGTGTAAAGATATGGAGATAGATATTCACTATAGTATAGATCCAAATATTTGTCTAGATAGATTTAATCCAATTGACCTTATTAGAATATTTGGCAACTTAATTGATAACGCTATTTATGCTGTAAAGGAGTTAGAAAAACAATATAGAGAGATTTTAGTAGATATATATTGTGATGACAATAATTACTTTTTTAGTGTTTGTAATAAAGGCTCTGTAATACCTAATGATATAAAGAATAAAATATTTAAACAAGGATTCACTACTAAAGGAAACAATGGGAGTGGTATGGGGTTATATAATGTTAATCAATTAATAAATAAGTATAGAGGAAAGGTTTGGGTTGAAAGTAACGAGCATAGTGGAACCCAATTTGTTGTAAATATACCTAAATAAGATGGGAAATAATGTATACACTGTAGGCGTCATATTAGACTATATTTTCTCAAAATTCATTAAAATATAAACTTTTCTAAAAAAGTATCATTATTAATTAGCTAAATTACAATGTTTGACATAGTATTAAACAAAATTTTTAACAATTCTAAAAAGTTGCTCTATAAATTTGCAATTTTTTTTTATATAATAGTATTGTATACAAGACACAAAATTTTGTCTTTTATAGATAATAATTTTAAATATATATTAAGGGGGAATAAAAATGGCAAGAAAAATGAAAACCATGGATGGTAATGCTGCAGCTGCCCATGTTGCTTATGCTTTTACAGATGTAGCCGCTATCTATCCTATTACACCATCTTCAAACATGGCAGAAAACGTTGATGAATGGAGTGCTAATGGACAAAAAAACATTTTTGGACAAACAGTTCAAGTAACCGAGATGCAATCTGAGGCAGGAGCCGCAGGAGCAGTTCACGGTTCATTATCAGCAGGTGCTTTAACTACAACATTTACAGCATCTCAAGGTTTATTATTAATGATTCCTAATATGTATAAAATTGCAGGAGAATTATTACCAGGAGTATTCCATGTAAGTGCTCGTGCTATTGCTGGACATGCACTTTCAATATTTGGTGATCACTCTGACGTAATGGCTGCAAGACAAACGGGATGTGCTATGCTTGCTTCTGGTAGTGTTCAAGAAGTTATGGACTTAGCAGGAGTAGCTCATTTAACTGCTATTAAAGGAAGAGTACCATTTATTAATTTCTTTGATGGTTTCAGAACTTCTCACGAAATGCAAAAAATTGAAGTATTAGAATATGATGAGCTTGCAAATCTTGTAGATTGGGAAGCTGTTAAGGCTTTCAGAAATAGAGGACTAAATCCAGAGCATCCATATTTAAAAGGAACAGCTCAAAACCCAGATATTTTCTTCCAAGCTAAGGAAGCTGCTAATACATATTACGCTGCTATTCCTGACCTTGTAAATGATTACATGAAGGAAATAACTAAATTAACAGGTAGACACTATGCTCCATTTACTTACTATGGTGCAGAAGATGCAGAAAATATTATTATTGCAATGGGTTCTGTAACAGAAACAACTGAAGAAGTAGTAGACCACCTAAATGCAAAGGGAGAAAAAGTAGGTCTTATAAAAGTACATCTTTATAGACCTTTCTCAGAAAAATATTTCTTTGATGTTCTTCCAAAAACAGTGAAGAGAATAGCTGTACTTGATAGAACTAAAGAGCCAGGTGCATTAGGCGAGCCATTATACCAAGATATTAGAACATTATTCTTCGATAAAGAAAATGCTCCTCTAATAATAGGCGGAAGATATGGTCTTGGATCTAAGGATACAATTCCAGCTCAAGTTAAAGCTGTATTTACTAACCTTAAATCAGAAAAACCTAAAAATGGATTCACTATTGGTATAGTAGATGATGTTACAAACACATCTCTACCTGTAGAAGAAGACGTTGTAACTGCTCCAGAAGGAACAATTAGATGTAAGTTCTGGGGATTAGGATCTGACGGAACAGTAGGTGCAAATAAGAGTGCTATCCAAATCATTGGAGATAATACAGACATGTACGCACAAGCATATTTTGCATATGACTCCAAAAAATCTGGTGGTGTTACAATTTCCCACTTGCGTTTTGGTAACCAGCCTATTAAATCTACCTATTTAATTGACCAAGCAGACTTTATTGCCTGCCATAACCAAGGATATGTATACCAATACGATCTAGTAAAAGGACTTAAAAAGGGTGGAATATTCCTACTTAACTGTATCTGGTCACCAGAAGAGTTAGAAGAAAGACTACCTGCATCAATTAAAAAATATATTGCAGATAACAACATTAATTTCTATACATTAAATGCAACTAAAATTGCATCTGAAATTGGACTAGGTGGAAGAATTAATATGATTATGCAATCTGCATTCTTTAAGTTATCACAGGTTATTCCAGTGGAAGATGCTATTAAGTACTTAAAGGAAGCTGTTGTAGATTCTTACGGATTAAAAGGTGAGAAAATAGTTAATATGAATAACGAGGCTATCGAGCGTGGTGTAGATGCATTAGTTAAGATTGATGTACCTGCTAGTTGGGGTAGTGTAGTTGAAGAAGCTGCTGCTACAGTTGCTCAAGATGAGCCAGATTTTATCAAGAACATCTTAAGACCAATGACAGCACAGCAAGGTGACGATCTTCCAGTAAGTGCTTTTGTTGATATGGCTGACGGAGTATTCCCAATGGGAACTACAAAATTTGAAAAGCGTGGTATTGCTGTTAATGTACCAGAGTGGTATAGCGATAAGTGTATCCAATGTAACCAATGTTCATTTGTATGTCCACATGCAGCTATTAGACCGTTTTTATTAGATGAAGAAGAGGCTAAAAATGCTCCGGAAGGATTCAACACAATAAAAGCAATGGGTAAAGAATTTGAAGGATTACAATATAAAATTCAAGTAAGTGCATTAGATTGTACAGGTTGTGGAAACTGTGTTGACATTTGTCCTGCAAAAGAAAAGGCTATAGCAATGATGCCTCTTGAGCCACAAGTAGAAGCGCAAAGAGAAAACTGGGAATATGCTATGACTGTAACAGATAAATCCCACTTAACAAATAAATTTACATTTAAAGGTAGCCAATTTGCTAAGCCTCTATTTGAGTTCTCAGGAGCTTGTGCAGGTTGTGGTGAAACTCCTTACATTAAGCTAGCTACCCAATTATTTGGAGATAGAATGATAATTGCCAATGCTACAGGTTGTTCTTCAATCTATGGTGGTAGTGCCCCATCTGTTCCGTACTGCACAAATGCAGAAGGACAAGGTCCTGCTTGGGCTAACTCATTATTTGAAGATAATGCTGAGTACGGATACGGTATGTTCTTAGCTGTTAAGCAAATGAGGAATAGATTAACAGACTTAATGACACAAGCATTAGAGCTTAATATTGCTGACGAATTAAAGGATGCTTTCAAAGCTTGGTTAGAAGGAAAAGATAATGCCGATGCATCTAAGAAGGCTACTTATGATATGCTATCATTACTTGATGCAGCTAAAGGTAATGCTGTAATCGATGAAATAATCGAGAAGAAAGACTTCTTAGTTAAAAAATCTCAATGGATCTTCGGTGGAGATGGTTGGGCTTATGACATCGGATTTGGTGGATTAGACCACGTAATAGCTTCTGGAGAAGATGTAAATATTCTTGTTGTAGATACAGAGGTTTATTCAAACACAGGAGGACAATCTTCAAAATCATCTCCAACAGCTGCTATTGCTAAGTTTGCATCTGCTGGTAAGAGAACTAAGAAGAAAGACCTTGGTATGATAGCAATGAGCTATGGATATGTTTATGTAGCGCAAGTATCTGTAGGAGCTGATAAAAATCAATTAATGAAGGCTATGAAAGAAGCAGAAGCATATAATGGACCATCTATTATCATTGCTTACTCACCATGTATTGCTCATGGTATTAAAGCAGGAATGGGCAAAACTCAAGAGCAAGGTAAGAAAGCTGTTGAGGCTGGATACTGGCATCTATACAGATTCAACCCAGAGTTAAAAGAGCAAGGACAAAATCCATTTACACTAGATTCTAAAGAGCCTACAGCATCATTTAAAGACTTCTTATTAAGTGAAGTACGTTACGATTCATTAGTTAAGACATTCCCAGAAGTAGCAGACATGCTATTCGAGAAGTCTCAAAAAGAAGCTAATGAAAGATATGAAACATACAAACGTTTAGCTGGAAAATAATATAAACGATAGAAGCGGGGCTTATGCCCCGTTTCTTTTTGCTAATAGTTAGCATATAATGGGTAATAATAATGAAATAATATACAGATCGAAATTGGTTATATGTTGTTTCTAGATTAGTATTTAGGGGGATTATGAATGAATGTACTTCAAGTTATTACTATACTGTATACAATAATAAATATAATTATTGGTGTAGATGTATTATTAGACAATCGTGATCCTTCTAGTACGATCGCATGGCTTATGGTTTTATTCATTTTACCAGGAGTAGGAATTTTTCTATACTTATATATTGGACGGAATCATCGTAAACAGAAAACCTTCATTAAAAAAAGAAGAGAAGATTATATTATTTTAGACCATCTATTAAATGAGCAATTAGTATCTACAAACTATGGAGAGCTATTTAAAAGAACTTTTAATGATACTAGAGGAAAGGTTATTCCGCTTCTATTAAATAATACCCGTTCTCCAATTACGGTAAATAATAAGGTGAAGGTACTACAGAATGGTGAGGTAACTTTTTCAGAAATGTTAGCCTCTATTAATAACGCAAAAGAGCATATTCACATGGAGTATTTTATTATAAAAGATAGCCATATAGGTAGAAAGTTTCAGCAAGCCTTAATAAAAAAGGCACAGGAAGGACTTGAGGTGCGTCTCATATATGATGCTGTTGGTAGCTGGAGGTTGAAAAAGAGTTTTCTTAAACCATTAAAAGATGCAGGAGTACAGATGGAAGCATTTTTACCTGTAACATTACCTTTGTTTGGAAGTAGACTAAACTATAGAAATCATAGAAAGATACTAGTTGTAGATGGTAAAGTAGGATTTGTCGGTGGGATTAATATAGGGGATGAATATTTAGGAAAAAATAAAAATATGGGATTTTGGAGAGATACCCATCTAAAACTTCAAGGGGAAGCTGTATATGTACTCCAAGGAATATTTTTAGCAGATTGGTACTTTGTTTCTAAGCAAACTATAGATAATTTAAAGTATTTTCCATCTCAAGGATATTGTGGAGAAAAAATTGTGCAAATTGCATCTAGTGGTCCAGATTCCTATTGGGCATCTATCCACCAAGCATATTTTTCTGCTATTAATAGTGCAAGAGATAGACTATATATTACAACTCCGTATCTTGTTCCAGATGAAGGTATTTTACTTGCATTAAAAACAGCTGCATTAAGAGGAGTAGATGTTAGATTACTTCTTCCGATTAAACCAGATCACAAAACTGTATTCTGGGCATCTAAGTCCCATTTTATTGAGTTGCTAGAGGCGGGGGTAAAAATTTATCAATATGGTAAAGGTTTTGTTCATGGGAAGGTATTTATTGTAGACAATAACTTTACTTCTATAGGTACAGCAAATTTAGATATACGAAGCTTCAATCTGAATTTTGAAGTAAATGCTTTTATTTATGATAAGGAAGTAAATTATAAAATAGCTAGAGATTTTATAGAGGACTTAAGAGTTAGTAAGGAAGTTCTATTAGACGAATATGAAAAAAGACCATTTATACACAAGGTTAAAGAGTCTATAGCTAGAGTTTTTTCACCTATACTATAGCAAAAAATCTAGGGGCTAGTATAAAGTTACCCCTAGACTTTTTATTATATTATATTGCAAGAAGAAGCTATTCTACTACGATTTCTTGGCTGCTTTCCCATAGACCGTGGATATTGCAGTAGCTTTGAGCATAAATAGTACCAGATTTATTTAATTTTACACTAGTGCATCCTACAGGTTCTGTAAAGTTTTCTCCCTCTCCATGAGCTGTAAATGTGAAGTTAGCAAGCTCCACTGGGAATTTTGCACCTTCTGCATGGAAATATACTTTAAACCAAGATATATAGTGTTCCAATGTATTTGGATGACCTATTGCATCACCTACAGATACCTTTAATTCAAAAGTTTCTCCTGCCTTTACTTTTTCAGGAGCATGTATTACTGGAACATGTTTTTCGCCTTTCCAATCTCCGCTTTGTAAAAATTGACCTAATGTTTTCATTAAAATCATCCTTCCTTATATGTTATGTATCTAAGTTTAATCGCTATAACCTCAGTTATATATATAACCATTATTTTAGTTTTATAACAATTTTATTCATAAAATATAAAAGAAATAATTATTTAGCTAATTTTTAGTTTTAGAGTAGATGCCACTTTCTTTAATTAAAAAAGTGGCATCTATGATTATTCTTATTAAATTTTATAATATATTTATATATGTTTTTAAGCAGAAATTTTTTGCACTTGCTTAATAGCATTTTGTATTTGTGGAATAAGGCTAATAATAGCACAAATTAATGTATCTGTTCCAATAACTAATCCGTTTACAATAAGTGAGTAAAGCAATGGATTCATTCCTTCTGGTGCATAGGAACCGAAGAAGATAACACCGGATAGGAAGCTCATAAAAAACTTACCAAAACCTCCAATAAGACAAGATATGGCAATGTTTTTACGATATAATCCAGCTAGTCCTAAGGCTCCATAGGCTAAAGGATAGTCTAGAAAAAATTGTGCCCAATGAATAATATACGGGTCTTGAATTAGTTTAATCATACCAAAGGCAAATCCAGCCAATATACCCGCAGTAGGACCAAACATAATAGCAAATATAAACATAGGTAACATGCTAGCTGGTGTTATACTACCACCTTGTGAGAAACGATATAGACGTATATAGGAAAGAACAAAAGATAGAGCTATACATAAACTGCCATATACTATTACCTGAGTATAATTAGATTTTTGAGACTCTTTTTTTCTTCTAAAAGCAAAGGCTACAGAAATTAATACTAAGGAAGCTAAAATGATGATGGTTATAGGCTTGAGTTGTAGTAATTTTTCAAACATAATAATACATCCTTTCTTTTGTATCTATCACTGTGTGGATATAAAAAAACGTGAAAAGAAAGCCTTTTCACGTTAATGTACATAGAATCCGCTTTCCTACGCAGGTTTTAACCTACAGGTTCTAAGGGTCGGAATACTCCTCTCAGCACATGGCACCCCCAGCGATAAATATTTTTTCTTTTATTATAACACAATTTCAGAAATAAGTCTTAGATATTTATTTAGAGGCAGGATAATTTTGTAAAAGTAGTACTTTAGACCTATATATATAAATATTACATAATTCTACAATATATGATAAAATGGTAACATATTTATATGTTGGTATTAATTTCTTAATGGGAGGAAAAAACTGTGAAATCTATACGTAAGCAAATAATAATGTTTTTTGGATTGTCAATTACTACTTTATTAGTAATAATGGGGTTTTTTGTTCACACGCAAGTTAGAGATACTATTATACCTCTAACGGAAGGAATGATAGTTCAAGTAGCTGATGCTAGAGATGGGGAAATATCTCAATGGATGCAAGGAAATAGCCATGAAGTTAAAGCAATATCATCAGAAAAAATTATTAGGTCTGGTAATTGGGAAGAAATAAAACCATATTTAGAGTATAGAGGCACCCAATTAAGAGAGGATTTTCTATTAATGTGGTTTGCAGACTTAGATGGAAATTTTCATACAACAACCGGTGGTTCAGGCAACATAAGAAATAGAGAAGACTTTAAGGCTATTGTAGATGAAAAGAAAGAAATGTACATATCTAATCCTATGATATCTGAAGTAACAAAGGAGCCAATAGTAACAATTGTACATCCTGTTAAGAATGAAGGTGGAGAATTAATTGGTGCCTTTGCTGGGGTAATAAAAATTGATAAACTATCAGAAATCGCTAATGATATTGGTATAGGAAATAATGGATTTGGTATGATTGTAGATGGTGCTGGTTTAGTTTTGGCTCATCCTGATGATGAAACAAGATTAAAATTAAATCTTAATACTGGTTCCGAAAATGGGTATGAGGGGCTGGAAGAAATAGCACAAAGAATGGCAGCTGGTGAGACGGGTAGTCAAATATATAAAGATGCAGATGGTCAAAGAAACTTTTTGATATTTTCTCCTATTGGTGCTACTCCAGGTTGGAGTTTGGCTATTAAGATACCAGTGGATCAAATAAGACAGGCAAGCGATAGCATTTTAAATACTATTATTATATTGACATCTATTGTTATTGCGATAACTTTAGTTGTATTTTATATTATATCAGGTTCAATAAGTAGGCCTATAGTTGAAAGTGCAAATTATGCAAATCAAATTGCCAATTTAGATGCTTCAAAAAATGTACCTGATAAGCTTTTAGCAAGGAATGATGAAGTAGGTACTTTAGCACAGTCTCTACAATCAATTGTAGAGAAGTTAAGGGATTTTATAGGTACTGTTGGAGATTCTGCAGATCAGGTCTCTATCTCGTCACAAATTTTAGCAAACACATCTGAACAGTCGTCTGCTTCCTCAGAGGAAGTAGCAAGAACAATAGAACAAATAGCTGAAGGGGCTACAGAACAGGCTGAAAATACTGAAGAAGGAGTAAGAAAAACAGATGAATTAGGAGAGATTATTGAATTAGAGCTAGAGTGTATAGTCGAGATAATGAAGCAGGCGGAGGCAGTTATGCAACTAAAGGATGATGGAGCAGCCATTGTTTCACAATTAACAAATAAAACTAATGCAAGTATCAATGCTATTAAAGAAGTACATGATGGAATTATAAAAACAAATGCTAGTTCAGAAAAAATAGATGAAGCAAGTAAGGTGATACAAAGTATAGCAGAACAAACTAATTTATTAGCTTTAAATGCTGCTATAGAGGCTGCAAGGGCAGGTGAAGCTGGAAGAGGATTTGCTGTAGTGGCAGAAGAAATAAGAAAATTAGCAGAGCAATCTAGTAATTCTACTAGAGAGATTGAAGAAGTAGTTAGGGAGTTACAAAGCAATTCACAGATTGCAGTTGAAATTATTACTAATGTGGCTGAGATTACTAGAGATCAGGAAAATAGTGTTGAAATGACTAAAAATTCTTTTGACGGAATTTCAGATGCTATTATAATGACACAGGCAATGATGAATGAGCTCAATGAGGCTGGTAAAGATATGGCAGAAAAGAAGAACGAAATAATAGGAATTATTCAAAATTTATCTGCTATAGCTCAGGAAAATGCAGCTGCAACTGAGGAGGCTTCTGCTTCTACAGAAGAACAATCAGCTTCCATGGAGGAAATTTCTAGTGCTAGCAATGACATGGCTAACTTAGCAAATGAATTAAAAGAAGTAATTTCTAAATTCAAGATTAGCTAATATATATTTTATGAAATAAAAAAGAAATATAAAATAATTGGCAAAAAAATCAAAACTAACTATAGGAATATAGTTGAAAGGATAAATACAATATAATATAATAGTAACGGTCAAAGTTTATTTAGAGAAGGAGAAAGAGAAATGAGCTTATATAGTCAATGGAAACAAATTGCCTTTGAACATACAGAGGAACAGCAAGCTGTTAAATTCTGGAACGAATATTGCGCAGTAGAAAAAACAATATATGAAAAAGTTTTAGAAGGTCCTACAACTACTATAAAAGGGATACTTGCTGACTTGGCAAAAGAATATGGAGTTGACAACGTTACTTTTGTAGGATTTATTGATGGGATCAATACTAGTCTTCAGCCAGAGATCAATTTAGAAGAGTTAGATGAAAATAGTACTGTAGAGTTAAACATCGATTTAGAAAAGCTGTACTATAACATGTTAGGAGCTAATGCTGAATGGCTTTATACTTTACCTCAGTGGGATAATATTCTTACTGAAGAAAAGAGAAAAGAAATCAAAAAGTCCTATAACTCTACTAAAACTGTAGTTAAAGAAGATAAAATAGGTAGAAACGAAGTGTGCCCTTGTGGTAGTGGTAAAAAATATAAGAAGTGTTGTGGTAAATAACTAGTATATATAAGACTGTCTATAGATTAGTAGGCAGTCTTATTATTTTAGATATCAGTATAGGAATTTTTGATATGCTATATAGAATGGAGGATTAAAATGGATTTAATTAAATTATATGAAATACAAAAGCAACTAGATGATCGTATACATATAGAACATGGACTTAATGGTAAAAACCTTATACCATATAAAATATTAGCTCTGCAGGTAGAGTTAGGAGAATTAGCTAATGAAACTCGTTGTTTTAAGTTTTGGAGTAATAAAGGAGCTTCTTCTAAGGAGGTTATTTTAGAGGAATATGTAGACTGTCTTCATTTTATTTTAAGTATAGGTTTGGATAGTGGATTAACAAATATTAATTTAAAGCAAATTAATAATTCTAATGATCTAATAGATCAATTTCAAAATATATTTACCCGCGTTATTACATTTCAATATGAGCCTGTAATAGATAACTATGAAAAATTATTTAATCATTTCCTATTATTAGGCAAAAAATTAGATTTTACAGAGGAAGAAATATATGCCTCTTATTTAGAAAAGAATAGAATAAATCATCAAAGGCAGGATGAAGGATATTAAGTAATAAAGAAGAAGGCACTAAGCAAGCGCCTTCTTCTTTATTATTTGTTTTTGCCATTTGCCGCTTAGGTAAACTATAAGACCAAAAATACAGATTAATCCATTACTAAGTACCATAGCATACCAAACACCACTAGAACCCCAATGTGTATATTTTTTAAATAACATAATCATTGGAATACGTATACCCCACAGACGGCCCATATCCATCATCATAGCATATATAGTATGGCCAGAACCTTGGAAGGTGCCTACAAAAACTTGGAAGAATCCCATTAGTGGTAATGATGCAGATATAAGTTTTAAGTATTCTGTACCTTGTCTAAAAACTTCAGGATCATTTTTTACAAATATTGATACAATATTTGGAGAAGCAATAAATAAAATAATACCACCGATAATCATAAATATAGTAGAAAGTCTCATTGATGTTTTAAAAGCTAATGTAGTCCTATCCTTTTTATTTGCACCTAAATTTTGACCAATAATAGTAGCAAGAGCATTGCCAATTCCCATAACAGGCATTAATATTAGAGAGTTAATTCTATTTCCTATCCCAAAAGCGGCTAAAGTATCTGCACCGTATGAAATAACAAATCCATTTAAAATAACAAATCCAAAAGCTGCTGCAGATTGGCCTAAGGAAGCGGGTAATCCAATACTAATAATCTCACCAAGAGTTTTTCGATCTAATCCTAAATTATTTTTGTCTAAATAAATTCCGTTTTTCTGGGCAAATAAAGTGTAAATAGCGTATAAGGCAAAAATCATTCTAGATAAAACCGTTGCTATTGCTGCTCCCCTAATACCCATTCCAAAGGTAAATATGAATATTGGATCTAAAATGATATTAAGAATTACACCCATTACATTTAAAACCATAGGCGTAACTGTATCTCCCTGACCTTGCTTTATAGAAGTGTAAACAAGAAATAGGAACATACCTGGGATTTCCCAAAACATAATTGATAAATATTCAGTGCTATAGGTAAATACATCACCATTTCCCCCCATAGCCTTTACTATGTAGGGAGTAGAAAAATAACCTATAATACCAAGAATAATAGATAAAATTACAGAAAAGCTGAACATCTGGGTGGCTACTCTTGTTGCATCTTTTTCTCCATTAGAGCCAATATACTGAGATATTAAGGCAGTTCCAGCAACATTAATACCTGTTCCTACGGATAGGGTTAAAAAAATCACAGGAAATACTAATGTAATAGAGGCCATTTCTAGGGTTCCTAACTTACTTACCCAATAAGTATCTGCTAAATTATATAGGGTTTGAACCAAATTGTTAAACATAATTGGGGCAGCTAAGGTTAATATAACTCTAGACATGTTTCCTTCTAAGATGAGTTTTTGTTTTTCTTTGTAGTTCATCCTTATTTAGGCAAAATCAGTGCCCATTTCAATATGGGATGTATTGCCAACTCCTTTCTTTTTTAAAATCTATTCTATGGCGTATAGGAAGGTATAGAACTTATTAATATATTTCCGTAAAATACATTTCAACAAAGTTTTCTCCGATTTAAAAAGATTTGCTAGAAGCCCTTGTTCATATATTTAGATACGCTAAATATATTATAGCAGATTTATTTAAAAATTCAAAAACCTTTTTTATTATCAATTTTACACATACAATTGTTAAAAACAGCTTGATATCCATCATCTCTCTATATTACGTATATATAATTATATCAATTGATTGGCAAAAAAATAGATAATGGATAAATACGCACTGAGTAGTCAAACTATTTTGACTTGTACATACAATCCATGTAAAATTATAATAGAGATATATTGAAATAGAGTATTGCACAATTTCAGTACTAGAGAATTACAGTAACAATGGGGTTAAAGGTTGTAAGAGAGGAGGAGATTAATTATCAGATCTAGACTAAAGGAAAAAATATATCTGTGTATAAACAGGCCGTATATACCACCGGAGATAAAGAACGAAAAAGGTCCTATCTTATTACATATCAGCGATACTCCAGAAGAATCTTACCAATACATTATGAAGGCTATTAATAATATTAATCCACAATATATTGTGCATACTGGGGATATCGTAGACAATATAAAGTTAGAGACTAACCATAAATATTTACCGCTGTATGAAAGGGGCCTAAAAAAATTTATTGATTGTATAGAAGGCCATAGTGCAACCCCCTATTATGTGATGGGAAACCATGATGATATAGATAGTGTTATAAAGTTCTCAAATAAGGGTATTATTTTTAAAAAAGGAGTAATAGAAATAGAAGGGTGCTCATTTTATGTAAGTCACGAGTATGAAAAATCCAATAATAAGACAGACTATTGTCTATTTGGTCATTCCTTTGATCCTGTTCATCATAAAGAGGAGGATAAAGTTATTTTAAATGGGTTACTCAACATGAATGCTATTGCCTTATCCACAGGAAAAATTTATAAAATTGAATATCCCTTGGGGATAAACTATTATAGAAAAATGGAAAGAGGCAGTATAGGACTATAGAATCATTAGGGGGAGATAACTATGCTTTTTTTAAGAATGGGAGCTAGACTTTTATTTTTAAGAACAGATAATACAGAAGAGTTGAAAGACTTTATTGTAAAAAAATTGGATGGCAAACTTAGAGAATTTGAGCAATGTTTAGATGAATCAACAGAGGATAGTACAATTGTTTTTATAACAGATGCGCAACGAGAAAAGACAGATATAGATGATGCAAAATATATTATTTTAATAAGAGAGCCATCTTCTATATTTTTAGCTTCTATTTTAACTAGCCATCTAAGTGGACTTATACATAGGGCAGATTTGGGACCAGCTTGTCTAATAATGAGAATTGCCGGGGATGAAAACAAAGTAGTAGATAGATTGAAAAAATCCTATGATGGAGAAATTATTTCCTGGAAGGAAGGTATTAGAAAAGGCGAAAAAATGGATACGCTACTGGCACTAACGAATAAGCCTATAGGTGGTAAATTAGGTGGAAAGGATTTTATTGAAAGCTTACTATTATTACCTCATCCTGTTAATAATGTTCAAAAAAGGCTTAGGCTAGAGGGGATTGTATTTCTTACTCAAAGTATGGATGGTGGACAATGGTACGAATTAAGGATTAATATATATGATTCTAAGGGATACTATTCTGAACATTATAGAAGACTTATGTTAGTTTTAAATCAGCTAGAGCTAGGTATGGCTTTAGGAGAGACTTGGACACGGGACCATGCTCTAGTACTATACTCTGTACTAGCCTATCAAGTGCGATTGTTTACACTTTACCCTCCGGAAAAAGTAAAAAAAATATTATTAGGATTAGAGTATAATGAAGAAGGAGAACGTTTAGTAGACTTTGATCTATACTATCGTAACAAGAAGGTATCTTGGGTAGATATTGAAAGAAAGCAGAAAAAACGAAATAAGGTAGACGAATGTAAACAATACAGGAAAGAGTTACTTGAAAAATTACCTGAGGCAACTATAGAAAAGTTGATACAATTAGAGTTAGAAATTAAGCAAAAGGAATAGTGAAATCGGCTATTTTGCTTTTGTATAAATTTAGATTATTAAAGATTGGATTTGTATTTAAGAGGGTATACAAAAATAATATATTATATAGAATATAAAAAGGAGTGAGGGTCATGAGATTTATTAATTTACTTGAAAATCGGAAATCTGTTAGGGAGTATCAGAAAAGTCGATTAAGTTCTAAGGAAATTAAAGAGCTGGAGAAGTTTTTAGATGAAGTAAAGGTATTACGAAAGAATATAGAGGTTAATTTTGCTTTTATTGAAGATGGTTGGGGAAAAGAGGAGATTTTAAGAGGAAGAGCAGGCTATGTGGGTAACCCAATTTTAGCCCCTAATTATATTGCATTACTTAGCGAACCTAAGGAAGGATATTTATTAAATACAGCTTATATTTTAGAACAATTAGTGTTAAAGGCAGTAGAGCTTAACATAGGAAGTTGTTGGGTTTCAGTAGAGAAGGATGCAAGTGGGTTGAAAGATGCTCTTGGAATAGATAAACCAGGCGAAATAGTTGCTATGGTGGCTCTTGGATATCCAAAGACACGTATACCATTTACTAAAAAGAGTGTAAGTTCACGTATAGGAGTAGAAGATTTTGTATTTAAGGGTCAGTGGGGCAAGTCTATTTCTCATGAGGAGCTAGAGATGATGGGAATAGAGAGAATATTACATAGTATTAGGTTAGCACCATCTTGGGCAAATCTTCAGCCATGGAGACTAATTATAGATAATGATCAGATTATTTTAACTGTAGGTGGAAAAGATGTTGCGGAAAAGCATCTTATGTTAGATGCTGGTATTATGATGCTTTACATGGAAAGAGCCTTTAACCAAGAAGGATTAGTAGCAAATTGGAGTATATATACAAAGGAACTAGATGGCGACTTTTCTGAATATAATATACCTTCGGAATACAGAGCTATTGGCACACTACATATTTAAATAAAAACTAGGCTACAAATATTACTAGAGAGGGGTTATGTAAGTGGCTACATTATTAAAAGGAAAGCCTGTTGCTGATAATATTAGTGAAGGCTTAATAAAAGAAGTGGAGATTTTGAAAGAAAAAGAAACAACTCCAAAGCTTGCAATTATTAGGGTAGGTGCAAGACCAGATGACTTGGCATATGAAAGGGGTGCATTAAACAGATGTGCTAAGGTTGGAGTACAAACAGATGTAAAGGAGTTACCAGAAGATATTACACAAGAAGACTTCATCGAAGAATTGAGAAAGGTAAATAAGGATACCAATATTCATGGAATATTGGTGTTTAGACCTCTTCCTAAGCATTTAAACGAAGAAGTTATTAAATATGAAATTGCACCAGAAAAAGATGTAGATTGCTTTAGTCCTATTAATGCTGCAAAACTACTAGAGGGAGATGATACAGGTTTTCCTCCGTGTACACCTATGGCAGTTATTGAAATTTTAAAGCACTATCAGGTCCCTATGGAAGGGAAAAAGGCAGTGGTTTTAGGAAGATCAATGGTTGTAGGTAAGCCTGCTGCATTATTACTACTTAAGGAAAATGCTACAGTAACAATTTGCCACTCCAGAACACAAGAACTCTCTCGGGTTACCCAAGAAGGAGATATTTTAGTAGCAGCAATAGGTAAGGGTAAATTTGTAAAAGAGGATTTTGTAAAAGAAGGGTCAGTAGTTATTGATGTTGGTATAAATGTAGATGAAGAAGGAAATTTACATGGTGATGTGGATTTTGGTCAGTGCGAAAAGAAGGCTAGTATGATAACACCTGTACCTGGTGGTGTAGGATCTGTAACCACTTCAATTTTAGCTAAACATGTAATTAAAGCTTGCAAACTCCAAAATAATCTTTAAAAAATTATCCACCACTATCACATCGATCTTTGTACCACTGAAATTTCTAATTTTCATTAAAAATTTCAAGTGTAAAGAATATTATTTGTTTAATTTTTAGATAGAAAACAGAAATAGTCTCTAGGAATTTCCTAGAGACTATTTTTAACTATATTTTAAATACTTCTACTTGAGACTTTAATTGTCCAGCCAAGTCATTTAAGTGATCTGCTGCATTGGCTACTTCATCAACAGCTGAAGCAGTTTGTTCCATGGCAGCAGTAACTTCTTCAGAGGCAGCCGCTGTCTGTTCGGACACTGCAGATATATTTTCTATAAAAGAAACAATATGGCCACTATTTTCAGTCATCTCATCTATGTGGGTAGTTAACCCCTTAATTTTTTCCGTCATTTTCTCTATTGAATCATATATACTTCCAAAGGAAGTGCTCACATCCTCTACTGCTAAAATTTGATCATCAGTTTGAGATTTTACCTCACCCATTATTGATACTGCATTACTACTTTTTGTTAATATATCCGTAGTAATATACCTTATTTCATCAGTAGACGAACTAGATTGCTCAGCTAATTTCCTAATTTCTTCAGCAACTACTGCAAATCCCCTACCAGCTTCTCCAGCTCTGGCAGCTTCAATAGCAGCATTAAGAGCTAATAAATTAGTTTGGTCTGCTATAGAGCTAATGGTCTGTAATATTACACCAATTGACTGTGTGTGTTCATCAAGTTCCTTGATAGCTATTTCAACTCGATGAATTGCATCTTTATTGCGATCTGTTTTTTCTGTTAACTCTTGTACAGTTTCAACACCTTTTTCATTGGCACCTACCACCTCATTTGATAATTCTAACATTTCTATAGTTTCATTATTTAATTCAGTAAATTTTTCAGATAACTGATGAATCATAACAGCACCTTGCTCTGCATCTCTAGCTTGATCAGAAGCACCTCTTGCGATTTCTTCTACCGTTCTACTAACTTCTTCAGTGGAAGCACTAGTTTGTTGTGAAGATGCAGCTAAACTGTCAGCAGCCAAATTAATTTCACTTGAAGCTTTTTGTACATTAAATAACAATTGTCTAGTATGCTCTATAGTTTTATTTATAGTTATTGATAGTGATCCTATCTCATCATGTGAAGTGATATTAGTACGTACAGTAAAGTCTCCACTTCCTATTCT
Source organism: Alkaliphilus sp. B6464 (assembly GCF_018141165.1). Taxonomy (NCBI): domain Bacteria; kingdom Bacillati; phylum Bacillota; class Clostridia; order Peptostreptococcales; family Natronincolaceae; genus Alkaliphilus; species Alkaliphilus sp. B6464. Next base: position 1,412,252 of record NZ_CP058557.1, read on the forward strand.
ATCCATATCTTTAACTAGTTTACCTGTAGCCCTTGTAATACCTAATGCAAAGAAAATACCGATAATGATAGTAATTAATAGAGATAATCCTCCGTATAACATACTTTGATTGAGTATTGTAGAAGTATTATGCTCTATTTCGCTAATAAAAACTGTACCTATTACTTTCCAACCAGTTCTGTCTATATTATCAAATACTCCAATACGATCTTTATCTCCATAAGTATATTCTACCGGCTCCATATTGTTGGATCTAATAGCATTAAGAAGATCTGGTACTGGAAGCTCTTGTCCTACAAGTTCTTTATCCGGATGTATTATTAAGACACCGTTATTATCTGATAATGATAAATATCCTTCTTCTCCTATGGTGGCATCTGTTAACATGGTCGATATGCTATCTAAGGACACATCAATACCTACAACACCAATAAACTCATTGTCGTTTCTCCTATTATATACAGGTTTTGAAACCGTAATTGTAAGGTTACCTGTAGCTTCATCCACATATGGACTAGTCCAAGAGATGCCATTATTTTTAATCGCACCTGTATACCATTCTCTAGTTTGAGGATCAAAATCTACTGATAAATCTATATGAGGATAAATAAGAGTTTCTTTATCCCTTGTACCTAAATAAATAGATTGTATATTTTTATGGGTATCTTTAATGGATTTTAAACTCTCCATCATCCAAGATTTAGATGCCTCAACCGTGTATATTTGCTGAACATTAGCATCTTCTGACAACATATTCGTAGCTTCTTCCATAGAGTTCATAAATACATTAAATGTATCACTCATTCTATAGGTAATTTCATGGGAACTTTCTTCTAGTGATGTAGTTAAAATTTTATTCGCAACTCGATAGTTAACAAAGCCCAAAAATACAGTAGGAAGCAAAGTTAGGACTACGAGCAAGGCGACAATTTTCCACTTTAAAGACATTTTCATTATAAATCTCCTCTCATAAAAAATTTGACTATAATTGTCTAGAAAATTGCATATTATAATTTTACAAAATATTTGGTAGAATCCATTATGCAATCTCTTTAGTCAAGTAATTTGCTTAATTATGTAATTGCCCTAAAAGTACATTATATAATTCAACAAGTTTTTTAGCAATCCTTTATTTGAGTCCTAGAAAGTTATTGCATTCAATCTAAATTTAAATAAGTCTAAACTGGGTTTAAATTGAAATACGTTATTTTTAAGAAATATATAGAACCTTAGAACTATTAACTATTGAATTAATTTATTAAAAAAGGGAAAAATACAATAAACATAGTGTAAGGTGGTGCAATGTTATGAAAAAAAGGTCATTTTTATGTATAAATATCCTTGTAATTTTAATAGTATTTATAGGGTGTTCTAAAATATCAAAGGAAGAAAGTAATAATAATTTGCCTATTAATATGAAAAAGGGAGAACTTTTTCAAGTAAAATCAGTAGGAAAATTTTCTAGTATTAATGGATTTAAAGTAGAAGATGGCAAGTTCTTTTTTAGTGGAATTAAAAATGATAAATGGGGATTTTATGCATTAGATTTAAATAGCCACAGTCTAGAACAAAGATATAGTCAAGTTGGAGAATATGATGTTTTTATTCCACTAAATGGGCGGGATGCTATATATGTAGATTTAGATGGAAGACTATTTGTTAGACAGAATGGTAATGATAGAAAAATAGATGAGGAAATATATGGATCTTATAGTCCTAATATATTGGTTTCACCAGATCAGAAAGGAATTTTATATACTAAGGGAGTTCGAGGAGAATCAGATTTATATAGATATATGCTGGATGAAGATGCTCCTATAAAAATAAAGGATAAGATTTCTAAGGATGCATTTTTTACATTTTCATACACAACTCATTGGAGTAACAAAAGTCACTGCTTTATATTTGACAATAGAGAAATTTATGATAGCAATGGTAAACTATATGATACTATAGATGCAACTGCAGCAAAGTGGTCTCCAAATGATGAGATGGTAGCATTTATTAGAGAACCAAAAATATTGAAAAACAAACAAATTTTTGTAGGAGATTGGCAGTCTTACATAGGTACTGAGTTCGCTGTTTATAATATAGATGACAAAAATGACAAGACTATATATAAAAATGATATAGGTTTAATAGATGCTATAGATAATATCCAGTGGTCCAAGGATAGCTCTCTTGTAGGGCTTTCAGTGGGGAAAATAAACAGGAATACAAATGGAGAACTTGAGAATATAGATTACGAAAAAATATTTATTTATAGCTTTAAAACTAAAACAGGAAAAGAAGTAGGTAATATGCCTTATAACTTTTATGAGGTATTGTTTGACACATACATATATGGAAGCAGTATAGGAAAAAGGGATAGGGTAGAGATTGTTGAGGTTTTTGAAGATAATAGAAAAATCTTTGATAAACCAGTTATTTTGAATAGTAAAGATATGTTTGTTATTTCATATGAGGATACGGCATATTTAATTAACGGACGCGAGTTGATAGAAATAAATAGAGCAGGAGAGAGTAAAAAGATTATAGATCTTCCATGGGATATTAGTGAGATGTATTTTGATTCTAAAACACAACAATTAATTATTATTGATAAGGATTATTTTTTATTTGTAATAAAAATGTAATAAATATGTGAAAAAAATGTGTAAAACTGTTTTGTTTAGGGTACTAAAGTATTAATGTATAATTTATATGAATTTTTATCGAGATGAGGGTAGGTCATATGAAATATGAAAAAAATCTAGAATCGATTGTATCAATAATTAAACAAGGGGAAAAATCACTAAATCAGTTTAGAATAGGCGTTGAGTTTGAACATATTGTTGTTAAGGAAGATACCTTACAATCTGTTACTTATTATGGAGAGGAAGGTATAGAAGGAATCCTCAACAAGCTACTATTAAAAGGATATAAAGGTAAATATGAAGAAGAATATCTAGTAGGGTTAACTGGAGAAGACAGAGAAATTACATTAGAACCTGGGGGACAGTTAGAGATCAGCATCAAACCCTGTGGTACTATAGATGAGATAAAGTCTATTTATTTTAATTTTTTAAATGACATAGTACCTATATTAGAAGAACGAAATCTATTACTAATGGCAATAGGATACCATCCAAAGTCATCTATTGACCAAATTCCTTTTAATCCTAAAAAAAGATATGAATATATGTCTAAATATCTTGGAGAAAAGGGAAAGTATGCTCATAATATGATGAAGGGTACAGCGGCTCTTCAAGTATCTATAGATTATATTAATGAGGAGGATTTTATTAGAAAGTTTAGGGTGGCTAATTTTATTAGCCCATTACTATATTTAATATCAGATAATTCACCTATTTTTGAAGGACAAATTTATTATAAATTTGGTTTGAGAAGTCTTATATGGGAAAATACAGATAAACAAAGAAGTGACATTGTGCCTAATTCATTAAACAAGAAATTTGGCTATAAAGATTATGGGAAATATATATTAAGTGTTCCGCCTATTTTAGTTATGAAAGATGGAGAGTTTATTGGTACCGGCGATAAGACTGTAGAGCAGATTATGGAAGAATATACTTTTTCTGAAGAGGAAATAGCTCATATTATGACCATGGTATTCCCAGATGTTAGGGCAAAACACTATATAGAACTTCGCATGGGAGATTCTTTACCATATCCATATAACTTCTCCTATATTACCTTAATTAAAGGGATATTTTACAATGAAATCGCTTTAGAGTACTTATACAAATTATCTTTGAGAGCTGAGGATGATCAAATTCATATAGCTAAAGATCTTATGCACGAAAAGGGATTTGGTGCGCACATAGGATCAAAAGCCGCATATGATTTTATTCGTATAATGTTTGATTTAGCGAAAAAAGCTTTAAGTCCAGAAGAGAAGGAATTGTTAATGCCCTTGGAGAAACTATTAATCAATAAAAATAATTTATCCACCATATCTAAAGAGAGAGTCAGAAATGAGGGAGTAAGCGGATTAAAGTGGTGCAATTTAAACCAATGGGTGAGAGGGGAAGAAGATGTCCATAACAAGGGAATTATATAATACTTATGAAGATATTGTAATGAAAAACAAAGATGCTTTCCTTAAAGATTATAGTCAAGTAATGCGAAGAGTAGAAGAGTCACCAGCAAAATATAAAGGGAATCCGGTAGAGTTTTTGTATCAGCCAATGCTTCTAGCTGAAGATGATTTTAAGCGTTTTAAAAGCCTTACAGATCAATTGATAAAAATACTGAATAAAGTTATAGATAAATATATAGAGGATGAAAACTTTCGATCTTACTTTGGATTTTCACCTCTTCTAGAGCAACTTATTTTAAAAGATCCGGGGTATAGTATAAATATACCAATGGGTAGATTTGATATTTTTTATAATCTGGACGGTAGTTTTCAATTTTGTGAATTAAATGCTGACGGTTCCTCGGGAATGGTAGAAGCCAGGGAATTACAAAAAATAATTGGAGAATCCTTTGCAGTAGATAAATTGAAAAAGTCGCATATATTACAGGATTTTGAGCTGTTTGATTCTTGGACAGAGGCTTTATTAGCTAATTATAAGGAATTTAGTAAGAGTGATGACAAGCCTCAAATTGCAATTATAGACTGGTTAGATGGTGACCCTCCTAGTGAGTTTGTAGAATTTAAAAAAACCTTTGAAAACTTTGGATGTAAAACAGTTATTGCAGACCCAAGAGATCTAGTTTATAGAGATAATAAACTCTACTATGGAGACTTTAGAATAGACTGCATATATCGTAGAGCCGTAACATGGGAGATTGTAGAAAAGCAAGATGAAGTAAAGGACTTTATTAATGCGTATTTAGATGGGAAGATATGTGTAGTAGGGCCTATACGGTCTCAAGTAATCCATAACAAAATAATATTTGCAATTTTGCACGATTCTACAAAGACACCTTTCTTAACAGAAGAAGAAAGAGAGTTTGTGAAAAAACATATTCCATATACTACTATATTTGATATAGAAAACGAAGAACTATTAGAATTTACTATTAGGAATAAAGATGAATTGGTTTTGAAGCCTATGGATAAATACGCATCAAGAGGAGTACGTATAGGTGCTGATTTTACTAAAGAAGAGTGGAAAAAGATTATAAAAGAAGAAGCGAAAGATGAATATATATTGCAGCAGCTTTGCAAAATACCTAAACTACCAATGGCTATGGTAAAGGATAATGATATTAAATTTGTAGAAAACAATTACTTAATTGGACTGTTTATGTATAACGGAAAGCTTCAAGGGCTATATACTCGTACAGGTACTAAGAATATTATAGGAAGTATAGTGGAGTGTTATACAGTACCTAACTTTATTGTGTCTAAGAATATGTAAGCTTTATAAATATAGAGAGTTTTTTAAAGAAAGAGTAGATTGGTAATACTTTCGGCATTTAATAGGGTAGCATTAAACTAGCTTTTATTGTTGACGAGAAGCAGAAACTTCAAATAATAATTATATTCTAAGATAATGAGAGAATTCTAAAATAGAGTTCTCTTTTATTTTTGTATAATAGCGTCAGGCGATTTTGTTTTTTTGTTGACAAAAAAATATAAGAGGAGTATATTATAAATGAAAATGGTAATCACTTACATTGTTCTAATGATAATGACTTTTAAATTCAAATTCATATAATTACTTGGAGGTGTACTGTAATGACGTTAGATAGTGCAGTAAAGGGGCAGAGAATTGAAATACTTAATATACCTGATGCTGGTATTCGTGCTCAGGCTATAAGATTTGGAATTTGTGAAGGGGCACAGCTTATATGTGCAGAAAAATTGCCAGCTGGACCAATTATTTTGCAAAATAGAATGCAAGAAATAGCGATTGGGCGTAGACTTGCAGAGACTATACAAATAAAAATTATATAATGAATGTGAGGTATAAGTATGAGTGGTCATGATTTAGATACGGTTGTAGAAATTCCTGAAGGTAGCAAGAAAATAGTATTAGTAGGGAATCCGAACGTAGGAAAATCAGTTTTTTTCAATGCTTTAACAGGCGTATATGTGGATGTATCTAACTTTCCAGGAACTACAGTTGATATTAGCCATGGAAAGTATAAAGATGATTTTGTAATGGATACTCCTGGTGTATATGGAGTATCATCATTTAACGATGAAGAAAAAGTAGCTAGGGACGTTATACTCAATGGAGATATTATTTTAAATGTAGTAGATGCTGTACATTTAGAGAGGGATCTATTTTTAACTCAGCAAATAATAGATATGGGTAAGCCTGTAATTGTGGCACTTAATATGATGGATGATGTTAAAAGAAATGGAATGAATATTGATATTAAACAACTTTCAAAAGAGCTAGGTGTTAAGGTAATAGCTACCACAGCCATAAAGGGAGAAGGAATTGAAGATGTAAAAGATGCCATCTGCTGTGCTACATCAGGAAATCAACTAGATATAGTAAAAAAATATATGCCTGCTGTAGAAGATCAAGTTGAAGTAGCTTCGGAGGCTCTATTAGTACTAGAAGAAGATGAAAATGTTATTTCTCGTAATAATGTTACATTTAATGATAAACTCCGAGAAACAATCTATATGGAAAGAAGACGAAGAGTAGATGCAATAATTAATAAGGTAGTTTCTGAAAATACTCAAGGAGCATCTTTTAAAACTAAGCTTGGAAGATGGATGGTCCAACCTTTAACAGGTATTCCTATTTTAGCTTTTACATTATTTATTATGTACCAACTTATAGGAGTATTTGTAGCACAAACAGTTGTAGGAGTTACAGAAGAAGTTATAATGGGCACTTATTATAATAATTTTATTATGAATTTATTCTCTGGATTAATTGTAGAAGAGAGTTTTATAGGTAAGTTATTAATTGGAGAATTTGGATTATTTACTATGACTCCAATCTATTTATTGGGACTGTTATTACCTTTAGTAGTTGGTTTTTATCTTATACTTTCAGCTCTGGAGGACTCGGGATATTTGCCAAGAATAGCTACCTTAGTAGACCGTATGCTTATGAGTTTAGGTCTAAATGGTAGGGCAGTTATACCAATGATACTTGGGTTTGGGTGTGTTACTATGGCCACTATTACGACCCGACTATTAGGATCAAAAAGAGAGCGTTTTATTGCAACTATGCTATTAGGATTAGCAATACCTTGTTCTGCCCAGATTGGAGTTATTGCAGGATTAGTTGCTCCATTAGGATTTAAATATACTATGATATATGTTATTACTATATTTGCTGTATTTGTAATTATAGGAACATTACTAAATAAAGTAATGCCTGGAAAGTCAACTGACTTATTAATAGATTTACCACCACTACGATTACCACAGTTATCTAATGTGCTTAAGAAAACTTACACTAAATCTATTATGTTTATGAAGGAAGCGGGACCATTGTTCGCACTAGGAGCAGTAATAATTACAGTTATGCAGTATACTGGTGCTTTAGATGGGGTAATAGGAGTTTTTGCACCAATAACACAAGGATTCTTAAGGCTAGATCCTCGAGTAGCTACAGCTTTTATTATGGGTATAGTTAGAAGGGACTTTGGAGCAGCAGGACTAGACTCTTTAGTTAAGGCAGGTTTATTATCCCCTCCACAAATAATAGTATCTTTAGTTGCTATTACTTTATTTGTTCCTTGTATCGCAGCTATCATGGTTATATTTAAGGAAAGAAGCTGGCAAGAATCAGTAGGTATTTGGATTGGTAGCTTTGTAATTTCTTTCTTAACAGCTGGAATATTAGCGCAAATTATTATATAAGTGTAAAAGAGAGGGTGAAGTAATGATGGTTACTTGTCCTAAATGTAAGTTAGAAATAAAAGATGGTGAAGAAGGACGTTGTCCTAGATGTTATACTATTTTAAAAGTGTATAAAAAATGTGAGGATTGTAAAGGATGCACCTTATTTAGAGCATGTAAAAAAGATTAATGTAGCCCCAAGCTAATCCCCTTTGGACCAAATAAGTGTAACCGAAGGGGGTTATTTTAAAATTAAGTTAAATATAAGTGGAATTTATAGGCCATATACTGTAGAATCATATTAAAGAAAAGTTTAAACATACAGATAAGGGTGAGAAGAATGAAAATTAAGCTAGATAAGCAATATTTAAAGTACTCTTTATATGCTTTTTTAACAATAGCACTATCCATTGTTTTCTATTTATCCTTAGGAAATTTAGGTTATTTTTTACAATGGATATCTATTCAGACGAGTAGACTTAAGAAGGTTTTAAGTCCTGTTATAATGGCTATTTTCATAGCTTATTTATTAAATCCAGGTGTTAGGTGGTTCGAGACCCAGGTATATAATAAAATTGGTAGAATAAAATCTATTAGGAAGCTACCGAGAGTATTGAGTATTTTAACTATATACCTATTCTTATTCGGCCTAATTGCGATGGTAATAGTTTTTGTTGCTCCACAGATTGGTAGTAACATAGCTGAAATTAGCCGAAGGGTTCCAGAATATATAAACTCTACAATTGATATTGTAGATGAGTGGTCCAACAAATGGTCTAACGAGCTTAGTGCAGCTAATAATGTTTATAACATTACTGGGCACATTGAAAAGAATATTAATGAAATATTTACAAATGCAAGTAAATTGCTGGATTATATTTTCAACAATATTGTTATGGGAGTTATGAATATTACATCTGGAATATTCAATTTCATACTAGGTATAATTATTTCCTTCTATTTATTAGGCGATAAGGAATCTTTTAAGAGGGGGATAGAAAGAATATTACGTGCAATATTTCATGGAAAAACAGTAGATAGATTAAAAGATTTTGGAAGAGAAGCGGATACAATATTTGGGAAGTTTATAGTAGGAAAATTTATAGATTCTTTTATTATAGGTGCACTTTGCTTTGTGGGATTAACTATATTAAAAATACGATATGCTTTACTAATTAGTGTTATTATAGGAGTTACTAACATGATTCCTTATTTTGGACCATTTATCGGTGCGGTACCAGCAGTAATTATAACATTTTTTGATAGCCCTATAAACGCCTTATGGGTTACAATATTTATATTTATACTTCAACAGTTTGACGGATTGATTTTAGGACCTAAAATCCTTGGAGAGAGTGTAGGGCTAAGTCCATTTTGGATTATTTTTTCTATAGTTTTAGGTGGAGGACTTTATGGAGTAATCGGAATGTTCCTTGGAGTACCTGTAGTAGCTATTGTAATAACCTTTGCTAATAGATTAATTGATTGGCAGTTAGAGAAAAAGAGTATAAAAATATATGAAGAAGATATACGACTAGATAAATAAAAGCAACATTTTAAATGTTAATTGTAGATAAAAGGAACAGTTTCCCATAGATATGTACAAGAAATGTACATGTATAATTCACATAATATAAATGATAAAGCAGCTGTATAATTCAATGTAAAAGAAATATACAGCTGCTATTTTCATATATTATATAGAGTAAGGTTTGTAGGTGATTATATTCACTGCTATAGTCAGCAAAGGTAAAAGTTTTCTTGAGTAAAAGCAGTTAAGGTGCTTATTTTTACATACAATAAGGTGGTCAATTGTAGGGGATAAAAAATGGCATGGAATTTGCAATGCTTATTGATGATAGAAAATTCAAATAAATTATATATTAATAATATAAAGGGAGGGGTTTAAATGAGATTAGATGGAAAAGTTGCAGTAGTAACAGGTTCAACTTCAGGTATTGGTAAGGCAACTGTATTAAGGTTTGCAGAAGAAGGAGCAAAAGTAGTTGTTTGGGGTATTTCAAATGAAGAAGTTAATCCGATGGTGACTGAGCTTAAAGATAAAGGCGCAGATGTTTTAGGTGTGGTAGCAAACGTAGTTAATAGCGAAGAAGTTAATAAAACTATGAATGATATTAAAAATCACTTTGGCAAAATCGATATTATTGTTAATAATGCAGGCATTACAGCAGATGCACAAATATTAAAAATGACTGAGGATCAATTTGATAAGGTAATAGCTGTTAATCTAAAAGGAGTATATAATACAGGGCAGGCGGCAGCCAAAATAATGGCTGAGCAAGGCTTTGGTGTTATCCTAAGTACATCCTCGGTAGTAGGTTTATATGGAAACTTTGGTCAAACAAACTATGCGGCAACAAAATTTGCTGTCATTGGTATGACAAAAACATGGGCAAAGGAGCTAGGTAGAAAAGGTATTAGAGCTAATGCAGTAGCACCAGGATTTATTGCTACAGAAATGACTGCTAAAATGCCTGAAAAGGTTTTAGATATGATGAAGGATAAATCTCCACTAAAAACATTGGGGGATCCATCTGATGTTGCCAATGCTTTCTTGTTTTTAGCCTCCGACGAAGCCAAGTTTATAAGTGGTGAAGTACTATCTGTAGATGGAGCTGTTACATTATAGATTTATATATTAAATGATAATAAAGAGGTGTAATACATGAGAGAAATTGTAATAGTGAGTGCTGCTAGGACACCAATAGGAAACTTTGGTGGGGCACTTAAAGATATAAGTGCGGCAGATTTAGGTGCAACAGCTATTAAGGGTGCATTAGATAGAGCAGGAATTACAGGAGATATGGTAGATGAAGTTCTTATTGGATGTGTTTTACAAGGAGGAGTTGGACAAAATGTAGCAAGGCAGGCAGCCACTAAAGCAGGTATACCTTATGAAGTATCTTCTATGGCTATTAATAAGATATGTGGATCAGGACTTAGGGCAGTTTCTCTAGGCGCTCAAACGATTATTGCTGGTGATAATGACATTGTAGTAGTAGGTGGAACAGAGAGTATGTCTCAGGCTCCATATGTTTTAAAGGATATGAGATGGGGATCTAGAATGGGAGATACAAAGGTAGTAGATACTTTAATTAACGATGCATTAACCTGTGCCTTTAATGATTACCACATGGGTATAACTGCAGAAAACCTTGCAGAAAAATACAATATTTCTAGAGAAGAGCAAGATAAATTTGCAGTCGAAAGTCAAAACAAAGCTGAAAAAGCACAGAAAACTGGATTATTTGATGCAGAAATAGTACCTGTTATTGTAAAGACCCGAAAAGGAGATATCCTTGTAGATAAGGACGAGTATATAAAATATGGAACAACTATGGAATCTGTAGAAAAATTAAGACCAGCATTTAAAAAGGATGGTACAGTAACAGCTGCAAATGCTTCTGGAATTAATGATGGAGCTGCTGCATTGGTACTTATGAGTAAAGAAAAGGCTGATGAGCTAGGAATTAAACCATTAGCTAAATTAGTAGCCTATGCTTCAGGCGGAGTAGAGCCTGCTATTATGGGCTATGGACCTGTAGCTTCTACGGAAAAAGCATTAAAAAAATCAGGCTGGAAGGTTGAAGATTTAGATATTATTGAGGCCAACGAAGCGTTTGCTGCTCAAGCTCTATCTGTAGCTAAGGGACTAAACTTCAATGATGAGATAGTTAATGTTAAAGGTGGGGCAATAGCTTTAGGTCATCCGGTAGGAGCAAGTGGAGCAAGAATTTTAACTACTCTGCTTTATGCAATGGAAGAAAGAGATGCTAAAAAAGGATTAGCAACACTTTGTATCGGTGGAGGTATGGGTACATCTGTGTTAGTAGAAAGAATATAGTATTGACAAAATGCCACATGGAGTTAATTCTCCTTGTGGCATTTTTAATGAAAGCTTTGTTATTTTGGCAAATTCTATATAAGCTAATATTTATTGAACATCTAGGACATGCTTCCTAGCCCTATAGTTTAAATAAGCTCCTGTTAAAATACAAAGTACACCTAATGTACTTAATAGATTAGGTATCTCTCCCCATAAGATAATTCCTATAAATATAGAAAATATAGTATTGCCATATGAATAAATAGATAAATCCCCTGCCTCTGCATAACGATAAGCATGGGTCATTAGATATTGAGCAAATGTTGAGAATACGCCCACAGTCAGTAAAGATATAAAGGATACTGTATCTGGCATAACAAAATCACCTAATACCATAAAGGGTATAGTTATAATAGTCGATATTCCTGTAAAGTAAAATACAATCATATGAGGTGTATCAGTTAGTCTTAAATGACGTATCATTGTGTATGCGGAAGCCGCAAATATTGAGGATAGTATTCCTACTACTGCTGGTAAAATAGTATAGTTAAATTGAGGTTGAGCTATAAAAACCACGCCTATTAATGCTAATATGATAGCAGGAATTTGAAGCTTCTTAATTTTTTCGCCTAAAAACATGGCAGCTAGAATAATTATAAAGAATGGGTTTAATTGGTTTAATACTACTGCATCAGCTAAGGGAAGATTATCTATTGCATAAAAATAAAAAACGACTCCTAAAAAACCTAAAATAGCACGATAGGATAAATACTTAGTATTATTTCCTCTAAAACTTTCCCCCGATTTAAAAATCATATATCCAGATACTACAAAACCGACTATATTTCTGAAAAACACCTTTTCCATTGTAGGTATATTGCCAGAAAACTTAACTGCCCCTGCCATTAAGGCGAAGAATAAAGATGATGCTAACATATATAAAATGCCTTTATTTCGATCCGCCACCCTATTACCCCCTTACAAAATTTTTGAAAAATCTTCTGTGTATTATACTATGATATTATACTATGATATTATAGTTGGGATGGTACTGTAAAAAATGAGGAATGATATATCTAGTATCTATAGAGCTTGATATATTTTAACAATTATTCATTATATATTATTATATGGAAATTTTAAGAGAAATTTAATATTTGATTAAGACCGCTTTAACATTATGCTGATATAATTAAAATAAATCCAGTAGGAATGTTATTAAGTTGAAGAATTAATTTTAATATATATATAAATATATAGATGAGAAATGGATAGTAAATACATTAATTGGGTAATGTTGTAATATATATAATGGGGGATGAAAGAGTATGTTAACAAACAAATATAAAATAATGATTATGACAGCTTCTGTAGGTTGTGGACATGACCAGGCAGCTAAGGTTATAAAAAAACATCTATTAGATAAACACGACAATTTAGATATAGAGATTATTGATTTTATTGATATTTTTCCGTCTACAATTGGAAGTCTTATTAAGGCAACCTATTTAAAGATGATAGATATGGTTCCTAGCTGGTATAATCTTTTATACCAAGGAACTATGAGGCTTAATCAACAAAGCAAGGTAAGCAGTATATTTGCACATAAATATAAAAAGAAAGTCGCGACACTAATTGAAGCTTCAAACCCAGATATGATTTTATTTACTAATCCTTTTCCATCAACTCTAGTATCGCATTTAAAAAGGAAAAATAAAATTAACACATATACTGCGAGTATAATTACTGACTATACTGCTCATAGCGTGTGGCTTGATTCCACTATTGACAGCTACTTTGTTGGCAGCAATATTTTAAAACAGGAGATGATAGATAGAGGTATAGAAGGTTCAAAGATACGTGTAACGGGAATACCTATTGAAGGTAAATTTAATACACCAGTTAATAGGGAAGAAAAAATGATAGAGTTAGGTTTAGAATTAGATATACCTACTGTATTAATTATGGGTGGTGGTCTAGGATTAGGATCAATAGAAGAGGTTCTAAAAACTACAGATAAAATTAATAAACCCTTACAGCTAATAGTAGTTGCAGGTAAAAATCAATATTTAAAGGAAGAACTAGAAAATAGGGTCTATAATCTAAAACATAATGTGAAGATACTAGGATTTTGTGATAATGTTCATGAGTTGATGGAATGTTCGCATCTTTTAGTTTCGAAGGCTGGGGGGCTAACAATGACAGAAGCAGTTACTAAAGAGCTACCAGTATTAGTTTTTGATCCTATACCAGGTCAAGAAGTAAAAAATGCTCAATACTTTTCAGATATAGGGGCAGCAATGTATCTAAAAGACTTAAATGAGCTAAGAGATGCCATTGAAGAACTATTATATGAAAGCCCACAAAAGAGAGAAAAGATGGTAAAATGTTGTTCTGTAATTCGTAAACCACATGCTGCAGAAGATGTTTCGAAATTTATATTTAAAAAAATAGACAATAGAGCTTCTAAAAAAACTCCTATGATTAAGTAGGAGTTTTTTTGTGGTGCGCCCAGCATAGGTGATAACTTGCTGTCCTTTTGTATTTTTTCTTAATTATTAATGGTTGAAGTAATCGTGGAAATTAGTTTTTTAGGATTAACTATTTTCATGTTTTTACCTTCATATTTATTATCTTGTTTTATCTCATCGAGTGTGTCTCCAGTTGATAAAGCTAAATCCCAAAATATATCTGGAGTTATGTCCGGATTTACTTCACATGCCAACGCATATAGTCCACTAATGTATGGTATAACCATACTCCACGCACCTTTACTATACATTACATACTCATCTTTTCCAGTTGGACTGGCTAGCCATCTTGCATCCATAGGCACCATTAATATATCCTCTGCTGCCTCATATGGTTCAAGATAATAGTCTGCACTATATGATTCTATATACTTTGGATCAGACATTGGATTCCTGTTAAGTCCAGCAAAGTGAAGATTATCAGTGTCAAAAAGTCGTGCTGTCACGATAAATATGTTCTCTTGTCTTGCTTTTTCAATAGCATTGTAAATTGCTTCTGCATTTTTGCTGTTTGGATCCCAACCAGATGATATTGATACTACTTTGATTTTATTGTCTTCTGGTAAATCTTTATTTATTTCAATCATTCTTTCTATAGCGTTTGCTAGATGTATATATCCATTTTCATACTCTGTATCCTCGTCTAAATATGCAATATAGTATATGTTGGCATCAGGAGCTACCCCTACATCTCTTCCACATAGTATTGATGTTATAGGCGTTCCATGATAGTGAGCTGGTCCATCCATATCGAATATCTCTTCATATACTTTTATATTATCTTTAAATTCTTTATGGTCTACTAATAAGCGCCCATCAATTATCCCTACATTTACACCTTTTCCAGTAATCTTTTCTTTGTGCAGATAATCGATATCTAGTCCTGGTTGCTTACCATACTTTATAATGGTTTCTATATTAAATCCGTCAGGAAGCTTTTTCGGCCATTTTGTTTGACTATCAAATATAAAACGTTCAAAATTTACTTGTGTTAAATCTAAGTCAGATATATCGTATCCCCTTAACTCATACTGGCCCCTATTTTCATCAAAAACTTCCTTAATATCTAATAGTTTTCCCCTATTATAATTTATAGGTTCTGGATATACTTCTATTTTCTGTTCAAAGTTCTGTTTCTCTCCTGAATCAAATTTTTCAGTTATAGACTGAGCTGCTTGGCTTGTACACCCTACAAAAACTGTGCTAATTAGTACAATAATTAATACTATACTTAATAATTTGTTTCTCACTTTAATACCCCCTTCGTTTACCACTCTAGTACCCCCTTTAAGATTTGTAAGAGCAAAACATTTACCTAATTATACCAATAAAGAACCAAGAAGTCTACGCTCTTTGTTGCTTTAATTGATTTAACCCTGAAACTACCAACTTATCTACTTGTGTCTCTACATTTAATGGGATACCAATATGTATAATTATATTTATTTTTTCAATACATAATGATTGTTTAATAGATAGAATCTATTTTTAATTCCTTATTCCCTATGCTATATTGAAATTATTCAGATATTGTATAAATATTTAACGATTTTATTTAATTTAAAGGGAGGGATTACCAAATGAAAAAAGAAATAAGTATACGCAAAGTTAAAGAGGATGCAGAGGCTTTATATAGAAAGGGAGATTTCTTTTGCTCTGAAGCTATAGTTAGTTCTATTAGAGATAACTTTGAAATTGATATGCCTGAAGAAATGGTGGCTATGGCGTCTGGATTTCCTATAGGAATTGGTAAGTCAAAATGTGTATGTGGAGCTGTATCTGGTGGTATTATGTGTCTTGGGTACTTCTTTGGAAGAACCAAGGGTGGAGACACTAAAGTTCAAAATACCTTAGCACTTGCTAATGAATTACAAGAGAGCTTTAAAAACAACCATAAGGTTTTATGTTGTAAGGTATTAACACACGGAATGGATATGGGCTCCGGAGAGCATAAAGAACAATGTATTTCTTTTACAGGTGAAATAGCAGAAAAGGCAGCTGAGATTATAGCTAGAGAATTAAACATTGTAAATATTGATAAATAATGGGGTGATGGATATGGGGCGAATCATTAAAAAAGTACCTATACCAATGGCAGGCTTAATGCTAGGTTTAGCTGCATTAGGCAACTTAATTCAATCCTATGGAGATGTGTATAGAAATATATTAGGAGGAATATCGGCAGTTTTGCTACTTTTACTTATACTAAAGATAGTTGCAGATCCTAAAGGAGTAAAAGAGAGCATGGATAATCCAGTTGTGGCTAGTGTAAGTCCCACTTTATCAATGGGAATTATGCTTTTAGCTACTTATATTAAACCATATTATCCTTCTGTTTCCTATGGTATGTGGATAGTAGGACTTGGACTACATGTTGTTTTAATACTTTACTTTACAAAGAAATACTTGTTAAATTTTAATATTAAAAAGGTTTTCCCAAGCTGGTTTATTGTTTATGTAGGAATTGTGGTAGGAAGCGTAACTGCACCTGCTTATAATCAAGCTATAATTGGACAGTATTTATTTTGGTTTGGATTTATTTCTTATTTAGTATTACTGCCAATTGTTATATATCGGATTGTAAAGGTAAAGGGAATTCCAGAACCTGCGCTACCTACTATAGCCATATTTGCGGCACCTGCTAGCCTTTGTTTAGCTGGATATATAAATTCTTTCCCCAATAAAAATATGGGTATTGTAGGATTTTTAGCGGCATTATCCTTAATTATGTTAGCAGCAGTCTTATTATATATGCCAAAACTATTAAAGCTTCCTTTTTATCCTAGTTATTCTTCATATACCTTCCCATTGGTAATTAGTGGAGTTGCAATTAAGCTTACTAACGGATTTTTAGCGAAATCAGGTAATCCGATAGCTTGGTTAAAACCTATTGTGAAGTTTGAGGAAGTTATAGCCGTATTATTTGTATTATATGTATTGATTAAGTATATTCAATTCCTGTTCTCAAGTCCAAAGGCAACAACTGTAAAAGCTTAATAAGTTTAAAATAAAAAATATAGTGTAATACCTTAAAACCACCCTAAGAGTAAATATATAGGGTGGCTTTTTCTATTCTCACATTATAATCCTTCCTAGACTAAAAATGCTGCTATCATAACGAAGGCAGCATTTTTAGTAGTAATAAATTATATCTGTAAATTCAAGAACCGTATCCAAATTATTGATAAAGGTATGTGGAAGGGAACAGTCAAATTGGATAGAGTCACCTTCTTGAAGCACATATTCCTCTGTAGTCAGCCGAATTGTCAATTCACCCCGAATTACAAAAATATATTCCTGAGTTTTAGTATTATGACCGTCAGAGCTATGCTTACAATGAGGCTGCAGCTCAACCTTAAATAATTCAAAACTACGGTTGGGGTTGGTGGTGTAGTAACAGTAGGAGACAAAGGAATTCTTATTCTCTGACTGCTTCTTACAGTCACTCTTGCGGATGATAACGGCATCGTTCATTGGAGAATCGATCAGTCGGGTATAGGGCACATTTAGACCGATGGCAATCTTCCAAATTGTGTTAATAGTTGGATTAGACTCACCTTTCTCTATCTGAGAGAGCATTACCTTACTGACACCTGACAACTCGGATAACTGACCGAGACTAAGATTGCGATCCGTTCTTAATCTCCTTAAATTTGTAGAAATTATATAATTTAAGTTCATAAAAATCCTCCTATTGACAAATATACCGTACATTTGTATAATTTATTTAACGTTTAATAAAACGAATGATTGTAAAATATATTGTAGCAGATTGCCATCTATATTTCAAGTAAAAAGGCAGTTCGAAAGGAGACCATTATGAAGAAGGCAAGGATTCAATTTGTTTTGTCAATGCTGATTGTAGGAAGCATGGGTTTGTTTGTTAAGAACATTCCATTTTCATCTGCTCAGATTGCACTGGTAAGAGGCATATTGGGCTGTGCATTTATATTTGTGTTTGGCTTACTATCAAGTGAGAAAGTCAGTGGAGAGAAAATAAAAGCAAACCGATGGATTTTAATTGCTTCTGGTATTGCACTTGGAGGGAACTGGATTCTTCTTTTTCAGGCTTATAAGTACACAACCATATCTAATGCGACCATCTGCTATTACTTTGCTCCTGTACTTGTAATGATTCTGTCTCCATTGATTTTGAAAGAGTCACTCAATACATTAAAGGTGATGTGTATCGTTGCTGCCTTAGTTGGGCTAGTTTGTATTGCAGGTGTAAGCCAGACATCAGGTGTAAATGATTTTGTAGGTGTTCTGTACGGTCTTGTAGCGGCGGTTCTATATGCAACTGTCATATTCTTAAATAAGCAATTGAAGGATATTACAGGAATTGAAAGCTCTATTGTGCAATTGGGGATTGCAGCTGTATCACTGCTTCCGTATGTGCTTCTGGTTGATGGTATCCAGCTTGACAAAATGACAGTAAAGCCGATTGTGTTGCTTTTGATTGTAGGTGTCGTACATACCGGAGTTGTCTACCTATTATATTTTTCATCTATGAGAGAACTTTCTGGTCAGAGCATAGCAGCACTAAGTTATATTGATCCAGTAGTCGCCATCATTTTAGCTACCATATTTCTGCATGAAAAAATGACGATTGTGCAGCTAATTGGTGGGATTCTTATACTTGGGGCAACATTTGTAAATGAGATATATGGATAAAGAAAAAAATAAGGAAGAAGATTTTGAAGAAGATATTATATATGCCAAAACTATTAAAGCTTCCTTTTCATCCTAGTTATTCTTCATATACCTTCCCATTTGTATTTAGTGGAGTTGCAATTAAGCTTAATAAGTTCAAAATATAATCATAAAAACCATCCTAACATGAACATAGGATGGTTTTGCAATTGAATAAAAACTTGGCTTCTAATCCTTTGTTTGAAAATACATAAGAACCTTTTTGTAGTCCTCAATAGTATCTATATCCATTAGTATACCAGGGTCTGTAACATTTATAGACGCGAATCCTTTTTTAGTAGTAAAATCACGTAAGGTTTTACAAGTATGATCTTTTGATAATTCTTCTATTAAATAGCTTTTCATCAATAATGGATGACCTTTCCTTCCATTGTATGTAGGAATGACTATGTCTTCATCAATTTTTAACATATCTATGTAAGTTTGTTTATCAACTACAGGATAGTCTCCAGGAATTAGAAATACTCTTTCTCCTACAATATGACTAAATCCCATTTTTACCGAACTAAACATACCATCTAAATAATTAGGATTATCAATTAATTCTACTTTAGGATATTTATTCAATATATGCTTTATATCTTTTGAACTATGACCACCTACTACTATGATTCTCGAGCATAGATCACGCATTCCACAAATACATCTCTCGATTACAGTGGATCCATTTATGTTTAGTAGTAATTTATTAGTACCTAATCTCGTTGATAATCCACCAGCTAAAATTATTCCTTCCACTTTCATCTCTTCTAAATTCCATTCTATTTTAAATTAATTACTGAATGAAGAATATGAACACGCTTACATATATGGAAAATAATGGTTTATATTTTATAATTATTTAATATTTTTTAAACCTCACTATTCAAAATTGACTTTATAGCATTTTCAATCTCTTCATATCCTGTGCATCTACATAAATTAGACTGAAGCCACTCTTGTATTACATAATCATTTGCATTAGGATGAATATTTGAAAGTGCATGACAAACCATTAAAAATCCAGAAGTGCAGTAACCACATTGGAAACCCCAATTTTCAACAAAGGCTTTTTGAATAGGAGCATCTTTTAGTCCTTCCACAGTAAGGATTTTCTTTCCTACGGCCTCTACGGTAAGCATAAGGCAAGCTTTTATAGGCCAGCCATCTACTAAAACAGTACAGGCGCCGCAGTCTCCATTTTCGCAGCCAGGCTTTACACTAGTAAGGCCAAGTTCTTTTCGTAGAGTGTGCAATAAAATATCGGAGGGCTCAGCAATTATTTTTCTATCTTCTCCATTTATATTTAGGGTTAAGACGGTAGCATTTAAAATTTTAAGCATTAACTTATCACCTCAAATTTATTTAAGGTCTCATGTAACATTGTATTTAGTATAAATTTTCTATATTCCGAAGAACCACTAATATCGTTTAATATCTGACTAGGTATATTGTTAATAGCCGTATTTATTCTTTCATCTATAGAAATTAAATTATCGTTTAAAATATCTTCAATTAAAGACGATCTAAAAGGGTATTCACACAAACCACTGAAAGCAATATTTATATTATTATTATTTTTCAAAGCAGCTATTGTAATTAGAGGGTAATCTATCTTCTCATTTTTTGTTCTCTTTACATGTATATAAGGTAGAGAAAGAAATTGATTATCTATAATTACTTTAACAATCATCTCTCCTTCGGTAAGCTGAATCTGTTTATCAAATACTTCCCTTAAGGGCACTCTTTTGTTTCCGTCTATACCTGCTATTACTATTTCACTATCTGTCACTAAAAGGGGTAGTATAGCCTCACGATATATTATGGTAGCGGCTAAATTACCACCAAGTGTAATTTTTCCTTGTATTGTATGATCTGCTATTCTTTTAACGGTTAAACTAAGCAGAGGGAAAAGGTTTAATTCGGCAATATTGGTAAGCGTTACAGCTGAACCAATTATTAGTTCGTTATTTCTCAATTGATGTATATTGCATTCTGGGATACCTTTAATATCGATGACTCCCTCCGTATATACATTGTGCATTCTAGCCATACTAATAAATTCTGTTCCACCCCCATAATAGATGGGCTTTTTTCCTATAGTTTTTAATTTGTTAAATAGATTAACAGCCTCTTCCACTGTTTCTGGTTTATAATATTCAAAATCAAAAGGTATCATACTTACCTCCAGTTTTCATTTTCCATATTTCTTCAGGTGAAATAGGTATTTTATTAAAATCAGATTCAGTTGCTAAGGATATTGCATTAGCAAAAGCAGCAGGTATTCCAAGAATACCATGTTCACCCATACCTCTAGCACCAAATGGGGCATCAATCTGAGGTGTTTCAATAAAATCAACTATATATTTAGGATTTTCTCCAAATCTCATTAATTTATAAGTTCTCAGTGAAGTATTTTCTAATATTCCAGCATTATCATAAGAAAATTCCTCTCTAGTAGCTAAGCCTAGACCCATGTTCATACCGCCCATTATAAGCCCTGCAGCTGTTTTGGGGTTAATAACTTTACCTACATCAATAACGGTTACAGCTTTTAACAATCTATAAGTATAACTTTTAGGATCATACTCTATTTCTACAGCTTGAGCGCCTACAGTCCAAGACACTCCTACCTTACCTTTTCCTGTTTCCTTATTCAATGGAGTTAAATGCTTCATCATGTAGTTGCCATGTGAAATTATTTGCCCACCTATAGATGTTCCATCTGGATATCTATATCCATGGGCTAAATCCTTAAATTCAATATATATTTCAGGATTATCTTTTAAATATACTCTCTGATCCCCTATATCTAAATCATCTGGAGGACATTTAAGCACTATGGCTCCAATAGAGCGGAGCTGCCGTATTAGATCCGCAGCTGCATTAATGGCAGCATTTCCAGCCATAAAGGTTGTCATGCTTGCAACTGTTTTCCAATGTTTAGGAGTAACTTGAGTATCTACATCCATAACTACGTGGATTTTATTAACGTCGATTTTCATTTTTTCTGCTAGTATTTGAGATACAGTAGTTTTCATTCCAGGACCGATTTCAACAGCTCCAAAGTTAAGGTTTATACTCCCGTCAGTGTTTAAAGTAAGTATAACTCCAGATGTGGCATTAGTCGGAGAATCAGATGTTTTCCAAAAACAACTTATTCCTTTTGCTAGTATCATATCATTTGCTGTTTCTATTCTGGCACCTTCCTGCCAATTGATAATTTCCTTTAACCTTAGTAGGCAGTTTGTTAAGTGTCCTGTATTACTTAGTGTCACCTTTGATTGTGTTGGAGTAAAGTTACCTTGGGTTATGGAATTTTTTATTCTTAATGCTATAGGATCTATTCCCAATGAAGACGCTAACTTATCTAGCATTCTTTCAATACAGAAAGTAAATGCTGTATGGCCAAAGCCACGGTAAGACGTAACATAAGTATTATTAGTATAAACGGTAAATGAATCGCACCATACATTTTCAATATTATAGGGCCCAGAACAATTAACTGCTATTGCTTTAGCCATGCGTGGTCCAGTATCGGAATAAGCACCGCAACCTACAAAATAAGTACATTCTAAAGCTTTTATTAAGCCATCTTTAGTGGCTCCAACTTTAAGCTTAGCTTCAACATCTATTTTAGATGGCGAGCTAGTTATATCCTCTTCTCTAGAATTAGCTACTTCAACTAATCTTCCTCCAACTGCCTTTGAAGCAAGATACGCTATAAATTCAAGATCGACAGTAGCTTTTCCACCAAATGCCCCCCCAACCAATGGAACACGAACAATAACATTGCCTTCTGGTATATTATAAAGTTTACTTAATCTTTTCTTTACCGAGAAAGGGGCTTGTGAAGATGTATATATTATTACATTCCCATCTGGCAATATTTGAGCTTTAGCATTTCTAGTTTCCATAGCAAGATGATCTGATTTAGGAAGTGAAAAATTTGATTCTATAATAACATCACTTTCTGCCCATCCTTGAGATATATTTCCTTTTCGTATTTTTACATGATCTGCGATATTTGAATTAGCTTTTGGATATACATCGTTAACTGTACAATGATAATGTCCTAAGTTTTTGTGTATTAAAGGTGCATCTGATTTTATAGAATCACTTATGGAATTTACTATAGGTAGAGGTTCGTAGACAACATTTATAAGCTTTACAGCTTTCATAGCCTCTGCCTCGCTATTTGCTACTACTACAGCCACTGGCTCACCAAAATATCTTACCTTATCCCTTGCAATAGGAGGTCTATCTTCAATGATAGAACCACTTAGAATAGGAAAGTAATCACCCGTAATTACAGCTTGAACACCAGTGGCTTTAGCTGCTCTTGAAATATCAATGTGTTTTATTAATGCATGGGCATGGGAGCTAGTAAGCATTTTGGCGTATAAAGTATTAGGACTGGTTATATCCGCATTATATTTCGCAGCTCCAGTAACTTTATCCCAAGCCTCTTTCCTTGGAATACTTATTCCGATTCTCCCTACATCATTCATAGAGACCTCTCCTTGTAGATAAATATTTAATAAATAACTATATGCTTTAAAATATTTTCTCCATATATGCTCAGTATATTCAATGAATCATATATATATCTAAGAGTAAAAACCTACTAGGATTTAAGTCTAATAAAATAATAGAATAAAACATTTGATAAATCCTAATTAAACACAAAGATGCTTAAGGTAAAAATCTATTGATTTGTATGTTAAATCTTTTTTATTTTTTCTCAAATGCTTTATTTAAATTAGTATTGTGATATAATATATAAAAAAGAACAGGTGATTTTTTATGCAAGTACTTAAAGAGGAAGTAAAACAATCAATCTTGGATAGTGGAAAAGCAGAGTTCTTAAAGAATGGGTTTGAAAAAACATCTATGAGGCAAATTGCAAAGTCAGCTGGTACTACTATAGGAAATCTATATAACTACTTTACTAGCAAAGAGGAAATTTTTTATATTATTACTACTCCAGCGTTTGATGAATTTATTTCGCTTTTGAATAATCATGAGGATGAAAGCTTTAAAGATTTTACTTTTGATGAGGGTATTAATATCGATTTTTTAAAGACTATTATTAAATTTTGTCTTAATAAATATGATAGTATGTTTGATTCTAGTTTTTTAATTTTGGTTGATGGAAGTAAAGGAACTAAGTATGAAAATATAAAGTCTAAGTTTATTGACTTATTATCAGAACATTTATCAGTTCATCTAAAGAATACAAATATTTCAGATGAGAAGAAAGAGAATATCTTCGGATTTTGTCATGCTGTAGCTTCAGGGTTTATAGAAGGAATGATGGATATACTAAGAACCTCCTATTCAAGAGAAGAAAAGAAGAATTTATTGACAGAGTATTTTCTATTTTATATTATTGGTGTATTTAATATAACGGCAAACAGGTAATTATCATAAATAAGTGATTACCTGTATTGCTAGTACTTAACGACTTTATTTTTTTAATTTAAAAAAGAACAAGTGATTTTTATTATTCTATTTTACATGGAGGGATTATTGTGATAGTAGTTGAAAATTTGAGATTTTCATATCCTTATTCAAAAAAAGAAATATTAAAGGACTTAAATTTCAAAGTAGAAAAGGGGCAGATATTTGGATTTTTAGGACCAAGCGGTGCAGGGAAGAGCACAACCCAAAGAATATTAATAGGACTTATGAAAAATTATGATGGAAAAGCTATTGTAATGAACAAAGAAATAAGAGATTGGAGAGGAGATTATTATGAAGAAATAGGAGTTTCTTTTGAACTACCTAACTTATATCATAAGCTTACTGCCATAGAAAATTTAAACTTTATTCGATCTTTTTATAATGGACCTACAGAAGAGCCGAGAAAACTTTTAGAGTTAGTAGGATTAGAAGATAAAGCTAACATCAAGGTTGGTAAATATTCAAAGGGAATGAAGATGAGATTGAACTTTGTTAGGGCTTTAATTCATCAGCCCCAATTGATATTCCTTGATGAACCAACTTCAGGATTAGATCCTGTTAGTGCTAAGAAAATAAAAGAGATTATCTTACAAAAAAAGAAAGAAGGAAAAACTATTTTTTTAACTACTCATAATATGCAAGTAGCTGAAGAGCTTTGTGATCAAGTTGCTTTTATAGTAGATGGAGAAATTAAACTCATTAGTTCTCCAAAACAGTTAAAGTTGAGGGGAACTCGATCGATTGTTACCGTGGAATATGAAAGTAAAGGAATTATTCTATCTAAGGAATTTTCTTTGGAGTCTATAGGAGAGAATAAACAATTTATTAAATGCCTTCAAGAAAATAAAGTAAAGACAATGCATAGTCAGGAAGCAACTTTAGAAGATATTTTCATTGAGGTAACAGGAAGGGGACTAATATGAAAAGATTAATTAATAGTATTAAAGGTGATATAGCTTTACAAATAAAATATGGATTTTATACTGTGTATATTGTGATTACCTTAATATATATTCTAATTTTAAGATATTTACCAATAGAGCTAGTATCAAAAGGTATTATATTTGTCATTTTACAAGATCCATCTGTTCTTGGCTTTTTCTTTATTGGTGCAATTATATTATTAGAAAAAAGCGAAAATGTAATAGAGCATTTGGTCTGTACTCCATTAACTATTAATGAATATATAATTTCTAAGGTAATTTCTCTTTCGGTTCTATCCTTGGCTACAAGTTTGGTTATTGTATTTTTTGCATATGAATACCATGTAAATTATTTTTTATTAGTAACAGGCGTAGCTATAACTTCTTTTCTTTTTATTTTAATTGGTATAGTAGCGGTAGCTCGATTTAACACAGTTAATCGTTATATGTGGAGTTCAATTCCTTACATTATGGTGTTGTTTTTACCCTTGCTAGAGCACTTTTCTATAATTGAAAGTCCTTTGTTTTATATTTTTCCTACCTATGCTTCTTTGTTGTTGATAAGAGGGGCCTTTTATTCAATTAAGTTATGGCAATTTTTATATAGTGTTGTTTATTTGATGCTTTGGATTTTTCTAGTTTATAAATGGTCATATGCTTGGTTTTATAAATACATCATATTAGACCAGGGGGGAAAATAAGATGAAAAAGTTTCTTAAATTAATGATTAATGATATAAGGAATATGACAAGAGAACCTATGTTTATTTTAATGACTATAGGGCCTTTTATTTTAGCATTAATAGGACGTTATGGTATTCCCGTAATATCAAGGAAATTTAAACCCTATATTAATCTTGCTGCTCACTATAATATCATTTCAGCTTATTTTTTAGCTTTTCCAGCCTTGTTAATAGGGGTAATGATAGGTCTTTTATTGCTGGATGAAAAAGATGATGGTGTACATTTAGCGTTAATGACTACTCCACTTGAGAAAAAAGGATATATAGCATATAGATTGCTTTTTCCTACAATAATTAGTTTTTTCTATGCCATAGTTATATTACCTATTGTAGGTTTCACTTCTATCTCTTTTATACCCACTCTATTAATTGCTACTATGATGTCCTTAGAGGCACCAATGGCTGCTTTATTTATATCAAGCTTTGCAAGTAATAAAATAGAGGGATTAACATTGTCGAAAACATTAAGTGTTTTAATTTTATCACCTTTATTAGGATATATACTAAAGTCAATATGGCGATGGACTGGAGCTATATTTCCATATTATTGGTCAATACTATCGGTTGTTAGAGCAGTTGAAGGAGGAATAGAATTTTGGCTTTTTATTGTTATTGGAATGATTAATCATATCCTAATTTTAACAGTGCTTATAAAGCGGTTTAACCGCAACATATGCTAGAATTCATTTGATTAAAATAAGATATATATGACAAACATATATATCTTATTTTTTTATTTTATAAATTAGATTTTCCAATTTAGCAAATCAATTAACATCAAGTTAATATAAAATTAATTATCCTAACAAAGAAACCAAGTATACTGAACATTGTGGACAACTTTGCTTTGGAATGGGAATTGCAATGGGATTTAAAATAGTTAACACAAACATAACATGCGATTAACAAATATAACAGAGGATTAACTTAGGGTTAACCATTAAAAAGCAGCAGGATATTATAATTAATTTGTAAGGTAGGGAATACAAATTAAAACATTGGGATTACGAAGGGAGAATGTAAATTGAAAAAAATAGCTTTATTATTAGCATTGGTAATGGCGGCGTCAGTAGCATTAATAGGTTGTGGAAAAGATACACCAACCAACAAAGATAACAATTCAGGTTCTGTAGAGCAAAATGAAAATAATGGAGTTGATTTTAGTAAATTAGTAGAGATTAAGGGTTCTGATACTATGGTTAACCTTGGACAATTATGGGCAGAACAATTTATGGATAAAAACCCAGAGGCTCAACTGGCAGTTACAGGTGGAGGATCTGGTACAGGAATTGCAGCAATTATTAACGGAACTGCTGATATTGCACAGTCATCTAGACAAATAAAGGATAAGGAAATGGAAGAGGCAAAGGCTAACAGTTTTGAACTAAAAGAATTTGTTGTAGGTAGAGATGGTATTGCCATTGCAGTAAATAAAGATAATCCTATAGAAGCTTTAACATTAGAACAGCTTAAAGATATTTTTACAGGAAAGATAACTAACTGGAAAGAGATAGATGGTAATGACGAAAAAATTGTAATTATGTCAAGGGAATCTAACTCAGGAACCTATGTGTTTTTTAAGGAATTTGTATTAAAGGACGAAGAATATGCTACCTCTGCTCTATTAATGCCATCAAACCAAGCTATAGTTGAAGGATTAAAACAAGATACAAGTGGAATTGGCTATATAGGGCTTGCTTATGCTAACGATGAAATTAAGGTTATACCTGTTAAAAAAGACGATAACAGCGAAGGTGTAATGCCATCCTTAGAAACTATTAATGCAGGGGATTACCCGGTTTCTAGACCATTATTCTTATACACAGCAGGAGACCCAGATGGTGTTGTTAAATTATATATGGACTTTATTATGGGACAAGAAGGACAAGGTATTGTTGAAGAAATTGGATTTATTCCGGTTAAGTAGCAGATATTGATTATTAATAGACTTAGGGGTTCGGGTGGAGTTAAAGCTCTATCTGAACTTGGTCTTTGCTATAGAAAATACGAGATAATCGTGAGGTGATTATATAAGGAAGCTACTATAAACATACCAAAAACCCAGCATAGGAAAAGCCTTAAGAAGACTGTTGAGAATCAACTTGGAGAATATTTAATAGAAAAAGCAATTTTCATACTGGGTATCACTTCAGTGGTTATAGTTTTATTAATCTTCTTTTTCCTATTTAGATCTGGAATAGCACTTTTTAAAGACATATCTTTAAAAGACTTTTTGTTCGGGAAAAATTGGTTTCCGGTATCTAGCAATCCTCAATATGGGATTTTACCTTTAGTGGCAGGATCTCTATTGGTGACAGCAGGGGCTATTATCATTTCTGTCCCTATAGGAGTAGGTTGTGCCATATATATTTCTCAGGTTGCAGGACCTAAAACTAGAACTGGATTGAAGATTATTATAGAGTTTTTATCTGCAATTCCTTCTGTAGTGTTGGGGTTTTTAGGAATGGTAGTATTGTCTATGTTGGTAAAAAATGCTTTCTCCTTATCAACAGGGTTTACTGCCTTAACTGGTTCTATATTAGTATCATTAATGGCTTTACCAACAATAGTAAGTATTGCAGATGATGCTATTAATGCTTTGCCTAAGGAGTATAATGAGGCTTCCTTAGCCCTGGGGGCTACAAAATGGGAAACTATTCGATATGTTTTAGTTCCTGCTGCATCTTCGGGAATCATTGCTGGTATAATGCTCGGAATTGGAAGAGCTATTGGGGAAACAATGACTGTTATGATGGTAACAGGAAATGCAGCGAAGATAACTGGAAATATTTTATCTCCTGCTAGAACAATGACAGCTACAATTGCGGCGGAAATGGGGGATACAGTAAGAAATGGTACTCATTACAATGCCTTATTTGCTGTAGGTATTGTACTGTTATTAAT
Organism: Alkaliphilus sp. B6464; assembly: GCF_018141165.1. NCBI lineage: Bacteria > Bacillati > Bacillota > Clostridia > Peptostreptococcales > Natronincolaceae > Alkaliphilus > Alkaliphilus sp. B6464. The sequence continues at coordinate 1,441,125 of NZ_CP058557.1, forward strand.
GAGTACAGCTATAAATATAATTGCAGATTATGTAGTTTCCCGGTCTAAAAAGGAGGCACAGTAATGGATAAGAAAAAAATTCAAGAAAAAGTTGCCTTTAGCATTTTAACCTGTACTATGCTACTTGTAGTAATACCAATAATACTAATTATAGGATTTATTTTATATAAAGGAATTGAAACTATTAATTGGGGCTTTATAACCGAAATGCCTAGGAAGGGAATGAAGGAAGGTGGAATTTATCCTGCTATTGTTGGTACGGTGTATTTAGTACTTGGAACAATGGCCTTTGCACTACCTTTAGGTATTGGATCCGCTATATATTTAAATGAATATGCGAAAAGAGGAAGACTGACAAAGCTAATAAGACTTGCTATATTAAATCTTGCTGGAGTTCCTTCAGTTGTTTATGGTCTATTTGGATTAGGATTGTTTGTGTTTTTTTTAGGTTTTGGTACTTCAATTTTGGCGGGTTCATTGACATTAGCGTGTCTCATTCTTCCAGTAATAATTACGGCATCTGAAGAGGCTTTAAAAAGTGTGCCTGCAGAATATAGGGAAGCCTCTTTAGCACTAGGAGTTACAAAATGGCAAACTATAAGGCATGTAGTTTTGCCCTATGCAATGCCTGGAATTTTAACTGGAGCAATATTAGGTATAGGTAGGGCGGCGGGAGAAACAGCACCGATATTATTGACTGTAGCTGCATTCTTTTTACCTAGATTACCAAAATCAATTTTTGATCAGGCTATGGTTCTACCTTATCATCTATATATTATTTCTACTCAAGTACCTAATATGCCTGAAGGTATTCAATACGGAACTGCTCTTGTGCTATTAGGAGTAATTTCTATATTTTTTATTATTGCAACTACAATTCGAATTAAAATGAAAGTAGCCAATCGTAGTTAACTAAGGGATCAGGAGGTAAAATATGTCTAAAATTTTAGTTAAGGACCTAGATTTATATTATGGAAGCTTTCAAGCATTAAATAATATTTCCTTAAATATTGATGAAAAAAAGGTAACAGCTTTAATTGGACCTTCTGGCTGTGGTAAATCAACATTTTTAAGAACATTAAATCGAATGAATGATTTAATAGAAGGGATTCGTATAAATGGGAATTTAGAACTAGAAGGGCAAAATGTATATGAAAAAGATGTAGATGTAGTTGCCCTTAGAAGAAGGGTAGGTATGGTATTTCAAAAACCAAATCCTTTTCCAAAATCAATTTATGAAAATGTGGCCTACGGTTCTAAAAGATATGGAGTGAATTCTAAAATAGAGCTAGATGAGATCGTTGAGAAAAGCTTAAAAAAAGCAGCTCTATGGGATGAAGTTAAGGATCGGCTAAATAAATCTGCCCTTGGACTATCTGGTGGGCAACAGCAAAGGCTATGTATTGCAAGGGCACTGGCGATGGAGCCAGAGGTGTTGTTAATGGACGAACCTACATCTGCATTAGATCCAATTGCTACAGCTAAAATCGAAGAGCTTATTATGGAGCTAAAAAAAGAGTATACAATAATAATAGTAACTCATTCAATGCAACAGGCTGCAAGAATATCAGATAGTACTGCTTTTTTCCTAATGGGAGAATTAATTGAAGTAGGGAAGACAAAGGATATTTTCACAACACCTAGGGATAAGCGAACAGAGGACTATATTACAGGTCGTTTTGGATAGAGAGGAGATAAAATGAGAGAAAGATTTATTAACCAATTAAGAGAACTAAATATTAAGCTATTAAGAATGGGCTCTATGGTTGAAAATATTATTGAAGTATCCGTTCAATCCTTAGTAAACAAGGATCTAGATATGGCAAGGAAGGTGTACGAGCTGGATGACGAGATAGATGAATTAGAACTGAAGATTGAGAATGACTGTATGCAGTTACTAGCCCTTCAACAGCCAATGGCAAAGGATTTAAGAACTATAGGAACTATATTAAAAATTATAACTGACTTAGAAAGAATGGGGGATCATGCGGTTAATATTGCTAAGATTACTATTAAAATAGGGAACGCACCTCTTATTAAGCCTCTTATTGATATTCCTAGGATGGCAAAGTTAGCAGAAGACATGGTAAGTAAAAGTCTAGATGCTTTTATGAAGGAAGATGTAGAATTAGCTAAAGAGGTTGCTTTTGAGGATGAAGCAGTAGATGAAATTTACGAAGATATATATATGGAACTGATTGAAATGATGATTGAAAAACCAGAAATCATTCAACAAGCTACCTATTTACTTTTTATCGGTAGGTATTTAGAGCGTATCGCTGACCATGCTACCAATGTAGGAGAACGGATTATTTATATGGTAACAGGGGAAAGGGTGGAAATAAATTAAATAAAGTTATATTTATAGCCATGCAATGGATACAGGATATTTTACTGTATTCATTACATGGCTTTTGGAATTTAAATAGAAGCTTTAGGATCTAATAGTATATGTTTTGTTAAAGAGTACATTTAATTTTATATAAAAAAGGAATAAATATTATTAGTATAGAAGGGTATAAAGTGGAACATGTTCCTTATATATTTGTTTCTTAGTTCTAACTTTATAGAAAAAGAGAAGTTCTAGAACTGAAGTGTATCGGACATACTTTAAATAGACAGGAAGGGGGAGGTATATTATGAAAAAAATAGGATTAGTACTTGAAGGTGGAGGAATGAGGGGAGTTTATACCAGTGGTGTATTGGACTTTTTTATGGAGAACAATATGTATTTTCCTTACACAATAGGAGTTTCAGCAGGAGCTTGTAATGCTGTATCCTATATTTCTAGACAAATTGGGCGAAGTAAGAAAGCCACAGTAGATTCCATAGATGATCCTAACTATATAAGTTATAGAAACTTGATTCGTCACGGTTATTTATTTCATATGGATTTAATATTTGATGAAATGCCAAATAAACTTATACCCTTTGATTACGAAACCTTCTATAATTCTAAAGAGGAATGTGTAATTGTTGCATCCAACTGTGAGACTGGTAGGCCCGTATATTTTTCTAAAAAAGATTGTAAAGATATAATGATGGTTTGTAGAGCTTCTAGTAGTCTTCCATTAGTTTCTAATATTGTTGAAATAGATGGTATGCCTCTTATGGATGGTGGAATAACGGATTCTATACCCATAAGGAAATCAATAAATGATGGTAATGAAGTAAATGTCCTAATTTTAACTAGGGATAGGGAATATAGAAAGAAGCCTACTCGGGGTAAGTGGCTATTTGAAAAGGCATACGAAAAATATCCAAAGTTCCAAGAAGCTATTTTAAACCGATACAAATCATACAATAAAACTTTAGATTATATTGATGAACTTGAAAAAGAAAACAAGGTATTTGTTATTAGACCCAGTGAACCGGTCAAAATAAAGCGTATTGAAAAAGATACGGAAAAGCTTACAGAACTTTATAATGCAGGCTATGAAGATGCAAAAGTCATTTTTCCTAAGTTGTTAGAATGGATTAGTGACAAATAATAAGATAAGTCAGTTTAAAGGTTGAAACGAAATACACCTTTAGGCTGGCTTTTTTATTAGATGAAAGCATTCATTAAAGATGTTTTACCCAATATATGATGAAAATAATATAAATTTCTGTATACATTAAATAATTAATACAATAATTTAATGATAATGATTATTGCTATTAACCATAGTAATATGATAAAATAATAAATATAATTCCGAGCTACCAACTAGGAATTAAGAAAAAGCTAAATTAAAATAATAATAAATAAAAAGGAGTTATGAAAATGAGTAAATCGTTGCTTAAGATTAATAACTTACATGTTTCTATAGGAGAGAAAAGAATCTTAAAGGGTTTAAATTTAGAGATTAAACCTGGTGAAATTCACGCAATTATGGGACCTAACGGTGGGGGTAAAAGTACATTATCCAACACTATAATGGGAAGTCCAAAAGGTGTAGTGGAGGAAGGAAGTATTTTACTAGAAGGGGAAGAGATAAATAATTTAACAACAGATGAAAGAGCAAAAAAAGGAATCTTTTTATCCTTCCAATATCCAGAAGAAATTCCTGGAGTAACAGTACAAAATTTTTTAAGAACTGCTTACAATGCAGTTAAAAATGAAAATATTTCAATTTTAAAGTTTGAAAAGCTATTGAAAGATAAGATGGCTTTATTAGATATGAAGGAAGAATATGCAAATCGTTATTTAAATGAAGGCTTCTCTGGTGGAGAAAAGAAAAAGAATGAAATTTTACAAATGTCTATTTTAGGGCCTAAGCTTGCTATTTTAGATGAGACGGATTCAGGGTTAGATATTGATGCATTAAGAATAGTATCAGAAGGAGTTAATAAGGCAAAAGCAGAGGATACAGCAGTTCTTATTATTACTCACTATAATAGAATTCTTGATTATATTAAGCCAGATGTAGTGCACGTATTGATGGACGGTAAAATTGTAAAAAGCGGTGATCGTAATTTAGCTAAAATGCTAGAAGACACAGGATACGAAGATATTAAATGATATATTCAAAATAAGTTCTATTAGTATTTTATTTTAAGTCTGTAAAAAATGTATATTACAACTCTGCTTAAGGAGGTAAAATAAGTGAGCAAAAAATATATAGAAGATATCGATTTTAGTCGTTATGACGTTAAAAATGAAGTTAGATTTAGCTATAAAACAGAAAAAGGTCTAACAAGAGAAATAGTTGAAGCCATATCCAACCAAAAGAATGAGCCCGATTGGATGAGAGATTTTCGATTAAAGTCCTTAGATATTTACAATAGCAAACCAATCCCGACTTGGGGGGTAGATCTTAGTGAACTAAATCTAGATGAAATAATTACTTATTTAAGATCAGACACTAAAATGAATCATACTTGGGATGATGTGCCAGATGATATTAAAAATACCTTTGAGTTGTTAGGCATTCCAAAGGCAGAAAGAGAAGCCTTGGCAGGTGTGGGGGCCCAATACGATTCGGAAGTAGTATACCACAGTATGCAAGACGAATTAGCAAAGCAAGGTGTTATATTCACTGATATGGAAGCTGCTGTAAGAGATCATGGAGAAATGGTTAAGGAATATTTTATGACAAAATGTGTTCCTCCAAATGATCATAAATTTGCAGCCTTACATGGCGCAGTATGGAGTGGAGGTAGCTTTGTTTATGTACCACCTGGGGTAAAGGTAGAAATCCCACTACAAGCATACTTTAGAATGAATGCTCCAGGTTCTGGGCAGTTTGAGCATACTTTAATTATTGTAGATAAAGGGGCAGAACTTCATTTTATTGAAGGATGCTCGGCGCCTCAATATTCAGTCCATAACCTACATGCGGGTTGCGTGGAGCTTTTCGTAAAGGAAGGTGCTAGATTAAGATATAGTACGATAGAAAACTGGAGCCGTAATACTTATAACTTAAATACAAAGAGAGTTATCGTTGAAAAAGATGGAATAATGGAATGGGTATCTGGGTCCTTTGGTAGTAAAGTTTCTATGCTATATCCTTGTACAGTTTTAAAGGGTGAAGGTGCGAAGGTGGACCATACTCAAATTACCTTTTCAGCTAGGGGGCAAAACTTAGATACAGGATCTAAAATAATCCATGCGGCACCTAATACAACATCTAGAGTTATTTCAAAGAGCATTTCTAAGGATGGAGGTATTGCATTTTATAGAGGATTATTAAGAGTTGCTCCTAATGCACATGGTTGCAAGGCAAATGTGGAGTGTGAATCCCTAATGCTAGATAATGAATCAAGAGCGGATACTGTACCAATTATTGAACTTATGAATGATGATATAGATATTGGGCATGAAGCAAAGGTAGGAAGGATTAGTGAAGAACAAATATATTATTTAATGAGTAGAGGAATTGGAGAACAAGAGGCAAAAGCAATGATCGTAAGGGGCTTTGTTGAACCTATTGCAAACTCCTTGCCTTTAGAATATGCGGTTGAGCTTAATCGATTAATTAAACTAGAGCTAGAAGGAGCAATAGGTTAGGAGGGAGAAAAATGATAAAAGTGCAGCCAATGGATGAAAATACTTGTACAGAAATAAGCAGAGAAGATTCTTCGTATGTGCAAGTGGAAAGAAATAAGGCATTAAAATTGTTTTTGAATGAATCTGTGCCAAAGTGGAAGAGGGTAAAGCTAAATGATTTCAAAGTTCCGAGTTACAGTAGATATGAATATCCATATTTTAAAATTGGAGCAGAAACTGAATTTTGCCTAGAGGAAATATCAATTGCCCTTAATGATAACTCTAGGGTTAAGGAAGTCGTTAATATAAATAAAAGTTTCGGCGTTGGCAAAAAGTTTACATCAATGGTTGAAGCTTTTTACAATGCTGGAATAATGCTTCATGTTCCTAAAAATACTCAGGTTTCAAATGTTATTAAAATTGATTACAGATTGGATAGAGATAACCCACTACTATTAGATTACAACATTATTTTGGCAGAACAGAGCAGTAAGGTTACTATTGTAATAGACTACAATAGTGAGAATGGAGTAGATAGTCTATTCCACAATGGAATTACTAAAATAATTGCAAAGGCAGATTCAGAAGTAAATATTGTTAAACTACAAAGAATGCAGGATACTTCCTATCACTTTGACTCTAACATCGCTATAGTAGAAGGAGATGCAAGGGTAAATTGGTACACAATTGAAATGGGCAGTTTTTTGAGTGCAACAGATTTCAGCACCTATTTAGATGAAAGGGGAAGCGAAGGTACACTTAAGTCTTTATTTTTAGGTGATGGAGAAAGAAAACTAGATATGTCTTATCAAATGACACATTTAGGTGCTAACTCAAATAGTGATATTCAAAGCCACGGAGCATTAAAGGATAAAGCCTACTCTATTTTTAGAGGTAACTTAGACCTGAAAAAGGGTGCTAAAAAATCTGTTGGAGCAGAAAGTCAAACAGTTCTTTTGTTAGATAAGGAAGTTCGCTGCGATGCTTTACCTGTGTTGCTTTGTGAAGAGGACGATGTAAAAGCTAATCATGCAGCTAGTGCAGGGCAATTAGAAAAAAGTAAGCTTTATTACTTGATGAGCAGAGGACTATCTATGTTGGAAGCAAAAAAACTTATTATAGAGGGCTCTTTTAGACCTATCATAGATCAGATCCCTATGGTAGATATACGAGAAATTGTGGAAGAGGAAGTTACAAGGAGGATTATCCATGGATAATACTTTTGATATTAAACAAATAAGAAAAGACTTTCCTATACTTCAGACAACTGCCTACGGAAAACCTTTAATATATTTAGATAGTGGAGCCACTACTCAAAAACCTGTTCAAGTAATTAAGACTATGGAGAGATACTATAAGGAGTACAATGCCAATGTCCATCGTGGAGCACACTATTTAAGCATAATGGCTACAGAGGCCCATGAAACTGCGAGAGAAAGAGTTGCAGGTTTTATAGGAGCGTCTAACTCAAGTTCAATTATATTTACAAGAAATGCTACGGAAGGGATAAATTTAATAGCATATGCTTGGGCTATGGATCATCTTAAAGCAGGAGATGAAATTATTCTTACTATAGCAGAACATCACAGTAATATACTTCCTTGGCAATACGTCGCACAAAAAACTGGAGCGATTTTAAAATATGTCTATTTAACAGAAGATGAAAGATTAGATATAGACCAGTATAGAAAAATGATTAATAGTAAAGTAAGGCTAGTAACAATTCAGCATATGTCTAATGTTTTAGGTATTATCAATCCTGTAGAGGAAATTATTAGTCTAGCCCATGAAAAAGGAGCGAGGGTTTTAGTAGATGGAGCCCAAAGTGTTCCACATATGCCGGTTGATGTATCTAAACTAGACTGTGATTTTCTAGTGTTCTCTGCTCATAAAATGTGTGGGCCAATGGGGATAGGTGTACTATATATTAAGAAAAATATGTTAGATCAAGTAAACCCATTTCTCTTTGGTGGAGAAATGATTGCAGAAGTGGAGGAGCAAAGTGCAACCTTTGCACCAGCTCCACTAAAGTTTGAGGCAGGGACACCAAATGTAGGCGGAAGTATTGGTCTTGTAAGCGCTATTGACTATTTAGAGTCTATAGGAATGGATAAAATTTTAGAGCATGAAAGGCAGCTTACCTCCTTTGCAATAAAAAAAATGTCCTCTTTAGATTTTATAAAAATACACGGACCTTTAAATATGAAAAACAGAGGAGGAGTTATTTCCTTTAGCGTAAAGGGAGTTCATCCCCATGATGTGGCTACTATATTAGATCAAGATGGTATTGCTGTTAGAAGCGGTCATCATTGTGCCCAGCCTTTAATGAAATACTTAGATGTACCAGCTACATCTAGGGCAAGCTTTTATATTTATAACACTATGGAGGAAGTAGAGATATTTATCAATAGACTTAAAAATATAAGGAAGTGGTTTAAATATGGATCTTAATCAATTATATTCCCAAGTTATTTTAGAGCACTATGAAAATTCTACTCATCGTAGAGAAATGGAGGGAGATCACATATGTGAGAGGGGATATAGTCCTCTTTGTGGTGATGATATAACGCTACAGGTAAAGTTTAATAAAAATATTATTGAGGATGTAGCCTTTAAAGGTAAGGGCTGTGCTATAAGCCAGGCTTCTACTTCTATGCTTATTGATCTTATAAAAGGAAAAAATGTAGAAGAAGTTTTAAAACTTATTGATGAATTTTTGAAGATGATTAAAAAGGAAGATGGAGATTATGAAATTCTGGAGGATGCGCAGATTCTACAAGGCGTTTCAGACTTTCCAGCTAGGATTAAATGTGCAGTTTTAGCATGGCATACACTTAAAAATATAATTGTAAAACAATATGAAATGAGCAAGTAATAAATAACGTATATTGATTAATCTACATTATTAAAAAGTTGTTTTAAAAAGACAAGAACTATGATATGATGATGTAGTGTGATACAATTATAACAATTTTGGAGGTGTCTAGTTGTGGATAAACAACAAAAAATTGCACTTATTTTAATGCCTATATTAGCAATTGGTATTTTGGCAGGCGGAATGTTTATGTCAGGTAAAGCGAATCCGGCTTCAGCTGCTACTTATACAGACGGTGTATACGAAGGTGAAGGAGAAGGATTTGCAGGAGCAATTAAAGTTAAGGTTGCAGTAGAAGGTGGAAAAATTGCTTCTATAGAGCTATTAGAGCATGGTGAAACAGAAGGAATCGGCGATAAGGGAGCAGAAGCAGTTATTGCAAGCATTATTGCAGAGCAAAAAACAGATGTAGATGTATCATCTGGAGCTACATTATCAAGTAATGGTGTAATGGAAGCTGTTAAAAATGCTTTAGCTGGTGCTGGAGGATCACAAAGCTTTACAGATGGAGAGTTTGAAGGTGAGGCAGAAGGATTCCACGGAGTTCTTAAACTTAAGGTTAAAGTAGATAGCGGAAAAATCACTTCTATAGAATTATTAGAGCATGGCGAAACTGAAGGAATCGGTGACGTAGGAGCTCAAGAAGTTATTGATAGAATTATTGCAGAACAAAAAACAGATGTTGATGTATCAACTGGAGCTACATTCTCAAGTAATGCTGTAATGGAAGCTGTTAAAAATGCTTTAGCAGGAGGAACTGGTGGAGCAGAAGAAACTGCTGAAGAAATTGAATTTATTGATGGAGTTTACGAAGGAGCAGCAGAAGGCTTCCATGGAAATATTAAAGTTAAAGTAGAAGTTAAAGATGGAAAACTTGTAATTGTAGAGGTTTTAGAGCAGGATGAAACAGAAGGAATCGGTGATGTTGCTTTAGAAGAACTTTCAGAAACTATGGTTACAGAGCAAAATATTGAAATTGACAATGTATCAGGAGCAACTTATTCAAGCAAAGGAATTAAAGAGGCTGTTAAAAATGCTCTATTATCTGCTGGTTCTGCAGAAGCTGTAGAAGCTGTTGAGGAAATTGAATTTGTTGATGGAGTTTATGAGGGAGCTGCTGAAGGCTTCCACGGAGATGTTAAAGTAAAGGTTGAAGTTAAAGACGGAAAGCTTGCTAAAGTAGAAGTTTTAGAGCAAAGTGAAACAGAAGGAATAGGTGATGTTGCTCTAGAAGAATTAGCAAATACTATGGTTGAAAAGCAAACTGTTGAAGTTGACGATGTATCAGGAGCAACTTTCTCAAGTACAGGAATTAAAGAAGCTGTTAAAAGTGCATTAAAAGGTACATCTAAATAAATAAGGACACTAAAAAACCTCGAGGAAGCTCGAGGTTTTTTAATGTCTAGAATTCGATGCGATGTTATTAAATAGGCTTTATTTGCTTACTGCCGTTTTTTTTATTATTATCTATCTTGGTAATACTAAATCCTGTATATCCATAAATTATAGCAATAATAGGATTAATTATATTTAAGAAAGCAAATGGTGCAAATGCAAATGGTGAAACCAATAGAGCACTGTGCATAAATGCTCCACATGTGTTCCAAGGTATTAATGCTGATGTTAAAGTACCCGCATCCTCTAGGGTTCTTGATAATACTTTAGGATGAATTCCTCTTTCATCATAAACATCTTTGTACATTCTACCAGGTATTACTATTGATAGATACTGGTCTGCAGCAAGGAAGTTAACTGCTATACTAGTTAGAATGGTAGCTGTAATTAATGACCCTGTATTGTTGGCAAATTTTAAAATAGTATTGCCAATAGCTTGAAGCATTCCGGTTTTTTCCATAATACCGCCAAATGTCATAGCTAATAAAATTAGTGAAACTGTCCACATCATAGAGTCTAATCCACCACGGTTTAAAAGCTCATCAACCATTTCAACACCACTCTCAATTTCGAAACCATAGTGAGCAGCATTTATAATGTCTCCAATGTTAGATCCCTGGAATATTGCGGCAAATATACCACCAATTGTAGTACCTGCAATTAAGCCTGGTAGTGCAGGAATTTTAAGTACTACTAAAATAATAACTATAACTGGTGGAAGTAGAAGTAAAGGTGAAATATTAAAGTTGCTCGATATACCATTTAAAATGATATCAATATTAGCTGTATCTAGTACTTGCCCTGCATATTTGATACCTATAATACCATATAAAATTAGTGCTATTATAAAGCTAGGAAGAGTAGTATAAAGCATATGCTGTATATGCTCAAATAGTGTGGCTCCTGCCATTGCAGGTGCTAGATTTGTAGTATCTGAAAGGGGTGACATCTTATCTCCGAAGTATGCACCTGAAACAATTGCACCGGCCACTATTTCCATAGGTATGCCTAATCCTTGACCAACTCCCATAAGTGCTATACCTACAGTACCAGCTGTAGTCCAAGAACTACCTGTAGCTAGAGAAACTATGGCACATATGATTGCTGTAGCCACTAAGAATATTCCAGGTGATAAGATCTTTAATCCGTAATAAATCATTGTAGGAACTGTGCCACTTAAAATCCAAACTCCAATTACAGTACCTATTATCATTAATATTAATATAGCTTGCATTGCCATTTGAATAGTTTCAATTGATCCCTTTTCTATCTCATTCCATTTATATCCTAATGAGAATATAGCTATTCCAGCAGCTACTACAATAGCAACAATTATAGGAATATGAGGATCCGCTTCAAACTTTGTAATTGCTATAAATAATGATGCTACCAATACAATAATAGGGATAAAAGCATGAACAAGCGTAGCTTCTTTTTTGGTTTTCATAAAAATAAATTCCTCCCCCAAATAATGTTAATTAATTAACTATTCTGTTTTAATAATCAAGCTATATTTTAAATCCAATCCTCCCTTCTCAAATATATAAATTAATACTCTGTTTAGGTTAAGTTATCATCTAGCGCGAACCCTAACTTCTGTGGTTTAAAGAGGTAGACTTTGTTTAGATTCTTCTACTTGATACAATAGTTTTGAAAAACTGGCTCTTGAATCAAGTATAATTATAAATATATTACTATAAATTTATAGAAAATTCAAACATATTTTCAAATAGATAATTTATTAAAAGCAAAAGATATGCTTCCAAAAATAAGAAGATTACTTAACCTAAAAGTCATTTACAAGATTTTAGTACCATGTTATTATATAGTTGAAATGTTTTAAATGGTCAGTCAACGTTTAATTTTTAACTAATTATTAAGATAAATCTTAGAGAATATTAATAGGTTATTGAAGTTTTGTAGCATAAAAATATATTTTTATACTACAAAACACATTTATGTTGGAAGGAGTGGGGATAAATGGCTTGTTGTGAAGGAAAAAAGGATTATAAGAGCACAGCAAATGTTACAGTACGGGATGAGGGCAAGCTGGCATCAATTCTTAGTAAGTATGAGGGAAAAAAAGGGAGCCTTATTAGCATTTTACAAGATGTTCAGGAGTACTATAACTATTTACCAATAGATGCTCTAGACTATATAGCTAAGGAGACTGGTATTAAGCCTGCTAAGATACATGGCGTTGCTACATTCTATACTCAATTTCGATTAAAACCAGTAGGTGAAAATTTAATAATGCTTTGTCAAGGTACTGCCTGTCATGTAAATGGATCTAAGACTATTGAGGAAGCAATTAATGAGGAATTAAAAATAAAAGACGGAGAAACAACGGAAGATAACTTATTCACTTTAATAAATGTAGCCTGCCTAGGTTGTTGTAGCCTATCACCAGTAATGATGATAAATGATGAAACATATGGTAAATTAACACCAGAAAAAACAAAGAGCATTATTAGGGAAATTAAGGATAAACAACAAATAAAGGGGGCTTAATATATGAAAATTATTGTGGGGCAAGGTAGCTGTGGGATAGCTGCCGGTGCTAATAAAGTATATGATGCCATAGCAGAAGAAATAAAAGATATGAATATAGATGTGGAGTTAACTACTACTGGCTGCATAGGAATGTGTTATTTAGAACCAATTGTAGATTTTATTGATGATGATGGAGAAAAAACAGTTTTTGTAAAAGTTGATGCTAAAATGGCTAAGGAAATTGTTAATGGTATAGTTCAGAATAACGAGAACTCCAATGAGTATTTAATAGATGAGATTGATATAGGTATTCTATCTAAACAAAAACGTGTGGCTTTAAAAAACTGTGGAGTAATCAATCCAGAAAGTATTGATGAATATATAGCTTCTGGTGGGTATAAGGCTCTTAAAAAGTGTCTTGAAAGTATGACCCCGGAAGATGTTATAGAAGAGATTAAAATTGCAGGGTTAAAGGGAAGAGGAGGAGCAGGTTTTCCAACATGGTTTAAGTGGAATGCAGCGAAGCAATCTCAAGGCAATGTTAAATACGTGGTATGTAATGCAGATGAAGGTGATCCAGGTGCCTTTATGGATAGAAGTATACTAGAAGGTGATCCTCATAATTTAATAGAAGGAATGATAATAAACGGATATGCAATAGGGGCTTCGGAGGGAATTGTTTATGTAAGAGCCGAGTATCCATTGGCTATAAAACGACTAAATAATGCAATAGAACAAGCTAGAATTAGAGGTTATTTGGGCAAAAATATTTTTGGATTAGATAAATTTGATTTTGATTTAAGAATTAAGGCAGGTGCAGGGGCATTTGTATGTGGGGAGGAAACAGCACTTATTGAGTCTCTACAGGGTGAGAGAGGTATGCCTAGATTAAAGCCTCCGTTCCCAGCACAAAAAGGCTATTGGGATAAGCCTACTAATATTAATAATGTTGAAACCTTTGCAAATGTACCGTGGATATTAGCAAACGGTGGAAGTGCCTTTTCTTCTATGGGTGCAGAAAATAGTAAAGGGACAAAAGTTTTCGCCCTAACTGGCAAGATTAATAAAGGTGGACTAGTCGAAGTTCCTATGGGGATACCTCTAAGGGAAGTAATATTTGATATAGGTGGAGGAATTATCGACAATAAGCAGTTTAAGGCAGTACAAATGGGCGGGCCATCTGGAGGATGTATACCTGCTAATCTTTTAGATACATCAGTGGATTATGAGTCTATTTCTAGGGTAGGAGCCATTATGGGTTCTGGTGGTATGGTTGTTATGGATGAAACAACCTGTATGGTAGATATGGCAAGATTTTTCCTAGACTTTACTCGTAAAGAATCCTGTGGAAAGTGTATTCACTGCAGAATAGGTACAAAAAGGATGCTAGAGATATTAACCAGAATTTGTGAGGGTGAAGGACAAGAAGGAGACATCGAACTTTTAGAAGACCTAGGAGAAAAAATAAAGGAAGGCTCCTTATGTGGACTAGGTCAATCAGCACCAAATCCAGTACTAAGCACTATTAGGTACTTTAGAGATGAATATGAGCGTCACATTAATGATAAGAAGTGTCCTGCTAAGCAATGTACTAATTTATTAGAATATATGATTTTAGATGATAAATGTATTGGATGTGGTCTTTGTAAACGAAACTGCCCTGTCAATGCTATTGCAGGAGAACGTAAAGAAGCTCATAGAATTAACCAAGAAATATGTATTAAGTGTGGTAAGTGTTATGAGGCTTGCAAGTTTAGTGCAGTGACAGTTGACTAATACACATAGGGGGGAATAAAAAATGCCTAATATTAGGATGAATATAAATGGTACCGAAGTAATTGGATATAAGGGACAGACTATTTTAGAAGTAGCAAAAGCTAACAACATTGAAATTCCCACACTTTGTTATGATGAAAGAGTTAAGATATATGGTTCCTGCGGGCTTTGTGTTGTTGAAGTAGAAGGAACACCCAAGCTTTTAAGAGCCTGTGCTACAGAAGCTGCTGAGGGTATGATAGTTGCTACTAATACTGAAAGAGTTAAGGGTTCAAGGAAGATTGCCTTAGAATTACTTTTATCAGATCATGTTGGAGATTGTAGACCACCTTGCGTTTTAGCCTGTCCAGCAGGTACAGATTGTCAAGGTTATGTAGGACTTATTGCCAATGGACAATATAAAGAGGCAGTAGAATTAATAAAGGAAAAACTACCATTACCAGCTAGTATTGGTAGAGTTTGTCCTCATCCTTGCGAAACTGCCTGTAGAAGACAAACCTTAGATGATCCAATTTCAATCGCTTGGTTAAAGAGCTTTGTAGCCGACATTGATCTAAAAGATCCCAATGTATTTATGCCAGAAATGAAACCATCTACAGGTAAGAAGGTAGCTATTATCGGTGGAGGGCCAAGTGGACTTACTGCTGCTTACTATTTAGCTAAAGAAGGACATAAGCCAGTTATATACGAGGCAATGCCAGAACTTGGTGGTATGCTAAGATACGGTATTCCACAATATAGATTACCAAAGGAAGTCTTAAATAAGGAAATTGATATTATTAAAAAAATGGGAGTAGAAATGCTAACCAATATTAAAATTGGTAAAGACATAGACCTAACTCATTTAAGAGAAAATTACGATGGGGTATATGTTGCAATAGGTGCATGGAACAGTACAAAGCTTAACTGTGCTGGAGAAGACCTACAAGGAGTTATTGGAGGAATAGACTTTTTAAGTAAATTTGCAGTTAATGAGCCTATTAAAATAGGTGAAAGGGTGGCAGTAGTTGGTGGTGGAAATACAGCTATGGACGCTTGTAGAACAGCCATTAGATTAGGGGCAAAAGAAGTCTATAACATATATAGAAGAACAAAGGATGAGATGCCTGCAGAAGCGGTAGAAATAGAAGAAGCAGAAGAAGAGGGAGTTAACTTCAAGTTTTTAGTTAATCCTATCGAAATAATAGGAGAAAATGGAAAAGTGTCTAAAGTAAGACTTCAAAAAATGAAGTTAGGTGAGCCAGATGAAAGAGGAAGAAGAAGACCGATTCCAATAGAAGGTGAAGAAGATATAATCGAAGTAGATTCTGTTATAGCTGCAATAGGCCAACAGGTAGATATAAAAGGTTTCGAAGATATTTCATTGACTAGATGGGGAACTATTTATGCCGATGAAAACTCATTCCTTACAAATTTGCCTGGAGTATTTGCAGGAGGAGATGCTACTAATAAAGGTCCTGATATTGCTATTACTGCAATTGGAGAAGGAAAGAAAGCGGCGGATGTAATTTGTAAATATTTAGAGGGCAGGGTTATTCCGTATGAAAATTCTTTCTATGTGACTAGAGATAATGTACCAGAAGAAGAATTTGCTCATATAAAAAGAGAATATAGACCTAAAATGTCTCATTTAGCGCCAGAGGTAAGAAAGAAAAACTTTGGGGAAATCGTTGCAGGATATACAGAAGAAGATGCTAAAAGAGATGCTATGCGTTGTTTAGAGTGTGGTTGCCATGATGTATTCGAATGTAAGCTATTAGAATACTCTAATGAATACAAAGTAGAACCACAAAGATTATCCGGAGAAATGCACTATCGTCAAGAGGATGATGGGCATCCGTTCATCATTAGAAATTCTGATAAATGTATTTTATGTGGACTTTGTGTTAGGGTTTGCGATGAAGTTGTAGGTGCTACTGCTCTTGGACTCTTAAATAGAGGCTTCGATACTATAGTTCAACCAGCTTTTGATCTGCCTTTAAAGGATACAGACTGTGTAAGTTGTGGACAGTGTATAAGTGTATGTCCTACTGGAGCCTTGCAAGAAAGATTAACTATAGAAAAATCTGTACCTCTTGTTACTAAAACAACTCATACGGTTTGTTCACATTGTAGTGTGGGTTGTAATATGGATTTAAATACTAAAGGAGATCTATTAGTTAGGGCATTACCTAGAAAAGAGAATCCTTTAGACGATGAGCTTCTTTGTGCGAAGGGACGTTTTGGTTTTGATGTAACTCAAGCTGGAAAGAGGATAACCAAGCCATTAATTAGAAAAGAAGGAAAGTTAGAAGAAGTAACCTGGGATGAAGCTCTACTGTATACAGCTAAAAAGGCACAAAGCTTAGGTCTTTTATATGGTAGCAATTCTTTAGGTGTTTCCGTTTCAGATAGATATACAAACGAAGAAATTTATTTAATATCTAAGTTTGGTAAAGATGTATTAAAAACTCAAAACATAGGTTCTTTTAATAATACTGTGAGTGGACTTAAAGATGTTTTAGGTTACGATGCATCTACTAACACATTTGATGAGTTAACTGGAGCAGAGACCATTGTTCTTGTTGGATCCAACATTATGAAAAATCATCCTATAGCAGGATTTAAGATTAAAAAAGCTATAGAGCGAGGAGCTAAATTAATAGTAATAAATCCTGAAAAAACTAAGATAGACAGTATGGCTCATATTAAGGTGAATCCTTCTAATAGCACACTATTTTTAAAGGAAATCTTAAATGCTCTTATTAATGGCGGTTTTGCACCTAAGGCTAATAGCTGTCAAGGATTTGAGGAACTAAAGGAAAGTTTATCAAATGTTCAAATTAGTCCTCAAGCCGCTGATATTGCACAAATATATGGAAAATCTAAAAGGGCTATAATCTTATTTGAGCAGAAGAATATTACCTCTGATGCTGCAGCGCTTTTAGCGAATATGGCAGTTTTAAGTGGACATATTGGCAAACCACGTAGTGGTATTATTCAATTAAAGCAAAACAATAATAGTCAAGGGCTTAAAGACATGGGCGTTTATAAAGACTATAAAGAGTTAGAGAAATCTATAGACAATAAAGATATTAGAGGTTTATTAGTATTTGGCGAAGATATACCTAATATTGACCTTAATAACTTAGATTTTCTAATGGTTCAAGATACCCATATTACAGATACAGCTGACAAGGCAGATGTAGTTTTACCTGCTGTAAGCTTTGCGGAATCCAGCGGAACCTACACTAATACTGAGAGAAGAATACAAAGATTAAATAGAGCCATTAAGCCACTTGCTGAATATGAAAATTGGCAGGTAATTGTAAAACTTGCAAACACATTAAATAAAGATTTTGAGTATTATAGTCCAGCTGAAATATTAAAAGAGATAGAAATGACGAAACCAGAATATTTTGGACTAAACAAAGTAGAGGGTAAAGATGCATTCTGGCCGATAAATGGTAGTAGAGTATTGTATGAAAATGGATTTAATTTTACAGATGGTAAGGCAAGACTTAAAGTTGTAGAGGATGGTAAGTTATTTGTAAATAATGTAAACACAAATAATTTAACAAATGCCTTTGCGGAGTATTTAGAAAAGGAAAGACTTATATAGGCATTAAAAAACCCCTCGTATTAAAAACGAGGGGTTTTTAGCTATTAACTTTTTGAAAATTAAAATTAATATTTAATCCTTTTTATTTTGGTATATCTAAAGGATTAAAGGGTATTAATGTAGAAGAGAAAATGAAAATTATTTATAATGGAGGTTTTCAAATGAAGGTGCAGGTAATTAAAGATCAAATTAAAGATGTTATGACTGATGCAATAATCATTGGTATTTATGAAGGTGTAAAAAGCTTAAGTAGTGCATTACATAGCATTGATGAGCAATTAGGTGGTATTATTTCAGAAATGATCAGCAATGAGTCATTTAAAGGAAAAGAGGGAGAAACCTTATTAGTACATAGTCTTGGTAAGGTTCCAGCTAAAAAAATACTATTATTAGGACTTGGACAGGAAGAAAACCTTAAGGAAGATACTATACGTAGATTAGTGGCTAAGGCAGTTAAGGAAGTAGAAAAAGTTAAGGCAGCGACAGTTGCAATTATGCCTATAGGTTTAGATAGAAATATTGCTGCTGAGGTGGTTGGACAGTGCATTATGGAAGGGGCAATGTTAGCATTATATAAATTTAATAAATATAAAACAACTGATAAAAGCGGACCAGAAGTGGGTATAAAAGAAGTATACATACTAAATGAAGATGTATCAACAAATGAACGACTAGAAAGAGGAATTGGAGTAGGAGAAAAACTAGCAAATGGTACTATTATAGCCAGAGATCTTGTTAATGAACCAAGTAATGTATTAACACCGACAGCAATGTCTAATAAAGCTATTGAAATTGCAAATAAACATGGTCTTGAAGTTAGCATTCTAGAAAAAGAAGATATGGAAAAGTTAGGAATGGGAAGCTTCTTAGGAGTAACTAAAGGAAGTGAAGAGCCACCTAAATTAATAGCTATAAAATATTTTGGTAACAAAAATAATGATGAAATCATAGGATTAGTAGGAAAAGGATTAACTTTTGACTCTGGTGGAATATCCTTAAAGCCAGGTGCAGGAATGGATGAAATGAAGAATGATATGGGCGGAGGTGCGTCTGTATTAGGTGCGATGGATGTAATCGGAGCTCTTAAGCCAAAAGTTAATGTTATTGGTATAGTAGGTGCTTGTGAGAATATGCCGTCGGGTAAAGCCTACAAGCCAGGAGATATTCTAACTTCTATGGATGGAAAAACAATAGAAGTATTGAATACTGATGCAGAAGGTCGACTAGTTCTTATTGACTGTATTACATATGCCATACAGCAAGGAGCTACAAAATTAGTAGATATAGCTACATTAACAGGAGCTTGTATTGTTGCTCTAGGTAATATAACAACGGCTTTAATTTCCAATAATGATGATTTTGTAAAACAGGTAGAGAAAGCAGCTGAAAATGCAGGTGAAAGGGTATGGCAATTACCTTCATTTCCAGAGTATAAGGAATTAATTAAAAGTGATATAGCGGACCTTAAAAATGTTGGAGTTAGAGGAGCAGGTACGATTACAGCAGGATTATTCCTAGGAGAATTTGTGGGAGATCGTCCTTGGGTGCATATGGATATTGCTGGTACAGTTATGACATCTAGTGATAAAGGCTACAATGTTAAAGGTGCAACTGGTGTAGCTGTAAGAACACTTTATCATTTGGTAAAATCTATGGAAAAGTAAAATAAAAATAATTTGGATGATTGTATGTAAATGTAATATACTAATAAGGCTATAGTCAAAATACTATAGCCTTAATTAAACTATATATCCATAAGGAGGAAAAATTATGAATATAAACTTAACTGATTCTGCTAGAGAAGAAATATTAAAGCAAAATGCAAAGGATACGGGTGTAAGAATATATGTAGCATCTATGGGCTGAGCGGGCCCTAGTTTTTCATTGTCTCTGGAAGAGGCAACAGAAACAGATGTAGTAACAGATGTAAATGGTGTGAAATTTGTAGTTGATAAAAATATTGATAAGCGTTTTGGAGCTGTTAAGGTGGATTACGGCACTAAGATGTTTAGAAAAGGCTTTATGATTTCCTTAGAAAGCGACGATGGTGGAGGTTGTCACTAGTAAGTTTTTAAAGGTGTGAAGTTTGTACAAACTTTAAAAATCACCATATGTGTAAATAAAAAAGTCGAATTGGTAAATTATCAATTCGGCTTTTTAACGTAATAAATCTTTATTGATATTTTTAGCTAACACAAATAGGATGTGCTGACCCGTCTTCTAATATTCTAAAAAGTTGAAGCTGATCCTTTCTAGAGTAGAAAATTTCTACAAAACAATTGCTACAAAAATATCTAGACTTACTTAGTTTTCCAGTATTCTCATTACCGCATATAGGGCACTTCATTTTAATTCCTCCTGTTCTTTAAAACAGTAATATATTTATATTATATCATTCTGAAATGAAAATTTTGCAACTCGAAATAATTGGTTAAAATATTGCCATTAATATCATTATAATATAAAAAGTTAAATTCTGGCAAGATAAAAATAAAAATATCATACATTATATGCTACAAAAACAGTAGTTATGCACAATGAAAACAGCTTTCTCATATTATATATTACAATAACCCTATACTTAGCCTATGGCTTTTAAAATTACTATATACAAGTAGTTATAGAGTGGGGGAAGTTGATGTAAATAAAAAGCATATTGCGAAAGACTAGGAGGGTTAAATTTGTATGATGAAAGTAGAGAAGTTTATATAAATATATATGATAAAAAATCTGACAAAATAGTGATGAATGAACTGGAGGAACTGGTGAAACAGTTAGTGGCATGGAGTATTCCACTAAACTTTCATATAGAGGCGTTAAAGTGTCAAAGCATTATTATGAGAACTAAGTTAGTTAGACAGATGAGAGCCTATGGAGGATGTGGTGTAAATCAGCAGAAGGAAGCAGATATTTTAATGGAGAATTTTGTAGGAGCTATACCACTAGAGCAGTATAAAGAAATATGGGGGAGAGATTACGAAGATTATGTTAAAAAGATAGAAACAGCTGTAATGGAGACTAAGGGATCTGTTTTACTATTTAATAATAAGCCGATTGATGCGAGGGCTCATCTAGTATGTGGAGGATCTACAGAAAATAGTGAAAATGTTGAGGGCAATGTTGTTCAGTATTTAAGAAAAGTACTTTGCAATCATTGTCAAAACAGCCCGTATTCTTTAAACTACAAGGATATTCCTATAGAAGAGGTAGAAAACAAGTTAGGAGTAAAGCTAACTAATGATGAGGTTTTGAAGGATACTACCATCGATAATATTATTGATGATGTTCTTAGAGATGAGCAAAATAGAGTAACAAAAATAAAAATTGGTGGTAAAGAGTTTAAAGGAAAAGAAGTAATGGATATTTTGAATATAAATTCAACTAGATTTGGATGGAGACCACAAATAATGCGCTTTTTTACGATAGGTAAGGGCGATGGTTTAGGTCTTTGTCAGTATGGTGCAAATAATATGGCCTGTGAGGGTAGTTCTGCAGAAGAAATTTTAAAATATTATTATACAGGGATTGAAATTAAAAAAATACAAAATCCATGTATAAATATGCCCTTAAAAGGGAAACTAGTAGTGATTGATCCTGCCCATGGTGGTGAAGATAGTGATGATCATGTTGGAAGCCAAGGATTAAGAGAAAAAGATGTTAACTTATCTATTGCTTTACACTTAGAAAAGGAACTTCAAAGTTTAGGCGCAGAGGTTTATTTAACTAGACGAGAAGATATTGTTGTACATTTAAATGATAGAGCTCAAATGGCTAATAATACTGCACCTCATTTCTTTATTAGCATTCATCAAAATTATTTTAATCATCCTTCCAAATCTGGAACAGAAATTTATTATTTCCGAGGAGATACAGTTGCTAAAGAACTTGCAAGAGAAATAATGACTGCATTGACAGAGGAGATTGAGACCCTGGATAAAGGTATAAAGCCAGCTGACTTTTTTCTATTAAGGGAAGTAATTGTTAGTTCTATCCATGTGGAAGTAGCCTACATTTCTAATTTTGTAGAAGAAAAGATGTTAATGGATGATAACTTTAGAAAGAGAGCTGCTAAATCCATCGCAAAGGGATTTGTTAATTTTTATAGATATGTTTAGATGAAATAAGATAAGAGAATTAACAATTCTCTTATTTTATGTATAATAAATATTTAAAAAACAAATATATGCTATTTGACAAACAATCCATTTGCATTTATAATATATGGTTAACTATTTGACAATAGTTATCAAATATGTTATGATATAATTGTCAAAGTTGCGAAAGAAGGTGATTACTTGGCAATCAAAACTCCACTTGATGGAAGAAATCAATTACAAGAGATTAGAAAGAACATTGAAGGATATGTTGGACAAAAAATTGTTCTTAAGGCTAATAAAGGAAGAAAGAAAACTACTGTTCGAGAAGGAATCTTAGAGAACACATATCCTAATATCTTTATCGTAAGAATTGATGGAAAGTTTGATGACAATGTTAGAAGAGTTTCCTACAGTTATTCTGATATTCTTACAGAGACAGTTGAAATCACCGTGTGTAGTGACAACAAGAGTATTAAAGTTAGTTAATATAAACGCCACCCTCATGGGTGGTCTTTATTTTTAATAGGAAATGATATGGCATTATACAAGGTTAAACTTTTATACATTAAATGTATAAAAACTCTATAAACCTTATAAATACTAATATTGAATTATGCATAAAAAATGGATATACTATTATTAGAATAAAAAGACAATTCATAAAAGTTTAAACGGAGGCGGAAAAAACTATGCTAAATGGTGGCTTTTTAAATATTACATCGGAAATAGGCAAATTAAAGGCAGTACTTCTTCATAGACCAGGTCGAGAATTAGAGAGATTAACACCTCAATATTTACAAGAACTTCTATTCGATGATATACCATGGCTTAATAGAATGAGGCAGGAGCATGATGGCTTTGCAAAGGTAATGATTGATAGAGGAACTGATGTATACTATTACGAAGAATTATTAGAGGAAGTTTTAAAGGATAAAGCTACACATAAATCATTTGTTGAAGATTTAGTAAAGATATGTAATATTGATAATGAACTATTAGAAAAAAGCATTATAGAATATTTATTAACAAAAACACCAGAAGAAACTGTGGAGATATCTATATCAGGACTACATAAAGATGATTTACCAGAGATTAAACGTGAACCTTGTTTATTAGATTATATTAAAGAAGAATATCCTTTTTATATAAATCCTACACCAAATCTATATTTCACCAGAGATCCAGGAACTGTTATTGGTCAAGGTCTATCCATTAATAGAATGGAAATGAGTGCTAGAAATAGAGAAACTATGTTTTTACAATATATTTATAAATACAACCCATTATTTGATGGGAGAAATACTCCTCAATGGTACGATTATAACGACAAACACAGTATAGAGGGAGGAGATATTTTAGTATTAAGTGATAAAGTAGTAGCAATTGGCTGCAGTGAGAGGACTTCAGCTAAGGGTATAGAAATTTTAGCCCAAAGACTTTTTGAAAATAGTAACGTAGAAAAGGTGCTAGCTATTAAAATTCCATTTACCAGAGCATATATGCATCTAGATACGGTATTTACAATGGTTGATTATGATAAGTTTACAATTTATCCTGGAATAGAGGATAAGGTTAGTGTATATGAGTTAACCAAAGGTAGGAATATGCCAAAGATTACACCTATAGATACATTGGAAAACGGTTTGAAGTCAGCTTTAGGACTTCCAGCTATAAAACTAATTAAAACTGGTAGAGGAGATGCCATTACAGCGGCTAGGGAGCAATGGAACGATGCTACTAACACCCTAGCTGTTGCACCTGGAGTGATTATTACATATAATCGCAATGAGATATCAAATGAATATTTAAGAAATAATGGAATCGAGGTTATAGAGATTGAAGGATCTGAACTAGTAAGAGGACGGGGTGGTCCAAGATGTATGTCTATGCCTCTTGTGCGTGAAAAGCTTTAGAATTGGTGGTTTAAAGATTTAGAGTAAAACAATACATATTAAGGGGGTATTATAATGGACATTGGTAAAAGAGCTGAAGAGCTGGCTATAGAGCTTACAAGTATCCTTAGTGTTGTAGGTACTAAAGAAGAAAATAATGTAGTTGAAAGAATCTATGAATTCTTTGGTGAAATGGATTATTTTAAGAATAATCCTGAAAGCTTAAAATACGTAGATGTTATAAACGATGAGATTGGCAGAAAATCTACTTTAGCTACTATTAAAGGAAAAAAGGGAAATTCCAATAAGACCGTTATTTTAATTGGACATACAGACACTGTTGGTATAACTGATTATGGTGATTTAAAAGAGTATGCTACTAAACCTTTAGAATTAATTGAAAAATTAAAAGAAGTAATCATTCCTGAAGAAGCCAAAATTGATTTGGACACTGGAGATTATATCTTTGGTAGAGGAATTTTTGATATGAAATGCGGAGTAGCAATTATTATGACAATAATGGAAGAACTAGCTAAAAATGTAGATAACCTAGAGGGAAATGTTGTATTTGCTGCTGTATGTGATGAAGAAGGTAACTCTGGGGGAATGCTATCTGTAGTACCTGAGTTAGTTAGACTTAAGGAGTCTGAAGGCTATGAATACTTAGCAGTTATAGACACTGATTATAGTGCTCCTAGATATGTTGGTGATGAAAATAGATATGTATACATAGGTACTGTTGGTAAACTGATGCCTAGTTTCTTTATAGTAGGTAAAGAAACCCATGTAGGAGAGCCCTATAAAGGATTAGACCCTAATCAAATATCTTCTAGCATAACTAAGGAATTTAACTTAAATATGGAGTACTGTGATGTGGCTGAAGGGGAAGTGTCTCTTCCACCAATTACTTTGAGACAACAAGACTTAAAAACAGAATACTCAGTACAAATTGCAAAGACTTCATATCTTTACTTTAACTATGCTACCCATATATCTACTCCTGATGAAGTAATGAACAGAATGCTAGTAGGAGCTTTTAAAGCTTTTCAAAATACCATAGATGAGTTAAATAATCAATATAAGAGTTATTGTAAAATGAGTAGTTATCCTTATGCGGAGTTACCTTGGAAAGCAAGAGTTATTACTTATGAAGAGCTAGTTGAAAAAGTTAGGGCTGAAAAAGGTGAGGAACTTAATTTAATGCTTGAGAAATTAAGTAGAGAGCTACTTGATAACGATAAAATTGATGAAAGGGTTTTTGCGTTAAAACTTGTAGAGCAAGTACATAAAATGTGGTCTGACAAAGAACCTGTAGTTATAGCTTACTTCTCACCACCATATTACCCTCACATTTATGTAGAAGGTAATGAAGTTAAAGAGAAAATCCTTCTAAGAGCTGTTGATGATGCTATTGAAGCGGCTGACAACAAATTTAATATAGTTAGAAAAAAATTCTATCCTTATATATCAGATTTAAGCTATGCCGCTGCACCAAAAGAAAATTCTATCATCGGAGTTTTAAAAGAAAATATGCCAGGTTTTGGCGTAAAGTATAATCTTCCACTTAAAGAAATGCAAGAACTTAACCTTCCTGTAGTAAATATAGGGCCTTTTGGCAAAGATGCTCATAAGTTTACAGAGAGAGTAGAAAGAGATTATTCCTTTAATGTGCTTCCGAAGATGGTTTATGATACTATTTTAAATTTATTAAAGTAGGCTACTATAAAAAAAAATAAAATATATATGGTGATTAAGATGAACTACGTATACATATTAGAATGTGCTGATAAAAGTCTATATACTGGATGGACTAATAATTTAGAGAAGAGAGTTAAAACCCATGGAGGTGGGAATGGTGGAAAATATACGAGGGCTAGGCTTCCTGTAAAACTTGTATATTTTGAAGAGTATGATGATAAAATATCTGCCCAGAAGAGGGAGTATGAAATAAAGCAGATGAGAAGAAAGGAAAAATTAAAATTGATTGAAAGTGCCATTGTCGAATAGTGGCACTTTTTGTCGATATAATAATAAAGGATTTTGTAGAGAAATGTATAATTATATACCTGTTAAACAGAAAAATATAATGAGTATATGAAAAGGGCAAAATTATCGAAAGATAATGACGCAAAGCCTTGGGCCTAAAGTATATTTTACTATGGTAGCCAGGTTGCCGAAAAGGATAATACAATTATATAAGGATTATCCTTAGCTTTGTGCGCTTTTGTACAAAGCTTTTTTTATTTTAAAGTTATATTATCTATGGAAGGAGGCTAAAAATGTGTCGGAAGAAGTAATGGAGCAGGATTATGTCGATGATGGAGTATGTAAAAACTGTAATAGTCCCAATGTTGAGGAAGGATATAATCTAGCACTATGTAGAGAGTGTAGAGAAGAATTTGTTAGGAGACCCATACCTCTGTGGGTTAAGGGATTTATTATAATATTAATATCTACATTTATTGCTGGTATAATGAGATTTCCTCAAACATTAATCAGTGGTATTGCCTATGAAAGAGGGAAAAAGGCAGAAACAGCCCATAAATACAAAACAGCTATGGAGGAGTATGAAAAGGCATTAGAACAGTATCCAGATTCCACATTAATATTAGCTAAATTGGCGGTTACCTACTATCATAATAATAAAATTGAAGAAGTCATTAATACTATTGATATAATTGCTGGTAGGGATCTTGACGAACAGGATTTAGTTGAGGAAGTTAATGAAATTATGGATAAAATATCTAGAAATTTTTATCCAAGTGAGGAGTTAGTAAACGTATTAGATCAATATGATTTAGGAACCCAAGAGTTTTTTAATGAATTAGAAAATTGGGTCAATAAAAATCCAGATGATGTTTTTGCCATTTATTATTTAGCTAATATTTATTATGATCAAGAAAGATATGATGAATCAGAAGAGTACATGAATAAAATACTTAGTATTGATCCCACATTTTATGATGGCTATTTATTTCTTTCTGCGCTTTATAGGGAAAGAGGCGAGTTCGATCGAGGCATTGAATATTGCAACAAAGTTTTAGAACATAATATTGAAGATCCACGTGCTTATGTTGGATTAAGTAGAATTGAACTTAAAAGATATGAAGATAAAGCAGCATTGGACTTTGCAAAAAAGGCTCATGAGATTAGTCCGCAGGAACCATATTTTATATCAAATCTTGCTTTAGTATATCATTATAATGGTATGGAAGAAGAAAGAAATAAAACAATGGATTTACTTAGGAATCAGCAAAATGAGTACAGTGATAGGGAAATAGAATGGTTAGAAGATGTTATTTCGGGGCTTATCAAACTAAGATAGTAGATAATATAGGAAAAATGTTGAATTGTATTTATACTTATAAATATGAGAGGAGGTAGAATTAATGTATATAATACCAGGTTTTTTGGTTTCTATAGCAACCTTTCCAGGTGTAATTGTTCACGAACTTGCACATCAGTTGTTTTGTAGAATTACAAGGGTTGCAGTATTAGATGTTTGTTATTTTAGCCTAAAAAATCCAGCCGGATATGTAACACATGAGGTTCCTACAGAGCCTATTAAACAGTTATTAATAGGAATAGGACCATTTTTAATTAATACTACACTAGGTGCTTTGATAGCTCTTCCAGGAGCTATACCAGTAATTAGGTTTGGTGATGGTCATACAATAGATTATTTTTTTATATGGCTAGGTATTTCTATAGCAATGCACTCTTTTCCCAGTATTCAAGATGCTAAAAATATTTGGAGTGGAATTAAAAAAGAAGAAACACCAATGTGGATTAGAATATTAGCTACACCTATTGTTGGACTTATTTATCTATGCACTATTGCATCTGTATTATGGTTTGATGTTATTTATGGTCTGTTTGTAGCTATGTTAATTCCAAATATTGTTATAAAGCTATTGGCTTAGTTATTAAGTATCCGTTTAAATCTATAATATTATTGAGATTAAGGTTAATTCCTTTAAATAGAATAGCAAAAAAGAAGTGAAAATCCGGCATTTTCACTTCTTTTTTTTATTTAACAACATATATATGTAAAAGAGAAATTTTATTGGACTAACTAAAATAGTAATAAACTTTTTAACATATTTTGTACACAACAAAATATAGTATAGTAAGGATTTTAAAAGATTTCGGGAGGAGGCAAACATATGTCTGTTGAACTAATAAGAGATTTATTTAAACTGGATCAAGTAGTAGGTGAAAATATTGCTCAGACGATTGTAGAAGGAGATATTCTAGTACCTGATACAAAGCCTGATATTACAAGAGTTTTATCTGCCGATGGTAAAGTGCAATTAACTAAGCAAGAGGTAATGGATAACAGAATTGCTGTAGAAGGGACTACATATTTTAAGATTTTATATGTTTCTGAAAAAGGAGAACAACCTCTTTACAGCATAGATAGTAGCACAGAATTTAAGCAAAGCCTTGAAATGGAAGGTATTAATTCTAAAATGAAGGGTGAAGTAGTAGCAGAAGTTGAACATATTGACTTTCATATAAACAACGATAGGAAAATTGGGGTAAAGGCTGTAATTAACTTAATCGGTAAAGGTATTGAAGAAAAGACTATGGAAATTACTAAGGATCTTGCAGGCCTAGAGGATATTCAGGTGTTAAAGGAAACATTCCAATACACTGATATTGTAGGAGTCAACAAATCAGAAACATTAGTAAAAGATAACTTCGAAATAGATGAAGATGAATATGAGATTAAAGAAATTTTAAAATGGGACGCTACAGTATTAGAGAGGGAAACCAAAATTACCGATGGAAAAGTAATTGTAGGTGGTATAGTAAATATCGATTTACTATATGTTGACGAAGATGATGAAAATCCATTAAAGATGATTAAAAGAGAGATTCCATTTACTCACTTTGTAGAAATTACGGATGCCTTTAGCGATATGAAATATAAATTAAAACTTTCTGTTGACGAACTTTACTATGATATTAAAGAGAATATTCGCGGTGAGAGAAAGATAGTAGAAATTGAAGGGGTAATAAAAGTAGAGGCTAAGGTTATGGACACTCAAAGTAGGGAGATATTAGTTGATACATATTCACCAAGTAAAGCGCTTAAAATCAACAAAAAACAAATTGAATTAAATGAAAATATTGGTATGAATAGAGCACATGTACTTTTGAGAGAAACCTTAGATATACCTCATGGCCATCCTCCTATTAATGAAGTATTTTCTGTTAATGTTAAACCAATTTTAACAGATTATAGTCTTGTAGTAGATAAAACTATGATAGAAGGAATATTAGAAGCTACAATTATGTATAAGGCAATAGAAGGAATACAACCTTTATATAGCTTTATCCAGGAAGTTCCATTTAAACATTATGTTGATCTTGAAGGTCTACAAGAAGATATGGAAGCTGAAGTTGAATTATTTATAGAAGAAACAAACTATAATGTTATAAATGGAGAACAGGTTGAGCTGAAGATAAATGTAGGAGCTACCTGTGAAGCATATTGTAAAAAAGTTATAGATGTAATTGCAAATATTGATGAATTAGAAGAAGATGTTAATATAACGTCAAGACCGAGTTTAACTATATATTTTATGCAACCTGAGGACACTCTGTGGAAGGTTGCTAAAAGATATCATACGACTGTACAAAGGATTATGGAAACAAATCAAATTGAGAATCCAGTAGCTGTTAAGGCTGGAGATCATATTATTATTGAAAAAGTTCACAACTTTAAGCTATAGTAAAAAGGGCTGTCCTATTGACAGTCCTTTTATACTTTTGTTAAGTATTGCAGAAAAAGCCCCTATTAATATATAATAATAGATGATTTACCAGATATAATGTTGGTTGAGGAGAGAAAACAATGAAACAGATAAATTTGAGATCTAGGGCAAAGATTAACCTATCATTAGATGTGATAGGTAGAAGACCTGATGGTTACCATGAAGTAGAAATGATTATGCAGCAAATAAATTTATATGACAATATATGTATTAGAGAAAGAGATGATAAAGAAATAAAAATCTTCACCAACTGTGAATATATTCCTAAAAATGTTTCGAATATTGCATATAAAGCAGCGGATAGGCTCCGAAGAGTATTATCTATTTCTAAGGGTGTAGATATCTATATAGATAAGCAAATTCCAGTAGCAGCTGGGCTAGCAGGCGGGAGCTCTAATGCAGCCGCAGTTTTAAAAGGCCTTAATCATCTATGGGATCTAAGACTTTCCACAAAAGAGCTTATGGATATAGGGGTAACCATTGGAGCAGATGTTCCATTTTGTATTCTAGGAGGAACTGCCTTAGCAAAAGGTATAGGAGATAAGCTGACTCCTATAGATTCTAATATTAAAAATACTTGGATAGTATTAGCTAAACCTCCCATTTCTGTATCCACTGGGGAAGTATACGGACAGTTAGATTTGTCTAAAATAACAGATAGACCTAATACAACTCAATTAGTTGATGCTATTAAAGAGGGTAATATTTATGCCCTATCAGGTAATATGGGTAATATATTAGAAACTGTAACAGAAACAAAATATAATATTATTACTGAGATTAAAAGAAAAATGATGGAATATAACGCCTTAGGGGCGATGATGTCTGGAAGTGGTCCTACAGTTTTTGGTATATATAAAAATTATGAAAAAGCAAAATCCGCATATGAACATCTATCCTTATTTTATAAACAAACATATATGGTTCAAACCTATAATGGAGGTAAAAAAATTGGATAATTTAGAAAAGCTACATATAGAAAATTACAAGCCTTTAAGGGAAATCGTTTTTGAATATTTAAGACAATCAATATTAGATGGTAAGCTAGAACCTGGAAAAAGACTGATGGAAATCCAGATGGCAGAGCAGTTGGGAGTTAGTAGAACACCTGTAAGGGAAGCTATACGAAAACTAGAACTTGAAGGTCTAGTAGTTATGGTTCCTAGAAGGGGCGCCTATGTTGCAGATGTTTCAATAAAGGATGTATTAGAGGTATTAGAAGTAAGAATGGTATTGGAAGGATTAGCGGCATCTTTAGCAGCAGAAAGAATGTCTGACGATGAAATTAATGAACTTATATCTGTTTGTGATGAATTTAAATCTTATTACGAAGAAGATAATATTGAAGGAATGATCCAGAAAGATGTGGAGTTCCATGATCGTATTTTTAGTTCCACAGGCAACAATAAGCTGAATCAAATTTCTCAAGGTTTAAGAGAACAAATCTATCGCTTTCGTGTTCGTTATATTTCCCGGTATAATAAGGCTAAAGAACTTGTAGACGAGCATCAGGCTTTATTAGATGCAATATGTAATAGAGATCCAGACAAGGCCTATAAATGTGGAATGAAGCATATAGAAAATCTAACTGACCATATGATGGAGCAGTTAGAAATCTATAAAGAAGAATAAAAATAATAGTTTGAATGTTAGAACTTTTAGGTAAGCATTTGATAGGTTAGGGGGTTAACTAATGAAAGCCATTATATTAGCAGGCGAAGGGGAGCAGGACATTGAATATTTTGGACAAGGAAAAGCATTAATTAATTTTAAAGGGAAGCCTTTAATAGAGTATACTATTAATGCCTTAACCCAGTCAGAAATGATAGATTATATATTAGTTGTAGGCAATAAAGAGCTCTTAACTCCATATATAGGTAATAGGGTAGATGAAATAATTAATCAAGAAAAGAATATGTTAGATAATCTAATAAAAGGCATATCCTATTTTGATAAGAATGAAAAAATTCTAATATCTACCTGTGATATACCATTAATTACTTCTCAGGCTGTACAGGACTTTATGATTAAGTCCCTTAATTTAAATGCTGACCTATGTTATCCTATTATTGAAAGATCGATATGTGAAGGTAACTATCCGGATGCTAAACGTACATATGCTTCTTTAAAAGAAGGAGACTTTACTGGAGGCAATTTAATAATGGTTAATCCACTTAAAGTTAAATCTGTTGAGAATCATATTAGACTCCTTATAAAGCATAGAAAAAATCCATTAAAAATGACAAGAGCGTTAGGACCAAAGATTGTTTTACAAATGCTCTTAAAGCGTCTTACAATTGAAAAACTTGAAATCTATATAAAAGAAAGATTTAATATAGAGGGCAGAGCACTAATTATCCCCTACCCCGAAGTTGGCAGTGATATAGATCGTATAGAAGACATTGAGATATTAGAAAAATATATTTAAAAAACCTAAGGAAAACCTTATTCCTTAGGTTTTTTATTGTTATAAATGAATATAAAAATGTAAAAGTGTAAAGATTATTAAATAATATTTCAGATATAGAAAGCAAAACACATGTACTTGATGATATATAAGTTCTCTTAAATAAGTAATAAATGGGGGGAGGTGTTATAGTGAATAAAAGTGAGAAGCTATCAGGTTTTGAGATGGTTACGATATTAACTTTATTAATGGTAGGTACCGGTATTCTATCTCTACCCAGGTTTTTACTTGAAGCCTCCGAAGTAGATACTTGGTTAATAATATTATCAGGAGGAATAATTCTAGCTATAGTTGCATTTATATATGGGTATATTATAATCCGATTCCCTGGTAAGGGATACTTTGAAATACTTTCAATAACTTTAACTAGACCTATCGCATGTATATTATCCATTCCTATTTACCTAATTGTATGGCTAATAGTGTATTACTTGATCAAATGACTGGATATAGAGAAAATAACTTTTTCTCGGTATGTCAGCTACCACTTATTTATTTAGCTGCTATGCTTCCGAGCAATATTACTCATATATATGTGATTTTAGATGGAACTACTAAATATTTAGGTCCTTTATTTGTATTTATAGTGCCAACACTTATTTTAATAGTAATGGGGATGAAAAGCTTAAAAAATAAAGTAGTAGAATCTGAGTCCTAGTTTAGAAAATTAAAAGGAGAATTAACTATGAACATAATTTTATATTATATTAAGGCATTATTTAACGTTAATATGCTAGTTATATTTATATTAGTAGGACTATTTTTGCTCTTAAGAGATGTTCCACTTTTAAAAAAAAGAAAGCTTAATAAGGAAAGTACAATTGCAAAGATATTAGCTTATACATATATATTTGGAAGTATTGCTTTATTCATAATTGGAAAGATGATATAGACTTAGGAGGAATTTAGATGAGCCTATGGGAAAAGCTATTTGGTAAAAAAAATGAAAATCAAAATATAAAACTGCAAGAAACTAAGGTAGATAAAAACCTCGACAAAAATCTTGAGTCTATTAAAAATATGCTAGTAGACTGTGATGATATTGTATATAGAGAGTTTAAAATAGGAACAGATGAAAGCTATAGAGCAACACTGATATATATAGATGGTATGGCAGATAAGGATTTACTAAATGACTATGTACTTAAAAATTCAATGGTATCTAGCCGAATTACTCCTCCTAATGAGAAATTTATTAAAAAGGAACTAAGTAATATTCTAAAGGATAAGACTCTAACCATAACAGAGATGAAGGAAGTAGAGACTATTGAACAGGGTGTTTTAGATATATTAAGTGGAGATACAGTACTTATACTAGATAATTATGAAAAACTAATTATTATTGCATCTAAGGGGTGGGATGGCAGGTCTATTTCTCAACCTGAAACAGAATCCGTTATTAGGGGACCTCGGGAGGGTTTTGTAGAGAGCCTTAGAGTTAATACTGCCTTAGTTAGAAGAAGAATTAGGGATCATAAGTTAAAATTAAAGGGGTACAAAATTGGAAAAAGATCCCAAAGTGATGTGTGTGTTATGTATATTGAAGATATAGTTAATCAAGATGCATTAAAAGAGCTGAATAAAAGGCTAATGGCAATAGATATAGATGCAATAATTGATAGTGGATATATAGAACAGCTTATAGAGGATAACTGGCGATCACCATTTCCACAAATACAAATTACAGAAAGGCCAGATGTTGCATCAGCGGCTCTATACGAGGGTAAGATTACAATTATAGTGGACAATAGCCCTTTTGTCCTAATAGTGCCATCTACTTTAAATGCTATGATGCAATCTGCTGAAGATTACTATGAGCGCTGGGGTATTGCTACATTTATTAGAATTTTAAGATATATTGGCGCTGTCATATCTCTATATGCTCCAGCACTATATATTGCAATTACATCCTTCCATCCTCAAATGCTCCCTTCTAAGCTGTCTATGTCAATAGCAGCTAATAGAGCTGGGGTTCCATTCCCTTCTGTAATAGAGGCTATTATTATGGAAATAACCCTAGAAATATTAAGGGAGGCAGGGATACGACTTCCTGGGCCCATAGGAGCGACTATAGGTATTGTAGGTGGTCTTGTAGTTGGGCAGGCAGCAGTAGAAGCGGGAATAGTAGGACCTATAATGGTAATTATAGTAGCTATAACTGCCATATCATCCTTTGCTATTCCAAGCTATAGCATGGCAATTGGTCTTAGACTATTAAGATTTTTACTAATAATTATATCTGCAATTTTAGGTCTATACGGTATTATGCTAGGAACAATAGTAATACTAATACATTTGTGCAGCCTAAAGAGCTTCGGAGTCCCATATTTATCTCCTTATACAGCCTATATTACACAACATACAGATTTAAAGGACACATTTTTTAAGGCTCCATTACCATCTATGCATAATAGAGATACAACAGCTAATAAAAATCAAAGTAAAAGAATGCAGGATCTTAGAGACGAGGATTTTAATAAAGAGGAGTGAAGATAGATGCAAGACAATAATGATATCATCCCAATAGGGCAGATGATATTTATTTTAATGATAGCTATGGTAGGAGCAGGTATACTTACTTTACCTCGAGATCTGGCGGAGATAGTACCTTATGATCATTGGATTGTTTTATTGGCTGGAGGGTTGGTAGCAATAGTAGGGGCTCTAATACATGGTGCAATTATAAGACTAAAACCTAGAAAGCAATATTTTGAAATCCTTTGCGATGCATTAACCAAGCCTATTGCCTATATAGTAGGGCTTACATATGTATTATATTTAGTAGGATTTATTGGATTACTTACAAGGATTTTCGGTGAAGTTATAAAGGTGTATTTACTTACAAATACACCTTTAGAGGTAATAACCATAAGCATATTGGCTGCGGCTATTTATTCAGCAAGAAAAGGAATAGAAGTATTAGGAAGAATGATGCAGTTTGGATTTCCATCTGTTGTAACAACTATAGTGTTTATATTTGCTTTATCCTTTACGAGATCAGATTTTGCAAATTTACTTCCGGTATTTGAAATCACCCCTGCTGAAATTTTAAAGGGTACACCTACTACTATACTTAGTTTTATAGGTATTGAAATGATACTTTTTTTCGGGGTACACTTGGAACAACCTAAAAAGGCTACAAAGGCTTATATTGCTGTTGTTGCAATATTGTTGTTTTACATGCTAATTGTAACAGCGACCCTTGCGCAATTTGGGCCTATACAAGTGAAATCTTTACTTTGGCCAACATTAGACTTGTTTGACACTATAGAATTGCCTGGACTTTTTATAGAAAATATCCAGGTAGTAGTTATGAGCCTATGGGTGTTAACTATATTTTCTACTACAGCCCCTATGTTTTTAGCAGCGACAGTTATGACCGAGTCATTAACTGGCTCTAAAGATCATGCTTATTTAGCTGCACCATTTTTGCCACTTGTATATCTTGTTTCTATAATTCCTGAAAATATATCTAAGACATATGAAATCATGAATATATATACTAGATATGTTGCAAGTGCTATGATTTTTGTAGTTCCACTAATTGTTTTAATATCTTTAGTTATACAAAAAAAACTAAGGAGGGAGGAAAAGGTTAATGTATAAAAGGAAAGCTATTTTTCTACTATTAATTTCATTTTTACTAACTGGATGTTGGGATAAAGTAGAAATAGAAGATAGAGCTCACATTAACGCTGTAGGCATTGACAAATATAGTTCTTCTGCCGAGGACGATAAGGTAGCAGATATAGATGAACAGACAAAAGAGGCTAAAGAAGCTAAGGATACTGAAAGAAATAAGTATACCTTTACATTTTCATTTCCAGACGAAACCAAGAAGGAAGGGGCAGATATTACTATTGCAACTGTTGGAGATGCTCTATATAGTGTATCTAGAATAATGGCAGACCGTACTAATAAAGAAATATTTTTAGGACATCTAAGGACTGTGATTATAGATGTAGATGTTGCTAAAGACTCAAAATCATTTCGAGAAATATTAGATGGAATAGAAAACAATGAGCTTTTAAGTAGAAGGGTTGTACTTGCAATGACAGATGATTCAGCAGGGGATATTATTAAGGTTAAGCCAACCATGCAGCCAAGGGTGGGACAATTTATTGCAGAACTATTTAGAAGAAGAGATAGAACTCCTAGAGCACCTAGCGGATCTGTAGGGGATATACTTAAAGATCTACATGAAACAGGAAACGCACTTATACCTAGAATAACAGCTGGAAAAACTGATGTAAAGGTGGCTGGTGCTGGCATAATTAGCGACTATCAGTTTAAGGGTTGGTTAGGAGAGATAGAAACTGCACTATTAATGCTTTTGAAGGGTGAAACTCGTATATTAGGAGGCATGAGAGTCGACTACAAGGGGTATAGTATTCCTATTGATATGAGGCCTAAAAAACCTAAAATGAGCCTAATCGACGATGAGAGTAATATGAAAATTTTAATAGAAATAGAGGCAGAGGCAGACGTTAAGCAAACATATTTTGAGTCTAAGGAAGATATGTTAAAAGCTGAAGTTATTAAAGAAGTAGAAGAACTGGCTAATAGAGAAATAAAGAAAAGAACAGAAGAAACAATACATAAAATTCAAAAAGAGTTTGGAGTAGACGTAATAGGGGTGGATAGATTTTTAAGACAACGCCACTATAGTTTGTGGAAAAGTTTAGAAAAGGATTGGAGAGATATTTTTCCGAATATAGATATTGAAGTAAAGATGGATGTTAAAATACGAAGGATAGGTTTGATTAGGTAGTAGGTTATATAAAATATACTTGTATAAAATTTCCCCTAATTGTACATAATGAGAGTATAACAATCAAATGGATGAAAAGGGGAAATGAAGATGTATAGAAAATGGGCTAATAAATTAGTAGTATGTTTTTTAATGGGATTAGTTTTGATAAATGTTCTATATGTAAATGAGGAAGTCGAGGCTCTAGAAAGAAGGGGAGAAAACTTAATACGTTTCCATGTGTTGGCTAATAGTGATTCTCCAGAGGATCAGGAGCTAAAGCTTAAAGTAAGAGATAAAGTAATAGACGCAATGGCCGAAGAATTAGGGAAGTCTAAAGATGTAGATCAAACTAGAGAAATTTTAGCAGCTAATTTAGAAAAAATAGAAGAAGTTGCTAAAGCAGAGATAGAGCGAAATGGAGAAAGTTATGGTGTAAGAGCATCTTTAGGGGAGCATAAATTTCCAACTAAAAGATATGGTAATGTGGTTTTCCCTGCAGGGGTATATGAGGCACTGCGTATAGAAATAGGTAAGGCGGAAGGGCAAAATTGGTGGTGTGTAATGTTTCCGCCACTATGCTTTGTAGACGTAAAGCATGGGTTGACAGATGAAAAAACAAAGCAAGAATTAAAAAGTGCCTTAACGGAGGAAGAGTATTATCTAGTATATAGTAGTGTAAATGAAAAGGAGCTACCACTTCAATTAAAATCTAAAGTGTTTGAAATCTTTGAACAATCTAAAGGACAGATTAAGGTGCAAGTTAACCGTTTAGCCTCCATATTTGAAATATAAAGTTTATAAAAGGGCAGCTATCTAATTTACTTGAATAGCTACCCTTTTATTATTTGTCTATTTAACAACTATGCATTAAAATTCTCTAAAACTTTTTTATTACATAAGAATTAAAAGCTAGGTGGCGTCATAGCCCACATAGAAATACACATACTATCTCCTATATTTATATATCTATGGGGTATCGCACTATCTAGATAGATACTATCACCTTTTTCAAGTATGTAATCTCTATTTGTAGTTTTTACAAGTAATCTCCCTTCCAATACTATTCCACATTCTTCACCATCATGACTTATTAATTCTTTAGTTGAGGAATCATCTTTTTGAAGGGTTATGCAAAGAAATTCAATTTTTCTATTTAAATCGGGAGAGAGCAATTCATATACTGCATTAGAATCTGAAATTACAAGTTTTTTTCTATTTTCTTTCTTTACTATAGGATTTATGGCAACCTTATTTTCTTCATCAAAAAAATATCCTATTGAAACATTAAGGGTTCTTGCAATTTTCCATAAAGAGGCTACGGAAGGAACAACTATATTTCTTTCAATCTGACTAATAAGTCCTGTGCTGAGCTCTGCGGCCTTTGAAAGATC
Organism: Alkaliphilus sp. B6464; assembly: GCF_018141165.1. NCBI lineage: Bacteria > Bacillati > Bacillota > Clostridia > Peptostreptococcales > Natronincolaceae > Alkaliphilus > Alkaliphilus sp. B6464. Next base: position 1,479,619 of record NZ_CP058557.1, read on the forward strand.
TGATATACTCATATTTAAATCTTTTCTAAGTAATCTTATCTTTGATCCTATATCTATATTCAAAAAATATCACCTCTATATTTTGGTATTATTGTTATTTAATTAGTATTTTATCATAGCTAGTATAGCTTATTCAAACTATGAAATGATATTTATCTAATTTATTCAATATATTAAAAAAATTTCAGTATACTTGAAGGAATTTAAGAAATGATGCAGAAATATATAAATATATAGAATATTAACTCAATAATAAAATATTCTATATATTGCAAAATATTATTTTGTAGGAATAGTTATGATATTTTGTATACAAATATTTTAAAGGAGTGGTTATATGTTTAGCGGTACTTTAATTAGCCCAGACAGCACGTGGATATTGTGGGCTATACTCACAGGATGGGCGGCAGTTAGTATTTGGTTAGAACAAAAATACAGTTGGGCATCAAAAATAACAGGTGCTATAATTGCACTTATAGGTGCTATGATTCTTGCGAATTTAGGTGTTATCCCTACTGATTCACCTGTATATGATCAGGTTTGGGGATATGTAGTTCCTTTAGCGATTCCATTACTTCTTTTCAATGCAAATATAAAAAAGATATGGAAAGAAAGTGGACGTATACTAATCATATATCTTATAAGTTCAGTAGGAACAATGATAGGAGCATTTGTAGGCTTTCTATTATTGAAGGATGTAGTACCTTCATTATATAAGGTAGGAGCTATGATGGCAGGATCTTATATAGGTGGAGGCGTTAACTTTGTAGCTATGGCAGATGCCTTTGATGCACCAGGAGAATTAGTTTCTGCAGCTGTAGTTGCAGATAATCTACTGATGGCTTTATACTTTTTCGTACTTATTGCTATACCTTCTATGACATTTTTTAGAAAGCATTTTAAACATCCATATATAGATGAAATGGAGAGCCAAGTAGCAACAACTAAAGAAGGAGAAACACAAGCAGCTTCATATTGGGGAAGAAAAGAAATATCTCTAAAAGATATTGCATTTGCTATAGGTTCATCTTTTATCATTGTTGCAGTTTCAAGAGAAATAGCAGGTTTACTAGGTTCTATTATACCTACTGGAAATTTTATAGGAAATTTATTTAATGGTCTATTAGGTAATCAGTATCTCATTATGACGACTTTAACCATGTTATTAGCAACATATGCTCACAATTTCTTTGGTAAAATCAGTGGAGCGCAGGAAATAGGAACGTATTTAATTTACATATTCTTTGTTGTAATAGGTGTTCCAGCTTCAATACCTGTAATTTTATCAAAATCACCGTTATTGCTGGTATTCAGCGCAATAATGGTTTTAGTAAACATGGCAGTTACATTAATCTTTGCTAAGTTACTTAAATTTAATCTTGAGGAAGCTATACTTGCATCAAATGCTAACATTGGTGGACCGACCACAGCAGCAGCTATGGCTATTGCAAAAGGATGGACCGCATTAATAGTACCTATACTACTAGTAGGAACATTAGGCTATGTAATAGGAAATTATTTCGGTATATTTATGGGTAATATATTACAAATGCTTTAACAAAATAGCCAAGTAGGGAAGAAATTTCTTTCCTACTTACTTTTTAGGAGATGGTAAGATGATTTTTGATGGACATGCTGATATTTGGACAGATGTTGCTATAAGAAGACAAAAAGGTATTTCAGATGTCTTTAAAAAAGTTCATTTAGAAAGATTTAATAAAGGTGAAATCAATGGAGGGATCTTTGTAATTTGGGCTGATCCTCCGTATAATAATGAACCACAAAAAAGAGTTTTTGAAATCATAGAGCATACTGCTATAGAAATAATGGAGAATCGAGATATATTTAAAATTATAAAAAAGACTAAAGATTTTGACACGGCAATAAGCAGCGGCAGAATGCCAATCATAATAGGAATTGAAGGACTTAGTGCTTTAGGATCAAATTTTAATTTGCTTAATTTATTATATATGTTTGGTGTAAGACATGCATCTCTAACATGGAATGAGGAAAATAAGTTTGCAACTGGCGTGAAAGGATCATCTAATAGGGGATTGACCGAATATGGAATCCAAGCAGTAAAAAAAATTGAAGATTTAGGTATTATACTGGATGTATCTCATTTAAATGAAAAGAGTTTTTGGGATGTTTATAGGTATTCAAATAAACCTTTTATCGCTTCCCATTCAAACTGTAGGAGTTTATGTGATGTTCCAAGAAATCTAACAGATAAGCAATTGAAGGCAATAGCAGAAAAAGGTGGATTAGTAGGAGTTAATGCTTTTAGGGAGTTTGTACATGTTGAAGAGGACAAGCAAGACATCGAGCACCTTGCAGACCATATTGACCACATGGTAGAAGTTATGGGAATTGATTGTGTTGGGTTTGGTTTTGATTTCTTTGACTATCTCGGAGACGAGACTAAAAATAGTTTTGCTGGTAGTGGAAATATAGGGGTTAAAGGGATTGAAGATACTACAAAAGCAAAAAACATTATAAGGATTATGGAAAAACGTGGATATAGTAAAGATGATATTGAAAAAATAAGTTATAAGAATTTTTATAGGATTATAAATCAAATTTTAAAATAATTGAGGAAATTGCATATTTAACTTTTTATAAAAAATTTTATATATACTGTATATTTAAAGCGATCAACATACAATATATAGTTGTTTTAATTTCAGACTTTGAATTATGCAATTTCCTCAATTAAATAAACAAAGCATTATTTAGTTTAAAAAGTGCTAAAAGTACTAAAAGTACTTATCGCTCATATTAATGACAAACCCACAAGTTTTTTACTCGCAGGTTTGTCATTTTTATGTTATTTCTTAAAAAATATATTATCCTGAGGATTTTGATGTTATCTTTATTAATTGTTAATAGATATATTTGCTAATGAAGTATTTTTACTAGATTTAAACATGGATATACTCATGTAAAAATGTTGAATAATAAGATGAACAAAGGTAGAATATTAATTATATAAGAAAGAAGGTGTCAATGTGAGAAAGATGAATGTTATGGTAATATTCGGTGGAAAATCAGGAGAACATGAGGTTTCATTAATGTCAGCTACCTCTATACTTAGGGCAATGAATAAGGATAAATACAATATTATTACTGTTGGAATTACTAAAGAAGGTGTTTGGAAGTTATATGAAGGACCTATAGATGAGATTCAAAGTGGAGCTTGGGAGAAAACTGCAGATGAAGGATCAGAAAATGCAGGTTTAAATACACATATGTCCTTGTTGCCAACTGAGAAAGGCAATGGAATGATAGCTTTTGGTAATGGAAGAATTGAAAAAGTAGACGTTGTTTTTCCAGTTCTTCATGGTCCATTTGGAGAAGATGGAACAATACAGGGGTTATTTGAAATGATAAACATACCCTATGTAGGAACAGGGGTTTTAGCTTCTTCTGTAGCAATGGATAAAGCAATATCGAAAAAACTTTTACAGGTAGATAGCATTCCACAGGCAAAGTATGGTGTAGTTATGTTTAAGGAATATAAAAAAGATAAGATGGAAGTTATATCTAAAATAGAAGCAAAATTCAAATATCCTATTTTTGTTAAGCCTGCTAATATGGGATCAAGCGTAGGTATAACAAAGGCTAATACTAGAGAAAAACTAAAGGAAGCTATTGAACTAGCAGGAGAATATGATAGGAAGATTGTAATAGAGGAAACTATTATTGGTAAGGAGATAGAATGTTCTGTGCTAGGAAATGATGATCCTATTGCATCTCTACCAGCAGAAATAATACCATCAGCGGAGTTTTATGACTATAATGATAAATATTTTGCAGGGACTAGTAAATTTGTAATACCAGCTAACTTACCAGAGAGTATACTTAATGAGGTAAGAGATATGGCTATTAGGGTATATAAGCTTTTAGATTGCAGCGGACTATCTAGGGTAGATTTTTTTGTTGAAAGTACTACTAATCGTGTTTTACTTAACGAAGTTAATACAATGCCAGGGTTTACAAAGATTAGCATGTATCCTAAAATGTGGGAAGCTACAGGAATTAAATACGAAGATTTAATAGATAGATTAATAGAACTAGCTATTGAACGTTTTAACGAGAGAGCTAATTAATATAAGAGAAGGATGAGTAAAATGAAATCTACACGTATGATAAGGGTTATAGGGATACAACAGAATTCTGATGGTGAGGAAAGTACAATTGAACTAACTACAGAAGGTTCTTTTTATAAAAAAAATGGTAGTTACTATATTCTTTATGATGAGTCAGAAATTTCAGGAATGGAGGGATCCACAACTAGAATAAAGATAGAAAACAATAACAAAGTATCTATGAAACGTTCTGGAGCCTCTGCTGTAGATTTTATATTTGAGCAGGGAAAAAAATATGAGAGTAATTATATGACTGCCTATGGGGACTTTACTATGAAGGTAACCACAAATGTATTAGATGTAGAAATTAGTGAAGAAACAGGAAAGGGCAAAATAGATATAGATTATGATTTGAAAATTTTAGGAGGCGTAAGAACTTCTAATAAATTACAAATACAATTGATGTAGTTTTGTATTTAATAAGGGTAATATAGACGAAATATCTTTAGTATGATAAAGTGGTAATGAAAACTGAAAATTAAAAACATTTATGCGAGGGGGAAGATTTATGTTATTGGTTGACAGACCTATTAGAGAGTTTGTAGATGCGGTAGAAAGCAAAGAGCCAACGCCAGGGGGTGGAAGTGTAGCTGCTTTAGCAGGAAGTCTTGGAGCTGCTCTTACAGCAATGGTTGGTAATTTAACCTTTGGTAGAAAAGCCTATGAATCCTTAGATGAAGCAACAAAGGCGACTTTAAATAATAATTTTAATGAGGTTGCTAAACTAAAAGATAGATTAAATAAACTAGTGGATAAAGATGTAGAAGCTTTTGAAGGGTTTATGCAAGCTCTAAAAATGCCAAAGGAAACAGAAGAGGAAAAGACAGCAAGGAAGAAAGCTATGGAAAGAGCAACAATAGAGGCTCTTGAAGTACCACTAACAACTGCTAATGAATGTCTGAGCATACTTAAATTGCAAAAAGTATTTGCTAATTATGGAAATGTAAATGCAATTACAGATGTAGGTGTGGGAGCATTAATGGCTTATGCTGGAGTAGAGGGAGCTTTATTTAACGTAATTATAAACTTACAAGGCTTAAGTGATAATACTTATGTCGAAGCGAAAAAGACAGAGTGTGATAATATTTTAGCTGAAGCTAAAAAGCTTAAAGAAGAGGTACTGTCCATTACTTATTCTAAATTAGCGTAATGTAAATAGTAGAAGAAACAAGGAGATTATATAGATTTCCCTGTTTCTTTTTTGTTTAAAATAATAAAGGATTTTTTCTAAATATTTAGAACTGTACAAAGGGGGTGGGGAATAATGAGAAGGCAGAATGGGATTACTGTTGAAGATGTTTTAAAAATGGAATGTATGGAAAAGTGCAAGCTAATCGCAGGATTTAATGGGTTGCATAATACAGTTTCAAAGGTAAATATTATGGCAGATCCAGAAATTTTAGATTGGGTAGATCAAGGGGAATTTTTGCTAACTACAGCCTATTCCTTTAAACTCGGAGGACTAGAAGAACAAAAATTATTTATAAAAGAATGTGCAAACAAAGGGTTAGCAGGTATAGGAATAAAGATATATCCATATTTAGAGTCCTTTCCAATTGAAATTATTGAACTGGCCAACGGACTAAATCTTCCCATTATAGACTTACACTATGGAACTCCCTTTAGTGATATAATGACACCTGTTTTTAAGGAAATTTTTAACAAGCAGACCTCACTGCTTCAACGATTAGAAAGAGCCCACGAGCAATTGATGGATGTAGTACTAGAAGGTGGAACTATAGGGGATATTGGAAGAGTAACCTGTGAAAATTTAAGAAATCCTCTTATAATTAAAATTGGGTTTCCAGATCAATGGTTTTTACAATTGGAGTCTATTGATAATATTACGAAAAATATTTTATTTGAAAATGCAAAAAAATTTTATGATCCTAATTCTACAAAAAGTGGCGAAAGAAAGTTGAATGAAGGAATAGAAATAATTGAAGGGAAGCCTATACGAAGGATGGTAATGCCTATTGTTCTAAAAGACAGTATATATGGGCATATTTTCTCTTGGGCTATAAATACTCCACTAGGGGGATTTGATCTTTCTGTATTAGAAAATACATCAACCATAATTTCCTTAGAAATATTAAAGCAACTTTCCGTAAGAGATGTTGAAAATAGATATAGATCGGAATTTTTGGAAGACCTACTTTCTATGGAGGAAAAAAGAAAGGAAAAGGCAGAGGAACGAGCTCACTTATTTAAGCTAGATATTAATGACACCTTCATTATAGTGTTGATACATACTGATGAAAAAGAAGAAATTATGGTTGATAATTTTGATCACAGACTAGTAACTTTACATAGCGCTTTGGAAGGATTAATAGAAGGACATAGTTTAAATGGTTTTGTCGCTAGGAAAACTGACAGTATATATATGTTATTAGCTTTTCATAATAAAAAGAAAATAGATTTTACTATTAAATCATTTAGCATCGATTTGGAAAATTTATTAAAGAAAAGATTTGAAAAGCTTAATTATAAAATAGGAATAGGAAGGGCTTATGAAGGTTTAAGAGAGGTACATAAAAGCTATATGGACTCTTTAAAGGCTATACAAGCTGGGGAAATACTAAATGAAAGATCTTTAGTATTTTTTGAAGATCTGGGTGTATATAAAATACTTTTTCAAGATCACTTGTATGACGAGCTAAATAGATTCTATAATATGACTATTAAGCCACTTGCAGCTTATGATGAAAAAAAATCGACAGAATTAGTTAAAACCCTAGAAGCTTATTTTATGTACAATGGCAATTTAAAAAGGATTTCAGAAGTGCTTTTTACCCACTACAATACTACACTTTATCGTATTGAAAGGATACAGAAAATTACAGGTCTCAACCTAGAAAACCCAGAACATAGGCTGAACTTACAAATAGGACTTAAAATTAAAAAGTTATTAGGTAATATATCTAAAATATAGTATGAAAATAATAATATCTCGATAAATTTTTTGTCTAAAAATAACTAAAATTGTAAAGATATTTAAGAAATCCGCCGATATACATTAAACAACGAATAATGGGAGGGTTTGATAATATGAAAAGTATACGAAATAAATTAATCGCTATTTTCACACTAATATTACTAATTACATCATTAACATTAGGCTTTGTATCTATTCAAACTGCTTCAAATAAGCTTATTGATGAGGAGAGTGAGTTCTTAGAAGCTTTATCTATACAAGCCTCAAAGTATATTGAAGCAAGAACCAATCACCAATTAAGCCATATTGAAACATTAGCGGCCAATATGGATTTAATCGACGGTCTATCCTGGGAGAAGAAGGTTGATTTTTTTGAAAGAGAAGCGAAAAGGTCAGGTTATAATAATTTTACTATGATAGATTTGAGTGGTAATTCAACTACTATAGATGATAAGATGACTAGTACTAATGTAAGCCATAGAGATTATTTCAAAAAGGCATTGTCTGGAGTACCTGCTATGTCCGATGTTATAATTAGTAATGTAGATAATAATACAATTATTGTATATGCATCTCCAATTATTCAAAATGGACAAGTAATAGGAGTATTAAACGGTGCTAGAAAAGGAGACATACTGAGTGAGATTGTAAGTGATATGGAGTATGGAAAAACTGGAACTTTTTTCATAGTGAATGAAACTGGAACCATTATAGGAGATATAGATAGGGACTTGGTTATGCAACAGTATAATCCTATAGAAGAATCGAAAAATGATCCTGCTTCAGAATCTTTAGCTAATTTTATTGAAAGTAGTATTTCAGAAAAGACATCTGGAACAGGAAGTTATACGTATAAAGGAATAGAAAAAATGTCAGCCTTTGCTCCAATAGGTGATAGTGGATGGACTATATTTGTAGGAATAGAGAAACAAGAAGTATTATCAGGTATAAATCAACTAAGAAACAACTTGGGTTTATTTACATTAATGGCAATTGTAGTAGGGGCACTAATCACATTTTTTGTTAGTAAAAGTATTGCAGCACCAATAGTGTTGCTTACAGGTTTCGCAGAGAAGGTGGCTAATTTAGATATTACTGAAGATGTAGAAAACAAACTTCTTTTGAGAAAAGATGAAATAGGAGGATTAGGTCGTGCATTTAAAGAAATAATATACAGTTTGAGAGAATTTATAAAAAATGTATCCTATAATTCTGAGTACCTAGCATCCTCCTCGGAAGAGCTAACCGCTGTTACTCAACAGTTAGTTGTTACAGGCGAAGAAGTAGGCAGAACTATTGAAGAAATTGCAAAAGGGGCAAATGATCAAGCAAAGGATACTGAAGAAGGTGCAACTAATATTGATGAATTAGGTAAGCAAATATTCAAAAATCGTCAAGATATATTAAGCTTAAGCAGTGCATCGGAAGAAGTAAATATTCTAAAGGATGAAGGTTTAAATATATTAACTGAGCTTGTAGAAAAAAATAAAGAGTGTAACATGGCAATGAAGGAAGTAGGAGAAATTATTGCTAATACGAATAAAAGTGCGGAAAAAATAGAAGTTGCCAGTGAGATGGTTAAAAATATAACACAGCAGACTAATTTATTGGCGCTAAATGCAGCAATTGAGGCGGCACGAGCAGGAGAAGCTGGTAAGGGATTTGCGGTAGTGGCAGATGAAATAAGAAAACTATCCGAACAATCCAATCAATTTACACAGCAAATTACTGATATAGTGGTAGATTTAACTAATAAAACTGGTCAAGCTGTAAATACTATGGGCGAAGTTGATAAAATAGTGATGTCTCAAACTGAGAGTGTAGAACTAACAAATATTAAATTTGAGGGAATCGCTGATGCGATAGACAAAGTAAAGGAAGCGATAGAAGATATTAATCAATCTGGAAATGAGATGGATAGAAAAAAAGAAAGTATTATAGAGACTATCCAAAACCTATCAGCAATATCTGAGGAAAATGCAGCAGGAACAGAAGAAGCAGCGGCTTCTGTAGAAGAACAAATAGCATCTATAGAAGAAATTGCTAATGCTAGTGAATCTTTAGCGAAGCTTGCTGAAGAAATGCAGGAGAGTATTTCTAAATTTAAATATTAGGAGTTAAATAAATATTATCTGTTGACATAATCATAACATTTAGTTATAATACATAAGTAGATTTTTCCAAAATTATAATTGATAAATAATCAGAAGCACATGGGCAGCTTTATAAAACACCCAGTTGCTTCTGTTTTTTTATTTTTGTAGGCAGAGGAGGAATAGGATATGAAGAAACTACTAAAAGATAAGAAATTTTTTATTTTATTGTTTACACTAGCTTTACCGATTACTTTTCAAAATCTGATCAGTTCATCCCTTAATCTAATTGATAATTTGATGATTGGTAAGCTAGGAGAAACAGAAATTGCTGCTGTAGGCTTAATCAATCAGTTCTTTTTTATTTTTATGTTATGTTTATCAGGTATTAATGCTGGGGCCAGTATATTTATGTCTCAATATTGGGGAAAAAAGAATATAGATAGAATAAAAAAGGTATTAGGCTTAAATATTATACTGGGACTATTAACAGCTATTGTATTTTCAATTGTAGGGCTGGCATTTCCTAGTTTTGTAATTAGAGTGTTTACTAAAGATCAACATGTTATTGCTTTAGGTACTACTTATTTAAGATTTGTTGCTTTAGGTTTTGTTATGACGAGTATTACACAAGCATATTCTACTGCATTGAGAAGTACAGAACAACCAAATACTCCTATGTATGCTAGCTTAATAGGGGTTGCTTGTAATGCTATTTTAAACTGGGTATTAATTTTTGGAAACTTAGGTTTTCCTCCAATGGGTGTCAAGGGCGCAGCTATAGCTACAACTATAGCAAGAGGAGCTGAAATGTTTTACGTTTTAATTGTAGTATATGGAATTAATAATATTATTGGTGTAAAGCTTAGAGAAATATTTAGCTTTAATAGAGAATTTGTAATGGTATACTTTAGGACATCATATTCAGTAATTATAAATGAAATTATATGGGCTTTAGGTATGACAGCCTATTCAGTTGTTTATGCTAAAATAAGTATTAGTGCTGTAGCTGGGATGCAAATTGCAACTACAATAAGTAATATTTTTATGGTAGTATGTATTGGTTTAGCTAGTGCCTCTGCTATAATGATAGGAACTCAGATTGGGGCAGAGCATGAAGATATAGCTAAGGACTATGCATTTAAACTAGGAGTATTATCACCTTTTATTGGAATCTTGATAGGAATAGGTATATGGGTTTCTGCTCCTTTTATTTTACAATCCTTTAATATTAGCCACACAACATATCAATCTACTCTTATGGTTTTAAGAATTATGGCAGTATTTTGTCCACTACGCTTCTTTAATGTGCTTATGATAATTGGGGTATTTAGAGGTGGAGGAGATACAACATATTCTATGATAGTCCAGGGAGTTACCCTATGGTTATATGCAATACCACTTTCATTTGTTGCCGCAGTCTATTTTAAAATATCATTGCCTATGGTATACTTTATTATCTGTACAGAAGAAATTATAAAAGCAATCTTTGAGGTTAAAAGATTTCTATCGAATAAATGGATGCGGAATGTAATTGAACAAGCTGTATAGCAATAAAATGTTAAAAATTATTATAAATATTTAAAGTTATATAAATCACCTAGTACTATTTTGAAATAGACACTAGGTGATTTATTAATATTTAATTTCTATAGTTCTATTTAAAAGAATGTAAGAATAAAAATAAGGAAAGGACAGACTAATTAAATTAACTAAACACTTTCTCTACATAAGAAATTATCAGAATATTTAAAATTATAGAATTTCAACTTCGTATATTGTTTCCTATATCTACTCTCCTGGATATTTATATGAAATAGCGAACCTTGTAGAAAGTGTTAAGTTAAAAAAGAAATTATTAAAGGGGATGAAAATTTTGAAAAGATTTTTAGTGTTACTAGTAGCATTAACTATGATTTTAAGCCTAGCAGCTTGCGGCAACAAGCAAGGCACAGCAGCAGTACCTAAATATAAAATAGGTATTATGTCTGGTACGGTATCTCAAGGTGAAGAGGAGTTTAGAGCGGCTGAAAATATGAAGGCAAAATACGGTGATATGATTGTTACCAGTACGTATCCAGATCGCTTTATGCAAGAGCAAGAAACTACGATTACTAATATGATGGCTATGGCATCTGACCCAGATGTAAAGGCTATTGTTATGACTCAAGCTGTACCAGGTGCGGCAGCGGCTGTCGACAGAGTTAGAGAGATTAGACCAGATATACTATTTATATTAGGATCTCCCCAAGAAGATCAAGATGTTATTGCATCTAAGGGTGATATTGTACTGAACACAGATGATTTAGGTAGAGGAGAGCAAATAGCAGAGCATGCTCATAATATGGGTGCAAAAACCTTAGTCCACTACACATTCCCAAGGCATATGTCTATTGAATTCTTAGCTGTAAGAAGAGATAGAATGAAGGCTAAGGCAGAAGAACTAGGTATGAAATTTGTGCAAGAGGATGCTCCAGATCCAACAGGGGATGCAGGAGTTCCTGGAACACAACAATTCATTATTGAAGATGTGCCAAGAAAAATTACTGAATATGGTAAAGATACGGCATTCTTTGCTACTAATTGTGCTATGATGGAACCTCTTATTAGACAAAGTATAGAAGGTGGAGCTATATTTCCAGTACAATGTTGTCCGTCTCCTTATCATGCAATGCCAGCTGCACTAGGTATTGCTGTTCCTGATGAAAAAGCAGGCGATTTAGGTTATATAATCGATGAAATAGGCAAGAAAGTTGAAAAAGCTGGAATGAAAGGAAGGGTTGCTACTTGGCCAGTTCCTGTAAACATGATGTTTATTGAAGGTGGAGTAGAATATGCTAGAGCTTACTTAGAAGGTAAGACAAATGGAAAAGTGGATAAAGAAAAACTTGTTGAAGTTCTAGAAAAAATAGCAGGTGGTTCTGTTCAATTAACAGAGTATGAAGGTCATAATAACTATTTCTTATATCTTTCAGATCATATTATTTTTTAACCTTCTAGAAAAGTGTAAATTTTAAAAATTAAATTTCTACCTACAAGATTGCCACTAGATGGCAATCTTGTACTATTAATTCCTTATGAGTAATAACAAAGGAGGTATAAGCGTTGGAAAAAGAAGAGTATGTATTACAGATGAATAATATTGCAAAGGAATATTACGGAACCCGTGTGCTAAAAGGGGTGGATTTATGCGTTAGACCAGGAGAAATCCATGCTCTGTTAGGTGAAAATGGAGCAGGTAAGTCTACATTAATGAATATACTTTTTGGAATGTCTGTAATTCACTCAACAGGCGGGTTTGAAGGGGATGTGCTAATCGATAATGAAATTACCCATGTTAAGTCCCCTATAGAGGCTATGGAGCTAGGTATTGGTATGGTACATCAAGAATTTATGTTAATACCAGGATATTCAATTACTGAAAACATAAAGCTTAATAGAGAAATAAATAAGGATAATTTTATAAATAAATTTTTAGGGTCGAAATTAAAGATATTAGATTTTAAAAATATGAGTAGGGATGCTAGAGCAGCCCTAGATACGGTAGGAATGGATGTAGATGAGTGGGTAAAGGTTGCAGGATTACCTGTTGGCTATATGCAGTTTATTGAAATAGCAAGGGAACTGGATAAGAAGAATTTAAAAATTATTGTATTTGATGAACCTACTGCCGTTCTTACAGAAAGCGAAGCTAGTGGACTTTTAAAGGCTATGAGAAAAATTGCCGACTCTGGGATTGCGATTCTTTTTATTACCCATAGACTAGAAGAGGTAATGGAAGTAGCTGATAATATAACTATCTTACGGGATGGAGAGCTTGTAGCAAAGGTTAAAAAGGAAGATACTAATCCATTAGAACTTGCAGAGTTAATGGTTGGAAGAAAAATAGATGGAATTTTAAACAATACTACCAGTAGTATCCAGAATAAAAATACAATATTATCTATTAAAAACCTAACTGTACATATGCCTGGCGAAGAAGTAAAGGGAGCGAACTTAGATATTAAAGAAGGTGAGATTTTAGGAATCGGAGGCTTGGCGGGTCAAGGAAAGATTGGTATTGCTAATGGAATTATGGGACTTTATCCTGCCAGTGGAGAAGTTTATTTAAAGGAGAGAGAGCTTAAGTTAGGTGATCCTAAGGAAGCTCTTAAAAATAATTTAGCTTTTGTATCTGAAGATAGAAGAGGCACCGGCTTGCTTTTGGACTCATCTATCGAATTAAATATTGTTATTACAGCTATGCATAATCAAAGAAAGTATATTAAAAATTATGGACCATTTACTCAAATAAAGTCAAAGGAAATTAGGGAATATAGTTTAAAAATGATAGAGGATTTAGATATTAGATGTACTGGCCCAACTCAGATTACAAGAAGGTTAAGCGGGGGAAATCAACAAAAAGTTTGTATTGCTAGAGCTCTTACATTAGAGCCTACTATTTTATTTATTTCTGAGCCTACTAGAGGGATAGATGTTGGGGCTAAAAAAATAGTTTTAGAAACATTAGTTAAGCTTAATAAGGAATTAGGAATGACAATAGTTATGACTTCTAGTGAGCTTTCTGAATTAAGATCAATATGTAATAGAATAGCTATCGTAACTGAAGGTAAAATACAAGGTATATTAAAACCAGATGACAGTGATGCTAACTATGGTTTGATGATGGCAGGCAATAAGCTGGAAACCCTTAGCGAAGGAGTTGAATAAATTGAAAGCGAGAGTAAAGCAATTTATTGAAAAGTTTGGTCTTCCTCGAATTATTATTGTAGGGTTTTTAATTTTTCTTTCTATTTTAGCAGCTATTGTAGAAATACCTTTTGGAGAATTAATTAAAGATTCCTTAGTTAGAACAGGAATGAATGGTGTATTAGTTTTAGCCATGGTTCCAGGTATATTAAGTGGTGTGGGATTGAATTTTGGTCTGCCTTTAGGAATACTTTGTGGTCTTTTAGGTGGACTTATAAGTATAGAGCTAAACCTTTCTGGAGGGATAGGATTTTTTGCAGCTGTATTGTTTTCTATACCATTTGCTGCAATAGTTGGATTTGGATACGGTTGGCTTTTAAATAAGGTAAAGGGATCAGAAATGATGGTAGCAACATATGTAGGGTTTTCAGCAGTATCTTTAATGAGTATAGGTTGGATGATTCTACCCTTTAAGAGTCCAGAAATGGCTTGGCCTATAGGTAAGGGTGTCAGAACTACCATATCCCTAGCAGGTAGATTTGATAAAATATTAAATGATTTTGCTACTTTTAATATAGGTAGCATAACTATTCCTACAGGCTTAATTTTATTCACATTAGCTCTTTGTGGTATTGTTTGGATTTTTCTAAGAAGTAAAACAGGTGTTGCTATGAAGGCTGCTGGGGATAATCCTAGATTTGCTATGGCAGCTGGAATTAATGTTAACAAACATAGAATAATAGGTACAATATTGTCTACTATTTTAGGGGCAATAGGTATTATAGTTTACTCTCAAAGCTTTGGTTTCCTTCAATTATATCAAGCACCGATGTTTATGGGCTTTGCAGCTGTAGCTGCTATATTAATTGGTGGAGCTACCGTAAAAAAGGCATCAATCTCTAATGTGTTAATAGGGACCTTTCTATTTCAATCTCTTTTAGTTGTTGCATTGCCAGTTGCAAATAAGATTATGACCTTAGGAAGCTTAGCGGAAATCACAAGAATTATAGTTAGTAATGGTATAATTTTATATGCACTTACGCAAGTTCGTGGAGGTGAATAATATGATTGATAAAATAAATGACACTGAAAATCAAAAGGATAATTTCAAGGAAAAAATAAAGAACTTACTAACAAATCATATAGTAACAGTGGTATTTGCAGTACTTTGCTTAATCGGATTTAAGGCCTCAGGATTAACATTTTCTTTTTATTTAAATGATATTATTACTAGAATTTCTAGAAATGCATTTTTAGTATTAGCCCTTATTATTCCAGTACTAGCAGGAATGGGTCTAAACTTTGCTATAGTTTTGGGTGCAATGGCTGGGCAAGCAGCTATTATTGCAGTGGCTCATTGGGGAATTACAGGATGGCAAGGGATTCTACTGTGTGCAGTAATAGCAGCACCCCTAGCAATTATTTTTGGATATTTAACAGGAAAGCTATTAAATAATACTAAGGGGCAGGAAATGATAACAAGCTTAATTTTAGGTTTTTTTGCGAATGGTATTTATCAAATGGTATTTCTTATTTTAGTTGGATCTATAATTCCTATGAAAAATGAGGAACTTATTTTAAGCACTGGCGTAGGGGTTAGAACTACAATAGACCTAACCGGCAAATTGAAATATGGTTTGGATGATATTTTTAAGCTTTCATTTCCTATGTTTGTATTATTATTTTCAGTTGCTTTAGCTATATACGTTATTTTCAAATATCACAACAATAGATCCCTAAAAGAATTCAATAATAAAAAATATAAGGCCATTGGTGTAACTAGCCTATTATTAATAACTTTTAGTATTATATCTATGAATGCTGCTGGATTGTTTCAATCCTTCGGAGATTCCTCAGAAATTGCAAGAAAAATTTTGCTAGAATTAATTATGATTAATAATGTGAAAGTACCAATAG
Source organism: Alkaliphilus sp. B6464 (assembly GCF_018141165.1). Taxonomy (NCBI): domain Bacteria; kingdom Bacillati; phylum Bacillota; class Clostridia; order Peptostreptococcales; family Natronincolaceae; genus Alkaliphilus; species Alkaliphilus sp. B6464. The sequence continues at coordinate 1,495,401 of NZ_CP058557.1, forward strand.
TAACAGGTGTTTTAATTACCCTATTATGCTTGTTTAATATATTTATTTCAAAAACAAAGATTGGGCAAGATTTTAAATCCGTTGGGCAAGATATGCATATTGCAACCGTATCTGGTATTAACTCTAATAAAATTAGAGTTATTGCAATAGTAATCTCTACAGTACTTGCCGCATGGGGACAGATTATTTATCTTCAAAATCTTGGTACCTTTAGTACATATGGCAGTCATGAACAGGTAGGTATGTTTGCAATAGCAGCCCTTCTAATTGGAGGGGCATCAGTAACTAAGGCAACCATTGGCCAGGCCTTATTAGGTACAGTTTTATTTCATACATTATTTATTGTTTCGCCACTAGCAGGTAGAAATTTATTTGGTGATCCACAACTTGGAGAGTTTTTTAGAGCCTTTGTAGCTTATGGGGTTATAGGACTCTCACTAGGTATGCATGCTTGGAAGCAACAGATACAGGCAAGGCATAAATTATAGCTTAGAAAAGAAGATTTTTGGAAGAGGGTGCAAATTCGTGCACAAGCAAGAGATATTGCAGATGAAATTATACTTGCCGGATTGATTTATAAATAAGAAAAGCCACCTTGTTGACCGTAAAGAGTCAGTAAGGTGGCTTTTTTCTGCGGAATACTCATATGCAAGATAGCGTTTGGCAATAACCTCCATAGATTTACCAATTTCAATCATGTGATTGCTAAGATTTTTTCTTTTTTGGTTTGGGCATTGGTAATTCGTCACAGGTTTTACGGATAAAGTTAGATATGAACTCCATATCCTCAACACTTTCAATTAGAAAATGAGGTTTTGCACCTGTATATGGAGATGCTTCCTCGCAATCTGGCAAAAGGTTTGTGCAGACATTGGTTTTCTTTACAAAAAACTGATTATCACAAATTACGCCTATAACTTTCCCATCACAGTAAATGCCGTATTCACCAAACATTTTCTTATATGTAATTTCACCTGCACCGCTGATTTGGTCGCAAACATATTCTACAAAATCCAGACTTGAAGCCATAAATTTCTCCTATCTTGAACACCATTTTTTACATTGTTCAATTCTTTTCCCATTATCGCCTTGTTGTTCGTCATAAGCAAACTGATTTAATAGGTTACATGGAAATTCGCTGCATTCGCCACAGTGAGTATAATTTTTGCTTTCACAGCAAGCCTTTACAGGGCAGCTTTCACCCCAAAAAGGCTTGTCTATATTGATACATCCTTTGCAATTCACCTGCTCCTTATATATACACTCACTACACAAAATACCACATCTTGATTCTATCATAACGATATACCTCCATTATTTTTATAAAAGTATATCATATCAAACATGACAACTATATGTCATGTTGAGAATATTTTTTTAATGACTTTTTCAGCCTTTGAGATATTTCAGTGCGAAGCTCCTGCGGCTCAATAATTTCAGCCTTATCACCAAAGCTAAGTATCCATTGGAATAAGCTTTCTTTGTTGGTAAAAGGAAATTTAAAAAGCAGTTGATTATCCTCCGCATAAGAAAAGCAATCCACACCATATTCCTCAACAAGTCTGTACTTTACACTTTCATCAAAGATAGCCACAAGATTTATTTCATCTGAAAAATACTGGTCAAACTCTGTTTTTGATGGTGGGAGGTCACGAAGCTCAAATTTTATATCAGTAACGGCTAAATTCCATAAACGATTCAGCTTAAACAAACGAAAATCCTGCTTTTCTATACAGTATCCAAATACATACCATGATGACCATTTAAATATGATAAGATATGGCTCAATTTTTTTTAATGCTTCTCCTTTATCATAAAAGTAGTCAAAGTAGACTATCCATTTTTCTGATATAGCTTGCTGTATCCTTTCGATTTTAGGTGCAAGTGTATTTTTGTAGTGTGATGAAAGGTCAATCAAAATGTTGTTCTGATCAGAGTAAACTGTATCATCACCACCAGAAAATTTGTTAATAATCTGTTTGTATTTTGTAACCTCTGAAATACTGTCAAGACTTTGAAGCCCTGCAAATATTGTTTTTAACTCATCGGAGGTGAAAACTGTCTTATCAATTTTGAAACCGTCTGCAATCCTGATACCACCACCTGTACCCTGTAAGGTGACAACAGGTATGCCTGCTTTGCAAATGTCCTCAATATCACGATTTATTGTGCGTCTTGAAACCTCAAATTTCTCTGCAAGATAAGGAGCAGTTACCTTTTCGTTTTGTAATAAAATGGTCAATATTCCTATCAATCTATCAATCTTCACGGTAATCAGCCCTTTCTCAAATTTATATAAAATTTATTCATCAAACAGTGAGTAAGATTATTTTCATACTTCTATTGTACCATCTCCTTGTGAATATTTATATCATCAATCGCTCCATAAACACTTCGTCCCAAATCGTTAGAGAGTACATTGACTGTATTGTTATCCATAAACGTTCCGAACCTTGAAAGAAGAAAAACTATACCTAACAAGTTGATATTTACTTCAACTTTGTGGGCAGGTCTAAAAAGCGAAAAGCCACAGGATACCAAAATATTCTGTGGCAAATCTTAAAATCAAAAAATATCCTTATCGGGTAGAGCGCAAGCATCAGAGGGTTTTATTGTAAATTCATACAAAAAGATTATGAATTTTTGTAGCATTAAATAATATTACAAAAATACTAATTAATATCTAAAATACCCACAAATCTATTTAAGGCTTTTTCTACTATACTAAGTATAAGGGTAGTTAACTAATATGAGGGGGTTGAAAAGATGAAAGAATACTTAGAGGTAGCGAATGATCCAATATTGTGGTTGATGAGCTTACCAGTGGTAGTTTTAGTAGCAATACAAGCAATTATATTTTCTAAAAAAGCATTTAAAACGGCTAGTTTAGTACAGCTAACTAAAAAAGAAGCTAAAGATGCATTTAGAGTTGGCGCTATATCGGCTATTGGGCCAGCATTAGCAGTATTTGTAGTAATGCTTGGTATGATGGCAGTAGTAGGAGCACCAATGACTTGGCTTAGACTATCTGTAATTGGTGCAGCCCCTACAGAATTAGCAGCATCTACAATGGGTGCCCAAGCTATGGGAGTCGAATTTGGAGGAGAAGGTTATGGTGTTCTTCAATTTGCTAACTCCGTATGGGCAATGACTTTAAATGGAATTGGATGGCTTTTATTTGTTGGTTTATTTGCCCATAAATTAGAAGGAATAAGAGATAGAGTATCAGGAGGAGATTCAAAACTTACAGGTGAAATTGGTGGGGCAGCTATGCTAGGGGCTATGGCTTATTTAGTAGGAGGACATCTAATAGCAGGTAGTGGAAGATTAATTGCTGCTTTAGCTTCAGCAATAGCAATGATAGTTCTTGTTAAGTTGTCAGGTAAAATACCTAAGCTTGTGGAATATAATTTAGGAATTTCAATGGTTATTGGAATGGTGGCCGCAATCATTTATATGGGATAGAGGGGTGATATAAGTATGGAAAAGACAAATAATCAAACTTATCATGAAAGTTTTACAAAACCAATAATAAAGGTAGGCAGAATTACTTTGCTTCTTGCAGTAGCATTTAGCTTTCTTCCGCCACTTTATTTATGGATGAGGTATGATGCGTTACCACCATTGAATGCCATATTGACAGGTTGGTTTCTTATTGCATCAATTTACGGTACTTATTATTTTATTGAGCCTATATCATTTTTTCCGATATTAGGGGTGGCAGGCACATATATGTCATTTTTATCTGGAAACATAGGTAATATGAGACTACCTTGCGCTGCAGTTGCTCAAGAGGCATTAAAGGTTGAACCAGGATCTGAAAAAGCTGAGCTTGTAGCAACATTAGGTATAGCTGGATCTATCATTACAAATATAATAGTAGTTACAATTGCAGCTATTGCGGGGAATCAATTGATGGCAATCTTTCCACCAGTAGTAGTAAAAGCTTTTGAATATGTTTTACCATCAATATTCGGTGCAATGTTTGCCATGTTTGCAGTAAAATATCCTAAATATGGTGGGTTTGCAATAACAGTTACTTTATTCCTATTAGGAGTTGTAAAGGTATTACCTGTATGGGTATTAATTCCTGTTTGTGTATTTAGTACAATTTCATTTGCCACATTTTCATATAAAAAGAAGGCTAAATAATAGAATTGAAGGGGGATATTAATATGAATAGGGACTCATTAAAAAAAGAGGCTATCGAAGTATTACAAAAGATGATTAAGTTTAAGACTGTAAATGAACCTGGAGATGAAAAGCCATTAGCAGAATATATAAAAGATTTATTGGAGGAAATTGGATTAAAAGTTAAGCTGGACGATTTAGGGAATAATAGGGCTAATGTTATTGGAAGGCTAAAGGGAACTGGAGAAAGAGAGGCTTTACTATTCAATGGTCATTTAGATACCGTTCCACCTGGAGATATTCAGTGGAAGTATGCACCCTATAGTGGAGATGTAGTAGATGGGAAAATTTATGGAAGAGGTTCAGCAGATATGAAGGGTGGCCTAGCCGCTATGCTAATTGCATTAAAGCTTATAAATGATTCAGGCCTAAAGTTAAAAGGAGACTTTATCTACTCTGCAACTGCTGGTGAAGAAACGGATAGTATAGGCGCCATAAAATTTGTTAAAGATGGTGGACTTGATGGAGTAGGAGCTATAATTATAGGAGAACCAAGCTCTAATGGGGTTAATATAGCTGAAAAAGGTGCATTTTGGGTAAAAATATCTACATATGGCAAGACAGCACATGGGGCTTTTCCAGATGAAGGAATAAATGCTGTAGTTCATATGAATGCCTTCTTATCTGAGTTAATAAGCTATAAATTTAAATATGAAGAAAATGAACTAGTGGGCCAACCTACGATGAATATTTCTACCATTAGCGGTGGAATCAAAACAAATGTAGTACCTGATAAATGTACTATTACTATTGATATGAGAACCGTGCCAGGTATGGATCATTATGAAATAGTTAGGGATTTTGAAAAAATCATAAATAAGCTTTCGAATGAGATAAAAGATTTTAAAGCAGATATTAAGGTGCTAAATAATAGGGCAGCTGTAGAAACAAAATCTACTGATCCATTTGTGAAACTTGCGGTAGATACTATTAAGCAAGAATTTAATAAAGAAGTAAAGCCACAGGGGGTTAATTTCTATACAGATGCTTCAGTATTTCTGCCAGCTAAAAACATTCCATGCATATTTTATGGGCCAGGGGACGCTAATATGGCTCATCAGCCAAATGAATGTATTACGATAGATAGTTTAATAGAATCTGTACATTTCTATTATAAAATGATTGAAAATTATTTAGTTAAATAGGAGGGAGAACTTTGAATATATTTGAAAAAGTTAAAGAGGTTGAGGAATATATAATAAATTGTAGACGTGATTTGCACCAAATACCAGAAATAGGATTGGATTTGCCACAAACATCGACCTATGTGGCAAGTCAGCTTAAAGATATGGGTATAGGAATTAAAGAAGGAGTTGGAGTTTCAGGAGTAGTAGGTCTTATTAAAGGCAAGCAAGATGGAAAAACTATTGCTTTAAGAGCTGACATGGATGGTCTTGCTATAAAAGAAGAAACAGGATTACCTTTTGCATCGACAAATGGAAATATGCATGCATGTGGACATGATGGTCATACAGCTATACTTCTTGGGGTAGCTAAGGTATTAAGTGAAAATAAGGATAAAATTAAAGGAAATGTAAAGCTTATTTTTCAACCTGCTGAAGAAGGGCCAGGTGGAGCTAAACCTATGATAGAAGAAGGTGCTTTAGAAAATCCTAAAGTTGATGCTATATTGGGGCTGCATATTGGCTCCTTAATAGAAGGTGAAAAACATGGTCTAGTTATGGTATCTTATGGCAACATGATGGCATGTTTAGATAGTTTTAGAGTAAAACTAGTTGGTAAGGGATGCCATGGGGCTTATCCAGAGACTGGTGTAGACCCTATAACTATGGCAGGTTACTTTTTAACAAATCTCCAGACTATAGTTAGTAGAGAGATAAGTCCCACAGATCCGTCCGTTGTTACAGTAGGAAAAATACTTGGTGGTACAGCATATAATATTATTCCCGGAAGTGTAGAAATTGAAGGAACAGTAAGAGCTGTAGATCAAAATGTACGTGAAAAGATTGCTAAAAGAATAGAAAACATCGCTAGAGGAATATCTGAAACTATGAGGGGAAGTTATGAATTCGACTATACATTTGGATATCCGCCATTAGTAAATGATGAAAATTTTACAAAAGCATTTGTAGAGTCGGCTAAACACATAATTCCTAAAGAAGACATTATGGTAATGAAAAAGCCTGTAATGGGTGGGGAGGACATGGCATACTTCTTAAGAGAAGTTCCAGGAACATTCTTTTTCCTAAATAACCCTAAAGCAATAGATGGAAAGTTCTATCCCCATCATAACTCTAAATTTGATATAAACGAAGCTATGTTATCTAGAGGAGCAGCTCTTATAATACAAGCAGCTTTAGACTATTTAGGATAATTACTAACAACTTCTTTTATAGCTTACTATAAAAGAAGTTGTTTCATTTTTCATACAATATAATCATTAATATGATATAATTATTACAGCGAGGTGATTATATGGGGGTTAGTATTAGAGAAGTACTTCAGTCAAAATTCTTTAAAGATTACTATGTAATTGCTGGAGAAAATGGACTAAATAGAGAAACCCAAGCAGTTGTACTTTTTGATGCTCCAGATGGATATAAGTGGTTTAAAGGAAAAGAACTTGTATTAACCACAGGTTTTTTTTTCAAAGATAATACTGAACTTTTTAAGAATGTTATTTCATTTTTACATAATAAAAATTCAGCCGCTATGGCTATTAAGAAGGATAGATATTTAAATGAAATTCCAGAGGAAATCCTTAATCTATGCGATGATCTAGAGTTTCCATTAGTAGTTGTACCGTATAATGTAGCTTGGATTGATATAATAAATGCAGTAAATTCAATTGTTGTAAATAGGTATATAACTCGATTAAATGATGCTAATTTTATAAAAAAAAATGTTGCAAGTAATGATTTCTATAAAAAAATTGAAAATATAATCATAAATCTGTCTAAAGAGTTAAATTCCCCAATTTCTGTGAGAGATATTATAGATAAAAATATTATTAGTTATCCGACAAACTATAAATCAGAAGAGGAGATTAATAATTTATCTGAGAATATCTTGTTTAATTATCAAAAAGAAATATTATGCGACAAATTAAATATCTGTCGTATAACAAATATAGAGGACGAAAAATCTTGGATTGAAATGATTATTAAAATAAACAGCACCCCTGTAACAAAAATAATAGTTTGGGAAGAGCATAGAAGCATAGACTATTATGACTTATTTGCATTAAGATTAAGTTATACTTTGCTCTTGGAAATATATGAGCAAATATATGTAATGAATTCTTTCGAGAGAAAATTTTACGACGATCTTATAAAGTCACTATTTGATGAAATATTTGATACTAAAGAAAAATTAGTTAAAGTAATAAAAGGAATGCAAAACTTTAAGTTAAATATAGATAATAAATTTATCTGTATAATTATACGACAGGAGGAGAAAAATCCTTCTTTCTATACAATACGTGAAAAAATATACAATACTTTGCTTTTAAGAATTCCTAAAGATGAAGCTATATTTGGAATTGTAGATGATAATACAGTAGCGATTGTTAAAGATACATCAAAATATAATAGGAATATAATTATAAATGTACAGAAAGAGCTAAATGACTTATTAATAAATATTGAGAATACATTTCCGGGAAACGGATTAAAAATTGGTATAGGTAATGTTACAGATGATATTTGCTTTATAAATGGTAGCTATATTGAGGCATTGAGGGCAATTGAGGTAGGAAATTATATCTATCCTAAAAAAAAGATAATCAGTTTTGAAGAACTAGGACCATTTGGTTTACTAAGATTAGATAATATTCATAAGAAGAGTTTTGGAAGAAGTTTTAATAACCTATATCCTTTATTAAAAGAAGGATTTAATGAAGAATTGCTAACCACACTAAAAGTATATTTAGAAAGTGAGTCAAATTGTAATATAGCGGCGCAAAAGTTATACATCCATAGTAATTCTGTAAGATATAGAATAGCTAAAGTACAGCAGTTATGTAATATTGACCTTGACGATCCAATAGAAAGATTAAAGACGGAAATAACTTTAAACTTTATGGAGCTTTTTAAATAAAAGATGTAAAAGTCCCCAGCTACTTAAGTATCTGGGGACTACTATTTTTATAGAGTATCGTCTCCAGGATTCCAGTCAATAGGGCATAGTCCGCCAGATTGTAGGCCTTGAAGTACTCTTAATGTTTCATCTACACTTCGTCCAACATTTAAATCGTGTACTACTGAATATCTAAGTACTCCTTCAGGGTCTATAATAAATAATCCTCTTAAGGCAATTCCTTCTTCCTCTATTAGTACACCATAATCTCTAGCTACTTGGTGAGTCATATCAGAAGCTAATGGGAAGGATAGTTGTCCTAATCCACCTTGATCTTGAGCTGCATTTATCCAAGCTTTGTGGGAATGCTCACTATCTGTACTTACACCAAGTACCTCTGTATTAAGCTTATTAAAGTCAGCTAGTCTTTTATTTATTGCTGTAATTTCTGTCGGGCATACAAAGGTAAAGTCTAGTGGATAAAAGAACATTACTAACCACTTTCCTTTATAATCATCTAAAGAAACCTTTCCAAAGTCCTTACCATCACCGTTAGCTGTATTCATTGCAAAATAAGGTGCTTTTAACCCAACCATTCTTTCTGCCATAATAAAATCCTCCTTATTAATTGTAATTTAATACTTGTCCAATATATTTATTCCCAAATATTTCGATCCTAAACACTAATGATTATTATTTTCAATAAAATTAGGATGTGTTATATTTAGCATGATTTATCTCACTCCTAGATTCATGATGGTGTATGAGTACTTAAAAAAATTTGCTGCTTTTAAAATTAATCTTTTTACAAGGTGTAATATGACATGGTGTTGTCATATAATTGTGGTATTCTATACTTAATTAGAGGGAATATATGAATAAATTAGATTATAGAAAAGAGTATAAAGATCTATATATTCCGAAAAAAAATCCTGTTATCGTCGCAGTACCACCTAATAAACTTAAAACCGTATTGCGATATAAGATTGAAGCTGAGGTGAAGTAAAATGAAGATTATAAACGTTGATTATCATAATATTGATAGGGAACATATTTGCTGTGCCATTACAGATAGAAAAGGGGAAAGTTGTGCTTCCTTAAAAAAAGCATGGATGATGGAGCGCTTTGATGAGGGATTGATCTTTAAAAAGCTTGATGTACGGGGGAAGGTTTTTATTGAGTATATCCCTGCTGAAAATGCCTGGTGTCCTGTAGAAGCTGCTGGATATATGTTTATAAGCTGTTTCTGGGTTTCAGGTCAATTTAAAGGACAAGGTTATGGGAATAAGTTGTTAGAAGAATGCATCCGTGATTCAAAGATGCATGGAAAGAAAGGGCTGGTCATTCTTTCTTCAAAAAAGAAGATGCCTTTTTTATCAGATCCCAAATATTTAAAATATAAGGGCTTTCAATTATGCGATGTTGCTGATCCTTATTTTGAACTGCTGTATCTACCTTTTGAAAAGGATGCAGAAAAACCAAGATTAAAAGAATGCTGTAAAAAGGGTGTAGTTGATAAGATGGGAATCGTATTATATTATTCTAATCAGTGTCCACATACTGAAAAATACGCCATCATGATTGCAAAGATCGCTGATATAGAAGGTCTTGACTTTACTCTAATAAAGTATAAAACAAAAGAGCAGGCACAAAACTCACCTGCACCATTTACAACATACAGTCTTTTTTATGATGGCAAATTTGTAACTAACGAAGTGTTATCGGAAAAGAAGTTTAGAAACTTTCTTGCCGAACGGGGATTGTAAAATGGAGTTTATTAAGGCAAAAACAATCATTTCAAGCTATGCTACTAATAATTCTTGGTTTGGGAATAATTACAATATGAATATTTATAAGGGTTGTTGCCATGGCTGCATCTACTGCGATAGTCGTAGTGAATGTTATCGTGTAGAGAACTTTGATAGGGTAAGGGCAAAAGAAAATGCACTTGCCTTAATTGCACGTGAGCTTAAATCAAAACGTAAAACTGGTGTTATTGGCACTGGATCAATGAGTGACCCATATAATCCATTTGAGAAAGAGTTTAAGCTAACAAGAGGGGCACTTGAGCTGATTGATCATTATCGGTTTGGGGTTTCTATTGCTACAAAAAGTGATTTAATTTCAAGAGATATAGATATTCTAAAATCAATAGCGGTACATTCTCCAGTGCTGATTAAGATGACAATAACAACGTCTGACGATCAATTGTGTAAAAAGATTGAGCCAAATGTGGCTGAATCATCACAACGATTTGCCACAATAAAAAAACTGACTGATAATGGTATTTTTACAGGCATATTGTTAATGCCTGTACTTCCATTTATAGAAGATAATGAAGAAAACATCAGGAGTATTGTTAAGCTTGCACATGAAAATGGCGCAAAATTTATATATCCTGCTTTTGGAGTGACCCTACGACAGAATCAGAGAGAATGGTATTATAATAAGTTGGAAGAACACTTTCCATTCATTAAAGAGAAATACATTAAGCAATTTGGAAATGCCTATGAGTGTCTTTCTCCAAAGGCAAAAGAGCTATGGAAATTGTTTCAAGGTGAATGTGACAGATATGGTATTTTTTACAGGATGAATGATATTATCAAAAATTATAAGCAGGGGTATAAAGATGCTCAGCTCTCATTTTTTGATTAAGCATTTTATTTGTTTTTCAAAGCTGTGTGCTTTGATAAAGGGAACACTTGGTTTCGGCTTTTTAAATTAAAATTTTTTTAGTTTTTACTTAACACAGGATATGAATATTATCATGAGACTTAAGATTTATATGATAAAATAATCAATTATCTTAAATCAGATATATTTGTTATATTTCTCATAGAAGATGCTTTTTAGAAGCATATTATTACCAGTAATTAACATGCATCAGTATACCTGCTTACCCAAAAAATAGTTGTAAACTCTTTGTTAATGTGGCACTATATATATATTCAGTTAATAATATAATGTCTGTTTATGATATATATGGGGTGATTTTATGGAAAATAAAAATAAGGCTGTAATTTTAGGTTCAAATTATTATATAGGTTTAAGTACGATTCGTTGTTTAGGTATTCATGGTATATATACTGTAGCTGTAGATTATTCAGATAAGGATAGATATGGTGCAGAATCTAAATATTGCTCGGAAAAGCTTATTGCACCTCACTATAGACAAAATAAAGAAGATTTTATTCGTTTTTTAAAGGATTATGCAAGGAAACAAAGTGCACCTCCTGTGCTTATTCCCTGTCATGATTCATACGTCGAGGTCATTGATGAATATTTAGATGAATTAAAAGAATATTATCTTATCCCCCAGACTGAAAAGGGTTTATACACTAAGGCAATGAACAAAGAAACCCTACATCGACTAGCAACAGAAAAAGGAGTTCTTGTACCAGAAACAGTTAGGGTAAATGAGGATAATTTTTTTGAAAAAATAGAAACTATAATTAAATATCCTTGCATAGTTAAGCCTACAGACTCACCATCCTTTGTAGCAAAGTTTAGAAAGAAGATATTTAAAGTTAATAATAGAAAAGAATTAGAGGAAGCTTTAGAAAAAGCACATAATGCAGAACTAGAGGTAATTGTGCAGAGAATTATACCAGGCTTTGATGACCATATGCATACATTTGATGCATATTTAAATCAGGATGCAAAGGTAACTCACTGGACAACCTGTCAGAAGTTTCGTCAATATCCCATAAATTTTGGAGCATCTGTTTATACTGGACAAAAGTATATTCCAGAGCTTTATGGAATTGGTGCTAAATTTTTAGAAGATATAGGATATAAGGGATTTGCTGAAATCGAATTTAAAAAAGATGCTGAAACAGGGAAATATTACTTAATAGAAATCAATGTAAGAATTACAAACTTTAATAATTTATTATATAAAGTTGGACTTAATATCCCATATATAACTTATAGAGAATTAACGGGAGAACCTTTAGAACCTAAAGCTATTACAGAAAATACAAACCGAGTATTTTGGTATCTATATGAAGATTTGTTAGCTATAAGAGACTACATTAAAACGGGACAACTTTCTTTAGGTGATGTAATAAGCTCATTATTTAAGCCTAAGGCTTATGCAATATGGAGTCTAGATGATCTTAAGCCGACTTTTAGCTTTTTTAAAATGATGGCTAGTAAACTATTTAAAAGATAAATAATCTGAGTAAAAGACAGATTATAAGAAGGTAGAAAAGAGGAATAACAAATGGTAATATTAGAGAATTTGCTTAACTCTATACAGATTAAAGAGTCTTATAATGAAAAAGACATAAATATTGATGGAATTTCATATCATTCTAAAAAGGTAACTAATGGACACCTGTTTGTTTGTATTAAAGGATATAAAACTGACGGACACAAATATTTGCCTCAAGCTATAGAGAATGGGGCAGTAGCTGCTATTGTTGAAGAGTTTCAAGAGGGTATAAGCATTCCTCAATATGTTGTTGAAAATAGTAGGATAGCATTAGCTAGATTAGGTGCAGCTTTTTATAATAACCCATCTAAAAAAATGAAAATGATAGGAATTACTGCTACTAATGGTAAAACAACTACTTCATTTATGACAAATGCTATGTTAGAAAATGAAGGGCTTAAGACAGGATTAATTGGAACTGTATTAATAAAGATGGATGATTATTGTACTCCTGCTGAACTTACAACACCAGAGTCTCTAGATTTACAATATTATTTAAGCCAAATGGTAGACAAGCATGTTTCACACGTAACTATGGAGGTTTCATCTGCTGCTTTAGAGACTTATCGTGTTGAAGATGTTGATTATGATATTGTTACATTAAATAATATAAGTCGAGAGCATATTGATTCTCATGGTTCTTTTGAAAAATACTTTGAAGCTAAGTCTAGTTTAATAAGGAATGCTAGTGAAAAGAGCTTTGCTGTTCTTAACTTAGATTGTCCTTATTCAGCATCGCTTATAAATGAAACAAAGGCTCAAGTTATAACATTTGGTGTTAATAGCAGAGAAGGCCATATTGCTTGTAAAAATTTAGATTTAACTACTGGAAGAGCTAAATTTGTACTAGAAATCTTAAAGTCTTTTGAAATAAATGGTACTTCATATGAACCAACAGAGTTTGAAGTACAGCTATCAGTACCAGGGCTACATTCTGTATATAACTCTATGGTAGCTATTACAATAGCACTTTTATGTGGAGTATCTATTTCTACAATACAAAAAACATTAAAAACTTTCGCAGGTGTGGAAAGAAGATTCCAGTTTATCTTTGAAGAAGATATCAAAATTATTGATGATCACTTTGCTAATTCTGGAAATATAGATGTTACTTTGGAGACACTAAAGTATATGGATTATGAAAAACTTCATGTTGTTTACGCAATAAGAGGAGAAAGAGGGCCTACAGTAAATAGAGAGAATGCTGAAACTATTGTAAAATGGGCATCTAAGCTTGGATTAAATGAAATAACTGCTACTAAGAGTGTATCCCACGTAACTTCTAAGGATAGAGTTACAGATGAAGAACTGCAGGCATTTCAAGAAGTAATGGATAAAGCAAAAATTAAGGTTAACTTATATGATGAGCTGCCAGATTCTATATCTCATGCTATTTCTAATGCTAAAACAGGAGATTTAATTCTATTAGCAGGCTGTCAAGGGATGGATTTTGGGGCAGAAATCGCATTAAAGCAACTTGCTATAATAAAAGATAATTTAAAAGAGGTAAGGTAGGTAAAAATATGAAATATAAGAATTTAGGTGTAATAGGTGGCATGGGACCTAAAGCGACATCAGTATTTTTTGAAAAGGTAATTGAAAATACAGATGCAAATAAAGACCAAGATCATATAAATATGATTATACTTAACCATGCTACTCTGCCAGATAGGACTACTGCTATTTTTGAAAATACAGGAGAAGTTTTTTTAGAACATATTAAAGAGGACATAAAGTTACTTGAAGTGGCTGGGGTTGCTAATATAGCTATACCATGTAATACTGCACATTACTTCTATGATGATATTAAAAATATGACAGATATTAATATAATAAATATGATAGAGGAAACTGCCAAAGATTTATATAGAAAATATGGTGAAAAAAGTAAAGTAGGTATACTAGGAACTAAAGGAACTATAAGTAGTGGAATATATGAAAAAGCATGTAATAAGTACAATATTAAACTTCTTGTTCCAAGTGAGAGTGTTCAGGATCAAACTATGAAAATAATATATGATAATGTTAAAGGCGGCTTAACGGAAGATGCTAGTAAACTGGAATCCTTAGTAATGGATTTTATAGAAAAAGAGAATTGTAAATGTGTTATTATAGCATGTACTGAGCTATCCAGTATTAACCTAAGTGCTGAAGTTAAAAAGTACTGCATAGATGCTATGGAGATTCTAGTTAACAAATCTATAGAGTTATCTGGAAAAAATCTTAAGAAATAAACCAATAGAATATTTAATTGATTTTATAATTAATTTATAAAGCCCATCTAAAACTTATATTAAATAGTTTTAGATGGGTTTTATTTATATAACTAATAAATCAACCTGTTCTAAAATGAATTATCCAGAATATTTTATATATAGTGTGACTTCGCTTTGAATTTGGGAATAAATAGAACAAATGGTTCTACTCAAAATCAAAGAAGCCCTTATTTATTAAAATACATATGAGATTATGTACTAAGGCCTACATACTCTCATATGAGTTAAAAAAGAATGGGAGGAATAAAAATGAGTACAACTTTATTAGTAGTGATTAATATCGTTATAATGGCTGTCATTATTTATGGACTTATGACGATGAAAAAGATGAACTTTTCTTTTACAACTAGGGTACTTTTAGCACTTGCTGTTGGAATAGTATTTGGTGCTATATTACAGTTAATCTATGGGGATTCCTCTGAAGTAGTATCTAAATCTAATAGCTGGTTTGCTGTTGTAGGTACAGGGTATGTAAGATTGCTTCGTATGATAGTAATTCCACTTATATTTATATCTATAACTGGTGCTATAGTTAATCAAAAATCTAAAAATTTAGGAAAGATGGCGATTCTAATACTTGCTGTACTTTTAATTACAACTGCCATATCAGCATTTATAGGTGCTGGTACTGCGAAAATTTTTAATTTATCTGCTGAAGGATTACAATCAGGTGAAAGTGAGCAAAAAGCTTCTGAAAGATTAGAAACTAATCTTGAATCATTCCAAGCAAAACCGATACAAGAGCAAATTGTAGAAATAATACCTACAAATCCATTTTACTCTATGACGGGTCAAGGTAGCTCTGCTACATTATCAGTTGTAGTATTTGCAGCTTTTCTAGCTATCGCTACTCTGGGAATTAGGCATTCTAAACCAGAATCTGCAGAGCTGTTTTCAAACATTATTAAGGCACTGCACGATGTTATTATGCGTATGGTTACTATGGTATTGAGATTAACTCCCTATGGAGTATTAGCATTAATGACTCGAATAGTTTCATCTAGTAATTTTAGTGAAATATTGAGATTAGTTCAGTTTGTAATAGCATCTTATGTAGCTCTAATAATTATGTTTGTAATCCATCTAATAATTTTATCAATATTTGGATTAAATCCACTTATCTATCTGAAAAAATCTGCAACTACTTTAATGTTTGCATTTTCTTCAAGATCAAGTGCGGGTACGCTTCCTCTAAATGTAGAAACTCAAATAGATAAGTTAGGTGTGTCTGATGGGCATGCAAATCTATCTGCATCACTTGGAACTAGTATCGGCCAAAATGGTTGTGCAGGTATATATCCTGCAATGTTAGCAGTTATGATAGCTCCGACCTTAGGAATCAATCCTATGGCTCCAGCATTTTTAATTAAGCTAATTATTATAACAACTCTAGCTTCATTTGGTATTGCAGGGGTTGGCGGTGGCGCTACATTTGCAGCACTAACAGTTTTCTCAGCCATGGGATTACCTGTAGGCTTAGTCGGACTTTTAATAGCTATAGAGCCACTAATAGATATGGGTAGAACAGCACTTAATGTAAGTGGATCTATGTTATCTGGATTATTATCTAGTAAATTTATGAATGAATTAGACCTAGAAAAATATAATAGTGAAATTAAAGTAGATGCTTAAAATATTGTTTTAAATATATTATTATAATTAATTAAACAGGGGGGATTTACGTGAAAGTTACTATTGATAACAAGACTTTAAAATTTTTAAAGTCTAAAGGAGAAAGTGCATTAACAATTTGGATAAAAGGATGCTCAAGTTGAGGCACTGGTGAGCCACAACCATCGGTCTCGATGGGAAAACCTCAAGACACAGATGAGTACTATATGTATAAAGTCGGAGATATAGAGGTATATGTAAAGTCTGATGTCAAGGCTAAAGATGATGAAATTACAGTTAAATATATAAAGATTTTATGGACAGAAAAATTATCTGTTGAAGGGATTTTAATTTGAAGGAAATGCCTAGAAAAGATAAATGCTTTTCTAGGAGCTTTAAAAGCTCAAGATATGTTAGGGAAGGATAGTGTAGTTGTAACTATATTCTCTGATGATAGTAAAAAGTATTTAAGTACGGATTTAATGAAAGAAGAACCAGTTAAAGAGAAATTTTTATCTCAACATATTGAGTTGATTAGTGTGAAGGCTTATAAAATGAAGTAATATAGAAAATGTAATAAGAATAAAAAAGCTAAGGGCCGTTTAAAATTATAATTTAAAACGGCCCTTAGCTGTATTACTATTAATCTATTAAAATATGGCCTAAACTAAACTTCCCCTCATAAGCCTATTGTTTGCGAATTTTAAATATGATAATATAAGAAATTGTTATGTCCATGTTTTAATTTATGAAAATAAAGAAAAAATGCTCAAAAGCTTTTAAAGCAGAAATAAGGTCTAGTAGTAGAGCATATATAGAGCTGTTTTGCAATTCTATTATGCGGTATATATAAATATGATAATTTTTTAACGATTTAAACTTTTAAAAAATATAAGGAGGAGTAAATATGTCTTTAAAATCCAAAATATTTATCGGTTTTACTGTTTCTGTTTTATTAATATTTTCAATACTTTCTTATTATACTTCTAGTACGACAACTAAAATTATAATTGAAAGAGAGCAGGAGATGTTGGAAGTATTAAGACAATCTGTTCAGATCCAAATGGAGAAACAGTTAGAGGCTGCGGAAATAAGTGTTTTAGCATTAGCAAACAATACGGAAGTTCAAAGAAGCTTTGCAGAGGGAAATCGTGAAGAATTAGAAAAAATGCTTGTACCTGTATATAAAAGTATTTCTTCAAAAATTTCTCAAATACAGTTTCACCTACCTGATTCTACATCTTTTCTTAGATTGCATCAGCCAGAAAAATTTGGAGATAGTTTAAAGGATTTTAGATTTACAGTGAATGAAACAAATGCTAAAAAAGAAATTATTAAAGGCCTTGAAGAAGGTGTTGGCGGCTATGGATTTAGAGCTGTAGTTCCAATGTTTTATGAAGGTGTACATACTGGTAGTGTAGAATATGGTAGTGACTTTGGAATAAGCTTTTTAAAAGGATTAAAAAATAATTATTCTGGGGAATATTTTATATATAATCTAGAAGCTAATGCAGATTCTGATTCTAATATGTTAGCTTCCACTAGTGAAGATAGCTGGAAAATCGAAAATGACGATCATTTAGAAAGATTGGGCAATGACGAAATATTATATTTAACTACTAAAGATAATAGGTACAATGTAATGCTTATTCCTTTTAAAGACTATAGGGATAATGTTCGTGGTTATTTTAAAGTAGTAAATAATAGATCCTCTTTAGTTGAGCAAATAAACGGAATAAAAAGAAATTCTATATTATATACAGTAGGACTATCATCTATAGCACTCGTGTTATTCTACTTATTTTTAAATTACTCGTTGAAACCTATTAAAGAACTAATAAATGTAACTGAAAAGGTAGCATCTGGAGATTTAACTCAAAAAATTACTATTAATACAAAGGATGAAATAAGTATACTCGCAAACTCCTTTAATATAATGACATCTAGCCTTAGAGATGTTATTTCTCGTGCTGGAAATGTATCGGAGAATGTGGCTACTATAAGTCAACAGTTATCCGCTTCATCTGAGGAAGTATCTGCTTCGGCTGAAGAAGTTGCAGGCACTATTACTCAAGTGTCAATAGCTGCACAAAATCAATTTGATTCAATAGAAGTATCAAGAGGTGCTATGGATACTATGGTTGAAAATATTAAAAATGCTGCTACAAACATAGGTAATATAAATATATCATCTAAAAACACACTAGACTCTGCACAAGAAGGTATATTATCTTCTAAAGATGCTGTAGAAAAAATTAACAATTTAAAGGATTCTACAGAAAAAACAGCGGAGGAAATATTTAAACTTAACGAAAGTTCAAGAGAGATTGAAAAAATTGTAGTTACCATAAGTGATATTGCAGAGCAAACTAATTTATTAGCTCTTAATGCAGCTATTGAAGCTGCAAGGGCCGGCGAGGCAGGAAGAGGCTTTTCTGTAGTAGCTGAAGAAGTAAGGAAACTGGCAGAACAATCCTCCCAGTCTTCTAGACAAATTGCAGAGCTTATATCAAATATTCAATATGAAATAAATGAAACAGTAAAGGCAATGGAATCTAACAATAAAGAAGTGGAGTATGGAGTAGCTAGCGTAACAGAATCTAGCAATCGGTTTTCAGATATACTTAATGAAATAAATATTATAGCAGGGCAAATAGGAGAAGTTACAACATTAACTCATGGAGTATATACAAATGCTTTAGAAGTTACAAAGAGTTTTGATATCATGACAGATATTTCTCGCGAAACAGTAGATTCTTCTAGCAATGTTGCTGCTAGCTCTCAAGAGCAAACAGCGGCAATGGAGGAGATAGCAAATGCAGTAGCAAGCCTTGCAACTACAGCATCTGAGCTTAGAGATTCCATTTTAATATTTAAATATTAAACAAAACACCACTAGAATATAGGAGGCAAACTAAACGCCTCATTGGTACACTAGTGGTGTTTCGTTTTAGAAAAAACTAATCAGCAATTCATATCTAGTATTATTGGATTTTTATATTTTTATTTGCTATACAGCTCCACAATTTTTAGAATAACCTCAACAGCCTTATCCATAGATTCTACACAAATATATTCATATTTACCGTGAAAGTTATGGCCTCCTGTAAAAATATTAGGGCAAGGCAGACCCATAAATGAAAGTCTTGCACCATCGGTACCGCCTCGAATAGCCTTAATAATAGGAGTAACTCCTACCTCCTCCATAGCTAATTTAGCAGTATCTATTATATGCATTACAGGCTCAATTTTTTCTTTCATATTATAGTATTGATCTTTTATTACAACCTCTATAGTATTTTCTCCATATTTACCATTTAAATAATCCACTGCATTTTGCATTAATGTTTTCTTTTCCTCAAAAGAATCTTTAAAGTGATCCCTTATTATGTAGTTAGCCTTAGTTTCTTCTACATCTCCATTTATTGATGTAAGTAAGAAAAAGCCTTCGTACCCTTCAGTATATGGAGGTTTATGATTTTCGGGTAACATTGAATTAAGTTCCATAGCTATTTCCATAGAATTGATCATTTTATTTTTAGCTGTTCCAGGGTGAATATTTCTACCGTGGATAGTTACTTTAACTCCTGCGGCATTAAAGTTCTCATATTCAAGCTCACCTATTTCTCCACCATCAATTGTATATGCAAAGTCTGCGCCAAACTTTTGGACATCAAAATGGTCTGCCCCTCTGCCAACTTCTTCGTCAGGGGTAAAGGCTACTTTAATGGTTCCATGTTTTACCTCAGGATTATTGACTAAATATTCAACAGCACTCATTATTTCAGCTATACCGGCTTTATTATCTGCCCCAAGCAGCGTAGTTCCATCTGTGGTAATTAAGGTTTTTCCTACATAGTTTTTTAAGTCTGGAAAATCTGCTGGAGATAAAACTATATTTTTATCCCCGTTTAAAATAATATCCTCACCATTGTAGTTTTCTACCATTTTAGGATTAACATCTTTACCAGACATATCAGGACTAGTGTCCATATGGGCAATAAATCCTATGGTAGGAACATCTTTGTCCATATTTGATGGGAGAGTTGCCATTACATAACAGTTTTCGTCCACAGATGCATCACTCAGTCCTAGTTCTTTAAGCTCCCTTACTAAAACATTTGCTAGTTCAAATTGGGTTTCAGTGCTAGGAACATTTTGAGAGTCATGCTCTGATTTTGTATCAATAGTTACATAGTTTAAAAACCTTTTAATCATATTTTCCATATATGTCGCCCCTTTCTAATTAATATTTTATAATATTTATTAAATAAATGATAGAAAAGATTGAATTAAAACATTTCTGAACTCGGCAGACCTTATTTTTTATAGGCTATAGACGGCTTATTTATTTTTTTTTATTGTTTGATTTACCAAGAAGGAATTTCTAAATAAAAAGAGACACCCTCGGCTTCATTTTTAGCCCTAATTTTACCATTGACTAAAGAAATAGCACGATGAACAATGGCTAACCCGAGTCCAACTTGTCCCTGAGGTCCTTTCTGAAACTTACGAAAAATATCATCTATGTTTTCAACTGGAATACTTGGTCCATCATTCCAAATGCGAAGGTATGCCAATTTTTCATTAGGGCATTCCGAATTTGTTAAAGATATAAGGATTTGACTCTGAGCATAGCGAATTTGATTATCTAATAAATTTTCTAAGACTACTCGCCATTGGTCTATATTTCCTTTAACAAAGGTGGGGGTAAGTTCTAAGGTCCAATTTAGCTCATTACGTCGCCAACGAAATCTTTCTACTACATCTTTTATGAGTTGATCCATAGCCACCTGTTCATTGGATGGATTGTGGGTAGCTAAGTACTCAAGCTTTGTTAAGTAAAGGAGATTACTAATAGATTTTTCTAAACGCATGGCCTCTTCTTCAATGGTTTTGACACTATTTGTTAAATTCCCTTTAGGATATATGCCATCTTGGATTGCCTGTGTATAGCTACGAATTACCATAACAGGTGTTTTAAGCTCGTGGGATGTATGCTGTAGAAAGGATTGTTGAGCTTCATCCTGTTTGATAAGTTGATTTCTCAGTTGTTCTATAGACTGACCTAATCTTCCAATTTCGTCTTCTCTTTTTAATTGTATAGGCTCCTGCCAATCTCGATTAGCAAGCTTTTTAACTCTCATTTCCAAAGTAACTAAAGGCTTAGATAAATACTTTGCTAATCCTAAAGAAGGCAACCAGCTTAGTATAAAAACTAAACTCATTATAAAAACTAACCTTTTTAAGAGGGTCTGTACTAAATCTTCACGATATGAGTCCCACATGTAAGAAACTAGAAAAATATTTTGATTTAATATTTTTTCTTTAGCAACCACATAAAAAATTTTTTTATCTCCAATTTGTCCACTATATCGTTGCACATCTGATGTTTGACTTTTTATTTGATCCCTGACCTTATATAAAAATTCTACAGGAAGGCGAGATGCAATAACCTCTGGACTATCCTCTATTAGTATAAAATGATTAACTGTTCGTATATCCTGAATTTGCTGCTTTCGATCTATTAGAATACCGTTTTTCCATGTTTCTCCTAAAAGCTCATTATTAAATCGAGCAAGAGTTAAATTTTGTGCACTTTCGATGGTGGCATAGATCTCCCTAGTAAAAAAGTCTCGTAGAGTCCAAGGAAACAGTATTGATAATAGTATTGAAATGCTTAACATTATAGCTGCAATAACTAACCAAATCTGCATTGATAATGGAAGATTCTTCATGATTTCACCATCCTATAGCCATATCCATACATTGTTTCAATACGCAACTTAGACATTTTTTTCCGAAGTCGTCTAACTAGATCGTCTACTACACGGTCAGTTCCAAAATAATCATTACCCCAAATATGAATGAGGAGCTGTTCGCGAGTTAAAGCTTGTCCTTGATTTTTAGTAAAACAAAGAAGAAGATCAAACTCCTTAGAGGTGAGATCTATTACTTTATTTTGGAATATAACTTTCCTGCTTACTTCATCTATACTATATGGAGGAATAGTTTGTGGCTGATATTGATTCGGGTAGACACGCTCTAGAAGTTTTCGGGTCCGAATTACCAGTTCGCGAGGTAGAAACGGCTTAGATAAGTAATCATCACTCCCTAGCTCTAAACCAATAACTCGATCTAAGTCAGCATCTCTTGCAGATATAAAAATGACAGGAATTTGTGGGGAGGTGGCTTTAATTTCACCAATGAGCTGATAACCATCTACATCAGGGAGCATAATATCTAATATCCATAAATCAGGTGGAGAACTGATTTCTTCTCTTGCTTTTTCACCAGTAAAAAAAGAAGAAACATTCCATCCTTCTTTTTCTAAGTAAGAAGTAAGAACTAAATTTAAATTACTATCATCTTCCACTAAATAGATTCGAAATGACATACAATCAACCTCCTTAATTTAGATTATAGCAAAAAGGACGTGAAATATCACGTCCTTTGAATCTTGCTTGGGAGGTACGTATTTTGTTCTAAGTCTAAATTAAATTGCTGATTTCTTTATTAGAAGAGTCTTTTCTTTGTATTTTAACTCGAAAACCTTCAGGCATCAATTCCTTCATCTCTTCGTGGAACTGATCCTCAGTAATTTCTTTATTTTCTAGTTTAGTTCTAAGCTCTTGTAATTTTGTCTTAACTTCCTCTAGAATATCCATTTTTTTAATAAGCTTTTTTCCCACACCTTTAAATTGAGATCCCTCAGGCATCAATTCCTTCATTTCTCCATGAAACTGATCCTTAGTAATTTCCCCATTTTCTAGTTTAGCTTTCAGTTCTTCTAATTTTACCTTAACTTCTCCGGGGATCTCTGCTTTTTCAATAAGCTTTTTTTCCACACCTTTAACTCGAGATCCCTCAGGCATCAATTCCTTCATTTCTTCGCGAAACTGATCCTTAGTAATTTCTCCACTATCTAGTTTAGCTTTCAGTTCTTCTAATTTTATCTTAACTTCTTCAGTAACCTCTATGTTACTATAAAAGACTTCATTTTCATGTGAAGATCTATTGGTAATTACTGTTCTAAGTCCTCCAAACCCTTTTGTATTTTCTGAAACATTTGCATCATTATCAGCAAAAGCAGCTGTAGGAATTAATAGAGTTAGCGAAAGCGTAGCTGGGATAATACTTTTTTTCCAATTCATAA
This sequence comes from Alkaliphilus sp. B6464, assembly GCF_018141165.1. Taxonomy (NCBI): domain Bacteria; kingdom Bacillati; phylum Bacillota; class Clostridia; order Peptostreptococcales; family Natronincolaceae; genus Alkaliphilus; species Alkaliphilus sp. B6464. Next base: position 1,518,889 of record NZ_CP058557.1, read on the forward strand.
AATCTACTCCCTTCAAATTATTGATATCTGTAAGGTACCTCCTGATTAATAGTATAGGAGAAAACTGTGGAATAATTGTCATGGAATTATGGGAAATTATGAAATGTAAGAGTAACTTATTATAGATAAATATATAAATACCTAGTGTAATTTTTATAAAATTTTACATAGATGTTTTTACTGTTATGTTCTAAAATTGATTGCGAAACTGCCTAAAACTTATTGATAGGCTCTATGTGGTTTTTATTTATATAAGAAACTTAATTGAGATATGGATTTATTTTGTATTCCCGAATATATTATCTCAAATTCATCATCTTCATCTACCATACCTAATATATAAAGAAGAGGTAGATAGTGGTCTTTGGTTGGTATAGATAAAGTTTTCATATCTCCATACTTAATAAGATCTTCGAAATCTTTTCTTTTTAAAGATTCTATTACTTCTCTTTCAAAATCTATAGCCCAATTATAAGGTTCAGAATCCCCACGTAAATCTGCTTTAAATAAGTTATGTACAAGATTGCCACTTCCTAAGACTAGTACACCTTTTTCGCGTAAAAATCTCATAGACTTTCCTAGGTTATAATGATACTCAGCTGGTTGAGCCATATCCAAACTAAGAGCAACTACAGGAATATCCGCCTTTGGATACATAAACTTCATTATAGCCCATACGCCATGGTCCAGCCCATAATCTCTAGATGGAACTATGTTTAACCCTTTTAAAATGTCCTCAATTTCAGGATATCCGGGACAATCGTATTTAATCTTGTATAATTCTTCAGGAAACCCATAAAAATCATAAATTAAATGGGGGTTGCTTGCAGTAGTAATAGCAGTAACTCCATCTGACATCCAATGGGCAGTAATTACTAAAATTGCCTTTGGTTTGGGGAGATTATTCCCAATATTATAAATACTTCGAGTGTAGGGATTATCAGAGATTATATTCATAGGTGATCCATGACCGATAAATCCAATTGGAAGCTTATTTGACATTTAATTCAGTCCTTTCAAAAGTTTTTAATAGTGTACTCTTTTAAATAAATATATATTACCCTAAACTATGATGATTTATCACAGAGGCTAGTTGTTTTCAATGGGATTTTTAAAGGTAGTGCCATTATATAATAGTTCTTATTCACATATACATATCTAAGATTTAATTCTTTAAGCTTCTCTACTAAAATCTTTGTTAGATCAAATTAGAAATTGTTTGTTATAATAACAGAGATGGTTTGAACAGAATACTAACTTACTTATATAATATTTTATTTAAGGAGAATTTGAATATATGAATTATTTTAAGAGACTAGAAGAGATTATTAGTGAAAACCTAAATAGTAGGGGTATGGATAAAGCCTATCTAGCTGGTGAAATTGAAAATGCAGCAAAGGAACTTATAAAATCAAATACTATTATAATTACTACTGGATTCGTAATTAAAGATACATTGACTGGAGAAACCGATGGGCCATTAGGTGCTATTTCGGTTGCCAGCGCATTAGAGAAACTAGGGAAAAGTGTAGTTATTATTACAGATATATATTCTAAATCAATGCTACAAGCTGCTTTAAAACTGGTAGGTTTAAAAGCACCACTAGAAATATTTATTAAAGGTGAGGAGGATATTCTTTCTCAAAGTATACTTAGTACATATAAGCCAGATTGTTTACTAGCAGTAGAAAGACCAGGCGAAGCCTCAGATGGTAATATTTATTCTATGAGAGGAGAATGCCTTAGTGATATTATTCCAAGTATGGACTGTTTGTTTAGGGAAGCAGGGCGTTTAGGATTAACTACAATTGGTATTGGTGATGGTGGAAATGAAATTGGAATGGGAAAAATAAAACAGTATGTAATAGAAAATATTCCAAATGGGGATATAATAGCGGCATCCTTTGTTACAGATTATCTTATAGTAGCAGGTGTATCTAACTGGGGCGGACACGCTCTAGCTTCTGCACTTTCCATGTTTTCACAAGAGGACTTACTTTATAATGTTGAAACAGAAAGACAGGCTTTGGAAGCTATAGTAAATGCTGGAGCTGTAGATGGTTTGACTAAAGAAAGAACCTTAACAGTTGATGGTATAAGCCTAGAAGATAATATTAGAATTTTTGAGATGATAAAATCCACAATAGAAGAAAGTCTAGCACTAGATAAAGGTGCATCTTGACATAATTCCTTTTCTTTTATAATTAGTCAATATGACACTAGAAAAATTTTAAATTAGCAAGTCTTACTTATTTGCTTTAAATACATTCATGTAACAAGTTATGATACAATTCTAATAGATGAAGCAATTTTGGAGTAAAATACATAAGAAAAGCAGGTGAAATAATGAGAAACAAGAGTAAAAGTCTTATTCTTATACTATTAATTTTGTTAACACTGATTTCAAGCTCAATATTTATTTCTGCACAAAGCGAAGTTACTATTAAACTAAATAATATTAAAATTAGTTTCCCTAATGTTAAACCATATATGGATGCTAAAGCTGGTAGGGTGCTCGTTCCAGTTAGCTTTGTAGCAGAGCGTTTAGGAGCAGAAGTTAAGTGGGATCAAGCTAATAAGGCAGTAGATATTATTAAAGATAATACTAATATGAGATTTAAAATCGGAGAAGAAAGATTTACATTGAATGGTATAAATAAATCAATGGATACTGTTGCCTTTTTAAAGGATGGAAGGACTTTTGTTCCTTTAAGATTTATTAGTGAAAGCTTAGGCATAGATATTGGATGGGACCCAAAGACATACACAGTATCATTGAAGGAGAGAAATATCAATAAAGAATTTGTCGTTCAAGGTATTTCGGTAGGTTCAACCGAAGAAGATCTAATCTCTAAGCTTGGGCAACCTGATAGGAAGGATTTAAGTAAATACGGATTTGAATGGTATATTTATAATAGGGATTATAGTAAATATATTCAGGTGGGAATAAAAGATAAAAAGGTAGTAGGTATATATACAAATGTGGATAATTGGAAGTCGACAAAGGGAATAAAGATAGGCATGGAAAGAGCCGAGGTAGAGAGGTTACTAGGAAAATCTTTAAACAGTGTTAGAAAAGGTAATACTGTTTACTCTATATATAATGTAGATGAAAAAGGACTTTATCTTATTGATGGAAGCTATGTATCTATTTTCTATGATATTCATGAAAATAATACTGTAACATCTCTGCAAATTATAGATGAAGATATAGAGCTTGGATTAGATGGATATTATGGGGTATACAGTGAAAAGCTAAGGAATAGCTTTGAAAGACAGATATTTGATCTTGCAAATGTTATCAGGATAAGGAATGGTTTAGAACCATTTACATGGAGTGACGAGGCAATGATTAGTTCAAGAAAACATAGTCAAGATATGGCTGATAGTGATTATTTTGAACATATTAATTTAAAAGGAGAAAGTCCTTTTGACAGAATGAAAAAGGAAGGGATAACCTATATATCAGCGGCTGAAAATATAGCTGCAGGAACTTCAGATGCTATTGAAACACATGAAGGCTGGATGAACTCAAGTGAACATAGAAATAGTATTTTAGGTGAATATAAAACCATTGGAGTAGGTGGAGCCTACAACTCAAGTAGCACATATAAATACTATTACACACAAAACTTTTTTACAGGGATATAAACAAAGACTCAGCTTATATGGAATTTTAATTTCATCATTATATAAATATTAAAAGAAAAACTACTAGGTACATTGAATATGCCTAGTAGTTTTTCTTTTAATTACAAATAAGATAAGATTAGAGTATATTTTCACCTAATAAATTATTTATAGCTTCTGTGCTATAGTTTATTATAAGTTCTTTAGGAAAATCTATTTCTTCCATAATATCTATACAATTAGTAAATTCTCCAATATCATAGGAAATATGAGCATCACTACCAAATATAACTTTAGTTTCATATTTTTTACATAGGTTTAAAATAGATTTTACGTTTTCATAGGCTCCTGTTCTAAAGCTATCAGGCTTTAAAGAAGAATTATTAACTTCGAGGGCCACATTATATTTTTTAGAAGCCTTTACTATAGCCTCATGATCTATAGGATATCTAGAGTCATCAGGATGGGCTATAATCTTTACATAAGGATTTTTCATGGTATTTATAATAGCATTAGTATTTTCTTCAATTGTACCTGGATCTATGCAAGGTGGATGTAAACTAGCTATAACATAGTCTAATTTTTCTAAAATCTCTACAGGCATGTCGATATTTCCTTCATAGTCCATAATATTAGCTTCTACACCTTTTAGTAAAATTAATTCATCTATTTTTCTAGGCACTACGGATAAATTAGAAAAGTAAAATACGTGAGTACTGCCAGGCATAGAAGGTGCATGATCCGCAATACCTAAAACCCTAAGGCCTTTCTCCTTAGCTCTTGATATCATTTCCTCCATTGTACTGTAAGCATGTCCACTAACAATAGTATGACAGTGTATATCTATTAGTGCTTTCATTTGTTCAACCCTTTCAAATTCTGTTTATTTAAAGAATCTATTATTTAAATTATATCATATGTGGTCAATATTTTTTATGATGTAGCAGGTCCTTTGGTCAAATTTAAAATTAAGGTATAACAAAATATATTATTCAACTATTAATAATTTTTCTGCAGATTTACTAATACCTATAGCGCCCAATGGTGCAGTCAAGATTATTGATAACACTGAAATAGCTAGAATAATGTCTCCAGAGGCCACATCTAGCGATAAAGGGATAGAACCTATTGCAGCTTGGACTGTGGCTTTGGGTACATACGAAATAACACAAAATAGCCTCTCTTTTAAGTTTAAGTTGCTTCCTATTAGTGATATTAATACTCCCAAACTTCTGCCTAAAAGTCCTATTAATATTAATTCAATACCCACTTTTCCTGCATTGGTAGCTACATTTATATTTACCTCCGAACCCACTAATACAAAAAGAAGTATCTCTGCAAATATCCATACCTTATTAAACTTTACAGCTAATCTTTTACCTATGTCAGGGCTCTTCTCTAATATTATAAATCCTATGGTCATAACCCCCAATAATCCCGCCAATTGAATTCTGCTCTTTAACAGATCTTCAAGTGCGGAAAGTAAAACTCCTGCGCCAAGAATAATTAATACTTTTTTTGTATCACGGATATGGCGCTTTTTAAAAAGTTTAATTAATATTAGGCCTATAATAATACCAACAAAAATACCTAAAATAATAGCTAATGGAATTTCAATAACTTTAATCCCTATATTAATTTGCTTTCCACTATATAAACCTAAAAATGTACTAAATATTGTAATAGCAAAAACATCATCTATCGAAGCGCCTGCCAATATTAAAGTCGGTATATTTTTATTAGTGCCTATCCTTTTTTCCATAAGATTCAGCATTTGAGGAACTACTACAGCTGGAGAAACAGCGGCAATTATAAAACCAAGTATTCCACCTTGAATAAAAGAAAAGCCTAAAAGCTTAATAGAAGCAAATGCAATAAAAAATCCTTCTATTAAACCTGGAATACAACTTAGTTTTAGAGCTGTTTTGCCTATTCCTCTCAAAGATTTTTTATTTATACCTAGTCCAGCCCTTAATAAAATAATAATTAGGGCAATTCTTCTAAAATCTGCGGAAACGCTGAGTATATCAGAACTAAGTATATTTAGTCCGTATGGACCTATAACTACTCCAATAACAAGCATTCCTAATAGTCCTGGTAAATGAATTCTTTCAAAAACTGCATTTGCAAATAGTCCAAGCAAAATAATTATAGCCAAATCTACTGCCATCATAATACCTCCTTAATATTAAACAAAAAAACTCCTACAGATACAATTATAAAATTGAATCTGTAGGAGTCATTAGCCTTTGGCAATTATGGTGAACTCCATCACCTTATATTATGTTTTATTTTAATTACACTATACTTTAAATTTATATATAGGTCAAGATAAAGTATTTGGTAAGAATATTATAGATAAAAATCTTATAATGAATATATAAATATGTTATTATTGTTTTTAAGTAGATTAGGAGGATGAGTAACAGTTAATAAAACGTTGTAAAACTTTATAAGGCTATTTTGAATTTATATAATATTTGCATTATAATAAATTCAAGAGGTGATATAAATGATATATTATTCAATAGGAAAGTTTTCTAAATTAATAGGAAAAACTTCTCAAACATTAAGGGAATGGGATAATAAAAATATATTAAAACCACATCATGTTGCTCCAACAGGATATAGATATTATTCACAAGAACAACTCAATCATTTTTAGGTACAAAAGGTATTGAAACTAAAACTAAAAAGGTAATTAGATATTGTAGAGTTAGTTCCCACAAACAAAAAGATGATTTAGAAAGACAAGTTGATAATGTTAAAACTTATATGATTGCTAAAGGTTACTCTTTTGGCATTATTACTGACATAGGAAGTGGAATAAATTACAATAAAAAAGGATTAAATCAATTAATAGATATGATAACTAATTCAGAAATTGATAAGATAGTAATTCTATATAAAGATAGATTATTAAGATTTGGTTTTGAAATTATAGAAAATCTATGTAATAAATATGGTACTACTATTGAAATTATAGATAATACTGAAAAGACCGAACAACAAGAATTAGTTGAAGATTTAATTCAGATAGTTACAGTTTTTAGTTGTAGGCTTCAAGGCAAGAGAGCAAATAAAGCAAAGAAAATGATTAAGGAGTTGTTAGAGGATGATACTAGCGAAGAAAGTTAGATTATTTCCAACTAAGAAGCAGGAAAAATCACTTTGGAAATCAGTTGGTACTGCTAGATATATTTATAATTGGACACTCGCCAAACAAGAAGAAAATTATAAAAATGGTGGCAAATTTATAAGCGATATAGATTTAAGAAAAGAGATAACTATTTTAAAAAAATCCGAATTAAATTGGTTAAATGAAGTATCTAACAATGTGGCAAAACAGGCTGTAAAAGATGCTTGTAATGCTTATAAAAACTTTTTTAAAGGATTAGCAGATAAACCTAGATTTAAAAGTAGAAAAAGAAGTAAAAAATCTTTTTACAATGACAATATGAAACTAAAAGTTAAAGAAAACAAGTTAGTTAATATTGAAAAAGTTGGTTGGATAAGAACGAATGAGCAGATACCTGTGAATGTTAAATACTCAAACCCTAGAATATCATTTGACAATAAGTATTGGTATTTATCTGTTGGCATAGAACAAGAAGAACAACATCAAGAATTAACAGATGTTAGTTTAGGAATAGATTTGGGATTGAAAGATTTAGCAATATGTTCAGATGGTAAAGTTTATAAGAATATTAATAAAACAAGAGTTGTTAAAAAAATAGAAAAAAGACTGCGTAGGTTGCAACGTCAAGTCAGTCGTAAATACGATAAAAATAAAAAAGGAAAGGAGTATACCAAAACTAGCAACATTATAAAACTCGAAAAGAATATACAACTACTGCATAGAAAATTAGCAAATATCAGAAAAGATTATCTTCATCAAACTACTACTGAAATAGTGAAAATCAAGCCATTCAGAGTAGTTATGGAAGATATTAATGTAAAAGGCATAATGAAGAATAAGCACTTATCAAAAGCCATAGCAAAACAAGGCTTTTATGAGTTTAGAAGAATGTTAGAATACAAATGTAAATTTAACGGAATAGAGTTGGTTGTTGCAGATAGATTTTATCCATCTTCTAAAACTTGTAGTAAGTGTGGAAATATCAATAAAAGCCTTAAACTTTCTGATAGAGTTTATAAATGTGAATGTGGGTTATCTATTGATAGAGATTTGAACGCATGTATAAACTTATCTAATTACGTGTGCCCTAATGGGTATAAATCAGCATAAAATCACCAACAAGATAACGCTGATATGTAGGATTCGTTGTATCCGAATTTACGCTCTCGGACTACTATATCAAACTAAAGTAGATTAACTTCGGTTATTCAAAATAGGGTAGGTTGAACAGAGAATTAAACAAAATCTTTAGAGTTTTATAAGGTTTTGGCAACGGTATGTTTATGGAATGTAGAACTGGCTGTGGAGCTTGTTGTATTGCGCCTTCAATATCATCACCAATACCAGGTATGAATGGTGGTAAACCTGCAGGCGTTAGATGTATTCAGCTAACAACGGATAATAAATGTATGTTATTTGGAAAAAGAGAAAGACCAGCTGTATGTATTAATCTAAGGGCCTCAGAGGAAATGTGTGGCAAAGCTTCAGAAGAAGCTTACTCATATTTAGAATATCTTGAGAGGGCTACAGATATTATTAATATGTAATATATATTTTATAATAGATTGGGGGAGGGGATATAATATGATAGTTTACTTTACAGGTACAGGAAATTCTCTACAAGTAGCTAAAGATATATCTAAGTATCATGGAGAAAAGCTTTTTTCTATATCTGCTTTAATGTATAAGGGAAAAGAGATCTATGAATACATCCTAAAAGATGATGAAAAAATAGGCTTTGTTTTTCCTGTATATGCTTGGGGCGCTCCTAAGATGGTATTAGATTTTATTGCAAAACTAAAACTAAGTTAGTAGTGAGATAAAATAAGGGGGACGATTCCTCGGCACTATGTGGCAAAGGAACCGCTCCCTTTAATTATTTAAGGCTTTAGAATATCGTCCCATTTAGCTAATTCCACCTTATCATTACTTATATCTTTAATTTTAATAGAATTTTTAAACCTATTAAGTCTATCTTTAGCCATATTTATCATTTTTAGAACTCCTGCATTCTTTGTTGTTGATGTTCCTCTAATTAGCTCATTTAATGCAGGGTCATTAACTATAATAGTTATTTCGTCATCCTGATACTTTTCTAATTCTTTCAAAACAGTCAACAGTGCAAATGGACCTACTACTGCCGGTTTTTTATAATCCTTTAGAAGGGACTCTTTTAATATAAGGTCTTCACCGTTATAAATACGATATCTGATCTCTATATCTTCTCCTTCATAATATGCTGAAATTCCAGTTAAATAAACTGTAATCATTTAAATCACCATCTCTTTCTTTTGTAATCTTTTTCATGTAATATATCCTTTATTATAGAACAAACTAATATTATTTAATACTTAAATTTATAAAAGGAGTGATTTTTTGAATAAGCCAGGAAGGACCCCCTTAATGAGAGCTAAAAATCTAGAAAAGTATCTGGGCGTAGAAAAAATATATTTAAAACTTGAAGGAACAAATCCTTTTGGACATAAGTTTGATAGAATTTCTGAGGTAATAGTTAAAGATGCACTAAGCCATAAAAGTAAAGGTCTTTTGGTGGATGGTTCTGATGATTATATTAATTCAATTATCCATTTTTGTGATAAGAATGATCTAGGTGTAAAAATTCCTTTATTCAAAACCGAGAAATGGAAGGAAAGTTTATTTGATAATAAGTTTATTATAGACTTTAGAACAGAAAAAATAGATAATAAACATCAGTTTGTAGATAAATATTGTAGAGAAAATAATTTCTATAATGCATCTAATCAGTATGCAAATAAACATCTTAGCATGATCTCTCTGCAGAAAATAGGCGAAGAGATCGCTGAAAAATTAGGAGATAATATAAGTACCGTGTTCACTCAGCTGAGTTATGGATATACAGTATCAAGCCTTTATAACGGATTTGTCAATAAGTGGGTTGAAGGGGATATAAATAAATATCCTAAAATATTTTCATGTACCATACCAAAGGGCAATGCTATATTTGATGATTACAAGAAAAATATGAAGATAGGTGATCTTGAAGAGTATGACATAAAGGTTAATAAATATACGAGAAATCTATTTACGGGAGAAGGGGTACTTCTTGGAGATACTTTGAAAGCTATACATGATACAGATGGTAAAATAATATCTATAGATGAAAAAATTTTAAAAGAAAGTGTTCAAGTTTTAAGAAAACAAGAAAATATAATACTATCTACGGAAGAAGGTTATTCATTTGCTGGATTTTACAAGCTTGCTAAAGAAGGGAAGATAAAAGATGGAAAGCATGTAATAGTTCTTAATGATGGTAAAAGTGACCTAGAGCTTTATCGAGTTACTAACTTTGACAGATATTCTAAGGAAACAATTGTACAGTGGATAAAAGAGTGGCTACAAAATTATTCGGATCCTATACAAGAAACTGAAGATGCAGTTGAATCTGCAGTAAAATCTGGATTTATAATTATAGCCCTTAGAAATAACGTACCTCAAGCTGTATGTGTAGTTGTAAACCTCGGTTTTAAAGATTTTATTCCTACATATCATCTAGGTTATATAGCTACAAAGGAAGGAAATAAGGGCCGAGGTATAGCTACAGAGCTTATTAATCAAATAATAGAACTAACAGATGGTAAGTTATCTCTTCATGTAGACCTCGATAATAAAAGGGCTAGAAAGCTATATGGAAAGTTAGGGTTTAAAACAGCATATTATAGAATGATATATTCTGCTGAATAATATAAGATAATTGAGTATGTTAAGAAAAGACCTAAACGTTGCATATTATATAAACGTTTAGGTCTTTTAAATAGGGAGATTACAATAATTTTCTTGAAAAAGCATTATATTATTTTGCTAATCCTCGAATATATTTACGTCTTTTAAACTTATATACAAAGAATATAGCTAATATCATAATCAAAGTACATACTCCTGTCACTATTAAAGAGGGAATAAGGTTTCTAGTATTTGATCTATTCCTACCTCCACCCATGTCTCCACCAGGAAAACCGCCACCTCTTCCAGGACCATTTTGGAAATTTTCTAGATTCATATTTGAAGGTATATTTTTCATAAATTCTATTGCTGTATCATCAAGTCCTAATTCTTTTAGCTTGTTAATTTGAGAATCAGTTAATTCTCCTCCATCAGCTGTTTGTATAATTTCCATAATCTCTTCCATATTTTCTGAGTTAATAGTATCCTGCATAAAACCACCTTGAATATTGTTAGGAGGATTATCTCTATTTATATTTTCTTGGTTTCCAACATTAGGAGGGTTACCCATATTCATATTATCTTGATTCCTATTATTAAGACGATTCTCACTACCCATATCATTAGGCATATTACCTGGTTGCCCCATATTATTAGGTCTATCCCTATTATTGCCGCCACCAGCTCTGTTAGGTCCGGCCATTCCACCAGCTCCACCCATACCCATACTACCAAGGGCATTTAAGTCCAAATCTACTGCGCCTGCTGTTGTTTCTCCTGCCAATTGTGCAATAACACTTTTAGCCCTTAGTTTACCAAACTCCTTAAGTACTGGAAGGGACGCAGTATATTGCTCGTAGGTGTAAAAGGCAGTTGCATCATTTTTAACATATTCATTTATTAAATTATCTAGATTAGTAACAGTTGTTTTAAACAGTCCACTATTAAAATATAATTTAACTGCCTCTTCTAGATACTTATTATAAATCTCTTTATACTCTGGAACTTCAAGTAGCTTGCTAATAAGAGGGTAATTTTCTCCATTGCCGCTATAAGGAGTGTTAATCGAAAAATCTACTGCTTGTTGTCCATTTCTAACTTGAAAACCTCCAAAGGCCATATTAAGATCCCAAGGTAAAATAGAGAATACACCATCTTTTTCATATAGAAGATAATTATGATTAAAATTACCGACATAACTATCTAAATTAACAAGTAAATTGTTTACAGCGAAATAGCGAAGTACCTCGTCAACGTCCAAGTATTTTTCAAGGTCTGTTCCACTGTTAAGGTTTTTAATCATTTCAACTACCTTATCAAAATCTTTGTCTGTAATTTTTATTTGAGCGTTATCTTTAATACCCTGATAGCTGGAATGATTTTCATCTGCCAACTTTAGCGAAGAACCAGTATCTTCAGGTTTATAAAGACTGCCATAGTCATTACCAAAATTTCTACTTAGAAAGCTTTCTTCAGTGGCTTCTACTGCAAGATAAAGTCCCCAAGGTTCACCATTTATATTTATATTTGTAAAGGAATTTAGAGGGGTAACTATATCCATTTTTTCAAACAAATCATAGGCAAGATATTCCTTCATATATGTTGTATCGCTTATCATATTATTGATAACAAATTTATCAAGTCCATAATAGGTTTGCCCCTTAACATATTTATCAAATTTTATTTTAAAGCTAAATCGATCTGTTGTATCATCTTGTGCAACAGATCTAAGGCTAGAATTTCCCTTTGGACGAATACCAACATTATAAAAAGTTTCACCATTTATAGTTATATCAGCACTTCTATACTCTTCATCTAAAGCATTTTCTATAATCCAATCCCAATCTTCTTGTTTCATTTTTATACTAATTTCTGCTACCTCATCTTTTTTGAACAAACGGCTAGCATACTCAACTTCAGTAGTTGAAGATGGAGTTATGCCTAAGCTTTGGGGGGATAATATAAAAATAGATGTAAAGATTATAGTAACAATCATCAAAATTATTATAATTAAATTGATATGTCTATTCCCTAACATTTAACATCACTCCTAAGACATATATTCACCGTTGTAGCTTACAAGTACAGCGTTATTTACTCCTTCAAACTTAGTTATATCGTTGATAAATGTTGTGGACATATTTTTAAGTCTTACTTCTACAGATAGTTCTACATTGTTGCTAGATGATACAGTCTTTGATTTTACAATATATTTGCTAACTCTACTGCTTATAAACTCCATTACATTGTCTTCGCATTTATCTCCGGTCATATTAACAAGTACTATATATGGATTATCTGTACTCTTCTTATTAACAAATACAAGTAAAACTAGACCTATAAATAAGGATCCTAATACTGCAAGGGGAATAAGCCCTGCACCAATGACAATACCAACACTTATAGACCAGAATAAGAAGGCAATATCGATGGGCTCTTTAACAGCAGAACGGAATCTAACAATAGAGAGTGCACCAACCATACCAAGAGATAGCACCACATTAGATGTAATTGCTAGAATTATAAAGGTTGTAATCATTGTCATTGCCATAAGGGAAGCACCAAAGTTAATAGAGTACATTACACCTTTAAATGTTTTTTTGTAAACTAAGAATATAAATAAGCCTAATACAAAGGCAAGGCCCATGGCTAAAACCATATCTAAAAGAGAGAAAGATGTTACTTTTTCAAGAAAACTTGACTTAAAAATATCATTAAAAGTAATTTGTTTTGCTGCATTCATTTTTCAAACCTCCATTATTAATATTTTAAATTAGCCATATATTCTACAAGCTGCATATTTAGAAACTGATGTACTTCTATGCTCATTTGTTTGTAGCATATCGCTTATTATCTCAGGTAGAAACTCATCAAATTTAACCTCTAAAATGCTATATCCTGGAGGATACATGCCTATTGTAGGTAAATTTGGATTAAGCAAATCCTTAGAAAAAATACCAGTCTTAATATTACTATCTATAGTAATTCTTACATTACCAGGTTTATACATATAGGCTTCTCTAGTGTAGTCCACCACAGTTTTAGGTCGTAAAAACTCGGTTTGCATTTTAATATAAAGCTCTAAAAGTAAAGGGTTATTAGAGTCTGACATCCAAGCTATATCTCCTTCTACTATACGTTTACAGTTTTCATAGCTTATTTGCACAGAATCCTTTAAACATAAGCCCCTGGTTTTACTTTTCTTTTCAAGCTTTATAAATGAATGATCATCATTATAAAAACGAATTCTAAACTTTTCACGGTTATTAAGTCCATCTAGCTTCTCTAAAAGAGCTTTGTCATTAAAGTTATCGAAGTATAAACTTCTAATTTTATATTTGCCATCTTCAAGAGCAAAAGTATCTGGACTCATTATTTGTTTTAACCTAGTCCTTAAAATACAACCGTCTAAACTATTAATAAAATGTTTTATTTCATGTCTGAATTTTGGTTTATCCATTTATTCACCTCCTAGTATCAATGTCCACATATTTAATTTACAGTATGATCCTTAATTTAATCTTAAACTGAAGATTAAATTGAATAATTTTAAATTTAATTTTGTTTTAAGCTTTGTATGCTATAATAAAGAAAATTTATATCAATATATAGTCAAGTTAAAAATATAAAAATAAAAGGCGTGATACAAAATGAAGGTTTTGTTAGTTGAGGATGAAAAACAATTATCAGAAGCATTAATACAAATTTTAAAGCAAAATAAGTACATGGTAGATGGGGTTTATAACGGTGAAGATGGTCTAGACTATGCTTTAACAGGTATTTATGATGTAATAATTTTAGATATAATGCTACCAAAACTGAATGGACTTGAAATATTGAAAAAGATAAGAGAAGAAAATATCTCTACCCCTGTTATATTACTTACAGCCAAAGGAGAAGTATTAGACAAGATAAAGGGACTGGACTGTGGTGCCGATGATTATCTTCCGAAACCATTTTCTACGGATGAGTTATTGGCAAGGTTAAGAGCATTAACTAGAAGAAAAGGCGAAGTGATAAACGATGACACATTGTATTTTGAAGATTTTTCTTTAAATTTATCTACCTACATACTTGAAGGTAGGAAAGGTAATGTAAGACTAGCACTTAAAGAATTAGAAATACTTAAATATTTTCTATTAAGACCTGGAATAGTAGTCAACAAAGAGGATCTTATAATAAAGATATGGGGGTATGAATCTGAAGCTGAGAATAATAATATAGAGGTATATATATCTTTTTTACGGAAAAAACTTCAATATATTGGGACGCAGGCTAAAATATCTACCATTAGGGGAGTAGGTTATAAATTGGAGGAGTAAATATGTTTAAAGAATTAAAACAAAAGTTTGTTATTATAAACATGTCCCTTTTAACATTTGTTTTTGTAGCTATTTTTATTGCAATATATATACTAACTGCATTCGGCGGGGAGCGTCAACTAGCTTTTGACCTTGATAAAATTATTAATGCCCCTCCGAAGCCATTCCCAGGAGGGCCGAGGGTAGCTACAAGTTTAGTTGTAGAGTTAAATAAAAACAATGAAATTATTGTATTTTCGTCTTTTATAGCTATGGAGGAAGATATTATTAAAGAAGCCGTATCAAAGGCCATAGAAATACACGAGAATTCTGGAAAAATTAAAGCGGGAGATTTTAATTATTCTTTTATTAAGAGAGAAACTCCTTTTGGCACAAAAATAGCATTTGTTGATAGAAGTCGGCTTCAGGAAAGTTTGAGAGATATTTTGATTATATTTGTTATAGTAGGTGGGGGTAGTCTTATTGTGTTATTTTTAATTAGCGTATATTTAGCTAATCGTACTATTAAACCTATTAAAGAAGCATTTGAAAAACAAGAGCAGTTTGTTGCAGATGCATCCCATGAACTCAAAACCCCGCTAGCCATAATTAAAACCAATTTAGCTGTAATTTCATCGAATCAAGAGGAAACTATAGAAAGCCAGTCAAAGTGGATCGGCTTTATACACTCACAAACCGAAAGAATGTCAAATCTTATTAATGATATGCTGTCTTTAGCTAAAATGGATTCATTAGAACAACCATTACTTTTCCAAAGTTTTAATTTAAGTAATGTGTTAGATGGAGTCCTATTATCCTTTGAGGCAGTCCTATTTGAAAATAGTATTGAACTAGAAACAGATATTCAGGAGGAGATATATTTTTACGGGCATAAAGAAAGTTTTGAGCGTTTAATTAATATATTAGTGGATAATGCAATAAAAAATACACCTAAAGAAGGGATAATTTCAGCAAGTTTAAGCTCTAAGAAAAACAATATAGAAATCATAGTAAAAAATACTGGTGCAGGTATTGCTTCGGAAAATACTGAAAAAATATTTGAAAGGTTTTATCGTGAAGATTCTTCCCGTTCAAGAGAGAGTGGTGGCTATGGATTAGGCTTAGCTATTGCAAAATCAATTGTACAAAAGCATAACGGTAAAATATATGTTGAAAGCAATATTGGAGTTGATACTTCATTTATTGTGCAGCTACCTCAAGGTAGGTTATAGGTGTTAGTAAAATGTATTAATGGTATAGTTAATCGACATAATGTGTCGATTAACTATACCATTGTTTATCATTAATTATTCTTCTGCAATTATTCCGCTAAACTCCAGTTTATCTTCTAATAAAGATAAGCCCCTCTTAATAAATATTACACCGGTAATAGCTGCAATAGCATCTGTTACTGGATATGTTATCCATGCTCCATTTACACCCATAGTACTTACTAAAACAATAACTATAGGTATGAATAATAACAGTTGTCGGTATATAGATAAAAAGAAACTAACTTTTGCTTTATTTATTGCCTGATTATAGTAAATAGAAACATAGTAGATTCCGATAACTGGGAAAATAATAATTGTAGTCCTAAAGGCTTTAACCGTTTCAACTAAAATATCAGGCTCTTTTATAAAACTTGCAAATATTTGAGTTGAAAAGATCATCATTCCACTCCATAAAACTACCGAAGTGGCGGAAACCATTTTAGTTGTTATATCAATAATTTTATTTAGTTTTTGATAATCCTTAGCGCCATAATTATAGGCTGCCAAAGGCTGCATTCCAGAACTAATCCCAATAATAGTAATATACATAAACATAGATACCCTTGTAATTGCTCCTACAATGATAATAGCTGTATCTCCACCAGTAGGTAGTAATAAATTATTTAAAACAGCTATTACTATAGCATCTGATATTTCCACTATAAAGGTTGCAAATCCTATTGATATAATAGATTTTGATATATCTAAATCAAAGGACATTTTAAGTTTTAAATTAAAATCTCTTTTACAGCTATACATTTTTACTAAGGCGTAGATAAAACCAATAGTTTGTGATGAAACAGTTGCAATTGCAGCTCCTGCTACGCCCATTCCAAATATTGCTACTAATAAATAATCTAACACTATATTAACAATAGTACCAATGGAAAGTGCAGTTACGGTTACCTTAGGATTACCAAGTGCAATAATACAATATCCAAAGATATTAGTAAAACTCAAAAATAAACTGCCTATTAAAACTATTGAAATATATTTTTCGGCAATTGGATATATTACATCACTCGCACCTAAATTGTAAATTAAACCTTTTCTAAATAAAAAGATTAATATTGGAAGCACTATAGAAGCTATTAGTCCTAAAGTGATAGCATTAGCAATATTTTTATTTACCTTACTATAATCCTTTTCGCCTAAGGATCTAGCAATAGAAGTAGAAGTCCCAACTCCTATTAGTAGAGATGTAGCTATTATTAATCTTTGAATAGGAAAGGCAATGCCTAAGGCTCCAACAGCATTTGCACTTACATATTTACCTACAAAAAATGTGTCTACCATATTGTAGAGCTCCGAAACTAAAATGGTTATTACTCCAGGCACAGCAAATTGAATTAGTGCTTTTAATACATTTTTCTCTCTAAATATTTTAGTTTGATCTTTCATATTATCACCTCATAGTCAACGCGGCTTAGTAAAACCCACCAGCTGGCTTATTTGGTTGTACTTTACGTTAATTTTCATTTTATATTTTATTTCCTGCATTGTTTCGTTCGTCTAACTATTATATCATAGGATATCCCAATCTCATAACTTTAAAGAAGTTTTAAGAAAAATGGTGAAATTTGTGGAATATTAAAGCGACAATTTTTTTTACTAGAAGAAGCGTATATTTAAGCCTATATGGACAATATAAAACTAGTTTAGTAAAATTAAATTAAAGGGGGAGTTTAGATGGATATAGTAAATGATTATACTATAATTAAAATGAAAAAGCAAAAGAATATAGCACTTATTGCACATGATAACAGAAAAGAAGATTTAGTAAATTGGGTAAAGGTAAATAAAGATAGGTTAGAAAATCACTTTTTATGTGGAACTGGAACTACTGCTAAGCTTATTGCAGACACTGCTAAGCTACCAATTATAGCTTTTAAAAGTGGACCTTTAGGTGGAGATCAGCAGATAGGATCTCGTATAGCAGAAGGGAATATAGACTTTATGATATTTTTCTGGGATCCATTAGAAGCCCAACCTCATGACCCCGATGTTAAAGCATTACTTCGTATTGCAGTTTTATATGATGTACCTGTTGCAAACAATCGTTCTACAGCGGACTTTCTACTTTCTTCTCCACTGATGAATGAGGAATACAATAGGAAAATAATTGATTACTCTAAAAGGATAAGTAGTAGGGCTAAAGAGTACAGTAATAATATAGGTAATAAGTAAAGAAGCCAATGAAAATTTAGATAAGTGAAGCTCATATGATTAAAAGAATAACAGTAAGATTAAATGTTATTGAAGGAATGCTTTATTATTGGCAAGCAACTGCTGAAATTGACGAAAAATTGATAGAATTGATTAGTGAGTAAATATTTTATCTAAAACTAATAAAAGACCTAAACACTTCTAACCAATTAGTATTTAGGTCTTATTAAGTTTAAAAAACTTTTTATTAATTTTTTAAATAAAGGCTCTCGGCTTAGTCCAACTTTGATCTTAAATTTTGCTATTGTGGTAGATGGAAAAACACCCTGTCTATTAAGTTCAAATATAGGGTCTCCAGTTTTTACGAAGCCTTCTTTAACTGTAAAGGCCATCTCGTATTCCAAATCTTGTAAAATCTGAATGGTTTCATCCGTATAGTGACCATATGGATAAGCGAAGTAGGGATTATGTACAAGCTCTAGGTTTTTCCTTAAATCTTCTTCTACTTCTGTCCTAGGCTTGGTTACTACATAACTTTTATTATCATCAGTTAAGTAATGAAGTTTATGTGTATGACATGCAAACTTAAAAACATCTTGGCTTAACTCCATCTCTTCCCAGCTAAGATATTGTATCTGGGTAGGATCAAATGAAACTGTTGTATCGGAAATTCTATCTGTAATCATAAATATTGTGGAAATAAATCCGTATTCTTTTAAAATTGGATAAGCATATTCATAATTACTCTTGTAGCCATCATCAAAGGTAATTAGAACACTTCTTGAAGGTAGGTCCCTTTCTCCTAGTATAAATCCTTCAAGCTCTTCTAAGGTTATACTCCTATATCCTTCGTTGTATAATAACTCCATTTGTTCTTGGAAATTTTCTACGGATATAATAGAAGGATTATTTTTCATAGTATTCTCTTCATCTCTAAGTAGATGATGATAGACCAAAACAGGAATTTTTTTAGCAAACCTAGTCGAATCAGAGATAGAACTATTATTGATACCCACAGGCTTTACTATATTAGGAGAATAGATAGATCTAACAATAAGAACTGTAAATATTAAAGTTAGCATTAGTAATAATCGTGATTTTTTACTCATGATGTATCTCCTCCTCAAATAGTATAGGAACAATTAGTCAGTAACCTGACGTATCCATTCGTTTGTTTTTAATCTTTTTAATGTGAACGCTACCTTTGCTACCTCCTCTAATCCTACCAATAGTACTACTATTTCCACTGGAAGTTTAAACACAAATGATCCTAGAAAAGCTAAAGGAACTCCTACTCCCCACATAGTTAAGGCTTCCACCTTGAGGGCATGGCCTGCATCCCCTCCACCCCTTAAAATTCCTACTATAATAACTACACCAAGCACTTTTATACACATTATAAGGGAAGTAATATATAAAATTTTTAGTGCGCTATTGTACACTTCTTCGGAAATATTAAAGAATGAAAGTACAGTGGGTGCACTAAGGGCAAGTATAATTCCTATAAAAATTCCTACAATTATAGAAAGTTTTACAAATCTTCTTGTATATTCCTTGCCTTTTTCTATGTTTCCGGCCCCAACTTGATGTCCTATCATTACTGCGGCACCGTTTGCAAGACCAAAGGTAAATACCATAAAAATATTTTGAATTGTAGTTGTAATCTGCACGGCAGCCATAGCCTGTGTACCTAAATTACCATAGGCAATAGCATAAATAATCATAGCTATAGCCCAACACATGTCATTTATAACTACAGGAATAATAGTTCGCAAAGCTCTTTGTATAAAGCTTTTGTTTATATCTAACATTTGTTTCCACTTAGCTGATAAAACTCCTTTTTTAGTATAAATATAAAAGATTAAAACTATAGCTTCCGCTATTCTAGCAATCAGAGTAGCAAGGGCAGCTCCTTTTACACCCATTGCAGGGAAACCTAAGTGTCCAAAGATAAAAATATAGTTTAAGCTTGCATTTACTAGCAGGGCTACTATGCTAACTAGCATAGGTGCAACTGTATCTTCAACACATCGGGATGATACTCCAAATACTAAGGATACAGCAGTAAAAGCATAGCTTATAGAAACTATCTTTAAATAATGTACCCCAAGCCCGATTACATAAGGGTCTTTATTAAACAATTTCATTATTGTCTCTGGCATTATAAAGGCTATTATTGTGAAAAGGATAGAAAATATTATACTGGATATTAGACTGAGTCCTAGAGTTCTACGAATATTTTCTTTATCTTTTTGTCCCCAATATTGAGATATAAATATTCCAGCTCCGCTTGTTATACCGACTATTAGAAGATTAAATAAAAAGAAATATTGGTTAGCTATACCTACGGCTGCAATTTCAATTTCTCCTATTTTACCTATCATTATAGTATCCACCATGTTTATAGAAGATGTAATAAGGTTTTGTATAACAATTGGTATTGCTAGTTTTAATAGTGTATTATAAAAACTTGATTGTCTGTTTTGTAATTTTTCTACTATCATTGTTATCACCTTTCATTAAATAAGGACCCAGTTTATACGGAGTCTTACAGTCTCTAACTATCAATAAAAAAACACCTTGTG
The DNA here is from genome assembly GCF_018141165.1 of Alkaliphilus sp. B6464. Classification (NCBI taxonomy): domain Bacteria; kingdom Bacillati; phylum Bacillota; class Clostridia; order Peptostreptococcales; family Natronincolaceae; genus Alkaliphilus; species Alkaliphilus sp. B6464. Next base: position 1,539,686 of record NZ_CP058557.1, read on the forward strand.
GATTCAGACAAAGTGTTTTGTACTGTTTGGCTATCACCATACATGTATGCTATTATACCATATAAAAGATACTTCTGCTAATAGAATAAATATATCCCATACAATCTAAGACTTCGAGGAACTGTTATATAGAAAAGAGAAGATAGACTCCATAAAATTGTATGGAGCTCCTTCTCTTTTTAAATGATTATTAACCTTCAAATAATGGAGTAGATAAATAACGTTCACCTGTGTCTGGAAGAATTACAACAATGTTTTTTCCTACATTTTCAGCGCGTTTTGCAAGCTCTGTTGCTGCAACTATAGCGGCACCAGATGATATTCCTACAAGAAGACCTTCTGTTTGTGCAAGTTTTTTCCCAACTGCAAAAGCATCCTCATTACTAACTTTAATTATTTCATCATAAATTTTTGTATTAAGAGTATCAGGAACAAAGCCTGCACCAATACCTTGAATTTTGTGCGGACCTGCCATGCCCTCTGAAAGAACAGGAGAGTCAGTAGGCTCAATTGCCACAATTTTAATATCAGGATTTTTTGATTTTAAATATTCACCAGCCCCTGTTATTGTTCCTCCTGTACCAATACCAGAAACAAAAATATCAACCTGACCATCAGTATCATCCCAAATTTCTGGTCCTGTTGTTCTTTTATGGATTAACGGATTGGAAGGGTTAGAAAATTGACTTGGAACAAATGAGTTTTCTATCTCTGCTGACAGTTCATCAGCTTTCTCAATTGCACCCTTCATACCCTTTGCACCATCTGTAAGTACAATCTCTGCGCCATAGGCTTTTAAAAGATTACGTCGCTCTATACTCATCGTTTCAGGCATTGTAAGAATTATTCGGTATCCTCTTGCAGCTGCAACAGATGCAAGACCTATTCCTGTATTCCCACTTGTCGGTTCAATGATAACTGAATCAGTTTTTAACAAGCCCTTTTCTTCAGCATCAACAATCATTGCATATGCAATTCTGTCCTTTACGCTACCTGCCGGATTAAAATATTCCAGTTTTGCAATTATCTTTGCTTCCAAATCATGCTTTTTATTATAGTTTGAAAGCTCTAGAAGTGGGGTTTTCCCAATAAGCTCAGTTAAACTTTTATGAATTTTTGACATAATCAACACCTCCATTTATACCATACTAAATAGGTATGTTTAGTATGGTATCATTATATTCCTTTAGTTTAAAATTATCAATAGTTTTCCCTAAAATTTTAATTTGATAAAAAATAAATAATGAAAATCATTTAAATTTAGAAGATTCAATGTTTCAAAATCAATTGGGCCATTAAAGGATTGATTTTAGCTGAATTTTTATATTATAATGATTCTATTGATAGAAAAGGTGGTGGGATTTTATGAAAGATAACATTACATTGGCGGAAGCGTTCCTTATCCTTAAAAATAAAGAAAATGAATTGGATGAGATATTAACTGCTAGATTTGCATGCCTTCAAAATACTTACAAGAAGGTAAATGGACAAAAAGAACTTATGCATGAACCACATGAAATATCAGTAAATGAATTAACATCAAAATCAGAGATACTAATGAAAGAAATTAGAAAATTAAGGCTTATAGTTGCTAAGGCTAATCTAGAAACCTTAGTAGAATTTACAATAGACGGAGAAAAGATTAGTTTACAAGAGGCTATTTATCTTGTAAAGCAATATAGAAATGAGTTGCCTAGATTAAAGCAAATGGGTGAAATGAGAATCCACAGTGAAATTGTAGACCCCACTCCAAGATATACTCCTCGAGTGCCTGGTGGCATAGTGTCTGGCGGAATAGATCGTAGTTATGAGCAAGTAATGGAGCCTAGCTTTGATACTAAGGAATATAGAAAAAAAGCAGAAAAAATGGAAGTTCTTATTACAAAATTAGAAGTAGCAATTAATCAAGCAAATTATTCTATTTTTGTTGATTTAGATGGAATAGGAGTAAAACAAATATAACTAGAATTCTTAGGATGATAAGAGTAAAGATTAGTTTCTTGGTGTAAGGGAACTCTTCATTTAGTTGTGGATACTATAAAATCCCTCTTATCGCATAAAGATGCTACTTTTATGAGTGAAGACGGTTCTCTCATGCGAACTATGGACATGGGTGGGAGTAGTACCGAATTTACTACAAAAAATAAATCTATAGAGATTGAGCTTTTTAAATTGTGAAGCGGACAGTTGAAAGATTACATTTGACAAGTTATAAGACTGACAATTCTCAAATTAAAACTGACAATTGAATCTGATACGGTAAATCAAAAACTTAATGTCTCGTCATAAAAGTAGCCAACCAATATAAATAATTAAGGGTTCGGTTTATTTACGTATTACGTAAAGAACTGAACCCTTGTATTATTAAAATTATAATAGTAGGTGATTAACTTGCCAAGGATACCTGAAAATTTGATAGAGAAAATTGAATCTATACCAGCGAAACCGGGAATTTATCAAATGATGGATATTGATGGAAATATTATATATGTTGGCAAAAGTAAGACCCTTAAATCGAGGGTAAAATCCTATTTTTATACGGAACATAAATTGAATAAAATAAAGAGAATGGTATGTAATATACATGATATCAATTATATAGTTACTGATACACATTTAGAAGCCCAAATACTTGAATGTGCTCTTATAAAAAAATTAAAGCCGATATATAACAAGCAATTTAAAAATGATAAAAGGTATATGTATTTAAAAATAGAAAACTATAATAGATTCAAACCAATATCAATGGTATATGATAGACAAAGCGAATATTGCTTTGGACCATATAGAAATAAAAACATTTTATTAGATATAATTAAATTTTTTCAGAACATATGTCCAATAACAAAATTCGGGAACATATATGAATTTAAGTACAAAATATTGCTACAATCCATGGATAGGGAGAGCTTTGAAAAGAATAAAGAATGCCTAATAGAAATATTTTATAATAAAGAATGTATGTTGGATTTTTTATCTGACCTTCAAGGGAGGATGGATAGGGCAGCCTCCGACCTACAGTTTGAGATGGCTACAATTTATAGAGATATGATAAATCATATAAAGTATTTGTATGATAATAACACAAATGAGTCACATGAAATAAGTGATAAAATTTTGATGGGAGAAAAAATAGACGATGGATACAAGATTTTTTATATTTCAAAGAATCGAATTATATTAAAAAAGAAATATAAAGAGCTAACAAAAGAATCCATAGGAGAGTTTTTGAAACAAGCTCAAGAACTAGAGATTAAGGTGCCACATGTTATAGATGAAAAAAGAGATTTAGATTTTAAGAAGATAGTTACTAGGGAAGTTAAAGATGATGCTTTAAAGGCTATACTATTTATTCATAATGACTACAGTGTGGATGAGTTTATAAATAATATGTGTTAATTTAAAATTTTCTGTTATTTCTTTGATTTGACTGAACCTTTGGAGTATAATTAAAATTACATTCCAGTTCACAGAAATAAGGAAAATAAAGATACTGGATTACAATTAAATACTAATGAATAATGGAAAAGGAGAAGAAGTACTATGGAAACACGTCGAGAAGCATACGAATTACTTACAAAATATAATACGAGCAGTAGTCTGATAAAACATGGCTTTGCAGTCGAAGCTGTTATGCGCTATTTTGCACGAAAGTTTGGAGAAGATGAGGAATATTGGGGAAATATCGGACTGATTCATGACCTCGATTATGAACTTTATCCTGAAGAGCACTGCCATAAAACAAAGGAAATTATGGAGAAAGAAGGAATAAGTGAGGATATAATACGTTCTGTGATTTCACATGGATGGAATATATGTATTGATGTAAAACCAGAACATAAAATGGAAAAAGTTCTTTATACGATCGATGAGCTTACAGGCCTTATTACAGCTACAGTTTATATGCGTCCAAATAAGAGTATACTTGACCTCGAAGTCAAATCCGTTAAGAAGAAATTTAAATCAACGGGCTTTGCTGCTGGAGTTAATCGTGAAGTAATACTTGCAGGCTGTGAAATGCTGGAAATGGAACTTGATACGGTTATTCTTTGGACAATAGATGGTATGAAGGAGGCGGCGAAAGAACTGGAGCTTGTAGGGGAACTTTAAACTTGAAAAAACGAAAAGAAACCGTATAAATATTTTTGATTGTGCTAATGCCTATGTGCATTTTTGATTATTGATAGTTACTTTTAAAATGTACATAGATGTATCAAGTATAAACAAATTATTTTAAATGTTATCCATAAAAAATCTACAAAAAAGCTGATGTATTGAGGTTATATCCCTAATACATCAGCTTTTTACTTTCAGCACCAGTTGCCGCACCTTCAATTATTGCAGTGGTTTTATAAATCTTAGTTTTTAAAATTAACTTTTCTCTATTCCTCAACCAAGGCCACAGCCCTAATAGGCGAACCAGAGCCATCTCGTATTTTAAGAGGTAACCCAAAATATAAAAATCTTTTATTTACAAGCTTATCAAGATTGCATAGGTTTTCTGTATTTGTAATGTCGTACTCTCCACATACTAAATGCCCAGAAAAGTCTAGATCATCGGGATGATCTATGGCAGGGGCATCCACTCCGATATTTACGACACCCTTTTCTGCAAGCCACTTTGCAGCGTTATAACTAAGTCCTGTATATGTGGTTTGCCACTTATCTGTACCAAAATTCCTATCATAATGACCAGTGTATAGAAGGATAATATCTCCATGTTCCAGCCTTTGTCCGGATTTAGAGAGAGCAGTTTCTAAATCATTAGGCTCGATTTTCCTTGTAGGTGGTATGTGAGATAAGTCTATACATATGGCACTTCCCCAAAAATACTCTAGAGACATTTTGTCTATAGTAGCACCAGAGGGTTTATACTCCCACACGGCATCACAGTGGGTTCCGCCATGCTCGCTAATAAGCAGGTTGCGGGCAGAGAAACCTAGTTTTTTACTTCCTGTGGCCTCCATATTTTCTTCATGGGTCATATTAGTCATTATAAAAGTTGGTTGGTGCATTGGAAAAACTGACATTCCTTGAAAAATCTCCTGAGACAAATCAATTAAACGTAAAGCCATTTTTATTGCTCCTTTCTTATTATAGGTTGTTTGTAATTTCATCATATACCTAAAAATCTTAACATATTATTTGTATGAAGCATTTGTTTGCTAAAATTACTTCTAAGCCTAGAAAGGAATAATTAAGATTGAGTGAGTTGTCTATACAATACTACTTAATTTAATATAATCCTTCTTTTATTTTACCTCCTAGTATCTTAGTAATTTTTAAAGAGTCCATAGATTAATATTGAAAATTAAAGGGTTATGGTAGAGGCAATTAATCCTATGCTTAAGGATTAAAAAATATAATCGTAGATTTTATACAAAAACCACTTAATTTAACATATTGATTTAATGGATTAATTGTAGAAAGACTCCAAAGGATAAAAAAAATTTTTATTGAAATTGTTGGTAATATTTTAAAAAATTTAAAATTTATTAAATATTAAAAATTAAATAAATATATACAAGGAGGTTTTGAAATGTCAACAGAAAAACAATATGTATTGGCTGTACCAAACTTTAGTGACGGAAGAAGAAAGGATGTAATTGAGAGTATAGTTAATGAGCTACAAGATATAGAAGGGGTAAAGCTTGTGAGCTATGAGCCAGAGCATGACTTTAACAGAACAGTTGTAACTGTAATAGGGGAGCCTGAGCCTTTAAAGGAGGCACTACTTAAGATGGCAGGGAAAAGCTATGAGCTAATAAATATGGAAGAACAAAGCGGAACCCATCCAAGAATTGGAGCCCAAGATACTATTCCAATATTCCCATTTAAAAACATAACAATAGAAGAGTGTATAGATATTGCAGAGGAAATAGGTAAAGAAGTATACGAAAAGTATAATGTTCCTGTTTATTTTTCAGGATTTAATGCACGTTGTGAGGAGAGAAAAGCTCTGTCATTTATTAGAAAAGGTCAATATGAAGGATTAAAGGAAGTCGCTCATTTAGATGAAAGAAAACCAGACATTGGTCCAGCTGCACTACATCCAACAGCAGGAGCAACTATAGTAAGTGCAGATAATGAAGGATTAACTGCTTACAATATTTTTTTAGCAACGGAGGATCTTGAAATTGCTAAGAAAATAGCTAAGGGAGTAAGAGGACCTAGTGGTGGATTCTCCACAGTAAGAGCAGTAGGAATTAAATTCCCGGAAAGATCTGGAGTTGTAGTTTCGATGAATATGTTTGATTGTGCTTCTACCCCTCTCTATAGAGCATTTAACTTTGTAAAAGGTGAGGCAGCCCGATATGGGGTAGCAGTGACGGGCTCAGAAGTAGTAGGACCTGTAAAACTAGATTATCTTCTTAACTCCCTAGAATACTATTTAGGACTAGAAAACTTTAGAAAAGATCAAATACTTGAAAGTCATTTAATGGGATAAAAAATCATCTGATGCTATTCCATCGACTTCTGTTCCACTCAACTTTAAAGCTAAGCTTTAGTATTTCAAGTATTCAAAACATTGCCGAAGATGTATTTCTATAATGGATTTGTGAGTAATAATAATTAGTTAATAGGATAAAAAAGGGGGATATAAATTATGAAATATGATGTAATTGTTAAAAATGCGAGAATTCCACAGGGAGATAACACAATACTTACGAATATACTCATTAAGGATGAAAAAATTGCAGGCTTTATTCAAGACTTAGAAGGAGTCGATTATGCTAAAGAAATTGATGCAGAAGGTCACCTAACAATTCCAGGATGCTTTGATTCCCATACCCACTTTATGGATCCAGGATTTACCCATAGGGAAAACTTCTTAACAGGAACTTCCTCAGCAGCTGCTGGTGGTATTACTACCATTATGGATATGCCATGTTGTTCTAAGCCTTCAGTTAGAAGTATTCCAGAGTTGGAGTCTAAATTAAATGCAATAAAAGACAAGGCAATAATTGACTTTGCATTCTGGGGTGGGGTAACTGGAGAAGACGTAAGAAATGATAATTTAGAGCATGTTCAGGCTCAAGCAGATTATGGAGTATGTGCTTTTAAAGTATATATGACACCATCTGTACCAACCTATGAAAGAGTAACAGATCCAGAAATGTTGGAAGCCTTTAGAGCAGTAGCAAAGACAGGACTTCCAGTGGGAATACATGCAGAAAACTATGCAATGTGCGACTATTACGTTAAAAAGTTCCAAAAAGAAGGAAGAATGGATGGACCTGCTTGGGCAGAGGCTAGGTTAGAATTAGCTGAAAAGGCTGCAATTCAACTAGGTATAAGCTTTGCAGAGGAAACAGGAGCAAGGCTTCATATTGTTCATATGAGTACAGGAATTGGTGCAAAACTGGTAGGAGATGCGAAGAAGAGAGGCCTTGATGTTACTTCTGAAACTTGTCCGCATTATTTAACATTAAATTATCAAGATGCAATGACAGAACATAAGCAATATGCAAAAATTGCTCCGCCACTTAGAACTAAAAAAGACAATAAGGAGCTATGGGAAGGCTTGCAAAATGGAAGTGTGGACTTTATAGGTACAGACCATGCTCCCTATGAAATAGAGACAGAAAAAGAAGCTGAAGGTGTTAATATTTGGACTGCTTTTCCTGGTATTCCAGGGGTAGAAACTATGGTCCCTATACTTGTTAGCGAAGGCTATAACAAAGGTAGATTAACTCTTAGTAGATTAGTAGAAGTACTAAGTACCAATGCTGCAAAGCAATATGGACTTTATCCTAAGAAGGGGGCTATGCATATAGGTTCAGATGCAGACCTTACAATTATAGATCTTGATAGAGAGTGGACTATAGACCAGAAGAAAACATATTCAATGGCAAAATATAACCCACTTCATGGATTACAACTAAAGGGTAAGCCAGTAAAAACTATTGTACGTGGTACTCTTGTTTATGATGATAAAGAGGGTATTGTAGGTAAAGAAGGTTTTGGTCAATTTGTAAAGAGACAAAGCATTCAAAAATTAGATAAATTAATTAAATATTAAGGAGGAGAAATTATGCCAAGACACGCTATTTTAGTAATAGATATGTTAAATGATTTCGTGGGAGAAAAGGCATCCTTAAGATGTCCAGGTGGAGAGACTATAACTCCAGATCTTCAAAGACTTTTTAAATGGGTACGTGGAAGGGAAAATGATGATGTTCATCTTGTTCATATTCAAGAGGCACATCGTAAAAATGATGCAGATTTCAGAGTAAGACCAGTCCACGCTGTAGATGGAACTTGGGGTTCAGATTTTATTCCAGAGCTTTATCCAGAAGAAGATGAATATATAGTTAAAAAAAGAAGACATAGTGGTTTTGCACATACAGACTTAGATCTATATTTAAGAGAAGAAAATATAGATACTGTTGTAGTAACAGGAGTATGGACTAATGTTTGTGTAAGAAGTACAGCTACAGATGCTCTTGCTAATGCCTATAAAGTAATTACATTGAGTGATGGGTGCGCTTCCAAAACTGAAGAAATGCATGAATATGGATTAAACGACTTAAGTATTTTTACTAAAGTAATGACAATAGACGAATATATTGATGCTTGGGATAATGGCCAAGATCCATGGATAGGCGGAGGAGATAAAGAAAACAAAGTTAAGTAGTGTATAGGTGCAAGTCTGTCTACCCTTTTTGGGTAGACAGATGTAACCATACACTATACAGATAGGAGAAAGTGGTGAGGCTAGTTGAAAATTATTGTGGGTCTTTCTGGAGGTAGTTGCACCATATATGGCATAGGAGTATTGAAGGTACTTAAAGAGCTAGGAATAGAAACCCATTTGGTAGTTTCTACAATGGGAGAATATGTAGCAAAGCATGAATGTGGTATTTTACTAAATGAATTAAAGGATATGGCCACATATTTTCATGATAATAAAGACCTTGCAGCACCTATTGCATCTGGCTCATTTAAGACTGATGGGATGATAATAGTTCCTTGCTCTATGCGTACTTTAGGGGCAGTGGCCAACGGTCTATCCGACAACCTGCTAACTAGAGCAGCGGATGTTGTTATTAAAGAAAGAAGAAAGCTTATTGTGGTCCCAAGAGAAACACCTTTAAGTGTAATTCATTTAGAAAACATGTTAAAGCTTGCAAAGATAGGCGTTACAATAATGCCTGCATCTCCTGGGTTTTATCATAGGCCAGAAACTATGGGAGATATTGTAAGCATAATGGTAGGTAGAACATTAGATCAATTAGATATAGAACATAACCTCTTTAAACGATGGGGAGCTTAGACAGGAGGGAGGAAAAAAAGAAAATGGAAAGACAAATGTTACGGGCCTCCATACAGGAACTTAGGGACAGGGAGCAATTACTCCACTGTAATAAAGAAGTTGACCCAAGGTTTGAATTAGGGGCAGTTTTAAAACATTTTAACAATGAGCGGCCTATTCTATTTAATAAGGTAAAGGGTGGCAAAATTCCAGTTATAGGAGCTATGTTCGGAAATAGGAATCTATACTACCAAATGATAAGAGCCACTAGGGAAGATCGTATTTTTAAAATGATGAATGCCATAGCGAACCCTAAGCCTACAAAGCTTCTGACAAAAGGGCCAGTAATGGAAAATATTATTACTAGAAATATTGATTTGCCAAAGATGTTTCCTATTCCAACCTTTCATGGAGGAGATTCTTCTAGCTATATTACAGCAGGGATTGTTGTGTTAAAGGACCCCGAAACAGGACAGAGGCATACATCTGTTAGAAGGCTTCAAGTTAATGGTGAAAATGAAATGAATATTTTAGTAGCATCTCCATTAGCTAAGAATCAGTATGCATTTATGGAAAATCAGAATAAGCCTTTGGAGGTTGCTATTATATTAGGTTACGACTATTACCTGCTTTTGGCATCCCAAATTAGTGCCGCTACCTATGGCGTAGATAAATATGAGGTAGATTCTGCTCTAAGGGGAGAGGCATTAGAACTAGTAAAATGTAAGAGTGTAGATTTAGAAGTACCAGCCTATGCAGAAATTGTTTTAGAAGGTATCATGCCTCCTAATAAAAGGGTAGAAGAAGGCCCCTTTGGAGAACTAATGGGATATTACGGAGAGAGGGCGCTCCATCCTGTAGTTCAGGTAAAAACAATAATGCATAGAAACAATCCAATTTTTCAAACTTCTTTTCCATGTAGGGAAGAGCATCTAGCAAATGGATTGATAAGGGAGATTGAGTTATATAGCATATTAAAGAATTTAGTCGATGTAAAGGATGTAAATGTAACTGTATCAGGGGGATGTCGTTTTCATGCCTTTATATCTATTAATAAAAAATTTGAAGGAGAAGGAAAGAGCGCAATAATGGGGGCATTAGCAAGTAGCAAGGATGTTAAACACGTTGTAGTAGTAGATGAAGACGTTGATATTTATAATCATGATGATATAGAATGGGCAATTGCGACTAGGGTACAGGGGTCCAAAGATATGGTTATAGTTCCTGGTGCATTAGGGTCTGGCCTTGAACCATCTCATGTTGTAAGAGGAGTAACAGATAAAGTAGGAATAGATGCTACTAAGCCTTTAGGGGAGGCTGGTAAAGGTTTTAAGAGGGCAATAATCCCTGGATATGGAAAGATAGATATTGAAAAGTATTTTCCAGGGTTAGGCTAACATTGAGTCTGGATTGAGTATTAGCAGTGTTAGTTATAGGATGAAAATTTAGGCAAAGGTGGTAGTTAATTATGAAGCAAGCCTTAGGAATGATTGAGACGAGGAGCTTGGTGGCCGCCATTCAGGCAGCAGATACAATGGCAAAGTCAGCAGATGTTAAAATAGTGGATTTAAATTATGTAGGCTCTGGAATAATTTCCGTAATAGTTTCTGGAGAAGTAGCTGCGGTTCAGGCCGCTGTAGCTAATGGTCGAGAAACAGCAGAAGAATTGGCCGAAATCATATCCACAAATGTAATACCAAGACCCCATGAGGAAGTTGGCAAAATACTAGATTAGATCAATAGGGGTGGTGAAAAACTTGGCAAATCTATTAACTAGAAAGGTTATGGACAATATAGCAAGGCAATATAGAAAGGACAATGCTACTAATAGCTCTAGTTCTATTGGGCAGGAGAGCAATGGGAATATAGATTCTAGGGAAGAAGCCTTGATCCTAAGTTTAATAAATAACAGTTCAATTAATCCAAATAGCAATAATATTAGATACCAAAAACCACAAGAAATAAAAAAAATACAGCTAGAGAATTTAATAGAATATAGTAATCAGTCAGCAGAAAAAGCCACAAAATCTTCTTTTGCTATTACTCTAGAAGAGTTAGCAAATAAACAAAGTAAGTGATATGAAAATAGGAGGTGGACTTGTGAGGGCAGCCTTAGGATTAATAGAGGCAGTAGGCTTAACAGCTGCTATTACAGCCTTAGACGCAGCTAGTAAGGCGGCGGATATAAAGCTAGTTGGCTATGAGAAAGTTATTGGTGCTGGTAAGGCAGTTAGCGTAACTATACAAATAGCTGGAGAAGTAGCAGCAGTGCAGGCAAGTGTAGATGCAGGTGTGGCAGCAGCAAACCGTATAGGTAGAGTTTTATCTTACCATGTTATACCACGCCCACATGAAGAGGTAGATTTATTAATTAAAGGCTTTGAAAAAAATTTAAAGTCGGATTTTAGTAAGAAAAATCTAGATAAAAATAATTCTAGCAAGGATGACTCTAAAAAATCTTCTGAGAAAGCAGAAGAAACAAAATCAAAAAATAAAGATAAAAATAAAGATGAAAAGACTAAAAAAGAGGAGGAATAATCCATGGGTCAGGCATTAGGAATGATAGAAACTAAAGGTTTAGTAGGTGCGGTTGAAGCGGCAGATGCTATGGTAAAGGCGGCAAATGTTACTTTAGTAGGCTACGAGAAAATAGGATTTGGATTAGTAACAGTTATGGTAAGAGGAGATGTTGGTGCAGTAAAAGCTGCAACGGATGCAGGTGCTGAGGCAGCTAGAGCAGTTGGAGAGCTACATTCAGTACACGTAATACCAAGACCACATTCAGAGGTTGAAAGGGTTCTATTAAAGGGAGAATAGTATGAAAAGCTCCTTAAGGGAGGAGGCAAAGCATGAACTCCTATAATCAGACTAGAAAAATCATGGAAGAACTAGGTATGAAGGTAAACACTGTTTCTTCTACTCAAAATAGAAAAGTCTTTGTTGTTGTGTTAGAAGGAACAGATTCTGAGTTTGATGAGCTAAAAAGATTGGGGGCAGTAGAGGTAGAAAATATGGATATTTTATCAAAACTTCCTAGCCTTTTAACTGATATAAAGAGAGAAAGCGACTTAGGCAAAAACATAAAGCTAGAGAGTAATTCTATATATACTAATTCAGTATGCAAGAGTCAATATATTAGCAGTAGTTCTGTAATTACGGAAAGAGACGTAGATAAATTGCCAGAGGAAACCAAGGAAATAGTATTGAGGGAAAGAGGAATAATCACTCCTTTAGCTAGAGATTTAGCAAAAAAGCGAGGGATTAAAGTAGTTAAGGGTTAAGGCCTAGGTCTGAGGCCCAAAGGAGATGGTAATATGCACATAGGCAGAGTAGTTGGAACAGTAGTAGCCACAAGAAAAGATGAAAGGTTAATAGGATGCAAATTAATGATTACACAGCCTCTTAATGTGGAGGAAAAACCTATAGGAGAAGCTTTAATTACAGTAGACACTGTAGGCGCTGGCATTGGAGAGCTTGTAATCTATACTGTAGGTACGGCGGCTAGATATGCGGCGGATAAATTGCAATCTCCTATTGATGCGTCTATTGTAGGGATTATTGATAATATTGATATTTATAAGGAGCTTATATCCTCCGACCATGAAAACATGAAATAAAAAATTTAAATGTAAGATGGACTATTTAACAGTTTAAAATTATTTATGGATGATACAGGAAAGGAGGAATTATTATTGAATGCATTAACAATAAAGCAGGCTATGGAATATAGACAGTTGGTTGATGTATTAATGTCGGATCAGCATTTTGCTGACATTGTTTTAACTGGTGGCCATGTAATTAATGTTCTAACCCGAGAAATATATAGTGCAGATATTGCAATTAAGGGAAAATATATTTTACTAGTGGGAGAGAGTAATAGTCTAATAGGCTCTAAAACAATAGTAGTAGATGTGGCTGATAGATTTTTGGCTCCAGGTTTTATTGACTCTCATATGCATTTTGAAAGCAGTATGTTAACTATTACAGAGTTTTCAAGGCTTTCTATACCTTCAGGTACCACTACGTTAGTAGCGGATCCTCACGAAATAGGAAACGCCTTAGGTCCTATTGGCATGAAGGCAATGGCTATTGAAGCTACTACTGTGCCTAATCATGTACATTTAGTCGTTCCAGCTCTTACCCCAGATTGCCCAGGACTAGAAACTGCCGGCTATGATGTTAATTCAAAGGACATGGAAGAAATTTTAAACTATCCGAATGTAATAGGTATTGGAGAACTTCAAGGATTTAGTAATGCGAAGCATGTATACAATCATACTCCAGAAATTATTACAGATTTAATAGCTTCTACTATATATGCTAAAAGCATGGGTAAGGTAATCGATGGCAATGCTCCAGAACTATTTGGTTCAGAACTGGCAGCTCATATAATAGCTACTGGTGGAAAGTGCTCCTGTCATGAAACTACTACTAAAGAAGAGTGCGTAGAAAAGCTTCGCCAAGGAGTTTATGTGTTTATGAGAGAAGGTTCCACACAGAGAAATATGGCAGAGTGTATTAGGGCAGTTACAGAAGAAGGATTTGACTCTAGAAGATGTATATTAGCTACAGATGATATGGTAGCTGAGGATTTAGAAAAACTGGGCCATATGAACGAAATAGTAAAGCGTACAATAGCTGAAGGTGTAGATCCTGTTGAAGCAATACAAATGGTTACCATTAATCCTGCAACATATTTTGGACTAGAGGATGTGGGTGTACTATCACCAGGGAAGTTAGCAGATATAGCTATCATTAGTGATCTAAGAGAAATGAAGGTGGAAGCTGTTCTCTTAGAAGGAAAACTGGTGGCATCTAAGGGTAAGTTGTTAATAGATATGCCTAAATATACATATCCAGAGGAAGTAAAGTGCTCTGTAAAGCGATTACCTATAGATGAAGAAGACTTAAAAATATATGCGGATGGAAGAGAAGTAGATGTTAGATGTATTGAACTAATTCCCGACCAGAATCTATCAGGAAGTTTAGAGGCAAAGGTAAGAGTTCAGAGTGGCGTGGCACTACCAGACATAGATAATGATGTACTTCAAATTGTTTGTGTAGAACGCTATGGTAGAAATGGGAATACAGGTAAGGCATTTGTTAAGGGCTTTGGATTAAAGCATGGAGCCTTTGCAGAAAGCGTTGCCCACGACACCCACAATATTATAGCTGTAGGAACAAACTTAAAGGATATGACAGAGGCTATTAATCATGTGATTAGGATGAATGGCGGTATTGCTGTAGCAAAAGGGGGAAAAATAATAGAAGAGTTAAGACTGCCAGTTGGTGGACTTATAACAGATGAGTTAACCGGTCCCGAGGTTAGTAGAAGAATTTCTAATCTTGAAATGGTAGTTAAAGAACAATTAGGCTGCAAGGTCCATGCGCCTTTTATGCACCTATCTTTCTTAGCTCTATCTACTAGTCCAAAATGGAAGATCACTGATATGGGTTTAATAGATGTTAATAACTTTAAAGTTCTACCTCCATTAATAAAATAGATGAATTAAGGTAGAAAAATAAAGACAAAGGAGATAATATAGTTGGCTTGACAGGTAGAAAAGTGGAAGGTCTTCCACAGATATAAGGGGCTATATGCCTAAAAAGGGGGCTTAAAAATGAGTGTGAAAATGAGTAAAGACACTGGTTTTTTGGAAAGGACCTTTAAGTTAAATGAACACAAAACCAATGTAAAAACAGAAATTATTGCAGGTATTACAACATTTATGACTATGGCTTATATTCTAATTGTAAATCCATTAATTTTACATGATGCGGGAATGGATTTTGGAGCGGTATTTACTGCAACAGCATTAGCTTCTGTAGTAGCTACATTAATAATGGCTTTCTATGCAAATCTTCCATTCGCTCTAGCACCTGGTATGGGGCTAAATGCATACTTTGCCTATACTGTGGTATTAGGAATGGGATATCCCTGGGAATTTGCTCTAACAGCTGTATTACTTGAAGGCTTAATATTTATACTTCTTTCATTTTTTAATGTAAGAGAAGCCATAATCGATAGTATACCTATTAATTTAAAACATGCAGTTTCTGTAGGTATTGGATTATTTATTGCTTTTATCGGTCTTGCAAATGCAGGAATTGTTGATTCTGCTAAGTTTATAACTCCAGAAGGTAAGTTGGATGGACTAATCGTAGGTCTTGGTGACTTAACACAAGCAGCTCCACTATTGGCTATTATCGGTATTGTTATTACTGGATTATTGTTAGCAAAAGGAGTTAAAGGTGCATTACTTCTTGGTATTTTAATTACTACAGTAATTGGAATTCCTATGCGAGTAACATCATTACCAGAGCAAATGAAATTTGTAAGCTTACCACCTTCGCTATCACCGATTTTCTTTAAGTTTGATTTTTCGCAAATATTCTCTCTAAATATGTTGATAGTTCTATTTTCATTCTTATTTGTAGATATATTCGATACTATTGGAACCTTAGTAGGCGTATCTTCTAAGGCAGATATGTTAGATAAAGACGGCAAGGTTCCAAATGCAAAGCAAGCTTTATTTGCAGACGCTGTAGGTACAACAGTAGGTGCCTGTCTAGGAACAAGTACAGTAACAACCTATGTTGAAAGTGCTGCAGGGGTTGCTGAAGGTGGAAGAACAGGATTAACTGCTCTATCAGCAGCAGGAATGTTTGCACTATCACTATTACTTTCACCATTATTTATTATGATTCCAAGTGCAGCTACAGCTCCGGCCTTAGTAATAGTAGGATTATTTATGATGTCTCCTATTAAAAAGATAGATTTAGATGATTTTACAGAAGCAATTCCAGCATTCTTAACTATTGTAATGATGCCTCTAGCATACAGTATAGCAGAAGGTATAGTATTTGGTATGGTTTCCTATGTGGCGCTTAAGGTTTTAACTGGTAAAGGAAACAAAGTTTCTCCTGTTATGTATGTGTTAGCTCTATTATTTATACTTAAGTTTATAATCTAATAAAACTAGTTATTCGCCCTCTAAACGAGGGCGGATAACTACAATAAACTGAGAAAAGTGTATAACATTATTTTCTTTTATGCAATTTTCTTAGTTTATTAATAGGCAATATAGATTTTATTGGAATCCAACATTTACTATATACATTTATCAAAAAGGGGTGTAAATATGAGTAAATTGTTAATTAAAAATGGTACTATCGTAACCATGAACAAGGGAAGAGAAATATTAAAGGGAGATATTTTAATTGAGGGGGATGAAATTAAAGAAGTAGGTGGTAGTCTAACAATAGAAGCAGACCATACCATAGATGCCACAGGGAGGGTAGTAATACCAGGACTTATACAAAGTCATATACATCTTACACAAACCTTATATCGTGGTCAGGCTGACGATATGGAGCTAATGGATTGGCTTAAGAAAAGGGTATGGCCTCTAGAGGGCTCCCACACATCAGAGTCAAACCACATATCTGCAAAGCTTGGGATAGCAGAGCTAATTAAAGGTGGAAACACTTCAATAATAGATATGGAATCCGTACATCATACAGAAGCAGCAATAGAAGCCATATATGAAAGTGGAATAAGGGCTATTACGGGAAAATGCATGATGGACTATGGTGCAGGAGTACCAAAGGTGTTGATGGAAAGTATAGAGGATTCTATAAAAGTAAGTATTAGAATACTTAAGAAGTGGCATGGCAAGGGAAACGGTAGAATACAATATGCCTTTGCACCAAGATTTGTAGTTTCCTGTACCGAGGAACTTTTAATAAAGGTTAGGGATTTGGCAAAGGAATACAATGTTAGTGTACATACACATGCTTCAGAAAATAGAGGAGAAATAGAGATTGTTCAAAAAGATCGTGGAATGAGGAACATTGCTTATTTACATAAATTAGGTTTAACAGGTCCAAATCTTATTTTAGCCCACTGCATATGGTTAGATGATGAAGAAATGAAAATATTAGCTGAAACTGGAACCCATATAGTCCATTGTCCGAATTCTAATATGAAGTTGGCATCGGGAATTGCTAAAGTTCCAGAGCTTATGGAAATGGGAGCAAATGTTGCAATTGGAATAGATGGTGCACCTTGTAACAATAATTTAGACATGTTTAAAGAAATGAGTTCTGCTGCTCTTATCCAAAAAGCCAGACTATTAAGCCCTACAGTAATGCCTGCAAACAAGGTATTTGAAATGGCTACGCTAAATGGTGCTAAAGCATTGGGTATGGAAGATAAAGTAGGGAGCTTAGAAGCTGGTAAAAAAGCTGACCTTGCTATAGTTAATCTAGATAATTTACATTCAACACCAAGTGTGGAAGTAGATATCATTTCTCAGCTTGTATACTCTGCTAAGACGTCGGACGTAGAAACTACTATTATTGACGGTAAGGTTGTGATGGAAAATAGAAAATTAGTAACTTTAGATGAAAAATATATAAAGGCAGAAGCAAATAGACTTATTAAACAGCAAATTGATTTAGCTAGAGTCAAAAAGTAAATAAGGAGGGAAACCTCCTTTTTTGCTAATTATATATCTGAGTTAGTATAAAAAATTAAAATACAAGTTCATCTGGAGTATCTGGATAAAGGGGGAGAAGAAATTGGTAGAGAAGGTTGTAAAATGTAAAACTGTAGAGGGTGTATTAGACTTACTTATGAAATATGAAAGGGATGCCAGGATTATTGCAGGGGGAACAGATATTATTATACAACTTAGACAAGGCAGGCTATCACCTAAAATATTAATTGATATTTCAAGTATAGAAGAGCTTAAATATATAGAAGAAAAAGATGGATTTATAGAAATTGGTGGAGCTACCACCTTTCAAGAAATTCAAAAAAGCTCCTACCTTAGTGGAAATATGAAAGGACTTTCAAAGGCGGCAAGTATGGTAGGTTCTCCACAAATAAGAAGTACAGCCACTGTAGGGGGTAATATTTGCAACGGTTCCCCTGCTGCAGACATTGTTCCCCCATTACTAGCACTAGATGCAGTAGCAATAATTAAAAGTAGAAAAGGGACTAGAGAAGTTCAGTTAGAAAACTTTTTTATAGGTAAAGGAAAGGTAGATATGGGCCACGATGAGATTCTTACATCTGTAAGATTTAAAGCCTTAGAAAACAGGAGTGGACTTAGCTTTAGCAAGCTAGGACTTAGAAAGGCCCTAGCTATTTCTAGAATATGTACCTCAATTATGCTCCAGTTAGATGAAGATCAAAACTGTAGTATTATTAAAATAGCAAATGGATCTTTGGGAGAATACGGGGTTAGAGAAAAAGACGTCGAGGCATTTTATATTAATAATAAAATAAATGATAAGACAATAGAAGAAGGTTTAGAACTAATTAAAAGGTCTATATATAAGCGTTTACATGGAAGATCGAGTCTTCCATATAAAATTGAAGCAGTAGATAGAACCTTTACAGATGCTATTAAAAATGCTATGAAAGAAGCCATGAAAGAAAATTTGGTTCTATGTGCCAACTAGGGGGAATTTAGGTGAATGAGATCGCATTAAATGTTAATGGAATAGATCATATAATAAAAATAGATGGGGAAGATAGACTTATTGATGTATTGAGAGAAGGACTAAAGCTTACAGGAACTAAGGAAGGCTGTGGAGAGGGAGAGTGCGGAGCCTGTACAGTAATTATGGATGGCGTAACTGTTAATTCATGTATGGTTATGGCATTTCAAGCAGATGGTAAAGAAATAATTACTATTGAAGGACTTGGAACAGATGAGGAGATAGATCCTATACAGCAGGCTTTTTTAGAAGAGGGAGCTGTACAATGTGGATTTTGTATTCCAGGAATGGTGCTTTCTGCTAAGGTTGTGCTAGACAATAATCCTTCCCCTAGTAGAGAAGAAATAAGAGAATCTATTTCAGGTAATCTTTGTCGATGTACAGGATATAACAAAATTGTAGATGCTATTGAAAGGGCAGGAAAGCTTTTGAGGGGGGAAAGTCTATGAAAGAACTTGAAGTAATAGGAAAGAATATAATTAGAGTAGATGGACTTTCGAAGGTAAGGGGAAGGGCTATTTATCCTGAAGATATAAACATGGATGGTATGCTCTATGGAAAAACTCTACGCTCAATCAAACCTCATGCCTATATAAAAGTAGATACAAGCAAAGCAGAAAAAGTAGACGGAGTAATAAAGATATTTACTGCAAAAGATGTTCCTTTTAATAGCCACGGAGTACTATACAAGGATCATGAAGTGTTTTGTAGTAAAAAAGTAAGACGAATAGGCGACCCTATTGCATTTGTTGTTGCAAAGAATAATCGAATTGCAGAAACGGCAGTTAGAAAAATAGAGGTAGAATATGAAGAAATAGAAGGAGTATTTGATCCGATAGACGCAATGAAGGAGGGTGCTCCAAAGGTTCATGATGGGGGTAACATTGTACACCACTGTAAAATTAGAAAAGGGAATGTAGAGGAAGCTTTTAAGAATTGTGCGGTAATTATAGAAGAGGAATATAAAACATCTATGGTGGATCATGCCTTTCTACAGCCAGAAGCAGGTATAGCATATGTAGATGAAGATGGAAAGATTGTAGTTTGTGCTGCTACCCAATATCCTCATTTTGACCAAGAAGAAATAGCAGAGGCTCTATCTTTACAAAAAGAGGATGTAAAAGTTATCAATCCAGCAGTAGGAGGTGCCTTTGGAGGCAGGGAGGATATTACTTTACAAATCCATATTGCTCTTGCGGCGAAATTACTTAGAAAGCCGATAAAGACAGTATATTCAAGAGAGGAATCATTTAGGGCTCATTGTAAACGACATCCTATGATAATGAATTATAAAACAGGAGCGGATAAGGAAGGAATGCTAATTGGAATGCAGGCTGAAATAATTGCAGATACTGGTGCCTACGCATCTTGGGTAAATAATGTTGTTAGAAAGGCAGTAACCCATGCCACTGGCCCTTATGAAATACCAAATGTAAAAATAGATGGTTATGGGGTATATACAAATAACCCATTTGCAGGAGCCATGAGAGGGTTTGGGGCAGCTCAAGTACCAATTGCCCACGAACTACAAATGGATAGATTAGCAGAAAAATTAAACATAGATCCTATTACAATTAGGATTAGAAATGGTTTTCGTGTAGGCTCCACAACATCTACAGGTCAAGTGCTAAACGAAAGTGTGCCCCTAATAAATTGCATAGAAGCAGTGGCAAAGTCACTAAATCTTTTGGGGGGGAAGTAAAAATGAAAAAACGAGGTATTGGAATAGGTAGTATAATGTATGGAACAGGATATGGAAATGGTTTTCCGGATGTTTCAAAGGCAGTAGCAGAGCTTTGCATAGATGGTAGAGTGGCTATTTATGTGGGTGCAACAGAGGTTGGGCAAGGAGCAAAGACTATAATGAGTCAAATTCCTGCGGAGATATTAGGCCTTTCTGTAGAAAAAATTATATTTATTTGCGAGGACTCTAGCATAACTCCAGATGCAGGAACAGCAGCGGCAAGCAGACAAACATATAATACTGGAAATGCGATTAAAATAGCAGCAGAAAGTTTAAAAGAGGCTATACTTATAAATAGCAAAGAAAAGCTAGGGTTAAATACTATAATAGGTATGGAATTGAAAAATGGAAGAGTATTTGTAAGTAACTTCCCAACTAAAAGTATATCATTAAAAGAACTAGCCCAATCTCTTGATGGTAATCCACTTAAAAGAGAAGGCGAATTTATTGCTCAGACAACACAAATAGATGTGGAAACAGGTCAGGGAGCGCCCTATTGGCCCTACACCTTTAGTGTATATGGAGTAGAGGTTGAGGTAGATACAAAAACAGGTATTGTAGAAATAATTAGAGCGGTTTGCGCCCAAGACGTAGGGAGGGCAATTAATCCAAAGCTAATAGAAGGGCAAATGGATGGGGGCTTTGCAATGGGGCTGGGTTATGGAATATTTGAAGATCTAAACCTTAGAGAAGGTGAAATAAAACATGACCGTTTTAGCAATTATTTAATCCCTACTTCTATGGACATTCCAGAGTTAGAAAAAATTATAATAGAAGATCCAGAATCTACAGGACCCTTTGGTGCCAAGGGAATAGGTGAGCCCGTAATGTTGGGTGTTGCACCAGCTATATTAAATGCAATATACGATGCTATAGGTGTAAGGATAAATGAAATACCAGTAACTCCAGAGGTATTACTAAGAGCTCTAAAGAAAAGTATGATATAATTATAAAAATTAATATTTAGATTTATTAGATATTAGCAAAAGGAGCGATTACATGATATATGAGTTAAAAAGAAGAATTGACATAGCCGCTGGAAGATTACGACCTTCTTTAGTATTAAAAAACGGAAAAATAGTTAATGTTTTTTCAGGTGAAATAATAGAAGGAGATATTGCAATAGAGGGAGAAAAGGTAGTTGGTATTGGTAACTATGAAGGAGTAGGAGAAATAGACTTAGGGGGCAAATATGTATCTCCGGGGTTTATTGATGGTCACGTCCATATAGAGTCATCTATGGCAACCCCTGAACAGTTTGCAAGGGCAATAATACCTAGGGGAACTACTACTATAATAGCTGATCCCCACGAGATAGCTAATGTATGCGGTATGGAAGGAATAGATTATATTTTAGAATCGAGCAAAAATATTCCACTTGGTGTTTATGTTATGCTGCCATCTTGTGTTCCTGCAACTCCATTTGAAAATGCAGGAGCAATTTTAAAAGCTGAAGATTTACGAAGATTAATCAATCATGAAAGAGTATTAGGTTTAGGAGAGCTAATGGATTACCCTGGTGTTATTAAAGGAGAAGATGATATTATAGATAAACTAATTATGGCAGAGGGTAAAACTGTAGATGGACATGGACCGGTAATAGCGGGTAAAGATTTAAATGCCTATGTTGTAGCGGGAATAAAGACAGAGCACGAGTGTTCTACACCAGAGGAAATGATAGATCGACTAAGACTTGGTATGTATATATTAATTAGAGAAGGCTCAGCAGCTAGAAATCTTAAGACATTAATAAAAGCTGTAAATAAAGAAAATATGAGAAGATGTCTTTTTTGTGCAGACGATAAGCATCCAGAGGATTTACTTTTAAAGGGTCATTTGGACTATAATATTCGCTTAGCAGTAGAGGAAGGGATGGATCCAATTAGTGCAATTCAAATGGCAACGATTAATGCTGCCGAGTGCTATGGCTTAAAGCATCTAGGAGCTATTGCACCTGGGTATGATGCAGATATTGTAATTTTAGATGATTTAAAGAACTTTAAAGTAGCGAAGGTATTTAAGAAGGGTAAATTAGTTGCACAAGACAATAAAGCCTTATTCAGTGTAACTATGGGAGACTACTCTAAAGTTACAGACACGGTTAACATAAAACCGGTAACAGAGGAAGATTTGAAAATTAAGCTAGAGTCAGATACTGCAAATATTATGAGACTATTACCTCATAGTCTTGTTACTAAAAAAATTATAGAAAAAGTATCAACAGAAGAAGGTTTCTATAAATACAATAGAGATAGAGATATTTTAAAGTTAGTAGTAGTAGAAAGACATAAGGCTACTGGAAATATAGGTCTTGGATTAGTAGAAAACTTCCATCTGAAGAAAGGTGCAATAGCTTCTACAGTAGCACATGACTCCCATAATTTAATTGTAATAGGAGACAACGATCAGGATATTTTATTAGCAATTGAAGAAGTTTCAAAGGTGGGAGGAGGCATAACTATTGCGTCAAATGGTGAAATCCTAAAAACCTTAAAACTGCCCATTGCAGGGTTAATGTCTACAGAACCTGTTGAGAATATAAAAGTAGATTTAGAAGAAATGCTTAATATAGCATATGAAAAATTAGGTGTAAACCGTGAAATTGAACCTTTTATGACTTTAGCATTTTTAGCTCTGCCTGTTATACCAGATTTAAAATTAACAGACATGGGACTCTTTGATGTTAAAAACTTTAAATTTATAGAACTAGATGCAACTAAAGACTCAATCTAAGTGTACTTCACTAATGTAAAGGAGTAGAATATGAAACTAATAGAAGCTCTAGGGCTAAAAGAACCTATCTTAATCACATTAATTGGGGGTGGTGGTAAAACCACTACCCTCTTCCGTTTGGGAGAGGAACTGTCACATTCCGATGAATCAGTTATGTTAACTACGACAACCGCCATGTTTATGCCACCATCTTCTACATACGACCTTAGCATTATTACTAAAAATGCTGATGAAGCTAAAAAAAGGATTAAAGAAAATCTAAATATAAAGAGAATATTGTTAGGTAAAGAAATTACCACTGAAAACAAATTAAAGGGGTTTACCCCTGAAGAGATGGACGAAATATATAAAGAAAATAAAGGGCGTTGGTTTTTAGTAGAGGGAGATGGATCTAATGGTAGAAGCTTAAAAGTACCTGATACCCATGAGCCACAAGTACCCTCAACAAGTAGTATAACTATAATTTTAATAGGGACAGATATTTTAGGAAAAGAGATTAACAAAGAAAATGTGCATAGGCATCATTTAATTAGTGAGCTTATACAAAAATGTGGAAGTAATGTGGATAGAAAACTAATTATAGACTTGGCTGTACATCCATTGGGGATAACTAAGGGTATTCCAAATGATAGTAAGAAAGTTATTTTATTTAATAAGGTTAGAAGCAATAAGGAGGGTTATTCCTGTTTACTTAAGTTATCCAGTGAAATATTACAAAGAAGCGATAATATAAAATACATACTATTAGGGGAAGTTCAAGATAAAGATCCTATTTTAGAAATATTAGGGGGAAAAAGATGATAGGCATTATTTTAGCGGCAGGGTATTCTAGAAGAATGGGGACTAATAAATTATTGTTACCCTTTAAAAATAAAAGAATTATTGAAGTGATAATAGAAGAGGCAATATCTTCAAAGTTTAAAAAGGTCTATATAGTCTGTCGTAATAACGAAATAAAAGATATAGCCAGTAAATACCCTATAAATATTGTAATTAACGAAAGGGCTCATGAAGGACAAAGTACTTCTGTGGTTGAAGCGATAAAAGAAGCGGGAGATAATGCTGATAGTTATATGTTTTTAATGGGAGATCAGCCATTAATTCATAGGGATTTTATAAATGAAATGATAGATTTTTATTATAGCAACAACTCTTCTATACTTGTTCCATTATACAATGGTAAGAGAGGTACCCCTGTAGTTTTTTCATCTAATTGGAAAACAGAGATTCTTAAGTTAGAAGGAGATGAGGGTGGAAGACAAATTATTAAGGAAAATATTGAAGAGGTGTTAGAATATAGGATAGATATGGAAGATTTAGGTAGAGATATAGATAATAGAGAAGATTATGAGAGTATTTTATTATGATACTATTTTTATCAAGATTAAGATTCAAAAATAAGTAGGTCTATATAAAAAATTATAACACTTGATATTAGCAAGTGTTATAATTTTTTATTAGCATAACTTTTAATTAATACATTATTTTATTTTAACTTTTCTGAAAAATTTTGGATTGTAGTATATGGAAAAATAGAACGTCTCTTTAGTTCCTTGTCTTTTAAAGTTTAAAAAATACGTATATTTTTGTTAATAAGCTGACCTATTTTTTCATTAACTTTTTTTAAGGTATTTAGCATTTGATCAGAAAGCTGTTCAGCCTTTTTATAAAGTTGTTTAGCACTTTTTTCATCTCCTTGCTTAACAGCAGCTATTACCTGGTCTCCTATGCCATGAAATTCATGATGAATTTCATCTATTAGATTCCAATCATCTAAAATTTCAGGATGTTCTACTTTAATAGCATGGTAGAAATGGCCAAATGCACATTTTTTTGAATTAGTTTGTAGTGGATGTGTACGCATCTCAGTTATAATTTGATTAAGTCCTTTTATCCACTCAATATGGGATTTCATGGCTTTTTCAATAACATTTTGTAGCTCTTCATTTGTAACTGCATTACTTCCACCCTTTAGTGCCTCAAGCATATAACTTATTATTAAGGAAAGATTGTCGTCTACTTGAGATATTTGTCCGGCAAACTCTACACTCTTCACTGCGTCCTTATGTATGCTTTGAGTCATATAGCTAAGTTTTTCTGCATCACTGCTAGAAGCCTCCATAGCATGATTAATTTCATTAGCTGCAATCCGAATACCTTCAATATATTTATGTATAGCATCAACATCTACAATTACATTTTTGAGCATTTCAACATTTTTGCCAACGGTATTAGACACTAATTCTATTTTTTGGCTTATTTGCTCCGTAGATTTCAATGTGCTATTTAAGCTTTCCATTCCATCATGGGCTGCAATATGTATATGATTGACGAATTGTCGCATTCCTTCTAAATTTTGTTTCGTATCATCAGCTAATTTTCTAGTCTCTTCGGCTACAACTGCAAATCCCCGCCCATGCTCGCCAGCTCTGGCAGCCTCTATTGCAGCATTCAATGCTAAAAGATTTGTTTGTTCCGCAATAGCTTGTACGCTATCAACTATTTTACCAACTTCTGCGGCAAGGCCGACTAATAGCTGAATTTTTTTACTCATTATTCCAGTGTCCTGCATAACATCTTCCTTGAGTATTTGAACTTCGTTGAGAAGATTAAGACTTTCATCATTTTTTTTTGCTAAAGCTCCAGACTCTTCTGCTAAATCATTTAAAGTTTGGGAGGTTATATCAATAGATTGGTTTACTTCATTCATATTTGCCGTAGTTTCTTCTACTATGGCTAGATTGGATTCGCTTAAAGATGTCATTTCTTTTGCAAAATCCATCAATTGATATGAGATATGAGACATACCTACATCAAAGCTGCTTATTGAACTTACTATATCAAGTATTTGTTTTGCCGATTGCGACATTTTAGCCTCGTTGGCAAGTAGTTTTTCAAAATTGCTTAATACCTTGGTATGAAGGGGATATTTAATATCTGGGCTTTTAGCAAGTTTACCTTTTAACGAGTCCTCTACATATTTAACAATATATTCTGCTTCTTCACAGGGTGCTTTACGAAAAAATCTAGCAGTCACAAAATATCACTCCTTATATTTGCTAATACAAATACTCCCCTTATTTTATTATATATTCTTAATTAATAATAGGAGAATTAGTTTGGTATATACTATTCGTGATTAACTATAAAAATTTTTTTCTTAACAATAGGCTACATCCTTAAAATTGATTCGAAAAAACAAGGATAAATTAAATATTTAATATATGAATTTCAAATAAAAGGTACTTAAAATAGGGTAATGACTATGCTAGACATATTATAGCACATATAATAAAATTAGTGTATAATTTTAACAATTCAATACTTTAGTAGGAGTGATTATTTTGGAAACTGATAGGTATCTAAATCTTTTACTTTAAGTTCTTATTAAAATACAGTTAATAAAAGGACAGCTAATTAAAGCTGTCCCAATTCAAGTTTAAACATAAATTATATTAGGTTGTTCTATGCCAAATATAAGAATATACCCAAAAAGTGAATTACACTAGCGCCTAAAACAAACACATGCCAAACTGCGTGGCTATAGGGAATTCTTTTCATACTGTAAAATATAGTCCCTAAGGTATAAATTAATCCTCCAACTAAAATCCATATAAAAAATCTTAAGGATGCCATTTGAATTATTGGCTTCACTGTAAACACTGTTATCCAACCCATACCTAAGTAT
The DNA here is from genome assembly GCF_018141165.1 of Alkaliphilus sp. B6464. Classification (NCBI taxonomy): domain Bacteria; kingdom Bacillati; phylum Bacillota; class Clostridia; order Peptostreptococcales; family Natronincolaceae; genus Alkaliphilus; species Alkaliphilus sp. B6464. The sequence goes on from NZ_CP058557.1 coordinate 1,566,617, forward strand.
AATGCTAGAGATAACTTTTTAAATTTATCCATTTTTGTATAAGTAGTTATTTTAAATACTATACCGAATATGGCTATGGACCATACGGCCGTTAAAACCCCAATCCTTAAATATCCCTTCATAGCGAGTAGTGCAATAGGTGTATAGGTTCCAGCAATAAACAAGTATATAGAAGAATGATCAAATACTCTAAGTATCTTTTTAATATTTTGATTAGTTATGCTGTGATAAAGTGTTGAAGATAGGTACATTAATATTATACAAGAACCATAAATGCTAAAAGAAACAATAGATAAAAGATCTCTCTTTTTTATTGAAAGAAACAGTAAAATAGTTAAAGCTGCAATTCCAAATAATATACCAATACCATGTGTTATGCCATTGGCTATCTCTTCCTTTACAGTGTACCTTTTATTCAATATTGACTTTTCAAGATTATCTTTCATGCGATCACCCATCCTTCATATTGTTATATATTTAAATCCTATATTTATTATATAAGATTATATCCTATACTAAACATTATATATCAATAATCTATCCTTTAGAGATTTATTTTCGATACTTTCATTGCATGTTTAACTATTTGATAAATAAATACTGTAATAACTGCATTTACTAGTATTGTAGGAAGAACTACAGTTGTCAATAATATTTTAAAGGATACGGGTAATCCTGTAATTAAAAGAGCAGAGAGTAAAAATACTGTTCCACTAATGAATGTGCCTAAACCACTAATAAAGCCAACTAATAGAGAGTTGAAATCAAACCTACGAAGGTACTTAATAACAAAAAATAGTACAATGCAAGTAATTAACTTGTCAATTATGTTAGGGATCTGTCCTCCAGGAAATGTAGTGGTCATTGCAGACAGTGAGCCACCTAATAGTGCTGTTAATATAGTATTCTTAAAAGTATCGTTTATTAATAAAGAAATAAAAATAAAAGATAGTAGAAAATCAAACTTCATTCCTCCGAATATTCCAGGGGTTATTTGGTGCAAAATAAACCCGATGGCCAATAGTAATGCTGTAAAAATATTGTTTTGTAATTTCATAGCAATTCGCTCCTTTTATTTGTATTATTTTTTTATCCTGCCAGTCTCCCTCTGTTCACAACATACTATCACCACCTGTATATATAAGATTCTACTTTACTTGAATATATTACGCAGTTTCGCAACTCAAATTTGTTCATTCCTTTCAGTCGTGCAAATTTGGTGCTCATTGCGTTTGACCTACCATCGATTTGTTTCACAAATCGGGTTAGGTCATAAAAAAAGTCCTTCATCCTTATAAAAAGGACGAAAGACATATTTCGCGGTACCACCTTCATTAGATTATTAATTAAATAATCTCACTCTACAGATACAGAGCATATACTCGATATCCTGTTTCTATAACGGGAAACCCCCGGCATTAGATACTTTGAACCAAGTTCATTTCCCCAAGCTTCTTGTAGGTCCATTCATTAACAATCTGGCATCGGACTTCCACCAACTCCGACTCGCTAAAACCGTCTCTGTTTAACTACTACTCCTACGCATTGAATTTACCTTGTATTAAGATAATATTTTAATACATTAAATAGTTAATGTCAATCCATAAAAATTTACCTATACGAAAATACTGAGGTTTTATAGCTTTAACATATATTATAAATTAACATTCAATTCAGAGTAAACTCAGAGATTATAGTTTATAGGATAAATTAATAATTGCTATAGTATTTATTATTATGTTATAATACGAATTATTAGGATCTGGTACTAATACAATGTGGTAATATTAGGAGGGGTAGATAAAATGGATATAAAAGATATTAAAGAGTTGATTATTACAATAGATAAAACAAGTATAGAAGAAGTAAAAATAGAGAAAAGTGATATCAAAATAATGATATCAAAACGATCAGATATTGAAGGCAGGAACGAAACGAAAACAATTATAGACAATTTAGAAACCAAAAATATAGAAACAAAAGTAATTAATAATGAGAAGGACAAGTCCAAAAGTGAATGTTGTAGTGAAGACCCTATGGAAGTATTAGCTGATGATGAAAATACTTTTATAGTAAAGTCACCTATAGTAGGTACATTTTATGAAGCAGCAAGTCCAGATTCTGCTCCTTTCGTAAAAATAGGAGATAAGGTAGAAAAGGGTCAAACGTTATGTATAATCGAAGCTATGAAAATAATGAATGAAATAGAGTGTGAGGCAGAAGGTCAGGTTGTTGAAATATTTGTAGCTGATGAAGATATAGTTGAGTACGCTCAGCCTTTAATCAAGATTAGGAGGTAGGGCTTAATGTTTAATAAAATACTTATTGCTAACAGGGGTGAAATAGCAATTAGAATCATTAGAGCTTGTAAAGAAATGGGGATAAAAACAGTAGCAGTATATTCTAAAATAGATGAGGAATCAGTTCACGTGCATATGGCAGATGAAGCTATTTGTATAGGACCTGCACAGTCAAGAAAAAGCTATTTAAATATAGATAATATAATAACTGCGGCTTTGCTTACAGAGTCTGAAGCTATACACCCTGGCTATGGGTTTCTTTCAGAAGATTCCAGATTAGTAGATGCATGTATATCAAATGGTATAAAGTTTATTGGACCTTATAAAGATCATATAGAGAAGATGGGAAACAAATCAGAGGCTAGAAAGACAATGATAGAAGCAGGAGTTCCCGTTGTACCAGGGTCAGAAAATTCTACAAACAAAGCAGAAGAAGCACTTAAAATAGCTAAAGAAATTGGTTTTCCAGTTATGGTTAAGGCTGCTAGCGGTGGGGGTGGAAGAGGAATGAGAATAGTCCATACAAAAGAAGAGTTTGTTGATAAGTTTAACATGGCTAAATCTGAAGCTAGTACAGCATTTAATGATGACTCTATGTATGTAGAAAAGTTTATAGAAAATCCTAGACATATAGAATTTCAAATATTAGCTGATTCTTATGGTAATATTATTCATCTAGGAGAAAGAGACTGTTCTATTCAAAGAAGGAACCAAAAAGTTCTAGAAGAAGCGCCATGTATAGTTATTAATAATGAGTTAAGAAATAAAATGGGGGAGATGGCTCTTCGTGCAGCTAAAGCTGTAGGATATGTAAGTGCTGGAACTATAGAATTTTTATTAGATAAATATAATAATTTTTACTTTATAGAGATGAACACAAGAATACAGGTAGAACATCCAATTACAGAAATGATAACTGGTATAGATTTAATAAAAGAGCAGATAAAAATAGGATACGGAGAAAAGCTAGATATTACACAAGATCAAATTAAAATAAATGGTCATGCTATTGAATGTAGAATAAATGCTGAAGATGCTACTGAAAACTTTAGACCTTCTCCAGGGCAAATAGAAGGATATTTTGCTCCTGGAGGCTATGGTGTTAGGGTAGATAGCCATATTTATAATGGATATACTATTCCCCCTACTTATGATTCTATGATTGGAAAGCTTATAGTATGGGGAAAAGATAGAAATGAAGCTATTAGTAGAATGAAGAGAGCTTTAGATGAAATAGTAGTTACTGGAGTAAAAACAAATATTGATTTTCAAAAGCAGATATTAGACAATGAAGGCTTTTTAATAAATAATATAGACACTTCATTTATAGAAAGAGAAATATCTAATAACAAGTAATAGTTAGGAGGGAAAAAATGCTTAAAGACCTCTTTGGTAAAAAGAAATATGCAACCTTAACTTTATATAAAGATGAGAATAACGAAATAAAAACTTCGACTATAAGTAGTGCTACCAATAATTCTGATGAGGTACAAAGTATTCCTAAACAAACTGTGGACATTTCTAATCAAAGTAAACAGTCTAGAATGAGTGCTAGAGAAAGAATAAAAATGGTAATAGATGAAGACACATTTATAGAATATGATGCAGACTTAATAGCAGCTAACCCGTTAAATTTTCCAAATTATACTGAAAAGGTTACACAAGCAATGGAAAATTCAAATGAAAATGAAGCTGTAATTACTGGTGAAGGGAAAATAAAGGGAGAAGATTGTATTATATGTGTTATGAATCCTAATTTTATGATGGGAAGTATGGGTTCAGTAGTAGGAGAAAAGATTACTAGAGCTATAGAGAAAGCAATTGAAAAAAGGGTTTCTATCATTATTTTTTCAGCATCTGGAGGAGCAAGAATGCAGGAAGGGATTTTATCATTAATGCAAATGGCTAAAACATCAGCAGCTCTAGGTAGATTATCTGAAGAAGGACTATTATATATATCTGTTCTAACAGATCCAACAACAGGTGGGGTTACTGCTAGCTTTGCTATGTTAGGAGATATAATTATTGCAGAACCAGGAGCACTAATCGGATTTGCAGGACCTAGGGTTATAGAACAAACTATTAGACAGAAGCTTCCTGAGGGGTTCCAAAGGGCGGAGCTTTTACAAGAAAAAGGGTTTATTGATAAGATTGTAAACAGAAAAGATATGAAGACTTTCTTAGCTAAAGTACTAAAAATTCATGCACCAGGTGGTGAAGCAAATGCATAATATTTTAGAATTTGAAAAGCCAGTTATTGAACTTGAAAATAAGATTACTGAATTTAATAATTTTGCTAAGGAAAATAATGTAGATTTAGATAATGAGATAGATATATTGTATAAAAAATTAGAAACAATGAAAAATGAAGTTTATGAAAAACTAAATCCTTCCGGAAAAGTTAAAATTGCACGACTTCAAGAAAGGCCTACTTCATTGGATTATATTAATAAGTTAATATCAGATTTTATAGAGTTTCATGGAGATAGGCTTTATGGAGATGATAGCTCAATAGTAGGAGGAATAGGTAAGTTTGAGGGTATACCTGTTACAGTAATAGGCCATCAAAAAGGAAAGGATACAAAGGAGAATATTAAAAGAAACTTTGGTATGCCTCATCCAGAAGGATATAGAAAATCTCTAAGATTAATGAAACAGGCAGAAAAGTTTAAAAGACCTATTATAACTTTTATAGATACACCTGGAGCTTACTGTGGACTAGGTGCAGAAGAAAGAGGGCAGGGAGAGGCAATAGCTGTAAATCTTATTGAAATGAGTAAACTAAAAACTCCTATTATAGCAATAGTTATAGGAGAAGGAGGAAGTGGTGGAGCTCTAGCCCTTGGTGTTGCAGATAGAGTAGCTATGCTAGAAAACTCTATATACTCAGTAATATCACCAGAAGGACTTTCTAGTATATTGTGGAAGGACTCTAGCCTTGCTCAAAAGGCGGCAGATATTATGAAACTAACAGCTCAAGATTTATTATCACTGAATGTAATAGATGGAATTATAAAAGAATCTTTAGGTGGAGCACATAAAGATGTAGATTTTACAGCATACAATATAAAGGAATATTTATTAAATGAGTTAAAACTTATTATGAAGCTAGATACATTGGAATTACTAGATAAAAGATATGAAAAGGTTAGAAGGATAGGAGTTTGGGGATAAAAATAATGTAATGAGTATATATTGACCCAAATATATACTTTTAGATGGAATAAGCCCAACTAGCATTGAAATTAATGTTGGTTGGGCTTTTCCATATTTAAGCGTATTTATCGCAATATATGACAAGGTTCTACAAATGGTTATAGTACAATAAGTCTTGACTGCAGTCAAATTAATAATAAAGGTTACTTTATCCTTGACTTATGATAAAGTAACCTTTATTTACACTGAAAAGAGGAAGATCTAAATTATAACGACTAAAAAAATGATACAGTGTTCATTATTATTGTTACATTGCTTTATTTGTTAAGTTATCTTTTTCTAACATATATAGAAGAACAAAATAAATTATTGTTTTAATAATATAACATTCTAATATAGTTAACAGCTAATGTTAACATAATAAATTAATAATTGCACTGATATTCATACTGTAATATTTGGTACTGTGGTGGATACTTGCTCTTGTTCTTCCTATTGCTTATAATTAAACCCTCCACTATAACACCAGACTTTTAATTGATGATATGATGTTTAGCAAAAATGGAGGTGATTTATTCTTGAATGTTTATAAAACATCAGAAGTTGCGCATATAATTGCCATACACCCAAACACAGTGCGACTTTATGAGAAACTTGAGCTGATACCCAAAGCCAAGCGACAGGCAAATAACTATAGGGTATTTACCGATTTTCATATTGAACAATTCAAACTCGCAAGAACCGCTTTGCAAGTTGAAGTACTGCAAAATGGTTTGCGGAAAAAAGCCATTGATATTATTAAAACATCAGCGACTGGAGATTTTGATAAAGCCATTTGTCTTACCAAGGATTATTTGCTTCATATTCAAAAAGAGCGAAGTAATGCAGAAGAAGCTATAGTAATTGCAAAGCAATTACTTACTGGTAATGAGGAAGAAGATATAAACGTATGTCTTAAACGAAAAGAAACTGCTGATTATCTGCAAATTTCAATAGACACATTGAGAAATTGGGAAATGAATGGGCTATTGACCGTAAAGAGAAAAGAAAATGGCTATCGAGTATATACTGGTGCAGATATTAGATGTTTGAAAATTATTCGTTCCCTACGCTGTGCAAATTACTCTCTTTCGGCTATTCTTCGGATGTTAGGTGCTTTATCTCATAATCCACAAGCAGATATACGAAAAGCCATAGACACTCCGAAAGAAGATGACAATATTATTTCTGTATGTGATAAGTTGCTAACGTCTTTGCTATACGCAGAGAAAAATGCACAAGAGATGCAATTGCATATTGAAAATATGAAAAAACAATTTAATTCAAACCGTACACTTTAACACCAGACTTTGATCTGGTGCTATTCTTTTTATACAGGTTAAAAGAATAGGAGGCTTTGAAATCATGGAAACAACAATTAAAGTAGAAAAATTATGCAAGTCATATACTGGTATTCAAGCGATTAAAGATGTTGATATTGCAGTTGCCCGTGGGGAAGTGTTCGGCTTGCTAGGTGCTAATGGTGCGGGAAAAACTACTACCATCGAGTGTATTTTAGGTACTAAAATGCAAGACAGTGGAACTGTATCTATTCTAGGGATGAACCCGCAAGCAGATCGCAAAAAGTTATTTGAAAAGGTCGGTGTGCAATTTCAAGAAGCAAATTACCAAGATAAGATAAGGGTTGACGAATTGTGTCAAGTTACACAATCCCTTTATAAAGCTCCATCGAATTATGAGAACTTACTAAAGCAATTTGGGCTTATGGAAAAACACAAAAGTCCAGTGAGTGAACTCTCCGGTGGCCAAAAACAACGACTGTTTATCATCCTTGCTTTAATCCCTAATCCCGAAGTCGTGTTTTTGGATGAACTGACAACAGGGCTTGACGCAAAAGCAAGACGAGATGTATGGAAATGTCTTTCTGAGCTGAAAAATAAAGGGATGACAATTCTTTTGACTTCTCATTTTATGGATGAAGTCGAAGCCTTGTGTGATAGGATTTGCATTCTCAAAAAAGGACAAATGATATTCAATGGAACCGTACAGGAAGCAATTGCATCCAGCTCTTGTGAAAAATTTGAGGATGCTTATCTTTGGTTCACAGAGGAGGAAAATAGGAATGAAAGCATTTAGAATAATGTTAAAAAACGAATTGAAACTATCTATACGTGGCATGGATATGTTCATTTTTGCAATTTGTATGCCTATTGTAGTGATGTCCATTCACGGTATTATTTACGGAAACAAACCAGCCTTTGACGGTGCAAAATACACTTTTTTAGAGCAATCCTTTGGAGCAGTAGCAACTATCGCCGTATGTGCTGGTGGTGTAATGGGGCTTCCATTGGTTGTATCTGATTACAGAAATAAAAAAATCTTGAAACGATTCAAGGTAACACCTATAAGCCCCGCCATGATTTTGGCGGTACAAGTTTCGATATATGCCCTCTATTCTATTGTTTCACTTATCCTTGTTTATGCTACAGCAACAATTTTCTTTGAATATCAGTTAGATGGTTCGTGGCTCCAATTTTTAGGTGCCTATTTCTTGGTGATGCTATCCATGTTCAGCATTGGCATTATGGTGGGAGGAGTCGCACCGAATGTAAAAACAGCGGGTGTCATAACAAGTATATTATATTTTCCGATGCTCATTTTCTCGGGTGCTACTTTGCCTTACGAAATTATGCCAACAGCACTTCAAAAAGTGGCTGATTTTCTACCATTGACACAGGGAATAAAACTTCTTAAGGCCGCTTCCCTTGGCTTGCCAATTGATAGCGTTATGGCCTCGGTTATCGTGATGATTGCACTTGCAGTAGTTTGCATAAGTGCTTCCATTCGATTTTTTAGATGGGAATAGCTTATCTTAGCGTCTTATTGCGAAATTATATGAACTACCTAGCGATAAATAGAAAAACTGTGATTTAGCAGATGATTTCTTGCAGGCAAATATGAAAACATAGTGAAACAGCGGCTTTGAACTATCAAAGCCGCCGTTGTTTCTAATGATAGACCGTATTTTTAAATTAGCAGGAATATATTATGGAACAAATTTATAACCTATCCCCCAAACTGTTATAATATGTTTTGGAGATTTAGGATCATCCTCAATTTTTCTTCTTAACTGATGGATGTATACCATAATTGCATTATCATCGATAATAGTATCGCTCCAAATATTTTCATAAAGCTGTTCTTTAGTAAAAACCTGTTGAGGACTTTCTATAAAGAACTTAATTAGCAGATTTTCTTTATATGATAAATCAATTAGTTTTTCATTTTTATAGAATTTATAGGTTTTTAGATCGAATTTAAATGGGCCTTCAATGATAAAGCTTGATGAGATTCTTTTATCTTCAATATATTGTTGATAGCTTCTTATTTGTGCTTTTACATGGGCGCATAAAATAGCAGGACTAAAGGGTTTTGTTATATAATTAACTGCACCAAGACCTAATCCTAAAATTTTATCATAGTCTTCACTTCTTCCGCTTACAAATATAATCGGTGTTTTAACTCCTAAATTTTTAATTTCTCCGATTAACTCAAATCCATCTTGGTCTCCTAACATAACATCTAAAATAATTAAATCAAACACATTGTTTTTTAAATGAATAAGTGCTTCTTCAGCACATGATGCTTCTTCGATTAAGTAATTTTCAAGTAGTAAGCTTCTCTTAATGAGTTTCCGTATATATTCTTCATCGTCTACAATAAGAACCCTTTCATTTGCCATAAAAATCCTCCTCAGGATTGCTTTACAAGATAATAATGGATATATTTAACAGATTAGAAATCAAAATAGAAGATATTTTAAAAATCAATTAGATATATTAATCTGCTATAATATAAATATAACAAAATTCGTCTATAACTTCAATAATTCGACATTTCAATAGGGGGATTACTATGAGAATTGATGGCTCCTTCAGGAAAATACTATCAATAATACTTGTATTTATTATGTTATTAACTATGATAATTGTAGTAGGATATAATAATTTTATTCATCATAAGAATACAGTTATTAGGCAACAACAGGAGCATTTACTCACAATAGCAAAGTCTATTTCTAGAAGTCTTGATGTATTTATTAATTATAAAACTAATAGTTTATCTGTATTGGCTAAAGAACCAATTATTATAAAAGCATTGAAGATGAATGAAGAAGGACAAGTCTATTATCGACATGAAGAAGTTTTAGAAACTTTTTTTGAAAAATATAAAGATGAAATGGAAAGGGTATTATTTTTTAATAATAAAGGAGAGTTGATTTATCAATATCCACTTATGAATTCAACTAATGGGAAAGTTATAGAAGATTCTATCATAAATAGAGCCTTGAATAGTAAACAGATATTTATAAGTAAAGAGTATTTATCCAGCCCTAATCAATTCTCAATTGATATATTGCAGCCAGTTATAAACAATAATGAGGTTATAGGTGTTTTGGTTAATACTATTAACTTAAATAAAACGTATGAAAATTTAATCCATCCTATAAGACCTGGAAAAAAGGGTTATGCAATGGTAAAAAATATGGATGGTTTTATTGTGATGCATCCAGTAACAGACCAAATAGGTATAGAATCCATAAAAGTGAGAAAGAAAAGGTTCCCACAAAATGATTGGAAAGAACTTGAAGAATTAAATAGGAGACAGGTTGAAGAAGGGGAAGGTTATTTTGTCTATCACTCTAAATGGTGGCAAGATGCTGAAGAAGAATTAACCAAGAAAATTAATGCGTATACTACATTTAAAAAAGGTGATATTTTCTGGAGTATATCTGTTCAAATGGACTATAAGGAAATAGAGGCACCTATTAAAGGTACACTTGTGAATACATCATTAATAGCATTAATTATTGCGGTTTTTTTAATGAGTGTACTTTATATAATTTTGAAAATGGATAAGAAAAGAAAAGCACTGGAAATTGAAGCTAAATATTTAAAAGAATTAAATAAAGCATGGGAAGAGTTAATTAAAAGTGAAGCAAGATTAAGACATTCTCAAAAACTTGAAACCATTGGCACATTAACTAGTGGGGTAGCTCACGAATTTAATAATCTATTATGTCCTATATTAGGTTATTCGGAAATGCTACTACAAAGTGTTGATGCCAATAAGACTATGCATGAAGATATATTAGAAATAAATAAAGGTGCTTTAAGGGCCAAGGAGCTAATAGAACAAATTTTAGCATTTAGTAGAGATGATGCTACAGTTCCTAAGTTTAAATACTTAGAAGTAAATTATGTTGTAAAGGAAAGTATAAAGCTTATTAAATCAATTTTACCAAATAACATTAAAATTGTAGAGAATATTAATAGCAATCAACTGATCTTTGGAAACTCAACACAATTACAACAAGTTTTGCTTAATTTATACACAAATTCATATCATTCTATGAAAAGTGAAGATGGAGTACTAGAGGTTAATACTGAAGATGTATATATTAGCCATGAAGAGTGGGAAAAACTTAATTTACCGAATGGAAATTATGTAAAAATTCAGGTTAAAGATGATGGTGCTGGCATGAATGAGGAAACATTAGAACAAATATTTGATTACTATTTTACTACAAAGGAAACAGGGAAAGGTACAGGGTTAGGTCTACCAGTCGTACGCAATATTGTAGAAAATCACAAGGGTAGAATTTTTGTAAAAAGTCAAGTAGATGTAGGAACAAGTGTTGATATATATTTACCTTCTGCTGAAGAAAATTATAGGGAAAATCTTAATGAATTTTAAGAATTACTAAGAATTGCTTAAGATTTGTATAATATACTTTATTTAAAAGTTAGTTAAATATCAAACTTAAGATAGGGAGGATAAATATGAACAAAATTAAAAAATCATTGGTTGTAATCCTAACTTTAATATTAGTATTTTCGCTAGCTGCTTGTCAGCCAAAAGACACTAATGATAAAATAGGTCAGGAGCCTGTAAGCAGTGTAGTCGTAGGTGAGGGAAGAGGTAAAGGTGGCCCAGTTAAACTAGAGGTTACTTTTGAAAACTCTGAAATTAAAGATATTAAGGTTGTAGAAAATAAGGAGTCAGATTATACTAAACCAGTTATTGCAGATCTAACTAAACAAATTATTGACACAAACTCTACAAATGTTGATATTGTTTCAGGTGCTACATTAACTAGTCATGCTATAATTAATGCTGTAAAGGATGCTATACAAAAAGCAGGAGTTACTTTAACTGCTAAAGATGCAACTAAAGAAGCTGAAAAAGCAGAGGATATCTCAACTGATATAGTTATTATTGGAGCAGGTGGTGCAGGGCTTTCAGCAGCTATAGAGGCAACTAATCAAGGCGCTAAAGTAATAGTTGTAGAAAAAAATGCTTTTATGGGCGGAAATACAAACTATGCAACTGGTGGAATGAATGCGGCTGGTACAAAGTATCAAGAAGCTAAAGGGATACAAGATAGCCCAGAGTTATATTTTAAAGATACAATGAAGGGCGGACATGATAAAAATGATCCAGCACTGTTAAAGGTTTTAACTGAAAAATCAGCAGAAACCATATATTGGCTTGAAGAATTAGGAGCAAAATTATCTGAAATTGGAAGATCAGGTGGGCAAAGTGTAGATAGAATTCATAAAGGTCCAGAAGGTATGCCTGTAGGAACTCACCTTATGGATGTATTTGCTGACCAGGTAGAAGAACTTAATATTGATGTTAGATTAAATACAAAGGCAATAGAAATTCTTGCAGAAGGCAATAAGGCAACAGGTATAAAAGTAGAAAATAAAGATGGAAATGCTTACAACATAAATGCTAAGGCAGTAATACTTGCATCTGGCGGATTTGGTGCTAATCCAGAGTTAGTAACAAAATACAAACCAGAATTAGAAGGCTTTGGAACAACTAACCAACCAGGAGCAACAGGCGATGCTCTTGCTATGGTAGAAAAGTTGGATGTAGCTTTAACAGACATAAAAGAAATTCAAACTCACCCTACAGTAGTTCCTAAAATAAATGAAATGATAACTGAAGGGGTAAGAGGAGACGGTGCTATCTTAGTAAACAGAGATGGTAAAAGATTTATAAATGAACTTGAAACTAGAGACGTAGTATCTAAAGCTATATTATCACAAGAAGGTAACACTGCATTTTTACTCTTTGATCAACAAGTAGTAGAAGAGGCAAGTGCGATTCAAAAGTATAAGGATGCTGGATTATTAACAGAGGCTGCTTCCTTAAAAGAGCTAGGTGAAAAACTTAAAATAGATGCTGAAACTCTTGAAAAAACTGTAAACACATACAATGAGTATTATAGAAATAAAGAAGATAAGGAATTTGGAAGAAGGCTAATGAATGTAGAGCTTACAAAAACACCATTTTATGCAGTAGAAATAGCTCCAGCTATTCACCATACTATGGGAGGAGTTAGAATAAACACTGACACTGAGGTAATTAACAACTCAGGAAATGTGGTAGAAGGTCTATATGCTGCTGGAGAAGTTACAGGAGGAGTACATGGTGGTAATAGAATTGGTGGTAATGCGGTATCTGATATAACTGTATTTGGAAGAATAGCAGGAAAAAATGCTGCAGAAGCTGTAAAAGGTAAATAACAGGCAATAAATAATAAATATTGAGAAGGACAAGGAGTATTAGATGAAAATTATCTATATTCCTTGTCTTTTCTTACATTTTTAGGTTTAGCCAAGACTTTTTCAGTATAAACTGGAGACGATTTATGATAGAAACTCTTCATTTAACTACTTTTTAAAATTATTTACTTAAGACGCTTTTACTCTTTTATAAGAATTTTTGTAATCTCTGCTATGTATAATGTGTGATGATCAGAATTAGGGTACCATTTTTCGTTAATTTCTTGGTAAATAAAAGACTCTGGCTTATACTCCTGTGCGAAAAGCTTTTTGCATAAAACAACTTTAGTTGCTTCTTCAAAATATGGAATATTATCTTCATGAATAACTGTAAGGTTTGATTTTTTAATTTTATCTTCATCTCTACCAGAAGTTGTGCCAAGGTAACTTAGCATTTTTCTACTGCTATCATCAAAAAAGCTTAATGAAAAGGTTGCTGAGTTATCTACAAACTCCTTTGTATATCGCTGGGGACCTATAACGATATAAGCAACATTTTTTCCCCACATTACACCAAAACCGCCCCAGGCAGCCGTCATAGTATTTACCTTTCCATCCTTTTCAGCTGTAATTAGCATCCAATCCTTACCTATAAGTTTAAATGGACTTTCGTTAAACTCCTCAGGTTTTACTTTCATAAATTCAGACATAATACAATCCCCTTTCAAGTTAATTTAATTTTTTATCCTTCTATAAAAATATATACTTACTTTTCTTATGTAAAATTATTAGTAATAATAAGCTGATATGCATTAATATGAATAGGTTTCGATATAAGTAAGATAACTTTCATATAGAGCCTAAGCCATCTGACAGGATATTCAAGATTTTATCAGGTGGCTTTTAGTAGTAGTAGATTACATAGGTATATTATATATTAAAGATGCTAAAACAGGTATTTAGAGGATATACAGATTCAAATATATTACATAATTCTAGATACATGAATTAACCTATAGATTAACATTTGTTTTCTCATTTCTATATTGATTAGGTGAGAGTCCTACATAATTTTTAAATGCCCTACTAAAATAATGCTGACTATTATAGCCTACCATATATGATATTTCATTAATGGTATATACCTTGTCCTTATCCATTAATAGGTTAATAGCCATACTAATTCTTAACTTATTAAGATAATCAGTAAACGTTAGTCCTGTTTTTTGCTTAATAACCCTAGTGAGATAAGATTCACTAATATGATACTTTTCAGCCACTAAATTTAAAGATAAATAATTTTTTGAGAAGTTTTCTTTTATATAATTAATTGCTAGATTTCCCACATCTTCAGATCCAGCTCTGTTAGTTATCCCATCTTTTAATATACTTGTTTCCCATATTCTATTAGAATAAGCTTCTACAGCCTTTGTTATGATATTTTTAAAAGAACGATAGTCAATAGGCTTTAACAAATAACTAAACACTCCCAGCTCTAAGGCTTTTTGAGCGTACTCGAATTGATCATATCCTGATATAATAATAATCTTAGAGTCCTTATCTAACTCTCGAGCTCTTTCTATTACCTTAAGTCCGTTTATAAATGGCATATTAATATCCATTAAAATAATCTCTGGACGGTATTCTTCAATTACTTCAATGGCTTCCTTACCATCTTCTACAGTTGCTACAACGTGTAAATCCAGGTGGTAAGATTCTATTAAGCTTTTTAATCCATTGCGTATTGTTACTTCATCATCTGCAATAACTACCCTAAACATTCAAATCCCTCACCTATCATAGGTATTTTTAACAAAACTGTAGTGCCTACCTGTAATTCGCTTTCTATAGTTATACTATATTTTTCACTAAAGGCAAGCTTTAAACGTTCATTTACGTTGTATAATCCATAGTGATCTGATTCAATCGATTCATGAAGGTTTTTGGAAATTTCCGCAAGGTGGCTCTTATCTATGCCTAAACCATTATCCATCACTTCTATAAAAATACAATTTTCTTTTGCAAACACATTTATATCTATAATACCTAGTTGTTTTCTAGGTTTTAAGCCATGATATATAGAGTTTTCTACTAGAGGCTGAATAAGTAATTTGGGAACTAGATTTTCCTCTATTGAAAAATCCACATTAATATTATAGTTTATTTTATCCTTATATCTTATCTTTTGGATTTCAAGATAATTTCGTACATGTTCTATTTCATCGGAAATTGTTATAAACTCCTTGCCAGCACTTAATGAAATTCTAAAAAAACGAGATAAAGAGTTAATCATGTCTGCAACCTCAAAAGCATTGTATTCTAAAGCCTTCCACTGTAATGTGTCTAATGTATTATAGAGGAAATGAGGATTTATTTGGGATTGCAGTGCTCTAAGCTCGGCATTTCTTTTCTGAGATTGTACTTGAAATACCTGATTAATTAGATTTTCTATTTCGTTTAGCATTTGATTAAAAACTTGGCCTAAAACAGAAACCTCATCATTATTCTCTATTTCATAATAGGAGTGTAGATTACCTTTAGAAACCTCTATCATATTATGTTTTAATACTTGTAAAGGTTTTCCTATTGAGCTTGAAATAATAATAGCAAGAAAAATAGCTACTATAAGCAAAATTATTCCTATTAAAATTACAAAATTTGTAATGCTGTTGGTTTGTGCATGGATCATGCTATTTTCAACTAGAGTACATAAAATCCAGTCCTCTGTATAAGGAATCGAAGAAAAAAACACTGTAGAGTCATCGTCAGATAGATTTTTTAGTGAAGCTGTACCTGATTTATTTTCTTGAAAATTATTGATTATTATATTTAATCCATCTGAAGAAATATACTTTTTCTTTAGTTCCCCTGCATCTATTGAATAAATATCCTTATTTTTATTCATTATCCAAGTGAAACCATTGTAGATGTCTATATTACCGGCTATCTTAGAAAATTTTTCTAAGTTGATTGATCCATTTATAAAACCTATCTTTTTGTTACTCTCATTTATTATAGGATAACATATTATAAAAATTAGTTTACTGTCGGATTTTGAAACTATAGGATTGCTTATAACATATTCAGATTTTGTAGCCATAGCTCTTCTAAAGTATTCACGGCTAGATACGTCAATAGTCATTTCATCATTTATCCATCCCTGACCATCTATACCTCCTATTGCAAATGTTTCATATGGATTTCCATATTGATTTCTTAGAACCTTATTTAACTGTGTCACATAGGGTTTTAACTCATAGAAATCAAGATTTTTAGTAGATGGATTTTCATGTATAATTCTAATTTCACTAATACGTTGATTTAACCAAGAGCCTATTTCGTTTGCTTTAGAATCAATGAGCTGAATAGTCTGATATTCCAGTTCTTTCATTCTTAAGTTCTTCACCCTTGTTTGCAGTATAAACAAAAGAGGTGATAAGGTTAAAACGATGATTAAAATAAAAGATGTAGTTATTTTTGAACGTAATGACATTTTTTTCACCTTTTCAGAAGAATTTACTTAGTTAATTCTATTATATATCATTTAGTCATTGTTTAAAATATTGTACCTTAAAGTGCAAAAACAAGAAATTTGGTGTAAATACAAATTTAGCATAGGATGTTAAACTTATATCAAAAGTGTTAAAGTATTAACAATAAAATAGGAGGGATTAAATTGAAAAAGCTTTTAATTATTCTATTAGCTATTATTATGGCAATAAGTGTCGTAGGTTGTAATAATGAAGGTAAAGAAATAGTTGGTAATGAGGCTACAGTAATTAAAAATGGTACTTATAAAGGAGTAGGAAATGGAAAAGGCGGTGAAATATCTGTTGAAGTAACAATTGAAGATGATATGATTAAAGATATTAAAGTTTTAAGTCAAAACGAAACATCGGGATTTGACACAGCAATGGATACTTTAGCAGAAAACATTATCACAAAAAACAGTGTTGATGTTGATACTGTATCTGGATGTACTTTAACTTCTAAAGGTTTTCTTGAAGCGATTAATTCAGCCTTAGTGGCAGCAAATACAACCCCAGATATGCTTAAAAAGGTAGAAGGGGTTGCTAAGAGTGGAGCAAAAGAAGATGTTACGGAAACCCACGATATAGTTGTAATAGGTGCTGGTGGAGCAGGACTTGCAGCTGCCATAGAGGCTAAAGCCGCTGGAGCAGATGTTATTGTTTTAGAAAAAATGCCCCTAGCTGGTGGTAATACACTTATATCAGGTGCAGAATATGCTGCTTCCAACAACTGGTTACAGGAAAAAGAAGGAATTAAGGATAGTGTAGAGCAACATATTGAAGATACTCTAAAGGGTGGAGATAATATAAACAATCCAGAACTGGTGAGAGTTGTTGCAGAAAATGCCCTAGAAGGTGCTATATGGCTTAGAGACGAAGTTGGAGTTGTATGGGAAGATGAGCTAATGCAATTTGGTGGTCATACAGCTAAAAGAAGCTTAGTTCCCCTAGGAGCAAGTGGTAAAGAGATAATAAATAAACAATTAAAAAAAGCTAAAGAAATGAATATACCTATTCTTCTAAATACTAAAGCAACTGTTCTAATTACGGATACAAATGGTAAAGTCATAGGGGTAGAGGCAGAGGGTGAAGATAAAAATTATACCTTTAACACTAATAAGGCAGTAATAGTAGCCTCAGGAGGATTTGGATCTAACGTAGAGATGAGAGTAAAGTATAACCCAGATATTGATAACGCTATACTTTCCACCAACACACCTGGTAGTACCGGAGATGGTATCGTTATGACAGAAAATATTGGTGCAGATTTAGTTGGCATGGAACATATTCAGACATATCCTATATGTGATCCACTAACAGGAACTCTACTTTATTTTGATGATGCAAGATTATATGGACATACAGTGATTGTAAATAAAGAAGGAAAAAGATTTGTTGAGGAGCTTGGAAGACGTGATGTTATGTCAATGGGAATAAAAGCTCAAACAGGTAGTGTTTGTTATGAATTACTTGATCAAAATGGATTTGATGCTAGTAACTTACAAGAGAATCATGGTCCTGAACTCGATTACCTTTTCAAAAACAATCTACTTGTTAAAGCAGATACTTTAGAAGAAGCCGCAGCACTCTTTGAAATAGATGCAAAAGAATTGAAAGCAACAGTTGATAAGTATAATAGCTATGTTAAAGATGGTAAAGATCCTGAGTTTAATAAACGTATGTTACCATCTACAGTGGATACTGCACCTTTCTATATTTTAAAAGCAGCTCCAGCTGTCCATCACACAATGGGTGGTATTAAAATAAATACAAATGCTCAAGTAATAAATAAAGATGGTAAAGTTATAGAAGGTCTATATGCAGCAGGAGAGGTTACAGGAGGAATTCATGGTACAAACAGATTAGGTAGCAATGCTCTTGCCGATATTATAGTATTTGGTAGAATTGCAGGACAAAACGCAGTTAAATAATATAGCCATAAATAGAATACTCAAAGAATAAAGGAATGTTTTATAAAACATTCCTTTATTCTTTTTTATATTAAGAATATAAACTGTAGATACATTATCATCGATAAAAGGACAAATATTAACCTTATTAGGTCAATTTCTTCGCATAATATTGGCATTGAGGAGAATATTAACAGTAGTGAGCTTCTACTTGGAAACTTAATGCAGACATAACAGTTATTAATTAAAATGATTTGGCTAGTAAAATATCAAACTGAAAGTGAGGATGAAAAAGATGAAAAAAATTAAAAAATCACTAGCTGTAATACTAACGCTAATATTAGTATTCTCTATAGCAGCTTGTCGGCCAAAAGAAACTAAAGAGAAAGTAACTCAGAAACCTGTGAATGGTACATTTGTAGGTGAAGGTAGAGGTAGGGGAGGACCACTTAAACTAGAGGTCGCTCTTGAAAACTCTGAAATTAAAAATATTAAAGTTTTAGAAAGTAAAGAATCAAGCTATACTAAGCCAGTTATTGCCGACTTAACTAAGCAGATAGTAGATACAAACTCTACAAAAGTTGATATTGTTTCAGGCGCTACATTAACTAGCCATGCAATAATTAATGCTGTAAAAGATGCTGTAAAAAAGGCAAATGTTACTTTAGCCGCAAAAGAAGTAACTAAAAAGCCTGTGAAGGCAGAAGATGTTTCAACTGATATAGTTATTATTGGAGCAGGTGGTGCAGGGCTTTCGGCTGCTATAGAGGCGACTAATCAAGGAGTGAAAGTAATAGTTGTAGAAAAAAATGGATTTATGGGTGGAAATACAAACTATGCAACTGCTGGAATGAACGCTGCATATACAAAATATCAAGAAGAGAAGGGTATAAAAGATAGCCCAGAGCTATTTTTTGAAGATACAATGAAGGGCGGGCACGAAAAAAATAATCCAGAATTGGTAAAGGTTTTAACTGGGGAATCAGCAGAAACCGTATATTGGCTTGAAGATTTAGGGGCGAAACTATCTGAAATTGGAGCAACTGGTGGACAAAGTGCAGATAGAACTCATAAGGGTCCAGAAGGAATGGCTATAGGGCCACATCTTATGGATGTATTTACTAATCAGGTAGAAGACCTTGGCATTGAAGTTAGATTAAATACAAAGGCAGTAGATATTCTTTCAGAAGATAATAAGGCAACTGGTGTAAAAGTAGAGAATAAAGATGGAAATGCTTACAATATAAATGCTAAGGCAGTAATACTTGCATCTGGCGGATTTGGAGCTAATGCAGAGCTAATAACAAAATACAAGCCTGAACTAGAAGGATTTGGAACAACTAACCAACCAGGAGCAACAGGTGATGCCCTTGTTATTACAGAGAAATTAGATGTGGCTTTAGTAGATATAAAAGAGATTCAAACTCATCCTACAGTAGTTCCTAAAATAAATGAGCTGATAACTGAAGGAGTAAGAGGAGACGGTGCTATTCTAGTAAACAGAGAAGGTAAAAGATTTGTAGATGAGCTTGAAACTAGAGATACAGTGTCTAAAGCTATATTATCTCAAGATGGTAAAACAGCATTTTTAGTCTTTGATCAACAAGTAGTAGATAAAACTAGTGCTATTAAAAAGTACAAAGATGCTGGATTATTAACAGAGGCGAGTTCAATAAAAGAGTTAGCTGAAAAGCTTAAAATAGATGTTAAAGGACTTGAAGAAACAGTAAACACTTATAATGAGTATGTTAAAAAGAAGGAAGATCCAGAGTTTGGTAGAAGAACATTACCTCTAGAGATTACAAAAGCATCATTTTATGGAGTCGAAGTAGCACCAGCTATACACCATACCATGGGAGGAATAAAAATAAACAATAATACTGAAGTTATTAATAAATCAGGAAATATTATTGAAGGCTTGTATGCCGCTGGAGAGGTTACAGGGGGAGTGCATGGTGGTAATCGAATTGGAGGAAATGCGATAACTGATATAACTGTATTTGGAAGAACAGCAGGAAAAAATGCTGCAACTGCTGTGAAAAATAAATAATAATAAAAAAAGACAATGAATATTGGATATAGATTACCCATATTCATTGTTTTTTTATATGCTAAATCTTAGTATGTAAAGTTGAAATTAAAAATATGCTTTATTTAATTACTTACTTCTTTCATATTGCATTGGCCATTTAATATTATCACGAACTTCTTTAGCTGCATGTAAAGGCCAGTAAGGATTTCGAAGAAGCTCTCTACCGAAGAATACTAAATCTGATCTGTTATTTCTTAAAATTTCCTCTGCCATAAGTGGATTTGTAATTAAACCACCAGCAATTGTAGGTAAACCAGTTTCTTTTTTTATCACTTCGGCAAAAGGAACTTGATAGCCTGGATATGCCTTAATTTCAGCAGGAACTACTGCACCAGAACTTACATTAACAATATCAACTTCGTATTCTCTAAGTAAATTGATAATATTAGCTAAATCCTCAGGATGGTTTCCATTAGTCACATAATCTTCTGCAGAAACTCTTAGGATAATAGGTAGTTCCCTAGGCCATACCTCTCGTACACCTTGAAGAATTTCTTTTAAGAATCTTGCTCTGTTTTCTAAGCTACCTCCGTATTTATCAGTCCGATGATTAGATAAAGGAGATAAAAACTCATTGATTAAATATCCATGGGCTCCATGAATTTCAATTATATCAAAACCTGCTTCCAAGGAACGTCTTGCACCCATTTTAAAGGATTCAATTATATTCTGGATTTCATCTTGTGTAAGTTCAATAGGAGTTTTGTAGTCTTCACTGAAGGGGATAGCACTGGGAGCTACAATATTTTCTGAAGCTACACTACACTTTCTTCCTGCATGGGCCAGTTGAATACCAACCTTGGCACCATGTTTTTTACATTCTTCCACAATTCTTTTTAACCCATTTACATGCTCATCTTTCCAAATTCCTAAATCATTGGCAGAAATTCGCCCTCTAGGTTCTACAGCAGTAGCTTCAATAATAATAAGGCCTACTCCGCCAATGGCCCTACTAGCGTAATGGATTATATGCCAATTATCCACATTACCATCCTCATCTGCACTATATTGGCACATTGGAGCCATTACAATTCGATTTTTAATCTCTAAATTTTTCAATGTAAAAGAACTAAATAATATAGACATAAAATTCTCTCCTTTCTTATATTATATGATTATACCCTTTATCTAACATTATATAGTATTGAACTATCTTACATGATATTCATTTTAAAATATGCTACAACAGCAATCATCTTTGTAGTAGCTAATAAAATGACTACTGGGGCGAATGCCATATTGCTTCAATATACTGCATCAATTTATGTAGCTTTAGCTTTAAGAATGCAAAAGGATGCCTCGCCATTAAGTCAGTTTCTGCATTAGAGGCCACATTAATTCCAGTTATAGAACCCATTATGAATCCTAATAGAATACATTGATCATTAAAAAATAAGGTATGGACGCTTAGCTGGAGGCCATACCTTATTTAAAATACTGTTTAAAAAAGATGACAATGGCTTATTTTTTATTTTTTGATTGAGATTTTTTATTTTGATCAGAAATGAGCTTTCGATTATTTAGCATATCTTCATTATCAATTGCGCCAACTTCACCAGCAATTTCATAGTTTAGTGCTTTAAAAAAGTTTTTATCGACTGTGCTTTTAGTTTGTTTTTCTTTCATAATTATCACCTCATATTTATTTTTTGCGGAATCTATTCTAAAATACAAGGTAATTTGAGGAATCATACTTTGTATATCCGATATAAGACGAGCAATTTGTTTATATAATTTAAAAAGGATGATTATACACAAATTGATAAAATTTTTTTGTAATTAAACTTTTTAAGTCGTTAAAATGTTTCAATGAATATAAAATAACATGTTAATATGATTTTATAACAGAATAGAGTCTTTATAAAACTCTAGTTTCATCTTGTAATATAGCTATGATATAATAATTGCCAAGATGTAAAATATGCTAAAGGCTTATAAATATAGAAATAAGGATAGGTTTGATTATAATTTATTTTAAAGAAAAGAATAAAGATAAGAAAGGAGTAGATATTGAAATGAATTTTAAAAATATTAATGAAACAAACTTTATATTTGACAACTGTGATACAGTAGAGCTTGCACAAACCTTTGGGACACCTTTATATGTGATTTCAGAGGATAGAATTAAAAGTAAATGCGAAGACATTAGAAGAAATTTTTTAATGAAATATCCAAATACAAAGGCAGCATATGCCAGTAAGGCATTTTTAACCATGGCTATGTGTAAAATTATAGATCGTGAGGGACTCGGACTTGATGTTGTTTCGGGTGGAGAACTTTATACTGCCATAAAGGCAAATTTTCCTATGGAAAGAATAATGTTTCATGGAAGCAATAAATCCTACGAAGAATTAGTCCTAGCGGTAACCCATAACATTGGGAGGATTATTGTAGATAATGTATATGAGTTAGAAATGTTAGAGCGCATTGCAAAGGAGCAAGGTAAAAAGGTAGCAATCCTTTTTAGAATCACCCCAGGGGTAGGAGGAAATACTCATGAGTATATTACTACAGGACAAAAGGATTCTAAGTTTGGTATTCCACTAGAGAAAGAAATTATTGAATATGCAGTTAGAAAATCAATGGACTCATCTAACATCGATCTGAAAGGATTTCACTTTCATGTAGGTTCTCAGCTATTTGGAATTAGTTCACATATATTAGCTATACAGGTTGTATTAGATCTTATGAAAAATTTAAAAGAAGAACTTGGTTTTATTACACATGAATTAAATACTGGAGGAGGCTTCGGAATTCAATATACAGATGAAGATGAGGCAACAAAATCCGTACCTTTTTTTATTGATCCTATTATGGAAACTATAAAAGAAGGATGTAGCGAAGCAAACTTGGACATGCCTACGATTATTATAGAGCCAGGTAGATGGATTGTGGGAGAGGCTGGAATAACTCTGTATACACTTGGAGCGATTAAAGAAATACCAAAGGTGAGAACCTATGCAAGTGTTGATGGGGGACTTCCAGATAATCCGAGACCTGCTTTATATAAGGCAAAATATGATGCAATTGTAGCGAACAGAGCTAATCAAAAAGCAGAAGAGGTTGTTACAATAGCAGGTAAATGCTGTGAAACAGGAGATATTTTAATTTGGGATTTAAAGGTGCCAAAGGTTACATCTGGGGATATTTTAGCAGTTTTAAATACAGGAGCATATAATTATTCAATGGCAAGTAATTATAATAAGCTACCAAGACCTGCTGTAGTATTAGTCAGTAAAGGAAATGCCCAGCTTATAGTAGAAAGAGAAAAATATGAACATTTATTAGATAGGGAAGTAATCCCTGAGCATTTAGATAATATTCAAAGCACAAAATTAACATTCGGAGCATAACTATTTATTAGGGCTATTTATAGCCCTAATTTTTTTATAGGGAGAGATAAATATGCTTAAACCAAAAGCACTGAAATTAGGTGATATGATAGGGATAATAGCACCTTCGAGTCCAACTACAGAGGCCAATGTGAAACTAGCAAAGGAGCAGGTAGAAGGTTTAGGTTTCAAGGTGAAATTAGGACCTAGCTGTTATGCTACCCATGGCTATTTAGCTGGTACAGATCAGCTAAGGGCAGACGATCTAAATAATATGTTCTATGATAAAGAAATAAAAGGGATTATATGTCTAAGGGGGGGCTATGGGGCTCCTAGAATACTAAATAAGATAGACTTTGAACTAATTAAAGCAAATCCAAAGGTGTTTGTAGGGTATAGTGATATTACAGCTCTACATATGTCTATAAATCAAATCAGTAATTTGGTAACTTTTCATGGTCCTATGGCATCTTCAGACATTGCAGATGGATTAGATGATTTCTCCAAGAAGGAATTTTTAAGAGCTATTATGGAGCCACAGCCAATGGGGCACATATTTAATCCAAAAGATAAGAATATACAATGTCTTGTAGGCGGAAAAGCTAGGGGAGTAATTATTGGAGGAAATCTATCCTTAGTGACAGCTACAATAGGAACTACCTATGAAATTGATACAAGGGGAAAGATATTGTTTTTAGAAGAAATAGGAGAAGAGCCTTATAAAGTAGATAGGATGCTTACTCAACTAGCTTTAGCAGGAAAGCTTAAGGATGCAACTGGCATTATCCTTGGAGATTGGAATGACTGCGAATCTACAAAACACTACGAAAGTTTAAGTTTAATGGAAGTTTTTCAGGAGATTATAGTTCCTCACGGAAAACCAACTATTTTTGATCTAAAGGCAGGACATTGCACGCCGCAAGTAACACTTCCTTTTGGAGTGAATGCATGTTTAGATGCATATGAATGTAAGCTTACCATAGAGGAGAGTGGATTAATATAATGGAAGGAGTTCATTCGATATTACTTGAAGCAGAAAAAATAAAGAATTGGATGGTTGAAATTAGAAGAGACTTTCATATGAATCCCGAGTTAGGTATGGAAGAATTTCGCACAAGAGATAAAATTGTTGAATATCTACAGGGGATGGGAATTGAGTATATAACAGGAGTAGCAGGTACTGGTATCCTAGGTATAATACGAGGTAGAGAAGATGGAAAAACCATTGCACTTAGGGCTGATATGGATGCATTACCTATTCAAGATGAAAAAGCTGTGTCTTATCGTTCTACTGTTCCAGGGAAAATGCATGCTTGTGGACATGATGCTCATATGGCTGTTCTTTTAGGAGCTGCAAGGATGCTTAAGGGAAAGCAGGAACAGTTAAAAGGAAATGTAAAATTATTTTTTCAGCCAGCAGAAGAAACTGTTGGAGGTGCCAAGCCTATGATTGAGGCTGGTGTAATGGAAGAGCCTAAGGTAGATGCAGTCCTAGGATTACATGTAACTCCAGAGATACCAGCAGGAGAAATTGGAATAAAATATGGTCAAATGAATGCCTCATCAGATTCTATTAAGATTATTCTTCGTGGGAAAAGTAGTCATGGGGCCTACCCCCAAGATGGAGTCGATACTATAATGATGGCTGGTCAAGTACTTACATCTCTACAAACTATTGTGAGTAGAAATGTGGACCCCAGAAGCTCTGTCGTAGTAACCATAGGTACTATTAATGGAGGAACACAAAGTAATATAATAGCTGACAAGGTAGAACTAGTTGGGACAGTAAGAACCTTAGATTCTGATACCAGATCCCTAGTAATAAGCAGGATAGAGGAAATTGTAACTAAAGTCACTGAAGCTATGGGTGGCAGTGCACAATTTATTCGAGAAGAAGGTTACACAGCATTAATTAATACAGATAAAATTGTAGATGTTGTAAAGGCGAATGCAGAAAAAGTTCTAGGGTTAGATAAGGTGCATGTGCTTAAACAAGCAAGTTTAGGTGTGGAAGATTTCGCATACTTTGCTAAAGAATCTCCCTCAGCTTTCTATAGGCTGGGGTGTAGGAACTATGAAAAAGGAATTGTACATGATGCCCATTATTGTCTCTTCGATATAGATGAAGACTGTCTAGTGATAGGTGCAGCGTTACAGGTACAAAATGTTTTATCGCTTTTGGAGGAACAGTAATTTAACCTGTTGTGCTAGTAAAGCTTACAAATAGAAAAAGCTCCAACAATTATGTTAATCTATCTTTGATAACCATCACGAAATCAAGATAGGGGGATAACATATGCTGGAGCTTATTAAGAAATATTCTATCAAAGAAATTGGTGATTTAAAAGAATTTTTACTGTCACCTATATATTAATTGGGGTCTCGCCAACATTTCCGACAAATCTCACGCTAAGCCTAAAACATTACAAAAAGTAGGATATTTGTGACATGTAAAAAACCATATCACAAAAGCCTACTCTTTTATTTTTGTGATATCACAATATTGTATAAGGGATTTTGTGATATATTTTATCTATATTATTATTGTTGTTTTTTAATGCGATCAGTATTCTTCACCTGTATTAATACTCATCGCTTCCAAAATCATCCTATTCTTTTCGTCTCTCCAAGAATCGTCCTTTGTAATTACAGTAATATTATTTTCATCTTTAGTAGTATTAGCTGCAGCTGCTTTATATACTTTTTCTCTATTCGATTTCATAAATTCTGCGAAGAAAGTAATAGTCTTATCGTCCTTTTTATATTTATATCTCTTGATCTTATTCTTATTCATATTATGCCACTCCTGATCTTACCTAATCAACACCATATATATACTATAGTTTATTTAAATCTACTTTGCCCGCATGGAATATATGCTGAAACTGATAATAATATTTTTTTGCTTATAAACAATCACCAATGTAACCTTAAACTTCAGACTACATAATATATTGTGCGTCACAAGATATATTATTATATAACAAATTATTCAAGAAAGGTGTGGTATTATGGCTACAGTATCAGGTCGAGTTGTATTCGACAGAGATAGAAGCGCCACAATAAATGCTGGAGACTCAGGTTTAGCCAACGTGCCTGTGGTATTACAGAATACTGCAACAAATACTAGACTTGTAGTTCTTACAGATGCTAATGGAAATTATTCCTTTGAAAATGTCCCAAACAGTGATTATAGAATAGTAGAATCCTTTGGAACACCCGGAGGCGTTCCAACACCAGGAGATTTCAATAACGCAGTAGTTGGACCTGTTCCAGTTGGAACAAATCCTCCAATAAGTTTTGCAACGAATCCTCCACCAGGTTCAACTAATTTAGATTCTTTAACTCCAGATACACTTTTAGTAACTGTTACCGGAGCAAATTTAACAAATGAAAATTTCCTTGATGGTCCAGTTATATATACACCTATACAAAATATACTAGATCCATGTGTGTCAGTTTCAAATGTAAATCTTATTAATGTTGCTGATAATGGAACATTTGGTTTTTTTCCTCCAGGTACTCCTGCTAATACGGGTGTTCCAGTTGAACCTTACCCAGGCGTAACCCCAGATTTCACCTATGTATTACCGGATCCAACTAAGTTTACACCTATTGGTGGTGAATATACAGTACAAAACATTATGACTGATGCAATGAGTAATGAAATAGGTGCTTGGTGGCGTATTGCTGATCATACTACAGGAAATGAAACAGGAAGAATGATGGTGATAAATGGCTTTAATCCAGGGGCTGTTTTTTTTAGAGCTGTAGTTCCAGTACAGCCTAATACAAACTTTTTATTTAGTTCTTGGATTTTAAATCTATTTAAAGTAACAGGATATCCAAATCCTGAACTTGGTGTACGAATACTTGATCAAAACGGTAATGTACTATATAGTGCAACATTGGGAGCTCAGATTCCAGTTAATACAAATGCTCCTGAATGGAAACAAATAGGTACTGTAATCAATTCACAAAATAACACAAGCTTAACGGTAGAATTTTTAAGTGAAGGGCCAGAGGTTATTGGAAATGATTATGCTATAGATGATGTATCATTAAACGAAGTTCAGGTTCCTCTATTTATACCTGTAAAAACTATTAGTACCCCTGTTGCAAGTGTTGGGGAAACAGTAACCTATACAGTAACATTAGAAAATACTTGTACTAGTCCTTTAACAAATGTATTTTTTAAAGATATCGTACCAAATGGATTATTATTTGTGGCTGGTAGCGTAACAGTTAATGGAGTATCAGAGGAATCATTAGATCCTGGTATTGGATTTACTATACCGAATATTCCAGGCGGTTCTACTGCTACTGTAACTTTTGATGCTGTAGTTAACACTGTGCCAATTCCTAATCCAGCCCTTAATACAGCAACAATAAATTATTCTTATACACCTGTAGAAGGGGGAATAGAAAACAATTTTACTGTGGATTCTAATACTGTATCACTTGAAGTTAGGGCTCCTGTAGTAGCAGATATTTCAGTTATAAAAGCAGGAAGTCCAAACCCAGTAATGTCAGGACAGATTTTGACCTATACAATTGATGTATCAAACTTTGGACCATCAGATGCCGAAAATGTTGTTTTTACGGATACTATTCCAACTGAAATAACAGGAGCAGAATTCTCAACAGATGGAGGAATAACCTTTAATCCATGGCCAGGAACTCTTAGTATAGGGACATTACTAAATCAGGAAACAAAAACTATTTTAATAAGAGGAACAGTAGCTCAGGTAGCTCCAGGTTTCATAACTAATACCGCGACTGTAACATCAACAACACCAGATCCTAATCCAAGTAATAACACATCAACATCAGTTATAGAAGTTAACGAATCTACCCAAGAAGCAGATGTTGGAGTTTTTAAATCAGTAGGGCTGAATCCAGTACCGGCAGGAGGAATGGTAGTTTATCCGATTACAGTATCAAATTTTGGACCAGCAGATGCTCAAAATGTTGTTTTAACGGATGCTATTCCGCCCGAAATTACAGGAGTAGAATTCTCAACAGATGGAGGATCAACTTTTAGTCCATGGCCAGGAAGTCTTAATATAGGAACATTACCAGCTGGAGCATCAAGAACTATTATAATTAGAGCGACAGTATCGCAATCAGCTACAGGGATTATAAGTAATACCGCAGAGGTAAGTTCAACAACGCCAGATCCTAATCCAAGCAATAACACATCTACAGTAGATGTGGAAGTTATTCCAGTTGTAAGGGAAGCCGATGTTTCAGTTGTAAAAACAGCAAATCCAAACCCAGTAATAGCAGGAGAAGTACTAACCTATACACTTGTAGTATCCAACGCAGGACCAAATGATGCACAAAATGTTATTGTAAATGATAATGTTTCACCTAGCATTATAGGGCCAGAATTCTCAACAAATGGAGGAGTAACATTTAATCCATGGCCAGGAAGTCTTAATATAGGAACATTACCAGCTGGAGCATCAAGAACTATTATAATTAGAGGGACAGTATCGCAATCAGCTACAGGATGTATAAATAATACTGCAATTGTAACTTCAACAACGCCAGATCCTAATCTTCTTAATAATGTATCATCTATATGTGTAGAGGTCCAGGCTGCAGTACCAGGAGAAGCCGATGTTTCAGTTGTAAAAACAGCAAATCCAAACCCAGTAATAGCAGGAGAAGTACTAACCTATACACTTGTAGTATCCAACGCAGGACCAAATGATGCACAAAATGTTATTGTAAATGATAATGTTTCACCTAGCATTATAGGGCCAGAATTCTCAACAAATGGAGGAGTAACATTTAATCCATGGCCAGGAAGTCTTAATATAGGAACATTACCAGCTGGAGCATCAAGAACTATTATAATTAGAGGGACAGTATCGCAATCAGCTACAGGATGTATAAATAATACTGCAATTGTAACTTCAACAACGCCGGATCCTAATCTTCTTAATAATGTATCATCTATATGTGTAGAGGTCCAGGCTGCAGTACCAGGAGAAGCCGATGTTTCAGTTGTAAAAACAGCAAATCCAAACCCAGTAATAGCAGGAGAAGTACTGACCTATACACTTGTAGTATCCAACGCAGGACCAAATGATGCACAAAATGTTATTGTAAATGATAATGTTTCACCTAGCATTATAGGGCCAGAATTCTCAACAAATGGAGGAGTAACATTTAATCCATGGCCAGGAAGTCTTAATATAGGAACATTACCAGCTGGAGCATCAAGAACTATTATAATTAGAGGGACAGTATCGCAATCAGCTACAGGATGTATAAATAATACTGCATTAGTAACTTCAACAACGCCGGATCCTAATTTTCTTAATAATGTATCATCTATATGTGTAAAGGTCCAGTCTGCAGTACCAGGAGAAGTCGATATTTCAGTTACAAAATCAGCAATTCCTAATCCAGTAGCGCTGGGGCAGACATTAAAGTATACAATTGTAGTATCAAATGCAGGACCATCAGATGCTCAAAATGTTGTTTTGACAGATGCCATTCCATCAGAGATTATCAATCCAGAGTTCTCTACAGACGGAGGGGTAACTTGGAATCCTTGGACGGGAAGCTATAATATAGGCACATTAGCAAATGGTGCTTCCATAACCATTTTAATTAGAGGAACAGTAGGTTCATCAGCTACAGGTACCATATCCAATACTGCTAATATTACTTCTACTACACCAGATCCTGATCTATGCAATAACACATTTACAGTAATTTCAGTAGTATCAAGTGCATCAGCTGATATTTCAGTTAAAAAATCAGCAGCTCCTAATCCAGTAGCGGCAGGACAGAGATTAAAGTATAGAATTGTAGCATCGAATGCTGGACCATCAGATGCTCAAAATGTTGTTTTGACAGATGCTATTCCACCAGAGATTATCAATCCAGAATTCTCTACAGACGGAGGCGTAACTTGGAATCCTTGGACGGGAAGCTATAATATAGGCACATTACCACATAGTGCTTCCGTAACTATTTTAATTAGAGGGACAGTAGATCCATCGGCTGCAGGTACTTTATGTAATACTGCTAATATTACTTCTACAACGCCAGATCCAAATCCAAACAACAACACATCAACGGTAAATGTATTCGTTCACAATTATTTCAAAAAATCTATTATTTGTAAAAAATAAAGGCCATAAGTATTATAATAATATGTTCTAGTGCCCTTAATATAATAGAAAAAAACCTAAACTTTAGGTAATTTAGATTGACTTAAAGCTTAGCTCCTTAATAGAATGTTAGGATTAAAACTAAAAGGAGATACCTGTAATCTTCATTAAAGGGTATCTCCTTATTTATGCATTTTGCCTACACAACTGTAGGAGGAATTGTGGGGGAGCAGGATCTGTAGTTAGTTTTTCATCTATGTTAAAAGGCTATATTACTATTTTTGCTAGTGTATTTATGATTCTTATGGACTTAAGTATGTTGCAGCCATTTTCATTTTCTATGGATAGGCTTAAAACCTATTATTTATTCTTTTCAACAACAGGATTATCTTCATAGCTAACCCAATCGCTATATCCACCTACATACAGCTTCGGATTCAGTCCAATCTCTTCCATAAACAGAATATTAACTGTTCCAGTTATACCCGAACCACAATGTACAATTACTTCTTCGAATTTTTTCAGAGGTTCAAAATAATTTATTAAATCTTCTATAGACATTATTTGCCCATCAGATACTAAATTCATCCAAGGATAGTTTAATGCATTAGGAATGTGTCCTGCTACCCTATCAATTGGCTCAATCTCACCAGAATACCTTTCTGATGCTCGTGAATCAACTATAGCTGTACTATTAGAATCAATAGCTGCTTTTACATATCTCATATCTACTTGCATAGAATAATCTACATTTAAACTTAAAGAATTAGATGGCTCAGGTTTTACTACTTCGCTGGTTACTTCAGGGTTGTTATCAAGCCACTTCTTCATACCGCCTTCTAGAATAAATACATCACTTTTCCCGATATATTTTAAAAGCCACCATAGTCTTCCAGCTATTGCTAGATCACCACTATCATATATTACTATTATAGAATCATCATTTACACCTAACATTTTCATATCTTCTATAAATTTCTCCATATTTGGAAGTGGGTGTCTACCGCCATGTATACCTAATTCACCTGTCATAGTTTCTTCAAGATTAACAAATTGGGCTCCTATAATATGACTTTTTTTATATTCCCTAAAACCAAGATCAGGTTCATTTAGATCTCCTCGAACATCTAATATAATCAAATCTTCTTTTGATAAATTATCTAATAACCACTGTTGAGACACTATATTTTTCATGTTTGCCTCCATAATATTTATTGTTTTTTAAGTTAAATAGCTATTATAATTAGATTATACCCTCTTACTATATTGTCTAACTTCAAAAAATTAAAGAAAAGATATTTAGTTTATTCCTTTAAAATATATTACATAATTTTCGCAAAATTTTGTGTTAAAATATGATAATATTGTAGTTGAAAAATTTAAGGGAGTGATTTAGTACTTGATGAAAATGTAGATATGGAAGAGATAAAAGTAAGAGAAAGAGCTTTAAAGCTATAATTAAATAAATTAGTCTAACTAAGAATCAATTGAATTTTTAAGTTTTAAAAATAAAATGAGAAAAAACTAAGTAAAGGTTCTTTCTCATTCTATTTCCAGGAATAGTATTTATATAAATAACTGCATATCAGATTCTAATGCATCCTTTAAATAAGTTTTTGCATCAATTACTTCCAGTTCTGGGATTAGCTCTTCTTCTTTAAAACCCATAATCTCCATTGATAACTTACAGCCACAGAAACGAACTCCTTTTTTTCTAGCTCCATTTAAGAAATCTATTAAACGGGGTGCTTCATTATCATCCATCATGTCTAACATCATCTCTTTCCCTATTCCACTAAAATTCATTTTGGAAAGAGGTAGCTGTTCAGCCCCTTTAGGTGTCATTGCACTAAACATTTTTTCATACATTGTTTTATCATTCATTATAACCTTGTCTGGTTCTCTTAATAAACATAGTCCCCAAAATGCAAAGAACATAGTTACGTCTACATCCATTTCCTTTGCAGAGTTGGCTAATATTAATGCAGCCATTGCTTTGTCATATTCTCCACTAAACATAAGTAGATTTATCTTTTTATTTTCCAAGCGTATGCCTCCTTCAAATAATCTATAGCAGTAGTTATTTTGTTTTAGTATCTTTAACTCTTATTCTAATCAAAGTTCAGGATTTTATTTATAAGGCATAGGAAAATATAAAATTTCTTAATAGACACTTTTGGACAATATGTTTTGACGGAGGTTCTTCTAATTTAAAAAGTTTGAATAAAGATCTTTTTTATATTTTTCAAAATAGAATTTTCTGTTTAAGGAAATGTGGTAGAGAGCTTTTACCAAGGTATTTATCTCTTCTATGGTGTTATATATTCCCAAGCTAATCCTGACCATTCCAGGAATAGGTAGGTGACTATTCCCTATATATTTTTTTGTGTCCTCTGGGGATATGTTTAATAATCTTTGTATATAGGGCTGTGCGCAGAAACATCCATTTCTTACTGCAATACCAAACTCATGGGAAAGAATATTTGCAACTATTGAATGGTGTAGGCCCTTAATGTTAAAGGGAATAATACTTACACTTTTTCCCCTCTTTATTGGATTATGGTATAACTCAACATAAGGTATGTTTTGGAGACTGTCTATTGCATGATCCGTTAACATTTTCTCATAATCCTCTATATTATGCATACCTAGTTCATTTAAAAGTTTAATAGCCCATGTTATAGCTAAAACCCCCATAATATTAGGTGTTCCAGCCTCTTCTCTTTCCGGTGGGTCAAGCCATTCTATATGGTCATGTGTAACTATTTTTACAGTTCCTCCTCCAGAATAATCAGGAGGACTTTTCATAAAAGTTGTTTTAGGTCCAATTAAAACACCTGTACCAAAGGGAGCATACATCTTATGACCAGAGAAAACAAGATAATCGATGTGCTCTGGGCTATCAAGAGATTTCATATCTACGGGGGCATGAGGTACTAGTTGAGCACCGTCTACTAATATTTTGGCTCCATGACTATGGGCTAACTCTGCAATTTTATGAATAGGATTAATATATCCGGTTACATTGGAAGCGCCAGTAACAGTAACTAACTTTACCTTGTCATCGTATTTTATTAACTTAGATTTTAAATCTTCCATAGATAACTGTCCATATTTATCTATAGATATGTAGTCCATTTTATATTTTCCTCTCCAGGGCAAATCATTTGAATGATGTTCCATACAAGTAGATATAACTACTCCGTCTTTATATAGAGGGAGTAATTTATTAGAGAGTTTATTGATAGCCTCTGTTGCGTTTTTGACAAATATTATTGAGTGATAGTCTATATTTGCTCCTACAAATTCAGCTATTATATTTCGTGCATCATCGTAGAGCTTGGAAGAAACTTGAGACTTATATCCTGCACCACGATGTATAGAAGAATACCATGGGGAAAATTTAACAATCTCGTTCATTACATGGTTAAAAGGTGGTGTAGTTGCAGCATTATCGAAATTTATAGCAGTTGTATATGTTTGATCAGTCAGAGGTATATTTGTATCTACACCTACAACTAAATCTCTAAAGTGATAAAAAGAATTTATATATTCCATTTAGCATCACCGCCTAAAAAATATTTACTGCTTTATTTTATGCTAGATATAAGAATAAGTGATTGAAGAAAAGAAAATTAAACGCCCTCTGCTATTGTACTAACACATAGCGAGGGCAGTGTAATTTTGATGGACTATTAAGATAAAAATAGTGGAGGCACTTTACAAGGTTTTACTTCTATTTCCTTCCATACATTTCCTTTAATATATGGTTCAATCTTCAACCATTCATCTAGTTCTTCTCTCGTTGGAAAATCTACAATTAGAATAGAACCAATCATCTTTTCGTTATCATCTAATATGGCAGCAGCATATAAAAACCTTTTTTCTTTTTTCATGGAATCCATAAGTTTAACATGTTCGTCACGAGCTGCAAGACGCCTTTCTAATGCCGCCTCATCTGTTCCATCATAACCGGTAACTATAAATTGCATACACTCTCACATCCTTTTTTCTGTAGTTTAAGTATTAAGGAGCATATTATTAGTTGTATTAATTATATTCTACACTAAATATAGGGGACGCTAATTTTAGCGTCCCCATTTAAATTATTTTACTTCAACAATCCATCCTTCTGGAGCTTCAACATCACCAAATTGAATACCACAAAGAGTTTCGTATAGTTTTTTAGTAATAGGACCTACTTCAGTTTCGCTATGGAATACGTGAAGATTTCCTTTATATTCTATTCCACCAATTGGAGTAATAACTGCAGCTGTACCACATGCTCCAGCTTCTTTAAATTCATCAAGTTTGTCAACCAATACATCTCTTTCTTCTACTTCTAAACCTAAGTATTCCTTAGCTACGTGCATTAGTGAGTATTTAGTAATACTAGGTAATATAGATGGTGATTTTGGTGTTACAAACTTATTATCTTTAGTTATACCGAAAAAGTTAGCTGCACCTACCTCTTCGATTTTTGTATGGGTTGCAGGATCTAGGTAAATACAATCTGCAAATCCTTTATCAACTGCCATTTTATGAGGCATAAGACTACCCGCATAGTTACCACCTACTTTAGCGGCACCTGTGCCGTATGGAGCAGCTCTATCATAATCTGATATAGTAAAGTTTACTGGAGCCATACCGCCTTTAAAATAAGGACCTACTGGTGAGCAGAAAATACAGAATAAAAACTCTGGAGCTGGTCTTACACCTAGGTTATCTCCAACACCTATAACAAATGGACGTAGATATAGAGTTGCACCAGTTCCATAAGGTGGAACATAGGCCTCATTAGCCTTAACTAGTTGAATACAAGCATCAATGAATTTTTCCTCAGGTATTTCTGGCATTAGAATACGTCTACAACTTTCGTTCATTCTTTTAGCGTTACGATCAGGTCTGAAAAGTTGAATTTTACCATCTTTTGTTCTGTAAGCTTTCATCCCTTCAAAACATTGTTGGCCGTAGTGAAGAGCTGTAGAAGCTTCACTAATAGTTAATGTGTTGTCTTCTACTAGTTTACCTTCATCCCATTTACCATCTGACCATTTGGATACATATCTTAAATCAGTTTTTATGTATGCAAATCCTAGTTTACTCCAGTCGATATCCATAATTTTACTCATTAGTGTTCCTCCTTATAATAAATTAATCTAGACTGCCTAATTATATTATAAAAGGTTTATTAATAATTTACAAATTTAATTTATATTGTCTACAAAAGGTTTATTAGTAATTCACAAATTTAATTCATATTATCTACTTTTATAAAATGATATATATGATGATTCATTTATACTTAAGCCAATGATAATTAATAATGATATAAATACACTTTCAAGAAAAATTCCGGGATGATATACTATAGTTAGAATAGAGTAAGCAAATTATGTAAAAGTGTGATGTGAAAGGGGATAGATTTTAGATGTTGTGGTGGAGAGAAAATTTAGCAACGGGCATAAAGAGGATAGATGATCAGCATAAGGGTATTTTTGAAAAGACCGAAAAAGTTCTTTCTTTGGATTCATCATCAGATAAAAAAGCTGTTAATGATACTTTTATTTTTCTAATGAATTATTGCGTTAACCATTTTAGTGAAGAGGAACAAGCTATGTTAGAGTATGGATATAAAGACTTTAAGCATCATAGAGAGCAACATAGTTATTTTATTGAGGAACTTTATAAAATTCATACAGATGTTAAAACCAATGGCATAAACGAAGATGCACTGGACTCATTAAAAGTATTGGTAATAAATTGGTTAGCAAACCATATTAGCGAGGAAGATAAAAAGTTCGCTGGCTCTATAAATTAGTTTTAAAACGGCTTATTTAAAACCAAGGGATATATAACAATTGCCCTTGGTTTTAATAAACACTAGATAAGTTTAATAATATCAAACATACTACTAAGCACAGGCCAATTTTGTGGGGCTGATAATCCTAAAGCCCAGTAGCTAACACCCCTTAAATTGTATTCATTAACTAAGTTGTATTTAGCTTGGAAGCTTCTAGCATCGTCATACCAAACAACGTGTTGACGTCCTGATGTATCAACATAGTTAAAAAATGGAGCTTGAAATAGGGTATCATATTGTATAGTGGCACCGTACCGTGCAGCCAATTGTAATGCCTCTCTGTAATCTACTAGATTAGCTCTATCACCTGATACAAATGGTAGAGTCCAGTCAAAGCCATAAAAAGGAACTCCCATCAATATTTTTTCTCTTGGAATAACAGTAACTGCATAGTCTAAAACCTTTCTTATTTCATTAACAGGTGCTACTGCCATAGGTGGACAAGCTATACATCCCCAATCATAAGTCATAATTATTACAAAATCTAATATTTCACCTTGTGCTTTATAATCATGTCCGCCCCACCATTCTCCTGTGGTCATATCATAGGTTTTAGGTACAAGTGCAGTAGATACGGGATAGTTATATTGATGAAAGAAATTAACAGCATTTCTTAAAAAATCATTATATAACTCTCTATCTTCAGGAAATAATCTTTCAAAGTTAATATTGAGTCCATAATATCCCTTAGTTCTCATAATATTAAGTATGTTATTAAAAAGTATATTTTGTACTTCCTCGTTAATAAAAATTGCATGGGCCAAGGCTGGATCGAAATTAGCCTCTCCCTCGTTGCTGATACTAAGCAAAGGTGCCACTCCATAGTTCTTAGATGTGGTTACAATTGCATCATCATTCAGGGGCTTTAAGCTACCATCCATATTTACTACATAGCTTGATGGAGTAATATAGGTTAAATAAGTACCTACCTCATGGACTACATTTGTATCGGCTTCTGGTGTATTGGGTACAATATAACCATTTACTTCTAGTGATCTGCGGAGAATATTTATTGATGGAATGGCTAATATCATACCTGGATAAATTAAATCTGACATATTTAGGTTGTTAAAGCTTGCAATAGCTAAAGGGGATATACCAAACTTTCTGCCAATGCTGAAAAGGGTATCTCCTGGTTGAACTGAATATAATACCTGATTTGTAATTATTACTAGGGACTGACCGAGTATTAAATGGGGAAGATTTTCTAATCCGTTGTCTCTTATAAGTTGTTCTATACTTATCCCATATAAATTTGCTACAGACCACATGGTATCCCCCGGTTGCACTATATGAATATACATACATCCACTCTCCTTTTTGATATATTAATCAGTATATTCAATAGCATAGCAAGATGCCCTCATATATGTATAAGAAAATATAAAGTTTCTAACCTCTGATGGTTTTTATTTTTTTATATATTATAAAAAAGGAATTACATTGAAGAAATAGAAAGAATAATTATATGACGTAGTATTAATAGTGAGATCTATGTAACAAAACTATATAGTAAAAGACATAAAAAATAATATAATTTAAAATCGTTGACCAAAAATTTTCCTAATAGTATAATTAGTAGTTAAAAACTTGAGAATAAACTATATAGGAAAAATAGATAGGAGAGATATAATGGGAAAGGTTCAATTAATTGCCACAGCAACATTTGGCTTAGAGGCTGTAGTAGCTAGGGAAGTAAAAAGCTTAGGATATGAAGATGTAACTGTAGAAAATGGAAAGGTGATTTTTACAGCAGATGAGTCTGCTATTTGTAGAGCAAACCTTTGGCTTAGGTCAGCAGATCGTGTTTTATTAAAGGTAGGGGAGTTTAAGGCATTAACCTTCGATGAGTTATTTGAAAAAACAAAGGCACTTCCATGGGGAGATATAATACCTGAGAATGCAATATTTCCTGTTAACGGAAAGTCTATTAACTCTAAGCTTTCCAGTGTACCAGATTGCCAAGCTATTGTTAAAAAGGCAGTAGTAGAAAAAATGAAGCAAAAATACAAGAAAGA
Organism: Alkaliphilus sp. B6464; assembly: GCF_018141165.1. Classification (NCBI taxonomy): domain Bacteria; kingdom Bacillati; phylum Bacillota; class Clostridia; order Peptostreptococcales; family Natronincolaceae; genus Alkaliphilus; species Alkaliphilus sp. B6464. The sequence continues at coordinate 1,605,528 of NZ_CP058557.1, forward strand.
ATGGTTTGAGGAAAGTGGAGCTACATACTCTATTGAAGTAGCACTATTAAAGGATATGGCTACTTTAACTATCGATACTACTGGAGCCGGATTACATAAAAGAGGGTATAGAACCCTATCAAATAAAGCTCCATTAAAGGAAACTTTGGCGGCAGCTCTTATTATGCTAAGCTACTGGAATCCTGACAGAGTACTTATAGATCCATTCTGTGGTTCCGGCACAATTCCAATAGAGGCAGCTTTAATTGGAAAAAATATTGCTCCAGGTATGAATAGAAACTTTGCTTCTGAGGAATGGGGAATGGTTTCTAAAGAACTATGGAGAAATGCGAGAAAAGAAACCCACGACTTAGCTCAGTATGACCGTCCTTTAAGAATATACGGATCAGATGTGGATGGCGATGTATTAAGTATAGCTAGATACCATGCTAGAGAAGCTGGTGTAGATGAAGATGTTCATTTCCAAAAACTAGGTGTAGCCGATTTAAGATCTAGATTTGATTATGGATGTATAATAACTAACCCACCTTACGGAGAGCGTATAGGTGAGAGAGAAGAGGTAGAAGAGCTATATAAAACTATGGGTAAGGTTTTTGGTCAGATGGATACATGGTCTAAATATGTAATTACTTCCCATGATGGATTTGAACAATTGTTTGGTAAAAAGGCAGATAGAAGAAGAAAACTTTATAACGGAAGACTTGAGTGCCAATATTATCAATATCAAGGACCGAGACCACCTAGAAGAGAAGAGTGATACTTACTTTTGAATTATTTAATTTCTTAGGTTTATTAGATTACTAAAAAAACCTTGATTTCTTGACTATAATGATATACAATAGTCTAAACAGAATATTCTTACTATTAATCTACTGCTTGTTTATCTTGATGTCACAAAACATTGCCGTAAACAAAGCTCAGTAAATGAACCTTATCATTTATTGGGCTTTTTTTGTTTTTTTGGCGATGATGATTTTCTTAGAAGAAAGGGGGCTTATAGTAATCGATATAGTGGTGAAAATAAATGAAAATATTAAGGGGGATTAGTTGTATGATTACTAGTGGGTTTACTTATTTGTCATTTATTATATTTTTTGCAGGATTAGTAGTGTGGATTGAGAAAAAGTCAGACAATAAAATTTTTAAATATGTACCTGCAGTTGTAATGATTTATTTTATTGCTATGCTGCTTTCTACTTTTGGTCTGTGGCAAAAAACAGATGATGTAAATATGTATTATTCAGCGGCTAAGAATAACTTATTACCAGCTATGATATTTCTAATGTTATTAAGATGTGATTTGCGAAAAATTATAAAACTAGGACCTAAAATGCTATTAGGATTTTTTTCAGCATCAATTAGTATTGGAATAGGGTTTATAGTTACTTATATTATTTTTAAAGGAATGTACGAGGCAGATACTTGGAAAGCCTTTGCAGCATTAGCTGGCAGTTGGATGGGTGGTACTGGAAATATGGTTGCTGTTCAAGGGGCCTTAAATTTACCAGACTCTTCCTTAGGATATACTCTTTTAATGGATTCTATTAACTACGCAGTATGGGTAATGATGTTATTAGCATGTGTACCTTATTCTAAGAAATTTAATAAATGGACTAAGTCAAATTCAGCTATTCTTGATGAGGTAGCGGAAGAATTAGCTAGTACAGATGAAAATACTAGAAAGAATATAGAGTTTGCCGATATGATTTTACTCTTAGGGACTAGTTTGTTTGTTTCTGCAATAGCAATGTTTGTATCAAACAAATTACCAAGTGGAGATTTTCTATCACCTTCAACATGGACAGTTATTATAGTTACTGTACTGGGCATTTTATTTGCTATGACTCCTTTATCTAAAGTACCTGGTTCCTCTCAAATTTCTAATGTAATGCTATATATAATAGTAGGCCTTATTGCTTCTAGAGCTAACTTTGCAGAATTAACCCAAGCACCTTTATATATTATTTCTGGATTTGTTATTTTAGCAGTACATGCAATTGTATTAGCTTTAGCCGCTAAATTATTTAAACTAGATTTATTTACTTGTGGAGTTGCAAGTTTAGCTAATATTGGTGGTGTAGCATCAGCACCAATTCTGGCTGCATCCTATAGTGAGGCACTTATCCCAATTGGGGTTCTAATGGCCATGATGGGTTATATTATAGGCACTGGAGGAGGTTTGATTGTAGGAAGAATTTTATCGATTTTATAGTTAAGTTAAAAGGAAAATCTACAATATATATAGAAATAGATAGCTATCAAAGATAAATAATAATTTCTAGAGATGCTATAATCCAAATAGCACTTAAGAATTATTATATATTAATCATATATTTAAGTTAAGGAAGTGATTTTATGTATGATAGAAATACAGTATATATTGTAGGAAATGCAAGAACCACCAGTGATAACGCTATAACTCAAAATTTCAATTCTTTTTTTATTGGATTTGTAGTAGATAGAACTACTGGAGAAATAGTAGATGTAAGTTGTTCTGCAACTATTAGTACTACTGAAAAATTCATTGCTAGCCTATTTTTAGGTAAGACTCTTAAATATTTTGATCAAAATTTGGAAGAGGAAATAAAGAGTAGATATTTTGGATCTTCCCAGAAAGCTATTATTGTTGCATATAAAGATGGAATAAAGAAATATAATGAGGCAATATGTAAAAAATCTTAAAAATATTACTAGTTGAATTTTTCAGGGGATAAAGCTCATTAAAATGAGCCAATAGATATATTAGGAAATGGGGGACACAAAATGAAAATAGTAGATATTAAATTAGGCCACATATCAATTCCCTTGAAAAAACCTTTTAAAACTGCATTAAGAACTGTAAATAGTGTAGAGGATGTTGTAGTTAAAATAATTACAGATACTGGTCATGTAGGATATGGAGAGGCACCACCTACTGGAGTTATTACTGGGGATACTACTGGAGCTATTAAAGGAGCGATAGAAGACCATATTAAAAAGCATATAGTAGGTTTAGACATATCTAACCTTGAAGAAATTATGATTAGGCTGGAAAAATCCTTAGTTAAAAACTCTAGTGCTAAGGCAGCTGTAGATATTGCACTATATGATTTGTTTGGACAGCTACATAATGCACCATTGTATAAGCTTTTAGGTGGATATAGAAAAGAGATTATAACGGATATTACAATTAGCGTAAATGATCCAGAAGAGATGGCAAAAGATAGCCTAGAAGCAGTAAATTTGGGTTACAAAACATTGAAGATAAAGGTTGGAAAGGATGCAAATCTTGATATTAAGAGGATGGAAGCTATACGAAAAGCTGTAGGCTATAATGTAGACCTGCGAATAGATGCTAACCAAGGTTGGAAGCCAAAGGAAGCTATTTATGCTCTAAGGAAGATGGAGGATGCAGGACTTAATATTGAGTTTGTGGAGCAACCTGTTTTAGCACAGGACTTTGAAGGGTTAAAGATGGTAACAGACAACGTGTTTATACCCGTATTAGCTGATGAAAGTGTTTTTTCTCCAATGGATGCTATTAAAATAATGGAAATGAGGGCCGCAGATCTTGTTAACATTAAATTAATGAAGGCTGGGGGAATACACAATGCCCTCAAAATATGTGCAGCAGCAGAAACCTATGGAGTAGAGTGTATGATAGGCTGTATGCTAGAAAGTAAAATAAGCGTAACGGCAGCAGTTCACTTAGCGGCGGCAAAGAGTATAATTACTAAAATCGACTTAGACGGACCTGTGCTATGTAGCGAAGATCCTGTAGATGGTGGAGCAATATTTGATGAATATAAAATAACTTTAACCGATGATCCAGGACTTGGATTTAAGGATGTTCGAGGGGTTAAATATTAATAGAATATAGAATGAAAATAAGATGGTTATTAGCCATCTTATTTTAACTTGCTTGCATAATAGATTTAATCTGGGCTTCTATTGATTAATGGTTAATATAAAACCATTATATTAATAATATTATTCTTCAGTACGTATTTCATATGTTATAGGTGAAGCTTTCTCTAGCATAGCAGTTACTCCACAGTATTTTTCTTGGGATAAAGATACGGCTTTCTTTAATTTGTCCATAGGAAGGTCTTTCCCTTTAAAAGTAAATACCAAATGAATCGATTTATAAATTTTTGGATGTTCCTCAGTTTGATCTGCTTCAGCTGTAATTATTACATCGTCTAATTCTACTCTCATTTTCTTTAATATGGACATAATATCAATTCCTGTACAACCAATTAATCCTGCTAATAGAAGTGCTTTTGGCCGTGGTCCTAAATCATTTCCACCGATTTCTGGAGATGCATCCGTAATAAGGGTATGACCATTTAGTTGCATTTCAAATGCCATATTTTCTTTTAAATTAGCTGTTAATTTTGTTTTACTCATTAAATTAGCTCCCTTCAATAAACTATATATCTCTATTACCCAATAATTATAAAAATATTTATTATAATTTTAAATTATGTAAATAATAAAATATTTAATTTAGTCAATACCTAAAATATGATATAGTATATACAAATACATATGCTGGAAATTAGGCACTTTATGCTGAAAAAAGGGCGGTGAAAATTTGAATACTTTATTTTCTAAATTGCAGTTTGAAAAAATATTAGATCATGTTGGCGAAGGGGTACAAGTGATTGACATTAGTGGAAAAATAGTATTTTGCAATACCTTTGCAGCTCAGCTAGATAATGTGTGTCGTGAAGAGGCAATAGGAAAGTATATTTTAGATATTTATCCTTCTTTAACAGAAGAAACAAGTACAATACTACAAGCTATTAAAACAAAAGAGCCTATTTTGAATATGCAACAAACCTTTCTTAACTATAAAGGCCATAAAATTACTACGGTTAATTCATCCATACCTATATTAGATGGTGAAGAAATATTAGGAGTGCTTGAGGTTTCAAGAGATATTACTGAAGTTAAGGCATTATCAGAAAAGCTGGTGGACTTACAGGAAAGGTTATATTCTAATACTGGTGCTAGTAAAAAAACTAGGGAAAAGGGTATGGCTAAATATACTACAAAGGATTTAATAGGAAATAGCGAAGTAATGCTAAAGCTAAAGCATAGGATTTTAAAGGCAGGGGAGACTCAGTCCCCCGTAATAGTTTTTGGAGAAACTGGAACTGGTAAAGAGCTTGTAGTACAGTCTATACATAATGCTAGCAAAAGGAAGGATAGGCCATTTGTCGCGCAAAACTGTGCTGCTCTTCCTGCTAGCTTATTAGAGAGTATTTTATTTGGTACAGTCAAAGGAAGCTTTACTGGTGCAGAGGATAGGGCAGGTTTATTTGAACTTGCTAATGGGGGGACTCTATTTCTAGATGAAATTAATTCTATGCCTGTAGAGCTTCAAGCAAAGCTTTTGAGGGTTCTACAAGAGGGATATATTCGAAGAGTAGGGGATATTCGAACCAGAGATGTAGATGTTAGAGTGATTGCAGCTATGAATATAGACCCTGTGGAGGCTGTTGAAAAAGGCAATTTGAGAAAAGACCTATTTTACCGTTTAAATGTTGTTTCTATTAGAGTACCACATTTAGCTGAAAGAAAAGAAGATATACAACACCTAGTTAAATTTTTTGTCCGAAGATTTAATTACAGATTACATAAGCAGGTACTAGGCGTTACAGATGAGATTATGGATATTTTTATGACCTACGATTGGCCGGGGAATGTTAGAGAGTTAGAGCATATTATAGAAGGTGCAATGAATGTTATGGATGGTAGATTTATAGAAAAGGATGACCTGTCCTACCATTTGCCTATAAATCAATATGGCTACCAAAACAAGAATATAAAAGAAGATTTAGATTTGAAGGGAAGACTAGAGAAGGTGGAAAAGCAATATATACAAGAAGCTTTGAATAGCTCTAGTGGTAATATTACAAATGCCGCGAAAGAGCTTGGAATACCTAGACAAACACTTCAATATAAAAAAATTAAATATAATCTATAAGGGAAATTATACTAAAGATGTAATGGTACAAAAAATACTGACCACTTAAAAAAACCGCCTAATTTTGGGCGGTTATTATTATGTAAACTATTATGGATATTAATTACTAACTATTTATTACATTGTAATCCCTTGAATTTACATGATTACAAAAAAATACGCTCGATAATTTAGCATATATTCTAAATTTGCAGAATTGGCATAAAAATTGCATTTTTATAATAAGGTGGTAGTAAAATCTTAGTGAATATAGGGGGATTGATGATTATGAAAAAGGGATGTCCTTACGGCACCCATAGGGTAATTGAACCTAAGGGAGTTTTGCCGCAGCCAGCAATTAAAATTTCTAATGATATGGAAATTTACGATAACGAAATATTGATTGATGTACAGACATTAAATATAGACTCTGCAAGCTTTACTCAAATAAAAGAAGAAGCTGGAGGAGACTTAGAAAAGATAAAGGAAATTATGTTAAACATAGTGGAAACAAAGGGAAAACATCAAAATCCTGTTACTGGTTCTGGTGGGATGTTAATAGGATCAGTGGAAAAAATCGGACCGGCACTTGAAGGAAAAACTAATTTAAAAGTAGGGGACAAGATAGCAACCTTAGTATCTCTATCACTTACACCACTTAGAATTGATAACATAAAGGAAATTCGTAAAGACATAGATCAGGTAGATATTGATGGGAAAGCTATTTTATTTGAAAGTGGCATTTACGCAGTTATTCCAGAGGATCTTCCAGAGAATCTAGTCCTTTCTGTATTAGATGTGGCTGGTGCTCCTGCTCAAACAGCAAAGCTAGTAAAACCAGGCAACAATGTTGTAATTATTGGCGGTACAGGAAAGTCTGGTATGCTCTGCTTATACGAAGCAAAAAAACGTGCTGGTGTTACTGGAAAGGTAGTTTGTGTAGATTATAGCGCAAAATCAATTGAAAGAGCAAAAAATGCTAACTTAGCCGATTTCTATGTTGAAGCGGATGCAACAGATGCAGTTGGATTAATGGAAAAAATAAAGGAAGTAACCAATGGAGAAATGGCTGATATCGTTATTAATTGCGTTAATATTCCTAATACAGAAATGGGAAGTATTTTATCTGCAAAAAATGATGGTATAGTTTATTTCTTTAGCATGGCAACCAGCTTTACAAAGGCTGCATTAGGAGCAGAAGGGGTAGGCCAGGATACTACTATGATAATGGGTAATGGATATACAAAGGGACATGGGGAAATAGCTCTTCAAATTATGAGGGAAAGTGAAGTTTTAAGTAAAATTTATCAGGAGTTATATGCTTAGAATGTTAAATTTTCAATAAACACTATTTAATAAGGGGAGAGTGTATTATGTCTAATTATAAGGATATAAAGATGTGGGAAGATGTACCAGAAGACCAATGGAATGATTGGCAATGGCAGGTTAGAAATAGAATCACAACTGTAGAAGACCTAAAGAAAGTAATAAACATTACGGAAGAAGAAGAAAAGGGTATAAATGAATGTCTTAAAACACTTAGAATGGGCATTACACCATACTATGCTTCTTTAATGGATAAGGACGATCCTAGCTGTCCTATTAGAAAGCAAGCAGTACCTATTATGACAGAACTCCATAAAAGTGATGCAGATATGGATGACCCACTTCATGAGGATGCAGACTCTCCAGTTCCAGGTCTTACTCACAGATATCCAGATAGAGTCTTACTACTTATTACAGATATGTGTTCTATGTACTGCAGACACTGTACTAGAAGAAGATTTGCAGGACAAAATGATACAGCTATGCCAATACATAGAATAGATGCCGCTATCGAATATATTGCAAAAACGCCTCAAGTAAGGGATGTACTTTTATCTGGTGGAGATTGCCTATTAGTTTCTGATGAAAAGCTTGAATATATTATTAGTAAATTAAGACAAATAGAGCATGTTGAAATTATCCGTTTAGGTAGTAGGACTCCTGTAGTTATGCCACAGAGAATTACACCAAACCTTGTAAATATGCTAAAAAAATATCATCCAATTTGGCTAAATACCCACTTCAATCATCCTAAGGAGCTAACTGAAGAAGCTAAAAAAGCATTGGATTTACTTGCAGATTCGGGTATACCACTTGGAAATCAATCTGTGCTTTTAAGAGGGGTTAACGATTGTGTTCATGTAATGAAGGATTTGGTACAAGGATTAGTTAAAGAAAGAGTTAGACCTTACTATATTTATCAATGTGACCTATCCATGGGTATTGAGCACTTTAGAACTTCAGTAGCTAAAGGAATCGAAATTATAGAAGGGCTAAGGGGCCATACATCTGGCTATGCAGTACCTACATTTGTAGTAGACGCACCTGGTGGTGGTGGAAAGATACCAGTAATGCCGAATTATGTTATATCTCAATCTCACAATAAGGTTGTGCTTCGTAACTACGAAGGAGTTATTACAACATATACAGAGCCAGATAAATATAAGGATAAATGTAGCTGCCCTGTATGTTCAGGAGAAAAAGAAGTTAAGCTACATGGAGTGGCAGGACTTGTACAAGGTAATGGAATATCCTTAGAGCCTGCACAGCTGGAAAGACATAATCGTAGTAATCACTAGAAAGAACGGAGGACTTAGGTCCTCCTCAATTTAAGTACTTGAATTTTTTAGCAAATGTTAAAAGTTGAGTGCGTCATGGAGCGGTGCGGTAGCAACAATGAAATTTTAAGATTGGGTGAGTCTGTATGAAATTATTCGATTTAATATATCCCTACTATAAAATAGTATCTTTAATAGGAATGGCAAAAAATGCAGGTAAAACTATGGTTCTCAATCATATAATAGAGGAAGCTATTGAAAATGATGTTAAAATAGGACTTACCTCTACTGGTAGAGATGGGGAAAGAGAAGACATAGTTACCAAGACTGAAAAACCAACTATTTATGTTGAAAGAGGAACAATAATAGCTACTGCAAAAGATCTTTTATTAAAATGTGAAGCTAAGGTAGAAATTTTAGAAGTTACACCCTACACCACTTCTTTAGGAGAAGTTATAATAGGAAAAGTACGTTCCTGTGGACTAATCCAGTTGGCAGGACCAGACGTAAATGCATATATGAAGGATGTAGCTAATAAAATGCTAAGCTATGGTGCGGCTATTGTTCTAATAGATGGCGCTATAGACAGAAAAAGTGTAGCTTCTCCTTGGATAGCAGATGCAGCTATTTTATCCACTGGAGCAGTGATTAGCAGAAATGTTGAAGTGGTTAAAAATGAAACCATTCATCAAGTAGAGCTTTTTCAATTGGAAGAGGTTAAGTGTGAGAGCCTTAAAAAGATAGCGGCTGAAATATATGAAAGAAAAGGCTACGCTATAGTAGATAAAAATGGAAGTGTAGAGGAATTATCAATAAAAACCGCATTAAATAGTGGTACTATTATTGGAAGTGCAATAAATGAAGATAGTAAATTTGTTATATTAAGTGGATCTTTAGTAGAGAGAGTAATTACACATATTATGGATGTATGTCCCTATTATAAAGATGTAACCTTTATAGTACAGGACGCCACGAAGATTTTTATAGATAGGAGAAGCTGGAGAGCTTTCAAAAGTAGAGGAATTAAAGTTAAAGTTTTGCATCCGATTAAAATTTTAGCAGTTACTACAAATCCCTATGCACCAGAAGGGTATTTTTTCGAGCCTCAAGGCTTTCTGCAACATATGAGGCAAGCATTGTCCCCTATATCTGTTATTGATGTGAAGCTGGAGGAATAAAAATGTCTAATGATTGGATTAACCCACAAATAAAGAAAGAAATTGGACTGGTGGAGGTACTAGATAAACTGGTTGTAATATCTCAGTATGGCATGTCTAAAAAACTAGGTTTGAAGCCATTTCTACAGGAAGAAATACAATACCTAATACAGGAGCTGGATGATGTATCTATTGTAAAAAGCTTTATGGAAAATAGTCCTCAAATTTGTAATAGCATCATTAGGATATTAAAGGAAATAAAAGATATAAGAGGGTCTTTTGAAAGAGCCTTAAGGAATGAAATACTAAATGAGATAGAATTATTTGAAATTAAAAATCAGCTAATGGTAATGGCAGAGCTTAGAAGACTTTTATTAAGAGAAGAAGAATTAAGTATAGAAAAAATTAAGCTCATAAATATAGATGACATAATAAAGCTTCTAGATCCTGAAGAAACAGGTACGAGAACCTTTTATATTTATGACAAATATTCTACACTATTAACGGAACTTAGGGATAATATAGCCCATATAGAAAAGCAAATGTGGATAGAAAAAAAGAAAAGTAAGGGAAATCTACAAAGCCGCTTAGATGAATCTTCGAATAATGCGCGGAATGAAAGCTTAGAAGTACTGATGATAGAGCTAGAAAATCTTAAAATAAAAGAAGAAGAAGAGGAGCTACGAATTAGGAAATGGCTATCTTTAGAGATAAAAAACAACAACAAGGTTATTTTGCAAAATATAAATGCCATAGGTGAGCTGGATTTTATGTTAGCAAAGGCAAGACTAGCAATTGAAACTAAATCGGTAAAGCCTAATATAGTTGATAAAGGACGAGTAACTTTTGTAGATGGAAGGCATATTCCACTGGAAAGCTATTTGAAGGAAAAAGGGACTGCCTATACTCCAATTGATATTGAACTACATGAAGGTGTTACAGTAATTACTGGTTCTAATATGGGAGGTAAGACAGTTTCACTAAAGTTGGTTGGGCTTATAGTAGCTATGGCTCAATTAGGTTTTTATGTACCAGCTAAGAAAGCTACTGTTGGATTATTTGATTTTATTTATTTTTCCTCTGGAGATCAGCAATCTATTCAGTCTGGACTTTCTACATTTGGCGGAGAAATACATGGTTTAAGTAAAGTATTAAATCGAAATGGTAAAAAAGGACTGGTATTAATAGATGAATTAGCAAGAGGGACAAATCCAATAGAGGGTTATGGTATTTCCAAGGGTATAATAACCTATTTAAAAAAGTCCACCTTTGTTTCCCTAATAACTACCCACTTTGACGGACTTAGCAATATAAAAGGGATTAAGCATCTTCAAGTAGTTGGACTAAAAAATATAGAGGTAGATAGTCTTAAAGCACACATCCAAAAACAGGATTATGGAAATCAAATATTAGAAAAATATATGGACTACAGACTTGAAGAAATAAAAGAAGGAACTAAAGTACCTAAGGATGCTATTTTGGTAGCTGGGCTTATGGGACTTAATAAAGAGATTTTAGATATTGCTAAAAGGGCAGTAGAAGAAGTCGATAGATAGGGGGAATACAGTTGAGTAAATTGAATTTAGATAAAGGGCTAATAGAAAAGGCAAGAGGTGCGGCTTATAATATTGCAAATGATGTACAAAGCTTTATAGATTCTCACACTACTATTACAGTAGAGAGAACCATTGCAAGGTTACTTGGTGTAGACGGTGTAGATGAAATGGAAACACCTCTACCTAACGTTGTAGTTAATCATATATTAAAAGGTGGAGGACTTTCTGAGGGTATAGCATATTGGATAGGAAATGCTATGGTCTATACTGGAAAAACTCCACAAGAAATAGCTGAATCTGTAAGCAAAGGAGAGTTAGATTTAATTAAAATACCTGCACAGTCAAATGAAGCAATAGCTGATGCAATAAAGAATATCGCCCTAAAAACAGTCGATAGAATAAAGGATAATAGAAAAAAGAGAGAAGATTATATAAATAATCTAGGAGAAGGACCAAAACCTTACCTTTATGTTATAGTTGCAACTGGAAATATTTACGAAGATGTGGTGCAAGCGCAGGCTGCCGTAAGACAAGGAGCGGATGTTGTTGCAGTTATTAGAAGTACAGCACAAAGTTTACTAGATTACGTTCCATATGGTGCTACTACGGAAGGCTTTGGTGGTACATTTGCAACACAAGAGAACTTTAAAATAATGAGAAAAGCACTAGACGAAGTAGGCGAAGAGGTAGGTCGTTATATTAGACTTTGTAACTATTGCTCTGGACTTTGTATGCCCGAAATAGCAGCAATGGGAGCTATGGAAAGACTAGATATGATGCTAAATGATGCTCTATATGGTATTTTATTTAGAGATATTAATATGCAAAGAACATTGGTGGATCAATATTTCTCTAGAGCAATAAACGGATTTGCAGGAATAATTATTAATACGGGTGAGGATAACTACTTAACTACAGCGGATGCAGTAGAAGAAGCTCACACAGTACTTGCATCCCAGTTTATTAACGAGCAATTTGCTATTAAAGCTGGTATACCAGAGGAGCAAATGGGACTTGGACACGCATTTGAAATGAATCCAGATGTTACAAATGGTTTCCTTTGGGAGCTAGCGCAAGCACAAATGGCGAGAGAAATATTTCCTAAAGCACCACTTAAATATATGCCCCCTACTAAGTTTATGACAGGTAATATTTTTAAAGGTCATATACAAAATGCTTTATTTAACCTTGTATCTATTTGGACAAATCAAGGTATTCAGTTATTAGGAATGCTTACAGAAGCCATACATACACCACATATGCATGATAGAGCTTTATCTATTGAAAATGCTAAATATATATTTAATAACTGTAGAGATTTAGGAGAAGAAATTGAGTTTAAAAAAGATGGACAGATTCAAAAAAGAGCTCAGGAGGTTCTGAAGGACGCTACTGCATTACTGGAGCAAATAGAAGGAGACGGGCTATTCTCTACTATAGAAGAAGGTAAGTTTGGTGGAGTAAAAAGATCAAGGACAGGCGGCAAGGGCTTAAATGGAGTAGTTAGAAAGACAGAAGGCTATTTTAATCCTTTCATAGATTTATTTTTAGGAGGGGATAAATAATGTTAGTTGAAAAAGTAGATTTAACAAAGGTAAAACCCTATGGCGATACTTTAAATGATGGAATGGTACAGCTTAGCTTTACACTTCCTGTACCATTTGGAGAGGAAGGTAAGGAGGCGGCAAAACAGCTTGCAGTAAAAATGGGATTAGATGAACCAAGTGTAGTAAGTTATCAGGACTTAGGAGGAGGGTTTACCTATTTTATAATGTACGGCAAATGTCAGCATACTGTAGATTTTACTTCTATAGAGGTACCAAAAGTTGATGTAGATATTATGTCGAAAGAAGAAGTAGAAGAGTATATAGAACAAAACATTGGCAGAGATGTTGTCATTATTGGAGCCTGTACAGGGACTGATGCACATACGGTAGGAATAGACGCTATTATGAATATGAAGGGCTATAATGGACACTATGGACTAGAAAGATATAAGGGAGTTGAGGCTCATAACTTAGGTAGTCAGGTTCCAAATGAAGAGCTTATAGCAAAAGCTATTGAGCTAAAAGCTGATGCCATATTGGTTTCTCAAGTAGTTACACAAAAAGATGTTCATATTTCTAATATGACAAACCTAGTAGAACTGTTAGAGGCAGAAGGTATTAGGGATAAAATAATAGTAGTTGGTGGTGGACCAAGAATTTCTCACGAGCTAGCTAAGGAATTAGGCTACGACGCAGGCTTCGGAACAGGAAGCTATGCAGAGGATGTGGCATCATTTGTAGTTACTCAAATAGTAGAAAGAAAATTAGTTTAAGATTAAATTGTTGTTTAATATAAAATAAATAGGAAAAAAATAAAAAATGTAATTTATTATTACCAGAAAAAACATATGGAACTTTCACGCCATCACCTCCATACATATATTCAACTCATGCTTTTCCTGCTGGAGTAATAGGAAGTGTAAGAATTGGGGATGTTTCAATACCTACAGATAAATCTAGTGTTAGAGTTAATACTTCCGATTTACAGGTTTTTTATATGTCTGGAGGCTGGAATAGTTTTTCAAATATAACTGGTTGTTGGACATTAAATTAGCTAAAAAACAGGAGGAATATAGCAATGGGTGATTATATAGAATATTTATTAAAAACATTTAAAGATAAAGTTGTTCCAGGGAAAAAAGTGTAGAAGAAATAATACATCTACTATCTTTAGAATTGACACTGGTTGAGGTTGATAGCTCGTCTGTTTCTCAAAGCTATTTAAATATAATCAAATGTAATATGGTCAACAGTTTGCTCAATGAAGAAAAACAGTTGGATAGTGAATCACTAGAAATAGTTATTTATAAAGTAATAGAGGATGAATTTAGTTCCAGTTATTTTAAAGAAATAAAGAGAACCGGACAAAATGAAATAATTATTTTTTGTGAAAAAAATCTAGAATATTTTGATTCAAATTCAAACCTTCTTAAAATAAAGATATGGCTTATGCAAGGGGTTGATTTTTATGATTATAATAATAATACGCTAAAATTAATAGATTATTTGTCCATATTAGACAGATGCGAAAATGATTGCTGATTATGGCAAAGGTATCAGAAAAAAACTAGGATATTATATATGTAAGGTTAATATCTTAATCAATGGAAATAAAAGAAGAGAGATCTTGTATGAGAATTGATGGAATATAGAATGAAAGTTAGCGAGAGAAGTATTTAAAATAAAAATTATAAGAGACTACTGTAGGTCAATTTATAAAATAACTACAGTGGTCTTTTTTATCTGCTAATCAGTACGCTAAAACTACTAGTTGTGCAATTTATATTGAATAAAACTTTAACAGGGGATATGTTTTCAGTAACTTATATATTGAACCATAGTTTAAAGTAGATAGATTTGATAATGGTGTAACTATTGATTAATTTTAAAATTTATAGATAAGAGGAGGCTACAAATGATATTTAGGAAAAAATATACTATAGAATCTAAGCTAGAAAATCCTGATAGGATAGAATTTAGATTTAGTCGTAATGAAACCAAAAACAAAAATCAAACATATCATCAAAGTATATGTATTACATTTATTATTTCAGATAAAGCAGATAATATATATGATAATTACTATAATAATATAAGTAACACAGAGATTAAAATAGATAAAGAGGTATACTATTCTGTGCATAGAAAAGAAGATAATAATTTAAATGCATTATATAAAAAAGTTGAGGTAAAGGATAAGGTATATAATATAATGATTAGTCCATATTATGGAGAAGACTGGCAGTATGAAACTATAGACGAAATAGTTTTAGAATATAGAGAATTAGGTATAGCAGATTTTATTGAAAATATAATCGATACATTATCCGTTAATAACAAATACTAATATTATTTATATAATGTAAAAAGGGAAGATATCTGATTCAGATGTCTTCTCTTTTTAAATTTTATCCTACCATTTATACAATTGATATCATAATAGAGCAGGGAAAAAAACAATCATGTAGAACTACTATATTATAGCAAATTTGGAATGAAGGGGGAATTTAGTCTTGATATTAAATATTGCTATTTGCGATGATGACTATGTTCATGTAGATTTGATTAAAAGTTATATTGAGTCTATGGATATGCCCTATAAAGTTAACTATATTTTAGCCTATAGTGGAGAAGAGCTATTAGAAAAAGCAATAGGATATGTAATTGATGTTGTTTTTTTAGATATAGAAATGAAGGATTTAGATGGAATTCAAACAGGGAGAAAGATTAGAGAAAAGAATAAAGATACAGTTATTGTCTATTTAACAGGGTATAGGAATTATGCCTTAGAAGCTTTTGAAATTGAGTCCTTTAATTATTTAATTAAGCCTATTATCAAAGAAAAATTTATAAGGGTAATGGATAAGATATTACTTCGGCTTGAAGAAAGAAAAGCTTTACAGGAAAAGAAAAAGACATTTCCTATTCAAACGAAGGACAAGTTGATACAACTACAATATGATGACATATATTACTTTGAAAAACATTTTAGAAAAATAAAGATTTACACATTAAATGAAACTATAGAATTCTATGGGTCTATGAAGGATTTATTAGAAAAAATAGATCTTAAATATTTTGTTAGATGTCATCAAAGTTATATAGTTAATAAGGGGAAAATTAGAGAAATAAGAGAGAATACAATTATATTAAAGGAAAGAGATGAATGGAATATTCCAATTAGTAGAACATACAAGAAAGAAACTGTAGATTCATTTTATGAAATATTATTTAAATCTTAATAGATATTGCGTATGTAAAGAAGATTGTTAGGGATGTTTTATAACATATTGGGGGGATTACATATGACAAGTTTGGTTATGATGAATTTTTTTACTAACGTAATTGATGTTTATCTACTGTATTATTTTATAAAATGCTTAACAGATAATCCTAAAAAAGAAAATTTAAGAACATATTTATTATTATTGTTTGCAATCCTATGTAACACTGTTATCAATACAACAGCAGGATTAGTAACTATAACTGGATTTATTATGATAGTAATTTCTTTAACGTTAATATTTAATTTTATATTTGATAAAAATAAACTTTTGAAAATTTTTATATTGCTATCTCTTGGACTACTATTAATATTGCTAATAGAATTGATAATAGTGAATATTATAAGTATATTTTTTAGGATTCCACCTAAGATGCTATTGGAGATTAACTACTATAAATTGATAGCAGTAATATTGACTAGAACCATATTTATCTTAGTTGTACATTATAGGAAAAAAGTTTTTAAAGAAATGTTTAATCGGGTTAAACAGTTAAGTATTTATCCAATTTTAATATTAATAATTGTTAATTTACTTGCTGTTTTTATGGCATTTATTTTTTATAGCTATGCAGATGTAAACAGTAAGGTAGAGAGTGCCTATATTATAGGAATGGGTATAGCTGCTATTATAGTTAGCTGTATTATTATTTGGATTATTAAAAAGATGATAGATCAGCAAAAAATGGAATTTCTATGGCAGATGAGAGAAAAAGAATATGAAAATCAGCACATATACATAGAGCATATTCAGGATGTGATTCAAACCTTAAGAGCTCAAAGACATGACTTTAATAATTACGTTAGCACTATATATGGACTAATTCAACTAGGAAAGCTAGAAGAGGCAAAAAAATATATTTTAAACCTGTCTAAGGATGTAGTAGATTTGAACGAAATAGTTAATGTGTATCATCCTGTAGTAGGAGCTGTACTAAATATGAAGAAAGAGAAGGCGACAATAAGTAAAATTGATTTTAACGTTGATGTAGATATACCTACAAAGCTACCATTTGATTTTGTGGACTTATCCACTATATTGGGAAACTTACTTGATAACGCAATCGAAGCCTGTGAAAAAATCCCCCATCTTTCGCCTAAGGTTGATATAAAAATTTATATGAAAGATATACATATGATTATTAAGATAGAAAATAGCAAAAGTGATAAAGTTATTTATAACAATGATAAGTTAGGAAGATTTGTAACAACAAAAGCTGATAAAGAAAATCATGGTTTAGGCCTTAGAAATGTAAAAAAAGCAGTTAATAAATATAATGGAGTTATGAAAATACAAGATAAAGGTACAGAATTTATAGTAGATATAGCGTTGCCCGCCAAAGAAAGTGTTGCTTTTCAGTTAAATATTTAATTTTTTATGCTAATTATTACATTTAAACGACCAGTTATGCAATGTATATTGAATAAAATTTGGACAAGTGATATTTTAATTATAGGACAGAATATTTTGAAATTATATAAATTGATTTCTTGAAGGGTGGGTGGAGATAATTAATTTTGTAGCTGAAAGTTTAGTTAATAGATTAATAAATAGCGAAGTTATTAACAATGATGATAAGGATATTTATAAATATGGATTAGAGGTGTTCCTTTCATTATTAACTAAAATAGTGTTACTTACTACTATTTCCTATATTTTTAATATAATGATAGAGATGACTATTTTCGCATCTACCTTTTTTATATTGAGAATTAATGCAGGAGGATATCATGCAAAAACGTTTTTAGGATGTTTTATTGCAACTATAATGTTTATCTTTCTTACAATAGGAACTCTTAAAATTATATCAATTCCATTTTACTTAACATTAATTTTATTATTTATAGCTAATACGTTAATATTTTTATATGCTCCAGTAGATACTGAAAATAAAAGATTAACACCAAAGGAATATTCAATATATAGAAAACGAAGTTTAAAATTTGCTGTCTTATTTACTTTAGGAATTATAATAATCTACTTAGCAAGAGCTACAACACTTTATTATTGCAATATTGGGGTTTTTGCATTTTTATCAGAATCTATTACATTAACCCCATTAATCAATAAAAAAATATAATAAAACTAAAGAAGGGGGATTTTACCATGAAAAAGGGAAATATTTTATTAAACGTGCTAGCAGTAGTAGCAGCTCAATCAGCTAATTTAGGTGCAGAAATCAACTGTGTAGGATTTTTATATCAGCCTAAATGCCCAAACAGACTAAGAAAAAACTAATAGCATTAGGGTAGAGAGATTAAGTTTTAAAACATGTGATCATCCTTGGGAATGGGTGACTTAAAAGAAATAAGAAATAACAATGTTAATTGCTAATTAGTAATTAACATTGTTATTTTTATTAAGATTACTATAATAAGTTGAGGAAATAATAATTTTAAAATATTGTTTTATACAATTAATAAGCTATGTCAGCCCCTAAAGAATTTAAAATAGAACATTTTGTTAAATCAGTTTTAATAAATAATAAAGGGACTTTAATAGACATCTTCAAGGTAAAATAATGTTATTTAAATTGGATTCTAATATAGTAGGGAGATAATCTATGATCAATTATAAAAGGGGTTTATATTTGTCTATATGTGGTCTAACTATAGGGATGCTAATAACTATCCAATATACAACTGTTAAAGCACTGACTGATAAATCTTTGTTAACTTCTCAAAAAGCTCAACAATTATTAAAAGAGTTAGAGGATTTAAACGAAGAAAAAAAGGAACTACATGATATGGTAATTAAGTTAGATAGCGAGATTAGCAAATACGAAGAAATAGAATTAGCTGATAGTACTATGATGAGGATACTTCAAGAAGATTTAAGTAAATTTCGTATTATATCGGGGCAGAAGAGTGTAGAAGGTTTAGGAATATCAATTACAATTTTTGAACCTGATAAAGAAGATAGATATCGTCCAAAAGAACATGAGGAGGCGATAATAGCTATGCTCTTGTTTTTAATAAACACATTAAATATCTCAGGTGCAGAAGCTATATCTATTAATGATCAAAGATATACAGCTTTAACTGAAATTAACTATAGGGAAGGTGGGTTGTTTGTCAATTCATCCCTAATAACATCACCCATAGAGATTTTAGCAGTTGGAGATTCTGATATTTTAAAAAATGCGCTAACTTTACCATTTGGATTTATGTGGGGAATCGAAAAGGAAGGATATTTTAAAGCTGATATAAAAAAGCAGAACAACATTGTGGTTCCTAGATATAATAAATCTATTAATTATAAATATGCGAAACCTATTTTGTGATCAATTAGTATATTTAAGCAATCATTATACAATAATTTAGTTGGATATTTAAATCTCTACCAGTATATTAGTTGTTTTGTATAAGTCTCTTGTGTTTTGGAAACAATTCCTAAAAAACAAAGGAGGGAATTGTAACATGGAAAGAGATGTAACTATTAAGCAGATTATTCTTGTAACTGATGGTCAGTCTAATGTTGGTAGTAACCCTGTAGAGTCTGCAGCAAAGGCATATAGAAATGGAATTATTGTTAATACTATAGGAATTGTAGATCAAAAAGGTTCTGATGAAGATGCGTTAAATGAAATTGTACATATAGCGAAGGCAGGAGGAGGCAGTTATGAATATAGCTACATTGATGAACTGTTTCAAACAATGCAAAGCTTAACATATAAAACTGTAAACCAAACCCTTCAAGAGGTTGTGAGTAAGCAATTAAAGGAAATGATAGGTCAAGATATTAATAGTATGGAGCCTGCATCTAGAAGCAAAATATTAAATTATATTGATAGTTTTTCTGATGATGTAGGTGTACAGTGTTGTATTCTTTTGGATAGTAGCGGCAGTATGGCAAATAAAATCCATGTGGCAAGACATAGTATTTTAGATTTAATACATTCCTTTAAAGGTAGGAGGGGGAAAATGGATGTAGCAGTTATAGCTTTTCCGGGAGAGGATACTCATGCTTGTAAGGTGCTACATAATTTTGATGATGCTCCTGATAGGCTAGAAAGAAGTCTTTATGATGTAGAGCCAAAGGGAGGAACCCCTACAGCTTTAGCCATTGAAGAAGCTATAAAGTTAATAAATAAATCTAATATGGTTAGATTTAAAGATAGTGAAGTAATAGAAGTAAATGAGTATATTATTTAAATATAAGTTAATTATTTAGGTAGGGTAAAAAACCCTGCCTATTTTTGTTGTTTAAATCCAGGGGGTGTTATAATGGAATTACCTATATTATTTCCTAATAATATTATAAAAGGTAAATGGAATAACAATTCATATAGAGTAATTAAGAAGCTAGGTGAAGGTGGCATAGGCGCAGTTTATCAAGTTATAGACACGACTAGCAATAAGAAGTATGCACTAAAGCTTAGTGAAGATAATCTTTCTCTTAATAGGGAGTACTGGCTTTTAAAGGAGCTAGAAGGAATAGATATTGTTGTAAAAGGTTATGAAATAGATGATATAGACATTGGTAATAAAATCTACTATTTTATAGTTATAGAATATATTCCTGGTGTTACGTTACACAGCTACAGCAAAAATAAAAAAACAACTGTAGTCGATGCATTAGGCACAGTAATAATTTTATTAAAATTTATGGGGGAACTTCACGAAAAAGGGTATATCTTAGGAGATACAAAGTTAGATAATATTATGGTTAATAATGATGGAAATGCTATTAGGCTTATTGATCTAGGAGGGGTAGTAAAGATAGGCTCTACAATTAAAGAGTTTACACCCGCTTATGATAGAGCTAGTTGGAAATGTGGAGATCGTATTTCTGAGGATTCATATGACTTATTTAGTGCTATAATGATTCTAATTCAGCTAATATTAGGAATAGACCTTAATCCCCGAATTCAATCTGTAATTAAAATAAAAGAAAAATTAAATTATAAGGCCATAGATAATGACTTAAAAGGGAATATTATAGGAGTGTTAGATGGAAAAAAATATAATATCAAAGCTTTTGCAAATACTTTACTAACACTATATAATAAAGAGAGGAAAAAGCAACATATTATAAAAAAGAAGAATATAAATTATAGAATAAATTTATTTTTTGTAGGGAGCATATCTTTATTAATTTCTACTCTATGGTTAATTTTTGTTAAATAAAAAATTAAATAGTACTTATTATATATAACAAGCAGGAATATTATTACTAATACCGAAATAGTTTAGGTAAAAGGACGAAAGATGAAGGATGAATATAATATGCTAGATAAAATGAGAAAAATAATTGAAGATAATAATCTTATAGAGCAAGGCGATAGAATTATTGTAGCTATATCTGGGGGGCCAGACTCTGTGTGTTTGCTACATGCACTTTATCAGATAAGAGAGGAGTATAATTTAGAGTTATACGGTGCACATTTAAACCATAACTTTAGAGGTATAGAGGCACAAATAGATGCTCAATATGTATCTAATCTTTGTGACGATTTGAATATCTTATGTTTTATTAAAAGTATGGATGTGCCCCAATATGCAAAGGAAAATGGATTATCTCCAGAAGAAGCAGGAAGAATACTTAGATATGACTTTTTCGAAGAGATTGCAGAGAGAGTTGGTGCAACTAAAATTGCTGTAGCTCACAATGAAAACGATCAGGCAGAAACGGTGCTTATGAGACTTTTAAGAGGCACAGGACTTCAAGGGCTAACAGCAATACATATTAATCGTGGGAAAATTATCAGACCACTATTGAATATTGATAGGAATAGTATAGAAGAATATTGCGAAATACATAAACTTTCCCCAAGGATTGATAAAACTAATTTAGAGTCTA
Source organism: Alkaliphilus sp. B6464 (assembly GCF_018141165.1). Taxonomy (NCBI): domain Bacteria; kingdom Bacillati; phylum Bacillota; class Clostridia; order Peptostreptococcales; family Natronincolaceae; genus Alkaliphilus; species Alkaliphilus sp. B6464. The sequence goes on from NZ_CP058557.1 coordinate 1,627,430, forward strand.
TATATAAAAGAAATAAAATTAGACTAGAGTTAATTCCATATTTAGAGGAAAACTATAATCCAAACATTAAGGATAATCTAGTTAAAACTGCAGAAATATTAAAGGAGGATTTTGACTTTATAGAGGAAAAGGCAAGGGAGGTTTATAAAGAACTAGTAAATTTACAAAGGGACGATAGCTTAATACTACCATTACAAAGTATAAAAGAGTTGCATCCAGCCCTTCAATCTAGAGTCATTCGACTATCAGCAGAACAATTATTAGGCAGGCAGGAGGTTTTAGAATATAAACATGTACAAAATGTATTAGAGTTAATTGAAAGAGGAGCTACTGGTAAAAAAATAGTTCTACCATTAGGATTAGTTGCTAAAATAAGCTATGAAAATCTTTGTTTTAGTACCGGAGAAGAGGGCAACAAGTTATTTCATTATGAATTGCCATTGGAAGACACCTTTTATATGGAAGAGTTGGAAGGAAGCTTCGCGGTTAGGGTTGTAGATCGTGGAGAAGTTAAGGAAATTTCTAGAGATAAATACCGTAAATGTTTTGACTACGACCAAGTTAAAAGTATATTAAATGTTAGAAATCGTCGAGAAGGAGATCGCTTTTATCCTTTAGGCTTAACTGGCAGTAAAAAACTAAAGGATTTTTTTATTGACTATAAAATCGACCGAGATGAAAGGGATAGAATACCTTTAGTATGTGACGGGGATGAAATTATGTGGATAGTAGGACTTAGAATTAGTGAAAAATATAAAATAACAGATAAGACTACCCGTATACTAGAAATAGTATTTTATAATGATTAAAAAGCATGTGCTAATTAATGGTAGTATTTCGGTTGTTTTTAAATATATACTATGGTAAAATATTAAAATGTAGTAATTTGAGCATCAGAGACGAGAGGAGGACTTTGCTTGAGGAAATTTTTTCGAGGGGCCAGTTTTTATATCTTGCTGTTCATTATTTTGCTAATTATAGTTCAACAATTTGGAAGCCAGCCCCCGCAAACAGTAGATATTGAATTCTCTAGCCTATATGAAGCGCTTTTAGAGGAAAATGTAAAAGAGATGTATTTGGTTGATCGCTCTATTGAAGGAGTTATGATACAAAACAATGAGAAGGTTAAATTTAAATCTTTTGTGCCAGAGGTATTTAATGAAAGGGAATTTGGTCAGGTAATAGATGAACAAATGAGAGCAAAGAAGCTAAAATTTGAAGCATCACCACCTCCAAGCACGCCTTGGTTTGTCAGCTTACTACCTTCAGCTCTTATGATCTTAATATTTGTGGTGTTTTGGTTTGTATTTATGCAACAATCTCAGGGTGGCGGCAACCGTGTAATGTCTTTTGGCAAAAGCCGTGCAAAACTTCACAAAGATGATGAGAAGAAAAAGGTAACTTTTAAGGATGTTGCAGGATTAGATGAAGAAAAAGAAGAACTACAAGAAGTTGTAGACTTTTTAAGAACCCCTAAAAAATATATGGATTTAGGTGCTAGAATACCAAAGGGTATTTTAATGGTAGGTCCTCCAGGAACAGGTAAGACCTATTTAACAAAGGCTGTTGCTGGTGAGGCAGGAGTACCCTTCTTTAGTATTAGTGGTTCTGACTTTGTGGAAATGTTCGTAGGTGTTGGTGCATCTCGTGTACGTGATCTTTTCGAACAAGCAAAGAAAAGTGCACCATGTATAATATTTATTGACGAGATTGATGCCGTTGGTAGAAGAAGAGGTGCGGGACTTGGTGGAGGTCATGACGAAAGAGAACAAACCTTAAACCAATTGCTAGTTGAGATGGATGGTTTTGGTGTAAATGAAGGTATTATTATTGTAGCTGCAACTAATAGACCTGATATTTTAGACCCTGCACTATTAAGACCTGGTAGATTCGACCGTCAAGTAATGGTAGGAGCACCCGATGTTAAAGGTAGAGAAGAAATATTAAAGGTTCATTCAAAAGGCAAGCCTTTAGCAGAAGATGTAGATTTAAAGGTACTTGCGAGAAGAACCCCTGGTTTTACCCCAGCTGATATTGAAAATCTTATGAATGAAGCTGCACTTCTTACTGCAAGAAAAAATGGCAAAACTATAGAAATGGCTACTGTGGAAGAAGCTATTACTAAAGTAATTGCTGGTGTAGAGAAGAAGAGTCGTGTAATAAGTGAAAAGGAAAGAAAATTAACTGCTTATCACGAAGCAGGTCATGCTGTAATTGCTAGGTTACTTCCTGGTTATGACCCTGTGCACCAAGTAACTATTATTCCGAGAGGTAGAGCTGGTGGGTTCACCATGACTTTACCTACAGAGGACAAATATTATGCTACTAAAACAGAAATGGAAGACGATATTGTTGATCTTTTAGGAGGACGTATGGCAGAAAAACTTGTACTACATGATATAAGTACAGGGGCACAAAATGACCTTCAAAGAGTAACTTCAATTGCGAGAGCTATGGTAACTAAATATGGTATGAGTGAGAAACTAGGATCTATGGCATTTAGTGATGATGAAGAAGTATTTATTGGTAGAGACTACCACTCCACAAGAAATTACTCAGAGGCAGTGGCAGCTGAAATCGATAATGAAATTAGACGAATTGTTGATGAAGCATATGAAAGAACAGAAGAACTATTAACTGAAAATATCGATAAGCTTCATACTGTAGCTCAAGCGCTTCTAAAAATTGAAACATTAGATGCAGATCAATTTGAAATGATTTTTAGCGGTGAAGTAACAATTGAAGAAAAAGACACATTAGAAGATGTTGAAACAAAAATTGTTGAAGCTAAGAAGAATAGAAAAAACAATGGAGTAGCTCTAGAAAAAGAAGAAGATAAAGAACAAGATAAGTAAATAGCATTTTAAATAACCTCAGGGATATCCCTGGGGTTATTTTATAGTATAATGAAAGTATAAGTTGTATTGTTAAAGATGGATTATTTAAAGAAGCATAATGTTAGTAGTAATAAATAATAGGGTAATATTGATATGGATATAGACTTATATTGTTTTTAAAAAAATCAACGAAGCTTTTGCCCTAGTGGGGTTTATGGAAAGTATATATTAAGAATAGTTATAATTTGCTGCGAGTTATAGAATAGTTACAAAATTTGTGTAATTTTTATAAAATAAGTTGCAACTATGAGGAAAAAGCTGTAGAATAACATGTAGTAGTGCAATATATATTTCAGTGTGTGCAAGCGATGAATTAAAACTTGCAAATAACAAAATATATAAAAATTTTTAAATTTACAAAGGCGTTGTTCTACTGTAATCATAGTGATTAAGGTATAATAAGTGATATAAGAGCTCTACTTGAAAATTGAAAGAATATATTTTTGGACTTCAATTTGAAAAATGAGGGAGGAAAAGAAATGTTTGAGAAGGAAAGTATTGAGCAATTGAGGCAAAAACAAAATGATTGGAACGAAAATAAGGTTGGTAAAGCTTTATCTAAGTTTCCAGAAAGAAAAGCGCAGTTTGTAACAGGATCTAACCAAGAAGTAGAAAGACTTTATACAGCGGCAGACGTTGAAGGATTTAATTACGAAGATGATCTAGGATTCCCCGGACAGTATCCATTTACGAGAGGTGTTCAGCCTACTATGTATCGCGGACGTTTTTGGACTATGAGGCAGTATGCTGGATTTGCTACAGCAGAAGAGTCTAATAAGCGTTATAAATATTTATTAGAACAGGGGCAAACTGGACTATCAGTTGCTTTTGACCTTCCAACACAAATTGGATACGACTCAAACCACCCATTAGCAGAAGGTGAAGTAGGTAAGGTTGGAGTTGCTATCGACTCACTAAAAGATATGGAAATTTTATTTGATGGTATTCCATTAGATAAAGTAAGTACATCTATGACTATTAATGCTCCTGCGTCTGTGCTACTTGCAATGTATATTGTGGTGGCAGAAAAGCAGGGGGTATCCTCAGATAAGCTTAGAGGAACCATTCAAAATGACATATTAAAAGAATATATTGCAAGAGGTACATATATTTTCCCACCAGAGCCTTCAATGAGATTAATAACTGATATTTTTGAGTACTGCTCAAAGGAAGTACCACAATGGAATACAATAAGTATTTCTGGTTATCACATCCGTGAGGCAGGTTCTACGGCGGTACAAGAGGTTGCATTTACATTAGCAGACGGTATAGCTTATGTTGAGGCAGCTATTAAGGCAGGTCTTGATGTAGATACATTTGCCCCAAGATTGTCATTTTTCTTTAATGCTCACAACGATCTTTTAGAAGAAGTTGCAAAGTTTAGAGCTGCAAGAAGATTATGGGCAAAAATTATGAAAGATTACTTTGGAGCAAAAGATCCAAAGTCTATGCAACTTAAGTTTCATACACAAACAGGGGGTTGTACATTAACTGCGCAGCAACCTGATAATAATATTGTACGTGTAGCTATACAAACATTGGCGGCAGTCCTTGGAGGTACTCAGTCTTTACACACTAACTCTAAGGATGAGGCCCTTGCACTTCCGACAGAGGAGTCTGTAAGAATAGCTCTAAGAACACAACAAATAGTTGCTCATGAAAGTGGCGTAGCTGAAACGATAGATCCACTCGCTGGTTCTTATTATGTAGAGAGCTTAACAAATAAAATTGAAAATGAAGCTATGGACTATATTAATAAAATTAAAGAATTAGGTGGAGCACCTAAGGCTATAGAAAAAGGATTTATACAAAAAGAAATTATGGACAGTTCTTATGAGTATCAAAAACAGATTGAAAGTGGAGATCGAGTTGTAGTTGGTATGAATAAGTTCCAAATTAAAGAGGATTCTCCAAAGGGACTTTTAAGAGTAGACCCAGCTGTTGGCGAGCTTCAAAAGCAAAAAATTAGAAGTCTTGAAGAGGAAAGAAATAATAATGAAGTACAAGAGAAGCTAGAAGCTTTAAGAAAAGCAGCAGAAGGAGATTCAAACTTAATGCCGTTTATTTTAGATGCAGTAAGGGAATATGCAACTCTAGGAGAAATTTGTGGTGTGCTTAGGGAAGTATTTGGTGAATATCAACAAAGCGTTATTCTATAATATAGTATAAAGGAGGCTCATATTCATGGAAAGACCTATTAGAGTATTGGTGGCAAAACCAGGATTAGATGGACATGATCGCGGTGCAAAGGTTATTGCAAGAGCTTTAAGGGATGCGGGTATGGAAGTAATTTATACAGGTCTAAGACAAACACCTGAGCAAATAGTGGCAGCAGCTGTACAAGAAGACGTTGAAGTAGTGGCATTAAGTATTTTATCTGGCGCTCATAACCATTTATTACCAAAGGTAGTAGAGCTTTTAAAGGCAGAAGGTGCTTATGATGAAACATTAGTTATTGGTGGTGGAGTAATTCCAGATGAAGATATTCCTTTTTTAAAAGAAAAAGGAGTTGCAGAAGTTTTCACTCCAGGAACACCTACACAGGTTACTATAGATTTTATTAAGAATAATTTAAAGAGATAAGAATATATATAGTGTGGCATTAAAGACAAATTAGGTGGTGTCATTATGAATTTAGCCGAAAGACTTTTAAATGGTGATAAGAGAGCAGCAGCCAGACTTATTACTATGTTTGAAAACAACGATCAAGAGGCTATTGATCTATTAACAGCACTTTATAAAAATACTGGTAGGGCTCAAGTAATTGGTATTACAGGACCTCCAGGAGCTGGAAAAAGCACTCTTACTGATAAATTAGCTAAAGCCTTAAGAAAAGAAGGTAAAACTGTTGGAATTATTGCTATAGATCCTACTAGCCCATTTACGGGAGGCTCTATTTTAGGGGATAGGGTAAGGATGTCCGATCTTTATACTGATCCAGGTGTTTTTATTAGAAGTATGGGTACAAGGGGACATCTTGGAGGACTTTCTAAATCTACTCTGGGGGCAGCAAAGGTTCTTGATATTTATGGATGTGACTATATATTTGTTGAGACAGTAGGGGTTGGACAGTCAGAAGTAGATATTGTAAAGGCGGCAGATACAATACTTATGGTAATGGTGCCTGGCCTGGGGGATGATATTCAGGCTATTAAGGCAGGGATAATGGAAATTGGTGATGTGTTTGCTATTAATAAAGCAGATCGTGATGGTGCTTCAAAAACTAAGGTAGAGATAGAAATGGCCTTAGATTTTAATCATAGTGAGTGGCGGCCTCCTGTTTGCGAAGTGGTGGCCCTTTACAATAAAGGTATTGATGAGTTAGTAGAAGAACTAAAAAGGCATAGAGCCTACTTAGAAACTTCTGGGCAACTAATAAAAAGAAGAACTAAAAATAGCGAATTAGAAATATTAGATTTAACTCAACAAACATTAATGAAAAGAATACTTGGAGATGCAAAGAGCCAGGAGGATATTCATACTTTATCTGAGCAGGTTGCAAATAGAGATTTAGATCCATATAGTGCCAGCAGGCAAATAATAAATAAAATAATGCAGTTTTCTAACGTATAGGAGAGTATAAAATATTATAATATACGCTTTTCGTAACATACGTTCAATAAAGGCTTATTTAATTTAAAAAGCTTACATATAAGCCTTTGTTTAAATAAAATTAAAGAAAGGTAGGACTTACCCATGAATGTTAAAAAAGTGGATCACATTGGAATAGCTGTGAAAAATTTAGATGAAACATTGAAGTTTTACCAAGATATTTTAGGTCTTGAGTGTGCAGGTACAGAGGTTGTAGAAGAACAAAAAGTAAAGGTTGCATTTTTACCAGTAGGTGATACGGAGGTAGAGCTCTTAGAGTCTACAGAAGATGATGGACCAATTGCAAAATTCATCGAGAAAAAAGGTGAAGGTATCCAGCACATTGCTTTTAGAGTAGATAACATAGAGGAAGCCATTGAAGAGATGAAGGCAAAGGGAGTAAGAATGATTGACGAGAAGCCAAGATATGGAGCAGGAGGGGCTAAAATAGCTTTTTGTCATCCTAAAAGTACAGGTGGAGTTCTTGTGGAGTTAAGTGAGAGGGAGGGATAAAAATGTCCATAAACAAATTAGAAGACCTTCGTAACCGCAAAGCAAAGATTGAGCTTGGTGGTGGCGAAAAAAGAATTGCCAGCCAGCATGAAAAAGGTAAGTTGACAGCTAGAGAAAGAATTAACCTCTTATTTGATGAAGGAAGTTTTGTAGAATTAGACGCCTTTATCAAGCATAGATGCGTTAACTTCGGCATGGAAAAGGTAGATTCTCCAGGTGAAGGTGTTGTAACAGGCTATGGTTTAGTTGATGGTAGATTGGTATATGCCTATGCACAAGACTTTACTGTTGTAGGTGGATCATTAGGGGAAATGCATGCAAAGAAAATTTGCAAGGTACAAGATTTAGCATTAAAGATGGGAGCGCCAATAGTGGGTATGAATGACTCTGGCGGGGCTAGAATCCAAGAGGGAGTAGATGCTCTATCTGGATATGGAGATATCTTCTACAGAAATACTATTGCTTCTGGGGTAGTGCCACAGATTTCTGCAATTATGGGACCTTGTGCAGGTGGAGCAGTATACTCTCCAGCACTAACAGACTTTATTTTTATGGTAGATAAAACAAGTCAAATGTTTATTACAGGTCCACAAGTTATTAAAACTGTAACTGGTGAAGAGGTAAGTGCAGAGGCCCTTGGCGGAGCAATGACACACAATAAAACTAGTGGGGTAGCACACTTTGTAACAGCGAATGATGAGGCTTGTATAGAAGAAATTAGAAGATTACTTAGCTTTTTACCTTCTAATAATATGGAAACTGCTCCTGTTTTCTATACAGAAGATGATATAAACAAAATTATTCCAGAGTTAGATGAAATTGTGCCAGAAAATCCAAATAAGCCATACGATATGAAGGCAATAATTACAGCTATTGCAGATGATTCAGATTTCTTTGAAGTACAACCCTATTATGCACAAAATATGATTACAGGTTTTGTTCGTATTAATGGACAGTCTGTAGGTATTATTGCAAACCAACCTAAAGTATTGGCAGGTTGTTTAGATATTAATGCTTCTGACAAAGCAGGAAGATTCATTAGAACATGTGACTGCTTTAATATTCCAATATTAACTCTTGTAGATGTACCAGGATTTTTACCTGGAACAAGCCAAGAATATGGTGGAATTATTCGTCATGGTGCTAAAATGCTTTATGCCTATAGTGAAGCTACGGTACCACTTATAACATTAATCGTTAGAAAAGCATACGGTGGAGCATATTTAGCTATGTCTAGTAAACATTTAGGTGCTGATATGGTACTTGCCTGGCCAACTGCTGAAATTGCGGTAATGGGACCAGAAGGAGCGGCTAACATTATATTCAAAAATGAAATTGCAGATTCTGAGGACCCACAATCTACAAGAAATCAAAAAATTGACGAATATAAAGGAGAGTTTGCTACACCTTATAAAGCTGCAGAAAGAGGTTTCGTTGATGATGTTATAGAGCCATCGGCTACTAGACCAAGAATAGTAGATGCTCTTAATATGCTAGCAAGTAAGAGAGAGAGTAGACCAGCTAAAAAACACGGTAACTTACCAGTATAGATCCTTCAATAGAAAAAAGAGGTGATTAATATATGAACTTACTGGAAAGAATGAAAGTTTCCATTGATACTATGACAATGGGAGAGAAGTTTTTAGGCAGTATAATGGTAACACTTGTGGGAGTCGGTATAGTATTTGCAGCATTAGCTATATTATACTTTGCTATTATTATTATGCAAAAAGTGGTAGGTAAATCTCAACCTAAAAAAATAGTCGATTCAAAACCTTCTCCTACTATTGAAGATGAAGTTGTAGAAGAAGAAACAGTGGATAATACAGAGCTTGTAGCGGTTATTACAGCTGCAGTAGCTGCTAGCTTAAATACTTCCACTCATAACATTATTGTTAGAAATATTACTCGTATATCGGATCAAACACCTTCTTGGGCTAAAATGGGAAGGGTAGATCAAATTAGTAATAAGCTTTAATTTAAAGAATTACATATTAAAACAATGCATTATAATCTAAACTACTATTAAGGAGGAATTGTACGATGAGAAAGTTTAATATAACTGTAAATGGTGTTTCCTATGATGTAGAAGTAGAAGAAATTAAGGATGGTATGCCAGCGCCTGCACCAAGAGCTGCAGCTCCAGTAGCACCAGTGGCAAAACCAGCAGCTTCAAAGCCATCTCCAGCGGCGAAATCAGCGCCATCGGCAGCTCCAGCAGGTGCTACAACTATTGAGGCACCAATGCCGGGAAACATTTGGAAGATAGAAGTTAAGGAAGGTCAACAAGTAAAATCTGGGGATGTACTTCTAATTTTAGAAGCTATGAAGATGGAAAATGAAATTATGGCTCCAGCTGATGGAGTTGTTGCATCTATTCATGTTGCTGAAGGTGCTGCAGTAAATGGTGGAGATATTCTAGTATCTCTTAAATAATAAAAGCACCTAAAACAATTGAAAGGAGATGCACAGATGGTTGATATAGTTGTGGAATTTTTAGGGACCACAGGTTTTGTAAACATGACAGGTGGTCAACTACTTATGATAGTTGTTTCATGTGTTTTACTATATCTAGCAATCGCAAAAGGCTTCGAACCTTTACTGCTTATTCCTATAGCTTTTGGTATGTTACTTGTTAATTTACCTCTATCTGGAATAATGGATGCTGGAGCAAATTTATTAAAATTAGGTTCACCTACAGCTGACATGATAGAAAAAGGAATACCTGCAAGTATGTATGTTGATTCACCAGGAGGATTATTGTATTATATTTATAATTCGGGAATCAAACTAGGGGTTTTTCCGCCTTTAATCTTCTTAGGTGTTGGAGCAATGACTGATTTCGGTCCACTTATTGCTAACCCAAAAAGCTTATTTTTAGGGGCAGCAGCACAGGCTGGAATATTCTTTACATTCATTGGAGCCACAGTGCTTGGCTTTACAGCTCAAGAAGCTTCTTCTATTGGAATTATAGGTGGAGCAGATGGACCTACAGCAATATTTTTAACTTCTAAGTTAGCACCTCATCTTCTAGGACCAATAGCGGTTGCAGCCTACTCTTACATGGCACTAGTTCCAATTATTCAACCTCCTATTATGAAGGCGCTTACTACAAAAGAAGAGCGAATGATTAAGATGGAGCAATTAAGAACAGTATCAAAGGTTGAGAGAGTAGTTTTTCCTATAATGGTAACTATTATAGTTTCATTAATAGTGCCAAGTGCAACAGCTTTAGTTGGTATGCTTATGCTTGGAAACCTATTTAAGGAATCTGGAGTAACAGATCGTCTTTCTAAAACAGCACAAAATGAATTAATTAATATTGTAACTATTTTACTAGGAATAAGTGTTGGAGCAACAGCTAATGCAGAAACATTTTTAAAATTAGAAACGCTTAAAATAATTGCACTAGGTATAGTTGCTTTTGGGGTAGGTACAGCAGCCGGAGTATTACTTGGAAAAGTAATGAATAAACTATCTGGTGGTAAAGTAAATCCACTTATAGGATCAGCTGGAGTTTCGGCAGTACCTATGGCAGCTAGAGTTTCTCAAGTTGTTGGACAAAAAGAAAATCCAAGTAATTTCCTATTAATGCATGCTATGGGACCTAACGTTGCAGGGGTAATTGGATCTGCTGTTGCGGCAGGTGTATTATTAACATTGTTTGGTTAAGGGAAAATATTATATTCAGTTAAGAGATACGGTGCATAGCCGTATCTTTTTCTGCTGGTGAGGAGTGAAAAAATGAGGAGTAAAATACTAGAAGAGTTATATATTAATAAGGGAAACTATATATCAGGAGAAGTGTTAAGAACTAAGCTAGGCGTTTCTCGTACTGCTATATGGAAGCATATTAATGCATTAAAGGAAGAAGGATATAATATCGAAACTATTCCTAGAAAGGGGTATATGCTTCTTGAAATGAAAGATAAACTTTTACCTAAGGAAATAGAAGCACTTATTTCTAACAATACTATGGGCCAGCAAATTGTTTATTTCGATAGTATTGATTCTACTAATAGCTATGCTAAAAAAGAGGCCAACAAACTAAAAGATGGGACTGTTATTTTAAGTGAAGAACAGCTACTGGGTAGAGGAAGAAGAGGGAGAAGCTGGTCTTCGCCTAAAGGTACGGGAATTTGGATGTCCTTAGTTTTAAAACCTAATATACCACCTACTGAAGGGGTCAAGATGACACAAATAGCAGCAGCGGCTGTATGCAAGGCCATTCGAGAATTAACGGGTCTAAATGCCTTAATTAAATGGCCAAACGATATTGTTATTAATGGCAAAAAGATTTGTGGGATTTTAACTGAGATGGCTGGAGAATTAAACGAAGTTAACTATATTATTGTAGGTATAGGTATAAATGTAAATACCGATGGATTTGAATGTGAATTGAAGGAAAAAGCTACATCCCTATTTATTGAAGGAGGTAAAAAAATAGATCGCAGGGAACTAGTAGTTAATATCTTGAAAAACTTTGAGGTATTATATAATATCTATATTAAGGATTTAGATTTAGATGAAACTTTAGTTATAGTTAAAAACTATTCTGCTATATTAGGAAAAGAAATTAAAATTATTCAAGGGAATTTAGAAAAAAAAGCTAGAGCTATAGATATTAACGACGAAGGACTATTATTAGTACAGATGGATGATGGTAGCAAAGAATTAATTTCATCGGGAGAGGTTTCAATTAGAGGTGAGAATGGGTACATATAAAACAGACCCATTGTTAATAATGAAATTATAACTAAACTGTGATTTTTTTTCGTTAATTTTATCATAATTATTGCAATATAAATTTCAACCTGTTAAAATAATATGGTGAAATAGCTGGCATCAAATTTTGAGCTAGACTAGATCTCAGTGTTTTGAAAAATTTAAATTGTCCGGCATCTGTAAAGAGCTGGAACGGAGGTGGCGAAATGATTCAAAGTACAAAAATGTCAACAAAAAAAGTAACAATCGCTGGTATGTTAGGTGCATTTTCAGTAGTACTAAGTATGACTCCAATAGGGTATATACCTATACCGATACTTGGGGTTAATGCAACCACTATGCACATTCCTGTTATTATTGGTGCAATTTTAGGTGGACCATTGGTAGGGACTATAGTAGGATTAATGTTTGGAGTTAGTAGCTTTTTAAGAGTGGGATCACCTTTTTTTGCAGATCCTTTAGTTTCTATATTGCCAAGACTATTTATAGGAGTTATGAGCTACTATACCTACAAGGCATTTAAACATTCTATCCCAGCAGCTATAGTAGGTACGCTAACTAACACTCTTGGAGTACTGTCTATGGTATATTTAAGAGGATATCTACCGTTAAATGCAGTTATTGGTGTTGCCACGCTAAATGGAATTACCGAAGCTATTGTTTCTTCTGTTATAGTGTATATAGTAATGAAAGGTTTGAAAAACTATAAAATATAATAGATAAAATAGACTAGTTGAGAAGGTGAACAAATGATCGTAGTTTTTGATGTAGGTAATACTAATATTGTATTAGGTGTTTACCGTGGAAAAGAGTTAATAGACTATTGGAGAATCGCAACGGATAAGGAAAAGACATCTGATGAATATAGTATGGTTATTCATCAATTCTTTCAATATAATGGTTTAGACATTAATGATGTTGAAGATATTATTATTTCTTCAGTAGTACCAAACATTATGTATTCTTTAGAACATGCATCAAGAAAACTTTTTAATAAAGAGCCTTTAATAGTAGGACCTGGTATTAAGACAGGTATGAATATAAAATACGATAATCCTAAACAGGTTGGAGCAGATAGAATTGTTAATGCTATTGCTGCCTATGAAAAATACGGTGGGCCATTAATAATTGTAGACTTTGGAACAGCAACAACCTTCTGTGCTATTTCGGAAACGGGAGAATACTTAGGTGGTACCATTTCACCGGGGATTAAGATTTCAAGTGATGCACTATTTGAAAAAGCCGCAAAGCTTCCAAGAGTAGAACTTGTAAAGCCGGGAAAGGTAATTTGCAAAAATACTGTTAACAGTATGCAGGCTGGCATAATATATGGTTATGTTGGTTTAGTAGAGTATATTGTAAATAAGATGAAAAAAGAGATTAGGTGTAGCTCTTGTAGGGTAATTGCTACAGGTGGACTATCAACTTTAATAGCTAGTGAAACAGAAAGTATAGACACAGTAGATAAGTTTTTATCCCTAGAAGGCTTAAATATTATTTATGAACGTAACAAGGAAGACCGAATTGCATTAAACAATAAGAGCTGGGTGTAAACCTGGCTTTTATTGTTTATATTATATATAACTGCTTTTAGTGTATTTTTATTTATATATGCAACGTGGCAGAATCAAAACTGTCCTACTTAGTAACTGGAGGTAAAAAGTATGAAAATAGATAATGTGACTTTAGATAATCCTGTTTTCTTAGCTCCTATGGCAGGTGTAACAGACCTTTCTTTTAGATTAATTTGTAAAGAGATGGGATGCGGAATGGTATATATGGAGATGGTAAGCTCCAAGGGGTTATATTATGAAGATAAGAAAACTGAAGGATTACTAAAGATTCATCCAAAAGAAAAACCTGTTGCCCTACAAATATTCGGTTCAGACCCTAATATTATGTCGAAGGCTGCTTATATGCTCAATAATCGCGAAAATGCCATATTAGATATTAACATGGGATGCCCTACACCTAAAATAGTAAAAAATGGAGATGGTAGTGCACTTATGAAGGATGTTAAGTTGGCTGGGGAAGTTGTTAAAGCAGTGGTTAAGGAATCTGTAAAGCCAGTTACGGTTAAAATACGTAAGGGTTGGGATGAAAACAGTGTTAATGCAGTGGAATTAGCAAAGATTATTGAAGAAAATGGGGCAAAGGCTATAGCTGTCCATGGTAGAACAAGAGAACAATTCTACTCAGGTAAAGCTGACTGGGATATTATTAGAAGAGTAAAGGAAGCTGTAACTATTCCTGTAATCGGAAATGGGGACGTATTTACAGTAGAAGACGGAATCAATCTATTAAAAGCAACTAAATGTGATGGTATTATGATTGGTAGGGGGAGTCAAGGGAATCCTTGGTTATTTAAAAGATTAGTACAATATATGAAAACTGGTGAACTTATTTCTGAGCCTACTGCTAGGGAGCGGATTCTTATGGCACTAAAGCATATGGATCTAGTAATTGCACATAAAAGTGAATATATTGGAATTAAAGAAATGAGAAAGCATATTGCATGGTACTTAAAAGGTTTAAAGGGAACAGCAAGCCTAAGAAATAAGATTAATACAATTGGAACTAAAGTTGAAATGGAAAATGTTTTAATAGAATATTTGAATAGTGAAGGAATAGAAGTTTAAAATAGCATAACCTTCTGACAAAGGGCAATAATAGAAATATATTTTTTCTTGTCCAGGAGGTATTAAAGTGAAGAGAGTAGTTAGTATAAGTATCGGAAGCTCTAAAAGAGATCATTATGTGGAAACTGAAATAATGGGAGAAAAGTTTATTATTGAGCGTATTGGTACTGATGGTAGTATAGAAAAGGCAATTGATTTAATAAAAAGCATAGATGGTAAAGTTGATGCTATAGGAATGGGTGGTATTGATTTATATTTATGGGCAGGTAGGCGTTCGTATATTATTAAAGGAGCACTACCACTTAAGGAAGCAGCTAAGATTACCCCAATAGTTGATGGATCAGGATTAAAAAACACATTAGAAAAAAATGTTATTTATTATTTGCAACAAAATGAATACATTAATTTTAAAGAGAAAAGAGTACTAATCACTAGTGCGATGGATCGTTTTGGTATGGCTGATAGTTTAGAATGTTGTGGGTCTAATTTAACCGTAGGAGATTTAATATTTGCTCTTGGTATAAATATTCCTATACATTCATTAAAAAACCTACATAGAATAGCAGCGATAGTAGCGCCGGTTGCTTGTCGGCTTCCATTCCATATTTTATATCCAACAGGTGATAAGCAAAATAAAAGTATTTCAAATAAGTTTACTACATATTTTGATAGAGCTGAAGTTGTAGCAGGAGATTTTCATTATATTAAAAGATTTATGCCTATTAATATGAATGATAAAATAATAATTACGAACACAGTTACAAAAGAAGATGTAGGGCTTTTAAAAGATAGAGGAGCAAAACTGCTTATTACTACTACACCAGAATTTGAAGGTAGATCTTTTGGTACTAATGTAATAGAGGGAGTAATAGTTGCTATGCTTAGAGCGCAAGGGAAAGAAGGGACATTAAACGAATATGAGGAACTTTTGAGTAAACTTGACTTAAAACCTAGAATAGAATATTTAAATAAGAGTCAAGGAGTTATATAGCATTATGAAGGGTTTGTTTTCCCTTGACATTTAATAGTGACTATTCTATAATATGTACAATATATTTATCAGAATAATTAGCCCATAAAAAGGGGCTAAACTATTTTTTAAAGTTATTAGATGAATATTAATTCTTATAGATGCATATTAATTAAATTTTTCATCGAAAAAGGATAAAATTACTACATATATAAAAGTATAAAATGGTTATAAGAACATATATTATGAACTAATATCATAAGAATAAATATTAAATATATATTTTTAAATTTAGATCAATTAAGGATGAGGAGAGAGAGATTATGATGGCAGATAGAGAAGTTGTTTTAACAGCTCAGGGGTTAAAAAAGTTAGAGGACGAACTAGAATTACTTAAAACTGTAAGAAGAAAAGAAATAGCTGAAAGAATAAAGCAAGCAATTGCTTTCGGAGATATAAGTGAAAACTCTGAATATGATGAAGCTAAAAATGAACAAGCACAAGTAGAGGATAGAATAAATAGACTTGAAACCATGCTTCGTAAGGCGATTATAATAGACGAAGAAGATATTAATACAGATGTTGTTAGCATAGGTGCAACTGTACAAGTAAAGGACTTAGAATTTGATGAAGTAGTTGAGTATATGATAGTTGGGTCAACTGAAGCAGATCCGTATGAACTTAAAATATCTAATGAATCCCCTGTAGGTAAGACTTTATTAGGATCTAAAGTTGGGGATGTTGTAGAGGTGCAAATTCCAGACGGAATTACCAAGTACGAGATATTAAAAATTACAAGATAGTTTGGGGGAAACACTAGTGATGAATGAAGAACAAAATTTGAATGAGCTTTTGAAAATACGTATAGATAAGTTAAAGCATTTACAAGAAATAGGAAAAGATCCCTTCAAAATTGAAAAAGTTTATGTTACTCATTATAGTGAACAAATAAAAGAAGAATTTGAACAACTTGAAGGTCAAAATGTAACAATTGCTGGTCGTATAATGACCAAACGCGGTCATGGTAAAGCTAGCTTTGTTAATATTCAGGACAAAGATGGTCAAATACAGGCATACATTAGAGAAGATAGAATTGGAGAAGAAGATTATAATCTCTTTGTTACCTATGATTTAGGAGATATTATAGAGATAAATGGTGAAGTTTTCAGAACCAATAAAGGTGAAATTTCTGTAAAGGCTGGTCAAATTCGTCTATTAACGAAATCTATCCAAACATTACCAGAAAAGTGGCATGGATTAAAGGATCACGACTTAAGATATAGACAAAGGTATGTAGACTTAATAGTTAATCCAGAAGTAAAGAAAACTTTTATTACTCGCTCCAAAGCAATTAAGGCAATAAGAGAGTTTTTAGATAATAGAGGATATTTAGAGGTGGAAACCCCTATATTAGGTACTATAGCTGGGGGAGCTAGCGCTAGACCTTTTATTACCCATCATAATACATTGGATATAGATATGTATCTTAGAATAGCTACTGAATTACATCTAAAGAGATTAATCGTTGGTGGTATTGACCGTGTGTACGAAATTGGTAGGCTATTTAGAAATGAAGGAATGTCTATTAAGCACAATCCTGAATTTACAACAATTGAGCTGTATGAAGCTTATGCAGACTATAATGATATGATGGATATTACTGAAAATATCGTAGCCTATGCTGCTGAAAAAGCTTTAGGTACTACTAAAATTACTTACCAAGGACAAGAAATAGACCTTACCCCTCCTTGGAATAGAATGACCATGGTAGAGGCATGTAAACAATATGCTAATGTAGATTTCGATGAAATAAAGACTGATGAAGAAGCAATTGAAGTAGCTAAAAAGTTGGGAATTGAAATTAGACCCGGAATGAAAAAGGGACATATTATTAGTGAAGTATTTGAAGAGTATGGTGAAAAACATTTAATACAACCTACTTTCATAACTCAGCATCCAGTGGAAATATCACCTTTAGCAAAGCGTAATCCTGATAATCCTGAGTTTACAAATCGTTTTGAAGCTTTTGTTAACACTTGGGAAATTGCAAATGCTTTTTCAGAGCTTAATGATCCTATTGATCAACGTCAAAGATTTATGGACCAGTTAGTACAACGTGAATTTGGCGATGATGAAGCTCATATGTTAGATGAAGACTTTTTAAATGCTATAGAAGTAGGTATGCCTCCAACTGGTGGATTAGGAATAGGGATAGATCGTTTGATGATGTTAATAACAGATTCACCATCTATTCGTGATGTATTATTATTTCCTACAATGAAACCACTAGAGTCTAGCAGAGACTAACTATATATAAGAACATAATATAATCCTGCTGATGTTCTCTAGTTCAGTAGGATTATATTATTATAGCGAAAAAACAGAAAATATGTTGACAAGCTTAATGGAAAGTAGTATAGTAAATGAAGTCAACAAGATAAATTGAAACAAAAGCAAAAGCTTGAGGAAAATAAAACATTACAACAGCAATCCAAAAAATAAATTTTAAAAAGTTGTTGACATAATATTTTAGATGTGATATATTAAATAAGTCGCCGAAACAAGGCGGTAGGGCATAAGCCCTTAAAGAGGTCTTTGAAAACTAAACAGTATAGATTAAGCCAGCAAATAATAAATCCATCTTTAAAAGATGGTACCCAGAAATTTTATTTAAGAGTTTGATCCTGGCTCAGGATGAACGCTGGCGGCGTGCCTAACACATGCAAGTCGAGCGGAGTTATTTTCAGGAAGCCTTCGGGTGGAATGATTTTAACTTAGCGGCGGACGGGTGAGTAACGCGTGGGCAACCTACCCTGTACAGGGGAATAACAATGGGAAACCATTGCTAATACCCCATAATACCTTTTAGGGGCATCCCTAAAAGGTCAAAGAATTTCGGTATAGGATGGGCCCGCGTCTGATTAGCTAGTTGGTGAGGTAATGGCTCACCAAGGCGACGATCAGTAGCCGGCCTGAGAGGGTGAACGGCCACACTGGAACTGAGACACGGTCCAGACTCCTACGGGAGGCAGCAGTGGGGAATATTGCACAATGGGGGAAACCCTGATGCAGCAACGCCGCGTGAGCGATGAAGGCTTTCGAGTCGTAAAGCTCTGTCCTAAGGGAAGATAATGACGGTACCTTAGGAGGAAGCCCCGGCTAACTACGTGCCAGCAGCCGCGGTAATACGTAGGGGGCAAGCGTTATCCGGAATCATTGGGCGTAAAGGGTGCGTAGGCGGCCCTATGGGTCAGAGGTTAAAGGCTACGGCTCAACCGTAGTAAGCCTTTGAAACTGTAGGGCTTGAGTGCAGGAGAGGAGAGTGGAATTCCTAGTGTAGCGGTGAAATGCGTAGATATTAGGAGGAACACCAGTGGCGAAGGCGACTCTCTGGACTGCAACTGACGCTGAGGCACGAAAGCGTGGGTAGCGAACAGGATTAGATACCCTGGTAGTCCACGCCGTAAACGATGAGTGCTAGGTGTTGGGGGTCAAACCTCGGTGCCGCAGTTAACGCATTAAGCACTCCGCCTGGGGAGTACGTTCGCAAGAATGAAACTCAAAGGAATTGACGGGGACCCGCACAAGCAGCGGAGCATGTGGTTTAATTCGAAGCAACGCGAAGAACCTTACCTGGACTTGACATCCCTCGGACAGCTTTTTAATCGAAGCCTTCCCTTCGGGGACTGAGGTGACAGGTGGTGCATGGTTGTCGTCAGCTCGTGTCGTGAGATGTTGGGTTAAGTCCCGCAACGAGCGCAACCCTTGTCTTTAGTTGCCAGCAGTTCGGCTGGGCACTCTAGAGAGACTGCCGGGGATAACTCGGAGGAAGGTGGGGATGACGTCAAATCATCATGCCCCTTATGTTCAGGGCTACACACGTGCTACAATGGCCGATACAACGGGCAGCCAAGGAGTAATCCGGAGCGAATCCTACAAAATCGGTCCCAGTTCGGATTGTGGGCTGAAACTCGCCCACATGAAGTCGGAGTTGCTAGTAATCGCGGATCAGAATGTCGCGGTGAATGCGTTCCCGGGTCTTGTACACACCGCCCGTCACACCACGGGAGTCGGAAGCACCCGAAGCCAGCTATCCAACCTTTATTGGAGGAAGCTGTCGAAGGTGAAGCCAATGACTGGGGTGAAGTCGTAACAAGGTAGCCGTATCGGAAGGTGCGGCTGGATCACCTCCTTTCTAAGGAGAATTGGCAATCTATACTGTCTAGTTTTGAGAGACCTCTCTCACTAAGTATTATCAACATACTAGCTATATGCTAGAGGTTAGTAATGCTTTGATAAATAGTTCCTTGAAAACTACACAATGTTAGATTATGACCTAACCCGATTTGCAAAGCAAATCGAAGGTAGGTCAAACGCAATGAGCATCAAATTTGTGCGACCGTAAGGGAGTAAACAAATTTGTAATGCGAAACTGCGAATAGCATGGTCAAGCTAATAAGGGCAGAAGGCGGATGCCTTGGCACCAGGAGTCGATGAAGGACGTGGTAAGCTGCGATAAGCCTCGGGGAGATGCAAGCAATCTTTGATCCGGGGATTTCCGAATGGGGAAACCTACTTAGGTTAATACCTAAGTATCTATTACTCAATCAATAGGTAATAGAAGACATACCAGGGGAACTGAAACATCTAAGTACCCTGAGGAAGAGAAAGAAAAATCGATTCCCTAAGTAGCGGCGAGCGAAAGGGGATAAGCCCAAACCGATAGGGTTTTCTCTATCGGGGTTGCGGACCGGTCATATATGATGACTCATCGTAATAGAAGAGGTTTGGAAAGACTCACCATAGAAGGTAATAGTCCTGTACATGAAACGATGATATTCTAGACCGTGATCCAGAGTACCACGAGGCACGTGAAACCTTGTGGGAAGCAGGGGGGACCACCCCCCAAGGCTAAATACTACCTGGTGACCGATAGCGCATAGTACCGTGAGGGAAAGGTGAAAAGAACCCCGGAAGGGGAGTGAAATAGAACCTGAAACCTTCTGCTTACAAACTGTGGGAGCACTTTTTATGTGTGACCGCGTACTTTTTGTAGAACGGGCCAACGAGTTACGGTATGGAGCAAGGTTAAGCACCTATGGTGCGAAGCCGTAGGGAAACCGAGTCTTAATAGGGCGTCTAGTTTCATGCCGTAGACCCGAAACCGGGCGACCTACCCATGGTCAGGATGAAGCGGAAGTAAAATTTCGTGGAGGTCCGAACCGATTGACGTTGAAAAGTCACCGGATGAACTGTGGGTAGCGGTGAAATTCCAATCGAGCCCGGAGATAGCTGGTTCTCGCCGAAATAGCTTTAGGGCTAGCCTCGAGGTTAAGAGATACGGAGG
This sequence comes from Alkaliphilus sp. B6464, assembly GCF_018141165.1. Lineage (NCBI taxonomy): Bacteria > Bacillati > Bacillota > Clostridia > Peptostreptococcales > Natronincolaceae > Alkaliphilus > Alkaliphilus sp. B6464. The sequence goes on from NZ_CP058557.1 coordinate 1,648,112, forward strand.
TAGAGCACTGAATGGTCTAGGGGCCTTCACCGGTTACCAAAACCTATCAAACTCCGAATGCCGTTATCTTTTACTCGGGAGTCAGACTGCGAGTGATAAGATCCGTAGTCAAGAGGGAAAGAGCCCAGACCATCAGCTAAGGTCCCAAAGTATACGTTAAGTGGAAAAGGATGTGGAGTTGCATAGACAACCAGGATGTTGGCTTAGAAGCAGCCATTCATTCAAAGAGTGCGTAATAGCTCACTGGTCGAGTGATTCTGCGCCGAAAATGTCCGGGGCTCAAACGTATCACCGAAGCTATGGATCCGTAAGGATGGTAGGCGAGCGTTCTATATAGGTTGAAGCTGTACCGGAAGGAGCAGTGGACTGTATAGAAGTGAGAATGTTGGCATGAGTAACGAGAGGCAGGTGAGAATCCTGCCCGTCGAAAACCTAAGGTTTCCTGAGGAAGGCTCGTCCGCTCAGGGTTAGTCGGGACCTAAGCCCAGGCCGAAAGGCGTAGGCGATGGACAACAGGTTGAAATTCCTGTACCACCTAAAATCGTTTGAGAGATGGAGTGACACAGTAGGATAGGCTCAGCGCACCGTTGGTTGTGTGCGTCTAAGCTGGTAGGGAGTTAGAAGAGGCAAATCCCTTTTAACATTAATCCTGAGAAGTGATGGGGAGCGAAATTTAAGTAGCGAACTGGCTGATTCCACACTGTCGAGAAAAGCTTCTATCGAGATTTCTAGGTGCCCGTACCGCAAACCGACACAGGTAGGTGAGGAGAGAATCCTAAGACGATCGGGAGAACTATTGTTAAGGAACTCGGCAAAATGACCCCGTAACTTCGGGATAAGGGGAGCCGGTTTTGGTTAAAGATTTACTCTGTAAGCCTCAACCGGCCGCAGAGAATAGGCCCAAGCGACTGTTTACCATAAACATAGGTCTCTGCTAAGTCGAAAGACGACGTATAGGGGCTGACGCCTGCCCGGTGCTGGAAGGTTAAGGGGAATTGTTAGCATCTGCGAAGCAATGAACTTAAGCCCCAGTAAACGGCGGCCGTAACTATAACGGTCCTAAGGTAGCGAAATTCCTTGTCGGGTAAGTTCCGACCCGCACGAAAGGCGTAACGATTTGGGCGCTGTCTCAACAATAGACCCGGTGAAATTGTAATACCAGTGAAGATGCTGGTTACCCGCGACAGGACGGAAAGACCCCGTGGAGCTTTACTGCAACTTGACATTGGATTTCGGTGCTACATGTACAGCATAGGTGGGAGACTTAGAAGCTGGGACGCCAGTCTCAGTGGAGTCATCGTTGGGATACCACTCTTGTAGTACTGAAGTTCTAACCATAGACTGTGAATCCAGTCTTGGGACACTGTCAGGTGGGCAGTTTGACTGGGGCGGTCGCCTCCCAAAAAGTAACGGAGGCGCCCAAAGGTTCCCTCAGCACGGTCGGAAATCGTGCGTAGAGTGTAAAGGCAAAAGGGAGCTTGATTGCGAGACATACAGGTCGAGCAAGGACGAAAGTCGGGCTTAGTGATCCGGTGGTTCCGAGTGGAAGGGCCATCGCTCAACGGATAAAAGCTACCCCGGGGATAACAGGCTTATCTCCCCCAAGAGTCCACATCGACGGGGAGGTTTGGCACCTCGATGTCGGCTCATCACATCCTGGGGCTGTAGTAGGTCCCAAGGGTTGGGCTGTTCGCCCATTAAAGTGGTACGCGAGCTGGGTTCAGAACGTCGTGAGACAGTTCGGTCCCTATCCGTCGCGGGCGCAGGAAATTTGAGAGGAGCTGTCCTTAGTACGAGAGGACCGGGATGGACGCACCTCTGGTGTACCAGTTGTTCTGCCAAGAGCATCGCTGGGTAGCTAAGTGCGGAAGGGATAAGTGCTGAAGGCATCTAAGCACGAAGCCCCCCTCAAGATAAGATTTCCCACTCCGTAAGGAGGTAAGACCCCAAGAAGACTACTTGGTTGATAGGCCTAGGGTGTAAGTGCAGCAATGTACTTAGCTGATAGGTACTAATAGGTCGAGGGCTTGACCAATATATTCTAACATTGTATAGTTTTGAGGGAATTTTATGACCTAACCCAATTTATGAAATAAATTGATGGTAGGTTAAAGGCAATGAGCACCAAATTTGTATGACCGTAAGGGAATAAACAAATTTGCTATGCGAAACTGCAAAGTATTAAGATTCTCTTGAAAATTATTGACGAAGATGATACAATAAGAATCTAGTCAAAATATCGTGGCAATAGCGAAGGGGTCACACCTGTTCCCATACCGAACACAGTAGTTAAGCCCTTCAGCGCTGATGGTACTTGGCGGGAAGCTGCCTGGGAGAGTAGGTCGCTGCGATATATTTAAAAACACAGTTACATAAATTGTAACTGTGTTTTTTTATTTTTATAAGAATATCAATAAGAATCCTTCAATAGAATATATAAAGAGACTAATGTATATTAGTTAACATAACACATGGCAAAATAAGGATATAATATTCTCTATAAAATATAACATAAGTACCTTAAATTTAAAACTGAATAATGGTATAATAGTAACAAAGAATTGTGGAGAAATACTAGGGGGTATGAAAATGATATTTCAACAATTATTTGAATCAGGCATGTCTTTCGAAGTATTCGCTCCTAATAGTCAAGATGCGAATATAGAGAAGTTACTAGAAGTATATAATGGAATTGAACTTGACGAAGAATTGATTAGTAAAATTCAGTCAATAGATAAGCCAATATACATACTGGCCTTTGCAGAATTATGGTGTCCCGACTGTATTATCAATTTACCCGCTATAAAAAAGTTAAATGATATTAATCCAAACATCACATTTAGTATTTTGCCTAGAGAAGGTAATGAAAACTACATGGACAATTACAAAATAAGTGGAAAACCTAAAATCCCAACCTTTGTTGTACTAAATGATAGGTTTGAGGAAATAGGAGTATTTATTGAAACTCCAAAGATAGTTAAAGAAATTGTTAACAAGGGAAATCAAGTAGAGATTATTGTGGCAAAACGTAAGTACCGTAAGGGAGAATACATTAAAGATACTATAAAAGAAATTACTAATATAATAATGAAAAGAAATTAGGTTCAAAAAGGCAGCTGTGCTGCCTTTTTGATTGCTCAGGAAAGTATAAAATCGATACCATAGCATCAGAGGAATTTTTAAATTAAGCAAGAAAGTAAGATAAACATATATATTTCTAAATAACATATAAAAAATGGGCTAGAAAAGAGCTACAGTGGTGATATGTATTTTGACTTTAAGCATTACTGGTGCTACAATATTTAGTATATATTAACAAAAAGAAGTACCATATGTAGTTTATTTGGTGCTTTTTGTTGCTATTTTACACATTAGCAAGGAGGAGTTTTATGATACACGTGATAAAACGAGATGGCAGACCAGTTAAGTTTAACTCAGCTAAAATTATCAATGCAATTAACAAAGCTATGGCAGAAACAAAGATAGGTATTGATGAAAACTTGAGTGCAAAGATTACATCAGAAATTGAAGAAAAGATTAAAAGTGAGTCCGAGCCTATTCATGTGGAGGAGATACAAGATATTGTAGAAATGATGCTAATGTCTTCAGATAGAAAAGATGTTGCTAAACGATATATTATTTATAGAAATGAAAGAGCTAAGGTTAGAACCATGCAAAAAAACTCTGATGAAAAATTATTAACTGATGAATTTATTAGCAAATATAAACATCAACTTTCGCCGTTAAATCAATTAGGAAACTTTGTATATTACCGTACATATTCTAGATGGCTACCAGAGGAAGGTAGAAGAGAGTACTGGTGGGAAACCGTTAGAAGGGCAGTTGAATATAATTGTAGTTTAGTACCAACTAGAAGAGAAGAGGCAGAGAGGTTATTTGACAATGTTTATAACCTTAGACAATTTTTATCTGGAAGAACATTTTGGGTAGGTGGAACTTCTGTTGCTCAGAACTATCCTATGTCAAATTACAACTGTTCTTTTCTAGTTATTGATAGTTTTGAAGCCTTTAGAGATCTTTTTTACCTGTTAATGATTGGTTCAGGGGTAGGGGCTAGAGTTTTAAAGGATGATGTAAAAAACCTACCTAAAATAAGAACAGATTATGAAATTATACATAAGGATTACAGTCCTATACCATCAAATGGGAGAGAAGATAATACAAGTCTTCAGTTTTCATATAATAATACAGTTAAAATAACAGTAGGAGATAGTAAAGAAGGCTGGATACAATCTTTAGATTTCTTCTTTAAATTGCTATATAGCAATGAATATAGAAATATTAAAACAATTATTGTAGATTATGATCACGTTAGACCGAAAGGAGCAAAATTAAAATCTTTTGGAGGTACTGCTAGCGGACATTCAAGTCTTAAGAATATGTTCTATAAAATAGATAAAGTAATTAAAAATAATAAAAAAATAAATGGTTCTGGTAAAGTAAAGCTTAGACCAATCGATTGTTTAGATATTGCTAATATTATTGGAGAAAATGTTGTTGTAGGTGGAGTTAGACGTACTGCTGAAATGATTTTAATTGATGCTGACGATCAACAATGTATTGAGGCTAAATCTAATCTATACAAGCAGATAGATGGTCAATGGATAGTTGATGAAAAAATTATACATAGACAGATGAGTAATAACTCAATTTATTATACAAAAAAACCAACTCGTGAAAAACTTCATTGGCAAATACAGCAGATGCGTTATTCTGGTGAGCCTGGATGGGTTAATTCAGAAGCTGCAGCAAAGCGTAGACCTAATATGAATGGAGTAAATCCATGTGGAGAGATTCTATTAGATTCTCAAGGATTATGTAACTTAACTACAATTAATGTTTTGGCCTTTGTAAAAGATGATGGCACATTAGATTTAGAAGGTATTAAAGAAGCTCAAAGATTATCTGTAAGAGCAGGTTATAGAATGACCTGCGTAGAGCTAGAACTATCACATTGGGATCAAGTACAACAAAGGGATAAGCTAGTTGGTTGTTCAATGACAGGATGGCAAGACATGGTTAATGCTACATCTATGACAAGGGGAGAACAAGCTAAATTACTTAATATATTAAGAAAATCGGCACGAGATGAAGTGGATTTATATGCTAGGGAAATTGGACAAAATCCACCACTATTGGTGACTACTGTAAAGCCAGAAGGGACATTAAGTCAATTACCTACTGTATCTAGTGGTGTTCATTATTCTCATTCTCCTTATTATATAAGAAGAATAAGAGTTAGTTCTCATGACCCGTTAGTAAAGGTATGTGAGGAGTTAGAATATCCAGTTTATCCTGAGGTAGGGCAAGATTGGGAGACATGTTCTACTAAGGTTGTAGAATTCCCTGTTAAAGCACCAATAGGTAAAACTAAGTATGATATTTCTGCAATAGAGCAGTTAGAAAATTACAAGCTATTTATGGAAAACTATGTGGATCACAATTGTTCTATAACTGTTCATGTAAGAAACCAGGAATGGGAAGAAGTAGAAGAGTGGATATGGAATAACTGGGATGATGTTGTTGCACTTTCATTTTTGGCTTTAGAAGATAATTTTTATCAATTATTACCATACGAAGCAATTGATGAAGAGGAGTATAACGAAAGAATCAGTAAAATGAAGCCTTTTATACCTTCACTAATTAGCAAATACGAAAAACAGGAAATGGACTTAGATATTGGCGATGATGGCTGCGAGAACGGTATTTGTCCAGTAAGATAAAATAAAATTTGTTCGCTTTGCCTCAGAAACTTTATATCGTACTCAATTCTAAGCTTTGCTTAGAGTTTCAAGTACTCAAATAAAAGAAGCATGTGCAAGTATTTGCACATGCTTTGTTTCTATTTAGCCGCCCTAGCAGCATCTACTACTTTTTCGCTAATTATTTGAGGCACTTCTTCATATCGTGTAAATTCCATTGTAAAGCTACCTCTTGCTTGAGTCATTGATCTTAGGTCTGTAGCATATTTAAACATTTCAGATTGAGGCGCTTCTGCAACTACTAATTGCATTCCTTTTGGTTGTGGCTCCATGCCTAAAATTCTACCTCTACGTTTGTTTAAATCTCCCATTACATCTCCCATATATTCTTCAGGAATAATGACACTCACTTTTACAATAGGCTCTAGTAATACAGGTTTAGCTGCTTCCATACCTTTTTTGAAAGCTAATGATGCAGCAATTTTAAATGCCATCTCTGATGAATCTACGTCATGATATGATCCATCATATAGCGTAGCCTTAAGGTTTACTACAGGATAACCAGCAAGCACTCCTGTTTCTAGGCAGTCCTTTAGCCCTTTTTCTACTGCTGGTATATAAGACTTAGGAACAGATCCTCCAAATATTTCTTCTGCAAACTCGAAATCATTAGCAGCAGGTTCAAAACGAATTTTAACGTCTCCGTATTGTCCATGACCTCCAGATTGTTTTTTATGTTTTCCTTGAACATCTGATTTACCCTTAATAGTTTCACGATAAGGAACTTTAGGATCCTTAAGTTCAACATCTACTCCAAACTTATTTTTAAGTTTACTTGTAATGATTTTAACGTGTAACTCTCCTTGACCAAATATAAGAGTTTGTTTAGTTTCAGCATTTCTTTCAAATAAGAAAGAAGGGTCTTCTTCCGATAGACGCTGAAGTCCAGAACTTATTTTTTCTTCATCACCTTTTGCTTTTGGTTCAACACTTAAAGCAAGTTGTGGTTTAACAAAATCTATATTACTAAACACAATTGGGTGGTTAACACTACATAGAGTATCCCCAGTATTTGTATGCTGAAGTTTAGCAACAGCTACAATATCCCCAGCGGAAATTTCTTTTATATCAATTTGATTTTTTCCTCTTAATAAAAATAAGGAAGCAATTTTTTCTTTTTCATCTTTATTTGAATTTAATACTTCAGTATCTGATGTAAGTTTTCCTGAAATGACTTTTAAAATAGAGATTTTACCTACATATGGATCGACAACTGTTTTAAACACTTGCGCAGAGAAAGGCTGATTTGGTTCTAGAGTGCGTTCTACGATTTCGTCTGTATAAGGATTTGTTCCCTTCTTCGAAGGCATATCCATAGGTGATGGGGAGTAATCTATTAACATATCTAGTAAGGTGTGAGTGCCTATATTTTTCATAGAGGCTCCACAAAGAACCGGAACTATATCACCGTTAATAACACCTTTTCTAAGTCCGTCATGTATTTCCTGTTCGGTGAAGACTTCGCCTGAAAAGTATTTTTCTAATAAAGCTTCATCACTTTCAGCAACTGATTCTAATAATAGCTCTCGAATTGATTCAGCCTGAGGTAATAGTGCTTCTGGAATAGGCTTTTCTACACAATCCTTTCCGTTATATTCCCTAGCTATCATTTTTACAACGTTAATATTGCCTACAAAGTGCTCATTTTCTCCAAGTGGAATTTGAAATGGAGCAATTTTTTTGCCAAACTTTTCTCTTAAATCATTTAATACCTTATCAAAGTTGGCATTTTCACGATCCATCTTATTAATAAATATAAAAGTAGGTTTTTTACTATCTGCAATAAAGTCCCAAGCTTTTTCTGTTCCTACTTCTACTCCACTTGTGGCATCTACTAAAATAACTGTTCCACCAGCGGCTTTTAATGCACTTTGCACTTCTCCAATAAAGTCAAAATATCCAGGGGTGTCTAGAAGGTTAATTTTATAATTCTGCCATTCTATAGGGATAATGGATGTACTAATGGATATACTTCTTGAAGCTTCTTCTTTATCAAAATCAGAAATTGTATTTCCATCTTCAACTCTGCCCATACGATTAGTCAATTTTGCTGAATATAGAACTGCTTCTGCCAATGTTGTTTTACCACAACCTCCATGTCCTAAAAAAGCAATGTTTCTAATGTGGTCAGCTTGATACCCTTTCATGTCCCTTCCTCCTCGCTATTTGTGTAATAGATTTTAGATTAATAAAAACATTCTATATCTTTATTAAAAATCCTCTTTATTTTTAAAAAATTCTAAAAATACCTTTCTTAAAGGGGAATTATTAACAAATTCTTTAGTTTTAATTTTAAGGCATTACAATGATTGAGCTACTGCTGATAATATGTCCATAGTCTAATATATTTTTTTTGAACTAAATTATGTATTAAATTTATAGATGCAGGGTATAAAGTGATAAAAAGAGATAAGCTTTGAAATCTAGTAATTAATTTAGTTATCTGTTTAAATTTAATCAAATTGTGGAATTATTGTAATAGAGCATACTTGTAGATAAGTATAAGATTAATTATAATATTATAAAAATTTTAATATAAAGTATAATATGAGACTTAAGTTTTGGAAGTTTTTTATAGATAGGAGGGAAAATGAAATGCTTTGTGAAGACTGTAAGAGTAAAGATTCAACGGTACATATGACTAAGTTTATAAATGGTAAAAAAGAAGAAATAAACTTATGTGATGAATGTGCAAAGAAAAAGGAAATATCAAGTTTTGAAAATAATTTCTCAATACACAGTTTTTTAGCCAGTCTATTAGAAGGGAATACATCTCCAAGTGTAAATATTGCTTATAAACAAAATAAAAAATGTCCGCAGTGCGGATCTACATATAATGATTTTAAAGAAACTGGACGATTAGGGTGTAATATATGTTATGAGACTTTTAGTGATATGCTCACCCCTTTAATTAGAAGGATACAAGGTAACACTGTTCATGTTGGTAAAGTTCCTAAAAGATCAGGTGCTTCTATTAGGTTGAAGAATGAATTAAAAAGCTTAAAAGTCAAATTACAACAGTTAGTGGAGCAAGAGGAGTTTGAAGAGGCAGCAAAGATAAGGGATGATATTAGACGACTTGAAGGTGAAATTGATAGGATGTAGGAGGTGTTAATATGCCTAAATGGCTAAAGGGAATTGGACCAGAATCAGATATAGTTATTAGTAGTAGAACTCGCATGGCTCGTAATATAGAGTCAATACCATTTCCACACTATTTAAATGAAGAGAAGTCTCAAAATATTATAGATAAGGTATATACAACTATAAGCAGTGGTAATTTATCCCTTAAAAATGATTTTAGTCTAATTAGGATGAAAGAAAGTGACGTAATAGATAGATTAAACTATGTTGAAAAGCATTTAATTAGCCCTGCATTAGCTAGAAATACTTTAGGTGGTGCAGTACTAATTAACAAAGAAGAAACAATTAGTATTATGATAAATGAAGAGGATCATATTCGTATTCAATGCCTTTTGCCAGGGTTGCAGTTAGATAAGTGTCTAGATATAGGAGATAAAATAGATGACTTATTGGAGGAAAATATTAAATATACCTTCGATGAGCAATTAGGATATTTAACCTCCTGTCCTACTAATGTAGGCACTGGAATTAGAGCTTCTGTTATGGTTCATTTGCCTGCGCTTAGCTTAATCGGATATATTAACGGTGTTTTTCATATTGCCAGTAAAATAGGCCTTGCGGTTAGAGGTATCTATGGCGAAGGTACACAATATCTAGGGAATATTTATCAAATTTCTAATCAAGTGACATTAGGAGCATCTGAAGAGGAACTAGTTAATAATCTTCAGAATGTCACTCTACAGATTATTCAAAATGAAAGGGCAGCTAGGGAGAATTTATTAAAAACAAAAAGTATTGAATTGGAGGATAAGGTATTTAGGTCCTATGGAACTCTTAAACAAGCTAGACTACTGTCATCTAATGAAGCCATGCAATTGATTTCAGATGTAAAGTTAGGAGTTAACTTAGAGTTAATTAAAGAAGTATCTACAGAAAAATTAAATGAGCTTATTGCAATAATACAGCCAGGATATTTACAAAAATATTTTAAGTCAGAATTAACTGGTATTGAAAGAGATATAAAAAGGGCACAATTAGTAAGAGAAAGTTTATGATAACAATTTAGGAGGGGTTATATATGGCCATGTTTGGAAGATTTACTGAAAGAGCTCAAAGAGTTATTACTCTTTCCCAACAAGTGGCTCAACAGTTGGGGCATAGCTATGTAGGCACAGAACACTTATTATTAGCAATTATTAAAGAGGAAGAGAGTATTGCTGCTAAGGCACTAAAAAATCTAGGTATAGAAATTGAAAGCATACAGCAGATAATAGTAAACGCAATAGGTGTGGGGAATAAACCTGTAGAGTTATTGGGCTATACTCCGCGGACTAAAAAGGTTTTTGAACTTAGTGTTGCAGAGGCTAGAAATTTAAATCATAACTATGTAGGTACAGAACATTTGCTTTTAGGATTAATAAAAGAAGGAGATGGAATTGCATCTAAAATTCTAATACAATTAGGAGTAAATTTACAAAATGTTAGAGAAGAAGTACTAAAACTATTAAATAATGGTGGAACTGCTGGAACAAATAAGAAACCTTCAGTAGATAATAATAAAAATACACCTACTTTAAACCAATTTGGTCGAGATCTTAATGAGCTTGCTCGTGAAGGAAAAATTGATCCTGTAATTGGAAGGAGTAAAGAAATAGATAGAGTTATACAAGTGCTAAGCCGTAGAACAAAGAATAATCCTTGTCTAATCGGAGAACCTGGAGTAGGTAAAACTGCTGTAGCCGAGGGACTGGCACAAAAAATAGTAGAAGGTAATGTTCCTGAATTATTAAAAGATAAAAGGGTAGTCACTTTAGACTTAGCATCTATGGTGGCTGGAGCTAAGTATCGTGGAGAGTTTGAAGATCGATTAAAAAAGGTAATGGAGGAGCTACGCACAGCAACTAATGTAATATTATTTATAGATGAAATGCATACTATAATAGGTGCAGGTGCGGCAGAAGGGGCAATAGATGCAGCTAATATATTAAAGCCTGCTCTAGCTAGAGGAGAGATACAAGTAATCGGAGCTACTACATTAGATGAATACAGAAAGCATATAGAAAAGGATGCCGCCCTTGAGAGAAGATTCCAACCTATTACTGTTGATGAGCCAACAGTCGAAGATAGTATTAAAATACTAGAGGGATTAAGAGATAAATATGAGGCCCATCATGGAGTTAAAATTACCGATGAAGCTTTAAAAGCAGCCGCAGAACTTTCTGCAAGATATATTACAGATCGGTTTTTACCTGATAAAGCTATAGACTTAATTGATGAAGCTGCATCTAAGGTTAGAATATTTACAGTTACTACACCACCAGATTTAAAGGACTTAGAGGAAAAAATAGAGCAGCTTTCTAAAGAAAAAGAAGAGGCTATTAGTGTACAGGATTTTGAGAGAGCCGCTAAAATAAGAGACGAAGAAAAGAGAACAAATGAGGAATTAGAAGAAAGAAAAAATACTTGGAGAAATAAAGATAAAGAGGCTACAGTTTCTGTTGAAGAAATAGCTAATATTGTATCTGATTGGACAGGTGTACCTGTAAATAAGCTTCAACAGGAAGAATCTCAAAAACTACTTAATATGGAGGAAATCCTTCATAAAAGGGTAATAGGACAACAAGAAGCAGTAAAGTCCGTTGCAAGGGCGATTAGAAGGGCGCGAGTTGGACTGAAGGATCCTAAAAGGCCAATTGGTTCATTTATATTTTTAGGACCTACAGGAGTAGGAAAAACAGAATTATCAAAAGCACTGGCAGAGTCTATGTTTGGTGATGAAGACGCTATGATTCGTATTGATATGTCTGAATACATGGAAAAACATACAGTTTCAAGGCTTATAGGATCTCCACCAGGATATGTAGGATTTGACGAAGGTGGACAGCTGACAGAAAAGGTTAGAAGAAAACCATACTCTGTAATACTATTTGATGAGGTAGAAAAGGCACATCCGGACGTATTTAATATATTATTGCAAATATTAGATGATGGTCGGCTAACAGATGCTCAAGGCAGAACAGTAGACTTTAAAAATACTGTAGTTATTATGACTTCCAACGTTGGTGCTCATACTATTAGAAAGCAAAAAACTTTAGGCTTTACCGTTAATGAAGATGATTTTGCTAAAAATGAATATGAAAAAATGAAAGAAAATATTATGGAAGAACTTAGGAGAACCTTTAGACCTGAGTTTTTAAATAGGATAGATGACATTATAGTATTCCATGCATTAGAAAGAGAGCATATAGGAGAGATTGTAGACTTAATGCTAGAAGATTTAAGAAAGCGATTACAAGATTTAAATATTAATCTTGAAGTAAGTAATGAAGCAAAAGTATTTATTGCACATAAAGGTTTTGATGCACAATTTGGTGCAAGACCTCTAAAAAGGGCGATACAAAAAATGGTGGAAGATCAGCTATCTGAAGAATTATTAAAAGGAACTATTAAGTCAGGTAGCGACATATTAGTTGATTTATATGGCGATAAGCTTGTAATTAGACCTAAGGTAAGTTTATAAAATTAGATTATATAAAATATATTAGAAGCAGACCTATATGTCTATTCTTGATAAAATAAGCCGATTATAGGATTATAACCTAGGTCGGTTTATTTTGTTGTGAAATTTTTAAATGACCATAGTATATGAAGAAATTTAATTAATATAAAAGGAATTAACACAAAAATGAAGAATGATATAAATATATGTATACTTTACCAATATTAAGAAATAATTTAATGTATAATTTTAAGGCTAATAATCTTGAATTATTTAAAGAATTTACAAGAAAATCGGAAAAAGTAATGTTAGAACAGCTCCAAAAATTAGATATAAATGTTAATACATATATAAACTAGGACAGTTTAACTGTCCTAGTTTTATGTTACAATATAAGGATAGAGAAAATAGGAGCAGGTGATTATATGGCGAAGGTTAAGAGTAAGTTTGTATGTCAAGAATGTGGGTATGAGAGTGCTAAATGGTTAGGACGGTGTCCGGGATGTAGTAACTGGAATAGTATGGAGGAAGAGATAGTAGGAGGTAAAAAGGAATTTAAACGATCCCCTACAATAGTTAGTCAATCTAAACCTCAGCCTATTAAAGATGTCAAATCTGGTGCTTATGAAAGATATGATACTCAGATTAAAGAATTAAATAGAGTTTTAGGAGGAGGATTAGTAAAAGGATCTCTAACATTAATAACTGGAGAACCAGGTATTGGTAAATCTACTTTAATTTTACAGGCCAGTAGCACTGTTGCAGAAACCTATGGAAAAACCCTTTATGTATCTGGAGAGGAATCTGAGGAGCAAATAAAGATGAGGGGAGAAAGATTAAGCTCTCTTTCTGATAATTTATATATAGTTTCAGAAACAAATGTGGATGTTATTGAAAAGTATATTGAGGAGTACGAGCCCGTGTTTGTTATTATAGACTCTATACAAACATTATTTAAAGAAGATCTTTCTTCCGCCCCTGGGAGTGTTTCGCAGGTTAAGGAGTGTGCTAATAATTTAATGAGAATTGGTAAATCCAAAAATATTCCTATGTTTATAGTAGCTCATGTTACAAAGCAAGGTGAATTGGCAGGACCTAGGGTTTTAGAGCATATGGTTGACACGGTACTGCATTTTGAAGGAGAAAGAACTCAAGAGTTTAGAATATTAAGGGCTTTAAAAAATAGATTTGGTACTACTAGTGAAATTGGTGTTTTTGAAATGAGGGAAGAGGGGTTGGTTGAAGTTAGTAATCCTTCGGCTATATTTTTAGAATCATTAACTCCAGAGGCGGAAGGTGCTATTGTAGTTGCAACGGTTGAAGGCACTAGACCACTTTTAGTGGAAATACAAGCATTGGTAGCTCCTACTAATGCAGGTTTCCCAAGGCGAACTGCTGTAGGAATTGATCTAAACAGATTAAATTTAATTATTGCGGTTTTAGAAAAGAAAATAGGGCTACCTTTAATGAATCAAGATATTTATGTGAATGTAGTGGGAGGATTAAAACTCGAAGGAACCTCTGCAGATTTAGGTGTTGCTATGGCTATTTATTCTAGTATGCGAGGTGTACCTATTCCATCAAAGGAAATGGTTGCTATGGGAGAGATAAGCTTAACAGGAGAGCTAAGACCTATTAGTCAGCTAGAAAAAATGATGAAAGAAGCTGAAAAAATGGGATTCATAACTGCTATAATACCTGATAAAAATAAGTTTAAATTTGATGGGAATATTATGAAATATAAGGGCGTAAATACATTAAGAGATGCTCTAGAATTATTATCATAGGTTAATCTATTGTCATAATTATTAAAAAAAATAGGAATTGAGTAGGAAATTAGATAATATTACATTAATATGGTAGAATTTGTAGATTAATTGGAGAAATAATGTTAAAATTATTAATCGTAGGGGAAAATATTGATTATAGCTATGAATAGGTTGTAAGGGAGGCGTAAATTTTGAAAGAATCACGAATTGAAGAGGCTCAGTTATTTGAGGCCATTAAGATGGTAGCCCCCGGAACCCATTTAAGGGAAGGCTTAGAAAATGTATTAAAGGCGAAAACCGGTGCACTTATAGTTGTTGGTGATAGTGAAGATGTAAGAAGTATGATAGATGGAGGCTTTGCTATAAATGTAGATTTTTCTCCCGCATATCTTTATGAGCTATGTAAAATGGATGGAGCTATTGTTTTAAGTAGTGATAGTAAAAAAATTCTATATGCTAATACGCAAATAATGACAGATCCATCAATTTTTTCAGCAGAGACAGGCACGCGCCATAGAACAGCTGAAAGGGTGGCGAAGGCAACTGGACAAGTGGTTATTTCGATTTCTCAGAGGCGACATATTATAACTTTGTATAGAGGATATAGTAAGTATATTGTACAGGATACTAACAAAATTTTGACTAAAGCTAATCAGGCTATTCAAACCCTTGAAAAATATAAATCTGTATTGGATCAAGCTATGATAAATCTAAGTGCTTTAGAGTTTGAAGATTTAGTTACTGTATATGATGTAACTACTGTAATACAAAGAACAGAAATGGTTATAAAGATAGTACATGAAATAGAGAAGTATATTTATGAGCTAGGTAATGAAGGTAGACTAGTAAATATGCAGATGGAAGAGCTAGTAGCTAATGTTGTAGAGGACGGGAAGCACGTAATTAAGGATTATAATCTTAATTTAGAAGTTGAAGAGAGTAATATTCATAAGATGATCCATGGATTATCTTCAGAAGAATTGTTGGATTTATCCTCGATAGCAAAAATACTAGGATATGGTTCTAATGTTAATGCATTAGATATTGCAGTGTCTCCTAGGGGATATAGAATTTTAAATAAAATACCGAGACTTCCTTTAGCGGTAATTGATAATTTGTTAAAACAATTCGCCAGTTTTCAAAAAATACTTAAGGCGTCTACAGATCAATTAGATGATGTTGAAGGTATCGGAGAGGTTAGAGCTAGAGCTATAAAAGAAGGACTAAGGAGATTACAAGAACAAGTACTTTTAGACAGGCATATATAGGATAAAGGGGATGAAGAATTTCTTTATCCCCTAATATTTACAATTACAGTAGTCCATATTTTCCTAATGCTTTTACTTGAGAGGCATAGTTTGCTAACATATCATCTATGTTTATGTTAAATGAATTACACAGTGCTGTAATATAGAATATGGTAGTAGATATCTCTTCTTCTATCTTCTCTCTGCAAATATCACATAAATAGCCTTCTACATGATTTGACATATAATTCTTTAATTCTGAATATGAGATATCTTCTGGTATCCCTTGTTTCTGACTATGAATTTGAATACAACCACAGTGAGTAACGGATTTTGCCACCGCTCGATTAACTTTGGCACTACTTTCTTGAAGCTTACTTAAAATATCTAAAATACTTTTGTGCCTTATTAATACTTCATCCACTTGATCTTGAAATTGGTTAAAATAAAATTGCTCCATAAAGTCAACTCCTAAAGTCTTTTTATTGTTTAAGTAACGTATGAATTTCAACTATTGAGTATTTTTTTAAAAAGTGGTAGCTAGAACTATTTTAAGCACTTTGAAATCTAGAGTAGTTTTTAAGTGCACCATAAGTCGATGTGATAGCATCAGACGAATTTTAACTTAATTATACTTTTAGATACTTGTATTTGTCAATGTCGTAGAACAAAAATATATATTTAAATGCGAAACCTAAATATATTAAAAATATCTTAAAAAAATCTTAAAAAGTATTTGACAACTAATAATTCATATGATAAAATTATCGTTTTAGTTGACATATTTGACTATATAATGTATACTATAATAGATAACAAATCACCATTTTCTGGGAGGGTCAAATATGTTTAACATTGGAGAAAAAGTTGTCTATCCTATGCATGGTGCTGGTGTGATAGAATCTATTGAAGAGAGAGAAATTTTAGGTGAAAGAAGAAAGTATTATATAATGAGAATGCCTATTGGAGATATGAAGGTAATGATTCCTTTAGATCAGATGGATGATATAGGTATTAGAAAGGTAATTGATTCTGAGGAAATTGAAAATGTGCTAGATGTATTAGCTTCTGACACAACTAAAATGCATCAAAACTGGAATCGTAGATATCGAGCTAATATGGATTTGATTAAAACTGGAGATGTTTATGAGATAGCTGAAGTTGTAAGAAATTTAACATTAATGGACAAGGAAAAAGGACTATCTACAGGAGAGAGAAAAATGCTTAGCAACGCAAGACAAATTTTAATTAGTGAACTTGTTCTTGTGGCTGAATTATCAGAAGAAGAAGCATCTAATCTTGTTGAATCGGTTATCTTACAACAAACTGTGCCAGATACAGTTTTGTAAAAAACTTAACTTAGTAGTTATGCTTTTATTGAATGTATCTATGGAAACTTCATTTTGAAAGATATATACAAAAGAAGTTTCCTATTAGTTTATAAAAATTATTTAATTATTTATTGTATTTGCTTTTAAAAACAATAAAATGGGGCATAATGGATGAATAGGAGGTGGTCTAATGATAAATAAAATAATCCGAGGAATTTTGACAATACTCGGTGGCGTAACGGGTCTTGCATTATATGTGTATGTTGCTAATGCTATGGCTTTGGTGAATATCGCCAATGATCTTAAAAGTTATATAATAGGAATTATAATTGCTTCATTAACAAGTGGTAGTATGTTATTTATTTTATCACCTTGGTTAATTAATCAGGGTAGAAACACTGCTAATTGGATAGAGAGGGAACTTGCTAAGGTTCCTACTGTAGACGTTGTTTCAGGATCTATAGGACTAATAATTGGACTTATAATTTCTTATTTAATTACCAACCTAATTACTAGCATTATACCGATCCCTTTACTTAGCTCTATTTTGTCTACCTTAATCTATATATTTATGGGTTATCTTGGTATAAAGATTGCAACTAAGAAAATGGGAGAACTACCTAATAATATTCAAGCTGTGTTTAAGAAAAATTTATTAAAAGAACGTAATGCTAAAAAAGAAAATCAAGGATGTCCTAAGGTTTTAGATACTAGTGTAATTATTGATGGTAGAATTGCTGATATTTGCAAAACTGGATTTGTAGAGGGGCCTTTAATAATTCCAGGCTTTGTATTAGAGGAGTTAAGGCATATAGCTGACTCATCTGATGCATTAAAGCGTAATCGTGGAAGAAGAGGATTAGATATTTTAAATATGATTCAAAAAGAATTAGATATTGAAGTGAAAATGTATGAAAAAGATTTTCCAGATATTGCAGAAGTAGACTCTAAATTATTAAAGCTTGCTCAAGTATTAGATGGCAAGGTTATAACTAATGATTATAATTTAAATAAGGTAGCTGAGTTTCAAGGTGTGCCAGTCCTGAATATTAATGAGCTAGCCAATGCGGTAAAACCTGTAGTACTGCCTGGGGAGGAAATGCTTGTACAGGTAGTGAAGGATGGTAAGGAATCTGGCCAAGGGTTAGCCTACTTAGATGATGGTACAATGATAGTTGTAGAAAGTGGTAAAAAATATATAGGCCAAACTATAGATGTATTAGTAACTAGTGTATTGCAAACAGCAGCTGGTCGTATGATTTTTGCAAAACCAAAGGCATTAGTTGATAAATCTGCATAGAATAAAAACTTAACTAATATTGAATTTTAAATTCTAATAATAGCCTTCTTACTAAGAAAGTAAGAAGGCTATTATCGTATAACAAAGAAAAAATTTCTGATTGCGGAGAACTTGTAAGAAACAGGAGCTTGACAATATTTGAGCACTTGAAATTTTCAAAACTATGTTTTAAAATTTAAGTGCGAATTAAAATAAAACAAAGTATATATAAAGGGAGATGGAAGAGATTTTAAAAACTAGTGCTATTATTGTAGCGGCAGGAAAAGGACGCCGTATGGGAAGAGAATATAATAAACAGTACATACTTTTAGGCAATAAACCAATAGTTGCCCATACTATAGAGGTTTTTGAAGATAGTAGTTTGATAGATGAAATAATTTTAGTTGTAGGTAAGGGTGAAGTTGATTTAATTAAACAAATTATTATAGATAAATATAATTTTAAAAAGGTTATTAGTATTGTAGAAGGGGGAGACCGTCGTCAAGATTCTGTTTACAATGGACTAAGAGCTATAGGTAATAATTGCAATATTGTATTGATTCACGATGGAGCTAGGCCTTTTATCACTGATAGCATTATAGAAGAAGGTATAGATGTAGCAAATAAAACTGGTGCTTGTATTGCTGCTGTGCCTGTAAAGGATACTATTAAAGTATCAAATGAAAGCATGGATGTAGTAAATACTCCCAATAGAGAAACTCTATGGGCTGTTCAAACACCCCAGGTTTTTAAATACCAACTAGTAATGGATGCCTATGAAAAATTACAAAATAGCAATATAGAGGCTACTGATGATGCTATGATTATTGAAAGACTAGGCTATACTGTGAAGATTATAAAGGGAAGTTATGAAAATATAAAAATTACAACACCAGAGGATCTAATATTAGGTGAAGGAATTTTAAAAAATAGAAAGGTTGAAGGATAAAATGAGGGTAGGAATAGGATATGATGTACATAAATTAGTAGCGGATAGAAAATTAATAATTGGGGGCGTGGACATTCCTTATGAAAAGGGACTATTAGGGCATTCTGATGCAGATGTATTGCTCCATGCTATTAAGGATGCCATACTGGGAGCGGCAGCCTTAGGCGATATAGGAAAACATTTTCCAGATACTGATGACAAATATAAAGGGGCAAATAGCCTAGATCTTTTACGAGAGGTTGCAATATTGATAGATAGTAAAGGTTATGTAGTTAATAATTTGGATGCTATCATTATTGCACAAAAACCTAAAATGGCTCCTTATATTGAAGAAATGAGAAATAATATTGCACTAGCTTTAAATATTGAAGTAGATAGAGTAAACATTAAGGCTACAACTACAGAGGGGCTAGGTTTTGTAGGCGTAGGCGACGGTATAGCTGCTAACTCAATAGCCAGTATTATAAAAAAATAGGAATAGGGTGATTGAATGATTGAAGTAAAAGGTCTTACAAAGTCTTTTAAAGATGCAGACGCACTTAAAGGTATAAGCTTTAAGGTACCAAAGGGAGAGGTGTTAGGGCTTTTAGGTGAAAATGGCGCGGGTAAAACTACAACTTTACGTATTTTAGCAACTATGCTAAAGCCTACTAAGGGTACTGCAATTTTAAGTGGTCATGATATCTTGAAAAACCAACAAGCTGTAAGAAGGGAGATTGGTATTTTATTCGGTGGTGAAAGCGGTTTATATGACAGACTTACTGCTAGAGAGAATATTGCTTACTATGCTGAATTAAATGACATATCTAAGGAAGAAATTAAGGAAAGAATAGACTATTTAACAAAGATATTAGATATGGAAGAGTATATAGACAGAAGGGTAGGTAAATTTTCTAAGGGTATGAAGCAAAAGGTAGCTATTGCACGTTCTATTGTGCATAATCCTCCTATTATGTTATTCGATGAACCTACTTCTGGATTAGATGTTACAGCTGCTAGAACTATACATAGTTTTATTGAAGAGTGCAGAAAGGAAGGTAAGACTGTAATATTTTCATCCCACTCTATGGTAGAGGTCGAAAAATTATGTGAGCGTGTAGCTATTATACATAAAGGTAATATAATAGAAGAAGGATCAATAGAAGAGCTTAAAACAAAGTATAATAAAAATTTAGAAGACTTATTTGTAGAATTGGTAGGTGGAACAAATGAATAGTAAACATATATTGCTTGTTTTTAAAAAAGAGGTTAAAGATATTTTTAGAGATAAACGAACCTGGATTGCAAGTGTTTTAATACCTATGTTAATTTTTCCGCTCTTATTTTTCTTTATGAATATGGGAGTAAGCAAGATGGAGAAAAACTTACAAAATGATATTGTTGTTTTTATTGAAACAAATGAGCAAGAGGCAGATATTATACAATATCTAAAAAGTGGAGTAGGACTTAAAGTAGTTGATGTTGATAATCCTTATGAAGCTTTACAAAAGGGAGATATTAAGGCGATAATACAAATAGGAGAAAACTTTCAGAGTAAAATAAATGAGAAAGTACCTGGAGATATTAAAATAATATTCGATGAGGTAAGTAATGAATCCAGCATGGCTACATCTGTTGTGGAAGGAATTATTAATAAATATAGTGAAGAGGTTAGGCTTGAAAGACTAGCAGATATAGGAGTTGATCCAAAGATTCTTCAACCTGCCATTATAAATAGAGAGGCCTATGTACCTGAAGGACAGGAATCTAAGGGAGATGCTACAGCTTTAATGATGATAACATTTTTGCTTCCGTTTTTCTTAATGATGTATCCTGTGGTAGGTGGTATGCCAGCGGCAATAGACCTAGGAGCAGGAGAAAAGGAGAGGATGTCTTTAGAGCCTTTATTGGCAAGTGGCGCTGATAGACTTTCTATATTGACTGGTAAATACTTAACTGTACTGTTAGCTTCTGTACTAGGGACAATTACTTCGTTAATTGGCGTTCTTGCAGCAGCTAAAATAGCTCCAAATATAATGCCTTTAGAAGTTCGCATTTCTCCGCTGTCTATGTTGATTTTGGTAGCTACATCATTACTTATAGCTATGATGTTAAGCGGATTGATGCTTTCTATAAGTGTATTTGCTAAATCTTATAAGGAAGCAGGTACCTACTTAAGTCCTGTTACAATTGTACTAATGGTTCCTGCATATTTAACTATGTTTATGGATATTCGTACATTATCAAACCGCATGTTTTTCGTACCATTACTTAATGCTGTGTTGCTAATGAAGGAAGTCCTAGTGGACATTATTAACCCCCTTCATATTGCGACTACATTTGGTGTTTCTATCCTATTGGTAGTGGCATCACTTCTATTTATGAAATACATGTTTAATAAAGAATCTGTTATTTTTAGATCTTAGCAGATAATAAAATCTTCCTTTAAGAGGTCTGAATTTAAATTTTATTGGAATAAATTACTTAAATTATAACTTATTCACATTTTTTAGTACATAATTTTCTATGTGTTAGAAAAATATTGACATTATATGAATAATTGGCTATTCTAATAAGAAGAATATAACAAAATAGTTATAAATCTATGATAGGAAATAGTAAAAAATGATGCTTTGCAGAGAGAAAACCGTTGGTGGAAGGTTTTTAAGCTTTAGTTTTTGAACCAGTCCTTGAGTGAAGGGTTGAAAAAAGTAGATCCTTTCGGTTCGTGCCGTTATACGATTAAGAGAACCTTTTTAGGTTAATTAGAGTGGTACCACGGGTGAAATATAATCTCTCGTCTCTATTGTTTATAGAGATGAGGGATTTTTTATTGTATAAAACCTGTATAAAAAAGGAAGGAGATTCAATATGTCAAAAAAAGATAAGCAATTTGTTGAAGAAATCACCCCAATGGAGGTAGACTTTGCACAATGGTATACAGATGTAATTAGAAAAACAGACTTAGTTGATTACTCACCAGTTAAAGGCTTTATGGTTATTAAGCACTATGGTTATGCTATTTGGGAAAATATTCAAAAGTATATGGATAACAGATTTAAAGATACAGGACATAAAAACTGTTATTTCCCACTACTTATTCCAGAAAGTTTACTAAAGAAAGAAGCCGAGCATGTAGAAGGATTTGCTCCTGAAGTGGCGTGGGTTACTCATGGGGGAGATGAAGAACTGGCAGAAAGGCTTTGTGTTAGACCGACATCAGAAACTATTATTTGTGAAATGTATTCAAGATGGTTAAAGTCCTATAGAGATTTACCATTTTTATATAACCAATGGTGTTCAGTTGTTCGTTGGGAAAAGAGTACGAGACCATTCCTTAGAACCTCAGAATTTTTATGGCAGGAAGGGCATACTCTACACGAAACTTATGAAGAAGCCCAAGATGAGACTTTGCAAATGTTAAATATTTACAAAGAAACTGCAGAAGAATTATTAGCTATGCCAGTTGTTGTGGGACAAAAGAGTGAGAAAGAAAAATTTGCTGGAGCATATGCTACTTATACTATGGAAGCTTTAATGCATGACGGTAAAGCACTTCAAGCTGGTACTTCCCATAACTTAGGTCAACACTTTACAACAGCCTTTGATATTACTTACTCAGATAGAAATGGGGATCTTAAACATCCTTATCACACATCTTGGGGTGTTTCTACAAGGTTAATCGGTGGACTTATTATGGTTCATGGTGATAATAGGGGACTTGTATTACCTCCAGGAGTGGCTCCTGTTCAGGTTGTTATAGTTCCGATAGCATCCCACAAAGAAGGCGTGCTAGATAAAGCTAATGAATTATTTAGTCAGCTAAAAGGCAAGTTTAGAGTTGAGCTAGATGATCGTGACAACTATTCTCCAGGTTGGAAGTTTAATGAATGGGAAATGAAAGGTGTTCCAATAAGAATAGAAATTGGACCAAAAGATATCGAAAAAAATCAAGCCATGTTATTTAGAAGAGATGAATTAGAAAAAGAAGCTATTTCTCTAGATAATCTAGAGGAGGCAGTAGAAAATCTCTTAAGAGATATTAATAACAACTTGCTATATAAAGCTAAGAAAATGAGGGATGAAAAAACCTATATAGTAAAAAGTTTTGATGAAATGAAGGAAGTTATGGAAATAAAGCCTGGTTTTGTTAAAGCCATGTGGTGTGGAGAAAGAGAATGTGAAGAACATATTAAAGCTGAAACTGGTGTTACTATAAGATGTATCCCATTTGAGCAGGAGGACTTAGGCCATACTTGTGCATTCTGCGGTAAAGAAGCAAAACATATGGTATATTTAGCTAAAGCATACTAATCTAAGACTCCATCTCAACTAAGTCTTTGCGTATCTGTATAAAAAGTTGCTCTTAAACTTATATTAGAGTTTAAGAGCAACTTTATTTTTTAGGATATGAACAAAACTCTTAATAGTTAAGGTTTATTTAAGGTTAAAGTAATAAGGAATTAAAATTGTCCTTTTATAATATGCTTAAAGATTAATTTACAGGAGGATAATTATGGATAAAAAAGGAATTGCAGGATTTCAATTAAAAATTATAGGATTAATATTGATGGTATTTGATCATATTTATAGTTTTTTAGATAATATGCCAATTCAATTTAAATGGGTAGGAAGGATAGTAGCCCCAATATTTATATTTATGACTGTGGAGGGGTATTATCATACAAGTAACAAAAAGAAATATATGCTTAGATTATTTATAGGTTCTTTTGTTATGAACCTAGGAAATTTAATGGTACCCCAATATTTTCCTTCAACAAATAATATAGCACTAACAGCTAATATATTTAGCACATTATTTATGATTACTATATATTTATGTATAGTAGATTTTATAATTAGAGCTATAAAAGAGAAAAATATATTAAAAATTGTTTTAGGAATAGCACTGTTTATTTTACCAGTAGCTTTAGGAATAGTAATAATTATGAATATACAAACTCTATTAAGTATACAGATTTTAAGACATTTGGTACTTTTTATTCCTAATCCTCTATTTATTGAAGGAGGTCCTCTATTTTTACTTATAGGTATAGTAATGTATTTATTAAGAAAAAATAGAAACAAACAATTATTAATATATGCAATAATTTCTTTAGCAATTATGTTTACCGGCGAACTTAGTATACAAGGAATACTGTATAATAATTATCAGTGGATGATGGTATTTGCAGCTCCGTTATTATATCTATACAACGGGCAAAAGGGTAGAGGAATGAAATATTTATTTTATATATTCTATCCAGTTCATATATATATACTTTATATAATTTCAACTTTATAGCTATAGCTGTAATAAATGACAGAGTTATAGACTTAGGATTTGTGTAATGAAAAATATAAATATCCTTTTAAGTATATACTTAAAAGGATATTTTGTAATATAAAATGCAAATTAAAATCAAGATTTATATTTAGTTGTGTAGATTTTTAGAATTATTATATAATTAACTTTAGATTAAATATAGCTATTTAGGATAAACATTATAGTAGCCTAGGATAAATAATTTATATTTTATATTTAAGATAAGCTTAAGAAAAGAGGTGTAGTATGGAAAATATATTAAATAAAAAGATTTTAATAATAGATGACGAAAAAGATCTTTTGAAATTAATACATACTGTTTTAACAAAAGAGGGATTTACAAAGGTATATACAGCAGAGACTGGAAATGAAGGCTTAAGATTTTTCAATGAAATTTTGCCAGACTTAATTATATTAGATATAATGCTTCCAGACTCTGAAGGCTATGAAATATGCAGTACAATTAGAAGCACATCCAAAGTACCAATATTATTTTTATCGGCTAAATCTGAAGAGCTGGATAAAGTATTGGGATTTGCCATTGGTGGAGATGATTATATCACTAAACCATTTAGTCCAAAAGAATTGGCATACAGGGTGAGGGCACATTTAAGAAGAAGTGAATATCAAATAGAGCCTTCAGATAAAGCTACATTAAAGTTTGGTCCATTTATAATGGATACAAAAAAAGTTGAACTTTTAAAAAATAATAAGGTGATAGAGTTAAAACCTAAAGAGTATAAAATTTTAGAGTATTTAGCTAAACATAAAAATCAGATTATAAGCAAGGAACAATTGTGCGATGCAGTCTGGGGAGATGAATACATAGGCTACGATAATACTATAATGGTTCATATAAGGAAGATTAGGAAGAAAATTGAAGATAATCCCTCTAACCCTAAATTTTTAGTTACTGTAAAGGGGTTAGGGTATAAGTTTGTACCAGAGGATAAATAGATATGAAATGGAAACTTACATCCGGCTTCATTATTAGTATAGTTTTAATAGTAACAATTGTTATTTTTACAAATGTAGTAGTTATATTATTGCTTTTTATTTCTGGCTCTAATAATATGGATTTGTTTTTTTATAATATGCAAAATACAAATCATCTGAAACCAGAGGAATATGTTAGAGATTTTAATGAAAATATACAAATAAATAATGGACAAATCTTTATTACTGAAAGTGGAAAAGAATCCTTAGATCAAAATAAGGCATGGATACAAATATTAGATAAGGATAGTACTGAAATTTATAGTTACAAAAAAGAAAAAACTGTTCCTACTAAATATACACCAATAGAGCTTATTCATAATTATAAATATGCAAACCCATCCTCTGTATTTGTGGGTGAAAGGGTAGTAAACGGGTATCAGTATAGTTATTTGATAGGATTCCCATATCAAACAGTTGAAAAACATGTAATTACATATAATAAACAGCAAATTAAAACCATTACTGGTAGCGTTTTTGTTTTGTTATTAGGAATAGATTTAATAATAGCCCTAATATTTGGATTATATTTTAGTGGGAAGCTAACAAAACCTGTCAAGATTATTATTGAAGGTATAGGCAATTTATATAATGGAGATTATAGGACTCATTATGATGAACATGGTTTGTATAAGGAAGTATATTCTAATATGAATAATTTAGCTTCCATTCTACAAGAGAATAAAATAGAGAGAATGAACTTAGATCGTATGAGAGAAGAATGGTTTGCTAATATTTCTCACGATATAAAAACTCCTCTAGCTTCTATAAAAGGATATGCAGAGCTATTGAATGGTGAATATGATTTTACTAATGAAGAAATTAAGGAATATTCTGAAATAATTGAACAAAAGTCTATATACATAAAAGAGTTAGTTGATGATTTTAACCTGAGTGCTAGATTGCAAAACAGAAACATAATCCTCAACCTAGAAAAGTGTAATGTTGTAAAAGTTTTAAAAGGAATAGTAATTGATATATTAAACATTCCTGAAAACAATAACAGGAATATTGAATTTATAAGCGATATAAAAAATATAGAGAAGAAAATAGATTTAATTTTATTTAAAAGAGCAATAAATAACATAATACACAATGCTATTGTTCATAATGATGAAAATGTAAATGTACAAGTAAAGATTGAAAATAAAAATAATCAAGCCCATATAACTATAAAAGATAATGGAAAAGGGATTAGCGATGAAGAACTAAAATATATATTTACTAGATATTATAGAGGAACTAATACTGGTAAGAAACATGAAGGCTCAGGATTAGGAATGGCTATAGCTAGAGATATAATAAAGGCCCATGGAGGAGATATTTTAGTAGAGAGTGAGCTAGGTAAAGGAACTACTTTTAGAATTATAATCATCTGTTAAATCCTTAAGTTAATCATATGCGTTGCTTTTGTAGAAAATGTATAGTTTGTATAAAGTGTATAGTATGTGGTAGAATAACAAATAAAACTTAGCGAGGTGGAAAAAATGAAAAATAGTAGATTAATAAAGTATACAACTATAATGACAGTTTTTGTTTTTATATTTAATACTTTTGCCTATGCAGATAGTAGTAGAGTTGTAACATTAGGAAAAGATTTAAATGAGGCTCAAAGAAAACAAATATTAGATATTTTTAAGGTTTCTGAAAATGAAGCAACAATAATTGAAGTAAACAATCAAGAAGAAAGAGCATATTTAGAAGGCGTTGCTACGGAAGCACAGCTGGGTAAAATAACTATGTCATCAGCTTATGTTGAACTACTAGAAGCAGGATCTGGAATTGGAGTAGAGACTTATAATATATCATGGGTAACAAAAGAGATGTATCAGAGTGCATTAGTTACTGCTGGTGTAAAAGACGCTAAGATTATTGCGGCAGCACCATTTCCGGTTTCTGGTACAGGTGCTCTTACTGGAATATTAAAAGCATTTGAGCAAGCTACTGGAAAGAAAATCAGTGATGAACAGAAAAAAGTAGCCAACCAAGAAGTTATACAAACTGGAAAATTAGGTGAAGAAATTGGGAAAGAAAAGGCTACTGAATTAATAAGGGTAGTAAAAGAAGAAGTTATCGAAAAAAGAGTAAAAAATCCAGAAGAAATAAAGAGAATCGTTTTAGATATAGCTGCACGTTTAGATATAAATTTGAATGCAAATCAAATTGAAGAAATTTCTAAGCTTATGGAGCGAATAAATAAATTAAATTTAAATACAGAAGAAATTAAAGAACAGCTTAAAGGCATTGGTAAAAAGATTGATCAAACTTTAAAGGATAACGAACAGGTAAAGTCTTTGCTTCAAAGGATTATAGATATGATAAAAAGTTTATTTAGTTCTTTGTTTAGTATGTTTAAATAAACTTAACCTTTTCTTGATTGAAACTAAGGAATAGGTTATAATAATATGATATTAGAGGGTAAACTGGAGGGATATCATGTCTGTAAGAGTAAGATTTGCACCGAGTCCTACGGGATTCGTACATATAGGAAGTTTGAGAACAGCATTGTATAATTATTTATTTGCCAGAAAAAATAATGGTAAATATATTTTAAGAGTGGAAGATACAGATCAAAGTCGTTATGTTGAAGGAGCAATTGAAGGAATGCTTCGTTCTATGGAATGGGCAGGAGTTAACCATGATGAAGGCGTTATTCTAAACGGAGAACATTTAGGGCAAAGAGGAGAATTTGGACCTTATATCCAGTCACAGAGATTAGATATTTATAAACAATATATTAAGACACTATTGGAAAATGGGTATGCTTATTATTGTTTCTGTTCTAAGGAAAGATTAGATGAGGTAAGAGAAAAACAAAAAGCTGAAGGCCTTACCGCTGGTTATGATGGTCATTGTCGTAATCTTTCTAAAGAAGAGGTGGAGGAAAAAATAAAGGCTGGGCATCCTCATGTTATTAGATTAAGACTACCTGAAAACAAAGATATTAAGTTTACTGATATAGTACGTGGTGAAGTAGTTATGAACACTGTAGATTTAGATGATCAAGTATTAATGAAATCTGATGGTTTTCCAACCTATCATTTTGCTGTAGTAGTTGATGATCATTTAATGGGAATTACACATGTAATTCGGGGAGAAGAGTGGTTACCATCTACGCCAAAGCATGTTTATTTATATGAAGCATTTGGATGGGAAGCACCACAGTATGTACATTTACCTAATATCTTAAATGCAGATCGTAAAAAGCTTAGCAAACGTCAAGGAGATGTAGCTGTAGAGGACTTTTTAAATAAAGGATATTTACCAGAAGGTCTAGTAAACTATATTGCTTTAGTAGGTTGGAGTCCAGAAGATAACCAAGAAATTTTCTCTATGAAAGAGCTTGAGGAAAGCTTTTCATTAGAACGAGTTTCTAAAAGTGGTGGAGTTTTTGATGTTAATAAATTAAATTGGATAAATGGGCACTATATTAGAGAAAGTAGTGTAGAGCGTATTACGGATCTTGCTATACCTCATTTAATTGAAGTAGGTTATATTACTGAAGACGAGGCTAAAGAAAGATATGAATGGCTAAAGGACTTAGTAAGCGTACTTCAGGATAGAATATCCTATGTTGCAGAAATTAAGGATAAGTCAGATATTTTCTTTAAGACGGAAATTGAGCTAAAGGATGATGAGTCTAAGGAGCTTATTAAGGTAGAACACTTGCCGCAGTTATTAGATGTGTTTCAAAGTAAGGTAGAAGAAGCAGAGGTTATAGATGAGGATTTTGGTAAGAAGGTATTTAAAGAAATACAAAAGGAAACTGGTATTAAAGGACCGAATCTATTTAAGCCAATTCGTGTAGTGCTAACTGGAGAGGTACATGGGCCAGA
Organism: Alkaliphilus sp. B6464; assembly: GCF_018141165.1. Lineage (NCBI taxonomy): Bacteria > Bacillati > Bacillota > Clostridia > Peptostreptococcales > Natronincolaceae > Alkaliphilus > Alkaliphilus sp. B6464. Next base: position 1,677,190 of record NZ_CP058557.1, read on the forward strand.
TTTACCTCTGGTTATGAAAGTTTTAGGTAGCGAAAACATACTTAAGCGCATACAATATGTAAAGGAACATTTAGTTTAATAAAGTTAAAGGCAAAGAACAGAAGAAGTAAGTCTATACTCCTTGCAAGAGATAAGCTGTCATTGGCTGAAAGCAGCTTTCAAGAAAAGATAGACCCAAATGCATCTGGGAGCTATAGCTTGAAATTTTTAGTAGGGCTAGTCGGGTGGTTCCGTTAAAAACTTGGAGTGGGATGCTTTTTATGATCCAACCAGAGTGGAACCGCGGAATAAAAGCGCCTCTGAATTTTTCAGGGCGTTTTTTGTTTTTTGCAGATATATTTTATTGAAAGGGAGATATGTATGCTTAGGTTTGTTAGAATGATTAAAGATGATGTTGATGCGATATTTGAAAGAGACCCTGCAGCTAAAAGTCTTATAGAGGTATTGTTGTGTTATCCAGGTCTCCATGCTGTTATGTTTCATCGTATTTCTCATGGTCTATATAAAAGAGGACTTATAGTTCTTCCAAGGATTATTTCCAATATAGCACGGTTTTTTACTGGAATTGAAATACATCCTGGAGCTAAAATTGGAAGAAGGGTTTTTATTGATCATGGAATGGGGGTAGTAATAGGAGAAACAGCTGAGGTTGGTGATAATGTAACAATTTACCAAGGATCAACCTTAGGTGGTACTGGAAAGGAAAAGGGTAAGAGACATCCTACTATAGGAAATAATGTGGTTATTTCTTCAGGGGCAAAGGTTTTAGGACCTTTTACAGTAGGAGATAACTCGAAAATTGGTGCGGGATCTGTTGTACTAAAGGAGGTACCGCCAAATTGTACGGTGGTTGGTGTGCCTGGAAGAATTGTAGTTAAAGACGATAAAAAAGTTAATAAGGAAGATACAAGTATAGACTTAGACCAAGTTAAACTGCCAGATCCGATTATGGAGGAACTGATTTATTTGAGAGATAAGGTTTTAGAACTTCAAAATAAAATTATTGAATTGGAGGAGAAAAAGTAATGAGGTTTTATAATACATTGACTAGAAAAAAAGAAGAATTTATTCCATTAATTGCTGGAGAGGTTAAGATGTATGCTTGCGGGCCTACTGTATATAACTACTTTCATATAGGGAATGCTAGAACATTTATGGTGTTTGATGCTCTAAGAAGATATTTAAAATATAGGGGATTTGATGTAACCTTTGTTCAAAACTTTACTGATGTTGATGATAAAATAATAAATAAGGCTAAGGAGGAAGGTGTATCTCCAGAGGAAATTAGCCAGCGATTTATTGATGCTTACTTTTATGATGCTGATACTCTAGGTATAGAGAAGGCCGATATTCATCCGAAGGTAACTGAAAATATGGTAGAAATTATTGAATTCGTTAAAGAACTAGTAGATAAAGGCTATGCTTATCAGTCTGGTGGTGATGTATATTTTGATGTATCAAAATATAAGGAATATGGAAAGCTTTCAAAACAAAACTTAGAGGATTTACAGGCTGGAGCTAGGATAGAAATAAACGAACAAAAAAGAAATCCTTTAGATTTTGCACTTTGGAAGGAAGTAAAGCCGGGTGAACCTAGTTGGGAAAGTCCTTGGGGATTAGGTAGACCTGGCTGGCATATAGAGTGCTCTGCTATGTCTAAAAAATATCTGGGAGAAACTATTGATATCCATGGAGGTGGTGGAGATTTAGTATTTCCACACCATGAAAATGAAATTGCGCAAAGTGAGGCTTGCTCAGGGAGACCATTTGCAAAATATTGGCTACATGTAGGTTATTTAAATGTGGATAACAAAAAGATGTCTAAGTCATTAAATAATTTCTTTACTCCCCGTGAGATTGCTGAAGAATTTGACTTAGAGAACCTTAGATTTTTCATGCTTTCTGCTCATTATAGAAACCCTATTAACTTTAGTAGAGAGTTATTAGAGTCAGCTAAAAATGGCTTAGATAGATTATATACTGGAAAAAATAATTTAGAATATCTATTAAATAATTCAGAGGACTTATCTCCAGTTGCCGAGGAGATAAAATGGACTCAAAGTTTAGTTTCGTATAAAGAACGTTTCAATGAAGTAATGGATGACGATTTTAATACTGCTGATGGTATTGCGGTTATATTTGATTTAATAAGAGATATAAATACTAATATATCTGAGAAAACTGCAAAAACAGTATTACAAGAAGCTTATGATCTATTTATGGAATTAACAGGAGTACTAGGACTATTAAATAAAGAAGGGGAAGTTTTAGAAGAAGAAATAGAAAGACTTATAGAACAAAGACAGAATGCTAGAAAAGAAAAAAACTTTGCTCTTTCTGATAAAATTAGAGATAATTTAAAGAAAAAAGGAATCGTATTAGAAGATACTCCACAAGGAGTTAAATGGAGACGTATATAGGAGTGAAAAAATTATAATATGGATGAATTTTTGAATAATATACAGGAAAATACGAAAATAAAAACCGAGTCAGAAGTTAGGATGATGGCTCCATTAGTACTTGCATATGTGGGGGATGCCATATTTGAAGTGTTTATTCGTAATTATTTAGTAAAGGAAATGAATGTATCCGTGAATCAATATCATAAAAAGGCTACCCGTTATGTACGGGCTAAGTCTCAGGCGGAAGTTGTACATGCTCTTGAGCCGGAACTAACGGAGGTAGAGTGGACAATAGTGAAAAGAGGGAGAAATCAAAAATCAGCAACTGTACCTAAAAATGCAAATTTAACTGACTATAGATATGCCACAGGATTTGAAGCATTACTAGGATATTTATTCTATATAGGAGAGTACAGTAGATTATCTCTATTAATGAATAGGGCTGTAGAGATTATTAATAATGGAATGGATGTGTAAGTATGGACAAGCGTTCTAAAACTATGATTATAGTTACGATCTTTCTTTTATTTCTTCTTATAATTAAATCTACTGTAATTGATCCTGTAGGAGAGTTAGTAGGAGATTCAGAAAAATATAGACTATATACACTTCAAACTTCTCCATTAAATGGAGGGCTTTTAGAAAAAGCAGGACTACTTACCTATAGGGTTGTTAAGGTTAAGCAAGATAGTATAGAGGGTAATACGGAAGTGTTACTAAAGATTGAAAATAGCGATGAATGGACTAGTGATATTTTAGAAGGGCAATACAGCGGAAAAGTACGTGCATATTTATTTTACTTTATTCCGGTTAAAGATATAAATTTTAGAGGGGGATTTGTAAAAGATGAAAAGTAAGATGAAGGTTAGTCTAATTACCTATACACCTGAGCCAGAAAAGTTAGTTGCTGGAGCTGCTAAGCTCTGTTATTCCCATAGTGGAATAGATGAGTTAATGAGTAATTTGGAGCAAGGTAATATTGAAAAGTTTATTGCTATGCTCGCGATTATGGGACATGAATCCCCTTTTGAGCATATTAACTTTACCTTTGGTATAGAAGGAGTATCTAGAAGTCTAACACACCAGTTAGTTCGACACCGTATTGGATCTAGCTATTCTCAAAAAAGTCAGAGATATGTTAAAGAAGGCAGTTTTGAATATGTAGTTCCTCCTCACATTGCAGATATACCTGAGGCAAAGGAAATGTATATTAAGACTATGGATGATATTCAAATAGCCTATGATAGTTTAACAAGTATTTTGTTTGAAAAACATTATGAGTATTATTTAAATAAAGGAAAATCAGAGAAGGCTGCAAAAAGTGCGGCCGAGAAGCAAGCTATTGAAGATGCGAGATATGTTTTACCTAATAGCTGTGAAACTAAAATAGTGGTAACGATGAATGCCAGGGCTCTATTTAATTTCTTTAAAAAGAGATGCTGCAATCGTGCTCAGTGGGAAATTAGAGAACTTGCTATAGAAATGTTAAAACTTGTACTAGAAGTTGCTCCTAATATATTTAAAATTGCAGGACCGGGCTGTTTAACTGGAAAATGTCCAGAAGGAAATATGAGCTGTGGGGAGAGCGTGGCAGTTAAGGATAGGTTTAGGAACCTATCTATTAGGGAAATATAGGGTAATGTATATGAGGAAGGAAGGATAATATGTCAACAGATAAAATAGTAGGACGAAATCCAGTAATGGAGGCACTAAAATCTGGTAGAGAGATTGATAAAATTTTAATCGCTAAAGGAACTGAAGGTGGTTCCTTAATTAAAATAATTGGGAAAGCAAAAGATAGGGGCATACCTATTCAATATGTTGAAAGACAAAAATTAAATGAAATATCGGAATCTAATGCACATCAAGGAATTATAGCAACTGTAGCTGCTTACGAATATAGCGACTTAGAGGATATTCTTGATAGAGCTAAACGAAGAGGTAAAGATCCTTTTATTCTAATTTTAGATGAAATTATGGATCCTCACAATTTAGGATCTATTATGAGAACAGCTGATGCAGTAGGAGTAGATGGTATTATTATTCCTAAAAGGCGATCTGTAGGTTTAACAGCAACTGTTGCTAAGAGTTCTGCTGGGGCTATTGAATATGTTCCTGTAGCAAAGGTTTCTAATATTGCGCAGACAATTGATCGTATTAAAGAGAAGGGTATATGGGTTGCTGGAGCAGATATGAGTGGAGCTAAAGAACATTATAATACTGACTTAAAAGGACCTCTTGCATTAGTTATAGGGAATGAAGGTCAGGGGATTTCAAGATTAATTAAAGAAAAATGTGATTTCTTAGTAAAACTTCCTATGGCTGGTCAAGTATCTTCATTAAATGCTTCAGTAGCAGCAGCTGTTTTAATGTATGAAGTCTTCAGACAAAGATCAACTGCTGATAATTAGCTAGAGGAAATAGCTTTGAATGAATATTTAATTTTAGATGGTTATAATGTGATTAATTCTTGGCCTAAATTAAAGCTACTAATGAATGAAAGCTTAGAAATTGCGCGAGGTGAACTGATTGAAATAATGGCAGAATACAGGGCATTCAAGGGTGTTAATGTCATTATTGTATTCGATGCTTATTTAGTAAAAGGAAGCACAAAGAAGAGTGAGAAATTAAGAGGAGTAGAGATTGTGTTTACTAAGGAGAGAGAAACAGCTGACTCTTATATAGAAAGACTTATTGTTGAACTATCTAAAAATAGGAGAAATAGAGTATCGGTTGTAACTAATGACTGGACAGAACAGCAGATGGTGTTAGGCGGAGGAGCTACAAGAGTCTCGGTTAGAGAAATGGTATTGGATTTTGATCAAATAAAAAATAAAATAAATAAGAAGATTGAAACCCCTAGAAAGCAAAAAGATACATTATCCGACAGGATTGATCCGCTAATTTTGGAAAAACTTGAAAAATTCCGACGAGGATAAGGAAACTCCTTGACTTAACATAATCTGTTCAGTTATAATGAAATCATGAAAATTGCGGATTATACAAAAGTGTTGGAGGCGATGGGTATGGGTGCTGGCATAGCAAAAGAAACTGTAGAAAATTATGAAATAGTAGATGAGGTTATGGTTGAAATTGCTAAAGATGGTGATTTGGAAGCTTTAGAATATCTGATTAAAAAATATAAAAATTTTGTTCGTGCTAAAGCTAGATCTTATTTTTTAATTGGTGCCGATCGTGAAGATATTGTACAAGAAGGCATGATTGGATTATATAAGGCAATTCGTGATTTTAAACCCGATAAACTGTCTTCATTTAGAGCTTTTGCTGAACTTTGTATTACACGCCAAATAATAACTGCTATAAAAACAGCTACTAGGCAAAAACACATTCCTTTAAACTCATATGTATCGCTAAACAAACCAATATATGATGAGGAGTCTGATAGGACACTATTAGACGTGATTTCTGGCCAAAAGGTTACTGATCCTGAGGAGTTGGTAATCTGTAGAGAAGAGTTAGGTCACATAGAAGGAAAAATAGGCGAAATTTTGAGTGACTTGGAATGGAAGGTATTGGCTCTTTATTTAGAAGGAAGGTCTTATCAAGAAATTGCCTGTGATTTAGATAGACACGTAAAGTCTATAGACAATGCCCTTCAAAGGGTGAAAAGAAAATTAGAGAAATATTTGGAGTCAAGAAATGGATAAGCCTATACTGTATTAACAATACATAACAATATTGACAACATCGCATTACAAATAGTAAAATGATGTTGGGTACAAGTGATTATAGGACATAATTAGGTTTTTAAAAACACCCGGCATCGTTTAAATAAAAAGATGTAAAAAATAAAATAAGGCTTTTTATTAAGGAGGAAAATAACAATGGCAAAGGCAAAATTTGATAGAAGTAAACCACATGTTAATATTGGAACAATTGGACACGTTGACCATGGTAAAACAACATTAACAGCAGCGATCACAAATACATTAAATGTAAGATACGGAACAGGTGCAGCTGTAGCGTTTGATAAAATTGACAAGGCACCAGAAGAAAGAGAAAGAGGAATCACAATATCTACATCACACGTAGAGTACGAAACACCAAACAGACACTACGCACACGTAGACTGTCCAGGTCACGCTGACTATGTAAAGAACATGATTACAGGAGCAGCACAAATGGATGGAGCGATCTTAGTATGTTCAGCAGCGGATGGTCCAATGCCACAAACAAGAGAGCACATTCTATTATCAAGACAGGTAGGGGTACCATACATCGTAGTATTCTTAAACAAATGTGATATGGTAGATGACGAAGAGTTATTAGAACTAGTAGAAATGGAAGTAAGAGACTTACTTAACGAATACGAATTCCCAGGAGATGATACACCAATCGTCAGAGGATCAGCACTACAAGCATTAAACAATCCAGAAGGACCATGGGGAGATAAGATCGTAGAATTATTCGAGCAAATCGACACATACGTTCCAGAACCAGTAAGAGCAACAGACAAAACATTCCTAATGCCAGTAGAGGACGTATTCTCAATTACAGGTAGAGGAACAGTAGCAACAGGAAGAGTAGAAAGAGGAGTAATAAAAGTACAAGACGAAGTAGAACTTGTGGGAATTGCAGAAGAATCAAGAAAAGTAGTAGTAACAGGAGTAGAGATGTTCAGAAAGTTATTAGACCAAGCACAAGCTGGAGATAACGTAGGATTACTATTAAGAGGAATCCAAAGAACAGAGATTCAAAGAGGACAAGTATTATGTAAACCAGGAACAATTAAGCCACACACAAAGTTCAAAGCAGAAGTATACGTATTAAAGAAAGAAGAAGGTGGAAGACATACACCATTCTTTGATGGATACAGACCACAATTCTACTTTAGAACAACAGACGTAACAGGATCAACAAAATTACCAGAAGGAATGGAAATGGTAATGCCAGGAGATAACGTTACAATGGAAATTGAATTAATTCACCCAATCGCTATTGAAGAAGGACTAAGATTTGCTATTCGTGAAGGTGGAAGAACAGTTGGATCTGGAGTAGTTGCTTCTATTATAGAATAATTAAATGCTATTAGAACGATAATAAAGGGACTAGGTTAACCTAGTCCTTTAAAAAAACAATAACCTACCTAGTAGCGAATGTTCTTATGGCTTAAGAATGCAAAAATATTTTTGTGATAGCATCAGTCTAATTTTTTTATTGACATAAAATTAAAAATATGATAGATTTTAAAAAGTAATCAATTATATAATAAGAGCTAACTATGTGCTTAAGCAATAGATATGTTCGTTAGGCAACTGTAATAGGAGGTGTAACTGGTGCGAGTGAATATTACATTAGCATGTACAGAGTGCAAGCAAAGAAATTACAACACAAGCAAAAATAAAAAAAGCAATCCAGATCGTATGGAGCTTAAAAAATATTGTAAGTTCTGCAAAACTCATACTGCCCACAGAGAAACAAAGTAGGATAGCGCTAGAACTTCTTTAAAAGGATGTGAAGTAAACAATGACTACCCAAGCAAATGCCAACAATGGAGAAAAGGCAAGAAATCTTGGTAAGTTTTTAAAAGGTGTTCGATCAGAACTTAAGAAAGTAAATTGGCCTAACCGGAAAGAATTAACAAACAACACTATTGTTGTAGTTGTTTCTGTTGCATTAGCCACACTTGCATTATGGGCGCTAGATTCAGCCTTTGGTTTTGGGTTAAATCTTATCATACGATAATATATTATGCTTAAAAGGAGGGGAGAGTATCCGGTTATAAAGGTGGATGCTCCTGATATATGTCCGAAAAAGCAAGATGGTATGTTATGCATACCTATTCAGGTCATGAAAACAAAGTGAAAATGAATATTGAAAAAATGGTTGAAAACAGAGGGATGGAAGACATTATTTTGGAGGTAAAAGTACCTACAGAAGAAAAAGTCGAAATTAAAAATGGCAAAAAAAAGATAAAAGAGTCCAAATTGTTTCCGGGATATGTACTTGTTAAAATGCTTATGACTGATGAATCTTGGTATTTAGTACGGAATACAAGAGGTGTTACAGGTTTTGTTGGTCCAAGTTCAAAACCAATACCACTAACAGACCAAGAGATAAAGTCTATGGGAGTAGAAGAGCCTAGAATTGAAGTAGATGTTAAAGTTGGAGAAAGTATAAAAGTTACTTCAGGTCCTTTTGAAACCTTTATTGGAACTATTGAACATATCAACATGGAAAAACAAACCCTTAAAGTTCGCATTTCAATGTTCGGAAGAGAAACACCAGTTGAGCTAGGATTTGATCAAATTGAGAAAATTTAGATCAAATAATAGTTCAAGAGAATAGTTTTTTATGTAAATTTTTAAGTGTATTGCAATGATTAAGGAGGTGTAAAACAATATGGCAAAGAAAATAATAGGACAAATCAAATTACAAATTTCTGCAGGAAAAGCTACTCCAGCACCACCGGTTGGACCAGCACTTGGACAACATGGTGTAAATATAATGGGATTCTGTAAAGAATTTAATGCTAAAACTGCTGATCAAGCTGGTTTAATTATTCCAGTTGTTATTTCAGTTTACCAAGACAGATCATTTAGCTTCATTACAAAAACTCCACCTGCTGCAGTATTAATTAAAAAAGCTGCTGGTATTCAAAGTGGATCTGGTGAAGCAAATAAGAAAAAAGTTGCAAAAATCTCTAAAGATAAAATTAGAGAAATTGCTGAATTAAAAATGCCTGACCTAAATGCTGCATCTATAGAAGCTGCTATTAGCATGATTTCTGGAACAGCAAGAAGTATGGGTGTTGTAGTAGAAGACTAATTTATAAGTAGTTTATAGAAGTGGGAGGTTCTCACTAAAAACCGTTAATACCACAAGGAGGTAAAGAAATGGCTAAACAAGGTAAGAAATATCAAGAAGCAGCAAAACAAATTGATAAAATGCGATTATATGACCCAGCAGAAGCAATAGAACTTGCAAAAAAAGTTGCTACTGCTAAATTTGATGAAACTGTAGAAGCACACATAAAATTAGGTGTTGACTCAAGACACGCTGATCAACAAGTAAGAGGTGCTGTTGTATTACCACATGGTACTGGTAAAACTGTTAAAATCCTTGTATTTGCAAAGGGTGAAAAGGCGATTGAAGCTGAAAAGGCAGGAGCAGACTATGTAGGTGGAGACGAATTAGTAGCAAAGATTCAAGGTGAAAACTGGTTCGATTTTGACGTAGTAGTTGCAACTCCTGATATGATGGGTGTTGTAGGTAAATTAGGTAGAGTATTAGGACCAAAAGGTTTAATGCCAAACCCTAAGTCAGGAACAGTAACGTTTGATTTAGTAAAAGCTGTTAATGAGATTAAAGCTGGTAAAGTTGAGTACAGGTTAGATAAAACAAATATTATCCATGTGCCAATTGGAAAAGCTTCATTCGAAAAAGAAAAATTAGTAGAGAACTTTAGAACATTATTAGATGCTATTGTAAAAGCAAAGCCAGCGGCTGCTAAAGGACAATACTTAAAGAGTATTACAGTAACAGCAACAATGAGCCCTGGAATTAAAGTTAACCCAGTTAAGGTAATGGAATAATTTACTTGTTATAAAGCAAGAATTAACCGTTGACATATATCAAATTTATTGATAAAATTATTTACGTTGTTAAATTTGAATATTTTGCCGTAGATAGTAGGTGCTAATGCTTAAACATCCTACCGAGGCTTTGAATAAATAAAATCAAAGGTCTCGTTATGTCTATGAAAAGACAAAATGAGGCCTTATTTTAATAAAACGGCAAAGTACGGTGTAAATAATTAAAAAGGAGGTGGATCCCCTAATGGCAAAAGCAATTGACATTAAAAAAGAGGTAGTAGCTGAAATTACTGATAAACTTCAAAGATCTGCTGCAACTGTAGTAGTAGATTATAGAGGCTTAAAGGTAGACGAAGTAACAGAGCTTAGAAAGCAATGTAGGGAAAAAGGTCTTGAGTATAAGGTGTATAAAAACACTTTAACTAGAATGGCTGCTGAAAATGCAGGTATGAACGAACTTGTACAAGAGTTAGTAGGACCTAACGCAATTGTATTTAGCTATGATGATCCTGTAGCTGCTGCTAAAATTGCAAGTGAATTTGCAAAAACTCATAAAAACTTAGAGTTAAAAGCCGGGATTGTAGAAGGCGTACTTTATAAAGAAGATAAGCTTACAGAGTTTGCTTCTATTCCATCAAGAGAAGAGCTTATTGCAAAACTTCTTGGAAGCTTCAAAGCTCCATTATCAAACTTTGCTTACTTAGTTAAAGCAATCATTGATAAAAAAGAGGCAGAAGGACAAGCGTAATAGGATTAATTTAAAACAATAAAAATTATAAAAATGAAATGGAAAAGCGGAGGTGCTTGTAATGACAATTGAACAAATTTTAGAAGCAATTGAGAATATGAAAGTATTAGAATTAAACGAGTTAGTTAAAGCAGCTGAAGAAAAATTTGGAGTATCAGCATCAGCTCCAGTAGTAGTTGGAGGAGCAGTAGCTGGAGGAGCAGTAGCTGAAGAACAAACAGAATTTGAAGTAGTTCTTGAAAGTGCTGGTGCATCTAAAATCAACGTAATCAAAGTAGTAAGAGAATTAACAGGTCTTGGATTAAAAGAAGCTAAAGAAGTTGTAGATGGCGCTCCTAAGACATTAAAAGAAGGCGTAGCTAAAGAAGAAGCTGATCAAATTAAAGCTAAATTAGAAGAAGCAGGCGCAACTGTAACAGTTAAGTAATTAATTTCTTATATTTAAAAAAGGGACTCCAGGAAACTGGAGTACCTTTTTGTATTTTTTCAAAAAAAATAACCTCTTGCTTTCGCCAGAGGTTATAATGAATAAATTTCGACAATAAATATTAATCTTTTCTAAATTATACTATAATTTTCAAAAAAACGCTAGTGTTATGTTAAACAAATATTAAAAAGTATTTAAACCCATAGAAATAAAATATTGACAACTTGACAACCTTATGGTAGAATTATAAATTGCATACTAGTCTTTAATTTAGAGTTTTTTTATTGGCACTAGTATAAAAAAAAGCTAAAAGGCAATAGTATAGGAATAGTTATATATGGAAAAAACCATAAAGTATAAAAGCATTTGGATATTTTAAGGATAGAACTACATTTATGCAAATTTTCTAATAGTTGAGTGCTTTTAAAAGAAGCAGGAGGTTAGAAATATTTTGAGCTTTTGAGGTTTTTAACGAAATTTAAAGAATTAAGTGCGACATTGAGCATTGCGAAAGCAATAGCGGAATTTTATATTACAAGGGGTGAATTGTATGATGCCACATCCTGTCCAGCTCGGTAAGAAAACTAGAATGAGCTATGCACAAATTGATGAGGTTTTGGAAATGCCTAATCTTATCGAACTGCAGAAAGAATCCTATCAATGGTTTCTAGATGAAGGATTAAAAGAGGTTTTCAATGATGTTTCACCAATTGAAGACTATACAGGTAATCTTATCTTAGAGTTTGTTGACTATTCACTTGATGAAAAACCAAAGTACGATATCGAAGATTCAAAGGAACGAGACGTTACATACGCGGCACCATTAAAAGTAAAGGTTAGGCTAATCAATAAGGCAACTGGAGAAGTTAAGGAGCAAGAGGTCTTTATGGGAGATTTTCCTTTAATGACCGATACTGGAACCTTTATTATTAATGGAGCAGAAAGGGTAATCGTTAGTCAGCTAGTACGTTCTCCAGGAGTGTATTACAGTAGAGAGTTTGATAAAACCGGAAAACAACTTTTCTCTGCTACCGTTATTCCTAATAGGGGAGCATGGCTTGAATATGAAACAGATTCCAATGAAATAGTATCTGTAAGAATTGATCGTACTCGTAAACAACCTGTTACAGTACTACTTAGAGCATTAGGTTATGGATCAGATACTCAAATAAAGGAATTGTTAGGTGAAGATGAACGTTTATTAACTACGCTTGAAAAGGATAGTACTAAAACTACAGATGAAGCATTATTAGAAATATATAAGAAATTACGTCCAGGCGAACCACCTACAGTTGAAAATGCCAAGTCTCTATTAAATACTTTATTTTTTGATCCTAAACGATATGACTTGGCTAAAGTAGGTAGATATAAGTTTAATAAAAAGCTATCATTGGCTAATAGAATTCTGGGTAAACGTGCAGCTAGTAATATAGTAGATCCAAATACTGGAGAGATATTAGTAGAAGAAGGTACTAAGATAGATCGTGATATGTCTATATTTATACAAGATTCTGGTATAAACGAAGTACTAGTCTATGTAGAAGATAATAAACAAATAAAGGTTTTAGGAAATCATTTTGTTAATATCAAGAAACATGTTCCATTTAATATAGACGAATTGAAAATTACTGGTAAGGTTTATTATCCAGTTCTTAAGGAAATTCTTGATACCTTTAATACAGAGAATGAAATTAAAGAAGCTATTAAAGAGAGAATGAGAGAACTTTCTCCAAGACATATTATTGTTGCAGATATTATAGCTTCTATAAGTTATGAATTTAACTTAGCTCATGAAACTGGTAATGTGGATGACATCGACCATTTAGGAAACAGAAGATTACGTTCTGTTGGAGAACTTTTACAAAACCAATTTAGGATTGGACTTTCTCGTATGGAAAGAGTTGTAAAAGAGCGTATGACTATACAAGATGTTGATCTTGCAACACCGCAGGCTCTTATTAATATTAGGCCAGTAGCGGCATCAATTAAGGAGTTTTTTGGAAGTTCACAATTATCACAGTTTATGGATCAAACTAATCCTTTAGCGGAATTAACCCATAAACGAAGATTATCAGCTTTAGGACCAGGAGGACTTTCAAGGGAAAGAGCCGGATTTGAGGTTCGTGACGTTCATCACTCTCATTATGGACGTATGTGTCCAATTGAAACCCCAGAGGGACCTAATATAGGACTTATTAACTCATTAAGTACCTATGCAAGAGTCAACGAATATGGATTTATTGAATCACCTTATCGAAAACTAGATAAAAAGAGAAATGTTGTAACTAATGACATTGAGTACTTAACTGCTGATGAAGAAGATCTACTAATTATAGCCCAAGCAAATGAACCTTTAGATGAAGAGGGTAGATTTGTAAATAAGAGAGTAACTTGCAGAACCCATTTCGGTGGTATAGATGTTATGCCAGCTAATGAGGTAGACTATATGGATGTATCACCTAAACAGGTAGTGTCCGTTGCTACTGCTATGATTCCTTTCCTTGAAAATGACGATGCTAACCGTGCCTTAATGGGATCAAACATGCAACGTCAGGCAGTACCCCTTCTAATTACCGATGCTCCAATTATCGGTACAGGAATGGAATATCAGTCTGCAAAGGATTCGGGAGTTGTTGTTGTAGCTAGACATAGTGGTATTGTAGATAAGGTAGCATCTAATGAAATTGTAATTAAAAGAGATGATAATGGCCAGAAAGAACGCTATAAACTATTGAAATTTAAGCGGTCTAATCAGGGAACCTGCATCAATCAACGTCCTATTGTAAATAAAGGTGAAGTAGTTAAGGCTGGAGATGTAATAGCAGACGGTCCTTCTACAAATCAAGGAGAAATTGCCCTTGGTAGAAACTGTTTAATAGGATTTATGACTTGGGAAGGTTATAATTACGAAGATGCTATATTAATCAATGAAAAGTTAGTAAAAGAAGATGCTTTAACCTCTATACATATTGAGGAATATGAGGCGGAGGCAAGAGATACTAAATTAGGTCCTGAGGAAATAACAAGAGATATTCCTAATGTTGGAGAAGAAGCCCTAAAGGATCTAGATGAAAGAGGAATAATCCGAATTGGTGCTGAAGTTCAGTCTGGAGATATTTTGGTTGGTAAGGTTACGCCAAAAGGAGAGACCGAACTTACGGCTGAGGAAAGACTTCTAAGAGCAATCTTTGGAGAAAAGGCAAGAGAAGTAAGAGATACTTCTTTAAAAGTACCACACGGTGAATCTGGTATCATCGTAGATATTAAAGTGTTCTCTCGTGAAAATGGAGATGAATTACCTCCAGGAGTAAATGAGCTTGTAAGAGCATATATTGCTAAAAAGAGAAAAATCAATGTTGGGGATAAAATGGCTGGTCGCCATGGTAATAAAGGGGTTATATCTAGGGTACTTCCAGCAGAGGATATGCCATTCTTAGCTGATGGTACTCCACTAGAAATAGTTCTTAACCCATTAGGCGTACCATCTCGTATGAATATTGGTCAGGTACTTGAAGTGCATCTAGGGTTAGCTGCTAAAACCTTAGGTTGGCAAGTTGCTACACCAGTATTTGACGGTGCTAACGAGCATGATATTATGGATGCATTAGAAATAGCAGGTTATTCAAGAAGTGGAAAGGTGAAATTATACGATGGAAGAACAGGTGAGTCCTTCGATAATGATGTAACCGTAGGATATATGTATATGCTTAAGTTACATCACCTTGTTGATGATAAGATTCATGCTAGAAGTACAGGTCCATACTCATTGGTTACACAACAACCATTAGGCGGTAAAGCTCAATTTGGTGGTCAAAGATTTGGTGAGATGGAGGTATGGGCACTTGAAGCTTATGGTGCTGCCCACACACTTCAAGAAATCTTGACTGTAAAATCTGACGACGTAATAGGCCGTGTTAAAACCTATGAATGCATTGTTAAAGGTGAAAATATACCTGAACCAGGAGTGCCGGAATCCTTTAAAGTATTAATTAAGGAATTACAAAGTTTATGTTTAGATGTAAAGGTATTAACAGAAGAAGATTCTGAAATTGAGATTAAAGAATCTGTAGAAGATGATAGTAGTGAGCTTAATATGGAATATGCAGATTTTGGCTATGAAGCAGAAGAAGTTGCTGAGCAGCCAGACACAAATGAAGAGGAACAAGACTCTGACATCGACTATATGACAGAAGAAGATTTTGAAAGCCAAGATCAAGATATAGAGTTTGATGAAAAGTACCTCGATGATGATTTTAATTCCTATGATGACTTTTAAATAGTCGGATGCGATTTTAATTCCTATGATGACTTTTAAATAGTCGGTTAAGTTAATAAGGAAGCTTAGTAGACTATATAGAAGGGAGAGAAACTCCTTGTACGAATTAAATAATTTTGAATCAATTAGAATAGCTTTGGCTTCTCCAGAAAAGATTAGACAGTGGTCTAAGGGAGAAGTAAAAAAACCTGAAACTATTAATTATAGAACATTGAAGCCAGAAAAAGAAGGTCTGTTTTGCGAAAAAATATTTGGACCTACTAAAGACTGGGAATGTCATTGCGGAAAATATAAAAGGGTTAGATACAAAGGGGTTGTATGTGATCGTTGTGGCGTTGAAGTAACAAAATCTAAAGTAAGAAGAGAGAGAATGGGGCATATAGAGCTTGCTGCCCCTGTCTCACATATTTGGTATTTTAAAGGAATACCAAGTAGGATGGGACTCTTATTAGATATGTCACCTAGATCTTTAGAAAAGGTATTGTACTTTGCGGCCTATATTGTAATCGATCCAGGTGAAACTGCCTTGACGGAAAAACAGGTTTTAACAGAGAAGGAATATAGCGAAGCTATTGAAAAATATGGCAGTAACAGCTTTAAAGCTGGAATGGGAGCAGAGGCAGTTAAGAAACTGCTAGAAAATATAGACCTTGAGGAACTATATAAAGACTTAAGACACAAGTTAAAGGAAAGTACGGGACAAAAAAGAGTACGTACTATTAGAAGATTAGAAGTAGTTGATGCATTTAAACATTCAGGAAATTTACCAGAATGGATGATATTAGATGTAGTCCCGGTTATACCGCCAGATTTAAGACCAATGGTTCAATTAGACGGTGGACGTTTTGCTACTTCTGACTTAAATGACTTATATAGAAGAGTAATTAACCGTAATAATCGACTAAAAAGATTATTAGATTTAGGAGCACCGGATATTATTGTACGAAATGAAAAAAGAATGCTTCAAGAAGCAGTGGATGCACTTATAGACAATGGTAGAAGAGGTAAACCTGTTACAGGTCCTGGAAATAGACCATTGAAATCACTCTCCGATATGTTGAAAGGAAAACAAGGTCGTTTCCGTCAAAACTTATTAGGTAAACGTGTAGATTACTCTGGTCGTTCTGTTATTGTTGTTGGTCCTGACCTTAAGTTTTATCAATGTGGATTACCTAAAAAAATGGCATTAGAGTTATTTAAGCCATTTGTTATGAAAAAGCTAGTTGAAGAAAACCACGCTCACAATATAAAAAGTGCAAAAAGGATGGTAGAGAAGGTTAAGCCAGAAGTTTGGGATGTACTCGAAGAAGTAATTAGGGAGCATCCAGTACTTCTTAACCGTGCTCCTACGCTGCACAGACTTGGTATCCAAGCTTTTGAACCAGTACTAGTAGAAGGAAAGGCTATTAAACTTCATCCATTAGTATGTACTGCATATAATGCAGACTTTGATGGTGACCAGATGGCAGTTCACGTACCTTTATCTGTAGAAGCTCAGGCAGAAGCTAGATTCTTAATGCTTGCGCCTAATAATATTTTAGCACCTAAAGATGGCCAACCGATTACAACACCAACTCAGGATATGATACTTGGAAGCTACTATTTAACTATAGAGCGAGAGGGTGCCAAAGGTGAAGGAATGGTGTTTAAAGACTTTGAAGAAATGCTAATGGCCTATGAAAATGATGCTGTTAGTTTACATGCTAAAGTAAAGGTAAGGATGAAACTTCACAAGGATGACCCTGGTAAACTGGTTGAAAGCACTGTTGGAAGATTCATATTCAATGAAGAAATTCCTCAAAACTTAGGTTTTGTTGATCGTAAGAAGGATTCATATGCACTAGAAGTTGATTTCCTATGTGATAAAAAGGCATTAGGAAAGGTTATAGATAAGTGCTTTAGGAAACATGGAAATACAATCACTTCTGTTATGCTTGACTATATTAAGCGAACAGGATTCAAATTTTCCACTCGAGGAGCTATTACAATAGCAGTAGGAGATATGGAAGTTCCAAAAGAGAAGACAGAACTTATATCTTTGGCAGAAGAAAAGGTTGATAAGTATGAGAAGGCCTTCAGGAGAGGGTTGATTTCTGACGAAGAAAGATATGAAAAGGTTATTGAAACTTGGAGTGAAACTACTGAAAAAGTAACAGAAGCCTTGATGGCGAACTTGGGCTCTATGAATAATATGTTTATTATGGCACACTCTGGTGCTAGGGGTAGTAAAAATCAAATTCGTCAGCTTGGTGGTATGCGTGGTCTAATGGCCAACGCCACTGGTAAAACTGTGGAAATTCCAATTAAAGCTAACTTCCGTGAAGGACTTACAGTACTTGAGTATTTCATTTCTACCCACGGTGCTAGAAAGGGTCTAGCGGATACTGCATTACGTACTGCCGACTCTGGATACTTAACAAGACGTTTAGTTGATGTTAGTCAGGATGTTATAATAAGAGAAATAGACTGTGGTACTGAAGATGGAAGCTTAGTTAAGGCTTTTAAAGATGGAAATGAAGTAATTGAAGAGCTATACGATCGTATAGTAGGAAGATATGCACTAGAAGATATAATTAATCCTCAAACAGGAGAGGTTATTGTTCCAAAGAATGAAATGATACTAGAGGATGAAGCAGAGGAAATATGCTCTCTTGGCATTGAAGCTGTTAAGATTCGATCAACTTTAAAATGTAATACAAGACATGGAGTTTGTGCAAATTGTTATGGTAGAAACTTGGCAACTGGAGAGCCTGTTAAAGTGGGTGAGGCAGTAGGTATTATTGCTGCACAGTCCATCGGTGAACCTGGTACTCAGCTTACAATGCGTACATTCCATACCGGTGGGGTTGCAGGTGCAGATATTACCCAAGGTCTTCCAAGGGTTGAAGAACTTTTTGAAGCTAGAAAGCCAAAAGGACTTGCAATTATCAGTGAAACCGGAGGAACTGTTAAGATTGTTGAAACTAAGAAAAAACGTGAAGTTGTAATCACTGATGAACACGGGGAAAGTATAAACTACACTATTCCTTATGGATCAAGACTAAATGTAAGAGATGGAGCAGTTTTAGAGCCTGGAGATGAAATTACAGATGGTTCAGTCAATCCACATGATATTTTAAGAATTAAGGGTGTGGCTGGTGTACAAAACTATATTATTAAAGAAGTGCAAAGAGTATATCGTCTACAGGGTGTTGATATTAATGATAAACATATCGAAGTAATTGTACGTCAAATGTTAAACAAGGTAAAAGTTGAAGAGGCAGGGGATTCAAATCTATTGCCAGGAAGTTTAGAGACAATATTTGCATTTGAAGAGGAAAATGCTAAAGTAGTTACCAAAGGTGGAGAGCCAGCTGAAGGTAAACCAGTGTTATTAGGAATTACAAAAGCATCTCTTGCTACAGAATCATTCCTATCTGCCGCTTCTTTCCAAGAAACTACTAGAGTATTAACGGAAGCTGCAATTAAAGGGAAAGAAGATCACCTAATTGGTCTTAAGGAAAATGTAATTATTGGTAAACTTATTCCAGCAGGAACTGGAATGAAGCGATATAAAAATATTGCCCTAAATACCGAGAAAACAGAAGTTGAAGTAATCAATGAAATTGATGATACAATAAATGAATGCTTATAGTTTAAAAATAAATAGTTGACACATATTTTAACAAGTGTTAAAATATTAAAGTGTGTTAATTAAAAGTTGACTTTTTTATGGTCTGGGAGATGATATCATCTCCCAGGTATTTAAAAAGGGAGGAAACTTTTCATGTTAGAAAATTTAGAAGTCCAAAACAAGATTGTTGGAATTAAACAATCCACTAAAGCATTAAACCAAGATAAAGTAAAAGTTTTATTTGTTGCAGAGGATGCAGATAATCATTTACTACAACATATGAAGCAGATTGCAAAGGAAAAAAATGTCGAAGTGGTTCATGTTGATTCTATGAAAAAACTAGGGAAAGCCTGCGGTATTGATGTAGGTGCAGCTGTTGCTGCAATTTTAAAGTAACTGATTACACAATACAACTTAGGTAAAGACAGTTTATCTGTAGCATGTCTATCAGATAAATCTTTTATTTTATTTAAACCTTTACTATTGGAAGGAGGTGCAATAGATGCCAACAATTAGCCAGTTAGTACGTAAGGGAAGAAAGCAAGAAGAGTACAAATCAACAGCCCCAGCGCTGCAAAAAGGAATGAACTCCTTAAGAAAAAGAACAACTGACTTAAGTTCACCACAAAAAAGAGGAGTTTGTACTGCTGTTAAAACTGTTACTCCTAAAAAACCTAACTCAGCCCTAAGAAAGGTAGCGAGGGTTAGATTAACAAATGGTATTGAAGTAACAGCTTACATCCCGGGTATTGGTCATAACCTACAAGAACACAGTGTTGTTCTAATTAGAGGTGGAAGAGTAAAAGACTTACCAGGGGTTAGATACCATATTGTTAGAGGTGCATTAGATACAGCAGGAGTTGCTAACAGAATGCAATCAAGATCTAAATATGGTGCTAAGAAACCTAAAGCAGCTAAGAAGTAATTGATATCGGAGCGGTTATTAATATAGACTTCACCTATTTAGTTTATAAATAAGTGATACAATATAAAAACAGCGCACTACGGCAATAGTTAATTGTCGAGTACCGATGAACAACTCTATTTATTATTGAGGAGGGAAGAAAAGTGCCAAGAAAAGGAAATGTACCTAAAAGAGAAGTATTACCTGATCCATTATACGGTAGCAAGGTGATATCAAAATTAATCAATGCTATTATGCTAGATGGTAAAAAGGGTATTGCACAAAAAATCGTTTACGATGCTCTAGAGCTAGTACACGAAAGAACAGGTGAAGATGCACTGGAAGTATTTGAAAAGGCTATGAACAACATTATGCCTGTACTAGAAGTTAAGGCTAGACGTGTTGGAGGATCCAACTATCAAGTACCAATAGAAGTAAGACCTGAGAGAAGACAAACATTAGGACTTAGATGGTTAGTAAACTATACTAGAGCTAGAGGCGAAAAAGGTATGGTTGAGAGACTAGCTAAGGAAATTATAGATGCATCTAATAGTACTGGTGCAACTGTTAAAAAGAAAGAAGATACACACAAAATGGCAGAAGCTAACAAGGCCTTTGCACACTACAGATGGTAAAAAAATGCTTATAAAGGCATTTTGCATATGCTATCTGTAGAAGGGTCACAAGCTACAGATTTGCATGAGAGGAGGATTACTGTGCCAAGGCAAACTTCACTTGAGAATACAAGAAATATTGGCATAATGGCGCATATTGACGCCGGGAAAACAACAACAACCGAAAGAATTTTGTTCTATGCCGGAAAAATCCGTAAAGTTGCTGAAACTCATGAGGGTGGAGCACAAATGGACTGGATGGAACAAGAAAAAGAAAGAGGTATCACTATTACTTCAGCGGCTACAACATGTCACTGGAAAGATCATAAAATAAATGTTATTGACACACCAGGTCACGTGGACTTTACTGTAGAAGTAGAACGTTCACTAAGAGTGCTTGATGGATCTGTAGCAGTATTTTGTGCTAAAGGTGGAGTAGAACCTCAATCTGAAACTGTTTGGAGACAAGCAGACAAATATAGAGTACCAAGAATGGCATTTATTAATAAAATGGATATTTTAGGTGCTGACTTCTTCCAAGCTGTAGGCATGATGAAGGATAGATTAGGGACTAATGCAGTTCCTTGTCAATTACCTATAGGTAAAGAAGATACTTTTAAAGGAATAGTTGACTTAGTTAAAATGAATGCAGTAATGTATTTAGATGATTTAGGACAACAAATGGAAATTGTAGAGATTCCTGAAGATATGAAGGAATTAGCTGCTGAATATAGAGAAAAATTAGTTGAGGCAGTATCTGAAACTGACGAAGAACTGATGATGAAATATTTAGAAGGTGAAGAGTTAACTGAAGAAGAAATCGTTAATGGACTAAGAAGAGGTACAATTAACGTTCAATTTACTCCGGTTTTCTGTGGATCATCCTATAAAAACAAAGGTGTACAATTACTTCTTGATGCTGTAGTAGCATATATGCCATCACCATTAGATATTCCAGCAATTAAAGGTATTTGTGGAGATACAGAAGAAGAAGTTGAAAGACATTCAGACGATAGCGAACCATTCTCAGCTTTAGCATTTAAAATTATGGCTGACCCTTATGTAGGAAAACTAGCTTTCTTCAGAGTTTACTCTGGAACAATTGAATCTGGTTCCTATGTTTTAAACTCAACAAAGGGTAAGAAAGAGAGAATTGGACGTATTCTTCAAATGCATGCTAATACAAGAGAAGAAATATCAACTGTTTATGCTGGAGATATTGCAGCTGCTGTAGGTCTTAAAGATACAACTACAGGAGATACACTATGTGATCCTGATAGTGTTGTTATTCTAGAATCTATGGTTTTCCCAGAACCAGTTATCCATGTTGCTGTTGAACCAAAAACAAAAGCTGGCCAAGAAAAAATGGGTGTTGCTCTACAAAAGCTTGCAGAAGAGGACCCAACATTTAAAACTTATACAGATGAAGAAACAGGTCAAACAATTATTGCAGGTATGGGTGAACTTCACTTAGAAATCATCGTAGATAGAATGCTAAGAGAGTTTAAAGTTGAAGCAAATGTTGGTAAACCACAAGTTGCATACAAGGAAACAATTACACAGGCTGTTGAAGTTGACTCTAAGTACTCTCGTCAATCTGGTGGTCGTGGACAATATGGTCACGTTAAACTAAGAGTAACACCTCAAGAACCTGGTGTAGGATATGAATTTGTTAACAGTGTTGTTGGTGGATCTATTCCAAGAGAATATATCCCAGCTGTTGATGCTGGTATTCAAGGAGCTATGAAGAGTGGTGTTCTTGGAGGATATGAAGTTGTTGACGTTAAGGTTGAACTTTATGATGGTTCTTACCATGAAGTTGACTCTTCTGAAATGGCCTTTAAAATTGCAGGTTCTATGGGCTTTAAAGATGCTATGAGAAAAGGAAAAGCAGTGCTTCTTGAACCATATATGAAGGTTGAAGTTACAACACCTGAAGATTATATGGGAGAAGTTATTGGTGACCTTAACTCAAGACGTGGTAAGATTGAAGGTATGGATGCAAGATCAAATGGTACTCAAGTTATTAGATCATATGTACCTCTATCAGAAATGTTTGGTTATGCAACTGATCTTCGTTCTAAAACACAAGGACGTGCAACTTATTCAATGCACTTTGATCATTACGAAGCAGTACCAGCAAGTATTGCTGAAAAAGTTACTGCTAGTAAGTAGTATAAAATTTTTAATAATAGAATAGCAGATAAGATATTTTGTTCTGCTATTCTAACATATATAATAAATTAATAAATTTAAATTGTATATTAAGGAGGAAAATAACAATGGCAAAGGCAAAATTTGATAGAAGTAAACCACATGTTAATATTGGAACAATTGGACACGTTGACCATGGTAAAACAACATTAACAGCAGCGATCACAAATACATTAAATGTAAGATACGGAACAGGTGCAGCTGTAGCGTTTGATAAAATTGACAAGGCACCAGAAGAAAGAGAAAGAGGAATCACAATATCTACATCACACGTAGAGTACGAAACACCAAACAGACACTACGCACACGTAGACTGTCCAGGTCACGCTGACTATGTAAAGAACATGATTACAGGAGCAGCACAAATGGATGGAGCGATCTTAGTATGTTCAGCAGCGGATGGTCCAATGCCACAAACAAGAGAGCACATTCTATTATCAAGACAGGTAGGGGTACCATACATCGTAGTATTCTTAAACAAATGTGATATGGTAGATGACGAAGAGTTATTAGAACTAGTAGAAATGGAAGTAAGAGACTTACTTAACGAATACGAATTCCCAGGAGATGATACACCAATCGTCAGAGGATCAGCACTACAAGCATTAAACAATCCAGAAGGACCATGGGGAGATAAGATCGTAGAATTATTCGAGCAAATCGACACATACGTTCCAGAACCAGTAAGAGCAACAGACAAAACATTCCTAATGCCAGTAGAGGACGTATTCTCAATTACAGGTAGAGGAACAGTAGCAACAGGAAGAGTAGAAAGAGGAGTAATAAAAGTACAAGACGAAGTAGAACTTGTGGGAATTGCAGAAGAATCAAGAAAAGTAGTAGTAACAGGAGTAGAGATGTTCAGAAAGTTATTAGACCAAGCACAAGCTGGAGATAACGTAGGATTACTATTAAGAGGAATCCAAAGAACAGAGATTCAAAGAGGACAAGTATTATGTAAACCAGGAACAATTAAGCCACACACAAAGTTCAAAGCAGAAGTATACGTATTAAAGAAAGAAGAAGGTGGAAGACATACACCATTCTTTGATGGATACAGACCACAATTCTACTTTAGAACAACAGACGTAACAGGATCAACAAAATTACCAGAAGGAATGGAAATGGTAATGCCAGGAGATAACGTTACAATGGAAATTGAATTAATTCACCCAATCGCTATTGAAGAAGGACTAAGATTTGCTATTCGTGAAGGTGGAAGAACAGTTGGATCTGGAGTAGTTGCTTCTATTATAGAATAATTAAATAACTAATAATATATACAAATTTAGAAGAAGGGTTAGCTCTTCTTCTAAATTTGCATTATGTGAAATAAAAATAAAAAAAGAGTTGAAAAAAGACTTGAAATTTACAACAGTATATTATAAAATATATTAGTGTGTTAAGAGGCGATGATGTGAAAGGTTGCCCAAAGGGGAAATTTTCACTGAGCATGTCTTGATCAAAGAATCGGGCGACAAGGCCTAATTGTCCTGTTTTTTAAAAACATATCAACACACCCGGGACAGTGTATCATGGCCTGAGTCGTACGTAAAGGAAATCACGTGCGATGAGAAGGAGGGAAATTAAATGGCTAAAGGCAATCAGAAAATCAGAATCAGATTAAAAGCATATGATCACAAAGCATTAGATCAATCTGCTGAAAAAATTGTTGAAACAGCTAAAAGAAGTGGAGCAGAGGTATCCGGTCCAGTACCATTACCAACTGAAAAACAAGTTATCACTATTCTAAGAGCTGTTCACAAGTACAAAGATTCTAGAGAACAGTTTGAAATGAGAACACATAAGAGATTAATTGATATCTTAAACCCAACTCCAAAAACTGTTGATTCATTAATGAGATTAGATTTACCAGCAGGAGTTGACATTGAAATTAAGTTATAAACTCAATAGAGCTA
The DNA here is from genome assembly GCF_018141165.1 of Alkaliphilus sp. B6464. NCBI lineage: Bacteria > Bacillati > Bacillota > Clostridia > Peptostreptococcales > Natronincolaceae > Alkaliphilus > Alkaliphilus sp. B6464. The sequence goes on from NZ_CP058557.1 coordinate 1,701,863, forward strand.
AGATAAAGAGATGGATATTCATCCTATCTTAGAATGATTAGCAAAAGCTAATCCTCTGTAAGATTAATAGGAGGTGTAGATATGAAAGGTTTAATAGGAAGAAAAATTGGGATGACACAAATATTTGATGAAATCGGTCTTGTTATTCCAGTAACAGTAATTGAAATTGAATCAAACGTTGTAACACAAGTAAAAACTATTGAAAAAGATGGCTACAATGCTCTTCAAGTTGGACATGGGGATGTTAGAGAAAAAAATATTAACAAACCACAAAAAGGTCATCTTGATAAAGCAGGGGTAGGTCCAAAGAGAACTCTACAAGAATTTAGAGTAGAAAGTACTGAAGGATTTACTGCTGGTCAAGAGTTAAAAGCGGATCTTTTTAAGGTAGGAGATAAGGTTGATGTTTCTGGAGTATCTAAAGGTAAAGGATTCCAAGGTACTATTAAGAGACATAACCAAAGTAGAGGACCTATGAGTCATGGTTCTAGATACCATAGAGGACCAGGATCAATGGGAGCAGCATCATACCCAGCAAGAGTATTTAAAGGTAAAAAACTTCCAGGGCATATGGGTAGTGAAAATGTAACAATTCAAAATCTTGAAGTTGTTAAAGTAGATGTTGAGAGAAATCTGTTAATTGTAAAAGGTGCGGTGCCAGGTCCAAAGAAAGGCCTAATAACAATTAACGAAAGTATAAAGCAAGGTAAATAATCTGGCAAGAGGAAGGAGGATGTAAAATGCCTAAAGTAGCTATATATAACATTTCAGGACAACAAGTTAGCGAAATTGAATTAAATGACAGTGTGTTCGGAGTAGAAGTAAATGAACATGCAATGTACGAGGTTGTAAAAAACCAACTAGCAAATAAAAGACAAGGAACACAATCAGCAAAGACAAGAGCTGAGGTAAGAGGTGGCGGTAGAAAACCTTGGAAACAAAAAGGAACAGGTAGAGCTCGTGTAGGAAGTATCCGTTCACCATTATGGGTTGGCGGAGGTACTGTATTTGCACCAAAGCCAAGAGATTACAGCTACACAATACCAAAGAAAGTAAGAAGATTAGCAATGAAATCTGCACTTACTTCAAAGGTAAACAGCAATGAATTAATAGTATTAGATGAATTAAGCTTAAAGACTCCAAAAACAAAGGAAATGGTAAACATCCTTAAAAACTTAAATGTGGATAAGAAAGCTCTTATCGTAATGAGCGAAAAGAGTGAGGCTGTTATCAAATCGGCTCAAAATATTCCTGGAGTACAAACAGCATTAGTTAACACAATAAACGTGTATGATATCTTAAAATATGACAAGTTCATTATTACAAAGGATGCTGTTCAAAAAGTGGAGGAGGTGTACGCATAATGACAAATCCACATGATATTATTTTAAAGCCTGTAATTACTGAAAACAGTATGGACGATATGGCTAATAAAAAGTATACATTTGTTGTTAGCAAAAAAGCTAATAAAATCGAAGTTAAACAAGCAGTTGAAAAAATCTTCGGTGTAAAAGTGGAAAAAGTAAACACCATGAATATGATTGGTAAAGTAAAAAGAATGGGCGCGAAAGAAGGAAAACGTGCTGACTGGAAAAAGGCTATTGTAACATTAACACCAGAGAGTAAAGAAATTGAATTCTTCGAAGGTATGTAATTAGCCGATCTGGAATAAGAAGGAGGGAAACCGAAATGTCTATTAAGAAGTTAAAACCTACTTCACCTGCGAGAAGACAAATGACTGTTTCTACTTTTGAAGAAATAACTAGAGTTGAACCAGAAAAGTCATTATTAGAACCTATTAAAAAAAGCGGTGGTAGAAACTCATACGGTAGAATTACTGTGCGTCATAGAGGTGGCGGAGCAAGAAGACATTATAGAATTATTGACTTTAAGAGAAATAAAGATGGTATACCTGCAAAGGTTGCAACAATTGAGTATGACCCAAATAGAAGTGCCAATATAGCATTATTACACTATGTTGATGGTGAGAAAAGATATATTATAGCTCCACAAGGATTAAAAGTTGGGGATATGTTAGAATCTGGACCAAACGCAGATATTAAGATTGGTAATGCACTACCACTTCAAAATATGCCTGTTGGTACAGTTATACACAATATCGAAATGAAGCCTGGAAAAGGTGGTCAGCTTGTTAGATCAGCTGGAAACTCAGCGCAGCTAATGGCTAAAGAAGGCAAACATGCTCTAGTAAGACTACCATCTAGTGAAGTAAGATATCTTCCAGTAAATTGTAAAGCAACAATTGGTCAAGTTGGTAACCAAGAGCATGAAAATATTACAATCGGAAAAGCAGGTAGAAAAAGAAATATGGGTATTAGACCTACAGTTAGAGGATCTGCAATGAACCCTAATGACCATCCACACGGTGGTGGAGAAGGTAGATCACCTATTGGACGACCAGCTCCTGTTACACCATGGGGTAAACCTGCACTTGGATACAAAACTCGTGATAAGAAAAAAGCTTCAGATAAGATGATTGTATCAAGAAGAAAGAAATAGGATAAAATCCTAGAATGGTAAGCAACTGAAGGGAGGAAAAGTAATGAGCAGATCGCTTAAAAAAGGACCTTTTGTTCACCAAGGACTTCTTAAGAAAATAGAAGAGATGAACGATAAGAGCGAAAAAAAGGTAATTAAGACATGGTCTAGGGCGTCCACAATTTTCCCACAAATGATCGGTCATACAATTGCTGTTCATGACGGAAGAAAACACGTTCCAGTATATGTTACTGAAGATATGGTAGGTCATAAGCTTGGAGAGTTCGCTCTAACAAGAACTTATAGAGGCCATGATGATAACGAAAAAACAACTAAGAGAAAATAATTAAGATTTTCTATAAGGAAGGAGGTAGTTGTTGTGGAAGCAAGAGCAATCGTTAGATACGTAAGAATCGCTCCTAGAAAGGCACAACAAGTAGTTGACCTTGTAAGAGGTAAAAAGGTTGATGAAGCATTAGCAATTTTGAAGTATACTCCAAAGGCAGCAGCTCCAATCGTTGAGAAGTTAGTAAAGTCTGCTATCGCCAATGCTGAAAACAATAATAACATGGACATAGATCGTTTGTATATTTCTGAGATATATGCAAATCAAGGACCGACAATGAAGAGATTCAGACCAAGAGCTATGGGTCGTGCAACAACTATTAGAAAAAGAACTAGTCACATCGAGGTTGTATTGAAGGAAAAATAAGGCTTAAGGAGGGAAAAGAATGGGTCAAAAAGTAAATCCACATGGATTGCGTGTTGGTGTCATTAAGGACTGGGATACAAAATGGTATGCCAACAAAAGAGACTTCGGAGATCTTCTTGTAGAAGATAATAACATTCGTAAATTTGTTAAGAAAAAGCTTTTCTTATCTGGAATTGCTAAGATTGAAATAGAAAGAGCAGCTAATAATAGAGTTAAAATAAACGTTCACACAGCTAAACCAGGAATGGTTATAGGTAAGGGTGGCCAAGGCGTTGAAGATTTAAGAAAAGATATCGAAAAATTAACTAAAAAGAGCGTTGCTGTAAACGTGGTAGAAGTAAAACGCCCAGAAACAGATGCACAATTAGTGGCAGAAAACATTGCTTTCCAACTTGAAAGAAGGGTTTCATTTAGAAGAGCAATGAAGCAAGCTATGCAAAGAGCAATTAAATCTGGTGCAAAAGGTATTAAAGTATCCACATCAGGTAGACTTGGTGGAGCTGAGATGGCGCGTACAGAAGGATATAATCAAGGAAATGTACCACTACACACATTAAGAGCAGATATCGATTATGGATTTGCAGAAGCCGATACTACTTATGGTAAATTAGGAGTAAAGGTTTGGATATACAAAGGAGAAGTACTTCCTACTAAAGGAAAAGTAGCTTCTATGGATAATAATCAAGAAAAACAAGAGAATAATGATAAAAATACAAGAGGTAGAAGAAGAGAAGCGAAATAAGTGTAATGCCTTTCGGGAAGGAGGAATAGTTCATGTTAATGCCTAAAAGAGTTAAACGTAGAAGAGTGCATAGAGGAAAAATGAGAGGTCAAGCCCACAAAGGGAACACTGTTTCCTATGGTGACTTCGGCTTAATGGCAATGGAGCCTGCATGGATTACTTCAAATCAAATTGAAGCAGCGCGTATTGCGATGACAAGATATATTAAAAGAGGGGGTAAAGTTTGGATTAAAATTTTCCCTCACAAACCTGTTACTAAGAAACCAGCTGAAACTCGTATGGGTGCCGGAAAAGGTTCACCAGAATATTGGGTAGCAGTTGTAAAACCGGGAAGAATTATGTTCGAACTTTCAGGTGTTTCTGAAGAAAGAGCGAGAGAAGCTATGAGACTTGCTGCACATAAGCTCCCAATTAAATGTAAGTTTGTAACACGTGAAGATCAAGAAGTAAAGGGTGGTGAAGCTAATGAAAACTAAAGAAATGAGAGATATGACTAATGTTGAATTAGATCAAAGGCTGACAGAATTAAAAGGTGAATTATTTAATTTACGTTTTCAATTAGCAACAGGCCAGCTTGAAAACCCTTTGAGAATTAGAAATGTTCGTAAGGATATTGCTAGAATTAAAACAATCATTAGGGAAAATGAATTAAAGCAGGCAAGAGCGTAATATATAAAGTTCACAAGGAAGGGAGGCCAATCTCGTGGAAAGAAATTTAAGAAAAACAAGAGTAGGTCGAGTTGTAAGCGACAAAATGGAAAAAACAATTGTTGTTTTAGTTGAAGATTTTGTTCGACATCCATTGTACGGAAAAGCCGTTAAAAGAACAAAAAAGTTCAAGGCTCATGATGAAATGAATGAGTGTGGAATTGGTGATCGTGTAAGAATTATGGAAACTAAGCCATTATCTAAGGATAAAAGATGGAGATTAGTTAAAATTGTAGAAAAAGCTAAGTAGGATAAGTAGCGAAGGGAGGTATTGTCATGATACAACAAGAATCACGTCTTAAAGTTGCTGATAACTCTGGAGCAAAGGAATTACTTTGTATTCGTGTATTAGGTGGAACAAGAAGAAGATACGCTAATATTGGTGATGTAATCGTTTGTTCGGTTAAAAGTGCAACACCAGGCGGAGTTGTTAAAAAAGGACAAGTCGTTAAAGCTGTAGTAGTAAGAACTAAGAGCACTACAAGAAGAAAAGATGGAAGCTATATTAAGTTCGATGAAAATGCTGCGGTTGTAATCAAAGATGATAAACAACCTACAGGAACACGTATATTTGGACCAGTAGCAAGAGAACTTAGAGATAAAAACTTTATGAAAATAGTATCATTAGCTCCGGAAGTACTATAGTCGAGGAGGTGTTTTAAGTGCACGTTAAGAAGGGCGATACAGTAGTAGTTATAACTGGAAAAGATAAAGGCAAAAAAGGAAAAGTACTTCAAGTACTACCAAAGAAAAATAGAGTAATTGTTGAAGGGGTAAATATGGTAACTAAGCACCAAAAACCAAATCAACAAATGCAACAAGGTGGAATAATCCATCAAGAAGCAGCAGTTAATGCATCAAATGTAATGCTTTGGGATAAAAAAGCTAACCAAGGTGTTAGAGTAGGATATAAATTTTTAGCTAACGGTGAGAAAGTAAGAGTAAGTAAAAAGACCGGCGAAGTAATCGACTAAGGATATATGAAAGGAGGTCCGCTTGAGCATGGCTAGACTTAAAGATATGTATAAAAGTGAAATTGCTCCTAGTATGATGGAGAAGTTCGGATATAAAAGTGTAATGGAAATTCCAAAACTAGAAAAAATAGTAGTAAACATGGGTCTTGGTAGTGAAAAAGATAACCCAAAGGCGCTTGAAGCAGCAGTTAAAGAATTAGGAATAATTGCAGGACAAAAGCCTGTAGTTACAAGAGCTAAGAAATCAGTTGCTAACTTTAAACTTCGTCAAGGAATGCCAATCGGCGCTAAAGTAACTCTAAGAGGAGAAAAAATGTATGAGTTTGCTGACAGACTATTAAACATTGCTCTTCCAAGGGTAAGAGACTTTAGAGGTGTTAATCCTAATGCTTTTGATGGTAGAGGAAATTATGCATTAGGTATTAAAGAGCAATTAATTTTCCCGGAAATTGAATATGATAAAGTAGAAAAAGTGCATGGAATGGACATCATCTTTGTAACAACAGCAAAAACTGATGAAGAATGTCGTGAATTACTAAGATTAATGGGAATGCCTTTTGCAAAGTAATGTAAGGAGGGAAAAACGTGGCAAAAACGTCTCTTAAAGTAAAACAACAAAGAACACAAAAATACCAAACAAGAGAATATAGTAGATGTAAAATTTGTGGTAGACCACATGCTTATTTAAGAAAATTTGGTATCTGCCGTATTTGTTTTAGAGAATTAGCCTATAAAGGCCAAATACCAGGTGTTAGAAAAGCAAGCTGGTAAAGTAGAGGAAGGAGGGTTACGATATGACAATGACAGATCCAATTGCGGATATGCTGACTCGTATAAGAAATGCTAATATGGTAAAACATGAAACAGTTGATGTTCCAGCTTCAAACCTGAAGAAAGAAATTGCAAACATCCTTCTTGAAGAAGGTTTCATAAAAGGGTTCGATGTTATTGAAGACGGGAAACAAGGTCTTATTAGAATGCAATTAAAGTACGGAAAAAACAAAGAAAAAGTAATTACAGGTATTAAGAAAATATCTAAGCCTGGATTAAGAGTATATGCGAAGAAGGATGAAATTCCTAGAGTATTAGGTGGATTAGGAATTGCAATCATCTCCACTTCAAAAGGAATTATTACTGATAAGGTAGCTAGAAAAGAAGGCGTTGGCGGAGAGGTTATTGCTTACATCTGGTAATAGCAATCAACTTACAAGGAGGTGCGAATATGTCAAGAATAGGTTTAAAGCCAATTGAAATACCACAAGGTGTGGAAGTTAAAATAGATGAAAAAAACTTTGCTGTTGTAAAAGGCCCAAAAGGACAACTTGAGCAACAATTAAGCAAAGATATGGAAATAAAGATTGAAGAAAATATAATTAATGTTGTAAGACCTACTGATAATAAAAAACATAAATCATTACATGGTTTAACAAGAACACTTCTTTCTAACATGGTAGAAGGAGTAACTAAGGGATACGAAAAGAAACTTGAATTAGTAGGTGTTGGATATAGAGCAAATAAGCAAGGAGATAAACTTGTACTAAGTCTTGGTTTCTCTCATCCAGTAGAAATGGTGGACCCAGAAGGTATCACTGTTGAAGTTCCTTCCCAAACTGAAATCTTCGTTAAGGGAATTAATAAACAATTAGTAGGAAACTATGCTGCTAAAATTAGAGAATTAAGAAAACCTGAGCCATATAAAGGTAAGGGAGTAAAATACGCTGGTGAAGTAATAAGACGTAAAGTAGGTAAGACAGGTAAGTAAGGGAAAGGAGTGAAATAAGGTGTTTAAAAAAGTGAGCAAAAACGCTAACAGATTATCTAGACATCAAAGAGTTCGTAACAAAATTACTGGAACTCAAGAACGTCCAAGATTAAACGTATATAGAAGCTTAACAAACATCTATGCTCAATTAATTGATGACGTAGCTGGAGTAACATTAGTTGCGGCTTCATCTTTAGATAAAGAAATTAAAGATCAAGTTAAGTCAACTGGAAATGCAGAAGCTGCTAAATTGGTTGGTCAATTAGTTGGAAAGAGAGCCGTAGAAAAAGGAATAGATAATGTAACATTTGACCGTGGTGGAAATATTTATCATGGTAGAGTCAAGGCTTTAGCAGAAGGTGCTAGAGAAGCTGGACTTAAGTTTTAATAAGAAGGAGGGAAAGTAATGCACAACAAGCGAATCGATGCTAGCCAACTTGATTTAAAAGAGCAAGTTGTTGATATAAAACGTGTTACAAAGGTTGTAAAAGGCGGTAGAAACTTTAGATTTGCGGCCCTAGTGATCGTTGGAGATGAAAATGGTCATGTTGGAGTTGGTTCAGGTAAGGCAATGGAAATTCCAGATGCTATTAAAAAAGGAATTGAAGATGCTAAGAAAAACCTTATCCATGTACCAATAGTTGGAACTACAGTTCCTCATGAAACTATTGGACATTTTGGAGCCGGAAACGTTTTAATTATGCCAGCTAAAGAAGGTACAGGAATTATCGCTGGTGGACCAGTGCGTACTGTATTAGAATTAGCAGGTGTTAAAGATGTTAGAGCTAAATCTCTAGGAACAAACAACTCCAAAAACATGGTAAGTGCTGCAATAGATGGATTAAGCCAGTTAAAGAGAGCTGAAGAAGTAGCAAAACTAAGAGGTAAGTCCGTAGAAGAACTCTTAGGTTAGGAGGGAAGATACGATGGCAAAGGTAAGTATAAAACTAATAAGAAGTGTGATTGGTACAAAGCCTAATCAAAGAAAAACAGTTGAAGCTTTAGGACTTAACAAAATTGGGCAAACAACTGAAAAAGAAGTTACTCCTCAAATAAGAGGTATGATTGAAACAGTAAAACATTTAGTAGAAGTAAAGGAAATATAAACTGAGGAGGTGTAGACATGAAACTACATGAACTTAGACCTGCAGAAGGTGCCGTTAGAGATAGAAAAAGAAAAGGTAGAGGTACTGCAAGTGGTCTTGGAAAGACTGCTGGTCGTGGATCAAACGGTCAAAAAGCTCGTAGTGGTGGAGGAGTAAGACCAGGATTTGAAGGGGGTCAAATGCCTCTATACAGAAGATTACCAAAACGTGGATTTACAAATATATTTGCAAAGGTTTACAACGAAATTAGTATTGAAAGATTAAATGCTTTTGAAAATGGTACAGTAGTTACACCAGAGCTTTTAAAAGAAACAGGTGTTATTAAAAAGATAGAAAAAGACGGAATCAAGATTCTAGGCAATGGCAACTTAGAGAAAAGCTTAACAGTACAAGCGCAAAGATTCACTAAGTCAGCTGCTGAGAAAATTGAAGCTGCTGGAGGAAAGGCAGAGGTGATGTAAGGTGATACAAACTCTAAAAAATGCTTGGAAAATCCCAGATTTACGTAGGCGGATTTTATACACCTTTATGATGCTTGCTATTTTCAGACTAGGTTCTGTTATTCCAGTACCTGGCATCAATATTGAGTATGTAAAGAACATAGTAGATAATGCCGGATTACTTTCATTCTTCAACTTAGTATCCGGAGGGGCCTTTGGTAATATGACGATTTTTGCACTAAGCATTACACCTTACATCACAGCATCTATTATTATGCAACTACTAACTATAGCAATTCCCAGTCTTGAAGAAATGGCGAAGGAAGGCGAGGAAGGTAGTAAAAAAATTGCTCAATATCAAAGATATGCAACTATCGTATTAGCTTTAATACAAGCAACAGGTATTAGTATAGGTTTATTTAGAGGAGCATTAATCAATCAAGATACTTTTAGTATTATAGTAGTTATTCTTACTTTAACTGCTGGTACTTCATTTTTAATGTGGTTAGGAGAAGAAATAACAGAAAAAGGAATTGGAAATGGTATTTCACTTTTAATCTTTGCTGGTATTGTATCAGGACTACCTAATGGTATCTACAGTACCTTTGCTTTAGCAAAACAAGGAGAATTAAATCCTATAGCTATTGTAGTATTTATAGTTTTAGTGCTACTAATCGTAGTTGGTGTTGTTGCTATTCAAGAAGGAACAAGAAAAATTCCTGTACAATATGCTAAAAGAGTTGTTGGAAGAAAAATGTATGGTGGACAAAGTTCTCATATTCCACTAAAAGTAAATCAATCAGGTGTTATTCCAGTGATCTTTGCTATGTCACTTCTTCAGTTCCCTCATACAATTGCCTACTTTATTGGGCAAGATAATGGGTTCTCTAGATTTTTAGCAACATGGTTATCACCTAATGCTATGCCAGGAGTGTTTATTTATAACCTTTTAAGTGCAGTATTAATTATATTCTTTACCTATTTCTATACTGCGGTAACATTTAATCCTGTAGAAGTATCTACCAATATGAAAAAGAATGGTGGATTTATACCAGGTATTAGACCAGGAAAGCCTACAGCGGATTATTTAAATAAGGTTCTTACAAGAATTACATTAGCAGGAGCAATATTCTTAGCAGTAATTACAATTGTTCCTACAGTTATTCTTAGTGCAACAAGAATACCAATTGCTTTTGGCGGTACGACAATTTTAATTGTTGTAGGTGTTGCATTAGAAACAATGAAGCAAATTGAAGCACAACTTTTAATGAGACATTACCAAGGATTCTTGAAGTAAGAATAAGAAAAGGACTCATGGGGCGTTTACCCCATGAATCTAATCCTTATAATTTAACCAGGAGATGGTATAATGAGATTAATTTTACTTGGTCCCCCAGGGGCGGGGAAAGGAACACAGGCTGCAGCTATTGTTGAAAAATACAACATTCCTCATATTTCCACTGGAGACATTTTTAGATATAACATTAAACAAGGTACTGAACTTGGCAAAAAAGCTAAAGGTTACATGGATCAAGGTCTTTTAGTTCCAGATGAAGTTGTAGTGGAAATTGTGGAAGATCGTTTAAAGCAAGAAGACTGTACAGGTGGATTTCTATTAGATGGATTTCCAAGAACGGTAGTGCAGGCTGAAGCTTTAGATAAAGTGTTAGCAAATATGGATGGCGCCTTAGATAGAGTAATAAATATAGAGGTTGATAAAGGCATTTTAGTGGAAAGAGCCGTTGGAAGAAGAATATGTAGAGAATGTGGTGCTACATTCCACGTAAAATATAATCCATCAATAAAGGGAGAAAATTGCGACCAATGCGGTGGTAATCTTTATCAACGAGATGATGACAACGAAGAAACAGTAACAAAACGTATCGAAGTTTATTTGAAGGAAACAACTCCATTAATAGAGTACTACAATAAACAAGATAAGCTAGTTACTATAGATGGCGACAGAAAAATAAGTGTAGTGTTTGAAGATATTGTGACCTCTTTAGGGAGCGAGCTATAATGATATATATAAAATCGCGTAAAGAAATTGAATTAATGCGAGAAGCTGGAAAAATTGTTGCTGAAGCCCATGAACTTGTTAGAGAGGCAATAAAACCGGGAATTACGACAAAGGAACTAGATGCGATAGCTGAAAAACATATTCTTAAAAAAGGAGCAATTCCTGCATTTAAAGGATATGGAGGTTTTCCAGCTAGCATATGTGCCTCCGTTAATCACGAAGTAGTCCATGGTGTACCTGGATTAAAAACACTAGAAGATGGCGATATTATCAGTATAGATATCGGGGCACTCTACAAAGGTTATTATGGTGACTCTGCAAAAACTCATGCCATAGGAAAGATTAGTCAGAGAGCACAGGAGCTTATAGAAGTAACTAGGCAAAGCTTTTATGAGGGAATTAAGTTTGCAAAGTTAGGCTATCGGTTATCAGATATATCCTATGCTATTCAAGCCCATGTTGAAGACAGGGGTTTTTCAGTGGTTAGAAACTACGTAGGCCATGGAATCGGTACAAGTATGCATGAAGAACCACAAATTCCTAACTATGGTCCTCCAGGAAAAGGACCAAGATTAAAAGAAGGAATGGTCTTAGCTATAGAACCAATGATTAACATAGGAACCTACGAAGTTAAAGTACTTTCAGATGGTTGGACAGTAGTAACCTTAGATGGTGAATACTCAGCTCATTACGAGCATACCGTAGCAATTACGGATGGGGAACCTGAGATTCTTACAAAGCTATAATCCAGACAAATGAGGTGACTATATGGAACGAACTGATTTAGACATAGGACAAATAGTTAAGTCAAAAACTGGACGCGATCAGGGAAGAGTTTTCGTCGTGTTTGGTAAGGCGGATAACAATCATGTCTTAATTGTTGATGGATCATTAAGAAGGATAGATAGACCTAAGAAAAAAAAGATTAAACACTTGGCAAAGTTGAATATTGTATCTAAAGAAATTAAAGATGCAATTTTAAACAATGAGAAAATAAATAATGCCTTTATACGTAGAGAGCTTGAAAGACTAGGTGTGAAATCCTAGGGTTAGAAATGGAGGTTTGATTGCTCAATGTCGAAGCAAGATGTAATTGAATTAGAAGGTACAGTAAAAGAAGCATTACCAAATGCGATGTTTATTGTAGAACTTGAAAATGGTCATGAGGTTTTAGGACACATATCAGGAAAATTAAGAATGAACTTTATTAGGATTCTGCCTGGGGATAAGGTTACGGTAGAGTTATCTCCATATGATTTGACTCGTGGTAGAATAACATGGCGAAAGAAGTAGTCAAGGAGGGATAACAATGAAGGTTAGACCATCGGTTAAACCAATTTGTGAAAAGTGTAAAATAATCAAAAGGAATGGCAGAGTTATGGTTATCTGCGAAAATCCTAAACACAAACAAAAACAAGGTTAAACTAGTTTAAATACTACTGGAACTTTCAGTTGTTTTATAGTATAATACAGTATTGTAGTTATAAGCTTTCGGGAGCGGCTGCGTCAGTTTCTAACTGATTCCCCAAAAGCTATTGCGATACAAAATATTCATTTTAAATCTAAATTTACATTAGAAAAAGACTAGTAATACAAAGAATATAAGATGGTGGAACAATAGAATTAGGAGGTGTAAATCAATATGGCTAGAATAGCTGGTGTTGACTTGCCAAGGGATAAAAGAGTTGAAGTTGGCTTAACATATATATTTGGTATCGGTAGAAAAACATCAAATGGTATATTAGCTGCTGCAGGTATTAATCCTGATACAAGAGTAAAGGATTTAACAGAGGAAGAAGTAAATAACTTAAGAAAAATTATCGACTCAGATCATCATGTTGAAGGGGATTTAAGAAGAGAAATCGCTTTAAACATTAAAAGATTAAAAGAGATCAGATGTTATAGAGGATTAAGACATATTAAAGGATTGCCAGTAAGAGGACAAAAGACAAAAACTAATGCTCGTACAAGAAAAGGTCCTAAGAAAACTGTTGGTCGTAAGAAGAAAAAATAGTAGGTAAGGAGGTACAGCGAGAATGGCAAAGGTAGCTAAGAAAAAAGGCGTTCGTACTCGAAGAAGAGAACGTAAAAATATAGAACGTGGTCAAGCACATATTCAATCAACATTTAACAATTCAATTATTACTTTAACTGACATGCAAGGAAATGTAATTTCTTGGGCTAGTGCAGGTCAATTAGGATTTAAAGGATCAAGAAAATCAACTCCTTTCGCTGCTCAAATGGCTGCAGAAACTGCTGCTAAGGCTGCTATGGAGCATGGATTAAAAACTGTAGAAGTTTATGTTAAGGGACCAGGTGCAGGAAGAGAAGCTGCAATTCGTTCACTACAAGCTGCAGGACTTGAAGTTAACCTTATTAAAGATGTAACTCCAATTCCACATAACGGTTGTAGACCGCCAAAACGTAGAAGAGTTTAATGAAGATCGGGAGGTGTAAGTAAATGGCAAGATATACAGAAGCGGTATGTAGATTATGTCGTAGAGAGGGTATGAAATTATACCTAAAAGGCGATAGATGCTACACAGATAAATGTGCAATTTCCAAAAGAGCTTATGCTCCAGGACAGCACGGTAACAGTAGAAAAAAACTATCAAACTATGGAATTCAATTAAGAGAAAAACAAAAAGCAAAAAGATTCTATGGTGTATTAGAGTCTCAATTTAGAAAATACTTTGAGATGGCTGATAAGCAAGCTGGTATTACAGGTGAAAACCTTTTAAGAATATTAGAAACTCGTCTAGATAACGTTGTTTATAGATTAGGTTTTGGAGCTTCTAGAGCAGAAGCTAGACAATTAGTTGTTCATGGACACTTTTTAGTAAATGGTAAAAAAGTAGATATCCCTTCATATTTAGTTAGTGCAGGAGATACTATTGTTGTTGCTGAAAAGTCTAAGTCATCAAATAAATTTAAAGCTTTAGCTGAAAACTTTAAAGGAAATGTTCCAAATTGGTTAACAGCTGATGCAGAAAAATTAGAGGGAAAAATAGTTTCATTACCTTCAAGAGAAGATATAGATTTACCAATCGCAGAAAACTTAATCGTAGAGCTATACTCTAAATAATAATTTTTAGAATCAGTTGCCCTCAATATAATAGAGAAAATGCTAAAGGAGGGTTCAAATCAATGATAGAAATGGAAAAGCCAAAGGTAGAAGTAGTAGAGATTAATGAGGAAAATACCTATGGAAAGTTTACAGTGGAGCCGCTAGAGAGAGGTTATGGAACCACATTAGGGAATTCCCTAAGAAGAATTATGCTATCTTCATTACCTGGGGCGGCGGTAACGTCTGTAAAAATTGATGGTGTCTTACATGAATTTTCTACAATCCCAGGTGTAAAAGAAGATGTTTCAGAGATTATAATTAACTTAAAAGGCTTGTCTATTCGTATGCACGGAAATGAGCCTAAAACGGTTCGTATTGAAGCAAAAGGCGAAGGAACTATAACTGCAGGTGACATTATTGCAGATGCAGACATTGAAATCCTTAGTCCAGAAATGCATATTGCTACCTTAGATAGTGATGGAACTCTAACAATGGAATTAACCATTGCTAAAGGGAGAGGATATGTACCATCAGAAAACAACAAAACCCCAGGAATGCCTATCGGTGTACTACCTATAGACTCAATATTTACTCCTGTAACAAAGGTTAGTTATTATGTTGAGAACACAAGGGTAGGTCAAGTTACTGACTATGATCGACTGATCATTGAAGTGTTTACCGATGGAAGTATTATGCCTGATGAAGCTATATCTTTAGCAGCAAAGATAATGAATGAGCACTTAAATCTATTCATTACATTAACAGAGCATGTTAATGATGTAGAGATCATGGTACAGAAAGAAGAGGATAAAAAGGAAAAGGTTCTTGAAATGACTATAGAAGAACTTGACCTTTCAGTAAGATCCTATAACTGTCTGAAACGTGCAGGCATTAATACAGTAGATGAACTTGCTCAAAAGTCTGAAGAGGATATGATGAAGGTAAGAAACCTTGGAAGAAAATCTCTTGAAGAAGTTCAGAAAAAGCTTGACGAGTTAGGTCTTGGATTAAAACCTAGCGATGAATAGGATGTAGTAAGGAGGGATAGACATGGCACATTATCGTAAATTAGGACGTGTAAGCGCTCATAGAAATTTAATGCTTAGAAACCTAGTAACTAGTTTATTAAAAAGCGGTAGAATTGAAACAACAGAAACAAGAGCTAAAGAAACAAGAAGACTAGCTGAAAAAATGATTACTCTTGCAAAAAGAGGAGATCTACATGCTAGAAGACAAGTTCTTAGCTTTATAACAGAAGAAACTGTAGTTAAGAATTTATTTGATGAAATTGCGCCAAAATATCAAGAGCGTAATGGTGGATATACACGTATTATGAAGCTTGGACCAAGAAGAGGCGACGCTGCAGAGATGGTAATCATCGAATTAGTATAATAGATAGGAGGGATTAAGTTAATAGGCTTAGTCCCTGTTTTTTTTTAAGCACTTGAAATCTTTAGCATAGCTAAAGATTGAGTGCGCCATAAAGTTTGTGAGTGAAAACGAACAAATTTTATTTTATGACCTAACCCGATTTGCAAAATTACGCAACTAAAGTTGCTTCATGGCGCACTCAATTTTTAATGGTAATTAAAAATTTCAAGTGCTTAAAGGCAAATCGATGGTAGGTCAAACGCAACATTCGCGTAGCTCATTTCTACGCTCGCGTTGCTCACTCCGCTGTCCGTTTTGTCAACAACTCACAGAGTTCGTTGGACAAAAAGGCAATGAGCACCAAATTTATGCGACCGAAGGAAGCAAATAAATTTGAGTTGCGAAACTGCGTAAAACTCTAGTTATTTAATTATCTTACTCATAAATCATAGTCAACAAGTAGAAAATAAGTTATAATATAAGATGTTTAGATTTTGACGTATGATTATATGAAAATAAAGAAGGGACTATAGGATGAGTAAAATGATAGAGGTTAATAATATACAATTTCAGTATAAAAATAATGATGATGAAGGTATGCTAGCCCTAAACGATGTTACAGTTACGGTTGAGTCCGGCGAATTTGTTGTAGTAATTGGACACAATGGTTCAGGAAAGTCAACTTTGGCCAAACATATGAATGCTCTTTTATTACCTACAAAGGGAGACGTACTTGTTAAAGGGCTAAATACAAAAGAGGAAGAAAACATATGGAATATTAGGCAGACAGCTGGAATGGTATTCCAAAATCCTGACAACCAAATTGTAGCTACAATTGTAGAAGAAGATGTTGCATTTGGGCCTGAAAACTTAGGTGTTCCTCCGGTGGAGATTGTAAGAAGAGTGGAAGAAGCTCTTAATATTGTAGATATGCTAGAATATAGAGGTAAAGCTCCACATTTATTATCTGGTGGACAAAAACAAAGAATTGCTATTGCAGGAGTCATTGCTATGAGACCCAATTGTATAATCTTTGATGAGCCAACTGCGATGTTAGATCCATCGGGCCGTAAAGAAGTAATTAATACTATAAAAAAGCTTAATAAAGAAGAAAATATTACAATAGTTCATATTACCCACTTTATGGAAGAGGCTGTAGATGCAGATAGGGTTATAGTAATGGAAAATGGGCAAATCGTTTTGGAAGGTAAACCCAAAGAAGTGTTCTCTAAAGTTGAGCAGTTAAAAGAGTTAGGATTAGATGTACCTCAAATAACAGACTTAACTAATGAATTGATAAAAGAGGGAATTGATTTACCTCAAGATATATTAACTGTTGATGAAATGGTGATGAGATTATGTCAATTAAAATAGAAAATTTAACATATGTATATAACCCAGGTAGTCCATTTAAAACTAAGGCATTAGATGATGTTAATGTTGAGATTAAATCTGGAGAATTTATAGGTCTTATAGGTCATACTGGATCAGGTAAGTCTACTTTAACTCAGCATTTAAATGGATTGATAAAACCCACTTCTGGTAAAATTATTATTAGTGGTACTGATATTACGGACAAATCAGTTAAGTTAAGAGATGTAAGAAAAAAGGTTGGTTTAGTTTTTCAATATCCAGAACATCAACTATTTGAAGAGACAATATATAAGGATATTGCCTTTGGACCCCTGAACTTAGGGTTATCAGAATCTGAAGTAGAAGAAAGGATTAAGGAGGCTATGGAATTTGTAAAGCTTCCATTTGAAGAATTAAAAGACAGATCTCCATTTGAATTAAGTGGGGGTCAAAGAAGAAGGGTAGCTATTGCTGGAGTATTCGCCATGAAACCAGAAGTGTTAATATTAGACGAACCTACGGCAGGCTTAGATCCTAGAACAAGGGATGAAATTTTAGAAGAAATAAAAATGCTGCATAGCCAATATAAAAATACGGTTATTTTAGTATCTCATAGTATGGAGGATATTGCAAAGCTAGTAGACCGTATTATTGTTATGCATAGAGGAAAGGTTGCACTTATTGGGAATCCTAGAGAAGTATTCCAACAGGTAGAAACCTTAGAATCTATAGGACTTGGAGTTCCACAAATAAGCTATTTAGTTAGAGCATTAAAGGCAAAGGGTATTGAGATAAGGGAAGATATATTTACAGTGGAAGAAGCTAAGGAAGAAATTTTAAAATGGATAAGGAGTAATAAAAATGCTTAAAGATATTACAATTGGCCAATATTATCCAACAGGATCCTATGTTCATAAATTAGACCCGAGGACTAAGATACTAATTACCTTTGCATTAATAATAGGATTATTTATTATTAATACCTTTATTCCTTATGCTTATATTATTGCTTTTATATTTGTTTCTGTATATATATCTAAAATACCTATAAAGTACATTCTTAAAGGATTAAAGCCTTTAAGAATAATAATAATAATTACATTTATAATTAATATATTTATGACACAAGGAGAACCTATTCTCAATCTAGGCCCTTTAGTTATGACAAGAGAAGGCTTATATCAGGCGTTTTTTATGGCTATTAGACTAGTATTATTAGTTATGGGAACTTCATTATTAACATTAACTACTTCACCAATAGCGCTAACAGATGGGATAGAACATTTATTAAATCCATTTAAAAAAATAGGTGTACCAGCTCATGAGTTAGCTATGATGATGACAATTGCTCTTAGGTTTATCCCTACTTTACTTGAAGAGACTGATAAGATTATGAAAGCACAAATGGCTCGTGGAGCTGATTTCGAAAGTGGGAATATTATTAGTAGAGCAAAAAGCTTAGTGCCTTTATTAGTTCCCTTGTTTATTAGTGCATTTAGAAGAGCTGATGAATTAGCCATGGCTATGGAAGCAAGATGCTATCGTGGTGGCGAAAATCGTACTAGAATGAAGGAATTAAAAATGACAGGGAAAGATACAGTAGCTCTAGTAGTAACCACATTTCTATTAGCAGTTTTAATTTTTCATAGAGTTGCATTATAACATGTTAGGTGTTAGGAATGATACAATGAAAAATATTATGATCGAAATTCAATATGATGGAACAAACTATAGTGGATGGCAAATTCAACCTAATAGTAGGACAATACAGGAAGAAATAATGAGAGCTCTAAAAAAACTTACAGGTAAAGAAATTAGTATTAATGGGTCTGGAAGAACAGATGCTGGTGTTCATGCCTATGGTCAAGTGGCAAGTTTTATACTTGAAAGCAATATTCCAGTAGATAGGCTTCCATTAGCTTTTAATAGCAACCTACCAAATGATATTTCTATTATTAATGCAATGGAGGTTCCTATGGATTTTCATGCTCGATATAGTGCTATTGGCAAACGATATATTTATCATATTTATGAAGGTAGATATAGAAACCCCTTACTTAGAAACTATAGCTATCATGTCCATTATAAGTTAGACCATAAGAAAATGAGAGATGGAGCAAAACTTTTACTAGGAACCCATGACTTTAGAGGTTTTATGTCCAGTGGCAGTAGTGTTGAAAATACAGTAAGAACTATCCGAAATTTAGATATCATAATTAAAGATAATAGCCTATATGTTTATATAGAGGGCGATGGTTTTCTATACAATATGGTTAGAATTATTACAGGGACTTTAGTGGAAGTTGGTATGGGAAAAATATCGATAGAGCATATTAATAGGGCGCTTGAAACCAAGGATAGAACAATGGCAGGTCATACAGCGCCACCTCAAGGATTATTTTTAGATAAGGTATTTTACCCCTTGACACACTAGGCTCATTGTATTAAAATATACGAGAGTGTGTAAATATGATCCACTGCCCCGGATCTTGACACATATATAGAACGTGACAAAAACAAGATAACATTTAAAAATCGATGATTTACAAGGAGGGAAAACAATGAAATCATATATGGCAAAACCGAATGAAGTTGAAAGAAAGTGGTATATTGTCGATGCTGAAGGAAAAACTTTAGGTAGACTTTCAACAGAAATCGCTACAATTTTAAGAGGAAAAAACAAGCCAGAATTTACACCTTATGTAGACACTGGTGATTTTGTAATCGTTGTTAATGCAGAGAAGGTAGTTTTAACTGGTAAGAAATTAGATCAATCTTTCTATACTTATCATACAGGACATCCAGGTGGATTAAGACAAGTTTCTTTTAGAAGACTTCTTGCTGAAAAACCTGAAAAGCTTGTTTACAATGCGGTAAAAGGTATGCTTCCAAAAAATAGACTTGGAAGACAAATGCTTACAAAATTAAAAGTATATGCTGGACCAAACCACAATCACGAAGCTCAAAAACCAGAAGCATTAGATATATAAAAGTAGGAAATTTGAAAGGAGGAGTTATGGATGGCAAGAGTAGCTTATTACGGAACAGGTAGAAGAAAGCAATCTATCGCTAGAGTAAGATTAGTTCCTGGTGAAGGAAATGTTAAAGTAAACAACAGAGATATTGAAGAATATTTTAAATATGAAACTTTAAAGAGAGATGTTAGAATGCCTCTAACAATTACAGAAACATTAGGCAGATTCGATGTAATCGCAACAGTGGCAGGTGGAGGATACACTGGACAAGCTGGAGCTTTAAGACACGGAATCGCTAGAGCATTAGTAAAGTCTGATGAAGAATTAAGAGGAACTCTTAAAAAAGCTGGTTTCCTAACTAGAGATGCAAGAGCTAAAGAAAGAAAGAAATACGGTTTAAAAGCAGCAAGACGTGCACCACAATTCTCAAAGAGATAATATTTATAAAATACAAAGCCCCTCAAATGCTGAATTTGAGGGGTTTCTTTATGCCCAAAACCATATTGAAATACATGAAATTTTACTTACAACTAACACACAACTAACAAAATTTTTATAGGAACACTTTTTCAAGCTCGTAATATACTTGTATTGGGAAAGAAGCAAAGCAGTAAGCAACTTTTCTAATATAAAAAAAGGGAAGGCGAAAATAATGGATTATAGTCAAGAAATTAATACACAAAGATGCAACAAGCCATGCAAAGATCCAATTTTCACAATAACATCATGTGTAGCTCAAATAGATGGGAGATTTTTCCTGCTCGTGGAAATAGAGATTGAGGGTACAGAGATTGAACAATTTACTATAAGGGAGATAACAGCAGCTGAAGCAGCAATACTAATAGCAGCGGGAGTTATGCGTTGTCAAATAGTTACCACAATTCCTACAGGAAGAGAAGTAGAGATTATTTGCGCATTCGTAGTAGGTGCAAATGTATTCGTAGTATTTAGTGTGGAAAATGCAACTGACCGTCTTGTTTTAGTTAGAGTACCTTTATGTACTATTGTTTAATCAAATTGTGTTAGAGTGAGAGTTTCTGAATGTAAGGATGAAAGAAATTATGGGGTAGCTTAGGCTACCCTGTTTTTAAAATTTTGTGTAAAGATATCACAATATAATAGCGCAACTAGGCTAACTTTTAGTTAGCTTAGTTGCTTTTTAGCTTTGGAAATATTTTCATCGTATAAATTATGTGTTATATAGCAAAATATTAACGTATTAGTAATGTTATTTATAAGATATGAAAGGAGAATACATATGAAATCATGGAAAAAGCCACTCAAGTTTATTACTATTTTGCTAGTGATTATTATTGGATTAGTGGGCTGTCGTACTGCCAAAAGACCAATAAATGAAAGAACTAAAACTACTACTGAAAAAGCAACAGAAAGAACAACCGAAGAAACAGCTCCAGCAAAATCTAAGACACCACCTTCCAAGACGCAAACTGCTGTGAATGAAGAAGGAAAAATTCAGAAAGATATAGCTGAAGAAGTAAAAAAAGTAAAAGATGTAAAAGAAGCTACTGTATTGATTCATGATAAAACTGCTTATGTTGGAGTAGAATTAGTTGCCAGTCTTAAAGGAAATGAAAAAGAAATAACTAGGATAAAAGATGAAATAATTGAAAAGGTTAAGAAAAGAGACACTAATATTACTACTGTTCATGTATCAGAGGAGGAACATGTATCTAACAGATTGAGAGATTATGTAAGAGATGTAGAACAAGGAAAACCAATAACAGGATTTATTACTGAGCTAGAAGAAATGTTTAGAAAACCGGTTCCTAGAACCTAAGATTTAAGAGTAAAAAGCATAAAATGTATAGAAAATAATAATAAAACACTCCTTTCTGATAAGATCTATATAATTCAAAAAAGAGTGTTTTGTTATATATTATTTTAAAGTTTTAATTTCTATTTGCTATATATTCAATAATTCCTTGAGCAATAGCTGTAACCATTTTATATTGATAATCTTCATTTTGAATAAGTTCTCTATCTTCAGGGGTTGTTATAAATCCTATTTCTACTATAACACCTGGAGACTTAGATTCTCTTAGTACATAGAAATTTCCAGTCAATACTTCTGCCTTAATTTGTTCTGTTTTTAAAAATTCATTAAAAACTATCTTATTGATTGAATCGGAAATTTCCTTAGCCAAATGCTCACTATCTCTTGATTCGGGATAGTGAATTACCTGAACCCCTTGGGCTTTAGTATTTTTAGGATGGGCATTTACATGAATACTGACGAATAACTCAGCATTGTTTTTATCAATAATACTCTTCCTAGCATTCAAGTCTCTTCTATATCTTGATGACTTTAGATCACTCTTAGATTCAAGAGATATATCTTTATCCCTTGTCATAACAACTCTTATATTTTTATCAGATAGAATTTTTTTTAATTTTAATGATACTTCTAGATTAAT
Source organism: Alkaliphilus sp. B6464 (assembly GCF_018141165.1). Lineage (NCBI taxonomy): Bacteria > Bacillati > Bacillota > Clostridia > Peptostreptococcales > Natronincolaceae > Alkaliphilus > Alkaliphilus sp. B6464. Next base: position 1,724,027 of record NZ_CP058557.1, read on the forward strand.
ATTCTTCTCTAATAAATCATTATGACTAGATCCACCATCTATTCCACCATGGCCAGGGTCTATGACAATGGGTTTTGAAGAAGTGTTATTAAAAACAGGATGAGAAATATTAAAAATAAACATAGAAAGAATTAGTAGAGATATAAGTAGAATGCAAAAAAGGATAGCTCTTTTTTTATAAGACCCAATAATTATTATGATAGGCTTTTTATGCATGTACTCACTCCTTATAAAATCATATAATCTATTATATGCTCATATAATTTATATAGAATTGGAGGGATATAAGAAATGAAATCTAACAAAAGTGAAAAACTGATTACAATCATGTAATTACGCAAGGGGTAAGAGAAGAAAAGGTTATAGCTCTAACATTTGATGATGGGCCATATTCTGAATTCACACCACAAATTATAAATACAATATATAAAATTATCAAAGAGATAATATTTATAAAATACAAAATCCCTCAAATATTGATTTTTAGGGTATTTATTAATGTTGGGGTACCTTAGCCTTCCCCTTTTTATTTTTATAGAAAAATATAGAACAACTTATAGATAATTTCATAATATATTACAACTATAGATAGCCTTAGGGCTGAAAGAGAAAAAAATTGTATATTTAGCACTACTTAAAATTTGAAAAGGTGGGCGCAATATATGCGAGAAAGTATGCTGTTCTTCTTCTTATTGATTATTGTGCTATTTTGCGGATGTGGGTTTTTCTTCTGCTAAAAAGATGAATTAACCGAAATAGGGTAGAGCTTAGGCTTTACCCTGTTTTTTAATGTGTATAAATAAAAAAATAATATGCTATAATACATGCTTATTTGATCAATAAAACTCTACCCATTTTCTTATGAAACAACTGATAATTTTCATATATAACAGATTAAAAGACTGGTTTAGATTATTTAGGCAATTTGTCTAGTAACGACAAATTGCCTAAATAACCTCTTACACTAAAGGTGATAAAGTATCTTAAATTAAAGTAGTAAAGGTGGTTTTGTGGCAATGAACATCATCTAATGTGTATTATAGAACAAAATCATATTAATACCTTGATTTGTACAAATATTTTTAAATATGGTCGAGCTAGAGATTCACATTTTTTAAAATCTTTATATGAACATTTTTTCAAGTCTACAATATACTTGTATTGGGAAAGAAGCAAAGCGGTAAGCAACTTTTCTAATAAAAAACTGGTTCTAGCTAGAATACCTTCATGTCCAGTCATTTAATATAATCAAATATTGCTGTACCATGGTTTTAAAATGAATGATTGTAAAGAAATGCTGTGTAAACTCAGGTAACCTAAAAAGTTTTAAAATAAAATTCACCAAAATATAATGACAGAATACTATGTACTAGGTAAAAGGACAATAGGATTTTAGACATCATAAAAGACTGATAGGAGGAAATTAAATTGAATAATAGAGAAGTTTTCGTAAATAAAAGAGATGTAGATTGTCATAATAATAGATTTGAAAATGCTATAGTACACAAAAAAACTGAATGTGAGACATCTTGCGTTGAAGTTAAAGCTGAAACTCTAGGAGATTGCGACAGTAATCCAGTAAGATTAAACCCAATTAGAGCAGGTGTTGTAGCGAAAATACCAGTAGTTTTAGCTGAGTTAACAGTTCGGTTCAATGTTAATGCAAAAATTGATCTACCTGAGCCGGCTATTGAAATTAAAAGGATTAAGAAAAAGATAAAAATAGTTCAATGTATGCTTATACAAGGTACTGACATTTTATTTATTAAAGGATTTGTTCGTAAAAACATTGAATTCGCAACAAGAGAATGCTCAAGTCGTCATGGAATGTGTGGAGACATTCGTCACTGCACAGTAGATGTTCCATTTGAATGTACAACAGTAGTTAGATTTAATGGTACTTGTCCAGCACCTATTGTTACTAATACATCAAATGAATTTGAATTCTTTACATCAAAAGAATTATCAAATGATTTTGCTGAAAAAGATAGACTATTATCAGGAGATTTATCAGAATTTAATCAAGTCAGCACAGAATTTTTTAATGAACTAGTATTTTGTGAATTAATAAGTGCTAAAATTGTTGAGTTCGACGAGTTTATACATCGTGAACATCCACATCATATGCACCTACCTGTAGGCGAAAAAGTATTCACAAAAATTGAGGAAAAAATGGTTATAGCTATTACACTTAAACTTTTACAAAATAGACAGGTTGCAATTGGTCGAACCAGTAGTATAGAATGTCCAAGGGAAGAAGAATGCCCAAGAGAGCGAGAACATCATAGAGAATGCCCGAGAGAACGAGAACGTCATAGAGAATGTCTAAGAGAGCAAGAAGACTGTAGAGTTTACTAAACATATCAAGAATAATATTTTACTAATAGGGTATGTAAAGCTACATACCCTATTTTATTTCTTAGATAAAAAAGAACACTGGAGAAAAATATATTATACTTCCATACTATGTTGCGTATAAAAATGTGTGAAGGATTTGTTGAAAATATATTAAAAAACAAAAAAATAGAAAATTACAAATAAGATTTAATGTATTAATTAAACAACGCATCAGATTAGTTTGTATTAAATTATTTTATAGGTGCTTATAAATTACACCATTTCGAGGATGAAACTACTTAGAATTGAATTTAGAGTTTTATAAAACTTTACAAAAAATTTATCAAAATTAACTTACAACTAACAACTAACAAATAAGGTTGAAGGATTTGCAAATGTAAAATTCAACACATAAAATTCTCAAGGAGATAGTATTTTTAAAATACAAAATCCCCCAAATACTGATGCTTGGGGGACTTCTTTGTTTCTATATTTTATTCCAGAGTATTAGACAACTGTCGATTAATAATATGCAAACTTTCTCATTGCAAGCTGTAATTTTTGAATGAAAAAATAAAAATTTCCCAGGAAATAATCATATTATAAATAAATATGTCGAAATATATTAGCTTAAACTTCTTTCAATAGTATTAATTGATGTAGATATAGAATTTATTTGTTTTGATAAATTATCAAGTTCATTTGTTACAGATTCATCTTTAATGCGACTATTATTGTTATCTACCATTAACAATTGTATTGCTGACAAGCACTCTTTAATCTTATCATTGTGCATCTTTAATTGATTCATTTGATCTATTACATGTTTTTTATCTTTATTATTTTCCATTTGTATCCTCCTAACGTATATTTTCAAATATATTTTCCCCTTAAACTACTAAATTATTAATCAATTATATATGGATGAATAATTAATTAATTATGTAGTGAAACAACCTATACAATTCATATAATAATAAGCAATAAAGATAAAGCAAAGGAAGGAGGAATTAGAAGTTGAGATTAATTATTGTACGTAAGTATTGGATAATTAGAATTTGTCTATTATTGATTTCAATCACAGTATTAATTGCGTCATTTAATTATTATAAATCTATAGAGACGTATAGTATTCCTACTACAGCTAAAGTAATAGTTATAGACCCTGGGCATGGTGGGTTCGACCCTGGCAAATTAGGACATAATGGTAAGCATGAAAAGGAAATTAATTTAGCAATATCATTATATCTACGTGAATATTTAGAACAAAGTGGTTCTATTGTAATTATGACTAGGGAAGAGGATATTGATTTATATATAGATGATGGTAGCAATAGAAAGATGAAAAGCGTAGACTTAACAAATAGGAAAAATATTGTAATAGAAAATGCACCACATGTTTTTTTATCTATTCACGTAAATAGTTTTACACAATCTAAGTACTATGGTGCTCAAACCTTCTATCCAAAGAATAATGAGAGTGGAAAGCAATTGGCTAATATGATTCAGGAAGAATTGGTTAGAGTATTAGACAACGATAATAGAAGGGTACCTTTAGAAAATGATTCTGTTTATATAATAAAAGAGTTAGACATCCCCACAGTTCTAATAGAATGTGGTTTTTTGTCTAACCCTCAGGAGGAGCAAAAACTAAATGACCCACATTACCAGCAAAAAATTGCATGGTCTATTTATGTAGGACTTCAAAGATATTTTAAAATGTCTGTCCAGGGATAATCATATCTATTATACCTATTGCAAGTGCACCCAAAATAGCTCCCCACATTGTGACTCTCATAGTAGGTATCAAAAATTGGGTTCCATAAAGCACAATTGCGGATATAATAAAACCAGAAAATCCTCTACCAAAAGGTGAAGCATGTAGGCCTGTCATTCTTTGAATTAAATAATCAACAACTGAAATAACTACAGCTGCTAGCAATACTGCCCAAATGCCGCGAATAGTAAAACCTGGAGTAAGGAATGCGGCAACTGATAGGACTATGGCGGAAAGTATAACTCTTAATATTAAACTCCCCCAACCATCAGCATGTTGTGTTCTGTTATCAGTACGTTCTGTTCTATTGTTGTCTCGTTCTTCAGACATATAAACACTCCTTTACAAAATAATTATAGTTAGCTTGTAGCCTAATATAATTATCTGTAGAATTGATTAAATTTATTCTTATAATAGAATATCTTCTTATTTAAATCATTAATATTGTGATGGATTAACTTGTTTATTAGGGGTATACTGAAATTATAGTAAAATTTAGCTGTATTGGAGGAACTAAAGATGAGTGATAAATGTAATGGATGCTCATATAGTGTTGAAGGCAAATGTACTTCTAATAGTTGTATTGTGCCAGAAAAAGAAAATAAATTTAGTAGCATAAAAAATGTTATTGGTATTATGAGTGGTAAAGGAGGTGTTGGTAAATCATCAGTTACATCAATGCTGGCATCGGCCTTAGCTAAAAAAGGATATTTAGTAGGTATTTTAGATGGTGACATAACAGGACCTAGTATTCCAAAGTTATTTGGTCTAAAAGGACCCGCTAGACAATTGGATCAGAGCATTGTGCCTATTATAGCAGAAAATGGTGTAAAGGTAATGTCGATGAATTTGTTGCTACCAAATGAAACAGAACCTGTAATTTGGAGAGGTCCTGTAGTTGGTGGTGTAGTAAAACAATTTTGGACAGATGTTGCATGGGGAGAACTGGACTATTTGCTAATTGATTTCCCACCAGGTACAGGAGATGTGGCTCTTACAGTAATGCAGTCTATTCCTATAGAGGGTATTGTAATGGTAACATCACCTCAAAGTCTTGTTTCTATGATTGTAACTAAGGGTATTAATATGGCAGAAAAAATGAATATACCGGTTATAGGTTTAATAGAAAACATGAGCTATGTACAGCCACCATCATATCCAGAACCGTACTATTTATTTGGAGAAGGAAAAACAGAAGAAGTAGCAAATGAGCTTGGAATTGATTTTTTAGGGAATATTGCAATTGAAAAAGAGTTTGTAGAACTATCAGACCGTGGTAGGGTGTTTGAATATAAGAGCACTATTTTTGATGAAATAGCAGATAAATTAGTTAAAAAATTAAAATAAAGATATTGTACAAATAAAATGCCTAGATGGTTTAATTAGATGATAAACCCTAGGTATTTTATTTTTAATATAAAAGCCAATTTAAAATTTAGGAATATGAAATATGAAATTTAAAAGATATTTACAAAAAATAAAGAAGTTTAGTACATTCAGTACTATGAAGATGCAAAATTACTTTGTTAAAGAACTTTCAATTCTATTAAACCCGCCAACTGCCTTTAAAGCAGTATATACAAGAATAGCTTCTATAAAAAACATAGGCATACCTTGTATTAAAGATGTCCACATTACGGAACAAAGACCGCCTGTTGCACAATAGAAAGCTATTATTACTGAGAAGATAAAAATACCAGTATTAAATGGAATATTTGTAAAAGATTATAGAAGTATAGCAGCACCTTTAAATTGAGCTACTAAAGGAGAGATATGGTATTCCTATAGTTCATATGTCTACAATAACAACTATTTCTCAATCTGTAGGGGCCAATAGAATAGTTCCAACTATAGCTATACCTTATCCTGTAGGTAAGCCTAATATGCCGAAGAATAAAGAGTTAGATTTAAGAAGTAATCTATATAAGTAATATTGACATTAATATGATATCCTGTAAAATGTAAAATGAGGTAGATAAAATTGTTTTAATGCATATAAGTCTGATTAGATAAATAAAAGTAGTTATTTAATGAATAAAGCTGTATAAGTAGTTTTAGAAATATTGAACTGATTATATGGCTTTATGTCATTTGAAATAAGGGTAAATTTTTTAAAAATAGAAGGGGTGAGGATAATTAATTTAGAAAAAATTATAAACTCTGTAACAGCTCGCATAGCCCCATTGTCTGTAGATGCTAATAGATGCTGCAAAATAAATTCCCCCCAAAGTAAATGCACTATATGTGAAACCAACTGTCCACAAGGTGCAATTAAGATTAATAGAAAGCAAAAACAAATTCTCTTTGATGATAATTGCTTAGAATGTGGTTTATGCGCATCTAACTGTCCTTTAGGAGCTATTGAGTTACAGGAACCAACAGAAATAGGTTTACTAAATAAAATAAAAAGTATAGGTGAGGGTGGGGGAACGGTTGTTTTGAGCTGTCACTTAAACAAGGAAGTGTCTTCAAAAGCTATTAAAGTACCATGCTTAGGCAGTTTGTCTCTAGAATTTCTCTTAGCGGTGAGCTTGTTAGAATTTCCAGTTTATATTATTTATAGAGAAGAAAAATGCAATGCTTGCACTGTAAGGAGTGGAATAAAGACTTATTTAGGTCAATTAGAAAAAGTAATGACATTAAGGGAAGCACTGTCAGTATCAGAAAATGCTATAAAACATAACCACACATCGCCTAAAATAGTACCACCTAAAAAAGGGGATAAAGAAAATAAAGTAGACTTAGAGCGTAGACAATTTTTTGGCTTTATGGCAGCTGAAGTTAAAAATGCACCCAAAACAATCTTAGATAATCTTATAGGTGTTTCTGTAAAGAATAATAATAGAGGATTAGATTCATCTCAAATATTAACAAATCGTTTAAGATTGTTACAGCTAGTACTAGAAAAGAAGATGGATAAGGAAGTATTAGAAGTATCAAGTAGTTTTCATTTAAGTCCTATTTTGAAAGACGATTGTTATTTTTGCAAAGCATGTATTAAGCTTTGTCCTGTAGGAGCTTTACAATATATTGAAGGACAAGGAATATTTATGGATAATGGATACTGTACAGGCTGTGGACTTTGTGTAGATGCATGTTATTATAAAGGATTAGTATTAGAGCCAAGCAGTCTAGTATCAATAAGAAATAAAGATAAGGCAATTTTAGCAAAAGAAGAAAAAAAGCATTGCAAAAGCTGTGGTAAAAGTATTGTAGTTAATGAAGAAGCAGAGATATGTTTTTCCTGCAAAAACAAGTAAGTAATATTTTTTTATGGAGAATAGATAGAAAAAAAGCACATAAAGTTTTGAGTAAAATACTCAAAACTTTATGTGCTTTTATCGAAATGATAAAAAATGTCGAATTTTACCACATTATGATAAAAAATATCAAATTTTGTCACATTAAAGCTTTAATCTTATCACAGAAAATGTTAAAATTAAAACGTAGTTGGTTTATAAAATAACAAATGCTTTGCAGATAGTTCCTAAATGGAAAGTATTTCAAGAAACACAGAAGGAGGAATGAAGAGTGAATAAAATTAAAAACAAATTTGACTTATCAAGAAGATCTTTTTTAAAGATGTGTGGAATTGTTGGAGGATCTGTTGTATTAGGAGGGTGTGGTAATGAAGGGCTAGAAGAAGATACTGCTACAGATTCTATAATTAACGTAGATGAAGGAATAGAAATAATTCCTACAGCTGGAACTAACAACTGTGGTGGTAGATGTGTTATTAAGGCACATGTAAAAGACGGTGTAGTTGTAAGGTTAAGCACTGACGACGAACCAGATGATCCTAAATCTCCTCAAGTTAGAGCTTGTGTCAGAGGAAGAAGCTATCGTAAAACAGTTTTCCATCCAGATAGATTAAAATATCCTATGAAAAGAGTAGGAAAAAGAGGAGAGGGAGAATTTGAACGAATTACTTGGGAAGAAGCTATAGATATTATTGCTTCCGAAACTAAGCGTATCAAAGAAGAATATGGTCCAGCTTCTCGTTTTGTACATTATGCCTCCGGTGTCAGTGCAACTATTAGAGGAAACACCTTATGTCAAAGACTATTAGCTTTAGATGGAGGGCACTTGGGATACTATAATAGCTATAGTACTGCTTGTACTGCACAAGCAACGCCTTATACGTATGGTACTAGTTCAACTGGAAATACTCCTGACGACTGGGTAAATTCTAAATTAATTATACTTTGGGGACATAACCCAGCAGAAAGTATTTTTGGTACAACGTTATATCATTTAAGAAGAGCTAAGGAAGCAGGAGTAAAAATTATAGTTGTAGATCCTAGATATAGCGATACTGCTATTGCTTTTGCGGATGAATGGGTTCCGATTTTACCAGGCACAGATAACGCTGTTATGGATGCTATGGCTTATGTGATGATTACAGAAAATTTACATGATGAAGACTTTTTAAATAAATATACAGTAGGTTTCGATGGTGAACATATGCCTGAAGGGATTGACGGTAAGGAATCTTACAAGTCCTATGTTTTAGGAGAAGCAGACGGTATACCTAAGACACCTGAGTGGGCAGAAAAAATTTCTAAAACCCCAGCAGAAACTATAATAAAGTTAGCTAGAGAATATGCTACTACAAAACCAGCGGCACTAATACAAGGATGGGGACCACAAAGAAATGCTCATGGAGAACAAATTGTTAGGGGAGCTACAGTATTAGCTACTATGACAGGAAATGTAGGAATTAATGGGGGATGGGCATCTGGCGCTGGAAATGCTGGAAGACAAAGCATACCAAGTGTACCAATCCCAGAAAATCCTTTCCCAGGAAAAATTCCAGTGTTTTTATGGACAGATGCCATTGTTCGAGGAACAGAAATGGGAGCAAAAGATGGAGTAACTGGTGTAGATAAGCTACCTAGCAACATTAAGCTTATTTATAACTTAGCTGGAAACACTTTGCTTAATCAGCATTCTGATTGTAATAAAACAGCAGAAATTTTAAAGGATGAGAGCAAAGTAGAATTTATTGTAGTAAGCGATATATTTATGACACCTAGTGCAAAATTTGCTGATATATTACTTCCTGCTAACTCTATGTTTGAAAGAAATAATATCACTACTCCTTGGAATTCAGGGGATTTTGTAGTGTATGCCAATAAAGTAGTAGATCCTCCTTTTGAGTGTAAGTTTGAATATGAATGGCTAATTGAAGTAGCTGATAGATTAGGAATAAGAGAAGAGTTTACTGAAGGTAAGGAAACAATAGAAGATTGGTGTAAATGGATAGTAGAGGGAATTAAGAATAATCATCCAGAATTCCCAAGCTATGAAGAATTTAAAGCTCGCGGTATTTATAAATGGACATATGACGAGCCACTGGTAGCGTTTAAAGCTCAAATTGAAGATCCAGAAAATAATCCATTCCCAACACCATCTGGAAAAATAGAAATATTCTCTAAGCGTCTTTATGATATGAAGAATCCTGCAGAAATTCCAGCAGTACCTAAGTACATTTCTTCATGGGAAGGACCAGAAGATCCATTAACTAAGAAATATCCTCTACAATGTATTGGACATCATACTAAGAGACGTTGTCACTCTACTCATGATAACAATCCATGGGCTGAGGAAGTAGAAGCTCAATCTATTTGGATTAATACACAAGATGCAGAGGCGAGAGGTATACAGAATGGACAGATGGTTAAGGTTTTTAATGATCGTGGAGTGGTGATTCTACCTGCAAAAGTAACGACTAGAATCATGCCAGGTGTAACTAGCATGCCTCAAGGTGCTTGGTACGATCCAGATAAAGATGGTATCGATCGTAGAGGAAATATTAATACCCTTACCAGTCATAAGCCGACACCACTAGCTAAGGGTAATCCGCAGCATACTAATTTAGTAGAAATTGAAAGTATATAAATAGCTTAGTATAAGGAGGTATGAGTTATGTCAGAACAATTAGGATTTTGTATAGAGCAACATCTATGTACTGGTTGTAAAGCGTGTCAAGTCGCTTGTAAAGATAAAAATAATTTGGAATTAGGACAGCTATGGAGGAAGGTTACTGAAAGTGAAGGAGGTAATTATACACGTGAAGGTAATGGATTAAAACAAAATGTTTATGCATACTGGACAAGTATGTCTTGTAACCATTGTGTTAATCCTTCCTGCGTGGAAGCCTGTCCTACAGGAGCTATGTATAAAAGAGAACAAGATGGTATTGTATTAATTGATCAAGAAAAATGTATTGGCTGTGGTGTGTGTAAACAAAACTGCCCGTATGATGCACCACAATTAATAGAAGAAGGCAAAATGGGAAAATGCAACTATTGTATTGATTTAATACAGCAAGGAAAAGAACCACAATGCGTAGCTGCTTGCCCGCTACGAGCACTTCACAGTGGTCCTATTGAGGAGCTAAAAAATAAATACAAAGGAACTAATAAAACTCAAGATTTTGCTGAAACAAGTACAGAACCATCAATAGTTATTGTGCCACATAAGAATGCGGTAAGATAAGAAACCCTACGTAAATAGAGGTGTTAAACTATAACACCTCTATTTATATAGAACTATGAAATTAAATCTAAAGATGTTAGGGTATACTAGTGAATACATACCTAGTAAATACCTATATGGAAGTTTATGCAATTAAAAGGAGGTTTTTTATGACTGCAGATATTAAAGCTAAATCAGAAATGCTTAACTTTGAGACACTACCATTAGATCATATATTAAAATCTAGAGGTTGGATGTATAATTTTTTAGCAAAATATTTTTACAAAGAACCTGATTTTAAAGCATTGGAAAAATTAATGGAAAATAACTTATTTCAAACCCTAAAGGAATTAGGAGAAGATCATGAAGGCATAAAAATTTTAGCAGATTTTATCCATAAGTCCCCTAAGTTAAGTGATGAAGAAAAATTGAGCATAAAGAGACAGTATGAAACATTATTTTATGGACCAGGTCACCTACCGGCACCTCCTTGGGAATCAGTGTATAGGAGTGACGAAAGAATTATTTTGGATGAACATACCTTAGCTGTAAGAGAATTTTATAGAAAATGGGGCGTAAAGCTAAGTGAAGAAGACAAGCAACCAGATGATCATATTGGCTTAGAATTAGAATTTATATCTATATTAAACAAAAGAACAATAGAAGCTCTAGAAGAGAGTGATATAGAAAAAGCAAAAGAAATTTTGAATGGACAAAAAACTTTTTTAGAAAAGCATCTATTAATCTGGATAGATGAATTTTGTGGAATGCTAAAGGATAATGTTAACATAGATCTTTATAAAGGAATGGCACTTTTTACTCCTTATTATTTAAAAATGGATAGACACATATTAGAAGAACTTATTACGCAAATAGATGAATTTCAGAAATAAAGGGTGTTAGAATAATAAAATATTAAAGCAGTTAAAAGGAAAGACAAAGAAGCAAACTAAGATAAAGAAGTATTTTAAAGAAATAGAGACCTTACACTAGGGGGTTTCTATTTTTTGTTGAAGAAATGATAGTTTTATAAAAATATTTCTCTTTGATTTGATAAATGTACTAAAGTTGCCATAATTTTTCAAAAGAAAAATGACTTCAACAGATACTAAATCCGTCAAATACAGAATTATTACTGTCATATTTTTCTTGTCTATCTTTAAATTCATTTGGTATAAAATAGTTGTGGCGATTATATTATACCAAAGAGATAGATTCTTCGGAGTTTGTCTTTTTTACTTTTTGCAGAAAAAAAGGGCGTCTCAGCCCTAGGTTAATTATCTATTTTGAGACAGCCCTTTTTAATATTATTGCAGTTCGCTTTTCATTTGGTTATATTTTGTTTTTGCGCTTTGAACATCTTGACTTTGAGCTGGCTTAGTTTGATACCATCCTCTTTGCTTCATTGCATTAAATATTTGATATTGAATTTCTTGTGTATCTGTTAAGCATTTAGTTAAATGCTGTCTTAAATTAGTGCAAGATGCTTCGGTTATTCCTACGTTATATGCAGAAGTTACTTGTTTTTCGGAAGTTAACAAGTCATTCATCAATTCCTTTTCTGTAAATGTTGGATGATTCATTTGCATAAAAAAACCTCCCTAATATATTATATAATTCATATTGCCATACTAATTATTGGTGAGAATTCAAATAGTTTAATAGCTCATTATAGTGCTGCTTATGCTTTTGAGACGCTTGTTGACAAAGGTTTTTCAGTTCAGTATCAGTACAATAGCTAGCATAGTTGCTAAATTTTTTTGTCATTAGAGATTCATGATTTAACTGATCCTCCAGTACTTTTAAATTATTAGAATCAAGTTTTTTGCTTCCTTGCCCTACTGGAGTATTCATTTGATCTTGCATAGTATTTGTCATTTTATCAATTACCTCCTTATCAAGTAAGTTTATTGTATTCCAATATTATTATTTGAAAAAATTAAAAACATATAGCTGGAAAACAATACAGTTGTGGTAAATTATTATTTGCATTACAAAAAATAGAAAAATAATTTGAAATATTGTATAATATTATTTATGTAGTAAATAAATAAGGGGGAGATTTAATGATTTATCGCGAATATGGTAAGACAAGGAAAAAGGTCTCGGTTATTGGATTTGGCGGAATGCGTTTTGGGGAAGATAATGACTATAGCGCAGAGGTAGTTAGAAGGGCTAACGCCCTAGGGATTAACTATTTTGATACTGCTCCAGGCTATTGCGACGATAGAAGCGAAGCAATATTCGGACAAGCATTTAAAAATATGCCTGGACAATACTTTGTATCTACAAAAAGTAGCATAAATAAGGAAAAAACTGCGGATCAAGTTCGCTGGAGAATAGAAAACTCACTTAAAGTCATGGGTATAGAAAAAATTAATTTCTTTCATATGTGGTGCGTTATGGATTTAGATCAATACCATAATATAATGGCTCCGGGAGGACCATACGAAGGTGCTCTAAAGGCCAAGGAAGAGGGACTAATTGAGCATTTGGTATTTTCGACCCACTGTAAGGGTGAGGATATACGTAAGATTATTGAGGATAATGTGTTTGAAGGTGTACTTTTAGGTTATAATTTAGTAAACCATCCCTATAGGCAGGAAGGGGTAGAAGCTGCATTTGAACATAACTTAGGTGTAGTTACAATGAATCCTCAAGGTGGAGGATTAATTCCTCAACATAGGGATTATTTCGATTTTATTAGAGAGAGAGAAGATGAAACAGTGTCTCAAGCAGCACTAAGATTTAATGCAGCACAGAAAGGAATTACAGTAGTGTTAGCTGGTATGAAAACTATTGAAGAGGTAGAGGAAAATGTAAATGTAGCAGACTACCCACTTATAGTTTCAGATGAAAAACTAAAAGAAATTAAAAGTCGAATTACAGACAGTATGAACTTACTATGTACTACCTGTGGCTATTGTAGTAAATGCCCTCAAAAGATAAAAATACCTTCCTACATGGAAGCCTACAATCTTTCTTTATTAAAGGATGAAAACGAAACTAAGAAACGTATTAATTGGTTTAAGGATCAAGGTGTTTTAAAAGATGGAGCCAGTACAGCTGCCGATTGTATAGCGTGTGGCCTTTGCGAGACTCTTTGTACACAAAAACTTCCTATTATTGAGAGATTGAAGGAGATAGCTTTAAAATATTAAGATTACAATGAAGATTGAATACTCAGAAAATACAATCATAAAACAAAGCACTTGACAAGATAATTATAATTTGATATTTTATTATGAAACAATCTTATTAGACAGTAGAAAACTTTATATTTTGTAGAATATTTTTAAAAAAAATATCACTCATATAATACCGATAATATGGTTCGGAAGTATCTACCGGATGACCGATAATCATTCGACTATGAGTGGAATTATTATACTGAAAAGCTGGATCTATTTGTTTATATGCAATATAGGTTGTATTTATTAATCCTATATATTAGTATAATCAATATTAGTTTCATTAAACCCGTATAATAATTTCACTCTAAGGTTATATCTATAGAGAGAAATTACTATATGGGTTTTTGTGTTTAAAATTTATTTTTATATAAAAGATGAAAATAATAGAATGGAGGAGAGAATTATGGAAGATAAAATTGTAAAAGAAGGTATAACCTTTGATGACGTACTATTAATTCCATCAAAGTCTGAGGTATTGCCAAACCAAGTAGATGTTTCAACATATTTAACTAAAAAAATAAAACTTAATATTCCACTTATGAGTGCAGGAATGGACACGGTAACAGAGGCGAAGATGGCTATTTCTATGGCAAGAGAAGGCGGAATTGGAATTATCCATAAAAACATGTCTATAGAAGAGCAAGCACTAGAGGTAGATAAGGTTAAAAGAAGTGAGCACGGTGTTATTGTAGATCCATTCTTTTTATCTCCAGATCATATAATAGAGGATGCCTTAGAATTAATGGCAAGATATAGAATTTCTGGAGTGCCAATTACAGAAGCAGGTAAGCTTGTAGGGATTATTACTAATAGAGATATTCGTTTTGAAACAAACCATAAAAAGAAAATTAGTGATGCTATGACAAAGGACAATCTAATTACTGCAAGAGAAGGAATCTCTATGGATGAAGCACAAAAAATTCTAATGGCACATAAAATTGAAAAGCTACCTATTGTGGATGGAAATGGAATGTTAAAGGGATTAATTACAATTAAAGATATAGAAAAGGCAATTCAATATCCAAATTCTGCGAAAGATAGTAGCGGACGACTATTAGCAGGAGCTGCTGTTGGAGTTTCGAATGATATTATGGATAGAGTAGAAGCATTATATAAGGCTAAAGTAGACGTTATAGTTATAGATACTGCCCATGGACATTCTAAAGGAGTAATTGAAACAGTTAAAAAAGTTAAAGAAAAGTATAAAGATCTTCAAGTTATTGCTGGAAACATTGCAACAGGAGAAGCAGCTAGAGAGCTAATTGAAGCAGGAGTTGACGCTATAAAAGTAGGTATTGGACCGGGTTCTATTTGTACAACTAGAATAGTTGCTGGAATAGGTGTACCACAAGTTACTGCTGTTTATGACTGTGCAAAGGTAGCAAATGAATATGGTATTCCAGTTATTGCAGATGGTGGCATTAAGTATTCAGGAGATATTCCAAAGGCGATTGCAGCTGGCGCAAGTGCTGTTATGATAGGTTCTTTATTTGCTGGAACAGAAGAGAGCCCAGGAGAGACTATTATATTTAATGGTAGAAGCTTTAAAGTATACAGAGGTATGGGTTCTATTGCATCTATGGAAAAAGGAAGTAAGGATCGTTACTTCCAACAGGATAATAAAAAGTTAGTACCAGAAGGTGTAGAAGGTAAAGTGCCTTATAAAGGATATGTTAGAGAAACTATTTATCAACTAATTGGTGGGCTAAGAGCGAGCATGGGCTATTGCGGAACTGCAACTACGAAAGACCTACAGGAAAATGGTAAGTTTGTACGTATTACCGGAGCTGCTCTTCGTGAAAGCCATCCACATGATATAATAATTACAAAAGAAGCACCTAACTATAGTATCAGCGAATAAGAAAGAGGTGACCTATATGAAACAGGAATTAATATTAATATTAGATTTTGGCGGTCAGTATAATCAATTAATTGCACGTAGAGTAAGGGAACATAATATTTATTGTGAAGTTGTTCCTTATAAAATAAGCGCTGAAGAAATTAAAGCTAAAGATCCAAAAGGATTAATCTTTACTGGAGGGCCATCAAGTGTGTATGGGGAAAAAGCTCCTCAATGTGATAAAGAAATTTTTGAATTAGGAATTCCAGTTTTGGGAATTTGCTATGGTGGACAACTAATGGCTCATACATTAGGTGGAAAAGTAAATCGTGCTAAAAATAGAGAGTATGGAAAAACTGCTTTACAAATGAATAAAGACTCTAAGCTATTTAAAGGAATTCTACAAGACTCTATTTGTTGGATGAGTCACACTGATTTTATTGAAGCGGCACCTTCTGATTTTGAAATTAGTGCTACAACTTCAGATTGTCCCGTAGCTGCAATGGAAAATCAAAAAAGAGGACTTTACGCCGTACAATTTCATCCAGAAGTAGAACATACAGAAAAAGGGAAAGATATTATAAAGAACTTTCTATATGAAATCTGTAATTGTCAAGGAGATTGGACAATGGGGAATTATATAGAAAAAGAAGTAGAAGATATCAGAAAGTTAGTAGGAAATAGAAAAGTTCTATGTGCTTTATCTGGTGGGGTAGATTCTTCTGTAGCAGCTGTCCTTGTTCATAAAGCAATCGGTGATAACCTAACATGTGTATTTGTAGATCATGGATTACTTCGAAAAAATGAAGGGGATTGGGTTGAAGACATCTTTAAAAATCAATTTAAAATGAATTTTATTCGTGTTAATGCAAAGGATAGATTCTTAGAAAAACTAAAAGGTATAACAGATCCAGAAACAAAGAGAAAGTATATTGGAGAGTTATTTATCCGTGTTTTTGAAGAGGAATCTCAAAAACTTGGAGATTTTGAATTCTTAGTTCAAGGTACTCTATATCCAGATATTATTGAGAGTGGAACAGAAACAGCATCAGTTATTAAGAGTCATCATAATGTTGGGGGCTTACCAGAGGATATGAAGTTTGAGTTGATTGAGCCTTTTAAATTCCTTTTTAAAGATGAAGTTAGAATGGTAGGTACAGAATTAGGCGTACCAGAAGAAATTGTATGGAGACAACCTTTCCCAGGACCAGGACTAGCCGTAAGGGTATTAGGAGAGATAACAGAAGAAAAGCTGAACATTGTGAGTGAAGCTGATGCTATCGTTCGGGATGAGATTAAAAAAGCAGGATTAGATCGTGAAATATGGCAATACTTTGCTGTATTACCTAATATTAAGAGTGTTGGTGTTATGGGTGATGAGAGAACTTATTCTCATAC
Source organism: Alkaliphilus sp. B6464 (assembly GCF_018141165.1). Taxonomy (NCBI): domain Bacteria; kingdom Bacillati; phylum Bacillota; class Clostridia; order Peptostreptococcales; family Natronincolaceae; genus Alkaliphilus; species Alkaliphilus sp. B6464. The sequence continues at coordinate 1,741,053 of NZ_CP058557.1, forward strand.
AATTGGAATTCGTGCTATTACAAGCTCCGATGCTATGACAGCAGACTGGGCACGAATTCCTTATGAAGTTTTAGAGAATATGTCAAGACGAATTGTTAATGAAGTTGAAGGGGTTAATAGGATAGTTTATGATATTACCTCTAAACCACCAGCTACAGTTGAGTGGGAATAAAAGTAGATAGACGTGAAACCAATGTTTCCAATAGATTAAACATAATTTAATAAAAAAATTAAGTAGTTATGATACTTGTTAATTGAAACAAGGTCATAACTACTTTTATAGGTATTTTAAATTTCATCCCCATCTTCTACATATTCTAAAATATCACTAGGTTAACAGTCTAAAATTTTGCATAATGCTTCAAGTGTAGAGAAACGTATAGCTTTAGCTTTATTAGTTTTTAAAATTGAAAGGTTAGCCATGGTGATATCTAATTTCTTAGAAAGCTCAGTAGAACTAATTTTCCTTTTTGCTATCGTTACATCTAGATTTACTATAATCGCCATAACAGTCATCCTTTTATATAGTTTTATCATTTAATTCTATAGTTGTTTTAATAAAACAATAAATACACAAAATATATCATGAATAGTATTTTGTTTTTTATGGCGAAAAAATATATATGAAATGGAATAGAAATAATTCGAATATTAAATAGGATTCTATATTGTATAGTTCGGAAAATAGCATATTTAAAATAAAAAAAATATAAAAATGTTCGAAAATCCTATTGACCATAAAAGATATCTCTGTTATTATTAAAATGTAGTTAAGAAGTGTTAGAAAAACTGAATATAAATTCTAAATTTATATAATGCTAATAATATGGTTTAGCAGTCTCTACCGAATAACCGTAAATTATTCGACTATGAATGAAAGTGTACCTAGGGTTCCGACTAATATAATATGATATTAGTGCTGGTCCGAGCGGTACAAGCATGTTGTATGCTACACCGATGGGATAAAAACCCGGACGGATAGGTTTCATTCCTTGTAACCTATCTGTTCGGGTTTAATTTATTTATTTTAATAAGGCAATTATAAATATTCATAAATTTATTTTACTTAAGGAGGACTAAAAAATGAGTACAAAAAACACTAATGCATCAACATCAGCCTTAGATAGGTACTTTAGACTATCAGAAAATAAAACTGATGTAAAAACTGAAATTATTGCTGGTATTACTACTTTCATTACTATGGCCTATATTTTATTTGTAAATCCAGATATACTTTCAAAGGCAGGAATGGATTATAACGCAGTATTTTTAGCAACATGTTTATCAGCTGCACTTGGAACACTTATTATGGGACTTCATGCTAATATTCCATTTGCACAGGCACCTGGAATGGGACTTAATGCTTTCTTCACATACGGAGTTGTAATGAGCTTAGGATATACATGGCAACAAGGTTTAGCCGCAATCTTTATTTCAGGAATTTTATTTATAGTATTGACTGTTACTGGTGCAAGAGAATCTATTGTAGATTCAATTCCAGTATCTTTAAAACATGCTATCAGTGGAGGTATTGGACTATTTATCGCATTACTTGGATTCACAAATTCAGGAATCATTGTAGCAGATCCAAATACATTTTTAGCATTTAGTAGTTTTAACAGTGCTCCTGTTATTTTGGCTGTTATAGGCTTAGTGATTACGGGTGTATTGATGGTTAGGAATGTAAAAGGTGCTATTTTAATTGGTATAGTTACTACTACTCTTATAGGTATTCCTATGGGGGTAACTAATACAACTATAAATACATCATTTAATTTTGATTTAAGTCCAACATTTATGCAAATGGACTTTAAAGGACTATTGAAAATTGGTGAAGCAAGCTTTGTAGGTGCTTTAGCCAGTGTAGCAACGGTGGTTATTTCATTCAGTTTAGTAGATATGTTTGATACTATTGGAACTTTAATTGGTACAGCTACTAAGGCTGGAATGTTAGACGAAAATGGAAAACTTCCTAGTATGAATAAAGCTCTATTAGCAGACGCTGTAGCAACTTCTGCAGGGGCTATTTTAGGTACATCTACAGTTACAACCTTTGTTGAGTCAGCAGCAGGTGTAGCAGAGGGAGGAAAAACAGGTTTAACAGCTGTAACATCAGGACTATTATTCTTATTCTCAATATTTTTAGCACCATTTGCTTTAATGGTACCTGCACAGGCTACTGCTCCAGCCTTAATTATAGTTGGTGTTTTAATGATGGGAGCAGTTAAACAAGTTAATTTTGATGACTTTTCAGAAGCTTTGCCAGCCTTCTTTACAATTGCAATTATGCCATTTACCTATAGTATAGCTAATGGAATTGCTGCAGGATTAATATTCTATCCTATTATGAAAATAGCAACTGGCAAATCAAAAGAAGTTCATCCTACAGTGTATGTATTGGCATTATTGTTTATCCTTCGATTTACAATATTACCTCACTAGGCAAGACATAAGCAGCTAAGAAATTTCTTAGCTGCTTTAAAAAAACCAAAATTAGGTCAAAGGGGCGAGGGTTTTGGATAAAGATTTAAAATATGGAATAAATAGAATAAAAATAGGAATTATTGGCGGAGGACAATTAGGTAAGATGATGATTTTAGAAGGCAAAAAACTTGGAATACAGTTTATTATCCTAGACCCTGATAAAAGTTGTCCTGCCTCATCTATAGCCGATGAACAAATAGTTGGAGATTATTATGATGCCTCTAAAATTGAAGAACTGGCAGTAAAATGTCATATAGTAACTTATGAGCTGGAACATATAAATGCAAACATATTAATTGAGCTTGAGGAGAAGGGTTATAAAATAGAACCTTCACCTAGCACATTAAAAATGATTCAAAATAAATATAGACAAAAGCAATTTTTAAAAGGCCATAATATTGCAACTACCCCATTTGAGAAGGTAAATACTATAGATGATATTAAGAGCTATATTGCTAAAGAAGGTCTGCCAGTAGTGTTAAAAAGTTGTTATGGTGGTTATGATGGAAAAGGTAATAAGCTTATTAGAAAGGTTGAAGACATTGAAGTTGCCTACAAATTATTAAAAGTTGAGGGTAGAGAACTTATGGTTGAAAAGTATATTTCATTTACTAGTGAGGTTTCGATAATTGCGGCACGTAGTACCATAGGAGAAGTCAAAATCTATCCATTATCTGAAAATGTTCATGAAGACAATATATTAAGAACTACTATAGTACCAGCACGGTTTATGGATGACGTAGCAGATAAGGCAGAAAACTTGGCACTAAATATAATGGAAAAGCTAGATGGCGCAGGAGTATTTTGTATAGAGATGTTTATAGATAAAAATAAAGAAGTATTAATTAATGAAATAGCACCAAGAGTTCATAATTCTGGCCATTATACCTTAGAAGGATGTAATATATCCCAATTTGAACAACATTTAAGAGCTATTTTAGGATACCCTTTGGCAACTCCTTATTTAATTAAGCCGAGTGTAATGATTAATCTTTTAGGAGAAGAAGGTATAGAGGGTAAGGCTGTAATTCGCGGGTTAACAAGTACCTTGGAGAAGCAAGATGTGTATGTGCATTTTTATGGAAAAGAGTATACAAAGCCTTTAAGAAAAATGGGACATGCCACTTTATTAGGCGAAGATATTGAAGAAATATTAAAACGAGCTGAAATTATAAGGAATACACTTAAAATAACTAGTTGCTAGGAGTGATACTATGAAAAATCCAATTGTTAGTATTATTATGGGAAGTGATTCCGATCTTCCTATTATGAAGAATGCAGCAGAGATATTAGACAAGCTAGGTGTTTTATATGAACTTACTATAGTTTCTGCGCACCGTACTCCAGAGAGAATGTTTAGCTTTGCAAAAGGTGCAGCGGATAGAGGAATTAAGGTTATTATAGCGGGGGCAGGAGGTGCGGCCCACTTGCCAGGTATGGTGGCCTCAATTACTCATATACCAGTAATAGGAGTACCTATTAAAAGTAAAACCTTAGATGGAATAGATTCTTTATATTCTATAGTACAAATGCCATCTGGAGTTCCTGTAGCAACGGTAGGAATAAACGGTGGAACAAATGCTGGTATATTGGCGGCTCAAATTATTAGCATTGTAGATGAAAATGTAGGAAAAAAATTAATTAATTATAAATCAAACTTAACTAAAGCAGTTGAAGAAAAGGCAAAGAAACTTGAAGAAGTTGGATATAAAAACTATTAACTAAAATTATTGAATAGGGGGAAAAACAATGGAAAATAAATATGAAACTTTAGGATTAAAAAAGACAGAATACGAAAGAATAGTAGAAATTTTAGGAAGAGAACCTAATGAACTGGAATTAAATCTATACAGTGCTATGTGGTCAGAACATTGTAGTTATAAACATTCAAGAATTTTATTTAAACATTTTCCGACCTCAGGTAAAAGAGTATTACAAGGACCAGGAGAAAATGCTGGAATAGTGGATATAGGAGACAATATGGCAATTGCTATGAAAATAGAAAGCCATAACCATCCTTCTGCAATAGAGCCTTACCAAGGGGCTGCTACAGGGGTAGGAGGAATTTTAAGAGACATATATGCTATGGGAGCAAGACCTATTGCTTTATTAAGCTCATTAAGATTTGGGGATATAAAAACAGATGATAGAACTAAATTTCTAGTAGAAAAAGTATTTGAAGGAATGGCAGACTATTGTGATGGTGTAGATGTGCCAGCAGTTGGAGGAGAAATATACTTTAACGATTCTTACCAAGGAAACCCATTGGTAAATGCTATGTGTATCGGATTAATAAATCACGATAAAATACACCGTGCCAATGCTTCGGGAGTTGGCAACTCTATAATGTATCTAGGAGCTGCAACAGGAAGAGATGGTATTGGTGGTGCTAGCTTCGCATCAGCAGGGTTAGAAAACCAAACAGAAGGTGTATGTCCAATAGGGAATCCTGAAATAGGAAAGAAATTACTAGAAGCTTCTCTTGAGCTATTAGATACTGGTTGTATTGTAGGACTACAGGACTTAGGAGCTGCAGGACTTACATCAGCAAGCTGTGAAACAGCTACCCGTGGTGAAGGTGGTATGGAAATAGATGTTCTTAAAGTGCCTAGAAGGGTAGAAGGAATGTTACCAGTAGAAGTTATGATTTCAGAATCCCAAGAGAGAATGCTTTTAATAGTTGAAAAAGGTAGGGAAGAAGAAGTTAATAAAATTGTAGAAAAATGGGGGCTTCATTCAGTTATCATAGGTAAAGTAACTGACGATAATATGTTAACCATAAAAGAAGGAGATAAAATAGTAGGTAAAGTACCTGCTGCTAGCTTAGATTCTTCTGGAGCACCAAAATATGATAGTGATTTTGAAACACCTAAATATATTGATGAAGTTAGAAATATTAATCTTGACGAAATAAAGGAGCCGGAAAATTATAATGATGTATTATTAAAGCTTTTAGCTTCTCCTAATATTGCAAGTAGAGATTGGATGCATAAACAGTTTAATATTAATGATACTGAACAAGTAGAGGTAAAGGCTGGATCGGCAGCATCGGTTATTAAGATTAAAGGAACTAATAAGGGAATTGCTTTAACCACAGATTGTAATAGTCGCTATTGCTATTTAGATCCTAGAGAAGGTAGTAAAATTGCGGTGGTAGAAGCATCAAGAAACCTTGTATGTAGCGGTGCTAAACCTTTGGCTGTAACAGATGGACTTAACTTTGGAAATCCAGAGACAAAAGACGGATTTTGGCAGCTAAGAGAGAGTGCATTAGGCATAGGTGAAGCTTGTCGTGAACTAGATACTCCAGTTGTAGGCGGGAATGTTAGTCTTTATAATGAAACAGAAACAGGAAGTATTTATCCTACACCTATTATTGGAATGATTGGATTAATAGAAGATATAAATAAATCTATTACTATGAACTTTAAAGAAGATGGTGATGTAGTAATTCTTCTAGGAAAAACCAAAGAGGAGTTAGGAGGAAGTGAATATTTAGCAGAGATACATGGACTTGAAAAGGGTAAAATTTCAGATGTTAATTTTGCACTGGAAAGAAGATTACACAAGCTTATATTAGATGCGAATGATAAAAAACTGTTACAATCTGCCCAAGATGTATCAGAAGGTGGTTTAGCGGTAGCACTAGCAGAATGCGCAATGGAAAATGAAATGGGAGTAGAAGTTAAATTAGATAGTGAGCTTAGAAAAGATATTGCTTTATTTGGTGAAAGCCAATCAAGATTTATTATAAGTGTAAGACCTGAAAATCTAAATACTATAAAAGAGCTTATAGCTGAGAATAAAATACCAAACACAGTATTAGGAACTATTGGAGGAGAAAGCTTTAAAATTAGTATAAGTGGAGAAGAGATAATTAATCTGCCAATAGAGGGGATGAAAAAAACATGGAAAGATACCTTCGAACTTTTAATGAAATAAATAATGATAAGTTAGGTGAAGAATGCGGCATTATAGGTATGTATAAGTGGAAGGAAGATAATGCCTCTAAATTGCTTTTCTATGGACTTTATGCTCTGCAACACAGGGGACAGGAGAGTGCAGGTATTGCAAGTAATGATGGACAGAGGAGTTATCATTATAAACAAATGGGCCTTGTATCAGAAGTATTTGATGATAAAATATTAAGCCAGTTAGGTGGACATATAAGTATAGGCCATGTAAGATACGGGACTGTTGGTGGAAGTAAAGTGGAAAATGCCCAGCCCCTTATTGCTAAAATAGGGGAGAGTAGCATTTCAATGGCTCATAATGGAAGCTTAGTTAATGCAAAAGAAATAAAAAAAACATTGGAAAATAATGGGGAGGTTTTTAAAACCGCAATTGACAGTGAAGTAATCATTAAACTACTTTCTAAATATAGTGATGAGAATATTTTAAGTTCTATAGGAAAAACCATGGATTTAATTAAAGGTGCCTATGCATTAGTAATTATGACAGAAGAAGAACTTATTGGGATTAGAGACCCCTATGCCTTAAGACCTCTGTGTTTAGGTAAGCTAGATGATGGCTATGTATTGGCTTCCGAAAGTTGTGCTCTTGATGCTGTAGGTGCAACCTTAATTAGAGATATAAAACCTGGTGAAATTATAACTATTAATAAAGAAGGAATTACTTCAACCTATTATACTAAAAAAGAAAAAAGAGCTTCCTGCATATTTGAATATGTTTATTTTGCAAGACCAGATAGCTTAATCGATGGTGTTAACGTATACGAGGCAAGAAAAAATGCAGGTAGGATATTAGCAAAGGAGCATCCTATAGATGTGGATATGGTAATGGCCGTACCAGATTCATCTATTCCTGTAGCTTTAGGATATGCCGAGGAGCTAGGTATTCCATTTGGAGAAGGATTGTTTAAAAATCGTTATGTAGGCAGAACTTTTATAGAGCCAGATCAGTCCTCTAGGGAAAGAGCCTTAAGATTAAAGCTGAGTCCTTTAGGACAAAACATTAAAGGAAAAAAAGTTGTTTTGGTGGATGATTCTATCGTAAGAGGTACTACTAGCAAAAAGATTGTGGCAGATTTAAGAAGTGCAGGAGCTAAAGAAGTTCATCTTAGAATAAGCTCTCCACCTGTTGCTTATAGCTGTTATTTTGGTATAGATACTCCAGATGCTAGTAAATTGCTGGGAGCAACTAAATCTATTGAAGAAATAAGACAAATAGTAGGAGCAGATAGTCTAGGATATATAAGCCTAGATGGTTTAGTGGAATCGACAGGGTTAACTAAGGAGAATTTTTGTATTGCTTGCTTTAATGGAGATTATCCTATAAAGATTTAATGTCTATTGGGAGGTAAGGATGATGGATATAACTTATAAAAGTGCTGGCGTAGATGTTGATGAGGGACAAAGGGCTGTTAAGCTAATGAAGGAACATGTTAAGAGTACTTTTAATTCCAATGTTTTGGCAGACCTAGGTGGTTTTGGAGGATTATTTTCCTTAAATATTAATGACTATAAAGAGCCAGTTTTAGTATCTGGAACTGATGGAGTAGGGACAAAGCTAAAGCTAGCATTTATGATGGATAAACACGATACTATTGGACAGGACTGTGTGGCAATGTGCGTTAATGATATTTTATGCCAAGGTGGAAAACCTTTGTTTTTTCTAGACTATATTGCAACAGGAAAGTTGGTAGGGGAAAAGATAGCACAGATTGTAGGTGGAATTGCTGAAGGATGTAAGCTAGCTGGTAGTGCATTAATAGGAGGAGAAACAGCAGAAATGCCTGGTTTATACAAGGAAGATGAATACGACCTAGCAGGTTTTGCTGTTGGTATTGTTGATAAGGCTGATATAATTACAGGAAAAAATATAGAAGCTGGGGATATTATTTTAGCTTTACCATCTAGTGGTATTCATAGCAACGGTTACTCATTAGTTAGAAAGCTTTTCTTTGATATTTTGGACATGAAAACTACAGATTATGTTGAAGAATTTGGACAAACCTTGGGCGAAGTGTTACTTACACCTACTAAAATATATGTAAATCAAATTTTAAGTCTAATTAAGGACATAAATGTCAAGGGAATTTGTCATATTACAGGTGGAGGTTTTTATGAAAATATTCCGCGTATATTGCCGGAAAATGTAGACGCAAAAATTGACATAAAATCCTGGCAAATACCCCCTATATTTAAATTCATACAGCAAAAAGGAAATATTAGCTATAAAGAAATGTTTAGCACATTTAATATGGGAGTGGGAATGGCAATAGTTGTTTCTCAAGAGGATGCTCAAAGGTCAATGGAAATATTAAAAGCTATTGGCGAAGATGTGAAAGAGATAGGTAAAATAGTTAAAGGGAACAAACAGGTGATTTTATGAAGAATATAAAAATTGCTGTTATGATTTCTGGTGGAGGTACAAACCTACAGTCTCTAATTGATGAAGTTCACAATAAAAGTGTAGGTGGAGAAATTGTATTGGTAGTTTCTAATAGAGAGGATGCTTACGGATTAACTAGAGCTAAAAGTAACGGGATTAAAAGTATAGTTATTAATAGAAAACAATATAAATCGGATTCAGAGTATGAACAAAACCTAGTTAATACTTTAGAAGAAGCAGAGGTTGAGTTAATAGTTTTAGCAGGATACTTAGCTTTTATTCCTATAGAAGTTATTAAAAAATATGAAAATCGTATTATTAATATACATCCTTCTTTAATACCAAGCTTTTGTGGAAAAGGATTTTATGGAGAAAAAGTTCATCAAGAGGCAATTAGGAGAGGCGTAAAAGTTACGGGAGCAACAGTACATTTTGTTAATGAAGAAATGGACGGGGGACCTATAATTATTCAAAAAGATGTAAATGTGGATTTCAATGATACGGTAGAAAGTCTACAGAAAAAGGTATTAAAGGTAGAGCATGAAATTTTACCATTGGCGGTTAGATTGTTTATAGATGATAGATTAAGAATTACAGATAATCGAGTTAATATATTGTAAACTTCTTATAAAACTGAGGGGTGGATAAAATGATAAAACGGGCTTTAATAAGCGTATCTAATAAAGAAGGAATTGTGGAATTAGCAAAAAAACTTGTAGACTTAAATATAGAAATACTCTCAACAGGTGGTACAGCAAAGCTATTAAGAGAAGCAAAAGTTGAAGTAAAGGATGTTTCGGATATAACAGGCTTTCCAGAATGCCTAGATGGAAGGGTAAAAACTTTACATCCTTCGGTACATGGTGGAATACTAGCTATTAGAAGTAATAATGAGCATATGCAGACACTAGAAAACTTAAATATTAGACCTATAGATTTAGTTATAATTAACCTGTATCCCTTTAAAGAGACAATTTTAAAAGAAGGTGTACAGTTAGAGGAAGCAATTGAAAACATAGACATTGGAGGCCCTACAATGTTGAGGGCAGCAGCAAAAAATTATAGCGATGTAACTGTAGTAATAGATCCAATGGATTATGATGGGATTATTGAAGAAATAAAAAACAAGGGAAATACTAGCACAGAAACAAGATATAATCTTGCGTTAAAAGTATTCGAGCATACAGCACATTATGACAGCTTAATAGCTAATTATTTGCGAAAGAAATCTGATATATTTCCTGAAAATTTGACTTTAACTTATGAAAAAGTACAAGATCTGCGTTATGGAGAAAATCCACATCAAATGGCAGCATTTTATAAAGAAGTGGGTAATAATAAAGCTACATTAGTAGATGGAATTCAGATTCAAGGTAAGGAGTTATCTTTTAACAATATTAATGATGCAAACGGAGCATTAGAGTTGTTAAAGGAATTTGAAGAGCCAACAGTAGTGGCAGTAAAGCATACCAATCCTTGTGGTGTAGCATCTGGTAAAGATATTAACGAAGCTTGGGATAAGGCCTACCGTGCCGATCCACTTTCAATATTTGGTGGTATTATTGCAGCTAACAGACCTATTACAAAAAAAATAGCCAACTCTATGAAGGAAATTTTTCTTGAAGTAGTTATAGCTCCAGATTTTACAGAAGAAGCATTACAAGTGTTTGAAGAGAAGAAAAATCTTCGTTTAATTAAAATAGAAAACATATGTAGTCTTTCTGAAAAACAATGGCAGATAAAGAAAGTACAGGGTGGTATTTTAGTGCAGGAAGAGAATAATACCCTAATGAAGGAACTAAAAGTAGTAACTAATACAGCACCAAATGAAGAAGAAAATCAAGACTTGGTATTCGCCTTTAAGATAGTAAAACATGTAAAATCAAATGCTATTGTCTTAGTAAAAAACAAACAAACATTAGCTATAGGGCCAGGTCAGACGAGTCGAATTTGGGCATTACAAAACGCTATTAGAAATAGTACTCACTCTCTTAAAGGAAGTGTTTTAGCATCAGATGCTTTCTTTCCATTTAGAGATTGTGTAGATGATGCAGCAAAGGCAGGAGTTAGTGCTATCATTCAACCTGGTGGATCTATTAAAGATGACACATCTATTGAAGCTTGTAATGAACACGGTATTTCTATGGTGTTTACGGGAATGAGACATTTTAAACATTAATTTGAAAAAGGGGTGAAAAGATGAAGCTATTAGTAATAGGTGGTGGCGGCAGAGAACACGCTATAGTTTGGAAGCTAAGCCAAAGCCCTTTAGTTACAGAAATTTTTTGTGCTCCTGGGAATGCTGGTATAGGTAAAATTGCTAAAAATGTTGATATTTCTTCTAATAATATAGATAAACTTGTAGAATTTTCTCTTGAAATGAATATTGATCTGATTATAGTAGGACCAGAAGAGCCTTTAGTAGAAGGTATAGTCGACACTTTTAGGCAAAATAATTTAAAAGTTATAGGTCCGACTAAGCAGGCGGCACAACTTGAAGGGAGTAAAGCCTTTGCTAAGGACTTTATGAAAAAATATGACATCCCTACAGCACAGTACCATGAAGTTACCACCTTTGAAGAAGCAAAACTAGTTATAGAAGGATATTCCTATCCTGTAGTAGTTAAGGCCGATGGCCTGGCAGCAGGTAAGGGGGTATTTATTTGCGAAAATAAAGAAGAAGCCTTAAGTGTAATAAAACAATTATTAGATGATAAAATATTAGGAGATGCTGGCAAAAGTATAGTTATAGAAGAATTTTTAAAGGGCACAGAAACTTCTATATTATGTTTTATAGATGGACATACTATTATTCCTATGGTAAGTAGCCAAGATCATAAAAGAGCTTTTGATGGGGATAATGGGCCGAATACTGGGGGAATGGGCACTTATTCTCCTAACTATGTGTATACAGAAGAAATTGCAAAACAAGTAGAGAAAGAAATTTTATATCCTACATTAATTGGTATACAACAGGAGAAAATGGATTATAGAGGTATTATTTTTATAGGACTTATGATTACAGAAGATGGTCCAAAGGTTTTAGAATATAATGTGCGTTTTGGAGACCCGGAAACACAAGTAGTACTGCCTAGATTAAAAACTGATTTAATAGAAATATTTGATAATATAATAGATAGAAAATTAGAGGATACAGATATTCAATGGAGTGAAGATGGAGTAGTTTGTGTTATACTGGCCTCTGGAGGATATCCAAATAAATATGAAAATGGATTAGAGATTACAGGTTTAGATACAATCGAGAATGAACTATTAATATTTCATTCTGGCACAATAGAAAATGAAAATAAAATTGTGACAAAGGGTGGTAGAGTTTTAGGTGTAGTAGGTATAGATAAAAATGTACAAGAAGCTAGGGAAAAAGTTTATGCTAATATAGATAAAATTAGATTTAAAGGAAGCTTTTATCGTAAGGATATAGGAATTAAATAGTTAAAATGCCATAGCTTTAAACAATTTTAAAATGGATATCCAACATATTTTTTACGGTATATGTTGGATATCCATTTTCTTAAATTATGGCTTAATGTTGTTTGTTTATACCACTAATAATCCTATCCCATTCTTCTTGATAAAAATGCTTAGAATCCAAAGCATCAATATCTTTTACCATATCTAGTGGCATTACTAATGGATTAATTGTTTTTTCTATTACTTTAAATGCATCTGCATTATATGTTTCATTAATTAAATCTTTAGGGTTATTGTAATATCTTCTTTTCATAATTATCACATCCTTATATATTTATGATAATCATAATTAGTATGTGTAAAATGTAATAAAAATAAAAATGAAAAAATTACAAAAAATTTAGAGGAATTCTAAGAAAAATGTCTAATAATTATGAAAGGATACTTATTGTTAATCTGGAATATTTTTTAATATAAAATATGGGGGAGAAAGTTATGAGAATAGCAATTATTGGCGGTGGTCAAGGAGGACGTTCGATTTTAAGTACTCTTATGAGAATGCAGGAAATTGAAATTGCTGGGATAGTAGACATAGATGAAAATGCTCCTGGAATTCAACTGGCGAAAAATTTAGGAGTATATCATACTGACAGTATTCAAGAAATACTATCAAAAAGAGTTGACTTAATTATCGAAGTAACTGGAAGTAACAAGGTAGCTGATGAAATTAATATGCACAATGTTCATAATGCAGAAATTATTCGTAGTCAAGCAGCTAAATTAATGACCATTCTTGTAGGCAATGAGGAAGAGCTTACTAGCCAATTGGAAATGCAAATGAACGAAATAAGAAATATTAGTAATGTAACATCAAGTAGTGTAATGAAAATGCATGAGAGTATTTCTCAAACTACTACACTTAGTAATACATTAAATGACTTTGCAGATAGAACTATACAGCATGTAAAAGAGACAGACAAGATTATTCAATTTATGAATAAAATTACTCAACAGACAAATATTTTAGGGTTAAATGCGTCCATTGAAGCTGCTAGAGCTGGAGAACATGGAAGAGGATTTTCTATTGTTGCTAAAGAGGTACAAAAACTTGCAACTAATAGTGAAGACTTTACAAAGAAAATAGCAGAAATATTAAGCAAGATTAGTGACGAAGTATTTTCTATTAATACGGAAATTGAGCAGCTTAATACTATATCTCAAAACCAACATCAAATGGGAGCAGAATTACAAACAGCAGTTGCAGAGCTCGCTGCTTCTTTAAAATAATAAAATAGGGTGTAAATAAATAAAAAAATGATGATATACTATACCATCATTTTTTTATTTAAGTTACCTAAAATGCAGGAATAATTGCACCCTTATATTTTTCATTGATAAAGTTCTTTACTTCAGGTGAGTTAAGCGCCTTTACTAGTTTCTGTATGTTTTCATCATTAGCACTTTCTGCCCTAATGGCCAATATGTTGGCATAAGGAGAATCCTCATCTTCCAAAATTAATGCATCATTAAGAGGATTTAAATTAGCTTCTAAAGCATAATTGGTATTTATAATTGCAGCATCTGTATCACCTAAAGATACTGGTAGTTGTGGAGCATCTAGAGCAATGAAAGATAGGTTTTTTGGATTATCAATAATATCATTTTCTGTTGCTTCTAAACCTGCATTTTCGTCTAATTTAATAATTCCATATTTCTCAAGAAGAAGTAAAGCTCTACCTCCATTAGTAGGGTCATTAGGAATTGCAATTTTAGCTCCATCCTTAAGATCTTCAATTTTATCTAACTTTTTAGAGTAGAGTCCTAGAGGCTCGACATGAACTTTAGTGGCTGCTTCTAGTTTAATATTGTGGCTATTAACAAAGGACTCCATGTAAGGAGCGTGTTGAAAAAAGTTAGCGTCGATTTCTTTGTCGTTAAGGGCTAAATTTGGAAGCACATAGTCAGTAAATTCTACAATTTTAAGTTCAACGCCCTCTTTTTCTAGTATAGGTTGAACAATTTTTAATATTCCTGCATGGGGTTCGGGGGTGGCACCAACATTTAATACATTAGCTATAGTTCCTTCTTCGTTATTTGAAGCAGTATTGTTAGTTGGAGCTTTTCCACAGCTACTTAGTATTAAAGATAAAATAATAATCCCTACAATAGATAGTACAATATTTTTTTTCATTTTCAATTACCTCCTATTAATTTGTTTTGATATAAAGTTGCCGCTAAATTGTATGATTTGAACTATTACTATCAATAGTAATACGGTCCAAACCATAATTTCTTTATCAAATCTATGATAGCCATACCTAATTGCTAAATCTCCTAGTCCACCTCCTCCTACTGCTCCTGCCATGGCGGAATACCCTATAACGTTAACAAGGGTAATTGTAATACCTAAAACAATAGCTGGCATGCTCTCTGGAATTAAAACCTTAAATATTATTTGAATAGGGGTAGCACCCATTGCCTGAGATGCTTCAATAATTCCCCAATTAACTTCTAGTAATGCATTTTCGATAACCCTTGCATAGAATGGTATAGTGGCTACTGTCAAAGGCACTATAGCTGCCTTTGTGCCTATAGATGTACCAACTATTAGTCTAGTAAAGGGTATAATAGAAATCATTAATATAATAAATGGGAAAGAACGCCCAAAGTTTACTATATAAGAAAGGGTTTGATGTAAAATATTATTTTCTAAAATGTGTTTTTTTCTTGTAGAAACTAACAAAACTCCAATAGGGGTACCTATTAATACTGCAAATAACGTTGTAATTGAAACCATAAAAAGGGTTTCTTTAAATGCAGGTACAATTAATGTAATAAGTCTTGACACTATAAAACACCTACCTTTTTTGTTTTAAATAATTTAATAGATTCTTTAATATGGGTATTACTATCATCTTTATCTAATAAAAGCCTTGTATATGGATTTTGTGGAGATGAAAACACTTTGTTTACAGGGCCTTCCTCCACTATACTTCCGTCTTGTAATACTGCAACTCTATGACATATTTGCTCTATAACTTCCATTTGATGGGTTATTAACACTATAGTCACACCTAATCTTTCATTTATTTCCTTTAATAATTCTAGAATGCTTCTACTAGTAATTGGGTCTAGGGCAGAAGTAGACTCATCACTTAAAAGTATTTGTGGATTTGTGGCAAGTGCTCTAGCTATTGCTATACGTTGCCTTTGACCACCGCTAAGCTGAGACGGATAATGGTTTTTCTTATCGGCAAGATCTACCAAATTAAGCAATTCCTCTATTCGTTTGTTTCGCTCTTGTTTTTTGACACCAGCTAATTCTAAGGGATATGCTATATTATCAAAAACATTTCTGCTACTTAATAGATTGTAGTGTTGAAAAATCATACCTATATTCTTTCTTTCCTCTCTAAGCAGAGATGTAGGTAGATTGGTTAAATTAACATTATTAACCCATACTTCACCCGAAGTTGGTTCCTCTAACAAATTTATACAACGAATAAGTGTAGACTTTCCAGCACCACTAACTCCCATTATCCCGTATATTTCACCCTTTTTGATATTTAAAGAAATATCCTTAATAGCTAAAACATTACCTTCCTTAGCCTCATATATCTTTGTAATGCTGTTTAGACTTATCATAAAATCACCTCATAAAAGTATTTTAAAGAAATAAAAAACCTCTTTCAAAATGAAAGAGGTTAACTAATAAACATAATAAAATTAGACTTCCTCTCTCATCTCCCAACACAACTGTGTTGCTGGAATTAGCACCTTCGACTAAAGTCGTGGTTGCCGGGTTTCATCGGGCCAGTCCCTCCACCTCTCTGGATAAGAGTTTTCGTGTTATTCAATTTAAAATTTATTATAGTGCCCTTTTTAATTAATGTCAAGTGCTTTTTAAAAATTATTGATTTAAATTAAAAGCATCATGTAGTAGGTTTACAGCCTTATTTGTATCCTCTTCTTTGATTAGGCAGGAAATAGTAGCATGAGAATCTGAACTTTGCAGTATTCTAATATTTTCTTTAGATAGGGCTGTAACTACAGTTGCCATTACACCAGGAATACCAGTAATTCTACTACCAATAATTGTAACCTTGCTACAGGCATTTAAAATATTATATTTGAATTGAAATCTATCCATTAATCTTTTCGTTAAATCTATTTGGTTTTCATCTATAGTAAAAACTTTTTTATCTATAAAAAAATTTATCATATCGATACTTATATTAGCATCAGCTAAAGAGGAAAATAATATGCTATCACCTTGTAAATTATCATCCATGGTAATAGAAACTTGAGAAATACGATTTTTGCTTGTAATTGCTGTCAATAGTTTTTCCTTATTAGGTCGAGTGGAGTATAGTTCTTTGCCTGTATGTGTATAATAATGAACTTTAGTTCCTGGGTGAGATGACATTGTATTTTTAATTTTTATGGTAATATTTCCTTTTTTTGAGATTTCTACAGCTCTAGGATGGATAACTTGAGCACCTTTGTCTGCCATTTGAAATACTTCTTCATAATTAATTTCATCTATAATTTTTGCATTAGGAACAATATTAGGATCAGCAGTCATAATGCCATCAACATCTGTATAGATATCTACACTCTCTGCATTAAGTGCAACCCCTAAGGCAGCGGCTGTTGTATCACTACCGCCACGACCTAATGTTGTAATCTCACCTAGCTCAGTAGCACCTTGAAATCCTGTGACTATTACTATAGCACCATTACTAAGATGCGAAAGTATTTGCTTGTTGTCTATAGCTAGAATTTCTGCATTACCAAAAACAGAGTCGGTCAAAATACCAGCTTGGGGACCTGTAAGTATCACAACTTTTTCTCCCATTGCTTCTAATTGTGCACCTATTATTGATGAAGATATTATTTCTCCACAGGACATTAGTAAATCTAGGGTTTTTAGACTGTGTCCCGGGCAAGTAGAGGATATTAAATCCTTTAAAGTATCAGTTGCATAAGGTTCTCCTTTTCTGCCCATTGCAGAAAGAACTACTACAACAGATTTGCCTGCTTCTTTACATTTTAGTATTTTGCTTATTACCATTGCTCTTCTATCTTTAGTAGATAATGATGTTCCTCCAAATTTTTGGACTACTATTTTCATAAACAACACCTCTGATTTTCAAATTTCATAAACATTCAATCATACATTACATTATGCTAGAGGAATATAAATGTTTATCTTTCAATTTAAGTAAATAAAATAGAAAAAACTTATCACAAAAAGCACAATTATATTATGATTTCATAATATAAATACTTATTACTCAATAAATAAGATTAAGAAAGTTAAAAATATAACAAAGTTTTTGCTTTTTTCAAAATTATATATGTTTACAGATTTAAAAATATATTGGGAAGGATATTAAAATTCTAACAATTTTTCCTTTTTTGATTATTTTATAATGTCTTTAAACATAGGAAAATTGATGATATAATGATTTTATACAAAATCTAATAAACATAAGATTGAGAATTGTTTAACAAAGGAGACGAGATGATGAATAATAAGAGGCAAGATATCTTGGTTGTAGGTTTTGCACTATTTGCAATGTTTTTTGGGGCGGGTAACTTAATATTTCCTCCATCATTAGGGCAACAGACAGGAACTCAGGTAATTTCTTCAATCGTAGGATTTCTTTTAACAGGTGTAGGATTACCACTGGTAGGAATTATTGCAGTAGCTAAGTTTGGTGGAAATTTAGAGGTGTTAGGTTCAAGGGTAAATCAAAGCTTTGGAGTTGTAATAACTATAATAGTTACATTGGCAATAGGTCCATTTTTAGCTATTCCAAGAACTAGTGCCACTACTTTTGAAATGGGAATACTCCCATTCTTTCCAAATATGAATAGTGTAATATTTTCAATAATTTATTTTGCAATAGTTCTATTTTTTGTATTAAGACCAAGTTCATTAATTGATAATATAGGTAAGATACTGACACCGGCATTATTTATAACTTTACTAGTGATTATTATTAAAGGTATTATCTCACCTATAGGTACAATAGGAGCAAGTCAAATAGCTACACCGTTTGCTACAGGATTTAAAGAAGGATATCAAACTATGGATGCTTTAGCATCTACAGTATTAGGGTCTATTATTGTAGGATCTATTATGGCTAAGGGATATAAAAATCCTAGGGATGTATCTAGCTTAACTATTAAGGCAGGTATAGTTGCTACTATTGGACTCGGAGTTATTTATGGAGGGTTAGCTTACCTTGGTGCAACAGCTACAAGTTTTCCAACTGATATATCTAGAGCTCAATTAATAATTGGAATAACAGAAAGCATACTTGGTAACTTTGGTAAAATACTATTAGGAATAGCTGTAGGACTTGCATGTCTAACAACCTCTATTGGATTAACAGCTGCAACAGGAGAATACTTCAGTAAATTAACTAAAAACAAGTTAAGCTATAAGTTGGTCTGTATTTTGACGGCAATAATTAGTATGGTAATATCTAATGCTGGGGTAGATCAAATTACTAGTTTAGCTGTTCCACTATTGGTTGTTCTTTATCCTGTTGTTATTGCACTAATAATGATTACATTCTTAGATAAATATATACAACATAAAGCAATATATTCTGGTGTTGTATATACTGCATTAGTAGTTAGTGTGTTAGAAGTCCTTGTAGGATACAATGTTGCAATACCAGGTGCAAAGAAAGTGTTAGCAGCTCTACCGTTAGCAGATCAAGGTTTTGCTTGGGTAGTACCTACTATTGTAGTGGGAATATTGTTAATGGTTTTCTTTAAAGCATCAGAACTTTTAAGTGGACAAGCTTATACAGAGAAATAATATAACTGTATAGTAAAAATATATAATGGTGATAGCCACATTAAGTGCTGTCATCATTATTATTTTTTATAAGATAAAGTATATTTTTATGATCATTAATGGTTTTAAGAAAGCAGAGGGGTGGAAAAATTTGACCAGTGATCAACTAGAACAGGAATGATATAATAACATTAAACGATCTTTTTCAAAAAAATGAATATGTTGATTTGTATTATTGCACAAAGTCAATATATTATGATATAATAATAAAAATTATGAATAAGTACAATATCACTTGATTAATATTTTAATTATTCTAAATACAATCATAATTTTGATAATAATACAATATGTTAAATGTAATTAAGAGATTAAATTTAAAGGAGGGAGTTTAATTGAAATTAACAACAAAAATCTTATTAGGTTTATTAGCTGGTATTATTGTTGGCCTATTATTTACTGGAAGTCCTGAACTAATAAAAACCTTTGTTGCTCCAATAGGAACATTATTTTTAAACCTTATTAAAATGATTATAGTACCGCTTGTTTTTTCATCTCTAATAGTAGGGGCTGCAAGTACAGGAGATGCAAAAACTTTAGGAAGAATAGGTGGTAAAACTATGGTATATTACTTATTAACAACTGCTATTGCCATAGTTATAGGGTTGTTTTTAGGAGGAGTACTTCAGCCAGGGGCTGGGCTTACTATACCAGTAGGAGTTGAAGTGGCTCAGCAAGAAGCACCATCACTTGTAGATACTTTTCTTAATATTATACCTTCAAATCCGCTGAAAGGTTTAGTAGAAGGAAATATGCTACAAATTATAACATTTGCATTATTTCTTGGAATAGGTTTAACAAGTTTACCAGAAGAAAAAGGAAGACCATTTCTTAATTTCTTTGATAGTCTAGCTGAAATTATGTATAAGATAACAGCTTTTATTATGGAACTCGCACCTTATGGCGTGTTTGGTCTTATGGCACCAGTTGTAGCTAGCAACGGTCCAGCGGTTTTACTACCACTTATTAAAGTAATTGCCGCCGTTTATATAGGATGTATAGTACATGCATTAGTTGTATATGCACCAGCAGTAAAATTGCTTGGTAAAATGAATCCTATTACTTTCTTCAAAGGGGTTATGCCAGCTGCTGTTACAGCTTTTACAACAAGTAGTAGTTCAGGAACATTGCCTATAACTATAAAATCTGTTAAAGAAAACCTTGGAGTATCTGATAAAATAGCAAGTTTTGTTCTTCCACTTGGTGCTACAATAAATATGGATGGAACTGCACTCTATCAAGGAGTTTGTGCCTTATTTGTTGCTCAAGCATATGGGATTACTTTGACTATGCCTCAGTTAGTAACAATAGTTCTTACTGCTACATTAGGCTCAATTGGTACCGCAGGAGTACCTGGAGCTGGAATGATTATGCTAACGATAGTTCTTAACTCTGTAGGATTACCACTGGAGGGTATTGCTCTAATAGCTGGTATCGATAGAGTTTTAGATATGGCAAGAACTTGTGTAAATGTTGTTGGGGACACTTCGGCTGCAGTTGTAGTAGCTGCATCTGAAAATGAAATAGATGTGCCTTGTTCTAGTATAGTATAAATGAAGTATAAACTTTAATTATTATATATAAATCATATATCGTGATAACAAAAAGAAAGAGTCTTTATCTCTTTCTTTTGTTATTTATAAAGATATATTATTATTAAAAAAGCGATAAATAGCAGAAACAAAAATTAAATTTTCAAAGGAAATAAAAGAATGATAATGGGATCTAAAAAATATATGGATTATGGGTATACTATGTACTATATAAAGAAAATTTTCAAAAGGCTAAAATAATAACATTAAATACTGTTACTTTGTGTAGATATATGTTATTATTTAAATAGGAACTTGTATTATCATAAAAAAATAAAGATATCCAGAAATAAAAAGTTAATTTTTTAACAAAAAAATACAAACAAACAAAATGGATGTGTAAAAAAATTTTTAAAACGTGAAAAAACAGAAGCATTCATTGGAGCTACTTTAGAAAAGTTAGCATGGAAGATGTAGCGGAAGAACTTGCAAAGCTAAAATTATTACCATAATAGTAAGCATACACTACAAAAATTACTAGGTTTTGTAGTAAAATTTGGTAGGGAGGTGTTTTTATGTTTGGAAGATTAGGTACTACAGAGCTTATTTTAATACTTGGAATAGCCCTAGTTATATTTGGACCTGCAAAGCTGCCAGAACTTGGTAAGGCAATGGGTAAAGGGTTAAATGAGTTTAAATCACATGCTAACAGAATTACAGAAGATGTTAAAGAAAGTGTAGATGTAGAAGACAAGAAAGATAAAGAAAACTAATTTTAAAGCCCTAGGTATATCTAGGGCTTTAAAATTAATTGAGATTTCTTTTCCTCCTTTCTAAACATATCATTCTACGTTAGATTTTTTTAATCGATAATCCGAGGGCAACTTTAAGAGTTGCTCTTTTTATGCTCTAAATAGTATAAACAAGATTTATAGAAATTATATTTATTTTACTTACATCAAACTCATTTTCAAATTTAATACTTAAATATGGTATACTATTTTAGAAAAGAAATAATTGAGGAAGTATCATATTAGAAATTTTGTTCTTAATTATGTAATTTTCTCAAGTATATATGAAGGGTGAAATAGCTATGGTTAATGAAGGTATATTAATAGAAAATTCGGGTTTAGGACATAAAAGTGAATCTAGATATAATCATTTAAATACAATGCAAAAAAAAGCTGTACTTACTACTGAAGGTCCTGTATTGGTATTGGCCGGAGCTGGTTCTGGAAAGACAAGGGTACTTACACATCGTATAGCCTATTTAGTAGAGGAAAAAGGGGTATCGCCTTATAATATTTTAGCAATTACATTTACTAATAAAGCAGCAAAGGAAATGAAGGAAAGGGTAGAAGATTTATTAGGAGACTACTATAGGGACTTATGGGTAAGTACCTTTCACTCTTCCTGCGTACGTATTTTGCGTATGGAAATAGATAAGCTTGGTTACGAGAAAAATTTTGTTATTTATGATACTACAGATCAACAGGTTGTTATGAAGGAATGTCTAAAGAAGCTAAATTTAGATGAAAAAATGTTCCAGCCTAGAATGGTTTTAAGTGAAATAGGAAGAGCTAAGGATCAGTTAATTGGTCCAGCAGAGTACTTATCTGAGTTTGGAAATGATTTTAAAAATCAGAAGGTTGCTGAACTATATAAAATGTACCAAGATAGACTAAGAAGTAATAATGCTCTAGATTTTGATGATCTAATTATGAAAACTGTACAACTTTTTCAAACTAACCCTACAGTTTTACATTACTATCAAAACAAGTTTAAGTACATATTAGTAGATGAGTTTCAAGATACTAATATGGCTCAATATACTTTAATTAGTTTATTAGCTAGAAGTCATGGAAATCTATGTGTAGTTGGGGATGATGACCAGTCCATATATGGCTGGAGAGGTGCGGATATAAGAAATATTTTAGGATTTGAAAAGGACTTTCCAAACACTCAGGTTGTTAAGCTAGAACAAAACTACCGTTCAACAAAAAGTATTTTAGATGCTGCTAATATGGTAGTAGCCAATAATACAGATAGAAAATCAAAAAAATTGTGGACAGATAATAAAGACGGAGAAATTATACAATATTATCGTGCAAATAACGAATATGACGAATCAAGTTTTATAGCATCTACTATTGAGAAGCTTAATGATGAAGAAAATAGGCCATACTCACAGTTTGCAGTACTCTATCGTACTAATGCTCAATCTCGTGCAATAGAGGAAATGCTAATGAAGAAGGGAATACCATATAAAATTTACAGTGGTACTCGTTTCTATGATCGTAAGGAAATTAAAGATATTTTGGCTTATCTACGAACTATTGAAAATCCGGTAGATGATGTAAGTGTTAAGCGAATTATAAATGTACCTAAAAGAGGGATTGGTCTTAAAAGTATAGACAAATTTGATGAATATGCAGATGTAAGGGGAGAAAACTTTTTTAGTGCGCTTTTAGATGTAGATAAGATGGCAGATCAATCTACTAGAGTTAAAGTCCAGACAGGTAAGTTTACGAACCTTATAATGTCACTAAGAGAAAAACGTGATGAAATGACAGTTACAGATATAGTAAAGGAAATATATGAAGGTACTGGTTATATAGAAGCCTTAATGGCAGAAGATAAGGTAGAGGCAGAAAGTAGGATCGAAAACCTTCAGGAGTTTTTATCTTTAACAAAGGACTTTGATGAAAATGCAGAAGTAAAAACTCTAGAGGAATTTTTAGCAAGAACATCTCTTGAAACTACTATGGACGGAGACGATGATGAGGAAAATACAGTAGTTTTAATGACACTGCACAGTGCTAAGGGATTAGAGTTTCCAGTAGTTTTCATACCAGGTATGGAGGAAGGAATATTTCCATCATCTATGTCTTTGCAAGAAAATAATGAAGAAGAAGAAAGAAGATTATGCTATGTAGGTATTACAAGAGCTAGGGAAAAACTATATATGAGCCATGCTATGACTAGAACATTATATGGAAGAACTAGCGCAAATGCAATTTCAAGATTTTTAGGTGAAATTCCAGAGGAACTTATTCATATGGATAAGCCTTATAACAGGAAGAAGGATTTAAGAGAGATGCAAACTTCTCCACTATTTACTGGGGCTATGATGCATCAAAAGAAAGAGACTATAAGTAGTGTTGACCTAAAACAAGTAAAGGCAGGAAATAGAATTAAGCATCCTAAATTTGGCGTAGGAACAGTAGTTTCTGTTGCAGGAGAAATGCTTACCATAGCTTTTCCAAATGCAGGTATTAAAAAGATTGCATCGACTTTTATTCAAATGGAAATAATAGGATAAACTAAGACTCAATTTAAATGGAGTTTTAGAACTCTCAGCTATGAGATAAGTTTTTAAAATAGTGTGAAGGAGCGAGTCTATTGGATGAAATGAGAAAGCTAGTAGATAAGTTAAACGAGTATAGTTATCGATATTATGTTTTGGATGACCCTGTAGTTAGTGATAAGGAATATGATGAACTTTATGATCAATTAGTAGCCTTAGAGAAAAAAACAGATACAATACTTCCAGATTCACCAACTATTAGAGTAGGGGGAGAAGTATTAAAAGGCTTTAAAACCCATGAACATTTAGCACCATTATGGAGCTTAGATAAATGTAAAACACCAGAAGAGCTAATTGCCTGGGATATTAGAGTAAAAAGATTGCTTCAAAACAGTCTATTACCTATAGAATATGTTATGGAGTTCAAGTTTGATGGACTGACATTAAACCTTACATATGAAGGTGGACAGCTAGTGCAGGCTGCCACTCGAGGTAATGGTATTGTTGGTGAAGGTATTTTAGAGCAGGTAAAAACAATAAAATCTATCCCTCTTACAATACCATATAAAGAAAAAATTGAAGCACAAGGAGAAGGACTAATGGGTCTTTCTGTACTTGAGGAATATAATAAAATAGCACCAGAGCCTTTGAAGAATGCTAGAAATGCGGCGGCAGGAGCCCTTAGAAATCTTGATCCTAAGGTAACAGCAACAAGAAAGTTAGATGCATTTTGCTATAATGTTGGCTACTATGAGGGAATAGAGTTTAATACTCATATGGAAATAATAGACTTTTTAAAGAATAATAGATTCCCTGTGAGTAAATATGTAAAGAAGTTTGATAATATTAATGATGTTATAGATGAAATTAATATTATCAAAGAAGAACTAAAGAATTTTGACTTTTTAACGGATGGATTAGTTATTAAGATTAATAGTATAGAAACTAGAAGACAATTAGGTTATACGCAGAAATTTCCACGTTGGGCTATGGCTTTTAAATTTGAAGCAGAAGAAGTTACAACTCAGCTAAAAGATGTAATTTGGCAGGTGGGTAGAACGGGAAAATTAACACCCTCAGCAGTTTTAGAGGCAGTAGATATCGGTGGGGTTACTGTTAGTCGTGCAACATTAAACAACTGGGATGATATTCAGCGTAAAGGAGTTAAAATAGGCTGTGATGTTTGGCTTAGAAGATCAAACGATGTAATACCAGAAATAATGGGTTCTATTGAAGAAACCTGTGAAAATGCAGTAGATATTGAAAGACCTGAATACTGCCCTGCATGTCATAGTGAAGTGGTTGAAAAGGGAGCACATATTTTCTGTCCTAATTCACTATCCTGTAAACCTCAGTTAGTGTCTAGAATTGTTCATTATGCCAGCCGAGATGCTATGGATATAATAGGCTTTAGTGAAAAAACAGCAGAACAGCTTTTTGAAGAGCTAGATTTAAGAGATATTGCAGATTTATATGAGATTAAATATGAGGACTTAATTAAATTATCACGTTTTGGAGATAAAAAAGCCCGAAATCTTTTAGATGCAATTGAAAATAGTAAGAGTTGTAAACTAGATGCCTTTATATTTGCTCTAGGTATTCCTAATGTAGGTAGAAAAACGGCAATGGACCTGGCAAAACATTACAAGTCTTTTAAGGCTATAGAAGAATCTAAGTTTGATGAGCTTATAACCCTGCCAGATGTTGGGGATATAGTTGCACAAAGTATAATTGATTTCTTCCATGATGAAGAGATTAAAAAGAGTATAGAAAAGCTATTGGGTGAAGGAGTTAGTCCTAAATATGAAGAAGTAGAAAAGAAAGAAAGTATTTTTTCGGGTAAGACAGTTGTAGTTACGGGAACACTAGAGAAATATGGACGTAAAGAAATTAAGGAACTACTTGAAAAACTAGGGGCTAAAGTGGCCAGTAGCGTTAGTAAAAATACAGATTTTGTATTGGCTGGCGAGGTAGCGGGATCTAAGTTAGATAAGGCTAGAGAAATTATCGAATCTGGAGTAGATACTAATTTAAAAATTATTTCTGAAAAAGAATTTGAGGAAATAATTTAACGACATTAAGGAATCAATTAGCCTTTGTTTACTTTATAATATGGATCATCATAAAAACTGTACTCTGTTAGTAAATATAGATAATAGCAATTTAAAAAAGATGATATAATTAATAATGAAAAACAGAGGATAATGCTAAAAAGAGGTGAATAGCTTGATGTTCTTTAAAAAATTAGGTTATATTATCTTAGGAATTTTATTATCTATAATATTATTACTTACTTCTATAGAAATTGTTGCGTTTAATTTAACGCACTACAGAAAATCCTTTGATAAATATAACATTACAGAAGCTACAAGTATGGATATGGAAAACCTTGAACATACAATAGATGATCTGTTAAAATACTTAAAGGATGACAGAGATGAATTAGATACTAGGGCAGTTGTTAAGGGCGAGGAAAGAGAAGTATTTGGAAATAGAGAAAAGCTTCATATGATAGATGTTAAAGAGCTTTTTATGAAGGGAAGGCTTATTCGTAATATTAGTATTCCTTTAATAATTATAATTTCTTTTTTTATTATTAGAAATGATAAGCATTGGAAAAAGGGTCTTTCTAAAACTTTGCTATATACTGCAATTTGTAATATAGTCATTTTAGCCACTCTATTAATATTAATGGCAATTGATTTTTATAAATACTTTACCTATTTCCATCTTATATTCTTTACCAATGATCTATGGCTATTAAATCCAAATACAGATGTACTTATACAAATGGTTCCAGAAGCATTTTTCTATGATACTGCTGTTAAGATAATTATATACTTTGTGGGTTCTTTAATGATACTAGGGCTATTAGGATTATATTCTATTAAAAAAAACAAAACACAATATGGTAGCTAGGTCCCATATTGTGTTTTACTTTTATTTTAAAATTTATTTATCTAATATATCTTTAAGTAATTGAGAAAGTTTTCTTTCATGTTCTTTTTCTATTTTGGCTACTTCTCTAAAAAAAGCTGCTATTTCTATAAAACCCTCTTCTAATGCAATTTTTTCATATTCTTTATACATTGTATTTGATTCATAGTTTTCAGCCTGAATAGATCGTTTTAAGTTTGATTTTGTATCCTTTATACCATCTAAAAATGTAAGAATTACTCTTGCATGTTCTTCTTCTTGATTAGCTGTTCTTTCAAAAACCGAGGCAACATTATTGTATCCTTCATTTTCAGCTACCTTAGCAAAATATATATATTTATTTCTTGCCTGACTTTCACCAGAAAAGGCTGTCCACAGGTTTTTTTCTGTTTTACTTCCTTTAATATCCACTAATAAACACCCCCAAAAAATCATTATCTAGTTCATTCTAACATATTAAGAATTAACTTAAAATAGTAGAGAAAAACTAACTAGGAATATTATGAACGGTGGTAAAAATATTTCAAATTATATATAATCAGTTAAAAGAGGATATTATGGAGGATGAGAAATGGATAGTATTATTAGTCTTGCTAAATTTACCTTTAGTGAAGGTGAAAAAGAAGCACTTAGAGAACATATGGCAGATATTTTAAATTATGTTGAAATATTAAAAGAAATAGATGTAAAAATAGAAAATTTAGATAGTAATTTTAATAAAGAGTTTGCAGTTTTAAGGGAAGATAAGATAGAGAGCTCTTTTAATAGAGAGAGTATTCTTGGAAATGCATCTAGCAAAAAAGATGGATACTTTATGATCCCTAATATTTTGGATTAATAGGCGGTGAATGAAATTGGAACTCTATAACCTTAGTATGTATGAAATAAAGAAGAAAATAGAAAAAAAAGAAATAAAGGCTGTGGAGGTACTTGAAAGTACCTTAAAGAGAATAGAGAGTGTTGAAGATAAAGTACAATCTTATTTAACTTTGACTAAAGACATAGCCTTTTGCAAGGCTAATGAAATAGATAAAAGGATTGCTAATAATGAAGCTATAGGAGAGTTAGGTGGTATACCTATGGCGATTAAAGATAATATTTGCACAGAAGAAATATTAACAACATGTGCCTCTAAAATGCTACATAATTTTGTGCCGCCCTATAGCGCTACAGTTTATGAAAAACTCTTGATGGAAGATGGAGTTATGCTAGGGAAAACTAATATGGATGAGTTTGCTATGGGATCATCTACGGAAAGCTCATTTCATAAAAAAACTAGAAATCCTTGGGATATAAGTAAAGTACCAGGTGGATCTAGCGGAGGGTCAGCATCTGCTGTGGCAGCAGGCGAGGCTTTTTTTGCTTTGGGCTCAGATACAGGAGGATCGATTAGGCAGCCGGCGGCGTTTTGTGGTGTAGTAGGGTTAAAGCCTACATACGGATTAGTATCTAGATATGGATTAGTTGCTATGGCTAATTCTTTGGATCATATAGGTCCTATTACAAAGGATGTAACTGACTGTGCTCTAGTTTTAAATGCTATTATAGGATATGATTCTAAGGATGGAACTTCTATTAAAAGAGATAAGATAGATTATTTGAAAACCTTAAATGGGGAAATAAAAGGATTAAGAATTGCTATACCTAGAGAATACTTTGATGAAAATTTAAGTGAACCTGTTAGAAAGGCCCTAATTGAAGCAATACAGGTATTTGAAAATTTAGGTGCTGTCTGTGAGGAAGTATCATTACCAAATACAAAATATGCCATGGCAGTTTATTATATAATATCCCAAACTGAGGTTAGCCTTGCTTTGGCACGTTTTGATGGAATTAGATATGGACATAGGGCTTTAAACTACAGAAACATAGAAGAATTAGTTAAGTATACAAGAAGTGAAGGCTTCGGACCAGAGGTTAAAACAAGAATTGTACTAGGGACACATTGGCTAAGTGGTGATAACTATAAGGAATACTATCAGAAGGCTAATGAAGTAAGGAAATTAATTAGACTAGATTTTAATAATATATTTTCTAACTATGATGTTGTGCTTACGCCTACTTCAGCTACTGCTGCTTTTGAGCTAGGTTCGAGTCAGGAAAAATCTTTAGCAAGACAAAAAATAGATAAATACACAGTAGCTGCTAATTTAGCAGGTATTCCAGCAATATCTATTCCTTGTGGTTTTGACAAAGGCTTACCTATCGGTATGCAGTTAATGGGAAAGAATTTTGACGAGGAGACTCTTCTAAGGGTAGCTAGGGCTTTTGAAAGAAATACTAGTTTAGATCATAAACCAAGCCTATAGGATAGGGGTGATAAAATGAGTATAAGAACAATTATTGGATTAGAAATTCATGTTGAGCTTTCCACAAAATCTAAAATATTTTGTAGCTGTAGTACAGACTTTGGTAGTACAGCAAATAGTCAATGTTGCCCTATTTGTATCGGAATGCCAGGTAGCCTCCCTACACTGAATAAAAAGGTGGTAGATTATGCAGTTAAGGCAGGACTCGCTCTAAATTGCAATATCGCTAGAGAAAGTAATATGGATAGAAAAAATTACTTTTATCCAGATCTAGTAAAGGGATATCAAATTACCCAATACGATCAACCTCTATGCAAAAATGGTTTTTTAGAAATTGGACAAGGGAAAAATATAAAAAAGATAGGTATAAAGAGAATCCATATAGAAGAAGATACGGGAAAATCCTTGCATACTAATCAAGATGTAACATTACTTGACTATAATCGGAGCGGGGTACCTTTAATAGAAATTGTTACAGAGCCTGATTTAAGCAGTGCAGAGGAAACTAAGGAGTTTCTAGAAAGCTTGAGGGATATTTTAAAATACATTGGAATTTCAGATGTAAAGATGGAAGAAGGTTCGCTTCGTTGTGATGTTAATATTAACGTTGCAAATGAGAATGGAAAGTCTTTTTCTAATATAACTGAATTAAAAAACCTTAACTCTTTTAAATCTGTAGTTAAGGCAATAGAGTTTGAAGAAAATCGACATAGATTGCTTTTACAAGAGGATAAAAATACTTCTAAAGAAACAAGACGCTGGGATGATATAGCAAATATAACTATCTCTATGAGATCTAAGGAAACTGAATATGACTATAGATACTTTCTGGAGCCAGACATTATGAATATTGCACTTAGCGAAGATGAAATAAACAAAATTAAAGAGACCTTACCAGAACTACCTAGGGATAAAAGGGAGAGATGGGCAACTATCTTTAAATTACCAGAATACGATATTAATATTTTAACTTCTTTCTTAGAACTAGCTAATTTTTTTGAAGAAACTATGGCCTATTATAATAGCCCTAAAAAACTAAGCAATTGGATTATGACAGAGCTTTTAAGAAGGTTAAAGGAAGAGGAAATGGATATTAATCAGCTAATATTTACACCTAAGGACTTGGCGGAACTATTAGATCTAATTGATAAGGGGGTAATTAATAACTCCATTGGAAAAAAGGTATTTATGGAGATGTTTAATGGTGAAGGGAAACCAAAGATCATTGCAGAGAAAAATGGGTGGATACAAATAGAAGATATTAAAGTTATTGATGAAGTGCTCCGAGGAATATTAAGAGAAAATCCTCATTCGGTGAATGATTATAGAAATGGTAAAGACAGAGCCTTTGGGTATTTAGTGGGTCAAAGTATGAAGGCTTTAAAAGGTAAAGGAAACCCCCAACTTATTAATAAGGTGCTAAAAAAATTACTAGAGGAATAAACAGAAACTCTGATAATATGGAATGTTATATAGAATAATTAAAAAAATCTCTATAGGAGCGATTAGAAAGTGAAAAGATGGGTTATGGATGATACAATTTTTGATAAAGATCATAAAAAGAAGAACATTTTAGAATAGGCATTATTAAACCTTCTATCAATAGGGCTTTTGTATTGCCTACTCCCCAAAAATATCATCTTAAATGGAGTTATGTTAGGTATTAGAAGGCTTAGGCTTTACCCTCTTTTTTTAGATCTATTTCGTAGTAACACTTTTGCTAGTCTGTAATATATTTGTATTAGAAAAGGAGTAAAGCAATAATCAACTTTTCTAATATAAAAATAGGGAAGGCGAACATAATGAATTATAGCCAAGAAATTAATACACAAAGGTGCGATGATCTAATTAGTATAGGTGCAACATGTGTAGCTCAGATAGAAGCAAGGTTTTTCTGGCTTATAGAAGTCGAAATGGACGTTATGGGTAAATTAAGGGAAGAAGTGATTGTAAGAGAAATAACAGCGACTCAAGCAACAGTACTAATAGCAACAGGAGTTATGCGTTGTCAAATAGTTGATACACCTCCTACTTCAATTCCAGGAACAGAAGAGGAGCCTATTTGTGCGTTTGTAGTAGGTAAAAATGTGTTCTTAGTATTTAGTGTGAAAAATAAAACTGACCGTCTGGTTCTAGTTAGAGCACCTTTATGTATGTAGAATTATTTAATCAAATTATGTCACGGTGATAGTTTCTAAATGAAATACTGAAATAAAATGGTGGGGTAGCTTATGCTTTACCCTATTTTTTTATTTTAATTTATTGTAACTAAAGCTTCTAAACGTTAATATCATAGCTTTAAGAGTATATTTTATTTTCTATTAATCTTTTTATTATATGCTTTCATATTCATAATATGAGTTAATAGAGGGATTTTTTGAAATTTATAATAGTTGAAAGGAGGACACATTATGGTTGAATTAACCTTAGTACACTGGATTTATGTAGTAGTGGTTATCATTGTTCTAGCAGTAATGATTATGAGAAGGGATACGTTAATACCATGTGTTATAGGAATATTTTTAATGGGGTTGGCTTCTAAAAAGGGTATTGTGGGAGCCGCAGGAGGTATATTTAATTCCTTCGTTGTTGCAGGGGTGGAATTACTAGGAATTATATTTATTATTTCTGTAATTGTATCCATGTCTAGATTACTAGAAGATATAGGGGCAAACCAATTAATGATTAGGCCATTGACAAAACTAATAAAAACACCAAATCAAGCTTTTTGGTTTATTGGAATTGTAATGCTTCTTGTATCTTGGTTTTTTTGGCCTTCTCCTGCTACTGCATTGGTAGGAGCTGTATTACTACCAGTAGCTTTAAAGGTAGGGTTACCTGCAATTGGGGCTGCTGTAGCTATTAATTTATTTGGCCATGGACTAGCTTTATCAAGTGACCTTGTTATTCAAGGAGCACCTACAATAACCGCAAGCACTGCAGGAGTAAATGTAGCAGAACTTACGAGCAAAGGTATACCTTTATTTGCAGTTATGGCAGTTGTTACTATTACTGCAGCCTATATTTTATTAAAAAGGGATATGAAAAATGGCACTCTAAAGCTTGACAATACAATGATTAAAGAAAGCGATACTGAGGAAAAAGAAGTGCGGCCAGTTGCAAAGATTGCAGCTTTTATAGTTCCTATAGCTTTCGGATTAAATATTTTAGCTATGTTTATGTTTGAGCTAAGGGGTGGAGATGCTACAGCCCTAATAGGCGGAACAGCAGTCTTAATATTAGTAGTTTTATGTTTCTTAGAATATAAATCTAAGGCTTTAGAAAAAATCACCGACTACATTAAAGCAGGATTTGTATTTGGTATAGAGATATTTGGACCTATTATTCCAATAGCTGCATTTTTCTACATGGGAGATATGGGATCTTTTTCTCAAGTAATGGGAGCAGGAGCACTACCAGCAGCATCTCAAGGCATTTTAGCTGATCTTGGTACAGCTTTAGCTTCAGTAGCACCGATGAATAGACCTACAGTCGCCATTATGGAAATGGGTATAGGTGGCCTTACTGGACTTGATGGATCTGGTTTTTCTGGTTTATCATTAGCAGGAGCAGTAGCTAAGGTATTTGGTACGGCAGTAAATGGAAGCATAGCTGTATTAGCAGCTTTAGGTCAAATAGGATCAGTCTGGGTTGGAGGAGGAACTATAGTACCTTGGAGTTTAATTCCTGCAGCAGCTATTTGTAATGTACCACCTATGGAATTAGCACGTAGAAATCTTGTCCCCGTAATGATAGGATTGATTGTTACCACTATTGTAGCCATATTTTTAATCTAGAACACTTTAATTAGAACAACAAAGCTCACTAGTAATACTTTTACTGATGAGCTTTGTCTTTACATAACTGAAATAATATCGGAAAACTTTAAACATAATAAGTATAAAAAACACTAATAATAACTAATATTAGATTTTTTTATCCCACCATCCTTTTTGTTCTTAAAATACGCACAATCTTGTTCTTGTGTGTTTGATACCGAGGTTACATGGGTTAAAGTACATTCGCCTTCCTTTTCATAAACACAAGGACTAATACATTGGATCATAGTCACAAAAACCACCTCCTAATATATATTTTGTCTAAAATAAGTTTTAAAATGCCATGCAATTATTGTTATTTAAACAAAAGGAGGCAGATTATTAATGTTCTTTGATGATTATTTAAAAACTAATAAGGTTTATCATATTGCACCTATTAATGATTTAAACCAAATTTTATTAAATGGAATTAAATATGATGATAAAGTCACTTATGGAGATAAATATTATGACTTTCATTGCTTTATTGATAGCTTAAAGCCATCACATATACCATCTTGGGTAAAAAGAAAAAAATCTATATTTGCAACAATGAATTATCGTGATCATCCTAATTTTTACTCTCACAATGTTGTAATGGCATTAACTATAGACCCATCAAGATGTTGGGTTGCTAACGAAAATACAGCGAATCAAACATATGAACCCTTTGTTTTACAAGAAGTAGAACTCTTAAATGGAGCCAAGGAATATATGAAACAGGAAGGTAAACGTCTAATAGAAGAATATTGGGAAACATCATTAAGCTTTGAAGATAACTTAAATAAACGTATGGATTTAAAGGAAGGCTATGATGCAGAAGTTTTAATATTACATTCTATTGATCCTAAAGATATTGAAATATTATATATAGTTTCTGATCATAAGGTTATGGAATTTAATGAGTGGAAGAAAGTATTTTGTAAAGGTAAATAAGACATTCTATGATATAATATTTGCATAAACAAGTAAGGATAGGGGATGCAAATACAGATGGAAATAGGCAAAATACCTACAGAAGTGTTAAAGGAAGTAATTTTTTCTAATATTAAACATAGACGGTCTGAAGTGTTGGTTAGGCCTAATATTGGCGAGGATTGTGCAGTAGTAGATTTTGGTGATTATGTTTGTGTAATGAGTACTGATCCTATTACTGGAGCTATTAAGGACATTGGTAGTTTGGCAATACATATTTCCTGTAATGATATAGCTTCTAGTGGTGTTGAACCACTTGGAATAATGTTGACTATTATGGCACCGCCGAATACAACTAAAGAAGATTTAAGTTATGTTATGGCAGAGGCAAATAAAGCTGCTGCTTCTATTAATGTAGAAATAATCGGAGGCCATACAGAAATTACAGATGCTGTTAACCGAATGATAATTAGTGCTACAGCCATAGGCAGACAACTTAAAAGTAAATTAGTACTTTCTGAAGGTGCAAAAATTGAAGATGCAGTGTTTATGACTAAACACGTAGGACTGGAAGGGGTAGCTATAATAGCTAGAGATTTAGAAGAAAAATTAAAGGACAAGATTAGTTACGATATAATTAAATCTGCTCAGGAATTTTCTAAAGATATAAGTGTAGTTAAAGAAGGAATTCTGGCTAGCAGTGTAGGAGTGCATAGTATGCACGATGTTACTGAGGGTGGAATTTTTGGTGCTCTATGGGAATTAGCAGAAGCATCGGGACTAGGTATAGAAGTATATGAGGATAATATAAATATAAGGGAAGAAACAATGCAAATATGTAAGTTGTTTTCAATTAATCCAATGAGATTAATTTCTAGCGGAGTTATGGTTATTACTGTTTCTCAAGATAAGAAGGATTTGATGGTTGAAGCTTTTAATAGTAAAGGCATGGATATAACAGAGATTGGAAAAGTTATAAAAGAAGGACGTATAGTTGTAAAAGGAGATAAACTAATAGATTTAGAACCTCCATATGTAGATGAGTTATACAAAGCATTTGAAGGTTAGCATATTATTAATTATGGGGAAGGGCATAAGTCCTTCTTTTTCGTGCGCAATTTTTTATTATATGCAACCTTTTTCCATTTTATTCGTCAAAAACTATAGTATTATTACATCTTAATTACAATTTACCATATTCATTGACATAAGATTTTACATAATGATATAAATAATAGTAAAGGAAGTCATTGGTAATAGAAATTAATATTATTGAGCGGGCTAATGTTTAAATTGTTAATAAAAAATAGGAGGGGACCAATGAGAAAATTAATTTCGAGTATATTATTTCTAATAATTTTAATTACTTCTCTTACAGTTTCTTTTGCAGATGGATCTTTGAATAAGATTTTATTAAAAGAAAATGGTATAGGGAAAAACTATCAAGTAGTAAATCTTAAAATAGATGGCAGAACAGTAAAATCTGCAGATGTGCCTCCTATAATTTACCCACTAAATAATCAAGAAAGAACTTTAGTACCATTAAGAGTTATTATAGAACACTTAGGGGACAAGCTAAATGCTGATATTGAGTGGGATGAAGCTAAACAAGAAGTAAAAGTTAAGACTAAAGATAAGGAAATACTTTTAAAAATTGATAGTCCTATAGCTTTAGTTAATGGCGTTCAAAAAAGGCTTCCAGACAATATTCCTGCAAAGCTTCTTGCAATAGGAGATAATAGTAGAACTATGGTACCGGTTCGCTTTTTTGCAGATGAGCTTGGACTTAGCGTATCTTGGGATGAAAAAACTGTAACTGCTTCAATAGACATGCCTAAAGTGCCTGAAGAAGAACCTATCATCAATCCACAGCCTCCGCAAGAAAACGTTGCAGACGTTACAGATGTTAGAGTTGAAATGAATGGATCTATACCTCAAGTTCGTATTAAAACATCAAAACAAATTGACTACGAACAATTTAAGTTAGCAAATCCTGAAAGATTGGTAATTGATCTAAATAATGCGAGATTTAATTTAAGTGACAGGAATAAGCTAGAGAGTAATGGAACTTTACATATTCAGACCAATAGTGAGGTAATAAAAGGTGTTAGAGTATCACAATTTCAAAATGATCCATTTGTAACTAGAGTTGTAATGGAGCTAGGAAGGCAAAATGAACATGAAATAAGCTTTGATGAGAAAAGTGGAGAAATTGTAATAAACTTTACTAATTATATTCGTAATGTAAAAAAAGAAATTATGAATACAAAAGAAGTTATTGTTATTGAAGGAGATTCTGTTGCTGATTATAGTATAATGCAATTAAGTGACCCAGAACGTTTAGTAGTAGACATTAAAGGTGGAGTGCTACATAGTGACTTTAAAAATAATCTTATAAGCATAGATGGTAAAGTAGCAAAGACAATTAGGGTTTCTGAGTACACGCCAGAAAATAACAGTACAAATGAGAAAAATGTACGTGTAGTAATAGATTTTCAGGAGAATAGTGCTTATAATGAAGCTTATGCAGAAATAAATGGTAATAAATTGTATTTACATTTAGAGGGTGAACCTTTTAAAGCAATAAAGTATGAAGAAACTGGATGGACGACTTCAAGACTTACACTTAAGGGTTCAACAGTTACTAGATATAGTATAGGACGTCAATTAGCATCTAATTTGATAGAGATAACAGTTCCTAAAAAAGATATTGAGCTTGAACTGGCAAGTCTTAATATTAATGACCATATTATAAAGTCAATTAATATATCAGAAGACCTAAGCCAAGGTAATTACAATGTAAAATTAGAATTACAAGATTCTGTAGAACATAAGTTACTTTCAGCTGAACAAAGTCAAGATTTAGTATTAGAATTAAATAACAAAAATGCTAAATACAGAGAAATGCTTGTTGTTATTGATCCTGGACATGGAGGTAGAGACCCGGGTACTACTTCTTCAATACTTAAGATGCATGAATCAGAAATTGTATTGGATATATCTACAAGACTTAATAAATTATTGACAGAAGCCGGATTTAGAACTTATATGACCCGTGTAGATAACCTAACCCCTAACATCAAATTAGAACTACAAGATCGTGCAGATGTGGCAAATAGTTTGAATGCAGATATATTTATTAGTATTCACGCAAATGCTGTAGAAAATGTCCCCACGGCTAATGGACTTGAAAACTTTTATCATCCCGATGATATAAGGGGTAAAAAGCTTGCAGAGGTATTTCAATCCGAAATGATTAAGAATTTAGGTATAAACAATAGAGGGGTAAA
This sequence comes from Alkaliphilus sp. B6464, assembly GCF_018141165.1. NCBI lineage: Bacteria > Bacillati > Bacillota > Clostridia > Peptostreptococcales > Natronincolaceae > Alkaliphilus > Alkaliphilus sp. B6464. The sequence continues at coordinate 1,778,308 of NZ_CP058557.1, forward strand.
GCCAAATAACCTGTCTGTACTTAGAAATACAACAATGCCGGCAGTATTAACAGAAACAGGATTTTTAACAAATGCTGGAGATGAGGCAAAGCTTGCAACAAGCGAGTATCGTCAGCAAGTTGCAGAGGCAATGTTTAAAGCAACTGTTAAATATTTTGAAGAAACAAGATAAGTATTAAAGAATAGAGACTATTTTTAGTCTCTATTTTATTGTTTTGATATTAAGTGTTAAATTTCTAGTTAATAATTCTGAAATATTAATAAATAATATTAGATGATTAAAGACAAATTTGAGGTATAATAATTATTAAAAGGAAATGTTTTGGAGGGGAAAATATGGAAGCTGTTTTGGGTTATTTATTAATTTTTTTAGCACGATTAACTGATGTGAGTATGGCTACTATTCGTATGATTATGGTAGTAAGGGGTAAACGAGTAATCGCTGCATGTATTGGATTTGTCGAGGTAACCATTTATGTGTTGGCAATAGGAAAGGTACTTAGTGGTATGGATAATCCATTAAATGTGCTCGCGTATGCCTCAGGTTTTGCTACAGGTAACTATGTAGGTATTTTCCTAGAAGAGAAAATGGCCCTAGGAAATATTATTGTACAAGTAATTTCAGACTATGAGGTTACACAATTAGTTGAAAAACTAAGAGATAATGGTTTTGGAGTTACAGTAATAGAAGGCTATGGACGAGAGGGTATAAGACACCTTTTAAATGTATCCCTACAAAGAAAACATTTATCCAAACTATATAATGTAGTAGATAACCACGATAAAAAAGCTTTTGTTACAGTAACCGATGCCCGTGCTATTCGTGGTGGATATTTTGCAGGTTTGAAGAAGAAATAATGAATAGTTAAGAGTCCTCTATAATATAATTGCAATATAAGACTTTCATCTAACGCATGGAAAGTATAAAGGAATTATATGATTGGGGGACGGAGTATATGAGATATTTGCGGTGGTTGGCTATTTTGCTTATAGTTTTATCCGTATTTTCATTAACTGCTTGTGGAGTTTTTAGAAAAGACAAAGATGTTAGTCTAGTTATTGATACAGGTGTACTAGAAGAAGATGGATTAAGAGAAACCGTTCTTTATTATCGAGATCAAAAAGGGATTATAGTTCCAGTTATGAAAAAGATACCATGGGAAGATGGAATTGCAAAGGCTGCTGTAAGCCTACTAGTAGATGACCCAGGGGTTAGAGATGACTTAGCTACCGTAGGATTATTACCAGTATTGCCTACTGGAACAGAGGTAATAGGAATGTCAATAAACGAAGGATTAGCTAAAGTAGATTTCAATAATAATATTCTATCCTATGATACTGAAATTGATGAAAAGACTATAGTTCAATCACTTGTATACACATTAACTGAATTTGAAGCAATTGATAAAGTTCAGTTATTGGTAGATGGCAAGGAAATGAGTAAGCTTTCCTTCGGCACAAAGGTTAAAACTCCTCTGGAAAGAGAAAATATTAACTTGAGCTTAGAGTTACAAGAAGAAGAGGTACCAGTAGTAGTATATTACAAAACTACTACCAATGGTGAAGATTCTTTTTATATTCCGGTAACTAAGGGGGTTAGTGCAATAAAGGCAGATATTAAAAGTGTTTTAACAGCATTAATTGAAGGTGCTCCTGAAAGCACTGGACTGTATAGCGAATTGCCAGCAGGTGTAATGTTAAATGATGTTTATGTAAAAGATGGAGTTGCATACATTGATTTAAGTAAAGAAATTGAAAATATGCCGAATAACAAAGCACATCAACAATCAATGATCTACGAATTAGGCCTTACATTAAGAGAAATAGAACCTTCAATTTCTCAGATTCGTATTTTATCTGGAGGAAAGGAAATAAAGTTAAATTCAGATGTAAGCTTAAATTTACCAACCTATTCAAATAAACATTAATTAAACCGAGATAATATCTCGGTTTTTTGTTGTAGTAGTGAAATCATCAAAGATGATTTTTTGTATATAAAAGGCAAACTATGATACAATATTACATGAAAAACATTTTATAAATACATATAACTTGAGGAAAGGAAGATGATCTTTGAATAGAAATAATGGAAGAGGCTATGACGAGTTAAGACCTGTAAAATTTACAAGGAATTATACAAAATATGCCCAAGGTTCGGTATTAGTAGAAATGGGGGAAACAAAGGTAATTTGTACAGCTACTATCGAAGATCGTGTACCTCCTTTTTTGAAAAATACGGGAAAAGGCTGGATAACAGCAGAGTACTCTATGTTACCTAGTTCTACACAAAGTAGAAAAGTAAGGGAATCCAGTAGAGGAAAAGTAGAAGGAAGAACCCAAGAAATTCAAAGATTAATAGGTAGAGCATTACGTTCTGTAGTCGATTTAGATTCTATTGGAGAAAGAACTATATGGATAGACTGCGATGTAATACAAGCTGATGGTGGCACCCGTACAGCTTCAATTACTGGATCTTTTGTGGCATTAGTGGATGCTTTAAATAAGCTTAAAGAAGAAGGAGCATTAAAATACATACCAGTTAGTAACTTTGTATCTGCTGTTAGTGTAGGTATAATAGATGGGCAGACTATGCTAGATTTATGTTATACAGAAGATTCAACTGCTAAGGTAGATATGAATATAGTAATGACAGATAAAGGGGAATTTGTTGAGGTTCAGGGCACAGGAGAAGAATCACCATTTAGTAGAGAGGATTTAATGGAGCTATTAAGACTCGGTGAAAAAGGAAATACCGAGCTAATTAGACTTCAAAAAGAGGTTTTAGGCACTATAGCTGAGGAAGTTGGTGAAATTAAAGAAAATAAAACTGAAGAGAAAGATGCGCATAATGGAGGCAACAATGAAAAGTAGAGAAGAGTTTAAAACTGTATACCAGGCAGTAATTGCAACAGGAAATAAACATAAATTAGAGGAAATAGGTGTAATTTTAAAAGATTTTCAGTTAGAGGTTCTTTCCATGAAGGATGTTGGATTAGACGGACTAGAAATAATAGAAGATGGTAATACATTTGAAGAAAATGCACTAATCAAGGCAAAAACAGTTATGGAGAAAACGGGAAAACTAGCGCTTGCAGATGATTCTGGATTAGAGGTTGATATATTAAACAATCAGCCTGGAATATATTCAGCTAGATTTGCTGGAGAGCATGCAACTGATAAGGAAAATAATGATAAGCTTCTTAAACTACTTAAAGATATTCCGTTAGAGAAGAGGAGAGCTAGATTCGTTTGTGCCATGGCGGCTGTATTTCCTAACGGAGATATTGTTGTTTTAAGAGGAGAGTGTTCTGGTGTAATTGGTTTCGAGCCAAAAGGTACGTCTGGTTTTGGTTATGATCCTTTGTTTATAATAGAGGAATATGGTAAGACATTCGCAGAATTAGGAGAAGAAAGGAAAAATAAGATTAGCCATCGGGCTATTGCTCTAGAGAAATTAAAAGAGGAGCTAAAGACACGATTAGAAGGTGAGTAGCTTGAAAATAGGTGTAATTAGTGATAGTCATGGAATGTGTAAATATATTGATTTAGCTATGGCGCATTTAAAAGATGTGGATTTAATTATCCATGCAGGAGACAACTATAAAGATGCAAAGTATATAGAAAAAAATTATAATATTAAGGTAGTAGCGGTTTCTGGTAATTGTGACATAGGTGGCATAGACGAACGGATTGAATTAATAGGTGGTAAAAAAGTTTTTATTACTCATGGTCATAATTATGAAGTAAAAATGAATATAAATGTAATCTTCTATGCAGGTAAACAAAATGATGCGGATATAGTTATATTTGGTCATAGTCATATACCATTTTATGCAGTAGAAGAAGGTATGGTATTACTTAATCCAGGCAGTACTAGTCTGCCTAGAGGCGGATCAGAAAAAAGCTGCTGTATTATTACTATTGAAGAAGATATAAAGGTGGAATTCATTAATATATAGTTTCGGGGGGAAGGTAGTTTGCCTTCTCTTTGTACTATAAAAAATATATAGTATAATATAAAGCTGTAAAATTGCTAGATATCTGATGAAAATTATTAAATATTAATTTTTGAGGAATAATAAGAAAAACTTTGAAAAACAAAGTATAACTTTTGTATTTTATGTACATCTTTAATAAGGAAGATTTATATGGATTGAAGTTTAGTCTTAAATTATGTATACTAGATTTTGTCGCTAAATGAACCTTCTAGGGTGGTAGCTATATTTTGAACGCTTGAAAATTTAGGATAAATTTCAAGTGGCCCAGGAGTCGGTATGATAGCAAGATACGACTTTTCTTTAGTTGACAACTAATAAGTACTTGACATAATAATGATTATATGGTAACATTATTAAATGTTAAGGCATTAATTAAATATGCGGGTGTAGTTCAATGGTAGAACGTCAGCCTTCCAAGCTGATCGCGAGGGTTCGATTCCCTTCACCCGCTCCATTAAACACGTACCTATAGCTCAGCAGGATAGAGCAATGGCCTTCTAAGCCATGTGTCCGGGGTTCGAATCCCTGTAGGTACGCCATTTTTATGGTGGATGTAGTCAAGTGGTTAAGACACAGGATTGTGGCTCCTGCACTCGTGGGTTCGACTCCCATCATCCACCCCAAATGTTGGGATATAGCCAAGTCGGTAAGGCAACGGACTTTGACTCCGTCATTCCGCAGGTTCGAGTCCTGCTATCCCAGCCAACTTAATATTTTCTACGGGTATGCCGTAGACATGCAGGTGTGGCGGAATTGGCAGACGCACTAGACTTAGGATCTAGCGGGTAACCGTGGGGGTTCGACTCCCTTCACCTGCACCACATGCGGAAGTGGCTCAGTGGTAGAGCATCGCCTTGCCAAGGCGAGGGTCGCGGGTTCGAGTCCCGTCTTCCGCTCCAATAAATAGGTATCTATAGCTCAGCAGGATAGAGCAATGGCCTTCTAAGCCATGTGTCCGGGGTTCGAATCCCTGTAGGTACGCCAAAGTAAAAAGTTAGATTAAGATAATTAATCTAACTTTTTTGTTTTTGATAATATATATATATATTTCTAGTATTATAAATAGGTACAAGAAATATTGCACTAGGAAAAGATATATCAATTAGAATAAGTGTAGAGGTAAGTTAATGGCATCTATTATGATGTGTCTTATGATAAAACTACTGTGTCTTATATAAAATGAAAATACGTATATTGCAAAAAATATTATAGTATGTTATATTTAGAAGGTATCTATTTTATAATCTAAATACATGCGCCCTTAGCTCAGCTGGATAGAGTAGCTGACTTCGAATCAGTTGGTCGCAGGTTCGAATCCTGCAGGGCGTGCCAAAACCTTAATTTGTCAACGTAGCCACACGTTGGCATTTTTTATTGTTTACTAGTTTTCCCACATAAGGAAAGATGTAAATTATAAAAATATATCATTAATTTTGCTCGCCGCCTCAATTTTCTTTTCAGAACTAACATACGGCAATAGGTAAGACTTTGAAGTTGTCTCTGTCCTTTGCCCTGCTCTAAACCATACATGAGACTTTCACCTCATACGACTTTCCATAAAAGATTAAAGTTTTCTAATTTAAAACGTTATTTCCAGCTAATATTCGGTACTTATTAATAGTTTTTACTAGACTTTTACTAGGGTTAATTAGTTCCGTGTATTTCTTGATTGTTTGACTTTCGGTGGCATAAATTAATTTGTGTATCTCATATGTTATGATCATTAGATTTTTATATTCATAAGAGTAAGATTTTAGTTTCATCCTGAACATACAATACTGTATCAGAGGTATTCCCAATTATATTTAGTAGCTTGCCAGCTTTTTTAAAAGCTTCTTGAAGCTCGGGATCTCCTTTTGTAGGTTTATATTGACCTCTTTTATATGAAAAACCTATTTTAATTAACATCTGTCGTATCCATTCTGAATTATTCAGAAATGAATTTTGCGGTATTTTTATGTTGTATTTCAAGTATTAGCTACAACTAATGAAGAAAATATAACGTAACTACTAAAACTTAAATTAAGAATAATGTTCTTTGGAAGCTGAATAATACGGTGTTAAAAACAGAAATTTGCTATAATAATGTAGAAAATATGGTATGATTTTCTTGTAGGTAAAACGTAGTTGTTAAATATGGCGAACTAATTTGCAGTTAAAGGGGATACTTTTATGAAAAGTATTAATAAAAGGCAATTTATTATACTTTGCACCGCACCAATTCTTTGTATTTCAATGTTGTTATTAATACCATTGCTAACCAACAAAATAGGGAAAACCAGAGGATATATTGGAGGGTTTTGGATATATTGGCTTGTTTTTTGCCTTCCAGTTTCTTTATATAGCTGTAATGGGCTTAGTGGATTGAAAGGAGTCTATTCTCAAAGATCTAACATTAAGACATCAGAAAGAATTATATGGTATCTAATAGCATTTATGCCTTGTATAGCTACTTTTTTTATTGTATTTAAGAATTTTGTTCCGATAGCAGGATTCCAGGTTTTGGTGATTGCTTTAGCGTATGCACTAATAAATGGAACTATTGAAGAACTGTTTTGGCGTGGAATTTTTAATAAAGTTTTTAATAATAATATTTTTTTAGCATACATATATCCGACGATATTTTTTGGTACTTGGCATATAGCATTATATTTTGCAAAAGGAATGGTATATCAAGGTGGATTTGTTTCATTAGTTGGTGGTGCATTTTTTATGGGATTATTATGGGGCTGGGTTGCATATAAAACAAAATCTATTAAAATTGTGACAGTTGCTCATATAATAACTAATTTTTTTGCTTTTACAGGTATGATTTTTGAGAACTGGTTTATTTAATTATATTGCACATTATTCATATTAGATGTAATAATGATAAAAACGAATAAATATAAAAAATACCGTATTATAAAGTGTAATTTGTATTATTAATAAATTAATGAAAGGGATATAATTATTATGAAAAATTGGATTAATACAGAGGCTGATATTTTTATTAAAGCCAAAGAAATTGTAAATAAATATGATGTAGCAGACTTACTTACAAGCGCGCCAGAAGATGAGTATGAATCTGAAATTGTTGATATCTTAAATAGATGTTGGCACATAACTGATGTAAATGTAATGTCGGATAAGTTGGAAGGGATATTTGATTATTGGTTTACTAAAAATGCTTATGATGATAGAAAGATACCCAATTTAGCTAAAGATTTAACGAATCTTTTCAATAATATAGAGTAGTATGTTAAAAATTATAATTATAAATACAAGAATTGGAAAGATCCTAAGGAAATTGTGCCAACAAAAAGGAGTAGAAATATTAGAAGCAACAGTTTGTACAGATCATATACATATGTTCATAGCTATACCACCCAAATATAGTGTTTCAAGCGTCATGGGATATTTAAAAGGGAAAAGTTCATTAATGATATTTGATAGACACGCAAATTTGAAATACAAATATGGAAATAGACATTTCTGGTGCAGAGGATATTATGTAGATACAGTAGGACGCAATGAAAAAGCAATCAGAGAATATGTTAGAAATCAAATACAAGACGATATAGCCAGTGATCAAATAAGTCTTAAAGAATATATGGACCCGTTTAAGGGCGAGCAAGAAGAATGGGTATTACGGAAAGCATATGCTTATTTACATAAGTGGATTGCTTTTGCAATACCATAAGAAACAATGCGGAAAATTATTTCTTATTTATATCATATGGATAAGGATCATTTGGATGATGGGGAACTAAATAAGAGTGTATAGAATGTTAGGGTAGGGGTTAGGCTCTACCTCTTTTTTTATTTTTGCAGATATTAATAATTGTCTAGTATTTAAATAAATATTATGCAAAAAATAAGATCAACTAAATATAAAAGAGGTGAATTAATTTGAGTAGGAGAGGTCCGCTAGATCCTAATGCAGTAAAAGCATTAAACGAAATGAGACTTGAAATAGCCAAAGAATTAGGTGTTACTAATAATATTATTGCAGAAAAGGATAATACACATATATATGAGCAGATTAAAATTGGTGGAAAAATTGGAGGTAACATGACAAGAAGATTAGTAGAGATTGGACAAAATCAACTGATTAATAAAAAACAATAAAAGAGTAAAGGACAGCTTCGATATTCTATATAACAAAATATTAAAGTATCAAAGTATCAATAATGTCATTCATAAGATATGAAAGGAGAATACATATGAAATCGTGGAAAAAGCCACTCAAGTTTATTACCATTTCGCTAGTAATTATTATTGGGTTAGTAAGTTGCCGCGCTGCCAAGATACCAATAAATGAAAGAATTCAAACTCCTACTGAAAAAACAACACCAGTAAAACCTTAGACATTTAGAACTATGGCAGTTTTATTTTATACAGCGAATGAAGGTATAAGTGTAACTGAAAATATAGTGTTGTTTGGTGTGCATTTACCTCCTGATATATTAGATGCGCTTAAAAAACTAAAAGATAATACAGAAAATAAAATGTTAGGGTAGAAATTGACAAATTACATGTTTATAGGCAAAACAGTTACATAGCATGTAGTATGCAACCATTTAAGGGGAGCACCTATTAATTTAGGTTACTCCTCTTTTTATTTCTACACAAATATATCACAATATATAATTTGTTACATAATATATATTACAGCTACTAACAATTGAAATTGAGAAAGGTGGTGTAATGTATGAGCGGAATTGTTGAAAATAAAGGATGTAACGGAGGTTTCGATGGTCTTTTCGGAGGTAATTTCATTTTTATCATCTTTTTAATTATTATCTTATGTTGTGTATGTGGAGGCAGACGCGGTTTTTTCGGTTTCTAAACTTTAAAAACAGTGTTAGGGTAGAGCATAAGCTCTACTCTTTTTTTTATTTTGTATAGAGATATCACAATTTATAGATAACTTCATAATATATTATAGCTACTAAAATTTTAGAACAGAAAGAAAAAAGTTCTATACTTAGTGGTAATTAAAGTAAAAAGGTAGGTGTAATATATGTCTGAAATTGCTAAAAAAGGTGGAGGTTTTGGTGGTTTTTTTGGAAATCAAAGTAGTATGCTTTTCTTCTTCTTGATTTTGGTTATAATTTTCTGTAACTGTGGTGCTTTTGTAGAATCTGGAGATAGTTTATTATTCTTCTTCCTATTACTTGTTGTACTATTTTGCGGACGTGGCTTTTTCTGTATCTAAATAGAAAAAATAAAATTAGGGTAGAGCTTAAGCTTTGCCCTCTTTTTTTTATGCATTTTTAAAACAAAACACCTCACAGAATTAGTTATATTCAATTATTTTTTACATATCCATATGTTATATCATTTATATACATGCGCTTGTTAATCGCTTACTTTTTAATTCAGCAGTAGACATATTGCAGACACTTGTTATTTGGGGCGTTATTAACCTTTTGGAAGGTTATGGTAACCATAACACCAGTGCAAATGGGCAAGGTGCATAAGGAAGCAACTACGCAACACTAAAACAACATGATAGACAGCCAACAGACAGGGAAATATATTCACAAAAATCCTTATTCAAATTTTAGAGCATATTCACTAATTTTGCTTTAGCATAGTGATAAAAAAGGGCACATCCCGATGTTTCTTTGATATGCAACGCAAAGTTGACAGGAAGAAACGCTAACTTGGTTGTATATTCATGCTGTGTTATTTATAATTTAAGTACAGAAAAGGGGGTGAACATATATGACATTTGGCGAAAAATTAAAAGCTCTTAGAAAAGAGCATGGATATTCACAAGAGGAATTTGCACAGCATTTAGATGTATCGCGCCAAGCCGTGAGTAAATGGGAAAGCGACAGGGGGACACCGGAAACAGAAAAATTATTGCGGATTAGTACAATATTTGGTGTTACTTTAGATTATCTTCTGAAAGATGAACATACAGAGGATAATCAATATAATGGAGGGTATTATGTCAGTCGTGAAATGATAGACGGATTTCTCTCTTATAAACGTCAGGGAGCCAAAAGAATTGCAGTGGGTGTTGGATTGATAGTTCTGTCAAATATCTTCGGTTGTGTTCCTGTTTACAGGCAAGTTGCACTGGTATTCTACTGGGTAACAATGGCATTGGGAATAGCTGTATTGGTATGGCATATTTTTCAGCCTAAACGTTATCAAGAGATAGGGGAAAAAACGCTTTTGTTTGATGACACAACAATCAAAGAGTTTAGGATAGAGCATGAAAAGAATAGAAAAAGATATGCTTTGCTGATAATTCTTGGAGTTATTATCTTAATTCTAAGTCCGCAAATTACCTTGATTGCCGAAAATTATTTTGACAGCGATGTAAGAAATGGATTGTCATGGATTTTGCATACTGCTTGGGCGGCCCTCTTTATCCTGTCAGGGCTTGCACTTCGTGCGGAAAATGTGATTGCACAAAACGCAAAGTATATCTCTAAAAAAAACAGCAAAGGTTGGTTTGCATGGGTCTATATAGCCCTGCCTGTTACTGTAATAGCAGTGGTAATCGGGATAGTTACAAATGCTTGGAGTCCAATTATACCTATAATTGCCTTGTTTTGTATTTTGTTGGCAACAGTATGTAAATTGTTGATAGAGGGGAGAAATTCTAAATGAACAAAAAAATAATTATTACCATAGCATTGTCACTAATTACTATTTTAAGCGGTTGTTCTATTGGTACAACTACAAATGATAAAGAATATACTTCTCAGGACTTGCAACGCCTTTCCTGTATAGAGGTCTATTCGGCAGAAGATAATGTATTGATTAACACTATTGAAGATAGCGAAGTGCTATTCCAGTTCAATGAGTTAGATAGTGAAGTTTCAGGCTTTGCAGGTAAAGGGAAAGAAATAGAGAAAATGCTGGAAGATAGCATACCAATGTATAAGATTGTAATTTATAAAACTCCTGCCGCAACTTATAATGACGGCAAACTAGAAAAAATAGTTACAATTACAACCTATAAAGATATAAACATGATTAAGACGGAAGTGTCAGCGGAAACAATCAAGTCCTTTTCTGTGCCATCCAAATACTTAACATTTTATGAGGATATTACGGACGAAAAAATGGAATTTCTTGTTTCGTTGGCAAGTTTTTAACCCAAGAATGATGAATCAGACGATATGGAGGGTGCTAAACAATCCTATCACTTAGGAAATCCTAATATTGCTAAAATTGAAATTTATTCTGAAAACATCTTGATTAAATCGATTACAGACCAAGATAAATGTGCTGAATTTCAAGATAAGTCAGCCGGTTCTGAAAGCAACTATAAAAATGACAAATTTTATGATGTGCTTTCCGACTTAAATCAAGAATATGTTTTTGTTGTCTACAAAGAGGAAAAAACACTATTAGGGGATTCTCAGTATGAAAAGATGTTTGAATTAACAGTTTATGAGAGTTCTACTGTTATGAAAATGTATACTCCCCAAGAAGCCTCCCCATTTGGTTTGCAATTGTCGGAAAAAGAAAAAAACGTTGCTCGATGGTAGTCAGTTGTGCCCTAATACTGTTCTAGTCATGACCGCCAGCTAAGCCGGCGGTCATGATTACCATTTCATAAAACCTTTAATGATGATCAGATTAGGGATATTGTGCCTCTAATAAGCACAACAGGTTAAACATGCTTAATTAATTATTATTTTATGTTGTGATACTGAGACAAAAGTTGATCAAGTAATTCGCTCAGTTTAACTACCTCTGAGTCAGTGAGATTGTATTGTTTTTTACATATCAAGTCATGTAGTTCAACCTTAACAATTTCTATTTCATTGATTAATTCTATCAATTTATTTTTGTTACACAAAATACATACCCCTTTTCGATAATTATTACATTTAACCTGTTGTACTATGGAAATTTTACAGTAGAAATAAGGTAAAATATAGGAATATAAATAAAAAACTAAAAAATACTTAGGCCACAGCAGAAGATGGATATAAATGAACTAATACTTATGCTGATTCAATTTCTAAATTTGATCTATTGACAATTCTACTTGAATATGATATTCTTTATCAATAAGAGCGAGATGAGTATATAATGTAAGAAGGGACGAGATTGTGATGTTATTATCAAAAGCAAAGATCGGCCAGACATTTAATATTAAACAAGTTGAAGGTAAAGAAAATATAAAAAAGTTTCTTTTTACTTTGGGATGTTTTGAAGGGGAAGAGATTACTCTTATTTCCAAACTTGCAGGTAATTATATAGTTAATATTAAAGACAGTAGATATGCACTTGATGAAAAAATGGCAAAATCTATTGTGTTAGAAGCATAATGTTTAGTTTTGTATTAAATATTACATCATAGATATGCTATGTATCATAGCATATTATATTTGTTCTGTTATTGATAATGATTATTAATATTAAACAAACTTTTATAATGAGGGGGATTCACTATGAAAATAGCATTAGCGGGTAATCCTAATTCAGGGAAAACTACGTTGTATAATGCAATTACAGGGAAGGCTGAGTCTGTAGGAAACTGGCCTGGTGTTACTGTAGCAAAAAAAGAGTCAGATCTTAAAAAAAAGTATAATCCGAATGGAATTGATGTAAGAATTGTTGACCTTCCGGGTACATACTCTATTTCGCCATTTACTGGCGAAGAAGCAATTACTAGAGACTTTATCTTAGGGGAAGAGCCAGATGTAATTATTAATATTGTCGATGGAGCTAACGTTAGTAGAAGTTTATTCTTTACAACTCAGCTTTTGGAATTAGGGATTCCTGTCATTATTGCCCTTAATAAGAATGATATTGTATCTAAAAGAGGAGATATTGTAGATCAAAATGCTTTAAGTAAAGCTTTAAATTGTAAAGTCGTGGCTACTACTGCTACATCAGAAAATGGATTATTAAATTTAATTAGTGAAGCTATTAAACTTGGCAAGGAAAAGAAACCTCAAATTGAACCTAATTTTGTAGGTAAAGATTCCAAAGACCCTGATACCGCACGACAAAAATTTGTGGATGAAATTGTTAAAAAATGTCAAGTTAAAAAAAGAGATGCTAGCCAAGTTACTTTTTCTGATAAAGTTGATAGAATTGTAGCACATAAATGGTTAGGATTACCGATATTTTTCTTGATAATGTGGGCAGTATTCTCATTTTCTATAGAAGGACTTGGTGGATATTTATCAGAGTATTTTAATGAAACCCTATTTGGAGAAATAGTACCAGATTTAGCAAATGGTTTGTTAGAAGGACTGGGAGTTAGTCCGCTTTTGCAAGCTCTTATTGTAGACGGCGCTATTGGCGGGGTCGGAGCTGTTATAGGCTTTTTACCTCTAGTTATGGTATTGTTTTTTTGCCTATCACTACTTGAAGATTGTGGATATATGGCTAGAGTAGCAGTAGTAATGGATCGATTCTTCAAAAAAATCGGATTGTCTGGTAAATCTATTATACCAATGATCGTAGGTTCTGGTTGTGCCATTCCTGGTGTTATGGCAACAAGAACAATTGAAGATGTTAATGAAAGAAGAATGACCACAATTCTTACTCCTTTTGTACCTTGCGGTGCTAAACTTCCAATTATAGCTCTTTTTGCAGCAGTATTTTTCCCGGAAAATATTTGGATTGGACCTAGTATGTATATTATTGCTATTGGAATGATTGTAGTTGGTGGACTTTTATTAAAGAAAATTTTTGTGTGGGAGAATACATCTCAATTTATTATGGAGCTTCCAGAATATAAATTACCTAGTTTTAAATATGCTTTTCTACAAATGATAGATAAAGCAAAGGCTTTTATTTATAAAGCTACAACTATTATACTTGTATGTAATACACTTGTATGGTTTGCACAGGCATATAGTTGGGGACTTAGACCAGTAGAAGACCAAAGCTTAAGTATACTTGCTTCCATTGGAACATTAATTGCTCCTATTTTGATTCCACTTGGATTTGTTGGATGGCAACTTGCGGCAGCCGCAATAACAGGTTTTATTGCAAAAGAAAATGTTGTTGCTACGTTTGCAGTGCTTTTAGCTGTGGCTTCAGAAGAGGCTCTGCATTTACCAGGAGGTGCTTTAACAGAATTTTTTACACCTGTAACAGCATTTGCTTATCTTGTGTTTAATCTATTTACTCCGCCTTGTTTTGCAGCAATTGGAGCTATGAATTCAGAAATGGGTTCTAAAAAATGGTTATTTAAAGCTTTAGCTTTCCAATTTGCTGTGGGATATATTTTAGCTATGTTAGTAACTCAAGTTGGCTCTTTAATAGTGTATGGAACGCCAGCAGTAGGGTTCGTACCAGCTATAATTATAGCTGCTATTACTGTAATTTATCTTATTATAACTATTAGAAAAACGGATTCCAAACGTGCTGAATTAGGAGTTGAGGTATAATGTCAGGAAATATAATAGTTGGTTTAATTTTTGGAGGTATTTTAATATTTGCTTTAAGAAAAGTATATAATGACGCTAAAAATAATAAATGTAGTTGTGGAAGTAGTTGTTCCGATAAAAGCAAATGTAACAAATATTAGTTAATATCTAGAAAAAAGGGGCTACGGATCAAAAATTTGATTCATAGTCTCTTTTTTATTAAATTTCAAGATTTTTTTAAATATATAGCTTACTGCGATGTGAGCTTTTTTATCATAAAGCAAAAGAACAATAAATTATTGACAAATATATTTCTGTCATTTATACTGATAATAACAATCATTATCAATTACGAAATGAAGGTGAGTAAATGTTAGAGTGTAATAAAAATTGCTTGTTTTTTAATCAAGATCAGAACGATGGATTTGAAAAGTGGATCGTTCAACTGCTAGGACCTGTTTTATTAGGAGAGAAACCTGCAGAAATTGTTAGTTTTCCTAAAAAAGATAATTTAGAACTTAGGAGAATTAAAGATATTTTTAGTAAGTGTAATAAAGTATCCTATAAGGAATTTGTAGCTTTTAATGGATGCAAAAAGATACTATTTTATAATAGTAAGCTATTAGATTCGACCTTGTTGGATTTAAGGAACTTAGTGTTTTTAAAAAAGTTGGGATATGGAGAGGAATATTCTTTAGACAACTATTTAGGACATTTAATAAACAAAATGGAAGAAGATAGCATACCTCATGAAATTGGTGTTTTTTTAGGATATCCTTTAAAAGATGTTATCGGATTTATGGGTCATCCTTCTTTAAAACTTACTAAAATAAATGGTTGGAATGTATATGGAGATAGCAGGTTATCTGATGAAAAATACATAAAATTTAATAATGCAAAACAACAAATACGTAGGATGTTAGAAAAAAGCTCACCTGAAATGATTGTACAGTCAGCATAATAAAAGCTGATTTTAAAAGTATGTTTGAATTAATGGTTTAAATTCTATATTTGTGAAAGCTACATATTTAGCAATATATAATATAAGAGGAGGCTTATTTAAAATGAAAAAAGTAACTGTTATTTATTGGAGTGGTACAGGTAATACTGACAAAATGGCTGAGGCAATTGCAGAAGGTGCTAAAGTAGAGGGCATAGATGTAATCTTAAAGAATGTTAGCGAAGCATCTTCAGAAGATATTTTCGATGCAGATGCTGTAGCTTTAGGATGCCCATCTATGGGAGCAGAAGAGTTAGAAGATAGTGAAATGGAACCATTTGTAGAATCATTAAATAATGACAAAATTAAAGGAAAGCCCGTTGTTCTTTTTGGTTCCTATGACTGGGGAGATGGAGAATGGATGAGAAATTGGGAAGAAAGAATGAAGGGATATGGAGCTAATGTAATAGCGGAAGGACTTATTATTAACTTAACTCCAGAAGAAGACGGATTGAACAAGTGCAAGCAGTTAGGAGAAAACTTAGCTAGATATTAGACTTTGTGAACTTAATAATATCGAGAATATATTTTATATTAGAATAAAATATATTTGTACAAAACCTGTAATCATACTGATACAGGTTTTATTTTTATTACAAGATGTTTGGGAAATAACAAACTTTATTGCCCTCCTACCTATATTATTATAGAATATAAGTATATATTGAAACATTGAATAAAATATTTAAGTATTAGTATCGTAAAATAAATTAAAAAAATGACAGATTGTTTGTATAAAGGGAGATTAACTAATGAAGAAAAGAATGATATTCGTGTCTTTATTTATAATTTGCATAGCTATCTTGATATTGTATTATTCTACGTATATACAAATAAATGCTGAAGAAAAAGAATGTGAAGTCTATAAAATAGGTGTATTGACCGTTACTGATGAAAGACTAGTTAAAGTAGAAGGGATGTATGAGGGATTAAAACAATACGGTTTCTCAGAGGATAATGTAGATATTATTATAAAGAATGCTTCAGGAGATGTTGAAATCTTAGATGAGCTAGCACAAGAAATAATGGACATTGGAGTAGATGCAATTGTGACTACAGGCACTTCTGAAACTGCTGCAGCAAAAAAAGCTACTATGAACAAGGAAATAAACAAAGAAATTCCAGTAGCATTTATTGGCGTTGGATGTACTGTAGAGCTCGGTTTTGTGGAAGGTAATATTTCTACTGCCTGTAATATTACTGGAGTAGATAGTCATTATGTTCAATTATCAGGAAAACGACTTGAATTTTTAAAAAGGTTAGTTCCAGACACTGAAGAGGTATTAGTCTTATATAATCCAGAAACAACACCATTTGGACCCAGCTCTGAATTTTTATATGATGCTGCCGAAAAATTAAGTATACAATTGGATATTGTTCCTGTAACTAGCCAGAAAGAGGTCGTCGAAGTTTTAAATGAAAAAAGTGATTATGTAGATGGCGTAATGCTAATGTGTAGTTTGTTATTTGAATCTATGATAGATTCGATAGTTGAAATTACTCTTGAAAATCAAGTGCCAGTTATGGGAATTACTGATCGACAGGTGGAGAAAGGCATATTGGCATTTTACGGAAGCACTAGTCAAAATGAAGGGATACAGGCTGCCAGAATAGTGGCGAATATGCTAAAAGGACAAGATCCTAGGATAATACCAATAGAATCTCCAGAGAAGTTAGAACTGTATATTAATGTAGACACAGCTAGGCAATTGGGGGTAGATATTGAAACCACAAAAATGCCGTTTGTAGACCACTTTGTACACAACAGCGAAAGGTAATTTATTATGAAAAAACAAACTAGAAGTTATTGGTATAATAGCATCAAATTAAGACTGATGCTTATGATGATAATTATTTCCATAATTCCTTTATTATTCTTAGGTTTTTATAATATGAAAATTATCAAAAAAGAGGTAGAAGCATCTATTCACAAGCAGCATGCTTTAACTGCATCTAGAGTTTCCTATGCAGTTTCTGATTTGGTCAAAACTTTACAAACGTCTCTAGAAACTATTTCTCTAACTAATTCTGAAGTCTTTGATGGAGATGATGTAAAACAAAAGGAAAATCTTCTTTATAGTGTATTAAAAAACTTTCCACATTTAGAGGAAATTGTAATGGTATCATCTCATGGTGAGGAAGTAGTAAAGGTTTCAAAGAGATATGCTATTTCTTCTAAAGACCTAAAATTAATGCCTGAGGAAGTTCAGTTTCAAAAACTTAAACAAGGAAAATTTTTTATCGGAAGTCCTAAAATAGATATAGATAATCAAATTGTTTTTGATTTAGGAGTACCTGTTGGAGGCATTAATGAAGATTTTAGAGGAGGATTTATTGCTAAAATTAGTTTAAGACAAGTAATGCAGGAAATATCATCTATAGAGATTTCAGATGGAAGTTATATTATGTTGGTTGATGAAAAAGGAGAATTAATAGGACATTCTGACTATAGTCAGGTGTTGAGAAGACAGGATGTATTTAAAAGCAAGGGAGTAGGAAATTTACTAAAAAGTAAAACTGATGATGGAAGTCATTTTAAAACGCTGGAATTTAATCCAATAACCTATAAGTCTTATACAGGGGAAGATGTTTTAGGTGTGTATGGATTAATCCCAATGGTTGGTTGGGGTGTAGTAGTAGAACAACCTCTAGTAAACGCCTATGCTACCCTTAGTACAATGCTTTCTCAACTAAATTTGGTTTTGTTTCTTATTATTCTCACAATTACAAGTTTAGGACTATTTTTTATATTTCAATTTATTAGGCCGGTAGAGGAATTAGCTGCAGGTGTAGCTTCTGTTAAAAGAGGAGATTTAGATTATCAAATTCCTAAACAGTCAAATGATGAATTAGGATTAGTAATAGAGGCATTTAATGAAATGATTGGGGAAATTAAGAAAAAGCGTGATAATGAAAAAGTAGCAATCCAAGCTGAAAAAAGAGCTGCTGTAGGAGTTTTAGCCGCTGGTGTAGCCCATGAAATTAATAACCCTATGAACAATTTAGGGTTTTATGCTGATGATTTATTAGAACGTTTAGAAACAGAAAATATAGATGAGCTTAAAGAAGAAGGGGTATTTAAGGAATATTTACTAAGCATAAGAGAACAAATACACCGATGTACGGATATAACTCAAAGTTTGTTAAACTATTCTAGGGAAGTAAAATCACAGGACAAAGAAGTCTATATTCCTCATATAGTGAATGAAGTATTAAAGTTAGTTAAATACCCTATTAATAAACAAAATATAGAAGTAGATTTACAATGGCAGGAGCCCTTACCTTATGTTTTTGTAGATGAATCCCAGTTACAGCAAGTTATATTAAATTTAGTTACTAATGCTTTGGATGCAATGTCTGGTGGAGGTGTGTTAACCATTAGGCTAATATATGAAGGAAAATTAATTGGTATAGAAGTAGTTGACACAGGAGAAGGAATTTTAGAGCAAAATTTAAAGCATGTTTTCGATCCGTTTTATACTACTAAACCTGTTGGGAAAGGTACGGGTCTAGGTCTTGCCATTAGTCAAGTTATTGTAGAAAGAATGGGAGGCATTATTAGTTTGGAAAACAACAAAGAAGTAGGTATAAAGGCCAATGTTTGGTTACCGATAGCAGCCGAGGTGATAAAAAATGAGACCATTTAGGGTTTTACTAGTAGATGATGAAGAAAAATTTATTACATTATTACAACAAAGGCTAACCAGAAAAGGTTACTCAGTAGAGGTTTCTAATTGTAGTTTAAAAGCACTAAGTATTATTGAGGAGACTGAATTTGATGTGGCTCTGTTTGACATAATGATGAGTGGCATGGATGGATTGGAGTTATTAGAAAAGGCTAAGAAAGTTCAGCCTAATCTGGAAATAATTATGCTTACTGGCTATGCAACTGTAGACACTGCGATTGAAGCAATGAAAAAGGGTGCTTATGATTACTTAACAAAACCAATTAAGCCTATTGAACTGGAGCTAATCTTACAAAAGGCAATAGATAGGAAGAAATTGCAGGAGTATAGTAACAACCTAATTGAAACTATTCAAAGAACAAATAGAAAACGTGAGATAATAGGAAATAGCGATGTTATGATTAATTTGAAGTATATGATTGACAGGGTATCTGATAGTCCATTGCCAGTTCTTATTTTAGGTGAAAGTGGTACGGGAAAAGAGCTGGTTGCCAATGCTTTACATTATAGTAGCTGCCGTGCACATCACCCATTCGTGCCTATAAATGCCAGTGCTATTCCTAATCAATTATTGGAAAGTGAACTATTTGGACATGTAAAGGGAGCTTTTACTGGTGCTCAGGTCAATAAGAAAGGGTTAGTTGAATTAGCAAATGAGGGGACTTTATTCTTAGATGAAATTGGAGATATGGAGGCTTCTCTACAGGTTAAATTGTTAAGGTTTCTAGATACAGGAGAGTTTAGACCAGTAGGTGGAACGGTAACCAAAAAGACAAATGTAAGGGTTGTAGCCGCAACTAATATTAATTTAGAACAAGCGATAGAAGAAGGGCGATTTCGAGAAGATTTATATTATAGATTAAGTGTTGTAACATTAAGCGTTCCTCCACTACGGGATAGAGGGAGAGATGCCTTATTATTAGCTGAACATTTCTTAAGACAGAGTAATACTAAGAAAAAGTTAAGTAAAGAAACAGAAATATTTTTATTGAACTATAATTTTCCTGGTAATGTAAGGGAGTTAGCAAATTTGATTGAGAGAGGAATTCTACTATCAAAGGAAAAAGAGGTAATGCCTCAAGATTTTTTCGCTGGAGAAATTTGTGGTAAAAATAATGTTAAAAGTCTAGCTTTAGAGGATATAGAGAAGGAGCATATAGGTCAAGTTCTTGATAAAACAGGATGGAATAAAACTGAAGCGGCAAAAATATTAAAGATTGGATTAAGGACCTTATATAGGAAAATTGAGGAATATGAACTACGACAATAAGCTAGATTGGATCTGCATCTTGTCGTTTTGGTAGAACATTTTGTCATTTTGGCAGGGCGCTTTGTCATTATGACATAACGAGCATTGCTTTTATTGGATAATAGATATTAAAGAAATAAGTCTAATTTTATCTGATTTTGTCTAAAAATCAACATTAGAGCTCAAGGTTTTGAAAGGAATTATTATAGGAAAATATATCTTTTAAAGTTGGCATGGAGGTTGCATATTATTTAACAATGTATGGTTATGATAATATATCAATGTCGAGGTGATAAAGTTGAAACGAAGGACGTTTTTAAAGCTTTCAGCACTTACTGTAGGTGCAACCGCTTTAGGTCTAGGAGTAACTGGATGTAGTAAAGAAACCGATGTTTCTATTGATGGGTTTCCAGATATGCCTGAAACTTTAGGACAAGAGGTGGAGGCAACAGTAGATTTACAAAGTGGAGAGGTTAAAATAAACTCTGATATTTTAGTTAAAAGCAGCGTATGCATGGGGTGTTATAGCTCCTGTGGAGTTAGAGCTAAGATTGATAAGAAGACTGGAAGAATTATGAAGCTTACTGGTAATCCATATCATCCTAAATGTGCAGAGCCAGCACTTCCTTATGATACAACGATAAAGGAATCTTATCAGGCTTTCAGCTTACATGGTGATAAGGGACTTACTCATAGAGCTACAGTCTGTGCTAGAGGAAACTCTACTTTTGAACAGGTATATGATCCAATGAGGATTACAACACCACTAAAAAGGGCTGGAGAAAGAGGAAGTGGAAAATGGAAACCAATTTCTTGGGAACAGCTTATTGAAGAGACTGTAGAGGGTGGAAAAATCTTCGCCGAGTTAGGTGATGATACTGTAATTGAAGGTTTTAGAAAAATACATAATCAAGATGAATTAATTAATCCTGATTCTCCAGAGATGGGACCAAAGAGCAATGGTTTAGTTTGGATTAGCGGTGGTTCCTACGGACGTATTAACTTTGCTCAAAGATTTGTATTAAATAGTTTTGGATCAACCAACTTCTATGGACATACAGGAACGTGAGGTGGCGCATGGAGACCTGCGTGGCAGGTTTTATATGATAATGGTCCTGGTGGAGTATACAAACCAGACCTTCAAGATGCAGAATTCTGTCTGTATCAAGGAGCATATCCGGGACATAGTGGTATGAGCTTCCAAGCCTTAGCACGAAAGACAGTAAAGGGAGTCATGGAAAACAAATTAAAGTTGGCAGTAATTGATCCGTTTATGCAAGGGGGTACAGATATTCCTGGAAAAACAAAATGGATACCGATTAAGCCTTCTACAGATGGAGCCCTAGTATTAGGAATGATGCGTTGGATATTTGATAATGAAAAGTTCGATGGCAAATTCTTAGAATGTCCAAATGAAGAAGCAGCTAAAGCTATAGGATTTAAAAGCTATACTAATGCTACTCATTTAGTAATAGTAGATGAAAAACATCCAAACAATAGAAAATTCCTTAAGCCTGAAGATTTGGGTCTAGAGGGAGAAGAATTCTTTGTAATTGATAAGAAAACTGGAAAGCCAGAGCTTAATAGCAAGGCATCAGCTGGTAATTTACTTTATAATGGAGAAGTTCAAGGAAAAACAGGCACTATTAAAGTTGCTACTTCCTTATATTTATTAAAACAAGGGGTAGAGAGACACTCTATAGACGAGTATGCCGAAATTTGTGGTATATCCGCTAATCAAATAGCAGAAATTGCTAAGGAGTTTACAAGCCATGGTCATAAGGTTGCAGTAGATACCCTTGGTGGAACAAACTCAGTTAATGCATTACCTTTTACAGTTGCTTTATGGATATTGCCAGCATTAATGGGAGCTTATAATATGAAGGGTGGTATGGCAGGAAACGGACCATCTTTCAAAGCCTTTGCAGACGGACCTAAATACGATTTAGCAGCATTTGAAGGTCAAATTAAACCATCAGGAGTTAAAATAAGTAGAGAACAATTCCATTATGAAAATACAACAGAGTATAAGAACAAGGTAGCCCAAGGTAAAAAACCTTATCCTTCTAAATTGCCATGGCATACAAATGGTATGTCTTTAGATGGACAAGCAATGTTCTCTGCACTAAATAAGTATCCTTACCAATGTAAAATACTTGTAAACTGTTTTGCAAATCCAATATATGGAACACCATCTTTATATCAAGAGGCTATGCTGGAGGAACTTAAGAAAACATCTAATATACCTCTAATTATTAGTGTTGATATAGTAATGGGTGAAACTACTGCTTATGCAGACTATATTGTTCCAGATACATCTATTTATGAGCAATGGGCTATGGTTCCAGTAAGAGCTAATATTAATACAAAAATGACAGCTGTTAGATATCCAATTATTGAGCCAATGACTCCAAAGGTAGGCAGTAATAACCAACCAATTAGCATGGAAACCTATTTAATTGAGGTAGCTAAGAAAATAGGTATGCCAGGTTTTGGTGACAATGCTATTAAAGATGCTGATGGAAAAATGTGGCCTTTAAACACAAGAGAAGACTATTTTATTAAGGCTATTGCCAATATGGCATATGATGGTGATGCTGTAAATGGTATAACCGAAGAAGATGATAAGATTACGGGTCTAGACTCTATTCCATCAGATTGGCAGGCAGCAATTAAACCAGATGAGTTGTTTGTTGTTAAAAATATTATTGCTAAGGGTGGAAGATTTGAGGCCGACACAAATTATCATGACGGCGAATTTATGAAATATGGAGATCCAGTTAAGGTTTGCTTCTATAGTGAAAATCTTGCTAATAGTAGAAATAGTATTACTGGAGCTTATAATGAAGGTGCACCAGTGTGGACACCAGAGACATTAGCAGATGGAACTTTAGTAGATAAGGCTTATCCTTCTGAAGAATATCCATTTAGAGTATGTTCATCTAAGGCTAAGCTTAGAGGGGTTTCTATGTTAAATAACTGTCCTACTTTACAAGTTCTATCTGATACAAATTACATTGAAATTAATGCATCGGATGCTAAGGAACTAGGGCTTAATGATGGACAGGAAGTAATGGTAGAAACACCAAGCAATAAGGCTAAAGGAGTATTAAAAGTTAGACAAGGTGTTGCTAGAGGAAGTTTGGGAATTAGCTTTGGATATGGTAAATGGGAGTATGGTAGCAAAGATACTACTATAGATGGAAAGGTAATAACAGGAGAAAGTCTGAGAGCTACTGGAATCGCATCTAATCCTCTTGCCCTTATTGATAACTCTGTTAAAGGAAAATATGGATTATCAGAAGTTATAACTGGTACACATAATAGAAATGGTATTAGAGCAAAAATTGTTCCGCTATCCTAAAAAGTAGGGGGGAAGTACAATGGATAAAAATCAAATACAGTCCTTTGAAAGAGCAGCGTTATACGAGATGTTTGCTTCATTCTATTTGCAGATACCTACTATAGATACTGTACAAGGGATTCCGTCAATGCTAGAGGAAGCTAGTAAAGTACTATCTTCTGTTGATTTTAAACCATTGATAGAAGAAGCCCAAGGACGAAATAAGTTAGTGGATGACGATGATAAACATATTAAATTTCTTCAGCAACAATATTACGATCACTTTTTTATTCCTTCGACGAATAATTATATTCCTCCCTATGAATCGGCCGTTGTAGAGGCAGTTATAAAAGAGGGGAGAAAAAATACAAAATGGAAATATGGTAGTCTGTGGAGTAACTCCACCTACCATGTATCCATGTGTTATGATTCTGTAAGATTTAATCCATGGGATTTAAATATTGAAGAAGGATTAAAACAATCTAAAGTTCCTGATCATATAGGATTCCAATTAGCTTTCATGGCTTATTTGTGTCATAAAGAGACAATTTGTAATGAGCTAGCATTGGAAAATAACGCTAAAGTAGAGAAAGAAAAAGAAGCTGCAGAAAAGTGGAATAAATTACAGAAGCAGTTTTTAGAGGAACATTTACAGAAATTTGTATTGTCATATTATGAAATTGCTAAGGAAAAATGCAACCCATTCTATTTACAAGTAATTAATACTGTAAGAGATTATATAAAATGGGACTTAGCTGCTAGAGTAATTTAGGAGGTGAATGAAATGAGTAGAAAATGGGGAATGGTCATAGATGTAAGAAAATGCGTTGGTTGTCATGCTTGTTCTGCTGTTTGTAGAATTGAAAACAACGTAACTAAAGAAGGTAACAGATCTTGGGTAATAGAAGAAGAGGTAGGTATTTACCCTGAGGTACATACTTTAAAAGTACCTCAATTGTGCAATCATTGTGATGAGACTCCCTGTGTAAGTGCTTGTCCTGTAGGAGCTACAGCTAAAAATGAAGAGGGCATTGTTTTTATGGACAGAGAAAAGTGTATAGGATGTTTTGCTTGTGTAGG
Organism: Alkaliphilus sp. B6464; assembly: GCF_018141165.1. Lineage (NCBI taxonomy): Bacteria > Bacillati > Bacillota > Clostridia > Peptostreptococcales > Natronincolaceae > Alkaliphilus > Alkaliphilus sp. B6464. The sequence goes on from NZ_CP058557.1 coordinate 1,803,010, forward strand.
TGCTTGTCCATATGGTGCTCGTATTAAAGAAGAAGAGGCTAAGAAAGTAGATAAATGTGATTTCTGTGCTCATAGATTACAACATGGATTATTGCCAGCCTGTGTTACCACATGTCCAACACAAGCCAGATTCTTTGGGGATCTAAATGATAGCAATAGTTTAGTAAGTAAACTATTGAAGGAAAATAAATATGAAGTGTTATTGCCTGAAAAGAAGTTAGGTGCTAATATATATTATATTGGGGTTAATGAGTATAGAAGTCTAAATAAATAAATTAGCATAACTCTATGGATAAAGAGGAGGATATAGGATGTTTGGAAAATTAGGAACGTCTGAACTAATTGTTATTTTAGTTATTGCTCTTGTTATATTTGGGCCGGCAAAACTCCCAGAAATCGGGAAAATGTTTGGACAAGCTATAGGAGAGTTTAAAACTCATATGAAAAAAACCTCGGAAGATGTTCAGTTAGATGACAAGTAAATAATGCAAAAAAGGTGCTATATATAAATAGCACCTTTTTGCCAATATTATAATTAAACGGTATAGATTCAATCTTAAATTCATGAATTTAAAATTATAATGTATATAGAGATGGATGATAAAAATGGATAAAAAAAGGATTTCCGCAGTGGTTTTAGCAGGTGGGAATAGTACAAGAATGGGACAGAACAAGGCTCTGCTAGAATTAGGGTCCAAGACAATAATAGAGAGAGTAGTAGAAATATTAAAAACTACGTTTGAAGAGATTATTATAGTTACAAATACACCAAAAGTATATAGTATGTTAAAAGATGTACGATTTGTACCGGACTGCTTTGAATCAAGAGAAAAAAAATCAATAATCGGACTATATACTGGAATTTTTGAAGCTGAAAATAATTATGCATTTGTTGTGGCCTGTGATATGCCTTTTTTAAATACTGACTTAATTAATTATATGATAGATAATATAGGAGATGAAGATATACTTGTTCCTTATATAAATGGCTATTACCAACCACTACATGCAATTTATAATAAAAATTGCTTAAGGTCTATTCGGACTTTGATTGACTCGAAGAATTATAAAATCATTGATTTATTTAACTACTTTGATAATCTTAAAGTAAGAAAGATTAATGACGAAATTTTAGATAGATTAAATATAACAGATAGTTGCTTTTTAAATATGAATACCTACCAAGAATATATAAATATAAAAAAGACTTGCCCTAGCGACAAATAATATAATTAATAAATTTTATAAAAAGTATTATAATTATATAAATAATCTATTTTATAAATATAATACAGTATATAGGTTTCCTATAGAATAAACGTTATTAAGACAGAAAAATTGTACTTTTCATAACAAGTATTTTGGAAAGTGCTAAGGAGGATGAATATGAGAACTAATATATCTTTAGAAGAAGCACTAGATATACTTTTAAAAGAAAACAAGCAGACGGAACCTATTCATGTACCACTGTTAGATAGTCTAGGAAGCGTTTTAGCAGAAGATATACTATCAGATATGAATATGCCACCATTTGATAAATCTCCTCTTGATGGATATGCTGTACGAGCAGAGGATATACAAGGAGCTTCACAGGAAATACCTGTAACACTTCAAGTAATTGATTTTGTTCCAGCAGGTTATGTTTCTTCTCAGAAACTAGAAAAAGGAGAGGCCATGAGAATCATGACAGGGGCTAAAATTCCTGAAGGAGCTGATGTTGTAATTCGTTTTGAAGATACTGACTTCACTGAGAAACAGGTGAGAATATACACTCCTTTGTGTTCAAACTCAAATATTAGCAAATTGGGAGAGGATATGAAAATTGGGGATGTAGTTATGAAAAAGGGAATGCTTATTGATGCACCAGAAATAGGTATCCTTGCAACCTTAGGAAAAAGTTTTGTTCAAGTCTATCGTAAACCTCGAGTAGCAATCCTCTCTACTGGAGATGAGCTAGTAGATATACAGGATGTACTGACCGATGGGAAAATACGAAACAGTAATTCTTACACTATCGCTGCTCAAATCAAAAAAATAGGTGCTAAGCCATTGATGCTAGGAATCTGTGATGATGGAATAGAATCTATTAAAGAAAAATTAAAAGCGGCTTTAAGTTGGGCTGATATAATTATTACAACTGGTGGGGTTTCTGTGGGAGACTGTGACTTAGTAAAGGAAGCCTTTCAACAAGTAGGAGCAGAAATGTTGTTTTGGAGAGTAAGAATGAAACCAGGTACACCAATAGCTGTTGCCAAATATGAAAACAAGTTATTATTTGGACTCTCAGGTAACCCAGCCGCTGCCTATATTACTTTTGAGCAATTTGTAAGGCCTATTGTATTAAAGAAAATGGGCAGAGAAAAGTATAAGCTCATGAAGGTTGAGTCTGTTTTAGAAAGCAGTTTTTCAAAAATAAGTAATCAAAATCGTTTTGTGCGTGCCAATACGTATTATCGAGATGGAAAATACTATACACAATTTCCTAGTAAACATAGTTCAGGAGTGCTTTCGAGTTTATCTGGAACTAATTCTTTATTCTATATTCCAGCAGAAACAGGTCCGTACAAAGAAGGTCAAAAAATTACCGTTCAATTATTAGATTATCCAGAGGTGTTAAAATGATACCAGTATTTTCAATAGTAGGAAAAAATTCTAATACAGGTAAAACTACAGTGTTATGTAGTATTATTGGAGAATTAAAATCTCGGGGCTATCGTGTAGCTACAATTAAGCATGATGTTCATGGATTTGATATCGATCATCCGGGAAAGGACACTTGGAAACATGGACAAGCTGGTTCTGATATTGTTATGATTTCATCACCAAAAAAATTTGCTATGATTGAGAAGGTACAAGTAGAATACACACTAGATGAGGTACTTGAGAAAATTAGTAATGTTGATATTATAATTACTGAAGGATATAAGAGAGAAAACAAGCCAAAATTAGAGGTTTACAGAAAAGAAGCTGCAGACGAGCTTTTATGTGAAGATGATGAGCTATTTGGAATTGTTACAGATGTTCAATTTGATAAAGATATTCCTCAGTTTAGTTTTGAACAGGTGAAAGAAGTGGTGGATTTAATTGAAGGAAAATTTTTAAAAAAATAGTTTTAAGTTTGATGTTAGCATATAATTATAAACAAATAATAAACAAAACCTGTAACCTAATGATTACAGGTTTTATTATTTAATATTTTATTTAGCACATTTTTTTACTTACAGCATAATATAAATTAGAGTACATTATTTTTAAAGGGTCTAGCAAGATTTAGTAGAAGTAGCACCAATTGCTACCTGTCTGTTTTGTAAGATTTTAAGAGTAAGAGTTATAACCATCTTCTCTTCAATTTTTGTAAATAGCTTTTCTCCTACAGGTAGGTGCATATGATGTGGACGTTCACGGTGTAAAAATTCATCAAACTCAACGATTTTAGCACTTATTAATTCGCAGAATGGTAGTTCGTTGAAAAATTCAGTACTAATTTGATTAAATTCTGATAAATCTCCGGATAACAATCTATCTTTTTCAGCAAAGGTATTTGGTAGCTCGTTTGTTCTAAAAAATTCAAATTCACTGGATGTATTGTTAGCAATAGGTGCTGGATTTGTGCCATTAAATTTAACTACTGTTGTACATTCAAAAGGAACATCTACTGTACAATGACGGATATCTCCGCATATTCCATTATGACTTGAGCAATCTCTTGTTGCAAAGTCAATGTTTTTACGAACAAATCCTTTAATAAATAAAATGTCAGTATCTTGTATAAGCATACATTGAGTTACTTTTACCTTTTTCTTAATATTTTTAATTTCCATTGCTGGTTCAGGCAGATTAATTAATGAAGTAACATTAAAGCGAACTGCTAACTCAGCTAAAACAACTGGTATCTTAGCTACAGCACCTGTTGTAATTGGAGATAGTGATACTGGGCTATTGTCACAATCACCTAATGTTTCAGCTTTTACATCAACACAATATGATTTACATTCTGATTTTTCTTGTATATTAATATTATCAGATTTGACAGAATAAGCTGACATATCTATTTTATTAACAGAAACTTCTCTATTATCCATACTGATTTCCTCCTATTGATTTTTATGATATATGAAGACATCCTATATTCTTTCCTAGTACATCTTATTCCGTTATTGTATTTTTGTGAATATTTTTTAAAATTTTAATGATATTTAGTTGAAAAGATCATTAAAATTAATAAATATTTAAATGCTATACAGATGATATCGGGGGTATAATATACAAGGGAATAAGTTTTATACATAGGCTTAGCTTTAGATTTGATAAACATTAATATAATCTAAATAAAAAGGGAGTGGATATGGATGAAAGTTAGTAAAATAGGAATTTTTAAGAATAGAGTTCCTTTACTTTTAATTAGTATGTTATTAGCTATAACTATAACGGGTTGTAATATAAGTAAAGGGCCTACTCCTTCTGAAAAACCAGAAGATAAAATTGACAATAATATAGATAAGGATAAAGAAGCTATGGAATCAAGAAATACTATAGATGAAAGTATAAAGAATAAGATGAAAATAGTAGAGGAAGAGTCAATATTAGAAGCTGCTAAAGAGTGGTTCCATGAATTTGATAAAATAGAAGGCGCTTATGTTTTTCAGCACCCTGATGCTACCTATATTAGAATAAACTCTAAAGAGAGACCTACTGGAGGCTATTCTATTCATATAAAAGATTATTCAGGAGAAGAATATCATAGAGTTATTAAATTTGAAATAGTAGAGCCGAAGGAAGGGGAGATAGTTAGTCAAGCTATTACATATCCTTCAGTTATATTAGAAATTCCTTCAGATTCAGTCGGTCAATATGAAATAAGAACAAAAAATGAGGAAGTATTTAAATCTAAAGAAAAACTTATATTAGCAAAACTTGAATTGCCTAAAGAAAATGAAGGTATAAGCAATCCAGTAAGAATTAAAGGTAAGATTATTGCCTTTGAAGGTGCATTTTCTGTAAGAGTTTTAGATGATAAGGATAAAGTGATTTATGAAGAGCATTTACAGGCAGATGCAGGTGGACCTAATTGGGGGAAATTTGATACTGAAATAACTTATCCTAAGCCTAATAGTGAGTCTGGTAGTATAGAGATTGGAGAGTATACCGCAAAGGAAGGGGAATATGTAGCAAGGGACAGGGTTTCTATTAAATTTAGTGAATAGATGAAAGATATTGCTTCAAAATTTAAAGTGTGATTTAACCATTATATAGTAAAAAATAATTTTAGGCTGTTAGCAATATTAATTGCTGGCAGCCTAACTCGTATTGTCTAAGAAAACATAAAGTTTTTAATCTTTTACCTATACATATATTCTACAATACCTTCTGCTATTGCTTTTGCCATGATTTGTTGGTAATCATTAGTTTGTATAAGCTTATTATCTATAGGATTGGTTATAAAACCAGTTTCTATTATAACTCCTGGAGATTTAGATGTTCTCAATATATAATAATTACCAGTTGCTATTTCAGCCTTTACATTTGTTATATTTAAAAAGTCTTTAAAAACCATTTTGTTTACGCTATTACAAATACTTTGGGCTAGTTGTTTACTTTCCTCTGATTCGGAGTAATAGAATATTCTAACACCTCTTACACTGGACTTTTTATATGAATCCATATGGACACTTACGAAGGCTGTAGAATTATTACTATCTATAATTGTTCTCCTAGCATGTAGGTCTCTATTATATCTTGAAGACTTTAAATTGCTTTTAGACTCCAATGATACATCAGAATTTCTTGTCATAACAACATTTATACCCTTATCCTTTAGTATCTTTCTTAGTTTCAAAGAAACCTGTAAGTTTACAGTTTTTTCTAACAGACCCGCGCTACTAGATCCTCCATCTATGCCGCCATGTCCTGGATCTACCACTATAATTTTTCTGTTGGTATTAAATACAGCAATAGGATTGTTTGAAATAAAAAGAGGAATAAGAATTAATAGTAATATAAATACAATAATTGCTGTTACAATTTTTTTATTAACTTTAATAACTAGAAAAATTGTTTTGTTAAACATAATAAATCACCTTCTTAATAAAATCATATAATCCATTATACTCTTAGAAAGATTCATATAGAATTTAAAAGTAAAAATAAACTAAGTCATTATTAAGGGAAAACCCATAGTGCATCTAAAGGTTAAGTTATATAACTAATGAAAAGATTGACAATTTAAATAGCCCTGTTGTACGATGTAAAGGAAGGTTAAAATGTGCAAAAATTAAGAACATATATAGAAGGGGCATAAGTCTAAAATGAATGATATAATACTATATATTCTTATGGTTTTTATGGGATTAGGAGCATTGGATAGGGTATTTGGATATAAATTAGGGCTTGGGCAAAAGTTTGAAGAAGGGTTTATGGCAATGGGGAATTTAGCCTTATCAATTATAGGAATTTACTCCATAGCACCTCTATTATCTACAAGCTTAGAAAAAATAGTAGGACCTGTATTTTCTTTTTTAGGGGCAGATCCTGCAATATTTCCTGCATCTATTTTAGCTTCTGATATGGGAGGATATCTTTCTGCGATAAAAATGGCTGAAAATCAGGAAATTGGTCTTTTCGCAGGTTTAATATTATCTTCTAGTTTAGGCACAGCTGTTATTTTTACTATACCAATAGGGGCCGGACTTATTCAAAAACAAGATTATCCTTATTTTACAAAGGGAATATTAGCAGGACTTTTAACTGTTCCTATTAGTGGATTTGCAGGGGGCATATCTATGGGCTTACCAATAGGAATATTAGTTAAAAATCTTCTGCCTATTATTTTTATTGCACTTATTTTAGGTATAGGCTTAAGTAAATGGCCTCAAAAAATGATTACAGGATTTTATTGGTTTAGCAAGTCAATTGTAACCTTAGGGACATTAGGTCTTGTAATTTCAATTATACAAAATGTAACAGGAAAAATAATAATAACGGCTATGGAGCCTTTTGAGGAAGGACTTAAAATTGTTGGAAGTATTTCTATTATTTTAGCTGGTGCTTATCCTATGGTACTTGTTATGACCAATGTATTTAAAAAGCCTTTAGCAAAAATGGGTAATGCTTTGGGTATATGTGATAAGGCTACCACAGCTTTAATTATGAGCTTGGCAAACAATATACCGGGGTTTGCTAATATGCACGATATGCACGAAAGAGGAAAGGTAATGGTTTCGGCCTTTGCCGTAGGTGGAGCCTTTGTATTAGGTGGACAACTGGGATTTGTTGCAGGAATAGATAAGTCTATGCTTACACCTTTTATTGTAAGCAAAGTTGTTGGTGGTGTAGGGTCTATAACTATAGCATATCTGATTACAAAGCCAAATCAAAAAAATATATCTAATTATGAGGAAGAAAAAATATTGGAGTTAGCTATCGAATAAATGTGATCTTTTCTGCAATTGTTACAGGATATGGTAGGGGCATATCAGAAGTTGGTGCTATAATAATTGTAGGTGGTAATATAAATGGAAAGTTGTGTGAGTTGCACAAATTAAGAAACCTATTACTAGGTTGACAATGATATTGTAACTAAACTATAATAAGTTTATAATATAAAATTAAATAATTTCAAGGTGCTTTGTTTATAAAGTTAAAAGGGAAAGAGGTTGAAATCCTCTACAGCCCCCGCTACTGTGAGCAGGTATGAAATCTTCGTATCCACTGGGAAACTGGGAAGGGAAGATAGTAAATAGATCTGTAAGTCAGGAGACCTGCCTTGAAAAGGAAAGAATCACAGCTTCGGAGGGAAGTATGGAAGGTTCATCATATAATCATATCTAACTTTATCTTATCTGATGAATTCAACACATAGACACTCTATGTGTTTTTTTGTTTTCCAAGACAAAAGAAAAATAAAATCCTAAAGGAGGTGTCAAATTGGCTAAAAATATTATGCTTCAGGGAACATCCTCTTCAGTTGGTAAAACAATACTAACTGCTGCACTATGTAGAATTTTTAAGCAAGATGGTTTTTCAGTAGCACCTTTTAAATCTCAAAATATGACATCTAATTCATTTATAACTAAAGATGGTAAAGAGATTGCAGGTTCCCAAGCTATACAGGCAGAAGCGGCTGGAATTGAGGTTACAGTAGAAATGAACCCTATCTTATTAAAGCCCACCAGTGACAGAAAAAGCCAAGTAATAATAAATGGAGTTTTAACTAGTAATATGCCAGCTTCACTTTACCAAGAGAAAAAGATAGAACTAAAAAAGGTAATAAAGAATGCATATGATGTTTTAAGTAGTAAATTTGATATTTTAGTAATTGAAGGTGCAGGAAGTCCAGCAGAAATTAATTTAAGTAAAAATGATATTGTAAATATGGGGTTAGCAAACTTAGTAGATGCTCCTGTTATTCTTATCGGGGATATTGATAGGGGAGGTATTTTTGCTTCTATATATGGAACTATTATGCTCCTTAATGAAGAAGAACGAAATAGAATAAAAGGATTTATTATAAACAAATTTAGAGGAGATTTGGAGATTTTAAAACCAGGCATAAAAATGCTAGAGGATTTGGTGAACAAGCCCTGCTTAGGTGTAATTCCATACTTTGAAATTAATATTGAAGACGAAGATAGCTTGGTTGATCCTGAGGAAGCCGGTAGAAGAAAAGATATTAAAGAGAAATCCAGTGCAGAAGATTATAAAAAAATAAAGGAATTAGAATATGATAAGCTGGCTACTACTGTTAGAGAGAATATTGATATAGAAAATATTAGAAGTATTATGGGGATTAATAATGGACAATAGCATTTTGTTACTAATTGTAGTCGCATTAGACTTTGTATTAGGTGATCCACCAAATTGGCCTCATCCAATTAGGTGGATAGGATTGAGCATAAGTAGATATGAAAAAATCATCAGAAAAAGCGGATTAAATTTAAAGCTGGGAGGATTTATATTAGCTTTACTATCTTTAGCTACCGTTTTGACTGTGTCTACATTAATACTTAAAGTAACTCAGCTTATACATCCATTATTTGAAACCATAATTATGATATATTTACTCTACACTTCTATAGCTGCTAAATGTTTAGATGTGGAGGCAAAAAAGGTACACAAGGCAGTGTATGAAAAAGATATAGAAAAAAGTCGAAAAATGCTATCCTATTTAGTTGGAAGAGATACTTCCCAATTAGACTTTGAAGAAGTAATAAGAGGTGTTGTTGAAACAGTGGCAGAAAACACCATCGATGGAGTACTAGCTCCGCTATTTTACATGGGCATTGGATTTTACTTCGGAGTTCCAGTACAGTTTGCTCTGGGCTATAAAGTAATAAATACTTTAGACTCTATGGTTGGATATTTACAGGAGCCTTATATAGAAATAGGCTATGCATCTGCAAAACTAGATGACATAGCAAATTATATTCCTGCTCGTATAGGTAGTCTTTTTATGGTCTTAGCGGGAGGATTACTAGGCTACAATGTTAAGCAAGGCTTTAAAATTCTAATAAGAGATAGAAGAAACCATAAAAGTCCAAATTGTGGCTATCCAGAGTCGGCTGTAGCAGGACTACTTAAAATACAGCTTGGAGGAACTAATACATACTTTGGTCAAAGAGTATATAAACCAACTATAGGCGATGAAGATACTCCTTTAACAGCGAAACATATAATTAATACTATTAAAATTATGTATGGTGCAGAGTTTTTAATGGTAGTAGGATTTATTTTAATGAATATTTAAAGCTAAACATAGTATAGAAGGGGAGTCAGAAAATTGAATAAGCATGGGGGATATTTTGGTCACAAACAAAGAGAAGTAATAGACTTTAGTGTAAATATTAATCCTTTAGGGGTACCATCTAAGCTTATGAAAGAGCTAGAAAAGGAGCTACCAATGTTAATACGGTATCCGGAAATAGATGGTAAAACAGCTAAAGAAACTTTGTCTAAGTATTTGGACAAGGAAGCTGATAAAATAATTTTGGGAAATGGTGCGACGGAGCTTATTTATCTATTTGCTAGAGCTATAAAGGCATCTAAAGTTTTGTTGATACAGCCAACTTTTACAGAGTATGAAAGGGCTTTTCAAGTTTCAGGTAGTAGTATTTTTCATTTTTATACACATGAAAAGGCTGGATTTCGTATAGATATGCCAGAACTATTAGCGAGTATAGAAAATCTAAATCCCCAAGTAGTGGTACTTTGTAACCCAAACAATCCAACAGGTGTATTTTATGAGCCAGAGGAGCTTATGCCACTATTGGAAGTTATTAAGAAGAAAAATTGCTATCTATTTGTAGATGAGTCCTTTATAGATTTTACTGAAAAAATTTCTTTAAGTAGCTTTGTAGAAGAGTATCCAATTTTTATTTTAAGATCTATGACTAAAACTTATGGAATACCTGGTCTAAGACTAGGATATGGACTTGGAGACACAGATATTATTAAAGAACTTAACTATATAAAAGAGCCATGGACTATTAATAGTTTGGCCCTAAAGGCAGTAGATATTTTACTTATGGATAATGATTATTTTAATCGTACACAGAAATGGTACGAAGAAGAAAAAAACTTTTTATTAAATGGATTATCTTCGATTAATAATATAGATGTTTTTCCTAGTGAAGGAAACTTTTTTCTGTGTAAACTAAAGAATTCTTCTGGGGAGAATGTAAAAAGTACTCTACTGAATTATGGTATATATATTAGAACATGTACCGATTTTAAAGGATTAAACGATCAATTTATACGTCTTGCCGTAAGAGGTAGAGAAGAAAATGAAAAATTAATACATAGTTTGTATAACTTGATTTAGATTTGAATATTTTAGGAGGAAAATTAATGAAAAAAATATTAAGAATTACATCATTTACTTTAATGCTAGTTATGCTACTTACTAGTTTAAGTTTTGCTTCGGCAAGTAATTTTACAGTGGCTGGAAGTAAAAAGTCTGTTGTTATGGAGAACCTAAATGGAAGAACCTATATTGCAGGTAAAAGTCTTAATACATTAGGACTGAATATTTCTGTTAAAAATAATGTTGCTACAGTTAAAAATAACCAAGTTACTTTTGAGTTTACTATAGATACAAACCGTATTAAAGTAAATGGAGTTCCAATGACTTTAGATGCAAAAACCTATAAAAAAGGACAGGAAGTATATCTTCCTCTACGTTTTATTATGGAAACCCTTGGTTATGAGATTAAGTGGGATAATAATACAAGAGGGATTAGTGCTATTAAAACTAAAGAAATAACCTATCCTATAACCTTTGAAGGTGAAGGAAAGAAATATACAGTAACTAAGGCGCCGAAAACTATAGTATCTTTAGCACCAAGTGTAACAGAAACATTATTTGCAATAGGTGCAGAAAATATGATTAAAGGTAGAACTCAATATTGTACATATCCAGTAGCAGCAAAGTCAATTAAAGATGTTGGAACTATGAAAGATCCTAGCACAGAGGTTGTTGTTTCTATAGGAGCAGACTTAGTTATTGCAGGTACCCACTATAAAGAGGAAGTATTAAAGCAATTTGAAAAGGCAGGAATTAATGTAGTAGCTAAGAATTCTCCTAATACATTAGATGAAATGTATGATTATACTTTAAAAATGGGTGCTATTGTAGGGAAAAACTATGAAGCTAGGGCTTTAGTTTCTACTATGAAAGCTAAAGTTGATACTGTAGAAGCTTTTACAGCGAGAATTAAAAATAAGCCAAATGTGTATTATGTAGTTGGTACAGGGCAAGGTGGAGAGTACACAGCAGGGAAAGATACATTCATAGCAGATGTAATTAAAGTTACAGGTGGAGTTAACGTAGCTAATGATATTACAGGCTGGAAATATAGCTTAGAAAAGCTAGTGGATAATAATCCAGATATTATTTTTGGGCCAGCTGATGGATACAATACTATGGCAAGTAATCCTAATTATGCTGGACTAAAGGCTATAAAAAATAAAAAATATATTACAGTAGATAGAGATATATTTAGCAGACCATCTCCAAGACTAATAGATGAAGGGCTTAAAGTTTTAGTTAGAGCATTCCATGGAAATTTAGCTGATCTATTAAATTTCTAATAAGCTTGGACAAAAGTATTTAAGGTAAGGGATAATAAATGTCGAAAAAAAATGGCTTTAAAATAATAATATTATTAATAGCTTTATTTCTATGTATGATTATTGCAATAACATTGGGGGCAGTTAGAATTCCTGTAATGGATACAATAAATATTATTGGAAGTCGTATTGGAATTTTAAACTCTAAGATTGACTTAAGCAAAATAAAGGAATCTAATATATTTATTGTACTTAACATAAGACTTCCAAGAATTATATTAGCTGCATTGGTGGGAGCTATACTTGCTTCAGTAGGGGCTTCCTACCAAGCTATTTTTAAAAATCCAATGGCAGATCCCTTTGTCATGGGGGTATCCTCTGGGGCAGCTTTTGGAGCAACAATTAGCATTGTTTTAGGATTAAATCAAGGAATATTTGGCTTTGGGTTTACATCGATAGCCGCATTTCTAGGGGCATTGGCAACAACAGCTATAGTTTATAATTTGGCCCGTATTGGCCATAAAATATCAACCACTTCTATTTTGTTGGCAGGTATTGTTATGAGCTCCTTATTATCATCAGGAATTTCTATTATGATGATTTTTAATCAGGATGAACTAGCTAACATAGTTTCATGGACCATGGGGAGTTTTAATGGTGCCAATTGGAACCAAATTATTATAATTGTATTCCCAGTACTAATAGGGCTTTTATTTCTATCTTCCTTAGCCAGAGAAATGAATGCCATAGTTATGGGAGAGGAAGATGCGCAAAACATGGGAGTAAATGTAGAGTTAATTAAAAAATTAATCTTAGTGGTAGCATCCCTTCTTTCAGCATTAGCTGTTTCAGTTAGTGGTATTATTGGGTTTGCAGGAATTATTGTTCCGCATCTTTTTCGTATAATATTTGGGTCAGACCATAAAGTATTGATTCCAGTATCTGCAATAGGTGGAGGTATTTTTCTACTGCTTTGTGATACCTTAGCAAGGACAATTGTTCCAGGACGAGAATTACCTGTCGGAGTAATTACCTCAGTGTTAGGAGGACCTTTCTTTTTATATTTATTAAAGAAGGCAAGAAACAAAACCATGATGTAGCGAGGGATAAAATGAATTCAATTTTAAATGTGGAAAATGTAGAATTTAGTTATGATAAAGCACCTCTGCTAGAGGATATAGACTTTAATGTTCCGAGTGGAAGCTTTGTTAGTATACTTGGGCCAAATGGCTCTGGTAAAACCACACTACTTAAAAATCTATGTGGACTTTTAAGCCCTAGAAAGGGTACAATATCCCTAAGAAATAGAAAAATAGGTAGTTTTAAGCATAAAGAGTTTGCAAAGACTGTGGCGGTTGTACATCAATCAAGTAGCATGGGTTTTTCCTTTTCAGTTTTTGATACGGTGCTTATGGGAAGATTCCCATATGTAAAAAAGCTTCAGGGCGAAACGACCGAAGATATACAAGCTGCCGAGGAAGCTATGAAAAATACAGGCGTATGGCATCTAAGAGAAAAGGATATAAGGGAAATAAGCGGTGGTGAAAGGCAGAGAGTTATGATAGCTAGGGCATTAACTCAAGAGCCAGAACTTTTAATATTAGACGAACCTATTTCCAATTTAGATATAAAGTTTCAAATAAACATACTTCAGGTCTGCAAGAAGCTAAATAAGGAAAAAGGTATAACAATTGTTACTACACTACACGATATAAACTTAGCAGGGCAATATAGCGATTATATTTTACTTTTAAATAAGGGAAAATTAGTTTCACAGGATGAGCCTAAAAATGTTCTAACAGCAGAAAACATTGAAAAAGTATATGACATAAAGGTAGAACTATTAAATAGAGATGGACATGAGTTTCCATATATTGTTCCACAAACTAGCTTATAAGCAGGTAAAAATATATAACAAGGAGAACATAAATGAAGCCTTTAATATTAATTACGGGGGGAGCAAGGAGTGGGAAAAGCACTCTAGCAGAAAAAAAGGCATTGGAGCTTGGTAAAAATGTAGTTTATATAGCAACAGCCATAGCATTCGATGAAGGAATGAAGGATAGAATAAAAAAACATAGATTAGATAGACCGAAAAATTGGGCAACTGTAGAACTGTATAAAGGATTTTCAGCAATTGTAGAAGACGAAAGCTTTAAAGCAAGCGATCTAATTCTTTTGGATTGTATGACATTAATGGTAACAAATTTAATGCTAGAAAGCAATTTAGATTTTGATAATTGTTCTATGGAAGAAGTAGATAGACTAGAAAAAGATATATTTAAAGAAATAGATGAGCTGTTAAATATAATTATGGATAACAATAAAACAGCTATTATAGTTACTAATGAAGTAGGTATGGGCCTTGTGCCTTCCTATAGAATGGGTAATATATTTAGAGATATAGCCGGAAGAGTTAATCAATATATAGCCAATAAATCTAAGGAAGTATATTTTACAGTTAGTGGAATAGAAATAAAAATAAAGTGAGGAAATTATGAAGAGTTTATTGTTAATGATCACATTTTTTACAAGGATACCTGTTAATTATACATATGATTATGATGAAAGAGACTTTATAAAGGGAATAAAACTATTACCAATTATAGGATTGATGGTAGGAATATTTCTATATGTCCCAACTTTACTAGAAAATTATTTCCACCGATCTATTTTAATAGTATTTATTTGGACCATATATTTATTTATAACAGGTGGACTTCATATTGATGGTTTGGCAGATACTTTTGATGGTATATTTAGCTATCGTCAAAAGGAAGAGATGCTAAATATTATGAAAGATAGTAGAATTGGAACCTTTGGAGTTATAGGTATTCTTTGGTTATTATTATTAAATTTATCTCTATCATATTATATAAAAAACATATTTTTAATAATTGTTCCCATAGTAGGAAGAGCCTCAGCCTTGCTTTCTGCTAGTATTAGTAGCTATGCACGAAAAGAGGGAGGTATGGGGACTGCTTTCATAGAAAACTGCGGAATTAAGGAAGGTTTATTAGGTATTATATTATCTCTTGTTTTAGGATTTATAATAGGAGATTCTCCAATGATTGCATCATTATTGGCAACTTTTATTACTGTTATTATATTGACAAAGAATATATCTAAGAAGCTTGGCGGAATGACTGGAGATACTATAGGCGCAATTATTGAAATTTCACAGACTTTGTTCATGTTTTTCTGTTATATTGCAGAAATTTTTATCCGATAGCTACAGCTTTAATACTTGTCTGAAATAAGTCTTTGTTTAAATAAAAGGAGGATACGCCTATGAAATTTATTTTAGTTAGACATGGCGAAACAATGGCTAATATCGGTAAAATCTATAGTGGATGGTCTAATTATGACCTTACAGAAAAGGGAAAATTGCAAATAAAAATATTAGCCGAAGAATTGAAGGGCTACAAAGTAGATGCTATTTATGCAAGTTCTTTGGGAAGAACTATGGAGACTGCTAAAGAAATTGCAAGAATAATTGGCAAAGAAGTAGTGGTTAATGATAATTTAAGGGAAATAAACTTTGGTGTATTCGATGGAAAAACTGCTAAGGAAATAGAAGAAAATTATCCAAATGAGTGGGAAACATGGCTTAATGACTATGAATCCTACAGAATACCCGAAGGAGAATGTCTACAGGATGTGCTAAATAGAGCAAAGGGTTTTATTGACTCTATTAAGGAGAAGGATGGAACGTGTATTATAGTTAGCCATGGAGGTGTTATTCAGTCTATTATTACATATCTATTAGACCTAGAACTTAAAAAAATGTGGCACTTTCAATGTCCACCTGGTGGCTATGTAGAGATCGATTATACAGATAACTTTGGTTATTTAAGAAAATTAATTCCATCATATATTTAAGAAAAGGAGAATACATATGAAGGGTGATACTGAAAAAATAAGCATAGATAATATTAGGGTTATTACAAGAAGTGGACTATTAATAGCACTTTCAGCCATAGGTGCCATGATTAAAATACAGGGGACAATAGCCTTCGATTCTATGCCAGGATATTTTGCTGCTTTATTTATAAGTCCTATGGCTGGTGGTTTTGTAGCTGCTCTAGGTCATTTACTGACTTCCATTACTAGTGGATTTCCATTAACAGTTCCAATGCACTTAATTGTTGCACTAGAGATGGGGTTATTCGCATATATCTTTGGAATCCTAGGAAGAAAAGGCAATGGCGTTATTGCTTCTATTGTAGCTATATTATTAAATGGACCTATTGCAACCTTTGTTGCATCTATTACTGCAAAGATGTTAGGTTTACCATTTAATGGGCCTGCAATGTTTAATGCCCTTGTAATTCCTTTAACTATAGCTTCATCAGCTAATATTATTCTTGCTTATGTTATATTTAAGATAATAAACAAACAAAAAAGATAGGTGAATTTAGATGGTTAAATATAGAGATTTAACAATAGTTGATGTTACACCAGATCATAGGATAGTAATTTCCTGTGATTCCTCTGGTGGTATTGGGGACAAGGATA
The DNA here is from genome assembly GCF_018141165.1 of Alkaliphilus sp. B6464. Classification (NCBI taxonomy): domain Bacteria; kingdom Bacillati; phylum Bacillota; class Clostridia; order Peptostreptococcales; family Natronincolaceae; genus Alkaliphilus; species Alkaliphilus sp. B6464. The sequence continues at coordinate 1,819,591 of NZ_CP058557.1, forward strand.
TGGATGTTGTAAAGACAGACCCTGAAACTGTAGGATATTTTACAACCCAAGTAGCACTTATGGAGCTTTTAGCAACAGGAGCTACACCTGTTACTATTGTTAATACTTTAGGCGTGGAGATGGAGGAAACAGGACAAAAGATAATTAAGGGCATAAAAAAGGCATTAAAGCCTTTAAACTTACAAAATGATATTGTAATAACGGGAAGTACGGAGGAAAATATTCCTGTATGTCAAACCTCTATGGGGATTACTATAATCGGAACAATTGAAAAATCTAATTGGAGACGGAAAAAGGCTAGAAAAAGAGATTTAGCAGTTGTTATAGGAATACCGAAAGTAGGTCATGAGGTATTGGATGATAGAGGAAGAGAAACAATGTCCGTATCTATATTATTAGAATTACTTAACAAACCATACATAAATGATATTTTACCTGTAGGATCTAAAGGAATAGCTTATGAACTAAAAGAAATGGCAAATACTAACGGATTGAGTTGTAACATATACGATAAATCAGATATTAATCTAGATAAGTCAGCAGGCCCTGCTACCTGCGCTATCCTTGCTGTTGATAGAGAAGGCTACGAAGACTTAAAAAAATCTATTTCTATTCCGGTTAAATTTATTGGTATTTTTGTTTAGTTGGATATTGATGCAAACCAACCTCTTTTGATTTTCGTTAGAAGTATAAAATAAATGCTCTTTTCTGGTTTTTGTATATTCACATGTTCCAGATTAGAGCATTTTTTTATTCTTGTTCACTCCCTATACGAATAACTTCCTTCATTTTAGACATAACGTGATCATATCCACCTTCACTGTGGGGTAGGGTACAATTAGTACAATTTTTTATTCCACTATCTGTATATGTAAACCCACCACCACATTTATCTTTTAACATATAAAGTGGACAGTAGCAAAATAAACAATTGAATTTCGTTAAATCACTAACATTATGACAAGGGAAGAATTCACATCTACTATTTTGAACAAATTTATAGTTTTCTGTATTAGTCAAAATATCACCTCTAGTTTCATCATATTATATATTTAATATCTAAATAATATGATTCTCCAAAGACTTTGTAATTCCTGCTAATAAGCTATTCAAGAGTCTTAAAATATATAAGATTTTAAAACAAGTTAAAATTGCAGATTAGAACTAAAGTTCTATTTACTAGTTTAAGACATTGGATTTAGGATATATATTGGATTGTATATATACATAATCGATTTTGACATGGGGGATGGATATGATGAAAAGTATAAAGCTAAAGTTAATAGTTTATTTTGTATTAATATTACTAACTACATCTACAATATTGGGGAGTATTTCATATAGAAGTGCTTCAAAAGCTATTGTTAATGAAGCAAGCCATGCCGTAATAGACCTTGCGACATCAGCTTCCGCAGTAGTGAAAAGTAGAATTGAAAGTCGGTTAATAGAGTTAAAGTCAATTGCTAGAAAAAGTGAAATAGAGGGTATGCAGTGGGAGATTCAGAAAGAAACATTAGAGGATGAAAAGGAATATTTTGATTTTTTAGCATTGGGAGTCGTTTATCCTGATGGGACTACTTTATATAGTGATGGTTCAATAGCTCAGTTAGGTGATAGAGATTATGTAAAAAAAGCTTTTCAAGGAGAAACAAATGTTTCAGATCCAATATTAAGCAGGGTAACCAATGAAATGGTTTTAATGTTTGCAACTCCAATAGAGCACGATGGCAAAATAGTAGCAGTTTTAATTGGTAGAAAACCTGCAAATGCTTTAAAGGATGATATTGCTGATATGGGATATGGTAATAAAGGTTATGCGTATATTATAGGGAAAGATGGTACAATGTATGCCCATGAAAATCAGCAATTGGTACTAGAACAGCGAAATGTATTTAAAGATATAGAAACAGGCGGGGACTTTAAAGAACTTGGTCTAGCTATGAAGGACATGGATATGACATCTCGACAAATAGTTACATATGAATTTTTAGGAGATAGACGTTATATAGGAATGGCTCCAATAGAGAATACTGACTGGTTGGTCGCAGTCGGAGGATATGAAAGTGAAATATTAGGCGGTATCAATCCAATGAGGATAAAAATTTTAATTACATCTTTTTTAATTACTGTATTTGGTGGTATAGCAATATCTATAATAGGTGCTACAATTGTTAAACCTATAGTTTTGGCAGCTAAACATGCTGAAGAAATTGCAAATCTAGATATTCGCAGAGATGTACCAGTAAAGTATTTAAAGAACAAAGATGAGACAGGAATATTAGCAAGATCTATACAGTCCACAAGCGAAAACTTAAGACAGATTGTTGGTCAAGTTACAGAAGCTTCCCATCAAGTTGCTTCTTCTTCTGAGCAGTTAACGGCGACAACTCAAGAATCCGCTATGGTTTCTGAAGAAATAGCTAGAACTGTAGAGCAAATTTCTAGTGCGGCAGAGGAACAGGCCAGTGATACTGAAAATGGGGTCAATAATGCTAAGGTTCTAGGTAAAATGGTGAAAGAGAACCAAGAGCATGTTCGTAAGCTAAATACCTTTGCAGATGAGGTACTGGTGTTGAAAAATGAGGGAAATATTTTGATGGATGAATTAAATGAAAGGACTAAGGATAGTGATTTAGGAATTAAAAAAGTATACGAAGAAATTAAGAATACTACACTTAATTCTGCTAAAATTAATGATGCTAGTAATCTAATCAAAAATATTGCAGAGCAGACAAACCTACTAGCATTAAATGCAGCTATTGAGGCAGCTCGAGCAGGAGAGGCAGGAAGAGGATTTGCAGTTGTAGCTGAAGAGATTCGAAAGCTAGCTGAAGAATCTAAAACATCTACTATAGCTATAGAAAATATAGTTGATCAACTTCAACAAAGCACAAGTGATTCTGAAGCTACTATTAATGATGTAATAAAAGTGGTAGATATTCAGCAGAAAAGTCTTAAAGAAACAGAGAGTAAATTCATAGGCATTACTCATGCTGTAGATAGAATAAAAGAAATGATTAATCAGTTAGATGATGCTAGTGAGATAATAAATCAAAATCAAAATGATGTTATTGCGGCATTATATCATTTATCTGAGATAGCTGAAGAAAATGCAGCTAGTACTGAGGAAGTATCAGCCGCATCAGAGGAGCAAAGTGCTTCTATTCAAGAAATAGCTAATTCTAGTGAAGGGTTAAGTCATTTAGCTCAGGAAATGATAAATTTGGTGAATAAATTTAATATTTAAGGAAAAAGTGCCTATATTTTGAAGTATAGGTATTTTTAGAGAATCAAGAGAAAGCCTATTGTTCTACTCTTCGCCACAAGCATATGCTCCAATAATACAGCATTCAGAACATATGTTTGTGGCTATATATTATATTTAAGGTAGGAGTTATGGTAAACAATATATAAACAAAATAAAAAATAAGTTGTCTTTTATTAGTTTTTGTATAATAGAGTTAATCACATTTTATAGATAGCTGGAATATAATGGTTAGTAAAGATTAGTATTCGTCTCTATATCTATGATGCTTACATTTATGACGTTTATTCTTATGTTTACATCTATGATGTTTTTGTTCATCTTCACATCTATGATGTTTGTCTTCATCTTTACACTCAGCATTTTCATTTTCAATTTTCACATCAGAAAACCAGAAATTAAATTTTAAAAAGTCAGGACAACAACATTCTTTACATTCTTTATGTTTTCTATGATGTTCGCATCTGCAACGACGCTTTAATGGTATTGTTTCTTCTTGAAAATTAAATAATTGTCTTAATTTATCCCAATTATCAGCTACCGCTTCGATCATCTCAGGTGTTAACATTTTAGAAGTTTCTACTTCACGCATTAATAATCCTCCTTTAATTAATAATAATGTTTGTGTTTATCTTCACATTCAGCATTCTTGTTTATAATTTTAACATCACAAAAGAAGAAATCGAATTTTAAGAACTCAGGACAACAGCATTCTCTCTCTTTATGATGTTTGCAACATGATTTTTTATTTTTAAATCCAAAATCAGATTCATTAATAGCCCCTATAACATTTATCCTTGCCATATTTTCATCTCCCTCTCCCTTTGGTCAGTAATAAAATATGCAGGTTGTCGATATGTGTGCCAAGTATAAAAAATAAATTTAATATAAAAATGGCCTAAAACAAGTTTTGAAGAATTTAAAAATGGAAATTGACCAGATCTAGATCTGGCCAATTTCAGTCATATATTATATTTAAAGCAGGAGTTGTGACAAACAATATATGAACAAAACAAGTTGCCTTTTATTAGTTTTCGGATAATAGAGTTAATCACATTTCATAGATAGTTGGAATATAATAGTTAGTACAGATTAGTATTCGACTCGACATCTATGGTGTTTACATTTATGATGTTTGTGTTCATGTTCACATCTATGGTGTTCGTGTTCATCTTCACATCTATGATGTCTGTGTTCATCTTCGCATCTATGATGTCTGTGTTCGTCTTCACATCTATGACGTCTGTGTTCTTCTTCACATCTATGATGTTCGCGTTCATCTTCACATCTATGACGTCTGTGTTTATCTTTACATCTATCATCTTTGTTTTCATCTTCACACTCAGCATTTTCGTTTTTAATTTTCACATCAGAAAACCAGAAATTAAATTTTAAAAACTCAGGACAACAACATTCTTCACATTCCTTATGCTTTTTATGATGCTCGCATCTGTGATGACGTCTTTCTTCTTCAAAATCAAATAACCCTCTTAGTTTATCCCAATTATCCGCTACTGTTTCGATCATCTCAGGTGTTAACATTCTAGAAGTTTCTAATTCGCACATTAATAGTCATCCTCCAATTAATAATTTTTGTGTTTATCTTCTTCACATTTAGCATTCTTATTTATAATTTTAACATCACAAAAGAAGAAATCGAATTTTAAGAACTCAGGGCAACAGCATTCTTTCTCTTCATGATGCTTGCAACATGATTTTTTATTTTGAAATCCAAAATCAGATTCATTAATAGCCCCTATAACATTGATCCTTGCCATGTTTTCACCTCCCTCTCCCTTTGGTCAGTAATAAAATATGCAGGCTGTTGATATGTGTGCCAATTATAAAAAAATAATTTTTATATAAAAATATCCTAAAACAAGTCTTGGAGAATTTAATAGAATTATATAAAAATTCTTAATAAGGTAGGTTGCTACCATTATTTTTTACATTTCTTCTCATAGAATCCTCTTATTAAAATACTATTCACAAAAATAGAATAAGAGAATATTATGTACTAGGCAAAAGGCCAACAGAAGCTTATCATCATAAAAATTAATGGGAGGAAATAAAATTGGATAATAGAGAAGTTTTCATAAATAACAAAGATGTTGAGATTATTATTAAGAGCAAAAATGCAGAAGACTGCCATAGTAAATTTGAAAATACTATAGCACATAAAAAACCTGAAAGTAAGACATCTTGCGTTGAAGTTAAAGCTGAAACTCTAGGAGATTGTGACAATAATCCAGTAAGATTAAACCCAATTACAGCAGGTGTTGTAGCAAAAATACCAGTAGTTTTAGCTGAGTTAACAGTTCGGTTCAATGTTAATGCAAAAATTGATCTACCTGAGCCGGCTATTGAAATTAAAAGGATTAAGAAAAAGGTAAAAGTAGTTCAATGTATGCTTATACAAGGTACTGATATTTTATTTATTAAAGGATTTGTTCGTAAAAACATTGAATTTGCTACAAAAGAATGCTCACATCATCACGGAATGTGCGGAGACATTCGTCATTGCACAGTAGATGTTCCTTTTGAATGTACAACTGTTGTTAAATTTAATGGTACACGTCCAGCACCTCTTGTTACTAATACATCAGATGAGTTTGAATTTTTTACATCAAAAGAATTATCAAATGATTTTGCTGAAAAAGATAGACTATTATCAGGAGATCTATCAGAATTTAATCAAATCAGCACAGAATTCTTTAATGAACTAACATTTTGTGAATTAATAAGTGCTAAAGTTGTTGAATTCGATGAGTTTTTACATCGTGAACGTCCAAAGCATGCAGATTTACCTGTAGGAGAAAAACTATTCACAAAAATTGAAGAAAAAATGGTTATAGCTATTACGCTTAAGCTTTTACAAAATAGACAGGTTGCAATTGGTCCAACTCGTAGAGAGTGCCCAACAGAGCAAGAATGTCATAGACCTTGCTAAACATATCAAGAATAATATTTTATCAATAGGGTGTGTAAAACTGCATACCCTATTTTACTCTTATATAGAAAAGAACACTAGATAAAAATATATTGTACTTCCATACTATGTTGCATATAAAAATGTGTGAATGATTTGTTGAAAATATATTAAAGACAGAACAGGATATAGCTTAGGCTTTACCCTGTTTTTTATGCATATTTTTATTTGAAACGAGCTACAGAATTGAGCGTATTCAATTGTGTTATGCATATCTATATGCTATATCTTTTCAAGGATAAATTTACTTAAACCTGATTTTAGGACATTAAAGGCATATTTATAAAAATTAATAAATAAATTAATAAGAAAGTATCACTCAGAAATTGCATCCGTGGATATTCATACATCAATATATTTTAATATTAAATAATGAAGGAGTTGGGAATATGATCAACGTCATTTGGTTCTTGATGATTGCTGTAGGGGTAATTGTGGGCGCTGTTAATGGTAATATTCTTGCCGTAACAGATGCAGCCATTAATAGTGCAAAAACTGCAGTAGAAATCTCTATTGGACTAATAGGTGTAATGGCATTGTGGCTTGGAATAATGAAAATTGCGGAGGAATCAGGTCTGGTTAAATCATTAGCTAAAGCATTAAGATTTATAATGGTTCCGCTTTTCCCAGATGTACCAGAGGATCATCCTGCAATGGGAGCAATGATTATGAATATAGCCGCTAATATATTAGGGCTAGGAAATGCTGCTACACCACTCGGATTAAAAGCGATGCAGGAGCTTCAAGAACTTAATCCCACCGATGATACAGCTACCGATGCAATGGTTACTTTTTTAGCTATTAATACTTCCTCCGTTACACTGATACCTGCATCTGTTATAGCTATTCGTGCAGCAGCAGGATCTGCTAATGCAACAGAAATTATTGGGCCTACTATTGTAGCCACAACTGCTTCTACTGTGGTAGCACTTATAGCAGTAAAGCTACTACAAAAGTTACCAGTTTTTCAAATGAAACTTCAAAATCAAAAACTAAATAATTAGTAGGAGGAGAAAAATGCTAAAGTTTATTCAAATAATTTCTGATTTTGCAATTCCATTTATTTTATTAGCTATACCTGCCTATGGATTTTTTAAGAAGATAAAGGTATATGAAGTATTTACCGATGGAGCTAAAGAAGGCTTTCAAACTGCTGTTAGAATAATTCCATATTTAGTTGCAATGCTGGTAGCTATTGGGGTTTTTAGAGCATCAGGGGCTATGGATATACTTACATCAATATTAAAGCCAGTTACAGAATTAATTGGTATGCCATCGGAAACACTACCTATGGCATTCATGAGACCACTGTCAGGAGGTGGGGCTACTGGTATAATGACTGATTTAATTACAACACATGGACCAGATTCTTTAATAGGTCGCATAGCTTCTGTTATGATGGGATCTACAGAAACAACATTTTATGTAATAGCAGTTTATTTCGGAGCTGTATCTATTAAAAAAACAAGACATGCATTACCAGCAGGGTTAATAGCGGACGTTGTAGGATTATTGACAGCGGTAATTATAACTACATTAATATTTTGAAATTATTAGGAAAAAGGGGTTTTGAATCCCTTTTTTAATATATTAAAAGAAAATTAGCCTTAATATTGATAATAATGCTTATTTACCTATAGATATTACTTTTATAGATGAAAATAGCAAATATATGGGAACTGTGGAAGTTACACAAAACATTAAGCCTATACAGGGTATTACTGGAGAGAAGAGATTGCTTTCAGATATAGAATAGAAAAAAGGACTTGCAATTTAACTGCAAGCCCTTAATTTTTATTTTTTGGTCTTTAAATAGAAATAGAAAGGTAAGCCTAATAGCGCAATACCAATTCCTATAAGAGAATTTACTGGTGAACTTATTAATGTGCTATATAATATATAAGATCCTCCCAAAATACCTATTAAAGGAACTATAGGAAAAAGAGGAACCTTATAGCCTGCATTTGGAATATTTTTTCTTCTTCTTAATATAAATATACCGCATACAGTCATTACAAAGAATATCCATAATATAAAAATAGTTAAATCCGTTAGTGTGTTAAATGAACCAGATAATATATATAATACAGCTAAAAATGATATAGTAATTAATGAATTAGCTGGTGTATTTAATTTAGGATGGATTTGTTTTAAAAAATTAGAAAAAGGTAATTGTCCTCTTTCTCCCATAGCCAAAGGAACCCTTGCACCGGTTAATATATATCCATTTAATGCTCCAAATACAGAAACTAATATTCCTATAGTTACGAATGTAGCACCACCTTGTCCAAAAAGTATAGTAGCGGCATCGGAGGCTGGTTTTGAAGATTGGATAATTTCATCCATAGGCAAAACTTTCAAAAGGGCTAAATTAAATATTACATAAATTCCTATTACGGAAGATACTCCTAAAATAATTGCTCTAGGAAGTTCCTTGCTTGGATTTTTCAGCTCACCAGCTATAGTTGTTACACCAGCCCATCCGTCGTATGCCCATAATGTACCAAGTAAAGCTGCACCAAAACCTAGACTAGGAGCTGTAGTAGTACCTATAAAGCTAAAGTCATTGGCTGTTCCTTTTATTAGTCCAAATACAATAATAACAACAAGAGGAATAAGTTTGCCTATAGTTGAAATAAGCTGTATCATCCCACCAAATTTAGTGGCAATAACATTCATAATTACAACGAATATTAAAATAAATATTGCTAGTAGTTTTTGCTGTATATCAGTTAAAGGAACAAAAAACGTTGTAAATGTTGAGAAGGCTATGGCGAGTGCTGCGGCTGAGGCTGGGTAGGCTATTATAGTTTGTACCCAGCCTAAGAGAAATGCCCAAACATCCCCATATAATACTTTTAAATAAGTATATATTCCTCCGGTTTCAGGAATGGCGGAAGAAATTTCAGCTATTGTTAAAGCTGATGTTAGTGTAATAATACCTCCTACAAACCAAGCGATAACGCCAAGATAAGGTGATCCTGCATTCTGAAATACAGACCCTGTTTTTAGGAAAATACCAGAACCTATTATGACTCCTACAACAATAGAGATAGCTTGTGAAAATGTGATTGATTTTTTCAAGTTTTGCTGAGACAAATACTTCTCCTCCTTGTTTGGAAATTCTTCATTTAGTGATAAACTAAGGCTCAGTTTAGAGGGAGTTAAAATTAATACTGAACGCAAGTCGTGTTATCCAGGTACTATGTAATTCTAAATGTTTACTTATAATAGGTGAAGGTTTAGAATTACAGGTCAATGGGCAAATAAGTAAGAATATTACTATTATTATCTGTAATACAAGTTAAAATTATAACATTTGCTAATTTATTAAGCAATATATAATAAGGACCATTTTTGTAGATGAGTTATATAGAATTTAGAAAATATCAACAGAAATTATTAATAATAGTATTATTTTGCAAGTTTTATTTGAAAGTATGCAATAATTGTAGCTTTAGTGAAGCTAATAGAGAAAAAGATAGACTACATCAGTAAAATGGGATTATGGTCAAGATTACAGCTTATTATTAAAAACTAGAAGATTTACAACTATATTGGTGAAGAATATAATATATATAATTAAGATGAACTATGCTAGTTAACAATTAACAAAGCTTGAAATAGTAAATGTCCTTTGAGAGGTAGGATGAATTAAATGAAAAGTCTAGTGTATATGGGCTTAGATGTGGGATCAACGACTGTTAAATTAGTTATTTTAGATAAGAACTATAAAATTATATATAGCCGGTATGAAAGACACTTTGCTGACATTAAAAAGACAATACAGCAACTTATAAATGATGCCTACATTAATTTAAAAGACCGAGATGTAGTTATAATGACAACTGGATCTGGTGGATTGGCTGTTTCTAAATGGCTTGATATTTCCTTTATTCAAGAGGTAATTTCCAGCACAAAAGCAATAGAGCGGTTTTGTCCACAGACAGATATTGTAATAGAACTAGGTGGAGAAGATGCAAAGATCACCTATTTAGCAGGGCAAATTGAACAAAGAATGAATGGAACATGTGCAGGTGGAACTGGAGCCTTTATAGATCAGATGGCGGCCCTGCTTCATACCGATGCTATGGGTCTAAATGAATTAGCAAAAAAACACAATACGATATATCCTATTGCTTCTAGATGTGGGGTTTTTGCTAAAACTGATGTACAACCTCTATTGAATGAGGGTGCGGCAAAGGAAGATATTGCAGCATCAGTTCTTCAAGCAGTTGTAAATCAGACTATAGGGGGGCTTGCATGTGGAAAGCCTATTAAAGGAAATGTAGCCTTTTTAGGGGGACCTTTATACTTTTTATCAGAACTTAGGAAGCGATTTATAGAGACCTTACAGTTAAATGAAAAGGAAATAGTATTTCCGAAGGATTCTCAGCTTTTTGTAGCCATAGGTGCAGCACTAGCTTCAAAGGAAGAAAAGAGAATTTCATTTCATAATTTAATTGAAAGAGTCAGCTTATTAGAACATGAAATAAGTAATGAAGTTGGTACATTAAGACCACTATTTCAGAATGAAGATGAGCTTATAGAGTTCAAAAATAGACATAGTAATAATGTGGTAAAAAGAAATAATTTAGAAGAGTACAAAGGAAAGTGTTATTTAGGAATAGATGCAGGCTCAACTACTACAAAACTAGCATTAATTGGTGAGGACGGATCTTTATTATATTCTCACTATGGGAGTAATGGAGGAAGTCCATTTAGATCTACTGTAGATGTACTAAAACATCTTTATAATAGATTACCTGAGCAAGCTCAAATAGTTTACTCTGCAGTAACAGGGTATGGAGAAGCTTTGTTAAAGGCGGCTTTATCAATCGATATTGGAGAGATTGAAACGGTGGCCCACTACAAGGCATCGGAGTTTTTCTTGCCTGGGGTAGAGTTTATTTTAGATATCGGTGGCCAAGATATGAAGTCTATGAGGGTCAAGGATGGGATTATAGATAATATAATGCTAAATGAAGCATGTTCATCTGGATGTGGATCATTTTTAGAAACCTTTGCTCATTCAATGAATTTAAAAATTAGTGAGTTTGCGGAGATTTCATTAAAATCAAAGGCGCCAGTTGACTTAGGCACAAGGTGTACCGTATTTATGAACTCAAGTGTTAAGCAGGCTCAAAAGGAAGGGGCTACCATATCAGATATTGCAGCAGGACTTTCCTATTCTGTAATAAAAAATGCCCTATTTAAAGTAATTAAGATTAGAGATCCTAAAGAGCTTGGGAAAAAGATTATTGTACAAGGAGGAACCTTCCATAATGATGGGGTCCTAAGAGCTTTTGAGTTAGTATCTGGTAGAGAGGTTGTAAGACCTGATATTGCAGGAATTATGGGAGCCTTTGGAGCGGCTTTAATCGCTAGGGAGAGGTATGTTGAGGGAGTTAAAACCAGCCTTCTTAATGAAGAAGACCTGAGAGTTTTTAATATGGAAACCAGTACTAGTAGATGCGGGTTGTGTGGTAATAACTGCCTTTTAACCATTAATAATTTCTCCGATGGCACCAAATTTATTACTGGAAATCGTTGTGAGCGTGGAGCTGGTATTGAAAAGAAAAAAGAAGCTATACCAGATATATATGACTATAAATATAAAAGGGTATTTGCATATAAACCACTAAAGATAGATGAGGCTAAGAGAGGCTCGGTAGGTATTCCAAGAGCATTAAACTTATTTGAAAACTATCCATTTTGGTTTACATTCTTTACAGAGTTAGGCTTTAGAGTAGAATTATCTTCTAGGTCATCTAAGGATGTATTTGAAAAGGGAATAGAAACAATCCCATCTGAATCTGTATGCTACCCTGCGAAGCTGGTACATGGGCATATTATGGGACTTGTAGAAAAAGGACTAAACTTTATTTTTTATCCATGTATTCCCTACGAGAAGAAAGAGCAACCAGGAGCAGACAATCACTATAATTGTCCAATTGTAACATCATATCCAGAGGTTATTAAAAATAATATGGAAATATTAAGGGAAAGAGATATTTTATTTATGAATCCTTTCCTTCCTATAGATGATAGCATAAGGCTTAAGCAACGGCTTTTAGAAGAATTTGCATTTATGAATATTTCTAAAGAAGAAATAAATAAAGCTGTAGATAAGGCTTATGAAGAAGACGAGAGATTTAAGTTAGATATTCGAAACAAGGGAGAGGAAGTACTGAAATATATTGAAGATACGGGCAAAAAGGCAATAGTGCTGGCAGGAAGGCCTTATCAAACAGATCCTGAAATTCATCATGGTATTTCAGAGTTAATTACCTCCTTCGACATGGCTGTTTTAACAGAGGATTCTATTGCACATTTAGGGAATGTAAAAAGACCTTTGGGCGTAGTAGATCAATGGGTATACCATTCAAGACTATATGCTGCTGCCAGTTTTGTAGCAAAAGAGCCTAATCTAGAACTTATTCAGCTTAACTCCTTCGGTTGTGGATTAGATGCTGTTACCACAGATGAAGTAAAAGCAATTTTAGCTAGATGGGGTAAAATATATACTGCATTAAAGATTGATGAAGGAAATAACCTAGGTGCAGCTAGAATTAGAATAAGGTCATTAAAGGCGGCTCTTGATGAAAGAGAAAGAAATGGATTTGTTCCTAAAGAGTTAGATGTGGCATCAGAAAGGGTTATATTTACAAAAGAAATGAAGAAGAATCATACAATTTTAGTACCCCAGATGTCACCTATGCATTTTCAGTTTTTAGAGTATGCTTTTAAGGCTTCAGGATATAATTTGGAAGTACTACCTTCTGTAGATAAAGCAGCGGTAGAAGAAGGACTAAAATATGTAAATAACGATGCTTGCTATCCATCTATTATAGTGGTTGGTCAAATAATAGAAGCTTTAAAGTCTGGAAAATACGATACAAATAATGTTTCTGTAATGATATCTCAAACAGGCGGTGGCTGTCGTGCTACGAATTATGTTGGGTTTTTAAGAAAAGCACTAAAAGATGCAGGTCTAGAGAACATACCTGTAATTTCTATAAATGCTGTAGGATTAGAAAAAAATCCTGGTTTTAAATTAACACCATCTCTACTGCATAGAAGTATGATGGCATTATTGTATGGAGACTTATTTATGAGACTGGTTTATAAAATTAGGCCCTATGAAAAAATACCAGGCTCTACTAATATCTTATATGAAAGTTGGGTAGCAGTATGTAAAGATGCAGTAACTAAGGGTAGTTTTAAGGAATTTAAGCGTAATGTAAGGAATATTGTGAAGGACTTTGATAATTTAGAAATTAAGGATATACAAAAACCACGTGTTGGCCTAGTAGGGGAAATTTTAGTAAAGTTCCATCCGACAGCTAATAATAATATTGTGGATATTTTAGAAGCTGAGGGCGCAGAGGCTGTAATGCCAGACCTAACTGACTTTTTATTATATTCTGCATATGATCATGATTTTAAGTATAGTCATCTTTCTGGAAGTAAAAAAGCTAGAATCATGGGACTTACAGTTGTAAAGATTATAGAATATTATCGTAGGGAAATGAAAATAGTCCTAGATGAAAGTAATAGATTTGAAGCTCCAAAGTCAATTAAAGAGTTGGCCAATAGTGTATCTAAGGTTCTTTCATTAGGAAACCAAACAGGAGAAGGATGGTTTTTAACGGCTGAAATGATAGAATTAATAGAAGGTGGAGCTCCTAATATACTATGCATGCAGCCATTTGCATGTTTACCAAACCATGTAACGGGTAAAGGGATGATTAAGGAGTTAAAAAATAGATATCCTAAATCTAATATTGTTGCTGTAGACTATGATCCTGGTGCCAGTGAGGTTAATCAGCTAAATAGGATAAAACTAATGTTAGCTGTTGCTTTTAAAAACCTAAGTCATGAAGAAGACCATGAGAATGTTTCTGTACAAGGCAAGAATATTGAGAATATTGTACAAGGTTCTTAAAATTCATGTATAATTTTGCTTGACTTTTGTAATACTTCAAGTGTATAATAGAGCATAAAAATAGGTCAATATATTATAGGCATAGAAGAGGACAGTAGTAAAAGGGATCTGCTTTCAGAGACATAATCGGTTGGTGAAAGATTATGACAGTACTTTTTATGAATATCACCTCGGAGCTAAAGGTCTGAAATAATAGTAAGATCTTTCGTAAGCATACGTTACATGCATTGAGTGGTAGAATAGTAAATTATAGTACTTTTAATAGGCTATGGTTTAAGCATTATTCTATAATCAGGGTGGTACCGCGATAAATTCGTCCCTAAGTCTTTAGACTTAGGGATTTTTTATTTGAGCACTTGAAATTCTAAGCAAAGCTTAGAATTGAGTGCGACATAAAGTTTGTGAGTGTGAACGAGCAAATTTTATTTTATGACCTAACCCGATTTGCAAAATTACGCAACTAAAGTTGCTCCATGGCGCACTCAATTTTTAATGGTAATTAAAAATTTCAAGTGCTTAAAGGCAAATCGATGGTAGGTCAAACGCAATGAGCACCAAATTTATACGACCAAAGGAAGTAAATAAATTTGAGTTGCGAAACTGCGTAAATTATAAAATTCTTTGCTACACCTAAATAATATAACCACAGAAAGGATGAGATAAATGAAGGGATTTAAATCACTATCAAATGACCCTATTGCTCAAAGAGAAAATAAGACATCTCAATATTGGGAAGATAATAAGATACTCGACAAAAGTATTGAAAACCGTGAAGGCAAAAAATCATTTGTATTTTACGAAGGACCTCCAACAGCTAACGGCAAACCAGGAATTCACCACGTTATTGCTAGAACACTAAAGGACTCTGTATGTAGATATAAAACTATGACAGGTCACCAAGTAAAGAGAAAGGCAGGATGGGATACCCATGGCCTTCCAGTAGAAATTGAAGTAGAAAAGCAATTAAAGCTTACAAGCAAGCATGAAATTGAAAGCTATGGTATAGATAAATTTAACACTAAATGTAGAGAGTCTGTATTTACCTATGAAAAGCAATGGAGAGAAATGACTAGAAGAATGGGTTACTCCATCGATTTAGATAATCCATACATTACATTAGATAACGATTATATAGAATCTGTATGGTGGATTTTAGATAAGTTCTTTAAAGAAGGTTATATCTATGAAGGACATAAGATACTACCTTATTGCCCACGTTGTGGAACAGGTTTAGCTTCCCACGAAGTTTCACAAGGATATAAGGAAATAAAGTCTAATACAGTTATCGTTCCTTTCAAAGTAAAGGATAAGGATGAATATTTCCTAGTGTGGACAACGACTCCGTGGACATTAGCTGCAAATGTTGCACTAACAGTCCATCCAGAAGTAACATATGTAAAAGTAAAGGCTCAAGACAAGGTTTATTATGTGGCAGAAAAATTAGCTAAAAAATTACTTGGGGAAGAGTTTGAAGTCATTGCAGAATATAAAGGTAAGGATTTAGAGTATATTGAATACGAACAATTAATGCCATTTGTAAAGCCAGATAAAAAGGCATTCTTTGTTACATTGGCAGATTATGTTACAACAGAAGACGGTACAGGAATTGTTCACTCTGCTCCAGCCTTTGGAGAAGATGACTACCAGACAGGAAGAAGATACGATTTACCTGTTCTTCAACCAGTTGATGAGGAAGGAAAATATACAACAACTCCATGGGAAGGCAGATTTGTTATAGACTGTGATGTAGATATTATTAAATGGCTACATGCTGAAGAAAAGCTATTCCATAAGGAAAAGTTTGCTCACAACTATCCACACTGCTGGAGATGTACAACACCACTTTTATATTACGGAAAACCAAGCTGGTATATTGAAATGACTAAGCTAAAAGATCAACTGATTACTAATAACAATTCAGTTAACTGGTACCCAGATTATGTAGGAGAAAAGCGTTTTGGAAACTGGCTAGATAATTTAAATGATTGGGCGATATCAAGAAACCGTTATTGGGGAACACCACTAAACATTTGGAGATGTGAATGTGGTCATACAACATCAGTAGGTTCTAGAGCCGAGCTTGCAGAAAGAGCTATTGAAAATGTAGATGAATCTGTAGAACTACACAGACCTTATGTTGATGATATACATTTAAAATGTGACAAATGTGAAGGTAGGATGACTAGAGTAACAGAAGTAATTGACTGCTGGTTTGATAGTGGGGCTATGCCTTTTGCACAACATCATTATCCGTTTGAAAACAAAGATAACTTTGACGAATTATTCCCAGCAGACTTTATTTGTGAAGGTATCGACCAAACACGTGGTTGGTTCTACTCACTATTAGCTATTTCTACATTTGTAAAGGGAGTTTCTCCATACAAAAATGTACTTGTAAACGACCTTATACTAGACAAAGAAGGTAGAAAGATGTCTAAGTCTAGAGGAAACACAGTAGATCCATTCGAACTATTCGACAAGTACGGAGCAGATGCTCTAAGATGGTATTTACTGTTTGTGTCTCCAGCTTGGACACCAACAAAATTTGATATTGAAGGACTAAAAGAAGTACAGAGCAAGTTCTTTACAACAATCCAAAACGTATATGCATTCTTTACTTTATACGCAAATACAGATGAAATTAATCCAAAGGACTTCTTCATTGAATATAAAGATCGTCCAGAGTTAGACAGATGGATTTTATCTAAATATAACAGCCTAATTGCAGAAGTAACAAAAGAACTAGAAATCTATGACTTAACAAAAGCAGTTAGAAAGATCCAAGACTTCTTAAATGAAGATTTATCTAACTGGTATATTAGAAGGGCAAGACGTCGTTTCTGGGCAACAGAGTTAACAGAGGATAAGAAAGCAGTATATAATACAACCTATGAAGTTTTAGTAGGTATAGCAAAGATGGTAGCACCATTTGCACCATTTATATCTGATGAGATATACCAAAATCTAACAGGTGAAGCATCAGTACATCTAGCGGACTACCCAGTAGTAAACTATGAATTAATAAGTAAAGATGTAGAAGAAAGAATGGACTTGGTTAGAGACTTAGTAGGACTTGGTAGAGCTGCAAGAGCTCAAGCTAAAATTAAGGTTCGTCAACCGCTACAAAAGATACTTGTAGATGGTAAATATGAAGATCTTATTTCAGATTTAGTTCCATTAATAGAAGAGGAGCTAAATATAAAAGAAGTTATATTTGAGAAAAATTTAAGAGATTTTATGAACTTTAGTTTAAAACCAGATTTTAAAACAGCTGGACCTGTACTTGGAAGTAAAATCAAATCATTAGGTAAAGCTTTAGCACAGTTAGAAGCATCTGAAGTTGTACCAAAGTTAGAGGCTGGGGGAAATATAGAACTTGACTTAGATGGTGATATTACTACAATTACTAAGGACTATGTAATGATTACAATTGCGGCTAAAGAAGGCTTTACTGTAGAAATGGCAAATAATTTATTTGTTATTTTAGATACTACATTAACGGAAGAATTAATTAATGAAGGTTTAGCAAGAGAGTTTATTTCTAAAGTACAGCAGATGAGAAAAAGTAGCGGTTTTGAAGTTGCAGACAATATTAATATTTACTTTGATGGTAATGATGAAGTTGCTAAAGCAGTAGAAATTCATAAAGACTATATTATGCAAGAAACCTTAGCTATAACTGTTGAAAGAGTTAAGGATGATAGCTTAGAAAAGCAAAATCTTAATGATCATGATACCGGTATTAAAGTAGAAAAAATTTAATTAATAAAAATAAAACCACACTCCTAGAATATATATTTCAGGAGTGTGGTTTTATTTTTATAGTAAGAAGTTAAATTAATTTCTTCTTGTCAAGAATGTAAATAATTATGCCTCCTACAACAATAAAAGCAAATGTAAATAATGCTTGTTGCCAAAGTTTCATATATATTCCTCCAATTTTTAATATAATACACATTACTGCTTATTTAATTACAAAGTTATAGACATAATATATAAAAGGGCAATATGGCAATATATATTTCGTCATTAGTATAAATCTAAAATAAATATCTATACATTGGAGGGCTATTTATGAAGTTGGCTATTGAAGTAGTATTACAAACCTTTCTATCTTTTTTTGCAATACTATTTATTACACGAATACTGGGAAGACAACAATTAGCCCAGTTAACCATGCAGGAGTACATAAATGGAATAACATTTGGCTCTATTGCTGCAACCTTAGCTACTGATGTTAGTCAAAGAACCTGGCAGCATATGATAGGATTATTTTTATTTGGGATTTTAACTTTCTTAGTATCTTACATATCAAGTAAAAATATAAATATTGCAAGAATTATACAGGGAGAGTCAGAACTAGTTATTAAAGATGGACATATTTTAGAAAAAAATCTTAATAAATTTCATTATACTATTGATGAATTGCATCATTTGTTAAGAAAAAAAGATATATTTAATATTAAAGATGTAAAGTACGGAATATTAGAAACTACAGGAGAAATCAGCGTGATTAAAGTTTCTCATAAAAATAATGTTACTTTAGAAGATTTAAACATGTTAGGACAGCAGGATGATATTAAAGCAGAAGTGATAGTAACGGGAAACATAATATATGAAAATTTAATAAATAGAAACCTAACAGCTCAGTGGCTAATTGATCAGCTAAGAATGTATGGCATATCGGATATTAGAGAGGTTTTTTATGCTAATTTAGATGGAAATAATAAATTATATGTAGATAAATATAAAGACAATGTGGAAGAGAATTAGCATATTATTTACGAAAGGATGGTGGTGAATGTTTGTTTAGAAAACTATTTAGAATGTTTATAAGCATAGGCCTTAGCAAAATCAATAATAAAAATAGTAATATAGAAAGTGAAAATCAGCAAGAAAATATCCCTAAATCTATAAGGGATGTTAAGAAAAAATTAGAAACAACCTTTGCAGAAAGTGAAGATTTTGTTTTAAGAGAGATAGAGGTAGGTAAAGGAGTTTATCGTAAGGTTATTATTGCTTATATGGATGGACTAATTACTAAGAAAACATTAGATGAAAGTATAATAAATCCCTTAATATTTGAAACTAAAAATAACTTAAGTGATGAAGAGATAATGAGTAAAAATGTTATTGATATTTTTACCAAGAAGCTAATAATTGCATCCAGCTTGAATATTACTAATGATTTTAAGGATACTATTATGGGCATTCTATCGGGTATGGCAATTGTTTTTATCGATGGGCAGGATAAAGCAATTAAAGTGCCTGCTCAGGGAATTGAAAAAAGAAGTGTTACCGAACCAGAAACTGAAATGACTTTGAAGGGACCACGGGAAGGATTTATTGAATCTTTATCTACCAATATAGCACTACTAAGACATAAGATTAAAAATCCAAAGTTTAAATTTGAGACTATGCAGTTGGGGAAACAGACAAATACGACAGTAGGTATTTGCTATATTAAGGGAATTGTTAATGAAAATATTTTGAATATAGTAAAAAGTAGATTGAAAAAAATTAATGTAGATTCAATTTTAGCGTCAGGATATATAGAACAATATATAGAAGGAAAGCCATTTTCAATTTTTCCTACTATAGGTAATAGCGAAAAACCTGATAAGGTAGCGGCTAAAATATTAGAAGGAAGAATCGCTATTATTGTTGATGGAACCCCTACAGTGCTTACAGTACCAAATCTGTTTATAGAAAACTTTCAAACTTCAGATGACTACTATTCAAGATTATATTTTGCATCATTTAATCGAATTTTAAGATTAATAGCTCTATTTATTGCTACTGTATTGCCTGCATTTTATGTGGCAGTAATTGTTTTTCATTTTGACGTTATACCTATGCAACTATTATTAGCGATTTCTGCTACTAGAGAAGGATTGCCTTTTTCACCCTTTGTGGAAGCTTTATTTATGATGATAGTTTTTGAACTTTTACGTGAGGCAGGAGTTAGAATGCCAGGTGCTATTGGACAAACTATTAGTATTGTGGGGGGCTTAGTAATAGGTCAGGCAGCGTCATCTGCAAAAATTGTGAGTCCTATTATGGTCATTATTATTGCTTTGACAGGAATTACAAATTTTATCATTCCTTCCTTATCTGATACTTTGCCAATCATTCGATTTATATTGCTGCTTGCTGCTCAAATATTCGGATTCTTAGGAATACTTGTTGGATATATTATAATTTTAATTCACCTATGTTCCCTAGAATCCTTTGGGGTACCTTATATGTATCCTTTATCTCCAGTAGATAAAGATGGCTTGAAAGACAGTTTTATACGGTTTCCATTGTGGATGATGAGGACAAGGCCTAAAGCTTTTACATTGCAAAATTGGGATAGAAATAAGTATAGAGTAAGTGGCGATAACCATGTAACTGAGGAGGAGTAGTAATTGAGGTCATATTTTAAAAACATATTTATGTTTTTAGCAACTTTACTATTATGCATGAGTCTAATTGGATGCGTGCATGAACAAGATCTAACCCATAGAGCTATTATAGTAGGTGTAGGTATAGATAAAGCAGAAGACCAAGAAATTGAACTAACATTACAAATAGTTAACCCCTCTGGTCTTGGAATAGAGGAAGCTGGTGATGGTCGTAATATACAGCCTATATGGGTTAATTCTACTAAAGCAAAAACTGTGTTTGAAGCTGCTAGAGAACAACTAAAGACAGTTAATCGTAGACCTTTTTATAGTCATGTACAAGTAATGGTAATTAGTGAAGAATTAGCTAAAGAAGGAATAAGGGATGTATTAGATTATTTTACTAGAGACTACGAAGTAAGGTTAAATTCCAGTGTAATAATTGCAAGGGGAACCACGGCTAAAGAAGTGATTAGTGCCCAAAGTACGCTGAAGAATATTCCTGCAATACATTTGAAAGAAATTTTAGAAGACAATTTACATAGTGGTGTTATTCGAAATATAAACACTTTTAAAGTGGTAAGGGATCTAAATGAAAATATATTGAATACTACAATCGGGGTAGTTAAATTTAAAGAAGGAGAAAAACAGGGTCTAATAAAGAATATGGAACTGGAAGGAACCGCTGTTTTTAAAGAGGATAAACTAGTTGGCTGGCTAGAAAAGTATGAAACAGTAGGACTATTATATATAAAAAATGAAATACGTGACAGAGTAATTGGTATTAAAGATCCTTTGAATGAAAATAAAAGAGTAGTAATAGAGCAACTGCGTTCTAATGGGAAGGTTAGAGCTAAAATTGAAAATGAAAAACCTAAAATTTATATTAGTATTAAAGCAGAAGGAATAATTGGAGAACAACAGGGACAAGATGATTTGATGATGGAAAAAATACTAAAAGATCTAGAAAGAGAAGTGGAAAATACAATTAAACAAGATATAAAAAAAACGATAGATATAGCTCAAAATCAATTTGAAAGTGATATTTTAGGGTTTGGAGAGGAAATACGTAAAAAACATTTAGATTATTGGAGAGAAATCGAAGATAATTGGAATGAAATATTTCCAGAAGTGCCTGTTGAAATTGATGTAGAATTTAAAATAACAAGATCAGGATTAACGGGACCGCCATCTAAGGCACGTTAAAATGGAGGAGATAGTTAATGGTAAGGGATGTAATAAGTATAATTGCGATTTTTTGTATAATTATTAGTATTGATTTAAATATGTTAGCAAAAGCTAAAAATGCTAAGAGAACTATGTCCATATATTTTACAATATTAATAGTTAGCTTTGCAATTAGTTTATTGCAAGCCATTGATAAGGCGCCTCCTAGTCCCGACATATATATAGAGAAGGCTATTGATAGCTTTCTATCGAGGTGATTGTATGATAAAAGAAGAAAAGATTTCAATAAGTGAATTAAATTTGCTCATTATAGGTTTTGTATTTGGCGGTTTAGCAGTAACTTCTCCAGCAAAGGCTGCATATCAGAATGCCTGGTTAGCTCAGATATTGAGTTGGATAGGAGGTTTTATATTAGTTACTATTTATTTACTTATAGCTAAACTTAATCCTAAAAAAACACTTACACAAATGCTAAAAGAGCATTTTGGCAAATATTTAGGAAGTATAATTGGAGTACTTTACATAATATTTTTTATTCATTTTGCATCTTTAACCATGAGAATTTTTGGTGAATATATGGTTACTGTAAGCTTTATTGAAACTCCTACAGTTTTTGTTATTTGTTTTGCTTTTTTACCAATTACCTATGCTTTGAAAAATGGAATAGAAATAGCTGCTAGGGTTAATCAGCTAATTATACCGATTATGATTTTTGTTATAGTATTAACTATATTATTAAGTGCGAAGTCCTTTAAGTACGATAATTTTCTACCATTTTTAGAGGGCGGATTTCTGCATGTTTTAAAGATAGGGCTTAGAATATTATCTGTATCCTTTGGTAATATGATAGTGTTTTTAATGATATATCCTATTGTACAGGAAAAAAAATATATAGTTAAAACAACTTATTTAGGTGTAACAATAGTAGGGTTTGTTTTGCTAGGAGTTTTAGTAAGAGATTTACTGGTCCTCGGTCCCTATATGATGTCTCTTCAAACGTTTCCACCCCATATAACCCTATCTTTGATTCCGAGGGCAGTTATAGAGCCGATGGTAGGGGTTAATCTACTAATAGGAGTTGGAATTAAGGTTGTCGTTTTTATTTATTGTGCTCTATTAGGAATTACACAAATCTTTAATTTAGAAGATCATAAACTTCTTCTATTGCCTGTAGTAACCCTAGTTATATCTCTATCTATGTGGCTACATCCTAACTATCCTGATCTATATCGATGGGTAGAAAGAAATATGGTATACTACTCTTTACCTTTTCAGGTAATAATACCTTGTATATTGCTAATAATATCTTTAATTAAAAATAAAACACCAAGTAGAGAGGAGGTCAGTTAACTATGGAAGCTTGGAAGGCAAATTTAATGGATTGTATTAAATCTATAGAAGAAGCACAACAAAACAGCATGATAGACACCGACAAAAGAAATGAACTAGATGATATTATTGTAAGAATACAAGAGATTATTGAAGATTGATAAATCAGTTTTGTTAAAAAAGGAAGCATAAGACTAGTCTTATGCTTCCTCCTCAAATAATATTGGAATTCTCATTGCGTGTTGTGCTTCAACAGTTCTTGTTTCAAAAAATAAATCTTTAAGGTATTTATTAGGCGCTCTTAAATATTCATCACCGTATTTTTTGTAATCTTTTGTCTCAGCTAATATTCTTATTTTTAAAGCTTCTTCATAATCTTCGATTACAACAGGCTCTAAAGGTTGTGGCATAAAATACCTACCTGTTATCATAAAGTAAGCTCTTTGGAAGTTTTCAGCATGCATTGCTTCATCTGCGCTAAACTCCATTATTAAATCTTTTGCCCTTTGTGTAGGAGCAAGTTTGGCCAAAGTCTTATAGTAGGCAGAATCTTGTAATTCATCTTGAATATACTCCTCTAGTCTAGGAATCAGCTCCATATAATAGATATTACAGTTATGATTGTAATTTGAATAATTATTATAGCTTTGATACATTTTATATACACCCCCCTAATACATAATATTCTAACTAGAGGGAGCATATTACTATACTATCCTTTAACTTTAACAAAATCCTTTATATAGGCTAGAACTTCTCGCATATAATACTTAATCGTTAGTGCTAAGTTAGGATAGTTTTTTGTAGGACCTGCACTTACATCCATATCTAGACGGTTAGCAATCATTAATGATCTATGAACATGGAAGTTATTTGATACAATAACAGCGCTCTCAAGTTCATTTTCCTTCATAATCTTATTACTATAATATAGATTTTGGTATGTACTATAAGAATTATCTTCTTCCAATATTACATCTTCAGGTACACCATTTTCTACAAGGTAGTTTTTCATTGCAAGGGCCTCTGTAATTAGCTCATCATGTCCTTGGGCCCCACTAACTATAATCTTATTGCCATATCCCTCATTATAAAGTTCCAATGCCCTTTCCAATCTATACTGTAACATCGGCGCAGGTTTATCTCCCCATAATTTAGCTCCAAGTACAATAATTGCATCAGATTTTTTAGGGGTTGCCCTAAAGGGAGTTATTATTATTGAAAGTTGAATAATAGCGAAGACTATAATACCTAATGAAATAGTTATTAAAATAGGTTTTTTAAATTTCATCTTTAAACCTCCCTTGGATTGTTATCTTTGTAGTTATATTATAACAGGAAGCTGGACGAGATGATAAGGTATAAAGAATTTAATGTAATTAGCTTGGATTTTTTATATGAGTTTGTAATTGCAATAATAATTTCATTATATTTTAGAGTTGTCGAAAATAACTAAATGAATATTAGAGGATATTTTAATTATTAAATAAATAGTTTCAAAGAAATACCTTTTCAATTTTTTTCGAATTAATTATATCTAGCAACATAAAATTTAAAAATCTTCTCGACTTTATTAAAAAGTAATTAGTTCAAGGTTATAATACAAAATATCACCTCTCATAACCACGATTTAAAAAGGGTTTATTTATATTGATCTATAGTATACCATAGAAGTATAAGGATGGTAAAACTGTTAATAAAAAGGAGTGATGATATAAGAAAATATTTATTAATCACCCTAATCGCTTTACTATTATTGGACATACTTTATCTTTTACAGAAAGAGATTTGTTTATTGCTGGAGAAGACGACCTTATTGATGTACATAATTATAAAGGCTTAGTAGAATTAAGTGAATCCATCTATATAAACATCAATGGTTAAACTGATAGTATTTATGATTTTAATCGTTAGTCTTTAAAACAGTAACTTTTAGTAATAGGAGGTATATATGATTTATCACTTTTTAATATATATTATGTTGATTACTATATTGGCATATAAATTTTACAATATTTTCAACAAGAATAAACTGCATAGTTATACTTATGATTTTATTATAAAATGTCGTGAAAGAAATACCATAACTACTATTAGTTTAGTTGCATCAATGTTGTGCCTCTGTTACTTAATATTTTGTATTAAGGTTACTATGGACAATATAAATGGGTTATCCTATAAAGGAATTAATATAGGTTTGTTAGATTTATTAGTTCCGAATAAATTTAATTCTTTGATAGAACCTCTTTCAAATAATATCAGAGCTAATATATTTGAATTTTCGTATTTAAATACTGCACGTGAAAATTTATTTTCTTCATTTTATTCAATTTTGTTTATTTTTATAGGAATCTATTTTTACTTTATTAATTCTAGATTTGTATATATTAAAAAAGATGGAATTGTCAGGTTAGGAAAGTTGTATAAATGGGATGCAAATAAACTACATCGGTGGGAAAAGATTTTTGGTAGAGATATTTTAAATGCCAATGTTATAGATGTGAATGGAAGGTCAATGATTATAAGTTTTATAGTTGATAATGATAGTAAAAACACCTTAGAAACTTTAATTGGGACAGAGAGCTTTACTGATACTTTTGACTAAACGTTAAAAAAATCTAAGATCTTGCTCATTTCATGTAGATGGGAGCTAAATGTTGGACAGGTCTGTTCTTCTTCACTCAGACGATACTCAATTACCTCTACCGGAAGGTCTTCAAAAGACTTTTTGTTTAAGCCTTTGGATTTTCTACGCTTATATGTAATTTCTTTAATGGTATGTTCCTCTTTTTCAGGACGTGATTCTTTCTCAGCCTCATTGAAGATTGATAATTGATTTGAATCCATTTTTTCACTTGATGCAGCAAAACGCTTTTGTTGATTAAGTTTAAATTGCTCTTCATACAGTTTAATTTGGCAGTTAATTTTTCTACTTGATGTGTCAAGACCTTATTTTGGTTTTGAAGTGTTTCAAATTCTTCATTAATATTAAATTGTTTTTCTATTGGTTTATTTACTTTTTTATCTAATTTTTTCATATATCAATTATGAATTTTGCTTCTGATTTTGGTGCAGCCTCAAGTCATATGCTCATATGTACCTATTAAAGTGGCTAATGTTAAAGAAGAAACCTTTGATAGCATATGGGAGAATAACTAGGTATTTAAAAAACTTAGAGATTTTCAAAGCTATAAAGGCAACTGTGGAAACTGTAGGTATATTAATATTTGTGGTGGATGTAGAGCAAGAGCTTTTAATTATTAAGGCGATTGGCTTGATGAAGACCTATTTTGTCTTTTAAGAGAAGGGAGAGCAATATGATGAAAAACAATATGAAATGGAATATGAATGTAAAAGATATAACGACAATAGGAATATGTGTTGCTATAGCAGTTGTATTAGGTAAATTATTAGCAGTACTTTATAGAATAATGCCTTTTTCAAGAGGAGTTATTAATGCTCCATTTTATAGTTTTCTTATAGCATTAATTTTATATAGAGTTATAAAACCTGGAGTAATGACATTATTTGCATTGGGATATGGTATTATAATGGCTAGAATATCAATATTTAGTACTATATCAATAATAATCGGTGGAGTCTTGGCAGACCTTATAATTCTTATATTTGTAAAAGAATATGACTCCAATGTCAAAATAGCTTTATGTGCTCCCATATGTTCGGCAGGTGGAATTATAGGTACATTTTTTATGGTCACATTTTTAGTAAAAAGTCGTTTATATAATATTACTTGCACTATACAGAATTGTGCTGAAATTTTGACATTAATCTAAAAAAAGAGTAGAATATAGTATAAATATACAAAAAGGGTGATTATATAAAGATTTGGAGTTGATGAAATTGAGTAGTTTATCAGTTCAAAAATATTTAGAAGATAGGAACCTTCCACACAAAATAATGTATTTAGATGAAAGTAGCGCCACAGTAGATTTAGCTGCCAAAGCTATTGGAGTAGAACCAGCAATGATTGCAAAAACATTGGCCTTTAGGCTAAAAGATAGAGATATTGTTGTGGTAACCTGTGGTATAGCTAGAATTGATAATAAGAAATATAAACAAACCTTTGGATGTAAAGCTAAAATGATGAATTTTGACGAAACATTAGAGTTAACAGGACATCCTGTAGGTGGAGTGTGCCCTTTTGGATTGCCAGAGGACATTGAAATATATATGGACGAATCACTTAAGAAATTTGAAGTAGTTTATCCAGCGGCAGGTAGTGGAAATTCTGCTATAAAAATGAATGTGGAAGAAATGCATGAGATTACTGGAGCTAGATGGGTGGATGTTTGTTAGAGATATAACTAATTAAGAGATTAAGTTTTTAAAAATTTATTAATTAATGCGTAATTTTAACATAGTGGAAGACTGTTCTGTTTTTGATTAAATAGAATTCGAGAAGTATTGTTGAAATTTTATATATCCTAATATATATAAATCATATGGATAAATAATAAAATTTATGGCATAATAGACAATGTAAATTAACCTTAACATAGTAATGTATTTAAATATAGTCTAAGTATAGAATTGCTGCATTGATTAACCGTAACATAAGATGTATGTATTATAATTACATTTAAATTAAGTTAGATAGTGTGAGTGTAGAAATTTATAATTCAATAGTATAAGTTTAAAATTACTAAGAATATTATTGATTTTTAAATTTTTAGTGATATAATTATAACATAGATAGGAGATGGAAAAATTTATTATATAAAATACATGCTGAAATCCACACAATTTTCAAAAAAATATATTTATTATAAAAAAACCTCCATCTGCTTTAAAAAAGGTTCGCCAACCACTTAAAAACAAAAGGAGGTATCCAATTTGGATAATAATAGTTTAACACATACTGTATGTAATTGTAAATATAGTGTAGTTTTTGTACCAAAATACAGAATTCAACCGTTTTATGGAAAACACAAAAGAGATATAGGAGGAATTTTAAGAACATTATGTGACCAAAAAGAAATAGAAATTTTTAAGGCAATAGCTTCTGCTGACTATTTACATATGGTTATAAGTATACCATCTAAATACAGTATATCCGATATAGTTAAATATTTAAAAAGAAAAAGTTCGATTCTAATATTTGATAAAAATTTAAATTTAAAAAATAAATATGGAAATAAGCAGTTCTGGTGTATAGGCTATTATATTAATACAGTAGAATTTGATGAAAATCTAATAAAGGAATATGTAAAAAAACAAATACAGAATGATATATCTAACCAAGATTAAATTTCAATAATTACGGTATTTTTAAATCTATAAATTTTTTAATATAAGTAGACTACCCTGAATGGGTAGTTTACATCAAATTAAAAGATAGGAGGTGAAAAAAATTATGGTATATGAATTAAAATTAAAAGTCTTCCTTTTAAAAAATATTGACAGTAAAAATGCACTAGAAAAAATAAGCGAATTAATCGATAAATCATTAAGCAAAAATCCAGAACTCTATGAATTTCACAAAAAAAATCAGTTTAAAAATTATTGCTTTAATTCTTTATATAATTTAGAGCAGGATGGAGTTTATAAAGAGGGTAGTATATACTCTGTAATAATTAGAACAACAGATGAAAAATTATCGCAATATTTTAAAAAAAATCTTGTGAATGAATACACTCAATACATAAAGGCATTAACATTTGAAAATAAAATAATACCTAAAAAGCACATAGAGAAAATATATAGTATTACACCTTTAGTTGTAAAAACAGACAATGGGTACTGGAGACAAGAACTATCTTTAGAAGCTTATGGACAAAGAATAACAGCAAATATAATAAAAAAATACAACGCCTATTTCAACACTAGGTTAGACGAAAATTTCGAACTATTTAACATGATTGAATTTAATAATAGAAAGCCTATAGCAACGCCATATAAGAATGTTTCTTTGATTGGAGATAAACTAACATTTTATATTGCAGATAATGAAACAGCACAAAAATTAGCATATTTTGCTCTTGGAGCAGGAGTTGGAGAAATGAACTCAAGAGGTTTTGGTTTTATAAACTATACGATGATTTAAATAGGAGGTGATAACTTGCTAAAGGATGTTATTAAAACCTTTGAAAAGGTATATAAAAAACGTGGCGAAGAATATATTACCGATGCTCACATTCCTGCTGATGGAGATTATGTCATAGTTTTACCTAAAGATGATGGATTTGAAATATTAGATACGATTAATATTAAGCAGGATAAAAAAACTAGGGAAATTGATAGGACGAATCCACATTTTGACTTTATTCAGCAAGCAGACTATATGAGCAGATATTTAGAATCTAATAAAGCCATAAAAGATAAAAATATACACAGTAACAATTACCTAACCTTTTTTGTAAAGAAAGAGAACTTGCATAATGGAAAAATAAACGATAGAGTCATATCAGAATATTATGAAGTATTCAAGAATCCATTGGGAAAATATAGCAAACGAGAACAAAGAGAAGCGTATGAGAAGATAGAAGCTAAAAATGGTAAGTCCGATATAGCTGAAATTGAAAAGATAGAAGAATGGATAAAAAGTAATATCTATGCAATTTCCGAAGGAAACGATAAAAGCTATTTAAAAATATTTTTTAAATATGATATCGATAAGTACAAAAAAGAAAGTGAAAAATACATACTAACAAATATTTATAATAGCTCTGACTATAATATTGTTATAAAGAATGAAATATTTGGACTACCCAATGACAATATGGGGTTAAACGCTAAAAAACCTTATCTAGAAAATAAAAGTAGAAAAAGCAAAACCCCTTACCTTTTATCTCAAGATGAAGTATTACTACAAAAAAAATTCTTTGACTTTTTAATGAACCAAGTTACAACAGGTAAAACCAATGTGTATATCAATGATGAAGGAATAAATGCAATAGATAATGATGGATCGTCAGAAAATAACTTTAGTGGATATTTTCTAAGAATAAAAAAAGGAATGGAAGTGGAAATACTAGATTTTGACACTGTGGTTTTATATAAAGACGAAATAGAACCTTTTAATTTAGTAAATGTTATGGAATTAGAGAAATCTAGATTGGAATATAGAACCATATATAAATTAGAGAACTTAAAAAATCTTATCAACGAAGTGTTTTTTAGTAAATTTTTAACTTCCAATTATTTTACAGAGCCAAAAGACATAAGAATTAATGATTCTGCACTAAAAAGAAACTTACTATTAGCTAGAACAACATTATTTAACTGGTTTTTTAAAAATGTAGATTGTAACGTACCTAAAATTTTAGATCATATTAGCTTAGATTTGATAAAAGGTTCTATTGATAATGGATTCTTGTTAAAGGCAAGGGAGCAATTTAATTTAGCTTTTTCTCTAAAATATTATTTTAAGGGGTGTAAGGATATGCCAGATATTTTAAAAGACTTGAAAAATAAGCTGAAAGTCAAAATAAACTATGGAAACAATGAAAATGGCAAAATTAAAAATAAAGAGATAGAAACAGCGTCTATAGAAAGTGATGAAGAGTATTACTTTGCAGTGGGACAACTTAGTAGTTACTTTATATCTTTAAGTAAATCTAAAATTAGACCACATTCTTTGGCGAACCCTATTTTTAATGCTAAAAGTGATGAACGAATAAAGGAAGAGCTAAAAAAGTTATACAAAAAATACAACTATACGATTTTAGATGGTAGAAGATTTAACAACATGTACGCTATGGTTTCTTCATATGTGCCAGAGGAAAAAATTATGGATGATCTAATTATAGCAGGATATTTACATAGTAATTTAATATATAAAAAATCTGACGATAGTGATGATACAAATACAAGTGTAGAAAATATAGAGAATGAGGGGGGTAACTAATGAATAAGAGAGTTTTTGGAGTTTTAGGAATCGTATCTAGAATGAGCAACTGGAATGCCGATTTTACTGGCTACCCAAAGACAACTTCTGACGGAAGTATATTCGGAAGTGATAAAGCATTTAAGTATCCATTGAAGGCTATGTGGAATGAACAAGGAGAAAAAGTATTATATATTAAATCTCTTAAATTACAAGAAAATAAAAAGGGAGAAGTAGAAATTATACCAAGGTCTCTAAAGGAGCGATATGAGTATATTTTTAATGTGGAAGATTTAAAAGAAGTAAAGGATAAAAAAACAGTTCTAAAAAATTTATTTAGTGCAATAGATGTTAAAAACTTTGGAGCCACGTTTGCTGAGGAGAAAAATAATATATCCATTACGGGAGCAGTTCAGATAGGACAGGGTTTTAATAAGTATGAAGGGTCTAGAGCAGAAGAGCAACAAATATTATCACCTTTTAGAGATGCTTCTGAAAAACCAGAAAGCAATAAGAAGAAAGGTAAAGATAAAGAAGAAGAAAAAGAAGATGCAAAACAAACTACCTTAGGTACAAAGATTGTAAGCAATGAAGCACATTATTTCTATCCGTTTACTATAAATCCTACTGCATATGATGAATATAAAAAACTAGGAGCTACAGAAGGATACATGGAAGAAGATTACTTGAAATTTAAAGAAACTGCATTGGTGGCAGCTACTTCATTTAGTACGAATGCAAAAATTGGATGTGAAAATGAATTTGCTCTATTTGTAGAAACAGAAAAAGATCTATACCTTCCAGATTTGTCGCAGTATGTGGAATTTGAAAAAGGTGATAGCAAAAATGTGATTCATATACAATGTGAAGCCCTTATTAATAATTTAAGAAATAAGATTAAAAATATAGAAATATACTATAATCCATATACAACAAAAATAAAGGATCAAATAGAAGGAGCTAGATACTTTAATATTTTTACTAAAGAAGAGGTGCAATAATGAATGTCTTGAAATTTACCCTTAGTGGTAGAACAGCGTTTTTTAAAAAGCCAGACGTTAATGCTTATTACTATTTTACATATGGGCAAATTCATAAAGTAGCTTTATTAGGGATTTTAGGGGCTATTATGGGATATGGAGGATATAATCAGCAAATACAGGATGATAAATTAGTGTTTCCAGAGTTTTACGAAAAACTTAGAAATATTAAAGTAGGAATTGTACCTAGGAATGATAAAGGTTACATAACAAAAAAGGTACAAAACTTTAATAACACAGTAGGTTATGCGAATAAAGATGGAAACCTTATCGTTAAAGAACAGTGGCTTGAAAATCCAGCATGGGATATATATATATTAATTCAAGGTGAGCTGGAAGAGCAATTAGCTGAAAGGATTCTTGAATATAGGTTTAAGTATATTCCATATCTAGGGAAGAATGATCACATTGCTAACATTACAGATGCAAAAATTATATGTGATGTAGAAAATATAGAGGATATAGAAAGATTAGATAGTTTATTTATAAAGGAGCATTTTGAACTACTATATCATAATGAGCTAGATTTATCTGACCTTGACCTCGACGAAGAATATGAGACTCCATATAAATACGAAGAGATGTTGCCAGGAATGTTAGAAGAAACAACGAATAAATATGAACTTCAGACTTTTGTATATACCAATCAAAGCTTAAATAGCGTAAAGGACACTACTGTATATAAATGCAATAAAAATTTAGTATTTTTCTTTTAAAATTAAGGAGGGGATAACCCTCCTTTCATAAAAGGATAGGATATATGGTTCATTCTATTTCAATAATGCAAAATATGGTTACTACACTAGGGGGAATCTATATGGATTTTAGAATAGTGGATAAATTTAATGTAAATGAATTTATTTCAAACTCTGATAAGATATATGCACATACTCACGAAGATAGAAGAGAAACATTGCAGGTGCATAGTCAATTGTCTATATATTATTTAGAAAAAATAATAAGATTAAAGCAATTGGAAAATGTATTGGATAATTTTCAAGATGTTTTTTTGGGAGATATAACAGAAGAAGGTAAATCTATTTTCTGGGATATGTTTTATAATACCATTGGTATGCATGATTTGGGGAAAATTAATTGTAATTACCAATATCATAAAATGAAGAATCAATATTTTAAAAAAAGCAAAGGGTTGCAGTGTAACAATACGAAACATTCTATGTTGTCTTCTTTGATTTATATGAATCACTATCTTAATGTAATTAGAAATCATAGTAATAAAGGGGATCAAAATTTACTTTATACATTTATGCTACTTAATGCTTATGCTATATCTAAGCATCATGGATCGTTAGACAGATTTTCTGATTTTGAAAATAAATTTTTAGAGAATGGCGGAGAAGGAAAACTGCTATATACGGAGCAATCAAACATATTTACAGAAAACTATGATACCCCTTTATTATTTACTCAAAGGAATAAACTTTTAGATAGAATTTTTAAAGTTGTGAAAATAACTTTAAGTAATATGGAAAAATTAGAAAATGAAAGTTCTTTCTATATATACATATATGAAAAAATTTTAATGTCTTTATTATTCTCTTGTGACTATTATGCTACATCACATTTTAAAAACGAAAAAGAAGTTGAAAATTTTGGAGAGATCAATGACATAGAAGAATTTTATAAAATATATAAGGATACAAAAATATATAAGGGAATTAGAAAATATGAAGAAAACGAGTATGGAAATGTAGAGGTTTTTGATGATGTTACAGACATTAATATTATGAGAAATGAGCTATTTCTTGATGCAGAAAGTATGCTTTTGAAAAATATGGATAAAAATATTTTTTATTTGGAAGCTCCTACTGGCAGTGGGAAAAGTAATGTTAGCTTCAATTTAGCTTTTAGAATGGTAGAAAAATTTGAAAATATAAATAAAATATTTTATATTTATCCGTTTAACACGCTTATTGAGCAGAATATTGCAACTTTAAACAACATTTTTAAGGGAAGCAAAGTAGAAGATGAAATAGCAGTGATAAACTCTATCGTACCTATAAAAACACATATTAATTTAGATGATAATGAAGATAGTGATGCTATTAATGAAAAACATAAAGATTATGTTAG
Source organism: Alkaliphilus sp. B6464 (assembly GCF_018141165.1). Taxonomy (NCBI): domain Bacteria; kingdom Bacillati; phylum Bacillota; class Clostridia; order Peptostreptococcales; family Natronincolaceae; genus Alkaliphilus; species Alkaliphilus sp. B6464. Next base: position 1,853,676 of record NZ_CP058557.1, read on the forward strand.
ATCTCTGCTTTCTAGACAATTCTTGCATTACCCTATAGTTTTAACGACACATGTTAGTATATTTAATTATTTATTCGGAACTTCTAAGGAAAATTTATTTCCATTATCACAAATCGCTAATAGTGTAATTATTTTAGATGAAATACAGAGTTATAGAAATGATATATGGAAAGAAATAATAACTTTTTTAAGCCACTATTCAAAAATATTGAATATTAAAGTCATTATAATGTCAGCTACATTACCTAAGCTAGACAAGCTTGTCAATACAAAAACCAATACTGTAAATCTAATAGAGAACAGAGAAAAGTACTTTAATAATAAAATATTCAAAAGCAGGGTTCAATTAGATTTTTGTTTGCTAAATATAACTGAAAATGTATTTGAAAATCTTTTAGATCATGTTATAAACATTTCTGAGAAAGAAGATGTAAACATTCTAATTGAATTTATAAAGAAAAAGACTGCTAATAAATTTTTTGAGTATTTAGGTGAACTTAAAGCAAAAAGTAATGGTGCATTTCCTAAAGAAATAAGGTTGATCACAGGGGATGATAATAGTATCGATAGAAATAGAATTATTGAGGAAATTAAAAACAATAAAAATATTATTTTAGTAGCTACTCAGGTTATAGAGGCAGGGGTAGATATAGACATGGAAATCGGTTATAAAGATATATCTATGCTTGATTCAGAGGAACAGTTTTTAGGGAGAATTAATCGTTCATGTAAAATACCAGAGGGAGGAATTGTTTATTTTTTTAATCTAGATAATGCAGCAACGATATATTTAAAAGATGTTAGAAAAGAAAAAACTTTAACGCTTTTATCGGATTATATAAGAGATATTTTGGTAGATAAAAATTTTAGCAATTATTATGATTATGTATTAGATTATTTAAATGATCGATCTACAGACCATACTGATAAAAATTTCGGTGAATTTATCAATAAATATATAAACAAACTTGATTTTACGGAAGTAGAAAAAAGAATGACGCTTATAGATGAACGTTATGAATATAGTGTTTTTCTAAGTAGAAAAATTGAAATGCTAGATGGAGAAATATTAGATGGTGAGGAGGTTTGGGATCAATATATAGAATTATTGGAAGATAATGAAATGGATTATGCTGAAAAGAAGGTTAAATTATCAGAGGCAAAATCCAAGCTAAATTATTTTATATACAAAGTTGAAGAAAATGACTTTGTATATGAAAAAAACATAGGTGATTTGTATTATATATCTGATGGGGATAATTATTTCAAGAATGGAAAATTCGATAGAGAAAATTTTAAAAAAGGGATAGGGGTTTTTATATAGGAGGTGCGTATGAGAGTTAATGGTACATTAATTAACTATTATTTTCACTGCAAAAGGCAATGCTGGCTTCATGGAAACCGAATTAATCTAGAAGATAATAGCGAAGATGTAAAGATAGGAAAGTCAATTCATAAAATTAAAGAAGCAGAAAATAAGCAAGCAGAAATTAGTATTGATAATATTAAGATAGACAAATTAACTAAAGATTATTTAACGGAAATTAAAAAATCAGATGCAGATATAGAGGCATCTAAATGGCAGTTATTATTTTATTTAAAAGTATTAAGAGACAAAGGAATTGAAAGAAAAGGAAAGCTCGAGTTTATAGAAAAGAATAAAAGTAAAAATACAATTATTGTAGAATTGGACGAAGATACTTTAAGTGAACTGGATAAGGTTGTTGAAAATATTGAAGACCTACTATTGAATACAAATATACCAGGTATTGAAAATAAGCCTAAATGTAAGAAATGTGCTTATTATGAATATTGCTATATATAGGAGGATAATATGGGGAGTACAAGATATATTACATCTATGGGAGAGTTAACAAGGAAGGATAATTCTCTATGTTTTAGAAAAAACAATAAAAATGTATATATTCCTATTGAGAACACAAAAGAAATTTATTGCATGTCTGAAATTAGCATTAATACTAAGCTTTTAGATTTCATATCAAAAAATAATATAGTTATGCACTTTTTTAATTACTATGAGGGATATAGTGGAACTTTTTATCCTAAAGATAACTATAATAGTGGAAAAGTGCTTGTAAAACAGGTTGAAGCTTATAATAACAAAAGAATGATTTTAGCTAAGGCATTTGTTCAGGGAATTGCTGATAATATCCATGAGGTTTTATATCATTACTATAAGCACAACAAAAAAGAAACGAAAGTAACTTTAGATTGGATAAAAAAAGATATGCCTATAGCACTAGGAGAAGTAGATAATATTAAACAATTATTGCAAATTGAAGGTGAACTATGGCAGAGGTTTTATGGAGAGTTTAAGCATATATTACCAGAAGATTTTATTATGAATAGAAGAGTTAAGCGTCCACCTGATAATCCAATAAATGCACTTATTTCGTTTGGAAATACATTGTTATATGGAAAAACAATAACTGCTATATATAATACACATTTAAATCAGACCATAAGTTTTTTGCATGAACCATCTGAAAGAAGATTTTCTTTGAGTTTAGATATCAGTGAAGCATTTAAACCTGTTATAGTTTTTAAAACTATATTTGATTTGGTCAATAATAGAAGGCTACAGGTTGATAAACATTTTGATAAAAAGCTTAATTATTGTTTATTAAATGAAGAAGGAAGAAATATATTTATAACAGCCTTTGAAGAAAGAATGGAAAGTGTTTTTCTGCATAGTAACCTTAACCGAAAAGTAAGCTATAAGACAGCTATAAAACTAGATTGCTATAAATTAATTAAGTTTGTATTAGAAGATAAGGAATTCAAACCTTTTAGTTTAAAGGAGAAATCTTAAATGAAGATAAATAAAAACTATAATTATAACTATGCATTTGTATTTTATGATGTTAATGAAAAACGAGTAAATAAAGTATTTAAGATATGTAAAAAATATTTGTCCCATTTTCAGAAATCAGTATTTAGAGGTGAGACAACTCCATCTAAATTATTATTACTGAAAAATGATTTAAATAAAATAATAGATGAAAGTGAAGATTTTATATGCATTATAAAACTAATGAATGATAATGTTTATGGAGAAGAAATACTAGGCAGTAAACAAAATGATACAGGAGAAGACCTAATATTATAATAACTTTATAAAAAGATTTAAATTTACCAAGCATTTTTTTGAAACAGTTTATCTGAATACAGATTTTACAACACATTTGGTAACATTGTTATTGAATAATATATTTTTTAAAAACACTTGGTAAAAAAATTAAAAATTATTGATATTATAACGTTTACTGATTTATAATTAAATTTAGAATGGCTAAATTGCTGTGATTGAACTATAACAAGAGTTGTATTTAAATTTAGTGACTTAAACCACTCCATCGGATATCCTAGAATTGAACTATAACAAGAGTTGTATTTAAATTCATCTATTTTACAAGGTACTTTATCCCATCCTAAATTGAACTATAACAAGAGTTGTATTTAAATGACGTAGGGTTTAAATAATCAAGTAACTCTAAGAATATTGAACTATAACAAGAGTTGTATTTAAATGTAAGCAAAGTAACAGGTTTATCAACAACAGGCTTAATTGAACTATAACAAGAGTTGTATTTAAATATAATTTTTTCGTTATGACTCTCTAAAACAGAAGTATTGAACTATAACAAGAGTTGTATTTAAATAGGATATTCAAGATAAAAAGATAGATACCCTATTTGATTGAACTATAACAAGAGTTGTATTTAAATTTTTTATATCCTAATCATTTATAAAATAATAATGAATTGAACTATAACAAGAGTTGTATTTAAATTCTTGTAATCTCCGTTCCATACCTAAACTTAGTCCTATTGAACTATAACAAGAGTTGTATTTAAATGTAGCAAACTCAGATAGACCAGATTGAAAAACATATTGAACTATAACAAGAGTTGTATTTAAATGAAGATTTAAAATTAAAACTATTAGTACCAGTAAATTGAACTATAACAAGAGTTGTATTTAAATTCCGTTATTAGATGCTATTGACTTTCAAAATGCGGGATTGAACTATAACAAGAGTTGTATTTAAATACAGTTACATCTACCTTATCTGTAGGCTTAAATCCATTGAACTATAACAAGAGTTGTATTTAAATCCATATTTCTTATCACCTCTTTCAAGCCCATAATAAATTGAACTATAACAAGAGTTGTATTTAAATTTCATATTGCTTGATGTTACTAACTTAAAACCTACATTGAACTATAACAAGAGTTGTATTTAAATCTTGAAGGTATGACGGAAATTGAAAAGACTAATGTAATTGAACTATAACAAGAGTTGTATTTAAATAGATCATCTAAAACTATTACTAATTTGCTTTGTGATTGAACTATAACAAGAGTTGTATTTAAATGAGATGCAATAAATAATAATATGAGAGCACTTACTTATTGAACTATAACAAGAGTTGTATTTAAATATAGAAAAATGTTAAGGCATACAGAGGATGGAGCTGATTGAACTATAACAAGAGTTGTATTTAAATTTTTTCTATTACACATACCACAAGTTATAATCCCAATTGAACTATAACAAGAGTTGTATTTAAATACCAGCAGGTGGCAAAATGCTAACAGAAATGTATGGATTGAACTATAACAAGAGTTGTATTTAAATGAACCTTACTAGCTGATGAAATAGAGTGTAGAGTCCATTGAACTATAACAAGAGTTGTATTTAAATAATAGACCTAGCTATAGTTTACTATAACAAGCAAGATTGAACTATAACAAGAGTTGTATTTAAATGAAGAAATAGAAATGTTAGAAAAACATGGCAGGGTTAATTGAACTATAACAAGAGTTGTATTTAAATACGCTTACACAGTATTAGTTTTAGCTGAGAAGAAAAATTGAACTATAACAAGAGTTGTATTTAAATAGTAAAACACCCCTTTTTATTAATTAACACCCGGTAATTGAACTATAACAAGAGTTGTATTTAAATTAAATTATTTTAATCATATAGTCACTTGCGGATGTATTGAACTATAACAAGAGTTGTATTTAAATTGTAAGATGTTGTTACAAGTGGTACATAACATAATGATTGAACTATAACAAGAGTTGTATTTAAATAATATAGAATGGGCTTCTTTTTCTTCTTCTGTATTAATTGAACTATAACAAGAGTTGTATTTAAATTTATTGTTAGGTGTTAGGTCTTTGTTAGGTGTTTGATTGAACTATAACAAGAGTTGTATTTAAATTATTTACACCTCCCTAGTATCCATCCACTTGTCTTATTGAACTATAACAAGAGTTGTATTTAAATCCAAACTACACACCTGCCTTTACAAATCTATATTCTATTGAACTATAACAAGAGTTGTATTTAAATAATTTTTCGGCTATATTACCAACGATTAGAGCCATTATTGAACTATAACAAGAGTTGTATTTAAATAAGGTATAGGTTCTATTTAAAATAAGAGGCACCCAAATTGAACTATAACAAGAGTTGTATTTAAATACTTTTTGGCTTATAACGATATTTGCACCAAAGCCATTGAACTATAACAAGAGTTGTATTTAAATGCACTAGGCAATAAATTTAGAACTCCTAAAAAAACATTGAACTATAACAAGAGTTGTATTTAAATACTTTTTGGCTTATAACGATATTTGCACCAAAGCCATTGAACTATAACAAGAGTTGTATTTAAATTATAATATAATACGTAGTACAAAAAGGAAGGGGTATTGAACTATAACAAGAGTTGTATTTAAATTTCTATTCAAACTGCTGCTAGATGGATGGCTAATGATTGAACTATAACAAGAGTTGTATTTAAATAGTTATGGTTGACGATGCTAGAAAAGGTGTATCTATTGAACTATAACAAGAGTTGTATTTAAATGCTATTGGTATGGTTAATGCACGAAATACAACCCAATTGAACTATAACAAGAGTTGTATTTAAATATAAAAATGGGATTACCTAACATGTTTAGTCCCTCATTGAACTATAACAAGAGTTGTATTTAAATTACCTAATTGGAGCGCTTTAACTGCTAAAAATACATATTGAACTATAACAAGAGTTGTATTTAAATTGTCTAGCATTTACTTAGCCCCCTCGTACATTTCCCATTGAACTATAACAAGAGTTGTATTTAAATATCTTGGTAAATATTACTACCCTCTTTAGGGTAGATTGAACTATAACAAGAGTTGTATTTAAATGCGATGCTTAAGGTTGATATAGATACTATTTACGAAAATTGAACTATAACAAGAGTTGTATTTAAATTTTATCTTCCTCCTTTATTTATTCTGTGCAACATCATTGAACTATAACAAGAGTTGTATTTAAATGAGTGTTAAATTTAACATGACAGGTGGAAATATTCACATTGAACTATAACAAGAGTTGTATTTAAATGATACGATTGCAGACTATGAAAAAGCATATTTTGATTGAACTATAACAAGAGTTGTATTTAAATGAATATAGAAGGTTTAGATAGAATTAGAGAACAAAATTGAACTATAACAAGAGTTGTATTTAAATATTACAAAGTCAACATTCTCCCTAATTTGAATAACCAATTGAACTATAACAAGAGTTGTATTTAAATCCATAGATTTTAAAGACAGTATCGGGCCTAACTTCATTGAACTATAACAAGAGTTGTATTTAAATTCAAAAGAAGGAAAAGCTGATGAAATAGAGCAACAAATTGAACTATAACAAGAGTTGTATTTAAATACTAGCTCTAAATTAACTTGACTTATCCAACCATCAATTGAACTATAACAAGAGTTGTATTTAAATTTAATTCATGTTCCAGTATTTCTGCATATAATGGATTGAACTATAACAAGAGTTGTATTTAAATTTTGTTTCAGCATTAAAATATTCCTCGCCACATTCAATTGAACTATAACAAGAGTTGTATTTAAATAAATATTAGGTTATAACAATACCTTTAGACCATAAAATTGAACTATAACAAGAGTTGTATTTAAATGTACCAGGGTTAGGGTTCTCTCCTGGATTAGGGTTCATTGAACTATAACAAGAGTTGTATTTAAATTCTAAAACAGAAGTTAAATTAACACCTGATAGATTATTGAACTATAACAAGAGTTGTATTTAAATCAGGGAATATGAGGTGCTTATTTTAGTAGAAATTAAGATTGAACTATAACAAGAGTTGTATTTAAATATTTATCCGGTACTCCTACATCCATTCTGGCAGCATATTGAACTATAACAAGAGTTGTATTTAAATTTTCTACAAAATCCGAAAATACCTTCCATGTGCTATTGAACTATAACAAGAGTTGTATTTAAATTTAAAACAATACATATAATAAGATTAAGAAACAAACATTGAACTATAACAAGAGTTGTATTTAAATAAGAAGTTAAGCAAAATAAAGATGTTGTTGCTATATTGAACTATAACAAGAGTTGTATTTAAATGCCAGTTGATGATGTTATTTGGTATGATGTATATTATTGAACTATAACAAGAGTTGTATTTAAATTTTATAACAGATTTAAATCTACATCACGATAACTTATTGAACTATAACAAGAGTTGTATTTAAATAAGATATAGAAATCTTGATTTTTTTCTGTTGTTCTGGATTGAACTATAACAAGAGTTGTATTTAAATGACATGATTATATACGACACTGTAAGATATGAAAAATTGAACTATAACAAGAGTTGTATTTAAATGAAGTTAAATAAAACACCTTAGTATTTTCACCATTAAATTGAACTATAACAAGAGTTGTATTTAAATTTCTGCCATTTTGGTGGTGGGTTGTTTCCTTCGCCATTGAACTATAACAAGAGTTGTATTTAAATACTATAAGAATATAGGTATGTTCTGCTTTTCTAATTGAACTATAACAAGAGTTGTATTTAAATTCTCCTGCTACAGCTGGATTAGGCATAAGAGTAGCTATTGAACTATAACAAGAGTTGTATTTAAATAATCTGAGATAATGTCAGATAAGTATTGATTCTCATTGAACTATAACAAGAGTTGTATTTAAATTGTGCAGAACTACATAAGCTAGGTATATACACCATAATTGAACTATAACAAGAGTTGTATTTAAATATCTTATGAAAAGGATTATATTCAACTAGTTTCTCAATTGAACTATAACAAGAGTTGTATTTAAATTCAGTTCGACAGTAAAATACCAAATTCGACTATTTTATTGAACTATAACAAGAGTTGTATTTAAATTTTTTATTTTTTGAGCTAACCATCTTACACTTCTTCCATTGAACTATAACAAGAGTTGTATTTAAATCCTTAATTAAATCTATTTCTCTAAAGCCCGTCCATCATTGAACTATAACAAGAGTTGTATTTAAATTCTACTACAAATATACTAGTTTCAGTGGCTTCGGATTGAACTATAACAAGAGTTGTATTTAAATTTCAGCAGTCCTAATAATTATAGGGTATGGGATATTATTGAACTATAACAAGAGTTGTATTTAAATAAATCTTTGTCAGATAAGAAGTCATCCTGCCAACGATTGAACTATAACAAGAGTTGTATTTAAATTCTGGCAACAGTCCAGATTTGTCGGTCATTTCAGATTGAACTATAACAAGAGTTGTATTTAAATTTGCATACATTATTCTACTTTGAATCTCTTTTTCTATTGAACTATAACAAGAGTTGTATTTAAATGACGTACTTACAGTTAACAATGATACAGAGCCAAATTGAACTATAACAAGAGTTGTATTTAAATTTACAGATGGAGAGAACTTTGATAAAAAAGAAGCAATTGAACTATAACAAGAGTTGTATTTAAATAATTTATTATCATTAATTGGAGTGATTTCATTGTAAATTGAACTATAACAAGAGTTGTATTTAAATAGTGGTTCTCGTTATATAGATGAATTATATGGTTATCATTGAACTATAACAAGAGTTGTATTTAAATTCTACTATCTTCCACTTTCTTTTCTGAAGGGCTCCCCATTGAACTATAACAAGAGTTGTATTTAAATTAATACTTAGGGGGAGTACTACTTAGGGGGATAAAATTGAACTATAACAAGAGTTGTATTTAAATCTCTTCACTTGACATCTTGTCTCCATCAGAAATCATTGAACTATAACAAGAGTTGTATTTAAATCACATATATTGACCTCCTTTTAGTTACTCATGATTTATTGAACTATAACAAGAGTTGTATTTAAATTCCGGAATCAAAGCTATCTCTAATGTTCCTTCATATATTGAACTATAACAAGAGTTGTATTTAAATTTAAATTGACTAGGAATGTTATAAGGGGGTAGTTCTAATTGAACTATAACAAGAGTTGTATTTAAATCCATGAACATTCGGGACAGTAAGGGTTATAAGATAAATTGAACTATAACAAGAGTTGTATTTAAATTAGATGAATTGCATTTTTTACATCGAATTATACCGCATTGAACTATAACAAGAGTTGTATTTAAATTAACAATATATTGTGTTTTGGGAGCATCCACATAATATTGAACTATAACAAGAGTTGTATTTAAATCTTTTACCATTTATTCTAATTGCATTCCTTTTAATATATTGAACTATAACAAGAGTTGTATTTAAATGAGAGTTCTACAAAGAGATAAAGGATGAAGTTAGATTGAACTATAACAATAGTTGTATTTAAATAGAACCTATAGAAAAGGAGGCACAGGAGCAGAAATCATTGAACTATAACAAGAGTTGTATTTAAATTTGTCTTTAGTTTGGGATTTGCTTTCTTTCTTGCCCATTGAACTATAACAAGAGTTGTATTTAAATATTATAGTCGAATATAGACCTAAAAATGATGAAATAAATTGAACTATAACAAGAGTTGTATTTAAATTTAGAATATAATATAAAATTCATAAAATTACTATCAATTGAACTATAACAAGAGTTGTATTTAAATGTCTGCTGTTGAGTTAAATCTTCATTAACCTTATGAATTGAACTATAACAAGAGTTGTATTTAAATAAATCATAAATATATGTTTTTTCAATTACTGTAGATTGAACTATAACAAGAGTTGTATTTAAATTTGGGTAGGCTATATCGTGTATAGACTGTGCAGTAATTGAACTATAACAAGAGTTGTATTTAAATTGGGCAACTTTTCCATTAACTCATTCGCCGCATTTATTGAACTATAACAAGAGTTGTATTTAAATATCCCTGCAAAAAAATATGGAATAACAACAGGTGAACATTGAACTATAACAAGAGTTGTATTTAAATAGGCTGTAAAGGCTCTATTAGACTTAGACAAGGTAATTGAACTATAACAAGAGTTGTATTTAAATAGAACAGCAGGATTATTTACTCAATGGGTATTTGGTATTGAACTATAACAAGAGTTGTATTTAAATTTGTCTACTCTACCAATATAGTAAGTGTAAAAAGTCATTGAACTATAACAAGAGTTGTATTTAAATATCCAGATGGGACGAAAGGGAAGCATGTTTTAGAATTGAACTATAACAAGAGTTGTATTTAAATTTTTCAAAATATAAAATAGTATTATAAAGGGTAATAATTGAACTATAACAAGAGTTGTATTTAAATCCGGGATTAGGATTTTCTCCCGGATTAGGATTTTCATTGAACTATAACAAGAGTTGTATTTAAATTTAATTGAACTATATAGTTTGGAAATTTCTTCTTCGCATTGAACTATAACAAGAGTTGTATTTAAATACATTAAGAGATTATGAAACAAAACATAATGTAAAAATTGAACTATAACAAGAGTTGTATTTAAATAACTTGGCAGATGCACGAAGATGCTTCTTTAGAGGGATTGAACTATAACAAGAGTTGTATTTAAATGTTAAAAAGTATACATTTTCAATTTGTTCCGCCTTAATTGAACTATAACAAGAGTTGTATTTAAATGTTTCCTCTTTCCAGTGTTCTATGATTGCCTTAGGTATTGAACTATAACAAGAGTTGTATTTAAATAAATAATAATTATTTATAATAGATTCTTCCATAGAAATTGAACTATAACAAGAGTTGTATTTAAATCCTCTTGTTGACTGGTTTGGAGAAAAGGTAGAAATTGAACTATAACAAGAGTTGTATTTAAATAACATCAAAATAATAGAAAAAAGATGGAATGAAGTGATTGAACTATAACAAGAGTTGTATTTAAATAGTGTTAAGGCCATGAGTGGAGCAACTGGTGAAGAAATTGAACTATAACAAGAGTTGTATTTAAATGCACTGTACAAAAATGGGGTAGCTGAAAATAGGGCTAATTGAACTATAACAAGAGTTGTATTTAAATATTGAATACTTATTCATACTTAATTCCCCCTTCTAAATTGAACTATAACAAGAGTTGTATTTAAATGAAATTTACTCCAGAATTTCTAATTCAATATGCGAATTGAACTATAACAAGAGTTGTATTTAAATTATATCTTGGAATACTTTTTAGAATATGTATAAAATTGAACTATAACAAGAGTTGTATTTAAATGTCGGAGCCGGATTAAAATTAGGACTAGGAAATTGGATTGAACTATAACAAGAGTTGTATTTAAATAACAATGCAATGTTATATTCCATCCCACCAACTCCATTGAACTATAACAAGAGTTGTATTTAAATTATCAAGAGAAATGAGTAAAGAACAAGTAGCAAAAATTGAACTATAACAAGAGTTGTATTTAAATACCTAACTAATCTATATCAAAGTGGCAGGCCTAATACTATTGAACTATAACAAGAGTTGTATTTAAATCATAATATTACTAGATGGTTGGCTAGGTTGTATTTATTGAACTATAACAAGAGTTGTATTTAAATTAATACTGCTCTTGTTTAATAGAACTGTCATCTCGATTGAACTATAACAAGAGTTGTATTTAAATTCGGCTATTATATCTAAGATGTGGTATTTCTTTGATATTGAACTATAACAAGAGTTGTATTTAAATTGGAACAGGTAAAACATATCTGACATCTTGCATAGCATTGAACTATAACAAGAGTTGTATTTAAATGAAATAATAACAGGATTAATATACTCTAACTGTGATAATTGAACTATAACGAGTGATTGAACTATAACAAGAGTTGTATTTAAATAAGAAAACTTATGAATATGTTTTACAAAGAGCCACAAATTGAACTATAACAAGAGTTGTATTTAAATGCTAGTTCATTTAGATCTTCTTGAGCTTCTTGGAATTGAACTATAACAAGAGTTGTATTTAAATATACCAGAACACTTAGATGATGACATAATGTTAAATATTGAACTATAACAAGAGTTGTATTTAAATCTATTTTGGGGTATTGGTCTTGTTACTATTACATTATTGAACTATAACAAGAGTTGTATTTAAATGATATTGCCCCTGTCTGCACTGGATTAGATGCATTATTGAACTATAACAAGAGTTGTATTTAAATTTTCCTTTTTCATCCCTAATGAACTTTCTTGTATAATTGAACTATATATTTATGGAGTGTTCTGAGTAAATTAGATAAGTAGAAAGTACGATTTTCTTTAATTTACGTAGTATTTCGTGTCAATAGATAATCTATCAAGATATTTGCATTAATTCAAAAATATGTAACCCGAGAGTATACTTTACCAATTTGAGATAAAGCGTTTTTAAAAACTACGCTGCTAATTTTTGCTTAGAATAATAATCTTTTTTATACTCTTTTGGAGACTTATATCCTAAAGTTGAATGAAGCCTTCTAGGATTGTAGAATAACTCTATATATTCAACTATTGCTATTCTAGCTTCATTTCTAGTTCTAAATCTACGTCCATATAGCTTATCCTTTTTTAAAGATGCAAAAAAAGATGGTTAGACATGTGAATATCTATTAGATAACATAAAAGGAATTTAATAAATAAAAACAGCCAATAATATAATATGACATACTCCATTAATTATTTTTTAATATATGTTAAATTACAGTTTATAAAGTCAAATAAAATTTAAAAATACAAATAAGGTGATCCTAAACATGAAGAAAGAGGCTTTTTTAAACAGCACCATTAATATAGATTATGTATTAGATAAAATTATAGATATATCTATTTTAGAACAACCTTTTGAGAATGATTTAGTAGAAGCAATTTATATAAACAAAGAGCAGTTTAAAAATCTAGATCAATATAAACTTAAGTATTTATTCAAAAAAATCTTAATGTCACAAAAACCAAGTTTCGGTATTAGGTTATTAGAGGAAGTGAATCTATTAGGAATTTTTATACCAGAGCTTCAAAAATGTGTAGGTTTTAATCAAAGAAATCCTTACCATAATTATGATGTTTTTGATCATATACTTAAGGTTTTAGATAATACACCTTTAGATTTAACACTGCGCTGGGCGGCGTTGCTCCATGATATAGCAAAACCTGCAACATTTTTTCTTGATAAGAATGGAAAAGGAAGATTTTTTGGGCATGATATAAAAGGTGCACAAGTAGCAAGAAAAATTTTGGGTAGATTAGGATATCAAGAAGATTTTATAAAATCTGTGGCTGCACTAATAGAGACCCATATGTCTAGGTATAATATTATGAAGGAAAAAGGTATAAAAAAATTAATAGATAAAGTTGGGGAGGAAAACATAGAAAAGCTATTTCAGCTTCAAAGAGCAGATATTAAAGGTAAAAGAGAACCTTATGATTTTACTAATGTTGAAGTTATAGAGAATATGGCAAAAAAATTTATAAGTAGCAAAGAATAGTGAAATTATTAAGGCATAAAAAACAACATAACTGCTTATCCTATATATTAGCAGGTTGTTAAAATTTAATCTGCAACACATACATCTAATAGGATAGTTAAAACCTGATAGCCTACAGGAGGTGAACCATTAATGGAAAATAACCGTATTACAGTGAAATGTGGAGTTGATACATGTAACTTCTATAAAAACAACTACTGTTATGCTAACTCTATTGAGGTAAATCCTCAAGGAACTGGTAAGTCAAAAACAAGTGATGAGACACAATGTACTACTTTTATACCTGGAAAATAACTAACATATAAACTAAAAAAATATTTTTGTCTAAACAAGTGAAGAAACTACCTGAATAAGGGAACAAACTAAACATCCTCTCATCTAAAAATGTAAGAATTAAAATTTTAGATGAAAGGATGTTTTGTATGAAAAATAATCTACTTAGAAATACAATTATGGCAGGAATATTATGTATAGTTTTAGTAATTCTATTATTTGTACAAGATAAGTTCTTTACACGAGCCCTTGTTTTTAAGACACTTGAACCTAGTAAAACTATAAAGTGATAGGATGAATGGTATATTAATGTATTAAGATTTAAAAAATGAAAAAATTTTCAAAAGTTTTTCTGTTAATTGTTGACAGTTTCGAAATTAGGTGTTATTATACAAGAGTAAGTAATTACAGAATACGAATTTTGGAGGATTTAATTAATGAAAACAGGTATAGTAAAATGGTTTAACAACGAAAAAGGATTTGGATTTATCTCTGTACAAGGAGAAGAAGATGTATTCGTACATTTCTCAGCTATTACAGGAGAAGGTTTCAAAAGCTTAGAAGAAGGTCAAGAAGTACAATTCGAAGTAGTATCAGGAGCTAGAGGACCTCAAGCTGCTAACGTAGCTAGAATATAATAGAATATAAGTAATTAATATTTTATATATATAGACTACAAAAAAAACCCTGATTATATCAGGGTTTTTTTGTTGATAATTTTTTACAAAAACATCAGATAATGTTGACAATAAGAAATGAATTAGTTAGTATTATAATGATAAGCTATAAGTCTATATTTTTTAAACATCCTATGATGATATGGATGTTTTTTTATAGTTTTTTTTATAGTTTAACAAAGTATATTTTGGTATACTATAAAAAACAGGAGTTGAAATAAAAATATTTCTATTACCTATATAGGATTATTACTTAATTAACAATGCTTAAGTTTTACAAAATATAATAAAAGCTAATAGAGGAGGATCATTAATGAGTTCAGAAATTATAAAAAAAGAAAATACTAAAGTGACATTAAAAGTAGTTGTAGAGGCTGCACAATTTGAAGAGGCTATTAATAAAGCTTATAACAGAATGAAATCTAGATTTAATATCCAAGGATTTAGAAAAGGAAAAGCACCAAAAAAGATTGTTGAAAGATATTATGGTGTAGAGATTTTTTATGAAGAAGCTTTTAATATAGCTTTTCCAGCAGCTTACGAGGCAGCTTTAAAAGAGCATAATATTGATCCTGTAGATCATCCAGAAATTGATATTGAAGATATTAAGGCAAATGAAGATGTTATATTTACAGCTGTTGTAGAAGTTATGCCTGAGTTTGAAGTTAAAGACTACAAAGGTATAGAAGTAGAGAAAAAAGAGTATAATGTACAAGAAGAGGATATTCAAAAAGAGCTAGATGCCCTAGTAGAAAAAAATGCTAGAATGATTACCGTAGAAGATAGAGCAGTAAAAGAACAAGACATGGTTATTATCGACTATAAAGGAATGGTTGATGGAGTAGCATTTGAAGGTGGCACTGCTGAAAGACAAAGTCTTACAATTGGATCAGGCCAATTTATACCTGGTTTTGAAGAACAATTAGTTGGTAAAAATATTGGAGATGAAGTAGAAGTAAAGGTAACATTCCCAGAAGAGTATCATGCTGAAGAGTTAGCAGGACAAGAGGCTATTTTTGAGGTAAAAATTCATGAAATTAAAGAAAAAGAACTTCCTGTGTTAGATGATGAATTTGCAAAAGATGCTTCTGAATTCGATACATTAGAGGAATTAAAAAATGATATAAAAAACAACCTAGAAGAAAATGCAAAAAATAGAGCTGAGCAAGATTTAAGAAATAGCGTTATAGGAGCTATAGCTAGCAAGGTTGATATTGAAATACCAAAGGCTGTAATCGAAAGACAAATCGATAATATGCTAGCAGATTTTGACTATCGTCTACAATACCAAGGATTGAACTTAGAGTATTACTTACAATTAACAGGTACTACAGAAGAGAATTTAAGAGATCAAATGAGAGCCGATGCTACTCAAACAGTTAAAAATGAATTAGTACTAGAGGAAATTGGAAAGCAAGAAAATATTGTGGCTACAGACGAAGAATTAAATGAACAATTAGAAAAAATGGCAACACAATATAATCAAGAGTTGGAAAAATTAAAATCTAATTTAAGAGATCAAGATTTAAACTCTATTAAAGAGGGTATTGTTATTAGAAAGACTATTGATTTCTTAGTAGAAAATGCTAAAATAGCTTAATTAAAGATATTAAAGAAATACAGATTGGGAGGAGACAAAATGGCATTAGTTCCTGTTGTTGTAGAACAAACTAATAGAGGAGAAAGATCCTACGATATTTATTCTAGATTATTAAATGAAAGAATTATTTTCTTAAGTGATGAAGTAAATGATGTTACTGCTAGCTTAGTAGTAGCTCAATTACTATTTCTAGAAGGAGAGGATCCAGATAAGGATATCCAAATATATATTAACAGTCCAGGGGGATCAATTACTGCTGGTATGGCTATATATGATACTATGAACTATATTAAGTGTGATGTATCTACTATTTGTATTGGTATGGCTGCAAGTATGGGAGCTTTTCTTTTAGCAGCTGGTAAAAAGGGCAAACGTTTTGCACTTCCAAATGCAGAAATTATGATCCATCAGCCTCTAGGAGGAACAAGAGGTCAGGCAGAAGATATTCGTATTCATGCAGAGCGAATTCTAAAGATGAGAGACACTATAAATAAAATACTAGCTGAAAGAACAGGTCAACCATTAGAGAGAGTACAAAGAGATACAGATAGAGATTTCTTTATGGAGGCAAATGAAGCAAAGGAATATGGTTTAATTGATGAAGTTATTACCGCGAAGAAATAATCGGAATTTGAAAGAGGTGTAAAGATGTCTAGATTTGATGAGAAGAAGCAGCTAAAGTGCTCCTTTTGCGGTAAGTCCCAAGACCAGGTAAGACGACTTATTGCTGGTCCAAATGTTTATATTTGTGATGAATGTATTGAGTTATGCCAAGAGATCATTCAGGAAGAATTTGATGAGAATATAGAAATTGATTTAATGGATTTGCCAAAACCAAACGAAATAAAAGATACATTAGACCAATATGTAATTGGACAGGAACAGGCTAAAAAAGCGTTAGCTGTAGCTGTCTACAATCATTACAAGCGAATCAATGTTGAAGATGCTAAGGGTGAAGATATTGAACTTCAAAAAAGTAATATTTTAATGTTAGGACCTACTGGTTCTGGTAAAACTCTTCTGGCGCAAACATTAGCTAGAATAATAAATGTTCCATTTGCTATTGCAGATGCTACTTCTCTGACAGAAGCTGGATATGTAGGTGAAGATGTTGAAAATATTTTACTTAAACTTATCCAAGCAGCAGACTACGATATCGAAAGAGCAGAAAAAGGTATTATTTATATAGATGAAGTGGATAAGATTGCTCGAAAATCTGAAAATCCTTCTATTACTAGAGATGTAAGTGGAGAAGGTGTGCAACAAGCATTACTTAAAATATTAGAAGGAACAGTAGCGAGTGTACCGCCACAGGGTGGCAGAAAACATCCGCATCAAGAGTTTATTCAAATAGATACTACTAATATTTTATTTATTGTTGGTGGAGCTTTTGATGGTGTAGAGTCAATTATTCAAAAACGTACTGGTAAAAAATCTATGGGCTTTGGTGCAGAAATTGAAAGTAAGCAAGTAATAGATTTAGGAGCTCTACTAAAACAAATTCGGCCTGAAGACCTATTAAAGTTTGGACTTATTCCGGAGTTTGTTGGTAGATTACCAGTAGTGGTAACATTGGACCAATTAGATGAGGAAGCTTTAGTCAAAATTTTGACAGAGCCTAAAAATGCCCTTGCTAAACAGTATAAAAGACTATTTGAAATTGACGGGGTAATATTAGAACTAGAAGATGCAGCCCTTAAGCTAATAGCTAAAAAAGCTATTGAGAGAAAGACTGGTGCCAGAGGATTAAGAGGTATTATAGAAGGTATAATGATGGATATTATGTATGAAATTCCATCTAGAGATGATATTGAGAAGGTTATCATTACAGAAGACACTATTGTTAATGGTAGTGAGCCGACAATTATTTTAAAGACATCGGATAAAACCAATTTAGATAAAAAGAATTCTAAAGAATCTGCATCATAGAAAAATGTCTCAACTTAGGTTGAGACATTTTTAATTTTTGTAAGGTTATAAAAAGATATTGGGTGCACATACTACTAATGAAGAGAAAAGGAAAGGAGGGTTTATTTTGCCCAATGTCTTTTTTTTGGTGCAATTCTTTTTTGCAATAATTATAGGGCTCTATTTTTTGAGTCTATTAAAAAGTCAGCAGGGGAATAAGAGTGCCATAGAAAAAGAATCAAAAAAAGAAATGGATTATTTAAGGGAAATGCGAGAGCGCTCGTTAACAATCCCTTTATCTGAATACACAAGACCAGAATCCTTAGAAGATATAGTGGGACAAGAGGATGGATTAAAAGTATTAAGAGCTGCGCTTTGTAGTTCAAATCCACATCATGTTTTAATCTATGGACCACCTGGAGTAGGCAAGACAGCGGCGGCCAGGGTAGTATTGGAAGAAGCTAAAAAAAGCAAACTATCTCCTTTTAATAGCGACTCTAGGTTTATTGAGATGGATGCTACTACATTACGCTTTGATGAAAGAGGAATAGCAGATCCATTGATGGGATCTGTACACGATCCTATTTATCAAGGTGCTGGTCAAATGGGGCAGGCAGGTATACCTCAGCCAAAGCCTGGAGCAGTAACAAAAGCCCATGGTGGAGTTTTATTTTTAGATGAGATTGGAGAGTTACACCCAGTACAAATGAACAAGCTACTTAAGGTTTTAGAAGATAGAAAGGTTTTTTTAGAAAGCTCATACTATAATTCTCAAGATAAGAATATCCCAGAATATATACATGAAATATTTCAAAAAGGTCTACCAGCAGATTTTAGATTGATTGGTGCAACTACAAAAACATCATCTGATATACCTCCAGCCTTAAGATCTAGATGTGTTGAGATTTATTTTAGACCTCTTTTAGCAGAGGAAATAGGGCTAATTGCCAACAATGCTTGTAAAAAAAGTAATTTAGAGATTGAAGAAAGAGCTATAGAAGAAATAAAAAAATATGCTTCAAACGGTAGAGAAGCGATAAATATGATACAAATAACTGGTGGGTTAGCGCTTACACAGGATAGACGTAAAATTACATTAGAGGATATTCAGTGGGTTGTTGAAAGTGGGTATTATTCCCCTAGACCAGACAAGAAAGTAGGCGAAACACCATCTGTTGGTTATGTCAATGGATTGGCTGTATTTGGACCCCAGATGGGCACAATGATAGAAATAGAAGCATCTGCTATAAAGGTTCCTATTGATGGTAATGGAAGAATTATTGTAACAGGAATTGTAGATGGAGAAGAAACAAATTTACCTGGAAGAACGTTGAAAAGAAAAAGTACAGCTTCAGATTCTGTAGATAATGTATTAACAGTAATTAGAAAGTTTTTAGATGTCAATCCAAGAAACTACGATATTCATTTAAATTTTCCTGGCGGTGTACCAATAGATGGCCCTTCTGCAGGAATTACAATAGCTACTGCAATATATTCTGCTATTGCAGAAAAGGTAGTTGATAATAAAGTTGCTATGACCGGAGAGATATCTATTAGAGGAAATGTAAAGCCTGTTGGAGGAATACCAGCTAAAATAGAAGCAGCAAAGAGGGCCGGCTGCACAAGAGTTTTAATTCCAAAGGATAATTATCAGGATAGGTTTAACGCATTAAATATAGAAGTAATTCCTGTAGAAAACATAAGTGAAGTTATAGAACTAGCTATATACAAAGAAGAAATTAAGGATAAAAATAGAGATGGAAATATATCAGAGACACTTCCTTTTGTTGCGGCTTTAGGAAATGAAAATTTAATTAATAAATAATATAAATAGAGCATAGCACGTTGCAAATGCAACGTACTATGCTCTATTTTAGTCTACTATATAGCATCAGACGAATTTTATAGCAATTCATCTAATCTTTGTTTATCAAAACCAACAATTGCTTCGTCATCTACCATTACTACTGGTACTCCCATAAAGCCTTTAGACATAAGTTCTTTTCTGTATTCCGGACTTTCAGATACGTTTTTTTCGGTATACTCAATACCTTTAGAAGTTAAATAGTCCTTTGTAGTAAAGCAATGTGGGCAAGTATTACTTGTATAAACAATAACTTTTTTATCCATTTATGATATTCCTCCTCGGCTATTTTATAAATAAATGTTTATATTTATTATATACCGTACTAATAGAATAATAAACAATAAATATTAAAGTGAATAGTAGATTAGATAGAAGGTTTATTCTATTTGTATTGTATTATTTTGATATATTTACTTGAATTGGGGTAAAATATTGAAAAAAGATAAGTGAAAGGATATAATATTAATCAACTGCGATAAAATAAAAATGTAAGTTATATATTAAATTAATATACTACACTGCACAATTATAATATAGGACATAGTGAGGAGATGGTAATATGGAATTAAACGAAAATAGTACAACAATACGTAAATTGCCTTTAATCCCTTTACGTGGTATAACTGTTTTTCCATATATGGTACTACATTTTGATGTAGGTAGAGAAGCTTCTATTAATGCTTTAGAGGAGGCAATGGTTAATGATCAGTTGATCTTTTTGGCTTCTCAAAAGGATGCAGAGATAGAAGAGCCTACACCAGATGACTTTTATAATGTAGGTACAATTTCAAAAATAAAGCAGATGCTTAAGCTTCCTGGAGATACTATTAGAGTGCTAGTTGAAGGAATTTCAAGAGCAAAAATAGTTAATATGATGCAAGAAGATCCTTATTTCGTTGTTGAAGTAGAAGAACAAAATCATCAGCGAGAGATAATTAAGGATAAAGAAATTGATGCTTTAATGCGTGGGGTTATGGATTCCTTTGAGAACTACATAGAGGTTAGTAACAAAGTTTCTCCAGAAATTTTAATAAATATATCTGAAATAGATATGCCTGGTAGGCTTGCGGATACTATAGCTTCAAATGTTATATTAAAGCCTGTTGATAGACAAGAGGTATTGGAAGCCTTTGATCCCAAAATTAGATTAGAAACTTTATATCGTATTTTGTTAGAAGAAATAGAAATTTTGGAGATCGAGCAAAATATAAGCAATAGAGTTAAAAAGCAAATTAATAAAGTGCAAAAAGAATATTATTTAAGAGAACAGTTAAAGGCAATACAAAAAGAATTAGGAGAAGATGAAGATTTAGTAGAAGAGGTAGATGAATATAAACAACAACTTGAAAAACTAAAGCTACCTAAAGAAATAAACGAAAAGATTGAAAGGGAAATAGATAGATTAACTAGGCTTTCATCATCTTCTGCTGAAACTGGAGTTATAAGAAATTACATAGATTGGACTTTAAATTTACCTTGGCATAAAGAAACAAAGGACAGGCTTGATTTGAAAAAATCTGCTGAGATTTTAGATGAGGATCATTATGGATTGGAAAAAGTAAAAGAAAGGATATTAGAATACTTAGCTATTCGTCAGCTTTCTAAAACTATGAAAGGTCCAATCCTATGTCTTGTTGGCCCACCAGGGGTTGGTAAAACATCTATTGCAAAGTCAATAGCAAAATCTTTAAACAGAAAGTTTGTAAGAATGTCTCTAGGTGGAGTAAGAGATGAGGCTGAAATTAGAGGTCATAGAAGAACTTACATAGGTGCTATACCTGGTAGAATCATTTCATCTATTAGACAATCAGGAAGTAAAAATCCAGTATTTTTATTTGATGAGATTGATAAATTAGCCAGTGATTTTAGAGGAGATCCTGCCTCTGCGCTACTAGAAGTTTTAGATCCAGAACAAAACCACGATTTTACAGATCATTACTTAGAGCTTCCTTTTAATCTTTCTAAGGTAATGTTTATTACTACTGCTAACAGCTTAGATACTATACCAAGACCTTTGTTAGATCGTATGGAGGTAATTAGAATTGCTGGATATACAGAAGAAGAAAAGCTTAAAATTGCACAAAAATATTTGCTTCCAAAACAAATTAAAGATCATGGATTAAAGCCAGAGAATCTACAGGTTTCTGAAAAAGCTATAAGAGATGTTATTAATTACTATACTAGAGAATCAGGTGTTAGAAATCTTGAAAGACAACTGGCTAATTTATGCCGTAAATCTGCAAAACGTATTGTTGAAGAAAAAATTACAGCTATTCGTATTGCGCCAAATAACCTAAAAAAATATTTAGGTAATCCTATTTATAGATATGAAATGGCAAACTTAAAAGATGAAGTAGGTATTGTAAGGGGTCTTGCTTGGACTCAAGTCGGTGGGGATACTCTATCCATTGAAGTTACTCCTATGAAAGGTGATGGCAAGCTTGTACTTACTGGACAGCTTGGTGACGTTATGAAGGAATCTGCAAGGGCGGGTATAAGTTATATACGCTCAAAAGTGGAGGATTATAAAATAGATCCAGATTTTCATAAAAATTTAGATATACATATTCATATACCAGAGGGAGCTATTCCAAAGGATGGGCCTTCAGCTGGTATAACTATGGCTACTGCTGTAATATCTGCTTTAACTAATATTCCTGTATATAAAGATATTGCAATGACTGGGGAAATTACACTAAGAGGTAGGGTTTTAGCTATAGGTGGAGTTAAAGAAAAGGTGCTTGCAGCTAATAGAGCAGGCATAAAGAAAATTATTTTACCATTAGATAATAAAAGAGATTTAGAAGATATACCAGATAACGTAAAACGTAAGCTCGATTTCGTCTTTGCAGAATATATGGATGAGGTGCTAGAGCATGCATTAAAAAGGGGCGAAACAGATGAAAGTAATTAGTTCGGAAATAGTTATGAGTGCAGTGTCTCCAAAACAATATCCAGAAGATGGAAGACCAGAAATTGCTTTAGCTGGCAGATCAAATGTAGGTAAATCATCTACAATAAATACTATTCTTAATAGAAGAAAGCTTGCTAGGGTAAGTTCTTCGCCTGGAAAGACACGTACTATCAATTTTTATTTAATTAATGAAGAGTTTTATTTAGTGGACCTGCCTGGTTACGGATATGCTAAAGTATCTAAAAATGAAAAGGCAACTTGGGGTAAGATGATGGAAACATATTTAAGCAGCAGACAAAATCTATATGAGGTGGTGCTTCTAGTAGATATTCGTCATGAGCCAACAAATGATGATAAGATGATGTATGACTGGATAAAGCACTACGGATATGGGTCAATAGTTGTTGCTACAAAATCCGACAAAATATCTAAAGGTGCTTACCAAAAGCATTTTAAGGTTATTCGAGAAAAGCTTGGAATGTCTCCAGAAGATAAAATAATACCAATATCTTCTCTCAAAAGAGAAGGAATAGATAAGTTATGGGGTAGTCTAGAGGATCTATTTATGGCTAATGATCTACCTATAACAATGGAAGAAGCTCCAGAGTAGTTAGCTACTCTGAAGCTTCTTTTTATTATCCTTTGATGATAGTACTGTTTTCCAATCTAACTCAGAAACAATCATACCAATCAATATTAAAACACTACCTAAAATAGCACGTCTTGTTAATAGTTCACCAGCTACAAAATATGCAAAAATTGCTGAGAAAACAGGTTCTCCTGAATAAATAAGGGCAGTATGTGTAGGAGATGTAAACTTCTGCATAACATTTTGAATAATAAAAGCTCCCGAAGTACAAAGTACAGAAAGAACAAAAATAGTTACCCATATTTCTGATCCCTTAGGTAATATAGGTTTTTCTGTAGCAAAGCTAAAAAACAAGCTTAATACACCTACTACTCCAATCTGGATTATAGCCATTGCAATAGAGTCGACCTTAACGGTATATTTACCTACTGTAATAATGTGTAATGCAAACATAAGAGCTGAAATCAATGTATATAGGTCCCCAATATTTAGTGCTAGAGAGGAATCTAGTGTTAAGAAACCTAGCCCGATTATGGCAAATACAACACCTATAACTGCAGATTTATGAGGTTTGACCTTCAACAAAAATGCTGACAAAATAGGTACTATAACTACGGAAAAACCAGTAATAAATCCGGATTTAGATGCACTAGTGTAATTAAGACCTACTGTTTGAAAAGCATAGCTTGTAAATAAAACAGCACCTATTAATATACCATATTTTATAGTATCTTTATCTAAATTAATTAGATTTTTATAAAATATAATTGCAGATATAAGTGCTGCTAATAAAAAACGTATAGCTAAAAAATTATAAGTCGATAAATGATCTAAAGAATTTTTAGATAGAACAAAAGAAGATCCCCAAATTACTGTAACTGCCAGTAATGATAGATCTGCCTTTAATTGCTTTGACATTTACACATACCCCTCTCTTAAGCAAATAGATTAGTAAAATATCCCTCTTATAATTGTACAATATTTTTCGAATAATAGAAATCCTTCTTTTTACTTAGCAACTAAGATTTAAGTAGAAAAACCTACTATTAATTATATTATTTTCATTGATCCTGTTTCTAAGTAGCGACTATGCCAGGAAAGTGCTTCCTCTAATATATGAGGAGTATGTTTAAATTTTCTATTTTCAGCTCGATTAAAGTAGTCAAGTAGCATAGGTCTATAGTCAGGATGTGAGCAGTTATTAATGATAAGCTTTGCTCTTTCTTTGGGACTTAAGCCTCTTAAGTCTGCAGTTCCTTGTTCCGTTATAATAATCATAACATCATGCTCAGTATGATCAGTATGGGAAACAAAAGGAACTATAGAAGAAATAGTACCATTTTTTGCTGTGGATGGTGTGGTAAATATTGATATGTAAGAGTTTCTGCTAAAGTCCCCAGAACCACCTATACCGTTCATCATTTGAGAGCCCATAATATTAGTGGAGTTTACATTTCCATAAATATCTGCTTCTATGGCGGTATTCATTGCAATAACCCCTAATCTTCTTATTATCTCTGGGTGGTTACTAATTTCTTGGGGGCGTAATATAATTTTATCTTTATAAAAATCAATTTTATCTTTAAATCTTTTTAACCCTTCTTCGGATGGTGTAATAGCTGTACCTGATATATGTAGTGCTTTTCCAGCATCAAGTAGATCTAGCATAGAATCTTGAATAACCTCTGTATAACATACAAGATTGTTAAATTTAGAATGTAATAATCCTCCTAAGACCGCATTAGCAACATTTCCGACACCAGATTGTAAAGGCAATAAGTTTTCTGATAGTCTACCTTTTTTTACTTCATTTTCTAAGAAATCTATTAGATGTCCTGAAATTTGGTTAGAAATGTCATCTATTGGTGCTAGGGGTTTAACATTGTCTTCAATATCAGTTATAACAATTGCAGCAATTTTTTCTATATTACAAGGAATGTAAGTTGTACCTATTCTTTGACTAGCATTAGTCAGACCTATAGGTTTTCTGTTTGGAGGTGCTTCAGGAATATATATATCAGACATACCTTCTAACTCAAGGGGTTGGCTTGTATTAATTTCAATTATTACCTTTTCTGCTAAATCTATAAAGGTAGGTGAACAACCTATAGATGTAGAAGGTATAATATACCCCTCTTTTGTTATGGCCACAGCTTCTACAATAGCTATATCTATCTTTCCTAAAAAACCATAGTTGGCATATTGAGATACATGACTTAGGTGCATATCTAAATATTCGCAGCCCCCATTATTTGTATAGTCTCTCATACTATTATTAGTTTGATAAGGTAACCGCTTGCTAATAATTTCTGATCTTGCTAAAGTACCATCTAACTCGTCGCCTACAGAGGCTCCAGTGTACAATTTGATTTTTATTTTTTCCTTTGTTTCTTCTGCTATTTGTGCTAATGCCAAAGGTACAGCTTTGGGATATCCAGAAGGTGTAAATCCGCTGGTAGCTACAGTCATACCATCTTTTATTAACATAGCAGCTTCTGTAGCTGAAACAACTTTGTTCATAAGGTTATAGTTTCTAATTCTACCTGTTATCATATAGTTTCCTCCTAAAATTTTATATACTAAAATGGCATATTATGCAGGATTATTGTAAAAATAACTATTCCTAGCAGTGCAAATGGATATATTGCTCCATAGCCTTTTGCAGGATCATCGCTACCCACAGCATCTATAGCTGCTCCTAATCCAGGGGTAGATGTTCCGCAAATAGCCCCAGATAACATAACCCAGTTAATTTTAAATATATATTTTCCAACAATTAGTCCAGTAAGCATTGCAGTGGTTTTTACAACTATTGATACTATAGCTAATATAGCGCCTGAACCTGTTAAAGCACTAAAAACCTCAGACCCATATCTCAAACCTACAATTGCCAGAAAGAAAGCTAGGGATAATTGTCTTATAATAGCTAACAATTTATTATTCATTCGGAAATTTAAAAATCCTATTTTACCTATATATCCAAGCAATAGGGAAGCTATTAATACACCTCCAGTAATCCCTAAGCTAAAGTTACCTAGAGGACCTAAAGATACTTTAATACTTCCTAAGGTAAATCCAGTAAGGCAGACTATTATAAAAGCGGTTAAATCAAATTCTACCTCTTGAATTACATTTTCATTAGAATATTTTTGTAATTCCTCTATTTCTTTTATAAATAATTTTTTTTCATTATTTATATCAATGTTAAAAAGTCTTGGAAATAAATTAACGGCAATAATAACAATCATTACACCAAAAGGGTAGGCTACGGCGTGGCCAATTCCAATTCCTGCTTCAGCAATTTTTATTAATTCCTGTTTTTGGTCATCTGTTAAACTAGCAGTATTTTCAGTTGTCAGATTTCCTGATGGATCTAATAATTTAAGTAGCTCTGTTTTTTTCTGTGAATTTAATGTTTCGTATTGATTTGCCCAATCGGATGCATGACTATTTGCAGTTTCTATGGCAGCAGCAAGTCCTGGAGAGCTAGTTAAAGCTCCTGTATATACACCAGATACTTCATAAGGATTTGAGCTAGAACTTAGTAAGGTAACACCATAGGTAGCAATAGCACCCGATAATGTCATTAAAAACCCTAATACAATAAATTTCCATCCATATTTTTTAAATACTACCCCCATATCTTTAGCAGCTAATAGTCCTACAGATGCTATAAATAAAATTAAAAATATATTAAAAAAATCCTGAGAAATAACATTTGTTTCTATTAAAGATTTTGCTGCCTTATATCCATAATTTTCTGTATTTAATTGTTTTGCATAATCAACTACTAACCATCCTACAATCAACCCTAAAAATAATGTTCCAGATACGCCAAATCTAAATTTACCAAATTTTATCTGTCCAAATAACATACCTAAAAACACTGCAATAAACATAAGTATAAACGGATTAAGTATCCACGAAATACTATCAAAGCTCACTAATATTCCTCCCTATTTATTTAGTAGTCAATGGCTTCAAAACTACCGTTAAAATTATTTGTGTTTTATGCTCTTAGGTGTCAAAAACATAAAAAACCTTTTTCCCTAAGGAAAAAGGTTATAGACAACACACAATATTAATTAAAGGATATTAATTTATTAATTTCCCTTAATGCATGGCCCATAACACCTCCTTATCCTCGTAAGTTATTGCGGTATTGTTCTTTATGGCAGGTCTCCTGGCTTAGAATCATAACACATCTAATACCTTCCCATTTTTTACAAAACAGTGGCATAGTTATAGATGTACTCCTCTTTACAGTGGCGGGACCGCGTCGGATTTTAACCGAACTTCCCTTTTAAGCTGTTAATTTAATTAAAACAGCACCATAAATCTATGTATTTACTTTTTCACAGTTATTGTATCAGACAATCTATATATAGGCAATATCTTTATTCGTGTGTTGAAATTAGTATCTAGCTATAAATAATAAAGGAAGGACAATTGTCCTTCCTTTATTATTTATATTTTATGTATTTTTAATTATTCTTCTGGCTCAAACATATCTTTGCTAACGCCACAAACTGGACATACCCAATCCTCTGGGATATCTTCAAAAGCTGTTCCTGGAGCTACTCCTCCATCAGGATCTCCTAACTCTGGATCATAAACATAGCCACATGGTATACATACATATTTCATAATTACATGTCTCCTCTCTCTTAAAATGATATTTAATTTAATTATGTATTTCAACATTACCATTATACCCAATAATATGCAACAGTAAACAAAAAAAGAATATAAATTAGCTAGTATAGTTGTTCCAAAGATGTAACTACTTTTAGTATTATTAATAAAATGTAATTAACTCAATCATTTAATTTGAGAGGAGAAAAAGTTATGGATAAAAGATTTCCGGTTTATATTAGTACAATGAAATTAACAATGCCAAGATTAGAAGTGTATTATCCAGTAGTAAGTGGATTAGATAATATAAATGTACAGAAAAAAATAAATAGTAACATATTAAACTTAGTCTATCAAATGATAAAGGATCAAGGATATTATGAAAATCCACAGACTACAATTACAGGTTATTATGAAATTAAGACAAATGAGAGAGGTATACTAAGTATTGCATTAACCAATTATGCCTTCTCTGGAGGAGCCCATGGATTAACAATTATGAAATCACTTACTTTTGATGTGGAGACAGGAAAACTATATTCCTTAAAGGATTTATTTAAAGATGGCAGTAATTATGTAGATGTGTTATCAGCAATTATTGAAGAACAGATAGGAGAAAGAGATATTCCGCTAATAACAAAATTCGATAAAATTAGACCAGATCAAGATTTTTATATAGCGGATAAAGCCTTAGTTATATATTTTCAACTTTATGATTTAGAGCCATATGCATATGGCTTTCCGCAATTTCCTATATCGGTTTATGAAATTCAAGATATAATAAAAGAAGATGGGCCTTTAGGACAAATGCTATACTAGCATATATTAAAAAAATGTATAAACTAAAAGATGCTAATAGGCATCTTTTTGTGCGACGGGCAGTCGCATGGGGTGCTAAGTCAGTTAGCACCCTTCATATCTTTAATGGACAGAGACGTCATTTCGATGAAACGACTGGCAGAAGTTAATAGATGTTGAATCCCAGATGGTGAAAGTCCATCCCCGAGGAGACTGACCTAGCTCGGGAAGCTTAATCTAGGGCATTATCGTGAGGTATTGTCTGAAGGAGATGCGGATAATCGAGAGACCCGTAGGCGAAACAATAGACCCTAATACAATAAGTGTGAAGCACGGCGGCGGGTTAAGTTGGCGACTTTGCGAAAAATGAGGAAGCCCACTAAAAGACATTTCTTTTAGACGTCAGACCAAGGAAATGTGACTTAAAACGTGATGGTGCAGGGTATGTTGTGAAGGGAAATGCGATAACCCCGTGAGGTCTCCATCTTTCCAAACAGGTAGGGTTCTAGTCTATAAGGGTAATCCGAAGTGACAAAGAACAGATGGAGAAGTCAGACGTTCTCATAGTACGGAAGTAGTTTGATGACCATAACATCAAATGAACGGAAGGGGAGCGACCTATGGCTCCAAGTCATGAATTGGATGTAATGCTAACAATCATGTTACCGTGGTAAAACCGTTTAAAAGTACATCAAGGAAAGGCGTGGAATAATAAATGAATCAAGAGTGGAAATTCAAGTTACATAGTGTATATGGACAACTGTTGTTTGATCGTAAATTAACCCAAAGCTTTGAGCAAGTAAAGGCGAATAAAGGCGCTGGTGGAATAGATGGTCAAACAATAGAAAGTTATGAGGCTAAATTAGAAGAAAACATCATGGAACTGCTAAATAATCTTAAGACAAAAACTTACCAAGCTCAACCAGTTAGAAGAGTATACATTCCAAAGAAAAATGAAAAGAAACGTTCATTGGGTATTCCAACTATAGAGGACCGAATTGTTCAGCAAAGTGTAGTAAATGTACTTCAACCAATATTTGAAGATAAACTTTTTCATAACTGGTCCGTAGGATATAGACCTAATCGCGGAGTCGAAAGGGCACTGCAAATAATCCTATGGAATATTGAACAAGGATATAACTATATATATGACTGCGACATAAAAGGATTCTTTGATAATATTTCTCATAAGAAGCTCATAACAGTTCTAAAGAAATATGTATCCGATCGGACAATATTAGGAACAATTGATCAATGGCTTAAAGCAGGATTCTTGGAAGAAGGAAAACTCATACATTCTGACTACGGGACACCGCAAGGCGGGGTAATTTCACCACTTCTTGCCAATGTATATCTAAATGAATTAGACTGGGAATGGGATTTACATGGTATAAGATTTGTTCGCTATGCTGATGACTGTGCGCCACGAAGGCGTGTCCAAGTAGCGTAGCTACTTGAAGACAGCTATGCTGTGCAGATGATGGCGGTAGGCCCGCCGAAATCGCCATACAGGTGGAGGTTTCAAACTACCTTAAGGTGCTGTGGTCAAAAGCCATGGTATTGAGCGTTAAGGAAAAGGCAGTATCTAAACTGTCAAGTGCGTATTAAGGAGATGAACGAGCAAGTGAACCACTTACGAAAATGTCGAAAGCGTAGAGATTCCATCAAAACCAGGGGGTTGTCGTTAATCTGGGATAAGTCTAGGGGAAACCTGTTTACTGCCTAGATGGTGGGCGGCATAAAGGTGGCATGAACTTAATACAGGCGTCTGTACGGAACGTGGGAACCCACGGACTGATGTCAAGGGAGTATATCAAGCGGAAGAACCGCAAGATAAGAGTACCAATGCAGTCATGGGGGCAGA
Organism: Alkaliphilus sp. B6464; assembly: GCF_018141165.1. Lineage (NCBI taxonomy): Bacteria > Bacillati > Bacillota > Clostridia > Peptostreptococcales > Natronincolaceae > Alkaliphilus > Alkaliphilus sp. B6464. Next base: position 1,884,582 of record NZ_CP058557.1, read on the forward strand.
TTGGGTTGTAGTAGTGAGGAAGTTTCTGTAATGGGAATGGAGTGAAGAACCCGAGTTATTCAGTTTCAAGAATAAGTCAACTTTGAAAGGAGGAGGAGCTTATGCAAGAAACAAAGCCATATAATATTTCAAAATGGAAAGTGAAAGAAGCCTACGAAAAGGTGAAAGCAAACAAGGGAACATACGGAGTCGATGAACAATCAATTGAAGATTTTGAGAAGAATCTAAATAATAATCTATACAAAATCTGGAATAGGATGTCATCAGGGAGTTACTTCCCCAAACCTGTAAGGGCAGTAGCAATACCTAAGAAAAATGGAGGGACTCGTATCTTAGGAATACCAACAGTAGAAGATAGGGTTGCACAAATGGTGGCTAAAATGTACTTTGAACCCTGTGTAGAACCAATATTCTATGAGGATTCCTATGGATATAGACCGAATAAATCAGCGATACAAGCATTGGAGATCACAAGAGAAAGATGTTGGAGAAAAGATTGGGTGTTAGAATTTGATATTAAAGGTCTTTTCGATAATATACGGCATGATTACCTAATAGAAATGGTAAGTCGGCATACAGAAGAAGCATGGATAATTATGTATATTAAACGCTGGCTGGTTGTACCATTTCAAATGGAGGATGGAACAGTCATCGAAAGAACTTCTGGTACACCACAAGGTGGGGTAATCAGTCCAGTACTCTCAAACTTGTTTCTACACTATGTATTTGATGACTTTATGACAAAACAGTTTCCAACAATACCTTGGGCAAGATACGCAGATGATGGAATAGCACATTGCGTATCTTTAAAGCAGGCGAAGTATCTTCAACGAAGATTAGAAGAGCGATTTCTGATGTTTGGACTTGGATTGAACTTAGAAAAGACAAGAACCGTGTATTGTAAAGATGAAGACCGAAAGGGGAATCATGAATATACATCTTTTGACTTTTTAGGGTATACATTCAGACCAAGACATGCAAAGAATAAGTATGGAAAATTCTTTACAAACTTTCTTCCAGCTATTGGCGAGAAAGCAAAGAAATCTATACGGAAAGAAGTCCGAAGTTGGAAATTGCAACTGAAACCTGACAAAGATTTATGGGATATAGCAAATATGTTCAATAGTAAGATACAGGGTTGGATTAATTATTACACGCATTTCTACAAATCAGAGATATACGATGTATTAAGGTATATCAATGGATGTCTTGTTAACTGGGTTCGTAGAAAATATAAGAAGCGAGGGTCAAGGCGACGTGCTGAGTATTGGCTTGGTATAATAGCAAGGCGTGATAAGAATCTGTTTGCACACTGGAGGTTTGGAATATTACCATCGGCTGGATAATGGGAGCCGTATGAGCTGAGAGGTTCACGTACGGTTCTGAGAGGGACTTAAGGGGAGGTTCCTTAGGTCTACTCACTTTTTACTGTTTGCTAAATCAAAAGAAGCTATTGAAAGGGCAGAAGCTCTAACTAAAGAAAAGTTAGATGAATTAGAATTAGAAGTCTCAAAAGAGAAAACAAAAATAGTTAACTTTCAAGAAGAAGATTTCGACTTCTTAGGATTTACTTTTCATCATTGGAGGCCAGGAAAAAAGGGTAATAATCAAATTTTCCATGTTACTCCTAAGAAAGATTCTATTAAGGACTTTCGATTGAAAATTAAAGAAAAGACACAAAAGAGACTAACCCTAAGTAAAGAACAGTGGATAAACCGAGTTAATCCAATTATTCGGGGAAAAGTTAACTACTATACAACTGTAATAAAAGCTATTAAAACTAATGAGCAATACGGCCAAAAGAGCCGATGCGTAACTAGATGGATGAGAACAATACTATTATCTGTAGATGGTTATATAAGAAGGAGATTACGCGTAGCGTTTATTCATAAACATCCCTCTCAAAAGAAAGGAATGAAGATGAATTCCAAATGGAATAATGCTTTCTTTGTGGGAATTAAACTTATACCTAGCTATTGGCTATATCTAAATAAAGCATATGGATATACACTACAAGATTATCTAGAAGAATTAAAAAGCAAATCAAAGCAAAAAGTACAGCGTGCCATAGAAAGAACACATGAAAAGGGTGAAGAGTATTACACTCCCCACCGACTCCAGAAGATGCAAAATGCCTGGAATGCATCCTCTTGATAAACATTTTAACATTTGGTAAGCCGTATGCCTTAGTAGGGCACGTACGGTTTGATAAGGGGGGAGCTATGAAAATAGTTTCCCTACTTTATTATTGCTTAGAAAATTATAAATTTTTTAATTTTGACCTAGGTCAAGGTTTAATAACAAACTTATAGCTATAATAAAGATATAAAATAAAAGATAAAAAATAAAAAATATTAAGGAGGTTGTCTATTATGATAACAAAAACATACCAATTGGAAACATTAACATGCCCTAGCTGTGCAATGAAAATTGAAGCTTCCGTAAAAAAAATGATTGGGGTAGAAAAGGTAGAGGTGCTTTTTAATTCGAGTAGAGTAAAGGTATATTTTGATGAAGCAGTTCAAAATAGTGATGAAATCAAAAATACTATTGAAAAAGTAGGTTTCGATGTTTTAGGTATAAAATAGCAAAGAAGATTCGATTCATAAGAAGTATTAGCTCCAGCTGAATTAGAGTTAACCTAATATTATTAAACCGTAAAGGAGAGATGACTATGTTTAAAATAAGTAAATTTCAAAGAATAGTTGTATCTGGAGTTATGATAGTCATCTCCCTATTACTTAATTACTTAGCTTTATATAAGACATTATCTAATATGCTTTTAGTTGTAGCTGCTATTATTTCAGGTTATCCAATTGCACTTAATGCTATTAGAGCATTAAGATATAAAATTTTAGGTATCGATGCTCTTGTTACTACAGCTGTTATCGGTGCCTTTTTTATACAAGAATACTTTGAGATGGCAGCCGTGACTTTCTTATTTATGTTTGGAAACTATTTAGAGTCTAGAACATTAGAAAAGACACGATCTTCAATAAAAGCCCTGTTAGATTTGGCACCAGATAGAGCTAGAGTAATTCGGGATGATATGGAAGTTGAAGTTTTACCCGAAGAAGTAGTAAAGGGAGATATAGTAATAGTAAAACCAGGAGAAAAAATACCCGTCGACGGTACTGTTATAGAGGGAAAAGCATATGTAAATCAGGCTGCAATTACAGGCGAATCTGTTCCTATAAGCCGTGAAAATGGCGAAGGTATATTCTCGGGTACAATTATAGAGTCTGGATATCTTAAAATAACAGCAGATAGAGTAGGTGAAGATACAACATTTGCTCGTATATTAGAAATGGTAGAAGAGGCTCAAGACAAAAAAGCAAAAACACAAAAATTTTTAGAAGTATTTTCAAAATATTATACACCAGGAATTATAGTATTAACAGTTATAGTATATTTATTAACTAAAGACATTGAACTTGCCCTTACACTTCTAGTCATTGCTTGTCCAGGTGCTCTTGTAATATCAGCTCCGGTTTCTGTAGTAGCTGGTATTGGAAATGGAGCAAAGCATGGAGTTTTAATTAAAGGTGGAGAAATAATAGAAAAAATGGGAAAAGTTAGAGTAATTGCTTTTGACAAAACTGGAACCCTTACAATAGGAAGACCTCAAATAACTAATATAAAATCATACGGGTTAGGTGAAAATGAGATTTTAAAATTAACTGCAAGTGGAGAACTATATTCAGAACATCCTCTAGCCAAGGCCATATTAGAAGGAGCGAAGGATAGAAATATATTAGGCTTAATAAAACCAGAATATACGGAAATTATAACTGGTCAAGGGCTAATAGCTAAAATAGGAGACACAAATATTCTAATAGGTAATAGAAAACTACTTCAATCTAATGGAATAGCAATATATGAAGAAGTAGAAAAATATATACAGAAGGAAGAGTCAGAAGCGCAAACTGTTGTGTTGGTAGCAGATTCTGAAAAACTACTAGGCGTAATATCTATTGCAGATAAACTTAGACCAGATGGCGCAGAATTAATAAAGAAACTAAAGTCCCAAGGTATTAAAAAGGTAGTAATGCTAACAGGTGACAACAGACTTGCAGCAAAATCAATTGCAAACAGGCTAGGTTTAGATGATTACTATGCAGAATTATTACCAGAAGATAAAGTAACAAAATTAAAAGATCTACAAGAAAAACATGGTATGACAGCAATGGTTGGTGATGGAGTTAACGATGCTCCGGCTCTAGCTACAGCGGACTTAGGTATTGCTATAGGTGGCGCTGGAAGTGATGTAGCTATGGAAACAGCTGATGTAGTTTTAATGTCCGATGAGTTGAATAAAGTATCTTATGCGGTAGGCCTTAGTCGTGCTACAGTAAGAAATATGAAACAAAATATTTATTTTGCAATAGTTGTAGTAATAGGTTTGATTATAGGAGTCTTAGGAAAAACTGTTTTTCTTTCAGCTGGAATGCTAATACACGAAATGAGTGTTTTATTAGTAATAGTTAATGCAGTTAGACTTTTAAAGTATGAAGAAAAGTAGATGATTTATATATGAAGTATATAGGGGTGGAAGATCTAGCCACCAACTTAACTAGAAGGGCTTAATACCTTTCTAGTTTTTTATTTTAAATAAAAATTAAAGACTTTTTAAAAAATATTGTTGCCAAAAATATGTAGATATAATATACTATAACTGAACATATGAATATACGTTCATATATAAAGAAAGGATGATATCATGTCTATAAATCAAGTTAATACAGAGTCGTGTAACTGCAATGTTATACATGAAGATGTAGTTAATAGAGTTAAGCAATCAATGCCTCAAGAAGAAAAATTATATGACTTAGCTGAATTATTTAAGGTTTTTGGAGATACAACAAGAATTAAAATTCTTCACGCATTATTTGAAGCAGAGATGTGTGTTTGTGATATAGCTGTATTACTGGGAATGAATCAATCAGCAATTTCCCATCAGTTAAGGGTACTTAAACAAGCTGGACTTGTAAAGTTTAGAAAAGATGGAAAGGTAGTTTATTATTCCTTAGATGATGAACACGTAAAAAATATTTTTGAGCAAGGCTTTATTCATATAAATCATAAATAAATGGGGGGAAAAACATGAGTGCAGGACTGCGTAAAGAATTTATTTTAGAGGGATTAGACTGTGCAAACTGCGCGTCTAAGATAGAAGTAAAGGTTAATGAATTAGATGGTGTAAGATTAGCTACTGTAAATTTTGTTACTAAAACTTTAGGTATTGAGGTAGATGATATATCAAAGCTAGAATCTATTGTTAACGATACAAGAGGTATAGTGAAAAAACTGGAGCCTCATGTAGTTGTAACAGAAAAAATAAAAAATAAAATCAAACATAATAACCATAATAATCATGATCATGGACACTGTGATGGGCATTGTGATGGACATAATCATGAAGATAGTCATGGACATAGCCATAGCCATGGAAACGGAGGTAATAAAAAGGAGCTTATAGGATTAGGAATAGGAGCTCTGTTATTTTTCATAGCCATAGCTTTTAAAATGCCAAATACTGTGGAATTTATACTCTACTTTATAAGTTATCTTCTTGTAGGTGGTGAAGTCCTACTCAGAGCAGGAAGAAACATATTAAGAGGTCAAGTCTTTGATGAAAACTTCCTAATGGGTATTGCAACAATAGGTGCTTTTGCTATTGGAGAATTTCCAGAAGGGGTAGCAGTAATGCTTTTCTATCAAATAGGAGAGTTTTTCCAAGATCTAGCGGTTAACAGATCTAGAAAATCTATTGCAACACTTATGGATATTAGACCAGATTATGCAAACCTTAAGATAGGAAATGAAGAGAAAAAAGTTTCTCCAGAAGAGGTTGCAGTAGATGATTATATTATAATTAAGCCTGGAGAGAAAGTGCCTTTAGATGGGGTAGTTATAGAGGGGAAATCTATGGTAGATACTTCTGCTTTAACAGGGGAATCTGTACCAAGAGAAGTTGAAGAAGGAAGCAATGTGCTAGGTGGATTTATTAATAAAAATGGTTTGCTGACAGTTAAGGTAAGTAAAGAATTTGGAGAATCTACAGTGTCTAAGATTTTAGAATTAGTAGAAAATGCTAGTAGTAAAAAGGCACCTACAGAGAACTTTATAACTAAATTTGCAAGATACTACACACCGGTAGTTGTATTTGCGGCCCTAGGTTTAGCGGTGATTCCACCACTAGTAATCGAAGGTGCTACTTTCTCAGAATGGATCTATAGGGCACTTATATTCCTGGTAATATCTTGTCCTTGTGCATTAGTAGTATCTATACCACTAGGATTCTTCGGAGGAATTGGTGGAGCATCTAAAAATGGAATTCTAATAAAGGGTGGAAATTACCTAGAAGCACTTAATAATGTTGATACAGTGGTATTTGATAAAACAGGTACATTAACAAAGGGTGTATTTAAAGTAACTGAAATAAATGTTAATAAAAATATTTCAAAGGAAGAACTATTAGAGTACGCTGCTTATGCAGAAAGTCATTCTAATCATCCTATTGCTATATCTATTTTAAAGGCATATGGAAAAGATATAAATAAGGATGAAATTGAAAACTATGAAGAAATATCAGGACATGGAATTAAAGTAAAGGTAAAAGATAAAGAAATTTTAGCTGGAAATGCTAAATTAATGGATGAGAAAAACGTTGCATATGACTCAGTAGAAACTATAGGAACTATAGTATATATAGCTGTTAATGGGAAATTTGCAGGTTCTATCATTATTTCCGATGAGATAAAGGAAGATTCACAAAAAGCAATTAAAGAATTAAAAAATATTGGTGTTAATAGAACTGTTATGCTTACAGGAGACAACAAACAGGCAGGAGTAAGAGTAGCGAAGGAATTAGGCTTAGACGAAGTACATGCAGAACTTTTACCTGACCAAAAAGTCGAGAAGCTCGAAATGTTAGATAGACAGAAGTCAGAAAAAGGAAAGTTGATTTTTGTTGGAGATGGAATCAACGACGCACCAGTGTTAGCCAGAGCAGATATAGGGGTAGCAATGGGTGGATTAGGTTCTGATGCAGCTATAGAAGCAGCTGATGTTGTTTTAATGACCGACGAACCAATGAAGCTAGTGAGTGCAATAAAAATAGCTAAAAGAACTAGACGTATTGTATGGCAAAATATTATATTTGCCTTTGGAGTAAAGGCTATTGTATTGGTATTAGGTGCGGGTGGTCTTGCAACTATGTGGGAAGCAGTATTTGCAGATGTAGGTGTAGCTCTTATTGCAGTATTAAATGCTATGAGAGTTTTAAATGTGAAAGATATTTAAACTTTTTTTAATATATGTAAAAATAAGACTCTTTTATGAGTCTTATTTTTATAAAATAAAATGAAAAGATAAGAAGAAATATGGAGCAGGAAATATATTTTTAATACTTAAATTTATTAAAATATACTAAACTATATACGCAATTAAACTATCAAAGTTCCAGTCTTTCCTTCTATACCTTCTTTGGCTTTCTCTAAAGAAGTAATAAGGGCTTTTCTGCCTTCTTTACTTTCAGCAAACTTTATGGCCGCTTCAACCTTAGGAAGCATAGAGCCTCTAGCAAAATGACCTTCTTTTATATATTGTTTAACTTCATTAATACTTAGTGTATCAAGAAGCTTTTCGTTTTCCTTTCCGTAGTTAAGGGCTACTTTTTCTACTGCTGTAAGGATTATTAAATAATCTGCTTCAACAACTTCAGCTAGTTTTTCACTGGCAAAGTCCTTATCGACTACGGCGGAAACTCCGATTAGACTATGTACTTCTTCTATTACCGGTATCCCACCGCCACCTACTGCTATAGCAATATGGCCTGCCTTAGTTAAGGTTTTTATAATATCCTCTTCAACTATCCCAATAGGAAGTGGAGAAGGAACTACTCTTCTATATCCTCTACCTGCGTCTTCTACTACTACATAACTTTTTTCTTTTTCTAATATTTCAGCTTCTTCCTTTGTATAAAATGCACCTATTGGTTTTGTAGGGTTTTGGAAGGCCGTATCATTTTTATCTACTATAACTTGAGTAATAACAGTTGCAACAGGTTTGTTAATATCTCTTTTTATAAGTTCTTCTCTTAGGGCATTTTGTAGATGATATCCAATATAACCCTGGCTCATAGCGTTACATTCGGGAAAGGGTATTTCAGGAATAATTACATTAGATTTAGAAGCTTCTTCTATTGCTAGGTTAATCATACCTACTTGTGGACCATTTCCATGGCATATTATTACTTCGTATCCTTCTTCTATTAAATCTACTATTGGACTTGCTGTACTTTTCACTGCTAAAAGCTGTTCTTTAGGATTATTCCCTAAGGCGTTACCACCCAGGGCAATTACTATTCGTTTGCTCATATTTGCACCTCCGGCTAATAACTACTAGAGTTTATATTCTGTCAGCTCTTCACAGTAGTTACAACGATATTGAACTTTTCCGTTAGGTACTAATGTGAATTCTGATATAGCATAATCATCTACAGTTGTTATACAACGAGGGTTTTTGCACTGAAATAGTCCTTTTATTTTTTTAGGTATTTCAACTTTTGATTTTGAAGTAATCTCTCCATTTTTTATAATATTCACAGTAGCATTTTGATCAATAAGCCCTAGTATAGTCATATCTATATTCACATGGTCTTGTATTTTAATAATATCTTTTTTACCTAGTATATGGCTATTTACTTTCATTAGCAAAACTACAGGTGCATCTATTTTATCTAATTTTAATTTGTTGAAAATTTTAAGCCCATTTCCTGATGTAATATGGTCTATTACAATTCCTTGTGTAATTCCGGTTACTTTAAGCATTAGTATCCCTCCCTAAAAGTAGCGCCATTAGAGCCATTCTTGCAAATACTCCAAGCCTTGCCTGCTGGAAATATTTTGCTCTAGGATCCCTATCCACATCATAGCTTATTTCGTTAACCCGTGGCAGTGGATGCATTAGCAGTAAATCTCCTTTAGCATATTTGAGCTTTTCAGGAGTTAAAATATAACTATCCTTTAACTTAACGTAATCGTCTTCGTTAAAGAACCTTTCTTTTTGAATTCTGGTCATATATAAAACATCAATATCCTTCATATGCTCATCTAAAGAAGTAGTTTCAATAATTTTTACATTATGTTTTTCTATAACATCATTTTTTAAGTGAAGGGGAATTTTTAATTCTGGTGGAGATATTAATATGAATTCTATATTAGGAAAGCGACTTAAAGTTTTAAGCAAAGAGTGTACTGTTCTTCCAAAGAGCAGGTCCCCACAGATAGCAACCTTAAGATTTTCGATATGATTTTTATAGTATTGTATGGTTAATAAGTCTGTTAAAGTTTGAGTAGGGTGTTGATGGCCACCATCGCCACCATTTATAATAGGAACTGTAGAATATTGTGATGCTAGAAGGGGTGCTCCTTCCCTTGAATGACGCATTACTATAATGTCTGCATAGCCATCTAAAACCCTTATAGTATCTGCAACACTCTCTCCTTTCTTTACTGAGCTAGTTTCTGCATCTGCAAAGCCAAGAACGGTGCCCCCCATTCGAAGCATTGCGGATTCAAAGCTTAAACGTGTTCTTGTGCTAGGCTCATAAAACAAGGTTCCAAGAATTTTACCTTTACATAACTCACTGAATCTTGATGGATCTTTGTATATTTCAAGTCCTAGGTTGATAATAGCTTGAAGTTCTTCCACAGTAAAGTCGTTTACATCTATAAGATGTCTGCCTTCTAATTTCATTGCATTTCCTCCCTTTTCATTTGGGAGCGTTAACTCCCTTTCTAGCCTCACTGGACTAAGTTAAAGGCAAAATAGAATAACCCCATTGGCTTATGAAATAACCAAAGGGGTTAGAAAGTAACTCAAAGTAATATATTTTTTCAAATAATATACTTAGAGTTTATATCCGATCCTTTTTGGTCTCGCAGTACCAATTTAAAGGCATATTCTTTTTTAAAAATATACCATGAAAATAGTATTAAGTCAATAAACAATAATAATAAATTTAATAAGTATTGGTGGAACTATGAAGGAAAAACTATGGTATTGTAGAATATTTGAGATATAGAATAATATAAAGGGGGTGCATGGGTTATGTATATAAGTTTATTGGAGGAAGTATATAACTTTTTAGTAGAAAAGATAGGTATGCCTGATTTAAATACACGTACTGAAAATGTGAACCTAGTCCCCTTATCAAATATAGATTATAGAGATAAAATTAGAGGAGCGATGGTGAGCTTAGCTATCGGAGACGCCTTTGGAAGTTCGTGGGAAGGTCAACAGCCAAAGGAGATTGAACATATAAATCATTTTTTAAAGGGCGAAAGAAATACTGCTTCTTTAAAGGGAACATGGCAAACTACAACTGTTATTTTATTTGCAGAATCCTTAATTATTAATCAAACCTTTAATCCAGAGGACTTAGCGAATAGGTTTATTCGTCAACCTATTGTTGGAATGGACAAAGTAATGGAGCAATTTACTTTAAATTATAGAGACCACAGAATGGAATGGTATAGATGTGGTATAGCTTCTGTAGAAGCTGGAGCAGCTATTAGAGGAGTGCCCTTAGCATTAGTAAACTATGGAGATTTTACTACATTAAAATTAATTGGAGGAATTCAGACAATTATTACCCATATGGATGAAACTGCTGTTGCTGCCAGTATTTTATTTTCCTCGGCTGTAGCATACTTATTAAATACTCCTGCTTTTTCCATGCAGAGTAAAAATGATTTTAATCTATTTATAGATACCCTTTGTAAGAGTATAAAAGGAATAGAAACTAAAGTATATCCTACAGGTAAAAACGGAGAAATTGCGAACTTATATATAATGGTTAATCGTATATTAAAGGAATGGATTGATAAGAGTATTTCGATTGAAGAAATAAAAAAGCAGTGGGGTAGTAGTGCTAATTCTCTAGAGGCAATTCCTTTATCCCTATATATTTTTTTAAAAAATCCTAACGACTACGAGAAAACATTAAAAGAATGTTTAACTATGAGAGAAACCGATATAATAGTGACCATGGTGTTAGCCTTGCTAGGAGCATATTTAGGGTTTAATAATATACCCAAGGGATATATAAATAAATTAGATATAGATAAAGAGATTTTAACTTTATCTGATAGACTATTTGAGCTTTCGTTGAAAAATAAGAGCAATAACCCTTATAGAAGAATGAGAGATCAAATAGAAATAGAACGATCTCAAGATGAATTAGATAAGTTATTATGGCTAGGAATTAAATATAATAAAGAAGAAGAATATGAAATGTCTATTAAATACTTCGAAGAGCTTATAACAAAAAGCCCTGACTTTAAGAAAAATGAAAGAGTAAAACTTCATATTATAGAGGCATATGAAGGGTTGGGAAGCAAGCTTTTAGACAATGAAGCTTATGAGGATGCCTTAAGGTGTTTTAAAAAAGCCCTTATTTATGATTTAAATCATCCGACAATTTTATGTGATATGGCGGTTACTTATTTAAACATAGATGATTTAGATAAGGCAGAAAAGTATGCCCGAAGAGCAGTTGAAATTGCACCAGAATATGAAATAGGTAGAGAAGTATTAGAAGGTATTAAAAGTTTGCAGAATAAGAGCTGAAATTATTTTTAGCTCTTGTTGTATTTTTATAGTATAATAAAAAACGTAGAATATTGTCGAAAATAAGGTTGTGTTGTCGAAAACCAGAAAAATATATCAGAAAAATACGAATGTAAATAGGAAAATAGACCCATTTTTTCCTATCATTATAAAGATAAATAATATATAATAAATGCGTAAGTTATTATGAGAGGATAAAGGTATGAAAAAACTAGTAATAGCAGAAAAACCTAGTGTAGCTAAAGATATTGCAAAGGTTTTAAATTGTAAAGATAAAAAAGATGGTTACATAGAAGGAGATAACTATATAGTTACTTGGGCCATAGGTCATTTAGTTATATTATGCAACCCTGAGGAATATGATATTAACTATAAAAAGTGGGCATTTAATAATTTACCTATTATACCAGAAAAGATAAAGCTTAAACCTAACCCTAAGACATATAAACAGTATCAAATTGTAAAAACTCTGATCAAAGCTTCACAAGTTGATGAAATAATATGTGCTACTGATGCTGGTAGAGAGGGAGAACTTATTTTTAGATATATATATGAGCTTGTTGGTTGCAGAAAGCCTTTCAAAAGGTTATGGATATCATCACTTACAGAAGAAGCAATTAAGGATGGATTTGCTAAGCTACGGGATGGTAAAGCATATGATCCATTATATTACTCAGCAAAGTGTAGAAGTGAAAGTGATTGGTTGGTAGGAATGAATGGGAGTAGGGTATATAGTATAAAATATAATAGCTTACTTCCCATAGGTAGAGTGCAAACACCTACTTTAAAGATTATAGTTGATAGAGATATGGAAATCGATAACTTTACTCCTGTTGATTATTGGGAGGTAAAGGCAGATTTTAAAGAGTATAGTGGTACTTGGATAGATTTGGAAACTAAGGAGAGTAAAGTAGATACTATTGAAAAGGCAGAATATATAAAGAATAAAGTAGTAGGTAAAGAAGGCGAAGTTACAGATTGTCAAAAGAAAAAAGTAGTTAAAAAACCACCACTATTATATGATTTAACAGAGTTACAAAGAGATGCAAACAAACGATATGGATATACAGCCCAAAGAACTTTAGATATAGCTCAAGCTCTTTATGAAAAAAGAAAGGTAATTACATATCCAAGAACTGATAGCCGTTATTTATCCAAGGATTTAATTCCAAAATTAAAAAACTTAATTAAAAAAGTAGGATTGGAAGGGTATCAAGAATATACAGGGAATTTAGAAAAAATAGAGAAATTACCAATTACTTCTAGGATTGTTAATGATAGTAAGGTTTCGGATCATCATGCTATTATCCCTACGGAAAAAAAGGCAATATTGGACAAATTCTCTGAGGAAGAGAAAAATATTTACGACATTATTGCAAGAAGATTTTTATCGGTTTTTTATAATGATTATGAATATTTTAGTATAACTATAATAACTAATGTAGAAGAGGAAAACTTCAAAAGTAACGAGCAGCAAACTATAAATCAAGGCTGGAGAATACTCTATAATGAAAAAGAAAAAGGTATAAATACAAGTTTATTAGCTAATATACAAAAAGGATATACAAGCTTGGTAAAAAATGCAAATATAGAAAAAAAACAAACAAAACCGCCGGACAGATATAATGAAGCACTACTTTTAGGTGCAATGGAAAATGCGGGAAAGTTTATTGATGATGAAGAATTAAGAGAACAATTAAAAGCAGGTGGTATAGGTACACCAGCTACTAGGGCTTCAGTTATTGAAAGGATTATAAATGTTGGATATATAGAAAGACAGGGGAAAAATTTAATATCTACAGAAAAAGGGAGAAAACTTATACAGGTAGCTTCTAATGAATTATCATCCCCCGAGCTTACAGGTAAATGGGAAAAGGCCCTAGATAAAATTGCTAAAGGTCAACTAGATTCTAAAAAGTTCATGGATGGTATTGTTAGATTTACAACATTTATAGTAGAAGATGTGATTAGAAATAAGGAAGAGGTTATATTTGAAAGATATAATAAAGGAAAAAATCAAACAGATTTTAAGAGTAACTCTTACAACAATACTTTAGGTATATGTCCAGCGTGTAAAGTTGGGAATGTAATGGAAGGACCTAAAAATTTTTACTGTAGTGAATATAAGCAGGGATGTAAATTTGGATTGTTTAAAGAAGATATACTTATGAAAAAATTTAAAAAGAAAATGACTAAAACCATAGTAAGTAAACTGATTGAAAATAAAGTAGTCATTGTAAAAGGTATGGTATCGCCCCAAACTAATAATAAGTTTGATGGCAAAATTCGTTTAAAAAAATCAAGCAATGGTTACTGGGGTTGGGAGTTTGCAACAGGGGAATAGATATATTTGAGCACTTGAAATTTCAAAACGTAAGTTTAAAAGTTTAAGTGCGATGGAGTCTATGCAATAGCATCAGACGACTTTGATAAGTAAGTGGGGGAGTTAAGTGGTGAATAGAGAATATCATAAAGAATCCCAAGTATTAAATGGACATGAAAAACATAGTATGCAGCTATATAGAGCGCTAAATAGACAATATAGTAAAGAGGCTGCTATTAATGTTGTGGTTAATTTTATTTACAAAAGGCTAGGCTATAGGACTATGTATCTAGATATTGTAGAAAATAACAAAAAGGTTATGATCAAAGATTCATCATGTAAAGATATTAATGAAAAGGGCAATACAGCAGATACGGCGATTTCAGGTGTTTTTAATTTAAGCTTATCTATGAACGAGTATAAAAAGCCCTTATGCTTGGAGGATACAAATAGTATAGAAGAAGCATTTCCGTATTTAAATAGAATGATCCAACCACATAAGTTATTGTCTACACCTGTTTTTGCTCAAAATAAATTAGTAGGTCTTTTAATCATCTATGACAAAGAAAAAGAAAGAAAAATTTCTTGCGAACTTAAAAATATAGCACAATTAGTTGCTAGAGAACTTACAGCCGTATTTTCTAGAATTGAGAGACAGAATCTAGCCTTTGAAAATATGCTCGGATTAACAGCTCTAGAGAATATATTACTATATAACCCAGAAGATAGTTTGGATAATACAAGTGACCCACTGCAAAAAATAGTTTCAATAATTCCTAGTGCTACAGGTATGAAAAAGTGTACTATAGCGCTATTAGATGAGGATGAGGAGTTTTTATTACCTCATTACTCTACCTTTGATAAAAGCGCCAAGATTAAAGAAAAAAAATACCCACTAGATAAAACTAAGACAAAGGATCATACGGCTATTATTGCTATAGATACCAAAAAACCTGTTGTTGTATATGATGCACTGACAGATCCTAGATGTGATTCTGAGCTTTCTAAGGAGTTAGGTGTTCGTTCCAATGTAGTATTACCTATCCTTAATGTTCATGGAAAACCTTTGGGCGTAATGTACTTAGATAACGGAGAGTACGAAACTTTCTCTGATAGACAAGTTCGATTTTTAGAAATTATAGCTCGTCATATAGGGCTTATTATTTCTAACATAGAGTATATTGGTGATTTAAAGGCATGGTCAAAATATGATGGATTAACAGGATTACTTAATCGTAGAACATTTGAGAACATATATGAAGAAGTATACAGAATATACAGGTATAGTGAAGAAAAATTCTCTATTTTAATGATTGATATAGATGATTTTAAGTCAACTAACGACAATTATGGCCATCAAATGGGAGATATAGTCTTGAAAAATGTGGCAAACTGTATAAGGGAAAATGTAAGACAAAAAGATATAGTTGCCCGATATGGAGGAGAAGAAATAATAGTTATATTAAAGGATATTGGTAAGGAAGAAGCTAAGATTATAGCAGATCGTATTCGGCACTTAATTGAGACTCTTTCTGTACATAATATAAGTGTTACTGTATCTATAGGCCTTTCAACATTTGGTATAGACAGCTATAACAAGGAAAATTTAATTCATATTGCAGATAAATGCTTGTATGAGGCAAAAAGTATAGGTAAGAATCAGGTAATCTGTAAATAAAAAATTAATATAGTATTTTAAAAAATTAAGAATTCAACCAAAAAAAAGCAGCTTAGCTGCTTTTTTTGTGTGTATATAAAAAAATGTATCTAAAAAATAAGTATTAAGGTTAAAGATAATAACATTGGACATGATTATATATTATATAGTTTAATCTTTGGAGGAGACAAAATGCTAATCAATTTTTATATGAAGTTTTTATTATTACTACTAACAACTTTAGTGTATTTTAATCTATTTATACTAGTTAAAGATGTTGTTTTTGTAAGCATATATCCGTATTTATTAGGATTTACAGCTTTATTTATAATATTTCTTTTAATGTTACAATTTTTTCAAAATGAAATAATTATAAAAATTATATATGTTATAATGACACTCTTTTTTATTCTTTTTATGTTTACTTTCTTTCAAATATGGAAAAACACAAGAGTGTCAAACAGCTATCAAGTAAAGAGAAGTAAGTATATGGATCAATTAACAGAGATTGACAAAAACAAAAGAATGACAGATGTAACTTTAGAACAAAGCCAACAGGGAATTGGAAAGCTTATAGAAGAAAATACAGGTATGCCTATTTCGTTTTATAATGAAGCATTACTAATATATGATAGTGCCACTATGTTTGATGAAATGGTAGAGGAAATAAGTAAAGCTAAAAGCCATATACACATCGAGTTTTTTATACTTAGAAATGATAATATAGGGCAAAAGTTTAAAGATCTATTAATTAAAAAAGCTAAAGAAGGTGTAGAGGTTAGAGTTATTTATGATGGATTAGGAAGCTGGAGTTTAAAAAGACACTTTCGTAAGGAACTAATTGAAGCTGGAGTAGAGATAAAGGCATATGATAGTATTTTTAAGTCTGTTATTAAAGGGAAGCTTAACCATCGTAACCATAGAAAAATAGTTATAGTAGATGGTAAGGTAGGCTTTACTGGAGGAATTAATATAGGTGATGAATATTTAGGTAGAGATAACACCATAGGAAACTGGAAGGATATTTTAGTGAAAATAAAAGGTGAAGCGGTTAAGGGCATGCAGAGAGTATTTTTAGGGGACTGGTATTATGTTAGTGGAGATAAACTGTTAGATAATAAGTATTTTCCAGAGTGGGAGGGAGAAAACATTTTACCTGTACAAATAGTTAGCGGCGGATATGACACCTATTGGAATGAAATTAGTCAAGCATATTTTTCTATAATAACTTCGGCAAAAAAGAGATTGTATATTGCAACACCATATCTTGTACTAAGCGACAGTATGATAAATGCTCTTCAGACAGCGGCTTTAAAAGGGGTAGATGTAAAAATAATAATACCTAAAAATCCAGATTTATTTTTAGTTGGATGGGCTAATTCATCATTTTTCAATAAACTTTTAAATAGTAAAGTGAAAATATATTTGTATGAAGATGGTTTCATACATTCAAAGATTTTTGTAGCAGACGATAAGGTCGTATCAGTCGGATCTGCTAATTTGAATACACGAAGTCAATATTTAGACTGTGAGATGAATGCCATATTATTTGATCAAAGTCAATCGGAGCTTATGATTAGAGAACTTTATAAAAACATAGGAGATAGTGATGAAGTTATGCTAGAAGATTACAGCAAACGTCCGTTAATACAGAGGTTTAAAGAAAAGATAGGTATGTTAATGATACCTTTAATTTAGTCAAGTATATAAACAATAATAGTTGTCAATAATACTGAATGTGCTAAAAAGGAGGGGTTTTATGGCAATAAAAATTGGTATTCCAAGAGGATTATGGTTTTATGACTATTATCCCTTATGGAAAACATTCTATGAACACTTAGGGGCAGAGGTTATTTTATCTAAGCCTACAAACAAACAAATATTAGACCAAGGTGTAAAAAATACAGTGGATGAGGCTTGTCTTCCTGTAAAGATTTTTAATGGTCATGTTATGGATTTAAAAGATAGGGTAGATTATATTTTTGTTCCTAAGATGATGAGTGTTTATGAAAAAGAATATATATGTCCGAAGTTTTGTGGATTGCCGGAAATGGTAGTACATTCAATTAAGAATCTACCACCTTTAATAGATGTGGAAATAAACTTTAATAAGTCTAGAAAAAACTTAGATGAAACAATATATAAATTTGGATACTACATTACTAAAGATAGAGGGAAAATTAAAAGGGCATATGCTGAAGCTTTGAAAAGTTATCAAAAGTATAAGGATACAATAAAAAGTGGTAATCTACCTGTAGATGGAAAGTTTATAGAGTCCAATAATAGTGATATATCTAATATAAAAAATAAAAAGAAAATAGCAGTAGTAGGACACACATATAATATGTATGATAGCTACAGCTCTATGAATTTACTTAATAAGCTAAAGGAGAATCAGGTTGATATCCTTGTTCCAGAAATGATCGATTTTAATATTATTAACAAATACGCAAACGAACTAGAAAAAAAAATGTTTTGGAGCTTTGGAAGAAAACTTTTAGGTGCTTCTATGTATTTAGCTCAAGCTAAAAATGTGGATGGTGTTATTTATGTATCATCATTTGGATGTGGTATTGATTCAATAATACAGGACCTATTTGAAAGAAAATCCAGAAGAGAAGGTAAAATTCCTTTTCTACTATTAACTATAGATGAACATACAGGAGAAGCAGGAATCAATACAAGAATAGAAGCATTTTTAGATATGATTGAATGGAGGAATCGAAATGAAGGTAACCTTTCCGCACATGGGTAATCAATATGTGGCTACAAAAGTATTATTAGAAGAATTAGGAGTTGATATAGTAGTTCCACCCCGGTGTAGCAAAGATACTCTAAATATTGGTGTAAAACATTCTCCAGAGTCCATTTGCCTTCCACTAAAGGTCAATATAGGTAATTATATAGAAAGCATAAATATGGGAGCAGATACCATAGTATTAACAGGAAGCTGTGGGCCTTGTCGTTTTGGATACTATTCAATATTACAAAGAGAATTACTGAGTGAAATTGGTTATGATATAGATGTTATATTACTTGATCCTCCTCAAGGTGATTATAAAGCATTCTTTAATAGAATCTTTAAATTAACAGGAACTAAAAATCCTTATAAAATTATCAAAGCTTTAAAAAAAGCAGTGCGGGTATTGAATCAGGTGGATGATTTAGAGGATATAGCCTACTATAAAAGACCTAGGGAAAAGGTTAGGGGTAGCGTAGATAGGTATTATGATCAATTCCATAAGGATATAAGGATGGTATATGGGTATGAAGGAGTTTCTCGACTAATGAAGGAGACAAAGGAAAAAATACTATCTGTAGAGGAAGACTCTAATAGAGAAATTATTAAAATTGGTGTTGTAGGGGAAATTTACACTATTATAGAGCCCTTTGTAAGCTTAGATATTGAAAAGAAGCTAGGGAGTTTAGGAGTAGAAATAGATAAATCATTAAAAGTAAGTCGCTGGCTAAATGAACATCTCTTCCTAAATCCTCTAGGATTAACTAGTGAAAAGGAAACCAGAAAGGCAGCTGAGCCATATTTGAAAACTATGATAGGTGGACATGCTAGAGAAACTATAGGCTATAGTGTTAAATTTGCTAAGGAAGGTTTTGATGGAATTATACAAGTTTATCCTCTAACTTGTATGCCAGAAATAGTCGCACAAAGTATTCTTCCCACAGTAGAAAAGGATTATAATATCCCATACCTATGTCTTATTGTAGATGAAATGACAGGAGAAGCTGGGTATATGACTAGATTAGAGGCATTTGTCGATCTTTTACGGAGAAGAAAGGAGATTAGTAAAGGTGAAAAATTGTTATCTGGGTATTGATGTAGGCTCCGTTAGTACTAATATCGTATTAATGGATGAAAATAAAGAGATTATGGGTAAAGTTTACACAAGAACTAGTGGAAAACCAATAGATGCTGTGCAGAGGGCTTTAAAGGAAATAAAATCCCAAGTAACAGAAGATATTAATGTAAAGGGTGTTGGAACAACAGGAAGTGGTAGACATTTAGCTTCTATGATAGTGGGAGCAGACGTTGTTAAAAATGAAATTACTGCCCATGGTATAGCTGCACTTAACTTTGTTGACGGCGTAAGAACTATATTGGAAATTGGTGGACAGGATTCAAAAATTATTTTACTTAGGGATGGAATAATTAGTGATTTTGCTATGAATACTGTATGTGCTGCGGGAACGGGATCCTTTTTAGATAGACAGGCAGCTCGTATGGGTATTGATATTAAAGATTTTGGAGGCTTAGCATTACAGTCAACAAATCCTGTTCGTATAGCAGGAAGATGCGCTGTTTTTGCTGAGACAGATATGATACATAAACAGCAATTAGGGCATAATCAGGAAGATATTATTAAGGGACTTTCCGATGCAATGGTAAGAAATTTTTTAAATAACTTAGCTAAAGGAAAGGAAATAGTAGGTCCTGTTGTATTCCAAGGTGGAGTAGCTGCCAATGTAGGAATTAAAAAATCCTTTGAAGAGGCTCTTGGACTAGAAGTATTAGTACCACCCCATTATGATGTTATGGGTTCTATAGGGTGTTGTTTATTGGCTCAAGAACATTCTGCAAAAGGAAATAAAACGAGTTTTCAAGGCTTTGATATTATTAACTCTGGCTATAATGTAAAGGGCATAGAATGTGCAGATTGTTCTAATATGTGTGAGGTTATTGAAATATTAAGAGATGGGCAAATTATGGCACGTTGGGGAGACAAGTGCGGAAAATGGAACGATTTAATTAAAAGTGATATAGAAAAATTAGCGTAAAGTAAAACAAACCAATTATTCTTAGATAATAAGAATGATTGGTTTGTTTTACTAGTGAATGTATAGGCAATTCAATTAAAAAGCTTCGATAAGTACATCTATTGTACCACCACAAACCATACCTTCTTCTTCTGCCACAATACCTGTCATATCCACATGCTCGATAGAATAGCCTTTTGTTAATATAACATCACGAGCTAATGTTATTATATTAGCTTCACTACAGCCTCCACCAATACTTCCTATAACTCTACCATCCATCCAAGCTATCATTTTAGCCCCAGCCTTTCTAGGCACGGAACCTTTAGAAGCAATTATTGTAATAAGGGCCCTAGGAATTTCGGACTGTTGAGATATTTCTTTAATTACATCACTATCAAATTCTGGCCAATTAAACTTTTTTAAATTATTATTTAAAATGGGACCTTTAGATCTTCTAAAACTAATAACCTGCGATATTATGGAAATTGCTATTTCTTCAGGTGTAACTGCACCTATATCTAATCCAATTGGTGAATTAACATTGTTTAACTTTTCTTTACAATAACCTTCGCTTACTAATTCGTCCATCATTGTTTTTACTCGGCGCTTTGAGCCTATCATACCTATATATGATGAATTATACTTTAAAGCATTACGTAAACAAACTCCATCATGTCTATGGCCTCTAGTTACAATAACTACAAAATCTGACTCTCTTAAATTTAGCAAATCAAAGACTTTTTCGAAATCTTCACAAATGACTTCACTAGCTTCAGGAAAGCGATCAGGATTAGCAAATGAAGGTCTATCATCTACTACAACAACAGAAAATCCTACTTTATGTCCAAATTCGGCTAAAGGTTTAGCTATATGGCCTCCACCTAAAATTACTAATCTAGGCTTTGGAAAATAAGGTTCAATTAAAATAGTTCTATTCTGACTATTGTAAAGCATAGGACTTCCTGTTTTAAAACTATCCAGTATTTTATCTTTAAGATCCTTTGTAATACTAGGTAGTTCTTTTTCTAAGTTATGTCTAGATAAAAGAAGTTTTTCTTCAATAGTTCCTCTTTTTTCATCACTAGGATTCATAAAAGTTAATAGAGTAGTTTCATGTCCATTGAGTAACTCATTTAATAAATTTTGATATATATCTTTAAACATAATATAAAATCACCCAATCTATTTTATATTTTAAATATGGTAATATTAAGCAAAGCATTGTTTGTTATATAACTAATAATACTTAAATATATTATAACAGGTTTTAAAATCAAAACAATAAAAAGTTGAACATACAAATATATATAGTTTGGTATGGTATTCTATTACTGAGATTTACAAAAGAATTTTGAATTTAAAATTAAATATTTATTAATAAAGAATATTGACTGAAAAATAATATTGTGATATATTTAACACAGTAATGAATGAGTATTGTTCTTAAAGAGGAATACATGTATTTAAATTAATAAAACTTAATGTGTGGCTTTAGGATATTAATTACTCTATATGATTTTTAGTAAACATGGAGGAATTAGCTATGAAAGAAATAGATATTAAGGGTTTAGAAAATGATATCGACAAGGAAATAAATAAACAGGATATACTGCTAGAACAAAATATGGTAGATGAAAATAACAATAGCATATATGAACAAGAAGATAAAATTTCTTTAATGGGTGATTTAGTACGCTTAAAATCTTCTGAAGGTAAACTAACAAATGGAGAAGACTTTTTTGAAGATCCCATTGCTTTAGAGGTAGAAGATATATTACCTAGTATTGAAGAGCTAAAAGTGAGAGAAGAGTATGGGGATATATATACTATAAAAGGAGCTAGTTCTATATATTTATTTTCAGATAAGTATATTACCTATAACTATGCACAGATGATGGTAAGGGTGGAGGAAAAAGATTTAATTAGTCTAATTGCAGAGACAGTTAGACACGAATCTAAAACCTATCCAAGACCCACTGACGTAAGACTATTTTCATATAATCCTTTTAACTTCACTAAGGAACAGTTTAGTGATGTTCTAACCCAATTAAAGACAAAGAAAGAATATGAGGATATAAAAGAAACTAGAGCTTCAAATGCTGCTCTTTATCTATATTCGGATAAGTTTATGGTAAAAGCTCATGCAGTTTCTTTAGCAGAATGGATAGAGGTAGAGCATGACCAAAATCCATAGTTCAGTATATAACAAATTATTATAAATATATAAAAGCTTTACTTTAAAATGTAATGCAAGGAGGCGATACAAATGTTTGGTAGATTAGGGACTACGGAGCTAATATTAATCTTAATAATCGCATTGGTAATTTTTGGACCGTCAAAACTTCCGGAATTAGGAAAAGCCTTAGGCAAATCTCTTAAAGAATTTAAGGATCATGCAGATAAAATAACCGAAAATCCGGAAAAGGAGACTATAGAGAAGTCAGAAACATTAGATAAGAAGGAAGAAGAATAATAATATTTATTTCTTTAAAATGTTATAGATATAATTTTTAAGGAAGTATATTTATAGATTTTTATTTATTGACAAGTTGTAAATGTATAAAGTATAGTTAAATTGTAAGCGATAAATATATTTTATGTACATAAGTAAAACTTATGTACTGTGCTGCATTAAAAAAGTTAAATATACGAGACATTATCTACGAGCCTAATTACCTAAGGATAAATATCTAAGGTTTTAGACCGATAGGTAGACTTGGAAACGAGTATGCCTCCCATTTTGTAAAGTAGATTAGTGAAAATGATGCATAGTTATCTAGAATTAATGCTTTTGTTAGCGTTTTCTGGTGTTGCTGATTTTTTACTAATCTAAAATTGTTTTTGTAGGCATTTATCTTTCGGAAAAAGTTTGTTATTTAACAAATTAAGGATAAATTTGCCAGCACTAATCTATTTATAAAGCAATAAAGAAGAAAATATGACGTACATTAACAAATATTTATTTAGGAGGGAGAGTTATTATGTTTGAAAGAGAAATTGAAGATTTTTTAGAGAAATTGAGAACTAGACGAGAATTTTTAAAAGTTAGTGGAAAAGGAATAGTAGGTATAACTGTTACTGCTTCTGTACTAAATTTATTAGGATGTTCTAATCCAGATGTTGGAAGTGCTTCCGCTTTTGTAACTGCTAAAGGGATACTTATTGCTGAGAGGAATAAATGTACTGGATGTCAAAGATGTGAGATGGTTTGTACAGTAGCAAATGATGGCAAGGTTCATCCGCTTATTTCAAGAATAAAAATTAGTAGAAACTTTAACTATGGAGATGAAATTACAGATAATTATCGTAATGAAGATGGCTATTTTGGAAACTTCCTTATGACACCTGAAACATGTAAGCAATGTAAGGAACCTAAGTGTGCTGAATCCTGTCCTGCCGATGCGATTAGTTTAAATGAAAAACTAGGGGCTTGGACAGTAGATAAAGATAAGTGTGTTGGATGTGGAGCATGCGCAGCAGCCTGTCCATGGCATATGCCTACAATAGACCCAGAGAGTAAAAAATCTACAAAATGTATTTTATGTGGAGCATGTGCGGAAAACTGCATTACAGGAGCATTAAAAATAATTCCTTGGGAAGAAGTAGCAGCAATGTTTACCAGAAAAGGATATCGTTTTTCATAATATAAATTATTAGTAAAAGCAAACTTTATTTTAACAATATAAATAAATAGAAACTTAAATATTTATCATATTGATTTATAGATAGGAGGAATAATAATGTCTAAGATCACTGGATGGACAGGTAAGATGTTGAGGGTAAACTTAACTACAGGTAGTATTGCTGTTGAAGATACTATGAAATATAAGGACTTTATTGGAGGAGCAGGTATTGGTTATAAGGTTATATTTGATGAAGTTCCTCAAGGTACAAAAGCTTTTGATGAAGCAAACAAAATAGTAATTGGTGTTGGACCTTTTACAGGTACAGGTGTGCCTTGTAGTGGAAGAACAAATATTACTTCTCTTGCACCTACTAACCCTTACAATGCTATTACTGATAGTCATATGGGTGGAAACTTTGGAGCATTCTTAAAGTTTGCAGGATGGGATGCTATCATTGTTGAGGGAGCTTCAAAAACTCCAGTATGGTTACGTATTGAAGATGATAAAGTGTCTATAGAAGATGCTTCTAATCTATGGGGAAAAGGAGTAATAGATACAACTCATGAGCTAAACAATGTTATGGGGAAAGAAGCCTGTATTGCCTCCATTGGACAAGCGGGTGAAAATTTAGTTCACTTATCTTCTATAGTAAATAGTGTTAACCACTCTGCTGGTGGACATGGTGGAGTATTTGGTTCTAAAAAACTAAAAGCTATAGGTGTTAGAGGAACTCAAGCAGTTCATATTGCTGAAGGTAAAGGACAAGAATGGTTAAAACTTAATGAATATATGTTGAAGGACATAATAGGTGCAAACAATCAACACGTTGTACCTAGCACACCACAGCCATGGGCGGAGTATCATGATAAAGGAAGCCGCTGGACTGCACAAACTGCTTTATTCTGGGGAGCGGCAGAGCCGAAGGTAGAAACAGGAGAATGTCCTGCTGGAGATAAGAATAAGGTTGGTCTTCGTACACAGAAGGCAATATTTGACTTAGGCCCTGTAGCTGAAGCAAGAACAATTAAAATGGGTGGATGCCACTCCTGTCCAATACGTTGTCAATCTAATTTAAAGGTTCCAGAACTTGAAAAGTATGGTTTATCAGGATATGCTACTAGTACTTGTATAGGATTTATTAATCCAGGTACAGTTATGGTTAATGGATTTTCTGATGGTGAAAAACAAGGAGAAGTAGCTCTAATCGCTAAAAGCTTAGGATCAAGACTTGCTGATGATTATGGTATTTGGAGTAACTATGGTCAGCTTGGTAGAGATTTTAAATATAGCTATCAATCCGGAAAATTAAAAGAAGTACTTCCAAAAGAAGAATACGACAGCATACCATGGGATTTAGTAGAATCAGGAGATCCTGGATTTTTAGTAGAGTTTTATAGAAGAATAGCTTTAAAAGAAGGAGAATTTAGTAAATTAGGTCTTGGACCTTATTGGTTAGATAAAGAATGGAACTTAGGAAAAGAATACTGGACTGGATATGGAAACAATGTTTGGTCGAAAATGGCATTTCCTAAGCATCATAGTAATGAGGCTGGTGCACAAGTAGGAGTACTTGTTAATGTAATGTTTAATAGAGATGCTAACTCTCATACTCATATGAATATGATAGGCGCAGGACTTCCTATAGAAATATTAAAAGAAGTTGCTGGCGAAGTATGGGGTTCCCCAGATGCACTAGATGCTCCAAATGATTATACTCCAATGAATGAGTATAAAGCAAAGTTTGCGAAATGGTCACTAGATAGAAACTTCCTGCATGACTCTATTACATTATGTAACTGGGTGTGGCCAATGACGGTTTCTCCTTCTAAATCAAGAAACTACAGAGGAGATACAGCATTAGAAGCTAAATTCTTTAGTTTAGCAACAGGCATAGAAACTTCTGAAAAAGAATTAGATTTAGCTGCTGAAAGAATCGCTACTATGCATAGAGCTGCAACTATTAAGGAAATGGAAACTATCGATATGCGTAATGAGCATGATATTATACCAGAATGGGTATTTATAGATTCAAAAAATCCTGATGCTAAGCCTTTCACCCCAGGAACAGTTATGCTTGATAGAGAAGATATGCAATTGGCTCTAACTATGTTATATAAAGAATATGGCTGGGATGAAAAAACTGGAGCACCTACAAGAGCTACATTAGAGAGATTAAACCTGAAAGATGTAGCAGACGAGCTAGAAAAACTTAATCTGCTTCCAAAATAAACAAATTTTATACAAAGATTAATAAAAAATAGAAGAGTTTACTCTTCTATTTTTTTGTTGTTAATTTTTACCTTGATATCAAAACAAGTAAATAATCATAGAAAAAAACAATAGTAGTTTCACAACACATAGATAATTATAATTGGTAGCTATTTACTCATAATGATAAAATTTAGTTGGAAGTTGCTAAATTTAAATCAAGATATAGGGGGATGTAAAATGAGACCAGAAATTATGGAAGAAGTAGAAGCTCTAAGAGGAGTTAATTCTGTAAAAATTAAAGAAGCACACGAGGCAGGTAAAAAAGTAGTAGGAATGTACTGTGTATTTTCACCTCAAGAAATCGCATTAGCCGCAGATGCAATTTCAGTTACATTATGTGGAACAGCTCAAGCACCTATAGAAGATGCGGAGAAAGAGTTACCAAGAAACCTATGTCCACTTATTAAGTCTAGTTATGGTTTCGCGATTACTGATAAATGCCCTTATTTCTATTTTTCAGATGTATTATTAGCAGAAACAACATGTGATGGTAAAAAGAAAATGTACGAGCTAATGGGTAAAATAAAACCTATGCATATAATGAACCTACCACAAACTGCTGAGGGTAATGATGCTCTAGAAATGTGGAAAAATGAAATGATTAAATTTAAAAGCTTCTTAGAAGAAAAATTTGGTGTAGAAATTACAGATGAAAAGTTAAAAGATGCTATTAAATTAATGAATAGAGAAAGAAGTGCAATGAGAAGATTACATAAACTTAATGCGCATAAGCCTGCTCCGCTAACAGGTGTAGATATGATGTTAGCACAATGGTTAAAAGGTTTTAATGTAGATAAAGAAGCAGGTATAGAGCTTATCGAAAGGTTAATTTCTGAAGTTGAAGAGAGAATGGAAAATGGTATTTACGCCTTCGATGAAAATGCTCCACGTATTTTATTAACAGGATGCCCTATAGGAAGTGGATCAGAAAAGGTATTAAAGGTTTTAGAGGAATCTGGTGCAAGTGTAGTCGCTCTGGAAAATTGTACAGGATATAAAGGATTAGACGTATTAGTAGATGAAAGTAAAGATCCGATTACTGCTCTTGCAGAAAAATATTTATCTACACCATGTTCTTGTATGACAAATAACAATGGTAGATTAGACCTTATTAAAAGATTAGCAGAAGAATATGAAATAGACGGTGTAGTTGATCTTACATGGCAGGCCTGTCACACATACAACATAGAATCCTTTACTGTTCGTAACTTTGTTAAAGACGAGCTAAATCTTCCATTTATTCAAATAGAAACTGACTACTCCGATTCTGATGTAGGACAAATTAAAGTTAGGGTAGAAGCGTTCTTAGAAACTATTGGATCTACAGTTACTGCTTAAAACTAGAATTATATACTGTAAGGAAGTGATTTGGTGATCAGTATTGGAATTGATGTAGGTTCAGTAGCAGCAAAGGCAGCAGCCTATGATGGTGAAAAGATTATTGCGACAGCACTTCTACCTACAGGATGGAGCCCTAGGGAATCTGGAGAACAACTACTTAAGGAAATAATGGGCGATCTCAATATTACTAGAGATGATATCAGTACAATAGTAGGTACTGGATATGGTAGGGTGTCACTTTCTTTTATAGATAAAAAGGTTACAGAAATCACCTGCCACGGAAGAGGGGCTCACTATATAGATCCTAATATTAGGACTGTTATAGATATTGGGGGACAGGATAGTAAGCTTATTAAGCTAAATGATAAAGGTACTGTTATAGACTTTCTAATGAATGATAAGTGTGCAGCTGGTACAGGTAGATTTTTGCAAGTAATGGCAAATGCCCTAGAGGTAGGTGTAGGAGATCTTTCAGAGCTAGCATCTGGTACAGAACCGGCCAATATAAATAGCATGTGTACAGTTTTTGCAGAATCTGAGGTTGTAAGTCTAATGGCAGAAGGCGCTTCTAAAGAAGCAATTGCTTCAGGACTCTTGCATTCTGTATGTAATAAAACCTACTCTTTAGCAAGTAGAATGGGAGTGGAAGACAAGGTGTTTTTCTCTGGAGGAGTTTCTAAAAATAAAAAACTTGGGCAACTTCTTAGCAATAAGCTTGGAGCTGAAATTATTTCATCCAATGAGTCTCAATTTTTAGGAGCTATTGGAGCGGCGATTATCGGATATAAATAGATTAAGCTTAAACAACTATGTAAATCCTATCCTGTTATAAAGAATAGGATTTACATAGTTATTTTCAAATTATTAACTATAGTTAATAATTTTTATAATAAATAGTGATTGCACAGCCATTAGTATAGATGTTATAATAAATCCATGCCTAATACCAAGTAAACAGATATGAATTACGGGGAATTAAAATTGGTGCAAATTTACTTATTAAGGGGGATTTTTAATGCAAATTAAAAGATTTTTAATACTTATGATGGTAGCAGTTATGGTATTTTTAACAGCATGCGGTGGTAATAAAACACAAGTTGATCAGCCAAATACAAAAGAAGCTGTTGTTAATGAAATAAAGGATGGTGGAACAATTATATTTGCTATTGGCTCCGATCCAAATGTACTAAATCCACTTTATGCTGGTGACAGGGTAACAATGACAATTAATAATGCTTTGTTTGCACCTCTATATGTAATTGATGAAGAGGGAACACATTTTTTCTTAGCAGAGAGCATCACTCCTTCGGAAGACTATTTAACTTATACACTTAAATTAAAAGAGGGAATAAAGTGGCATGATGGTGAAAAAATTACAGCAGATGATATTGTATTTACAATAGAATCATTACTTGACCCAGCTCAAAACAGTCATTTAAGAGATTCATTTATTATTGATGGAAAGCCTGTTGAGGTAGTTAAGATAGATGAAATCACTGTAGAATTTAAACTTCCACAAATATCTATGCCTTTTATTAGTAATGTATCAAAAATATTGCCTATTCCAAAACATGTATTTGAAGGAGAAATTGACTTAGCTAAGAGTGATAAAAATGCATCACCAATTGGGTCCGGTCCCTTCAAATTTAAAGATTCTAAGAGTGGAGAAAAAGTTGAACTAGTAAGATTCGATGAATATTTTGATGGTAAAGCCCATTTAGATTCTGTAGTTTATAGAGTAATATCTGATCCAAACGCAGCAAATATCGCTCTGCAAAATGGAGAACTAAGTGCTAGATATATTGATCCAAAAGATGCAGCTAAATTTGAAGCAGACCCTAATCTAAATGTAGTAACATACAACGAAGGTATGTTAAATAATATGGTATTTAACTTAAATAGTGATACTTTGAAAAATAAAGATGTAAGAAAAGCTATAGCCTATGCTATAAATAAAGAAGAGGTTATAGTCGGTGCATATGAATCTACAGATTATGCAGAAGAAGCTTACTCTGTTTTTGTACCAAATACGATCTACTATACAGATAAAGTTGAAGAATATAACTTTGATGAAAATAAAGCAAAAGAGCTTTTAGCTAATGCAGGTGCAGAAAACCTAAAACTTAAATTAGCTTATATTAACTCTAATAAAGCACAAGAAAATCAAGGTTTAATTATGCAGCATCAATTTAAAAATGTAGGAATAGAGCTGGAGCTAATTGCTATGGAAAGAGGAGCTTTTTATCAAAAATTACTGGATCCCAAAAATAAGGATTTTGACTTAGCATATAATGGTTATGTAATGGGAAGTGAGCCAGATGGATACAAAGGTCTATTCACAGTTGGAAGTATGAATAACTTTATGAACTATGAAAACCTAGCAATGGATGAATTATGGAATAAGGCAGTTATAGAAAAAGACGAAGTTAGAAGAGGAGAAATCTATACTAACATACAGGAAGAAGTTATTGAAGATATGGTAGTGTATCCAATTGCATATCCAAAATCAATAGTTGCTATTAATGCAGCATTTGGCGGCATTGAAGAGGCTAAGCCAGTTCCAATTTTTATGTTTAGAGACTTATCCAAGCTGTATATGAAATAAATAAAAACAATATGAAGGTAAACCTGAATCTGGGTTTACTTTCATGTCTATGTTAGGAGATGTAAACAGTGGGAAAATTAACTATTAAACGATTAATTCAAGCTATACCTATGCTTATAGTTATTTCCATAGTGTCTTTTTCGCTTATTAAGTTGGCTCCAGGAGATCCAGTGCAATCTT
Organism: Alkaliphilus sp. B6464; assembly: GCF_018141165.1. Taxonomy (NCBI): domain Bacteria; kingdom Bacillati; phylum Bacillota; class Clostridia; order Peptostreptococcales; family Natronincolaceae; genus Alkaliphilus; species Alkaliphilus sp. B6464. The sequence continues at coordinate 1,914,998 of NZ_CP058557.1, forward strand.
TTATTACACCTGCTATGAGTGATAATGATATATTACGTATAAGACAAAATTTAGGACTAGATAGACCAGTGTATATTCAATATATACAGTGGTTAAAAAACGTAATTACAGGGAATTTAGGCTATTCATTAATTAATCATAGACCAGTTTTAAATCAAATATTAGAAAGAATTCCAGCAACCTTAGGATTAATGGGATCATCATTACTTTTATCAATATTAGTTGGTATTCCCCTAGGACTTATTTCAGCAGCTAATAAAAATAAATGGATTGATAATATATCCGCCATTTTTTCTTATGTTGGAATTTCTATACCAAGCTTTTGGTTTGCAATGATTTTAATTTATACTTTTTCACTAAAGTTAAATCTTCTTCCAAGTATAGGTATGCGGACGGTTGGAATAGATACTACTTGGGATCTTATAAAACACGGAATTATGCCTACTATAGTTCTTAGTCTACAAAATATTGCAGTTATTACTAGATATATTAGATCTAGTACTATTAGTCAATTAAAGGAAGATTATGTTATGGTAGAATATGCTTCAGGAGCAAGCAAGGCAGAGGTTCTTTACAAGTATGTATTAAAAAATTCTATTTTACCTGTTATTACGATTGTAGGGATGTCATTACCTTCACTTGTTTCTGGTGCGTTTATTACAGAGACGGTTTTTGGCTGGCCAGGAATGGGTCAACTAGGCATTAATTCTATATTTAGTTTTGATTATCCAGTTATTATGGCAATTACTATGTTTTCATCTTTATTATTAATTATAGGTAATTTACTATCGGATATTTTATACGGAATTGCTGATCCGAGAATTAAGGAGTTGAGATGATCAGATGAATAATAGATCGCTAGCAAATTTAAAATATCAATTAAAAGAAAATAAATTGGGAATAGTTGCAATCGCAATAATTGCAATATTAGCTATATCATCAATTTTTGCTTTTTTATCTCCATACGATCCTAATGCTATTAATATAACCAATCGGTTGGGGAGTCCAAGATTACAAAATATATTTGGAACTGATGATATGGGAAGAGACTATCTTACAAGGGCATTGTACGGAGGCCGAGTTTCTTTAACTGTAGGTTTTTCATCTATGATTATTTCTACTGCTATCGGCACTATTGTAGGCACTATAAGTGGATATTTTGGTGGTAAAGTTGATAATTTAATAATGAGAACTATTGATATTTTAATGTGTATACCGACATTTTTCTTAATTTTAATATTAAATGCATATTTAAAGCCTGGTATTCAAAATATTATCATTATTATAGGTGTTTTTAGTTGGATGGGCATAGCACGAATAGTTAGGGCAGAGACATTGACTGTAAAGGAAAGAGAATATGTTTTATATGCTAAGGTTTCTGGAGAAAAGCCGAAAAAAATTATATTAAAGCATATTATTCCTAATATTTTTTCAACAGTTATTGTAGCATCTACAATTAACATAGCTACCGCAATATTAACTGAGTCTTCTTTAAGCTTTTTAGGTTTGGGAGTACAACAACCCAACTCATCTTGGGGCAGCATGCTTAAAAATGCACAAGGTTATATAGGAGAGGCTCCGCATTTAGCTATTTTCCCTGGTATGCTGATTCTTTTAACAGTGCTGAGCTTTAACGTTTTAGGAGATATATTTAGGGTTGCCTTTGAGCCTAAGGTAAATAATGATTAGGAAAGGAGGCTATAAAAGTGACAGAGCGTTTATTGGAATTAAATAACTTAAAAGTTTCTTTTTTTACTAATAATGGTGAAGTACAGGCTGTTCGAGGAACTTCTTTCTATTTGAATAATGGAGAAGTGCTAGGTGTTGTTGGAGAATCGGGAAGTGGCAAAAGTGTAACTTCCATGGCTATATTAAGGTTGCTAAAGCCAACTGGAAGAATTGTAGGTGGGGAAATTAACTATAAAGGACAAGATTTAATGGATATATCAGAGAAAGAAATGATGAAAATAAGAGGTAATGAAATTGCCATGATTTTTCAAGACGCTATGACCTCATTAAATCCTGTGTTTACTATTGGCTATCAAATATCAGAAGTTATAAGAAGGCATCAAAGAGTAAATAAAAAGGTGGCCCGTAAAAAGACTATTGAGATGCTTAGACTAGTGGGTATTCCATCTCCAGAGGAAAGATATAATAATTATCCTCATGAGTTTAGTGGTGGTATGCGACAAAGAGCTATGATTGCCATGGCATTGTGCTGTGAGCCAGATTTATTGATTGCTGATGAACCTACTACTGCCCTTGATGTAACTATACAAGCACAAATTCTTGAGCTTATGAAAGAATTAAAGGATACAATTAATACTTCTATTATTTTAATTACCCATGACTTAGGTGTGGTAGCCGATGTTTGTTCTAGGGTAATTGTAATGTACGGTGGTTTGGTTATGGAAGAAGGAACTGTAGATGAAATCTTCTATAATCCTCAGCATCCATATACAAAAGGTTTACTTGAGTCTTTGCCTAAAATGGAAGATGGGCAGAAACAAAAGTTGATACCTATAGAAGGTAGTCCACCAGACCTTTCAAAGCCTCCTATGGGTTGTCCCTTTGCCGAGCGTTGTCCTTATGCAAAGGATATTTGCAGAGAAAAACAGCCTTCATACTATGAAGTAGAAGCAGGACATAAGGCTATGTGTTGGCTTTTGAGTAAGGATAATTAAGAATAAGTAAGGATATCTGCAAGGTTGTGAAAGGATGAAGATATCATGGATAAAGTTAGAAAAAATATAGTATTAGAAAAAAACATACTAATTGAAGTAAAAAATCTAAAAAAGTATTTTCCAGTTAGAAAAGATATTTCTTTAGGCAAAGTACAATATATAAAAGCTGTAGATGATATTAGTTTTCATATAAATGAAGGAGAAACTTTAGGATTAGTAGGAGAATCTGGTTGCGGTAAGTCTACATTAGGAAGAACTATCATAAGGCTTTATGATAGCACTGAAGGAGATGTATTCTATAAAGGACAAAATATTAGTAGAATGAAAGAAAAAGATATTAAGCCTTATAGAAGAAAAATGCAGGTTGTTTTTCAGGATCCCTATGCATCCTTAAATCCTAGAATGACTGTAGATGAATTAATTAAAGAACCTCTATCTATACACAACATAGGTAGTGAAGAGGAAAGGTCAGATAGGGTATATGAATTATTAGAAAAGGTGGGATTAAACCCTTCTTATTTTAATAGATATGCCCATGAGTTTAGTGGTGGACAAAGACAACGGATTGGTATAGCAAGGGCTCTTGCCATTAATCCAGAGTTTATTCTTTGCGATGAGCCTATTTCTGCCTTAGACGTTTCAATTCAGGCACAGGTTGTCAATATGTTAGAGGAACTACAAAATGAAATGGGGCTTACTTATTTATTTATAGCCCACGACCTTTCCATGGTACGACATATTTCCCATCGTATAGGAGTAATGTATTTAGGTAAACTGGTAGAACTTGCAGATAGTAATGAACTTTATAATAGGCCAGCCCATCCATATACACAGGCATTACTATCATCTATACCTGTACCGGACCCGAGACTGGCAAAAAGCAAAATAAAAACTATATTAGAAGGGGATGTACCAAGTCCGCTAAATCCTCCCTCTGGTTGTAAGTTTAGAACAAGATGTAAGTATGCAACTGCTAAATGTGCTGAAATAGAACCACAAATGAAAGATATTGGTGGTGGACATATGGCAGCTTGCCATTTGTTTGACTAAGGGTGTTAAATAATTAGGTAATAATAGTGTTTATTACCTAAAATTAATTAGATATAAAATTGACAAAGTATAGTTTTTGTTCTATTATAAATATGAACTTAACAAATCTCCGAGTTGTGGTTTTATAATGTTGTTATCTGCGAAACTTCAAACTGGACCAAAGGGTCCACAGGGGGTATTTGGCAACACTTATGCCTTCACCATATGTTGCAAAGGAGATATGAACAGACTTATACTTGTACGTAAGTCCTAGTATTGCATTTGCAATCTAGGGCTTTTTGTGTTTTAAAATTATATATTCTTCTGTAATGATAATTGGTAGAAAGGAGGGTAAAGTATTGTTACTAAACTTTTTTATAGAAAAATTGACGGAAGAGCATTATCCAGGGATACAGCTAAAAAAGTGTATTAATTTCCATGGCATGCCAAATGGTTGTAGTAAATGTAAGGATTTATGTCCTGAAAGAGCTATTACATTTAAATCAGGAAAAATTATGTTTGATGAGAACATGTGTAACAGATGTGGCATTTGTAAAGCTGTTTGTCCTACTCAGGCAATTACAGTTAAAGGATTAGGTGAAGAAAATATTTTACGCACAATAAAAGATAAGGATAATATTATATTTTCTTGTTCTAAAAAGAATGGAGTAGGAACATTAAAACTAAGTTGTTTAAATGGTTTCCATAGCGAACTATTAGCTGCTTTGTTTATATTATTTAAGGATAAAAAGTTTTATTTTAATTTAAGTAGGTGTAACGATTGTCAAATAAGTAACAATTCTTGTGTATTCCAATCATCATTAAATATTGCTGTTGATTTTGTAAAATTACTTGAAATAAATCCTCAGTATGAAATTATTAATAATGAAGAAGACCTTTGCGATTTATCAAATGAAAATATTTCACGTAGGGAACTTTTTTCATTATTAAAAAAAGAGTCTAGCTATCTTGCTGCACAAACTGCAGATACAATCATTGGTAGTAAAGATAATCAAGTATCAATACGAAGGATTTTATTAAAATCTATAGAAGAAATAGAAGGTTCACATGAAAAAGCAGAATACGATAACCTACCTTTCTTTGGTTTTTGGAATGTAAATAATAATTGTGATGGCTGTGGATTTTGTCAGTCTATTTGTTTAGGGGGAGCTTGGAAAGTAGAAAAGAAAGAAGAAAAAGTTAGGGTATTCCATAATAGCGGAAAATGCTATAATTGTGGCATATGCGCCAACTTATGTTCAAAAAAGGCAATAATAAAGGGAACTTTTTCAGTAGATGCCTTGAAATCATACACTATAAAGTATGAGAAAAACTTAATTGTATGTTCAATATGTAAGAAAAAATTTGTGCCTTCTAGTGAAGATAAAAAATACTGTACAATTTGTGAAAAAAAGGAGGCACTTAGAGCTACAATCAGCAAGATATAATATATAGGCAGAATTTTAACTTGATTTATGAAGCATAAAAAATAATTATATATTTTAGTATATAATTTATTTAAAAAATTTTATAGCTCTGGTATAATATAATTAAGTTAATAATTTTTTAACAAAGAATCCTTCTTATTTAAATTTCGAAATATACGAAAAGGTGGGATTAATATGTTTGGTAAAATAGGTACAGGTGAGTTGGTTTTAATATTGGCTATTGCTTTAATAGTAGTAGGACCTGGAAAACTTCCTGAGTTGGGAAAAGCTTTAGGGAAATCTATTAGTGAATTTAAAAAATTTTCTAATGAAATAAAAGAAGATATATCTTTAGAAGATAAAAAAGCTAAGTAGGTATATAATAGAAGCTAAAAAGATCATAATAACATGGAATCGTTAATATTTGTCTATTAGCGATTGGATAGAGGTGGAAAAATGCAGGTTGTGAAGACAGAAGAAGCTGTAGGAATGGTGCTTGGACATGATATTACGGAGATTGTTCCAGGAAAGTTTAAGGGAGTAGCTTTTAAAAAGGGTCATGTCATTCAAGAAGAAGATATTGAAAGACTATTAAGAATTGGTAAAGAGCATATATATATATTTGAATTAAAGGAAGATGAGCTTCACGAAGATGAAGCAGCTATTGCTTTAGGTAAGCTAATTTGTGGTGAAGGAGTCTTATTTACTGATCCTAAAGAAGGAAAGATAAATATTATAGCAAAGCAAAAAGGTTTGTTGAAAATAAATAGAGATTTATTAGATGATGTAAATGATTTAGGAGATATATGCTTAGCTACAATTCATGGTAATAGACTAATAGATGAAGATGAGCTTATTGGAGGATGTAGAGTCATCCCTCTTATAATAAAGAGTGAAAAAATAGAGTCAGTTAAAAGTATTTTACAAGAAAAAGGCCCTATTTTTAAAGTTAAACCTTTTAAGCCTCTAAATGCTGCTTTAATTGTTACTGGTAGTGAGGTTTATAAAGGAAGAATCGAAGATAAATTTGGACCAGTAATAGAAAAAAAATTGAAGAAATTTGATACGGAAATTTTTTATAAAACAATAGTACCAGACGAGTTGGATCAGATTAAAGAGGCAGTTATACAATGTAAAGATATGGGCGCAGAGCTTATTGTAGTTACTGGAGGCATGTCAGTAGATCCAGATGATAAAACTCCCGGCGCAATTAAGGCAACAGGAGCTAGTATTGTTTCCTATGGCACACCTGTATTGCCTGGGGCAATGCTTTTATATGCTTATTTAGAAGGTATTCCAATATTTGGGCTCCCAGGATGTGTTATGTTTTCTGATACTACAGCTTTTGATATTTTATTACCAAGAGTAATAGCAGGAGAAAAAATTGTAAGACGTGATATTACGAGAATGGGTTATGGTGGACAATGTCTGAAATGTGAAATTTGTACTTTCCCAAATTGTCATTTTGGTAAATATTAAGGAGGAGATAATATGTTTGGTAGATTAGGTACAGGTGAATTAATTTTAATATTAGGGATTGCTTTAGTGGTAGTTGGACCTGGAAAGCTTCCTGAACTAGGTAAGTCCTTAGGTAAGTCTATTAGCGAATTTAAAAAGTTTTCTAAAGAAGTAAAACAAGATATATCTTTAGAAGATAAAGAATCTAAGTAGAGGGTAAATATTAGGAGGCCAAGCAATGACGGATGACGCACGCTTAACATTAGTGGAACATCTAGGAGAATTAAGAAAAAGATTAATTATTTCCAGCATAGTAATTATTTTAGGTTCACTGTTATGTTACAATTATATAGATATAATTATTCAGTTAATTGTAAGACCGGCTGAAGGATTGGAGTTTATTTATCTAAGTCCTCCAGAACTTTTTATTGCTTATGTTAAAGTTTCTTTAGTTTTAGGTTTGTTTGTAGCTTCACCCGTAGTATTGTTTCAAATATGGATGTTTATAAAGCCAGGGCTGAAGGTAAAAGAGAGAAAATATGTACTTTTTGCAATGTTTATGGGCATTATTTTTCTTTTAATTGGTATATCATTTGCTTATTTTATAATTATTCCTATGACAATTAAGTTTTTTATTAAGATGTCTGTGGATCAAATTGCACCATTATTTTCTTTCGCTAACTATATTAGCTTTATTAGCTCCTTACTTTTATCATTTGGCTTAGTATTTGAACTACCATTAATTATTATTTTGCTGACCCAATTAGGTTTAGTTGCTCCAAATACTTTTAAGAAATATAGAAAAATGGTTATTCTAGGAATATTTATAGTTGCAGCAATACTAACACCACCAGATGTTGTTTCTCAAACTATGATGGCAATTCCTATGTTATTTTTATATGAGTTTAGTATTATAGTTTCAACTATAATATATCGAAAAAAGAAGGAAGAAAAGCAATCTAAAATAAATGACGAGTCATAATATAAAAGTCTGCCTAAGGCAGGCTTTTATATTTTAAAACCCGCGTTTTTTAGCTATACTATCTAAGTTTATACAAAGGACATAAAAATATTTTAAATATATAAGAAAAAGGATATAATCTATATTAAGAGGAAAAAAGATAGCACTGAATAGTGAATTTTGGGGGTATATTATGAAAACTAAAATGCTGAAGATACTTATATTTTTAATTATTACTGTAGTAGTATTGGTAGGTTGTGCTGGAAAGCCAGATACAATTGGAATTATAGAAGGAACAGATGAGAAAGAAGATTTACTAAAAGTATATACTAGCTTTTATCCCTATTATGATTTTGCTAAAAATATAGGGGGAGATAATATTCAGCTCGATACAATAGTACCTACAGGTACAGAACCTCACAGCTTTGAGCCTTCTCCTAAAACCATTGCAGAGCTGGAGAAGGCAGATGTTTTTATTTATAATGGTCTTCATATGGAGCCTTGGGTAGATAGAGTACTTAATTTATTAGAGGGGAAAGATATTTATATAGTTGACGCTAGTAAAGCAGTGGAACTAATTAATTATGATACAAAGCATAATGATGATCACGATCATGAAGATAAGCAGGAACATAACCACGACCATGGAGAATATGATCCTCATATTTGGGTAGATCCTGTTAATGCAATACATATTTCTAAAATGATTAAAGAAGCTTTTGTAGATGTAGACCCTAATAATAAAAATATTTATGAAGAAAACTTTAATAATTTTAAAGGTGAATTAGATAAGTTAGATGAGTCATTTAGAGTAGGACTAAAGGATGCTACTGAAAGAAAAATAATTGTATCTCATTCTGCTTTTGGATATTTAGCTAGGAGATATAATATAGAAGAAATCTCAGTGGCTGGCATTTCTCCACATGCGGAGCCAAGTCCTAAACGACTTGCACAGTTGACTAAAATTGCAAATGAGAATAAAATTAACTATATATTTTTTGAAGCTTTGGCAAATGTTAAAACCGCAGAGGTTTTAGCTAAAGAAGCTAACTTAGAAGTTTTGACGTTGTACAACGTAGAAGGATTGACATATGAACAAAGTAAAAATGGAGAAGACTATATTTCTCTTATGTATAAAAATTTAGAGACATTAAAGAAAGCTTTGGTGAAGTAGATGGATAAGGTTTTAGAAGTAAAAAAAATATATTTTGGCTACGATGAAAAATATATATTAGAAAATATAAATTTAAATATTTATAAAGGTGATTTTTTAGGAATTGTAGGGCCAAATGGCTCTGCTAAAAGCACATTACTTAAAATTATGCTAGGAATCTTGAAACCACAAAAAGGTAGTGTTAGCTTATTGGACTTACCTATTGAAAAATTTAATCAATGGGGTAAAATAGGCTATATATCTCAAAGGGTAAGGGATTTTAACTCTGCATTCCCTGCAACGGTTGAAGAAGTCGTAGGGGCTAACTTATACACTCAAATGGGTTTTCTAAAGTTTTTTAATGCAAAGCATAAAGAAAAGATAAAAGAGGTATTAGAGGTAGTTAATATGTCTAATTATCAGAAACATCTAATTGGTAATTTATCAGGGGGTCAACAACAAAGAGTTTTTATAGCTCGTACCCTTATTAGTAATCCTGAAATTATTTTTATGGATGAGCCCTTAATTGGAGTAGATGTACAGTCCCAGGAACAGTTTTACGGGCTGATGGAAAAGTTAAACAAAGAATTAGGAATTACTTTAATTATGGTATCTCACGATATAGGTGTAATTACTAACCGGGCCAATAGAGTAGCATGTGTTGGCAATAAACAGGTGTTTGTACATTCTTCACAGGACTTTAATGAGCAGGAATACATTAAAGAGGTTTATGGAGAAAACTCAAGTCTATTAAATCATAGACATTAATAAAGGGGAATAGTTATGTTAGAAATGTTGACTTACAGTTTTATGCAAAGGGCGTTTTTAGCTGGTATTATGGTTGCAGTTATTTGCCCCGCAATAGGTATTTTTCTTGTTTTAAGAAGAATGTCAATGATAGGTGATACATTATCTCATGTAGCCTTGGCAGGGGTTGCTGGAGGTATGCTAGGGGGTATTTATCCTGTGTACTCCGCCCTAGGTTTTTCAGTCTTAGCTGCTTTAGCTATCGAAAAACTTAGAAAAGAATACGAACAATATGCAGAACTATCTATTGCAATTATGCTTTCAGCGGGTATAGGATTAGCTACTATATTTATTAGTTTGGGGAATTCTAATTCTGCTATTTTTAGTTATCTATTTGGAAGTATAGGTTTAGTATCAAATCATGATATTTTGGTTATTTTTATTTTAGGATTTTTTATACTTTTATCTATAATAGTTTTCTATAGATCATTATTTTATATGGCCTTTGATGAGGAGGCTGCAAGGTTAGCTGGAGTGCCGATAAAATGGATTAACCTTTATTTTACTGTCTTGGTTGCAATGACAATTGCAGTATCTATGAGGATTGTTGGAGTGCTTTTAGTATCATCTCTCATGGTTATACCTGTAGCTACTAGTTTGCAAATTTCTAAGAGCTTTAGACAGACTTTTATGTACTCTATATTGTTTGGTGTGATATCTATATTAATAGGACTTTCTGTATCATTTTATGGTGATTTAGCTCCAGGGGGAACTATTGTAATGTCATCGGTATTATTATTATTTATCATACTTATTGCTAAAAATACTAAAAAAAGAATAAGACTCTAGAAAAAATAATATATTATATAAAAATAGCCAAAAATAAAACTCCATAATTATGGAGTTTTATTTGTATATAATATATTAGTGCTTGTTAGAAGATTTTTGTTGAACAACATCTTGTCTACAAGCAACTCTTTCTTTTAATGTTGAAAAAGAGTTACAGTGATCCATATCTGATGTGATTTCCCAATGAAGAACATAAGTAAGAGCGACCCTTATAACAACAATACCTGCAATTGTAAAAATATGCTTTAAGTCTTTAGCGAATAAAGTTGATAAAATTTCTCCGCCCAATAAAAATGTAAGTCCAAGAGATAGGGCTCTTGCAAGTTCAATCTTGATAACGTCATCGCTAAGGTCAAATCCTCTTGCTGCATATCTAATAAAGCACTTTAATGAAGTAAAGGTAATTATAAATACACCAAGGATTTCTAATAAATAGATGATATTAGGTACTACTAGTTCAATAAAATGGTGTAACATGTAAAATTCCTCCTATATTGTAGTAAAATTAACAAAATAATTGCCCAACATCTATTATCCTACTCTATACTCATTTTGTCAATATCATTTCAGCGGATTATATACAAAGGTTAATAATTCACATACTTAATAGGTATATGTACATTAAACACGCGTAATTATATACTTTCATAATGATGTATTTTTGATATAATAGATAATGGTTATCAATATAAATGATATGTGTTATTTATATAGGGGGTAAACATTGTAGGAGGAGGAAACTAGTGTGGAGAGAGCAGACATTGATATATTAAAAAATGCACCTGTATTTAGAGATTTAGGTGACAAGGACCTCGAGCAAATTAGTAGTGTGACTATAGAGAAAAATTTACGTAAAGGTACAATTATTTTTATGGAAGGTGATAGGGGAGAAGCCTTTTACTTTATCAAGTCTGGAAAGGTAAAGGTATATAAAACAACTCCAGACGGAAGAGAACTGATATTTGCTATTCTTTCAGATGGTGATGTATTTGCTGAGGTTGCACTGTTTAACGATATTGCGTATCCAGCTGGGGCGGAGGTTTTAGAAGATTCATGTATAGGAATGATACGTAATGAAGATCTTGAAAACCTTATTAAGAAAAATGCAGATATAGCACTTCACATTATAAAGGTATTTAGTAAAAAACTGTATAGTTCTCAACAAAAGGTAAAAGAATTAGCTTTAGGTGATACCTATGCAAGAACTGCTCAGACAATTATTAAGCTAGCTCAAAATAACGGTAAGCAGACACCTAAAGGTATAGAGCTACAATTGAACCTTTCGAGACAAGATTTAGCTAACTTAATAGGAACTGCAAGAGAAACTGTTAGCAGAGCTCTAAGCCAGTTTAAAAAGGAAGGATCTATAGATATTGATAGAAAGAAAATAGTTATTAAAGATATGAAAAAATTAAAAGCTTGGACACAATAGCTATCAAATAGAAAATAATAATCTATTAAATAAGCTTAGATGATGTTTAAATTTACATCTTCTAAGCTTATTTTCTATTCCAAGGACATCAAAATTGGTGCTGCATTGGGATCAATCCTTAAAATATCACCTATAAGCATTCCTCTAGTAATTTTCATAAAATCCTCCTATTATTTTATATTTGCTTAGTTAGAAACTAGTAAGTATGTTTATAATTTATTTTATTATATATTTAAATTTCAGATTACAATATGAGTAAAGAGATAGAGTCAAACCGCTTTTCATTGTATATTCCATGAAAATTTAGGAAAACTAAGGTATATAAAAATAAAGCTAATATATTTTGTAAAGGAGGATATAAATTGATATATAAAAATATAAAAGATTATATAGGATACTTAGATAAAGAGAAGAAGTTTTTTAATAATGTAAATGAGATAAATCAATATAACATTGGATCTATTGCAGAAGTTATCCAGTATTATAACATTAAAGAATATAACGATCCTATATATAGTAAAAGTGAAATTAGAAGGGGGATTAAAAGATATTTCTCATGTTAATTAGCTGAGGAAATTGCATAATTCAAAGTCTGAAATTAAAACAACTATATATTGTATGTTGATCGCTTTAAATATACAGTATATATAAAATTTTTTATAAAAAGTTAAATATGCAATTTCCTCAGCTAAGAAAAATTTTGTCATATATCAATAATACTCTAATATAAATTTATAATTATATAATTAAAATATAGGAGGGATTTAAATGTCGAAAGAAGTTATAGTTTTTACAAGTAGCACATGCTCACATTGTCATACGGCCAAAGAATATTTTTCAGATAAGGGTATTCAATTTATAGAAAGAAATATTCAAACCGATACATCAGCTAGAAAAGAATTGATGCAAAGAGGAATTATGGCAGTGCCTGTAATTCAAATTGGAGAAGAAGTAATAGTTGGATTTGATAAAGAGAGAATAGAGGAATTATTAGCAAAATAATAGAGGAAATCAAAAGGAGATGTGAATATTCACATCTCCTTTTGATAGTATAAGAAACTATACTTTTGTGCTGACAATATAGGACCTTTATATTTTATATTTTTTAAGTTGATTTTTAAAATTATTAATTAATGTTTCAAACAGACCTATACTGTCGGATAAGTCACTAACTTTTTCGGTATATTGAGTTACGTTGGCACTCATTTCCTCAGAAGCAGCAGAATTTTCTTCAGCAATAGACGCTAGAGAGTGAATATTTTCAATTACAGCATTTAGTCTATCAGTTTCTGATGATAGTTCATCTATCAATCTTACTATAACACTGGATGCATCCAAAATCTTATTAGTGGAAACTTGATTATTAATAGTTACCTTTTCTAATGTTTCGTTACTTGTTTCTAGTTGGTCATATTGGGATTGTATTTTATATACTAAGCTTTCAATTTGCTTTATAAAGAAAATTAAATTGTTATTTATCTCTCCTACCGCATTTTTGGAATGCTCAGCTAACTTTCGTATTTCCTCTGCAACTACGGTAAAACCTCTACCAGCTTCACCAGCTCGTGCTGCTTCTATAGCTGCATTAAGAGCTAAAAGATTTGTTTGATCTGCAATAGCTTCGACAGTAGAGCTTATTTCCATAATCTTACTAGCCTGTGATGAAATCTCTCTACCTTGATGATTGACATCAGAAAAATTATCTTTTACATCATTGATTAATTCGGTAGCCTGTTTAATTTCATGGAATGATTTTTGCAACCCTAGACTGGCTTCTTCTAATTGATTTTTACTTTCAGTTTCTTCGGCTACAATATTAGATAGTCTAGTAACGTATTCATCTAACTGATACACAGACTCTCCTGTCTCCTCCGCCTGATGAGTCGCACCTAGAGCCACCTCATGAACAATAGATGATATGGAATCTGAAAAAATTCTCATAGTTTGCGCAATTTCTGTAAACTGTTCTACAAACTTTGTCAAATCATCTGTACCGCCTTTAAGAAAAAGAAAATCCTTTTTTAAAACTTCTTTTGTTTCGTTCAGTTCATTAACTATGGTTTCTATAGTATCTTTTGTTTTTAGTGTAGTTTTACTTGCAAAATCATAATCCTTAAGTTTTGTAATTTCTTGGTTTACAATATTAATGGGTTTTGTAACTATAAAAGCCACAACGTAAGTAGATACGAGTGTAATTAAGGATATTAATATATTTGAAATCCAATTCGTACTATTACTTAAAAATATTAAAGATAAGAAAGTAATAATACTTGGAACTATACTAACTTTTAAAGGAATATTCTTAAAAATACCAAAACCAAATAGTTTTGAAGAAAAAACATTAACTATAGTATCTGGAGATTTTTCTACTTTAATATGTACTCTCATCTTTTTGCGGCCATCTTCATGGGTTCCAGTTTCTAAAATAGAGAACTCTAATTTTTCATTAAAAAATGATGAGCTTCCTTCTAAAAGACCTAAGAAATAGTCAAAAAGACCACGTTTAGAAATATAAGTAATTTCTAGCTCGTTCTCACTAACATCTTTAGCAATTAATCTTGGTGGAGTAGCTCCCTTTATTAATTTTGTTAACTGGCTATGTACATCGTCCATCATCATTAAGAAACCTTTAAGGCTTCGTCTTTCAAAATAGGATGGGAACCATTTGTGGAATGAACTTATGTTTTGTTTTCCTACTTTACGCCAAATTTCATTAGTAGGTATATTAGTTAGTTTAGAAACTTGATTAAAAACTTCAAATATCTCTTCATCAGCTATATCTTCTAATGGCGTTATAATTTTGGTTTTATCCCAATTAGTAAATTGTAGTGCTGTATCCACAGTATTATCATCAAATATATCTCTTAGACTGGTTAACCATGTGGATACAATTGTTCCCTTCATAAAAAAGCCCCCTTACATTATTTTTAACTCTATATCAAAGTATATAATATTTTATATACAATATTATACATTTAATTACTTTATTATATCATAAAATCCAATATTTACGAATCAGATTTTATAAATGAGGGTTTAAGTTATATTGAGTTTTAGAATTATTATATATTGCATAAATAGAGAAATTTAATGTACTATAAATATAGTATAAGATAATGTTTACGAGGATTTTATTTTGAAATAATATATATGAGGGAAAAAAAGCATTTAAAATATGGTAGAATATTCAAAAATATGATACAATACAATGGACTATGAAATGTAACCTATCATTAATGGAGGTGTGTTTAATGAAAACAGATGTACAAATTGCGCAGGAAGCAAAAATGCTACCTATTATCGACATCGCTGATGGATTGGGAATTAATGAAGATGAGTTAGAGTTTTATGGAAAGTACAAGGCAAAGGTTTCGCTGGATATTTTGGACAGATTAAAGGATAAACCTGATGGGAAGTTAATACTAGTAACTGCTATAAACCCAACTCCAGCAGGAGAAGGAAAGACTACTACAAATGTCGGCTTAAGCATGGGACTAAATAAAATAGGAAAGAAAACTATTACAGCACTTAGAGAGCCTTCATTAGGACCAAACTTTGGTGTAAAGGGCGGAGCGGCAGGCGGAGGATATGCACAAGTAGTTCCTATGGAAGATATTAATCTTCACTTTACAGGAGATATTCACGCAATGACAACAGCTCATAATCTTTTAGCTGCTTTATTAGATAACCATCTGCACCAAGGGAATCAATTAAACATTGATTCGAGAAGAATAGTGTGGAGAAGGGTATTAGATATGAATGACCGTGCCCTTAGAAACATTGTAGTTGGGCTTGGAAGCAGAGCGGATGGAGTACCTAGACAAGATGGGTTTGATATTACTGTTGCTTCAGAAATTATGGCTATTCTTTGTTTAGCAACTAGCTTAGAGGACTTAAAGGAAAGAATAGGTAAGATAGTTGTAGCATACAACTTCGATAATCAACCAGTAACTGTAAATGATTTAAATGCAACAGGTGCATTATCACTGTTACTTAAGGATGCAATTAAACCTAATCTAGTACAAACTTTGGAAAATACACCTGCATTTATTCATGGAGGTCCATTTGCTAATATCGCTCATGGCTGCAACAGTGTTTTAGCTACTAAACTAAGCTTAAAACTTGCTGATTATGTAGTAACTGAGGCTGGTTTTGGAGCCGACTTAGGTGCAGAAAAGTTCTTTGATATTAAATGTAGATTTGCAGATTTAAAACCAGATTGTGCTGTTATTGTTGCTACTGTTAGAGCTCTTAAAAATCACGGTGGTGTTCCAAAGGCTGAATTAAATCAAGAAAACTTACAGGCTCTTGAAGTAGGCTATGGCAACTTAGAAAAGCATATTGAAAACGTTCATAAGTTTGGTGTGCCAGTTGTTGTTGCTATTAACAAGTTTCCAACAGATACAGAAGCAGAAATTGATTTCCTACGTAAGCATTGTGCTGCTATGGGGGCTGAAGTAGTTCTTTCGGATGTATGGGCAAACGGTGGAGATGGTGGAGTTGAAATGGCTAAGAAGGTAGTGGAAATTACTGAAACTCAAACATCAAATTTTAAACCTATTTATGATGTTAATTCCAGCATTTCTGAAAAGATCAACACAATTGCAAAAGAAGTTTACGGTGCAGATGGAGTTGACTTTACTAAGAGTGCCCAAACTCAAATAAAGAGATACGAAGATCTAGGATTAGATAAAATGCCTATTTGTATGGCGAAAACTCAATATTCCTTATCTGACGATCCATCGCTAATTGGTAAACCTTCAGGATTTAGAATTACAGTAAAAGAAATTAGATTATCAGCTGGTGCAGGATTCTTAGTAGCGTTAACAGGTGACATTATGACAATGCCAGGACTGCCTAAGGTTCCAGCAGCAAACCATATGGATATTCTTGAAAGCGGAGAGATAGTAGGGCTATTCTAATACAAAAATATAATAGTATTACATATAACAAGAAAGTCTGGAGTTATCCAGACTTTCTTGTTATTATATAATCATTATATTAATTATAAATGGAGGTGTTAAAATTGTCGTTCCTATATTCGGTTATGAGTTTAATATTAATTGCAATTGCATTGGGAATACCAGTAGTTATTACAATATTATTGTTAAGACGTTTTAGCAAAGAACCAAGTAGCCATGAAGATTATTTATTAGAGAAAATAAGGGAACTAGAAGGTCGTATCAAAGCTTTAGAAGATGAAATGTTTTAATAGATATTCAACTATTTAAACTTATTTAATAAGTTTTCAAATTCATCCTTACTAATTTTTAAATTTAAATCTGTAAGCGGCTTTGCGTCCTTACCTTGAAGCCTATCTAGAAATGAAGGCTCATTTTTTTGATAGATAATACCTGAGCATAATCCGTCGGTTTCTATTAGTTTGTTCATAGCGGCCTGGTAGTTACTAGAATCATAGGTGGAATCTTCATCAATGTTTTTAATATTTTCTCTATACCACTGATAAGTATTTACTTTATTAAAAGTTACACAAGGACTAAAAACATTAATTATAGAAAAACCATCGTGTTCTATTCCCTTTACTATTATATCTATTAGTTGGTCTTGTAACCCTGAGAAACCTTGGGCCAAATAAGTTGCGCCAGCGGCAAGTGCTGTAATACCAGGTTTTAGTGGGTTATCCATAGAACCAAATGGAGTGCTTTTGGTTTCAAGGCCAGTATCACTTAAAGGAGATGTATGTCCTTTGGTAAGTCCGTATATTTGATTATTTAATACTATATATGTCATATTTAAGTTTCTTCTTATTGCATGTAGTGTATGACTAGTTCCAATTGCAAAACCATCACCGTCTCCACCGGCAGCTATAACCACTAGCTCTTTATTAGCCATTTTAATACCTTGTGCTATTGGCAATGAGCGTCCATGTATACCATGAAAGCTATAACCATTTAAGTAGCCAGATAGTCTACCAGAGCATCCTATTCCAGTTATACTGGCGAATTTATCTATAGGTATTTCTAGCTTTGATGCAGCTACTTGGATTGCCCTTAGTATTGAAAAGTGCCCACAACCAGGACACCAAGTTGGTGTTACCTTATTGCTATAATCTTGCATAGTAGCCATTACGCCCACTCTCCTATCTTCTCGACAAGTTCATTTATTGTAAAATTAGTACCGTCATACTTTGTAATGCTATGAATTTTACTATGATATCCTAACTCTTCCTTAATAATGGAAGCCAACTGTTTACGATAATTATTTTCTACAACAACTATTTTGTCGTAATTTTCTAATAAAAAAGTCAATTGCTTTTTAGGTAGAGGACGAATCATTCTAATTGCTCCAAAATCTATTTTTTTACCGCTTAAATATGCAGCTTCTTTTATAGCACCGAATATTGATCCGAAAGTCAAAAATAACGTATTATTGCCATTATTTGTTCTATAAATATCAATAGATTCGTCATTTTCTAAAGGAGCAGTCTTATTTAATCGTTTTTCCATCATATTTTTCCGATTCTCTGGTTTTTCAAGGGGAAGACCTAGCTCGTTGTGTTCTATTCCTGTAACATGATGTCCACCATTTATTATACCTGGGAAGCTTCTAGGTGAAACACCATCCTTGGTAAGCTCATATCTTTTGAAGGTTCCTCTTTCAATGTTGGAAAGTTCATCTTTTATAACTATTTTTCCTCTATCAATCACAACCTGATTATAATCTAGATCATCAATTGTCTGCGGAGAAAGACCTAAAGATAAATCGGACAAAATAAATACAGGGCACTGATATTTATCTGCTAGGTTAAATGCTCTAATTGTATCGTAAAAGCAATCTTCTACTGTGGAAGGAGATAAAATAATATTAGAATATTCTCCATGTCCTCCATAATATATGGCAAATAAATCACTTTGCTCATGTTTAGTTGGAAGTCCTGTACTAGGGCCTCCTCTTTGAATATCAGCTATTACAACGGGAGTCTCTGTAATTCCTGCAAGTCCGATACCTTCCATCATTAAAGATATACCAGGTCCAGAAGTAGCAGTCATACTTCGTACACCACCATAAGAAACACCTACAGCCATTGTAATTGCAGCAATCTCATCTTCAACTTGTACCATAGCTCCTCCATAACGTGGAAGAACCTTCCCCATATATTCCATTACCTCAGAAGCAGGAGTAATTGGATATGAAGGTATAAATCTACAACCTGCCATTAAAGCACCAAATCCTATAGCTTCATTCCCCATCATAACTGCTTTGGATGATTTTTTTTCAGATATGGATAAAAAGTACTCTTCTTTATTGAATATATCACCATCATAATTATAGGATTCTTTAAGTGCCTTTAAGTTTTTTTCAACTATTTCATCACCTTTAGTATGGTATTTTTCTTTTAATGATTGGGACAATTCGTTCTGCTCAAGGCCCATTAACCGACCTAAAAAACCTAGGGCACGGGTGTTTTTTATTATTGGAGCACTTAAGTCTTTTGCTATTTCTGTAATAGGTAGCGGAATTAATGAGTCTTCTTTGTAGTTTAAATCCTTAGAAGATAATATAGAGTCGAATAATATCAAGCCATTTGGCTTTAGCTTGCAATTGAATAAGTCAATTGTTTCTTTATCTAATGCTAATATAATATCTAATCCATCTTTAGAACAAAGCTGTTTTTCCACACCAATAGATATCGTCATTGTAGTGTTACCGCCTTTAATTCTAGAAGAAAAATTTCTATTTCCATAGGTGTAGTACCCTAAATTAGATAGAGTTTTCATTAAGTTAGTGCCTAGGCTAACTACGCCTTCTCCTTGAATGCCTCCAATTAATAAAGTTAAATTTTTTTTCAAATAACTCACTCCTAAGAATATAATATATCAATAATTATCTACTATTATTTATATTACTACCATATTTTAATCATGATTAATCATGTATAGTTACATATATAAGGTAAACGCAAGACTATTATTTAACATATTAATATTCTGAATTTTAATTAAATTACAGCACGAAATAATATTTAGTTGACAGGATGATACATAACCTATAAAATATTGTAAAACATAAGATATAAAGCGATGAATAAGAGTAGTAGCTATAGTGTTTTTCTAGAGCGAGCCGAAGATGGTGGAAGTTCGGTGTTGAGCATATAGTGAATGGACTTATGAGTGCTGGCTGAAATAATAGTAGGCTAAGACGGTATTCCTCCGTTATAAGGAAAGTTGAATTATAAACGACAAGTAGGATGCTTTGCATCAACTAGAGTGGTACCGCGGAGAATAACTCTTCGTCTCTAAGTAATTAATTAGAGATGGAGAGTTTTTATTATTAATAAAAGGAGGTATATAAAATGAACAATCAAGGTAAAAAACTAGTATTTAGTGGTGCACAGCCAACAGGAAGCTTAACATTAGGTAATTATATTGGAGCTGTACAAAATTGGAAGATTTTAGAAGAAGAGCATGACTGTTTGTACTGTATTGTAGATTCACATTCTTTAACTATACGTCATGATCCAAAAGAATTTCGCAAAACTTCATTGTCATTTTTAGTACAGTATTTAGCAAGTGGCCTAGACCCAGAGAAGAACATTATTTATTTTCAATCCCATGTTCCACAACATGCAGAGCTAAGTTGGATCTTAGGTTGTAACACATATGTAGGAGAATTAAGCAGAATGACTCAGTTTAAAGATAAGTCAGAAAAAAATAAGGATAATATTAATTCTGGTTTATTTACTTATCCTGTACTTATGGCAGCAGATATATTATTATATAGAGCTAATCTTGTGCCCGTTGGTGATGATCAAAAGCAACATTTAGAGATAACTAGGGATATTGCTATGCGTTTTAATAATTTATATGGAGAAACTTTCCCAATACCAGAAGTTTATACACCAAAGGTAGGAGCTAGAATTATGAGTTTACAAGAGCCAACTAAGAAGATGTCAAAGTCTGATGATAATGTTAATGGAACAATATTTTTAATGGATTCTGATGATGTTATTATGAAGAAGATGAAAAGAGCAATTACGGATAGTGAAAATCTTGTAGCTTATAGAGATGAACAACCAGGAGTTAAAAATTTAATTACCATATATTCTAGGCTATCAGGCTTATCTATAGAAGAAATAGTATCTAAATATGAAGGTAAGGGATATGGTGCCTTTAAGAAGGATACAGCAGAAGTGATTATAGAGTTTTTAAGACCATTTAAGAAGAGTTATGAGGATTACATGAATAATTTGGATTATGTAGAAAAAATATATAAAACTGGTGCAAAAAGGGCTTATGAATTAGCAGAAGATACTATGAGCTCAGTACGCGATAGAATAGGATTAATACAAAAATAATAATAAGCTGAGAAATTATCACATTTCTCAGCTTATTATTATTTTGTGATTCTAATATAAGTTGAAAGTATTATTGACGAATTGAAAAACCAGCGTTTTCAATCATTTTTTTAACTTCATCAATATTATCAGTTTCAATCCTAACAATAATTTTTACTACTTTAGTAGGTACATTAGGATCGTCTATTAGTAAACTTATAATATTGGCACCCGCTTTAGAAATAACATCAGTTAAAGCTGCTAATCTTCCTTTAATATCATAGGAAGTAATTACAAGTTTATGTCCCTTATCTATTCCATAAAGATGTGTATAATGTCTAAAAATAGTTTTATGAGTAATAATACCTAAAAATTCTCCTTCGGTATTATTAATAACAACAAATGGAATATTAGTTTCTGCAAGAAGCAGAGCAGCATCTTCAACACTATCGTAAAGTGTAAGACTCGGTATGTCTGTATGAATTAAGTCATTTACGGTTACGTTGTTATTATTTTCTTCCATCATAGCCTTTAAAAGCTTTACCTTTGCAATTACGCCCACAAATTTATTGCCCTCCACAACAGGTAATGATAAAAAGTTTCCTTCCTCAATTACTTTTAGTGTGGATTTTAAATCTAGACTAGGATCAATCAATATTAGCTTTTCTTTAGGTACAATAAAATTAATAGAAATCATAGTTATCCCCCTTTTAAATATACTCATTTAAATATATAAGGCTATTTAGAAAATATGTATATTAGTATTTAAAAAATAGAATTCTACTTTATAAATACCCCTTAAATTAATAGACAAACATATCGATAGAAGAAAATACCACTAATAAACAATTAGTATATAGAAAAAATATATATAAGTGAGGTGATATTATGATAGACAAGAATAAAGTAGTTATCCCGGAGGCTAGACAAGCATTAGAATTATTCAAAGAGGAAATTGCTAATGAACTTGGATTGGAAAATGAAACTAGAGCTGGGTATGTAGGTGGATATATGGTTAAAAAAATGGTAGAGGATGCTGAAAAATCCTTAGTGCATTTAGGAAGGTCATAGTACCTTCCTTATTTTTTTAGTACCATAATATTGACTGAATTGAATATAAAAGGTATGCTTATTATTAATAGGTATTATTGCAATCTAAAGCAAGAAGTAAGTATATATAGTAGGCTAAGGGAAGTGGTAGATTGAAAAAAACTAGTAAACTAATCGTTCTTATATTTTTTACTATATTCGGTATAACAATCGGTATTCAATTTAACTCAATGATAGGTGGAGATTTTACTTCTCCACACAAAAATGAAATAGAGGCTCAGGAAGTATCCGATCTAAGAAAAACTACTGAAGATATGAAAACAAGAATAATTGATTTAAAAAAACAAGTGGATACACTAGAGCAAGAGCGGGCTGTTGAAAGTGTTCCTTTACAAAAGTTAAAAACAACTGTTGATGAGTATAAATTTTTAGCAGGGTATTCATCAGCTTCTGGGCCAGGAATTACTATTGTTTTAGATAGTGACTTACAAAAGAATATCGCTGAAATTATTGAAGGAAGAAGGTATTTAATAAGCTTGGTTAATGAGTTGAAAGCTTTCGGAGGAGAAATTATATCGATTAATGATTATAGAGTTGTTGGGCGTAGCGAGATAACATTAGCCGGAAATCATATTAATGTGCATGGTAAGCCTATTGCGCCCCCATATATTATTCAAGCCATTGGAAGTCCAGACTCACTCAAACGTTATGTAGAACGTGGAACCCTTATATTTGAACTTATGGCATCTAATGGGATTACTTCAAATATAAAGTTTTCAGAGGATATTAAAATACCTGCATTAGCAAATGAAAAACCATCACAATTTTCAAATATAGTGGAAGATTAGTGATTTTGGATGGTTTGCAATTTTTTACAAAATAAAAAACAATAAGCCATAAAGCCTTATTGTTTTTTATTTTGTAATTGTGATAATATCAGATGACTATTAACATCCAATTTTATAAAAGCATTCTGTATTGAATGTATTAATAGATTCATCAATAACTAATAACTTAGAATTATATCCACTATAAGCATCTATGTCTTGAAAAGCTGGTAGTGTTATAGAAACTAGAACTAAAAGCATTATTAAGCTCTTCTTCACTAAAATCTACCTCCTTTAAGAATAGGTTTTTAAAAATCTTCAACAAAAATCTTGTTTAATATATTTTTTGTAAAGTAGCTAAAAATATTACAGTAGTTTATGGAAGTTGAATTGGCTTAAAGATTATATTGTATGTTTTTCCTGGGAAATTATTTGTCGTAAAACCAAAAAATATTATAAATTATGTTAATATAAAAGGAGAAGTCAAATTATGAGAGTAAGGAATATTTCAAATGCAAAAGAATTATTGAAGGAATATACTTATTATATAGAAAATCCAAGTTTATCAAAAGGTAATTGGAAGGCTTATTTTAAAAATCATAATCCTATTCATATAGAGATAGGAATGGGAAAAGGACAATTTTTAACTACTCTAGCTAAGACATATAATTCTATTAATTATATTGGTATCGAAAAAATTGAAGAATTAGTACTAAAATCTGTTAGAAATTTAGAAAGTACAGAAATTAGCAATATGGCGTTAATACATTTAAATGCATTGAATTTGCAAGATGTTTTTTTGAAAGGCGAGGTTAAAAGAATTTACTTAAACTTTAGTGATCCTTGGCCAAAGGCGAGACATGAAAAAAGGAGATTAACGCATAGTAATTTTTTGAAGATGTATAGAAATATTTTAAGTGAAGATGGAGAAATACACTTAAAAACTGATAGTCTAGATCTATTTGAATTTTCACTTGAAGAGATCAATAGAGAAGGTTTCTATTTAAGTGAAATAATATATGATTTATACAATAAACAAGATAATGAAATAGCTAAAACTGAATATGAAGAGAAGTTTATATCTCAGGGAAAACCTATTTATAAGTGCATTGCTTCGATAAACAAAGACTAAGTTAATATGGAGTTTTAACTCATCTGAATGCGTGTTGCGTTTTACCACTGAGAACAATTAGTCTTGGTATGTATATTTCTAAGAGATGGACAGCTTTCGCTCCATCTTTTAGAATATAGAGGCTTAGAATTGTTAGCTATCGGATTAAAGTGAAGGGTGGGTAATGAATGAGCATAGAAAGTAAATTTGAAAACTTAATTAATAATGCACAAGACGGATTTAAAATGTCTACTACACAATACTGCCTAAAAAAATTAAACCCTAGAACTTTAATTTCTAAAAATAAATTTGTGAGAAATAGTTATATATCTTCTCCTAATGAGGGCGTAAATCATTTTTATGAAATTGATACTGAGGGTAATCTAGCTTTTTATTTAGTGTGTGATGGACAAAAAAGCCTGGAATGGATTCTAGAAGATTTAATTTATAAGATTTCAAAAGAAAATAACTGTATTTATTTAAAATTTATAGTAGGAGCTAAGTCCATAGTTATTCCATTTATGTTAAAGGATACTTACTCTCTATATTGTCTTACAAGAATAGTAATACAGTCTAATATTATGTTGTACTATTTAATGGAAAATAAAAAGGAATATATTTATTTAGGATACAATGAGATAAATATTTCTAAAGAAATTAAAGAATATATAATTAAAAACATAAATTATGAGATTGAAACTAAGAAAATAGAAGCTAAATAAGGCTCTTAACAACTATCTCCAAAATACCTATTAAAATTATATGACAAATTCCCCATGAAATATTTACTAATGCCTCGCTTAGTTTTATATCCTTTTCTTCTCTTAAAACATCCATTATATTAGAATGATCTACTAGTCTATTGGATTTTTTTAGACGTATTGGCACAAAAAAACCAAAGATTCCAACTGCTATAATAATTGTAGAAACAATATAATTAGCATTTAAAATTGTTGGGAGTAAGTTATTACCTTTTATAAAACCAAATAAAGCTGCTAATAGAGAAGTTAGCAGAATGCTTCCTATAGAATAAGAAAAGACTTTTTTAAATCTTTCAATAATAGTTTTCATTTGATCACTCCTGTTTTATTATCTAATGAAGTATAAAATTTCTAATTATTAATGGCGCATAAAACATATTAGGTTAATTAAGTACATATATAATTTTACACTATTTATGGTATTAAATAAAGGCTTCTTAGGTTAAAAATGCTACTAGTAGAAGCCCTTATTTTAAAAAATTCTTATCATATTAATAAATTACTAGTAGAGATAACAAATACCAATAGCTTCTAACCCTAAGTGAGAACCAATAACTGGACCTAGTTCATATATTTCTGTATTAGCATTTGGAAAACGCTTCTGAATCATTTTTTCATACTCTTTTGCCTCGTCTAAAATACCTATATGGCATATACCAATAGTAGAAGCATTGGATGGAATATCTTCAAGCATTTTGTCCATTGCTTTTTTCTTTCCTCTAACTTTACTTAAAGGCTCTAATTTTCCGTCTATTAATCCAATAATAGGTTTAATATTCAATAAAGAACCTATCATTGCTTCGGCTGTTGAAAGACGTCCACCTTTTTTCAAGTAGTCCAAGGTTGCTACTGTTAAACGTATACCAGTATGTTTTTTTTGTTCTTCAATCTCGTCTACTATTTGTTGCCTTGATAATCCTTGTTCTGACAATTGAATTGCTTTTTCAACTAAAGCTTTTAGATTGGCAGCAGCAGTTAATGAATCTATAATGGATATTTTAGATGGATCTACAATGCTAGCTGCTGCATTAGCACTGTTAAATGTGCCACTTAACTTTGAAGATAGGGTAATAGCAATTACTTCATAGTTTTCTTTTATTGCTTTATTAAACACCTCGGCAAAGGCACCAATAGATGGCTGAGATGTGGTTGGAAAATCTGAAGATTTTGAGAGCTTTTTAAAAAATACATCAAATTCTCCTGGCAAACCTTCATTTTTCACAGAACCTTCAAAATTAACAGATAGTGGAACTATATCAATATTATATTTTTCTATAAAAGATTTATCTATATATGCTGTACTATCAGTTACAAATTTAATTTTAGACATTTAATCAACTCCTTATAGACTGTAATAATTATATGAATATAATATCAGGTACTAGTACCTGTTGTAAAGTATAATTATGATATCTTGCATTAAAACGTATGTTCGAAGTATAATGGTATTACATCTATGAAGAAAGGAAGGATATAATGTTAGGGAGAACTCATGTTACTTTAGGTTTGATGTTATCATTATTAGTAGTTCCAATTTTAGGGTCCTCCTTAACTATTGGTAAATTTAACTTGCCTGCTATTATAGTGTCGATAATAGGAGCTTTATTACCAGACTTAGATATGGGGACATCTTTTTTGGGAGCCAAATTTGGTTTTATTAAGGCCAAGCATATAAAAAAAATATGGATTGCTATTTTAACTTTAACGTCAATTGTTGCGATTATTTTTTTAAAGGATACTCCTGTTTTTTATGGTATTGCTTTTATAATTTTTCTAGGATTTGTATTTGCTGATAAATTTGCACGAAAAGGGTACTATACAATTAGAAACTTTGTACAATCTATAGTAGGTATATCAATTATTTTATTTTCTTACTACTATCAGCACTATGTTTTAGTTTTTGTCGGGATTATTCTAATTTTATTATTATTCAGTAAGCATAGGGGATTATCCCACTCTATTGTTTTTTTAATTGGATCCACATTTGCGGTTAGAAAAATAAGCTTATTTTATGGAGATGTGGACTATAGTATAATTTTCGCAGTGAGTATGGGTAGCCATCTATTAGGAGATATGCTCACAAAATCGGGGATAGGACTGTGGGTACCTTTTAATAGCAAACGTATTAAGTTTCCATATACTATAAAAACTGGTGGAAAGGTAGAAAAACTCATCTTTATAGCGGCTTTATTTGCAATATTTAATATATTGAAAGGGTTATAATTATAGATTGAATAGAGCCTTTATTTGTAAAAAGAAAAAACAAGCTTTTTTGTTGAAATATTGTTATACTAGTATGGTATAAACTATTATAATCCTACATAAGAGGTGATTTAGTGAATATGATAAAAACTAGAAATATAGTAAACGGTGCAATGTGTATTGCACTAGGAGTACTGCTACCCCAGGTGTTTCATTTAGTAGGTGGTGCTGGGCCTGCATTTTTACCAATGCACATACCTGTTTTATTGGCTGGTTTTTTAGTTAGTCCAATTACAGGTTTATATGTAGGAATATTGACTCCAATTTTAAGTCATTTAATTACCGGTATGCCACCTGTTGCACCAATACCTATGCTTCCGATTATGATATTTGAGTTATCTACATATGGATTTATTGCCGGTATATTATATAATAAACTGAGGATGAATATATTTATATCTTTGGCTGGATCTATGTTGGCAGGTAGGATTACTTATGGACTTATTGTTTATATTATGCTCACATTTTTTCATGTTAAAATGGCAGGACCTATAGCTGCTGTAATAGGAGCTGTTAATAATGGTATATTAGGTATAGTTCTTCAAATAGCATTTATACCTGTACTTGTGAAGTTATTGGAAGGGGAGTTAATTCATGTCAGATCGAATATTAGCCCAAAATAAACTGACGGAAGGAGAATATTCCTGTGTTTTAGTAAAGGATGGAAATATAATAATGACTTCCTACGATAAAGGAATTAAACCGTTACTTACTAAGCTAATAGAAGATGAAAAATTTTTAGAAAATGCCGTGTTGGCTGATAAGGTTATTGGAAAAGCAGCTGCTTTATTATCGATATTTGCTGGTATTAAGTCAGTATATGCCCATGTAATAAGTGATTGTGCTAAAATGATATTGGAAAAAAACGGAATAGATGTTGAATATAATCGTATTGTACCATATATTATGAATAAAGATGGAACAGATAAATGCCTTATGGAAAAACTTATCGATGATATAGAAGATCCAGCAGAAGCTTTTACAGTATTTAAGAATTTTTTTAAAGTATAGTGAAGTGTGTTTTCTTATACTTAAAAAACAGACAAAAGCAGCTTTGCTGATTTTTTAAACAAATATGATAGCTACAGTTAGTAGGGAAGTGATAAAATGGGATGTTGTAAAGGTACAAAAAGAAATAAACAAGAAAATAAAAAACCATGTCCACTTTGTAATACCCTTGGAAATAATATTCACTATTTGGCTGTGGAGATGGTAGTAAAGGAAGATATAATTTCAGCAGTAACAAAGGAAGATTATTTTGTATGTATTAATAATAGCTGCGATGCTGTTTTTTATAATGAATCTGGCGACAGGATATTTTTAGCGCAGGATATAAATATGGGATCAAATTTTGATGAAGTAACGAAACAATATGGTTGTAAATGTAATTCTGATAGTAAATGTGGAAGCTGTAATAATAAATAAAGTGTATTGAAGAAAACTATAATCATAATGAAGAAACTTAAGAAGAAAAAGAGGTGAAGTTAATGAAATTAAACGTGGGTAAGGTAAATAGGCTAAAAATATTTGAAATCGATCAAAGAGGTGCTCTGTTAAAAAACGAAGATGGTGGTAAGGGTATTCTGCTTTCTTTAAAAGAACTTCCTAATGATAAAATGGTAGGGGACTTTATAGATGCTTTCATTTATAGAGATTCTAATAATCGTTTGGCAGCTACTCTAAAAAAACCATATGGTGAAGTTGACGAAATTGCTTATCTTAAGGTTGTAGATGTAACTTCGATAGGTGCATTTTTAGATTGGGGTTTAGAAAAAGACTTGTTTATTCCTATGCGTGAACAGGTTTGCAAGATTCAGAAGGATAAATATTATCTAGTAAAGATCTATTTAGATAAAAGCGAAAGATTATGCGCAACCATGAAAATTGATAATGACTTAAAAACTCATCCATCCTATAAGCCAGGAGAAATGGTGCAAGGTACAGTGTATGGATATAATCCTAGACTAGGTGCTTTTATTGCTGTTGATAATCAGTATTATGGATTTGCTCATATATCAGAGATATTTAATGATTTAAGAATAGGTGATAAATCAAGTTTTAGGGTTGTTAAAATTCGTGAGGATGGACGGGTAGACCTATCTACAAGACAGGTGGCCCATAGACAGATGGATAGTGATGCGGAAGATATTTTACAAATTCTAGCTATTAGAAGAGGCTTTTTACCATTAAATGACAAAAGCGAACCTGAAGAAATAAAAAAATATTTATCTATTAGCAAAAATGCTTTTAAAAGAGCCCTGGGAAGATTATTAAAGGAGAAGAAGGTAATTCAGACAGATGAAGGAATTAAATTATTAGTTAATGTGAAGATAAAAGAATTAGAAGAAAATGACTAGGTTTTAAAACCTAGTCATTTTCTTTGTTAATTATTTCCAAATTCTGATATATTTCCTTTGTCTAAGCTTTTTTCAAAGTCATTTGTAACATTTACAACTAAAGAAGCTAACCCTAATAGAGCAATAATATTAGGTATAACCATTAGACCATTAAATGTATCTGCTAATTCCCATACTAGCTCAACCTTCATTGTAGTGCCTATAACAATACATGCTAAAACTAATACTCTGTAAATATTGATTGCGTTTTTACCAAATAAGTATTTTATGTTAGATTCTCCAAAGAAATACCATCCTACTATAGTGGATAAAGCAAAGAAGAATAAACAGACTGCTACAAACGAATTACCAAAGCTACCAAATCCTTTTACAAATCCTTCTTGAGTTAATAATATTCCGTTGTTTCCAGAGTAAAGGCTACCACTTGTTAAAATTACTAGAGCGGTTAATGTACATACAACTCCAGTATCTATTACAACACCCATAGTTGCCACTAGTCCCTGTTGTGCTGGGTGTTTGACCTTAGCTATAGCATGTGCATGAGGAGTAGACCCCATTCCTGCTTCATTGGAGAAAAGCCCTCTTGCTATACCATAACGAAAGGCTCCTTTTACTGTTGAACCTAAAAATCCTCCCGCTGCCGCCATCGGAGTAAATGCACTTTTAAAAATTAATTGAAATGATGGTCCAATTTGGTTAAAATTTGTTAAAACAATAACTAAGCTTCCTAAAATATATAAGGCCGCCATAATAGGTACTATTTTTTCAGTAAAGGATGCTATTCTTCCTATTCCTCCAATAGTAATAAGACCTACTATAAAGGCAATGATTATACCAGTTACAAGCTTGTTTATATTAAAAGCGCTATATACAGCCTCTGCTATAGAGTTTGACTGCACCATATTTCCCATAAATCCTAGAGCTAAGACTATTGCTATTGCAAAAAAACCTGCTAAAAATTTACTACCTAAGCCTTTACGAATATAATAGGCCGGTCCACCTGTAATTTCACCGTCTACTCTTTCTGTATGGATTTGAGCTAATATAGCTTCTGCAAATATAGTACCCATTCCAAAAAAAGCGCTAATCCACATCCAAAATACTGCACCAGGACCTCCAGTTGCCATCGCGGTGGCAACTCCAGCTAAGTTACCTGTTCCTACTTGAGCAGCTATTGCAGTTGTTAAGGCCTGATATGAAGACATACCATCTTCGTTAGCCTTGGAGCTTTTTTTAAACATACCTCCAAATGTTTCGTTCCAAGCAAGCTTAAACTTTCTAACTTGAATTACACGAAGCTTAATAGTAAATAAAATTCCGGTACCTAGAAGGAAAAATAACATAATAGGTCCCCATAAAACGCCATTAATTTTACTAATGATTTGTAATAAGTCCATCTAATAGCCTCCCCTTAGTTTAAAATTGTTTAATAGGTGCCTGTTAAAATAAAGTAAGAAATTATGTCTGTGCACTTTTCAAGTTTATGATACAATATTGTTAAAAAAATATCAAGTACAAAATATTCTAACTAAATCTATTTAATTCGAAATAGCTATGAGAACATACAATTATCAGTCTTTATTATAATGATTTATATAAAATATTCTTCTAGTAATAATTAAAATTGGAATATCTATGATATAATAAATTAGATGCAGTAATCAATTATCTATTTTTACTAAGGGTTATAAATATGTTTTAAATTATAATTGTAGCTAAATAAGGGGATGATAATTATGATTTATAGCAGGGTTACTGCTGTTGTACTATACTCAGGATTAATAGAAAGTAAAACAGACCACATATTTGTTATAGCATGTGATATGCCTTTTATTAATACTAAATTAAGTGAATATATGGTTGACTTATTACAGGATGAAGATGTTATAATTCCTTTTGTAGATGGACACTATCAACCACTCTATGCAATATATGGTAAGTGATGTATACCAGAGTTTGAAAAATTGTTTCAAAGAAGGTGGTATAAGATTATAGATGCTTTTCAAGATTTAAAGATTAGAAAAATAACTAGGGAAGAGGTTTTAGAACTGGATTCTTCTATGTTATGTTTTGAGAACGTTAATACTTACGAACAGTATTCACGTCTAAAAGATGCTTTTGATTAAAATGATCGAATATTTCGACTACATAAAATAACATACTATTATATTGGAGGTAAAATTATGGAGGTTGTTTCTGGACAAGGAAAAATAAGAATTTCTAATGATGTTATTATGCTAATTGCTAAGAAATCAGTGGAGGAAGTAGACGGAGTTGTTTCATTTAGTGGTGGACTGCCTGTAGGCATAACGGAGTTTTTCAGTAAAAATACTGCTACGAAGAAAGGAGTAAAGATTAAAAATGAAGAAACACAAGTAGTTATAAATCTTTCGGTAGTAGTGAAATATGGAGTTATTATTCCTGAAGTGATAAAAGCAGTACAAGGCAAGGTAAAGAAGTCTATTGAAGCCATGACAGATATTGAAGTAGGAAAAGTGAACGTATTTGTTCAAGATATTCAACTATAGATAAAAAAAGGTATAAATAATAAAGAAACAGGCTCTAGATGAGCCTGTTTCTTTATTATTTATCTCTTAGCAATCTTCCATTTCCATATGATGTTTACAATGGCAATGCATCATTTTATGTCTATATGCCTCAGTTTTATTCATTGCAGCCATGTACATATGCATACAGAACATTTTCTCCATGTGATGGAGCATTTCTTTATCACATTTTTCCATTGGCATAGGCATTGGTGGACAAGGCATTGGCATATGTCCAGGCATACCGTGCATTGGTGGGCAAGGCATAGGCATAGGGCATGGATGAGGCATACCGTGCATTGGTGGGCAAGGCATAGGCATAGGGCATGGATGAGGCATACCATGCATTGGTGGACAAGGCATAGGCATAGGCATTGGCATTGGGTCAGGCATAGGCATTGGGTCAGGCATAGGCATAGGCATAGGCATATGTCCAGGCATACCGTTCATTGGCTGATAAGGCATTACCATATCTTCATCGTTACAACCACATAACATATTATTTCCAAATATTTCCACAAAATAACCTCCTCAACTAAAATATAATTAACTCCTTTAATTACAAGATATGTATCGAGGAGGAATTTTGTTACTTTTTTTAATAATAAAAAGGTAGTATGCTCGTAAGCAATACTACCTTTTTATTATTTATTAGATTCTACGTATTCAACTATGTCTCCGATATTTTTAAAGCTTTCAGCTTCTTCATCAGGAATTTCTACACCAAACTCGTCTTCAATAGCCATAATGATTTCTACTGCGTCTAGAGAGTCAGCTTCTAAATCACTCATTAGAGAAGTCGTAGAAGTTATAGACTCAACATCATCAACGCCTAATTGATCAGCAACAATTTCTTTAACTTTTTGTAATACCATATGTAATTCCTCCTTAATATACTTTACTTATTTATTATTATAATCAAAAAGTCCAATTTTAGAATACCATAAAACATTTTGTTTGTGTATATATTATTTATTAAAAGTTTAATAAATATGGATCTTATTATCAATTGAAAATAAAAGCCGAATAGAAAATACTGATTTTTAAGGGTTTACAAATTAGATATAGTTACATATAATGATGATATATATTTCAATTGATAATAGGAGGTATTATTTATGATGAATGAAAAACAATCTAAAACTAAGGAAATTAATAGAATAATAATTATAACTATTGCTCTAAATATATTGTTGCTAATTATTAAGGTAGTAGCAGGCATACAATCTAATAGTACTGCATTAATAGCGGATGGTCTTCATTCTGGGTCTGATGTAATAACATCTATAGGAGTTATTATAGGAATAGCAATGGCTCAAAAACCTAGGGATGAAATGCATCACTATGGTCATGAAAAGATCGAAGTAATAGTAACGTTTATATTGGCAATAATACTGATTTATATAGGTGGAAAAATTGGATACAGTGCACTTATAGCTGTAATAAAAAAGGAACAGGTATATTTTAGTTATTTTGCTCTGTTTGCAGCCTTCATCTCCGTAATTGTTAAGGAAATACAATATCAGGTTTCATTTAGAGTAGGTACTAGAGAGCAAAGCACTGCTTTAATAGCTGATGCGTGGCATCATCGTTCAGATGCTCTTTCTTCAATAGCTTCATTCATTGGAATATTAGGAGCAAAGTACGGGGTATATATTTTGGATGCTTTAGCAGGCTTAGTTGTTTCCGCAATCGTAATAAAAGTCGGTATTCAAATATTTATAGATTGCTTTCAACAACTAATAGATGTATCTATACATCTTGATGAAATAGATAGTGTAAAGGAAATCATAATGAATGAAGCTTATATTAAGAATGTGAGTGATATACGAACTCGTAAGCATGGATCAAAGGTTTTTGTGGATATCAGAATATGTGTAGATCCTCACATTAATGTATACGAAGGACATGAGGTTGCAGAAAGAGTGGAAAGTATAATTAAGACAGAAATAGGAAATATAAAGGATGTAATTGTACATGTGGACCCATATTGTGTTAATAGTGAAGATGGACCAAATTGCAAAGGAAGTAGTTGCGATTGTTAACTAGATTAACACTGTGTTAAATTATTTAACATGGATTTAACATTCCCATAACATTTCATTAACCAAAAGAATAATCTAATGCATTAATATAATGAAGGATATATTATACTAATAGACAAAATGTTGTGATGGGAGGATTTTTAATGGAAATCTTTTTTGGTATAGTTGGAGGGCTGGGGTTATTTCTTTACGGAATGACCATTATGAGCACGGGACTTCAGAAAGCTGCAGGTAATAAGTTAAAATCTATTATTAGTATGCTTACTAGTAATAGATTTATGGCTGTTACCGTTGGTGCTATTATAACTATGATCGTCCAAAGTAGTAGTGCTACTACTGTTATGGTAGTTGGTTTTGTTAATGCTGGAATGATGAATCTGGCTCAGGCTGTAGGAGTTATTATGGGATCTAACATTGGGACAACCATCACAGCTCAAATAATTACATTTAAAATTGATAAATATGCACCACTTATTATAGGACTTGCTGTAGCAGTTTGGTTATTCACTAATAATAGGAAAGTTAAACAATTTGCAGAAGCCTTTATTGGTTTTGGTATCTTATTTTTAGGTATGAAATTTATGGGAGATGCATTAAAACCGCTAGGGGAATATGAGGGTTTTAGAAATCTTTTAGTAAGCTTTGGACAACATCCATTTTTAGGTATCTTAGCTGGATTTGCGATTACAGTGGCTGTTCAAAGTAGTAGTGCATCTACAGGTATACTATTGGCTTTATCTTCCCAAGGACTAATCCCTATTTCATCCGGATTACCTATTTTATTTGGTATTAATATTGGTACAACTATAACAGCGCTACTTTCAAGTATAGGGGCTAACGGTACTGCTAAAAGAGCTGCAGCAGTCCATGTTATGTTTAACTTATTTGGAACTATAATCTTTATTGTTTTCTTGCAAGGACCATTATATTGGGCAATTACTATGATAGATCCAGGAACTACTGCATATGCTGTTTCAAGACAAATTGCCAATGCCCATACAATATTTAATATTGTAAATACAATTATTATGTTCCCTTTTATTGGGTTACTAGTTAGGCTTGCTACTAAGATTATTCCTGGAGAAGAAGATAAAGGAGAAGGAATTAAATATATTGATGAACGTATTTTAGAGACACCTCCAATTGCTTTAGCTAGTGCTATGAAAGAGACTCTTCATATGGGTAATGTGGCTAGAGAATCTTTAGAAAGTGCATTAGAAGGATTTTACAATAAAGATCAAAAGAAAATAGACGAAACAATGCGGATAGAAAAAGTGGTTAATGAAATGGAACGAGAACTTGCTGCATACTTAGTAAAATTATCTAATACTGATATTTCTGTGGAGAACAGAGAAACTGTAGATGGACTTTTTAATACAATCAATGATATTGAAAGAGTAGGAGATCACGCTGAAAACTTAGCAGAGTTGGCGCAATTTACTATAGATAATCATTTGGTGTTTTCTGAAACAGCTATGGATGAATTAAGACAGATGTCTGGATTAGTTTTACAGGCATATATAGACTCTTTAACAGCCTTAAAGTCTTTAGACGGGGGATTAGCTATGAAGGTAGTTAAAACGGAAGGACGTATAGACTATTTAGAGAAGACTCTAAGGGCAAACCATATTGGTAGACTAAGTGCCCAACAATGTATTCCAAGTTCAGGTATTATCTTTTTAGATATCATTAGTAATTTAGAGCGTATTGCAGATCATGCCTCTAATATTGCTATGGCTGTAATGGATAAAATTAAAGCTGTAAAGTAGTGTGGTTCGTTAACTATACTTTAAGCTTTTAACTAAAAATAAAGGTCCATGGGGATTTGCTTACTCATGGACCTTTATTTTTAAAAAGATTTCAAGTGTTTCTAGGATTATTAGTTGATAAGTAATCTGTAGATTTACAGTATTTTATGTGCTTGAGATTTTTAACACAGATTTAAAAATTAAGTAGGTGGGAGTCGATGTGACGGTATCTGACGCATTTCACCATATTTAATGTTACGGTTTTGTAATTCATTTCGACAATTATTCCTTTATAATAGTAATTGAAATAATTATTATAATTACTTACATAATGTGAAGTAAGTTAAGGGGGAAGGACTAGAATGAAAAAATGGATATTTCTTATTGTCGTAGTAAGTATTTTAAGTATGTTATTTGTAGGCTGCACAACAGTTGGTGCGGTAAACCTCCCGGTCGATTTAAATGATGATGAAAAGCAAATCGAAAATATTCCCCCGGATAAAATTGAAGGCATAGATGATAATAAAATAAATGATGAGGAAAAAACGAATCAAGATGAAATAAATGTAGAAATTGAAATAGATGAGAAAAATAATAATGATAAAATAAATGATACAGCTAATCAATCAGAAAGTGAAAATAAAGCAGATCAAGATAAAAAGCCAGACATTGTAGATTCTAAAATTCATTACTCAGGGGACGGTAGCAAAAAATTAGTTGCCCTTACCTTTGATGATGGACCAGAATCCAAATATACTTCGCAAATTATGGATATATTAGATCAATATAATATTAAAGCTACATTCTTTGTTATAGGACAAAATGCTGAAAAATATCCTGAAGTATTAAAGAGTATTCATGGAAAGGGTCATGAAATAGGTAACCATAGTTGGAGTCATAAATATTTCCCAAAGCTATCGAAGAAAGAAGTAGAAAAGGAGATATTAATGACCGAGGAATTGATAACAGATATACTAGGTGAGCATAGTGCATTATTCAGACCTCCCTATGGTGCACTTAAAAAGCAAGGAATAGAATTTGTTAACTCTTTAGGATATAACGTTGTTAACTGGTCAGTAGACACTAGAGATTGGGCTGGAACATCGGGTGAACAGATGATGAAATATGTACAGCAGCAATTAAAGCCGGGTGGGATTGTTTTAATGCATAATGCAGGTAATCCAAAATCAGTAAAAAATACTGTAGATACATTACCCAAAATGATAGAGTGGATTAAAGAACAGGGATATGAGTTTGTTACTGTTTCTGAGATATTAGATTTATAAAATTTTTAAAAAATAAGCCAAAATAAATCCTTAAAAAAGGATTTATTTTTTTATAAAAATTTAGAAAGTTAAATGAAAAATAACTTTAAATTATAAAAATTGAATATTTGAATCATTATGGGAGAAAATAAAAATAGTTTGATCTTCGGTGTGCCGCTAAGAGCTTTCACTTTATACAAGTGAGAGATCAAACACTACATCCTCGGAATAAAAGTCGTCAAATCAAGTTTTCTTTATCGAAAGGGGTATATTATGGCTAGAGAAGAAAAAACAAGATTGATAATTATCGGTGGTGGCGAAGATAAAAGGGCTGATAAGGAAATACTTAAGGAAATTGTTTATTTATCTGGCGAAAAAAATGCCCATATTGCTGTAGTTACCACAGCTACAAACTACCCTTTAGAGGTTGGAGAAGAATATAAAAGGATTTTTTATGAATTAGGTGCAGATAAAGTAGAAACAATTAATATTGTATGCAGAAAGGAAGCGAATAGAAGGCAAATAACTAGAACCTTGGAAGAAACAACTTGCATTTTTTTTGTTGGTGGAGATCAGCTTAGAATTTCAAGTATACTAGGAGGAACAGAATTTCATAATCAGATTAAACGTAGGTTAGAAGAAGGAGTAATTATTGCTGGAACCAGTGCAGGTGCTTCTATGATGAGTGAGGTAATGGTAGTAGATGGAGAGGAAGAGGATGCCCCAAGAAAATGCACTTTGAAAATGGCTCCTGGAATGGGTTTGTTGGAAGAGGTAATAATTGATCAGCATTTTAACCAAAGAGGTAGGATAGGTAGACTATTAGGGGCTGTTGCACAAAATCCGCAAACTATTGGTATCGGAATAGATGAAGATACAGCAATTATAGTTAGTGACACAAGAGAAATAAGTGTAATAGGTTCTGGTGTAGTAACTATAGTTGATGGCAGAGAAATTGACTACACTAATATTTCAGAACAATATCCTAATGAACCTTTAGCTATTACTAATGTTAAAATTGATATTTTGCCAACGGGATATGGATATAATCTGTTGAATAGACAAGCAATTACCCAGTTTGACATAGATAAAAAATAATATAATAGTATACAAGAAAGTACTCTTTAAAAAGATTTGAAAGTTAATATTTTGAAATACATTACGGAAATTATAGCTTATCAACAATTTCGTAGGGTACATAATTTCCTATGTGTGATAAGGTAAGTCATACTAAAATAAATGGTGACCTAAATT
This sequence comes from Alkaliphilus sp. B6464, assembly GCF_018141165.1. Lineage (NCBI taxonomy): Bacteria > Bacillati > Bacillota > Clostridia > Peptostreptococcales > Natronincolaceae > Alkaliphilus > Alkaliphilus sp. B6464. Next base: position 1,953,259 of record NZ_CP058557.1, read on the forward strand.
GTTTGAGGAGGACCGTAAATGAAATTATTAAGTACTAGGGTATATTCCGGGAGAAATATATATAGTCATTGGCCTGTAGTTAGGGCAGATGTAAATTTAGGTAAATATGTGGATATACCAACTTGTGACATAGAAAATTTTAATGAGAGGCTGCTATCTATGTTGCCAGGATTAAAAAAACACAAATGCTCTAAGGGCTATATTAATGGATTTTATGAAAGACTAGAAAGAGGAACTTATTTAGCTCATGTAATGGAACATATGGCCTTGGAGATTCAAAATATATTAGGATATGATGTAAAATTTGGAAAAACAAGATACTTACGAGATGATACAGTATATTTCATGGTATTTTCTTATATTAATGAGGTTGTAGGATTAGAATCTGCAAAACTGGCTTTTGATATAATAGACGGTTTGCTAAATAACAAGGAAATAGATATAAATGAACGTTTATTCTATATTCAAACAAAGGCCAATGAAAATGAACTAGGACCTAGTACATCGGCTATTGTTGAAGAAGCACAAAAAAGGAAAATACCTACAATGCGTATTGGTGAAAACAGCATAGTACAGTTGGGATATGGCAAGTATCATAAAAAGATACAAGCTACTATGACAGATCGAACTAGTTGTATGTCAGTAGATATAGCATGTGACAAGGAACTTACTAATTATATTTTAAGAGCCCATGGGTTACCAGTACCAGAAGGTAAGGTTGTTACTACTTTGGATGAAGCAATTGTTGAAGCGGAGAAATTAGGACTACCTGTGGTTGTAAAACCTTATAATGGTAATCAAGGCAAAGGGGTTTCTTTAAATCTTTCTTCTAAGCTTGAAATAGGTAGAGCTTTTAAAATAGCTAAACAGTATAGTGACAGAATTTTAATAGAAAAATTTGTTGACGGAAAACACTATAGAATCGCAGTAGTAGGAAACGAAGTAATTGCAGCTTCTGAAAGAATAGCAGCTCATATCATAGGTAATGGTATTAATACTATTAAGGAGCTTATAGATATAGAAAATAGAAATCCATTAAGAGGAGAAGGTCATCAAAAACCTTTAACTAAAATTAAAATTGATGATGTTATGCTCTTGATTCTAGATAAAGTAAAAATGAATCTTACCAGTATACCCAAGGATGGAGAAATAGTTTATCTTAGAGAAAACGATAATTTAAGTACAGGTGGAATCGCTATAGATGTTACAGATGAGGTACATCCTAATAATATCAAATTGGCATTAAGGGCAGCTCAAATTATAGGACTTGATGTAGCTGGTATTGATATTACTGCTAAAGATATTAGTAAATCTATTGTAGAAAATGATGGTGTTATTATTGAGGTGAACGCTTGCCCAGGCATAAGAATGCATCATTATCCTTCTAAGGGTCAGCCACGAAATGTAGCAAAAGCTATTGTGGATTTATTATTTCCACCTGGAGTTAAGCACTCTATACCTGTAATATCTGTCACTGGTACTAATGGAAAGACTACAACAACAAGAATGATCGCGAAAATACTTAGAAGTAATAATATGACTGTTGGTATGACTAGTACGGGTGGCATATATATTAATGATGATCTAATAGTACAAGGAGATACTACAGGACCTAGAAGTGCAGAAGTTATTTTAATGGATAAAAATATAGATGTAGCTATTTTAGAGACAGCCAGAGGCGGTATAGTAAATAAAGGATTAGGATATGACCTAGCAGACGTCGGATTAATTACTAATATTGGAGATGACCATATAGGAATAGATAGTATAAATACATTAGAAGATATGGCTGATGTTAAATCTCTTATTGTAGAAGCTGTTAAACCAGATGGATACTCTATAATAAATGGAGATGATATCTATGCTGAAAGAATTGCTAAAAGGGCTAGAGGTAATATTATTTATTTTTCTCAAAACCCTGATAATAAGTTAATAGTTCAGCATAAATACAATGGAAAAAAAGCAGTATATTTAAAGGAAAATATTATTTATATATTTAACGGAGAGAAGGAGTTACCGGTAATTAATATTGAAAATATACCTGCTACCTTTGGTGGGGCCTTGGAACATAACATAGAAAATAGTTTGGCAGCAGTAGCTGTTAGCTATGGTATTGGAATTGACACGACTATTATTAGTAAAGGACTAAGCGAATTTCATACAGATGTTACTAATAATCTAGGCAGGTTTAATGTATTTGAAGTTGCAGACTTTAAAGTTATAATTGATTATGGTCATAATATTGCTGGCTACAGTAGAGTGCTTAGTGGACTAAAGAAAATGAAAATCAATAAATTGATTGGTGTTATCGGTGTGCCGGGTGATAGGACAGATATAAGCATTTTAAAAGTGGGAGAGTTATCTGGTAAATCCTTTGATCAAGTTTATATAAAAGAAGATAAAGATTTGAGGGATAGAAAACCGGGAGAAGTGGCAGAACTATTAAGAAAAGGGTGTATGTTAGGAAAACTAACAGATCAACAAATTACTATAGAGCTAGATGAAAAAGAAGCCTTAATTAAAGCGATGGAAAATGCTAAAGCTGGAGATACTATTATTGTATTTTATGAAGATTATCAGCCTTTATATGATGCAATTAAAGATTTTAAGGCCAAATTAACATCTGATGTAATAAATGAAATACCTGCAGTAGTTGGTAAGGTGTAAAAAGTATTCTGTTAAATGCTATAGGATTATAGGGACGAATTTTATATTCGTCTCTTTTTAATATTAGGAGTTTACATGATAAGATAGTTAACATATACTAAATAAAATAATAGATATACCTATTGAGGGGTTTAATAGTCCTTGGATATGTGTATTAATAAATAATATACTTTTTACGTAGAGAGAAGGGGTAAAATGAAAAATATAGGTGTGTTTTTTGATATTGATGGAACTCTGTATAGAGATTCTTTAATGGTGGAACATTTCAAGAGTTTAATAAAGTATGAAGTAATAGATCCTATTATTTGGCATACACTTGCTAAAAATGCATTTCATGATTGGGATATGAGGCAAGGAAATTATGATAATTATTTAAATGAAGTATCTCAAATATATCTTAAATCTATGAAAGGTCTAAATAGAAACTACATGGACTTTATATCAAATCAAGTAATAAATTTAAAAGGCGATAGAGTGTACCGTTTTACTAGAGATAGAATTAACTGGCATAAGTCTCAGGGGCATAAGGTTGTTTTTATTTCGGGTAGTCCAGACTATTTAGTATCAAAAATGGCAGAAAAATATGGAGTAGCTGATTATCGCGGAACAGAATATATAGTAGATGAAAATAATAATTTTACTGGCGAAATTATTCAAATGTGGGATTCAGACAGTAAGCACACAGCTATTATGGAATTTGTTGATAAATATAATATAGATTTAGATAAAAGCTATGCATATGGCGATACAAATGGAGATTTTTCAATGCTAAAGCTAGTCGGTAGTCCTATTGCAATTAATCCTGCTAGAGAACTACTACAAAATATTAGAAATGATAGGGAATTGCGTAAAAAGGCTACAATAATTATTGAAAGAAAAGATGTAATTTATAAATTAACCGCCGATGTGGAATTTTTATAATTTTAGCTTAATATTAAATAGTGGAGCTTATAGGCTCCACTATTTAATTAGCTATTTTAAAGTTATTATCTAATATTTCAACTGCGTCTTTTAACCCTGAAGAAACATATACTTGTCTGTCTTTAGTAATTAGCAAACCTTCTACACCTGGACGACTTTCTATTAATTTTAGTCCCTCATCTAAACCTAATATAAATGAAGCGGTTGAAAGGACATCTCCATCTATAGACTTATCTGAAACAATAGTTACACTTACTAGACCATTATTTGCCGGAATGCCAGTTTTAGGATCTATAATATGGTGGTACCTTACTCCATTTTCGATAAAGTATCTCTCGTAATCTCCAGAAGTAACTACAGATTTATCAGATATAGAAATACGGGCAATGGAATTACTCGATCCAATTTCAGGATTATTAATACCAATTCTCCATTCGCTACCATCGGTTTTTGTACCTAGGGCATATACATCTCCACCTAAATTAACAACACCGCTTTTAATTCCATTTTCTCTTAGAATACGAATACTTTCATCGACCGCATATCCCTTTGCAATACCACCTAGATCCACTAACATTTTATGATCTTTAATAAAAGCAGTATTATTTTCCTTTGAAAGTTCCAGTTTATTTAAGTCTATATGTTTTTTTGCATCTGCTATTTCTTCTGATGTAGGAACTTTCTGCGAGTCCTTTCCTATTCCCCAAAGCTCTATTAGCGAGCCAAGACCAATATTAAAAGCCTCTTTAGTTATAGAAGAATATTCAAGACCTTCTAACAGTACTTCCATAGTAGAAGGATTAACAGCTATAGCTTCAACCCCAGCTTTTTTGTTCATATTATATACATCGCTGCCTTCTATAGAAGTGCTCATTAGATTTTCAATTTCTTTTATGCGATCATAAGCCTTAGAAATAGCTTCATTCCCTTCCTTTTCAGAATTACTATAGGCACTAATTGATCCAAAGGTACCTAAGATTAACTGCTCCTGTTTAACAAGGGTTAATTCTTTAGGTGATTTATTAGAAGTACAACCTGCTAATGTTATAGATATTATTAGAAATAATAGCAATATGTTTGATTTCTTATTATTTATCATCTTATTACACCTCTTCTATAAAGATTCTTATTAATCATATCAGCTGATTAATTATATCAATTGATTTAATAAAAGTAAAGAATAGTAAAATATCAGTATAAAAGAATGAGAGATGTTATTTATTGTTAGTAAAAGATTTAAATTATAATCTTATAATATAGAAGCTGATACATTAATCGTTATTTAAATATCTATTGGTAACATATATAGGAAATTATATGTTATTATATGTAAACAAACATAAAAAAAACTTAATTTTGATACTATTTTTAAAATAATATGTAGAATAAAACTGTATTCCCAGCATATTTCTTGAAAACATAAGAATATATAGATGTTAAATTTAAATTAATCTATACAAAAAGTAAGTAAAAAATACCAAAATATAGTTGCATTGGTAATGAAAAAGATGTAAAATAATTGTAAAGTTATAAGTTATTAATTTAACATTTTTGTTTAGTAATAGTAATTGTTAAATTAACGATTATTATTTAGTAAGCAGAATAACATTATTAAGGGGGAGATTTTTAATGAAAAAAGCGTGGGCATTAGCGTTAGCGGCATTGCTAGCTTTACCATTAGTAGTACCAACAAATGTAAATGCTGCAGATCCAGAACCAGCATTAGAAGGTCCTGGAGTTAAGAGTGCTGTTGTTTTCAACAATGGTGAAAAACTTACTTTAGAAGAAAAGACAACAATCAAAGGTGGACGTGTATTTGTTCCTCTGAAAGAGTTAACTGAAAAATTTGGTCTACATATTAAATACGATGCGGCTACACATACTGCGTATATTTTGGACAAAGAAGATGCAACACTTGCAAAGGCTGAAAAGGGCGAATCTATGAACCTTTTTAGAAACGATGTAAAGCTTGAAACAATTGTAGATGTTAACGAAGAAAACCAATCATTTGTTTCAGCTGCTGATTTTGCAGAAGCTTTAGGAAGATATTACTATGAAGATACATTAAGTAATAGCTTATACATGTTTGATGATGCAGCTCCGATGAAAGATGGGGAATATGTAGCTGCTGGCTTAGCAAGTAAAGGATGGGTTCCACAAGTTAACCTAACCGTTAAAGGTGGAAAAATTGAATCTGTAGTTTACAACGAGTATAATGCTGAAGGAAATGGTAAAAAAACTGACGAAGCTTATAATACAAGCTGGCAAGCAAAGTATCCAGAAGTAATTCTTTCAGAGAAGATAGATACATTACAAAGTGATTTGGTTGCTAAGCAAGATCCAAACAAAGTAGATGTGACAACTGGTGCGACAGGAACGCATAAAAGCTTTGTAGCTTTAACTAAAAAGGCAATGGCTCAAGCTAAAGCTGCAAGTGTAAGCAAAGCAGTAAACTTTGATTATAAAGACGGTAAATATGTTGTTGTTGGATTAACAGATTCCAGGGGATGGACACCACAAGTTGACATGGAAGTTAAAGATGGAAAAATTATTTCTGTAGAATATACAGCACTTAATGATAAAGGTGAAAGTAAAAGATTAGATGGAGCAGGATATGTAACTAATTGGAAAAATAAATATGAGGGTGTAGACCCAGTTGCAATTATTGCTGAAAGAGAAGCTCAATTAATTAAAACTCAAGATCCAAACATGGTAGATGTAGCAACAGGTGCTACAGGCTGGGGAGATGACTTAAAGCTTTTCACAGTTGGAGCATTAAATCAAGCTAGAATGTCTGACATCGAAGTAACAGAAGGTTCTACTATTTATGTATTCCATGGTGAACCTACAGCTAAAAGTGCATATTATGTACAGTTATTAGCTCTTGCTAAAGATAATGAAATTCTAGATGTAGATTATGTAGAATATCAAACAGGATCAGATTTGGCTAAGCCTCACAACCCAACTTACATTCAAAATTGGGCTAGTAGAACACCTGATGTACTTCAAGGAAGAAATCAATTAGATATCAGAGAGGAAATGCAAGACTTCCTATTAAACAACAAAACTGTTGAAGGAATCGATACTATTACAGGGGCTTCTAACTGGAGAAAAGGTATCGTAGAATTAGGACCTAAAGCAGTAAAAATGATTGAAAAATAACACATTACTATTTAATAAACATATGAAAAAATAATAAACTTAACTGATAAGGCTGGGGAATACCTCGGCTTTATCCTTGTTAATATAGTTATAAAACTATTATGAAATTAATTATTTCAAGGAGGTAAATTTATGAAAAAAAAATTAGCCTTAGCATTAGTAGTTGCATTAACAATTGGAGTATTTGCAGGTTGTTCTAAGCCATCGAAAGAGACTTCTGGTAATTTTACTGATGGTGAATATGAAGGCGTTGGTGAAGGCTTTAAAGGAGACATCAAAGTAAGTGTTAAAGTTGAGAATGGCAAAATTACAAATATAGGTATTATTGAAATTGATGAGACGCCTGGTATTGGCGATGAAGGTGTAAAAGAAACTATTAAAAAAATTATTGAAGCACAATCAACAGAAGTGGATACACATTCTGGTGCTACAATTTCAAGCAATGGAACTATGGAAGCAGTAGCAGTGGCATTAGGTTTGAAAGAAGCTAAGATTGCAGAAAAACCTGTAGAAGATGCTAAACCTGATCCAGAGCCTATGACATTTGTTGATGGAATATATGAAGGATCTGCAAAGGGATTTAAGTCTGACATCAAAGTAAAAGTTATAGTAGAAGGAAGTAAAATTACAAGTATTGATACCTTAGAGATTGGCGAGACAGAAGGAATTGGTGACGACGCCTCTAAAGAAATTATTGATAATGTAATTAAGTTTCAGTCAACAGAAGTAGATGCAAAATCTGGAGCGACAGTTTCAAGTAATGCTACTATTGAAGCTATATTAAATGCTTTAAATAGTGAACCTACTAAAGAAACTGCAGAAGAGACAGCAAAACCAGCAGAAAAGTCTGCCGATAAGCCAGCGGAAAAACCTGCTGATAAGCCGGCAGAAAAATCAGCAGAAAAGCCTGCTGATAAGCCAGCAGAAAAACCGACAGAGAAACCTGCTGATAAGCCAGCGGAAAAACCTGCTGAACCTGCTGAACCAGCTGCAAGTGGTTATAAAGATGGAACATATGTAGGAAAAGGTGAAGGATTTTACGGCGATATCGAAATAAAGGTTACTATAAAAGATGGAAAGATCACAGCAGCTACTATAAATAAGATGGATGAAACAGAAGGTGTAGGAGACGTAGCTGTTAAAAAAATTGCTGAGCAAGTTGTATCAAAACAAACAGGTGATATAGCTGTAGTATCTGGTGCTACAATTTCAAGTGAAGGTGCAATTAAAGCTGTAAAGGATGCATTAGGCCAAGCGAAATAGGAACATATTAAAATTTGATTTATATGATAGGTTTATTTTTTTATATATATGTCAATATTAGTCCTATAAAGGCTAAATATATTTTTATAATGATGTTGCATTATTTATTAAAAAGATGTAAAATTATCTCGAGTTACTTATTAATCCAGAATTATTGATATGGACAAAACATTACTTAAAATTTATATTGTATTAAGGAGGATTTTAAAATGAAAAAAAGATTAGCATTGGCATTAGTTGCTACATTAGCAATGGGAGTATTTGTAGGATGTTCTAAGCCAGCACCAAAGGCAGAAGCATACAAAGATGGTACTTATGAAGGTGTAGGAGAAGGTTACAAAGGAGATATCAAAGTAAGTGTAGAAGTTAAAGATGGTAAAATCAGCAACGTTGCAATAGTAGAACAAGAAGAAACAGAAGGTCTTGGTGATACTGCAGCAGAAGAAGTAGCTAAAAAAATTGTTGAAGCTCAATCTACAGAAGTAGAAGCAGTATCTGGCGCAACAGGTTCAAGTAACGGAACTATGGAAGCTGCTAAGGATGCATTAAGCAAAGCTAAATAGTTTAATTTAAACAATAGAAAAAGCAGCCTTGCTGCTTTTTTCATATATTTAGAAAAAACATGATCCATATTATGGATCATGTTTTTTTATTGAGAATAATAATGTTATAAAAAGATATTTATGGATATATAAATAATAACGAATATCAATATTAATTGATAAGGAGGTAATATAATGCTTTTTAAAAATTATAATCCATTGGATAAAAAGATGTTTCAAATTATGGACGAAAATTCTAACATTAAAAATGAAGAGTACATGCCAGATTTAAATAAGGAAGAACTATTAACGATGTATGAAAATATGATACAAACTAGAGAGGCAGATTTAAAAGCCCTTATGTATCAAAGACAGGGAAGAATGCTTACCTATGCACCTAATATTGGGCAAGAGGCAGCTCAAGTAGGCAGTGCTTTTGCGCTGGAAAAGAAAGATTGGATGGTGCCATCTTTTAGAGAGCTTGGAGCATGGCTAACTAGAGGAGCAGATCTTAAAATGATATATCTTTACTGGTACGGTAATGAGTTTGGTAGCCATATTCCAGAAGACTTAAAAATTTTACCGGTATCAGTACCTATTGCAAGTCACCTTAACCATGCCGTAGGTATATCATGGGCATCTACACTACAAGGCAAGGATGAAGTATCTATTGCTTATTTTGGTGATGGTGCAACTTCTCAAGGAGATTTTCACGAAGCTATGAATTGGGCCGGAGCCTTTAATACACCAACAGTATTTTTATGCCAAAATAACCAGTTTGCGATTTCTGTTCCTAGAGGAAGTCAAACTAGTTCAGAAACAATTGCCCAAAAAGCAGTTGCATATGGAATGCCCGGAATACAAGTGGATGGTAATGATATATTAGCTATGTATGTTGCAACGAAAACAGCTATAGAAAGAGCTAGAAGAGGTGAAGGACCAACATTAATTGAAGCCTACACCTATCGCATTGGAGCCCACACAACTAGCGATGATCCCACACGTTATAGAACAGATGATGAAGTTGAAGTTTGGAAGAAGAAAGATCCTATAGATAGAATGAAAAAATATTTAATAGATAAAGGATATTTGAATGAGGAAGAAAACGATAGATTAGTTGAAAAGTGCGGAAAGATAGCAGAGGAAGCTTTTAAATATGTAGAAACTAACGGAAAGACAAAACTGGATGATATATTTAAATATCATTATAAGGAAATAACACCTCAATTATTAGAGCAGATGGAAGAATATAAAGAATTTTTAAATGAGAGAGGTGAATTATAATGACCACAATCAATTTATTACAAGCTGTTAATTTAACATTAAAACAAGAGATGGCAAGAGATCAAAGAATTATTGTATTTGGTGAGGATGTAGGATATGAGGGTGGTGTATTTAGAGCAACTGTAGATTTACAGAAGGAATTTGGAAAAGACCGTTGCATGGATTCACCATTATCAGAGTCTTCAATTGTAGGAGTAGGAATTGGTATGGCGATTAACGGAATGTTGCCAGTAGTAGAAATGCAATTTATGGGATTCTCTTACCCTGCTTTTAATCAAATAATTAGCCATGTTGCCAGAATGCGGAACAGATCTAGAGGTAGGTTTAGTGTTCCTATGGTGATAAGAATGCCTTATGGTGGAGGAATTAGAGCGCTGGAACACCACTCCGAAAGCACAGAAGCTATATATTCACATATTCCAGGACTAAAGGTAGTTATACCATCTACTCCTTATGATGCAAAAGGATTATTGGCTGCTGCAATTAGAGATGAGGATCCAGTAATTTTCTTAGAACCAAAACGTATTTATAGAGCATTTAAACAAGAGGTACCTGATGAGGAGTATATTATACCAATTGGTAAAGCTAATGTAGTAAGGGAAGGCAAGGATATAACTCTAATTTCCTGGGGTGCCATGATGCGGGAAGCTTTAAAAGCTGCTGATCTAGCTAAGGATAAAGGTATTAGTGTTGAAGTAATTGACCTACGGACAATATCACCGATTGATAGGGATACCATTATTGAATCAGTTAAAAAGACAGGAAGGGTAGTTATTGTACATGAGGCGGCAAAAACTTTGGGAGTAGGCGCTGAATTAATTTCTATTATTAATGAAAAGGCATTTCTATATTTAGAAGCTCCTCCACTTAGAGTAACTGGCTTCGATACTCCTTTCCCATTGCCTCAGGGAGAGCATCATTACCTACCAAGTCCAGAAAGAATATTTAATAAGATTATGGAAACTGTCAACTACTTGACATAAGGAGGTGTTAATATATGTTTAAATTTAAGTTCCCAGACATTGGGGAAGGAATAACGGAAGGAATATTAACTAAGTGGTTAGTTAAGGTAGGAGATAATATAAAGGAAGGAGACTCTTTATTCGAGGTCGAAACAGACAAAGTAACCACAGAGATTCCATCTCCCGCTTCAGGTATAATAGATAAACTGAATGGGGAAGAAGGGGAAGTCATATATGTTGGAAATGTAGTGGTAGAGATTGTAACTGATAATAAAGGTGAAAGTGCTATAGACATATTAGAAGAAGGGCAAACTGTAAAGTCTGAAAAAGTTGAAGAGGAAAATGCAGGTGTTGTAGGTGCTTTGGAAGTATCAAATGAAATAATGGAAAGTAGTACAGAAGGCAGAAATACAGAGGTTAAGGAAGAACTAAAGAAAAAGGTATTAGCTACACCAATGGCTCGAAAGATAGCTCACGATTTAAATATTAATATTAATGAAATTATTGGAACAGGTCCACAAGGTAGGGTAATGAAGGCTGATATCCAAAATGAATATAATGTACAAGATAACAAATTAAAGGATAATGAAAATATTATTGTAGATAATAAAGAAAATATAAGTGCTAATGTTAAGGAAAATACAATAGCAGGATATGAACAAAGAATTAAACTCACTTCCTTAAGAAGAACTATTGCAAAAAATATGGCAAAGTCAATGTATACAGCTCCACATGCATTATGTATGGATGAAGTTGATGTAACAGAGCTTGTAAATTATAGAGAAAAGGTAAAAAATTTATTTATAGACGATAAGGATATTAAGTTTACCTATTTACCATTTATTATAAAGGCCGTAACACTTGCATTAAAGGATAATCCCAAATTTAATGCTCAGCTAGATGAAGAAAATGATGAGTATATCATTAAAAAATATTACAATATAGGTATAGCGGTTGATACAGAAGATGGTTTAGTTGTTCCTATAATAAGAAATGCGGATAAAATTGGTATGTTAGAATTGATGGAGGAAAGTATCCGTCTTAGTAAAGCAGCTAGAGATAAGAAACTAAAGCTTGATGAGATTAAAGGAAGTACATTTACAATAACTAATTTTGGCTCATTAGGTCTAAGTACTGGAATGCCGATTATTAACTACCCAGAGGTAGCTATTTTAGGAGTTGGAAAAATTGAGCAAAAACCAGTTGTAATTGATGGTGAGATTGTAATTAGGTGGATATTGCCATTAGCATTATCTATAGATCATAGGGTGCTAGATGGAGGAGATGCAGGAAGGTTCATAGATTCATTGAAAACATATATAACAAATCCAGATAGACTTATTTTGTATTAATATTAACGAATCTATTAAATCCTTCTTAAATTTAAGAAGGATTTAATTTGATCATAGAATACTATAAAAAACAAGTATAGAATAAATTAATAGAATAAAAGAAGGAGTTTGACATATCTAAGTAGAAAATATAAAACATTTCGCAAATTTCAAAAAATAGTGCTATTAGAATAGCTGGAGGGAGGAAGTTTAGTGAAAAACTATGATGTAATAATATTAGGTGCAGGACCTGGGGGATATGTAGCTGCTATTAGAGCTGCACAATTAGGTGCTGCTGTAGCATTAATAGAGAAAGAATCTATTGGTGGAGTTTGTTTAAATTGGGGATGCATACCTACAAAAACCCTTTTAAAAAGTGCGAAAACCTATCAGAATATTTTACATGGAGAGTTTTATGGTATTGAAGGAATAGAGCCAGACAAAATAAAAGTAAATTGGCGGGCAATGGTAGATCGAAAAGATAAAGTAGTAGAAAAACTAGTTAGCGGTATAGAAGTATTACTTAAAGGTAATAAAATAGACATATATAAAGGTTTTGGAGAGTTTATTGACAAAAATCATATTAAAGTAGGAGACGAAACACTATATGGAAAAAATATGATAATTGCTACAGGTACAAGTCCAAAAGCTCCTAATATTCCAGGAATTAAGGAGTCTATTGATAATGGCTATATGATTACAGCTAAAGGACTACTTTCTATGGAGGAACTACCAAAATCTATGGTTATACTTGGTGGAGGAGTTATAGCTGTTGAGTTTGCTACTTTAATGAATGCTCTAAATGTAGATGTAACGTTGATTCAGCGATCTGGTAGAATACTGTCTGGTATGGATGCTGAAATGGCTAATACTTTAACTAGACAATTAAAGAAAAGCAAGGTAAAGGTTGTTACAAATACATCCTTAAAGGCTATTGATGGCAAAAAGGTAATTGTAGAATTAAAAGGTAAAGAAGAAATTTTTGAGGCAGAAAAAATTCTTTTATCTCTTGGAACTACACCTAATTTAGATGGATTACAAAAGCTAGATCTTAAAGTAGGATCTAGTGGAATAGAAACAAATGAGAAAATGGAAACTAATATTGAGGGAGTATATGCTATTGGAGATATAAATGGAAAATACAGCTTGGCTCATGTTGCTAGTGCAGAAGGAATAGTAGCAGTTGAAAATGCTATGGGTGGTAATGAAATACTTAATTATAATGTAATACCATCTTGTGTATATACTTTTCCAGAACTAGCTTCAGTAGGATTAACTGAAGAAGAGGCAATAGAGAAGGGACTCGATATTGTTGTAAACAAGTTTCCAGTTAATGCTAATGGTAAAGCTATGGCTGAAGGAGATACTATTGGTTTTCTAAAAATTATAGCAAACAAAGAATATGGAGAAGTATTAGGCGTCCATATTATGGCTTCTACTGCTACAGATATGATATCAGAAGCTGTTATGATAATGGAGTTAGAAGGAACAGCGGAAGATATTGCTAAGGCAGTTCATCCACATCCTACTTTGTCCGAGATGATGATGGAGAGTGCCCATGGTATATTGGGATATCCTATACATTCACTAAATAGAGGTAAGTGATATTTAAAAACTAAAAATCTTATTTTTAAAAGAGCCAAATAGGCTCTTTTTTGTTTATTTTTACTATTATATGGATAAGGTCTAAAGTCCTAAATAATAAAGAACATTATTGATTTTATAAATAAAGTAGGAATTTATCAAAAAATGTAGAATTAAATACTGTAACATAAATTTAATATAACTAAGAGTTTTATCTAAGATGCTGATTTTAACGAATAGACAAAGATTATTTTTAAATATCTACATATAAGCCTCATAGTTTCTAGGAAAAATTTAGAGTATAATATTGTTACATTAAAAACAAAGGGGGCAGATAAATGATTACTTATAAAATTCTTATACTTGATTTCGGAGAAAATTCATCTACAGATATGAAGAACTTACTTAGAAAGCACGGATATGAGGTAGTACAAAGATCTATAGAAGATAGTTACATAGAGAATATATTAAAAGAAATGCCCCATATCGTTTTAATAAATTGTTTTTCCGATGATAAAAAAACAATAAAAGTATGTAATGTCTTGAAAAAGGACGAGTATACAAGAAGAATACCTATTATCACAACAATTAATTCCCATAATATAGAGCAAAAGAAAAAGTGTATTTCATTAGGAATAGATGACTATATAACCTATCCTTTAGAAGAAGAGGATTTTATTTTAAGAATAAAAAACCAGACTAAATTAATAGAAGTGCAAAGACAATTAACTATGTGCCAAAATGCCTTAGAAGAAAGTTTAGATATGGTTGAAAAGCAAAAAAATGAGTTAGAAATAAATCTAAGCTTAGCTTCAAAGATACAAGAGGCTCTTATACCTAAGTCTCTTGGAAACATACCTAATTGTTCCTTCACTTGGACTTATCAACCATCGGGAAGGGTTGGTGGAGATATATTTGACGTTTTTATGCTCGATGATGATCATCTTGGTTTATATATGATTGATGTTATGGGTCACGGAGTTGCTTCTTCCATGTTAGCTGTTACATTATCAGAAACATTAATTCTAGATGTAGATAGAGGATCACCTTTGAAAAGAAAGATAAACTATCCGCCATATTATGAAATTATATCGCCACTGGAAGTTGTTAATTATTTAAACAAGAGATTTCCTTTTGTAAAGTATAATCATTACTTTACTATATTTTATATGGTTTTAAACATAAAAACAGGGGTAATGAAGTATGTAAGAGCTGGCCATCCTACTCCTTTGCTAGTGAAAGATACAGGTAAAATAATAGAATTAGATGCGTATGGTACTCCAGTAGGTTTTGAATTTAGTGAGGGCTATGAGGAGAAAACAGTATACTTTGACTCAGGAGATAGTCTAATTATTTACACAGATGGTTTGATGGAAGTAAAGGATGAAGCTGGTAATCCAATTGAATATGAGGGTATCGTTAATTATATTCAAAGAGAAACAGACTTTGTTAATGGGCACTTAACTATGGAATTAAATAAATTAGTAAGATCACAATCTAGTTTAAAGGATGATTTGTCAATACTAGAGATGCGTTGGATAAAGTTTATTTAGTGCTCTAAGTAACAACTATGACAACTATAGATAGTAAAATAATATTAATAGGAGAGGTATAATGAAGTTAAAACATAAACTGCCATTAGTTAGTATTTTATTATTAATAGTCGCTTTTGTTTCTTTGTGGTTAGGAACCCAAAGAACAGCATTAAATTTTATTATGGATTATCAGCATAAGATGTCTCTTTTAAATATTGAAACACGAACCAAAGATATAGAACATAGTATTGAAGATGGAAAACATAAATTGGAACGTATTATCAATAAATTAGATATTACTGATTTAAACTGGCAGAAAAATTCACCTTATTTTTATAATGAATTAGAAGGTAGTGCATTTGATAAAATAGGTCTAGTTTATAGTGATAGAACCTATAATATTACAGGAAGTGATGTTTTACGAGATCTTTCTGATAGAGAATATTTAGACCCAGTATTTGAAGGGGAAATTGTTATTTCTGATCCCATATATTCTAGATCTGATGGAACATATCAAATTGTTATTGGTATCCCTGTAAATAATAATTACGAAGTAGTAGGAGTGGTAATTGGTACAATTCCTATGATCAATATTGGAGAAATCATTCATTCCTTAAATATAGAAGGACGTGGCTATGGATTTTTAATAAACAAGCATGGAAATGTGATTTTACATCCCAAATCTGATGAGATTCTATATGACAATTTTTTTCAATATAGTGGTATAGATCGTTTTCATGCCAGAAACGGCTATGTACCTTATGAAAATTTTAATAAAATTAAAAAGTATGCTTTTTTTAAGGAATTAGAAGGAACAGAGCTTTTTATAGTAATATCGATTAATCAAAGCGATTTGTACTCACCTATTACAAGGATTTTTAATAAGAATCTTAAGATCTTTTCACTTGTTCTCATACTAGTTTTATTTTTGACTAATATACTTATAAAAAAGATGCTTAAACCTATCAATAGCTTAATAAATGGAATGAAAAAGGTTGAAGAGGGAGAATATACTCTGCAAATACCAGTAGAAAAAATGGATGAAATTGGAGATATCGCAATACAGTTTAATAAAACTATAGAAGCAATTTCTTTTAGAGATGAAGAATTGCAGGCATTAAATGAAGAGTTAGCGGCAAGTTTTGAAGAAATTAATCAAACCAGTGATAAATTATTACAGTCTTATTTTGATATAATTAGGGCTTTAGTAACAGCCATGGAGCTAAAAGATAGCTATACTAAGGGACATAGCGAAAGAGTAATGGAATATAGCTTGATGTTAGGCAAAAAAATAAATTTAACAGGTAAAGAGTTAGAGATACTACGGCATGGTAGCATTCTGCATGATATAGGAAAACTAGGAATTCCAGATAATATATTGTTAAAACCCGACAAGTTAAGTGATGAGGAATATCAACTAATACAAAAACATCCAGAAAAAGGTGAGGCATTTATCGGAAATTTAGAGTTTTTACAGGATTCTCTATCTGTTATACGCAATCATCATGAACGTATAGATGGAATGGGTTATCCAGATGGTCTTAAAGGTGACGAAATACCACAATTAGTTAAAATTGTCACTATAGCAGATTCCTATGATGCAATGATTACTAACAGAGCATATAAAAAACCTTTAAATAAGGAGGAAGCTATTAAAGAATTAATAAAATATAAAGGAATTCAATTTGATTCTTATTTAGTGGATAAATTTATTGAAGTAATTTTAGAATCTTGACAAAATTTCATGTTTTGGATATTATAATAGCATTAGATAGCTTTTAAATTTAATTATCCACAGGAGGAATAAGAAGGTGTACATTATTAAAAAAACATTAAATAATAATGTAGTAATTGCTACTAAAAATGACCTTCAATACATTTTGGTGGGTAAAGGTATAGGATTTGCTAAAAATGAAAACGACATAATTAATAATGAAAATAGCATTGAGAAGGTATTTGTTTCGTTAGATATTTTTAACAATAAAGATATTGATGAGGCGATTTTAGGTGTAGCTCAAGAGATTATTGCTATAGCAGAAAATGATTTAGGTGAAAATTTAAATAATCGTATTCATGTTGGGTTAACTGATCATATTCACTTTGCTATTAAAAGAATCTATGATGGAATAAATATTACTAATCCTTTTTTAAGTCAAACTAAGGCTTTATACGAAGAGGAATATAATATTGCTGCTAAGGCTGTTGAACTAATACGTGAACGCATAGGAATAGATGTCCCGGAAGATGAAATAGGGTTTATTGCTCTTCATATTCGTGCAAGTAGACCTAATATGGAAGATTAAATAAAATTTAGTATTATTTTAAATTAAATAAACAATAAAAGCGTGTTACTGACCAAATCAGGCATGAGCTTTAAGAAAAGCCCATGATATAAATATATCTATTATAGATTGATATATTTATCTTATGTTTTTTCTTATGCTCATGTCTTTCTTATTTTATAGAAAAGTATAAACTTTTTTATTATTGAAGGTTTCTAAAAAAGGTATCATGCTGGAAATACGCTAAGCACAGCGTAATTTAAAATGCAACAGAGTCAACGCAATAGCGTAAGATGACCTTTGTTATATACAAAGTTTTGTACTATAAATGTATAAAGTGTGTTGCAAAAGATACAATCAATTAATAGTGTATTACTAAATTAAACTAACAGGAGGCGAATTAAATGTTTGGATTATTTAAGAATAAGAAAAATGTACTAGTAGTTGGAGCACCATTAACAGGAAGGCTGATTAATATTGAGGAAGTGCCAGATGAGGTTTTTGCAGGTAAAATGGTTGGGGATGGTATGGCTATTGAGCCTGTAGAAGGTAAAGTAGTGTCACCAGTGGATGGTGAAGTGATACAAGTGTTTCCTACAAAGCATGCAATCGGTATAAAGTCTACTAATGGTGTAGAAATATTAATCCATATTGGTTTAGAAACAGTCTCACTAGATGGAAAAGGTTTTGAAACTCATATAAATGTTGGAGATGAAGTTAAAAAAGGCCAGCTTATATTGACCTTCGATTTAGAATATATAAAAAGTAATGCTAAGTCAACTATATCTCCTATCGTTATTACTAATATGGATGATCTAGAAAAACTAGAAAAAATGAAATTAGGAGAAGTAAGCCAAAGTGATGCAATTATGAATATAACTAAAAAATAAGGAGATGGTATTGTGTTAGAAAAGAAAATAACTATTAAAAATGCTACAGGAGTACATGCTAGACCAGCGAGTTTACTGGTTAAGGAAGCTACAAGATTTAAGTCAGATTGCTTTCTAATTAAGGGTGACAAAGAATATAACTGCAGAAGTATTATGAGTATAATGGGTATGGGTGCAAGACAAGGAGACGAAGTTATTTTGAAGGTATTAGGAGAAGACGAGAAAGAAGCCTTTGAAGCAATATCAGATTTAATCGAAAGAGGCTTCGATGAATAAAGTAGGGAGGAAAATTTATGTTTAAAGGAACCGCAGCTTCACCAGGTATTGCTATAGGAAAAGCATTAGTTTATAAAGATGTGGATTTAAACATTGACAAATTAAATATTTTAGAAGTAGAAAATGAAAATAAAAAATTACATGATGCTATTGAAAAAACAAAAATACAACTAAGGGCTATCAAGGAAGAAGCCACAAAAAAACTTGGAGCGGAACAAGCTCAAATATTTGAGGCACATTTAATGGTGCTAGAAGACCCAGAGCTACTTTCTCAAATAAAGGACAAAGTTAATAATGAAAAAATTAATGTAGAATATGCCACAAAAGATGTAATAGATAACTTTGTTTTGTTATTTGAAAGTATGGATGATGAATATATGAGGGAAAGGGCAGCCGATATAAAGGATGTAGGAATAAGAATATTAAAAAATCTATTAGGTATTGAAATAGTTAACTTAGCATTATTATCAGATGAAATTATTTTAGTTGCGCATGACCTTACACCTTCAGACACTGCTACAATGAATAGGGATAAGGTACTAGGCTTTGTAACAGACATAGGAGGAAGAACAAGCCATACGGCTATTATGGCAAGATCTTTAGAAGTGCCAGCAGTTGTTGGATTAAAAAATATAACCTCTACTATCAATGATGGAGATACAATAGTATTTGATGGAGAAGAGGGAGTTGTGCATGTTAATCCAACAGAGAATGTATTATCTTTATTCCAGCAGAAAAAGAAAGATTATGAGATAACAAGAAGAGATCTTGAGGCTTTAAAAGGAATGCCAACGGTTTCTAAGGATGGGAGAGTTGTAGAGTTAGCAGCTAATATTGGGACACCAAAGGATATAAAAGGTGTTATAGAAAATAGTGGAGAAGGAATTGGTCTTTATCGTACAGAGTTTTTATATATGAATCGTAATAGTATGCCAACGGAAGAAGAACAATTCCAAGCATATAAGGAAGTTTTAGAAGGTATGGAAGGAAAACCGGTAATCATTAGAACTTTAGATATTGGTGGGGATAAAGAATTACCGTATTTAAATCTTCCAAAGGAAATGAATCCATTTTTAGGATACAGGGCAATACGCATATGCTTAGATCAAACGGAAGTTTTTAAAGTCCAATTGAGAGCATTACTTAGAGCCAGTGTTTATGGTAACCTGAAAATTATGTATCCGATGATTTCATCTGTAGAAGAAGTAAGGGATGCTAATAGAATTTTAGAAGAAGTTAAAAATGATCTAGATAGAGAATATATTTCATATAGTAAGTCTATTGAAGTTGGAATAATGGTAGAAATACCAGCGGCGGCAGTAATTGGAGACCTTTTAATTAAGGAAGTAGATTTCTTTAGTATAGGAACCAACGATTTAATTCAATATACTAAGGCAGTAGATAGAATGAATGAGAAAATAAGTTATTTATATGATCCTTTTAATCCTGCAATTTTAAGAATGATAAAAATGATAATAGATTATGCCCATGAAGGTGGCAAGTGGGTAGGTATGTGCGGTGAAATGGCTGGCGATAAAAACCTTATTCCTATTCTACTTGGATTAGGATTAGATGAGTTTTCTATGAGTGCCGTATCTATTTTGCCTGCAAGAAAGATTATAAGTGAGATTTCATATAGTGATATGAAAAAAATTGCTGAAGTAACTTTAACGCTTCCTACTTCAGAGGAGATAAAAGAATATATAAAAGATCAGCTTAAATAAGGATTATATGTAATTTAATATAATAATTTTTAAAAATACATCTGTTGTAAAATAGGTGTATTTTTACATATTTAGGCATAATTATGCATTTACAATTTAATACAATTAATATATAATAAATATTAAAAATTTTATTTAAAAGAGAAAATATTAATTGGAGGGATAATTATGAATGAATTACTAGAAAAATTATTGATGGAGCCTATGCTATATTGTCTGCCCCCATGGACACATAGCAGAGAAAATCTTACTGTACTATTAAAGGCTCATCCTTCAATTCAATTTGTTTCTTTAGTGGCTGTGGATTTAGGAGGAAATGATACAGATGAAAAAATTCCTATTTCTTTATTTATTGATGAAATGGAAAGATTTTTTAATGTGGGTGTTCAAACCGATGGATCTAGTGTTGTTCTCCATGGTATTGCAACATTAAATAATGCAAAGGTAGACTTAGTTCCAGATCTTTCTGTTAATTGGTTTGTTGATTATAATTATGATCATATTTGTACTTCTACTGGGCTACCAATAGGAACATTGAGGATACCTGCATTTTTAGTGCATAATTCAAAAAAGGTAGATTCGAGATCTATATTGAAAAGAGCTATAGATTGTTTTACTTCAGAAATTAAAGTATTATTTAACCAATATCCTCATATTAGAGAGGATTTAGATATATCTATGGAAGAAAATATTGATGATATAGTTTTAACCTCTGCTACAGAATTAGAGTTTTGGGTAAAAACCCCTGGTGATTCAGCAGATGAAGAAAAATTATCAACATCACAAGTGTTGAAGGAGCAATATTGGAAGCGCACTAAGGGGAGTGTACGTACTGCATTGGAAGAAACCATACTTTTACTTAATAAGTATGGCATAGAGCCAGAAATCGGACATAAAGAAGTTGGGGGAGTTAGTGCCAAAATAGGAGTAAATGGTAAGTTGAATCACGTAATGGAACAGCTGGAAATAGTTTGGAGATATAGTACAGCTATTCAAGCTGCAGATAATGAGCTGTTTATTAGAGAAATTATAGAGGAAACATTTAAACGACACGGGTTAGAGGTAACTTTTATGGCAAAACCTATTGAAGGTGTAGCTGGTAGTGGAAAGCATATACATGTAGGTGTAGGAATTAGGCTTAACAGTGGTAGATATATTAATATTTTTACACCTAAAGATAAAAATACTGATTATATGAGTATTTTGGGTTGGGGAGGACTTTCAGGAATACTTAGAAACTATGAGGTGGTAAATCCTTTTATAACTTCCACTAATGATGCTTTTAATCGATTAAAGCCAGGTTTTGAAGCACCAGTGTGTATAGTAAGTGCAATAGGCCATAGCACAGATATTCCATCTAGAAATCGTACAGTATTAATTGGTCTAATTAGAGATATGAATAATCCAAGGGCTACAAGATTTGAGATAAGATCATCAAATCCAAGCACTAACACTTATTTAGCCTTAGCCGCACTTTATCAAACTATGATTGATGGAATTAAGGCTATGGTAAAGTCGGGTATGACATCAAAAGAATTAGAGATAGAATTTTCTAAAGGACAAGGAGAAGAAAAGTTTTATCTCGAAAAGGATAGAGTGTATAGAAGTGAAGAAGATGTATTCGAATATTACACAGAAGAAGAAAGAAGTAGCATGTTTGGTATACCACCTGTAACAGTATGGGAAAATATTAAGAACTTTGATTTAGAGCCATATAAAATACAAATATTATGTGCAGGGGAGGTTTTTAGTCAAGCAATTATTGATTCTTATCGTCAAGCTACTGTTACACAATGGGTTACAGAGCTGATAGGTAGAATTATTCCTGATAATATAGATTTAGTAAGAAGTTGTAAAAAGATTCATAGCGGAGATACAACAAATGAATTGGATGATGTAAATTGGAAGAATGTTAATGAGTTAAGAAATTGTTTAATGAAGGATAGCCTAGATAGAAAGGCTTTATTTTCTCGGATGAGAGGGGAAATTGAGTTAGGGAATTATGACTTAACTTCGAAATTACAATTAGAAATGAATGAAAAAATAACCTTATTAAAACAATTATATATAACATATCGTAGAAATTTATTTGAAGAAGGTAGTGAAGAAGGTAGTTATTTTTGGCATTAATTTAAAAGTTTGAGTTATTTAAGTGAAGCTTGCTTTCTCTCGGCATTTGAGAGATATTAAGCTTTGCTTTTTTATTGTGGAATAAAGCATAGAATGATATTTGTCTAAACATATGAAAATTTTAATAATTTCAAAGGAGGAAAATTATACCTAAGTGGAGAATAATAAATAGGTTAAAATCATTGTTTTCTAGTTCATATATTGGGTATAACAGGAAATATGGAGTATTAAATAATTATATAAAAAGGAGTGGTAATTATGCGTATTAAAGAACTACAGAAAAAGGTGGAAAATATACGAAGAAGATTAGATCCTGAAGTAATTGAAAGAGAAAAAAGAATAGAGAAGACAAAGGGTTTAGCAAAGGGTGTGGCTATAGGCAGCATTGTAGCTGGGGCAACAGCTTTATTTGTTTCGCCTGATAGTGGAAAAAATAATCGTAAAAAGGCTAAAGAAGAATTAGAGAAAGCTAAGGAGATTTTAGAAACAAACCTTAATGAAGGTAGAGATAAGTTATCTAAAGTCTATGAGTTAAAAAAAGAAACAATAGAAGCTAAGAAAAATATGTTAAAAGAAAAACTAGACCTAAATGATAATATGAATATTATAGATGATATAGACTTAGAAGAAATAGAAGAAATAGAAGAAATAGAAGAAATAGAAGAAATAGAAGAAGAATTAGCTACAGATGAATATTAATATAAACTATACATAGGAAAAGGGAAGGGATAATATGGATGCTCAAATAACTATTGGACAGCTGATTACCGTACTATTTGCTATAGCTGGCGGTGGTGTACTAGTTGTTCTATTTAAAACATTAGCGAATCTTAACCAAATTTTTAGCAATATAAATAAGATTGTACAGCGTAATGAAGTAAATATTGATAGCGCTTTAAATAGCCTACCTAATATACTTGTAAATACTGAAGAAATTACTAAAAGTGTAAATGAAGAAATGCAGCACGTTTCAGGAGCAATTAAAGCTATAGAAGAAACTGTAGAATATACAGCTTCTGCTGCACAGGTTGTTACTGAAGATATCGTTTTGCCAGTAAAAGATATATTAGAAATATTAGCATTAGTAAAAAGTATTTTTATTAAAGATAAGAAAAAAGGTTGGTTTGAGAAATAAGCAGAAAGAGATGTTGAAATGATTAATTTTAAGAAACTTAAAATTGAAAATATAGTAAAGTGTATAAGTTGTATAGCTGTAATATCAATTATTTTATTTGCTACAATAAACTTTACTGTTATTAAAAGCCTGAATGAAAGATCTAATATAACTGAGGAAATATTTAGTAGATATGTTGTATTTTCCATAGCAATAGTAATGGTATTATTAGCATTACTTGTGTTTGCATTAATATTTATTAGGAGAATCGTAAATACTGATATTCCTTACATACTTCGTAGTTTCAAAAATTTAAGCAATTTTAGCTATGATGTGGCTACCGTAGATAGCTTAGTCCCTTACTTTAGTGAAGAAAAAGATTTAAAAAGGTTTGTTGGAGATGTATTTAGGGAGCAAATATTTTTACAAGAAATTAAAAACATTGCTGCTAATGAATACGTTTTAGATGATGTGTTAGAAAAGATATTAAAAAAACTAAACGCTTTTGTTAGAGTAGACAGAATAGGAGTAGCATTTGTAGACTATGAAAAAAGGCGAATTGTAGCTGAAACTGGAAAGATGAACTACGGAAATGTATTATTAGGACCTGGATTTGAGGTAAGTATGGACCAAACATCTTTAACTGAAATGCTTATAAGTAAAAAACCTGTATTTAGTAATGATCTTGTAGCAGAGTTAAATAAAAAAAAATCTAGAAATAGATCTTTAGATTTAATTGTGAATGAAGGGATTAAATCTAATATGATACTGCCTCTTATTATAGGAGATAAGGTTTTTGGTTTTTTATTTTTTAGTTCCTTTGAAAAAGGAAGTTATAATAAAAAGAGCCTTAGAATAGGAGAGAATATTGCTAATGCCATAGCTACAATAATAGATCAAACTTATTTAACTAAAAAAATGCTAAATAACATTACTTTAACTTTTGCAGATTTAGTTGAGAAAAAAGATTTAGAAACGGGAAATCATATTAATCGTATGACAAACTACTCTAAAGTAATTGCAGAAGGTCTGCTAAACTACGAAAATGAAAATTATAGAGTAAATAATTCCTTTGTTTATGATATGGAGCTTTATGCGCCTCTTCATGATATAGGAAAGATAGGTATACCCGATAAAATTTTAGGTAAGCCAGCAAGACTAACAGCAGAAGAATGGATGGTTATGAAAGAGCATACAAATATTGGGGCAAACATATTATCAAACCTAAGGGATAGTTTGAAGATTTTTAGAAAAGAATTCTATCAAATGGCAATCGATGTTACAAGATACCATCATGAAAAATGGGATGGGAAAGGTTATCCTTATGGACTAAAAGGAGAAGAAATACCACTGGCGGCTAGGATTGTGGCTGTTGCAGATGTATTTGATGCATTGTCATCTAGAAGACCATACAAGGAACCAATACCATTTGATAGTGCTGTAGATATTATTAAAGATGGAAGTGGGACTCATTTTGATCCTGTACTTGTTGGTGTATTTATAGATAATCTACCCCAAATAAGAAAAATATATGACAGAGATTTTGGAAATAACAATTTTAATAGTAATAAAATATTATCTTAATAATTAAGTTAGAAGTAATAGAATGTATTGTTAAATAGTAATAAAATAGGCACTAGAGAAATTTCTCTAGTGCTTATTTTATTACTGTCGCCATTTTAAAAATTTATCTTCTAGCCATGATATTAACTGGTACATTATAGCTGTGGCAACTGCTAAAATAATAACACCCGCCATCACAATATCTAATCTAAATACTTGACCACCATATACAATTAAATATCCTAAACCAGACTTTGATACAAGAAACTCTCCTACTATTACACCAACCCAAGTCATACCAATATTTATTTTAAAAGTATTTATCATAGTAGGTATGCTTGCAGGAAAGATTACTTTTTGGAGTATTTGAAATTTGGTTGCACCAAAGGTAGTCAACATTTTGATCTTTTCCGCATCTACTTCTCGAAAACCATTATAAGTTGCTAATATAGTTACAATAAGAGAAATGGTTAAGGCAGTTACAATAATGCCGCTCATACCTGCCCCAGCCCATATAATTATAATAGGTCCTAATGCTATTTTAGGTAGTGCGTTTAATACAACTAAATAAGGATCTAAAACCTTAGCTGCAAAGTCAGACCACCATAAAGCAATAGCAATAACAGTTCCTAAAATGGTTCCAAGCCCCAGTGCAATTAATGCTTCCAAAACAGATACTAATGTATGCTTAAAAAGAGAGCCGTCTACAGTAAGTCTACCTATCAACATAGCAATATCAGAAGGTTTACTTGTAAAGAACGGATCGATCCATTTAAGGGTAGCAGCAACTTCCCAGAGCACTAAAAAACCGATTAAAACTCCTATTTGCCATAGAAGAACCTTCACATTATAACCTTTAACAGAACGAAGGTATTCTAGATGATTATTAGAGTGTTGTTGCTCTATAACCTTTGTATTATTTGACATATACATCCAGCTCCTTCCATATTTTATTGAAGTAATGTCTAAACTCGGGAGCTTCACGACATTTAATAGGACTTTTTTCGCCGTTGCAGGTAAGTTCAATATTATGGATGCTTTTTATGCGAGCAGGGCGATTAGATAATACTGCTACCTTATCAGCCATAGAAATAGCTTCTGTGATATACAACAAAGGGTTACCGAAGATAAATGTTTAAATCATGCCCATTCCACACAATTCGGCTGACTATAGCTTGTACTAATTTTCTTCTCTCAAATATATCTGCATCATCAAACCGATCATGAAATCTATCAATTGACTGTAATAATATTTTTACATTTTCTCTTTCTAAAGCAGAGTGTGTTTTTTCATTTTCTAGATTTTTTAACTTTTTCTTTAGATCGTTTATTTTAGAGTCCAATCCTTCAATTTGCTTAATAATATATTTAGATGCGACCGAGCCTTGGTTTTCAGATAGTTGCATAGTTAAATTTTCTATAGACTTTTCATGTTTTTCAATTTCAGATATATATTTATCTGATCCACTGATGGTCGACCTTGATGTTTTTTCTATAGAAACAACCTTTTCTCTTAGTTGATCAGCTAATACACCCTTATTAAATTTTAATTGTTTTAAAGCATTTTCTACTATTTCATCTGTTTTTATTCCGTTTAAGTTTTTCATATTGCATCTAGTACTATGTGACTCTTCCTTTGTTCTGCATTTATAATAATAATGTTTAACTTCACCGTCAGTATATTTTAGTGCAATTCTCATTCTTGATCCACATTCGCAATATAGAATAGGGCCTATTAAACCATTTTCCCCAGTGCCAGTTCGTGGAGCCTTTTTTGAGTTAGCTTGTAGCATCTCCTGCACTTTTACCCAGTCTTTAGAGTTAATTATACCTTTATGTTTCCCAATAGCTACTATTTGTTCAGAAATATCTTTTATTTTATGGCTCTTATTTCGTCTGTTTTGATACTTATTATATGTAAACACACCATTACCCTTATAATCCTTCTTTTCGTTAGCTATGTCATACCCTTGCTTATCAAACCATTCATATAAATATTCATCGGTCTTAACATATACTGTATTAGTTAATATAGTTTTAAGTGCGACCATGTCAAAGTCTTTACCATTTTTAGATTTTATGTTGTTCACTAAGGTCCAGGACATCAAGCCAGAAAGAGAATCTAGTTCAATATATTTTTTATATAAAGTAGTTACAAGATCTAATTCATCTTTTACTGGAACTAACATCATAGAACTTTTCTTTTGCATTTTTTCGTCATAATAATATTCTCTTTTTCCTTGATAACCAGTAGGAGCAACTCCACCAAGCCAACGGCCAGTACGTGCCAACTTCATTAAGTTATCCTTAATACGTTCTGCAATAGTTTCTCTTTCTAATTGGGCAAATACAGACGAAATAAACATCATAGCACGACCCATAGGAGTACTAGTGTCAAATTGTTCTCTAATAGATACAAAAGCAATATCATTTTCTTCTAATATTTCCATTATATTTGAAAAGTCAACAATACTTCTACTAATACGATCTAATCTATAACATACAAGAATATCAAACATTCCTTTTTCAGCAGCGGCAATCATATTCTGAAACTCAGGCCTATCTGAATTGCCACCAGAAAAACCTTCATCTTCATATAAAATAATTTCAGGATTATTAAGGTGCTTATTAACGTAATCCTTACACATTTCTATTTGGTTTTCTATAGATTCACCCTTGCCAGTAAATTTTGATTTTCTAGCATATATTGCAATCTTTTTCAAGCTAATCACCCCTTAGATATATTATAGAGGATTTTACAAAAACAAAAAGCCCATAAGGGCTTCAACTACTATTTTTTGATTTTAATTAGTTACGGATTACACACTTATTGTCGTTGTAAGGGTTTAAATTTATCATAACATTTTTTCCATCAATTCAAAGTTGTAATGTCTGCAAGTTGATATCTTATAACCTTACTCAAGTCATCAAGTGTAATTTCTACTTGATAACCAATTTTGCCAGCACTAAAACAGAATGTACTAAAATTTTTGGCTGACTTATCAATCGTCGTCTTGAAAAACTTTTTCATTCCAATCGGTGAGCAACCACCATGAATGTATCCTGTTAAGGCCAATAAATCGTTAGATTTAATCATTTCAATAGATTTTTCCCCTACGACTCTAGCAGCTTTTTTTAAATCAAGTTCTCTGTTTACAGGAATGACAAAAACATAGTGTTCTTTTGTTTTACCTATTGTCACTAACGTTTTGAAAACTTGTTCGGGATTTTGTCCCAATGTTTCTGCAACATCAGTGCCACTCACAGCTCCAGTATCAGCGTAATCATAGATACCATATTTAATCTTTTTTTTATCCAACACTCGCATTACATTTGTTTTTTCGCTCATACTTGTTCCTCCTATTCAAAATTCTACTAATATTTTAGTAGAACCCATACTCTGCTAAATTTCAATTTATATCTTATTAGCCAATTCCTCTTTGAGTTCTCCATAATCGACTAATCCGACTTATCTAACAAGAAAATTATACCATATTTTCTACATTGCTATAATAAATTCTTAATTCTTAAATACCGTATTACTCAGTTTTCAAAGGACACTATGCTTACTTTAAATTCTAACACTTATGTCGTATTTTCTTCATTAGTTGCAGCCAATTATTAGACTGCCTTACTTAGTGTACAAAATCAACGATTAAGTTTAACAGAGCCAAAAATAAAAGGCCCATAAGTGCTTTAACTATTATTTTTGATTTTAATTAGTTATGAATTATAAGATAAATGCCTTAAGTAAAATAGAAATTTGCTATAACAATATAGAAAATATGGTATAATTTTCTTGTTGGATTTAGATAAAGATGTATTATGCGAAGTAAATAAAGGGGGTAATATATCATGATTAATAAGAAGAGAGTAACCCTAAGGAAAATCAAGTTGAAAATTCAACATACTGGCTAATAGATAATAATAAAGTTATAGGTGCTGTAAATATTAGACATAGATTAAATGACTATTTACTAAGAATAGATGGACATATGGGTGGAGCAATAAGACCTAGTTATAGAGGAAAAGGATATGGCGGTGTAATGCTATCTTTAGCATTAGAAGTTACTAAAGATATGGGGATGAAAAGAGTTCTTGTAACCTGTAATAAAGATAATATAGTATCTGAAAAAACAATTGTAAAAAGCGGCGGGATTTTTGAATCTGAAGAAATAGAAGATAATGGAAATATTATAAGACGGTTTTGGATTGATTTATAATGAATGGGTAATTGTTAAAACTATTAATGAACAATTTAATCTTTGTTCTATTTAGAGAAAGATATAAATCTAAAATAAATGATGCTGAATGATTGATGAATTATGCTAGGTAAGGAAAGGGAAATTAAATTATGAAAAGAAAAATCTGTTTTTTTACAAGTATTATAATTATAATAAGTTGGTTTGTATTAGTAGGATGTGGAGAAAAAAATGAGTCCATTAATGAGTCAGAAGAAGCCTTTGAAATGATTAAAGACTTAGGGACTACTTTTCAAGAGAATACTTTAGATAAAAGTTTTTATGAGATTATTGATGGAGAAGTCGCAGATATTTTATCATATAATTATCAGGATAGGTCAATATATGTCGCTGGATTAAAAGTTTTTGAGGAATTTGGTATATCGAATGAGGGTGGAGTTTCAATAAGCGCGGATGGGAAAATTTTAACCTTATCTATGATTAAATCTACTGGGTCTGTCACAGGAGCTCTTGACGGTCCTTATGTGTATTTCAAAATAAACCTTGTTACAGATGAAATTATTGAAAAGAAATTTGAGCCCGCTCCAGATTATACTGAATTAGGGAGATTAGAGTTTGCTGAATATAGCAATGAAGTGATTGAATTAAGCGATGAACAGATTCTTCAAGTTGGATTATATTTCAAAGATTTAATTAGAGAGATAGAAGCAAATTGACAAGTATGCATTATTTTTTTAGACGTAACAGTTATATATTATTCATTAAGAAGAGGGGGAAAGTTGATGAAACATATCTTGAATTTATCTCCATCAGAAGATGATATATTAAAAATTTGTAGAAAGTTACAAGATTATAATTCTCATTTTTTTGAAATAAAAGATGAACCTAACTTTACTATTTCAGAAATAGATGAATATAATGAACTAATAGGTGGAATTGTGTGTACTATTGTTGGACGATGGTTAGAAGTTGATTTTTTATGGGTCAAAGATGACCAACGTGGAAAAGGATTAGGTAAGAAACTATTATTTGAAGCAGAAAAAATAGGAATGAAAAATAAGTGTACAAAGGCATTTTTAACTACTATGAATTTTCAAGCGAAGCCATTTTATTTAAAATACGGGTATAAAATAGTATATATCCAGAAGGGTTATCCGTTAATAAATGAAAAGTATTTTATGGAAAAGACATTAAATGAAACATAAAACATATAAAATAAATATGATGTTATCTGATTTATTATCATAGAAACTAATATGCTTAAATTACGAAATAGTAATTCATATTTTTTATAAATTAAGCCGTAGTTGTAGAAAATTATCAACTAATGTTGGAATACAAAGGAGTTTATATGAAAAACAAAAATTGGAAAGATATATCTTATTTAAATTATGGAAATGTTAAACAAAAGAAGATTTATGAAATACTTATAAATACAAAGGTTTTAGATATATTAAATGATTATATACCTATATTGGTAGGAACAATACCTATAGAGATTGACATAGAAAACAGTGATATAGACATAGTTTGTAAAGTTGATAATTTTGATGTGTTTGAGGAAGTATTAGTAAGTAATTTTAGAAAATATATAAACTTTAAAATTACACATAAGGAAGATAAGGTGTTAGTATGCAGTTTTATAGTAAATGATATTCAGATAGAAATTTATGGCTCTAATGAAGATACAGATAAAACAAATGGATATAGGCATATGATTATAGAAGATAGACTAATAAATTTGTATGGAGAGGCTTTTAAAAAAGAAATAATTAGTTTAAAGATTAAGGGCTTGAAAACAGAGCCAGCATTTGCAAAAGTATTAAATTTACAAGGCAACCCCTACGAACAATTATTAGTGCTTGAAATGTATAGTGATGAAGAATTATATAAGATGTATACTAAATAATAACCTAATATGTTTCGTAATCTTCCTAAATTGCAATAAATAAGATAGTCTAATTAAACTATCTTATTTAATGTACCAAATCAACAATTAAGTCTAACAGAGCGAAAAATAAAAATCCCTTAATGGCTTCAACTATCATTTTTTGACTTTAATTAGTTGCGGATTACACACTTTTGACGATAGAGATTAAAGTCGACCTTAATATTTTTAGGTATATGCGGAAATGGCATTTTTAAATTTAATATAATGTAAATCTTACTATAGATTACCTAGGATTACCTTAGGTAATCTATAGTTTTTATTGCCGATTATCTGATTTGTATTTTGATTTTAACAAATTTTATTTTTGTATAAGTATTTACTATATGCGTAGAAACAATGTATCATAAAGCATTTTAGAGCCTATTTTAAGGTTCTACTGGGTCTACTATTTTTGATAAATGAAAGTTAAGTTTAAATAAATCAATTTCATCTTTGCAGTTAGTACATTGAATAGATTTTACTTTTTCAATAATCTCAAAATCTGAACATTTACAAGTTTGACATGCTAATATATACTTTGCCATCTGTTTGCATCCTCCTTACTTACTAGTTTACTTTAATAATGTAACATTAGTTGTATATCTTTATGTTTACCCAGAAAGATGTTTGTAATGTAATAAAGTTTAGGATGAAGGCAACATAAATGCTGCATTGCAAGTTATTTTTCATAGAGCTATAAAAAGTCCAAATAACATTACCTTTGCCATATTCTCTATAGCGAACATGATATGTGCTATTGTCAAGCTAATATAATAATTAAGCAGAAGGTGGTAAAATTAATGTAAAAATAGAAAAAAGGATGGTTCTATGCCAACATTGTATTTAAAAGATTACAGGAAAATGAGAAAAATGACAATCATATTGGTTGTCATTTTTGATTTTCTTAATATCTTCTATCATTGTTTCGACTTCTTGAGGAGTTAAACATTTTTCCTTGGTTCACTTAGCAAGAGTTATATATTCAACACCGATTCCTCTTAACTCAACAGGTATCTGCTCTTCTTTTAATTTATGTGTATGTCAAATCAAATATATGCAATAGATAGCAACATGCTAATGAATAG
The DNA here is from genome assembly GCF_018141165.1 of Alkaliphilus sp. B6464. Taxonomy (NCBI): domain Bacteria; kingdom Bacillati; phylum Bacillota; class Clostridia; order Peptostreptococcales; family Natronincolaceae; genus Alkaliphilus; species Alkaliphilus sp. B6464. The sequence continues at coordinate 1,985,706 of NZ_CP058557.1, forward strand.
TACAATCTAGCAGATTCATATGTTTTAATAGGGGGTGCTAATATGCAAGAAATTAATGTAAGGATCATACCGGGAGAGCATGATGTCGAAGTATTAAAAGCGATGGCTATGGCTGATTTTATTGAAAGACAAGTAGCGCACTTAGATTTAGAAAATAAGCTTCAAGTATATAAAAGCTTACTAGAAGATTTAGAAAGAAAGGATGGGAATAACTAATGTTTAAGCTATTACTTGAACTAAAGAGATTAATTAGAAACAAGAATGGAGGTATATTGTCTGATTTTGAGATAAGAAAGTGTTTAGGTGAGAAGTATTAATCGTTTATTATATTGTACTACACAAAATGGAAATCTAAGCAAAAGTTGACGAATTGGAAATTAGAAAGGAGATTTTTTAAAAATGTACATCGGATAAGTTTTACGAGACGTAAGGGTAGAAAAAGGAATTTTAATTACACAGTTAGAGGACAAGCTATATCTTACAAAATCGGCAGTCAGTAGGCTAGAGACTGGTAAGAGTCAACTAAATGATATGGGGGTAATCGTTCGCTGGGCAGAAGCTTTGCAAAGTAAATAAGCACTAAAGAGCACTTGCGACATGTGCCATGTTTTTACAGCGATGTGTGGACGTGAATTTTATGATTGTAAAAGATAAAGGGAGCATAATTGGGGTAGGGCTTAGGCTCTATCTTTTTTTTATTTTTACGCAGATATATCACAATTTATATGAAATTTCATAGTATATATTACAGCTAAGTATACTCCTAAAAGATAAACTAAGTTGTGTATTTAGCAGTACTTAAAATAAGAAAAGGTAGGTGTCATAAATGAGCGAAATTCTTGGAAAGGGTGGAGGTTGCGGCGGTGGTTTTTTTGGAAATCGAAGTAGCTTACTTTTCTTCTTTTTGATCTTAGTAATAATTTTCTGTAACTGTGGTCTTTTTGCAGAATCTGGAGATAGTTTACTATTCTTCTTCCTACTACTTGTTGTACTATTTTGTAGTTGTGGACGTGGCTTTTTCTTTAACTAAATAGATAGACTAACAGAATTAGGGTAGAGCTTAGGCTTTACCCACTTTTCTATTTCATGTTTAAAATAAACATTAATATTTTTAACTTAAATTTTTAGTAGTCATTTAATGTATATCACATCTGATATATCGTGAGTTACCATTATGGCTGTCTTTTTTTCTCTACGTAAAATGTTAGTAATATCGTCACTAACAGCAAGTCTATTCTGATAATCTAATGCGGAAAAGGGTTCGTCCAATAGCAATAAATTTGGTTCAATTGCTAGAGTTCTAATTAATGCAACTCTTTGCCTCATTCCACCAGATAACTGATTGGGATAATGATCTTTAAAATCAGCTAATCCATAAGTATCAAGTAGTGATGTAACACGCTTTATTGACTCATCATTTACTTTATTTTGGATTTCTAATCCAATCATTACATTTTCAATAATAGTTCGCCAAGGGAATAGATGATCATTTTGAAACATATATCCAATACTCTTGTTTGTTCCATCTATCTTATTACCATCAATAAATACTTCGCCCGAACTAGGCTTTATTAATCCGGCAATTATAGATAAAATCGTTGACTTACCGCAACCACTGGGACCTACGATAACAAGGATTTCGCCCTTATTAACATCGAAAGTAAGGTCATCAAGTGCTTTTGTTTCTCCGTCCAAAGTGTGATAGATTTTAGATACATTTCTTATTTCAACAAATTTTCCATTGTTCATGTAGTTACCTCCTCTAGACAATATCAATGCATAGTAAATCTATATGCTATATAATATGAATAGGGAGATATTGTGTTCCTCTCTACTATTCTTCATTAAACAATTGGTATAGTTCCATAATATCCCTTCATCAATTGATATACAAATACAAGTATTGAGACTAGGTACTAATACTTGGTAATGTTATTATATACTATTGTTTTATTTTGTAAATATTATTTTAGTATTAAAACCTACATAAGTTAAATACCATCCTACAAAATACATATAAATATATGTAAAATATTTCTATAATTACAGGAATATATAATTTATTGTCGAATACTTATACCATCTATATAGAATATATAATAAAGACTTCTACAAAATCTTTTAAATCAATGAAGCCTTCATTGTAGTTAATTTTATGAAAAGTGTATATTAATAAAATTTATACTTGTATATGCATTATAAAGAAATTAGTCATTTTATAGGGAGGAATTAAAAATGCTAGTCACAGGGGGACAAAGCGATTATAGTGAAGACACCACAGTGCATAGCTGCAATACAGCTAGATTATTAAGTAGTTACCTTAATGATAAAGAAAATGGAACATGTGAAACAGATAGTTGGCATTTTAGTAATGGGGATTTAATTATGATAATATTTGAAGCAACTACTAGAAAAATTGTTAGTGTTAACGATGCTGCCTGTAAATTTTATGGCTACAGCAAGGAAGAATTTTTATCTAAATGTATTAATGATATTAACACTTCAACATATGAAGAAATAGGTGATAGAATTGAAAAGACAAGAAATAATATAGAAAAAAGATTTACTACGCAGCATAGAGTCGCTAGTGGAAAGGTTAAGGATATCGAGGTTTTCAGTAATCCATTTACACTAAATGATCAAGAATTAATTCACAATATAGTGTTTGACATTACAAAGAGGATACAATACGAAAAAGAGCTAATGGAAAGTAAGGAAAGATATAAAAGATTAGTGCAACTATCTCCTTATGCTATTATGGTGCATACAGGTGATAGATTTATCTTTGTAAATAAAGCTGGAGCTAATTTATTTGAAGTATCTAATAGAAAGCAATTAATTGGAGTATCTATCAAGGATTTTATTCATGAAGACTTTAAGGATGTTATAATAAAAAAAATTGATAAAATAAAAAAGTCAAAGGAGAAAGTATTAGAGAAGGAAATTAAAATTGTAACCACCACTGGAAAGGTGGTAGATGTTAGTATGAACTTAAGCCTTATACAATATGATGGCGAAGAGGTTATAATGACAATTTTGACAGATATTACAGAGCGAAAAGAAAAGGAAAGGCTTTTAAAAAAGGCTGAAGAGGACAAAGAAAAGATGAATGAAATGATGGAATATGATAAATTAAGGACTGAATTCTTTGCTAATATATCTCACGAACTTAGAACGCCGATTAATGTAATTTTAGGTTCACTGCAGTTAGTAGATAAATATGAGGATGAATTTATCTTAAATCCGCATAAATTAAAGAAACTAGTCGGAACTATGAAACAAAATTGTTTTAGGCTTTTAAGATTAATAAACAACTTAATAGATATTACAAAAATTGATTCGGGATTTTTTACATTAACCCTACAAAATGTTGATATAGTAAAAGTTATAGAGGACATAGTACTATCGGTGGCCAACTATTATACTGGGAATATAGGAGTAGAAATAATATTTGATACTGACATAGAAGAAAAGATAATGGGTTTTGATCCGGATAAGTTAGAAAGAATTATGTTGAATCTTTTATCTAATGCTTTAAAGTTTACAGATAAAGGAGATAAAATAGAGGTTTATGTATATGATAAAAAGGACAAACTAATGATTTCCGTTAAGGATACGGGAACAGGAATTCCAGAAGAAAAATTAGATATCATATTTGATCGTTTTAGACAAGCAGACAAGTCCTTAACTAGAAATCATGAGGGAAGTGGTATTGGTTTATCTCTAGTAAAATCCTTTGTAGAGATGCATGGCGGCAGCGTTAGTGTTAAAAGTGAATATGGTAAGGGCAGTGAATTTATTATAGAAATGCCAGCAAAACTAGTTTCTGATTCTAATAATAGAAAAGATTTTGGAATGATGAGCCAAGATAATAAAAATATAAAGAGACACGTAGAACGAATTAATATTGAATTCTCTGATATTTATACATAGAACATAACAGGAGAAGAACCTTTTAAAAAGGGGTTCTTTTTTATATGTTTAACCTATAGTCTAGAGGGTAAAAAGCTTATAATTATACACTATAATCATATAAATAGCAAAAAAAGAACATATGTTTGAAAAATTGGGTAATAAATGGTAATATGGTAATATGGTAATGTAGAGCTAATAGGAATTTGCAGACTCTTTTAACCTAAATTTATTAAATCTTATTTTAGAGTTAACATTTATAGGCTTATATTTGAACTGGTCTTTGGTTACGGAATATGCGATAAATTGGTAAAAATAAAAGACTAAAGGAGTTTGGACACAATGAAAACTAAAGAAAAAAGTAAAATCCAGTTAGATATATTAAAAGATGAATTACATAGAATGTTGGATGACAGTAATGGAATAATTACAGATGAGATAGTTAAAATTAGTCAAGTTTTAGATGAGATAATTATTCAAGAAACAGAAAGATATAATTATGCTAAAAAAAATAATACCACTCATGAATGAGAGGTATTGGGTTTAAATTTAATTAGCTTTTCCACCATTAATTTCACCAGATTTTTGGATAGCATATTTAGCTAATACTGGTCCGAACACTTCATAAAATAGTACACCACCGAGGACTACTGTTGTTAATGCAACGCCTATCTGGGGTAATTCCTGGCGTACAATCATAGATAGGCCAATAGCTACACCAGCCTGTGGTAAAAGTCCAAGACCTAAATATTTTACAACATTATCATCGCATCCCGTAGCTTTAGCAGATAAGCCGGCGCCAATAATTTTACCAAGAGATCTAGCTACAATATAACCTATTCCTAAGGCACCAACTTTTGTAAGAACATTTAAATGCAAGCTAGCCCCTGCTAATGTGAAGAAAAACAAATATATTGGAGGAGTAAAGTCGTTAATAAGAGAAAATACGCGTTTGGAATTATGCATTAAATTAACAAGCGTTGCTCCCATCATCATACATGTAAGTAAAGCAGAGAGATGAAAAACTGAAGCTAATCCACTACCTGCTACAATAGAAGCTAAAACTAAGGCTAATAGTTCTTCTTGATTTTGGGCTTTGTTAGCTAAGAATGTAAGAAGTACTCCTAGAATAAAGCCTATACCAAGTGATCCTAGGATTTCTATAATTGGTTGCAACATCATTTGAATAAATGGAGAGTCACTTGTACCAAAGGATAATTTAGCAATGGCCATTGCAATACCAAATGCTATAACGCATACAGCGTCATCGATGGCTACAACAGGTAAGAGGGTTCTAGTTAGAGGACCTTCAGCCTTATATTGTCTGATTATCATTACTGTTGCTGCAGGAGCTGTAGCTGCTGCAATAGTTCCTAGTACAAGACTAAATGCAAAAGACTCTCCTAATATATAATGGCTTGTTAAAAATACCAATAAAACTGCGGTGAGAGCTTCGGCTAATGTAATAATAACAATTCTTTTTCCTACCTTTGCTAGATCCTTAAGATTAAATTCACTACCTATGCTAAATGCAATTGATGCTAAAGCGACTTCGTTAACAACTCCAAAACTTTCTACATCTAGATCAGAAACTATCCCAAGAATTGATGGACCTATCAACAAACCTCCCACTAAATAACCAGTAACATAAGGGAGATGGAGGTACTTAGCTAATCTACCTCCTAATACTCCAATCAACAGGATGATACCAATTTTCAACAACAAATTCAATTCTAATACGCCTCCATATTTTAAGATTAATGCTACTTAGTATTTTTCGGTAAGCCATAAACGTTTCCGACAGGAACTGTAAACATAAGGCCTATACCTGGCTTACAGATATCACCAATAACACCGTTAATAGCATTAATAGCTTTGTCTAGAAGTTCTTGGCTTTCAACTACTGTAAAAACCGTTTTATTGTATGGTCGTGAGCTATCTAAAAAGCTTTTTAATGATCCAAACAGAGGAATTTGTCGGTTTACATTGCTAGCAATAGCACTTGCCATTCCCTGACTATCTAAAATAGTCGCGCCTTTTACTCCAACTTCTACAAATGCAGATAAAATATCATCTAGGTATTCTGTTTCATTAAGAACTAAAAATAATATATGCATTTCATCACCTTCTTTCAGTATCGTAGTCACTATTTTTATTGTATACAAAATATTAATTTTTTTCAACTTCTTTAGATGCAATACTACATAAGCTAATATATATCTTTAAATCAGAAAAATGTAAAAAGCACCTAATATAATAAGTGCTTTTAAGTAATATAATAAGAAAAAACTTCTATACTAACAGGCTTGTTCTATAGTTTTTTCTAATATACTATCTGTGGCTCTTTCTGCTCCGTTAATTTCTCCAGCTTTCTGAATTGCAATCTTCGATAGAATAGGGCCAGAAACTTCATATACAAATACACTAAAAAGAATAACAGTGGTTATGGCTTCACTAAATTGAGGGAGTTGCTGTCTAACAATCATAGACAAACCTATGGAAACGCCACCCTGTGGCAATAGGGCAAGTCCTAAATATTTAACAATTACATCATCTGCCTTTACTGCCTTTGAGCCTAAGGCAGCCCCTACCATTTTACCAGCAGCCCTTGCTATAATGTATCCTATACCTAATGCTCCAACCTTAGCTAGAACACTTAAATGTAAACTTGCTCCTGCCAATGTAAAGAATAATAAGTAAATTGGAGGTGTGAAATCATTTGCAATTGTAAATACACGGTTTGAATTGTGCATTAAATTTACAAGTGTTGCTCCAAGCATCATACAAGTTAAAAGAGGTGATAGAGCTAGTGCATTAGCTATGCCTGTTCCAGCAAAAATTGATGCTAGCATCATTGATAACAGCTCTTCTTGACTATTTGCTCTGTTTGCTACATATGTTAATAAGATTCCTAATATAAAGCCTAATATAAGAGAACCAAAAATTTCAATAAGTGGATTGCCAATCATCTGTAAAAATGAGCTGTCCATTGATCCAAGTGATAATTTAGCCATAGACATTGCAATACCGAAGGCCATAATACCAACAGCATCATCTATTGCGACAACTGGTAATATAGTTCTAGTTAAAGGGCCATTAGCTTTATACTGCCTAATTACCATAATTGTAGCAGCGGGAGCTGTAGCAGCTGACATTGATGCTATTACAATACTGAATACAAAGGATTGATCAAATATATAATATGTCACTATAAATACTAAAAGTATTGCTCCAATAGCTTCAGCTAATGTAATAATAACAATACTTCTACCTACTTTTAGCATATCCTTTAAGTCAAACTCACTACCTATACTAAAAGCAATAGCAGCTAATGCAATTTGATTGATAATTGAAAAAGCCTGAACATCTTGGTCCGTAATTAACTTAAAAAAAGATGGACCAATAAATAATCCAGCTACTAAATATCCAGTTACATTAGGAAGACTAAAGCGTTTAGCTAATCTTCCGCCAAGAATACCTACTAATAATACGATGCTTATTTTAAAAAGTACATCCAATTTATATTTCCCCCTATGTAGTAAATTAATATGTGTAATACAGCAGTTATAAAGCTAAAAATAAAAAGAATAAATCTCTAGTTTTACTTAAGCTAGAAGGTAACGCATGCATTTTAATCACCAGCTTTCTAAATTTAGCATCTCAATTAACATTGTATACAATATATCAATCTTTTTCAACTACCTAAGTTATAATAAAGTATGTGGTTATTAAAATTTCAAGTGCTTAAAATATTATTAACCTTATACTTCTTTAAAAACCTCTCAATAACTAAAAATTTATACTTTCCTAAGCAATAAAAAACATCCATAGGGATGTTTTTCAAAAGTCTATACAATAGCATCAGACAGATTTTTTATTCTGCTGGAGGAACGAAAGTTCTTTGAGCTAGTTCGTTATCTAGCATATAAATTCCTTCAGGACTATTTGTTACTCTTTTTATCTTAGCAATAAGTGCAGAGAACATAGCCTCTTCTTCTACTTGCTCATCAATAAACCAATTTAGGAAGTTAACTGATGCATAGTGTTTTTCTTCTAATGCTAAACTCATAAGATTGTTGATTTGTGCTGTAACTTTTTGTTCATGCTTTAATGCTGCAGTAAAAACATCTTCTAGTGAATCATAGGAATTGTTTGGATTGTCGTAACCAGACATAACTATTCTTTCTCCTATTTCATCGATGAAGTTAAAAAATTTCATAGCATGGAATCTTTCTTCCTCAGCTTGAACTATGAAGAAGTTAGCAAAGCCTTCTAAATCCTCAGCCTTGCAATATGCTGCCATAGCTAAATAAATATTAGCAGCTTCAAATTCATACTTTAGTTGTTGATTAAAAGTATCTAATAATTTTTCTGAAACCATAATATAACCCTCCCAATATAAGTTTATTTTATTATGTATTTTGTTATTATTATATCATAGGCTATCAAAATATCCTATGAATATACCTGTATTTTAATGATTCCTATATAATATTTACACAAAAAAATTAAAAATAAACACAAATCAGATATTTTTACTAAATTTATGTTTATTCAAATCAAGCACAGTATTACTACTTAAAGGACTATTTAATTAATATGGTAGTTATTTAAAATATGATAGTATTTGGTATTTTAACATAAAAAAGCTATAATGTATATAGAGAAGATTACAGGAGGATATGAAAATGTATAAACCATACAGGATTTTTGCAACCGATATGGATGGAACATTGCTAAATTATAGGAAGGAAATATCGGAAGTAAATTTAAAGGCTATGAGAGATTTGCATAAGGAAGGCATTGAAGTTGTCGTATGCACTGGAAGATCCTTTGCCACAGTTAAGCAGTACTTAGAACAACTAGATTTTCCATGTTGGCTTATTAGTAATAATGGATCTGTTATTAGAAATAAAAGCAGACAAATAGTTTCAACTACTTATATGAAACAAACGGTTTTACAAAAGGTGATTAGAATATTGGAAAAAGAAGATGTATATTTCCATGCCAGTGATGAGGAATATTACTACATTAAAAGTATATACGAGCGAATTAAAATGGTTAGTAACTATGTATCTAGGGTAGAAAAATCTAAAATTAAGGCGTTTTGGCGTCCTATTTATGAAGTTTTATTTTCTAATACCCATAAAAAAGTTAATTTTAACTCTTTTATTCATAATGGTGGAAAAATAACGAGTATATTTGTAGTAAGTAGAAACAGTGAAAAAATTAATAGTATAAAGGCAAAACTAGCTAATGTAGAAGGTATTGATGTGTCTAGTTCTGGTAAAGACAACATAGAAATCTTAGACAAAGGAGCTACTAAGGCTCACGGTCTTGCAAAATTATTATCAAAGTTAAATATTTCTTCAGATGAAATAGTGACGGTTGGAGATAACTTTAATGATCTTACTATGATAAAATATGCGGGTTTGGGTGTAGCCATGGGAAATAGTGAAGCAGAAATAAAAGAACATGCAGATTGGATTACAAAAACTAATGAAGAAGATGGAGTGGCTCATTTAATATATGAAAAGGTAATTAAACTCAAGGAAGTTGCTATGGAATAATTTAAATAGATATATTTGTTTCAAAACTTGAAACAAGTTTACTTAGTAATTAGAGAGGGGATAAAAAACAATGAAAGAAAAGATAAGAGATTTAGAGAATATGCCACTAAATATTAAATTAATATATAGCAAAATATTAAGCCTTATGACTTTGACGGATGAGAATTACGATCAATTAAAAATATCCAAGCTTTATACAATCATAAATAAAATTCAATTACCGTCCATGGAGCGGATACAGTTAATGAAATTTATTATGGAAAAAGAAATAGGTTTTATTGAAATATCTAAAGAAATAGATTTAGATACGCATTTAAATGATCAAGAAAAAAATATTTTCCGTTTTTCTTTAATGAAGGATCTAATTATTATTATGAAGGCTAACTATATTGAAACAGAAGATGAAAAAAGACTTTTAAAAGATATTCAAGATTACTTTGATATTTCTAAGGAACAACTTTCTTTCTTTGAAGAAGAATATGAACTAGACCGTTGTTTTTTTGATGATGCTATAAGTGATAATAAATTTAAAGAGATAACTAAAAAGACCATATCGACTGCTACCGCATTAGGTATTCCGCTAACCATTATATACTATAGCGGGACATTTAAGGGACTAGGACTTTTAGGGACAATTTCAGGGCTAAGAGATTTAGGTATGAAAAGGAGGACAGGTAAGTATTCATTAATAATAGGGATAGGTACATCCATTGCATTAGGAGTTATAACATATAAAACTTTAGAATATATATTAAAAGTTAGAAAAGATGAAAAAACTAAGTTAGCCCACTTGATGAAGAAAAATATGGAAGCTTTACACGAGGCCACAAAGAATACTTTATACAAGGATATTGAGTATTTTACATACCGTATGATTGAAACTAAAGATAAAAATGGGAAGTATGCAGAGGATGTATTAAAAATAATAAATCTTTTGAAAAGAACTGTAGCCACTTTAGAAAATACGGAGGCTGTAATTATTTAAATTTTTAAAATATTTAAGAGGGTTTTTAAAAGTAATGTTTAATAAGTACTAAAAAGGAGGGAGTATATGTTAGATAAAAGGCTTATAGAAGACATAATTATGGCTGCATTATCAACAGGGGGAGATTTTGCGGAGGTATTTGTAGAGGACAAGTACAATACAGGTATCACTATGATAGGTGGTAAGGTGGATAGCAGTATTTCTGGTAGAGATTTTGGTATTGGAATTAGAATTTTTAAAGGGTTAAATAGTGTATATGCATATACAAACCAGCATACTAGAGAAGTGTTAATAGATACAGCTATTAAAGCTAGTGGAGCAATCCAAGGCTTTAAACAAGATATTGTGTTGGATTTTACAAAATATAATTATGAAAATATTAATCCAATAAAATACTTACCAAATACAATTAGTAAAAGTAAAAAGGTTAATGTAATGAGGGAAGCCAATGAAGCTGCCAATAGTTATAGTGATCGTATTTCTCAGGTTACTATAAGATACATAGATGAGGATCAAAAAATATTAGTTGCTAATTCTGAAGGTAGATTTGCAGAAGACCAGAGGGTTAGAACAAGAATTGCAATTCAATCTATAGCTTCTAAAAATAATGAGATGCAAACAGGTTCATATGGTCCAGGTGCACATATGGGATTTGAATTCTATGATAAAATAGATGTTAAAGAGTACGCAAGAGAAGCATCTAGAATTGCAATTACAATGTTAGATGCAGAGCCTTGCCCAAGTGGTAAGTTTCCAGTAATAATAGATAATAAATTTGGTGGAGTTATTTTTCATGAAGCTTGTGGTCATGGGTTAGAAGCAACTTCCGTGGCCAAAAAGAATTCTGTATTCGCAGATAAAATTGAGGAAAAGGTGGCATCTAGCGTTGTTACTGCTATAGATGACGGAACAATTCCGAATGCTTGGGGATCTTCTAATATTGATGATGAAGGAGAACCGACTAAAAAGAACATATTAATAGAAAATGGTATTCTAAAAGGATATATGATAGACAAATTAAATGCTAGAAGAATGGAAATGGATGTAACAGGTTCATCACGTAGACAATCCTATAAATTTGCTCCTACATCTAGAATGACAAATACATATATAGCAGCTGGTAATTCCACTCCAGAAGAGATTATTGCCAATACAGAGTTTGGTATTTATGCAAAATATATGGGAGGAGGATCGGTTAATCCTGCTACTGGAGACTTTAACTTTGCCGTTATGGAGGGGTATTTGGTTAGAAATGGTAAAATAGACAAACCATTAAGAGGAGCTACTTTAATAGGAAATGGTCCTAATATACTTCATAAAATTGATATGGTGGGAAACAACCTGGATTATGGTCAAGGTATGTGTGGCTCTGCTAGTGGATCAATACCTACAGATGTTGGCCAGCCTACAATTAGAGTAAGCGAAATTACTGTCGGTGGCAGAAAGGGGGAGAAATAGTATGGATATAGATAAACTAAAGGAACTAATCTTTGAACATGGAAAAAATGAAGGTTTTACTGATATGGAAGTATATTATCAAAGTAATAGTGAATTTAGCTGCAGAGTCTTTAAAGGAGAAGTAGATGATTATTCAACATCACAAGAAGGAGGTATATCCTTTAGAGGACTTTATAATGGACAGATGGGATATGCCTACACGGAAAAAATTGATGAAAGTGCTACGGAAATTTTGATAGAAATAGCTAAGGAAAATGCTGAAATTATTGAAAGTGATGATAATGAAATCATATTTAAAGGATCAAAACTTTATAACAAAATTGATTTATATTCAGAAGAGCTAGCAAATATACCTACAGAACGTAAGCTTGACTTTATAAAGGAAGTAGAAAAGAAAGCCTATGAATTAGATAAAAGAGTTGTAAATGTAGGCTATTGTACATACAAAGATTATGAGAATGAGAAGATGCTGTATAATACTAATAAACTAAATAAAAAGGAAAAATCAAATATTGCTGTGGCATACTTGTCGGCTGTTGTCCAGGAAAAAGAAGAAATTCAAAGTGCTGACGCATTTAAGGTAGGTCAAAATTTTAGAGATTTTGATGCCGAGTCTCTAGCAAAAAAAGCAGTAGATAGAGCTATTTCTTACTTAGGAGCAAAGCCTGTTGAGAGTAAAAGCTATACTATATTATTAGAAAATACCGCAGCTGCAGATTTACTAGGAACTTTCGTAGGTGTCTTTTCAGCAGAAAACGTTCAAAAGGGCCGCTCTTTATTAAAAAATAAGCTTGGGGAAGCAATCGGAAGTTTGCCACTTACCATTATAGATGACCCATTTATGGTTGATGGAGTAGCAAATCGATCTTTTGATAGTGAAGGTGTTGCAAGTGAGAAGGTGTCAGTAATTGAAGAGGGAATATTACATAGTCTACTTCACAATTTAAAGACTGCTGAAAAGGAAGGAGTTCAATCTACTGGACATGGGTATAAAGCTTCATATAAAGGCACAATTACAATAGCACCTTCGAATTTTTATATACAACCAGGACTCAATACATACGAAGATTTAATGAATTCAATTAATGAAGGTCTAATTATTACAGAATTAGAGGGGCTCCACGCTGGTGCAAATCCTGTTTCAGGAGATTTCTCATTAGCAGCTAAAGGATATTACGTTAAAGATGGCAAGATAGAAAGACCGGTTAATCAAATTACAATTGCTAGTAATTTTTATGAAGTATTGCAAAATATTGAAGCTGTTGGTGATGACCTTGCATTTACATTCCCAAGTGCTGGATACATAGGTTCACCTACTTTAAAGATAAAAAATATATCTGTAGCAGGAGAGTAAAAAAACAAAAGCTAATGTTGAAGCATACATTAGCTTTTGTTATTATTAACCAATTAAGAAAAATGAGTGCACATAAGCTTCTAGTTGTTCTATTAAATTCAGATTCAATTAAAGTATTTTCTAGATTTTTTACAAACAACCTTCCTAAATCATGTTCTGCAAGCATACCAAAACATAATATGTTCTCTTTTTTTAAATGATAAATTAGGCTATACTATAGAGTATATATTCAAATATTAGAAAAGTAGGATGTGTAAATATGAAAATAGGTGGATATTCTCACTTTAATGGGATCACTTTTTTTTGTGATGTATTTAAAATTAAGGGAAGTAGGAAGAATAATGATATTATTTATGATATAGAATGGATAGTGCCTCCAAAGTGGCTAAGAAAATTAGAAAATAAATTTATTCTGGGAGGAATTCTAGTAGCGTATTATCAATGGAAGGTATTAGACAAAAAAATAAAAAGCTTATTTTTGTTTTTAATAGGATTTTATCTAATGGACGAAATCATGGATTTAACTTTTATAGATAAGTATTTAGACTACTATGGTAGTAAATTGGGTATTTATTTTATTATAACTACTTTAATTATAGTAGCATTAAATTATAAAAGGATATTGAGAGTATTTAGATATCATGGTGCAGAGCATAAGGCAATTAATTGTTTTGTGGAACATGGATATGTAGACCTATACTTAATAAAAAAGGCTTCTAGATTTAACAAAAGGTGCGGTTCTAATATAGCTAGTATATTTCTATTATTATATATACCAATATGGGTTTTAAATGTAGATTCATTAACAGCCATAGTTATTATTTTTTTAATTGCTCTTCAAATAACAAAAATTTTAGCACTAAAAAATTTTAGGTGGGATAAATATATTCAAATTCTTCAGTGGGTTACTGCACTAGAACCTAGAGAAGAGGAAATTGAGGTTGCTATAGGTACTTTTAATCAATTACAGAGAGGATACTATATATATCAATCTGAAGTAACTAAAGGTATAAGGAAAATTTGATTTAGGTAGAGTAAAATTCCACCTAAATCAAAATTATACTTTAAGCACTTTATATCTTTGATTTTACCGTTTTATTTTAGGCTGTGGTGATCCTTATTACTAGTTAAACTGGAACTAGCATTATTTTGAGGTTGGTTTTGTAGTCCCATAGATTCTTGTAAATATTGAGGTTCTTCGCTTGTTACAAAATCCATACGAGATTGTAACAATTGAACTGTATTTTCTAAGCTTGTTGATAATTGGTTAAACATTTGCTGAGCTTGTTGATCTTCTGTATCTAATGAAAATGTTTTAAGATCAGATTGAAGACCTTTAGCGGAAGTTAAAGCTTGTTCTAATTTATTCAGTGTAGTCATTATTAGACCCCTCCTAATATTATATTATCAAATATTTAAATTAAAATATTTGTGGATTTGTATCCTTTATTAGTATGGTAATATATTTAAGATTTATTACATTGTAAAAAAAACCATAAAAACAGACTGAGATTTATATAGTCTGTTTTTATGGTTTTTATAAAAAACTCAATAGGTTAATACTATTTTTAAAAAATTTTATTAAATAGCCAATAATGTATGAGTCCTAAAAAAGCACTCATGTATAATCCTACTTAAAATTTACTCTATAACTATAATAATTTACTTATTATAAACTTTATATGACAGAAATCACAAAATCAAATAAATAATAGTTATCACATTTTATTGAATTCTGCATAGTATGAAATAGATATGAAAATATAAATATAAATATAAATATACGGAGGGGTGTAAATATGGCTGAAGCTAATAAAAATGACTTTTTAAGTTCATTGTTCGGGGGATTTGGTGGAAGAAATAATAATATATTTCTAATACTTATTGTAATTTTCATTTTATTTAGTGGAGGAAGTTGCGGTATAGGTGGAATCTTTGGCGGATTTGATAATAGTCTACTACTTATTTTCTTAGTGATAATACTAGTCTTTGGCGGAGGAAACTTTTTTAAATTTTAATTCAGTTGAAAGATGTCAGACAGTGTCTGGCATTTTTTATTTAAATACCTTTTTATTTTATCAAAAATCAAATACAATATAGGATAGACCAGATAAATTACAGGAGGATAAAAGATGAAAAAATACCAAATTAATATATTAATTGCGATTACATTTTTTTCTATGATCTTGTTAGGAATTTTAGAAAGTATTAGAGGTGTGTTAATACCGTCTATTCAAAACTTTTATCATATAGATTATAAAGAGATAGGTATTTTTTTATTTATAGCTAGTTTAGGATATGTTATAGCGAATTTTTTTGGTGGGAATACTGCAGATTCATTAGGACAAAAGAGGCTATTATTGTTAGGCGTTTTACTTATAACATTAGGAACATTGGGAATGGCTGTTTCAAGAAGTTATATTTTTTTTATAGTTTCTGTAGCTATACTAAATTATGGTTTTGGAAGCATAAGTATAGGTGCAAATACACTTACACCTGTTGTATTTAAAAACAATCAGGGTATGATGATGAATTTATTACATTTCTTTTATGGATTAGGCGCTACAATTGGACCACGTTATGCAGGTGTAGCCTTAGACTATAAATGGTCTTGGCAAGAAATTTACAGTGCAACTTTAATAATAATAGTAATCTATACAATATTTGTATTAACTAGTACTTTTCCAAGGATAGAAGGAGTACGTTCTGAAGAAAAGGTTCCTTTAATGGAAGTATTACGTAATAAGAAAGTTTTATTATTTTCATTTGTACTTGGATTTTACGTAGCTGCCGAGTTGGGTGTTGCAAACTGGCTAACAACTTATCTTCAGATTAGCAAAAATATTGATTCATTAAAAAGTGCAACATATCTTTCTTTATTTTTTGGAGTTTTTACCTTTGGAAGGCTTATAGGTGGTTTTATAGTAGAAAAATTGGGGTATTTTAGAAGTATAATTGCATTTTTAATAATAGCTTTACTACTATTTATTATAGGTACTACAGCCTCAAAACAATTAGTTATCCTTATTTCATTATCTGGATTTTTTTTCTCAATCATTTATCCTACTACATTTGCTTTATTATTAAAGGAATTTGATAAGGGAGCGAGTACAGTTATTGGAGTAGTTATAACTATTAGTTCTGCAACAAATATGATAGGGAATGCAGTAATTGGTCAGATTAATGATATGTTTGGAGTAAACGTAGGATTTAGACTAGTTGCTTTATTTTTACTTATAACTGTTGCATTGGTTTTGATATTAAAGAAAGATATTACTTTTGAAAATCAAATTTAAAGGTACTATATTATAAAATAGTTATTTTAATAGATTTGGTGGTAATACTATGGACAAGGTTAAATCATGTAGTTTACACTGTATGAATTGTTAGCATAAAATGTGTGCCAAAAAAGTGCCGATTTTTTCTAATTTAGAAAGTAAGCAATTAGAAATGATTACAGGTGCTATCATTAGAAAAAGTATAAAAAGGGAGAAGTTGTTTTTTACAATGTAGTCTTTTAGATGGACTATATATTATTAATAATGGTAAAATAAAAATTTTTAGATATACTAAAAAAGGTAAGGAATAGATACTGTATATTCTTTCTGAGGGTGATTTTTTCGGTAAACTAAGTTTATTAAAATATAACCTAAATTTTACTTTTGTTAGCAAAATTTACAATGTGTAAAAGTAGAAAGACTACAGATAATATGAATGTAGCACTCAGCTACTAATATTTTAAATGTAAAATTAGAGAGGAGACATAACATTATGACAGATAACAACAGAAGTTCTAACAAAATAGTAGTTCCTGAAGCTAGACAAGCTTTAAACTCAATGAAGGCAGAAATCGCTAGCGAACTAGGATTAAGCAACTATGAGAGTACTGATAAAGGTAACCTAACATCTAGACAAAACGGATATGTTGGCGGTTACATGACTAAAAGATTAGTTGAGACTGCTCAAAGACAATTAAGCGGAAAATAATATCTATTAATAACAAAAAACAAAGCGAAGCTAAACATGCTTCGCTTTGTTTTTTATGGTTTAAGGAAATATAATTTTTCTAATAGAGAGGGTTCGTAATGTAACAGGACATTGATAATATATGGAGTACTTAAAAATTTAGTATAAATTTTAATTGCAATATGAAGCGTTGTAGAGCAATAGTGTAATTTTAGGGTTGAAAGATAATGATATTTCAAGTAAACTATTTATGTAAGAAGAAGTAAAAACTCTCTAATTACTAGAGAGTTTTTTGTGGTGGATGAAATGATTTATGTTGCATATTCTCTGTAAAAAGGAGGGAATTACTTGAGAATTGATACTAGATTATTTAAGAAGATAGATTTTGGATTAATAGTAGTTGTACTATTAATATGTATTATAGGAGTGGTTGTAGTTGGTAGTGCTACTTATAGCCTAGGAAGTGAGCGTTATATAAGAACTCAGGTTATTTCGATATTGATAGGCGTAGTAGCTATTGTTGTTATTATGTTTATAGATTACAATACATTTGCAAGAATGTATATACCAATATATATTGCATGTAATACTATGCTTTTAGCCGTATTTATATTTGGACAAGGAAGTGAGTCTTGGGGAGCAAATCGTTGGATTAGAATTGGTAGCTTTGGTTTTCAACCTTCAGATTTTGCTAAGTTAGGTATAATTATTTGTTTGGCAAAGTTTTTAGATGATAAGAAAAACGATCTTCATAAACCTATGGTTCTTTTAAAAGTATTATTATTTGCTGGATTTCCAATGGTATTAATATTGGCGCAACCAGATTTAGGAACAAGTTTAATTTTTGCAGCATTTGTATTTGGAATGATTTTTGTTGCAGGATTAAAGTATAAATATATAGTTATTGCAGGTGTCGTCGGATTAGTGTCAGCCCCTCTAGCTTGGTTTGGAGTGTTACGTCCATATCAACGAAAGCGTGTTTTAATATTTTTAAATCCAGAGCAGGATCCACTAGGTGACGGGTACCATACCCTTCAATCCAGAGTTGCAGTAGGAGCAGGACAGCTTTGGGGTAAAGGATTATTTAATGGCACATCTAATCAATTTGGATTTTTACCAGAAAAGCATACAGATTTTATATTTTCAGTAGTAGCTGAAGAATTAGGTTTTATAGGAGTTGTGGTACTTATTCTTCTTTATTTAATTATGCTGTATAAGTGTATAAATATTGCAAGAGAAGCAAAGGATGACTTTGGTGCCTATTTAGTTACAGGTGTTACATTTATGCTAGCATTTCATATTTTTCTAAATATTGCTATGACTATAGGTCTTGCCCCAGTTACAGGAAAACCATTACCATTTGTTAGCTATGGTGGAACATTTATGTTAACTAATATGATGGCACTTGGTATTGTGTTAAATGTTAATATGAGAAGGGATAAAATAAACTTTTAATGTATATAAAGTTATATACATTATAAAATATTTTATAGGATATACTCTTAGAAAGGTGGTGGTAGAAATGGATTCTAGTCCCGAGGGTTGTCGGTACGATTTACTAGGATATTTAAAATTGAATAAGGAAGATGAAGTTTCTATCATAGAGGATAAAGACCCATCTTTCTAGAGAGAGGTGTAAGGATGAATGAAAAAATATTAGAACTTATTCATGAGAAGAAATTTGGGCTATTAAAAGAGGAATTAACAGAAATTATGCCTGTGGATATAGCAGAAATATTCGACGAGTTGGATAAGAAAAATACTATCATACTTTTTAGGCTATTACAAAAGGACCAAGCAGCAGATGTATTTTCCTATTTAACTTCTCAACAAAGAAGAGATATTGTATCAGCGATACATGAAACACAGTTAAAAGAAATATTAGAGGAATTATATTTTGATGATAAAATAGACTTCCTTGAGGAAATGCCGGCTAATGCAGTTAAAAAAATTCTGGCATCTTCTACAGAAGAAGAAAGAAAGTTGATTAATCAATTTTTAAACTACCCAGATAATTCTGCAGGAAGCATTATGACTATTGAATATGTTGATCTTAAAAAAGAGATGACTGTAAAAGAAGCACTTGCAGACATAAAAAAAACTGGTGTAGATAAAGAAACAATATATACCTGTTATGTATTAAACAAAAAAAGAAAGCTTGAGGGTATTGTTTCTTTAAGAAAATTAGTACTATTGGATGAAAATCTACTTATTGAAGAAATTATGAATGAAGATTTCATTGTAACCCATACTATGGATGATCAAGAAGAAGTTGCAAATTTATTTAAAAAATACGATTTGATTACATTACCAGTAGTAGATAAAGAAGATAGATTGGTTGGTATAATTACAATAGATGATATTATGGATGTCATTGACCAAGAGGCTACGGAAGACTTTCAAAGAATGGCTGCTATGGAGCCAACGGACGTGGAATATCTACATGCAGGAGTGTTTTCATTAGCAAGACAAAGGATTGTTTGGCTATTGGTATTAATGCTTTCAGCAACATTGACTGGTGGAGTTATTAAAAGGTATGAATCTATACTTGAAACTGCGGTATTATTAATGGTCTATGTACCTATGTTAATGGATTCTGCAGGAAATGCAGGGTCTCAATCTTCAACATTAGTTATTAGAGGATTAGCGCTAGGCGAAATAAGACTAGAAGATTATCTAAAAGTATTTTGGAAGGAACTGCGAGTAAGTTTAATTGTTGGGGCTTCCTTATCAATTGTAAATTTTGTTAGAGTTATAGCTATAGAAAAAGTAGCAATAAATATTGCTCTAACAGTTTCAATTACTTTATTAATTACTATAGTGATGGCAAAGGTGATTGGTGGGATATTACCAATTGCAGCTAAAAAACTAAAGTTAGATCCAGCAATTATGGCTGGACCACTCATTACCACTATTGTAGATGCATTAGCATTAATTGTATATTTTAATATTGCACATTTATTGTTGGGACTTTAAAAAGCGATCATTGGATCGCTTTTTTTATGCTCTAGCATCAGACAATTTGTTGGATAATTTTATAGGCTTCAGTTAAAAATAATAATACTATTAATGAAATAGGAGGAAAGCTTATGAAAAAATCCATTGCCATATTTTTAATGGTTATATTAAGTATATCATTTATTAGCATTTTATACTTAGAGACAAGTAATGCTCAAACCCTTGCTTGGGGATCGAGTGGAGAAGATGTTAGACTAGCACAGTCAAAATTAAAACAATGGGGATATTTAGAAGGTAGTATAGATGGCGTTTATGGACAATCTACTTATAATGCTGTTATAAAGTTTCAAAAAGCAAATGGACTAGCTGCCGATGGTGTTATAGGTTCTCAAACTAGAACTGCATTAGGTATGCCTTCAAAAACCACTAAAACCACAACCCCTGCTAGTCACGGTGTCTCAAGAAGCGACGATATACATTTGTTAGCAAGGGCCATTAATGCAGAAGCAAAGGGAGAACCATATTTGGGTCAAGTAGCTGTTGGTGCTGTAATATTAAATCGAGTAAGGCATCCATCCTTTCCAAATACAATGGCAGGAGTAGTTTACCAGCCCTGTGCATTTGAACCAGTAAAAAATGGTACTATAAATGAAACACCAAGTGATTCGGCATACAATGCGGCTAGAGATGCACTAAATGGATGGGATCCTACAGGAGGAGCTATATATTTCTGGAATCCAGCAACCGCCACAAGCAAATGGATTTGGAGCCGAAAGATTACACTAACAATAGGTAAGCATGTATATGCTCATGATTAAGAAGATTCACGAGTTATTATTTATTAAAATAAAGAGTTCAATTAAATTATTAGGAGGGATAGAATGAGAAGATATGCACTTCCTATTGCATTAGTAATAGCTTTAGTGGCTGTGTTAGGTTGGGGAGTATATCAGTATAATGAAAAAAATGATTATCATACATATTTAGATATACATTTTCAAAGACAATTCTATGACTTAATAGGTCATGTAGAAAATGCTCAAGTAAATTTATCTAAAGCATTAGTATCTGCATCACACAAAGATATAGCAAAGTTTTTAAATGATACTGTACAACAGTCATATATGGCTCAAGAAAAATTAACACAGCTACCTTTTCACCATGGAGCTATTCGTGATACTGAAAAGTTTTTAAGCCAATTAGGGGACTACTCTACTGCTATGGCGAATAAAAACCTAGATGGCATTACTCTAAGCGATGAAGAATTAAATACAATGGTGCAGCTTCACGATTATGCTAATTATTTATCGCAGCAATTAGTAGAACTCCAACAAAAAGTTGTAGCCGGTGGAGTAAACTTTGGAGATTTAAGAAGGGAAGGTAATAGAGATTTAAATCGTGTTGAAGATCAAATGAAGGACTTTAACTTAATTAATTTTGAGGAACGGATGCAGGAATATCCTGAGCTTATATATGATGGTCCCTTTTCTGAACACTTAAAGGATGTAAAACCAAGATTAACAGGCAATGAAATAAGTGAAGAGGAAGCTGTTAATATAATAGCAAATGCCTTTGAAAACCATAGGCAGAATAACATTAGAGTAACAGGCAAGGTCGAAAATCAGCCAATAGAAGGATATTATGTAAGTATAGCTAAAGAAAATACACCTAATGGGTATGAGGCTACTGCAGCCGTTAGTAAAATTGGTGGTAAAATAATATGGTATATGGATCCAATATTAAAGGGTAAAAGCAATATTGGTCGTGAGGAAGCTATACAAAAGGCGGAACAATTTCTGAAGAAGATTGGGTATAATAATATGAAAGCAACATATTCAATAGCATATGAAGGTCAAATAGTTATTAACTTTGCTTACGAGCAAGACGAGATATTAGTGTATAGCGATTTAGTTAAAGTCAAGGTGGCCTTAGATAATGGTAATATTATTGGACTTGAGGCCCAAGGATATTTAATAAACCACCATAAAAGAGAAATTGAAAAGCCAAAAATATCAGAGGAAGCAGCTAGAGAAAGATTATCTAGTGCTGTTACAGAGGAAAGTGTAAGACTAGCAATAATTCCCATAGCTGGAGGGAAGGAAGTATTAACCTATGAGTTTAAAGTAAAGTTTGGTGAAGATGATTACTTAGTCTATATTGATGCTAATACAGGAGACCAAAGGAAGATTCTACTTATGGTAAATCAAAAGGATGGAACCCTTGTAATTTAATAATTATATTATAATAGAACAGAAGGTACGCTAAAAACTTATTAGGCACCTTCTGTTTTATTATTGGTACAGTTTTTAAAGTATTGAATAAAAATGTAATATATAGTATAAATAGGGGAGGAAAAACTATGAGCCTTTTAGAAAAGCTTTCCAATACATTATCTGAAACAGCAAAGTCATTAGGCAAAAAATCCTCAGAGTTTGTTGAAATTAGTAAGTTAAGTCTAGATGCACAAAGAAAACAGGATAAAATACAAGATAAATATGAACAAATAGGTAAATATGTATATAGTAAATTAAAAAGAGGTAGTTATATTACAAAGGAAGAGCTGGAACCTTGGATCAATGAAATTGATGCATTAGAAGGAGATATAGAAATACTAGAGAAGATGGCTCTAAATATTAGAAATATAAAGCACTGTACCTATTGTAATATAGAACTTGACGATGATGTAAATTACTGCCCTTTATGTGGCAAATACCTTAATTAGTAATATATTTTGTGCTAATTATCACATACATTTATTGTTGTTATTATTATAATTAACTTATGATTAAATAGAAGGAGTGAATAATATGACATCACGTATGATTATTGAAATTAATGAGGAGAGATGTGTTGGATGTGGCCTATGTACATCTAATTGTGCCGAAGGGGCAATAAAAGTAATTGATGGTAAAGCAAAGCTAATTAGTGATAGCTATTGTGATGGACTAGGTAAATGTTTACCACATTGTCCAATGGATGCTTTAAAATTAGTAGAAAGAGAAGCAAAGGCATTTGCACATGACAAGATTGAATCTCAGAGCCAAGACGAACATAATAAACAAAGCATTAGTTTGCAAGGTCAAGGTTCAATGGGTGGAGGGTGCCCTGGTAGCAGAATGCTAAAATTTGATGAGCCAATATTAGAAAAAAAGAGAGGAAAGGTTGATAGTGGAGATATTGAGATAAGTATAAAGCCACAGCTAAGACAATGGCCAGTTCAATTAAAATTAGTTTCTCCTAATGCACCATATTTTGAAGATGCGGATTTGCTTGTTACTGCAGACTGCGTTCCATTTGCTTACCCAAACTATCATTTAGATTTATTAAAGGGAAAGGCTGTTGTTGTTGGCTGTCCTAAACTAGACGATATTCAATACTATACTGAGAAACTAACAGAGATTATTGCTAGCAATTCAATAAAATCAGTTACAGTTGCATTTATGGAAGTTCCTTGCTGTCAAGGTATAGTAAGAGCTATAGATATTGCATTAAGTAATGCTAATAAGAATATACCGGTGAATAAACTGAAAATTGGTATACAAGGTCAGATATTATAGAAAAAAGTGTAAAAATGGATGGTAAGTTTATTAAACCTATCATCCGTTTTATTTATTATTGAGAGTTTTTAAGAAAGTCGGAGAGTTGGCTAAAATACATATAGATAAGCTATATATTAAAGGTAAATAAAAATATTATTAGCAAAGATTAAAAAATCAAGCTAATGTATATAATATTTTAATAAAAAGATGGTTAAAAATCGTGGTGCTACCCATCTTTTTTGTTATAATATAATGATAATACAATATTATTATAGTATATAATAAAAGGTTGGTGGTTGTATAATGAAAGAAGGGTTATCGAATCTACCTATTGGGGTTTTCGATTCTGGAGTAGGTGGTATTAGTGTTTTAGCAGATTTGGTACACCAACTGCCAGATGAAGAATATATTTATTTTGGAGATTCTGGTAATGCCCCCTATGGCGTTAAAAGTAAAGAAGAGATAAAAGAATTATCCTTTAATGTGGTAGACTACTTGTTAAACTTTAAAATAAAAGCTTTAGTAGTTGCGTGTAATACGGCTACTAGTGTGGCAATCGAAGAATTAAGAAGTAATTTAGATATTCCTGTTATTGGGATGGAGCCTGCTTTAAAACCTGCAATTGAATTAAATAGGTATGGTAAAATAGTGGTAATGGCGACTCCTGTAACACTTAGGGAAAAAAAGTTTAATGATTTAATAGAAAAGTTTAAGCATACTACGAATGTTGTTAAAATGCCTTGTCCAGGCCTAGTAGAAATAATTGAACAAGAAGGTAAGTATGCTAGTGAAATAGAAGAATATATTAAAAAAGTTTTTTTACCCTATAACTTAGATGAAATAGGGGCAATAGTTTTAGGCTGTACCCATTATGTATTTATTAAAGATATAATTGCGAATATAGTTGGTGAAAATATATCTATAGTAGATGGCAATCTTGGTACAGCTAGGCATGTTAAGCACTTATTAGAGAACAATGGAACTCTAACACCAATTAGTGAAGAAAATTGTAAAGTCACTAAAATTAAAGTAATAAATTCAAGTAATGATATTAAAATGGTTTCTCTTAGTAAAAAATTAATAGAGGAAAGATTAAAAGATTTAGAATGGTGTGGGACTATTAAATACATTTAAGGAGGAATAAGGCGATGGAATCTGTAAAGTTATCGCTTTACGAAAAAGACAAAGAAACAGGAATATTAGAAAATTTATTGGGGAGTTACTTAATAGAAGAATATATGGAGCTTATAGATAAAGCCTATGCAGTTAAAGATGAAACATTAAAAGTACATCTATATTTAACTGTAGAGGGGGATATAGAGGACTCGGAATATGAGGCTATATTTGATAATTACGATGGCGATGCATTTAACGACATACAAGTATCAATAGAGGAAGTAGAAGATAGCTACAATCCAACTTGGTTATTCATTTTTGATTTTATTAACTCGCCTGGTGAAATGGAGAATAAAATTACAGAAATTTTATCTATACATAATAGTGAATTAATAAAGGTATTTGAAAAAATTCGAACTATAGAGTAAGATTAATATAAAAATGTGCACTGCCTATAATTTAAGAGCAGTGCATATTTCTATTTATTATTTAACTTGTGGCCTCATTACCTAATCTTTCAATAGCCATGGCATACATAAGTACACTTTTTATTAAATCATCTAAATCTACATACTCATTGACTTCATGGGCAACTTTAGGTTTTCCAGGAAAAAGAGGCCCAAATGCAACGCAATTATTTAAGGCCCTTGCATATGTTGCTCCTCCAGTTGATATAGGTGTACTATCTAAACCTGTAACCTCTTTAAAAATTTCACTTAATGTTTTAACTAAAGGATGATCTATGGGAACATATAAAGACGGTAAACTATCTATAATTTCAAGATCGAGTCCATAACTAGATGCTTTGTTTTTAAGCAGAGTAATTACTTCTTTTTCATCTTTAGTTACAGGGTAACGGATGTCTATAAAAAGCTCTTGTTTTTTATGATTTATAGAAACACTTCCCATATTAATCGTTATTTTACCAGATGCATCATCTTCGAAAATGCCAAAAATTCTTTCTCCATGGCAATCTTCACCAATTTCCTTCGCCATAAAACTTACTAGAGAAGATGTAATATTTTCTTTGTGTAATAAAATAGCCATTCTTCCTATGGCATTGATACCTTGAAAAGCCTTAGCTGAGTGTGTAGATTTTCCTATAGTTTTAAAAAAGTTATTAGAGGATTCGAAGTTAAAATCTAATAAATTAGCTCTATCTTCTAATTGTTGGATATTAAGACCTTCATATGTACAACTATCTGGCACACTATTGAAAGATACACCACCTTTTAATGTAAATGTACTTTTCTCAATGGAAGATAGTTTAATCTGTAAAAGTCCTTTTTCTGCATTTATTAAAGGATAGTCGGAATCTGGAGTAAAACCGCAGGAAGGTACTTCCTCTAATGTTAGATATCTTTTAATTCCTTCCCAACGAGTTTCTTCATTAGTTCCAAGGATTAAACGAATTCTTTTATTTAGTTTAACACCACTTTGCATAACTGCTTTCATAGCGTAAAGTGCGGCTAATAAAGGCCCTTTATCATCTACTGCACCTCTTCCATAGAGTCTGTTATTATGTATTTCTCCACTAAATGGCGGATAAGTCCAACTATCAGGGGTTACAACAGGAACAATATCTAGGTGTGCTAAAATACCTATTAAATCTTTACCCTCTCCCATTTCTATGTATCCATAATACCCGCCCCCATAAAAAGTTTTAAATCCTAACTCTTTAGCTAAGGATAATGTAAATTTAAGTGCATCATCTACTCCTTTTCCAAAAGGCATTCCATCCTTAGGCGTATCTTCTACACTATTGATACTTACGAGTGCCTGTATAGATTTAATTAAATCATCCTTTAGACTATAAATAATATCTTCAAATTTTTTCATGTATTTCTCCTTTTATAAAGTGTTATATATTTTTATACTATATATTATAAAGATATCTGCTATCTTTATACCCATTGTATAAAGTCTAGAGGTTTGCTACCATAGTCATTATAAATATTGTACACAATAGTTGCAGTTAAAACAAACAAATAATACAATATAGATATAGAATATATAAATACAGTAAGGAGACTTATATGAACTTAATAACGGTGGAAAACATTAGTAAAAGCTATGTTGATAAAAAACTTTTTGAAAGTATTACATTTGGAATACATGAGGGACAAAGAATAGGCCTTATAGGAGTAAATGGAACAGGTAAATCTACACTCCTAAAAGTAATAGCTGGAATAATAGAGCCAGATAGTGGTAAAAGAACGGTGGCTGGTCAGACAGCTATTGAATATTTACCACAGAACCCAGATTTTGAAATAGGATCTACAGTGCTAGAGCAGGTTTTTAATAGTGCAAACCCATTGCTTCAACTAGTATACCAATATGAAAAAACTTTAAAGGAATTAAACGATAATCCAGAAGATAAAAATTTACAACAAAAACTTGCAGGACTAAGTCAACAGATGGATAGCAAAGGAGCATGGGATCTAGAATCAAGTGCTAAGGGAATTTTAATAAAGCTAGGCATTAATAATTTTACTATGGCCGTAGAAAATCTATCTGGCGGACAAAGAAAAAGAGTAGCACTAGCTAGGGCACTAATTCAGCCATCAGATCTTCTAATACTAGATGAGCCAACAAACCATATTGATAACGATACCGTGGAATGGCTAGAGGAGTATTTATCTAAGTGGAAAGGTGCTCTGCTTTTAATAACTCATGATCGTTATTTCTTAAATCGTGTTGTTAACAATATTTTAGAGCTGGACGAAGGAAAACTTTATAGCTATGAAGGTAACTACGAGCAATTTTTAGAAAAAAAGGCAGAGCGAGAAGAGAACTACTTAGCTCTTCAAAGAAAACATGCTTCTTTATTTAGAAAGGAATTAGCTTGGATAAAGCGTGGAGCTAAAGCAAGAACAACTAAGCAAAAAGCGAGAATAGATAGATTTGAAGAATTACAAAACAAGAGCTTTAAAACCTCTGAAGATAAAGTTGATATTACACTTGGAGCGAGTAGATTAGGCAAGAAGGTTTTAGAACTAAAAGATATAAGCAAGAGCTATGGTAAGACAAGTATTGTTAAAGATTTCAACTATGTTTTTAAACCAGGAGATCGGATTGGTATAATAGGTAAAAATGGATTTGGAAAATCTACTCTATTAAATATTATAGCTGGTAAAACACTTCAAGATAGTGGAGAAATAGATGTAGGACAAACCGTAAAAATGGCTTATTACGATCAGGAAAGTGAAGAGCTGGACACTAACATGAGGGTAATAGACTATATAAAAGAGGTTGGAGAATTTATACAAACTGAAGATGGAAGTAAAATTAGTGCTTCTCAGATGCTAGAGAGATTTTTATTTTTACCAAATGCCCAGTGGGCACCTATTGGTAAGTTATCTGGTGGAGAGAGAAGGCGTCTTTATTTACTAAGAAAATTAGTAGGAGAGCCCAATGTCTTATTACTAGATGAACCTACCAATGATTTAGACATACAAACATTAACAATACTAGAAGACTATCTAGATCATTTTCAAGGAACTGTAATAATAGTTTCTCATGATAGGTACTTTTTAGATAGAACTGTGGAGCAATTATTTGTATTTGAAGGAAATGGTCAAATAAGAGAGTATACAGGCAACTATTCAGATTATATGAGAAATAGGAAACTGAATATAGAATTAGAAAATAAAGAAAAATTAAGTCATGAAAAGAGGGAACAGATAGAAATTAAAAATATAAATACAAGGCCTGTAAAATTGTCCTATAAAGATCAGAGAGAATACGATGAAATAGAAGGAATTATAGCAAATCTTGAGAATAAGCTGGAGAATGTTGCTAGCAAAATTGATGGAGCTTCTAATGATTTCGTACTACTTCAGGAATATTTAGAGGAGCAGAAGACATTAGAACAGCAGTTAGAATTAAAGATGGAAAGATGGATGGAATTACTAGAGCTAGTAGAACAAATTGAAAAAAACAAAGAAGAAAAATAGGTTACAATTACTAGAACCACAATTTTACTACATGCATATATCACTATGGTTTTAATATGAGTGTTGACCAAGCAGGATAGCAAAGATTTATAAGAGATATAAAATAACCTTCTTTTTCAATCATACAGTATATTCTATTTGCATAAATACTATTGTATGATTTAAAGGAGGAGAGAAAATTGAAGAAAAGGCTGAAACCAATATTTATTGTTTTTATTTCTATTTTTCTTATAATAATAGGAATTATTAGTTGGATAGGAATAAAAAATAGTAGGTTTTCAAAACATAATTTTGTATTTATGGATATTAGGGGCAGCTACACACAGGTGATTACAGAAGGAACGCGAGAAGAAAAGGTTATAGCTTTAACATTTGATGATGGCCCTCATCCTGAATTTACACCGCAAATATTAGATTTATTAAAAGAATACGAAGCTAAAGCTACCTTTTTTATATTAGGAAAACAAGCAAAGTTGTATCCGGACTTAGTAAAAAGAGAGGTAGAAGAGGGACATGAACTTGGAAATCACACTTTTTCCCATATAGATGTAAAAAAAGCTTCTAAAGAAAAGATAAGAGAAGAATTTCAAAAAACTCAAGATACAATTTATTTAATTACAGGAATTAAGCCTAAAGTATTTCGTCCCCCATATGGATTTTATAACGAGAAAACTATAGATGTGGCTAATGAAAATGGGTGTAAAATTATATTATGGTCTCGCAATCAAGACTCAAAGGATTGGAGCAGTCCTGGTGTAGATAAAATTGTTAATACTGTAATTACCAAAACTGAAAATGGAGATATTATATTGTTACATGATTATATAGAAGGTAATAGTCACACCGTGGATGCATTAAAAGTAATTTTGCCTCATTTAAAGAATAAAGGATATAGATTTGTAACTGTATCTGAGTTATTAGATTTATCTTCAACTTATTAAAGAGTATAAAGAGATCTAGATTTATTGCATGATACTGTAAATAAAAAGAATAGGTTAACCTATTCTTTTTTGCTTATATAGTTAAAAATCTGCTTCATTTAAATAAATAGCATTTAGCTTTAGTTATAAAAATATAAAATGCATACAGTAACCTAATTTAAAATGTTAGTTTTAATTAATTCATATTGTTTCTATCTTATAAATATATTTAAGTAGAACATTTCGTTATGAAGGAGAAAACTTATGTCAAATAAGAAGTTGCTTAAAGGTGCATTTATTCTTGCTTTTGCAGGACTTGCGGCAAAGTTTCTAGGGGTTTTTTTCAAAATTCCACTACAGAAATTAATCGGTGATGAAGGAATGGGACTATTTGGTTTGCCTTACCCACTTTACACCGTAATGCTTTCTATATCTATTACTGGGTTTCCAGCTGCTGTATCTAAGTTAATATCAGAAAAGCTGGCTAGTGAAGATGTATATGGAGCAAACAAAATATTTACAGTATCTCTTATTATGCTTATTTCAATTGGGTTATTTTCTTCAGCTTTTTTATATTTTGGAGCACATTATATTATAGATTTATTAGATTGGCCTAGAGATGCTTACTACTCAATTGTAGGATTATCTATAGCTCCATTATTTGTTTCTATTATGTCTGCTTTTAGAGGATACTTCCAAGGTATGCAGCTAATGGGTCCTACGGCTATTTCGCAAATTGTAGAACAAATAGGAAGGGTTTTAATCGGGGTTGGATTATCCTATTATACAATTTCAATGGGAGTAGGATATGCAGCAGGTGCAGCATCATTTGGCGCTTCAGCTGGATCAATATTAGGAGTTATCGTGCTTGTTATATGCTACTTTATATTTAAAAAAAGCTATAGAATAGATAAGAAAGAAAAAAACTATACTAGAGTTTCATCATGGAGCATTGTAAAGCAAATTACATGGTTTGCTATACCTATTTCTATAGGAGGTATATTAAGCTCTATAATGACATTAATAGACGCTATTATGGTACCTTCTAGGCTTTTACGAGGGGGCTATACTGTAGAGGGAATTACTGTTCTTTATGGACAGTTAACAGGAAAGGCTGTTACATTAATGAATGTTCCACTTACCTTTAGCGTAGCTATGGCTGCTAGCATTATTCCTGCAATAGCGGAGTCTTATAGTAGGAGAAATTTAGATGAGCTTAGGGAGAAGACAAAATCAGCTCTTAAAATTACAATAATTATAGCTTTACCTGCTGCTATTGGTCTTTCCATATTAGCTCCACAAATTATTCATCTTTTATGGGGTAAAGGAGAAGCGGGAGGGGAAATTTTAAGGGTTCTATCTTTAAATGTTATTTTTATTTCATTAGCACAAATATTAGGTAGTATTCTGCAAGGTACTAACAAGGTGTACACACCTTTAAGAAATCTTCTAATAGGAGTTATAATTAAAATTATTGTTAGTTATTATTTATTAGTTAGCAAGATTAATATACTAGGTGCTGTTGTGGGATCTATTATTGGATATTTAGTAGTTATGGTACTTAACTACATTGAAGTAAAAAGATCTATTAAATTTAAAATTGGAATAAAAAATAGTATTTTAAAGCCTGTAGTTGCATCTGCTTTTATGGTTATTACTATTTGCTTTATATATCCATATATATATTTGAAGTTTTTAAGTGAGAATATAGCTACTCTAATCTCTATTATGATGGCAATGTTAGTTTATTTTCTAATTATTTATTTTTCTAGGGCTATAGATTTAAGCGAAAATATGATTATAAAAAAATAAATACTAATAAAACTTTTTTGTCAAATATTTATATATAAAATCAGCGTGCGGTTACAAAATATGTATGCTAATTTTTTATTATAAAAAGAAAATTTATAATTGAAATCTAGGAAGGTTGGTGCAGAATGAAGTAGAAATTTTTCGAATTAGATCTAATATGAGGATAACGGAATATTGCAAAAAACAGTCATAATATTGTATGATGTACAATATGTAGTATAAAAGGAAATAAAGAAGCAATAGGAGGGGTACAATGGCTGTTTCTAAGGTTCAGAAGAGGAATGGAGAGATTGTAGACTTTGATGGTAGCAAAATTAAGGATGCTATATTTGCTGCAGCAAAATCTGTAGGGGGAACTAATGAAGTTAAGGCAACTAAATTATCAAAAGTGTCAATTGAAATAATTAATGAAACCTATGGTGCAGGTGTTCCTTCGGTAGAGGATATACAAGATATCGTAGAAAAGGTATTAATTGAGGAAGGCCATGCTAAAACAGCAAAGGCTTATATACTATATCGTAAAAAACAAGAAGAAATAAGGGAAGTTAAAAACCTATTTATGGATGCAGAAAGAATGATAGAAGATTATGTAAACTTAGAAGACTGGAGAGTAAATGAAAATGCCAATATGGGTTTTTCTCTACAAGGTTTAAATAATCATATTGTTGAAAGCATTAGTAAAAAGTATTGGTTAAATAAAATATATCGTAAAGAATTAAGAGATGCCCATATTAAAGGGGATTTACATATACACGATCTTGGATTATTAGCGCCATATTGCTGTGGATGGGATTTAGAAGATTTCCTAAATAGAGGTTTTAAAGGTGCAAAGGGAAAGGTAGAATCAAGACCTCCAAAGCACTTTGAATCGGCACTAGGTCAGTTAGTTAATCTATTATATACATTACAAGGCGAAGCAGCAGGGGCTCAGGCGGTTTCAAGTATTGATACATATTTAGCACCATTTATTTATTATGATAACTTAGGTTATGAACAGGTAAAAAAATCTATGCAAAGATTTATATTTAATTTAAACGTACCAACAAGGGTTGGTTTTCAAACACCATTTACTAATATTACATTAGACATAACGCCCCACGAGTTGTTAAGGAAACAACCGGTAATGATTGGTGGAAAGTTAATGGACAAAACATATGGAGAATTTCAAAAAGAAATGGATATGTTTAATCTTGCCTTCTGCGAGGTAATGATGGGAGGAGATGGAGCGGGCAGAGCCTTTAGCTTTCCTATTCCAACTGTTAATATTACAAAGGATTTTCCATGGAATTCAGAAGTAGTTAATTCAATTATGGATATGACAAGAAAGTTTGGTACTCCATACTTTGCTAATTTTTTAAATTCTGATTTGTCACCTGAGGATATTAGATCTATGTGCTGTAGACTAAGACTGGATAATCGTGAGCTTAGAAAAAGAGGGGGAGGATTATTTGGAGCAAATCCACTTACAGGCTCAATAAATGTTGTAACATTAAATATGGGTAGAATAGGCTATCTGTCTAACTCTATGGAAGAATTTAAGAAAAGAGTTAGAGAATTAATGGAAATATCTAAAGAAATTTGCGAAACTAAAAGAGATGTATTAGAAAAATATATGGATGCAGGACTATACCCTTATTCAAGATATTACTTAGAAGGAGTAAAAAATGCAACAGGTGGATATTTCAAAAATCACTTCTCTACAATTGGTTTAAATGGAATGAACGAAGCTTGTATAAACTTATTAGGCGTTGACATTACCACAGAAGAAGGTAATGAGTTTGCAGTAGAGATAATGGAATTTATGAATCGTGTTATACAAATATTTCAAGAGGAAACTGGAAGCCTATGGAACCTTGAAGCATCCCCGGCTGAAGGTGCAGCATATAGATTTGCCAGAATAGATAAAAAAATGTATCCGAAGATATATACTCAAGGTGAAAATGAGCCTTATTATACAAACTCCACACAGCTTCCTGTTAATTATACAAAAGATGTTTTTGAAGCTGTAGAATTGCAAGAAAAATTACAGTCCCTATATACCGGTGGAACAGTATTTCACGGATTTATAGGTGAAGAAATTAAAGATGTGGAAACTTGTAAAATGCTAATCAAAAAGGTAATGGAAAGAAGTAGTATTCCATACTTTACTGTTAGTCCTACATTTTCAATATGTTCTGATCATGGATATTTATCTGGAGAGCATTTTGAGTGTCCAGAGTGTGGAAGAGATGCAGAAGTTTGGACTAGGGTAGTTGGTTTCCATAGACCTGTTCAAGCATGGAACAAGGGTAAGCAGGAGGAGTACAAAGATCGTACTGAGTTTGAGGCAGCTAGCAGTTTAGAAACCTTAGAAGTTATGGTAGAAGAGAATATAAATGTAGGATAGATATAAAATGAATATTATAGGAATAGAAAAGTCTTCCTTTATAGACTATCCGAATAATATTTGTACTGTACTATTTACAGGAGGGTGTAACTTTAGGTGCCCTTACTGTCATAATAGCTCTATTGTAAATAATACAGGAGATAAGATAGATGAAGAGGAGATAATTGATTTTTTAAAGAAGAGAAAGAAGTTTATAGATACCTTATGTATTTCTGGAGGAGAGCCAACACTTCAAAAAGACTTATATGATTTTATTTGTAGAGTTAAAGAAGAAGGTTTTATTATAAAATTAGATACTAATGGTACAAATCCTACCATATTAAGAAATTTAATAGATAAAAAACTAATAGATTATGTTGCCATGGATATAAAGGCACCCTTGATTAAATATCCATCTATTGTTAAATCTTTTGTGGATTTAAATGACATACAAGAGAGCATAAATATTTTATTGAAAAATAAAGTTGATTATGAGTTTAGAACTACAATATGCAAAGAGCTACTTAGCATAGAAGATATTGAAACAATAGCTAAAGAACTTAAAGGCTGTAAAACATATGTGCTGCAAAACTTTAGGGATGGAGAAACAGTTTTAGCAGGGAAAAATAGATTTACATCATATAAAGCTGAGGAGCTAAAAGAGATCGAGGAAGCTATATCTTCCCTATTAAATAAGGTCGTTATTCGATAATAAAAACATCTGTATAGTTAGAAAGTGAATTTATACACTTTCAACTATTCAGGTGTTTTTTATTTTGAGAAGTTATATTAAATATACAAATATTTAAACAAATTACAAGGGATTAATAGGAAAAAGAAGAATAGTACTATTATGTCTATTTAATAAAATAAGATTTTATGTAAATCAAATATAACAAGGTTTATTAAAGGAGTTTTATTAGAGAATATACTAGGACATCAAAAATTAAATTTGAAGATATTTATGGTTCCTGTAGTAGCTGCAAGACTTAAAGAGAGAATACCTGGGGAAGAAGAGTGGTTACTAAGTGTTATAGATATGAAGTTAAAATACCTAGCTGGATAGCTTGTAATATTATATAAAGGGAAACGGCGTGATTATTGTCTATACGCAATTCTTGATAATGAATGGAGATGATTTTAAATGGAATGGATAAAAGATTTTTATATAGATCAGTATAATTTTATGATGAAATTGATGGGGGAAGCCTCACTAGAAATAACTAAACACCACTTGAATCAAGTAAAAATTATAAAAGAAGCATGTGAAGTATATGGAGGGAATATTTTAGAGTTAGGAGCAGGCTTCGGACAATTTGCAGTAGCAGCTGCTGAAGGTGGTTATAATGTAACAGCTATAGAACTTGCCTCCAACGCAGTCCAAAATATGAAGGAACTATCTAATAGATATTTGGCTGGCGGTATAGAAATTATAGAAGGAGATTTTTATGAAATTAACCTAGATAAACAATTCGATGTAGTATGCTATTGGGATGGATTTGGAATTGGTTCTGATAAAGAGCAAAGACATTTACTTAATCGTATTAATAATTGGTTGAAACCAGAAGGTGTTGCATTTATTGATATATACACACCATGGTACTGGGCGGCCGTTAGTGGACAGGAAATGGACTTTGGTAAGATAAAAAGAAAATATAGTTTCGATGCTAAAGAATGTTGTATGTTAGATACATGGTGGTTAGAAGGTGAAGAAGATAAATCTGTAACACAGAAATTACGTTGCTATTCTCCAGTAGATATGGATTTATTACTCCAAGGTATTGGACTGAAAATTGAAAGCATTGAACCTGGAGGAGGAATTAAGGATTATAAAACATTAGAATATGAAGAAAAGGTGTCATTGGATAAAGCAATGTCCTATAGAGTTAAATTAGTAAAAGAATTCAAGGAACGACCAGAACATGATTTAGAGTGTAGCAAGCTTAACGAAGATAAAGTAAAAAAGTATATTTACGAACCAGAGGATTCGACAATAAAGTATAACAAACTTATAAGAGATAAAATTCCAGAAATTTGTTCTAAGAATGGAAAAGAGGCAATAACAAAAGAGCTAAACGATGAAGAATTTGCAGATTTTTTAGCATATAAGTTAAAAGAAGAAAGTGAAGAGTATATAGAAAGTAGAGAAATAGAGGAAATTGCTGATGTGCTAGAAGTTATACATGCTATAACAAAAAATTCTGGTAAGAGATGTATAGATGTAGAAAATATAATGATTGCAAAGAGGGAAGAAAGAGGTGGTTTTGATAAAAAATTATTATTAATCGAAACTAGATCTAAAAAATAAACACAATTATTTTTATTATGTGAAGTATTATTTTTAAAAAATGTAGGAGATATTAGATGATCGATTTTAATATTAAGTAAATGTGCATTATGCAGTTACCTGGAGTGAAAAGGGTAAAAAAGGAAAGAAGATAGTAGTCGGTACCCATGGAAATATAATGTCTATTATTTTAGACTACTATAACGACAAGTATGGCTATGAATTTTGGAGAGGCTTGAGTATGCCTGGCATATAAGTTAAGCTTTGAAGAAAATACTCTAGTTGAAGTAAAAATAATTTGGCAAGATTAGATTGAAAGCAAATACATATAATAGACAGATTTTTTAAAATATGTACAAGATAAATATAATTTGATACTGGAGATAATGCGATGATAGAAATTATTAAAACAATAATTGATCTTAAAAATAAACAAAGCAATACTATGGTAGCTATTGATGGTCTGGGCGGATCGGGCAAAACAACAATAACAAAGAGTATAGCAGAAAATTTAAAAACTAAAGGTTACAATCCAGTTATTATACATATTGATGATTTTATTCAGCCCAAATCAGTTAGATACAATGAAAAATATGAAGAATGGTTTTGCTACTACCATTTACAGTGGAGGTATAAGTATTTAATAGATAATATATTATGCCCAATTTATGACGGAGAAAAAATGATAGATAGAAAAATAGAGTTATATGATAAAGACATAGATGAATATAAAGTAAAAGATTTTAAATATGACTCAGATAAATCACTGTTGATTATTGAAGGTGTTTTTCTTCAAAGACCAGAACTAAAAAAATTTTTGAATTATGTAATATATCTTGATATACCAAAAGATATAAGGTTAGAAAGAGTGATTAAAAGAGATAGATATATAGGAAACGATCAGCAAATAGTAGATAAATATAAAACAAGGTATTTCCCAGCTGAAGAAAGATATATATCTACATGCTGTCCGAAAGATAATGCAGATCTAGTTATTAGCTACATCTAAAATGATATAATTTAAAAATAGATAAGTATAACATAAAAGCACATTATTAAATGAGGGGGAGCTAATATGTTTAAAGAAATGAGAAGAAAAGATAAGGAAATAACAAAAGATGAAATAGAAGAAATTTTGACCAAAGGAGAATATGGAGTTCTTTCCACGATTGATGATAATGGATACCCATATACTGTTCCTTTAAGTTTTGTTTATTATAATAATAGTATATATTTTCATTGTGCTATTGAAGGGCAAAAACTTGATAATATGAGGCAAAATGATAAAGTATCTTTTTGTGTGGTTACAGACACAGAAGTATTGGCTAAAAAGTTTACCACAAAATATAAAAGTGTGGTGATTTTTGGTGCAGCAAGTGAAGTAGTAGACTCTTTAAAAGAAGAGGTTTTATTTGAACTTGCAAATAAGTATTCTCCACAGTTTTTAGTAGAAGGAAAAAAATATATACAAAATGCTAAGGACAAGACAAAAGTAATAAAAATAGATATACACCATATAACAGGAAAGGCTGGAAAGTAATAAAGAATAGTATTAATCGAAACTAAGAACAATATATTAAGGCAGGTAATTTATAAAGATGCTCTTAAAAGATAAATAAACTAGATAGGAAGATGGAAATGGATAAGAAATACTCTAAACCAGATGAAAAGACATTAAAAGAGAAATTAACTACTATTCAATACGAGGTTACACAAAATAATGCTACAGAAAGACCATTTACTAGCGAATATAATAATAACAATGAAGAAGGCATATATGTAGACATAATTTCAGGAGAACCTTTGTTTAGCTCAAAACATAAATTTGATGCAGGTTGTGGATGGCCTAGTTTTTCAGAAACTATAGAAAATGACAATATTATTGAAAAGAGAGATACTAGCCATGGTATGATAAGGACTGAAGTTAGAAGTAAACATGGAAACTCCCACTTAGGTCATTTATTTAATGATGGTCCAAAAGAGATGGGTGGACTTAGATATTGCATAAACGGTGCTTCACTTAGGTTTATTAAGAAAGAAGATTTAGAAAAAGAGGGCTATGGAGAGTATCTGAAAATATTTCAATAATACAGTAGGCTTAAGATAACCAGTAGATAGGAGATTATATAAAAAACAGGAATGACATATTAAAAATCATCCTGTTTTTTTATTTTTGTTTAATATAATTGGGTGTGCAATTCATAAATATAACTAATATTATCACTTATTATTTTATATATATTATTCCATAAATCATATAGCAATAGAAGGAATTATTGGTAAAAAGAAGAATGATATAATAAATGAAGAGGGTAATCATTGATTAGTTTATTTATATTTGACGAAGAATTGAGTATTACAATAAATTAAGCAAGTTCACTAATATCTAGAAGAAAAATCATCTGCTAACAATATGTTCGGCAAAAATGTGCTGGTAGGTAAGGGTCTGGAAATATTATGGAAAAGGTTGATTAATCTTTGTTATTTACTACACCATGTTTTAAAAAATTAAGTGAGAGAGGTAAATTATACTATGATTATGTATTATACAGATAAAAAAGTTGATTATGATAAGTTAAAAACTTTGTTTAATGATGTAGGATGGAATGATAAAACTGAGGATACTAATAGATTAAAAGCCATGGTAGAGAATTCTCAAATAGTAGTTACTGCATGGGATGAAGAAATAATGGTTGGATTTGCCAGGTGTACAACTGATTATGTATTTAATGGACAAATAAATAATGTAGTGGTTGATTCAAAATACAGGAGAAAAGGTATTGGCAAAGTTTTAATAAATAAGATATTAGATAGTAGCAAACAAGTTACATACATGTTAAGGGGAAGTATTAGTAATGAGGAATTCTATAGAGGTTTAGGTTTTGAAGATGGTCCAATATCTTTGGTTTATAAACGCAAAGAATAAGATAGGGTTCGGGAATTGTAAGAATGTTCTCTGAAACATGGCACATGTACGTTCTTCAAGCTTTCGGTTTCTGGATGGCATAGAAAGGAATTTCATTCTTATTTGAAATAACATAATAATGACAATATAAATTAGTAATATAGGAGGAGAGTTAAAATGAAAAGATTTTTGTGTTTATTTATAGTAATGGTGATTTTGTTGGTTGGATGTACCCCATCTAAGGCAATACAAACAAAATCATCGGAATCGTCAGAACCATCAGAGTCATCAGTTCTGTATAAGACTATGCTTTCACCAGATAATAAATTGAGTATTGTCAGAAAACCTAATGCAGCAGATTATTCTTTCATTCATCCAGGAAAAATGACTGAATTGCCAAGCTATAAT
Source organism: Alkaliphilus sp. B6464 (assembly GCF_018141165.1). NCBI lineage: Bacteria > Bacillati > Bacillota > Clostridia > Peptostreptococcales > Natronincolaceae > Alkaliphilus > Alkaliphilus sp. B6464. Next base: position 2,025,217 of record NZ_CP058557.1, read on the forward strand.
CCAAATTCAGGTCAAATGTGGCAGGTGGATTTAAGAAGTAGTGACCTAACGAATCTTGACTTATCAGAAAAGCTTGATGACCTGCTTTATGCTGATTTTGATAGCAAGACCAAATGGCCTAATAAATTACCTTATGGTTTTGAGCCGCAGATGATAATGGAGTTAGGAAAAAATCCTGGCCTGAGATTAAGAGAACTTCATAAAAAAGGAATTACGGGAAAAGGAATTGGTCTAGCAATAATTGACCAGGGATTGTTAGTTGATCATATGGAGTATAAAGAACAGTTAAAAATGTATGAAGAAATTCATTGTTCTGATGAAAATGCATCAATGCATGGACCTGCAGTTGCATCTATTGCTGTAGGGAAGACAGTTGGAGTAGCACCTGAAGCAGATCTTTATTATATTGCTGAAACGCATGGAGTTTTCAATGAAAAAGGGCAATTTGATTTGGATCTTTCCTGGCTTGCAAAATCTATAGACCGTATTGTTGAAGTTAATAAGACATTGCCTGAAGGTGAAAAAATCAGAGTCATATCAATTTCCTTAGGAATAGGAGGAAATGCAAATGGATATGGGAAAGCGCTAGAGTCTATTAAAAAGGCAAAACAGGAAGGAATCTATACTGTATATGTAGGAAGTAACCAATATATGGGACTTGGTCGTGATCCTTTAAAAAATGCAGATGATATTACTTCATTTACAAAAGGAGAGTTTTGGAAGAAACAAGAATATAATAAGTACCAGCTTTTAATTCCTATGGATTCTAGATGTACTGCCAGTCCTACGGGTGTTAATGATTATGTGTTTTATAGGAAAGGTGGTCTGAGTTGGTCAATACCTTATGTTGCAGGGTTATATGCATTGGCATGTCAAGTTAAACCTGATATTACACCTGATGTTTTTTGGGAAGAAGCATTTAATACAAGCGATACAATATCTGCCGACAATAGTAGTAAAACGACATTTGGAAGAATTGTTAATCCAGTAAAATTAATTGAAAAAATTGAGAAAATGAAATAGTACTGTTTATAGTTATATAGTAAATGCTAAGTAGCAAGAATAATTGAGATAAAGTCTAAGGAGAATTATTGATGCATGTAGTAAAGGTTATTATAATGGTTTGGAGAGGATATGATGAAAAATAATACACTTTCTCAAATAATACAAGAATATGTAAAAGATATGATATCTACAAAAGATACTATATGACACCCTTAGGCGATTATTTGTGTAGTAAGGATAGTTATTTAATAAAAAATCTAAAAAGCATAAGATATGCACAGATAAAATTGTTAAAGACATATATTGAATAATACTTATAGGAGGCTTGACTATGAACTACAGAAAAATCAAACTTAATGATAGTAGTGACGACAAGGAATTAGAGTTACTTTTAACTCAAATTGCAAAATGGCATAATACTACACCAAAGTTATGGATGCCAGATTACAGAGTATCAACTGTAGATATAGAGGAAACAGTGCAAAGAATTCGAAATACAAAAAATGAAGACTTATTTCTCGTCATTGCAGAAAACGATGAAGACCAAGTACAGGGATTTATATGGGCATATAAACAAGAAAAACCTCAATACAGTGTCATGATTCTATCATTGTATATTACAGAAGGCTACAGAGGGCGTGGTATAGCTACAAATCTAAAAATATTATTAGAACAATGGTGTCGCCTTGAAGGCATTAAAACCATACAGACAACAATTCATTACAACAATCATAATATGATGGCATTGAATCAAAAACTTGGATATATCCCAGGTATGGTATATATGACTAAAACCGTATAAGGTGTTTATTTTATAAAAGACGAGGTAATACGTAAAGTAGAATGTTTTGAATTCATCAGTAGGAGGGTCTAAAATGGAATACATGGGAAGTAAAGAATACCGGGATAAAAAGTTCTTAAATAGAAGTGATAAACTATTAAGTCCTGAAAAATCAATAATTGAAAATATAAAATATTTCAAAGAAGGTTCTGTTCTTGATATAGCCTGTGGAGATGGTAGAAATACTCTACTTTTTCTTGAAAAAGGCTTTAGGGTAACAGGAATTGACTTTAGTAGTAAAGCACTTGAACGTTTGGAGATGTTTGCTAGAAGAAATAATTATTTAGTGAATACAAAACAAATTGATTTAAGTACATCAAATTCATTAAAGAATATTGGTATATTTGATAATATTGTAATTAATCACTATAGATTAAATAAGGAGCAGCTTGCAGACATGAAAAATCATATAGCTGATGATGGTATTTTATTTATCTGTGGCTTTGGATATAAGCATAAAGTTAATTCTAAAATTAGAAAAGAGGATTTAATTCAATCAACTGACTTTGATGACATGGACAAGTCATTTGATCTAATTAGTTATATTGAAAATGAAGACGATAGAGGTTTTTTTGTCACTTATATTTTTCGTAAGAAGAAAAGCTAAAATCGAATTTTTGTGTGAAAATTTATAGGAATGAAAGACGTAATTATTTGTTATGACAAAGTATCTGCATAATGGTTGAGCATTGTTGCTAAGCTTTTAAAAAAGGAGAATTTACTTATGGAATATAGACTTTTAAAAAGAGAAGAAATAGAAAGATTAAGAGAGATAGATCGAAGTGAAATTATTGAGAAATTATATTTAGAAAATAATGGTAGGTTAGAATTGAAAAATGAATTTTATGATGTTAAAAATGAATGGTGGATTAATGAAGAAGTTGAAAAAATACTAGTACCACGTCTATACGATTTATTTGATAGAGGAGGAACAATAATCGGAGTTTTTAAAGGTAGAGAGATCAGCGGTATGGTGGCATTAGAAAGCGAATTTATCGGCAAGAATAAGGACCAACTTAAACTGGATATTCTTTTTGTCAGTAAAAAACATAGAAAAACAGGGATAGGTAAAAATCTTATGAACCTTGCAATAGAAAAAGCTAGAGAAAAAGGCGCATCTAAATTGTATATTTCTGCTACACCTTCTCAAAATACTGTAGATTTTTATCTGAGTCTAGGCTGTAAGGTTGCAACTGAAATTGATAAAGAACTATTTGAATTGGAACCTGAGGATATTCATTTAGAGCTTGAATTATAAGTAGATAATGGATGAATGTGATACTTTATTTATGAAGGGAGATGAAATTTTGATAGTATCTTTTAAGGATATTCCTGGTTCTAATAATTGGAGTATAGTAAAGCCAATTAATAAAGGATGGTCAGATGATAAAAAGTATTATATAAAAACCGTAGATGAAAAAGAGCTATTACTTAGAATATCAGACATAACACAATATGAAAATAAGGAAAAAGAATTTGAAAGCTTAAAATTACTTATTAACATGGATATATTAATGTCTCGTCCTATTGATTTTGGAATTTGCAATAAGGGTCAATTAGTTTATTCTTTGCTTACTTGGATTAATGGTGAAGATGCTGAAGTTATACTCCCTAAGCTTGATAATAAAGAACAATACAATCTAGGCACTAAGGCTGGTGTGTTTCTTAAACAAATACACAGAGCTCCTGCCCCTCAAAACCTACCCAGTTGGGCAGAAAGATTTAATGCTAAAATTGATAAAAAAATAGCTAATTATAAAGATTGTAGTATTCATTTTCATGGTGCTGATAGAATAATTGAATATATTGAACATAATCGTTCTCTTCTATTAAATCGACCACAGTCTTTTCAACATGGAGATTATCATGTTGGGAATATGATTATTACACCAGAAGGGGAATTAGGTATAGTTGATTTTAATAGAATGGATTATGGAGATCCATGGGAGGAATTTAACCGAATTACATTTTGTGTGAGTACGAGTCCTGCATTTGCATCGGGATACATTAACGGATATTTTGATAATAAAGTACCTGATTTGTTTTTTAGATTAATGGCGTTGTATATTGGAATTAATCAGCTTTCATCTATACCTTGGGCTATCCATTTTGGAGAGGAAGAAGTGAATACAATGCTTAAACAGGCGCAAAGTGTTTTGAAATGGTATGACGATTTTAAAACATATATTCCAAACTGGTATGTCACAAACCATGATTAATAAAGCACGGTCTTTATTGTGAGTAAGATAAGTGCAGAGATTATTGATGAGAATGAATATTCGATAATAGAAATGAAGATAGAATTAAAGTAACCTTTTAATAGGCCTAGCTTTCTTTTTCATACATATTAAAATGCATAGTTGCTCTATAGGTAAGCTACCATCATAAAATGAAATATTTAAATATGCAATTAAAGAACGTTATATGTCATATTATGCAGGAGGTTTAGACTGTGAAGAAATATATTGAAATAGCAAATAGAATATATCAAGAGAAGTATAGCAATGCAGAGTTCTTAATATTGGCGGGTTCAATAATCAGAGGCGAAGGGACAATGACGTCTGATTTAGATATAGTTGTAATTTATGAGAAAATAGATTGTGCATTTCGGGAGTCATTTATTTATGAAGGAATTATGGTTGAGGTATTTGCACATGATCTATCTACTGCAAAATATTTCATGCATACTGTAGATTTTAATAATGGTGCACCAATTATTGCGACTATGATTACTGAAGGAATCGTAATACCGAAAAAAATAGGATTATCTGATGAACTAAAGAGGATAGCTGAAGAATTCATATCAAAAGGACCCAATGAAGCAAATATCAACAAAATCAATAGCATGAGATATTCAATAACAAATCTGATTGACGATTTAATAGATAGCAAAAATAGATATGAACAAATTGCTACAGGATGTAGACTTTATGAAGAAGTTGCAGAGTTATATTTTAGTGCAAATAGAATTTGGAATGGCAAAGCTAAATCTATTGTCCGAGTTATGAAAAAGCATGATCACGAATTTGCAGAACGATATAATGATAGCTTTGATTTATTATTCAAAAATGGGGATGATTCAATGGCAGTTGAAATAAGTGAAGAGGTACTAAATTTGGTTGGTGGTTATTTATTTAATGGCTATAGATTGGTAGCTAAGCCTGAGTGGAGGATAGTATAGAAAACACCTGACAAATCAAGTGAATCTATTTAAGTAAATGCTGGGTGAGTTTATATAGAATTAGAAGATGAGCGGTAAATGAAAAAAGATATATATGAATGATATGTTCTATATTCTTTAGATTTAATATGGGCTAAGCAAACCGCAGAAATCATTGGAAAGCATATGAATTCAAAAGTTATTGAAGAAATGGGACTTCGTGAGATAAATACTGGAATTGCAACAGGAAAAACAAAAAATTGGGTTAAAGAAAATATAAGCCTAGGCCTTGTTATAACTTTGATATAGATCATCAAGCTTGAAGTAGAATTACTAGGGGGAAGTCCATAACCTAACAGTCGGCTTTTATCATAAAAAATTACTATAGCGGAAACTGATAAAATGTTATGCACAGTAATAAATTAAAATCAAGACATTGTAAAGGGGTACTGAAATGGAAAGAGAAAAGATTGAATATTTAATCAAAGGTTTAGCCGTAAGAAATATTGATGGATATTTCTTTGAAACCTTTGAGGAAGCCAAGTCAAAAGCTATAGAGATGATACCTGCTGATGCTAGTATTGGGATTGGTAATTCAATAACTTTGAAAAACATGAGAATAAGTAAAGAGTTAGGGGATAGAGGGAATATTGTATATGATAAGACAATAGCTAAGAGCAAAGAAGAAAGCAAAGAACTCAAAAGAAAATCATTATTGACTGATTGGTATATTACTGGAACTAATGCTATTTCATTAGAAGGGCACTTAGTTAACATGGATCATAGTGGCAACAGGGTAGCTGCTATGCTATATGGTCCCGATAATGTAATAGTTATAATCGGTATTAATAAAATTACAAACACTTTAGATGAAGCAATATATAGGGTAAGAAATATTGCTTCACCTCAAAATGCTAGAAGAGCAGGCTTCAATCCACCATGTGTAGATTTAGGAAGGTGTATAGATTGTAGATCAACTGAAAGAGTGTGCAATAATTTGGTGGTTATAGAAGGACAAAATAATAATGGTAGAATAAAGGTATTTATCGTGAATGAGAATGATGGTTTTTAGTTACTAGAGGAATATGGCTAAAAATCACAGAGTATGGTACTGCATACAAGTAGAGAGTGTATCAACACATTAATGAATGTATTTCCAGGTTGGTATCGAAGGATTTACTGGCAAAGTAAGTATATTTTAGGAGGAAAAAAATGAGTCAACAAATGATTACTAAAAAAATTGAACAAATAGTAGAGGAACAGTGCAAAGCGGATACTAATGCTTTTGGTTATGGAATATGGACTCATCATATTGTGGTTGTTGTTAAATATGCTAGAATGCTTGCACACAGACTAGATGTGGATTTAGAAATAGTTGAAATATCTGCATTATTGCACGACTACGCTAGCATCAAAGATAAGGAATTATATAAGGAACACCATATTCATGGAGCAACTGAAGCAGAAAGAATTTTAAAGAAATTGAATTATCCAATAGAAAAAATTGAAGCTGTGAAAGATTGTATTTTATCACATAGGGGGAGTGTAAGTAAGAAAATTAAAACGAAAGAAGCACTTTGCATTGCAAGTGCAGATGCAATGGCTCACATTGATTATATTCCGTCACTACTGCATTTAGCATATGTAAAATTAGAAATGGATACAGATGATGGAGCAAAGTGGGTAAGAGAGAAAATAGAAAGAAGTTGGAATAAACTATGTCCAGAAGCAAGAGAAATAATGCTGGATAAATATAATAGTGCTATAAGTGTGTTAAAAAGTAACACAAACATTTTTTAAAAATAACTATAGTTAAAAACTAAAAAAAGTATTGATAATAATTGTTTAATAAGTAGTAACTCCACGTTATCATCTGATATTAGTTGAAGGAGGAACAATAAGTGATAAACGGAATTAATCATATAACATTTGCAATAATAAATTTAGAACGATCTTTGGATTTTTATGTTAATTTGTTAGGACTTAGATTAGTTGGAAAATGGGAAAAAGGAGCATATTTATTAGCTGGGAATCAGTGGATTGCTTTAAATGTTGATGAAGAGAGAATTATAGAACCTACGAAAGATTATACACATATCGCATTTAATGTCCTATCTTCAGATTTTAAGAGTCTAAAAGAAAAACTTGAAAAAGCAGGAGTAAAATCATTCAAAGAAAATACATCAGAGGGAGAATCATTTTATTTTCTTGATCCAGATGGTCACAAATTGGAACTACATTACAATACTTTGGAAGATCGATTGAAATGGGTGAGAGAAAATAATTGGTCGACATTTAAACACGTGTAATGAAGAATTTGATTTTTTATTGGAAGAAGAATTGAAAAGAGATAACTGGATTGTTGACGAAAACTATAATAGAACAATAAAACAGAGAATTGATAAATGTGATACTGTTATCTATTTGGATTATTCTCGACTTACTTGTTTAAGAGGTGTAATAAAAAGAGTAATAAGTAATTATAGCAAAGTTCGTTCAGATATGGGGGAAGGTTGTCCTGAAAAATTTGACTTTGGGTTTCTAAAATGGATATGGAATTTCAATAACCAACACCGAAATAATTACTATATTTTACTTAATAATTTGGAAGATAAAAAAGTTCTTATATTCAAAAACAGAAAACAATGTTCCGCTTTTATAAATAACATAAACCACTCAACAAAATAAAGCTAATCTATCAATAGAATTGAAGCTACAATAACACCTGTGAATGATGCATCTGTTAAAGCACTAAGCAAGCTAAATTTCATTCAAGAAGGAATAGTCAGAGAAAGGGATTTGATAAAGGGAAAACTAGAGGATGGAATAATTATGTCAATTCTCAAGAGAGATTATATAAAAAAATTTGAGTTATATAAAACATGTGAATTATGAGTTCGTAATAATTATTAAGTAGCTAAGAAACCGCTGTCGATATAAAGGGGATAATATTTATGATAAGGCAATTTCAAGATACAGTAATAGATGTATACGGAAAAGAAGGAAAAAAGTTTTTATATAGGTTACCAGAACTATTAAAAAGTTGCGCTTCTAAGTGGTCGTTAACTGAGATTAATGAGTTTGATAATTTATCATATAATTATGTAGCTAGGGCTATAAGTGAAACTAATCAAGAAGTAGTGTTAAAGCTAGGGATACAATCAAAGGAGTTTTTATCAGAGGTTGAAGCATTAAAATTATATGCTGGGCAAGGATGTGCTAGATTACTGGATTATGATGAAAATTTAGGGGCCATGCTTCTAGAGCGTTTGGCTCCTGGAACTGTATTGTCAACTTTAAAAGATGATGATCAAGCAACATTAGTTGCAGCTAAGCTAATGTCTAGAATTAAGATTAAGGAGCCAAAAGAACATAAATTTCAAAGCTTAATGGACTGGGCTAAGGATTTAGAAAATTTAAGGAAGCATTTTGGTAATGGAATGGGGCCATTTTCTAAGGAATTATTGGAGAGAGCTGAAATAAATTATTATTATTTGATAGACTCAACAAAAGAGAATATGTTATTACATGGAGATTTGCACCATGACAATATATTGTCTACAAATAAGAGCTGGAAAGCAATAGATCCCAAAGGAGTAGTTGGAGATCCAGTATTTGAGCCAGTAAATTATATGAAAAATTATCTATTGAGAACCAATAATCCAAAGGAGGCTTTAGCTCGCCGTATACATATTTTTTCAAAGGAATTAGGATATGATAAGCAACGGCTAATTAGTTGGGGAGTAGCTCATTCAGTATTATCAGCATTATGGAGCTATGAAGATCATGGAGAAATACCCCAAGAGACATTAATTTGTGCTAGATTATTTAGAGATATGGAAAAGGGTATATGTTAGGCGGCCTAGAAGTAGCAAATCGTTTACAAAAATCATTATAAAGGCAATAAAGGTCTAATTTACTACTATCATAATACTTTCTTGTTTTAACTCACTACTTTATGTAAAATTTCATAAAATATAGAAGGGATTATTGGTAAAAAGAAGAAATACATAATTATAAGTTTATGATAATTTGATAGAAGATGGTGGGGAAGCTATGGGAGAAAGTAGAGATTATAGAAAGGATTTTCAATGGGCAATATTGATTACCATAGGGGTAATGATACTACATCTATTTGTAATCAATATATTCGTAAATGGGAAAATATTAGGTGTTTGGATTGGATCTTTAATAGGAAGTCTGATGGGATTTTTTGTAAGAGATAAAGAAAAAAATGGGAAGGACAAAGAAGCTTTTCTTATTTCTATAGTTATGATAGGAAACTTTATTCTTTTTAAAAATGATATCTACATACCTGATTATATTGTATTTTTCGTAAGTATCGGACTGATGTGTGTATACTATTCGACTAAGATAGAATCTAAATATAAACTTGTTAATTTAGGGCTAGTATTTATATTATTTATAGGTTTTTTCTCTTTAGATTATTATATGTATTCTAATCGCCTTATAAAAGATCGTAATTTATATAGAGCTGTAAAACATGAATATAATATTACTGAAAAAATAGACAAGGATAGTTTAAGGGGTATAGAAAAATTAAATATTGGAAGTAGAGAGAACACAAATAGTTTAAAAGGTATCGAGCATTTTGAGGATTTGAAAACCTTGTATATATGGGAAGGCCAAAGGATAAAAGATCTTACACCTATAAATCTATCACCTAATTTAGAACACCTAATGCTATGGTATATTAATCTAGAACAGCTACAACAGTTAAATGGAATAGAAACATTAGAGTGGCTAGAAATTATATATCCTAAAAAGGGCGAACTGAGTACTTTAGATAATTTATCTAGCTTAAAGCATTTAGAGCTACAAGGTATGAATTTGGATAACTTAAATGGGTTAAGAGGTGCTAAAAAATTAGAGAAGTTGAGTATTGCTTATGGTCAAATAGGTAGCCTTGATGGAATAGAAAGCTTTCCCTATTTAAAAGAAGTAAGCATATCTAACCTTGATGTTATTGATATAAGTCCACTATTTAGATTAGAAAATATAGAGAACATTTCTCTTCACAATTGTAAAATAGATAATGATGATGAACGTATTAAAAATGCTAGAGAAAAAGGAATAAAAATAGAAATAACAAACACAAATAATGATTTTTTAAAGAGGTTATAAAACTGAAACCAAGTAAAAATTAAATCAAATCTTCTTTTAGTATTACAAATGATATTTATTCAAATAATACCTATTCTCCTACTATTCATTAATTGGATGAAGTACAAAGTTTAGTTGAGAAAACTGGATACACAGGTAAATAAATAGGAAGAATATAAGACTCCATACAAGTGGAGTCCTACTATTTCAAAAATACAATTATAAAAGATTTTTCTCTCCCCACACACTCATGCTCTGTAAAACAGGTAATAGAGATTTTCCTAGTTCTGTTAAAGAATACTCAACCTTTGGAGGAACTTGAGGATATTCTTCACGATGTATTAATCCATTAGCCTCTAGTTCTTTTAATTGCTGACTTAACATTTTATGAGTAATTCCAGAAAGGCTCCTCTTTATTTCCCCATATCTCATTACTTTATCATTTGTCAGATGCCATAATATAACAAGCTTCCACTTTCCACCTATCATATCTAATGTATACTGAATCGGACAATTAGAGTGCAATTCCTTTGAGTTTTTCATAATAAATGACACTATCCTTTCGTATAGTACCTTACTTAAAAGTGCATACTTTTATATTTACTAATATGGTATATAATTTTAGTATAACAATAATTATTTAAAACATAAAGAGAAATTTTAAAATGCAGATGAGTAGCAATACTCTAATAGAATAACAATACAGTTGCATTAAATTTTTAGGGATACAGATACTACCAATAATTAATTAAAAAAGAGAGGAAGATTTGAAATGACAAAAGATTTTTATACTGCTGTAAAAGAAAGAAGAACAATATATGGGATTAGTAAAGAAACAACTATTTCAGATGAAAGAATTCAGGAAATAATAAACGATGCTATAAAGTATACTCCTTCAGCATTTAACTCTCAGAGTGCAAGAGTTGTTGTTTTATTTAATGAAAACCATGATAAATTATGGGATATAACAAAAGAGGCTTTAAGAAAGGTTGTTCCAGAAAATAATTTTGCTCCTACTGAAGAAAAAATTAACTCATTCAAAAATGGATATGGTACAGTTTTGTTTTTTGAGGATAATAGTGTAATCGAATCACTACAACAACAATTTGCAGCTTATAAAGATAATTTTCCGATTTGGTCACAACAAGCTTCAGGTATGAATCAATATGTAATTTGGACTTCGCTATCAATCGAAGGAATGGGAGTATCATTACAGCATTATAATGAACTTATTGAAGAGGATGTAAAGAAGCAGTGGGATATACCAAATAACTGGAAGCTAATTGCACAGATGCCTTTTGGAAAACCAACAGCTTCTGCCGGTGATAAGGAATTTATTCCACTAGAAGAAAGAATAAAGGTCTTTAAATAATATGAAAAAAGGGTATTAGATTTATACAAAATAAAGTAAGTGAGGTGATATTATGTTAAGAAAACTAGAAAATAGTAACATGGGGAGAAGTGACCTAGGCTGGCTTAAAAGTATATTCCATTTTTCTTTTGCAGAGTACTATAACTCAAAAAATATAAATTTTGGAGTACTGAGAGTTATAAATGATGATTTAATTGAACCAGATAAAGGGTTTGATACACATCCTCATAGGGATATGGAGATTATTTCCTATGTTATAAATGGTGAATTAACCCATGGAGATAGTATGGGTAATAAAGGCACCATTACTCGCGGACATGTTCAGTATATGAGTGCTGGAACAGGAGTGTATCATAGTGAACATAATTTTGGCCATGAAACTACAAGGCTTTTACAGATATGGATTATTCCAGATGAAAAGGGACACACCCCAAGCTATGGAGATTATGAATTTGAATGGGAAATGAGAAAAAACAGGTGGTTGCATATAGTTTCTAGTAAAGATGGAGATGCTCCAATAAAAATAAATCAAGATGTAAATTTTTATGTTTTAGAGTTAGATGAGAAAAATAAAATAGATTTTTCAGTTCAAAAAGGTAGGCAAGCATATTTAGTACAAATAGAAGGATCTTCACAAATAAAAGATAATATATTAAATGCTAGAGATGCTATGGAGATTACTGAAGAAGACATCTTGATAACAGCTAATGAAAATTCACACTTGCTTATTATCGAAATGGAAAAAGAAAAGTAATTTATTAAATGTAAGGAATAAGACTCTATATTGAGTCTTATTTCTTATGCTTGTTATTAGGTTTTGAAAATGTATTTATACTATACACCGGGGTAAAGATGTTAACGGATGAAAAACACAAAAAAATAATATATACTATTATTAGTTAGGGAAAATTGATTAGACTGGGAGTGATTGTATGAACAATGAATATAGAGCTTTTTGTTCTTGGAGTGGTGGGAAAGATTCTTGTCTTGCTCTTTACAGAGCATTAGAAAAAGGAATTAAAGTAGAATATTTATTTACTATGCTTAATGAGGATGGCTCAAGATCTAGGGGACATGGATTAAAACCAGAAATAATAAAAAAGTATGCAGAGCTTTTGGATATAGATTTTATCCATGGAATGGCAACATGGGGAGGCTATGAGAAGGCATTTAAAGAAAAAATGAATATACTAGAGAGTAAGGGAATAAATATGGGCATATTTGGTGACATAGACATATTAGCTCATAGGGAGTGGCTACTAGAAACATTTAAAGATACAGATATAGAAGTTTTTCATCCTCTTTGGGGAGAGCAGCGTAAAGCGATTATTGAAGAGTTTGTTGATAGAGGCTTTAAATCTATTATTAACACTGTAAATGGTGAAAAGCTTTCTAAAGAATATTTAGGAAGATTATTCGACAAAACTCTAATAACTGAGTTTGAGGAATTAGGCATAGATGCTTGTGGGGAAAATGGTGAATTTCATACTGTAGTAATAGATGGACCTATATTTAAAGAAGCTCTAAAATTGAAGGAGAAAGACATAATACAAGTAGATAAATATTGGATGCTCGATTTGGAATTAGAATAAACTAATAAAACATATACATATCTATAAATTCAACCCATATTATTTAAAAAAGCATTGCAAGATATTAAATAATAGGAATAAATACATTCTAGTTATGAACCTAGTAGTTTTCGCTACTAGGTTCATTTTTAAATTTTTGAAGAAATTATGAAAGGGATTATCTAATAATATATAGGTGGTTTATTTTGTTACCTAACTAAAATAACAGCATAATAGATAAACTAAACTAATAATATAAGAGATAAATTAAAATAATAATGCTATGAATATAAATTATGGAGATATTAAAATATAAGTAATATAATTTATAAAAAGTAAGAGGTGGTAATCATATGTACAATAAAGAAAAAGATGTGATATTAAAGGAATTAGATACAAACTTAGAAAATGGACTTGTAAAAGGCCAGGTAGTTGAAAGGGCAAAGAACGGTAGAAATGAGCTAACAGCTGATAAACCTAGATCTTTATTTATGAAAATTTTAGATCAATTAAATGAACCTATGGTATATATATTAATTGTAGCTTCAGCCGTTTCGGCTATTATGAAAGAGATAAGTGATGCAGTTATAATTATGATAGTAATAGTATTAAATGCAGTGGTTGGGCTCGTACAAGAAGATAGAGCGCAAAAATCCTTAGATGCTTTAAAAAAGCTTTCCACACCAAAAACTTTAGTAAAACGAAATGGGGTTTTAGAAGAAGTCCCTGTGGAGGAATTAGTAGCTGGAGATATTGTACATATTGAAGCAGGGCGTTATATACCAGCAGATTTAAGGCTTGTGGAAGTAGCAAATTTAAAGATAGATGAATCTATTTTAACTGGAGAATCAGTTCCAGTAGAAAAAATAGATGGCATTGTTAGTGAAGAAAATACGGCATTAGGAGATTTGAAAAATATGGCCTTCATGTCTAGTTATGCCACCTATGGCAGGGGGATTGGTGTTGTTACATCAATAGGCATGAATACTGAAATTGGAAAAATTGCAGCTATGATAGATAAGGCAGAACAAATTAAAACTCCATTGCAAAAGAGATTAGAAAAATTAAGTAAATACTTAGGAATAGGAGCACTTTTAATTTGTATTTTAATATTTGGTATCGCTATTGTACAAGGTAAGAATTTAATGGAAATGCTTCTAGTATCGATATCTCTTGCAGTTGCTATTATTCCAGAAGGACTTCCAGCAGTAATTACTGTTGTGTTAGCATTAGGTGTACAAAAAATGATAAAGCACAATGCTATAGTAAAAAAGTTGCCGGCAGTAGAGACCTTAGGTTCTGTTAATGTTATATGTTCAGATAAAACTGGAACTATTACTCAAAACAAAATGACAGTAACTAAAGTATATTATAATAATAATTTAAAGTCAGTTGAGGAGTTAACAGAAAAGGATAGATTATTGGTAGATGGTTTTATGCTATGTAATGATGCTGGTAATGAAGGTAACCTTGTTGGGGATCCAACTGAAATAGCACTTTTGGATATGGGAAGTGTTCTTTCTTTAAAGAAGAGCAGTATAGATAAAAATTTTCCACGTATAGATGAAATACCATTTGATTCTGATAGGAAGATGATGACTACTGTAAATAAGTATAATGGAAAGGATATAGTATTTACTAAGGGTGCATTAGACTTATTACTTAAAAAGACTACTCATATATTATTAGAGGATAATAAACAACCTATTGAAAATTATCTAGATGAAATACATAATAATGCTGCTAATATGTCAAAGGAAGCTTTAAGAGTATTAGCCTTAGCTTATAAAGAAAAAGATGGAGAAGAATATGAAAGCGATTTAACGTTTATTGGATTAGTCGGTATGATAGATCCTGCTAGGGAGGAAGTAAAGGAAGCTGTTGAAAAATGTTACAGTGCAGGGATTAGGACTGTAATGATAACTGGAGATCATAAGGATACAGCTTTTGCCATAGCTAATGAAGTAGGCATTAGCCAAAATATAGATCAAGTAATGGAAGGTAAAACACTGGCCAATATGCAGCAAGAAAAATTAAATGAAATTATAGATCAGTATAGAGTATTTGCAAGGGTACAGCCTGAGCATAAGGTAATGATAGTAAAAGCTCTACAATCTAAAGGCTATGTTGTTTCTATGACTGGTGATGGAGTAAATGATGCACCATCATTAAAAGCAGCTAATATTGGAGTTGCCATGGGAATTACGGGCAGTGATGTATCTAAAGAAGCCGCTGATATGATTTTGACTGATGACAATTTTGCTACTATTGTTAAAGCAGTAGAAGAAGGCAGGAACATATATAATAACATTAAAAAAGCTATTTTATTTTTACTATCCTGTAACTTAGGAGAGCTTTTTGCGCTGTTTGTAGCCGTAATACTAAACTGGTCTATTCCATTAAAACCAATTCATATTTTATGGGTAAACTTAGTTACTGATACGTTCCCCGCCTTATCCTTAGGAGTAGATCCTGGTACTGCCGATGTAATGACAGAAAAACCACGGAGTCAAGATGAAAGTATTTTTTCGGAAGGTGGGCTTATATATTTACTTCTAAATGGGCTCTTTATAGGTATAATTACATTGATAGCATTTAGATATGGACTAAAGGATGGAAGCTTGACTCATGGGCAGACTATGGCATTTTTAGTACTAAGTATATCTCAGTTATTCCACTCAATGAATAATAGAAATTTAAAACAGTCTATTTTTAAAACAGGTATATCTAGAAATAAGTTTTTAATATATTCAATAGTGCTTGGAATAGTTCTTCAATCGGCTATAGTACAAATACCAATCTTTAATAATATATTTAGTACTACACC
Source organism: Alkaliphilus sp. B6464 (assembly GCF_018141165.1). NCBI lineage: Bacteria > Bacillati > Bacillota > Clostridia > Peptostreptococcales > Natronincolaceae > Alkaliphilus > Alkaliphilus sp. B6464. Next base: position 2,041,117 of record NZ_CP058557.1, read on the forward strand.
TTTAACTTTTATGGATTGGATTATTGTTATAGGAATTTCGCTATCAATAATTTTAGTTAATGAGATAGGAAAAGCACTGTTTATAAAGAGAGAAGAAAAGTAGATTATTGTATAGCTACATATTAATTGGAATTATAAACTCCTAGCAAAAAAACTAGGAGTTTATAATTTATATTTATTAGTAATATAGATGAGGATAGGTTACTAAGTGATCAAAATTTCATATATAAAACTCCATTAGGAATTTCTAAAGGAATATTAGAATTTATAGGTATAAAGTATAATCAAGATGGTAAAGAAGATAATATAAGTCAGTGGCAAAGGAAGATAAAGACATATAGAAGTTATATTAAAAATATTAATATAACTTCTATATATATTAATAAAATTAAAAAGATTTATTAATTATTTAAAAAAATATATTTAATACTATGAAAAATATAAGATTTGTAATATAATTATGATTATAAGGGACATACATATATTTTCCAATTTCTATACTAAGTATGTTAAATTGGAAACAATAAAAATCACAAAGGAAGAGGAAGATAATAGTGAACAATCATTTTAAAGGCTTAAGTCAAAATGAGGTAGAGCTATCAAGACAAAAGAATGGGTCTAACTCTCTAACACAATTGGAAACTGAGACTTTTTGGCAAAAGTTTATTGGGAATTTTAATGATCCAATTATAAAAATATTAATTTTTGCCTTAGTCATCAATGTTATATTTGTATTTATGGGTAAAGCTCATTGGTATGAATCAGCAGGTATTGCAGTTGCAGTTTTACTTGCAACACTTGTAGGTACTTGGTCAGAGCATAGTAATGAAAATGCCTTTCAGAAATTACAGGAAGATGCATCTAAAATTAAGGTTAAGGTGTTTAGAGATAGTAAAATAGAGGAAGTATTAATAGATGATATTGTTGTAGAGGATTTAGTTGTTCTACAGTCAGGAGATTTAATTCCAGCAGATGGAAAACTGATTGATGGGGAATTAAGAGTAGACCAGGCAACTTTAAATGGTGAGTCTAAAGAAGCTAAGAAATTTGTTATGCCTAAGGACTATATTGAGACAGAAGAAGAAAAGAAAAAAAACTTCTTCAACGAGTATAAACTATTTAGGGGAACTGTTGTAGTAAGTGGGGAAGGTGTTATGGAGGTTATAACTGTAGGTGATAATACACAATACGGAAAACTGGCTCAAGAGATGCAGACCGAAGACAGAGAATCTCCACTTAAAATCAAACTTGAAAAATTAGCAGAACAAATTTCGATGTTTGGATATATCGGCGGTGGATTAATAACTATTGCCTACTTTTTTCAAAGATCAGTAATTGACAATAACTTTGATATGGCAAAAATCGCCACATATTTTAGTAATTGGTCTAATCCTGTTAATGATTTAGTAACTGCTATTATTCTTGGTGTAATTATTATAGTTGTTGCTGTTCCAGAAGGATTACCTATGATGATAGCCATGGTGCTTTCATTAAACATGAGAAAGATGCTTAGGGATAACGTTCTTGTTAGAAAGCTAGTTGGTATAGAGACTGCTGGAGGTCTAAATATATTGTTTTCAGATAAAACTGGTACAATTACTAAAGGCCAGCTTGAGGTAGTAGAATTTATAACTGGAGATATTCAAAAGCATAATAATTATGACTCTATTCAAAGTAACTTAAAAAAAATACTACATTTATCATTAACTGAAAATACAAATGCTCTCATTAGTGAGCCAGAGAAGGATAATGGCACATATCAAATAATTGGAGGTAATGCTACCGAGAGAGCTGTTCTTGGATTTATAAATCATAGCAAGAAACAAGATCTTTATAATGTAAAAAAAGTAAAAACTATGCCTTTTAGCTCTGATAAAAAGTATTCAGCTAGTCAAGTTGATGGCGATTACAACTTAACTCTAATAAAAGGCGCACCAGAAAAAATTATTTCAAAGTGTAAATTTTATTATGATGAAAATGGGGACAAGCAGGCTTTCAAAAATTATGAAGAAATTGAAAATCAAATGAATGAAATGGCATCAAGGGCAATTAGAATACTAGCTATAGCAACTTCTGAGGAAGCATTAGATGAAGATGGAGAATTTGATAATCTTACTCTTGTAGGTATTCTAGGTATAAGAGATGATGTAAGACCAGAGGCTACTAAGGCTATCCGTGAAGTGCAACAAGCGGGAATACAGGTTGTTATGATTACTGGCGATAGAAAAGAAACTGCAGTATCTATTGCAAGAGATTCGGGTCTATTAACGGATGAAAGTCAGATAGTATTAACTTCTGATGAACTACAAAAAATATCAGATGAAGATTTAAAGAAAATGCTTCCAAATATTCGGGTTATAGCAAGAGCATTGCCTACTGATAAATCTAGACTTGTAAGGATTTCACAAGAGCTTAACCTTGTAGTTGGTATGACAGGAGATGGAGTTAATGACTCTCCTGCTTTAAAACAAGCTGATGTTGGGTTTGCTATGGGTTCTGGAACAGAGGTAGCAAAAGAAGCCGGAGATATTGTTATTTTAGATGATAACTTCCAATCTATCGCTAGAGCAGTGTTGTATGGAAGAACAATTTTTAAGAGTATTAGAAAGTTTATTATTTTCCAATTAACAATAAATGTTTCAGCGGTATTTATAAGTTTTATAGGACCATTTATTGGTATTCATGAAGCTCTGACTATTACACAAATGCTTTGGGTTAATTTAGTTATGGATACGTTAGCTGCTCTTGCTTTTGGTGGAGAGCCAGCCCTTAAGCGATATATGAATGAAAAGCCAAAAAGAAGAGACGAGAATATTCTTTCAAAATATATGTGGTCTTCAATAGGTGTAGGGGGAATTTTTACAGCATTAGTTAGCATATTCTTCCTGACTTCTAAGACTGTTGGTGACATGTTTATAGGTGGAAGTCAAGGACTACACCATATGACTGCGTTTTTCAGCTTCTTTATTTTAACTGCAGTATTTAACAGCTTTAATGCTAGAACATCAAACATGAATATATTCGAGCATATTGGTCAAAATAAAGATTTCCTAAAGGTTATGGGGCTTATTGTAATTATTCAAGTAGTTATGACATATATAGGCGGTGTAGTTTTAAGAACTACTCCTCTTGCATTAAATGAATGGCTGATTGTATTGTTATTCTCAGTAATGATTATACCGGTAGATTTAATAAGAAAAACAATAATGAAAAGCGATGAAGCTTACTAAATAAATAACAAAATACCTCTATTCAGAAATGAATAGAGGTATTTTGTAGTATAATAAATTAGAACGGAGATGATAAAATGATTAATAGTACTAAAACTGTTCTTGTAGTGGATGATGAGGAGAATATAGTTAACGTTGTAAAGGCCTATTTAGAGAAAGAAGGCTATACTGTATTAATTTCATATAAAGGTCAAGAAGCTTTAAATATATTTGATGAGAAAGAAATTGACTTTATTATATTAGACCTAATGCTACCTGATTTGTCGGGAGAAGAAGTGTGTAAGAAAATAAGAATAAAATCAAATGTACCTATCTTGATGCTAACAGCTAAGGTCGGTGAAGGCGATAGGATATATGGATTAGACATCGGGGCAGATGATTATATGCCTAAGCCATTTAGTCCGAAGGAATTAGTAGCTAGGGTTAGGGCAATTTTAAGAAGAACAGCTGGAAATAGAATAGCTACTGAAATACTAGAACTTAATAGTGGAGATCTAACAATTAATTTTAAAAATATGGAAGTAAAAAAACAAGGTAAGCTGGTAGACTTAACAGCTACAGAACTTAGACTTTTAAGTTTATTGGCTCAAAATATAGGTATGGTTTTCTCGAGAGATGCATTAATTGAGAAAGTGCTTGGATATGATTATGAAGGCTATGATAGAACAATAGATACCCATATCAAAAACATAAGACAAAAAATTGAGGACAAAGATATTAAATATATTGTTACTGTTTATGGTGTAGGATACAAATTTGTGGAGGAATAGGAATGTTTAATAAACTTAAGTCTAGACTTATTTTGCTTATTATGGGTGGCGCAATATTTGCTATTGCATTGGTGAGTATTATTACTAACGTTACACTATTTAACCAGTTCGATATATACATGGCTACGAAACAGGATAAAAAAATAGATGCAGTAGTTGATATGATCTATGAAGCATATATTACAGATGGTTATTGGTCAAATAAGGTTCTACAATATATTAGCTTATCTCCCTTAACTAGTGACTTTGATATCGTAATTAAGGATAGTAAAGATAGTATTATTTTTGAAGATGTTTTAGATGATACAATGGTAAGTCATCATAATCGAATGATGCAAAGAATGGGACATGGGATGATGAGGAAAAATTATTCTAATAGTATGGATGAATTAGCGAAAAATGAGGATTATGTTAAGACAAGTTATACATTAAATGTGGATAATAATAAGATAGGAACTGTTGATATTGGCTATGTAGGCCCTTTTTATGTATCTGAAAGTGATGTTATCTTTACAGAAGGAATCAACAGATCTATATTTTATGCAGCACTTATTTCAATTTTAGCTTCTATTATTTTAGGGCTTTATTCATCAAAAGTTTTTTCAAAGCCTATTCTAAAAATAACTAAGGTGGCCAACGATATACGTGATGGGAAATTGGATACTAAGGTGGATGAGAATAACAATATTATTGAGTTAAGAGAACTGTCTAAATCTATAAATCATCTTTCAAAGTCCCTAGGTGAGCAAGAATTATTAAGAAAAAGATTGACTTCTGATATTTCACATGAATTAAGAACACCTCTAACCGTACTACAAAGCCATATTGAAGCTATAATTGATGGCGTGTGGGAACCTACTGAAGAAAGGTTAAATGTTTGTAAAAATGAGGTTGTACGCCTAATTAAACTTGTTGAAGAACTTAAATATTTAACTGATATAGATAATCGTAAAATTATATTAGAAAATAAAAGTTATAATTTGTCTAGAGAAATAATAGAAGTTGTTGAAGGTTTTAAGTCACAATTTATAGAAAAGGAAATTACTTTAAATAGTAATATAATGGAGGATGTTTTTTTAGTAGGAGATCGGGATAAAATTAGACAAGTGATAATTAATCTACTCTCAAATGCATTAAAATTTACTAATACAGGTGGTAGAGTAGAGGTTAAATTAGAGGATAATGGAAATGAGGTAGTTATTACAGTTAATGATAATGGTATTGGCGTAGATAAAAAGGATATACCTTATTTATTTGAAAGATTATATAGAAGTGATATTTCTAGAAATAGAAAAACCGGAGGTATGGGCATAGGTCTTACTATTACTAAATCGTTAATAGAGGAACATGGTGGTAGAATTGAAGTGGAAAGTGAGAAGGATAGAGGAACTAAAGTTATAGTTAAGTTACCCAAAAAAGTAAAATAAGTAAATCCATATTACAAAAATAACTTTTTTGTTTTTTCAAAGCATTGAAATTTAAGGACTATTAGTTTATAGTATAATTATTCATATAAATATAAAGGAGGGGACGATATATTGAAAAAATTTATTTTAATATTGGTCGCGTTATTGATAATTATAAGTCCTAGTACCTTTAGTTATGCAGAGGGCGAAATAGGAACTACAGAGCAGGTTCAGTCAGAATTGGTAAAGGCAAAGATTTTAAATGTTGAACAATTAGAAAATGATCCTGATAATCCAATTTTTACAAAGCTTATGATGGTAAAAGTTGAAATATTAAATGGTGAATATAAAGGAGAACAATTTGAAATACCTCATAATTTAACTGGAAGTTATGGATATGACATTGATGTAGAACCAGGAGATAAGGTATTAGTTACAGTTGAAAAGATAGAGGATGGTAGTGTAGAGGTATATATTTCTGAACACTTAAGGGATACATATGTTTACATTGTCGCCGCAATATTTGTTGCTCTAATATTAATTATTGGTAGAGTAAAAGGTTTAAAAACAATAATTACTCTAATACTAACTATTTTATTAGTATTAAAGGGATTATTACCAGGATTACTAGCAGGCTATAATCCTATATTATTAACAATTGGTATAGCCTTTATTATTACAGTTGTAACAATTTTAACTGTTGGTGGTATAAATAGGAAAAGCTATGCGGCAATTATTGGAGTGCTAGGTGGAGTTTTTGTAGCAGGTTTAATTGCTTATGTTATAGGTTCCAAAGTTAAGCTGACAGGATTATCTAGTGAAGAAGCAGTAATGTTAATGTATATACCACAAGGAATAAAGTTTGATTTTAAAGGACTATTATTTGCTGGTATTATTATGGGTGCTTTAGGGGCAGTGATGGATGTAGGTATGTCAATTTCCTCATCTATGGAGGAGATTAAAAATGCAGATCCTACTATGTCAACAAAGACTTTAATAATGTCTGGTATGAATGTAGGTAAGGATATTATGGGTACTATGGCTAATACTCTTATATTAGCTTATACAGGAAGTTCTATCCCTTTATTGCTACTATTTACTGCTTATGGAGAAGACTTTACTAAAATTATTAATCTAGATATTATAGCTACAGAAATTATACGTGCATTTGCAGGTAGTATAGGACTTATTTTATGTATCCCATTAACTGCATTAGTGGCAGGAGTGTTAATGGAGAAACATAAAACTGCTGAAGAAAATATAACTGATATGGATAAGATATAGGGATCCCTATATCTTATTCAATATAAACAATGGCTCAGTTAACATTGGGTCTTAGGATTATTAGATATCAGATTAATGTATTAAAGAGGATGATTGAAAATGGATTTAAGAAAAATTGTATCCAGTGTTCAAAATATTTCAGAAGCAATATCTAGTGTTATAAAAGTAGATGTAACGGTTGTTGACAATAAGCTAAATAGGATTGCTGGTACAGGGTGCTATAAGTGGAGAATTGGGGAGACAGTAAGTAATAACTCTGTTTTTGGATTTGCACTAAGACAAGGAGAAAGTTTTATTATAGAAAATCCAGGAGAGCATAGTGCGTGTTTAAAGTGCGATAATATAGGAGACTGCAATGAATATGCAGAGGTTTGTTGTCCTATTAAGATAGAAAATCATATAGTTGGTGTTATTGGATTAATTGCATTTGAGGAAGATCAAAGAAGTGCTATTGTTAGCAATCAGAAAAATCTAATTAAGTTTTTAAACAAGATGGCAGAATTGATTTCATCTAAGCTTTTAGAACAAGAAAATACGGATAAAATTAAGCTTTTAGCAAGGGAGCTAGAAATTGTACTAAATTCTGTAGATAAAGGAATTATTGCTGTTGACAATATTGGTCAGGTACTGCGTTATAATAAAAAGGCAATTGAATTATTTAAAATTGATGAAAATATTGCTGATAAAATGAATATTCGTGATTTTATTGGAGATTTTGATTTTACATTACTGGTAAATGAATGTGCAGGAGTAAAGAATATTGAATTTATATATAATAGAGCTAAGCATCGGTTTAGAGGTGTTTTTGATGCTAATATTATTAGCCTAGAAAATAAAACTTTTGGTTTCTTGTTTACCTTTAGTAATCTTTCTGAAGTATTAAACATTGTAAACGACATTACTACTGGAAATATTATGACTAACTTTGAGGATATTATAGGGAATAGTATCTCATTTAAAAATGTAAAGATTAAGGCAGAAAGAGCTGCAAGATCAACTTCTACTATATTAATTCAGGGCGAGAGCGGAACTGGAAAAGAGTTATTTGCAAGAGCAATACATCTACATAGTTATCAGAATAATGGGCCATTTATTGCTATAAATTGTGCTGCAATTCCAGAACAACTTTTGGAAAGTGAACTTTTTGGATATGAGGAAGGAGCATTTACAGGTGCTATAAGAGGAGGTAAGGCCGGGAAATTTGAATTGGCCAATAAAGGAACTATTTTTCTTGATGAGATAGGAGATATGCCCCTACATTTACAAACTAAGCTTTTAAGGGTACTACAAGACCATGTAATAGAAAAGGTAGGGGGCAAGGAACTTATACCAATAGATGTAAGAATAATCGCGGCAACTAATAAGGATTTAGAAAAAAAGGTTTTAGACGGAGAATTTAGACAAGATTTATTTTATAGAATTAATGTTATACCTATTAATATTCCACCTCTTAGATATAGATTGGACGACATATTTATATTGGTCGAATATTTATTGGGAAAATGCAATGATAAGTTAGGAAAACACATTAATCAAGTTGATGAAAATGTATTTAATATTTTTATGAATTATGAGTGGCCAGGAAATGTAAGAGAGCTAGAAAATACTATAGAATATGCTGTTAATATGTGTACTACTAATATTATAGAAGAAAAAGACTTGCCTAATAGGCTAATAAGAAAGAATAGGATGCGAGATAAGAGTTGTTTTGAAGGCATAACTCCTATTAAAGAATTAGAAAAAAAAGAAATTGAAAAGGCACTTCTATATTTTCAAAATAGAAATCAGTCTATTAACTGTGCAGCAAAGGCATTGGGTATAAGTAGGGCGACCTTATATAGAAAGATAAAAGAATACGAAATAAAGATAATATAAACAAAAGCAGTCTCAAAATGATACGAAATATCATTTTGAGACTGCTTTTATAAAACTATTATCATTTTGAGAAAAAGTATTAAAATGATGGCTATTTTTCAATGATTTTATGTTGGCATGGTAATTGCTTTTTAAATCTATATAGTGAAATATAGACTTAAGAGGAGGTCGATTAGCATGCAATTAGAAGAATTGATATTAAGAACATTAAAAGAGGAAGTAGTACCAGCAATGGGATGTACAGATCCAGTAGCTGTAGCTTTAGCATGCGCAAAGGCTATGGAGTTAGTTAATCATCAAGAAATATTAAGTTTAGATATTTGGCTTAGTCCAAATATTTATAAAAATGGATTAGCTGTAGGAATACCTAATACTAATGAAGTAGGATTACCCATTGCGTCAGCACTAGGGGCAATGGGTGGACGGAGTGAAAAGGGCCTCGAAGTACTAGAAGGGATTACTGATAAGGAAATAGAATTGGCAAATAAATTGATCGAAAGCGATAGAATTTCTATAAATATTAAAGATACAACAGAAAAAATATATATAGAAGTAAAATTGTATACTGAAAAAGGATATTCTATCGTAATTATACAGAACAAACATAATGAATTTGTTTATCTAGAAACAGACAAAAAAATAATATTAAATAAAATACAAACTAATAATGAAAATATAAAATCAATAAATCCTTTATATGAATTAAATATAAAAGATATTATAAGTGAAATTGAAAGGATAGATTATGAAAAGCTTAGTTTCATGTTAGAAGGTTTAGAAATGAATGAGAAAATAGCAATGGCTGGACTAAGTAAAAAGTCTGGTATGTCAGTAGGATTAACAATCTACGAAAATGTACAAAAAGGAATTTTAGCTGATGATTTAATGAATAGAGCTATGATGTTAACGGCAGCAGGAGCTGATGCTAGGATGTCTGGTATTAATATGCCAGTTATGAGTAGCAACGGAAGTGGAAATAATGGTTTAACTGCTATTTTGCCTATTTTAGCTTATCATAAAAAATTCTCTGTTGATAACGAAAAATTAGCTAGAGCTATAGCTATTAGTCATATTTTAAATAGTTATATTAAGCACTATATAGGTAGATTATCAGCTTTATGTGGTTGTGGAGTAGCTGCTGCAACGGGAGCAAGTGTGGCTATAGCATGGTTAATGGGAGCTAAAGAACAACAAATAGATGCTGTAGTTAAAAATATGCTAGCAAATATAAGTGGTATGATTTGTGATGGTGCTAAAGTAGGTTGTGCATTAAAACTTGCAACTTCTGCATCGGCAGCAATTCAATCAGCATTATTGGCTTTAAATGATCAAGTTGTTCCTAATAAAAATGGAATGATAGCAAATACCGCTGAGGATACTATTAGAAATCTAGGTATATTATCGGAGGAAGGAATGAACGTTACAGACCATGTAATATTAAAAGTTATGAGACAAATGGAAGCATAATATTAATTTAAAAGATTAAGAGAGTGTAAATAATTTTGGCAACGATTTTTATCATCGGATAGTATGCCTTTAACCCAAGTAGCATAGGCTGTTCATCACCCGTTATGGTTTAGTCGCTAAGTTTCTCTAGGAGGTAATGCATCATCTTTTCTAGATATGAGGCACTATCCGTTCTTCGAACATAATAATAAGTTGATTGATGTATTGGACCTAGTTTCTATGATGCTGGGTTCATTTTTTTATGATATTTTTACTGGATAGATAAAGCATCTTTGAATTAGTGCCTTAGTATACGCTGTGGCGATTGCCTATTTTAATCCAGTTAAACCTTCTACACCACTTTTTTAAAATTAATTTTAAAAAGTGGTTGATTATCTTGACTTAAATTTCTTTTTATATAGTGTAAGACGAAACAAGTTGGCCAACAGAGAAAGTCTTAAAAAAATAAAAAAACTAAAGGAGGAAATGTAATGGTAACTTATTCAATACCAAGTCGTTCAGATGGCATAACTATAATTACACAATTAAGTGCTCAAAGATATGGTCAAGAAACAGCTCATACATTCTTAAAAGGAGCAAAAGCTCGTGAATTTGCAAGAGGACTTAGAGATTCATCTGTAAAGAGCGTACTTACGCTAATATTAGGCTTAACAAGTGTTTATACCGGTATTTATGCAGGGGTATATACATTGTATAAACAAAGTATTATTGATCAAATCATGGATTATTCAGATACTTACCCAGGAGTTTATATAAAAGTAATTGATTCAACTTATGGCCGATTCTATGCTGTAGAGCCTTGGGAAGATACATCAAGGGCTACTGTAAGTTTAGTAAACTCCGAAACTACTTCTGAAAGGATTGCAGAAGTGATTCGCTATTAGTCAAAGTATAAAATAACTTAATGTATATAGTGTATTATATTTAAAAGGCGCATCTTTATGATGTGCCTTCTCTGCCTTTTTATATAAGAAACTCAACACCTGTATTTTATGCTTTTAGGTATACTTGAATCCATATATTACATATGATATTATTGCGAGTATGAACTACATTAAAATTTGATTAGAAGGGAGTTGACAAAAGTTATATGACTTATAATGAGAGTACAATTAAAGTATTTATAATAATTGGTTTTTTAATTCTAATAAGTGCTATTATACAAAAAAAATTCCCTTATCTATATGAAAAAATAGTAGTTTGGGATAATTCAAAAAATATCTTTAAATTCAAATCTAAATTCATCTCAAAATTAATAACTGCATGTTCTTTTTTTATATACTCAATATTTATGGCTCGATTTCCTAGCTTAAGGAGAGTTGAAGTCGCATTTGTATTTGTTATTTTATATCACATTTACATTTGGATTTTTACAAAAATACTTCAAAATAAAGATAAACAAAAATGATTATATTAGATAATTGAAAATTTATTTTCTTTAAAGTAATATCGCTCCGGTAATTTATAATGATATAGAACACATGATTATAGTAACAAAGGATGCAAATGGCTATTATTCCAAAAGTGAGATTGTACTTAATGAAGAAGAAACTAACGTTATAAAAGTTAAAGATTTAAGTAATATAATAATCACATTCTCATATAAAGAACCCACTGATGTTTAAATTAGTGGGTTTTAGTATAATACTATTTATTTTTCATTGCCTCTTCTGCAAATTTTGTAGTAACAACTTTATCGTATGGCACTCGCTGGTTTAGCTCTCCCGCTTCTGTCATGACATCTTGAAGCCTATTCAGACCTTCTTCTGTCATTATAAGATCTGGAGCCCAAGCGCCTATAGAACGGTATCTGTCTGCTACATTGGCCAATACATCTAAATCAGCATCTGGAAAGTGGGGTTGTAGCGACTTTGCTATCTCTTCCGCACTATGACTTTCAACCCATAGCGTCCCTTTATATATTGCATTACTAAACTTTTGTATTATATCAGGATTCTTTTCTATATAGCTCTTTTTGGCACTGTATGCTGTATAAGGAATATATCCACTTTCTTCTCCGACTGAAGCAACTACAAATCCTTTACCTTCTTTTTCCATCAAAGATGCTACTGGCTCGAAGAGTGTTGTGTAATCCCCTTCTCCACCAGCAAAGGCACCAGCCATTACATCGAACTGAATGTCGGTACGTACATTTAAGTCTTTACCAGGTACTAAGCCATTTTTCTTTAAAACATACTCTAATGTCATGTTAGGCATTCCGCCCTTACGTCCACCAAGTAGTTCTTTTCCTCTAAGATCTTCTAATTTAAAATTAGGGTTTGGCTCTCTAGCCACTATAAATGAGCCATCACGTTGAGTTAGTTGGGCAAAGTTAATAGCGTAATCCTCTTTACCTTGATTATAAACATAGATTGAAGCTTCAGGACCCATAAAGCCAATTTCCACTTGATTACTTAATAGAGCTGCCATGGTCTTATCAGCACCTTTACCATCTATAATCTCGACCTTTAACCCTTCTTCTTCAAAGAACCCTTCAGTAACTGCGATATAATGGGGTGCATAAAATACGGAATGGGTTACTTCCATTACTTGTATTTTAGTAAGTTTTGTCTTACCACTGCATCCTGATAAGATCATGGTAGTAATCATTAGCAAAACAATTAGAAAGCTAAGATACTTTTTGTGTATCAATTTAATCCCCTCCAGCTTAAAAATAGAAAACTATGTAATCTATTATATTCTTATGTAAAATTTGTGTTACTTCATTGATAAACAAAGATAGTCGTTTAGAAGGGGTTTTACGACTGTTTGCTATCAAATGAATAAGAATGAAAAAACTGGCATAAAATCTTAGTATAGCGGACTAGAGGGGGGATTAGATTGTTCAATATAAAGGTTAATTATGGAACTAAAAGTAGATATGGTTATATAAAAGGAGAAATTGATAATTTTAGCTGGTTTGCATTAGTTCATAAGGATGAAGTAGAATTTGGAATAAATCCCGAAAATTTAGAAATAGGTAAAGGTAGAGTATCTAGATTATGTTTATATAAGGATATACCTATGTCAAACTATACAAAGAGACTAATTTATGCTAATTATAAAAGAGAATGGGATGTATTTAATAGAACCTATGAAGAAATGATAATGGATTTAGTTGGATATTTAGATAGAATATATTCTATTAAGGCAGTAAAATAGTATAAAGCTTAAATCAAATAATTTCTGGTATAAGTTTTGCAAATTTAATAAAATATGGTATTATTTATATTGTATGGTACATAGTCACAAAAATTGCTCTGAGACGAGGTGTATTAATGAACTTACCAAACATATTGACTACCGTGCGTTTTATGCTTATACCATTATTTGTAGGAGTATTTTTTTCACCTTTAGAAAAAAGCTTATTATATTCTGTTATAATCTTTATTCTTGCAGGAATTACAGATGTTTTAGATGGATATATTGCAAGAAAATATGATGTTATAACTAAGTGGGGACAAGCTATGGATCCATTAGCAGATAAATTAATGCAGCTAACAGTACTTATCTGCTTTACATTAAAGCAGTTTATACCAATATGGGTTATAAGCATATATGGAATAAAGGAGATTTCTATGATACTGGGAGGAATTGTTCTATATACTAAGAAAGATAAATTAGTAGTCCCAGCAAATTCCTATGGAAAGATAGCCACTATAGTTTTTTATATCGCTATTTTAGCTATAGCTTTTGATTTTATATATGGTAAAGCCTTGATTATAATTGCAGCATTACTTACTTTATATGCATTTGTAAGATATGCACTCTTAGGAATACAGGAAATAAAAAAACCGCCAATCTCTGGAACACCTGAGTAAAAATTAGTATTATAATATAATTATGGTGATGTTATTTAAAGATTATGTTATATAATAAAAAATAAATTTGAGAAACCTATTGACAAATCCTGTTAAATGGTTATAATAATATTAAATTTTATTAAGTAATCAACAATGATGAAGAGGAGTAAATAGTACACCCTTAAGAGATAAAAACCCATAGGCTGAAAGGTTTTTTAGGGCAAAGGCTATTGAAGGTAGCTTCTGAGTTTCTACGCTGAATAGAGTAGGTGTAGACGGGTAAACCGTTATATTTATTTAAGTGTCTATTTACATTATTTTTTGTAAATAGAAATTAAGGTGGTACCGCGAATATATCCTTCGTCCTTATTTTGGACGGAGGATTTTTTTATTTAAGAAAATATAAAATTTGAAGGAGGAATAGGTAATGGAAAATAATTTAGAAAAGAATTATAATCCTCAGGCGTTTGAAGAACGTATTTATAAACATTGGATGGATGCTAATTATTTTAAAGCAAAAGTAGATCCAGAAAAACAACCATTCAGCATTGTTCTGCCGCCACCAAACATAACAGGACAACTCCATATGGGTCATGCACTAGATCATACACTTCAAGATATTTTAATTCGTTGGAAAAGGATGCAGGGTTATGAAGCATTATGGCAGCCAGGCACAGACCATGCAAGTATAGCAACAGAGGTAAAGGTAGTTGAAAGTATTAAGGAAGAAGAAGGACTAAGTAAGCTGGATGTAGGTAGAGAAGGATTTTTAGAAAGAGCCTGGAAGTGGAAAGAGGAGTATGGGGGAAGAATAGTAGATCAAATGAAAAAATTAGGGGACTCTTGTGACTGGTCTAGAGAACGATTTACATTAGATGAAGGACTTAGTAATGCAGTAACAGAGGTATTTGTTAAATTATATGAAAAGGGATTAATATATAGAGGAAATCGTATTATTAATTGGTGTCCAGAGTGTAAAACTTCTCTTTCAGATGTAGAAGTTGAACATGATGAGAAGGCAGGACATTTTTGGCATATAAACTATCCAATTAAGGATAGTGATGAAGTAATAGAAATTGCAACAACAAGACCAGAAACTATGCTTGGTGATACAGCTATTGCAGTACATCCAGAAGATGAAAGATATAAGCACTTAATTGGTAAATATGCAATTTTACCTCTAGTTAATAGAGAAATTATCATAGTAGCCGATGAATATGTAGATCCTAAATTTGGAACAGGAGCTGTAAAAATTACTCCAGCCCATGATCCTAACGACTTTGAAGTAGGACTAAGACATAATCTTCCTCAAATTATTGTTATGAATGATGATGCTACAATAAATGCAAAGGGTGGCAAATATGCAGGTATGTCAAGATACGAGGCAAGGAAGGCTATTGTAAAGGATTTAGAGGAACAAGGATTGTTAGTTAAAATTAAGGAGCATAGCCATAATGTAGGCCAATGCTATAGATGTGATACAGTAGTAGAACCTTTAACATCAGATCAATGGTTTGTAAAAATGGAACCTCTTGCAGCACCAGCTATTGAAGCTGTTAAGGATGGAAGAATTAAATTTGTTCCAGATCGTTTCTCTAAAACCTATCTACATTGGTTAGAAAATATTAGAGACTGGTGTATTTCTAGACAATTATGGTGGGGTCATCGTATTCCAGCTTATTATTGTTCTGATTGTGGACACCTAGTTGTTTCAAAGGAAGCACCAACTACTTGTGAAAAATGTAATTCAAATAACTTTAAACAGGATGAGGATGTATTAGATACTTGGTTTAGCTCAGCTCTATGGCCATTTTCCACATTAGGTTGGCCAGAGGCAACTAAGGAACTTGAATATTTCTACCCAACAGATGTATTAGTAACAGGATATGATATTATTTTCTTCTGGGTAGTTCGTATGGCTTTTTCAGGACTAGAGTTTATGAATGAGATACCATTTAAACATGTATTTATTCATGGACTTGTAAGAGATGCAGAAGGTAGAAAAATGAGCAAATCCTTAGGGAATGGTATTGATCCCCTTGAAATTATAGATCAATATGGAGCAGATGCATTAAGATTTACTTTAGTTACGGGAAATTCCCCGGGAAATGACATGCGATTCCATATGGAAAAATTAGAATCTAGTCGAAATTTTGCAAATAAGCTATGGAATGCTACAAGATTTGTATTAATGAACTTAGATGTTGATTATATTGATAAGGACAGTGTAGAGGCTGAACTTACTGTAGTAGATAGATGGATAATTTCTAGACTTAATAAAGTATCCAGAGAAATAACAGAAAACATGGATAAATTTGAGTTAGGTCTTGCTGTACAAAAACTTTATGATTTTATATGGAATGAGTATTGTGACTGGTATATCGAGTTAGTAAAGCCAAGACTTTATGGCGAAGACATTAATAAGAAAAGAGCAGCACAATATACTCTAACTTATATATTAGAGAATATTTTAAAACTGTTACATCCGTTTATGCCATTTATAACAGAAGAGATATGGCAAAATTTACCTACTGTGAAAGATAGTGTAATTGTAGCAGAGTGGCCTAAGTACAAAGAAAATGAAATATGCAGTTTAGCAGAAGAGCAAATGGAATTAATCATGAATGCAATTAAAAGCATTCGTAATGTTAGAGCAGAGATGAATGTTATCCCTTCAAGAAAAGCAAAGCTTATTGCTCTAACTACAAAGGATGAAATTGCTAAAACAATATTAGACAACGAGGAATATTTTAGGACTTTAGCAAGTGTTTCAGAAATTGAGTTGGCAAAAAGTAAAGATCAAATACCTTCTGATGCTGTATCTACAGTTATTCAAGGAGCCGAGCTGTTTTTACCTTTAGATGACTTAATTGACTTTGAAAAGGAAATTGAAAGATTAGAAAAGGAAAAGTCAAAACTAGAGGGAGAAATTAAAAGAGTAGTAGGTAAACTTTCTAACGAAGGATTTGTTAGTAAGGCGCCAGCTCATTTAATAGAGGAAGAAAAGCAGAAACAGGCAAAGTATGAGCAAATGCTAAACAGTGTGTTAGAAAGATTAGAATCACTAAAAAATAGAGGATAAACAATATAAACAGTAGCCTGCATTTAATGTAGGCTATTTTTACTTAATAAAAAATAAGATTTAATATATATCCAAACTTTGATATTATAATTAAAAGACTAAATATTATAACATTTAGAATGGAGTGGAAAAATGAATTATCAGGAAGCCTTGGATTACATTCATGGAACTTATAAATTTGGTAGCAAATTAGGTTTAGAAAATATAAAGTATTTATTAAGCCTATTGGGTGATCCACATAAAAAACTAAAAATTATACATGTAGCAGGGACAAATGGCAAAGGATCGACCTCTTCATATATACACAGCATATTAAAAGAAGCAGGATATCGTGTTGGACTATATACCTCACCATACCTTGAGGAATTTACCGAAAGAATGAGGATAAATGGTGAAAATATTCCGAAGGATAAACTGGCTAATATAACTGCTATTGTTAAAGAGAAAATAGAAGGAATGGTTAATGAAGGGAAAAATCATCCTACGGAGTTTGAGGTTGTAACAGCTATAGCATTTTACTATTATGCTAAGGAAAATATAGATTTTCTTGTATTAGAAGTAGGGCTTGGTGGCAGATTGGATGCGACTAATGTTGTAGAAGATCCACTTCTATCTGTAATTACACCTATTGGACTGGATCATACAGAATATTTAGGAGATACACTAGATAAAATTGCATATGAAAAAGGCGGTATAATTAAAGAAAATAGCTTGGTATTATCTTATCCTCAGGAAGCGGAAGTTATAGATGTATTTAGAAATTTATGCGCGGAAAGAAATAGTAAACTTTTCGTAACAAGCTTTAACGAGTTAACCATACATAAAAGTACTATAGAAGAACAAGTTTTTTCAGTAAATATATTAGGTAATGTTTATGATAATATAAAAATACAATTAGTTGGAATCCACCAAATATATAATGCTTGCACAGCTATTGGTGCAGTTGAAGTTTTGCGTAAGTATAGAAATATTAATATTAGCGATGAAGCAGTATTAGGTGGGCTTTATAATGCAAAATGGCCAGGTCGCTTCGAAGTTTTACAAAGAGATCCGGTAGTAATTATTGATGGAGCACATAATCTACATGGTGCAGAAGCGCTTAGAAAAAGTATAGGGGCTTTACTAAAAGATTATAAAATTACTTTTGTTATAGGAATGCTTCAAGACAAGGATGTGGAAGGAGTGCTTAAGGATCTTATACCTTTAATGAGTAAGATTATTGCTACAAGGCCAGCTAATCCAAGAGCTATGAATGCAATAGATTTGGCAGATAAGTTAAAGGTATTTGGAAAAGAAACCTATGTAAGTGAAGATATTAAGGAAGCGATAAACATGGCTATTGAAGAAACAGAAGCAAA
The DNA here is from genome assembly GCF_018141165.1 of Alkaliphilus sp. B6464. NCBI lineage: Bacteria > Bacillati > Bacillota > Clostridia > Peptostreptococcales > Natronincolaceae > Alkaliphilus > Alkaliphilus sp. B6464. The sequence goes on from NZ_CP058557.1 coordinate 2,059,392, forward strand.
TGAAGCAATTATTTTTGCAGGGTCACTTTATATGATAGGAGAAGTAAGAAAATTATTAATTAAATAAGCCGTAGATTTAGGTGTTAGATTTAAAATCTCTTATAAGGACAATAGGCAATATTATTATTTTAATAAAGAAAAGATATAACACGTATCCTCTGTCACATATATAAAATGCAATCATAAGATAATAAATATAGTTGAGTAGTCGGAAATATATTTTGTATACTTTTGATTGAGAGGTGATGGGATGAAGTGTTTATCCAATGACACTTTAATCATTTCTAACTTCTCCGATGATTCTATTTCCGTTATAGATTTAGTCGGAGGAAGAGAAATCCAAAGAATTAAATTATGCTATAATGGACAACGCTCTTCATCTTCACAATTCGGGCCTCACCATATTGCTCTGGATGAAAGAAGTAAACTTTTGTATGTCCCTAATAGCTGGCACAGTAGTGTTTCTGTAGTAGATTTAATTAGTGAGAAGATAATTGATACTATCTTTGTAGGAAGTTGCCCAAGTCAAGTTATCCTATGCCCCAAATACAATCATATATACGTGGCAAATACGGATTCTAATAGTCTGTCGATTTTAAGTATGGATAATCTGAAATTAATTATACAGCTTCCTACAGGAGAAATGCCTCACGGTATGGCTATGACAAATGATCAGGAGCGCATTTTTATAGGTAATTATGGTTCTGGCGAGATAACTGAGATTGAAACTAGAACAAACGAGAGACTTAAAAACCATAAGGTGAAATGTAACCCATGGCATTTAAGAATTGATGCTAGTGGTGAGTTTTTATTTGCAGTTAATTATAGTGATCAATTTAGTCGAAAAGGAAAGGTAGTTATTTACGAAACAAAAACATTAAAAGAAATAAAAACAATAACTATTGGCAAAATGCCAGTTGAAGCAACTAGTGATAAAACAAATGAATACTTATATATTACAGATTCTGATATGAGCTGCGTTCATATATATGATATACAAAATAATAAATATTCTGGAGAGATTAAAGTTAACTCTATGCCCCATGGTATAGAGTTAGATAGCGAAAAAGGAAGACTCTTTGTTACTAGTATACAGAAAAATACGGTTGATATAGTTGATACACATACAAGAAAAGTGATACAAAGTATATCAGTAGGTAAAGAGCCTACTAGCATAATTAAAAAATCCTTTAATTAAATCCTACTCTAGTGTTATTACTTATACAACTCATATAGCTGGCATATTTCTACATAGTAGATATTATGCCAGCTAATACTTTAAACATAAAACTATTCAATTAATAGATTGATAATTTGACCATACAGGCTTGGAGCACTTTCACGCCATTTTTCACAAATTTGTTTTGCATGTTTATTATTAGCTACACTTAATTTTAAATTAATAATAGGCATGTCTTTCTCAATTACTCCAAGCTTAACTAAATATTCATCATCTTTTATCTTTATGTAATCAGCCTTAACTTGTGTGTTCTTTATAAACTTTTCTTTTTGAACATTTAACAATTGATCTATTCGATCAATTTGAGATTTGGGGATACGATTAACAAAATAACTTAATGCGCTTTTTCCCTTTTCTGTAATTATAAAAATATGTTCATTATCCTTTTGTTTTTCAATAATAAACTTTGAATCCTTTAGCTCACCTAAAAATTGTTGAAGCATAAAATAATTCATAATATCATTTTCTAAAACAAACTGAGTAATCTGTGGGTTTGACATTGGAAACTCAATACGATCAAATATATGAAGAAGAAGCAGTTTGTTTTCTGCTAACTGTTGAGAGTTATTGGTAAACATAAATACACCTCTTTCTAAAAACGTTTAACCTTTATATAATATATTAATCTATTTATAGCTATTTTTAAAGTATAATTGTTGAAATGAATTATAATATATGACTTTTAATCTAAAAAACAAGATGATATTTAAAGAGGCACTGAAAAAGCATAGTTTTTCCGGTACCTTCTTTAAATAGACTATTTTTTAATATATTGGATCTACTATAGGTGATAAAGGTGTAAATGGCATTGTAAAAGAAGACAAACTAGGCTTCTACAATATATATTTAAGCTAAGCGTTGAGATATTGATAGAAGAGTTAGAATATCCGAATTAGAAAAAGTTCTATACAAAACTAATAATTTTAATGAAATTGTTGTATGTGTCGGAATATGTTCTATAATGCCATATGGTTATCATTGAATAATATGAAAACATATAGTAGTATGTTATTGAGTACAAGTCATGGTAAAATATGTAATAAAATATTAAATTTGGTATATAAACTTGTATTCTTATAAATGATTATTATAACTTGTAGTTCTTCCTTATACATGCTTTGATGTTTAAAATAATGTGATTAACATTAATGGTATATTTCACCACATACTTTTTTGGTTTTATAAAATCATATTTTAATATTTATCAAAGAATAACTTGCTAATACTCTAAATTATGATTTTATAATAAATATGAATATATACATGTATATATATAAATCAAACTAAATGGTGCATCATTTAGTAAAAAAATCAAATTTATGGAGGGTATAATAATGAAAAAAAGTAAATTGCTTATTAATTTAGCTTTATGTCTTGTCGTTTTGATTTGTTTTTCAGTTAGCGTGAATGCTGAAACTGCTTCTGTTGTTCTAGATGCAAGTGAATCGTCTGATTCTACAGATATTATTGGCCTTAGTGATTATGTAAATTATGAGGCAGCTAATTCGCCTAACTCACTGTTTAGTGTTTATGCTACTGTACATCGTTCTTTTCCCGGAAAAGGGTGGAGTAAAGAAAGAGAATCGCTTATGGCTAAAGGTACCGGCTCTAAAGGCAAAGTTACCGCTACTCAAGATGCAAATTGGCAATTAGAATTAAATCCTAAAGGATGGGGCTTTATAGGGTGTGAAGCTGTAGGTTCAATTTGGTATTAAACAGATGTTTATTAACTATTTCTAGCATATAATCATTAGATGGAGAAGAAATTCTCCATCTAATAATTTTATAAAATTTGCAATTTAAAGGGGAATTTAAATGATTACTTTAATAAGAAATAATTTTAAGTTATTTTTTAAAAGTATATATTTAGCATTAGGATTCTTTATATTTTCTATTGTAGTAAATGTGTATTTAATTGAAGGTATTTATAAATTGTCAATACATAAAGATGCACTATATTATCTAATTCATAGTCAAAAAATTAGTATAATTTATTTTGTTTTCTTTGTATTTATATCCTATGAATACTTAGTAAAAAGTAAAAATGAAAGCATATTAGAATGTTTTTCAGTGATAAACAATGGAAAATTTGAATTGTATTTTTCTAAATTAGCAGTATTGGTGATTACAATATTAATAATGACTTTAAATATAATGATATATAATTATATTGTATATTTTGTTATGAATGTAAATTCATTACCTTATGCGTATCATATATTCTTAAATAATTTTTTAAATGTTTTTTTAGTATCATTTTTAGGTGTTTGTATAGGGACTGTAACTTCATTATATTTAAAAAGATTTCCGGCATATCTTATAATGATATTCTCAACAGTTTTAATAAGTCCTATTTGTGAATTCGTACCTTATGTACTCTTTATGGGTTTTGAAGTAAATATATATCCACTTAGAGAAATATTTGATATTTTACCTCCAAATTTAGATTGGGTTGAAGAAGAACTATATGGATTGTCAATAGAGCCTTATAGATGGAACTTGTTAATATTTTGGATATGTTTTTTGAGTTCCTTTGTATTGTTAAAATTAAGCACTAAAAAATATAAATTATTAAATTTTGTAGCCATAATATTACTATCTTTTTCACTTATCAATTTGTATTCATATACTAAACCAGGTAGCATCGTAAAGAAAGATTATAACCCTAACAGTTTTGTGGCCTTTGATGAATTGTATTATATAAAGGATGTTCAAAAAGAAGAAAATGTAGAATTTAATATTTTAGCATATGATATGGATCTTACTATAGGCAGGCAATTACATAGTGATATAAAAATCTCCTTAGATGAAAAAGAATATTTAAATAGCTATAAATTTACCCTATATAGAAATTATAATGTTGAAAAAATACTTAGTAAAAAAAATGAAATATTAGAATTCAGAAGAGAAGGGGATTATCTAGAAGTATTCAACCCTACTAATGAAAAACTAGAAGAAATAAGAATTTTATATAGTGGATATAGTCCAGTATTTTATAGCAATTCTCAGGGAGTTTTACTTCCAGGCTGTTTTCCGTACTATCCAATAGAAGGATATAAAAAAATATATTTGAAGGAACAATCTGTATATATTCCAATAATAAGAGATGATAGTATTAAATTTAATGTATCCATAAAATCTAACTTAGATATTTACTCAAATTTACAAAAAGAGAATAATAATTTCTTTGGTGAAGCACAAGCGGTTACCTTAATTGGAGGTTTTGTAGAAGAAAAGAATATTGGAAATAATATTTTTTATGGCTTAACTTTAGAAAAATTAAATACAAATGCTTTATTAGATATTAACAATATATTGCAACCATACAAAAACATGTTTCTAGAAAATGAGGAACTTAATATTACTGGCAAAAAAATTTTTCAATCTCCAGCTACATTTACTAGTCGTGTAATGGATAATGGTTTAGTAAGTTTTAAAGACCATATTTTTGTATATAGTTTAAATAAAGAAAATTTAATACATGATTTCTTGCAATCTACTATACCACAAGATATTAAAAAAATAGAAATTAAAACTATATTCTTTGATTATCTTTTATATAAGAATAGAATTCTTAATATCCCTAAAGAAAAATTAGAAAATAACAAATCTTATAAATTGCATAATTTATTTTTGAAAAAAATAAATGAATTAGGAGAAGATTATGTTCTTAAAAATACTTATGATTTTTTAAGAAATAAAAATGATACAAGAGATTCAACTACATTTATTAGAGATTTAACAAAAGGAGGTAGTTAAAGTGTTAGAGATTTTAGATTTAAATAAATCATTTAAAAAAAAAGAAGTATTGAAAGGGATCTCTATAAGTTTAAAAACTGGGGTATATGGACTTTTAGGTCCAAATGGAGCAGGCAAAACAACGTTAATTAGGTGTATAGTTAACTTATATGATATCACTAAAGGAAATATAAGATTTCAAGGAATAGACGTTACTAATAATAATGCATTTTCAAAAAACATAGGATATCTTCCTCAAAAATTTGGATTATTTAAAGAATTAACTGCATATGATAATCTTCAATACTTTGCTGCTCTAAAAAAAATACCTAAGGAGTCTATGGATGCTTGTATTAAAGAGAGTTTGGAAAAAGTTAATTTACAAGATAGAATTAATAATAAAGTATCAACTTTATCTGGTGGGATGGTTAGAAGACTAGGTATTGCTCAAGCAATATTAGGAGATCCTCAAATAATAATTTTTGATGAACCAACTGCTGGACTTGACCCAGAAGAAAGAATAAGATTTAAAAATCTTTTGTCCTCTATAAAAGAGGACAAGATAATTATAATTTCTACCCATATTGTAGAAGATGTTGAAACATGTTGCAATAAAATGATAATCATGAATGATGGAAAAATATTTAAAATGGGAAATAGCGAAGAAATTATATCTATAGCAAGAGGAAAAGTTTTTGAAGTAAAACAAGGAATAGGAATCGATTCTAATTGGTATGTTGAAAAAACTTTTTTTAGAAATGGAGAAGAGTTTTTAAGGATACTTTCAAACAAAAAACAAGGACACAAAAGTTTAGAACCTACTATCGAAGATGGATATATGTGCATATTGAAAGGAATATAATATCATGAACATAAAACCGATATATTTTTCTTTCAAAAACTTAAAGATATATTATTTTATTCCTTTATTTATTTTATATGTTTTTCTACCTATTGTAAGTGTTGGAATAGTTTATATGTCAGGTAGTATAGAGAATTCTTATTTTCTGATATTTAGAGAAGTGGAAAAGTATATACCTATTTTATCTTTGTGGTGGATTACTTTTATATTTAAAGAATATATTGAAGGAGATGGAAATGAAATCTTATATTGTATTGACGAGTCCGGCAAAGTTAAGGTTTTTCAAATACTTTTAATATTCATCTGGTATATTATACATATTAGTATACTTTTTTTAGGGTACAGTATATTTTTGGATAATGTATTTTTAGAGTTCTTGAAAACAGTTATTCAATGTTTCTTTTTTACCTCGTTATTATATATGCTAATCTATACTTTAAAGTCAACTACTATTAGTTTTATGGTTTTACTTATATATGAATTGTTTGCAATTTTTATAAATTCTGAGATCGCTAATTATATAAGTATATTTGAGAATGGTGAAAAAATAATTTTAAGAACTATTACCACAAAGTATTCGTTGGTCTTATTAGTGTCACTTGTTTTCTTAATGATTGGTGTGTATAAAAACAAGAAATTCTATTATTAAAATATGATTTCTATATATTGTTACTGTTCTTAGGAATAACAAATCATTTGTCTTATACACTGCTGAAAAGTATTAGACGGCATATATATAATTTGCAAACTAAAAAATGAGATGCTCACTAGAGCATCTCATTTTTTATGATAAATATTTTATATTAAACTATAATTTTATTATTTTCCACTCATTTGTCTTTGAGCCATTTCAACCAAACGTTTTGTCATATATCCACCAACGTATCCGTTTTGTCTAGCTGTCAAATTACCCTTGTCTACTTGATCATAATTAGAAAGACCTAACTCACTAGCTATTTCTAACTTCATTTGATTAAGAGCTTGGCGAGCTTCTGGAACAACAACTTTATTTCTTGAAGCCATAATTTTCTCCTCCTCATCTGAATTATATTTTAGCAACATCTTTTGATGTTGTATATATAATTTAACCACTTTTGATAATGAATATGTTAGAAGTTTTTTCATAGATTAATTAATTATGCCAATGCTTTAAAGTGCTTCAAATTTCAATAAAAACATAGGGCGAAAAATTATCCACCCTATGTAGAGGTTTTATTTGGAGTGTAATTCTACAATCGTTTCTTTACCATGGTCATAGATATTCTCTAACTGGCCTGGCTTAGGCTTAAATTCTCTGTTAAAATGTCGACTATCATATCTAAAAGTACGAGAACTAGCTTCTACACGGTGACCATTCACATTTGTCCATTGGCTTTTACGAATAGACATAAATACACTCCTTTCGTAATTAGAATGAATAAAATCATTCATAATTAGTTTTAACTTAAAATTTTTTAAAATGTGTATTAATTATTGGTAATATTAAAGTTATTATTTTTTTATAATCCATTGTACTGCGCCTACAATAATGCCCGTGAAGGGAAGAAGAATTAGAGTACTAAAAACATTAAAAATTGTATGAGCATTAGCAATTTGTCTTGATGGATTAAGTGGTGATAAAGAAACTGATATTGCACATAATAAATTGATAAAGGGAAAAATTAAAACTACACCCATAATATTAAAAAAAAGATGTACAAAAGCAGTTTGTTTAGCAGCTCTATTTAAAGATAAACTTGATATTATAGATGTTATACAAGTGCCAACATTCATACCAAGCATAATTGATACAGCGGAATACATGGATATTGACCCATTACTAGCTAATGTTTGTAGAATTGCTACACCTGTACTACTGCTTTGTAGTATGGATATAGCAGAAAAGCCTATTAAAGCACCTAATATAGGCATTTTTCCAAACTCTTCTAAAATTTTTTGAAATGCTAATATATCTTTTAGAGGTGAGAGACCTTCAGTTAATAGATCAATACCAATAAAGATAAGAGAAAAACCTATTAGCACTTCTCCTATATAACAAATTTTTTTATTTTTAGATGTCAAATTAATTAAAATACCCAATATAAATGGAATAAATGAGTATTTACCCATATTAAACGCTATTAACTGGGATGTTACAGTTGTGCCTATATTGGCTCCCATAATAATTGGTGTAGCTTGGTAAAGTGTGAGTAAATTAGACTGAACAAGGCCAACTAAGATAACTGTCATACCGCTGCTGGACTGTAAGATACCTGTAATGATACAGCCTATTAAAACTCCGAGTAATGGATGAATTTTTAGATTAATAAGCATATATCTAAATCTACTAGATGTAAATCGATCTAATCCTTCTGTAAGAAATCTCATACCTAATAAAAATAATCCTAAACCTATAGATGTAGCAGAAATAATCTCAAACAATAAAAACACCCCCCAGGTTAAATATACGTAGGAGGGTTTACATATAAAACAATAATTAAAAAATTAGTTGAAGCTTTAATAATCTTTGCTTAAGCTCTTCTATTATTTCAATTTCTTCGGCCTGGCTATTCGCATTGAATGTAACAGATAGTCGTAAATAGGCCCCAGCGTCATCCCAAGGCACTGTAGATATTAATGAATTTCTTATTAGATAATCTGAAACTTCTTCCGCAGTCTCGAAAATAATACCTGATTTAGTTCCTTTTGGTATGGTGACATAACAATAGAAAGTTCCTTTAGGTTTTTTAGCGGAGAATCCTACTTCGTTTAAGGCGCTAACTAATAGGTCAAGACGTCTAGAATATCTTTCACAATTTCTTAAGCTAATTTCATTATTATTTAATGCATAAATAGCTGCTTTCTGTATAGCTCTAAACTGACCAGAATCCGTATTATCTTTTACTGTTCCATAAACTTTAATAGCTAATGGGTCACCTACAATAAATGCTAATCTCCAACCTGTCATATTATATCCCTTAGATAAACTATGAAGTTCCACTCCGACATCTTTAGCTCCTTCAACAGATAGAAAGCTTAAAGGTTCACATCCATCAAAGGTAATAGGAGCATAGGCGGCATCAGACACAACAATGATATTGTTTTTATATGCAAATTCTACTACTTCTTTATAAAATTCTTTAGTTGCGACTTGTCCAGTTGGGTTATTAGGATAGTTAATATATAATAGCTTAGCTCGTTTTAAAATATTTTTAGGAATTGTAGAAAAATTAGGATAGAAGTTATTTTCTTTATATAGAGGTAGGGTATATACATCACCTCCAAGATAACGAGTATATGTTGAAATTATAGGATAACCTGGAGTTGTTGTGAGGGTAATGTCTCCATGATTAATAAAACACATAGGTAGCATTGATAAAATGGATTTAGACCCCATTCCATGAATTATATCGGTTGAAGGATTGATGTTTTTTAGACCATAGATTTCTTCTAGGTATTTTGCAGCCGCTTCTTGAAATTCGGGAATACCATTATCCGCATATAGACGATTTTCTGGCCTGCCAGCTTCCAATGACAGTGTATTTACAACTCCTATATCTGCCGGTTTATCTGGTTCACCTATACCAAGATCTATTAAAGATAGATGAGGGTGCATCTTTATGGCATCTTCTTTTGCTTTTTTAATCTTTGCAAATTTGTATGCTTCTGTTTTTTTACTAAACATTTTACCACCAAGACGTTCTGAAATCTTGTCGGTATAAAAGCTCATCCTGTCTCCTCCTTACTATTTTAATTAATAAATAAATGTTATCTCAATGAAATAGAATCCTTCCAATTATTCTATTAACCTAACATTGATTTTGATACAGTAATTATGCATAAAACAAGTTACAAGGAATAAACTTTAATATAATCTTTAGTACAGGGGGAGTAATATGAAGGTATATATTTTACAGAAAAGGATTCTATCAATTTTGCTATGTACTGTGCTAGTCTTAGGGGGATTGATATTTTACTCGAGAACTACTGAGGACGGGATAATAGGTGTTTTTTCAAACCAAAAGAGATTGCCTATTTATAGTGTAGAAACCAACGATAAAAAGATAGCCATAAGCTTTGATGCAGCATGGGGTGATGAATTTACAGATAATATACTAGATACATTAGACAAGTATAATATTAAAACAACATTTTTTTTAGTAGCATTTTGGGTAGACAAATATCCAGATATGGTAAAGAAAATTTATGATAGGGGACATGAAATAGGTAATCATTCAACTACTCATCCTCATATGTCTAAGTTAACTAAGGAACAAATAGCTAATGAATTAAAGACTACTGGAGATAAAATTGCAAAAATAACTGGGAAAGATCCTGTAGTTTTTAGACCACCGTTTGGTGATTATAACAATCTGTTAATTGAGACAGCAGAAGAGCTAAACTATCATACAATTCAGTGGGATGTGGATTCCTTAGACTGGAAAGAAATGGGAGTACAACCGGTAGTAGATAGAGTTACTAGAAATGTAAAAAAGGGTTCTATAGTATTGTTTCATAATAATGCTAAATATGTAAGTGAATTTTTACCTCTAGTTCTTGAAAAATTGCAGGAACAAGGATATGAAATAGTTCCCGTATCAGAGTTAATTTATAAAGAAAATTATACAATTGATAATACAGGAAGACAACAAAAAAATTAAAATCCCTCCTATAGCGAGGGTATTTTTTTGATTGTGTATAATTGGACTTTGAAATACAAAACATAAACAATATTAACTCTAACCGATTAGGATAGTGGGAGGATATACACTAATGATGATAGATGGCATAAAAATTAAAGGAATAACTTCGGATTCTAGACAAGTTAGAAAAGATTATGTATTTGTAGCTTTAACAGGCCAAAATAAAGATGGAAATGAATTTATTAATGAAGCGGTAGAAAGTGGTGCGGTTATTGTTTATACAGAAAAGGATATTTATAGAAAAGATTGTATCGTGAAAAAGGTTAATAATGGGAGAATAAAGCTTGCTGAGCTGTGCAATGAATTTTATGGTTATCCATCAGAGAAATTATTAGTTATTGGAGTTACAGGTACAAATGGTAAAACAACAACTACTAATTTAATTTATCATATTCTTAAGGAAGCTGGGATTGCTGTTGGCATAATAGGGACCTTACATATTAAAATTGGTAAAGAACAATACCCATCAAAATTAACTACTCCAATTACAGAGGATATTTACTATTATTTAAATAGAATGGTAGAAGAAAACATAAGGGTTGCAGTATTAGAAGTATCTTCCCATGGTTTAAAAAATGATAGAGTTTATGGAATTAAATTTGATATTGCAATACATACAAATATTAATCAGGATCATTTAAACTTTCATAAAACTATTACTGATTATATTAAGTCTAAAAAGAAACTATTTGATAGTTTAGCAGCAGGTAAAATTGCTTTAATAAATCATGATGATAATTATGGACTAAAAATGTTGGAAGGAAATAATGAAATATTAATTATTAGTTATGGATTGAGCTCTAAATCTACGGTTACTGCTTCTAGTATCGATATGGATTTTTTAACATCTTTTAACTATTGTCTACAAAGAGGCATTACAACATTATCTGGAGTAGAAATAGAAGTATTTGAATATCCAATTACCTCTAACCTATTAGGAAATCATAATATTTACAATGCTTTATCAGCTATTAGTACATGCTTATTATTAGATGTTCCAATTGAAAAAATAGCAAAGGCCATAAAAAGTTATCCACCTGTAACAAGAAGGATGGAAATTGTCTACAAAGATAAATATACTGTTATAGATGATTATTGTCATAATCCTGCTAGTTATGAAGCGGTATTTCATACTATACAAACCCTTCAGTATAATAACCTTTATATTGTAAATGGTGTTAGAGGAAATAGAGGATTAGATATTAATCGTAGAAATGCTGAGGTCTTAAAACAATGGTATGAAATACTAAATGTAAAAAAACTTATTATTACAGATAGTGTAGATTGTGTAGATAATCTTAATCGGGTAAGTAATGAAGAAAGACAAGTATATTTTGAAGTACTAAAAGATAGTTTATTTTTGTTTAAATATGAAGCATCCTTAAGAAATGCTATAAAAGAAATACTTAAGGAATTAAAGCCTAATGATATACTTTTATTGTTGGGAGCACAATCTATGGATAAGGGGAAGGGTATATTTTTAGACTTAATTAATGAAAAAGAAAGTATTAATATAATTCAGCAACAATCAAAAATATACGATAATATTTTTGATAATCATTAATTTTTTAGTCATTAAAAATTTAGTATTATTTTTCACTAAAGAAAACATAATTTAGTCCCACTCTGAATAAACATGTTTATAGATTAGTCCAAAAATATTATAAACATAAGAATAGAAGGGAGAGTGGGGTAAGATGACACTTGATCATCTTATGGATACGAATGTTGTAACAATAGTGGGAAAGGTTGTTGGAGAAAAAGAGTTTAGTCATGAGATTTATGGAGAGGGGTTTTATACATATAATATAGAAATACCTCGACTAAGTGATGCAGTAGATCAGCTACCTTTAACAGTGTCAGAAAGGCTATTGGTGGGGTTAGACTTAGAAGATGGGGACATGATTAGGATAGAGGGGCAGTTAAGGTCCTATAACAAATTTATAGATGGTAGTAACCGTCTAGTATTAACTATATTTGCTAGGGATATTATTCCCTTTGAAGGGGAGGAAGAATTAAAAAATCCTAATGAGATTTTCTTAGAAGGATATATTTGCAAAGCTCCCGTCTATAGAGAAACACCTTTTGGTAGGGAAATTACAGACCTGCTAATTGCAGTAAATAGACTTTATAATAAGTCGGACTACATACCGACAATAGCTTGGGGAAGAAATGCAAGGTTTTCTTCTAAGTTAAATGTTGGTGATAGAATTCGGATCTGGGGACGGATACAAAGTAGGCAATATCAGAAAAAATTATCAGATGGAAATGTTTTAAATAAAATTGCATATGAGGTATCTATTTCTAAAATGGAAAAAGTTGATGAAAACGAAGAAGAGCACGCTATCCCTTAGGATGGTGTGAGTCATGCTATATATATAAAATATATGTATTTAGCAGATTATATACAGATTCTTCAAAGGATTGATTTTTCAATGTTTTAAGTTTAAGCACACTTTACTGTTATGTTGCATGATTCATAAGAACAGGAGAGTGTGTTTTTATGTTGGAATTGCAAGAGTTAGTGGAAGAATTTTTGTTTGATTGTGAGGCAAGGGGTTTAAGCAAGGAAACATTAAAAAGTTATAATTTTTACATGAAAACGTTTATGAGATTTTGCTTAGACAAAGAAGTTAAAAATGTAGATCAACTTAATAGCAGGGTACTAAAACAGTACAGTGTATCGTTAATTAAGAGAGGATACGAAGAAAGTTATATTAATACATTATTAACTGTACTGAAATCATTAATAAGTTATTTGGTAGAAGAAAAGTATATTGATGAAAGAATAGAAGTTAAAAATGTAAAAGAAAAAACAAAAGTTATACAAACATTTTCCGATTTTGAAGTTGAAAAGATGTTAGAAACTTTAAAGGGTAATAGTTACATTGAAATTAGAGATAGGGCAGTTATTTACATGCTTGTAGACTGTGGACTTCGAGCAGGTGAGGTAATTAGATTAAGAGAAAAGGATATTAAGGAAAATAATACTTTATTTATTCAAGGGAAAGGTAAGAAGGAAAGATTTGTACCATTTTCTGCACAGTTAAAAAGGGCTATGTTAAAGTATGAAAGGGCTAAAAATAGTTTCTTTATAGATAAAAAACATACACCAGATTATTATTTTTTAGGTAGATATGGACAACCCTTAAGTAATTTTATAATACAAGATATATGTAGGAAAGTAGGAGAAAGGGCAAATATAACTGAAACAAGAGTGTTTCCACATAATTTCAGGCACTACTATGCCGTCAAAAATCTACGTGAAGGATTGGACTTATATAGTTTGTCACGTTTATTAGGTCATTCCGATATTGCAACTACTTCTATATATACTTCTTCGCTAAGAAACGAAGAATTATTTGATATTGTGAAGGAAAGAACTCCACTTACCACTTTTAACAAAAGAGGTGGTAGGAGAATATGAAATTAACTAAATATAACTACCATCAGTTTGTAAAGTTAAATCCTACTCAAAAGGTTATACTGGACTGTGTATTGTCTTATGCTTACGGTAATAAAAACTATGCTTTTCCATCACAAGAAACCATAGCAGAAGAAATAAACGTATGTAGACACACTGTAATGCGTAATTTAAGGAAAATAGAACAAATTAGGATAAGGTAGTCTACCTTTTATGATTAGGAAGCCTAGAAGGTCAAATACGGGCAAATACGAGCATACAATTTACATATTCCCTTGGCTTAATAAGCCGAATGATTATATAAGACAGATGCAACTAGAAATTATTAATGAATTAATAAGAAAGTATTCTGATGAAGCAATAGAAGAATATGAAAATAGTAGCCATGTAACAGAAAATGAACGGAAGATTAATAGACAGAACTATGTATTATCTATCTATAGCAAAATCAACAAAATAAAGAAATATGCTAATTCAAAAGCAAATGATGTGTTGAAAGTACTTGTAAGAGTTGGAAATACACTAGCAGAAGGTAATATTATATATAGTTTGGAGAAGTATTTAATGCAATCATTTAAAGAGATCGGTTATGAGATGCGAACAACTAAAGCAATACAAGAATTATATTTTATGTTAATAGGCGATAATGATCTATTTGAAATCAATTTAGATGGATATATTGATGATTTATTAAGTATATAGTTCTATTTACTGTAAAATCAAATATTATATTTAGCCTTGTAGTTATTATTTACAAAAAATAGTAATTAGAAGGCTAATTGTAATACCATTCGTCATGGAGTACGAACGGAAAAATCTGTTGGTTAGAGTATTCGACTTTAAAGTCGAGTAAAGCCATCGTCAAAAATGACGAAGGTGTCTCATCTGACAAAATTGTCAAACGAGAAATTGGTGCCACAATCGTCAAATTTGACGAACGTGAGACTCACACTCCTTTAAAACGTTGGAATATAGGCTAACTACATTCTGAGTAGGGTTTTTTATCCTAGAATTATAGTCGGACTACAATTGGGAGCGCAAAAACACTACTGGCATTGTAGTATAATAAGAGATATTAATATAATAAGAGATATTAAGTTATATGCGGACTACAAGTAGTTAGTTCACATACGAATGTTGAAAATAAAACTGAAGTACTTTAAATTTAAGGGAGTTGCCATTTTTGGCGATATCCTTTTGAGGGACAGCCGATTTTAAATCTAAATAATCTAAACTATATTCAAAATTTTCCTCGTCATTATATTTATGGTATAATATGACAAGATACTATACTTTTAGGGAGGTATAAGCATGAAGCAAATAGGCAAATATAAAGCCAATGAGTACATTGTTAATGTTTTTAATAGTATGAGAATAAATACAGGGTTTGAAAATGAAACTATGCTTGAAATTATAGCCGAACATATGGGAAACGTATTAGAAAATATAGATGATGATATAATGTTAAACAAAGATGATATTAATGTAGTTATATCAATAGAACAGGATCAAAAAGACAAAAACGTAATTAATGTAAATATTTTAGCAGCAATGACTAACGAAAATATAATAAATATAGAAGAATTATTCTAAATTAGCATTAGAAGTGATTAAGAGGTGGAATTAACCACTTCTTTTTTTATTGGATACAATACACCTTATAACGCATTAAACGCGAATACGGGCAATTGTGAGCGAATTAGAGGTATAAGAAAAGGTAGTACAAAATTTCGGACACCTTTAATATAGTTTTATGTATTATTTATTACCAATGTCGACTTTTTGCTCGATATTAAACTTCCTATTTTATGTATTGGTAATGTTAATCCCATGAAAATGGCTAGATGTATAGTAGAATTGGAAAGAATTTATGGGATAAAAGAAGGGAACAATCAATGGAACAAAGATAATCTTGGTGGCAAGACTCAGAAAGAATTAGCTCAACAAATAGGTGTAACTGACCAGCAATTACGTGACTACAAAAAACTAAACATGCTAATCCCAGAACTTCAAGAGTTAGTTGAAACCGACCAACTTAAAGCAACAACTGCATATAAAATATGGCGATAAAAAAGGTATCCTAACTCAGGACACCTTAATTTTTTATGTCTATTATATCGTTTGGAGTGCAATCAAGAGCGATACATATTTTCTCTAATACGTCAAAAGAAATACTTTTATTCTTCCCCTTTGTAAGATTGGATAAATTGTTGTAAGCAATGTTAGTTTCTTTAGATAACCAGTACATTGTTTTATCATTTGTTTTTAAAACTTCTTCTAATTTAATTTTTACCATTTATAACTACCTCCCTATAGCTATAGTATAGGAAAGTATAACATTTTGCAATATAGTACCTTGACATACTATATACAATACTATATTATAGTATCTATAGATAGTATAATTACAAATACGATGAAAATAAGGGAGGAATAGAAATGGGCAAAAGCATAATAAACAACAGAGAAGTAAGTAGAGAAGTTTTTTTGATGTATAAATTTTTAACTAAAGGTGATAAAGATTTAGAAATGTTATTTTCTATGATATTAGATGAGTGTAAAATAACAGGATCAGCAATAGTTAGATTTCAAAAATACATTAGAGAAAATAGAAATACAGACTTTGATAAAATCTTAAAAGCCTGTAGTGATAAAGATGTATTAGAATGCAAGGATTTACTTGAGGAATTGTTTTTAGAGTCAATAGACATGGATTTAGTAGTTGCTAGAATGGATAGTCAAGGTTGGAATTTAGAAAGTTTAATATTAGAACACAAAAGACATCCAGAGAAGAGAATACATAGAATATTGAACATTCCATACTCATCGTTTGTAAATAGAAAGGCTGCCTAATGGTGGTCTTTTTCTATTGGATATTATCATAATTTAGGAAAATAGAAACTATCATCAATCCCAGTGTTTTCAATGACTATAGCGATTAGGACTAAAAATTAAATAATGAATAGAAGTGTAGATGATGTTCAAATTTTAACGTTTATAAAGGTTTTGTTCATTTCCCTTTAGGGAAGAAGATAATGGTCAATAAGGGAAGATAACATCCAATAGAAAAAAGTACTGCAACGGTTGTTTTAATAAAAAACGAAAAAGTGATATTAATGAAAATGCTAAAAAATACTACAAAAACAAGAAAAAACTATAATTTTATACAATTAGAAAGCACCATCAAGCCCAGTATTTGCAACAGGTTCGTAAAAAAATATATTTTTCTTATATGAAGAGATA
This sequence comes from Alkaliphilus sp. B6464, assembly GCF_018141165.1. NCBI lineage: Bacteria > Bacillati > Bacillota > Clostridia > Peptostreptococcales > Natronincolaceae > Alkaliphilus > Alkaliphilus sp. B6464. Next base: position 2,076,581 of record NZ_CP058557.1, read on the forward strand.
CACATAATTAATAGATTTTCACGTTTTGCAATCCAACTTTTTTGAACATTAGTTATTGCAATAGTTTGAGTGCGAACTTAATTCCTTGTATATGATATATGACAAAATTAAGACAGAAAAAACGGAACAACACGCAAAATAACCACCATTATAAAATATACCTAAACCTAGTAAACACAATGGGTCGGCTGTAAGTATGGTCATTGCTAAAGTGGGAATCGAACAAAATGCTGTAGCAGTTGTTGGAAGGAAAAAGAGAAGGAACAAACGAGAAAAAAAGTCCAAATACGAGATTTGACAAAAATGTAGTAAAACTAGAATTCTCATGACTAAAATATAATGCAAGTCGTTCAAATCAAGTGTTTCCAATATGTATAGAAATAGCTAATTTCCTTGTATATAGTATATAAAGCATGTTTTTACTTATGTTTTTATAATTTATTTTTTAAATAAACAATACATAAAATTACAAAATAATTATTACTCAAAATCGCACTCTAAAATCGTTTTTAAGAAATAAATTGCTCTATTAAAGTGTTTACTCATTTGTAAAATTTAAACGCTATATGGGCTTGCTAGTAAAAATTCGAAGCCTGTAACCGTTGAAAATACATAACTCAATTTTAATAAAATTAACCTTAATATTAGTACTTTATAACTAGAGTGTTAATATTAGAGTTAATTCTCTACTTTTAGTTACTTTCTCCATTGCGGGGAAGTAATAAATTCTACTTTACCATAATAGTTTAAATGTTTTTTTAACATTACTATAAGTTGTCGATTACTTTCGGGTAGCAAATCCCGAGTCCTCCTAAAGCAACCTTAATCGACTGTGCTGTGGGAATTGATGCGTAGCAAGGTGGACGAAATTACGACCACCATTTCTTTTTAATATAATGCCTTATGGCATATTATATATACCTTCATTGTTTAAAAAGGTAAGTAGTAGTTGTTTGACTGCTGCTTATTTTTTTAATGCAAAAAATTGCTAAACAATGAAGGAAAACAAAATTATTATAATGGAGGTATGTTGTATGTTTGAATTTGAAGAAAAAGAAAGTTTTACACTAGATGAAGTTAAAAGGCTAGTAGCAGGTTGGAAAAGTGAATATGACCAACTAATGCAAGAAAAGGAAACAACTATTAATGATCTTAACACAAAGGTGGAGGGTATTGCCGAGTTAGAAAGGGCAAATAAGGACTTAACTATTAAGCATCTAGCACTACAAAATGGAATAAGTGAAGATATGTTGGACTTAGTTGCAGACGATAATTTAGAAGTTGTTAGCGCTAAGATTGCAAAATTAAAAGAACTAACTAAAAAACAGAATATCGACAATAGTTATAAACCAGATCAGAAACGTAAAGATGATGATTACTCTAAGGCAGAAAAGAGTAACGATGTTGAAGGAATGTTGAAATCTAAATTAGGAAGATTATTTGGATAGTATGTTGAAATACTATCTTTTTTTATTACTAAAATTAAACTTTAAAAATGAAAGGAAATGATAATAATGATTTTATCAAATAATGAGAACATTAAACAATTAGACTTAACAAAGGAATTAGTATTACTAGATCATACGGAGATGCCTTTTACATCTTTATTATTAAAGAATGGTAGACAAAAGGCAACTTCTACTATTGTAAGTTGGGATTATGAGCAATTAGACAGTAGCAGAAAATTAGCCTTAGAAGGTGCAGATATTACAGATTTCCAAGAGTCTGATAGAACAACTGGAGATAGTAACGTGTGTCAAATTATGAATAAGGCAGTTAGTGTATCTGATACGGCTCAAGCAGTGTCTATCGAACACATTAACAACTTATTCGCCCATGAATTAACTAACAGAATGGTTGAGATTAAGAGAGATTTAGAATGGTATTTAATTAATGGTGTTAGAGACGAAGGTACAACAGGAAATCCAAGGCAAATGAATGGATTACTACAATTTGTTAAGCCACAAAATAAAACAGAAGTCACAAAAGCATTAGATATTAAGCAGTTACAAAATATGGCTAAGGCTATGAAACAAGCAGGTACAGCAAGTCAAAATCTTGTATTACTGTGCGACTATAATACATACGATATTGTAGCAGACTTATTTGTAGATAAAACTTACTATGCAGGTGTAACTAATGAATTTGGTTCTCCAGTTAAAAAGTTAAACTTAACCTATGCTACTGTAGTACCTTATTTAGTTAACGATATGCCAGTAGATACCTGTTTAATGGCTAATATGAATTACTTAAAATTTGCAGAGTTAAGAGCATTAGCATATAGTGATCTTGCTAAAACAGGAAGTTCTAAAAAGGGCTATATTGAAATGGAGAATACTTTAAAAGTATTACATCCAGATGCGATTATGCAATATAGCAAGAAGCAAGCATAATTTAACAAACAGTAATAGGTAGGGGCTTAGTTGTCCCTATCTTTTTTTAATGCAAATTATTGCCTAAGGAGGTTAGAAGATGAACGAAAGAATTGAATATAAATTAGAACGTATAAGAAAAAAAATAAAACTTAAAGATGTTGCAAAAGAAATAGGTATTAGCACTGGAACAGTAAGTAGATACGAGAATAACAAAAGAGAAATGACGGAAGAACATATACAAAAATATAAAAAATATATAGAAGAAAATTAAGAGGCAGGGAAAATTAATTAATTATATTAAATAGAAAGCATTTTGCAGAATGGCGAAAAGGTGGAAGGGAGATATCAAAAGATGGAAAAAACACATTTGGTAGTATTTAATCCAAGAATGGCGCGACTTTTGTTGAAAATGGGATATATGATAACCGATATTAAACCACATAAAAATGTTGAGAATGCAAGTGTATTTATATTCTTAAATGAAGAAGGACTAGAAGAAGAACTTAACAAGATGATAAATGAATTTAAAAATAAGTAAAAGAGGGGTATTGTATGAAAAAATATGTAAGCGATGTAATTACAACTAAACATATAAATAATTGGAATAATGGAGATGTAATATTAATTACAGCTCCAACAGGCAGGGGAAAAAGTACATTAATTTTAAGAGATTTGCAGGAGATAGCAAAGTTAGAGAATGAAAAAATATTACTATTAACTAATAGGGATTTATTGAAAAATCAATTTAAAAATATAATTACAACTACAGATACGATTAAGGTTATTAATTATCAGTTGTTGGAGAATATTATCCTTAATCAAAAAGAAATTAAAGAGTTGAGTAATTATAAATATATAATTTGTGATGAAGCCCACTATTTTTTTACAGATAGTGGCTTTAATAATTTAACAGACTTATCTTTAAAATGGATACTAGAACAATACGATAAAATAAGAATTATGATGAGTGCTACAGCATCTACAATTACAAACTATATTAAACAAATTGGAATAGAATTTAAGGAATATAAACTTAAACATGACTATAGTTACATAGATACATTATATTTTTATGAAGATGATCAAGTATTAAAAAAGATGTTGTTTGAATTGCCTAGTAATGAAAAAGCATTATACTTTACATTAGCAAAAAAGGCATATGAAACAAGTCAAGAGTTAGATAATGCTAGTTTCCTATGTAGTAAGCATAATAAAAGATATAGTCAGTATGTAGATAATGAAATTAGAAAACAGATAGTTGAACAGGATATGTTTTCTAGTCAAATACTATGTACTACTACAACATTAGATAATGGTGTAAATATCAAAGATAATCAAGTCAAACATATAATTATAGATGTGTTTGATGTAGATACGATAGAACAATGCTTAGGCAGAAGAAGAATAGGACAAGGCGAAAAAACAAATGTATATATTAAAAAATATTCCAATCAATCATTATCAGGAAAAAGACAGGGATTAATTAATACAATGCGATATGCTAATATGTTGAGAAATGAAGGTATAGAAGAATTGATTAAACAATATCCTAGAAAAAGTTATGGTAATTTAATATATGATGTTGTAGATAATGGTAACGTACAAAAGAGAATAAACGAAATAATGTATTTCAAGTGTGAAGATACCATTAATTTTTGTGATGACTTGTTGAGCAGTAATAAAAAGGACAATTATGCAAGGTATATAGCAAAGAGATTTAAGTATGATTATAAAAATACTTTCAATTTAGATGATATGTATAATTGTTTGACTTTATCGGACAAGTTGGAAAAATTAATCGGCATTAAATTATATAAACAAGACCAGTTAAAATTAATTGATGATATAGATGTTAGAGTTGACGGAAAACAGCAAAGGTCAATATCTAAATTAAATGAAGGATTGAAAATGTTAAAATTACCTTATTTGATTATTAAGAATGTTGACAAGGATAGAAAGTTACTAAACGGTGAGGACAATCCAAACAGAGATAAGACATATTGGCAAGTAATTAAAAGTTTGGGGTAAAAATCTGCGATAAGCATTATATATATGCTTTACGCAAAAAAATCCCCCAAGATTAAAATAGTTAAAATCCAACGTGAAGGGGTTTTAAGCGTAGCGTAAACCACTGAACAACAAGCAATGTGAAGCGGAGCGAAACATTGTGCGTTAGGGGGTTGTAGGGGTTCACCCCTATATGTAACATTAATTCATACAGACTATTATTTGCGGGAACAAGTTCCCTTTACCTTCACCTGCTAAAGCAGGTTCAGGATATATTAATTAAATAATTATTTGAGAAATGGAGGTTTTACAGATGAATGACACAAATATATGGAGAGAAATACAATATATTAAAAATCCCAACAGGAAAGCATATTTCCAATGGAAGAATAAAATACAAAACATAAAAAGGGACTATGGTGCATTGTCGGAAGAAGAATTTTTAGAGTATATTGGTGGCAAGGGCGAATTCATGAATTATATGAAGCGATGGGAAAGTAGCCCAGAATATAAACGATTAGTATTCTTATTAAAGGAAGATAGTTTTGCTACTGATTTGCTAGAAACATATAACAAAGTAAAAGAATTGGCATTAACTGGTGATAGTCAAGCAATTAAGAATATGATTATGTTGCAGAAGGAGATTAAGAAGTATAGACAGGATATAGATAGTTTTAATGCTATAGAAGAAGAAAAAGAAGAAGATGATGGGTTAGAGATATAGGGGTGTAGTCAAAAGTGGCTATACCCTTTTATATTGCTCATAAATAGGAAGGTGATATTATGGCTAAGAAAAAACTAAGCACTAAAGAAAAACTAGCAATTATTAATAATGATATAGAATTGTGGTTAAGTAATTTTGTGAAGATACCATCTAATACAGGTGAAATGATACCTTTTAAGATAAATGCAGAGCAAAAGGATTTTGTAGAAAATAAGGAAAGGTATAATATAATCCTAAAATCAAGACAGTTAGGTTTTAGTACGTTGTCATTAGGTATAATGCTATATTATGCCCATCAAAGACCTAACACTACTTATATATTAATAGCAGATAAGGGTGATAGTAGCAGTAACTTGTTTGAACGTTTAAAGATGATGTATGAGTCAATTCCAGATCAATACAGATTAAAACAAAGAAGAAGTAATAGAGATGAATTGGTATTTGAAAATAATAGTCGTATTGCAGTAATGGTTGCAGGTTCAAAGGAATTAGGAAGATCATTTACAGCACAAATAATACATTGTTCTGAATTTGCGTTCTGGGGTGGTAATCAACAAGAGCGTGGATTAGTTGCCTTAGAACAAGCATTAGCAAAGAATGATGATGCAATGATTATATTAGAAAGTACAGCAAATGGAATCGGTAACAACTACTATAATATATTTGGTAATGCAGAAAAGAGAAGAAGTAAGTATAAACATTTCTTTTATGGGTGGACTAATAAGTCGCACTTAGACCAATTTAGACCAGAAATTAATGAAGCAGTAGAATGGTATAGGTCAATTAATAAGGGTGCTAAATTAAAGAATGATCCATTAGAATTATATCCATATGAACAGAAACTACTAAAAGAAACTAATGTTACTTTATTACAACTCATGTGGCGACAATGGAAAATTCAAGATATGGGCGAAGATATGTTTAAACAGGAATACCCTGCATATCCGATTGAAGCCTTTATAAGTACTGATACAGGTGTATTTGATGCAAATATTATTACTGAAAGAATGTATAATATCCCCGAACCATTAAAGGTTGTTGAGGGGTTACCTGCATCACTACAAAAGTTTATAGGAAATGGACTTAATATATATCAATTGCCTAAGCCTAAAGATTGGTACTTTGGTGGAATAGATACAGCAGCAGGATTAAAGGGCGACTATTCAAGTATAACAATATTAGATGCAGAAGGTGAGCAAGTTGCTACATTTAATAGAAATGATATTCCAGTTTATAAGTTTGTAGACATTGTTGTCCAACTTGGACAATTTTATAATTACTGTATGTATCTACCCGAACGTAACACCTATGGGCTAGATTTAATTAACAGATTGACTAGGGAAAAGAATTATATACAGGTGCTAAAGATAAAGAAATTCGATAAAATTAAAGGTCGCAGGACTTGGGAATATGGTTGGTATAGTGATAGTGTTTCAAAAACTAAAATGGTTAATGATTTGAAAGAAGCCTTTGAGATAGGCACTATATTAGTTAATGATAAAGAAACATTAGAGCAGATGAAAATATTTACAGAGAATAAAGGTAGTTTTGGTAATGCAAATGGTAAGGGAAATTATGACGATTTAGTGGACGGTTTGGGACTTGCAGTACAGAGTTTGAAACAAGGGCGATATTATATATAACGTTTCAAAGACTAGACTTGTGTGTAGGTCACGATGGCATCGTTGGCTAAGTTGCACATTCTAGTGCATCTTTAAAAATAACAAATTAATGGTGGTATAAGAACATTTATACTAGATTTTCAGTGATAGCGCATTTTTGCGCCGTCAAATTTAACGGATAGGGTTCGACACTAATGGCGAAAGATTATTGGCAGTAAATATATTAAAAATATGGAGGTATATATGAAAAATAATAATTTTAAATATGAAATAAATAAACTTTGGGAAGATGCATATAATTGGATATTGATGAAACATAATGCATCAGAAAAATATATTAATGTGGTAAAATATTACGAACTGACGAAAAGCATAGGAAGTGTGTGGAATTTAGGAGAATACAAAAAACTTACTTCCCAATATGAAAAAACTATATTAGATTATGAAGAAATGTTAAAAAAAATAGATAGAATTATTTTAAATTATAGTAAAAAATACAGTCATATAGATTCAGAAATTTTTATGTACAATTGGGTGATTCATGCGTTTGTAAATGCAGTTATGGAAAATAGTAATTTTTATATAGATAAACAACTAAACAGAAATTATTCAAAAGAAAGAGAAGAAAAAAACAAAAAAATGATCTGTATATTTCGGGAATTAATGGAAGATGCAGATTATTCAAATTTTGATAATAATCTAAAAGTAGATAGGGTAGATAACAAAATAATTTATAGCGTTAAAAATATACCTTTATTTTCTGATATATTAACACTACAAAAAAAAGAGGAGTTGTGGCACGGAACAACTCTATTTAATGCAATTTCAATAATTCAAATGGATCTATTAAAGTCGAGTAATAATATTAGTTTTAATAAAAATAAAATTTTCTTTAGTGATAATGTAGATGATTCGATTAGTTATGGAAAAAGGTGGAGTAAAAATTCAGAAATTGTATTATTTAAGTTTGATTTAAGTAATTTAAATATATATAAAAGAGAACATACTTTAGTTAGTAGGGAAGGAAATTTATATTTTATTGAATGTGATAAATTAAACATTAAAGATTATCTAAAAGAGGTTTATCTAGTAGATTTAGAAGGTAATGTGAAAAAGATTAGTATGGAGAAAGTCGAAGAAATTGCTAAATTAAAAAATAAAGATTGTATAGCGGCAATTATGGCTGAAAAAATGTTAAAGGAGAAGGGCATTTCTCTTTTTCATGAATTTGACAAGATGTCAAATATACAGAACTTTAATACTATCAATAGTGAAAATCTTAGATTATATCATTCCACATCTATTGAAAATTACAAGAAAATACTAATGGATGGCATTATGAAACCATGTAAAATAATAAAGTCAGATAAATTCAATTACGGAAAAATATTTCTTTCAGATGATATTAATTATGCTAGGAATTTTGGAAGAGGTGAAAGTGCCATAAATAAAACAAATAATTATATTATGCTAGAAATTGATTTAACAGGCTATGATGTATTTGTGCATTATTTTCCAAATGAATATTTTGTAATTGGTGACATCAAAGCAGATGCTATTAAGAAGATATATAGGTTTGAAAATGATAAGTTGATTGATACATTAGACTTAGAGGAATAAAACATTAATTGTAGGAGGTTATCGTGTGAGTTTAGAAAAATATATAAATGTAAAATATGAAGGTGATTCGTTATGGTTTGAGCAGGAAGTTGCTGATAGTTGGCAAATGCAAAGGATAAATAGGATATTAGAGAATAAAGACTACCTTGCAGGAAAACATAAAATTAAAATGCGAGTAGATGAAGTATATAATGGTAAGACGTTTGAAACTAGAAAGATAGCATTAAATTATGCTAAGACTTTACTAGAATTTGAAACGTCTTTTTTATTGAAGAATGATGTTACATTAACAAGTAATGATTTGGAAGCCCTAGAGCAATATAAGAAGGTTTATAGGGAAGGTAAATATAATAAAATAGATTATAGAATATTATCTAATATGGTTAGATATGGTGAATGTTACGAATACGTCTATATTGACGAGAATAAACGAATTAAGAGTAATATTATTGCAGGTGAGGACAGTTATCCTATATATGACCATACAGGGCAAATGGTGGCATTTATAGAGTACTATATTTTCGATGGTACAAGTTATTATGCTATTTACAGTGATGATAAAGTAGAACAATATAATGATATTGATGGAGATTTACACAAAGTAGGAGAATATAAAAATCTAAGTGGATTGCCTATACCATATGTATTATCAAGCGAATTAGATGAATTAGTAGGCAATGCAAGTCTAAGGGAATATATAGATATATTGGACAGTATGGAAGATTTAATAAGCAAATATATGGATAGTTTCTATAAATTTCTTAATCCTATTCCAGTTGTGAAGGGAACAAAGTTGAGTAGTAAAGATGGACAGATAGATCAGAATGTTGTCGGTTATGCTATGCAGTTAATGGATGATGCAGAGTTTAAATTTGTTAATAGTAAGATGGACTTTAATAGTTTTAAGACGTTGTGGCAGACTTTGAAGCAGTCATTGCTGGATATATCTATGACACCTGGTGTTAGTATGAATAGCCAAGATGTATCTAATCTATCTGAAACAAGTATAAGAATGTTGTATGGTATGGCTGAGATTAAGGGGTCTATGAATAGCAGATACCTACATGAAGGATTTGAAAAGAGATGGGGCAAGATTAAGGCATTATTAAGAGTATTAGGAAATGATATAATAGAAGATGCTTATATAGATTGTCAATATAATCCTAATATACCTCAAAATGATAAGGAAGTAATAGAGAACCTTAAAACATTAAAAGAGATAAACGGTATAAGTCTAGAGAGATTATTGGAAGTAAGTCCATACACTAATGATGTTAATGAGGAATTAGATAAGATAGATAGTGTTAACCGAGTTGAAGGATAAAGTTAACGATTGATGTTGTAGTATGTTTGTGATGTTTGGTAGTTGATTGTTTGGATTAGTCGGCTAGTTGGAGTGTGTGGCTAGTCGGCTGTTTTGTTTTATGTGGTGATGGGGTGTGAGGGAATGGCTTAATGATATAGATTATCAATTGAAAGTATTTCAGTTATAAACTCACGCCTGTTATAATAGGTATTTCGGATTTTTCCGAAGTACATTTATAAACTATATATTAAAGGATATAAGATATATTAATAATCATATAACTGAAAATCCTTATCAATTAGAATGATGAATAAACCTAAGTATTGGAAAAAGAGCAGTATATGAATTGTAATAGATATGCAACTATGTGTATAATTAAACTACACAGAAGTATAGAAAAGATTGATTTTATATTAAATTATAGCAGAATAGGTTTACATAATAATATTTTAAGAGTAAAAACAACTAAAAAGTAATAGGGAATAGTAGACTAAAAAGCATAAATGGCTAAATATCAATATATAAGCAACTTTTATATAAGACGCAACTATACCGTAAATGTAGTTTTAGGGAATAGTTGATTATATTAGGGCTAAAACTCTAAATGTATAAACTAATTAATATACATCGATTGATTACCGCATTGTTCAAAAATATTAGCCAGAGTAGACTATTTTACACACATGAAAAAATTCGACAATTTTAGAAATATTAACCTGCATTATTACCAACTATGGTATAATATAGAAAAATAAAAGGGAGGGGTTTTATGGAGGGTCTACTAATGCTTGTAATGTTATGTTTAGGAATGGGAATTATTTTCTTGTTTATTAACAAATCTAAAAATGAACAGAGGGTTAAAAATGAAAAACTAGAACAAGGTATTTACGGGGACATAAGATCCATTCATTTACATGGGTTAAAATATCCTTCTAATGTAGTTTTTAATGTCAAATTATATAATGATTATCTATTATTTACATATGAGAATGAACAAATTAAGTTAGATTTAAGAAAAATTAAAAGTGCATCTATTGAAAATGTTAAAGAAATAAATGAAAGCAAAGGATTTTCCGTTGGAAATGCAACATTAGGAGGTATACTATTTGGGCAATTAGGAGCTATTATTGGTGGTTTTAGTGGATCACAAAACCTTAAATTTAAAATTTTGATCATTAATTATATTGATTCAGAGAATAATCTAAAACATATCAGTTTTATGCCTGATTATTTTTTAAATGTAACAAATAAAAGTATGACAGATTATAGAAATGGATTCTTATCTGAGTTTTATAATGAATTAAAGAAAAAAATTGATAAATTTAGCGAGTATAAAGAAATTCAATTAGAAGAACTTTAATGGTGTAATATGCTAAAGGAGGATTTTAATATGAATAAAAAATTATTAGGTATTTTATTATGTATTCTTTTAGTTTTAACTGCCTGTCAATCTAAAATTCCAGATGGTGTAAGTGAGGAGTTTTATAAAGAGGTAAAAGGTCTTGTGGTGCATTTAGTTGAAAATATAGATGAATATAAAAGCGGAAAACCCCATAGTTTAATGTCAACTCCAGAGTATAAAAAAGTATTAGAGATGCAAAACAATTATGAGAATTACAACGGAGCAGAACAAGATATAATAGACTATCTCTGGCTTTTGTATGATTCAGTGAACTTTTATTATAGTGATTCTAGTAGTTTTGATATTGACGATATAATTGAAATTGGAACTAAGCTTAGTGAACTGATGAATTTTAAAATTGATGTGCCTAAATTAATTAAATAAAATATTAATTCTGTAATAGACCATGAAAACTTATGGTCTATTTTTTATGTTCAAATTAGTAAAATTCAACTTGAAGGTTACTAAATATTCAAGGTCGATTATATTCGACTATGCAAATAAATAGTTAAAGGGACATAAAGTCCATTTTAAAATACAGGAGGTTTTATATCAATGACAAATTTAGAGCGTCTTAAAATGGAAATTAAGGGCATAGATTTTCCAGTGGAAGAATTACAAGTATATCTATTAGAGAATGACCTACAGCATGATGCAGAGTATGAGCCAACTTCTAACACAAATAAGAAAAATATCTATCGTACAGCAGTAGCCATATTAGAAAGTATTGCAAATAATCCTCGACTAATGAAAAATTACAAGACCGAGGATGTAACTACAACACATTTCCATACTAACTTATTAAATCAGATAGATAACCTAAATCGTAAAATTAGAAATATGGTTGATGATGATCTTAATACTGAAAATGATGCTAAGTTTATATACCTATTCAAATAAAGGGGGATAATATGAATTTATTTAACATACCAATAGACAACGATATTACCTATTTACTTAGTGAACTAGGGCATAATATTAAAATTAATAATGTAGCAGCCAAAGGTATTATTAATAATGCAAGTATGGAACGGACTTTTGACGATAAAAGACTAATTACAAATGCGGAGTTAAAAAGAGGTTATTATATTAATTATAATGACCTTAATTTTTTAGTATTGAACGAGATTAATGATAAGCGACTTTCTTCCTATTATAAGGGGATTATTAGACATTGTAATTTTGACTTAAAATTTATTATAGATAATAAACTATACTTATTCTACAGTTGCATAGAAGGGGATAAATTTTCTTTGCAAAAAGGAATAATTACATATTCAGCCGATACAATTACAGTTACATTACCTTATACACCTATTACTAACCAACTTAAAATAGGCGATAGTTTTATTTCAATGGGTAGTGTATGGAAAATAGAAGGAATTGACTATACTAAGGTAGGAATAATTAATTTGTACTCTAAAAAAGATGCTATAAGCACTACAGACGATGATCTTCAAAATAAAATTGCTGATAGATATGATAGAGGAGTAGATAGATTAAATGGCAACATTACACCTATTTTACCTTTTGATGAAGTGGAAGAACCAGAAGAACCAACATTACCAGAAACTCCAGTTGAACCAGAGCCACCTGCCGATAATTTCACGTATGAATTACAGGGTAGTAGTACATTAACACTTAATCAAACTGGAATATATACAGCCGTTAAAAAGAATAATAATGAAGTTGTAGAAGCAGGATTTAACTGGACAATAGACTATAAAGGCAATGCAACAAGTACAGTATCTATTGTAGAAGAAACTAATACAAATATTAAATTAAAAGGAAGTAGTAATAATAGTCATGTAGGAAAATATTTTAGATTAATTGCTACAGATACAGAAACAGGGGATATAGTTGAAAAGGATATTATGATTAAGAGTTTATTTTAAAAGGGGTAACAGAGTTGTTATACCCCTTTGAGGTATCTACCCGTCGAATATGATGGCTGAGGGTTGAATATGACACTCAGGTGTTGCATATTTACAAGTCGTGTCAGTAAGTGAGACTTTTAATTGACTTTGCAATTAGACAAGTATATTATTATAGATAAGATTGTTCAAAAAATTAAATAAGTTGCCACCTTTTTAAGATGCTACCAACATCTAAAAAGGAATTATACCTTTAAGTGCTACCAACACAAAAAGATACTAGGCAACTATGTATATAGATTATAACCATTACATAGTTACTTAGTCAATATTAAGTGTCAGTTCTCTTAGAGGATTGGCACTTTTTTAATTTAACGAATCAATAATAATCTAATAAAATGAATCTAGCAATATTACAGTGAAAATGTTTGAAAATAAAACTTAATAAACATTGAAAAATAGCCATTTTAACAAAATAAAGTCGGACTACATACCGACAATAGCTTGGGGAAGAAATGCAAGGTTTTCTTCTAAGTTAAATGTTGGTGATAGAATTCGGATCTGGGGACGGATACAAAGTAGGCAATATCAGAAAAAATTATCAGATGGAAATGTTTTAAATAAAATTGCATATGAGGTATCTATTTCTAAAATGGAAAAAGTTGATGAAAACGAAGAAGAGCACGCTATCCCTTAGGATGGTGTGTTCTTCTTCGTTTTTATATTAGAATAAGAATTTTTTATTAAAAACTTTTCAAATAATAGAATAAATAATATAATCATTTGAAAGGAGGTATTAAAATGACTAAATACATCGTACCAATCCTAATTTTATTTATTATATTAATATCTATACAATACTCTATAAATAAGGTTATTGTTTTATTAAAAGAGATTAAGGAAATATTAATCCAGCAAAAAAACAATAAGCATAATTAATTAAAGTTAAAACAAATAAAATTTTATAAAATAATTAGCATATAAAAATCTAATACTTATTGTAGGAATATTTGACAAGGATTTTTATTTGCATTAAAATATTAATAATATGGTTTTATTGGAGGGAAAGTTAATGGATATAGATAAAAAGGTATGGGAAGTACTTTGTTCAGAAGAAGACATTTCAAATAGACTTAAGGAATTAGGACAAGAAATTTCTGATGTTTATAGAGATAAGAAATTATATGTTGTTTCATTACTTAGAGGTAGTTTTGTTTTTACGGCAGACTTAGTAAGAAAGCTGGATATTCCAGTTAAAATAGACTTTATGACAACATCTAGTTATGGTCATGGAACAGAAAGCAGTGGCTCAGTAAAAATTGTTAATGATATAAAAGAAAATTTAGAGGATTACCATATACTAGTAGTAGATGATATTACAGACTCAGGTTTAACTATGAAATATGTAATAGAGCATTTAAAAACAAAAAATCCTGTTAGTGTAAAATGTTGTGTATTATTAGACAAACCAGAACGTAGGAAAGTAGAAATTGAGCCGGATTATGTAGGATTTACTATTCCAGATAAATTTGTTGTAGGATATGGATTAAACTATGGAGATTATTACCGCAATATTCCTTATGTATTCGTTGTAACAGATAAAGATAGATAGAAGAATATGAAACAGAGCACTTCTTAAAAAAGAGGTGCTTTATGCTATGCATAAATCTTTTAATCTTAATAAAATAGTTTTAATGTATGCAGTACAAGTATTTAGTAATATAATAAAATAAATAAGTGGATTGGTAGATTAATAAATGAAGGGGAGAATAAAATATTATGAATGATATGTTAAATAAAAAAAGGTTAAAAGTATTAGATGCAAATCTATTATATCTTATTGGAGCTATATTGTTTTGGACCTTAGGGGCTTATGTTCAGGGAAGAAGTCTGCAAAGTGGATTAATAATTACACAATATGTTATTATACTTTTACCGCCTATAATCTACATCAAAGCAAAAAAACTAAACATAAAGGAAACTCTTAAACTAAATAAAATAAGTTTTAAACATGGATTCTTGGTAGCTTGTATCACCATTTTAACTTATCCAGCGGCAGTTTTTGCAAATGCATTACTAATGACTATAATGAGTCTAATAGGAAATCTAAATATACCACAATTACCTACTGCTGCAAGTAGTAGTGAATATTTAATACTTATGTTTGTTATATCTATATCAGCAGGTATTTGTGAAGAAGTATTTTTTAGAGGATTTATTTTATCTGGTTACGAAAGAATGGGAAAGAAAAAAGCAATTATTTTATCAGCAATTTTATTTGGATTCTTTCATTTTAACTTGTATAATTTAATGGGCCCAATAGTGCTAGGTCTAGTTTTTGGGTATTTAGTTGTAGAAACAAACTCTATTTTTGCTGGCATGATTGGACATATAGTTAATAATGGGTTTGCTGTTACTTTAGGGTTTATATTAAATTTAGTTTCTGAGGTTCTTCCAAATATGGATACGGCTAGCGAAGCTGCTGTTGAACTACCGACGTCTATAGCTATGTTAAGTGGTACTATTGTGTTTGGAATTATTTCAGCAGTAACCGTGCTAATTGCTTATCAGCTTATTAAGATTATAAAAAAAGATCGTGCAGAATTAAATTCAAAAGTATGTAGTGATGAGACAAACGTAGAAGTAAAGGGAGTCGAATTTACGCCTTTAATTTTTACAGGTATTTTATTTATTATTATAGCAATAGTACAAATAAAAGAAATTATTTCTTTGGGTTAAGTATACAGAAAGAAAAAAAGGTGATCTAAAAAAGATCATCTTTTTTTATGGGTAATTTTAAATAAAATGAAACATACTAAATCTAAATACGAATGAGGAGGTTTTTTATGAAAAATACAAATACGCTAATTATTTTTGGTCATCCAAATCCAGATAGTTTTAATGGAGCTATATTAAAAGCTATAGAAAATAAGCTTAAAGAAAAACAATATAAATTTATTTCTAAAAACTTATATCAATTAAATTTTAATCCTATTTTAACTATGAACGATTTTGCGAGAATGAGAAATTCTACCGTAACTGAAGATATAGCAATAGAACATAGAGATATTGAGTGGGCCAAAAATATTATATTTATATATCCTGTATGGTGGGCAGGTCAACCTGCTATTGTTAAAGGATGGATCGATCGAGTATTTAGTCGAGGATTTGCATATGCTCCACAACAAGATGGAACCGTAAAAGGACTATTATCAGATAAGACAGTTATGGTTTTTACTACATCTGGTTCTAGTGAAGAAAATATGAATCAGTCAGGCATATCTGCCGCCATGGAGAAAGTGATGATGGAAGGAATACTAGGATTCTGTGGTATAAGCACTATGCTATATAAAAATTTATATGAGATTCCTGCTACAACTGATGAACAAAGAAATATAATGCTAGATGAAATAGATTATTTAATAAATGCAATTTAAAATCAGTATAAGCAGGAAGGAGAATTAGATGATTATAAGGTTAGTAATAATTGCAGTTACACCTATTATTGCCTTAGCTATAGGTATATATTTGACTGATAGATATGATAAAGAGCCATGGACACTATTACTTCGTGTTTTTGCTTTAGGAGCGTTATCTGTAATACCAATAATGTTTGTGCAGAGAATTTTACTTTCGATTAATATTTTTCCTGGGATATTTTCTATAGCTTATACTGCATTTATTGTAGCTGGACTAACGGAAGAATTTTTTAAAAGATCTGCGGTTTTGTATGGTGCTTACAATAATAAAAACTTTAATGAAAAGCTTGATGGTATTGTTTATAGTGTGTTTGCGGCCTTGGGATTTGCCACAGTAGAGAATATTATGTATGTTGTTTTTCGTTATACAGGAAACTACTATGTTGGAATTATGAGAGGAATCTTATCTGTACCTGCACATATGCTATTCGGTGTTACTATGGGCTACTATTTATCTTTAAGTAAATATACACAGGACACAGGATTAAAAACATACTATTATAAAAGATCATTATTAATGCCTGTGATTTTACATGGCCTATTTAACTTTATTTTAATGGCACGAATTCCAATTTTGATGGTGTTTTTTATTCCATATGTTATTTATCTGTGGATTAGCAATTTAAGAAAATTAAACCAATATACACGAGATAGTAGAGATAGATACAATAGAATAGAGGATGAATAGAAATAGAAAAGGTAGTAGAATTTTAAATTCTGCTACCTTTTGTTATGTATAGAATTGTAAAAACTTTAATAATTAGATGTTTATAAATTTTATTTCTTCTGTCCTGCTATAATTTTAACCATATCTTCTATTGTAGCATTAGTAGGAATTTCAAATGAACCGGATTTTAGTCTATGTGCAAGGTTTAAGTTTTCAGCCGCTTGTATAAAGTCTTTTGCATCATCTATTAATCCGTTTTCTTTTAATATTTTTGCAATACCTGATCCAGGTGTGCCATTAGGGATAGACACCGTTTTTTGTTCTGAAGTAATAATATTATCAGAAGGTACATCGGTCTCCTCAGATTCTATATTATCGGTTGTGTCCTCAGGTGTAACTTTATCTTTATCACTATTATTTTTTTCAACTTCCTCATTTCCTACTATATTAGATTGTTTATCATCATTTTCTGATATGGGATTATTATTTTTGTCTTTGGTAATATTAACTGGTTCATCTGCTAATACAGTATTTGAAGAATTAGAAAACCAACTTCCTAAGTTCCATGAAAGCACAACAAACATTACACTGGCTACAACTATAGCAAAAAAAACATCTGAAAAATCATGAAAAAAATCTTTTATCTTCTCCAACTGGATCAGCTCCTTATTAAAATCTATATACCTTAGAATATCATAAAGAAATAAAATCATCAATATTGATATGATAATAAAAAAATTGGTAATATATAAAACAATGTAAATATATATCTGAAATTAAGGTATTTAAAAATGAAATAATGGTAAATTACATAATATCTATATTACAAGTTATAATATGATTAAAGCTGTAATATACAATTAATAACAAAGTCAATATATTTAGGGAGGATTAATTAATGTCACGTAAATTAAAAAAAATTGTTACTGTAGATGAATTAGAAAAGATATTAAGAAGATCAAATAAAAAGCCAGTATTTATTTTTAAACATGATGAGTCTAGTCAGGATAGTGAAGATGCATATGATGAATATTTAAATTTCATTAAAGATAGTGAGGATGATATTATATTTACCATAATATATGTGAGAGAAGATATTGAAGTATCTGATGCGGTCGAAGATGTTCTTGAAGTAACTCATGAGGCTCCACAATTAATTTTAGTAATAGATGAAGAAGCAGTTTGGGATGATACTGATGATAATATAAATGTAAAAAATTTAATAGAAGTTGTTGAAGAATTTATATCTATATAATGTCTGCCCTGTGGACAGTGGACGAAATTGCTTTTAAAGTTGATTTCCATCGTTCACAGTGATAAAATAGGTAAAGAAGTTTATTCTTAAAGTGCAGACAGGGGGACAGAAGATGAAGAATGAAATAATCGAATGGATAAAAACTATTATATTATCCCTAGTTATTGCGTTAATAATTACGACTTTTGTAAAACCAACCATTGTAAAAAATTATTCCATGAGTCCAACACTACAAGAGAATGATTTTTTAATTATCAATAGGTTTCTATATAAAAGGAGTGCACCTAAAAGAGGAGATATAGTTGTTTTTCAGTCTAGTTTAAAGACAGACAATGGTAAGGATAAGTTATTAATTAAACGTGTTATAGCAGTTCCAGGAGACGAAATAATAATTAAAGAAGGTCAAGTTTATGTTAATGGTACTATGTTAGAGGAAGATTATATTTCAGAAACGTATACTGAGGGTGATATAGATATAATCGTGCCAGAAAATAAGATTTTTGTAATGGGAGATAATAGAGGAAATAGTTTGGATAGCCGTGATGAGATTTTAGGTTTGGTAGATTTTGATGTAATTATGGGTAAAGCTTTTGTTCGATTATTCCCATTTAATAAAATTGGATTATTAAAATAATGATTTTGGATTCCTAACATTAGTTAGGAATTTTTTTTGTTATTAATTTTGGTGCTAATAAAAAAATAGAAATTGGAGCAACATATATATGAAGTATATTAAGTGGAGGTGTATATATGAATATAAGAGATGTTATGACTAATAAGGTTTATGCTGCTTTACCAGATGCTTCTATTACTGAAGTAGCAAAAAAAATGAAGGAATTGAATGTAGGATCTATTCCAGTATGTGATAATCAAGATCAGCCTATAGGTATTATTACAGATAGAGATATAGTATTAAGAGGAGTAGTTGAAGGATTAGATAATACATCAAGTGTCAGTGATATAATGTCTAAAGGAATAGTATCTGTTACTCCAGATACTCATGTGCATGAGGCAGCTAAAATAATGGGAGAAAATCAAATAAGAAGGCTACCAGTTATTGAAAATGGTAAAATTGTAGGAATGGTATCTATCGGTGATTTAGCAGTAAGAAATATTTATGAAAATGAGGCGGGGGAAGCACTAAGCAATATCTCTACCCCCAGTAGACCTATGATATAGCAGATAGTCCCTGTTCTTAAGCAGGGACTATTATTCTGTATAATATCAGAGACTTTTGATTTCGATTGAAACTTATGATACTTTAATAATATGTTAATTTATAATGTTAAGTGGGTAACAGTATTCATGGGGTGTTTTAGCACATATAAATAATAATATATTTAATATACTATAATACAATACATAAAAAGCAAAATGGGGGGATTATAAATGATTCAAGATAAAGAGCAATGTACTATTAAAGTTACTTTAGAAAATGAAGGTTCTTTTCAATATGAAAAAGGTATTTCCTTAGAAGAAATTAGTTACGATTTTCAAAAAAATGAACCATATCAAATAGTAGCGGCTATTGTTGATAATCAATTAAGAGAATTAAGTTACAGCTTAAATGAAGATTGTGATATTAAATTTATAAATGAATGTTCTCCTATAGGGGCTAGAATCTACCAAAGAAGCTTGGCTTTTATTTTTATAAGAGCTTGTATGGAATTATTTTCTGGATGTAGAGTTTCTGTAGAACATTCATTAAGTAAAGGTCTATATTGTGAGGTTCATTATAAAAGGCAAATTGATGAAACTGATACACAACGTATAGAGTATCGTATGAAGGAAATTGTTGAAGAAGATGTCCCTTTGACAAAAAGTAGAATCCCTGTAGATGAAGCCATAGATATTTTTAGAGAATACGGACAAATGGGAAAAGTAAATTTAATGAAGTATAGAGAAAAACCTTATATAAATATATATCAATGTGGCTGGTTAAAAAATTATTTTTATGGATATATGGTACCTTCTACGAGGTATATGAAAAAGTTTAAATTAAAATTTTATAGCCCTGGTATCATAATACAATTACCTATAAAAGAGGCAGATGGTCAAATTCCCAACTTTGAAGAGCAACCAAAGTTATTTAAAGTTTTTAGAGAAACAGAAAAGTGGGGAGAAATTTTGGAAATTGATCATGTTGCTACGTTAAATGATTTAATAGTAACAAGAAAAGAAGGAGAATTTATTCGTATTGCAGAGGCATTACATGAAAAGAAGATTGCACAAATTGCAGATACTATTACAGAACATATAGATGAAAAAAAGTTGATTTTAATTGCAGGACCATCTTCTTCTGGAAAAACTACATTTTCTAAGAGATTAGAGATTCAACTAAAGGTAAATGGCTTGAAACCTGTTTCTATTTCGCTAGACGATTATTTTGTAAATAGAGAGGATACACCTTTAGATGATAAGGGTGAGTTTGACTTTGAGGCTCTGAATGCTATTGATCTAGAACTATTTAATAGGGATCTGGAGCGAATATTAGCTGGAGAAGAGGTTGAAATCCCTACATTTAACTTTCATCTGGGCAAGAGAGAATATAGAGGGAACAAGATTAAAATTAATAAAGATCAACCTTTAATATTAGAAGGAATCCATTGTCTAAATGATAAGCTAACAGAATCTATACCTAGAAATAAGAAATTTAAAATATACATAAGTGCTTTGACCCAGTTAAATATTGATGAACATAATCGTATACCTACTACAGATACAAGACTTATTAGGAGGTTAGTCAGAGATAGTAAGTTTAGGTCTAATGATGCTAACAGAACATTATTTCTATGGCAATCTGTTAGAAGAGGTGAAGAAAAAAATATTTTTCCTTTCCAAGAAGAAGCAGATGTTATGTTTAATTCGGCACTGTTCTATGAATTAAGTGTACTTAAAAAGTATGCAGAACCATTGTTGCGACAAGTTGACACAACTAGTCCATATCATGCAGAGGCAAAACGATTATTAAAGTTTCTAAATTATTTTGTTAATCTAGAAAAAGAAGAAGATGTGCCTAAAACCTCAATATTGAGAGAGTTTATAGATGGTGGTAGTTTTCATTAGAAAAAGTGTTGACTAAATCTGCTTAATCTTATATATTCAATTTGCAAGCTATTGTATAAACTTATTGATAGAAGGTGAAGTAATGCAGGCGCAACTTGAAAAAATATTAGATAAAAACAGAAATAAAATACAATATGGAAATCTACCTACGTATATTCCCGAACTTACAAAAGCTAATAAGGATGCCCTAGGAATTTATATTAGCCAACTAGATGGTGAAGAATTTGGAGCAGGAGACTATGGATATAAATTTACTATCCAGAGTATATCTAAAGTAATTACACTAATAATGGCATTAGAGGACTGGGGACCTGCCTACATTTTTGAAAAGGTAGGTATGGAGCCTACAGGAGATGCTTTTAATTCAATGATGAAATTAGAGATAGTGAGACCTTCTAAACCTTTTAATCCAATGATTAATGCAGGAGCTATTGCAGTTACTTCTATGATAAAGGGGAACTCACCAGAAGAAAAGATAGATCGTATTATGAATTTTTTTAAACTCATTACACAAAATCCAACTCTTGAAATAAACAAATCAATATATATGTCTGAGAAAAGAACCGGAGATAGAAATAGGGCAATGGCATACTTTATGAAGGATGTTGGAGTCATTAACGAAGATGTGGAAGGAAATCTAGATGTATACTTTAGACAGTGTTCTATAGAAGTCACTTGTAAGGATATATCTAAAATAGGTTTATTTTTAAGTAATAATGGTATTCTTAAAGAAACGGGACAACAACTAATCAATCCAGAATATAGCAAAATTGCTAAAGCATTTATGGTTACATGCGGTATGTACAATGCATCAGGTGAATTTGCTATAAATGTGGGTATACCAGCTAAGAGTGGTGTTGGTGGAGGTATTATGGCTGTAGTACCAGGAAGGATGGGTATAGGGGTTGTAGGACCTGCCCTAGATGAAAAAGGAAATAGTATTGCGGGTATAGGAGTATTAAAAGATATTTCAAAGGAGCTAGATTTAAGTATTTTTTAGCATAAAAAAAGAAGACGTGAAAAAATCATGTCTTCTTTTATTTCCGATTGAGTAAGCAATCTAGGGGAAGATTGCATTACTCCATTTAATATATATTTATATATTAAAAGGGGGAGTGGGAAAATAGTATTGATATCACAACACAAATTAATTTACCACTAATTAATATTAAAATCAACAAAAAAATATAATATTACAATTAATTAAATATATTATTTAATTTTAGTAATTATATTTTGGAATTTATGACTAATTGTATAATATTCTTTCGATAATTCCATAATAAGGATATGGAGGGATATTTATGACAAAGAATAAGTTAACAAGAAATATAGATGAGTTTACCCCTGATATGATGATGAAATATGAAATTGCTGAAGAACTTGGACTAATAGATAAGGTAAAACGGCTAGGTTGGGGTGGACTTACTGCTAAGGAAACAGGTAGAATTGGTGGTTTAATGACAGTAAGGAAAAAACAAAAGAAAAAGGGGAAATAAGTAATGGTTGATCAGTACTGTGGATTTGCTCATCTTTATGATAGATTGATGGAGGATGTAGACTACGAAGATTGGGCGAATTATGTTGAGAAAGTTATGGTGCAAAATAGAAATAAACCACATAAAATATTAGAGATAGCGTGTGGAACTGGAAATGTTACTATTCCACTTGCAAAGAAAGGCTACAATATATTAGGGTTAGATATATCTAAGGATATGCTTATGATTGCAAAAAATAAGGCATTGGAGAATAATACAAATATACTTTTTATTGAGCAAGATATGATTAACTTAGAATTAGAAGAAAAGTTTGATTGTATTTTGAGTATGTGTGATGGAATAAATTACATTGTTGATATAAATGATTTAATGAAAGTATTCCAAGGAGTGTACAATGCCCTAGAGGATGGGGGAGTTTTTATTTTCGATATTAGCTCTCATTATAAAATTAAAAATATTTTAGGCAATAATACATTTGGTGAAAATTTAGAAGATCTATGTTATTTATGGGAAAATTACTTTGATGAAGGAAGTAATACTATAGAGATGGATTTAACTTTTTTTATTCAAGACGGAAAGTATTATAAAAAAGAAGAAGAGTACCATGTTCAAAGAGCGTACAAGAGCCAAGAAATTATAAAAATATTAAATGAATTAGACTTTAAAGATATAAAAGAATATGATGGATTTACATTTAATCCCTCAAAAGATAATAGTGAACGTATATTTTTTGTAGCAAAGAAGTAAAATATGAATAAATGATAAGAAAGTGTCAACAATATCAGTTGCAGTATATTATATATGTATCATTCAGTCAATGTAATAAAATATTGACATAGAATATGCTGTATGATAGACTGGAAAAGAATAAAGGTACATAAACCTAGGTTCAATAATGTTTTAGGAGGAATTTTCTAATGGAAAAAGGTACAGTTAAATGGTTTAACTCAGAAAAAGGATATGGATTCATTTCAAGAGAAAACGGAGATGATGTATTCGTACATTACTCAGCTATTACTATGGATGGATTCAAAACATTAGAAGAAGGTCAAGCAGTTCAATTTGAAATTGTTCAAGGAGACAAAGGACCTCAAGCTACTAACGTATCAAGAGCATAATTAAAGTTGTTTCATCAAACTTAAAATAGAGTATGTAATCTACAGTTGTTGCAAACCCAGGGGTTTACATAGAGTTTTAGATTAGTACTTTTTATACCATGGTGAAATACTAAAAACAGGTTGGATTACCAACTTGTTTTTTTTATAAAATAATAAATTGTATTGTATATAGATATACTATAAACAAGAGTATAACGAGATAAGAATTGAAAAAGAGGTGACATTTGTGAAAAGTACAATAATAAGAGCAACAGCTGCATCTAATAAAATAAGGGTTTTTGTAGCTAACACAACAGCGATGATAGATAAGGTACATAGGCTTCATGAAACATCGCCAGTAGCTATTGCCGCATTAGGTAGAACTTTAACAGCTACTTCGATTATGGGACTTATGTTAAAGTCTGAAAAAGAAAAGATAACCGTTAATATTAACGGCGGAGGTCCATTAGGGCCAATTGTAGTTGTAGGGAATTCTAAGGGTAATGTAAAAGGTTATGTTT
Organism: Alkaliphilus sp. B6464; assembly: GCF_018141165.1. Lineage (NCBI taxonomy): Bacteria > Bacillati > Bacillota > Clostridia > Peptostreptococcales > Natronincolaceae > Alkaliphilus > Alkaliphilus sp. B6464. The sequence goes on from NZ_CP058557.1 coordinate 2,101,095, forward strand.
CACATCCTAATACAGAAAGTACTAATTTATATCCTGGAAAGCTGGATGTAGGAAGTGCTGTTGGGAAAGATGGAAGTATTACAGTTATTAAAGATTTAGGACTTAGAGACCCGTATGTTGGATCCTATCCACTAGTTACTGGGGAAATAGCTGAAGATTTTGCTGCATATTTTACATTCTCAGAACAACAGCCATCAGGTGTAGCATTAGGAGTTTTAATCGATGTAGACTATACAATAAAAGCGGCTGGTGGATATATAGTTCAAGTATTACCTGGTATAGATGATGAAACATTAACAAAGCTAGAAGATAAGCTTGCATCTCTAGAACCAATTACTTCTATTATTGAAAAGAAGTCAACTCCAGAAGAAATGTTAGATTATATTTTGGGAGAAATGGAGCCTACTATTTTAGAGTCCTATGAAGTTGATTTTATCTGCGATTGCAACGAAGAAAGATTAGAGCAGGTTTTAATAAGTATTGGTGAAAAGGATTTAAGGGAAATAACTGAAGAGGATAAAAAGGCAGAGTTAGTATGCCATTTTTGCAATAAAAAATATCAATTCAATGAAGAACAACTAAGAAAGTTATTAGATGAAGTGATACAGAAAAATTAATACTATAAAACGGTAAAAAAACAAGAAAGAACATGAAAACTCAGTGTATTTTATTAAAATTAATGAAATTTATTTATTATCGGGTTTGTAGTGAGTGACAAAATATGTTATACTTAATTTTGTCATCATGTTTGGGCGCATAGCTCAGCTGGGAGAGCACCTGCCTTACAAGCAGGGGGTCACAGGTTCAAGTCCTGTTGCGCCCACCAGCCCAGATAGCTCAGTCGGTAGAGCAGGGGACTGAAAATCCCCGTGTCGGTGGTTCGATTCCGCCTCTGGGCACCAAATAAGGCGGCATAGCCAAGTGGTAAGGCAGAGGTCTGCAAAACCTTTATTCCCCAGTTCAAATCTGGGTGTCGCCTCCAAATAAATACAAAAATATTATTTTATTTTTTCTACTGCTTGGTTGAATAAATCAGCAGTAGATTTTTTTATATCTTCTTTTACATGAATATAAATATCATCCGTTGTACTTACTCTTGAATGTCTTAGTCTTTTAGATATTTCTTGGCTAGATGCACCTAACTCAAATAATATAGTTGCGTGAGAATGTCTTAGGCCATGAAATGTTATAGGTTCAATTTCTCTCTTTATAGCAAAGCGTTTAGCAAGCTCTGAGAATCTCTGTGAAATGTAGGTAGGTCTTAGTGGTCTACCATCTTCCCAGCTACATACAAATTCTAACTCTATTCCAGTTTTTAATTTGTATTTTTTATATTCTTTATCTATTTGCTTTAGTTTATCCAGTAGATCCTTTGTCATAGCTACGGTGTCTTTTGAAGATTCGGTTTTTGGTTCTTCTAACACTGGGCCCTCTTTTGTTTTTTCAACCATATTATGATTTATTTTTATCAGTTCTGCTTTGAAATCTATATCATATTTAAATCTTAATGCTGCAATCTCTCCTTCACGTAGACCTGTATTAAATGCTATGAAAGATGGTAAGTATATTTTTTCATCTTTTATATAATCAAGAAAATCATTTATTATGTTTAAGCTCCAGGTATTCTTATTCCTTTTATCATCATCTGGAGATGTAGCATAGTCAACTGGATTTTTATCGATCATATCCCAACCTACAGCCTTACCCATAGCTTGTCTAAAAAGTTTATGAACTTTTAATATGGTTCCATCCATATATCTTCTTTTAGTTGTGCCATCTTTTAGAATAATCATTTCTAGTTTTAGATCCGCATAAAATCGGTCTATAATGGGAGTTCTTAGCTTGTCTAATGTAATATGTCCTAAATGTTCTTTAACGCAATTTATGAGAGTTCTATAGCGCTTTTGAGTATTGTACTTTGTGTTAGCTATTACATAAGTATCATACCAGTATTCAAGATACTCGGATAATTTAATATCTCCATTTAAACTTAAATTTCCAGTCTTATAGGCTTGAAGAATATCTCGCTCCCAATCCTTTGCATCTTTTTGTTTTTTAAATGTTTTAGTTTTTCTTATCTTTTTTCCTGTTGATGAATTAATACCTAAGAATACTTCAGCTTTGTACCCATCTCCAACTTTTCTTACTGACATTATTTTCACCTCCTTTCCAAGAAATAAGAACATAAGTTCTTGAAAAATATTTTAAAAATTAGCAAGTTGCTTTAATACAGTATGCGGGATACCTACACAACTGGCTATTTGTTCTAAAGTCATATTATTTAATTCTATTCCATCAAATTCTATGTTACTCAATTTGAGAGCAAAATAATTAGCTTGTTTCTCTAGTTTATATCTATTTAGCAAGTGCGTATTATATGAATTTCGGATATTAGGATGTAATATGGCATGTCCTAATTCATGTCTTATGTAGAATTTTTCACTTTCTTCTGCTAAATCATTTCTTATAAATATTGTCTCTGTTTCTAGATAATTTCTAATATAAATACTATTATTCCTACAGAGTATAGGGTCAGTTCTTTCCAATTTTACAATGTCTATTCCTAATAAAGTACATAGTTTATAGGGACAAGTTGTGTCGTAGGTGTCCAACAGACCAATAACCACTTCATTAATTTGCTGCATTTAACATTCCCCCTTTGAATGTCTACTTCTTGTACTTATAGCTAACCATTCGCATTTGTTCTAGCAGAGCATTAGCAAATTCTAAAATTTCAACATCATCTAATCTATCTGCGTCAAATCCATCAGAGCCAAATATTTGATGTTTATCTACATATGCACGTGCTTCGTCAGCGTCTGTGAACTCTTCTGGTACTATAGGCAAATCACTTTCTATAGTTTTTTCATTTTTATTTACATTTTTATTATTAATATTATCTTTAAAGAAATCATAAACTGAAACTTCTAAGGCGTCTGCTATTTTTTGAAGTGTTTCTATTGAAGGGTTCTTACGTTTGTTGTTTTCTAAATTACTAATATAACTTGCATTAATCCCTGACATTCTGGACAACTGATTTACTCCTAAGCTTTTACTTTCCCTAATTTTACGTAAATTTTCCCCTATCACACAAAACACTCCTTTATATTCTAAATGTATTCTACTAGATTATATTATACTCTACTAGACTATAAAGTCAATAGATATATTAAGAAAAAAAGAGTAATTGTTTGTAAGACAATGATATTTCACTTATACGTTGTCTAACAGACTACAATACCACTTTTGTTTTCTGTTAGTCAATGATACCATATACTCACAGACAACAACAGGAGGTGAAAACATGAACGAAATTAAAAGTATAAGACTACAATTAGGATTGTCTATATACGATATTGCAGAGATTACAGGATTAACAGCAGGTTACATATCAAACCTTGAAAACAATCGCCGAACTAATCCATCTAAAGAATCTATGGAAAAAATAGCAGAAGCTTTAAATTCTACTGTACCAGATGTGTTTTTTTCAAAGAAAGCAGTTTAGAAAATAAATTGGAGGGGGGCATTAACAAAATGAATCCAAGAATCTACACAGTTAAAGAATTTGCAGAGATTCTCGGTGTATCTGATGCAACGATAAGAAAAGTCGAAGCATTATGCCTTTTAGATGTGCTAGAAAATGATGCGCGACTTAGAGAAATCTACATAACGATAGTAAAAGAAATGGCGATTAAATACGGAGCTTAGAAAGGGTGGTCAAGATGATAACTATGGAAGTTCCTAAGCTCTTTAATTTAAAAGAAGTTGTAGAGCAATGTTTAGAACAATAAAAAATATAATAAAATTTATAAAGGAGCTGGTAATTATGACATTTAAACCAAATTCAGCGATTGTAAGAAGTTATGTAATTTTGATTTTAGCGGAGAAAATGGAATATGACGAAGTACCGAAGTTATTTAATCTTCGTGAAGCAGTACAAGACGCATTAGAAATTTAACTCTAGAAGGTTTTTTTATTTAGACGATAGGGAATTAGTGAAACACAGTAATAAGAATGCTGTGTCATAAAAGGTAATCTTTTATATTAATATATACTGGAGTATAATGGAAATGAAAGGGGCTGATATTAATGGAGGTTTCAAATATAATAATTATTTTGTTGTTTATATTACCTGGAATGCTCTCTGAAAAAATTGCACATGAGTTAGATTGTCCATCTAAACCAAGTCATTCAGACTTTAAAGTTACAATTAACGGAGTAATGCTCAGTTTCCCTATATTATTTATTAATGGGATGTTTTTCGCCTTGGCATACCACATAGTTACTTTGGAGAGCTTTATTGAAAAATTTGATGATTTCTTTTTTCTTTTGCGCTTTACTTTAGCTGTTTTGTTTACTTCTTTTGCTTTGGGAGTCTCAAGGGAATATTTAAATAAATTATGGACAATGTTCATAGATTATTTACGAGGAATGCGCAATAAGATGCCTTCTTCTACAAAAAATTGTTGGCAAAAATTTCTTATAGAAAAAAACGAATGTAGATTTCTAGAAGTTATTCAAGATGGACAGTCTTATAAAGGATTTGCCTATGAATATTCAACTCTAAATGAAGATATGTCGATTGTATTGGGGATTGACAAAAGTTTTTATGAACACGATGATTTTGATATAGATCGATTGTTTACTAAAGTGATTGGTACTTATATAGACATAGAGAAAAATGTCGTAATCAAAGATTACGACATGAGTGAATATTACAAATGGAATGAAGAAAAAATATTAGAAAGTCAAGCTACTTCTTAGGAGGTGGTGGAGGAACAGGTCTTGGTGGAGATACTGAATTAGGTACATCTCTTGTCTCTGGTATTCTAGGGGTTGGACTTGGTGGCGTTGGTCTTGGCGTTTGTGGTGCTGGTCTTTTATCGGTTCCCATAATATCACCTCGCTTTTTCATTAGAATAGGGAGATAATAAAATGAATATGCTCCCACATCAAAATTCTACACGAATTAACCTAAACCTTTAACAAAATATCGCAATAATCGACAGAGTATTATTATAATCAGATATGAAGCATCCGTCAGGGTGCTTTTTTCATGGAAATTTATACGCAACATCAATAACATCCAAGAAGGGTGTATTTTTATGCCCTTCTTTAATTTATTTCAAAAAAATTTAAATTAAAGCTTGACTTCCTTTCTTTTTTACCTATAATGTTTGTACTTTAAAAAAGAGAGGAGGGGATTGATATGCTTTTAATATTAACTAGTCTGGTTTTAATAGTAGTTGGGTTGGTGTGTTTCTGTAAACTAGATAGTGAAGGATATCAAAGAATTAGTTTTATGCTAACATATCTTACACTTATATTATATTTAGTAGACAAATTATCTATATAGTTTCAAAAAAGAACTTGGTTATCCAGGTTCTTTTTATTTTTAGAAAGAAGGTGTATTTATGAAGAAATATATAGTAGTTATAGATCCGGGCCATGGTGGAAGTGATCCAGGAGCAGTAGGACCTACAGGATTAAAAGAAAGCCATATAGCTTTTAAAATCGCATGCATGGTAGCAGAAATATTAATGCGATATGGCATAGAAAATATATTTACAAGAGTAGGAGATACAAGGGTTAGTTTGGACGAACGTGTAAAGATAGCGAACAAATCTAAAGCTGATTTTTTTGTATCTATTCATATAAATAGTGCAGGTAATCCTTTGGCTACAGGAACAGAAACATATGCTTATAAGCAGGGTGTAGAAGGAGATAGACTAGCACACTCTATACAAAACAATCTAGTACAAGCAATAGGATTAGCAGATCGTGGAGTTAAATATAACAGTCTGCAAGTTGTTAGAGAAACTAAAATACCAACTTGCCTAGTGGAAGTGGGTTTTATAAATAATCCTGCGGAGGAACAACTATTTAAAAATGATGAATTTTCAGAGAAGGCAGCTATAGGAATTTCAAAAGGAATATTAGAGCATATTGGCATTGATTATATGCAAAAGGAGGATAAATCTATGGATACACCACAATGGAAAAAGGAAGGAATAGAATATCTAGCAGAAAATAAATTAATGAGTGATCCGGAAGGATGGATTAAAAAAATAGAAGAACCTATGCCAGTATGGGCAATAGCAACTTTATTTATGAATCTACATAAGGATTTGAAAGGAGATAAATAATGGACGATAAAACAATAGTAAATAGTATAGCAGCATTTATAGGAACAGGGATTACATATTTTCTGGGTGGATGGGATTTAGCCTTAAAGACATTAGTTTTATTGGTTGTAATAGACTATATTACCGGGCTTATGAAAGCATGGAAAGATAAAAACTTAGATAGTGATATAGGATTTGTTGGGATTGTAAGAAAGATGGCTATATTTTTAGTTGTCGTAGTAGCTAATCAGTTAGATTTAATTATTGCAATAGAAAATCCCATCTTTAGAACTATGGCAGTTTTATTCTATACAGCAAATGAAGGTATAAGTGTAACGGAAAACATAGCACTATTGGGTGTACCTTTACCTCCTGGTATACTAGATGCATTAAAGAAATTAAAAGATAATACAGAGAATAAGATGTTAGGGTAGTTGACAAATTAAATAGATATGGGCGATTTGGTTACATACTACGTGATATGTAACTATTTTAATATTAGGGTAGGGCTTAGGCTCTACCATTTTTTTATTTTTTGAGAAAATTTTTAAGAAAACTATTGATTTAGACCCAATTTGATTTATAAAATACTCCTAACAAACAAGAGAGGAGGGATAAAATGTCGAGTTTAACTAACTTTAACATAAGTGTAGGGTCTTTAGCTATAACAGCTGGGTTAATATTACTAGGATTATATTACAGTTGGTCGAAAATAAAAGGAAAGACAGTTTCATTAATAGCTTTATTTTTATCTGTAGCGTTTATATTCTACGGTTTAGCTGTAATTTGGAATGCTTAAATCAAGGGTGGGGCTTAGGCTGTACCCTATTTTTTATGTCTGTTTTTACTCTTTACACGGAACTGATGTTCTGGTAATATATAATTAAGAACACACGTTTGGAGTGATGACATGGTAAATCAATCATTAAAGTACTCATTAAGTAACCATAAAGTAATAGAAATTATGTATATGAAAGACTTAGAAATAACTCAAAGAAGAATCCAGGTATTGAAGATGGATAATGAAATAATAAAAGCCTTGGACATAAGTAAGGGACAATTAAGGACCTTTAAAATAGATAACATACTATCAGCAATAGATACAAAATTAATTGATAGTAGCGAAGGTATAAAGGGGAATTATCATGTTAACTGAAAGACAAATGGGAATTTTAAAAGCAATACATCAATATATACAGGCTAATAGTATAAGTCCAACTGTAAGGAATATTGTAGATTTAGTAGGAGTAAAATCAAGTAGTACAGTACATGGACATCTTAGTAGTTTAGAAAAGGAAGGATATATAGCTAAGATAGATGGTAGTCCAAGGTCTATAAGTATAACCGAAAAGGGAATAAGTGCACTAGAAGAATATAAGAAATAGAAAAAAGGGCGATAATCTAATTAAAGACTATCGCTTTTTATGTTGCGGTTGGCATTGCCTACTGGTTGCTAACCATGGGGACATTTTCTAAAAAGTCAATAAACGATAATAAGATACTATAAAACAAATAGTTTTGTTTAAAACTGTTGGAATATCTACATTGCAAAAGAGTTTAAAATATAATAAACTATATTAGAATAAAAGATTTATTCATAACCTATATCTAATATTCTGATTTGGGAAAATGTAGAATTAATCTTACAAAAAATTTATATGTTCTTTATCTTGAATTACCATTGATATTTCATTAATTGCTTGCTAATTAAGGATGTAGTACAATAATCTTATATTTAGATAGAAAAGGGGGATTTTTATGGGATTATTCGGAAAAAAAGAAATGTGCTCAATTTGTAATAATCATGAAGGGAAAAACAAATTAAGTGGGCACGTTGCTTGTAATCACTGTTTTGCAAATGGCAGATACTTTTTAAGTCCAGTAGAGATTATGAATTCTAAAAATCTGGAGTTATCAGTAATGATAGATGCAGTTAATAAAGCCACAAGAAGTGAAGAACTAAGCAATGTATTCTCTACTACACAGCAAATCGCAGATAATTTTTACATTGATGAAAATAACAGACTTTGGGCTGTTATCGTTGATACATTTAATGAAAAAAAGAGAATAGTATTTAAATTTGAGGATGTGGCTGCATTTGAATTACTACAGGATGGAGAAACAATAACTAAGGGAGGAATAGGATCTGTAGTTACTGGAAGTTTAATAGCTCGTGACATGGGGGCTATTATTGGAGGATTAATAGGTAGTAAGCAAACAAAAAAAGTAATCCAAAAATTTGAAATAAGAGTTGATTTGAAAGACTCATTTAAACCTTTTTATATTAATTTATTAAAAGGAGTGGGCTGGGGAACTAGTATAAAATCAGACTCTCTTCCATATAAAACAGCTTGTAAGGATGCTGAGAATATACTATCAGCTTTATCAAGACTTACGGATTTAGGAGGAAGTGTTGAAGAATCGAGCGTAACTTCAACTAGTTTATCTGATGAGATTATAAAGTTAAAAGCATTATTTGATGAAGGCATACTTACAGAAGAAGAGTTTAATGCTGCAAAGGCAAGATTATTGCAACAGTAATATGATGTTTTGAAATAAAAAAGTGATAATCTATTAGGACTATCGCTTTTTATATTGTGGTTATAATCAAAAGTATTGATTTTAGCAATAATAATGGGGGAATTTATGTGAAAATATGTGAGTATTGTGAAACAAAGACACTAGATGATGTTATGCGATGTAAGAGTTGTGGCTCAAAAGAATTTAAAAATATATGTGAAAACTGTGGAGATATATTTTCTGGAACTACATGCCCTAAATGTAGGGTAACAATTAGCGATAAGCCGCGCATTTGCTATGATTGCGGGAAGAAAACATACCTTAAAATATGCGAGTATTGTGAAGCTGATCGTGTTAACAGGAAACAGAACATACCTACTTATACAAACGCTAACATAAGCAATACTCAGATGCCATACGAAACGAAAAAGAAATCCAAATCAGCATTAGAAATAATTGCTGTATTTATTATCATTTCAGTTATTGTTATTGGCAGCCCACACATTATGGCAACTATTATAAATGAAAATAATGCAAAACTTCCAGATAATTTATCTGACATGGATATACTTACTTTTCCAGGGCATCCGAAATTTTATGGAAAGTATGGCGAAGCAAAACGCTTTTGGATAAAATATAGAAAGAAAGTTAAAGTAGTAAATGCAATGGAGACTATTTACAATAATGATGCATTATTGCTTGTAACAACTGGTAATGAAGATAAAGGTGTGATAACAAAGGTTATTATAAATTTTCCGAAGTCAAATGAACTGACTATAGACGATGTTTTAAAAGTAGTTTGCGAATATATTGATTATGATATTATAGAAAAATATTATTCATTTAATGAATCTTTTCATGAAACACATGTGGATGGTGACTATGAAGGATTCCACTATGTTATGAAACTGAATGAAGAAGGTAAAGCTGCTAATAAAAGTGGAGAAGTATATTATCAAGATAAATTTGCATTTAACATAGGACGACTTAAAAACAATGAGCAATGGACTGCTGAGATTAGTTATATGATGTACAAAGGAGAACATGATAAATTTCATCCCAAAGCATACAATGTAGAAAACTGGGATATAGACTTAAATAAATTTAAATGATTTTAAAAAAACTACATATTTACGTAATATTATTATAAGATTCGCAATAGGGAATTGAACTCCATTCTATACTGAGAGATAAATGTATATGAAAGGTTTAGAAATAACTCAAAGAAGAATCCAGGTACTTAAAACGGATAGTGAAACTATAAAAGCCTTAGACGTAGACAAAGGGGAGCTTAGGACTTTTAAAGTAGAGAACCCAACTGTAAGGAATATTAGAGATTTAGTAGGAGTAAAATCAAGCAGCACGGTACATGGATACCTTACTGCTTTAGAGCATGAAGGATATATTACCAAAGTAGAAGGCAGTCCAAGATCTATAGCTATAACCGAAAAAGGACTAAATCTAATTAATACTAAAGAGTAAAAAGGGGTGCGATAATGAGTAAAATAAAAGTAGAGATTGTAAATCCAGAAGCAATACCAGCTGCAAGAGACAAATTAACATTAATGCTTATAGAGTTAATGGAGGAAAAATTGTATAAAGAAAAAGTAAAGGATCTCGAAATAAAATTGACTGATGTCAAATAGAACAACATAAGACAAGTTTCCATTCGGGTTACATTAATACAGATAAATTTATTCGGTATATGAAAAAAGAAATTGAAAATTAGATGAATCATAGAACAAAGGAGACAATTAAATGGATAAACTATTAACTCAAAAAGATTTGGCTGAAAAGTGGCAAGTTGATGTTGCTACTATAACTAAGTATAGAAATGAAGGAGTTATAACACCTTGTAAAGGTATCCCAGCCATAAGGTTTAGTCGCCAACATATTGCTGAACTAGAAGGTGTAAGACTAGAAAGAAGAAAGATTCTCTCCAATCGAAAGAAGAAAATTAGAATTGGAAATTGAGAAAAGAAAATGAGTTGCTAAAAGAGTATGCTAGAAATATTTTTCAGCAGAGTGCTATGTTTATCGGAATGTTAAAGTAGGAAAAGGTGATAGTCTTTTGTAGATTATCACCTTTTTTTATTCCCACAAACTTCCCATTTTACATATAAACCTATAAAATATAACTATCTTAAAAAAGGTGTCCTAAAAGTGTCCTTTTACTCTTTTAAATAGTATTTTATAATTTACAATAGAAAAGCATATAAATAAACAAACGTGTATTTTACTGCGTTTGGTATAAAATATTACATAATATTTAGTCATGTTTTAAGGCTTCTAAGAACTGCAAAACCTTTATTCCCCAGTTCAAATCTGGGTGTCGCCTCCAAATAAATACAAAAATATTATTTTATTTTTTCTACTGCTTGGTTGAATAAATCAGCAGTAGATTTTTTTATATCTTCTTTTACATGAATATAAATATCATCCGTTGTACTTACTCTTGAATGTCTTAGTCTTTTAGATATTTCCTGGCTAGATGCACCTAACTCAAATAATATAGTTGCATGGGAATGTCTTAGTGGTCTACCATCTTCCCAGCTACATACAAAATCTAACTCTATTCCGGTTTTTAATTTGTGTTTTTTATATTCTTTATCTATTTGCTTTAGTTTATCCAGTAGATCGTTTGTCATAGCTACTGTGTCTTTTGAAGATTCGGTTTTTGGTCCTTCTAACACTGGACCCTCTTTTGTTTTTTCAACCATATCAGGAGATGTAGCATAGTCAACTGGATTTTTATCGATCATATCTCAACCTACAGCCTTATCCATATACTGTAGAATTATTTATTAAAACGATTAGAAAGAAACAAGCTGTACATTATGAGAAATAGCGATGTAACTATTAAAATTTAAAATAATAATGTTCTTTAAAAACTGAATAATACGGTATTGAAAAATCAAGAATTTACTATAATAATATAGAAATACAGTATAATTTTGTTAATAGGTAAGTAGATAGTAATTCGCAAAGGGGTATGAGATAATGAAAGCAAATTTATCAAAAATTTTATTTGGTATTGGCACAGTATTATTGATATGCTTTTTAGGTGGTTTAGTGTATATAACCTATGATTATAATACAAATACGGCTTATACCTATGGTTCTACACCATTGTACGTTTATTACTATATTCATGGTTTCATATTTTTGCTACCAAGTATTCTATGCTTTATAGTATCTCTAGTATTAAAACTAAAGTCAAAGATTAAAGCTTAACTAAAATAGCAAAGTAGGACTTTAAATTATATAGATATTCATCATGAAATATAAATATTTTATCTTAATACCGTATTATTCAGAAATGAATAAGCGGTATTTTTTATGTGATAATCTAAGGTTTCTGTACAGATAAATTAAAAAGGGGGCATAAGATGCTAGGGATAAAAACATATAAGGATCTACAATTAGAAAAGGAAATAATTGAGGATAGAATAGAACAATTAAAACAAAATCAAAAGCTTTTAGCCAAGGAGTTAAGAGGTCCAGTAGATATAGCTGCTATAGATTATTCTAAAGATAAAGGAGTAGGGATAACTCCAAGACAATTAGAGGGTGTGCTAGTGGAAACTATGCAATTGGACAGTATGATTTACCTAGAGGAAGAAAGATTAAAGAATACTATTAGGACTATACAAAAGATTGATGCAAGATTACAACAGCTAGAGGGATTACATTATAGAAGGTATGGATTATACTCTCGAAGAAGAAATAAAATATCTAAGCAAATAGTTCATTTGTACAATTTTATTAAACAAATGTCTATAGAAAAGTTACTTAAAGATAAAAAACAAGAATTAGAAAAGAAAAAGTCTTGGAAAGAAAGGATTATAGAGAATTTTGCTAGGAATCCTCTTTTATGTACTAGATGCAAAACTGAAAAAATTTTATGGAAGATATGGCATAAAGACTATGGGTTAATATATGATATAAAGGAGACTAAGAATGTGGAGGATATATCATATGAGTCCTTTAGTGGAACACCGTTATGTAGAAAAATCATACAAATATCACTGTTTTGAATGTAAGTATTGGGAATGGGCTCCAGCTGATGTAGTAGATGAGTTCGCTGATGTGTATGTTTATTGCAGAATAGGAAATTTATACGACACAATTAACACCTAGAAGAGCTTTTTATGCCCTTCTTACAGTCGTAGGGCAAACACATATAAATTTTTAGGGCTTGGCCCTTTTATTTTCATGGATTAATAAGTATAATTTATTATGTGAAGCAAAAGAAAAGAGGGGAAGGAGATTTAACTTGAATATAGATATTTCATATGAAATTCCAAATTCAAAAGAGTATAATAATTTAAGGATAATTGCAGGATTGAGTCCTAAGGATGAAGCAGCATCAGAAATAGGATTGAAAAATTCTATTTTTATGATTACTTTAAGAGATTCTGATAAATTAATTGGTATGGGAAGAATTATAGGAGATGGAGGATGCCTTTATCATATAGTAGATATCGCTGTTGCTCCTTCTTATCAGGGTAATGGATTCGGTAATTTAATTATGTCAGAAATAACTAAATATCTAGATAATCACGCACCAAAAGGCTCCTATGTAAGCCTAATTGCTGATGTTCCAGCTGATAGATTATACAAAAAGTTTGGATTTGATTATTCAGCACCAAAGTCTGTTGGCATGGCAAAAAGGTATTAAAATTAAAATTAACATTATCTAATACCTATATTTTATTTAACAAGAAGAGAATAGGTTTAATTTTACAAAAAAAGAACTTGGTTAACCCAGGTTCTTTTTAATTCTAGAAAGCAGGTGAAGTTATGCAAAAATATATAGTAGTTATAGACCCAGGCCATGGTGGAAGTGATCCAGGAGCAGTAGGTCCTACAGGATTAAAAGAAAGCCATATATATTGCAAACAAAGATGAAGCCAATTATATATCACACCTCACTCAGTTTCGAAAGGTAGTAAAATATATGTTTTCTTTTATCTTCTTAATTATTTATATTATGTTGTGCGTATTGACGTAAGTTTTTTAATTGAAAAAGATAAAGGGAACATAATTAGGGTAGAGCTTAGGCTATACCTTTTTTTATTTTCAACATGAAATATAGAACAGTTTATATGAAATTGCATAGTATGTATTACAACTAAGTATAGTCCTAAAAGGTAAATTAAGTTGTGTATTTAGCAGTACTTAAAATAAAAAAAGGTAGGTGTAATACATGGGCGGATGTGATAGAGGTTTTGGTGGTTTTTTTGGAAATCGAAGTAGCTTACTTTTCTTCTTCTTGATCTTAGTGATAATTTTCTGTAACAGTGGTATTTTTAAAGGATCAGGAGATAGCTTATTATTCTTCTTCCTATTACTTGTTGTACTATTTTGTGGATGCGGACGTGAAGGATTCTTATTCTTCTAAAAAGAAGATTAACAGAATTGGGGTAGAGCTTGGCTTTACCCTGATTTTGTTTTTGAAGAATTTTAACAACTAAATTTAATGTTTTGGGGAGTGATAATTAGATAAAAATAAAAGCCCCTAAGGGCTTAAATCATTGCTACTATTTTAGATATTTTCTACATCGTAGTATATACTATTAGATATTGAAGACACTCTAATTGTTCCATTTTTCATTAAATCAGTAGAAGTTTTTTTGGTAATCAAAAGCGAATTTTCATTTATCATATGAATACGATATCTTGCAAAAATATATAAAAAAGGATTGATATATATCAAATTATTGTCAATATGAACAAATCCAGCTATTAAAATAAAATTGTTCAAAATGAATCCTATGAGGTATTAGAAAAATATCAAAATTATTATCAGAAATTTCCCAAATTAATTTATGGAAGATAGGTTGATTATGCAAAAACTAGCCTATAAATTAAAAGAAGTAGCTGAAATGCTAAGCGTAAGTTACTCAACTATATTTCGTATGGTTGAAAGGGGAGAAATAGCTACAGTAAAAGTTAGTACTGTAAGAAGAATACCATTGTGGGAAGTAGAACGATTAGTGGGCTAATAAAGGAGGATTAGGTTATGAAAGAAAAAAATTAAAAGTCGCTATCGTTAACCCAGAAGCTATAGACGGAGCAAAGAAAAAATTTACAGAATGTGTTTTTAAAGCATATGAGAAAAAAATATATGAGGAATTAGAAAAATTAACTAAAGAAGAACAGGACAAAAGCAAAATAGATGAGTAGAGGTGAAAATATGACGCTACAATAGCTTGAAGAACAAAGGCCAGCAAAGACACCTGTTATAGTAGCTGCTAAAATAATGCAAGTGACTCCGGGGTTTTTGCAGATGGGACTACAACAAGATATCATTATATATCATAAAAAAGAACCTCCTTGTGTTTGGTTTCTGGACAAAACCATTAAACCACAAAGAGGTTCTTTTTTTATTGTTAAATTATTTCCAATGTCAATCTGTAATTATTTCTTTGACGCAACACTAGAAGCTTAGGCTCTATCTTTTTTATTTTTATCCAGATATATCACAATCTATAGGTCATTTCATAATATATATTAAAGCTACTAATAATTTTAAAACAGAAAGAAAGGCTGTATACATAGTAGCAATTGAAATTGAAAAGGTGGTGTAACATATGAGTCAAAACGTTGAAAATAAGGGTTTATTTGGAGGCTGTGGTTGTGGTGGTTTTTTCGGAGGCGGTTTCATTTCCTTCATCTTTATAATTATTATAATATGTTTTGTATTTGGACTATTTGGACGTGAACGTAGATGCGGGTGTGGATGCTAGTTCTGTAATTGTAAAAGACAAAAGAAATGTGATTAGGGTAGAGCTTAGGCTTTACTCTTTTTTATTTTCAACATAAAATATAGAACAATTTATACGAAATTTCATAATATATATTACAGCTAAGTATACTCCTAAAAGATAAATTAAGTTGTGTATTTAGTAGCATTTAAAATAAAAGAAGGTAGGTGTGATATATGTCTGAAATTGCTAAAAAAGGTGGAGGTTTTGGTGGTTTTTTTGGAAATCGAAGTAGCTTACTTTTCTTCTTCTTGATCTTGGTTATAATTTTCTGTAACTGTGGCCTTTTTAGAGAATCAGGAGATAGTTTGCTTTTCTTCTTCCTATTACTTGTTGTACTATTTTGCGGATGCGGACGTGAAGGATTCTTATTCTTCTAAAAAGAAGCTTAACAGAATTAGGGTAGGGCTTAGGCTCTACTCTCTTTTTTATTTATTTTGTATTAAAGATATCACAGTTTATATGAAATTTCATAATATATTATAGCTACTAAAATTTTAGAGCAGAAAGAAAAAAGTTCTATACTTAGTGGTAATTAAAGTAAAAAGGCAGGTGTGATATATGTCTGAAATTGCTAAAAAAGGTGGTTTCTTTGGAAATCAAAGTAGTATGCTTTTCTTCTTCTTGATCTTGGTTATAATTTTCTGTAACTGTGGTATTTTTGTAGAATCAGGAGATAGTTTACTTTTCTTCTTCCTATTACTTGTTGTGCTATTTTGTGGATGTGGACGTGAAGGATTCTTCTTCTTCTAAAAAGATGGGTTAACAGAATTAGGGTAGAGCTTAAGCTCTACCCTGGTTTATACTTTACAGTTAATTTAAATCGAATAGTTGGATCCCATTTGCTACTAAGCCCTAAGCTAGAAATTATTTCATAAGTTAAAGGTAAGTAGTTTACATTTTTATATCTTCTTTTACGTGGATATAAATACCATCTGTAAGAAGGCATTAAATGAAATGAGACTTGAAATAGCTGAAGAATTGGGTTTTACGAATAATATTACTGAAGATAAGAACAATTCACTTGTACATGAACAAATTAAAATTGGCGGTAACATGACAACAAGATCAGTAGGAATAGGATAAAACCCACAGTTGTATGTTATACTAGATCAAAAAACAACCTTCTGTGTGTTAATGAGTTGTACAGAATGAATAAATTTTATATTTTGTCTGTTGTAAGTATTATATGTACTTGCAACTTTTTTATTTTTAATTGACTTTTGTATTTAGTGAAAATATAATATAGTTATATAATTCATACTTTTCATACTGAAAGGAGAGCATTGAAAATGAAACAACACAATGATAAATATGCATGGGCTGTCAAGATAGGGGAAAAAGGACAATTTGTTATACCAAAGAAAGCTCGTGACATTTTTGATATCAAGCCAGGTGATACAATTATTGTACTTGCCGATAAAAAGAAAGGAATTGCTATTCCGCCAAAGTCAATGTTCGCAAAACTGGCGGAAACAGTTTTTGAGGGGGATCTATCCGAAATGGAGGATGACTATGAGTAAGATCGTGTTTTTTTGTATTCCTGCACACGGACATACTAATCCTACAATAGAAGTGGTTCGAGAATTGACATTAAGGGGACATGAGGTGTGGTACTACTCATTTGAAGAATTTAGAGAAAAAATAGAATCAGCAGGAGCTAAATATATTTCGTGTGACCCTTTTCTTCCTCCAACACCCATAGATATTGATAAAAAGGTTGGGAAAGATTTTGCAGCACTGATCGAAATGGTCGCTGATACTACAATTAGTCTTGATAAAGCAGTTTGTTCAGCACTAAAAGAATTCAGTCCGGACTGCGTTGTTTCAGATTCGATATGTTTTTGGGGCAAACTTTTCTCTATAAAGCTTAAGATTCCATTTGTTTGTTCAACAACTACCTTTGCTTTTAATCAATATACAGCAAAGATGATGAAACCGGGATTGAAAGAGACGTTTCGTATGCTTACAGGAATGCCGAGAATCAATGCAAAAATGCGAATGTTAAAAGAACATGGTTATGATGTGGATGATTTTTTTAAGATTATACAAAATGATAATGATACGAATACTATTGTTTATACATCGAAAGAATTCCAACCTATGTCAGAAACATTTTCGGACAAATATACATTTGTTGGGCCATCAATTGCAGATGTTGATGTAGATGTTGCACCAAAACAAAATCCGATTATATATATTTCTCTGGGAACCGTTCTGAATAAAAATGGATTGTTTTATAAAAATTGCATTGAAGCTCTGAACGATTGTAATTTCGATGTTATTATGTCAGTAGGTGATAAAACAGATATATCATCGTTGGGAATAATACCAAATAATTTTGATATAAAGACAAGAGTATCTCAAATCCAAGTCCTTAAGAATGCAGATGCTTTTATTACGCACTGCGGAATGAATAGTGTTAATGAAAGCATATACTGCGGCGTGCCAATGGTGCTTTTTCCTCAACATTCCGAACAAAGGCTCGTTGCTGCCCGTGCAGAGGAGCTTGGTGCAGGTATTAAACTTAATGGAAATAAATCAAAGCTTATAAAAGAAGCAGTTTATGAGGTGTTCAATAATAAGTTATATAAGCAAAATGCAGAAAAGTTAGCCAGCACCTTTAAAAAGGCCGGTGGTGCTTCGAAAGCTGCTGATGCAATTGAAAGTGTTATAATATCTTCCAGTAATTTTTAATACGATATGGGAATTCGAATGCTATTGAGAGTGTAATATAACTTTTAATCCATTACTCATGTAGGATTATGTCCAATTTACTGATAGTTGCCAAATGACTCGTGATTGCGATATCACAATTTGTAGATCATTTCATAATATATAGTGCAACTAAGCTAACCTTTAGTTAGCCTAGTTGTTTTTTAGTTTTTAAAACATTCCAACGTATAAATTATATGCTATATAACAAAATATTAAAGTATCAGTAATATTATCCATAATATATGAGAGGAGAATGTATATGGGAGCATGGAAAAAACACTCAGGTTTCTTACTATTTTACTAGTAGTTATTATTGGGTTAGTCGACTGTCATACTTCGAAGATACCAATAAATGAAAGAATTAGAACTCCTGTTGGAAAAACAACTGAAGAAACAACTCTAGTAAAACCTTAGACACAATCTCCTAAGACAGGATATCTACAAAAAGGCAATTTGCCTAGTAACGACAAATTGTCTCAATAATCTCTTACGCTAAAGGTGATAAAGGATCTTCAATTAATGTGGTAAAGGTAGTTTCATGGAAATGACCATCATCCATTGTAGTTCTTGCTGTAACAAGATGCACGTGTTTACCACCACCTACATTAATAGCAGGGCCAGTTTCAGCCGCAAGTTCGTGGTGGTGATTCATGAAGAAATCAGTGTTTGTAAATAACCCATGTTTATGATTACCGCCTGGCAATGGAATTACTTCACTTGTAACACCAGCAAGGCGATGGTTATGACGATCGTCACCTTCTTCTGCTAATTTAACACTACCTAAAAATTCATGGTCATGTGTTTGAGAGTTCTCTTCAGGGGGACGAGGGCAATGACATCGGTCATCCTGGTAATATTGTTCATCGTCGTAGTTTTTATATGAAGATTTCATCATTATTATACCTCCTATTAAAGTTTTATAAAACTTACATATAGATCTAATACTTTTTGGTCTCCTATGCGGTTTTACACTACATTATATCGAGATGTATCCAATGTGTGCTATAGAGTAAAATATATTTATAACTTGAGTCTCGTAAAAATAAAGGAGAATCCTTAAGTATCTTAAAACTTGGTTTTGAGGAAGTGTTATTAAAAAGCGTATAGAAAGTATTGAAAATAAATCTATGGAAAAATAGTAGATACATAAGTAAAATGCAAAGAGATATAGTTCTTTTTCTAGAAAATCTAATAATTATTACAATAATAAAAAATGATGAGATTTAGAAATCTCATCATTTTATGTATTATACTAAACTAATCCTAATAATCTAGTAGATTGGGTTATTACGAATAAAAGGATTATTGCAATAGCAGTTGGCATTACTGTACCAAATAAGGCCCATTTCATGCTACCACTTTCTTTTTTTATGGTCCAAACTGTGGTACCGCAGGGAAAGTGAAGTAATGAAAATAGCATAAAGTTTAATGCTGTTAACCAGGTCCATCCATTGGCGAAGAAAAGTTCCTTCATGGCTTGAATGCTATCTAGCTCGAGCATTGCTCCTTCTGTCATATAGCTCATTATTAAAATAGGGAGGACTATTTCATTTGCTGGAAATCCTAAAATAAATGCCATTATTATAAAGCCATCTAAGCCAATTAAATTTGCAAAGGGTTCAAGAAAAGTGGCACTATGGTTTAATATGCTTTGTCCTCCAATACTTATATTAGCTAGTAACCAAATCACTAATCCTGCTGGAGCCGCAACCGCTACTGCTCTACCTAGTACAAATATTGTTCTATCGATAAGAGATTGATATACTATTCTACCCAATTGCGGTTTTCTATAGGGTGGAAGTTCTAAAGTAAATGAAGATGGTACACCCTTTAAAAGAGTTTTAGAAAGTAACCAAGATACTAATAATGTTATTGCGATACCAAATAAAACTAGAACTGATACAAAAAAAGATGCGGCTAAAGTGCTAAATTGACTGGTAACGAAACCGCCAACAATAATAGTTGATAGAGCTATTAATGTTGGAAAACGGCCATTACATGGAACAAAATTATTTGTAAGCATTGCAATGAGTCTTTCCCTAGGAGACTCAATAATTCTACAGGCAATTACGCCTGCAGCGTTACATCCAAACCCCATGCTCATAGTGAGAGATTGCTTTCCGTGGGCACCAGCTTTTTTAAATAATCTGTCTAAGTTAAATGCTATACGGGGCAGATAGCCTAGATCTTCTAGCAGTGTAAAACAAGGGAAAAAGATTGCCATTGGGGGTAGCATTACGGATATAACCCAAGCCAGAGTCCTATATACACCCAATATTAATATTCCGTGAAGCCATTCTGGGGCATTTGCCGCCATAAACCAGTTGGTTAGATGTGCTTCTATTCCAAAGAACATATCTGAAAGCATTTTAGAAGGATAATTAGATCCAACTATTGTTAACCAAAATACAAGCCCCAATAGTAAAAACATTATTGGGAAACCTGTATACTTTGAAGTAAGGATATCATCTAGTTTTTTATCCCAATCAACCTTTTTATGGTTTTCCTTGGATACTACATTTTTAGCTATACTTTCCGCTTGTATATATATGCTGCTAACGATAGTATCTTTTAATTCATGTTGTTTTTCATTATACATTTCATTTTGCAAAGTTTTTAATGCATTATATCGATTAAGGTCTCGATTAGTACTCATATATACAAGCCTCCTCTTTTTCTATAGATTGTGTATTATAGTCGAATAAAAATTTGCCAATTGAATCTAGTATTGTTGTATCTCCTTCAATTAATCTTAGCGCTACCCATCTGCTATTTAATTTATCTTTTAAAATATTTTGCAATCTTTCAGAAAGTTTATCAATTTCTTCTTCTACTTCCCGGGGATATTCAATTGTTTTAGGAAATGTGTTTTCAATTCCTAAGGCAATATTGTAAGTTCTATCCATTAGTTCATTTAGACCCGATCCATTTCTTGCTGTAGTAGCTACTACAGGAATCCCGAGTTTTTCTTCTAATCCTTGTATATTTACTGTAATGCCCTTCCTTTTAGCCTCATCCATAAGATTTACACATAAAACAACCTTATCTGTTAGTTCCATTACTTGCATAACTAGATTTAAGTTTCTTTCAAGGCAAGTGGCATCAGTAACAACTATGGTAGCATTGGGTTGACCAAAGCATATAAAATCCCTTGCAACTTGCTCCTCCACTGAATTAGCTAATAGTGAATAGGTGCCAGGCAGATCGACAAGAACAAATTTTTTATCCTTATGAGTATAATTCCCCCTAGCATTTGCTACTGTTTTTCCAGGCCAGTTGCCTGTATGTTGGTTAAGTCCAGTTAAGGCATTAAATACTGTACTTTTTCCCACATTTGGGTTGCCTGCTAATGCAATTACTAATTCGTCATCACTACCTAATTTAATATTAAATTTTTCGCTTAGCACTGCTTTTCCACAGGACTGATGAGTTAATCCCATAATGTTTCCTCCTCTACTCTTTACTATAAATAAATTAACTAATTAATTTGACTAAAATTTGATCTGACTCTTCTTTTCTTAAGGCAATCATTGCACCTCGGATATTATAAGCAATTGGATCACCTAAAGGACTTTTTCGTATAATCTCTATAATTGTTCCTGGAATAAGACCTAAGTCTAACATTCTTCTTCTTGGTAGCCCAGTAGATAAAAGATTCGAAATCTGAACTTTAGATCCTACGGGCATTTTAGAAAGAGAAATAGATTGTATGTACACATGTTGTTCTTTCATAGTTAGCCTCCTTTAAATAAATAGTGAATATTCTATAAAATTTTGAATTATAATCAAAAGTTAGTTTAAGCTACAAAAAGTTACCTTAAGCTAACTTAATGTTCTCCATATAAAATATGAATTTGAGTAGATATATGCAACTTGTCTAGCATAAAATATTTATTTAAACATATATTTTACAAGAATATTTTTACTTTAAAGAGGTGAAATAATGAGAGAAGATTTCTTTACTTTTAGTGAATATATAAAAAAAGATCAAGGTTTACTAACTCCATCTATGGAAGATTATGTTGAAATGATATATAGATTATCAATGCATAATGGATACACCAGGATAAATGAGTTATCTGAGTCATTAAATGTACAACCTCCTTCAGTTACTCGAATGGTGCAGAAATTAGCTGATATAAATATGGTTAATTATGAAAGATATGGGAAAATCACTTTAACAGAGAGTGGAATACTAAAAGGTAATATGTTACTTATGCGTCACAATATAATAGAACGTTTTCTTAGATCAATAGGTGTATTTAGAGGAATATTGGAAGAAACAGAAAAAATAGAGCATACGATAAGTAAAGAGACATTGGAGTGCATAGTGAACTATTTGAGTTTTTTAAAAGAAAATCCAGATATTGAAAAAAAATTTGAGACTTACAGAGAATCTAGAGTAAATGAATAAATTTACTCTGTTTTTTTAGGTGAGGAAATTGCATAATTCAAAGTCTGAAATTAAAACAACTATATATTGTATGTTGATCGCTTTAAATATACAGTATATATAAAATTTTTTATAAAAAGTTAAATATGCAATTTTCTCAGGTATATAAGAGCATAAAAATTGTTAGCTATCGGATTAATTTCAATATTATGTAATACGTATCACTAGAATAGTATTAAAGATTAGGCATATACTACTATTACAGCAGAAGGGAGTGATGACAATTGAATTTACTGGCTATTTTGGCAGAAAGAAGTGCAAATAAAGTGCAAGAAAAAATACAACCGATACTTGAATCCTTTTATAATGAAGGTATCGATGTAGAAGAAAGAATATATTATATAGAACCTCTTTATTATTTAAACTATAGTGTAGATACTGAAAATATAAGAAACTATCCAATTGATGATTTTATAAATATATTTAAATTTTGTATAGCTAATGCTCTTTGTGAGTATATAAAAGATATTGAAGAACCAAGTTTGATTCGTCATATAATAAGTACAGATTATTATTATTTCGATGTGAAGGAAAGATTAGAAATATATAAAAATTCCTTAGATATATTAAATGAAGAAAATATAGATATATTTTTTCAAAAACATGGAGTTGCTAATGCTAAATCTAAAATTCTACAACATTTAATTGATTACTTAAATACTAATACTCAAATTAATTTAAGTGGGTTTATCTTATTTAGATTAAAAGATTATTTACTAGAGTTAAATGAAACTGTTGAAAAAGCAGTAGAAGATTTTTTAGTAGACAAGGAATATAATGAGTTTATTAAGTTATTGAAATACTTTGTAGACATTCAAGAGGCTAAATCTGATATAGTTAATGTGGTTTTTGATGAGGAGGCTAAGTTTAGACTTTATGATAAACATAGTTGCCTTTTAAATAATGACCATATAAGCAGTATTGCAGTAGAACTTGCAGAAAGCAATATTAACCAAGATGATTTACTTATAAGTGCTTTGATAACTCTCGCACCTAAGGAAATATTTATCCATAATATATCCATGCTTAAAACTAGTGAAATTATTAAAACTCTAGAAAAAATATTTCCAGATAGGATACATTGTTGTAATAGCTGCGAATGGTGTACTGTGCAAATTAATGCTAATAAGGAATAAACATCTATCCCCCAAAAACAGGGGGTTTTTTACGTCTATTATGGACATCATATTTATATCGTGATATAATTCTTTCTATAGTATAGGAATGTGTCCTTTTTTATCCTATTTTGTTGGATAAGAGAGAATACTTTCATATACTTATATTTATATTTAAGGTATATATAGGAGAGATAAAATTATGGTCGTACAATTACTAATATTAGCTATAGTAGGTGGCGTTATAGGTTGGATTACAAATCTATTAGCAATTAAAATGTTATTTAGACCCTTTCAGCCCGTTAGTATTCCTTTAATTAATTTTAAGATACAAGGACTTATACCAAAACGTAAAGCAGAAATAGCAAGAAGTATAGGGCAAACTGTGGAAACTGAGTTATTATCAATAGAAGAAATTATCGATAAATTAGTTAAAAGCAATAATAAAGATGAAATTTTAATATTACTTAAAAACAAGATAACAGTAATTGTTGCAAATCACCTTCCTTCTATTATTCCATCTACTTTTAAAGGAATGATTTCAAAATATATTAATGATGTAATAGATGAAGAAGGCGATAAAATAATTACAGAGGCTATAGAAAAAATGATTGAGAAGGCTACTACTAGTATAGAACTTAGTAAAATGATAGAAGATAAAGTAAATGAGTTTGAGATGGAAGAACTAGAGAGAATAGTTGTTAATATAGCGAAAACTGAACTAAAACATATTGAAGTATTGGGTGGTATACTTGGTTTTATAATTGGTATTTTTCAAGGTATAATTATTTTATTATTGTAAATTATGCTGTTTCTACTGCTGTTGCAATAGTCGGCTTATCTTATGGTGCTGTGATTTCTGCAGGAATGCAAGTATTCATCAAATGTTTTTAAAAAATTGATAATTAACTTGACAAAATTGGTATTAACTATTATAATTATGGAAATATTATAAAATAACTCAATATTTTATTGCATTGAAGGGGAAGAGTAAATTAGTCCCAATATTAAGAGAGGAAGCATCGTGGCTGAAAGTGCTTCTATATATGGATAGTTGAAAACTACCTCTGAGCTGTTACCTATTAGCTAAATGGTGAAAGGATA
Organism: Alkaliphilus sp. B6464; assembly: GCF_018141165.1. Taxonomy (NCBI): domain Bacteria; kingdom Bacillati; phylum Bacillota; class Clostridia; order Peptostreptococcales; family Natronincolaceae; genus Alkaliphilus; species Alkaliphilus sp. B6464. Next base: position 2,125,900 of record NZ_CP058557.1, read on the forward strand.
ACCGGTGACTCCGTTACAGTCCCAAAAGTGGAAATATCAATTTAGGTGGAACCGCGGGAATATATCTCTCGTCCTATTAGTTTTAATAGGATGAGGGATTTTTTTATTGTACATTATAAAATAATAATCTTCTAATTATTGAGGGTTTATAGAAAAGTGAAAAGTTGGGGATATTTCAAGTGTAATAGTATCAGATAACTTTTATATAAAGTTTAAAACAATAAAAATAAAGAATAGGAGGAATAACTATGTCAAAAGTAAATGTTAAACTAAAAGATGGTTCAGTTCGTGAGGTAGAGAAGGGAACATCTATATTAGATTTTGCAAAACAGATTAGTGAAGGGCTTGCACGTGTAGCTATAGGTGCAGAATTGAATGGAGAAAGTGCTGACTTAATGACTACTATAGAAGAAGATTGTAATTTAAATATTTTAAGGTTTGAGGACGAAAATGGAAAAGACTTTTTACGTCATACAAGTTCTCATATTCTAGCTCAAGCTGTTAAACGACTTTATCCAGGTACAAAGCTAGCTATTGGACCATCTGTAGATAATGGATTTTATTATGACTTTGACTCTGATCATACTTTTACACCAGAGGATTTAGAAAAGATTGAAAAAGAAATGCAAAATATAGTTAAGGAAGATCTAGCTTTAGAAAAATTTGTTCTTCCTAGAGATGAAGCAATAGATTTTGTTAAAAAACAAGGTGAAGATTACAAAGTGGAATTAATTCAAGATCTGCCAGAGGATGAAACAATATCCTTCTATCGTCAAGGTGACTTTGTAGATCTTTGTGCAGGACCTCACGTGCCTTCTACAGGAAAAGTAAAAGCGATTAAACTTTTAAATATTGCAGGCGCATACTGGAGAGGTAGCGAAAAGAATAAAATGCTTCAAAGAATTTATGGAACATCCTTTACTAAAAAAGCCGATTTAGAAGAATATCTTAATAGATTAGAGGAAGCTAAAAAGAGAGATCATAGAAAAATAGGTAAAGAGCTAGATTTATTCAGCTTAAATGAAGAAGGACCAGGTTTTCCATTCTTCCATCCAAAGGGAATGGTTATCAGAAACATACTAGAGGATTTCTGGAGATCAGAACATGTAAAACGTGGTTATGATGAAATAAAAACACCTGTTATTTTAAATGAGCAGCTTTGGAAACAATCAGGACACTGGGATCACTATAAAGAAAATATGTATTTTACAAATATTGATGATATGAATTATGCTGTAAAACCAATGAACTGCCCAGGATCTATTTTAATGTTTGATAGAAAAAAACATAGTTATAGAGATCTTCCTATTAGAATGGGTGAGTTAGGATTAGTTCATAGACATGAATTATCTGGAGCTCTACATGGACTTATGAGAGTTCGATGCTTTACACAAGATGATGCTCATTTATTTATGCTACCAGAACAAATTAAGGACGAAATAATTGGAGTAATAGATTTTGTTGACTATGTATATAATACTTTTGGTTTTAAATACCATATAGAGTTATCTACAAGACCAGAGGATTCTATGGGATCAGACGAAGATTGGGAAATAGCTACAAGCTCACTAAGAGCTGCTCTTGAAGAAAAGGGTTTACCATATAAGATTAATGAAGGTGACGGGGCATTCTATGGTCCGAAGATCGATTTCCATTTAGAAGATTGTATTGGACGTACATGGCAATGTGGAACAATTCAATTAGACTTCCAAATGCCTCAAAGGTTTGACCTATCCTATGTTGGAGCTGATGGTGAAAAACATAGACCAATTATGATTCATAGGGTAATTTTTGGAAGTATCGAAAGATTTATTGGTATTTTAATCGAACACTACGCAGGCAAGTTCCCAACATGGCTTGCTCCAGTTCAAGTTAAAATACTACCAATTACAGATAAGCACCTTGAGTATTCATTAAAACTTGAAAAAGAAATGAAGCAAAAAGGAATCCGTGTGGAAGTAGATACAAGAAATGAAAAGATAGGATATAAAATAAGAGAAGCACAACTTTCAAGAGTTCCGTATATGTTAGTAATTGGAGACAAGGAAGTAGAATCAGGAGAAGTAGCAGTTAGATCTAGAGATAAAGGTGATTTAGGTGCTGTAACAGTAGACAACTTTATTAATGATACTATTAAAGAAATTGAAGAGAAAAGATAATATGATATAAGAAGAGTAAATAAATTTAGAAGTTAAATATATTAAAATTTACCCTATAGAATAGATAAACTTAAAAATCTACTATAGGGTTTTTTTTGTGATTCTTATTATAAAATGTATTTTAAAAATTTGGACAAATACATTGACACTTATCTATGTCTAGGTATATTATTGATATAGATAAATGTCTATATATTTAAATAGATTTAATATGGAGGTGACTAGATTAGATAAAGATTATGCACAATACGCATTGTTTATGAAAGCACTAGCAGATGAGACGAGAGTAAAGATATTTGATATGCTTTCCAAAGGAGAACTTTGTGCTTGTAATATACTTGAGGATTTTGATATAACGCAACCTACACTTTCATATCATATGAAAATATTGAGCAAAAGCGGTTTAGTAGACAGCCGGCGTGATGGCGTATGGATGAAATATTCGATTAATAAAGATGGATTAGATTTGTTAAAAAATCTCTTTGATTATATTAGTGAAAGCATTAGAAAGTAAAATAAGGCTATGTAAAAAATATTAAGGGGACGGCTTCTATGATTATTTTTGAATGGTTAAATAATCAACTACTTAAAATGGAGTGGCTCTATAATTGGGTAACACTATTAATGCAAAATATATTTGGAAATTAATCTTTTAGATAACAATAGCTTAGTAGGCATCAAAATTTATTATACAATAATGTGTAGGCATACTGGAATTTATGGACATAATGTAGATAGTCTACATAGAAATAAGATTTAAGTAGAGTTAACACTTAATCTGAATCAAGTTTTATTTATTATCCTTGATATAATAAATTATAAATAGGCAAAGGAGGTGGATATTATGTCCCTACTTGAATTTCAAAATGTATTTTTTATGGATGATAATCGATCAATACTTGATGATATAACAATATCAATTAACTCTGGAGATTACATTTCTATTGTCGGACCATCCGGTAGTGGTAAAAGTACCTTTCTTAAACTGTGCGGCCATCTTATAAGCCCTACTATGGGAAAAATAATATATAGAGATAAATCTATAGAGGAATATAATCCTACTGATTTAAGAAAGAATATATCTTATTGTTTTCAAATTCCTTATCTTTTTGGAGATACAGTTATGGACAACATATCTTTTCCATATTCAATAAGAAATAGTAAGGTAGATTTTAGTAGGGTAGAAGAACTTTTTTCTGTTTTTAAGATTGATATAAACTATTTAAATAAAGATATAAAGAATCTTTCAGGTGGAGAAAAACAGAGAATAGCCCTTATTAGGACATTGTTATTTATGCCAGAGATACTTCTTTTAGATGAAGTGACTTCTGCTCTTGATGTAGATAATAGCTTGATTGTGGAGAGCGTGATGAAATCCTTGAATAAGGATGGTACTACTATATTATGGATAACACATAACCTAGATCAAAGTAAAAGAAATGCGAATAAATTATTAACTATCGAAGCTGGAAAAGTAAAATCTTTGGAGGTGTTAAAATGAATGAGACTAATATTATAACTAATTCTTCACTTTTAATATCCTCATCTCTTGTATTAATATCTATACTATTTTCCTATTCACAAAACTTAAAGCTCGAGAAAGAAACTATTATTGGTGTAGTTAGAGCAATAATACAATTAACTATTGTTGGTTATCTTCTCAATTACATATTTGGACTTGAGAATCCAATATTTACAACATTGTTACTTTTATTTATGGCATTCAATGCTTCGTATAATGCTTCTAAAAGAGGTAAGGTAATTAGAAATGGAACGTTAATATCGTTTATTTCAATATCGGTAGGAACAATAAGTACTTTAATCATTCTCCTATTATCTGGTGCAATTAAATATGAACCATATCAGATTATACCCGTAAGCGGAATGATTATAAGTAATTCAATGGTAGCTTTAGGATTATGCTATAGACAATTGGGTGCAGATTTTAAAAATAAAAGAGAAGAAATTGAAACTAAGCTTTCTCTTGGGGCAGATATTTTACCATCATCTATTGAAATAATTAGAAATTCAATTAAAACAGGGATGCTACCAACAATTGATTCCACTAAAACATTGGGTATAGTTTCTTTACCTGGTATGATGACAGGTCTTATACTTGCTGGTACTTCGCCTGTTCAGGCGATTAAATATCAAATTATGGTAACGTTTATGCTTCTTTCAACAACGTCTATATCATCTTTCATAGCCTGCTATCTATCATATAAAAACTTTTTTAATGAAAGAAAACAATTGTTGCAAAAGATATAATTTTTTTAGCCACTCTAAACGGAAAGAAGCTAGGCAGGCAGCTATGTATAAAAAAAGGTACGAGTTTATAAACGCAATACTTGGATTTGCTGAAAGCTATAGAGACGAAGTAAAGATCATGTAAAGAAAGTTTTTATCATAAATATAATAAAATGAGCTTAGAAATGCACATACTTTCTAAGCTCATTTTATTATAAATTTAGGTATAAATTTAGTTATAAAAAACGCAACAAATATTTTATACAGCTTCTAGCTTCTCTTTTTCATCTTTAGTTTCAGGTGTTGGAGGGAAATCTCCTAATAATTCATCTAACTCGCTACTATTTAAAGTTTCTCTTGTTAAAAGAGCAGTAGAAATTTTTTCTAGCTCGTTCCTATATTTTTTTAAATAATTATAAGTTGTATTGTAACACTCATATATTATTTTGTTAATTTCCTGGTTTATAGAATCACTTAAAGAGCGTATCATACTAGGCTCGTTATAAATAAAGCCTAGATCACTCATACCATATTCACACACCATCTGCATAGCAACCTCAGTTACCTTTTTTAGGTCATCCTTTGCTCCAGTAGATAAATGATTAAAAATCAATTCTTCAGCAGCTCTGCCCCCTAGCATTACCATCATTTTATCGCATAGTTCTTCTTTAGTTAAAACATATCTATCTTCTTGTGGCATATGTATAACATAGCCTAATGCTTGTCCTCTAGGAATTATAGAAACTTTGTGGACCATATCTGTACGTAGTATTTTTCCTACAAGGGCGTGGCCAGCCTCATGGTAGGAAACAACTTCTTTTTCCTTAGGTAAAATGGTAGGATTTTTAACTTGTAGCCCTGCAATTACCCTTTCAATGGCTTGTTCAAAATGAGCTATTGTAATTATATGTTTATTCTCTCTAACCGCAATTATTGCAGCTTCATTTGCAACATTCGATAAGTGTGCTCCACTCATACCGTGTGTTTTACGAGCTAAATCAGAAATGCTTATACTTGGATCTAGAGGTTTATTTCTTGTATGTACCTTCAAGATCTCTTCTCTTGCTTTTACATTCGGATTGCTAATATACATGTGTCTATCAAATCTACCAGGACGAAGTAGTGCTTCGTCTAAAAGATCTATTCTATTGGTAGCTGCAATAACTACTACAGTCTGATCTGTATTAAATCCATCAAGTTCAACTAATAATTGATTTAGAGTTTGGTCTTTCTCATTATTACTATCTAGATGACGTTTAGCTCCAATAGCATCAATTTCATCAATGAAAATAACACTAGGTGCTTCTTTTCTAGCTTTTTCAAAAAGTGTACGTATTCTTTTTGCCCCAACACCTACATATTTTTCAACAAATTCTGAACCACTGGCAGAAAAGAAGGCAGATTTTGTCTCTCCAGCTACAGCAGAGGCAAGTAATGTTTTACCTGTTCCAGGAGGCCCATGAAACAGTATGCCTTTAGGGATTTTGGCTCCCATTTTTTTGTATTTCTCCGATTGATTAATAAAGTCAATGACCTCTATTAATTCTTCCTTTACCTCTTCCAATCCCGCAACATCTTGAAATGTAACCTTTGGTTTAGTAAAAAACTCATTGGAGTTTTGATCTTTTTCTTTCTTTTCTGTATTTATAGTAGCATGTGCATATTGAGGATTTTTATCTAATTTCATATAATAGATAAAAAGCAGTATGGTAATTCCTAAAATTAACAAGCGGTCTCCGGATGTTAATCTATTAATTAATGAGCTATTTGTCCATCTGACAAAGTTAGAAACAATGTTTAATGCTACGAATATACAAAGGACAATCAATATTATTTTCTTTTTTAATTTTATTTTTACTTTCACTTACTCACCCACCTTTTATAGTCTTTAATGTTATAGTGCCCAAAAAAAATTTAAACATAAATATTATAGATATAAAAAATGCAGGAAAAAAATTCATATTATATTGTATAGTAAGGATATAATAAATCTAATAATATAAAAAAGTATTGACAAAACAATTTATGGCTGTTAAACTATACAAGTAAAGAAAGTAGAAGACGTCCGCTTCTCACCTTACAACTATAGTTAGTAAGGTTAATATTTTGATTGTATTCATTGTGTTTTATCAATGACAGTCATATTGAATCTATGCGGATAGTCTAACTATCCGCTTTGTTTTTGTATAATAGACTATACTTTTATAATTATAGGTATTTCTAAAGAAGTAGAAGATTGACAATACTTTGAGCATTTGAAATTTTAAAACACAAGCTTTAAAATTAAATGCGATAGGAGTCAATGCGATAGCATAAGACAACTTTAAAGTTTTCAAAAAATATAGGAGGTGTCAAGTTATTAAAGAAATTAATGAACAGCAAATTAATGAAGAGATTAGAGAGAAAGAAATAAGAGTAATTGACACAAATGGTGATCAATTAGGCATTATGTCAGCTAAAGATGCTCAGAAAATTGCAAACAGCAAAAGCTTAGACTTGGTAAAAATCGCACCTCAAGCTAAACCACCTGTTTGCAAAATTATGGACTACGGAAAATATAAGTATGAGCTGGCAAAGAAAGAAAAAGAAGCAAGAAAGAATCAAAAAATCGTGGATGTTAAAGAAATAAGACTTAGTCCAAGTATTGAAGCACACGATTTAAGTGTTAAGGCTAACAATGCTATTAAGTTCTTGAAAAGTGGAGATAAGGTAAAAGTTAGCATGAGATTTAGAGGAAGAGAACTTAATAATATAAGTAAGGGTCAAGGTGTAATTAAACAGTTTGCTTCCATGCTTGAAGAAGTAAGCGTTGTTGAAAAGGAAGCAAAACTTGAAGGAAAACAAATGATTATGATTTTGGCTCCGAAAAACGCATAATTTGAAGGGAGGAAACACTAATGCCAAAAATGAAAACTCATAGAGGTGCAGCAAAAAGATTTAAAAAGACTGGTACAGGTAAAATTAAAAGAAGTAAAGCTTATACAAGCCATATTTTAACTAAGAAGTCACCTAAGAGAAAAAGAAAGCTTAGAAAAGCTGGCATAGTATTCAAGGGCGATCAAAGAAGAATAGCACAATTATTACCATATTAGATAACGTAGGAAGAAAAGGAGGTTGTAAATAATGGCTAGAGTTAAAAAGGGTACTGCTGCCCATAAAAAACATAAAAAAGTTTTAAAGTTAGCAAAAGGTTTCAGAGGAGCTAGAAGCAAACTGTTTAGACCAGCTAACCAATTCGTAATGAAAGCGTTAAAACATGCTTATGTTGGTAGAAAATTAAGAAAAAGAGATTTCAGAAGACTTTGGATCACAAGAATAAATGCTGCAGCTAGAGCAAATGGCATTTCTTATTCAAGACTTATGAATGGCTTAAAGCTATCTGGTATTGAAATGAATAGAAAAATGTTATCTGAAATGGCTATTTATGACAAAGAAGGTTTTGCACAATTAGTTGAAACAGCAAAACAAAAATTAAACGCATAATTTAGAGTCCTTATTAATAAGGACTCTTTATAATTTTATATAATATCTAAAATTATTATAATATATGTTTCTTGATTGTATGTTAATAACGTATTAGGATAAATATAGTATAGATTGTTAGAGAGATTGGTAATACTCTATAAGTATATATATATTAAATAAAATAGTTAAATAAAATTAAGTGTATAAGATATATATGGACGGTGTTAAAACATGAGTATTAAAATAGATATGCATAATATAAAATTGAAGCCTACACAAGTTCTTGTAATCGGATTTGCAACGATAATTTTAATTGGAGGATTATTGTTAAATCTACCAATTGCATCTCAAAATGGGGAAAGTGTAGGTTTTATTAATGCTATTTTTACTGCTACATCAGCAGTATGTGTAACTGGCTTATCTGTTGTGGATACCGGTACCTATTGGACCGCATTTGGAAAGACTGTTATTCTATTCCTAATACAAATAGGTGGTTTAGGATTTATGACATTGGCTACCATGTTTTTTATTATATTAGGAAAGAAAATATCTTTAAAGGAAAGATTAATTATCCAAGAGGCTTTTAATCAGAGTACTCTAGCGGGGCTTGTGCGGTTTTCTAAGTATGTTTTAATAGTGACTTTCGCAGTAGAGGGATTAGGTGCTTTGTTTCTTTCCTTGAGGTTTATACCACAATATGGATGGATAACTGGCATGGCCTATTCGATATTTCACTCAGTTTCAGCTTTTTGTAATGCAGGTTTTGACTTAATCGGTAATGGAAAAAATTTAATGCCCTATGTCTCAGATCCTATTGTATCTCTTACGGTTTCCTTTTTAATCATTATTGGAGGGATTGGTTTTTCTGTTATAACTGATGTGTTTACTAATAAAAAACTTAGGAAACTATCTCTTCATACTAAAATGGCATTATTAATTACTGCACTGTTATTGACAATAGGCACTATTGGTTTTATAGTTTTAGAATGGAGAAACCCTGATACCCTAGGAAACCTAAATTTAGGTGGTAAGTTTCTATCTGGTTTTTTCCAATCAGTAACCGTTAGAACAGCAGGTTTTAATACCGTTGACTTTGCTCAAATGAGAACTGCTTCAAAATTATTAGCCATTATTCTGATGTATATTGGAGGATCTCCAGCATCTACAGCAGGTGGGATTAAAACCACAACCCTTGGTGTAATTCTCTTTACAATTATTTCTGTTATTAAGGGTAAGAGTGAAACCGAATTGTTTAGAAGGAGAATATCTAGAGATATAGTTAATAGAGCTATAACAATTGCTATTATAGGTATATTTTTAATTATTTTTGTTACAATGATACTATCTATTACTGATAGTCAATTTAATTTTATGGAAATTTTATTTGAAGTTGTGTCTGCCTTTGGTACTGTTGGTTTAACCCTAGGAATAACACCTCTATTAAGTGCACTTGGTAAGACTCTACTTATTTTTATGATGTTTGCTGGTAGAGTAGGTATACTTACAATTGCATTTGCACTGGCGAGACAGCAACATAAATATAAAGGAAATATTAAATACCCAGAAGGAAAAATTTTAGTAGGATAGGAAGGATTAACATGAAACAATATGTTGTTATAGGTTGTGGCCGTTTTGGAAGTAGTGTTGCAAGAACTCTGTACAAAATGGGACATGATGTATTAGCCATAGATAGTAGCGAAGAAATTATTCAGCATGTTTCTGATGAAGTTACCCATGCGGTTCAAGCTGATGCTACTGATGAAAACTCTTTGAAATCTTTAGGAATACGTAACTTTGATGTTGCAATTATTACAATTGGTTCGGACATACAGGCTTCTATTATGGCTACTTTAATAGTAAAGGAACTAGGTATTAAATATGTTGTGGCTAAGGCCAATAATGAAATCCATGCAAAACTACTATTTAAAATAGGAGCGGATCGCGTAGTTTTCCCTGAAAGGGATATGGGAATGCGTGTAGCTCACAATTTAGTATCTAGCAATATATTAGACTATATAGAATTAGCTCCAGATTATAGTATCATGGAAATAGCACCCTTAGATGATTGGGTAGGTAAAACATTGTTAGAAATAGATGTCAGATCTAAATATGGTGTAAATATTATGGCAATAAAGCATGGCTATGAAATTAATGTATCCCCAATAGCTATGGATCGAATTGGTAAGGATGATATTCTTGTTGTTATTGGTCATAACAAAGATTTAGAAAAAATTGAAAAACAGGTTTGGTCATAGAATGGATATTAAGTTAATTAGTAGTGAGAGCAATTCTATTATTAAGCATATAAAGTCGCTTCAGCTTAAGAAACAAAGGGTAAAACACCTTCAGTTTACAGTAGAGGGTGTAAGAATTGTTGAAGAATGCTTAAAACATAATGGGGATATTGAATATGTTGTTTTTAGTGAAGAATTGCACCAAGTTCAAGGGGGCTCAGATTTATTAAACAAGGTTTCCTCAAAAGGACATACTATTTATCAGTTACCTAGTCAATTATTTAGCAAGCTAGCAACCACAGAGAGTCCACAAGGCGTTATGGCTGTAGTTAACATGAAGAATAGTAGTTTGGAAGATCTGAAGTTTGAAGATGATGATAATTTATTCTTTGTTATTTTAGATCGCATACAGGATCCCGGTAATATGGGAACTATTATTCGCACCGCAGAAAGTGCTAGAGTTGATGCAGTAATAATAGCAAAGGGAAGTGTTGATCCGTACAATAGTAAAACTCTTAGAGCTACAATGGGAGCAATATTTCACTTACCAATTGTACTGTGTGATAGTGATGAAGAATGGATTGAATATTTAAAAGAAAAAAATGTAAAACTAATAGCTGCAGATTTAGATACAGATAAAACCTATATTCATATTGATTACCGTAAAAATATTGGTATAATAATAGGGAATGAGGCAAATGGAATTGATAGCCACATATTATCTAAGGTAGACGAAAGGGTTATAATTCCAATCTTGGGAAAAATCGAGTCTTTGAATGCATCTATAGCAGCTGGCATTTTGATTTATAAAGCTGCAGAAGAAAAACATCTAAGAAAAGTTTGAAAATTTTAAAAATTATACTTATTTAATCAAACTACCTTGTTTCAGCCATTAAGCTATGTTATAATAAACATACGATGGCTTGAAGGAAGGAGAGTGGAACAATGAAGACTCCTGATGTGTTTTGGAAACTATTTGAGTTGACAGGTTCCGTTACAGCCTATATTATGTATAAGAAACTATCCATTAATTAATAGATGAATAAGTTAAATAAACAAAAGCATTGAAGGAGAAAAGTAAGCTATAGACTGTTTTAAAAGAGAAAAGGTACCTTAGGCTGAAAGTACCTTATAACAAGTATAGCAGAAGTTCGCTCTGGAGCTATAAAGCTGAAGTCTATATCTTAGATTATAGGTTTTATCGGTTGACGCCGTTAATGTCTCTGAGTGGTTCATTGTTAATTGCAATGGACTATTAGGGTGGTACCACGGAGTGAAACCTTCGTCCCTTCTGGGATGAGGGTTTATTTTTATTTGTAAAATTAGAAAGGAGATTTGTTATGGAAGGAAAATTAAAAGCATTGAAGGAAAAAGCTATATTAGAAATTAACGAAGCTGATTCTACAGCTATTTTAGAAAAGGCTAGAATTCACTATTTAGGTAAAAAAGGAGAATTAACTGAAATATTAAGGGGAATGGGAGCATTAAGTGCCGAGGAACGTCCTTTAATAGGTAAAATAGCTAATATTGTTAGGGAAAATATTGAGATTGCATTAGAAGAAGCTAAAAAAAGTATTAAAATCAAAGAGTTAGACAAGAAGTTACAATCTGAAACAATTGATGTAACCATGCCTGGTAAAGAGATTAAGGTAGGAAAAAGACATCCTTTAACACAAGCTATGGATGATTTAAAAAATATTTTTATAAGCATGGGCTTTAAAGTTGCTGAAGGTCCAGAAGTAGAAACCGTATATTATAACTTTGACGCTTTAAATGCTCCAAAAAATCATCCATCTAGAGATGTTAGTGATACTTTCTACATAAACGAAAGTACAATTTTAAGAACACAAACATCTCCAGTGCAGGTTAGAGTTATGGAAAAAAATGAGCCACCAATTAGAATTGTTTCATTAGGTCGTTGCTTTAGAAATGATACTCCAGATGCTACCCATTCTCCTATGTTCCATCAAATAGAGGGGCTTGTAGTAGATAAAGGCATTACAATGGGAGATCTGAAAGGAACATTAGAGGTATTTGCAAAGAACTTTTTCGGTCCCAATACTCAAATAAAGTTTAGACCACATAACTTTCCATTTACAGAACCTAGTGCAGAGGTTGATGCTACTTGCTTTAAATGTGGTGGAGAGGGTTGTAGTGTATGTAAGGGAAATGGTTGGATAGAAGTTTTAGGCGCAGGAATGGTTCATCCAAATGTACTTAGAAATTGTGGTATAGACCCTGAAGTGTATAGCGGATTTGCCTTTGGTATGGGAATAGACCGTCTAACTATGCAAAAATATGGAATTGATGATATTCGTTTATTATTTGAAAATGATATGCGTTTTATCAATCAATTTTAATAGAAAGTAGGAGGAATGTATTATGTATGTATCAATGAACTGGATTAAAGATTATGTAAATATTAATATAGATACTAATGAATTTGCAGATAAAATGACAATGTCTGGATCTATGGTAGAAAAAATAGATATACTATGTGATGATATTAAAAATGTTGTTGTTGGGCATATAGAAAGTATCACACAGCACCCTAATGCTGATAAATTAGTTGTTTGTCAAGTAAATGTTGGAGATGAAAAACTTCAAATTGTAACTGGCGCAACTAATGTTTCTGAAGGAGATTATATTCCTGTTGCGGTCCATGGCGCAATACTACCTGGAGGGTTGAAAATTAAAAAAGGAAAGCTTAGAGGAGAGATTTCTGAGGGAATGCTTTGTTCTGCTGACGAATTAGGTATCCCCAAAGCTATGATACCTGAAGAAATTAAGGATGGAATTTGGATATTAGATAAAGCCTATCCTTTAGGTCAAGATATTACCGAAACACTTAATTTAAAAGATCAAGTAATTGAATTTGAAATTACATCAAACAGACCGGACTGTTTAAGTGTTATCGGAATGGCTAGGGAAGTAGGGGCTACCTTAAATGAAAATGTGCAATATCCAAATGTAGAGGTTATAGAAATAAAAGATAAGGCATCGGATCATATTTCTGTGGAAATACAAGACAATGAAGGATGTACAAGATACGTTGCAAGAGTTATTAAAAATATAAAGATTGGTTCTTCTCCGCAGTGGATACAGCAAAGATTAATTAATGCAGGGGTTCGTCCAATTAATAATATAGTAGATATTACCAACTATGTAATGCTAGAGTACGGCCAACCATTACATGCTTTCGACCTATCCTATATTGAAGGGAACAAAATTGTAGTTAAGAGAGCTAAAGACGATGAATTATTCAAAACCTTAGATGGAGTGGAAAGAAAATTAAAGTCGTCTATGACAGTAATTGCTGATGAGAAGAAATCTCTAGCTATTGCAGGTGTAATGGGTGGAGAACAATCTGAAGTAACAGAAAATACAAAAACTATATTATTAGAGTCTGCACATTTTAGCTCAAATAATATAAGGCTTACTTCTAAGCAATTGGCCCTTAGAACAGAGGCTTCTTCAAGATATGAAAAAGGTGTTGATCCTAATATAGCACGCTTAGCTGCAGATAGAGCATGTCAATTAATTGTAGAACTAGGGGCAGGAGAAGTACTTGAAGGAGTAGTTGATATTTATCCTGAAGAAAGAATGCCTCGACAAGTAATAATTAGACCTAAAAAAATTAATGATCTTCTAGGTATTTCTTTAAGTAATGAAGAAATGATTGATATTTTCAACAGGCTAGAGATCACTACGAAGGATTTAGGTGATACTCTTGAGGTCACAGTTCCAACCTATAGAATGGATCTTGTAATGGAAGCAGATTTTGCTGAAGAAGTAGGGAGAATTTTTGGATATGACAAAATACCACCTACAATGGCTAAGGGAAATATAGAAGTTGGAGGTAAACCTAGCAGACAAATTATAGCAGATGTGGCGAAGGATCTTTTAAATGCAATGGGCTTTAATGAAATTTTAACATATTCATTCGTTAGCCCTAAAACTATAGATATGATTAATCTTGATGAAAACAGCATAAAAAGAAATATGGTAAAGCTAATCAATCCTCTTGGAGATGAGACTAGTGTCATGCGAACTAGTTTACTTCCAAATATACTAGAAGTTGCAGCTAGAAATACAAATCGAAAGGTTGAGGATTTTAGGGCATTTGAAATTGGTCAAATATTTATTACTAAGACTGATAAGATGCAAGAGTTACCGCTTGAAATTCCAAGTTTAGTAATGGCTATGTATGGTAAAGAAGACTTCTTTACATTGAAAGGAATAGTAGAAACATTATTAGATGGTCTAGGAATTAAAGAATATGAGTTTATAGTGGAGAAAAATAATTCAAGTTATCATCCTGGCAGATGCGCAAATGTTATAGTACAAGATAGAGTTCTAGGAACTATTGGTGAATTACATCCTATAGTAATAGAAAACTATGATTTAAATCAAAGATGTTACTGCGGGGAATTAGATTTTAGTATTTTAGCAGATATTACAAATATGGAAAGGCTTTATGAATCGCTACCAAAATATCCGGCTATAACTAGAGACTTTGCTGTTGTGGTAAAGGATGATGTATTGGTAAAGGAAATTGAAGATATTATTAAGGCTCAAGGTGGAGATATACTAGAGAGCTTTAAATTATTTGATGTTTACCAAGGAAGCCAAATTAAAGATGGCTTTAAAAGCATTGCATATACTATTACCTATAGAAATAAGGAACGTACTTTAACAGATGATGAGGTAAATGTTGCTCATAATCGTATTTTAGCTGATATTAGTAAAAAACTGGATGGAGCATTAAGAGAATAAGGGGCTAAATAGCTCCTTTTTCATATAGTATAAGAAGGCACTCTTCTATATCCATAATATGACTTTTTTATAAATAAAATAATTATAGAAAAATCACTATTTCTAGCAGGATATTTGAAAGATATAAAGAAAATATATAACAACAACTTCTTCAAAAAGGAGCTGATAGAAGAATGAGTCAAAAAAACAAAGTTTTAGTTAAAATAAATGGACAAGAATATCCTATTGTCGGTGCTGAACCTAAAGAGTATTTATTAAAGGTAGGCAGTTTTGTGGATGATAATATGGAAGCTGTAGCTAAGGCTAATAAAAAACTTAGCACTTCAATGATTGCTGTATTAACATGTATTAACATTACAGACCAATTTTTAAAGATGAAAAATAACTTTGAAGAGTTACAGAAAGAAATGCAATTACCTCAGGTAGAAATTGAAGAATTAGAAAAGTATATAGAAACTCTCCGTGACCAGTTAAAGGAAAAGGATGAAGCATACTTTAATCTTGAGAAAAAAATTGAAGAAATAGAATTACAGCAACAAGAGGATGAGCGCATAAAGGCACTAAACGATCAATTATTAGAGAAGGATGATGATTTGCAAAAAGCGCAAATCCTAATTAATGACTTGCAGAATAAATTGTTTGATAATCAAATTAAACTAGTACAGGCAACAAAGGAATTAGAAGAATATATGGTGAAAAATGATTTAAAGAAAAATAATAGGGATTTTCGAGGAAAATAACAAGGTTTGCTATGGAAAATAGAAAGTAGTGATATAATAATAATATCTCTAAAATTGCTTACAAACATTGAAATTGCTTAGTACACTATTGAAACGTCAAAAGTTCGTCAAAAATAAATTAAAAAATAAAATTAACTGTATTCGTAGCTTTTTTTATCATATCTTCCGTTACATGAGAATAGGTTTTTATGGTCATTTCCACATCATGACCCATGAGCTGGGCAACAGTTTTGAAATCTACTCCACTTGCGACTAGCATGGTCGCATAAGTATGTCTTAGATCGTGCATAGTAACATCTAAGCCTTTATTATTTAATTTTTTATAAATTCTATAAGATACATTTTGAGGACTATTATCTAAAAAGATTCTATTTTTAATATCTGTAGGATTGTTCTTTTTATATTTCAAAAGTGCATTTAATGTATTTTGAGATATAGGAACAGTCCTATTTGAATTTTTGCGTTTTACAGTACCAAATCCAAATGAGCCATCTTTTAATCTTTTCCATTGTTTGTTAACAGTTAACTTACTGTTTACTTCATCTACATCTCCCCAAGTCAAACCGATAATTTCACCAATTCTTAATCTTAATCCACAAGTAGCAGCTATATTAAAAACAGAAATTCGCTATAACAATATAGAAAATATGGTATAATTTTCTTGTTAGAATAGCGGGATTAGATGTAAGACGAGGCAATAAAGGAAGGGAAATTTATTATGAAAATTTTAGGGATTATAAATAAGCTAATTCCAGAGAAAATGCAGATTAGTAAAGGGTAAGATTAAAAATGCGAGATAAAATGTATATTAGCCATAAAACAATAATAAAGCTATATAAGTAGGAGGACGATACCTAATGAACTACAAAGAAAAAGTAATAGCTCTATGGAATGACATGGATAAACAGAATTGGAGTGCTCTACATATATATTTTGAAGATGATGCCATAATTAACTGGAATAACACAAATGAAAGGTTTAATGTAGAAGAATTTGTAAGAATAAACGCTGAGTATCCAGAAGACTGGAATATTAAAATTGAACGCTTAGAATGTATTGAAAGTTTGGTTATTTCTGTTGTGAAAGTACAACTTAAAAATGGTGATATATCTGTTCACGCAACATCATTTTTCGAGTTTAATAACGGTAAAATAAAAGTATTGAATGAATACTGGGGGGATGATGGAAAAGCACCAAAGTGGAGAATTGATAAACAAATAGGTAAACCGATTATATCTATGTAAATTATTTCGCAATTTCTTTTTTAGATGTAACGGTAGATTTATGTGTCACTTTCATCTAGGCGTATTCTAATAAATTATATAGTAGGAGAGTTTGATAATGGAAAAGGTAATATGGGTTAGAAGTAATGGAAAAATGCTAGGTGCAAAAGAAGATGACGGTTTAGATATCGTAAACAGGTATTTAGAAGAAGGCTGGAAAGTTAAGCATATATCTGCATGTGCTTTAGGCGAAAGCATAAACGCAGGACAGGCATATATTGTTATTGAAAAAGATATTGATTAGTATAATTTTTAAATATTTAATGTCGCATCATTTATATTAGATGTAATAACGATAAAAATTAATAATTATTTAAAATACCGTATTATTCAGAAATGAATTGTGCGGTATTTTTTATGTGATAATCTAAGGTTTCTGTACAGATAAATTAAAAAGGGGGCATAAGATGCTAGGGATAAAAACATATAAGGATCTACAATTAGAAAAGGAAATAATTGAGGATAGAATAGAACAATTAAAACAAAATCAAAAGCTTTTAGCCAAGGAACTAAGGGGTCCAGCACACATAACAGCTATAGATTACTCTAAGGATAAAGGTGTAGGGATAACTCCAAGACCATTAGAAGATGTACTAGCAGAAACAATGCAAATAGACAGTATGATTTTGTTAGAAGAAGAAAGATTAAAAAATACTGTTAGGACTATACAAAAGATTGATGAAAGATTACAACAGCTAGAGGGATTACATTATAAGGTGGCATACATGAGAGAGGTACAAAGAAAAACTCTTCAAGAAATAGCAGACGAACTGGGGTACTCACATCAGTATGCCAGCTGCACTTACCGAAGTGGGTTTTATTAATAATCCTATAGAGGAACAACTATTTAAAAATGATGAGTTTTTAGAGAAGGTAGCTGTAGGAATTGCAAAAGGAATATTAGAGCATATTGGCATTAATTACATGCCGAAGGAGGATAAACCTATGGATACACCACAATAGAAAAAGGAAGGAATAGAGTACCTAGCAGAAAATAAATTAATGTCTGATCCAGAAGGATGGATTAAAAAAATAGACGGACCTATGCCAGTATGGGCAGGAACAATTTTACTTATGAATATACATAAGGATTTGAAAGGAGATAAGTAATGAACTATAAAACATTTTATAATAGCTTAGTTGCTTTTTTAGGAACATGGACAACATATCTTCTTGGAGGGTGGGATGGCACATTGAAAATATTAGCTATTTTAATGGCAGTAGATTATATAACAGGATTAATGAAAGGATTTAAGAATAAGAACCTAGCAAGTGATATAGGTTTTAACGGACTAATGAAAAAAGGTGCTATATTCCTAGTAGTAATATTAGCACACCAAATAGATATGATTATTGCTGTAGAGAATCCCATCTTTAGAACTATGGCAGTTTTATTCTATACAGCTAATGAAGGTATAAGTGTAACGGAAAACATAGCATTGCTTGGTGTACCTTTACCTCCTGGTATATTAGATGCGCTTAAAAAGCTAAAAGATAATACAGAGAATAAAATGTTAGGATAGCTTGGGCTAGCTTTTTCTTTATTTTACAGTAACACTTTTGTAAGCCTGTCATATACTTGTATTGGGAAAGAAGCAAAGCAGTAAGCGACTTTTCTAATATAAAAAAGGGGAAGGCGAAAATAATGGATTCTAGTCAAGAAATTAATACACAAAGATGCAACAATCCATGCAATGATCCAATTAGGATAGGTGCGACATGTGTAGCTCAGATAGATGGAAGATTTTTCTTGATTATAGAAATTGAAATAGAAATTATGGGTTTTGTGAGGGAAGAAGTGATTATAATGGAGATATCGGCAGCTCAAGCAGTGGCGTTAATAGCATCAGGAGTTATGCGTTGTCAAATAGTTACCACAATTCCTCCAAGAGGAAATCTTATTTGTGCATTTGTAGTAGGTCAAAATGCATTCTTAATATTTAATGTTGAAAATTCAACTGATCGTCTAGTTCTAGTTAGAGTACCTTTATGTACAATTATTTAATGAAAAAAATTAAAAGTTGAAAAATTTTAGGGTAGAGCTTAGGCTCTACCATTTTTTATTTTCACCCAGATATATCACAATCTATAGGTAGTTTCATAACATATATTACAGCTACTAACAATTTAAATTGAGAAAGGTGGTGTAATATATGAGTGAAAACGTTGAAAATAAAGGTTTATTTGGAGGCTGTGGTTGTGGTGGTTTTTTTGGAGGCGGTTTCATTTCCTTCATCTTTATAATTATTATAATATGTTTTGTATTTGGACTATTTGGACGTGAACGTAGATGCGGGTGTGGATGCTAGTTCTGTAATTGTAAAAAGCAAAAGAAAGGTGATTAGGGTAGAGGAAAAACTCTACTCTTTTTTATTTTGCATAGACATATCACAATATATAATTTATTGCATAATATATATTACGGCTAAAGATTAAGCCTAGTGAACATCTGGCCTCACCTAACTTTAGGAAGGGTAGAGCATAAACTCTACTCTTTTTCTATTTTGTATATAGATATCACAATATATAATTTGTTTCATAATATATATTACAACCAAAGATGAAGCCACTTATATATTGCACCTACTTAGTTTCAAAAAGGTAGTGAAATATATGTTTTCTTTAATCTTCTTAATTATTATATTATGTTGTGCATGTCGGCGCGAACGTAGATATTGACGCAGGCTTTGCGATTGAAAAAGATAAGGGGAACATAATTAGGGTAGAGCTTAGGCTTTACCTTTTTTTATTTCCAACATAAAATATAGAACAGTTTATACGAAATTTCATAGTATATATTACAGCTAAGTATACTCCTAAAAGATAAACTAAGTTGTGTATTTAGCAGTACTTAAAATAAAAAAAGGTAGGTGTCATAAATGAACGAAATTCTTGGAAAGGGTGGAGGTTGCGGCGGTGGCTTTTTTGGAAATCGAAGTAGCTTACTTTTCTTCTTTTTGATCTTAGTAATAATTTTCTGTAACTGTGGTCTTTTTGCAGAATCAGGAGATAGTTTACTTTTCTTCTTCCTATTACTTGTTGTACTATTTTGTTCATGCGGACGTGGTTTTTTCTTTAACTAAATAGACAGACTAACAGAATTGGGGTAGGGCTTAGGCTCTGCCCTGTTTTTTATGCATTTTTAAAATAAAACACCCCACAGAATTAGTTACAATCAAATTTTCTATATTTTTCATGTCTAATTATTTATCATTCCTAAAAACTATATTATATATAGAAAGGAATGATTTGTTTGAAAAAAATAATATTTGTAGTCAGTTTATTAATTATATCATTTGTAAGTGGCTATTTTATTCATAAATATAGCTTTGAAATCAAGACACAATTAAGTCAAGATACCATTATACAAGAACCTAAACAAGAACTATATCAAGACATTTTTGTTACTTTACTTCTACCATTTATAGATAAAGCAGTAGAAGATTATTATGGATTATCATATAATGCTGCACCATATGATGTTGAAGTGCTAAGTATCGAAAGACCTAATGGTTATCGTACATTTGTCTTTCAAATAAAACTTAAAGTAATGCCATATATAGGTCCGCATCTATATGTAGGAGAGGACCATATTACAATTTCGCTGGAGTTAAATGAGGTTAAAGTTATAGAATTTAAACATGTTAAAAGCTATGAGTTACCTCCACGCTATAAACAGGTACACCCAATCCCGCACGCAGAATGACTATAATAAACTCTTTTGAACTCGTCGAAGTATTATATATCCAAATGATAATGAAATTGCTTAAATTAAATTTTAAAGGATCATATAATGCTAGGGTGGAGCTTAGGCTTTACCCTTATTTTATTCAAACCTATAGAATATAACTGACAGTTATATTTTGCTCTTTACACCGAACTAATGTTCTGGTAATATATAATCAAGAACACACGTTTGGAGTGATGACATGGTAGATCAATCATTAAAGTACTCATTAAGTAACCATAAAGTAATAGAAATTATGTATATGAAAGACTTAAAAATAACTCAAAGAAGAATTCAGGTATTAAAGATGGATAATGAAATAATAAAAGCCTTGGACATAGGTAAGGGACAATTAAGGACCTTTAAAATAGATAACATACTATCAGCAATAGATACAAAATTAATTGATAGTAGTGAAGGGACAAGGGGGGGGGGAATTATCATGCTAACTGAAAGGCAGATGGAAATTTTAAAAGCAATACATCAATATATGCAAGCTAATAGTATAAGTCCAACTGTAAGAAATATTAGAGATTTAGTAGGAGTAAAATCAAGTAGTACAGTACATGGACATCTTACTGCTTTAGAGCATGAAGGATATATTACCAAAGTAGAAGGCAGTCCAAGGTCTATAGCTGTAACCAAAAAGGGAATAAGTGCACTAGAAGAATATAAGAAATAGAGCGATAATCTAATCAAAGACTATCGCTTTTTTTATTTGACGTCAAAAATTCGTCAAAAATAAATTTACTTTTATTTATATTCAGTTATATTTGTAAAAATGATAAAATGTTAAAAATGTGTATTTTTAAATACTTTTTATAGTAATTGCTATATTTTTATATGTTATTTAGATATAATAATAATATCACTACTTTTTATCTTTGCATAAAAGGTAGTATAAGAAAAGGATAGAAAGGTTGTTGAAATATGCAACATATTGAATTATTAGCACCAGCAGGTAGTTTTGAGGCTCTAAAGGCTGCTGTGCAAAATGGTGCTGGTGCAGTTTATTTAGGTGGTGTAGACTTTGGAGCTAGAGCTTATGCTTCTAATTTTGATAGAGATACTATGAAGGAAGCTGTAGAATATGCACATATACGTGGTGTGAAAGTATATGTAACTGTAAATACATTAATGAAGGATAGTGAAGTTCAAAGTTTAATGAAGTACATAAAGTTCTTATATGAGATAGATGTAGATGCAGTTATAGTTCAAGATATAGGAGTTTTTAACTTAGTTAAAGAGATATTCCCAGACTTTGAGATCCATGCAAGTACACAAATGACACTACACAACAAACATGGTGTAGAATTATTAAAAAGTATGGGAGTTGATCGAGCAGTTTTAGCAAGAGAGTTAACGGTCGAAGAAATAAAAAGTATTTACAATGAAATTGGTATAGAGTTAGAGGTTTTTATACATGGTGCTCTGTGTGTTTCTTATTCTGGACAATGTTTAATGAGTAGCTTTATTGGAGGTAGAAGTGGTAACAGGGGCCGTTGTGCACAACCATGTAGAAGAGAATATAGCTTGCTAAAATTAAATACAGATCAGCTTCTAAAGAGCGATAAAGCATTTCATCTTAGTATGAGAGATTTAAATACTGTAGGAGAAATAGGTAGGTTAATAGATGCTGGTGTAACTTCCTTTAAAATAGAAGGTCGTATGAAAAAACCACAGTATGTAGCTTCTATTGTTAGGGGTTATAGGAAAGCTATAGATATTTATTTGGACAATAGAAAAGTTTTACGAGATAAAGCCTTGGAAGAAGAAATGGAACAAATGTTTAATCGTAAGTTTACAAAAGGATATTTGTTTAGTAGTCCAAAAGCAGATGTAATTAATATTGAAAAGCCAAATAATCGGGGGCTGTATTTAGGGAGGATAGAGCATTTTGATGTAAGGGAAAATAAATTGAAGATTAGGCTAAATGTAGATATAGCTCAGGGAGATGGTATAGAAATATGGAACAAGTCTTCTGTAGATATAGGTGGTACTATTAGAAATATTTATATTAATAATAAATTAGTTAAATGGGCTAAAAAGGGCCAAGTAGTTGAAATAGAAATGAAGGGTAATATACAAAAAGGTGATGAAGTATATAAAACCTTAAACATATCTTTAATGGATGAACTTGAAAGAACATATGCACATGATAAAGAACATAAAAAGATATTCATATATGGTGAAGTACAAATAGAAATTGATGAGAAAATTAAACTTCATCTATGGGATGAAGAAGGACATACTGTATATGTTCAAAGTGATGATGTTGTTCAAAGAGCGATGAAGGTTCCTCTTACTGAGGATAAACTTTTAGAACAACTATCTAAATTAGGAAATACCCCTTTTGAGCTGTATAATTTAGATATTAGTTTAGAGGAAAATAGCTCTGTACCTATTTCTATATTAAACAGTTTAAGAAGGGACGCAGTAGAAAAGCTAGTGGATTTAAGAAAAACTAGACATAGTAGAGAAAAAACAGAAGATTTAAGGTTTACAAAAAAACTAGAAAGTCTTAAGATATCAAGTGAAAATCGAGATGAGAAAATAACTAAACAACAAAAAATATCTGTAAAATTAGATACATTAGAGCAACTAAAGGTGGCTTTAAATTATTCAATTAATCGTATTTATTATGGAGATATATCTACTCTTAAAGAAGCTATATCATTATGTAAAGATAAAAATATAGAAATTTACTTAAGAACACCGTCTATACTAAAAGATAGTGAATATGAAATTTTAGAAAAGTTAGTAAAAGGATTAAAGTTTGATGGAATTTTAGCTGGTGATTTGGGAATAATTAGGTTTAACGATACTTATTTAAAGCTCCCATTGATAGGGGACTTCTCATTAAACGTAATGAATAGTTACACTATTAATTCCTTTGAAAAGCTTGGCTTAAGTGGAATTACACTGTCACCAGAGTTAGATTTCAAGACTATTTATAAGTTAAATCTAGATAATGCATTAGAAAAAGAGGCGATTATATACGGAAAGACGACTGTTATGGTTACTGAGTATTGTCCTTTAGTTCAGGAAAACCAATGTGATCATAAATGCAGAGAATGTCGTTACCCTAAATATAAGTACCATTTTGGATTAAAGGATGCTAAAAACGTGACATTCCCAGTTGGAAAAGATTATTGGGGAAGAAGTACGATTCTTAATTCAAAGCCTTTATTTATGTTAGATAAGCTAAATGATTTTAAAGACATTAATATAGGGTGGTTAAGATTAGAATTTACTGATGAAACTAATAGTGAGATAGAAGATATAATAGTAATGGCTTTAAGTAATATGAATAATATATTAACGGGCAAAAAATCAAGATATAGTGAAGACTATACTAATAAACTAAAAGATGGATTTACTAGGGGACATTATTATAGGGGAGTAGAGTAATAAATTAAATATAAATCAAAATAGAGTCTATTATATTATATATAAATAGCTCTTTTTTATGAGATTAAGCAAAATTAATAATAAACTTAAGAAAAAATTTATAAATAGTTAAAAACAATTTAAAGTATATACTATATAATTAGTAGCATATACTACAAAATTTAAAAATGATTAGAAATAATTGTTTTAAGTATTACTTTAACAGGGGGTATTATATGATTTTACTTAAAAAACGATGGAATGAATATAAACATTTTTTATTACTTTCGTTATATGGACTGCTATATATATGGTTTTACTACTTAGAAAAAACTGTTGTTCCGAAGTATGATATGTTTTCACCTATGGATATGAAAATTCCTTTTATAAAAGAATTTGTTATACCATATTTATTCTGGTACATATATATGGCATTTGGGTTTATTTATTTAGGTATTGTATCAAAAAAGGATTATTATAGACTGTTTTTATTTATGTTCTTTGGTATGGTCATATGTTATGCTATTTATGGGATTTTTCCAAATGGACAAAGTCTACGTCCTGTAATTACTGAAAATGATATTTTCTCAAGGATTATGAAAGGTATTTATGCTGCTGATACACCTACTAATGTGGCACCTAGCATACACGTATTGAATTCTATTGCAATACATGTAGGTTTAATTGGCTACGAACCATTTAAAAAAAATATGGCATTAAGGATAACCTCTTTTATACTTATGATTATAATTAGTGCATCTACAGTATTGGTTAAGCAACATTCTATACTAGATGGAATATGGGCTATAGCACTATCTATGGTGCTTTATGTAGCTATTTATTTAGTTCCAGATTTAGTAGCAGGAAGACAAAAGGCGGCAAGAAGAGAGAAAAATACATCTATATCTATGTAAAATAAGTTAAATATCAACTTTAGTTTAGAATTTTAAAACCTCATCGACTTTTTTCAAAGTTGATGAGGTTTCTTTTAGTATGTATAGGAGACTATCTATAGTTTGTAAATTGTAGGTTCATTGGTAGATCAGCTTCCCTTATTAGTTGTATAGCAGCTTGAAGATCATCGCGATTTTTTCCAGATACTCTAACTGCCTCTCCCTGAATAGAAGCTTGTACCTTTATTTTCGAATCCTTTATCAATGTAGTAATTTTCTTAGCCTGATCCTTATCTATCCCTTGTTGAAGCTTAATAACTTGCTTTGCCCTGCCACCTAATGCATGCTCTACTTTTCTATACTCTAAAGCTTTTAAAGAAATATTTCTTTGTGTCAGTTTGGTTTGTAGAATATCTATTACATTTTTAAGCTTTAATTCATCAGGAGCATTAATTGTTACTTCTGAATCACTTCTGTCTACAGTTGTATTTGTTCCTTTTAAGTCAAAGCGCTGAGAAATCTCCTTCATAGATTGATTAACAGCATTATCTACCTCTTGTAAATCAATTTGTGAAACAATATCAAAAGAGTTATCTTTTGCCATTCTTATCCCTCCATATTACGTAGTTAATTAATATTATATATGCTTTTCTATTAGAAAGTCTAGCCATATTACATGAGAAACATAATATATGATAACTTTATGTAAAAAAAGGTATACATATATAAATATAAATAATTTCTGTAAATATTTTATTGGATAATAATTAACAATAAGGAGGAATAGGAGGCCAAAAAATGAAAGAAGTTATAGAATACGGAACATTAATAAAAAGGAATGGTAGATATAAAGATACAGTAGCATAT
Source organism: Alkaliphilus sp. B6464 (assembly GCF_018141165.1). Classification (NCBI taxonomy): domain Bacteria; kingdom Bacillati; phylum Bacillota; class Clostridia; order Peptostreptococcales; family Natronincolaceae; genus Alkaliphilus; species Alkaliphilus sp. B6464. The sequence goes on from NZ_CP058557.1 coordinate 2,151,681, forward strand.
AAAATGATATTTTTAGATGAAACATATTTAGAAGAGATTTTAGATCTTCAAGAGAAAGTATTTAAAACCTTAGATAATCCAGAGACATTTGTACCAGACACAAAAGAATTCATGGAAAAATCAATTTTCCCTCCAGATCAAGGAAGGGTTATAGGAGTTTTTACTAATGAAGGCTTGATTGCCTATAGAACTATAAATTTTCCAGGTAAGGATGCGAAAAACTTAGGTCGAGAGATTAATTTGATTGGAAATGATTTGGACAAGGTAGCTCATTTAGAGTCTACAGTAGTTCATCCATTTTATAGAGGAAATAGACTTCAGGCTAAAATGCTACTACATTCCATAAAGTTGATTAGAGAACTAGGGTATGAATTTATTTTAACTACAATATCTCCTTATAACTATCCAAGTCTTAAAAATGTAATGGATCAAGGGCTAACAATTAAGAATTTAAAGATTAGAAATAATGAGTATAAAGGTAAACTTAGATATTTGCTATCAATTGACTTTATAAATACTAATAAGGAGATAGCAGATATTATAATAGTAAAAAATACAGATATACTAAAGCAACAACAATTATTAGACGAAGGATATGATGGATATAAAATAGAGAAACGAGAGGGATACTTTGATGTGATGTATTGCAAATATAAATAATATAAATGCAATTTATTTATTAGCATAATTATAGAATTATATTAAACTGAGAATACTAAATAGTACTACTAATACAAAATTTAGACAGGCAGTTGACAAATACTATAAAAGTAGTTAGAATTCTAATAGTAAGAAATCTAACTACTTTTGTCTATGTTAAATATAAGGAGCGGAATTATGTATGAAGGAAGAAAATCTTAAACAAATCCATAATGGCTTGCTTGAATTTTCGGACCTTTTTCACCAAAAAATAAGTTCAATATTAAATAGCAATATTTCTATTGATTATTGTTGTAATAAAAACCAAAATAAGGCATTAATGATCTTGGGAAGAAGAGGTAAAATAACTCCTACTATGTTAGGGAAATCTTTAGATATGAGAAAAGGAAGTTTAACTACTTTATTAGATTCATTAGAGAATATGAATCTTGTTTTTCGTGAGGCTGATGAAAAGGATAGAAGAAAAACGTGGATTTATTTAACAGAAGAAGGAAAAGGGTATGTAGATTCTCAAATGCTTCAATATGAAAAAATTATTACTCAAGCCTTTGATTCTTTAGGGGATAAAGATGTAGATAATTTTTCAAACAGTATTAAAACAGTAATAAGTATAATGAAAAAATTGTAAGGAGAGATAGTATGGATCGTTCGAAACAACTAGCAGAAGAAAAAATTGGAAAGTTATTATTAACCTTTTCCGTTCCAGCCATAGTTGGAATGTTGGTTAATGCCCTATATAATATAGTGGATAGGATTTTCGTTGGGAGAGGAGTTGGCTCATTAGCTATAGCAGGAATTACAATTGGTTTTCCAATAATGATTATACTAATGGCATTTTCGATGCTTGTTGGGCTAGGCGCAACTTCTTTAATTTCTATTAGATTAGGACAAAATAGGAAGGAAGACGCCGAGAAGATTGTAGGAAATGCTATGACATTATTAGTTGTTATTATGTTGGGGTTAACAGTAGTTGGACTGGTTTTTCTTGAGCCCCTTTTAAGGATCTTTGGTGCCAGTGCAGATGTAATGCCTTATGCTAAGGATTACTTAAGAATTATTTTATTCGGTGCAGTTTTCCAAGGTATTGGTTTTGGTATGAATAACATTATTAGGGCGGAAGGAAACCCTAAAGTAGCTATGTTAACTATGTTAATAGGTGCGATACTTAACACAATACTAGACCCAATTTTTATATTTGTATTTAATTGGGGAATACAAGGAGCTGCATTAGCTACTATAGTTTCTCAAGCTGCATCTTCTATTTGGGTGCTTAGTCACTTTCTAAGTGGAAGAAGTAATCTAAAGGTATACAAAGAAAATCTACGTCTAAAGATTGATGTAGTATTAAGTATTTTCTCTATAGGCTTTGCGCCTTTTATGATGCAGTTAGCTGCCAGTGCAGTAACAGCAGTATTAAATAACCAACTTGCTGTATATGGAGGAGATATTGCAATATCTGCAATGGGAATCGTTAACAGTATAAGCACAATAATATTGATGCCTATATTCGGTATTAATCAAGGTTCTCAGCCTATTATAGGATTTAACTACGGTGCTGGCCAGTTTAATAGGGTAAAGCAAACCTTAAGATATGCTATTACAGCAGCTACAGCTTTGGTTGTATTAGGATTTTTCCTAATAAGACTTTTACCTGTACAGTTAATTACGCTATTTGCTCAAGGTGATCAGGCTTTAATAGATATTGGTACCAATGGACTTAAAATATTCTTTTCTGTATTGCCAATTATCGGTTTTCAAATTGTGAGTGCTAACTACTTTCAGGCTATAGGAAAGCCAAAACAAGCAGCAATTTTAAGTTTATCTAGGCAGGTGTTATTCCTTATACCGGCACTTCTAATTTTACCAAGATATTTTGAGTTAAATGGTGTATGGATGGCAAGTCCAGTTTCAGATATATTATCATCTGTAGTAACGGGGATATGGATATTACTTGAAATTAAAAATTTAGGAACAAATAGGGCTACAGAAAAGAACCCTACAAAACCTTTATATCAAGAATAGATTAATCAAAAAGAAACTTATTTTAAAATAAAAATGGGTTTCTTTTTTCAAATCTTAAATTTACAGAATATTAACACGATATATTTTGGTTTTTTTACAGTGTTTTTAATTTATAAATTTTGTAAATTTTAATTAAGACTATAAAAAAATAAATAAATTAATATTTTTAAAATATTAATAAACAAATGAAACTTTTTTATTTTTTTTACGTCTATAATGTTGAATAGGAAAAAATATGAAATGGAGGGGGTTTTTATAATGTTAAGAAAAATAATGGTAGTTATTATTACATTTACATTGTTTCTAGGTGTAATAACACCTGTTGGCTATGGTGCAGTGAAATCTTCGATTCTAACTAAAGCGGAAGCAGAAAAGTTAGCTAGGGAAAAATTAGACTTAGGTAAGGATTACAAGCTTCAATATGGCAATTTAAATACTCGAGATATACAACAAAGACAGTTTTGGAATTTAGCATTTGAAGGAGATAAAAAGAACGCTTCCGTTGTTATGGCTGCTGACTCTGGAGAAATAATTTCTTTTAACCAATGGAATGGTAATAATGAAGAAAAAGCCGTAAACTTACTTCAAGATGAAGCTAAGAAAATTGCTGTAGATTTTATTAAATCCTTGGAAGCAGAAAGGTTTAATGAAACTGAAGAAGTTACTGTTAAGGCTCCTACGGTTATCCCATATGATATAAAGATAAATTATACTGACAATGATAGCTATCACTTCATGTTTGTAAGAAAAATAAATGGAGAGTTTTTTCCAAGTAATTATTTTAGAATTACCGTATCAGGACTAAATAAAAGTATAAGTTCATATGAAATGAAATGGGATATTGGAAGTTATGAAAGCAATAAACAACTTTTAAATGAAGAAGAAGCTAGAGGTTTCTTTGAAAAAGAAGATCGTCTTCAGCTTAAATATGTAAGATTAAATAAATATAATAAAGAAGATAGTAAAAATGTGGTTTTAACTCCGGTATATATTTATACACCAAAAGAAACTGATAAAATAGATGCTATTACCGGAAAGTTATTAACATCGGATCAATTATATAATTGGAATTATTATGGATATCCAATTTACAGAGAAGACTCATCTAATGCAAATGAGATGATGGCTAAAGAGGCATCAAATGGTGGAGTTGAAATGATACCGGATGATGGTGTAATTTCAAAGGAAAAGGTAGAGCAAATAATAATAAATATACTTAAAGAACATGTAGATATAGAAGGAATTAAACTAAATAGCGGTAGTTACACAAATTATTATGCTGGAATTAAAGGCAAGTTCTGGTATGTATATTGGAATTCTGATGAGGGAGATAAATATTTAAATTCAGTGCTAAATGCTGAAAATGGTCAGGTATTAGAACTTTCATATAATAAAAGTGAAGGATATCAGCCTGTACAAGAAGTAAGAGACTTAAAAACAACTGAAAATATTAAAGAAAATGTTAGGAAGAGTGATGATACTCTAAGTATAGTAAATGAAAAAATTCAAACAATGTTTCCAAAAACTAAAGGAGCATTGAAATTAGAAATAAAATCAGATAATGTTATAGACAAAGATAAAGCATATGTATCAAGCTCTAGATATATAAATAACATTCTATTCGATGATAATTATGTGCATATGACATATAACGATGAAACCGAGGAAATAAGCAGTTTGAGATATAGATGGTACGATGTAGATGTACAAAAATCTAGTTCAATGTTAACTAAGGAAAAGGCGCATAAAATATTCTATGACAATGTAGGACTTGAGAAGTATTTAGTACAATTAAAAGACTTAGAGAAACTGGAGAAGGAAGGTTTAGAAATACCTACAAAAGAGTTGTTATCTGTATATGCAATAAAAAGCTTTGGCTTTAATTACATTGATGGGGTAACCGGCAAGTTTCTAAATTATTCAGGAGAAGAATTTAAAAAAGAGCAAAGCAATCAAACTCAGTTTACAGATATAAAAGGATCTCCTTATGAGAAAGACATTTTACTTATAGATAAAATGGGGATATTAAAGGTAACAGAGCAAACTTTTAAGCCAGAGGAAGCTTTACTTCGAAAAGATGCACTTAAATGGATAGTGGAGATAGGTTGGAGTAATAAAGCTTATTATGTAGATAGATATTACAATGGATCCAATGAAAATAAAGGAAAAGATTATTTTAAAGATATTTCAAAGGATAGTCCTTACTATAAGTATATTGAAACTGGAGTAGAGTTTGGTATTATCGATGAGGGCGATTATTTTAAACCAGATGAAAAAATTAGTAAAATTGAATTAGCAAAGTGGATTATAAATGCCATGAAACAAAAAGAATTAGCTAATTACTCTAATATTTTCCAAGTGCCATATAAAGATAAAGAAGTAATAAAAACAGAGGATATCGGTTATGCTGCATTAGCCAAATATTATAATATATTTGGAGATAAAAATATTGAAGCAGAATTTTCGCCTAACAAAAATCTTAATAGAGGTGAATTTATTCACTTTATGTATCAACTAATAAGAGATTATGAAGATATGAAAAACTAGAATAACACTTAAATATTAATAATATAAATATTAATTTTAATAGATCAATCCCTTTTGAATATTACTTTCAAGAGGGATTGTTTTATTGTTATAAATAAATTCAATAGGACAATGGAAATAAATAGAAAAATTCAATTGTTAACATTGTTAATTATTTAATAATATATAGGTGAAGTAATAATAGAATAGGAGGGTTAAAATTGAAACAAGGAGAAGCAAAGATTATAGCAGCAGGAGGTATACTAGGTTTATTAGCAGCACTGTTGGTTAAGTTTGGTAATCCTGTTAACATGGGTATTTGTGTAGCTTGCTTTTATAGGGACATTGCAGGTGCCCTAGGACTTCATGGAGCAGGAAATGTTCAGTACATACGACCGGAAATATCAGGATTTATTTTAGGTTCATTTATTATTGCTAAAACTAAGGGCGAGTTTAGGGCAAGAGGTGGATCATCTCCACTTTTGAGATTTGTATTAGGATTTTTTCTAATGATTGGAGCACTGGTGTTTTTAGGTTGTCCTCTTAGAATGATTTTAAGATTAGCTAATGGAGATTTAAATGCTATTACTGGTTTAGTTGGCTATGTTGTTGGAATTTTTATAGGTATTCAATTTATTAAACGAGGATTTAGTCTAGGAAGAAGTGTAAGCCAGCCAGAGTCAAGTGGATATATTATGCCTATATTTGCAATAGGTCTATTAGTGCTATTAGCTATACAACCAGCCTTTGTTTTATTTAGTGAGAGTGGACCTGGAGCAGCCAGAGCACCTATTGCTATAGCCTTAGCTGCTGGTTTAATAGTGGGAGTACTTCTACAAAGAACAAGACTTTGTACTGCAGGGGGATTCAGAGATGCTATCCTTATTAAAGATTTTTACTTTTTATGGGGATTAATTGGTATTTTTGTATTTGCCCTTATTGGAAATCTAGTTTTAAATCCAGCAAGCTTTAAAATTAGTTTTGTTGAACAGCCAATAGCCCATAATGATTTTCTATGGAACTTCCTAGGTATGGTATTGGCAGGAGTTGCATCTTCATTATTAGGTGGCTGTCCTCTAAGACAAACTATTTTGGCTGGCGAAGGGGATACAGATGCTGCTATTACCATTTTAGGATTAATAGCAGGAGCAGCTTTTGCTCACAATTTTGGATTAGCTGCTAGTCCACAAGGAGTAGGGTTAAATGGTAAAATTGCAGTATTAATTGGTTTCGTAGTTATTATATCTATTGGATACAATGTAGTAAAATATAATGAGAAAGCTAGAAATGATAAAAAAGGTAGAGCAGTAGAAGGAGGGGTAAGTCATGTATAAAGTTGTAGATGCTAGAGGACGATCCTGTCCAGAACCAGTATTGATGACTAAAGAAGCCGTTTCTGAATATGATGGTACACCTATAGAAGTTTTAGTAGATATGATGGTAGCTGTTGAAAACATTAAGCGTTTTAGTAAAAATCAGGGATTCGATGTTGAGTGCTCAGAAGGTGCCGATGGATATTCACTGGTTATTAAAAAATAGGTGGTTAATTTGAAGGAAAGATATTGTGTTATTACATTTCATTCTACTTATCAGGCGCTACGATTCGAAAAAATTTTAAAAGAAAATAATTGCGAAGTACGGTTGATTCCAGTACCTAGGCAAGTAAGTACTAGCTGTGGTACAGCAGGTGAAATTCCCTGTAATGATAAGGAGATAATTTTAAGGATATGTCGTGAAAATTATATAGACTATGGTGAATTTCACTGTATAGAAAAAGAAGCTAAACCTAGCTGGTATACAAAATTAATTAAAAGAGAAAAATGTTAACCTATTATGAAAGGGTGGTTTTATTGCTCTAGCTTTTATAGTTATTATATAATCCTAAAATTTTTGTTATATCTAAAGCAATTATGGTATAATCCAAGTATATACTTAGATTTTGGCAAAAAGATGTGAGGGAGGAAAAAGTATGAAGGAAGAGCAGAAAATATTGTTAGAAAGTGGAACAAATGAATTAGAAATTGTAGAATTTAAAATAGGTGAAAATTTTTTTGGAATTAATGTTGCGAAGGTAAAGGAAATAATTCCGTTTTCCAAAGTAACTCATATACCAAAAGCTCATCCGTGTGTTAAAGGAATTTTTAAGCCGAGAGAAACAATAGTGACTGTTGTAGACCTCCCTAAGTACTTAAGTATTCAGTCTGAAGAAGATGAGTCAAATAACTTATTTATAATATCTCATTTTAATAAGATTTCAGTAGCTTTTCAGGTTCATAAGGTAGTAGGTATTCATAGATTTTCTTGGGAGCAGATGGAGAAACCAGATAATACAATTTATGGTGGTGTAGAGGGAGTAGCTACTGGAATTGTTAAAAAGGATGAAAGGTTAATTATTATACTTGACTTTGAAAAAATCTTGACAGATATTAGTCCTAATACAGGGATTCAACTTTCAGAAATAAAGGAGATGGGCCCTAGACAAAGAAGTAATAAGCCGATAATTGTAGCAGAAGACTCTGAAATGCTTTCAAAAATATTAGTTCAAGCTTTAAATGAAGCAGGTTATAGCAATCTTATGGTCACTAATAATGGTAGAGAAGCATGGGACTTACTCGAGAGATTTAGAGTAGATAAGTCGAAATTATTAAAAGAGCATGTATCCTGTATTATTACAGATATAGAAATGCCTAAAATGGATGGACATCATTTAACAAAGCTTGTTAAGAGTGATGAAGACTTGGCTGAAATACCAGTAATAATATTTTCTTCCCTAATTTCTGATGAAATGATGAGAAAAGGTGAGGGCTTAGGAGCAGATGCTCAAGTTACTAAACCAGAGATTAGGAATTTGGTGGGAGTTATAGATAAATTGATAATGAAATAGAAGAATCAAAGCAGCTCACTAATCTATTGTAACTAATGAGCTGCTTTAAATTTATTATTTGATTAACTGTATAGCATTTAGTAACTTAGGTATTACTTGTTTTTTTCTTGATACAACTTCCTTAGCAAATACACCTTGTTCATCTATAACTTCAAATGCAGATGGTATCACGCTATTATGTTTACATTGATACAAAATATACGAACCTTCTTTTAAAATGTCTGTAACTAATAATAATGTAATGTCATAATTCATCCTCTTGTGTACCTTTTTAATATAATTAATAAAAAGATCTTTTCTATTGAAGACATCATCAATATCTAGTGTAAACACTTGACTAATTCCAGTTTTAAATGTTTCTAATTGAAACTCTTTAAAGTCCTTATAGAAGACTTCTTCTATACTTTGACCTTCTAGAGATGTACCGAATTTAAACATATCCATTGCGAAGTCATCAATATTCAGCTTTACAATCCTATTTAGTTCTTCTACAGCTTTTTTATCGATATCTGTTGTTGTAGGAGATTTAAACAGTAAAGTATCTGATAGAATCCCCGATAACAATGCTCCCGCAATCTCAAACGGAATTTCAATATTATGCTCTCTGTACATCCAAAATACTATTGTACATGTGCTTCCTACAGGATTATTTCTAAAGTTAATTGGCATCGATGTGGAAATATCTCCAATTTTATGGTGATCAATTATTTCCAATATGTCTGCTTCATCAAGACCTTCAGCACTTTGGCTATATTCGTTATGATCCACTAATATTACTTTTTTTCTTGTAGGATTCATAATATGGTTTCTATTAATAAATCCTAAAAACTTACTCTCATTATCAATAACAGGATAATTTCTAAAATGACTATGGCTAAGTTCGTCCTTTACTTCATCTATATATTCCATTTCATTAAACTTAATTACATTTTGTGTTCTCATAATTCGGCTAGTATAATTACACATATTTATAACTTTAGAAATATAATAGGTATCTTTTGGTACTAAAATCATTGTAATATTGTTGATTTCAGCTAAATCTATGTATTTCTGCGGTATATCATTACCACCAGTAATAATGATTAACTGAACTTTCGACATAATAGCACATTCTATAATATCATATCTATCACCAACAATAACAATATCGTTTTCACCTAAGAGGCCCTCTATGGTTTTATAATAATATGCTACTATCGATACATGACCATTAAAAAACTCTTTATTACCAGATAAAACTTTACCTTTTAGATCGTGAACGAGATTTTCTAAAGAAGTTTCTAAATGATAAAAATCTCCATGGATAAGTCCCATAGCAATATTTTTCATGCTTATAATTCCAAGAAGTTTATTATCCTCGTCTACTACCCCTACAGTTTCTAATGAATTATCTTCCATTAGATTATATGTAGAAAGTATAGACTTTTTAGGCGATATCCCTTTAGCAAAATCATATTGTAAATCCTTTACTTGTATTTTAACATCGGAGATATACCTAGGTGTCGGCAGTTGAAAATAGTCTAAAACATATTGACTTTCCTTACTTATATTTCCGAGAACACAAGGTATTGTATTAGAGCCAAGTTGATTTTTTAAATAAGAAAGGGCAATAGCCGAAGCCACAGAGTCAGTATCAGGACTTTTGTGCCCAAAAACTAAAATAGACATTATGAACCTCCTTAAAAACTCTTATTTCATCATTCAAGTATTATATCAAAAAATAATCAAAATAGAATCCTATTTAAAAAAGATTATTTTTTTTGAAAACAAAGGCAATATAGATTAATTAGTAAACAAAGTTTCAGTCTAGACAGAGCCGTAGAATTTTTAGCTATCGTATTAGATGAGAATTATGTTCTCAATCTTTTTTAGGTTTAGCTTTGTTAAAGTAGTTTCTTGATAAATTGAAAAATTTTGCAGCCCTAGTTACACTAGGTTTCATAATAAAAGCGATGGACTTTAATATAAATTTCTGAGATAATAATATATTAATAAATCCTTTTAGTCTTGGATGTTTTTCAATATAAAGAGTTCGACCACCTCGAGAAATGTTAATTCCTGTAGATTTTTTTAATAATCCAGGAACTTTTAAAATAACTGTAAATGGCGTAATTATAATTATTTCTATAATACTTACTTTAATAAAATGTTTTTTGTTTTTTGTAAGTTTTAAATTAACGAGTAGGTCGATAATGAATATTGCCATAATAAATAAATCAAATTTATTAATAAAACGAATAGTTTTTTCGTTAAATTCAAAAATAATATCCCAAATAGATAAAAGCATAATTATTAAAGACAGTAAAACCATCAGAATTTTATATATTCGTGCTAATGTTTGTAATGATTGGTTACGTGGATCTGTTTCTAACAAAAGATACCCTCCTAGCATTATTTAATTAATATGTTAGTAAAAATCTATTAATATATTGTACCACAGATGTCGATTTAATAGCATCAGACGATTTTTATTATTTGTATTGAACATTTTTAAAATACTAATATAAAGAGGAAGAGGTGTTTTAAATGGAAAAATTTGTTCCAGAAATAAAGTTGAAGCTTAGAGATAGAATAGTAGATGTGCCTCGAGTAATTTCGAAGGCAGGTGGAATAAGGATATTAGGAAAGCGGATAAAATCTATTTTATTTTCTACAGATGTTGCTATTATAAAAAATACTAATGCCGATGCAATTATTGCAGTCTATCCTTTTACTCCTCAACTATCTATTACACAGGCTATATTAGAAGTTGCTACTGTCCCAGTGTTTTGTGGTGTTGGTGGCGGATTAACAACAGGCCAAAGATCAATAGGCATAGCACTACAAGCTGAACTTATGGGGGCCTATGGGGTGGTTGTGAATGGACCTATGGAAAAAGAAGTAATTGCAGAAATGAATGAAAAAATTGATATTCCAATTATATCTACAATTGTCTCAGAATATGATGATTATCTAGGGAAATTAGAGGCTGGTGCAAGAATTTTTAATGTTTCTGGAGGCGCTAATACGGCAAATATTGTAGAACAAATCAGAAAAAAGTTTCCTGACGTACCTATTATAGCTACTGGAGGACCAACAGAAGAAAGTATAGAAAAGACAATAGCAGCAGGAGCTAATGCAATAACATATACTCCGCCATCTACTGCGGATCTCTTTACTGAAGTAATGCAAAGATATAGAGATAATGTAAAAAAATAAATAGAAGGTGTAAAAACAATTAGTTTTTACACCTTCTATTTATTTATTTTCTTAATTTAGCGTATGATAAATTCAAAAAAGTAAAATAATAGAAATGTATTGATCCTTTTATATAAAACAAAGAAAAAAGGAGAGTAGACATGGCTAAAAAAAGAAAAACAATGGATGGTAATGAGGCAGCTGCTTATGTATCTTATGCTTTTACTGATGTGGCAGCCATATACCCTATCACTCCATCTTCTTCTATGGCAGAAGGTGTAGATGAATGGGCAGCTCATGGTAAAAAGAACATATTCGGACAACCAGTAAGGGTAGCAGAGCTTCAATCTGAGGCAGGGGCCGCTGGTGCAGTACATGGCTCATTGCAGGCTGGTGCGTTAACAACAACATATACGGCTTCTCAAGGACTACTACTTATGATTCCAAATATGTATAAGATGGCAGGTGAACTCCTTCCAGCGGTATTTCACGTAAGCGCTAGAGCTATTGCGACTCATGCTTTATCTATATTTGGAGATCATCAAGACGTAATGGCAACTAGACAAACAGGATTTGCATTACTATCTTCTGCTAGTGTACAAGAAGCAATGGATTTAGCAGGAGTAGCACATTTATCAGCTATTAAAGGTAGAGTGCCGTTTTTACATTTCTTCGATGGATTTAGAACATCTCATGAATATCAAAACATAGAAGTTATGGAATATGAGGATTTAGAAAAGTTATTGGATTATGAAGCATTAAGACAGTTTAAAAATAGGGCATTAAATCCTGAACATCCTGTACTTAGAGGAACAGCACAAAATCCAGATATTTATTTTCAAGGTAGGGAAGCTGCAAATCGCTTTTATAATGAAGTTCCAGATGTCGTTGCGAACTATATGGATGAAATCAGTAAAATTACTGGAAGAGAATATAAGCCTTTTACATATTATGGTGCTGAGGACGCTGAAAATATTGTTATTGCAATGGGATCTGTATGCGAAACAACTGAAGAAGTTGTGGATTACTTAAACAAAAAAGGAGAAAAGGTTGGAGTTGTAAAGGTACATCTATATAGACCTTTCAGTGAAAAATATTTCTTTAATGTATTCCCAAAATCAGTAAAGAAAATTGCAGTATTAGATAGAACAAAAGAACCAGGATCATTAGGTGAGCCTCTATATGAAGATATTAGAAACCTATTCTATGGAAAAGATAATCAACCTATTATTGTTGGTGGAAGATACGGATTAGGATCAAAAGATACTACACCTTCACAAATTGTAGCAGTATTTAAAAATTTGAAAAATAGCAACCCTAAAGATGGCTTTACTATTGGAATAGTAGATGATCTAACTAATACATCCCTTTTAGAAGAGGATATTATAGAAACTTCTCCAGAGGGCACCATTAAATGTAAGTTTTGGGGGTTAGGTTCTGATGGTACAGTAGGGGCTAATAAAACGGCTGTTAAGATTATAGGAGATAAAACAGATTTATATGCACAAGCCTATTTCTCCTACGATAGTAAGAAATCTGGAGGGACTACGATTTCACACTTGAGATTTGGTAAGAAACCTATAAAATCACCTTATTTAATTTATAATTCAGATTTTATTGCATGTCATAATAGCTCCTATGTATATCACTACGATCTATTAAAGGGGCTAAAGGAAAATGGCACATTTGTATTGAATTGTCCTTGGTCAGTTGAAGAATTAGATGAAAAAATTCCAGCAGCTATTAAAAGGGCTATTGCTCAGAAAAATATTAATTTCTACATTATTGATGCAGTAGGAATCGCTAGGGAAATAGGCCTAGGTGGAAGAATAAATATGATTATGCAATCTGCTTTTTTTAAACTAGCTGAGGTTATTCCAATGGAAGATGCAGTTAAATATCTAAAAGAAGCTATAGCAGATACCTATGGTAAAAAGGGCGAAAAAATCGTAGAAATGAATTACACTGCAGTAGATAAAGGAGCACAGCGCCTTGTAAAAGTAGATGTTCCTACTAGTTGGGCAGATGCAAAGATTAAAGACCTGCCAATAAAAGACGAACCAGACTTTGTTAAAAGAATACAAAGACCTATTACTAGACATGAGGGAGACGAATTGCCTGTAAGTGCTTTTAAAGGAATGGAAGATGGTACCTATCCTTTAGGCACAACATCCTACGAAAAACGTGGTATTGCTGTAATGATACCTCAATGGCAAACAGAAAAATGTATTCAATGTAATCAATGTTCCTATGTTTGCCCTCATGCGGTTATTAGACCATTCCTTCTTGATGAAGAAGAAATGAAGAAAAAACCTAATACTTTTGAAACTAAAGAGGCAGTTGGTAAGGGCTTAGAAGGTTTAGGCTATCGTATTCAAATCAGTCCATTAGATTGTACTGGATGCTCTAACTGTGCTGATATTTGCCCAGCACCAGGAAAAGCATTGGTTATGGTGGATGCAGAGAAGGAAATAATTAGGCAGGCTGAAAACTGGGAGTATGCTATTGCTAATATTAAATATAAACCGGACCTAATGGACAGAAAATCTGTAAAAGGAAGCCAGTTTGCAATGCCTTTGTTAGAGTTCTCTGGAGCTTGTGCTGGATGTGGAGAAACTGCCTATATAAAATTACTTACTCAGCTTTATGGCGATAGAATGATGATTGCAAATGCTACTGGTTGTTCTTCAATTTGGGGTGCGAGTTCGCCATCTATTGCTTATTCAACCCTGCCTTGTGGTAGAGGGCCTTCATGGGCTAATTCTTTATTCGAAGATAATGCAGAGTTTGGATATGGTATGGCATTAGCATCTAGACAGGCTAGAGATAAAATAGCCAGTTTGATGGAAGAAGGAATAAATTCTGATCTAGATGAAGATTGTAAAAATTTGTTTAGGCAATGGCTAATACACAAAGATGATGGAACAAAAACTAAAGAGATTACTAAGGAACTATTAGAGGTAATAAATGCACATAATCATAAAGAACATCCAATAGTAAAACAAATTTTAGATCATAAGGATCATTTAGTTAAAAAATCCATTTGGATTATTGGTGGAGATGGATGGGCATATGATATTGGTTATGGTGGATTAGATCATGTAATAGCATCAGGTGAAGATGTAAATATATTAGTAATGGATACAGAAGTATATTCAAATACTGGTGGTCAAGCTTCTAAGGCAACACCCAAAGCTGCAGTAGCAAAATTTGCTGCTTCTGGTAAAAAGGTACGTAAAAAAGATCTTGGCTTAATGGCTACTACTTATGGTTATGTTTATGTGGCAAAGGTAGCATTAGGTGCTAATATGAATCATCTTTTAAAAGCTATTAGTGAGGCAGAGGCTTATAAGGGACCATCTCTTATTATTTGTTATGCTCCATGTATTAGCCATGGTATTAAGACTGGAATGGGAACTAGTGTTAGACAAGAAAAAAGAGCAGTAGAATCTGGATATTGGCACCTATATAGATTTAATCCAGACCTTAAAAAACAGGGTAAAAATCCATTTGTGTTAGATTCTAAAGAACCGACAGAATCATTTAGAGATTTTATTCATGGAGAAATCAGATATTCTCAAATTATGAATATATTCCCGCATCTCGCAGATGAACTGTTTAGTGCAGCAGAGGAAGATGCGAAAGAAAGATATGCTATCTATAAACGGTTAGCAGAAATGAAATATGAATAAATAGATACATGCCAACTATTATTAATAGTTGGCATGTATCATTTTAACTAGTATATCTTCAATTATAGCTAAAAATTTATTTATTTTTGATTAGTATCTACCCATTCCTTAGCATTTCTTACTTCTGTTTCATTGGGAATAGGCACCCTCGATACACCCTTGAGGTGATCTATATTTGCCCAGGCTGCAGTTATATGATTTTCAATAGGCATAGCCATGTGTTTTTCTTTGAATTTATTTTTTGCCATATAATCACTCCTTTATAGTTAGTATTTTCATATAGAACAAAATCTATTAGAAACAATATTAGGAAGTATTTAGGATAATTACATAGTCTAGTTTGACAGAGCTAAACATTGACAATATTATAAAAAATTTATAACATTATGTAATAGCTATATGAAAAAATGACTTTTAAAAGGGAGAATATGTTTAAATGGAGAGAAACATAGTAGGGATTATAATTTCTTTTGCTTTTATATTTATACTTATTGGTATTGCTACTGTTTTGGAAAAAAGAAATAAATTGTCTAAAGAAGGAACTAGAAAACTAGTTCATATTGGAGTATCTAATTGGTGGATTATTGCTATGATTTACTTTGATAATATATGGTATGCGATAATTTTGCCATCGGTTTTTATTATTATCAACTATTTATCATATCGTTTTCAACTAATTAATGCTATGGAACGTAAAAGTGGAAGTAACGATTTGGGAACGGTATATTTTCCTATCTCACTTTTAATTTTAGTAATTTTTACATTTGGTATTATAAAAATACCATATATAGGAGCAGTAGGTACATTGATAATGGGTTATGGTGATGGTTTAGCAGCAATAATAGGTAAAAAATTTGGAAAACGCAAATATTATGTTTTTAATAATGAAAAATCTTTTGAGGGAACACTAACTATGTTTATTGCTTCTCTGTTAGTTTGTTTTTCAATCTTTACTATTTACTCACCTAATATTATTCTTTTTAAGAGTTTAGTAATAGCTGTGTTTGCTACAATATTGGAAGGTTTTTCTCCTTGGGGTTTTGATAATTTAACAGTTCCTATTTTTTCTAGTTTATTGTACTATATATTATTTTTTTAGGAGTGGGTATTAATGCAACTTATTGTTGGATCAATAATAACTTTTTTAGTAGTAATTATGGCATATATGAAAAAGTCTTTAAATAAGAGCGGATTTGTAGCAGCTTTTATATTAGGTACATCTATTTATTATTTTGGTGGATTTTATTTTTGGGGTATTATGATAAGTTTCTTCGCATCCTCTTCATTATTTACAAAATATAGGAAAAAAGAAAAGAAAAGTATTGATAAAATAGTAGACGAAAATAAAGAAGGTAGAGGGTATATTCAGGTAATCGCTAATGGACTTTTGGGTCTTGTGTTTTCATTTCTATATTATAAAACTAAAGACTATAATTATTTAATGGCGTATGTTGCAGTATTTGCGGCATCTAATGCAGATACTTGGGCATCTGAGATAGGCGTATTAAGTAATAAAAAGCCTGTATCAATAATTACTTTTAAACCAATGGAAAAGGGAATGTCAGGAGGTGTTACACTTCTTGGTACTATTTTTTCATTTTTAGGTTCTAGTTTAATTGCAACTATATTTTTTGGTGGGTATATAATATTGTTTAAATTCGATAGGACTTTGCCTATAAAAACCATGATTATAGTTATTGCTGGATTTATGGGAGCTTTAATTGATAGTATTTTAGGCGCGACTATACAAGTAAAATATATAGATGAGAGGGAGAATATTATTACTGAAAGAAAGTTTTATAAAGGTAAGCAAACGAAATATTTAAAGGGAATAAAGTTTATTAACAATGATATCGTCAATTTTTTGAGTGGTTTATTTGCTTCTTTAATAGTATTATTGTTTATAACTATAGTAAAATAAAACCTATAGGAATTGCTTTATATATGAAAAAATTCTTGATTATAAACTATAAAGGTGATACAATTACTAGGAGAGAAAATAAATCTTTAATGCAGTCCCGTGAGGCTGGCAAGGTTATAATAATAGACTTAGTTACTAATCATAGTATAAGTATAACTTCTTGCGCCTCATGTAAGAAGTTTTTTTATTGTAATAAGTAAGTAAACTTTTCAAATTGGTGAGGGTTTTAACACCTTTAAATCGGTTCTGTGAGACCGGAAAGGGAGAAAAATAATATGTTTTCTCCTTTAGTTATGCAATTTTGCAAAAATAAAGGGAGGTTTTTTTATGTCAGTTAATACATTATCTAAAACAACAGAGTCTGTAAAAAAAGAGGTCTATTTAATGGAGAGCTTTAAAAAAGCTATATTAGCTATTCAACATTTAATTGCTATGTTTGGTGCAACTGTATTAGTACCTATACTAACAGGACTGGACCCTTCCGTTGCTCTTGTTGCTGCAGGTACGGGGACCTTAATATTCCACTTTGTAACTAAAAGAAAAGTACCAGTATTTTTAGGATCATCATTTGCGTTTATAGGTGTTATTATACAAGTAAAAGATAAATTTAATGGAGATTTAAGCTATGCTCAGGGTGGCATTATAGTTGCCGGATTAATTTATATATTACTATCTTTTATGATTAAGAAAATAGGCGTAGACAATATTCAAAGATTTTTACCTTCACAAGTAGTTGGACCTATGATAATAGTAATAGGATTAACTCTAGTACCAGTAGCTATTGATATGGCTTCTAATCACTATGTTATAGCTGGAGTTACATTAGCTATAGCATTAGGAATCACTTTTTTAGCAAAAGGATTTATTAAGCAATTATCTATTTTAATAGCGGTAGTAGCTGGCTATATCATTTCTGCACAATTAGGAATAATAGATAATAGTCCGATAACACAAGCTGCTTTAATAGCTATACCAAACTTCACATTACCTAAATTTGATATAGGTGCAATATCAATAATAGCACCTATAGTATTGGCAGTTTTTATGGAACATGTGGGAGACATTACAACAAACGGAGAAGTAGTTGGACATAACTTTATAGAGGATCCAGGATTAAATAGAACATTACTCGGAGACGGATTAGCTACATTATTTGCAGGCTTGATTGGTGGCCCTGCTAACACAACTTATGGTGAGAATACTGGAGTATTGGCAATTACAAAAAACTATGATCCAGCAATATTAAGACTAGCAGCTGTGTTTGCAATTATACTTGGATTTGTTGCAAAAGTAGGTGGATTTTTAAGGTCAATACCAGTTCCGGTTATGGGTGGTATTAGTTTAATGCTCTTTAGTATGATAGCTCTAGTAGGTGTAAATACAATTAGAAATAGTAAGGTTAAATTTAACGTAAAGAACATCATAGTAATGGCGACTATTTTAATACTAGGACTAGGAGCAGGATTTATTGAAAAACATACAGGACTAGCTATAGGAATTCCAATAACTGAAACTATAAAAATAGAGGGATTAAGTCTTGCGGCAATAATGGGTGTAACATTAAATACATTATTAAATAGAAAATAGTAGGACTAAATATAATCAAATCCTCTCCTCTTTGAAAGCTAATTATTAGCTTTTAAAGAGGATTTTTAATCAGTATATTATTATTAAATGTAATGAAATTTTGTTACTTAAATGTTATATTGGATATAATTAATATGTCTGTAGAGATATATTATGTAAGGATAAGGAGATGATTTAATGTCAGCTGTGGAAATTAAAAAGGGGATTTATTGGGTAGGTGCAGTAGACTGGGATATTAGAGAGTTTCACGGCCCATCATACCACACTACTAGGGGAACTACATATAATGCATATCTAATTATAGACGATAAAATAACATTAGTAGACCTTGTAGATGCAGACTTTGTAGATGTAATGCTTGATAACATTAGAGAAATAGTTGATCCTAGTAAAATAGATTATGTTGTAGTTAATCATGTGGAACCAGACCACTCTGGTGCCTTCCCAACTCTTATGAAGTATGCTAAAAATGCTAAGGTATTTTGCAGCAAAAATGGTAAGGATGCAATGCTACATCATTATTTTGGTGACTATAGCTATGAAGTTGTAAAAACAGGAGATGTAATTGAGTTAGGAAAAAGAACAATTAAATTTGTTGAGGCACCAATGTTACACTGGCCAGATAGCATGTTTTCTTATGTGGAGGAAGAATCTTTACTTTTTCCTAACGATGCATTTGGTCAGCATCTAGCTTCTACTGGTAGATTCGATGATGAAAATGATATGTGTACAATAATGGAAGAGGCAAAACGCTATTATGCTAATATTTTAATGCCATTTAGTGCATTGGTAGTTAGGAAAATAGAAGAAATTGTAAAGATGGGACTTAAAATAGATATGATTGCTCCCAGTCACGGTATTATTTGGAGAAGTTCTCCAGAGAAAATTATAGAAAAATATATGCAGTGGGGCAAAGGTGAAACTACAAGGAAAGCTGTAATTGCTTATGACACAATGTGGTTCAGCACAGAAAAAATGGCAAGATCTATTATTGAGGGTTTATCCAGTGAAGGTGTAGAAACAAAGCTATACAAAATATCTAGAAGCGATGTTAATGATATTATGACAGATATTTTGGATGCAAAGGCAGTACTTGTTGCTTCTTCCACAATAAATAATACTATGATTCCAGATGTAGCCTATTTCATAGAAGAATTAGTAGGATTAAGACCAGTAAAGAAAATAGGAGCTTCATTTGGTTCATATGGATGGGGCAAGGGAGCAGTTGCTAATATAGAGAAAAGAATAAAAGATGCAGGTATTAGTATTATTAAAGAAGGTTTACAAATAAAATATGTTCCTACAGAAGAAGATCTTAAAGCATGTTACGAATTTGGAAAAGAGATTGGTAAGATGATAGAGTAATATAAATATTATTTATCTAGCAAAAAAGCTACCTTAATTTAGGTAGCTTTTTTGATTTAAAAGAAATTATGCTGATATTCTCCATTTTCGTCGATCTATATAAAAACCAAAAATACCACCACATAGACCACCAACTATATGAGTGAGCTGAGAAATATTATCATTTGCAAAAAATACATCTATTATTTCCTTTCCAACAAAAAGAATAATAATTAGAATAAGGGTTAATGGAATTTTACCTTCTTGAGTATTAACAAAGGAGCTAAGCAGAATAAGCATAAATACAATACCACTTGCACCTAGTAATGCAGTGTCAAACAATAAAATATTTAATATCCCCGTAATAATAGCGGTAAGTAACATCATGCGGATTATAGTCCGGGAACCATATTTCTCTTCTAAAATAGGGCCTATTAGCAATATAATAAGAAAATTACCTAAAAAGTGCTGTAAATCTGCATGACCTAACACATGACCTATAAGTCTAAAATAGAAAAATATATCTGTTAATGAACTCCTGTATACAGAAAAAAGTAAAGCTGTAGAGAAATTACTAGTTAACTGCCCTAGTATTAGAGATAGAAAAGATAATATTGTAAAGGTTAGTATGACAGGTGAGTTATATTGAATTTTTTTTAACATAAGAAAACCTACTTTCTTTAAAAATTGACCTAAAATTTAACAAATCATTCAATATTATTATATATATCATAAAAATGAAAGAAAGGTCAATCTATAAAAGAATTTGAAATTTCAAAAATATTACAAATATTTGCATAAAACACGAATTATTTTAAGGATTATAAATTAATTTGTTGAAATTAATTTATAAGAAACAAAAGATGAGTTTGTTAGAGTAAAGCAATATCAGCAGATGAATTTGAAAAGTTTTTAGATTAACGGATTAAAAGAAATTTAATTAACTTGTATACATAAAATTTTTAAAATTATGTATATATTAATGTATAATAGAGCTAAGGTAAAATATGCACAATAATATTAATAGGGGGGCAATATAGTGGAAAAGCTGAAGCTAGATGATTTTATAAGGTATAAGTTTTTGTCGAATATAATGTATTCTTTAAACGGTGAGAATGTTTCTTTTACTGTGAACGAAGCTGATTTAGATAACAATAAGTATCTATCTAATATATGGATTTATTATAATGAAGATAATACATATCGGCAATTAACATCATTTAATGAGGACAAAATGTTTTTATGGCTAGAAGATAATGAAACTATTTTGTTTTCGAGTTTAAGAGATTTAAATGATAAGGAAAAGGTTAAAGAAGGGGAAGTGTTTACCCAGTTTTATAAAATTAGCATTAATGGTGGAGAGGCTAAAAAAGCATTTAGAATTTCTAAAAAATTAACTTCTATCAAACAGATTGATGACAATACATATATTTTTACTGCTAGGTCTAATCTCTATAATAAAGAACTAGATAAATTGTCAGAAAAAGAAAGAAATCTAGAGTTAAAAGCACAAAAGGAAGAGAAGGATTATGAGATTTTAGATGAGATTCCATTTTGGAGCAATGGAGTAGGCTTTACCAATAAAAGTAGAAATAGATTATATATCTATAATTCTCTAACAAATAGCTATAATTTGATTACAGATGATTTTACCAATGTAAGTAGTGTAAATCTAAATGATAAAAAGGACAAAGTTATTTTTATTGGACAAAGTTTTGAGAGCAAAATGGAGCTTGAAAATTCAATTTATGTATACGACCTACTGAAACAAACAATAGAAAAAGTAGCAACTCCTTACACGGTTATGCATGGATATGCTAATTTTATTGACGATAATAAAATAGTGTATACAGGAAAAGATATGGTTAAATACGGAATGAATGAAAATAGCAAGTTTTATATTTTAGATGTTAAGGAGCAAAAAACAACTTGCATTACTCCAGATTTAGACTGTAATTTAACTAATTCTGTTGGGTCCGATTGTAGATATGGAATTTCTCCAGCATCTAGCATTCAAAAAAGAGGAAGCAATATATATTTTATTTCAACTGAAGGAGAATGCTCATATTTAAATAAATTAGACATAAATGGAGAAATAAATAAGATGACTTCATCTAATGGAAGTATAGATGATTTTTCTGTAAATGATAAGGGAGATGTTTTATTTATTGGGTTAAGAGATACAAAGCTTCAAGAGATGTATTTGCTAAAAGATAATAAAGAACATCAAATTTCGGAATTTAATCGATGGGTTAAGGAAACAAAATCAATAATTAAGCCTGAAAAAATCACCGTAGAAACCTCCAATAATATATTTATTGATGGTTGGATTATGAGGCCAGTAGATTTTCAAGAAGGTAAAAAATATCCAGCAATTTTAGACATTCATGGAGGACCAAAGACGGTTTATGGGGAAATTTTTTATCATGAAATGCAATATTGGGCTAACGAAGGATATGTAGTTTTCTTTTGTAATCCTAGGGGTAGTGATGGAAAAGGAAATAATTTTGCTGATATTCGAGGCAAATATGGAACTATAGATTATGATGATATAATGAAGTTTACAGATGCGGTATTAGAGAAATATACATTTATAGATAAGGACAAGGTAGGTGTTACTGGAGGCTCCTATGGCGGTTTTATGACGAACTGGATTATAGGGCATACAGATCGATTTAAAGCTGCCGCATCTCAAAGAAGTATTTCGAACTGGATTTCTAAATTTGGAACAACGGATATAGGATATTATTTTAATCATGATCAAATAGGGGCAACTCCATGGGATAATCAAGAAAAACTATGGGACCATTCACCATTAAAGTATGCCCATCGTGCAAAGACTCCTACATTATTCATACATTCAGAAGAGGACTACCGATGCTGGCTAGTAGAGGGAATACAAATGTTTACTGCTTTGAAATATCATAATGTGGAAGCAAGACTTTGTATGTTTAGGGGAGAAAATCACGAGTTAAGTAGAAGTGGCAAACCGAAGCACCGCATTAGAAGGCTAAAAGAGATTACAGATTGGTTTGATAAATACTTAAAATAATATAGAAGATAGGAAGGTAAAGAATTTTTTTTGCCACTAGAACCACTCACTTGTAGTTGTATTTGCAGATATAGGGGATAAACCAATGATAAAAAAAGAAGAGCTTAATCAACAAAATAAATCATGTTGAGGGAACCAAATTGAGTCTACAGGTCTAGTAGATAAAAATGAACTGTGTCCTGTATGTGAAAAACAAGGAAGTAAAGTAAATAACATTACAATAAGACACATGATTCATGATGAATTACTTAAGCAAGTTCGAAATGATGATTATTATTTGTGTATGAATGAAGAATGCTATGTTGTTTATTATAACCAAGAATTAGGTGTTAGATTTAGCAAGAAAGAAGTGAAAGTGCCTATATGGTTCAAAAAAGATGCTGAACTTAGATATGTATGTTATTGCAATAAGGTAACAGAAGAACAGGTTATAGAGGCAGTAGTTAATAACGGTGCTGAAAATATGAAAGATATTATAAAATTAACAGGCGCAATGAAAAATGGGCAGTGTGAACTTAAGAACCCTTTAGGAAAGTGCTGTCATGCAGTAGTACAGGCGGCAATAGATAAGGGGAAAATAATCAAAAATCAAGCATTTTAATAAAGAATAAAAAACTTGCAGGATAGATTCGTATATTCAATCTTCTATACTGCAAGTTTTTGATTTTATATTTTTCTCAACACTTTTTTGTTTGTACAGGGTTACATACCTCTAATATTTTAAAATTTTTATCAAAATATAGTCCTTTTTCCTTAGGCTTATCCTTAAAATTCAACTCCCATAACACCGCAAAATTATGATTGCTTAAGCTTTTCTTTAGATCCTCAATAGCCTTTTCAAAGCTCCTATTTGTCTGTACCGTACAGTTTATGCTCATAATATCTCTCCAAGAAATATTTAATTCTAATAATATGATTTCCTAATATAAAGAATAGAATCCTAAAAGTTACAGAAAATAAACAGTAACAGATGATTATGATCAACAGTTGAAATAAATATGTATGGCAATACAACGAACAGATAATTTCACACCATTAAAAATGGAAAGGATTGATATATATGATGGGGTATGGATATGGATTGATGGGTGGCTTTGGTATGATTATTCCATTAATATTAATAGTATTGGTTATATATGCAGTAGTGAAATTAATGCAGAATAATAATGGGAATTATGATATGCGAAATGGGAAAAATGATGCTATTGATATCTTAAATCAAAGATATGCAAAGGGAGAAATTTCAGAAGAAGAGTATATGCAAAAGAAGAAAATGTTAAGAGATTGATTGACAATTAATATATAGAGGCTGAAATCTGAAATATAAATCAGGAGAGTTTAGTCTTATCCTACAAAGAGCGATTGGAGAAGCTTAGTTAGTGAAAAGAAAGCATAACTACGAAAGATAAACCTTATAAATATATATTGCTTATCTTCATATTCTCTTCAAAATCTTTTTCTATAATGTATAAGAACCAAGATTTACTTAGCAAAATATAAAAAATAAATAGGAGGCAAGAGATTATGAAAAAGAGAGTATTAGTACTAGCAAGTGCAGCTATTATTACAATGGCATCTATAGGATGTTATGCCTTCGCCCAAGGAAGCAATGGGGTAAGACTTAGTAGCGATCAAGAAAAGGTTACAATTGGTGAACTAGAAACAACTAGAAATTATAACAGTCGACAAAAACCTACAATTCAGGAGCCGGTAGTATCAAGAAACAATAATAATCATTGTGAGAACAGTGAAGAAATGATTCAAATTATGAAGGAAAATGGTTTCGAGGATATGGCAAAGTGGATGAAAGATGGTAACTTTAAATCAATGGACGAATTTATGAATAATATGTCAGATACAGATTATCAAAAGATGCTTGATTTAATGAGTGAAAATGGCTATGGTAATATGTCAAAAATGATGGAATCCATTGGAAGAGAAGATATGATTAATATGCACAACTCCATGATGGATGGAAATGGTTCTAATTTTAATAAAATGGGAAATATGATGGGCAGATTTCAATAATAAAAATAGTATAAAATAAAAAAACAAAATACTGCAAGTAAAGACGTGAATTTTGTAATTGCAAAGTATAGATTATATTAGAGAAAACTAAAAATAACTAGATTAACAATTGTTAGCCTAGTTATTTTTAGTTTTCTTTTATATATTTTTTTCTTTCTTAACTACACGGGAATAAACTTTTAAATTATGTAGAAGATGTAGAGAAAGGGAGAGCAATATTACTATCCATTGATGAAATATTTAGAAGGACAATTTCTAAAGATTACGGAATTAGGATCATAAAGATTTGCTATGTAGCTTTAAAGTTCTAATATTTATTTGATATATATTCAATAACTCCCTGTGCAATAGCTGTAGCCATTTTATGTTGATAATCTTCATTTTGAATAAGTTTTCTATCTTCAGGAGTTGTTATAAAGCCTATTTCTACTATAACACCAGGAGATTTAGATTCTCTTAACACATAGAAGTTTCCAGTCAATACTTCTGCCTTAATTTGCTCCGTTTTTAAAAATTCATTAAAAACTAGCTTATTGATCGAATCGCAAATTTCATTAGCTAAATATTCACTATCTTTCGATGTAGGATGGTGAATTACTTGAGCTCCTTGGACTTTAGTATTCTTAGGATGGGCATTTGCATGGATCTTGGAAACTTATAGAAAACCTTAAAGGTATTGATATTACATTAAAATTAGGATAAACTATAGTAAAACTATTTGATATAGAGTGCAAGAAACATAATTGTATATTATATAAATAACAGTAATAAACTCAGTAAATTATTGAATTTAAGTGAAATAGATTTATTCTATACCATAGAAGAGGGAGTTGAAAAGATGGAGTCCGTTTCTTTAAATAAAATAAAAAGACAAGAAACAGAAGCATACAAGGCTTCTGTAGAAATTGATCGCATTTTACACTATGAAACAGAAGGAAATTATCGTTTATGGCAGTTTGAGAATTATAAGATAACAAAGAATACCCTTAAGACAACTTATGATGAACTTTTTATATTATGGAAAGAAGAGGCAAGATTTAGACAGAGCTTTAAAGTGGAAGATGATACGGTAATTGTTCCGAATATTTTTGCTAAGATCAGTGGTACACATAGGGATTTAGAACTTTACTGGAATGAACTAGATCAATTAAAGAATGATGATAAAACAACTATTTTTATAAATTCTATACCTTTTACATCTCCTCATAAAAATCATAGTTTTAATAAATATATTTTAGATGATAAGGAATTATTTGATTTAGATATAGTAAAATCCATGGATAATTATCCACTTGCTTATTTAAAAACTTCATCACAAAACCTTATTTTATCTAAGATTAATGAAATGATTCAGTCCAAGGATTTATTTAACTTTGAAATAACTACTGAATTAAAGTACAAAATATTAGATACTATTTTAAATCTCAAGGATCAATATTTAAATTTGATTCAAAACTTTGATTATCCTTTTAAAATTCCTAAGCTAGTAGTATTCGATAGCAGTAAAAATATATTTAGTCAAGAAGATATTATTTCATTAGTTTTTCTTCACCTTGTTGGATTTGATATAGTTATATTTACACCAACTGGTTATAATAATTTGGAAAAGTATATTAATGATTTATGCTTTGACACACATAGATTAGAAGAAGTTCAATATAATCTACAATCAATGAAAAACACAACCAATAATATAGGTAAGCCTAAAAGAAAAAGAATAACTGCAGGTATATTGGCAATATTTTTAGGAGGACTAGGTGGACATAAGTTTTATCTAGGTAGACCTATACAAGGAGTTCTTATGCTATTATTTTGGTGGACTCTAATTCCAACAATTGTTGGAATTGTACAAGGTGTAGAATATTTAAAAAATAGTGATGAGACCTTTATTCAGGAGAATAAAGAAATTAAAAGAGTAACAGCAGGATTATTGGCTATTTTCTTTGGAGGATTTGGAATTCATAAGTTTTATTTAGGTAAGGTTTTCCAAGGACTTCTTTATTTTATTTTTTTCTTTACTTTAATTCCATTTGTAATTGGAATTAAGGAAGGATTAAAATATTTAAAGGCAACGGACCAAGAATTTTATTTGCAATATTGTTAATGTATGTCTACAGTCGCAATTAAGGCTGTAGCTTTTATATTTTACGGTTGAAAAATAATAAAAGGGGTAATATATTCTATAAAGAGATTTTAAATTGCAATTACTTTATTTATCTTCGGTGTATTACTAAGGTTCTCACTTTTATAATTGTAAGATAAATCACTACATACAAGAAATAAATGCAACTAAGATTTAGGTAGAGTTAAAATGCTATCTGAATCAAGCTTTCTTTATCAAGGAGGAATTAATATGGATATAAATAACAAAAAAGTTTTTACTGCAACCTTTGCCTTAGGCTGATTTTGGGGACCAGATGCTCGGTTTGGGAGTATAAAAGGAGTAATTAGTACAAGAGTAGGATATGCTGGAGGAACTACAAATAATCCTAGCTATTACAATTTAGGGGATCATACGGAAACAATTGAAATTAACTATGATCCTAATATTATTAGCTATAGAGAGCTTTTAAATATATTTTGGAATCTGCATAATCCAATATATGAAACTGGAAATAGGCAATACATGTCTATTATATTTTATCATAACGATATACAGATGGAAGAAGCTATAGATGTAAAAAGACAAATTGAAGCTGAAAGAGGACAGAAAATATATACTGAAATAGTAGCATTTAAAAACTTTTATCTGGCAGAAGGATATCATCAAAAATACTATTTACAGAACGCAACAAAACCATATAAGGAGTTGAAAAATATATATAGTAGCTTTAGTGAGTTTGTTTCTTCAACATTAACTGCTCGTGTTAATGGATATATTGCCGGGAGTATTAGTATATCTTCATTAAAAGAGGAGTTAGAATATCTAGAAGTTCCTGAAGAAAACTATGATAGACTAATAGCCATATTAGAGGATTTAAGGTGATCGGTATATTTATAATTTAACAGGGATAATATAGATAAGGTAAGACTATATTTATAAGAGCTTTAAAAGTGTAGTTATAATATACAGTGTGTATTTTAAAAAGTTTAAAAAAATTCTTAAAATTATTTAAAATGTATTGCCATTAATTCTTGCACATGGTATAATTTTACTGATAATACATTTAGGAGGTGAAAAGATGAAATCACTTAGCTTAGTTAACCAAATTGATAAAAAAATAATTAAAATGAATAATACTACAGTATTTATTGCTACTGCAGGAGTAGTGCGTCCAAAATTAAATAATGTGTTAGCTAAGAGAAAGTGGATCATCTTTGACAATAAATAAAAGAATTTATTGCCTAGGAAGGTTTACCTTTCTAGGTTTTTTTATTGTTTGTTTAATACAAACTAAGTTTGCAGTTTTTTATATTACTGTTAAATTTAATTATTGTTTTGTGTTAAGAATTAATAAGGCCTAGGAAGATACTTTCTTAGGTCTTTTATTTTTGTACCTATATATTAAGGGGTGAGGGGAATGTTGTTTATTTAATGTTTAATAGTTAAAATCTAGACAATTATTAGGAAAGTGAGGACAGAATAGTGAGAAATATAAAATTGATTTGGAAATATATGAAGGGTAATCGGTTAATCTATATGGGAGCTATTATTAGTATTGGAATAGCCACCCTTTTAAATGTGTTGAATCCTCTTATAATTAAGACAACAATAGATTCAATTATAGGAAATACTCCTTTAGAAGATGCTGGGACCATTACTAGCCTGGTTAATAGGTTAGGAGGAGTAAAAGTATTACAAAATAATCTCTGGATTATAGCAGGAAGTTTAGTAATTTTAACAATTATTACTGGAATTTTTTTATACCTGAAAGGTAAATTAGCTTCTGTAGCTGCTGAATCCACCGCAAAGCAAATTAGAGAAACACTATACGATCATCTACAACATCTTCCTTATGAATATCATGTAAAGGCGGAAACAGGAGATTTAATACAGAGGTGTACATCGGATGTAGAAACCATAAGAAGATTTCTAGGTGTGCAATTTGTGGAAATAGGTAATGCGCTTTTTATGCTGTCCTTCATTTCATATATAATGTTAAGTCTAAATGTAAAAATGACTCTTGTTTCTATGATAGCAGTACCTCTAATATTTATTTTTGCTGTTGTTTTTTTTATAAAGATAAAGGTAGCTTTTCAACTTTATGATGAATCAGAGGCTAGTATGTCTACGGTTTTACAGGAAAATTTAACTGGAGTAAGAGTAGTAAGAGCTTTTGCAAGACAGAGCTATGAGATTGATAAATTTGAGGAAAAGAATGCTATCCATCGAAGATTAACTAATAGAATGATTAGATTACTAGCTTGGTATTGGTCACTTTCAGATTTTCTGTGTATGCTCCAAATTGCTCTAGTACTTGTAGTTGGAGCATACTGGACATCAAAGGGGATTATTACCCTAGGGACATTAGTTGTATTTACAACATACGAAGGTATGCTTCTATGGCCAATTAGACAGATGGGTAGAATTATAGCTGATATGGGTAAGGCCCTAGTTGCTGTAGAGAGAATACAAAATATTTTAGATCAGCCACGGGAAATTATGATTGAAAGTAGTAAAGAACCGATTATTAAAGGAAATATTAAATTTGAAAATGTTTCTTTTGAATATGAAAAGGGGAAGCCTGTTCTTAAAAACATTTCATTTGAAGTAAAAGAGGGGCAAACAATTGCAATACTAGGTCCAACTGGATCGGGAAAAAGCACATTAGTATACCTAATGGCTAGATTATATGATTACCAAAAAGGTTCTATTAAGGTTGATGGACATGAGTTAAAAACTATAGATAAAAAATGGATCCGCCAAAAGATAGGTATTGTACTTCAAGAACCATTTCTATTTGCTAAATCTATAAAGGAAAATATTAGATTAGCAAAGACAGGCTCATCTGATGAAGAGGTTTTTCAAGTGGCTAATATTGCATCAATTCACAATACAATTTTAGACTTTGATCAAGGCTACGATACTATGGTAGGCGAACGAGGTGTGTCATTATCAGGAGGCCAAAAGCAAAGGGTAGCTATAGCTAGGACTTTAATCACGGAGAGTCCTATAGTAGTATTTGACGATTCTTTAAGTGCTGTAGATACGGAGACAGATAACGAAATTAGGATGGCTTTAAAAGGACGTAAAAATAAAGCTACAACTTTTATTATTTCTCATAGAATAACAACCCTTTCAGAAGCAGACTGCATTATTGTACTAGAGAAAGGGAGAATTACTGAAATGGGTAATCATACAGAGCTTATGAAGAAGCAGGGTCTTTATAGAAGAGTATGGGAAATTCAAAACTCTCTTGAGGGAGGAGTAGAAACTGTTGCTGCTAAAAGTATATAGAAATATTATTAAATATATAGAGAGTTAATGAGCGAGGTGACTAGTAATGAGTGAACATAAAGAACAGGATTATGAAAAGGGATTTGACTTAAAGCTATGGAGAAATTTATTTAAATACACTAAACCTTACAAAAAAGAGCTAATATCATTATCCATAGTTATGATAGTTGTAGCATTTATTGAGGCTGTTTTTCCATATATGACAAAGATAGCCATAGATAATTTTATTATACCAGGAGTAACTGATGGTATTGAAGGATTTGGTATAGTTTATGCCATACTGGTTATGATTTTAGCTATTTGCGTATGGCTTTTAATTGCACTAGCAGGGAGTATAGAAACAGGATTATGCTATGATATAAGGAAGCTTGGGTTTAAGAGATTGCAAGAACTTTCCTTTTCCTATTATGATAATAAAGCAGTTGGATGGCTAATGGCAAGAATGACATCGGACGTATTAAGACTTGGTGAAACTATTTCTTGGGGACTAGTTGATTTAGTATGGGGATTTGCAAAAATGGTAGCTATTATGATTGTTATGATGTACTTAAATTCGAAGTTGGCTTTAATTACGCTCCTGGTGATACCATTTCTAGCTATTATTAGTATATATTTTCAGAAAAAAATGCTAAGTAGTCATAGGAGGGTACGTAAATTCAACTCCCGTATTACTGGAGTATTCAATGAAGGAATTATGGGTGCGAAGACAACAAAAATATTAAATAGAGAAGAAGAAAATTTAAACGAATTTAAAGAAATTACTGGTGAAATGAGAACACATTCCATAAGAGCAGCGATTTTTTCAGCACTTTATTTGCCTATAATTTTAACATTATCTAGCATAGGAACTGCTCTAGCACTATGGCGAGGTGGAGAAGGCGTTATTTTAAACCTAATTAGTTATGGTACACTAGTAGCCTTTATATCTTATACAATTCAATTTTTTGAACCAGTTCGTGAAATTGCTAGAGTTCTTGCAGAATTTCAATCAGCTCATGCTTCAGCTGAAAGAGTTTTTTCTATGATAAATACAGAGCCAGAAATTAAAGATAGTAATGAGGTAAAGGAGTTATATGGGGAAGGTTTTAATTCTAACAAGAAAAACTGGCCTTCATTGAATGGAAATATTACATTCAAAAATGTATCTTTTGCTTATAATGTAGAGGAGCCTATCTTAGAAAATTTCAATTTGGATGTAAAGGCTGGAGAAACAATAGCATTAGTAGGAGAAACTGGATCGGGAAAAAGCACTATAGTTAATTTGGCTTGTCGTTTTTATGAACCTACTTCGGGTCAGGTCCTAATTGATGGGATAGACTATAGACAGAGACCTTTATTATGGCTTCATAGCAATTTAGGTTATGTGCTGCAAAATCCACATTTATTTAGTGGAACAATTAAAGATAATATTAAATACGGAAAACTGGGTGCTAGTGAAGTAGATATAATAAGGGCAGCTAAATTAGTAAATGCCCATGATTTTATTATGAAATTAGAAAAAGGCTATGATACAGAGGTTGGAGAAGGTGGAGGTATGCTATCAACAGGCGAGAAGCAACTTGTTTCTTTTGCAAGAGCTATACTAGCCGACCCAAGGATATTTATTCTAGACGAAGCTACATCTTCTATTGACACAGAAACAGAGCAGATGATTCAAAAAGCTATTAATAAGGTATTAGAGGGTAGAACCAGCTTTATTATAGCCCATCGTCTATCAACTATTAGATCTGCAGATCGTATTCTAGTTATTAGAGACGGTAAAATGATTGAACAAGGTGATCATAATCAGCTGATTGATAAAAAAGGATACTATTATAAACTCTATACAAATCAGTTTTTAGAAGAACAGGGTAAAAAAATATTAAGTAACTAATTCAATTAGCGGGCCCATCGTAACTTTACGATGGGTCATTTGTATCCTATATGTATATTTTAGTATTATATGGAACTTTTTTATATTTTATTTGCCAAAAACTACAGTATTATTACATCTTAATTACAATTTCCTAGATTCGTTGACATAAGATTTTACATAGTGATATAAATAATAGTAACGCAAGGCAATTGCTAATAGAAAGCTATAGTATAGGTGTTAATAATTTTCAAATTATTAACAAAAGAATAGGAGGGACCAATGAAAAAATTAATTTCGAGCATATTAGTACTAATAATTTTTATCGCTTCTTTCACTACTTCTTTTGCGAATGTATCTACAAATAAGATTTCGCTGAAAGAAAATGGCAAAGTAGGAAGCTTCCAAGTAGTAAATCTTAAAATAGACAACAAAGTGGTAAAATCTGTGGATGTACCTCCTGTACTTTATCTAATCAATAATCAAGCAAGAACATTAGTACCATTAAGAATGATAGTAGAACATTTAGAGGACAAGCTAAATGCGGATATCGAATGGGATCAAGCTAAGTACGAAGTAAAAGTTAAAACTAATGATAAGGAAATCATTTTAAAAATTGATAGTCCTATTGCTACAGTTAATGGTGTTCAAAAAAAACTTCCAGATAATATCCCTGCAAAGCTTCTTACACTAGGCAGTGTTAGCAGAACTATGGTACCAATTCGTTTTTTTGCAGAAGAGCTTGGGCTTAATGTAGAGTGGGATCAAGAAACTTGGACTGCTTTAATAGATATTCCTACTGCGCCAGAGGACGAATCTGAAAAGGAGCCAATTCCGCCTCAAGAAAATGTTGCAGAGATTACGGATGTTAGAATTGAAATGAATGATTCTACGCCTCAAGTTCGTATTAAAACATCAAAGAAAGCCGACTATAAACAATTTAAGTTAACAAATCCTGAAAGATTGGTAATTGATGTAGCCGATGCAAAATTCAATTTAAGTGATAAGAACAAGCTAGAGAATAATGGAACTTTAAACATTCCGATCAGTAGTGATGTAATAAAAGGTGTTAGAGTATCACAATTTCAAAATGATCCATTTATAACTCGAGTTGTAGTTGACCTTGGAAAACTAGTTGAATCTGAAATAACTCTTGATGAAAAAAATGGAGAGATTGTAATAGATTTTGTCAAGAACACTAGTAATGATAAAGAAAGACTTATTGTTATCGACCCTGGGCATGGCGGTAAGGATCCAGGAGCTATTTCTTCAACACTTAAGCTGCACGAAGCAGAAATTGTTTTAGATATTGCTATAAGGCTTAATAAATTATTGACAGGAGCGGGATTTAAAACTTATATGACCCGTGTTGACGACCGATATGTAAGTTTACAGGATCGTGTAGATACTGCGAATAAGTTAAATGCAGACTTATTTGTTAGCATTCACGCAAATGCTGCCCTGACTAATACAGCTAATGGATTAGAAAACTTTTACTATCCTAGTGAAAAAAACCCATTAGATAATAGAGACAATAAAAAACTTGCTCAAATATTTCAAGATGAAATGATTAAAAACCTAAACATAAATAGTAGAGGAGCAAAAGCAGGAGATCTATATGTTCTTAGAAATACAACTATGCCAGCAGTTTTAACAGAAACAGGATTTTTAACGAATGCTGGCGATGAGGCAAAACTTGCAACAAGCCAATATCGTCAACAAGTTGCAGAAGCTATGTTTAAATCAACTGTTAGATATTTTGAAGAAACAAAATAATATCGATGAAAAATAGAGATTATTACATATAGCTCAGATCATTAATAAGCCCATAAGTTAAAACTTATGGGCTTATTAATGATCTGAGCTATGCTGTTTTTTTGTTTAGGGCAAATCTTTATCAGGTAAATGGGATAAAAAAAATAGTTATCTCTTACTCGATTATTGAAACAAACTAAATTTTTTTAAAAAAATGCTATAATTTCAGAACAACTTTTAACTTCTAGAATATACTGTAGTAAGTATATTTTGCTGTATATACAAAATTAATAAGGAGGTTAATCCATGTATTATAACAGTAGGAAACCACATACATGCCCTATGGGTACTATGCCTTATATGATAAAAGCAGGGGATACATTTTATAGTATAGCTATTAGATACAATACAACCGTGGCAGCTCTTATTGCGGCTAATCCAAATGTAAATCCTAATGCATTATGTATAGGTCAAATAATTTGTATACCTATGCCTCATCCACCATGCCCAGGAGGAAACTACTATACTATTAGGGCTGGAGACACATTCTTCTCCATAGCTAGAAGATACAATATAAGTTTAGATGCACTACTTAATGCTAATCCAAATGTAAATCCAGATGCATTATACATTGGTCAGGTAATTTGTATACCAGGACCTACACCGCCGCCACCAGTTACTTGTCCGGCAGGAACAATGCCTTATATTATTAGAGCAGGAGATACATTTTTCTCAATAGCTAGAAGATTTAATGTTAGTTTAGATGTATTAATTGCAGCTAATCCAAATGTAGATCCTGATAATCTGATGATAGGACAGAGAATTTGCATACCAGGACCTACACCGTCGCCAGGCTGCCCAACAGGAACAACTCCATATACAATTAGGCCAGGAGATACATTCTTCCTATTAGCGCAAAGATTTAATACTACAGTAGAAGCTATTATGAGGGCTAATCCAGGTGTAGATCCTAATAATTTACAAATAGGTCAAGTAATTTGTATGCCAGGTACACCGCCAACACCAGGTTGCCCAGCAGGAACAACTCCATATACAATTAGGCCAGGAGATACATTCTTCCTATTAGCGCAAAGATTTAATACTACAGTAGAAGCTATTATGAGAGCTAATCCAGGTGTAGATCCTAACAATCTACAAATAGGTCAAGTAATTTGTATGCCAGGTACACCGCCAACACCAGGTTGCCCAGCAGGAACAACTCCATATACAATTAGGCCAGGAGATACATTCTTCCTATTAGCGCAAAGATTTAATACTACAGTAGAAGCTATTATGAGAGCTAATCCAGGTGTAGATCCTAACAATCTACAAATAGGTCAAGTGATTTGTATGCCAGGAAGCACAACACCGCCACCATCAGGTTGCCCAGCAGGAACAACTCCATATACAATTAGATCAGGAGATACATTCTTCCTATTAGCGCAAAGATTTAATACTACAGTAGAAGCTATAGAGAGAGCTAATCCAGGTGTAAATCCTAATAATCTACAAATAGGTCAAGTAATTTGTATGCCAGGAAGCACAACACCGCCACCATCAGGTTGCCCAACAGGAACAACTCCATATACAATTAGATCAGGAGATACATTCTTTCTATTAGCGCAAAGATTTAATACTACAGTGGAAGCTATAGAGAGAGCTAATCCAGGTGTAAATCCTAATAATCTACAAATAGGTCAAATAATTTGTATGCCAGGAAGCACAACACCGCCACCATCAGGTTGCCCAACAGGAACAACATCCTATACAATTAAATCTGGAGATACATTCTTTTTATTAGCCAAAAGATTTAATACTACAGTAGAAGCTATAGAGAGAGCTAATCCAGGTGTAAATCCTAACAACCTACAGGTAGGTCAAAAAATATGTATTCCAACAGCAAACTAGATTAGATTTATATTTAGGTAAAAAATAATTATACTAAGAAGATCCTTCTTGTTTATAACTAAGAGGGATCTTCTTATATTTTAAATTTAATTTGTATTTTAAATATGTAATGAAGGAAATTTTGTAGTAAAATAGAAGATGTTACTAACAATAAGAATAGTTTTTATATAGTTGTATAGCAACATTAATAGATATGAGGTGATAAATTTGAAGGCAGAAATTATTTCTATTGGAACAGAATTGTTATTAGGAGAAATAGTTAATACTAATGCACAATATATTGCAAAGGAGTTAGCTGGTTTAGGAATAGATATGTATCATCAATCAGTAGTGGGTGATAATGTAAGTAGATTATATGAAGCATACAGAGTTGCGTTCCAAAGGGCAGATTTAATTATTACAACAGGAGGACTTGGGCCTACAAAAGATGATATGACTAAGGAAATTGCAGCTCAATTTTTAAATAGAAAATTGGTACCTCACAATGAATCATTAAAAATAATAGAGGAGTTTTTCAGTAAAAGAAATTTGCCTGTAAATGATGGTAATAGGAAACAGGGGTATTTTCCAGAGGGAGCTATTATTTTACCGAATCCTAATGGTACAGCTCCAGCATGCATTGTTGAACATAATGATAAAAAATTAATTTTATTACCAGGGCCACCTAGAGAAATGGTTCCACTATTTGAAACCGAGGTTATTCCTTATTTAAAAAAATATCAAGATAAGGTTTTTGTATTTAAGGTTCTTAATATCTCTGGCATAGGTGAAGGTCATATGGAAGAGATAATAATGGATATTGTGGATAATCAAACAAATCCAACAGTAGCCCCATATGCAAAGACTCAAGGTTTAACTCTTAGAATAGCTGCTAGTGGATTTACATATGAGGAAGCGGAAAAACTTATTGTTCCAGTTGAGAAGCAAATAAGAGATATATTAGGTGATAATATATATGGAGAAGGGGATATTACTTTAGAAGCTGTTGTTGCAGAACTTTTAATGGAAAAGAAACTAACTATCGCTACTGCTGAATCTTGTACAGGTGGACTTTTATCAGGAAGACTAATTAACTACCCAGGTATATCTTCAGTTTTTGTGGAGGGCGTTGTTACATATAGTAACCAATCTAAAATAAGACTTTTAGATGTAAAGCCAGAAACATTAGAAAAATATGGTGCTGTTAGCCAAGAAGTAGCTAAAGAAATGGCAGAGGGGATATATAGGGCGGCAGGCACTAACATTGGTATATCGGTTACAGGTATAGCAGGGCCAGCAGGAGAAACTGAAACCAGCCCAGTTGGACTTATTTACATAGGTATTTGTATGAATGGAACCACGAAGGTTAAAAAGCTAAATCTAAGTGGTGATAGAAATAGAATACGTAATATGATAACAACTAGTGCCTTAGATTTACTCCGAAGAGAAATTATTAACCTCTCTTTCTAAACGATTAAATATTGAACGAACTCCTTTCCACCAATTTTTATCTTCTGCATATTTTCTATTTATCCATTGGAAAGGATCTATTTCATCTGGACGATCTTTACTCAGATTAATTACGGTTCTAGCGGCTATTTGTGATGAATCAATAATATCTGTATTATATTCTTGCCAGCTAATAAATACATTAAATGGATTATTAATAATCTCCTTAGAAGAAGGGTTTGTTTTAGGAACAAAGCCTTGCTCATGTCCAGCGATAGCAAATAGTATTAGAGGGTTTAAGTCAAATTCCCGGGATGTATTTATAATAGATGAAAAGTAAGGTTCTTCTTCTAAAAGGGAGTCTCTACTTTTTAAATATATTTTAAGTTTATTTTCATCTATATTCTTATATCTGAAGTAGCTTGGTAAATAAGGGTGTTTGTATTCTGTGGTTTCAATCTTAACAATTATATCTTCTTCAGCCTTTACAGAGTTTGACTGTAAATAGTTCATAAAAAACGAAAAAGATATAAGTAAAAATAATCCAGTGAAGAGCACATTTATAGAACTTAGCTGAAAAGAAGATTTTATTTTTTTAAAATTAAACTGTTTACTTAAAATATTTTCTTCTTTACTAGCTGTATAGTTTTCTTCAAGAATTTCTGGATTAATAATACTAGATATAACGTGTTCAGTTTTTAGGGGTATAGTATCGTTTTCTTTTATATGAGGAAAATATAGAGAAAGATCTTCTTTACTAATAGGCTTATCTAAATAATAATTAACCCAGTCTAATATTACATTTAAAAAATCAGCTTCTTTTACATCTATTGTTGTGAAGGTTTCAAAAATATCATATAGTACTATAGTTTCTTGTTTATATAACAATTTATTTTTCAATAAAGTTTCTCTGATTTTATGTTGGTGATCTCTCGGAATAGATTTTAAATACCCATCGATAATACTTCTAATAGAATTAATTAATATATCAGCCTGCTTATTTACATCGGAATTAGGGTATTTATTTTCAATATAGGTGCGTAATCGAATAATATCCTGAGCAGTAAGAATCTTATTAGATTTTAAATGTTGTACAAAATCACCCATTGAATAATCACATCCTAGTGTTTAGTTAATAATAATTGGAAACTATTAGCATTAAGGATATTATACTTGATTATTTATTATTTATCTATAATTTCAAAGGAAATAGTATGTATATATAGAATAACAATACAGAAGTATTAAAACAGTAAGAAGGAGGGAAATTATGCAAATATTAAATATAGGTAATGTTTATAACGGATTTCAATTATTAGAAGAGAAGAAAATTAATGAGGTGAATTCAATAGCAAGACTGTTTTATCATAATAAAAGTGGTGCTAAGTTATTTCACCTGGAAAATGATGATAA
Source organism: Alkaliphilus sp. B6464 (assembly GCF_018141165.1). NCBI lineage: Bacteria > Bacillati > Bacillota > Clostridia > Peptostreptococcales > Natronincolaceae > Alkaliphilus > Alkaliphilus sp. B6464. Next base: position 2,190,328 of record NZ_CP058557.1, read on the forward strand.
TAATAAAGTTTTTTCTATTAGTTTTAGAACACCTCCAACGGATAATACTGGTTTGCCGCATATATTAGAACATGCTGTGCTATGTGGATCTAAAAAATTTCCATTAAAAGATCCATTTATTGAATTAGCAAAGGGCTCGTTAAATACATATTTAAATGCAATGACTTTTTCTGATAAAACTATGTACCCTATTGCTAGTCAAAATGATAAAGACTTTGTTAACTTAATGGATGTATACTTAGATGCAGTTTTGCATCCTAATATATATAATGGTCCAGAAAGTTTTATGCAAGAAGGGTGGCACTATGAATTAAATAGTCAAGATGATCCACTTTCAATTAAAGGGGTTGTTTATAATGAAATGAAGGGAGCTTTTTCTTCTCCAGAGCAAGTACTCTTTAGAAAGGTAGAAGAGTCTCTTTTTCCTGATACAGTATATAGATTTGAATCAGGTGGTGATCCAGAATCAATACCAGAGCTTACATATGAGCAATTTTTAAACTTTCATAAAACCTATTACCATCCGTCAAATAGCTATATTTATTTATATGGCAATGGCAACTTAATGGAGCATTTAAAGTTTATCGATGAAAAATATTTAAACCAATTTGATAAAATACAGATTGATTCAAGTATTAGTATTCAACCTTCATTTAATCAAAGCAAAGAAATAGAAGAAGTATATTCTATTTCTGAAGATGAAAATGAGAGAAATAAAACATTTATAAGTAAGAATTACGTTATAGGTAACTCTAAGGATTCTGAAAAAGTATTAGCATTTAATATTTTAAATTATTTACTTCTAGGGTCTCCAGCTGCACCACTTAAAAAAGCTTTAATTGAGGCAAATATAGGAAAGGATGTTTTTGGCTCTTTTGATAGTAGCATTATGCAGCCTACTTTCAGTATTGTTGTTAAAAATAGTAACGTTGAAAATAAGGAGTTATTTCTAAAGGTAGTTAAAGATACTTTGGAAAATCTTGTAGTTAATGGTATTGACAAGAAGATAATTGAGGCCGCAATAAATATTCATGAGTTTAAGCTTAGAGAAGCAGATTATGGACATAGACCTAAGGGATTAGTCTATAATATAAAGGCAATGAATAGTTGGCTTTATGATGAAGACCCATGGTTACACTTAGAATATGAAAAAAGTTTAAAAAATATTAAAACTGCTTTGGTAACTAACTATTTTGAAAGACTAATAAAGGAGGATATACTTAACAACCTTCATACTAGTCTACTAATATTAAAGCCTAAAAAAGGACTTGCAAGTGAAAAGGATCAAAAAGAAGAAAAAAGACTACAAGAGTATAAGAAACAATTATCAGAAGATGAAGTTATTAAAATCGTAAAGCAGAAGGAAAACCTAGAAAAGTATCAGAATAGAATAGAAACAGATGAAGCATTAGCAACAATACCTCTACTGAGTAGAGAGGATATTAAAAGAGAAGTTGAAGATATACCTTTAATTAAGTTTGTTGAGAAGGATGTTAATATTTTACATCATTCAATTTTCACTAATGGTATTACATACGTCAATTTATTTTTTGATACAACATCGGTACCACAAGAATTAGTTCCATATACAGTGTTATTATCTAGTCTTTTAGGAAAGGTTAGAACAGAAAATCACGGCTATGAAGAACTATCAAACTTAATAAATATTAATACTGGCGGCATTTACGCTAAGGTAGAGACGTACTCGTTTAAATATAGTCATAAAGAATTTTTACCTAAATTTGTTCTTAGATCATCTGCATTAACTAGCAATATTAAAAGTTTATTTGTACTGTTAACTGAGCTTATAAATAGTACAAAATTTGATGAATCAAATAGAATTAAAGAAGTTATTGGTGAAACAAAGTCTCGATTAGAGATGGCTATTTTTGATCAAGGACATGTTATGGCAGCTAGAAGGGTTAATTCATATTTTTCTCCTATTGGCCAATATATAGAAAATACATATGGTATTTCTTATTACATGTTTATATCTAATTTAGATAGTGAGTTTGATGAAAAGCAAGAAGAAATATTGGAAAACTTAAAGAAAGTATATAATATGATTTTCAATAAGAATAATATGTTAATAAGTATTAGCTCAGACAAAGCAGACTTTGAAATTGTGAGAGAAGAAGCAGTATCCCTTATTGAAAGATTGCCTAATTGTAAATTTGAGAAATATAAATATTCTTTTGATTTTACTCCTAAAAATGAAGGTTTATTAACATCAAGCAAAGTACAATATGTAGCAAAAGGATATAATTTTAAAGAATTGGGATATGGATATTTAGGGCATATGCAAGTATTGAAAACAATAGTGAGTCTAGATTACCTTTGGAATAAAGTACGGGTAGCTGGTGGTGCTTATGGATCCTTAGCTAACTTTTCTAAAAGTGGAAATCTTATATTTAGTTCTTATCGAGATCCTAATTTAAAAGAGACACTTCATGTATACGATGATATGTCTAAGTACATAGAAGCTTTTGATGCAGATGAACGAGAAATGCGAAAATATATTATTGGTACAATCAGTAATATGGATACACCTTTAAGTCCATTTATGAAGGGAGATAAAGCTACTAGTTATTATATTAGTGGTATAACTTTAGATGAACTTCAAAGGGAGAGGGATGAAGTTTTAAATACAACTGTAGAAGATATAAGAAAATATTCTGCTTTATTAACGGATTCTATGAAGAAAAATTATTTGTGTGTTCTAGGAAATGAACGTAAGATAAAAGAGAGCAAAGAGCAATTTAATAATCTTGTTAAAGTGTTTCTATAATAAATAATGTAAATATTAATTATTGTTAATATTTTGACTAATGTACTTGTAAAAATTAGTATTTTAGGTTATTTTAAATATGTAGATCTTAATTTATAATATAAATGTAGTATAAGGTATTCTCACCATACTAATTATCATATTGTACAGTATAATTAACTTAATAGCTCACTATATTATGGGCATAATATTATATGCAATGCAAATTTTACTTGTGAATATCTTTCTATGTATTGTAGTGTATAAATTGGTAACAATTAATAATCTATTAATTAAATAATAGGAGGCGTTAGTATGAAAAAGATTTTAGTAACTGGAGCACTGGGACAAATAGGATCTGAACTAGTTATGAATTTAAGAGAAGCTTATGGTAATGATAATGTTATTGCCAGCGACATAAGCACGAAAGGCTCTCAAGAAGCTATAGAGTCTGGTCCTTTCGAAGTAATAGACGTTGTAGATGGGAAAAGAATCGATGAAGTAGTTAAAAAGTATAATGTAGATACAGTTTATCATTTAGCTGCACTTTTATCTGCAACAGGAGAAAAAAATCCTTCATTGGCATGGAATATTAACATGGGTGGACTATTCAATGTATTAGAAGTTGCAAGAGAAAATAATTGTGCAGTTTGTACACCAAGTTCAATTGCCGCTTTTGGACCATCTACACCAAAAGATAACACGCCTCAAGATACTTTAATGAGACCTACAACTATGTATGGAGTTACTAAAGTTGCAGGAGAGCTACTTTGTGATTACTACCATCAAAAATATAATATTGATACTAGAGGAGTTAGATTCCCAGGTTTAATTTCGTACAAGTCTTTACCTGGTGGTGGAACTACAGATTATGCAGTACATATATTCTATGAAGCAATAAAAAACAAAAAGTATGCATCTTTTATAGATAAAGGTACATTTATGGATATGATGTATATGCCAGATGCAATAGATGCATTAATTCAACTGATGGAAGCAGATCCATCTAAGTTAGTTCATAGAAATGCATTTAATATTACAGCAATGAGCTTTGATCCAGAAATGCTTGGTGCTGAAATTAAAAAGCATATTCCAGAATTTGTGCTAGAATATGATGTAAATCCTGATATACAAAAAATAGCAGATTCTTGGCCAAATTCATTAGATGATAGTGAAGCTCGTAAAGAATGGGGTTGGAATCCGAAGTATGATTTAGCAGCTATGACAAAGGATATGTTAGAGCAGCTTACTATTAAATTAAAAGGATAATATCTTAATTATAAGAAACTACCTTGGATAAGGTGGTTTCTTTGTTAGTTAAAGTAGAAAAATAAAAAACAATTAACATGATGATAATAATTATCATTTACAACATTTTATTTCTATGATACAATTTGTTTATACAAATTGTGTATTTACCGCGGCTAATTTAGGTATATATGCGAGGAGGAAATAATTTGGCAAAAATAATGGGACCAAGATTTAAACTAAGCAGAAGCTTAGGTGTAAATATTTATGGTCATCCAAAAGCAATGAATAGAGCAGGTAAAACACCTGGTAGAGCAAGTAGAAAACTTTCTAACTATGGACTACAATTATTAGAAAAACAAAAATTAAGAGCGTATTATGGTGTATTAGAAAAACAATTTATAAGATATGTAGATATGGCTATGAAGGCACCTGGTTTATCTGGAGAGGTTCTAATACAAAAGTTGGAATGTAGATTAGATAATATAGTGTATAGAATAGGACTGGCCAGTTCTATTAGAGAAGCAAGACAAATGGTAAATCATGGACACATTTTAGTTAACGGAAAGAAAGTGGATATACCATCATTTAGTATTAATCCTGAAGATATTATAGCTCTACGTGAAAAGTCACAAAAAATTGAAAAATATATAGAAAACATTCAAAATAGGAATTATGTAGTTGATTATGTAGAAGCAAATCCAGCTAGTTTTAGTGGAAAATTATTAAGATTACCAAATAGACAAGAAATACCTGTTGATGTTAATGAGCAACTAGTAATTGAATTTTACTCCAAAAGATAATTATATAAAAAAGAAGAATCTTCTTAATAGATTCTTCTTTTTTATATAATTAGTACTATTGATTGAATGATGGTTATTAAGAAAATATTTAATAGAGAAAAAGGAAGGCAATTTACAGATTTTGCACATTCATTTCATCGATGTGAAGACATAAGTCCTAGACTAGGTCACGAAATATCTTTTAAGCTTATAGAGAAAGGAAAATTCAAAAATTTTGAAATATTAGTCGCAACTCATATAGATAAAAATTATTTGTATACTCATTAAGCTGCTTTGAAGGTCAAGCTCTTAAAGAGAAAATTAAAGAAAAAGGCGAAGGTTTAGATTGGGAAAGATAGCTATTAACCAAATAGGCTAAAAAGTTAGTTCTTTTTTAGTTTTTATCAGGAGGGGATTTAAATGTCAGTAGAGGAAAGATTAGAAAATTTAAAAGAGGAGCTTAATTTAGCAATTGAAGATACGGAGCCTTTAACTAGCAAGGAAATAGTAAATCTAAGTCAGGAGCTAGATGAACTAATAGTTTTAGAATGTAGATTAAGGCTAGAGAAGTATAACTCTTCAAAAGAAGATATTTAAGAAAGAAGGTGATAGCATAATTTGCTATCAGGAGAAACTACTAATTTAAATATTCCAAAACTAAAAGATTGTGTAGAGAGCTTTATGTCTAGTAGACAGCGTTTAAAGCTCTTTTTATATTTTATAGCCTTTAATTTTCTAGTTAGTATAGGCTTTTATTTTTACAATGATAAGGCGTATCAAAGAAAATTTATTGAAGTAAAAAAACAGAATAGAATTTATATAATCAGCATAAAACAACGGATGCAACCAATGGTTGACAAAGTTCAAGCTTAAATTGGTAGACTGTAACCACTAAATTTACTATTATTATAAATATATTGAGAAGGAGATGGTAAAATGACGATAGGAGAAAAAATACAAATAAACAGAAAGTCATTGGGTCTTTCACAAGAGCAACTTGGAGAGAAGGTCGGAGTTTCAAGACAAGCCGTATCAAAATGGGAACAAGGTACTGCAATGCCAGAATTAGATAAAGTAATTACATTAAGTAAAGTGTTTTCCATTTCAACTGATGATTTATTGGGCAACACTGATGCTGAAACGGATAAGTACTCGAATAATGTATCTATTGAAAACAACGTAAATAACTCCGTTAATAATTTCAAAAATTTCTTAAGGAGAAACTGGTACCGCGGTGGATACTTATTTATAATTTGGGGTTGTTTAACTGTCGCAATGTCACTTGGAGTTGCCTCTTCATGGAGAAAAATGCACTTGCCTGGAATGATGCTTACTGGACAGGTAGTTGAAACAAATCTATTTTTTTATGCAATGAAACAACCACTTGTTCAGATTATTATACCTATTGGCATAATCGCTATTATTTTTGGTACAGTAGTTATAATTTATGGAACGATAAAAAATAAAAAGTAAATTAAAGTGTAAAATATATACTGTATGTTATGTGCATAACCCTTAGGATCAGTTAATACACATTGTTTGTAATATTATTAGCAAGAATAAGATTTTAAACCATCTATAATCTTCTACTATAAAATACGAATATTTTGTTTTAATACCGTATTATTCAGAAATGAATTTTACGGTATTTCTATGTTGCATTTCAAGTATTAAGCGAAAAAAGTGGAGGAACTTTCGGAAAATGCTATAGATAATCTTGAACAAGGTGAAATAATCTACTTAGATTGCTCTCACTACATCCATGCTATTGAATATAAGAAAATAGCGAAAGAATCAAAAAGATTTATAGAAAGTTTGAGATACGAATAAAGAGTTTGGTTTATTCTTAGATTTAATACATACCAATTAAGAAGGATTTAAGGAATTATGCAATTTAAGAATTATAGTTTTAAAGACATAATTTATGATATTTGGTATAATATCATAAATAGAGGGCGAGGGAATTAAAGGAGGTTTTTATAAAATGACTAATGAAGAGTTTCAAAAATTAATATTAGAGAAACTGGTGGGCATTGAAAAAGGACAAAGAAATCTTGAAAAAGTTCAGCTGGAAATCTCAGATAGAGTAATAGTACTAGAAGGAAATATTAATGCAATACAGGAACAAACTATAACTTTATCAGAATTTAGAGAAGAAACTAAAGAAAATTTTTCTGCTTTATTTAATAAAGTAGAAGGCATAGAAAATAAGTTAGATGATATTGAATCCAATAACGCAAATAGGCATTTAGATTTAGGAAGTGGTATGAATGCATTAAGAGAAGATTTAAATGCTATTGAAATAGTTACATCAAAAAATTGGAATGATATTGCAAAACTAAAAACAGTAAGATAATAACTAATTCTAGAAATCCAATTAGAATAAGATTATTGAAATAGAACCAATAGGTATGATATTATTAGGACAAGGTAATCGGAAAAGCAGGGTATGATTGCCACCTCATTTCATATAGAAAGAAAGGAGGTGGTGTGATATGGATACGTATCAAGCAATATCATTAATGATTGCGTTTGGAATGTTCGTTATATCACTTATCTCCTATTTAGATAGGGATAAAAAATAATCACCCTGCCCGCCAGCAGAGTGATTAAAGAAATAACTTAGTTTAGTTGTTTAAGGCAATCACATCTTTGCAGGTCCGATTACCTTATTAACATTATACCACAAACAATTTAAAAGTAAACATATACACTGTGTAATTTTACTTATATAATTAGATCTTTTTTATTAAACAGTTTTAAGCTGTTTTTTATTTTGCAAAAAACCAAATTTAGTTGCTTATATTTAAAAAATTATGACTCAATAATTACGCTTAAAGCAAAACAATGTTATTTAAAGATTAAGTAATAAGACTTAAAAATATTAATTACCAAAATTATGAAGTAGGTTGATATATATTTAATGAAATATGATATAATTCTTATTAAAGATAGTAAAAAGGGGTGATAAATAATGGAAATGATAAAAGAATTAGAAGTATCTAAAATAGATGATGTAATGAAAATTTGGCTTGAAGCAAATATTAAAGCTCATGATTTTATTTCAGAAAGTTACTGGATAGAAAATTATGATTTTGTAAAAAAAGCTTTGCCTCAATCCGAGGTTCTTGTTTATGAAGATGATGGAGAGATAAAGGGATTTATAGGTATTATAGACAAATCTTATATTGCAGGATTATTTATTTCAACTCAATATCAACATAGTGGAATAGGGAGTAAATTGATTGAAAAATGCAAGCAGTATTATCCAATTTTAAAATTAGATGTTTATGCTAAAAACTTGAAAGCTGTAAATTTTTATAAAAGGCATGGATTTAAAATAGAACAAGAAAACGAAAATTATGATACTAAGGAATCCGAGTATTCAATGGTATGGAAATTATAAAAACAATAGTAAAATTAAGGGTACTCGAAGACTTCTTAGTTTTTTAATATAGTGACTAATCATAAAAGGCGGATTTTACATTTACAATCTGAAGTAGGAATAATCTTCTTTGAAAACTGAATAATGCAGTATGATAAAATAGAAAATTGTTAAAGTAATATAGAAAATACTATATAATTTTCTTGTTAGATAAATTGGAGTAGTATTATTTTGTGAAGTTTATTCATATTAAGTATAGATAAAGGAGACAAAAAGATGAAGCTAAAAGTTTTAGTAGATAATAATACATACATTGACCAATACTACTGTGGCGAGCCTGCTGTTTCGTATTATATTGAAGATGATGATGTTAGCTTACTATTGGATGTAGGATATTCTGATTTATTTCTAAGAAACTCAACTGCATTAGGTGTAGATTTAGAAAATATAAGCACTATTGTTATTTCACATGGTCACGATGACCACACAAGAGGATTAAAATACTACTTTGAACAAAATAATAAAAATAATATTTCTATTATTGCTCATCCAGATGCATTTAAAGAAAAGTTAATAGATAATTTAAAAATTTGCTCTCCTATTTTAGAAGAAGAATTAAAAGAAAAATGCAATCTAATTCTTTCGAAAGAACCTATTAAAGTTAGCAAACATATAACTTTTTTAGGGGAAATACCTCAAATAAACGACTTCGAAAATAGAAAACCTATTGGTAAACAAATTGTTGGTGAAGCTCCAGTTGATGATTATGTAATAGATGATACAGCCCTTGTATATAAAAGTGAAAATGGCATTTATATTATTACAGGGTGTTCTCATAGTGGGATATGCAATATAATAGAATATGCAAAAGAAGTATGTAAAGATAATCGAGTATTAGGAGTTATAGGAGGATTTCATTTATTTGAAGTAACTGAACAGGTTAATAAAACTATCAATTATCTAAAACAGAACAATGTAAAGGAATTATATCCTTGCCATTGTACTTCATTTGCTGTTAGAGCAGAAATACATAAAACTTTGCCTGTAAAAGAAGTTGGGGTAGGTTTAGAAATAAACTGGTAAAAGTGTAAAAAATGAACCTATGTTATAGTTATATAATACATAATATTCTTATATAGGGAAATAGATTTATTAAATAAACAAACTAAGTATAATACTTAGTTTGTTTGATCTATATTCTTCATATAAGGCGTAATAACTGTAGAATCGAATAATTTCTTAAGATGCCGTATTATTCAGAAATGAATTTTACGGTATTTTTATGTCGTATTTCAAGTATGTTGGGTACTTTGGAGATATTGTGAAGTAAAGAATATTGTTTGAAAACTGAATAATACTGCATTTAAAAATCAGCTCAAGCATTCATAAACTTGTGTTTAGGTGAATAACATGTCAATATAGCTATTAATTATTGGGGGTATTTTGATGGGATACTATGTTAGAGTAGAGCCAGATGTAAAAATTTATGTAGAGGATCTTAATCCGGAGGGTCATAAGACAATTGTGTTTTTACATGGTTGGCCTGGAAGCCATAAATTATTTGAATATCAGTTTAATGAGCTCCCACAAAGTGGATATAGATGTATTGGAATAGATCAAAGAGGATTTGGTAAATCAGATAAGCCATGGAGAGGATATGGCTACAATCGGTTAGCTGACGATGTTAGATGTGTAGTTGAAGCGCTCAAATTACAAGATTTTATACTGGCAGGCCACTCAACAGGTGGGGCAATTGCTATTAGATATATGGCTAGGTATAATGGGTATGGGGTATCCAAACTTGCTCTTTTTGCAGCAGCAGCTCCTAGTCTTGTCAAACGTCCTAATTTTCCTTATGGCTTGGACAAGGAAACTGTAATCAAAATTATTGAGGGAACATACACTGATCGCCCTAAAATGTTGAGCGATTTTGGTGATATATTTTTCTTTCAGCATATAACAGAGCCATTCTCTGATTGGTTCTTACAATTGGGATTACAAGCAGCAGGGTGGTCAACAGCTGCTATTGCAAAGACTTGGTTACGTGAAGAACTATTTTGTGATTTAGGAACAATAAATGTTCCAACATTAATTATTCATGGCATTCACGACAAAGTTGTTCCATTCCAACTAGGTGAAATACAAAAACAAGGTATTAGAAATTCAAGGCTTATACCATTTCAATATAGTGGCCACGGATCGTTCTATGACCAGCGATGCAAATTTAATGAAGAATTGATGAATTTTATTAAGGAATAAAGTTTTTGCAATATAGAAGTTGCTAATAAAAATGTTAGAAACCAATAATTTATTTTAATACCGTATTATTCAGAAATGAATTTTACGGTATTTTTATGTCGCATTTCAAGTAAAGCACGGTATATGAAGAAAGCACGATGTAATTATTAAAATTTAAAATAAGAATAAGGTTCTTTGAAAACTGAATAATACAGGATTGAAAATTAGGAATCTGCTATAATAATGTAGAAAATATGGTATAATTTTCTTATTACATAAATCAGATTAGTGGATTATCTGCCACAAATATCATAGGAGGTGAATGTATTGAGAAATAATGGAATTGTAAAATTTTTAGTTATTTACTTTATTGCAAAAGCAATTAGTTTAATAACTGGCTTGTCCTACAATGTATTTAATGAAGAGTTTAATTTGATACGGCTTATAATGGACTTAACAATATGGTTAATTGCATACGTTGGAGTAAGTCTAGTTTTTTCTAAATTATTAAATAAACAAAAAAATGCAGTTGAGTAATATCGCATACTTTCTTTTTTAGACCCAACAGTAGGATATTGTGCAAAATTATTTATATTAGGGAGGTTAAATAAATGCTAAAACTAGTTAAACCACAAAGATTAAACCGAGGTGATAAGATAGCTACAGTAAGCCTATCATGGGGTGGTGCTGGTGATACAGATCTACTCTGGAGATATAATTTAGGGAAAAAGAGATTACAAGAGCAGTTTGGTTTAGAGGTTGTAGAAATGCCAAACACTTTAAAAGGGTCTGATTATTTATACTATCACCCAGAAAAGCGCGCGGAAGATTTAATGTCAGCTTTTTCTGACACATCTATAAAAGCAATTTTTTCCTGTATTGGTGGCAATGAAAGTATACGAATGTTGCCATATATTGATTTTGATATTATAAAAAATAATCCTAAAATATTTATAGGGTATTCTGATACAACTATTACACATTTTATGTGTCTTAAAGCAAATCTGTCAAGTTTCTATGGCGCATCTATTCTTGCAGAATTAGCGGAAAACATTAAAGTGTTTGACTATACTGCTTATTGGTTAGAAAAAGTTTTATTTGACCCTTCTCCAATTGGAGTAATACCAGCCACTAATGAATGGACTGGAGAAAGAATAGAATGGAGTGAAATCAATGCCTCCATCGCAAAAACTATGGTAAAAAATCAAGGATATGAATTTTTACAAGGCAACGGTGTGATTCAAGGGCATTTAATTGGTGGTTGCATTGAAGTAATGGAGATGATAAAAGGTACTTCGCTATGGCCATCCAATGATATATTTGAAGATGCTATTCTATTCTTTGAAACATCAGAAGAAATGCCAGAACCAAATTATATAGAATATTGGCTTAGAAATTATGGTAGCCAAGGTATATTGCAAAAATTAAAAGGAATAATTTTCGGGAAACCATATCAAGAAAGATATTATAAAGAATACAAGAATTCAATCATGAAGATTGTAACAGAATTAGGACTTTATAATTTACCCATTGTGTATAATATGTCCTTTGGTCATAACGAACCTATGATATGTTTACCCTATGGTGCAACGGCAGAAATTGATTGTGATAATAAAACTTTTTCCATACTTGAACCAGGGGTAGTATAGCTTATCGCTACTTATTCGTATTTTATTGAGAACAAGATAATCACTTATTTGAGGTTAATAAAGAGATGTTGTAAAATGTATTAAATGACTATGAATAAAAATTTATATTATACGGGGGGAGATATAATGATTATTGATAATAATCCAAAAGAAAAAGAAGCCATGGAGGCATTTCGCAGAGGCGAACGTTCACTTGGCTATAAACTTCAAGATGAATTTGTAGCAGAATTAAGAGAAAGTATAGGAAAAGTAGACCATTGCACCTGCCAGAAAGCATGTAAGTATCATGGAAAATGTATAGAATGTGTTGCTATACACAGAGCACACAGAGATCATCTTCCAAATTGCTTTAGAAGTTTGGTTAATGAAAGGATTGAAAAACTTTCTGAATTAACAGAACACAGCATTGTAGAACAAATAAAAAAATAGTGGATATAGAGAAAATAACATAATAGAAAGTCAATGTTAGCCACATTTTTCATATCATCTATAGTAAGAATAAAACATTAAATAACCTATAATTTTCTATTGTAAAATATAAAACACGAATATTTTACTTTAATGCCGTATTATTCAGAAATGAATTTTACGGCACTTTTATGTCATCTTTCAACAATATTGCGTATTTTAAGAAAAAGTGATGTAACTATTAAAAATTAAAGTAATAATGTTTTTTGAAAACTGAATTGCGATATTATAAAATAGAAATTTGCTATAACAACATAGGAAATATGGTATAATTTTCTTGTCAGACAAGTCGAATTAGTAAAATATTATGATGTAAAAATTGAAATAAAAATATGGATAGAATAAGAAAGTCCAAAATTAGGAGGAGTTGAGAAAATGGTTCAATCAATTATTCATATAGCCTTGGTTGTAAAAGATTATGATGAGGCAATAGAATTTTATACTAAGAAGCTTAATTTTACATTAATTGAAGATACTTATCAGCCGAAACAAGATAAACGTTGGGTAGTAGTATCTCCACCTGGTTCAGTCGGAACTACGATATTACTTGCAAAAGCCTCTAAACTTGAACAAGAGTCATTTATTGGTAACCAGTCAGGTGGTAGAGTTTTTCTATTTTTAAACACTGATGATTTTTGGAGAGATTATAATGAAATGATTTCAAGAGGAATAGAATTTGTGAGAGAGCCGAAAGACCAATCTTATGGAATAGTCGCAGTATTTAAGGATTTATATGGAAATCTATGGGACTTAGTAGAGTTGAAAGAAGGTCATCCAATTTTAGAACGAATTAAGTAGCTGGCTGAATAAATTCACAATAATTATAAAATATGTCTCATTCGTATTTTATTATGAATTATCAACGAGGTTATTAAGATATTACAGAAAGACATAGATAGAAGGGATGTAGATTTATGAATAGACGGGATTTAACACTTGCTTTATTAGTTGTAACAGTATGGGGAGCTAATTTCACAGTAATTAAGTTAGGGCTTAGTGGTATACCACCTATGTTGCTGGTTGCTTTACGATATACATTTGCTGCCATACCCGCAATAGCCTTTGTAAAACGTCCAGCAGTAGGGTGGCGTTACATTGTTGCTTATGGAATGACCGTTGGGGTTGGGCAATTTGCTTGTTTGTTCTATGCAATGAATATAGGAATGCCAGCTGGTGTTGCTTCCGTTGTCCTGCAATCTCAGGCTTTCTTTACACTTTTATTTGCTGCAATATTATTAAAGGAAACATTAAAAGGAATGCAAGTGATAGGTCTTTTAACAGCTGGACTTGGACTTTATTTTATAGGCGGAAATGTTGGGAGTAATAGATTATCCTCAATTCCTCTTGGACCATTTTTATTAACACTTCTTGGAGCTGCTTTTTGGGGGATTTCAAACATAATAGTAAGATATGCTTGGAAACAAAGTGAGTCCTGTGGGGAAAAGCTGGATATGTTGAGTCTGGTAGTATGGTCAAGTCTTGTACCTCCACTCCCCCTTATGGCTTTTGCTATGATGTTGGACACACCAAAAACATTATTGGATGCAGTGATTAATTTGAATGTCCTATCTGTATTTGCTGTGCTTTATCTGGCCTTTTGTGCAACATTATTTGGCTTTTACACATGGAGTATGCTGCTTGCAAAGTACCCTGCTGGCAAAGTAGCGCCACTTTCCCTTCTTGTTCCTATAACTGGACTTATTACATCACAGATTGTTCTTGGTGAACAACTTTCAAAAATGCAATGGTTAGGCGGTATTGTAATACTTCTGGGGTTAATAATATCTAATTTTGGAGGTTCGCTAATTCAGCGCATTTTTAAGACAAAAGGTGCATAATGTTTATATTATTTGTAGTAAAAATAAAACTTTAAACCACGTATAATCTTCTATTATAAACCGCGAGAATGTTGGTTATATCACTGAGCTCCTTTCAGAAAAGAGCAAAAAATACAGTTGCGCTTGATGTATTGGCAGATTGAAGAGTTGATATCGGGACATTATGGGTAAAAGATACCTAATATACAACAGTAAAGATGATTTTTATGTTATATTTAATTTAATGTATAGTCTATTATAGTAGGGAGTGGTATAATGGAAAATCTAAAAAATTTTCAATTTAGATATGCAGTATATGATAATGCTCTAAATATTCATAGCCATTCTTATGCACAGATGTTGTTTCCAATTGAGGGCAATCTTTATATAGAGACAGGAAAGCAGCGTATAAACCTGCAAGCGGAGGATATCTTTTTTTTACCACCTAATTGTCGACATATTTTTGCTGCTAATGGAGACAATACATTTTTAGTTCTGGATATCCCATTATATATGATTTATAGAGATGATATGAATAAGATAAATGGAGGAATACGTATTTTACCTAATGAAAAATGGAAGGCGATTAAATTCTTACTTTTAGATGAAATTAATGGAGAGAATGCTAGTCATCAATCCATTCTAGACTTATTTCGCTATTCTTACAACATGCTTTTAGTGGATACTCTTCCAAATTCAATTAGATATATACATGAACATTTTAATGAAATTATAAATTTAGATATTTTAGCTAAGATTGAAAATTACAGCATCGCTTACTACTGTGAATGGTTTAAGAAACAAACAGGGGTTACATTAACTAATTATATTAAGAAATTAAGAGTATCAAAGACAAAAGATTTATTATTAAATACAAATTATTCCATACTACAAATTGCTCAACAGGTTGGTTATGAGCATCATTCATCTTTAACAAGAGTATTTTTGGAATACGAGAAATTGACTCCTAAAGAATATAGGAAAAGTATCCAAAAACCTGTTAAGTAAATCCATAATTTAGGTAAAGAGTTAACTTTCTTAATACTATAGAATGACAGTATTAGGAAAGTTTTTTTATGCTCTATAGGGCTCAATCCTAAATTAGGGAGGTGATTGGAAATGAAAAAAGGAAATAAAGGTATGGGTATTGCTATAGTATTTATAATAGTTGTTATATTAATTATATTCATCTCGATTAATAGTATTAATAATCGAACAACACCAAATAATAACAGACCAATCCATGAGTTATGGGATACAAATAAACTTAATTCTTTATAAAATAATTTTGCTTTAATAACTAGAATAATAGAAATTTATTAAAAGTTTTTAGACACTGTAGTTGTAATTTAAATATTATTATTTATAATTTGTATTTAATACGTATATTAAAGCAGCTACATTAGGAGGAAAAAATGAAACTCACAAAAATAAATGATAAAGTATACTATATTCCAAATGCTACGAATATCGGCTGTATTTTAAATGGAGATGATGCTATTTTAATAGATACCGGTTGGAGGATCATACAGGAAGGAAAATATCTAATATTTTAGAAAAAGAAGGCATAATTGTAATAGGTGTTTTTCTGCCTTGCTATCTTGGTTATGAATTAGATAACTATGAAATTAACAATGGTTATATTACCGAAGCAATTCAAAAATGGATTGATATTATGTTTAACGAATTTGGGTACATAGAATTGAAGCCAATATTATGTCTAAAAATATACGCTCTTTAAGAGTGGTTGAAAAATTAGGATGTTATAACTAGGAATTAGCATATAAATAGTTATATAAAAAAGAAGAATCTATTAAGAAGATTCTTCTTTTTTATATGATTAGTACCATCTAATTACTCCACAAGCTAGCCTTTTACCTGAATTACTGGCAGGTTGTGTTCGATAATCATCGATATCAGGGAAACTCGATATTTTTTATTTTTAGATATGACATAACTCTACAAAATTTCTATGAAAGTTGATATATAATGTAGACTGACTCTAGCAGATACAAAGAAAGATTTAATTTATATGAATACAGCAAAGTGTTATAGCAGGGATTCAATCATGATGGCGAACCTCCTAAAACAGAGGAGCACATGCTTGATATAAAAAATAATTTTTCTGGACATCATGTAAATCTTAGATATAAGATAGCAGTTGTTGCACCGAATAGAGAATATGTTTCCTACTGGAGGTTGAAAATGAAACTTAAAATAAAAAAAGTTATGTTATATGGAAACAAAGAATTAAATATTTATATTCCTACTAAAGTTCCTAAACAATTGACAGCGGTAGATCCGATAGTTTGGGATAATGCTATATTAGGAAACTCAATTGCATATGAATTTTTAAAAAAGCTATTTGTTTTAGCGGCAAATCTTGAGTCAAAAGAAATAATATACATTCCAACACATTCTATGAAAATAAATGAATATAAAGATATATGGAAAGATGGAATATTTGATATGGATATAGTACTGTTAAATTATCATGCTACACAACTCAAAGCGAAAGAAATATTTAAAGCTATGAAAACAAAAAGTATCTTTACCGAACATATTAGAGAAGTGGTTATTGAAGATAATAATATAGTATATCCTGATTATTGGTTAACTGACAGAAAATTAAGTGCAAGACGTTTTAAAGACACCTTAATGATTTCCACTAATAGAGATGTATTTTTAATGCTTGCGTATGATGCTGGACGCATGACAGGCATAGAAGACACTGAAGAATATAATTTTGATTCTCATATTCATGAAGATTCAATAGGGACATCAGAAAATAATGGATTTAATTTTTTATATTATCATAAAAAAGATAATATATGACACTAGCTAACAACTTGGTTTTTACATTAGTTAATCTAAAATTAGAAATAAAAAACTGTTAAGAGAAATACTAAAGAATACAATATTAAACAAAAAAATAATCATCCTGATCGCAACAGGGTGATTTTATGCTAATTCGACTCTTCATCAAACAGAGAAAAGAGAAAAAGTATTTGTTTTCATATACATTTATAGCTATTTTTATAGGAGTGTTATATTTAAACACTTGGTTTGTTATAAAATGGTTATCTTGATAGTGGGGATAAACGCACTTATAATGTTGAAGACAAAATTCTATAGGAGTTCTATTATATGACACATTATAATACTGTTACACATAATATAAATTTAATGGAATACATGTTAAAATCGAATATTTTACTTTAATACCGTATTATTCAGAAATAAATATGCGGTATTTTTTATGTCGAATTACAAGAATTAGCTGCAACTAATGAAGATTAGACAAAGTAACAGGGGAAGGAATTATGTTTGAACAATTAAGTTATTTTCCTGATATGAGGCTATTATGAAGTGAATTATAAATAAAAAAGTATTCTTTGAAAATTGAATAATGTGGTGTTAGAAAATAAGAACATTTCATATGAATTATAAAATTGATTATTGACAATTTAAATTAATAATCATAGTATATGAGTATAAGTGAATATAATCATAAAAGCATATAAAATTATGAGGAGATAGGAAATGGATATAGTACAAGTGCTGAAAACATTAGGTGACGAAAATAGAATTAGAATATTAAACATATTAAAAGATGGACAATTATGTGTATGTGAAATTGAATATATATTAGGAATTACACAATCAAACGCTTCAAGACATCTCACTAAGTTAAGTATACTTAAGATTGTGGTATATGAGAAAAAAGCTCAATGGATATATTATAAATTAAATAAAGAAACTTTGGAGCAATTTCCATTTATAAAAGAACTTCTAGAGAATGAACTAAATAAAATAGACATATGTAAGCAAGATATAGAAAACTTAATTGAATATAAAAAGAGTGGAATGACTTGTGAAAATCTGAGAGATTATAAACATAATAGTGAAAATAGCTATAAATGTAAAAATAATTAAGGAGGTAAAAGAGATGAGCGATTTTAAAAAGGTAGATGTTAGAAATGTTGTTCGTAATAGTTATAGTAAAATAGCTATCGGAAATGTAAAAGAGGATGGCTGTTGTGGAGGAGGTATTAAGCTTAAGAAATCTTCAATAGAGATATCACGTAAAATTGGATATTCTAATGAAGAAATATCAACTGCTCCAGAGGAAGCTAATATGGGGTTAGGTTGTGGAAACCCCCAATTAATAGCTAATCTTAAAGAAGGCGAAACTGTTATAGATCTTGGAAGTGGAGGAGGATTTGACTGTTTTTTAGCTTCAAAAAAAGTTGGAATTAAGGGATATATTATTGGAGTCGACATGACTCCAGAGATGATTAATAAATCAAGAGCTATATCTAAAAAATATAGATATAGGAATGTAGACTTTAGACTAGGAGAAATTGAAAATCTTCCTATAGCAGATAATACTGCGGATATCATTATTTCAAACTGTGTTATAAATTTATCTCCAAATAAACAAAGGGTATATAATGAGGCTTATCGTGTATTAAAAAAGGGCGGTAGAGTTGCTATTTCTGATATAGTTCTTATCAGAGAATTAACAGAGGAAATGAAACAAGATGAGAACCTTTATTGTGGATGAGTTACTGGGGCATCTTCAGTTGAAGAATTAAAATTATATTTAGAAAAGGCTGGTTTTAGTGATATTAGCATTGAAACCCAAGAAGTATCAAAGGAATATGCTGAAAAATGGGCACATAATTTAAAAGTTGGAGAATATATTATGTCTGCATCAATAAAAGCAATAAAATTATAGAACTTATGTTATTATTTTATTTAGCATAATGACTAAAAACTGAATGATTTATTTGAACACCGCATTATTCATAAATTGAATTTTGGGGTGTTTTTTATGTCGCAATTTAAGAATTATAGGAGGTTTTTAGATATTATAAATTGGATTGCAGGTAGTAAAATTATGGGAATAGATTAGTAATTTGATATAATAATATAGAAAGTATGGTATAATTTTCTTGTTAAATAAATCATATTAGTAGAAAAATATGTAATCATATTTAAATTTAGGAGGTATTGTAATGATTAGTTTTCTTATGTTTGGTAGCTTGGTACTTGGCTTAATTGCGTGGATATTTCCTGCCATTAACCTCATGCAATTCAAAAAACATGAGAATAGGAATTTTACCCTATACGGAATACGCTTTCACATGTTGGATCAAAGCCCAAAATTCGGATGAACCTAAAACAATTTGATTTAATATCCTCGTTACTGACATCAAAGAAACATTTTCAAAGGCTATTAGTATGGGCTATACTGAGGTGCAATCGGTGACTGAAATGCCTGATTACGGAGTGTCAAATGCCATATTTAGCGACGCTTTCGGGTATCAATGGAGGTTGCATCAAATACATAAAGAAGTGAGCTTTGAAGAACGAACACGACTTTGGGAGGAAAAAAGGGATAACTAGCAATTGTCGTATGATAATCATAATATAAAGTAAATTTTTACTTATTCTCTATAATTTGTGAAAGAAGTAGATCGATGACTATTTTAGATTATCTTTTAGTACATAATAGATGAGTATTATGAAATATCAGCTTTGATACGCATAAGAAATAATTGAGAAGAAAAGGGGTGAGTTTTAGTGAGGGGTAGGCACTTATTATACTCTTTCACTAATTATAAGAAATGAAATTTGAACTATTGTGCATTGATATGTTTCAGACATTAGTAAATGTCAATACAAGAATACCATTTATCTGGAGAAGGATATTAAGAGACAAGTATAATGAAACATTAGCGCTTGAATGTGCCAAATCAGTTAATAAGAATGTAATTAATGAATTTTATCAAAATGGCCTCAAGCAATATAGAATTTATCAATTTAAAAACTATGTTTAGACCTTTTTTTAAGAATATACTTGAAGAAATGAATATATTATTTGATGCAGAAGAAGCAGTTAAAATATTTATGGATGAACATTCTAACGCAACACCTTATGATGATGTTGAAAGTTTTTTTCTTTATTAGGCAATATATTACCAATATGTTTAGTAACTGATGCAGATTGTGAAATGGTATTACCACTATTGAGAAAATATAATTTTAATGAAGTATTTATATCTGAAAGAGTAATGTCATACAAAAACGATCCCAATAGTAAAATTATATGCATTGATCTATTTAAGAGGAGGATTATATATGAGCAATTTTGAATTTATAAATGGGAATATAGAATTACTTGATTTAGTACAACCTTTATGGGAAAAATTAAATAAACATCATGAACTTACCTCAAATTATTTTTCTGATAAGTTCAGAAATTTGAATTTTGAAGTTAGAAAAAATAAGTTTGTTAACGATAAAACTTTAGAGATTAAAATAGATTTAATTAAAGATAAGAACAAGGAGTTATATATTGGTTATTGTATCAGTACAATAAATAAAGACTTAGTGGGAGAAGTTGACTCTCTTTTTATTGAGAAAGAATACCGGAAGTATGGTTTAGGTGATAAGTTAATGAATAGGGCATTAGAGTGGTTGGATAGCAATCAAGTAAAAACAAAAATAATAGGAGTAGCAGAAGGCAACGAGAATGTATTAGAATTTTATAAAAAGTATGGTTTTTATAAAAGAAAAGTAATTTTAGAACAGATAAATGAATAAATCTTATTGCACATTCTTCTTAAAATGCAACATAACTATTAAATAATTTTTTTGTTAGATAAATCGGATTAGCAGAAAATGTGAACTAAAAATATTTCAAAAAATGAGGTGAAAGTCTGAATGAAAACGATGGATCAATCTGTTAGACAAATATTAGAGAAAGCAGAAAGCATATACAATGCCAAAACTGTAAATAAAAATCCATTAGGAAACTCGGCTAATATGATATTTGAACTTTCAACGAAAGATAATCTAATTATTCTAAGAATTTCCGAGTGTTCAGAGTATAAGGAAAAACATATTGATTTTGAATTAAAGTGGTTAAAGTATCTTTCGGAGCAAATTGGAGAAGTCATAAATCCTATCTTAAGCAGAAACGGGAAGTTATACGAAATAGTCAGTATAGACGGAGAGTCGTACATATTATGTGCTTTTGATAAAGCGCCAGGACGACTTGTAAATCAGAATAATCTTGATGAATGGAATGAAACTCTATTTTATAAATTAGGTTCGATTATGGGTAATATCCACAAATGTTCAAAGCAGTATATACTTGATAGAAAACCAAAATTATGTTTTGAATGGAATGATGATTTTGCATTTTCAACTGAATTTAGTTCACTTGATGATGATGTACTTAAAATATGGGATGAGATAATTTTTGAACTTGAAAAATTGCCCAGAACGGTAGATTCATATGGTATAATACACAATGATCTGCACCAATTAAATTTCTTTATTGATGGTGATAAAGTAAAGGTATTTGATTTTGATGATTGTATTTGCAGCTGGTATTCGTTGGATATAGCTTTAACACTGTTTCAGTTTGTTTCTGCAATTTCATATAAAGAAACTCAAGCTCGAAATATTTTCGCTGAAAAATTTATTTATTCTTTTTTAAAAGGATATAGAACTCAAAACAGTATAGAAAGTTTTTGGATTGACAAATTTGATTTATTCTTAAAGTATCGTAGAATATGCACATATAAATTTATCAAAGAGATATTTTCAAAGAAAGATGTCAATCCTCATGCTGAATATTTAGCCTGGCTGAGAGAGGAAATTATTGATGATAAACCATTTATTAAAATTAGTTATCAAAAACTATCTGAAAGTTTATAGTATTTACCAATATTATTAGAGTAATATAAAATATTGTTTTATTTGCAAATTTTATATTAAACGTCATGATTATTAAAACTAAATATTTCATTGAGTTACCGTATTATTCAGAAATGAATTTGCGGTATTTTTTATGTCGTATTACAAGATTTAGCTGCAATCAATTAAGAAAATGTGACGTAACTATTAAAATCTAAAGCATTAATAATGATCTTCGAGAACTGAATAGTACGGTGTTAAAAAATAGAAAACTACTACAACAATATAGAAAATATGGTATAATCTTCTTGTTGGATAAGTTGGATTATATCTAAAAGGCTCAACAAGGTTTATATTAGTTGCATCGTACTTTTAAAAATAAGAGAACAAGATTATTTATAGAATTGGAGGAATAGTATGGATATTATAAAAGTTATGAAAGGAATGGCTTGTGGTGTCATTTATGTTTCATCGTTCTTTTGGACTATGGTTTTGACATTCATATATATTGATAACTCTTTTGGTATTATACTTTTATCGGCTATTTTAACAAATATTATAGTGGGTCTATTAATAGCATCAAAAAGTCATCTCTATGCATTTTATAAATGGTTAATTTCTTTACCGGTAGGAATAATAACTTTTTTGGTATATAGAGAAACAGATTTTGTATATTATTGGCTGAATAAAATAATGCGGGGGTACGGAAATTTATCAGCTGGTGGTAGTTTTGCTTTGTTATTCTATATGATATTTTATCTCTTGAGTTTTTTGATTGCAATTATTACGTCTGTTTACTTTACAAATCAAAGAATAAAAAAAACTTATTCAAATGAATTGTGAGAATAATCTTCATTATATTTATGTTGTATTCTCTTTTTTAGACACAACAAGTGAAAGGGGAGTTAATTATGAAATTGTTAGGGATTATTAATGAACTAATTCCAAAGAAATTAATGATAATAGGATTAATTCTAGGTGCAGTGATATTATTCATAGTAGGTCTAATATATGATCTTTATGCTGCAGTAGCTGCAGTAGCTATGATAATTGCTATATTTAAATATGAAATAATTGATAAATTAAAATAGTTCACTTTTTAAAGTCTGTTGCGCAACATCTTTTTTAGGCTAAACAGTTATAAAACGTGAAGGAAGGATTGCTTATATTAGTTAGCAGGAATTAAATATGCAAATTCATATATGGGGATTTTTATTGGGCATTACTTTCAAATTGGGAATAGATATTGTAAAGTGGATTAAACACAAAAATAAGTAAGCTATTGAATATTATTCTTAATTAAGTTATGTCGCATCAGTAAATATTACGTCTTATTATTACATAAAAAGCATTGAGAAAGGGGAAGAAGATTGAGAAAGAAAATTTTTTTTATGTTTCTGATTTGCATAGCACTTTTAATTGGTTGTTCAAAAGAAGAAACATTTGAGAAATTTTTTTCACACAACTATGGATGAAATGTATAAAGGAGAAGAGGATTATTTTTATTCACTTATTCATAAGGGAATGAATGTTGTGCATAAAGATGATGCTATTGCAATTTTTAAAGAGGAGAATTTGCAGAAAGAACAAATTTTTATCGCATATTTTGAAAAAGAAAACGATAAGTGGAAATGGAGACAAACAAGATGAGCAAAATGGGATTCACGTCATAAATGGTCTTCAATGAACCAAGTTCCATATATTTATTCAGGAGCAATTAGTAATAAAACTATTTCAGAAGTATATGTAGGTGAAGAACCAGCGAAAATTATCGAGGTTGAAGGTGACAAAGGGTTTTGGTATGCAATCAGTGATATCAAAGATGTACAAGTGAAGATTGTAAAAAATGGTGGTACCCAAGAAATAATAGAAGAATTTGAATAAAACCTTTAAGAGATTTGAATAAAATGAACTATTCATATTTTGCTACACAATATTTATATTAGACATGATAGATGGATTATGTACAGCTAGTACTGTTAATTAATTGATTCCTTGTAAAGGAGGACAAAATTATGGAATATATTCAATTGAATTTAGTAGTATTAGTGACATTATTTGTATATACAGCAGTTATAGGTATTTGGATGAAAGTTGCAAATTATGTAGGTGAAAAGCTAGGGATAGGAAGATTTTTTATAAACTTATGGATGAAAACAAGAAGATACAAATAGAGGTAGCTAAGCATCTACTATAGTTATTTAATTTTAAATATTTACATTAATTACATAAGGAAAAGACTCTAATATTTTAAGTGAAGATAAAAGGTAGGTAAGTTTTTGGAAAAATTATTATCAAAATACTTTAGTTTGGAGGTTTCATAAATGAAGGCATGTTTTGCTTTACTTGTTGATAACGAGATACACAACTATTCAAGAAAATTAGCATTTGATTTCGATATAAAATATAATACTGGTTTTATATCTGCTAGGCTTCCTCAACATATTACTTTAGGTCCAGTATTTGATGTTAAGAATCTTGAAGAAGTTGAGAAGTACTTTCATTATTTGGCAGAAAGCGTAAAACCATTTGAAGTTTTAATTAAAGATATCGAGTTAAAGATATTTGGTGACGCTGAGGTAGGTTTCCCTGTTTTATGGATGGCTATTGAAGAAGGTAAAGAATTAAGAGAGTTGCATAATGAAATTTATAAATATATTGCTGAAAATTCATGGGATACAGATAATAATGAAAAATACTACTTCCATTCAACAATAGCATTGGGTGAACAGCCTGCAAGTGTATATAAAGAAATATTCAAGAGCATTCCTGATAAAGAAATTAATCATAATTGTATTGTAAACGAGATAGCACTATTTTGTACTACAGATAGTGAAAGTAAAAAAGGAACCTATATTACTTACAAAATACTAAAATTAAAAAATAGCTAAGAAATAGTAAAGGGGAAAAGCATATGTTAGACAGTAAAGGCTTTGATAATTGGGCTGGAGATTATGATGAGTCCATAGCAAAATGATTTTATTGCTATATAAATCAAATAGGTGGAATAGTACTAGTAAAACATTATTTATCTAATTTCGGTACACATTAAAATGTTAAGTTTAGTTGACAAATTTCCAGCTCTACTTGATAGAAAAGGTTTTTAGTGTTTAGTATACTGTAGTTACAGGTTAACTTGAAATAGAGGAAAGGCTGGTTATAATTATGTCATTAGGCAAAAAATTATTATATTTGCGTAAACAGGCAGGTTTATCGCAGGAAGATGTTGCTGAAAAATTAGGTGTATCTCGACAAACAGTAAGTAAATGGGAAACAGATCAAACCTCACTAGTATTGAAATGATAGTTGATGAAATCGACTGGACAAGTGCATGGAGTAAAAAGTATCCGATTTTATCTGCATATCAAGGTATAAAAGGAATAGATACCTATAGTGAGAAGATATCTGAGTTATATGATGCTTTTAAAAATGAATTTGAATTTAACGATTCAGACACTGTTTTGGTTTTAAAGGATATTCTTTATCAAAAATATAAAATAGCAAAAAAGAAAACTAAGTAAAATGAGCATAATCTATGGTAATTTTACTTCGCAATTTTCATATTATTTGTAGTAATAATAAAACCTTAGATAACCTATAATTTTCTTTTAAACTTAGCTATGCTTTAAATGGAAGTTGAAAATCGATATATAGTTATAGAATAAGGTGATTATACACAAGGAGGGGAACAATGAAGTTCTCAAATCCATTGATAGTTGTTTCGAATATGGAAAAGTCAAAGTGATTTTACTATGAAGTGCTTGGTTTAGAAGTTGTTGTTGATTTTGGTGCAAATGTAACTTTAACAGGTGGTATTGCATTACAAACAAAAAATACTTGATCAACTTTTATTCAAAAACATGATAATGAAATTGTTTTTGGAGAAAATGTAGCAGAGTTATATTTTGAAGAAGATGATTTTGATGGTTTTATTCAAAAGATAAACGACATTGAAGGTATTAACTATGTGCATACCATGGTAGAACATTCTTGGGGACAACGCGTTGTTCGTTTCTATGATCCTGATAAGCATATTATTTAATTAAGGGAAGTTAAAACTGACTTCTCCTAAAATACATAACAATCAACACTATAGTTCATTAGCTCTTGTTAGATATCTTAAAAATTATAAATAAACTCTTCATTGACATGTTTAAGTATATTATGAGAAAATGGCTTTAATATACTACTTAAATAGTAATTTTAAGGGGGACAGTGTTATGTCAAAAAAACAAGTTATATCCACTAACGAATCTATGAAACCTACAGGTCCTTATTCTCAAGGTGTTGTATATGATTCTTTAGTTTTTGTGGCAGGTCAAACAGGGATTAATCCTTCAACAGGTCAGCTTGTAGAAGGAGGTATAGAAGCCGAAACTAGACAGACTTTGGCTAATGTAAAAGCCATTCTAGAATCTGGAGGCAGTTCATTGGATAAAGTACTTAAAGTTAATGTTTATTTAAAAGATATTAATGATTTTGATACAGTTAATAATATTTACAAAGAGTATTTTACAGAAGAATATCCAATTCGCACATGTCTTCAAGTTGTAGCAATGCCTAAAGGAGCTTGTATTGAAATTGAAGCAATTGCTCATAAATAGTTATATATAAACACTAAGAGAGTTACTGCTGAAATTATTTCGGTTGAAGAAAAATATCATGGAAAAGGATACGGGAGAGCTATATTGAATCATTTAATAGAAACTGTTTTTCAAAATTACAACATTGAATAGATAGAATTGATTGTTAACGGAGATAATAAAAT
This sequence comes from Alkaliphilus sp. B6464, assembly GCF_018141165.1. NCBI lineage: Bacteria > Bacillati > Bacillota > Clostridia > Peptostreptococcales > Natronincolaceae > Alkaliphilus > Alkaliphilus sp. B6464. The sequence goes on from NZ_CP058557.1 coordinate 2,217,163, forward strand.
TGCAATTTTATTTTGTTTATGTATATGAGCAGAATATGCAGGGTATAGGATTCTATAAGCATATGGGATTCGACATATTTAAAAAGTCAGAACTTGATGAATAAGGAAATCCATTTCCTATACTTCATATGAAATTAAAGTAAGTATATTGGAGTCATAATTTTCTTAGTAGATGCAATAATTATAAAACGAATAACTATTTAAAATACCGCATTATTCAGAAATGAATTTTCGGTATTTTTTATGTCACATTACAGGAATTAGCTGCAGCTAATGAAGATTATGCGAGTGCGTCCTGTTGTCTGACAATCTCCTAAGTAATTAGGAATAAAACAGGCGGAAATGGAACGAAGGAGTCCATAACTAACTGTACTGGTGATTATTCAAGGGTGAGATTCCTTTGACAAGTCTGGTGAGCTTGAAAAAGCCTAATACTCCGACTAGCATGGATTGATACCACATGAAATGTTAGTAGCTCGGTGAAGTCGCCCAAAATATTACCTAAGTCATTCTGATACGGAAATAGAAGTAGGCGGGGTGCTAGAAAATGAGTAGCGTTGAGAATGTTCCGAAGGAACTGACGAAATCTCGAATGTACGGGTCGTGAATTTTGAAATACAGAAATGTATTTAGTCCTTACGGGATATTTAGAAGTGGGAAGGTCATTTCGCATTGCCCAACCTGCATAACTCCTTTTGATAGGGTTGGAATACACGAGGAAATCACTAATATATACAATCGTGTATATGTCTAAACGGCTTAGAGAGAAAGACGAACCTCATAAATGAAAAGCTAATCAGTGTGGAACAGGAGAAACGAGAAAGAGTGCTTTAACGTTGGTATACGTACTCTAAGGATATAAGATAAGTTATCGAAATTCCTGTATTCTCGTGGCAGTAGGGGTATAGTACCTAAGAAACTATGATAATAAGTAGTGGAGGGAAGACCCCAAGTCTAACCAATAAATAAAAAATATAATTAACGGTTTTTGGAGCAGGTAAGCGAAAATGACGTAGTCACGTATTGTTAACCCTAAAGGAGATGACAAAACGGTTGATACAACAACAAAAACTACTGAAATCGGACAACGATCTGAGGGCAATGCAAGATCGCTTTTATGAAAAATCCAAGAATAATGAAAACTTTAAATTTCACTCATTAGTCGAAAAGGCAATGTCAATTCCAACGATTATGACTGCGATTCATAATCTTAAAGCTAACAAAGGAAGTAAAACAGCAGGAATTGATAAATATACTATCAGAAAATATCTTGAACAGGATTATGATAAAACAATATCGGAAGTACAACAAGCTTTCATGAACTACAAGGCACAAAGTGTAAGGCGAGTATGGATTCCAAAGGTAGGCAAAGATGAATTCAGACCGTTAGGAATTCCAACTATCATAGACCGAATTGTTCAAGAATGTATACGAATAGTGATAGAGCCAATATGTGAGGGAAGGTTTTTCGAACATAGTTATGGATTCAGACCTATGAGAAATACGCACCACGCATTGGAAAGACTAACAAGTCTGGTGCATAAAACAGGATACCATTGGATTGTCGAAGGGGATATATCAAAGTTCTTCGATAAGGTAAATCATCAAATTTTAATTAGAGAACTATACAACATGGGAATCGCTGATAAGAGACTATTGATGATAATTAAACAAATGCTTAAAGCAGGAATAATGAATGAAACAATGGTTAGTGAACTTGGCACACCACAAGGTGGGATATTATCTCCCCTACTAGCAAATGTTTACTTAAATAAATTTGATAGATTCATTGATAATAGCTGGAAAAAGTTCAAAACTAGACATCAGTATTGTTCAGACGGAAGTAAATTACGTCAGCTAAGAGATACTTGCAAACTAAAACCTGCATTTTTGGTGAGGTATGCCGATGACTGGTGTTTAATAACTGACAGTTATGAAAATGCAGTTAAGTGGAAATTTGCTATCGAAAAGTGGCTAAGAAAGCACCTTAAATTAGAGCTGTCTAAGGACAAAACTCTCATAACAAATGTTAGGAAAAAGAAAATATCATTTCTTGGATTTACATTCAAAGTTAAAAAGAGCGGAAATGCACGAAAGGGATTTGTAACTCATACTGAACCCGATAGGGTAAGAATTCAACTCAAGAGAAAAGAATTAATGAAAAAGGCAAAAGAGTTACGAAGTAGTAGAGATATAAACGACCTATTGAATAATATCAACATATACAACAGTACAATACGTGGAATAATCAACTACTACGCACCTGCCACACACGTATTCGTGGAGCTTAGAAAATTAACCTTTAACCTACATTATGCTTCATACAAATCGCTAAAGAGATTCGGAGGTAAATGGATTAGAGCTAGTGAAGTGTCTAACTTAAAATCGATACACGAAAATTATGATACAAAAATCCCTGCTGTTCGATATAAAGACAAATGGGTAGGGGTAACATCAACGAATTTTAGTAAATGGATTAAAACTAAATTGAAAAATCAAATTGAAACCCCCTATAGTCTTGAAGGTAGAAATCTTCATCACAAAATAACAGGGAAAAAGCCCCTTAAAACAAGGGCTGACGAATTACTTTCACTAACATTATCCGATTTAATAGCAAAAGGTTTAACAGGAATAAAGTATAACTTTGAGTATCACCTAAATAGACCCTATGTATTTAATGTAGACAAAGGTAAGTGTAGAATATGTAGAAATGACCTACACAAAGATAATGTACACATACATCATGTTAGACCGTACTTGCTACTTGACGAAATTAACAAAGTCAAAAATTTAGCTACAGTATGTGTATCTTGTCACAAGATGATTCACAATAACAATGACTATTCAGGAGTCATTAATACAAAACAACTCAGAAAGCTTAACGAATATAGGGAAAAATTAATTATATTACAAATAAATGATTAGATGGAACGCCGTATACGGTGATAAATCGTACGTACGGTGTGGAACGGGGGAAAAGGGAGTCTGACTGTTTATACAAATAAAAGATTACCCTTACCTATCGTTATCATAGCCATTAAGATTAAAAATATGGATAGTGTTCTTTGAAAACTGAATAATACGGTATTGAATATGAATAACTTTTATAACAATATAGAAAATATGGTATAATCTTCTTATGTGATAAGTCAGATTAGTAAAATAATATGTAGTAGAAAGATAAGGGTAGGAAGAGGTGGACAATATGCTCGAAAGGTTAAATATTATTTTAAATTCTGTAATTGGATCATTTATTGGCGTATTTATAGGTTATTGCATATATAGATATTTTGACTATACAAATCATCCTCATTTATATGAAATTGAGTCAGCACCTTGGTATACAAGCATTCAAATATATGGATTAGCTGTTGCATTGATTGTATTTATTGCTATTATTATCAAATTCTTAATAAAAAAGAAAATGCGAAGTATTTAGTCATGAGTTCATAAGCTTATACGACGCATCATTTAAAAATAAAGTCGCAGTCGTTTATTAGGATGAAATAAATACAATACAGGAGGAATTAATAAAAGTGAAAAAAACTATAGTTGGAATCATAGTTATTGCTATTGTTTTTGTTATAGGAATTTATTCGGATTTTGGTTATTCAGGGTCTATTAGAAGAAATATTACGTCTAAAGAAAGCGCAAATTCTGAAGTAACTTTTGATGGAAAAAAAGGAGATACTATTAAATTTGTCTGTAATTCTTCTATTAAAGAAGGTAATTTAAAATTAACATTAACTAATTCAAATGGTAAAGTAATAAAAAACTTTAGAACTAATAAAAATTACTCTGAACAAGTATCTTTAGATAAGGATGGAGAATATATACTTTCGGCAACTTATGATAATTTTATTGGAAATTTTCATATTAAATGTAGATAAATAATTTGCAATGTTTCTATTTAATACAACAACCAAAAATCAATGATTTACTTGAACACCGTGTAATTTGAAGCTGAATTTTACGGTGTTTTTACGTCGTAATCCAAGAATTATCTGCAACCAATGAAGAAAATCCGACATAACTATTAAAATTTAAAGTACTAACAATACTCTTTGAAAACTGAATAATACAGTATTAAAAAATTAGGAATTTGATATAGCAATATAGAAAATATGGTATAATTTTCTTGTTAGATAAATCAGATTAAATGCATAGGACGAAGTAATCATATATAAGGGGAAATGAGGTGGAGTATATGAACAAGTTATATAAAGGCATTATAGCAATGGTTGCTTTTTATATTTTTAACATGTTTATAATGCAAATAATAGGAAATTTTATTTTTATAGGAGATTCATTTACTATATCATATCATATGTTTACTTATACTGGCTTGATGACTTTATGTGGGGTAATCGTAGTATGTACTTATATAATAGTGGGAAAATTAAATGAAGTTAAAGACTTATTAGGTAAATCAGATAACCAAAAGGATGAATAAATCATTAAGCCTTATTCTAAAACTGTTAAACTATCATTTAATAAGGGTTATACTCCAAATGGTGTTGCTGAAAAAGTTTTTCATCTCCATGTTAGATTTTTGGGAGATTGGAATGAATTATATTTCAGAGATTATCTTTTAATTCATAAAAAATTGCTGAAGAATATGGAAAACTAAAGCAATAACTAAAAGAGAAATACATGCATGATAGAGATGGATACAATGATGATAAAACTGAATTCATTTTGAAATATACAAAGATAGCAAGAAAAGAGTTTGGCGATAGATATTTGCCAGGATTAAGAGATTAAACATTAGTTGTTTCACAATATTCTTATTGGATTAATAATACGCATTAGTATATTATTATGATAGTTATAAGCATATTAAAAGGGGGCATATTTGTGGATTTAACTCGTACTGGAGCTTTTTATGTGAGTTTTTTTATTATGATTTTTAATTGGTTAATAAGACTTGTTGCTATATATACGATGTATCTGGCTATAAAGGCTTTTAAAATCTACATAAAGAAAAATTCATAATATTTAAGCATAGTATGTTTTATTCTTGTTTATTATTTAATTTGTTATTTTTATTTTAGATGGAATAACGATAAAAATGGATAATTATTTAAAATACCGTATTATTCAAAACTGAATTTTCGGTATTTTTTATGTTGCAATTCAAGATTATAACGTAATTTAAATATTATACGACGTAACTATTAAAATCTAAGGACTAATAATGTTCTTTGAAAACCAGATGATACAGTATTGACTATCAAAACTATAAGGTGGATTAACATATATTTAGCGCAATATGATATAATTTTCTTTAAAAGATAATTCGTGATTGTAAAATTATGTGATACATAATTGATTTATTATTTGTTGGTAAGATAAAAGCATAAATTAAAATCTTAGGATAAAAGGAAGTGTATTTCAGTGGATAATAGTGTTTTGTGGTATATAGAAAAACAAATTGATAGAACAATAGATAATTTAAGAAAACGTAATATGAAAGGTTTCTTTGTAAAAAATGAGATTGAATTGATCGCACTGTTGAAAGAGCTTATTTCTGAAAACTCTGTAGTTGGTGTAGGAGATTCAATGACACTTTTTGAAGCAGGTGTAATAGATTTGCTTCGTAGTGGTAATTACATTTTTTTAGATAAATATAAAGATGGAATTACAAGCGAAGAAAAGAAACAAATTTATATTAAAAACTTTTCTGCTGATACTTTTCTTTGTAGTACAAATGCCTTAACTGAAAATGGTGAACTTTATAATATAGATGGTAACGGAAGTAGAGTTGCACCAATGATATATGGTCCTAAACAGGTTATTTTAGTAACTGGAATCAATAAGATTGTTAAGGATATAGAAGAAGCAGAAAAAAGGGTCAGAAATTACTCTGCTCCAATTGACGCAAAAAGATTAGGTAAAAACACTCCATGCACTACTTTGGGTTATTGTGTTGATTGTAAAAGCCCTAATCGAATTTGCAATGATTTTACAATTATTAGAGGACAGTTTATTAAGGATAGAATAAAGGTAATCATTGTAGGAAAAGAGTTAGGATATTAGTATTTTAATTTATATTTAAAAACTGAATAATATGGTATTTTAAAATAGACGGTTTTCTAATTATATAGAAAATATGGTATGGTTTTCTTGCTAGGTAGATTGGATTAGTAGTGTATTATGAGCATAGTAATGGAGGAATTAAAGTGTATATAGACTATTTATATAATCATCCCGAACATATTAATACCGTGGCAAATTGGATTTATAGTGAGTTTGTTGTGAAAGCAAGCGGTACTTTAAGTTTAGATAAAGTTCTTGAGTATCTTGCAAATACAAAATTAACGTCTTTTCCAATTACACTTATTGCAGTGATAGATGGTGAGTGTGCGGGGACAGTTTCTATATTTGAAAATGATTTAAAAACTCAAAGGGATTTAACTCCTTGGTTAGCTTCATTGTATGTAAATCCATATTATAGAGGCAAAGGGATAGCAAGGGAGTTAATTAATAAAGTTCAGCAAGTTGTAAAAGAGTTGGGGTTTAACGAACTATATTTAAGAACAGAGCATACTTCTGAATATTACAGAGGATTAGGTTGGGAGTTTGTTTATAAAACACATGATGAAAGAGGACAGGAAACCGAGGTTTTTAAGATATTTATAAATAATTAGGAACATGTTTTATATTGGGTTAGGAGGAAGTGTATTGATCATTTAACTTTAGGACTTATTATATTATCAGGATTTCTAGTATGGAACACAATTTCAGATTTAAAAAGAGAAAATAGGGAGCTAAAAAATCGATTAGATAGATTGGTAGATGCAGCAGGACACAAAGAATTATCTAGTAGTTTTGTCAATGAATCTTTGAAGTCTGAATTATTGGTATTGAAAAACAAAGGAGAAAATATCAGAGCAATTAAGTTGCTCAGATCTAATACGGGTATGGATTTATTAAATGCAAAATAATATATTGATGCTCTAGAGTAAAATAACAAGTATAATTTCTAGTTTGATAAGGATATATTCTTCTTATAGGACGTAAAAATTATATAATTAAATAATTTATTTATAATATTGTACTATTCAACGTGAATATGCGGTATTTTTGTTTTACAATTCGAGATTTAGCTGCAACTAATGAAGAGAATACGAAATAACTATTAAAATTTGAAATAAGAATAATGTTCTATCATTTGGAGTAGGAATCATCCAATGGGTATTTATGGGAAGGTAATTTGGTTGATTGCGTCTTCTATCATAATTGGTATAGGGCATTTAGGAATACACATTCAGCATTTATTGCTTATATTGAAGAAATAATAACATAGTTATCAAAATCTAAAGTAAGAATAGTGTTATTTGAAAACTAAATAGTACGTTATTATAAAACAGAACTTTATACAAGAATATAGGAAACATGGTATAATACTTTTGATAGATAAATCTGACTAGTAAAATATTGTGCCATAGTTCATTTACAAGGGAGAAGAACATAATGAAAAAAGATATAAATATAAAGAAATTATATTTGTTCACATTTCTATCTTTTATTTTAATCTTATTATTTCTTTGCTTATTTTCACAGACAGCTCCATATTTTTATACGGGATTCGATTACCATACAACACCAAATAGATTAAGCAACCTTGCAAACTTCACATTTTTACTTTTAATTCTGCTTAACTTTATATGCGTAATATTATCTGTTTTTTATTCAATAAAAACACTATTTAATAAAATCAAGTGATAGTCTAACTTAGATTGTTCTATATCAACTAATTCACAAAATTATTATTTTTAAACAAAAGGAGATTAGTGTAATGGATATTAAAATTAGAAGAATATCTATAGAAGACTTAGATGCGGTAGCAGAAGTGGAAGCAAGATGCTTTCCAGAGGAAGAGGCTGCTACGAAGGTATCATTCGAACAACGAATTAAGACATTTCCAGAAAGTTTTTTTGTAGCAGAAATTGAAGGAGAAATAATTGGGTTTATCAATGGGTGCATAATCAATGAAACTGCTATCTATGATGAACTATTTAATGATGCTACACTACATGTTCCAGATGGAGATTACCAGACTATTTTTGGACTTGATGTTATACCAGAGTATCGTAATCAAGGAATTGCTGCACAATTAATGAATCATATGATAGAAGCATCAAGATTAGAGGGGCGCAAAGGCGTTATTCTAACGTGTAAAGAGAAACTTATTCATTATTATACAAAGTTTGGGTACGTAAATAAAGGTATATCTAAGTCAGCACATGGCGGGTCTAAATGGTATGATATGATTTTAGTGTTTTAAATGTATATTTTATATAACAGCATATTATAATTAAAAATCATGAACAAATTGAATTTATAATTAAATAATTTATTTATAATACCGTACTATTCAACGTGAATATGCGGTATTTTTGTTTTATAATTCAAGATTTAGCTGCAACTAATGAAGAAAATATGATGTAACTATTAAAGTTTAAAGCCAGGATGATGTTTTTCGAAAATTGAATAATATAGTATTAAAGAATTAGAAATTTGATATAACAATGTAAAAAATATGGTATAATTTTCTTGTTAGATGAGTGGGACTAGATGGACAATTAAGGAATTAATTGAATTAGGTTATGGAAAATAGATTGATTTTTATTTTGGTTAGCTATAGAAGAAAAATTTTTATTAAATTTTGAGGTGAATAAGAATTGCAAAAAACGAAATTAACAAAAGTAATTAAGATCATTACTATTATTACTAGTATAGTAACTGTCTTGTATCTAGGATTTAGATTTTTGATACCGATATATTTGTCCTATAGATTAAATATAGAAGCAAATAAAGTAGATTCTATAGGAATTATGGGTGGTGCAGATGGGGCAACAACTATTTTTCTTACGAGTGTATCTTCTCCTGCAAATTCTATTATTATAATCTGTGCATTGTTTTCAATGGCTGGAATTGCATATTTGGTTTTTAATAGGAAAGTTATGAAATAGATCTAGCATGTAGAAAATACGGTATAACTTTCTTGTTAAATAAATCATATTAGTATTTTACCGCGAACTAACTATAGGGGGAATAAATATGAAACGAGTTGAAGAAAAGTCTAATTTAATAGTTTTAAGAAATACGCGAGAAGATGATTTGGATTTTGTAGTAAATTCTGAACAAGAACCTGTCAATGCTAAATATGTAAGTCAATGGACAAGAGAACAACATAGGAATGCCCTATACGAGGAAGATATTTTGCATTTAATTGTTGAAGATAGAACAAGCCAAAAGCCTGCTGGATATGTAATTATAGCAGGTGTAACGAATCTAAATAGAAATATTGAGTTTATGAGAGTTGTAATATCAAGCAAAGGTAAGGGTTTCGGAAGAGAAACTCTAAAATTAGTAAAGAAAATTACCTTTGAAAATTTAAATGCACATAGGCTGTGGCTTGATGTTAGATATAAAAATCAAATAGCGCAAAACCTTTATAAATCTGAGGGATTTATTGAAGAGGGTATCTTAAGAGAATGTATTTTGTATGATGGGAACTACGAATCTTTAATTGTGATGTCTATCTTAAAAAATGAGTATATTGGCAATCTTGATTCATAACATTAAGATTAGCCACAACAGTAGTATAATACGAATAAGGAGGGTATTTGTGAAACAAATCAAAGCCAGTTTCTCGCTTGGGATGGTAAGTGCTGTCGTGTACATGACACACGTTTTTTTAGGTCAGCTTTTATGGCATGAATATAATCCAATCACCACTGATATTAGTTCTCTCACTGCCGATGGTGCGCCCCACTCAAATTTTCTACGTGTGTTAACTACTATTTATGGAATATGTTTTTTAGTTTTTGTAGTATCTTTACTGCTCCATTCTATAAAACACTACCACATAATTACTAGCGTAGGATATGGAATCATGTCAGCTATGGCACTTTCAACAACAATAGGATATAGTTTGTTTCCACTTACAGCAGACAAAGCAGAAATGAATTTTCAAAATACCATGCATATCCTTGTGACAGTAGTAGTTGTATTTACGACAATTGCTTCTTTGTTTACACTTGCTTTGGGTTATTGGAAAAAAGAAAAACAGAAAAACTTAGGTTTATTCTGTTTGATTTTTGGAATTCTAATATTCATATTTGGTGCAACAAATCCTATTGGAATAGCTCTAAATCTTAACATTTTAGGTCTTACCGAAAGACTTGTCATATTCATACTACAAGCCTTTATATTTATTTGGTCATTCTTATATACGTTCAAAATTAAAATAGTATCGTAGTATTTTTAACTTACTCTCTTAGATGTAATGATTACAAAATCAAATAATTATTTAATATACTGTATTATTCAAAACTGAATTTTGCGGTGTTTTTATGCCGTAATTCAAGTAGAATAGGTCAATGAAATGATAGAAACAGAGAAACAGCAATCTGAGTAGTTAATATAGATATTAAGATTAAAAGTATGAAAAATGTTTTTCAAAGCTGAATAATATGGTATTAAAATCAGAAAATCACTACAATAACATAGAAAAAATAGTATAAATTTCTTGTTGGATAAATCAAATTAGATGAATATTCTGATTCAGAAAAAAGGGGGGGATGCCAAATGTTTACATTAGATCATTTTGTAATAAATATAGATGAGGGTTATCAGCGTAATCCTAAAATAATTGAACAAATCATAAATGCAGGATTTCCGTATAAGCCGAGTTGGGGGAAGGGAACAAAAGGGTTTAAGGCATCGAATTTATGGATTGGAAGTGAATATTTTGAGATGATAAACATCTTAAAGCATAATGGTGGAGGGTGGAAAGAGGATTGGGTTAAGCTATATAACCAAGGGCATAGAGGGTTGATTTGTCTGATGTTAGATACTGTGGATTTAGATAGAGTTTATGAACAATTAAAGAAAAAAGACATTGAAGTTACCGTTCCTGAATATCTAGAGTTTAAGTGGTTTTTTAATTTGTTTACTCGAACAATGCCATGGAGAAATAGTTATATTTCTTTTTTTAAAGGCATTCCTTTGCAAATTGGAATACAACAAATGAAGGATCAGAAATCTCGGGAATTTATGAACGAATACATGGTGCCCAATAGCAGGGAGAACAATATCATAGGAGTAAATAAAGTAGTGGTTAAGGGTAATCTTACTAAGGAAGATATAAAATTAATAAATTATATATTTGATGGGTATATTGTAGAGAACAACCCAATCACGATTAAGTTAAATAAAGGACAGACCTTAATATTCGAAGAAAATAAGACCTATCATGTAGAGGTCTTTACTCAATGTAGCAATGAAACTTTTAATAATAAAAATATAACTATAGAAAATGTGACTATATATAATGGGATTTGATATTAGAGTTTTTTGAGCTTCTTACATTATATTCATATTAGACATAATAACTACAAAATAGAATAATTATTTAAAATACTGTATTATTCAAAACTGAATTTTATGGTATTTTTTATATTGAAATACAAGTATATAACTCAATTTAAAGAAAATATTGCACAGATATTAAAATTTAAAATAAAAACAATGTTTCTCGAAAACTGAATAATACAGTATTAATAATCAATATTTAATTTAATATTTATTGGGTTAAAATGGAATAATAATATAGTTGTTGCATTAAAAATTTTATTCATTTACTATGGATGTATGAGGTGGTACCAACTCTTAGGAGAGTGACCTTATGTATCATTCAAGATGGAAAGGTTGTCACTATGAAGCAGGACTACGTTATGGCAATATGTTTTATAAAAATGGAGTAAATCCAATGAGTAGTATTTCAATAAGCAATGAAAGAAAAGAGTTTACGGTAAAATGTATTCCAATTTATGAGAAATTTTATCCAGAAATAGTTGAAGAAATAAAAGGAATGGCTGATGGACTAAAAATAAACTATATAGATGTCGCAAGTTTTATTTTTACTATGTATTGTTTTACATTCGATAATAAATGTTCATGTCTAGCTATTTCAAATGAAGGAAAAATATTCTTTGCTCGAAATAGTGACTTTATTGTGAGTATAGAAAAATTATGTGATAGTGCTTATTATAAACTTAATAATGCATATTCATTTATTGGAAATACAACTGCGTGGACAGAAATGGAAGATGGTATCAACGAACATGGACTAGCGGTTGGTTTAACTTTTATTTATCCTATAAAAATAAAACCTGGTCTTAATGCAGGGATGCTTGTTAGATATATTTTAGAGAAATGTAAAACAACAGATGAAGCAATATTGGTATTAAAAAAACTTCCGATTGCTTCACCTCAAACAATTACGCTAGCAGATAAGTTAGGTAATATTGTAGTTGTAGAATGTAATTGTGACAAAGTTATTGTCTTAGCTCCTCAACAAGGAAAAGATTATGTGTTTACAACAAATCATTTTGTATCTGAAGAAATGCAAGAATATCAATTTAATGGTGTTGACGATATATATTCTCATGAACGATATAAAACATTAGTAAATGCTTTTTCCAATACCCAAGAACGTTCGATAGATTTTATAAAAAATATTTTATCTGGGAATATGGGATTTATGTGTCAATATGATAGAAAAAAGGGAATTGATACAGTTTGGTCATCAATATATGATTTAACGGATGGTACAATTTTTAGAGTTGAAGGAAATCCTTCAAGAAAATTATTCAATCAGGATAAAAGGCTTGTGCTTAAAAAATAAGAGTTATATCTGATAAATTAATTTAAATGCCGTATTATTCAGAAATGAATTTGCGGTATTTTTTATGTCATATTTCAAGTAAAATACGTCAATAAAATGATAAAAATAGAGAAATAGCAATCTGAGTAGTTAATACAGATATTATAGATTATTTGGAAAAAATAAATAAGATTCGAGATAATAAAGATTAGAAATAGATCAGATTATTGATATAGTATAATTGTGTATGATATTATTAAAATAGGGTAATCAGGTAAAAGCAGGTGTGGTTGCCGCCTTACTTTCAGATGAAAGGAGGTGGAGCGATGGATACATATCAAGCTATATCTTTAATGATGATGTTTGGCATGCTATTGATATCGCTAATCTCCTTAATTGTTAGCCTAGTAAAGGACAACAACAAAGGAAAAAAATAATCACCCTGCGCGCCATGCAGAGTGATTAAAATAGATTAATCCCTGGGTGGTAATCGCATTATGCAAATCCGATTACCTTTTTTATTATTATACCACAAAGACTTTAAAAGTAAACACATACATTGTGTAAATGGCATCTATACAATTAGATTTTTTATTAAACAGCTTTAATGTTGTTTTTTATTTTGTAAAAAATTTTAATTGCTTACATTCAAGATAATGTGACACAAGGATTAAAATTTAATGAGAGAAATGTTCTTTAAAAACTGAATAATACAGTACTAAAATCAGAAAATCACCATAATAACACAGGAAACATGGTATAATTTTCTTGTTAGATAAATTAGATTAGTTTTATTATGTGAAGCAAGTATGATTTAGCTAATCTAAAGGAGGTGCAGGTATGAAGTATATACCAGGAAAAGATATTAATCTCGGTTTGATATTTACTGTATTATTTGGAATTACAATAGTTGGTGGATTTGTCAAATGGCCTTTATTTATTCTTGCTGGAATTTTTCTACTTTCCTATATTGTACTAGATAGGAACAGATTAAAATGTCCAAATTGCGGTAACAATTATTCCATTTTCAGATATTACTTATGATATTTGTAAGCGTGGGGGTGAAGATGATACATTGGAATCATGGCGTGCAGGACATATTAATTTCTTCAGGGAAGAAGGAAATAAACTTGGATATGAGTTTAGGAATGATATGCCAGTGATTTTTGAAGATTTTGAAGTAGTATATCAAGTATAGATTTTATAGGCAAAACAAACTAATCTGTAATATCATAGTTGAGACAGAACATTTATATTAAATGTCATGATTATAAAACTAAATATTCAAACAAAATACCGTATTATTCAGAAATGAATTTTACGGCATTTTTTATGCAGGATTACAAGATTATAACGTAACTTGAAGATAATGCGAGTGCGTCCTGTTGTCTGACAATCTCCTAAGTAATTAGGAATAAAACAGGCGGAAATGGAACGAAGGAGTCCATAACTAACTGTACTGGTGATTATTCAAGGGTGAGATTCCTTTGACAAGTCTGGTGAGCTTGAAAAAGCCTAATACTCCGACTAGCATGGATTGATACCACATGAAATGTTAGTAGCTCGGTGAAGTCGCCCAAAATATTACCTAAGTCATTCTGATACGGAAATAGAAGTAGGCGGGGTGCTAGAAAATGAGTAGCGTTGAGAATGTTCCGAAGGAACTGACGAAATCTCGAATGTACGGGTCGTGAATTTTGAAATACAGAAATGTATTTAGTCCTTACGGGATATTTAGAAGTGGGAAGGTCATTTCGCATTGCCCAACCTGCATAACTCCTTTTGATAGGGTTGGAATACACGAGGAAATCACTAATATATACAATCGTGTATATGTCTAAACGGCTTAGAGAGAAAGACGAACCTCATAAATGAAAAGCTAATCAGTGTGGAACAGGAGAAACGAGAAAGAGTGCTTTAACGTTGGTATACGTACTCTAAGGATATAAGATAAGTTATCGAAATTCCTGTATTCTCGTGGCAGTAGGGGTATAGTACCTAAGAAACTATGATAATAAGTAGTGGAGGGAAGACCCCAAGTCTAACCAATAAATAAAAAATATAATTAACGGTTTTTGGAGCAGGTAAGCGAAAATGACGTAGTCACGTATTGTTAACCCTAAAGGAGATGACAAAACGGTTGATACAACAACAAAAACTACTGAAATCGGACAACGATCTGAGGGCAATGCAAGATCGCTTTTATGAAAAATCCAAGAATAATGAAAACTTTAAATTTCACTCATTAGTCGAAAAGGCAATGTCAATTCCAACGATTATGACTGCGATTCATAATCTTAAAGCTAACAAAGGAAGTAAAACAGCAGGAATTGATAAATATACTATCAGAAAATATCTTGAACAGGATTATGATAAAACAATATCGGAAGTACAACAAGCTTTCATGAACTACAAGGCACAAAGTGTAAGGCGAGTATGGATTCCAAAGGTAGGCAAAGATGAATTCAGACCGTTAGGAATTCCAACTATCATAGACCGAATTGTTCAAGAATGTATACGAATAGTGATAGAGCCAATATGTGAGGGAAGGTTTTTCGAACATAGTTATGGATTCAGACCTATGAGAAATACGCACCACGCATTGGAAAGACTAACAAGTCTGGTGCATAAAACAGGATACCATTGGATTGTCGAAGGGGATATATCAAAGTTCTTCGATAAGGTAAATCATCAAATTTTAATTAGAGAACTATACAACATGGGAATCGCTGATAAGAGACTATTGATGATAATTAAACAAATGCTTAAAGCAGGAATAATGAATGAAACAATGGTTAGTGAACTTGGCACACCACAAGGTGGGATATTATCTCCCCTACTAGCAAATGTTTACTTAAATAAATTTGATAGATTCATTGATAATAGCTGGAAAAAGTTCAAAACTAGACATCAGTATTGTTCAGACGGAAGTAAATTACGTCAGCTAAGAGATACTTGCAAACTAAAACCTGCATTTTTGGTGAGGTATGCCGATGACTGGTGTTTAATAACTGACAGTTATGAAAATGCAGTTAAGTGGAAATTTGCTATCGAAAAGTGGCTAAGAAAGCACCTTAAATTAGAGCTGTCTAAGGACAAAACTCTCATAACAAATGTTAGGAAAAAGAAAATATCATTTCTTGGATTTACATTCAAAGTTAAAAAGAGCGGAAATGCACGAAAGGGATTTGTAACTCATACTGAACCCGATAGGGTAAGAATTCAACTCAAGAGAAAAGAATTAATGAAAAAGGCAAAAGAGTTACGAAGTAGTAGAGATATAAACGACCTATTGAATAATATCAACATATACAACAGTACAATACGTGGAATAATCAACTACTACGCACCTGCCACACACGTATTCGTGGAGCTTAGAAAATTAACCTTTAACCTACATTATGCTTCATACAAATCGCTAAAGAGATTCGGAGGTAAATGGATTAGAGCTAGTGAAGTGTCTAACTTAAAATCGATACACGAAAATTATGATACAAAAATCCCTGCTGTTCGATATAAAGACAAATGGGTAGGGGTAACATCAACGAATTTTAGTAAATGGATTAAAACTAAATTGAAAAATCAAATTGAAACCCCCTATAGTCTTGAAGGTAGAAATCTTCATCACAAAATAACAGGGAAAAAGCCCCTTAAAACAAGGGCTGACGAATTACTTTCACTAACATTATCCGATTTAATAGCAAAAGGTTTAACAGGAATAAAGTATAACTTTGAGTATCACCTAAATAGACCCTATGTATTTAATGTAGACAAAGGTAAGTGTAGAATATGTAGAAATGACCTACACAAAGATAATGTACACATACATCATGTTAGACCGTACTTGCTACTTGACGAAATTAACAAAGTCAAAAATTTAGCTACAGTATGTGTATCTTGTCACAAGATGATTCACAATAACAATGACTATTCAGGAGTCATTAATACAAAACAACTCAGAAAGCTTAACGAATATAGGGAAAAATTAATTATATTACAAATAAATGATTAGATGGAACGCCGTATACGGTGATAAATCGTACGTACGGTGTGGAACGGGGGAAAAGGGAGTCTGACTGTTTATACAAATAAAAGATTACCCTTACCTATCGTTATCGTAACTATTAAGATTAAAAATACGAGTAATGTTCTTTGAAAACTGAATAATACGGTATTGAAAAATTAAAAACTTACTATAATAATATAGAAAATATGGTATAGTTTACTTATTAAATCAGTCAGATTTGTAGAAAAGGGTGCACTAAAGTTATTTAGGTTGTTAAGGAGGATATAACGTTGGAAAATCTATTATTGAAAACACGTACAGTTGAACATGTAAAAATCTTTTGGGAAAAGTCCCAGGATAAAGAGTTAGAGAGGTTATTTCCATTTAATAGAGTTGCATTAGGGGATGCAATTAAATTATATGAGGAATCATTAAAACCTGGAGCAAGGAGCTTCGGTAAGATTATAGATATAGACGGTAGATATATAGGAGATGTTTGGTGCTATGGGATAGATGAAGCTAATGAAAAGCAGGCATTCGTAAGTATAGTCATATTTGATAAAAAATACTGGGGTAAGGAAATTGGCAAGCATGCGTTAGCACAATTCTGCCATCTTGTATTTGAAAAATATGCTATCAGTAAGTTATGTGCTTTTACTTATAAATCTAATAAAAAATCCATAGGTATGCTCGAAAGTGTAGGGTTTAAGAAGATTGAGGACTTCGAAGAAGATGGTGTGATTTCTTGTTATTATGAATTATTAAGGCTGTGAGAAAATCTATAAATAAAATGGAAAGTCTGCTGATTATTAAGAATATAACTTCGTAATTTTTATATTAAACGTCATGATCACAAAACTAAATATTCAAACAAGATACCGTATTATTTAGAAATGGATTTTACGGTATTTTTTATGTCGCATTACAAAAATATACGAAGAAGTGAAAAGAATGGATGATAAAGAAGTTAAAAAGTTAATTGCTGAAGCACCAGATGAACGTCCTATTAATGGATTACGAAAATGTACAAGTTATTTAATTGATGGCAATGTAGCTTACCTAACCAATCCTGCTTATGATGCATATACACTACCCGAATATGATGCTAAAACAGGTGAATTTTATAGGATTAAATATGATATGGATGATGACTTTAGAATGGATGATGAATGCTTGTGCAATATAGATGATTTAATATACAGAGAAGATTTTGAAGAAATTAAAAGATTTTATAATATACAGGATAAATTAGTAATCAAGCTAGAGGATGAACTTGGTATACATAGTTTATTAGTGAATAGAGATTGTGTTTGGAAATGTGAATCATGCGGTGAAGAAGTTAATGTTGGGGAGAAACATCTTAATGAGAATAGGAATGTAATTTCTCCAAATTGTCCTATGTGCAAGGAAAAAATGAGATTTAGATATTGGGTAGATAATCAAGAGCAGTTACACATCACAAGATCATAGTTGTAACTAATGAAAAAAGTAAGCTTTAGATATTAAATTTTAAAGCAAAAAGATGTTCTTTGAAAACTGAATAATACGAATTACTGATACTACCAAATAAATCTATCTAAAGGAGTGATATGTTGTGAGAAGTAATTACATTATCTTGGGTATTATCTTAATTATTTGCACTAGTTTCTTTTTTGTAGGGTGTAGTAATGAAGAAAATAAGGAATTAAGTTATGAAATAATTTCCTTTGAAAATGCCCCAAAAGAAGTTCAAGATAGGATGATGCTATCAGAGAATCATAATAAACATCTTAATGAAGACTATGATTCAGGTGGGGGGTGATTTAGGTAAGGAAAGATATGTATTTTTTATAACAAATGAAGGTAGTACACCTAAAATTCTAGGAATTGCCCCAGATAAAACTTATGGCAGAGGAATAATGATTAAATATACTATTGAAAACAAAGAAAATGCAAAATTCCCTGATACTTCAGCTATAATAAGGCTAAATAAATATTATGGCGAAATTACAAAAACCTATATAAGTCATCCATAAATTAACTCCTTCAAAATATTTAGACATTATTTATATCGCATTATCTTTTTTAGACGTAACAGTAAGACAATACAACATATGAGCAATGTAAATAACTCAATAAATTGAAATTTAAGAATTTTAAAAAATATATTGTTTTCTATTTTAAAGCGTAGTAATCTTGTAATGAAGAAATTATTTATTCTTTAAAGGAGGCAAAGAAAACAGATTATGAATATTATGATTGAGAAGATGCCAACATATCGAATTGCTTACATAAGGAAGAGTGGCCCTTATGGAACTAACAATGTACAAACAATGGAAGAATTAAAAGAATGGGCAAAATTTAACCATTTATTTAACGATGAATCCATAATTCTTGGAATTGCTCAGGATAATCCTGAAACTACTAAACCTGAAAACTGTCGTTATGATACTTGTATTGTTGTTTCAAACGACTATTCAGTAACTGACGGCTATGTAAGAGAAGGTAATATTGTTGGAGGAAAATATGCTATTTTTAAAATTAATCATACAGCAGAAGCAGTTCAGAAAGCATGGATTGATATTTTTCCAGAATTATCAAGGCAAGGATATCAATTTGATGAAACAAGACCAATCATCGAAAGGTATATAGTCCAAATGGTTAATAATCATCATTGCGAAATTTGTGTACCCATATATTAAAGTAGTAATTGGATAATTCAAATTTGTAAAGTTGAATTAACATAATTTTAAGTTCAGTTATGTCGTATCTTTCTTATTAGACGTAATAACTACAAAATCAAATAATTATTTAAGATATCGCATTATTCAGAAATGAATTTTACGGTATTTTTTATGTCGTAATACAAGAATTAGCTACAACTAATGAAGATTATGTAACGTAAGTATTGAAATTTAACGTAATAACTTAATGCTCTTTGAAAATTGAATAATATGGTATTATAAAATAGAAATTTAATATAACAATATAGAAAATATGGTATAATTTTCTTATTAGATAGACCAGATTAGAAGTGATAAACGACAGTAAAATTAGACATTATTATCGACTATGGTTAGATCTTAGTATTAATATTAGATTCTTGATATGGAGGGCTAATTATGAAGAATACCCAAGAAATAAATTTAAAAGCTTTAAATCGTGATCTAATATTTATTATATTTGGATATGTTTGTTTATATTTTTATAAGATGCATGAGCCAAGTTATAGTAGCCCTATGTTGATGTCAGGTGCTGTAGCTATTTTACTTATTATAATTCATATATTTTCTACAAGTGAGAAAGAAAATAAAAATATATATGAAAATAGAAAAGCAATTATTCCGTTTATTGCCATATATGTACTTTTGCTTACTGTAATTTTTACCTTTAATACTTTATTAAAATTAAACAATTTAACTGTACATAATTTTGATAGGAGCTATATTATACTCTTGGAAGTATGTATTTCATTAGCAATATTTATTTGTCATATTTTTAAGATAGGTCTTAAAAACTTTAATTGGAACATGTCAATTAAATTCTTTACTTTAGTAATTATATTATGCATAGTTTATGGTCTTATCTTGAATTATAATAGAATTTTTGATTACACAAGTTATACTAGAAATATCTTTAATATTGCTTTTATATTGGACTTTATCATTAAAACAATCAGAATGTCACTATATCCTGGTTTTTTTGAAGAAGTTTTATTTAGAGGTTTTTTAATTTCAGGACTAAAAGGATTTGGATTAAGTGATGATCGCTGTAATGTTTTTCAAGCTATAATTTTTGGGGTTGGCCATGTAATGAGTTGGGGAATGCCATCTTGGATATTTTTATTAGCCATGACTTGGCAATCAATGTTAGGTTACGTATTAGGAAAGCTATATTTTAAGACTAATTCTTTATTACCATGTATTTTATTTCATGGATTTTTAAATGCAATATAAAGTGTATAAATAGCTAGAAAAAATAAAAAAATTTTATGAAGGGTTTATTTCTATATATAGCAGATAAATTATGTGTAATAAATTTGTATTAAATGCTCAAAGAAAATAATGTATTTTTAGGAGGGCTACTATGGCAAAAGTATTTTTTGTGCGTCATGCAAAACCAGATTTTTCAATAAAGGATGATTTAATACGTCCACTTACTGAAGAAGGAACAAATGATTGTAAAAAGGTAACAGAGTTCTTATTAAATAAAAATATTACTAAGATCTTTTCGAGCCCATACAAAAGAGCTGTTGACACTATAAAAGATTTTGCAGAAACATTAGATTTGAAGATTAATATTATTGATGATTTTAGAGAAAGAAAAGTAGATAGTGCATGGATAGAAGACTTTGATAAATTTGCAAAAGAACAATGGGATAATTCTGATTATAAATTATCTGACGGAGAAAGTTTAAATGAGGTCCAAAAGAGGAATATAGCAGCCCTACGGTATGTATTAAAAGAACATAAAAATGAAAACATCGTCATAGGTACTCATGGTACAGCATTAAGTACAATTATAAATTATTACGATAAAAATTTTAATTACAATGAATTTGAGAGAATCAAGAACTTTATGCCTTTTATTGTGTGTATTAATTTTGATGGAGAAAATGCAATAAAAATAGAAGAATTTAGGATGAAATAAAATTATATAATAAGAATAGATTATTATGCATATATAGGTGTCCAAAGGTCACCTGCGATGCGATACATTGTCTTTTTTATGCAGAACAAATATATACACTGTTTTAGTAGTTAAAGCTAATGAAAAATAAAGTAAAAAATGTACTGTTATTAGAATTATAACAGTATATTTTTTATTGCAGTTATTAATGCATTTTATCTTTTTGTATTTCTCAAGTGAGCCCATTATAATTGTATGAGAATTTTTTTAGCTTTAAAAGTGTAACCTAAATCCTTATAATTCGTTTATATAGTGAAAGGGGTGTCAATGTGTTATATAACCAGATGGAAAAATTATATATTAAATACTATAGAGAACTTTATTTATATGCATTTTCACTGTGTAAGAACCATCATTTAGCACAGGATTTGACTAGTGACACTTTTTTCAAAGCTTATTTAGCTCTTGATGATGATGTAGAATACTTTAAGTATTGGATTTTTAGAGTTTGTAAAAATTTATATTTTGATTTTATTAGAAAAGAAAAAAAGTACAGCAGTGAAAATGAATTAGAAAATATTTTGATTAGCGAAGAAAGTTCATTAGATAAGATCATTGAGACAAATGAAAATAGAAGGCTGTACAATTTAATTCTAGATCTTCCTGAGTCCTATAGAGAAATTCTAATCCTTTATTATTATTGTGAGTTTTCACTTAAGGAAATAAGTATATCAAAAGATATGACAGAGGGAGCTGCAAAAACAATGCTCTTTAGGGCCAGAAGAAAGCTAAAAAATGCATTGGAGGGACAAAAATGAAATATAAAGAATTATTGAATCTGTATAAAGAAGGTTTAGTTAATGAAGAAGAAAAACATCATATTGAGCAAGAAATAGAAAAGTACGAAGCATTAGAAGAATATTTATCAGGGATTATAGAAGAGGAGTTTGATGAAGTAGTTAGATTACCTAGAAATGAAAAGTATGCTGAAGAAACTATTAAACTGAAGAAAAGTGTAAATAAAAGGCTGAGAAAAGTAATTTATACATCTGTAGCTGTAGTAATTGCTTTAGTAGTTAGTATATTTCTTATAATTTCACCATTAGTTGATTCTCTATATTATAATCCAAATAAAATTACGGTTAGCAAAGCAAGAAGTGATATTAATTTTGATGTACATGCTATTTTGGAGTTAAATATGCCTGGTTTAAGTCCGAGTACTGTGTTAGTCGACAAGCAAGGATTTGGTAAATATAACGTCGAGTATTCATATAGAAACTTGTTTACTGATGAAATTTATGATGTCAGTCATAAAATACAGCGTGGTGAGATAGTATCTAGTTACAAAGATCCTATTTTAAGCACAGGTATGTTTATAAACATTAGATATCCATACTCTAATGAGAATTATATTAAGGAGAAAAAACAGAATGTAATAAACCATCTTAAACAGCTAAATCCAATTTCTTATGTTTCATCGTCAATACTTTTTGAGAAGGATTTGACTATGGAAGAATTATTTAATCTAGAATCGAAGTATCCAAACATTGAATTTATCTGGGCTGGTATAAGAACAGCGTCACCAGATGAAGAAGTCCGTTCATTATTAGGGATACAATTAATGAAAAGCAATAGTGTTCTATTAGCTGATAAACATATAGGAAATAAATACCCTGCATTTTTTATATGGGATTGGCTTGTCAATCCTGTAGGCTTAGAAAATTCTAATTCTCGTATTGAAGCACAGGCATATAAACATCATTATATGAGTCTACTTCAATACGTTGTGGATAGAGAAGTTGCAGTAAATGTTCTAGAACATAGGACGGGAAAAGATAAATATTATCAGTCAGCCTTAGATTATGCAAAAGAAAATGGAGTAAAAACTTACGGTGTTCTTGTTTTTGCTGAGGCTAAGGATCTGCTCAATATGCTTGATAATGAAGAAATAAAAGGATTAGAATTCAACCAAGCGTTAGTCTCAAAGAAAAATATTTATTAGGTTTTATTATAAAAAAGCATGTTTTTATCCTATGCGGATAAGTTTTGTTATAGGGATGAAGGGCCAGGTACCTTATCCCTTTTAAATTTAGTTTTTTAATTAATAGAGATATTGAAGGTATTTTGTGTGATACAAAGAATTATTTATAATAGTAGTTAATAGGATTTTGAGGTGAGAAGGGTTAGATATAGGAACGTTATTAAATAAACATATTATGAATTGATTAAAGCGTCTATGTTGACGTATTTCAAAACAAAATTATTTAGTGTAGGGTGGTGAAATTATGCTTAAAGGCACTACAATTAAGGGATTTTTATTTGGATTGATATCTTATTTTGTAGTAACTACGATATTAAGTTTCTTTGGCAGAAATACACAAGTGATGAGATCTATAAGCTTTGTGACTATAATGCTGATAGCTTATTTTATCATTCCGTTTTACAAGAAGAATAGGTCGTAATATCTTTTTTAGGCGCAACAGATGAAAAATGCGAACTTAGTGTAAGTGACACAACTTTAAGTTAAAGCAAATAATAATCTAGGGAAGGAAGATAGGATGATTGGCAATATATTGGATGAAAAGATATATGAAAAATATGATGAAAAATTAAAACAAGTTTTTAAATTTCACAAGATAGTAAGGGTTATTGATAATTCATTAGAAAAACTGTATCCAGTAGCGATAGTTGAGGATAATAATTATATATTATTTGACCTAGATAAAGCTAAGAAGAAGTATATCTTTATCAAGGCCCATCCTATTAAAATGAAAGTACCTAAAGGTATAATAGCAGCTATGGATTTAGATTTCTATGACTACAAACTAGCGGCTGTCATATCATCTGAGGTATTAGATGATATTGAGGGATATGCATTGCTTTTTCACGAATTTGTACATTGTCACCAATTTTATAAATGTGAATTAGAGTTAAAAAAAGGCTTAAAAATATATGATGAAGCTATGAAGAAAAAGGATTATATGTGGGAATTAAATCATCCATTTCCATATACAGATCCATTCTTTGTTAAATATACTTTAGAAATAGACAAGCATTTCAAAATGAATGAATATCAAAAAGTAAAAGAGTATTATTTTCATATGAAGGATTATTTAAATAGGATTGATTTTGAATATATGATTTGGCAGCAATGGAAAGAAGGATTTGCAAGGTTTATTGAAAACAAAACAAGAGAGAACCTTAAACTAGTAACAAATTACCAGAATATAAAACAACCATTTAATCGGGTTAGTTTTTATGAAATTGGGAGTAGATACATAAATTTAATAAAATCTAATAGTGAAGAGCAGAAATATGATATAGAAGATTTATTTTATGAAATGTTAGCTAGATAGGCGTAAATTGACATCAGTTGTTAGTTAGATATTAGACTA
The DNA here is from genome assembly GCF_018141165.1 of Alkaliphilus sp. B6464. Classification (NCBI taxonomy): domain Bacteria; kingdom Bacillati; phylum Bacillota; class Clostridia; order Peptostreptococcales; family Natronincolaceae; genus Alkaliphilus; species Alkaliphilus sp. B6464. The sequence continues at coordinate 2,241,851 of NZ_CP058557.1, forward strand.
TATTTTTTGGAAATTAAAACTTGATACAACTTTAGTTCTACTATTTGCATTATTATAGGATTTGGATTTATAAAGTTGATATAGCACTCAAAAATAAATTTGAAGGTAAAAAAATGAGTCTAATCCTTAGATGTCATATGACAGATAATTCTTATATTGTTAAGAAGTAAAACTGATATTTATGTTGCATCATCCCTTTAAAGCGTAATAACTAAAAAATAAAATATTTTATTTTAATACCGCATTATTCAGAAATGGATAAGCGGTATTTTTTATGTCGCATTACAAGTATTATCTGCAACTAATGAAGAAAATGCGAATTAAAATGTTCTTTGAAAATTTAATAATGCGATATTTACAAAATATGTTATAATTGATTCATGATAGTAAGAGAAGGTTAAGTAAAGATTATTTATATGACATACAGATAAATAGGAATTTGGAACATAGATTAAAAAATGCTATTTCACAAGAATGTCTTGTGTATATATATCTTATTGTTAAGGAAGGAGATGATACATATGAAGTTATATAAAATTATACATCTTAAAAACATGAGGAGGGTGACTATATTTTAGCCTTCCTAAAGACAGGAGGATATGATGAATAATATTAAAAATGAAGTACTGATTGTATTGACAGAACGATGGAATGATTGGGAAGCAAGTTATGCCATTGCAGTTGCCAATTCTTTTTCAGATTATGTGGTTAAAACAATTGCAGTTGATGATGTTCCGAAGACATCAATGGGCGGCATCAATGCGTCTATTGACTACAATATAAATGATTATCAGAATTTCAATAACCTTGCCATGGTTATTCTCCCAGGTGGTCTTTCGTGGGAAGAAAATGATTATAGGGAAATTGCAGAGTTTATTAAGAAGCTCATGGAATTACACATTCCTATAGCCGCTATTTGTGGATCAACTACTTTCTTATGCAAGCATGGGTTACTTGATAATGTAAAGCATACAGGAGACAGCCTAGAATTATTTCAAAAACAAAAAGGATATAGGGGAGAAGCGTTTTATATCCATGCGCAGGTGGTTGTTGACAATAAAGTTATCACTGCAAATGAAACTGCTGCTGTTGAATTTGCTTATGAAATTTTTAAAATATTAGAGATTGACAGTGACGAAGAAATGGCGCAATGGTATGATAACTTTAAAAATGGTGCAATTCGCTAGAATGTGAGTAAAATCATATCGACAAATTCCAATTTATCTAAGAAATTAGATAAAATTTAATATGAATAATTTTAATATTTAACGTCGCAAGTGAAAAAATGAACAACTTATAAAAATGCCGTATTATTCAGAAATGGATTTTGCGGTATTTTTATGTCACATTTCAAGATTTAGCTGTAATTAATGAAGAAAATGTGACGTAATTAATAAGATTAAAAATGTGAATAATGTTCTTTGAAGACTGAATAATACGGTATTAAAATCAGAAAAATACTACAATAATATAGAAAATATGGTATAATTTCCTTGTCAGATAAATCGGATTAGATGAATTATGCTCAGCTAAGACTGTACATAAAACAATAAGGGGGGAGGTAACGAGTGGGATATAGTTTGCGGCCAATTACTGTTGACGATAAGAACTTTATTTATGATGTCAAAAAATCCTCTAATTATGAGTATATTAATCGCATATGGGGATGGGATGAGGATTATCAAAGAAGAGACTTTGATTCGGATTTCAATGACAATTTTAACGATTTTTGTATTATATGTGTTAATGGTTCTGATGTTGGATTTCTACAAACAAATACTACAATTAACAGTGTTAATATTACTGAAATACATATCATCCCCACATTTCAGGGAAAAAGAATAGGCAAAAATATTTTACAAGATATAATTTCAAAAGCATTATCAGAGGATAAGACCATAACGATAGGTTGTTTTAAAGAAAATGAAGGCGGTAAAAGATTATATCTACAATTAGGATTTAGTATAATAAAAACAACTGCTACTCATTATGAATTTCAGTACATAGAAAAATGAGGATTTTTTTATAATTTTAGTAGATTCGTACAATCTTTTTTAGACGCAACAGTAAAAAATTATGTACTAAATGCGAATAAACTAAACATAAATTTAAGGATTAATACCAAAGGAGATATAAACAATGATAAAAACAATTCAAAGATTAGATGAAGTAATGGATTTTGCATGGGAGTTGAGTCAGAATAAATTGCATGCCAGTTATCCGAGGTTAAATTCAATAGAGAGGATTAAAGAAGAGCTTGAAAAAGCCATCAATTTGGAGAACCGTAATATAATAGCCTATTATCATCAAGATGTACTATGCGGAGTTTGTTTTTATTTTTGGATAAGTGATGAAAAATATGCACAAACATCAGGATTTTTAATAAGGGAGAATTATGACCAAATTGCAGATGAGTTTATTAATCATATAAGTAAGCAGTTGCCAGGATATGAACTATTCATAGGTGTACCATTTACTAATAAAAATGCAAATGAATATTTTAAGGAAAAGAATATTGAGTGTGAAAATAGTCTTGTTACAAGAATATGTAATTTAGAGCCTCGTACAAATCAAAGATATGATTGTATAGAGGAAATTAACAAAAACAATTTTGAAGAATATGCTGTATTCCATGACAAATATGCCATCCCTACAGGGACATATTTTAATAGTAAAAATTTGCGAAAGGAAATAGAACGCTTTCGAATATTTGCCTTTAGACAAGATGGGGAGATACATGGTAGTATTTTTGTTAAAGCAGGTAAAGATATTTCGGATGTAATTGGATTATTTATTGATGAGGAATATAAAAATAAAGGTATTGAAAGTATCTTAATAAATGAAATGCTGACGCAATTATACAATGAATTTGGTGCAATAAAGGAAATTTTATATTTTATCGATGAAGATTCTACTGATGAATTTAATTTGGCATTAATTGCAGGCTTTGAGATTAAAGAAAAGTATAGATTGTATAAATGTATACTTTAGTTCGTAACTTTTATATTAGATGTAATAAGGATAAAAACACGAATAACTATTTAAAGTACCGTATTACTCAGAAATGAATTGTGCGGTATTTTTTATGTCGCATTTTAAGATTTAACTGCCACTAATGAAGAAAATACGACATAGATATTAAATTTTAACTGGAAGTAATGTTCTTTGAAAACTGAATAATACGGTATTATGAAGTGAAAATGTAATATAATAATACGGAAAATATGGTATAATTTTCTTGTTAGATAGATCAGATTAGTAGAATATTACGTAACACTAAGGGGCGATTAATTTTGAAGCAATTAGAAATAGCAATTGAATTAAGGAAAGAAGGAAAACTACAAGAATCAAATGAAATTTTAATAAATCTTGCAAATGCACATCCCAACGATTCAATAATTAACTATCAGTGTGCATGGAGTTTTGATGCTTTGGGTTTAGAGAAAAATGCAGTACTGTATTATGAAAAAGCTATTTCGATTGGACTGCCTGATAAGGAACTGCGGGATGCCTTTTTAGGTTTAGGAAGTACATATAGAGTACTAGGGCAATATAAAAAATCAAAAGAGGTATTTGAGAAAGGTTTGGCTAAGTTTACACAAGATAGAGCTATTAAAGTTTTCTATGCAATGACTTTATACAACTTAAATGAATATTCTAGAGCAATGGAAATTTTACTATATAATTTAGCTCAAACATCTTCAGACGATAACATAAAGAATTATAAAAAAGCAATAGAATTTTATTCTAATAAGCTAGATGAAATATGGTAATTTTAATAAACATTATATTTTTTAGACGTAACAGTAGAATATGACGAATTAGTGAATTACAAAACACTATGGAGGGTTGATATGGAAAAGGCAATATATGTAATTACTGGTGTTATGGCTTCTGGAAAATCAACTATTGCTGAAGCTTTGGCAAAAAGTCTAGACAAATGTGTTCATCTACGAGGCGATGTTTTTAGGAAGATGATTATTACTGGTAGAGAGGAATGTGTGAGTATCCAAATAAAGAGGCTTTACATCAATTGGATATGAGATATTCTATTACCGCAAAAGTAGCCATAGAGTATTATAATAATGGTTTTTCTGTTGTTGTACAGGGCAATTTCCTTGGAGAAAAGCTTTTATACTTTATAGAACTTTTAAAGGAGTACCCGGCTTATGTTATTGTATTAAATCCTGATATTAAATCTATTGAGCAACGTGAACAAAAGAGAGACAAAAAAGGATATGTCGGTTTTACAGTTGAAAGTCTATACAATATTTTCATTGAAGAAACACCTAAAATTGGTCTTTGGTTAGACACTACGAATATGTCTATAGAAGAAGCAGTTAATGAAATCCTAACAAGAGCTGATAATGAAGCGAAATATAAATAATTTATGCTTAGCTGCTACGTATTATTATTATATTGTTCATCAGTAAAATATAGTGAACAAGGATAAGTAAATAAAGGGTGGTGAGAGAAATGAAATTTGGTAACTTTGATATAGATTGTGATATTGTAGCTACACAAAAATATCGTGACTATTACAATGAAAAATGCGAATGCGAAGAATGTGGCTATTTTAGAAATAATTTTAATATATACTATCCTAAGATTGTTGAAATTCTTTCGTGGTTTGGTATTGATATTATGTATCCGTTGGAAATAATGGATTTGGGAATAGACAGAGATAAAAACAAAATAGAATATAGCGTATATTATTCGGTAAAAGGGAAACTTCCAATTGATAAGATTGAACATATAGATGATGAAGTATCTTTTATCTTAAGGAATTGGAATATAGCGAGTGAATCATATTCTAATACAGGAATGATAGCACCATATTTTATTGTGGAAGTGTCAAATATCTTTTTACCTTATTAATTCACATTATTGCAAATTAAGCGTCATAATTATTCAAATCCAATAATTAATTATAGATGAAATGGGGGATACGAGTGGATTACTTAAGCACAGAAATCAGAAAAAGGCTTATTGAAAAAGGTGCCTCAATGGTAGGATTTGCGGACTTAAAAGACATTCCTGAAAACCAAAGAGAGGGTTATAGGTATGGAATCTCAATTGCAGTAGCATTGGATCCATCTATAATTGCTGGAATAGGGAATGGACCAACAAAAGATTATTATGATGAATATATAAGGAAAAATAACCTTCTAGATGAACTTGATGAATATGCAGCGGAGATTATAAAATCCAATGGATTTAGAGCGATACCTAAGGTAAGGAAAAGTGTAACCACAGATGAAACAATCTTAAAAACTACTTTACCGCATAAAACAGTAGCAACTAGAGCAGGAATTGGATGGATTGGAAAGTGTGCTTTACTTGTTACAAAAGAGTTTGGTTCAGCTGTAAGGTTGTCCAGTGTGTTAACTGATGCAGAATTAGAGGTGGGATTACCAATAAATGAATCAAAATGCGGGGCTTGCAATATGTGTGAAAATTTATGTCCAGCTAATGCCGTGTTAGGAGTTAATTGGAATGTAAATATGGATAGAGATAACTATTTTAATGCTTTTAAGTGCAGAAATGAAGCGGGAAAAAGAAGTGATAAACTTGGAGTAACGGAAACAATTTGTGGAAAGTGCATATTGGTCTGTCCTTGGACACAGAGATATTTAAAGCTAAAAGAAAATAAATCAGTATAAAAAAATTAAGAATATATACATCATAGCAAACTTATTTATGAGTATAAAGGTTTTACTCTATGATTAGCTTAAAAACAATACTTATATTAAACTTCATGATTATAAAACTAAATATTCAAACAAAATACCGTATCATTCAGAACTGAATATGCGGTATTTTTTATGTCGCATTACAAGATTTAGATGCAACTAATGAAGATATCGTGAATTAAATAATGTTATTTGAAAACTGAATAATAAGGTATTTAAAAGCTAAGAATTTGCTATAGCAATGTAGAAAATATGGTATAATTTTCTTGCGAGATAAATCAGATTAAGTAGAAAAATTTCAAAATAGGAGGTTATTAATTGCTCAAGAATGGATTTTTTATAAAAATATCTATACTTATATTAACAATAATCTTATTCATTATTATGATTATGATATCAAATTTTATTGTTTTCTATCAGAGATACAGTGATAGTCAAAATTTAGCATCAATGTTATTTGGAGGTATATTAGGAACCCTTTTAGGATTGATTGTAAGAATTGGACTAACATTAATGTTTTGGTATCTGTATAAGATTAAGTATCCAGATGAGAAGTGTAACCAAAGAATCGGGAAAAAGATAGTAGCTTCTTTCTTATTTTTAAGTATTACGTCAGCAGTGTATTTGAGTGCTGGAATGCCATTAATATTCATTATTTGTACTCTAGTAATGATAATAAGAGAACAAAAAAAGTGCTATGTAGCGTAGAAAAAAGAGATAAGAATATTATACGTCGTTTGATATAATGTTTGTAGAAAAAAATGAAATATTTTAGGAGGTGAAAATATTGCTTAAAATCAAACTAGAAGACTTCATAAAGATATTAAGTAGTGATGTTTTAAAAAGTAATTCTTGTATTGAAATGAACTTTTGCATTGATAATGCTGTAGAGTATGAAGATTGCTGGATGGGCAAAATGCCGGATAATGATACTATCAATAAAGAAATATATTGGTATGGGTTGGTTGAAGATGGCTCACAATCGTATAATTATGCTTGCTTTGAAGAGATTTTAAATGCAAAAGTATTTAATAATAAGAGCATATGCGATATTTGGGAAAGAGTTACATGGTACTCATTAGATGGATGTAATATAGAAGAAATGCTACAATATTACATTGATGATGATTTGGGAAGACCAATAAGGTCTGCACCTAAAGGTATTAAGTAGAAATAAGTAAACTACTTCTAGTATTGCATTAAAGAAATAATTTCTTTGATGCAATACTAGAAGTAATAGATTCTTCTTTTTTATATAATTAGTACCATCTAATTACTCCACAAGCCAATCTTTTACCCGAATTACCAGCAGGCTGTGTCCGATAGTCATCGGGACTTTCGTGAATTATAACTGTTTTTCCTACAACATCTGCTACATTAAATTTATTAGTATAAAACCACATTCTTGCTACCCCATCATTGGAAAATAAGACTGGGAAGTCTCCTGCATGATTTCCATGAGGGAGTGTATACTCATTGGAGGATATATTATATATATTTACTTAGAGTTTTAATATCGAGGAGATTCGGTATTTTTTATTTTATGATATCGCATAATTCGACAAAATATATATGGAAATTGATGTATAATGTAGGTAATTTAAGAACTTTGTTGTGTAATATTTAATAATATAAAAACAATCTAATACTCAAAATGTAAACACAGATAACTAAGAAATTAATTTTATAATATATTTTAGAATGATGAAAAAGTATTATATTAATCTACAATATAAGTAAATATTTAGAAATTTGGGTTTGTGAGTAGTAACAAATATTATATATAAAGTGAACTTGGTGTCGGTAATGAAATGTTAGGTGTCATATCAATATGAGTAGGGATCTGGAGTTTTAGTTCGTTATAATTATAAATTACAAACTATTGAAGTAAAGCATAATAATCAGAATATCAAACTGCAGAGTATAGCAATAATGATAAGCTAAAATCTATTTTTCGCCCTAGCATTTTATTAAAAATTAAAGAATCAGAAGAAAAATACATCATGATAATGGTACATAGAATTGGGGGGGCAGAATGTATAATTATTATAATTTGAATGACGTAGAATTTGAAGCCCTATGTAAAGATGTGATGGAAAAAAAACTGTCAACAAATTTGCGCTTATTTGCTAAAGGTCGCGATGGCGGCATTGATCTTACTAATAATGCAATTACGCATGACTTTATTATTCAGGTAAAACACTATATAGGAAGTAAATTTTCCAATCTTAGGATTACTTTAAAAAACGAAATTAACAATGTCCAAAAATGGAAACCAAAACAATATTATGTTTGCTGTGGCATGCACCTTACTGATGCCAATATTAGTGAAATCTATAATATGTTTTCTGAATTTATGGATTCAGACAAAAATATTATTTCCCTAAGAGAAATAGATGAATTCCTACAAAAGCCCGAAAATATTGACGTTGTAAGAAAGCATTATAAGTTGTGGTTATATGCTTCAAATATATTGAATGAAATATTTAACCAAAACATTTTTATTGATTGTGAAGCACTTTTTAATGACATTGAGGAAGAAAGTAAATATTTTGTGCAAACTGAAATATATAATCAATGCTTGGAGCACTTGGATAAAAATGGACTATTAATGATAACGGGCGGCCCTGGCGTTGGAAAAACCACTACCTCAAAAATGTTGGTTTTATATTTTTCTGTACAAGGGTACAGAGTAAGATACACCACTAATGGAGATATGACCGACATTAAAAATTCTTTGTCAAGTGATAAAGATTCCAAAGAAATTGTCTTGCTAGATGATTGCCTAGGCCAGCATTATTTTAATATGAAAAATACCCAAGAGGGTGAATTGCTTTCATTGATAAAGTTCGTAAAATTATTTAAAAATAAGAAAATAATATTAAACTCAAGAATTACAATTTTTAATGAAGCTAAAGATAGATCTTATGAGTTTAAGATGTTTTTTCAAGAGAAAAAAATTAGAAATCATACTATTAATATGGAGGATATAACTCCTCTAGAAAAAGCAAAAATTTTCTATAATCATTTAATTTATAAACGTATACCAAAGGAATATTATGAGGCTATCAAAAGAAACAAAAAATATTTTAAAATAGTGCATCACAGTAATTATACTCCACGAATAATAGAGCATGTCACTTATAGAACTAATTATTTAAAAGTGGCTCCAGAGAGCTATTTTGACTACATATTCGAAAGTTTATCCCACCCGCATGATATATGGAAAAATGAATTTGAGAGACGGCTTAAAGAAGTGGATAGGGCATTTATTTCTACATTGTATTCTTTGACCGACACCACAGTTCAATATAGTGTACTAAAAGAATGCTTTGATGAACGCTTATTAAAAATGAAGAATGTAGATTATACAATAAATAATTATGAATCTATATTGACCCGTTTAAACCAATCAATAATAAACCTAGTTGACAATAAAAGAACAATGCATGTAGGCGTAATTAATCCTTCTGTAAATGATTATATGAAGACTGTATTTAGCGATAATATGCTGGAACTAAATGAAGTGAGGGATTCAATTAAACACTTTAGTCAATTTGAACGTTGCTATGCAAAAGAGGATTTACCTAACATTTTCTTTCAGCTTATAGCCAGTGAAGAAATATTTAGCATTGAGTTCTTCTCTCAAGATGAGAAGAACTATTTTATAGTAGCAAATATTTGCCAATATGAAATAAGGCAACAGCACTATAAACAAACCATTATTGATTATTTAAATAATGCATATGGATATTACTATCTGCCATCTAGTGAATGGTTACCGCATATTAAAACTTTAGAAATTTTACTTAATGATAATCTATATTCGTATTACTCATTGTCTTCATTTATTTCAGATGAATGCTGCATTAACAATCTTTTTATGGATTTAGACCTAAATGAATTAATTGCTACCATAAATCTTTTGTCCCAATGCTATCGAAGAAATGATATTGAAGTTTCGTGGTTTAAACCGTTATGCAAAATAGCAATAACTAATGCTATTGCTTCACAGGTGGAGAATGTAGATGCTAGTGAATACTGTGAAAATTATGACATTCAAGATTTGGTTAACGAAAATACTAAAATGTACTATTACGGAGATCACGAAGATATGGAAATTGATAGAGATGCAATCACACAGACATTGGAAAAATGGGTAGCGGAAGATATAGAAAATGAAATAATAGAAAAGCTTTCGGAATTAGACGAAACAATTTCCATTCATACAGATAAACTGATTAAAAAAAATCTTAGTTTGGATGGGTTTGATAGTATTATAGATTCTTGCTTTGAACCTGATTACGATTACGATGAATATCATGGTAGCGATGGAACTGGACAGGAATATATTTCTGATATTGAGGCAGTATTTGAAAGATAACTGGAACTGAAGTGGCTAGTTGGGAACCTAGTATCATTTGACATACTAATAATCAAATCCGACATTCATGTATCAAGTAATAGGTTTTTAAAATATATATACAATATATGTATTATATGTGATATTTTATAAATTATGTTATAATGAGTGTTATCTGAAAGCTATATCAAAATGAGATGAAAAAATTATTTATATTTGATGTACAGAACTATTATAAGCATGAGGGGAGAATAAATGGATATAAAAGAGAAAATTATACAAGTTAAGGACTTTCTAACAAAATCCAATTTACCTGCAAGTGATTATGTTATCAATCCTTATATTGGGTGTCCACATGCTTGTAAATACTGCTATGCTTGTTTTATGAAGCGATTTACAGGGCATATGGAAAAATGGGGAACATTTGTTGATATTAAACAGTGTGATAAGCCCATAAGTCTGAAAAAGTTGCAAAATAAATCTGTTTTTCTTTCTTCTGTGACAGATTGCTATAATTGTTTTGAAGAAAAATATTTAGTTACGAGAAAAATATTAGAACAATTAATACATATAGAATGCTCCATTGGAATTGCTACAAAATCCCAACTTATTCTAAGAGATATTGATTTGTTAAAAAAGTGCAAAGATTTAAAGGTGTCTATCTCTATAAATACATTGGATGAAAATTTTAAAGATGATATGGATAATGCAAGTAGCATTAGCGACAGGCTTCACACATTAAAAGAATTACATAATCAAGGAATTTATACAGTATTATTTATGTCACCAATCTTTCCGTATATTACAGATTTTAAAAGGATTATAGAAAAAACCCATACTTATGTTGATGAATATTGGTTTGAAAATCTAAACCTGAGAGGGGAATATAAGCAAAAAATATTAGACTATATTGATGTAAACTATCCAAACCTATATAGTGAATATGAAAAAATATATATTAAGAGTGAGAAAAAATACTGGAGAGATTTATCTATAGAAATAGAAAATTATTGCAATAAAAATGGCATAAAATACATTAATTATTTTTATCATGAAGAATTAGTTAAAGAGAAGCTACATAATCAACGTGCATAATATAATGAGTATATTGAATCATGGTATAACAGAAAAAGGATTCATAGTTCACTAAATTATTTGACTCCAGAAGCAGTACATAGTGTTGCTTAAGTGGATCAAAAAAAGTTAAACTTTTTGTGTCTATGATATTGACCTAAGTCCACGGAACTGTCTCAAAACGAATATTTATAAATTTTAAATGAATAAAAACCATATATAAAAGAAGAGTTAAACTTCTTTTATATATGGTTTTTATATAAACAGGCTGTCTTATGCATTAGGAGATAGCCCCTTTTTTATTTATTGAAATACAGATTACAAAAGGAGGAAATCAAATTGAAAAACAAAATAACTGCAATAGTAAACCAGAAGGGCGGAGTTGGAAAAACAACTACCGCCCTTAATTTATCGTATGCACTATCAGAAGAAGGAAAGAAAGTACTGCTTATAGATTTTGATCCACAAGCTAGTTTAACAGTAGCATTAGGGCATAACGGAGAAAATATCTGTAATATACAAACTTTGATGGCAGGAGAAATCGAAGAATCTAAGGTTGAAGGGGAGTATGTTATAAAAATCAAAGATAACTTAGATCTTATTCCAGGAACTTTAGATTTAGCAGGAATAGAAATATCTTTAGTAAATGTAATGAGCAGAGAAATGATTTTAAAACAAGTAATTAAGAAGATAGAAAATGATTACGATTATATTATAATAGATTGTTCTCCTAGCCTTGGTATGCTTACTATAAATGCGCTGGCAGCTTGCAACAGTATTATTATACCAGTAACTCCTGAATATCTTTCAGCCAAAGGATTGGGGCTTCTGATCAGCAGTATAAACAAAATCAAAAAAAGAATTAATACTAATATAGAAATAGATGGAATTCTAATCACAATGATGAATGAAAGAACCAACTTATCAAAAGAGATGATAAAAGCATTGAATGAATCTGTTGAATTCGTAAAAAGCAAGTTTAATTTAAATATGAAAATATTTGAAAGTAAAATACCTGTATCAGTTAAAACTGGTGAAGCAATACTTAACAGAAAAAGTATAATAGAATATGAACCTAAAAATAAGGTGTCAGAGGCATATCAATATTTTGCATGGGAATGGAGTGAAAACTAAAAATGGCAAAGCCTAATGTAATAAATTTGAATGACTTATTTGGGACTGATGAAGGTGATATACTAGAGAGCTCAGATGTTGGAATAAAGGAGGTTTACTTATATAAGCTGATCCCTTTTAGAAATCATCCGTTTAAACTATATGAAGGACAACGTTTACAAGATATGATTGAAAGTATTAAGGAGCATGGAGTAATAACACCTATTATAGTAAGACCTATGGCTGTACAAGAAGAGCAGTATGAAATACTTTCAGGACATAATAGGGCAAATGCTGCTAAGATTGTAGGATTAGAAAAAATACCGGCGGTAATTAAAGAAGGATTAACTGATGAAGAAGCTATGCTCATAGTTACAGAAACCAATTTAATACAAAGATCCTTTGCTGATTTATCTCATTCTGAAAGAGCTAGGGTATTAGTTGAACATTATAATGCGATCAAACATCAAGGGAAGAAAATAGATTTAATAAATGAAATTGAAACATTATCAAACACTGATAATTTCAATGAAAACTCAGATTCGTCGCAACTTGCGACGAAAGGTAGGACAGATGCAAAAGTAGGTGAAAATTATAACCTTTCAAAAGATACAGTGGCACGATATTTAAAAATTGATGCTTTGATTAAGGAATTAAAATCTAGATTAGACAAGGAAGAAATTCCTTTTATAGCAGCGGTAAACTTATCATTTCTTAAAGTAGACGAGCAGAATATTATAGAAGAAATATTGAAGGAGAAAAATTTCAAGGTAGATATGAAAAAGGCTGAGATATTAAAATCATTTTCACAAGGTAGAAATCTTAATTATGATAAAGCCCATGAAGTTCTATCAGGAAAATATTTTGATAAGCCTAAAAAGGCAAAGTCTTTTAAATTAAAACCTAAGTTGGTAAGTAAATATTTTAATGAAAATCAGACTCAAAAAGAAATTGAAGAAATTATAGAAAATGCTTTGGAAATATACTTTTCAAAAAAAGATGAGATTGAGTAAGTATTTTTGCAAATGAAATGAAGTTAGAACAATAAAAAATAATAGGGAGTAATAAATATGGATAGCTACATTTTGGCTATCTATTTTTTATTGTCTAAACAGACAGAGGATCGACATAAGAATAGTCAAAGTAAACAATTTTATTTTGGAGGGATTTGCATGAAAAATAATATATTAAGTAAAGGAGACATTATAAAAACATCTCTTTCTGACTCTACTATGGTACTAAAAGTTCACGAGGATGAAGCCATATTATTCAGTGGGAGGCAATTTGTGGTAGCCCATGGAATAGAGATAGAAAATGGGAAACTTTTTTGGCGTCAAGGAGATTATTATGATGAACTTGATGAGCTGTTGAGCAGTAGATTTAAGAAGAATCAAGAAGGAGAAAATGAAAAAAGGCAGCATGATATTGATATTAATGAAGAACTAGAAAATGATGAAGATGAATTGGAGTTTTAAACAGGTCCAATCTGAGCAGGTAGACAAATTTTGTTTACTTGTTCTTTTTTTAAAATTAAAATAGAAATGGAGGAATAAAAATGAAATTTTCAAGCAGAAAACACGCTTCAAATTTTAATGAGTTAATAAAAGAAGATAATACACACCCAAAGGACAGAGAAAGACAAGCTCTGTTTTATATTGTAGCTGGAAATGATGATTTATACAAAAAAAGAAATGCCATTTATGATTTTAGAGAGAATAGTATAGAACCTGAATGTTTGACCAATGGGAAAATAGATTTTTCCACAAGCTCCAAAGCATTAATACGCTTAGGTTTTAACTTATACAATGGTTATAACGATAATGCCATCTCTCCAATAGATATTTTCTATAGCTTAGATAAAGAAAATTACAACTTAGCAATGTGTGCAGTTGATCTTAGATTTGGAAAGGACATTGTTAGAATGGAATATGATTCGGAGTTCAAACACGAAGAAGAGCTAGAGAACGATGAAGATGAGCTTGAACTATAAATAGCTCCCATTTGAGCAGGTAGACTAATTTTGTTTACTTGCTCTTTTTTTATAAAAATATTAGTAATTGGAGGTATATTAATGGCATATGAAAAGCGTAGATTTACAGAAGATCAGATTCAGCTTGCTAGCGACACTAATTTACTTGAATATGCAAAACAATTTTTTGAAGTTAAGAAAGTTGGAAACAACTCATATAAAATAGATGGCTTTGGTGGACTTCATATAAATCCAGAGGAAAATAAATGGAACTGTTTTTCTCAGGGCAAAGGAGGTGGAGCAATACAATTTGTAATGTTCACAGAGAATAAATCATGGGTGGAAGCAGTGAAGCAGCTTTTAGGAATCTCTTCTGATTTAAAAAATATCCGTATGAGGAATCATAACATTGAAATAAAAGATAGGCCAAAAGAAAAGATTTTACTTCCCAAGAAAAATAATACTTACAAACATATGATGGCGTATCTTATTAAAACAAGAAAAATAGATAAAGGTATCGTCTATAAATTGATAAAAGAAAAGAAATTATATGAAGATCAGTATAAAAATTGTGTTTTTGTAGGTCATGATAATAAAGGAGCAGTAAAATATGCCAGTATACGAGGAACAAATACCAATATGGATAGATTCAGAGGTGATGTAAAAAATTCTGATAAAGCCTATAGTTTTTCTATTGAAGGTGGCGAAGGTGATGATAAAATATTTGTTTTTGAATCACCGATAGATGCTATGAGTTATTTAACCATTCATAAAGTGAAGAGTAATAATCAAGAGTTTAGAGGACATGTATTATCCTTAGGTGGATTATCGGATAAAGCATTGGAAAGATATTTAAATCAATATTCTGATATAAAAGAGATCAATCTATGCCTAGATAATGATAGTGAAGGAATTGTAGTTGCGAATCGATTAAGAGAAGAATATAAAAGTAAATTTACCGTGAACATACAGTACCCTACAGGAAAAGATTATAATGATGATCTGCGAAGCTTAGCTACACCAAATAAAAAAATAAAAAAAGAATTTGGAGAGAGAGATACAGAGGAGGAAGAGGAGCTAGAACTATAGCACTTCTTCTTTTTTTATCAATAAAAATCAATCGGAATGGAGGTTAATAGTTTGATACCAAATAAAGAGAAGGAAAATGAAACTCTGATTATATTCATTGATATAGAAACGATTTCTGAAGAAGAAGTAATGGAAGATGTGGAGGATTAGGATATGAATAAAAAAGTAAAGGAACATCGTGAAAAATTAGCGGATACATTTATCAAATCTTTGGAAGAAAATCAGTTGGATTGGAAAAAAGAGTGGAAAGGACCATCCATGATTCCAGAGAATGGTGCCAGTAATAAGAAGTATAAGGGTATTAATAAATTTTGGTTAGCTATGGTAGCAATGAATAAGGGATTTCATGACCCAAGATGGTGTACATTCAAGCAGATACAAGATAAAGGCTGGAAATTAAATAAAGGGGCAAAAGGTGAAAAGGTAGAGTATTGGATGCCATTTGATAGGGCAGCAAAAAAGAGTATTACATGGGATGAATTTAGAAAACGAAAAATAGCAAAGGATCAAAGTGTTGTTTTATCAACAAAATATTATACTGTATTCAACGGACAAGATATTAAAGGAATACCACCAGTACCCCTACTCAAAATTAATGATATTACACCGGATGAAATCATAGCTAAATTATCTCAAAACATGGGAGTAGAAATCATGAATGATGGTAATGATCGGGCATTTTATAGACCAGGTGAAGATAAAATCCACCTACCAAAACCAGAATACTTTGAAACGGATTATGCATATAATGCTACAGCTTTGCATGAATTAGCTCATTCTACAGGAGCAGCACATAGATTAGACAGAAATATTATGAACATGTTTGGTTCAAGTGATTATGCATATGAAGAATTGATAGCAGAAATCACATCCTGCTTCATGAGTATAAATTTGCAAGCAGAACAAGATGATACTCGTATAGACAACCATAAAGCCTATGTGCAAAGCTGGATCAAAGCAATCAAGGAAAAACCGGATACCTTAATTAAAGCCATACGAGAAGCTGAGAAAACAGCGAGTTATATGGAATATAAAGCAGAATTAATCAGTGAAAAAGAGTACTTAGTGGTGCAGAACAGCTCCATGGAAGTTAAAGAAATGGATGTAGTTAAAGACCGAAAAGAATCATCAAATGATTTTAGTATAGAAGACATGTATGAAGAAGATGAACTTGAGCTATAGATAGCTAAAAGATTTAAAAATAACCATTGAGGAGGCGAAGAAATGTATGTAAGAGAAGTGAATTTTAGGGGTGCTTTCTCTTTAATTATTTTTCTTTTTCAATATCCCAATACTTCTCTTTTAGAGAAGGCGAGATTCCTATTTGTCGGACTTCGCCCTCCAAATAGCCCGCAAGAATGGGATATTCATCCTATTCTTGCTTATTAAATATTCGGGAAGTATCCCGAACCCTCTAAAATATTGAAGGAGGTTTTTATTATAAAGGAGTTGGAACTATTAAAAATAAATGTTGAGTGTAAAAATTGCCGGTGGTCTATAAATAATAATGGTAAATGCACAGGCAGAGTTAATTGGAAGATCCCATGTGCTGTATTTAAAAATTCTAAATGAGGTGATGGTTATTGAAAATAAAACGATAAGAATAAGTTTCAGAGTATCTGAAAGAGAGCATACGAAAATAGTGAATAAAGTAAATCGATCGAATTTAAGCTTAAGTCAGTATTTAAGGTCCAGTTCTTTAGATAAAAATATAGTCGTAATAGAAGATTTTAAGAATTTTTCAAAGGAGCTTAAGGCTATTGGCAATAATTTGAATCAGCTAAATGTACTTTGTCATCAAGGGAAGATTACTTGCCCAGATATATCTATAACTAGGAAAAAGGTAGAAGAAATATGGGAATTGTTAAATTTATTAATGGATCAAACAAAAAAATCCAAGGATTAGTTAGAGCGATAGATTACATCGTTGATGAAAATAAAACCGAAATATTTATACTTAAAAATCTAAATGAAAATGACAGACAAAATATGGAGCTAAACAATACAAAGGGCACTTGGCAATATAATCTATTTACTACAGTAAAAGAGAATATGGAAGTATCAAGAAGCAGAGAAGAATTTATTAAGAATATGAATGCATTAGGATATAAAGTTAAATGGGATAGTAGCCATAAATATATAACATTCACAACACCTGATGGACATATGCGTAGAAACAATAAACTGTACCCTGTCGAGGCTTTTACTAAAGATGCGATGCAGAGAAAATTCAGCATAAACAAAAGTAATTTTGAGAAGGGTATAGAATTTGAACGGAATGAGAATGAATCTAAAAATATACCTAAGTTAGATAAAGAAATGATATTTGTAGAGAAATTAATATCTGAAGATAAAGGTAATAGGGCAATAAATTATATCACAAGAGATGATAAGACCAGTGCAAAATTAATAACAGGTATAAATTGTAGTCCAGAGTCAGCGCTTAATGAAATGATGCTTACTAAGAAAATGTTTAATAAAACAGAAGGGAGACAGTTCATACATTTCGTACATTCATTTCATGATCACGAGGATATCAGCCCTGAATTAGCACATGAGATTTCTCTAAAACTTATAGCACAAGAAAAATTTAAAGGATTTGAAATATTAGCTGCAACCCATACAGATGAAGATCATTTGCATACTCATTTTATTTTAAATACCGTAAATAGTGAAACAGGTATGAAATGGCAGCAGAGCATTAAGGAAGTAAAAGAGTTAATAAAATTCTCCAATAGACTGTGTGAGGAATATGGACTTAAATATAGTTATTCTAATAAGAAGAAAAAATCTTATACAAAATTAGAAACAATTGGAGAACGTAAAGCTAAGGAAGAAGGGAGGAGCTGGAAACAGGAACTTCAGCTTGCTGCTAAAAGTGTGCTTAAGTATTCAACTAGTAAGGAAGAATTTATTAGAAACATGAATCAACTAGGGTATGAGGTTAAGTGGGATAGTACTGATGATAGAATTACATTTATTACTTCGAATGGAAGGCCCTGCAGGAATACAAACTTATATCCACCAAAAACTTTTAGTAAAGAAGCTATGGAGCAAAGGTTTAGTATCAATAAACAATTCGAAAACAGCAAACAAGAACTTCAGCATGAAGGAAAGCGTAAGTTTTAAGGTTAAGGAAATTAAACCACCAGTAATTGACGTTTCAGGAGATATAAAAGATTCCAACATCAATATTATTCATCTAGGAGATCCAGTTGAGATTAAAACAGATGTATATGATATCAACGACCCTTCAGAGGAGCACCCAAATGGTTTTGATGTAGTAGAAGAAAGTTGGAAGTTTATTAAGAAATCTACTGGACAAGTTGTTATGTCAGGAACAGGGGCTTTGAATGAAGATGAATTTATATTTAAAAAAGGCGTGTTCCAAACTGAAGAATACTATACACTAAGAACTACAGCATATAATGAGTTCAGGCCAATACGAAGAACCGAAAAGGATGTTGAAATATATGTAGAGAACCTGCCACCACAAGTCGAGCTTAAAATTATAAGTGAAGATGGGGAAGCTCCTACATTTGCGAAAGAAGAATTTGATGTAGTTGTAGATGCGAAAGACGGTGATGGCTGGATTAGCTTTGTTAGCTTAGAGCCACTAGAAAATTATCCTGGTCTTAACTTTTTGGGACAAACAACAGTAATTCCTTTATGGAACGAAACCTATCAAGCTAAGTACAGATATGTAAGTGATCTACCAAATATATTAACTTTTAGAGCAACTGCAATTGATGATAAAGGGCTTGAAACGGTACTTGATTTTAAAGAAGTAATTGCAGAACCAACACTTTATGCAGATATTCAAATTATTGATGAATATAACATACAGAAAAAAGTCTATAGATATATAAATCTTGATTTTACAGGCAGCTATAGTGATGCACCTTTCCCATTAGATCACACTAAGAGTAAGATTAAATATAGATTTAATGATGGAGAATGGAAGAATATCGACAACATAGGAAATTATAACGATGATAATATAAGAATCCACTACCCTAAATATCCTGTTAAAGATGGCTTAGAAATGTATGCTAAGAAAGACGGTAAATTTGAGTTTGCATTACAGGTCTTTGATACAAAAGGCTTTGACAGCGATGAAGTATATAAGAGTATAGAGATCATTCCCGATGAAGCACCTGTTATTAATTACGAGATTGAGAGTATGCAGCATAGAATAACAGAAAATGATGTTAGGGACTATAAAGATAGGTCTAAAGCGATAACAGCAAAAAACATCGATAAGGGCTATATAAAAGTAATAGACAAATCTAAATCCAACGATGGAGATAAATTAAGAGGAAAAGTATTCTACCTTGTATACGATGTAGCCAATGATGGAACCGACAACGATTTAGAACATATGGTAATCGTTACGGAAGATCCTGTTAATGGCCATGATTCAGAAACGGAAATCGTTCTTAACTTAGAAGAAAGTAATATCGTGAAGGTTAAGGATATAAACAATGTAATACTAACGTTTTTAACGCAAGTAGACGGTTTAGGAGAGTATTATATAAAAGCAAAGGTACAGGAAGAAATAACACAGTTACCGTCAACAAGTTCACCATTATACAATGAAATATTAGAGCATGAACTTTCAACTATTAGTGATTATTCCAATGTTTTCATTGACAACTTAATACCAACGATTACTTTTGAGATCGGTATAGACAGAGAAATTAATGTTATTGTGCATTACGACGATTATATTCCTACTGACATGCAGAATAAAATCAATGAGCTAGTGGCAAACCTTGAAAGCAGAGGGCTGAAGGTGAGGTTGACAAAATATGAAAACAAATACTAAGAAAAAATTAAGTATAAAGCTATTAACAATGTTATTGATATTTCAAATCGTTTTCGCAGTTAATATAAATTCAGTTTATGCTGGAAGTGTATATGGCTATAGTGATTATTACAACAAAAAAACTGGTATGGGGGAATGGTCTGAAGGCTATAGAGCCACTCATTACGGTAGTTTGGGAACTATGAATCAGTTGGGTTTTTCCTTCCGTCCAACGTCAACATCTGCCCCAGGTCTTGGGCGGTATAAAATAACCAAAGTTGTGATAGATTTAGGAATAGGGTCATCAGATGCTTCGTATCAACTTTCAACGGATTGGGGGACATTCAATTTACGAAAAGCGACAAGCAGGGATGAAGAAAATTATAGTGCTACAGTTACACTTAATAAGATTGTAGATTTTGTTGACAGAAGGGATGAAGCATATTTCAGCCTGAGAGCATATGGGTCATCGAATAATCCATTTGGAGATTCAGTATATGGTACTGTACACTATGAATATTTAGGCCCAGCCGAGGAACCAAACACACCACCTGTAGTTTCAATCATTCAGCCTAGTAATGGACAAAGCTTTTTAAAATATCAAAAACCGACTTTGAAGTATAATTCCTATGACATTGATGGTAACACAATGACAGGTACAACTTCCGTTTATTTCAATGGGGGTTCACAAACCATAGACGTTACAACAGGAATACGAAATGCCCAAACAACAACGGTTGATATATCCGACTCCGTTTGGAAAAGCTTACCTTCAAATACAGACTTGAATTTTAGAGTTATGCTGAACGATGGAAAAGACATCGATCTACAGAGTATTAGTATACAAAAGCTTAATAATCTACCTAGTGTTACCATCACAGATCCAACACAAGCTCTAACACTTAGAACGGATCAGCCACCTACAATTAAGGCTAGGGTAAGCGATTCCGATGGTGACGTATTAAGTGCAACGCTTCAATATTTAGACGGAAGTACATGGAGGGATGCAGTAACAAATAGTAACCTTGCAAGTGGTCAAACCACATCACTTCTGATACCTAATTCGGTATGGCAAAGCCTTAGTTTTAATCGAGAATATCAGTTTAGGGTGAAGGTGAATGATGGAGATTCTGATAGTTATTCGGACAATGTGGCTAGAGCAACAAAAACCAATACAGCACCAAACGTGGCCATATTAAAGCCAGTACAGAATGAAAAGATGTTTTGGGGTTACTTGCCTTTCAGTTGGCAAATAAGCGACATAGACAACGACAACATAAGCCTTAAAATATGGACAGATACACCTAATATTGTTAATAATGGGGTGCTATATAGCGGATCGATTGGTAAGATGCCATACACAAACAATTATCTAAGTAGAGCATACCTACCTTTAGGAAAGCACAACATATTTTTTGAGTTTAAAGACGGATTCCATACGGTAGAAAGAAGTGTCCCTATCAATATCGAGGATATTGCCAATATCCATATTAACGACAATGATACGTTCTATATCCCTATATTCAATATGGAGAAAAGCGATATATACTACCGAAGAATAAACAATGCCTTAGATGCGAAGAAATATATATTCAATGTGCTAGAGCTTCCTGTTAATCAAAACTTTGTTAGAAATATTCAGGGAGTAGAAAACGTGACAGGAGATAGCGATTATACCAATAATGGAAACAGACTATTTACGTTAGACGCATTAAACGTACAAAAAGTAGCCGATTGGATTTACAGTAAGGTTAATTCTGCTGATAATCCACTTATTAAGGTAGTAGAAACAGGTAACACAATCACACTTAAAAATATAGAGTTTAGCGATGAAGAAAACGACTATACAACTACAGTTCCAGTTCCGAGGGGCAAAGATAGACAGTTCAAGTTTGAACATTATCCCCAGGTTTACGAAAACGCTGATAGTGAAATAACTTTCAACGGACAGTGGCTCATGGACGATACCTTCACCATATTTGACAGAAATCCAGTTACAAGGGATGGCGAAGATATTACGATAACTCTAAGCAAATCAGGAAGATACATAGTATCGGCTAAAGAGAAAGATCATATATTAAATCCTGCGGGACTTGATTTTTCAAAGGAAAGTAAGCCTAAAGATGTAGAATTGTATGCACACCGTAGACCTGTGGCCAAGATCTCCTACATAGACAATGGAAATGACACATTAAATCTTGAAAGTAAGAGCTACGACCTAGATTTTGAAACTAGAGCAGATAAGGGTATACAACAGGAAATATGGCAGTATAGATATGTAGCTTACGATGATACTATAGTTCAAGATTGGCGACCTATTACAAGCCTTAAAAACTTTGCACCGAATATCCTGTACAAGACCGATATTCGATTAACTGTGAAGGACTATGGAGCTAGATTGGATTTAGTAAATGATGGGGAGCTAACGGACACAGATATCATCACAATCGATGCAATGGGGAAACCTCCAATCGCAGAATTTGAGTATAAAGTAGGTACGACTTTAGCGAACTCTGTAATGGCTGATGGTGAGGTTTACAAGGGGAATGTAGGCCATGAAACCCTACAGCTTGATCCAAGCTACACCATATGGAATGACTTCTTTGGAAAAGTAACGACACGATTAATTACCTGGACAAAAAATCAAGCTCAATTAAATACTGAAATTCCAACCAGTAATTTCTTAACTACTAGGCTAACAGTAAGGAATAAGTATAATTTAACAGACTCAATTACAAAGTCTGTAAATGTGAAAGATATAAAGATTAATAATAGTTCCCAAGTCGTTAATAACAACAAGCATTTTAACGTATCAATTAACTTAGCATCAACTTCTAGCATGGACAAATGGGGTAATTTTAGGATTGTCGTAACATCCAATGACTTAGACAATACCAATTTTGAATTGAATAATGTATTTTCTAATAAGTACACCAGGGATGGAATAATTGTTAATGACAGAAATAAGGATCAGAAGTTAGATTATACAGTTAGCGTTTATAGCAGAAGGACGGGAGAACTTCTATCTAGAGAAAATTACTCGATGATACTTAACAGGCCACCGACAGTAGATATAAGTATAAGCCCAAGCAAGCTATATGAAGGAGACAGTGGAAGGGTTGGAATATTAGCTGAAGATCCGGATTTAGATAATCTACATTTAGAGGTAAGACATAGGGTGAATAATGGCCAGTGGAAAACTATATGGACTAAGAGTGATGTTCCTTCGGGAAAAGAGGAGAGCTTCAACATTGATAAATTAGTAGAAGGATATAATGAACTAATGGTAATAGCAACAGACCCTCATAGTGCCACTGGAACAGACTCAATTGGATTTAATGTACTTCCAATAAGAGTATATGGAAACTTAAGACCTAATCCGGCCATGGCTGGAGATAAGGTTTATTTTTCTATCACTACAGAAGGTTATGTAGATAGTATAGAAATTGTAGTGCCTAATGATATAGTTTCTAAAGATAATCGATCGTCTATGGGATATTCCTCAGTTAAGTATCCATTAAGGTATAATGTTAACGGTTCTTTAGAAATTAAAGAGGATATATTTGATTATATCGTTTGGATAAGTACAGATCTTACTTTAGATAAAAATAATAACAGGATAAGGGAACCGTATAGATTTATAGTTCGGGCCTATAAAGAAGACATTATGAGAGAAACAGAGCTAGAATTAGATATAAAAGGCGATGTTAGAGAGCTGCTGAAGCCAGGAATAAAAAATAAGTATGGTAATAAAAAATAAATATATTAAGAATATGCTCCTTGTTTAACAAGGGGCATATTGTCTTATATAGGAAATGGTATGAGAGAATTATATAGGGATTACTTAAAACCTTTAAGTATTAGGTGGAAGATACTTTTAATTGTTCTATTGATTATGGTTAATATGGCTAATTTACTTATAAGGGCTTCTTTAGACAAAATACTAATATGCAATGTTTTGGTTGTAATTACGATACTGGATATTAGGTATTTGAAAATACCTAATGCTTTAATTGTATTTTTACTGGGATTATCAGTGTCAAGCATTGCTATTGTAGGAGACATTAATTCTATTATTTCTAGAATTTTAGCTTTCTTTTCAATATCTGTATTGATGGTAATTTACTCTCTAGTCAGTGGAATAGGAGGTGGGGATGTTAAGTTAATTTCTGTTTTAAGTCTCATATTTGGTTTTAAAGAAACATTTCTTATATTTGCTTTATCTACAATTCTAGGAGCTGTAGCAAGTTTATTTTTAATCTTAATCAAGAAAGTAAAATTAAATACAAAGGTACCTTTAAGTCCATTTATTGTAGTTGTAACTATGTTTTTTCTACATTGACTGATGGTGGAAGGTAATACAAGAAAAGGAGCTGGAAATTTAGCTTCTTTTTTCATTTTTAATAATGATAATTATAAAAAAACAAGGAGGACGTTAGTATGAACAAAGTCATGTTATTAGGAAGGTTAGTAAAAGATGTAGAGCTGAGATACTCACAGGGTGGGAATCCTGTCGCTGTAGGTAAGTATACCTTAGCTGTCAATCGTCAATTTAAAAAGGAAGGTGAACCGGAGGCAGACTTTATAAACATCATTGTTTTTGGTAAAGCTGCAGAGTTTGCAGAAAAGTACTTTAAAAAAGGTCAGAAGATTGTTGTAGTGGGTAGATTGCAGGTTAGGAATTATGAAAATGAAGAAGGTAGAAAAAATTTCTTTACTGAGGTTATCGTAGATGAACAATATTTCGCGGGAAATAAAAAAGATAAATCTTCTGATGATGGAACTGAGGTGAAGTAGAGAATGGTTCTTCCGATAATAATACTTATTTTAACTTTAATAGGTGGCGGGGTTGGGTTTTTCCTATTTAAAAGAGAGAACAAGAAAAAAGATGAAGAGATTAATGAAAATTTGAGAATTGCCCAAGAATTTATGAATGTACAGGATATTAAGGGTAATTTCTTATATTCCGAAGATGGATATATATTTGCCTATATAAAAATTAATCCAATATCGATAGATCTTTTGAGTAGAAGAGAGAAAGAGAATATAAGTAAGGATTTAACTGCTGAACTTTCAGCTGAGCAAAAGACTTTCAGGTTTTTAGCTGTATCTAGGCCTATAGATATTACACCACTCATCCAGGAGTATTCTAATATCATATTAAATACGGATAATCTGAAGCAAAAGGAAATATTAAGGCATGAGATGCTCGTCATGAGCAACTATGCCATGAGTGGAGAAGTAGTAGAAAGGCAATTTTATCTAAGGATTTATGAAAAATTTGAAGATGGCATAGAAAGGGAACTTATTAAAAAAGCTACTGAATTAGCTTCAAAATTTGAGGGAAGAAATATCGGCTGCGAAATATTAAGCGAACAAGGAATAACTAGACTTTGTAATTTGATTAATAATCCAGCATATTCTCACATAGAAGATGCAGATTTTGAAGCTGCTATACCGTTTATTGCTAGATTGGAGGAGAACGCTTAATGGCAAAGAAAAAAGAAATATCAAAAGTAAATAATTCGTTATTAAATATAATTACGCCTGTAGGACTTAAATTTAGAAAAAATACCTTTGATTTGGGAGAGAGCACATCAAGGGCTTATGGGATCATAAAGTACCCACAAAGCCCAGACTATGGCTGGTTATCTAGGATTACGAATATACCAAGTACAATTGTATCAATCGACTTTACACCGATTGATAATAGTACTTTTGTAAATTCTCTCTCTAATTTAATAAAGCAGCAGAAGGGAGTAGCTGACAGTACGAGAGATCCACTTACTGCATCAAGAGCTGAAAAAATAGCATTGGATGCTGAGAAAACTATGGTAGATATCGATGGAGATAAAGAAATTGTAGGGCTTTTAAGTACAGTTATAGTACCAATTTCAAGGGATGAGCAAGTATTTGAGAAAATTTGTAGGAAAGTGGAGAGTAGTGTTTCGGTTTTAAAATGTAAATTAAGAACTATGTCAAATCTACAGAAAGAGGGATTTAAGCAGATATCTCCTTTTTATGTGGAGGATGAAGATATCAGTAATATTACACAAAGGGTAGTACCACTGAGTACGTTTATAGGAGGGTTCCCTTTTGCTTCTAGCGGTTACAACGATGGAACCGGTTATTATTATGCTAAGGATAGTGGTGGTGGCTTAGTAGTGATAGACCCTTGGAAGCGTGGAGGGGATAGAACCAATAGCTTTTTTGTAATAATGGGAGTACCAGGCGTAGGAAAATCTACTGTAGTAAAACATATAGCTCTATCTGAATATATGAAGGGTACAAAGATCATTTTTATTGATCCACATAGAGAATATAAAGAATTATGTAAAAATCTCAATGGTGATTGGATTAATGCTGGTGGAGGATCTAAGGGGAAAATAAATCCACTGCAAATAAGGATTATTCCGAAAGACGATGATGAAGAAAGTGATAACGAGAAGCTATATGTAGATGAAGGCTACGGCATGGGAGATATGGCACTGTATATTAAGAATCTAGAAATATTTTTTAAATTGTATATTCCATCTCTTACGGATCGATTTATAGCCATATTAAAAAGTGAGCTGATAGAGCTTTATAATAACTTTAATATATTCTGGGATACAGATATATCAAAATTATCGAATACGGATTTTCCTATAATTTTAGATCTATATCATCAAGTTCTAAATAAGTCCAAAGATAAATCATTATCTTATCAAAAGGATTATGAAGATTTAGCATTACTGCTGAAAGATATGGCTTTAGGGAGTGATTCATTTCTTTGGAATGGACACACTACCATTCAAGCGGATTCTAAGTGTATCTGCATCGATACGAAGGATTTACAAAATACTTCGGAAAATATATTGAGTACACAATATTTTAATCTTCTTCAGTGGGCCTGGGAAGAGATTATAAAAGATCCAACAGAGAAGGTAATGCTATTCTGTGATGAGGCTTATTTAATGATAGATCCTAGGGTTCCTCAAAGTCTTATTTTCCTTAGAAACCTTATCAAAGGAGCTAGAAAATATGAAGGTGGCGGTGCAATCATCTCTCACATTGTGGGAGATTTTTTAGATCCTAAGATTAAAATGTATGGCCAAGCAATTTTAGATTTACCTACTTTTAAAGTGTTAATGGGAACTGACGGTAAAAATCTAGAAGAAACGAAGGACTTATATAGCTTAACTGAGGCTGAAGAGGAGTTACTGGCTTCTAAGCAAAGGGGAAGGGCTTTATTTATGGCAGGATCTAAACGGTTTAAAATAAACTTTGAAATACCTGAATACAAACTTAGGTATATGGGTAGCTCCGGCGGAAGATAGAAGTTAGATGGTTAGAGATCTCAGGAGTTCAATAGAATTTTATAAGGGAGAAAGGATGATATTTATGGAAAAGCCAAATAAAGGATTGGGTATAATGCATACGCTTAAGAAGATTATGGTGTATTTTGATAATCGATACGACAGACTGCAGAAAGAAGAAATTATTTTAGGATTAGATAAAGGGCTGGATACTTATTTTTATAAAAATCCTAATTTTGATTGGAAGCAGATGAGGGAAATTAGATTAGGGCTAGAAAAAGGCCTGGAAGTTTCTGTTTATGCCAAGGAAGAATTCAATGTCGAACAGATGGAAGAAATACGTTTAGGGCAGGAAAAGAACCTAGATGTATCATTTTATAGCAAGCCTGAATTTGATTGGAAGCAGATGAGAGAGATAAAGCTAGGTTTGAATAAGGAGCTAGATGTAAGCACTTTTGCAAAATCCAGTTTAGATATAGAGCAAATGGAGGAAATTAGAATAGGACTAGAAAAAGGGCTAGATATTTCATTCTATAATAAAAATGATTTTAACTGGAAACAGATGAGGGAAATAAGATTAGGATTAGAAAGAGGTATCGATGTTTCAAACTATTCCAAGGATCATTTAAGTGTTGATCAAATGGAAAAAATCAGAGTGAAATTAGAAAAACAAACTCCTAGAATGAATCAAATTAGTATGAATAATAGAAATGAAAATAATAGGGCGCAGCAAGTAAAGGATAAAGAAAGTTCTCAAGAAAAGAAAGCTACTGAGCAAGAGCGCAAAAATGGATCAAAAGAAGCATCCAAAACAAATAGTGAGAGTGCAGAAGGTGTGAAAACTACTGGTGAAAGTATAAAAAATAGCGAAAGGGATATTGAAAATAAAAATAAAGAAAAACCTTTTAAATTCTCTAGATATGATGCTAATGTAGTATTTCCTATGATTAAAAGAGCCCCTTCTACAGAACAGTTTCAGAAGCTTTTTGAGCAGCGTTATAGAAATGAGGAGGAAGGCAATCGTCAAAGTGAAATACTCCAAGGGAGAGTAAGAAAGCTTGTAGAACACGGATATTTAGAAGAAAAAGATGGTACTTATGACATTACAGAGAAAGGAGCACAAGCAGCGAAAGAAATAGATAGAAGTTTCGAATTTACTTCTTATGATGCGAATGTGGTCTTTGGTTTTATCAAGTCGGCAGATGGCGCATTGAGTTTAGGGAAACTATATAGCCAATTAGAGGAGAAGTATAGCGATCCAGCGGAAGTAGAAAAACAATTTACTTATTTGAAAAATAGATTGGAAAAGAATTTAAACTCTGGATATGTGTTAAGGGATGAGAAAGGTGCATATTCCATTACTGAAATTGGTGCAATGAAAGCAGAGCAGGTTTTATCCAGAGGAGAAATTGACACGATACAGGAAATAGAAGAAGAAATAGAATTCTAGTAAAGGGAGGAATCGTTTATGGATTGGAATAAAATCGTTTGGATATGGATTTACTTTTTTATTGGCGCTGGTGGGGCTATAGGAACAATAAAACTAACAGAAAGTTACATAGGTAAGCTTTTTCATATTCTTGAAAGAACTATAAAGATAAGGAGTAGTGAACTTAAAAATCTTTATGATGAGAATGCAGCCCTAGAGAGTAATATTAATAAGCTTAAGGAAAAGAGGTCCAGTTTAGAGAGTAGGAACCATGAGCTAGAAGAAATATTATTTGAAAGAATAAAACAGGAAGGAGCTATATAAATATGGGGAAATTGCTACAAGAATTTATTTTATTGCTATTTGGGTATGTATTTGTACTACTTCTGTCAGGTGGATTTTTTATAGTAAATAATTTTCACAATTTATATAGAGAGGAAGATCGTACTGTAATTAGTATTAAAGAATGGAAGGATATCCAGGTCAAGAATAGCTCTCTAAAAAAGGAGAAGGAGATATTAGAAATAGAGAATCAGAAGGTTGAAAAGCTAAATAATGATATTGCGGAAGACTTGAAGTATTATAACAGCCAAGGAAGAGATATAGATTAACGATTTAAAAAATATGTAAATTGTAAATTGAAAAAATCAAGAAGAAGATTAGGGTGAAAATATGTGCTTTAATCTTCTTTTTCAATACCCCATTATAATTTTTATATAGATAGGATGGTGTTTCATGGATAACAGAAACGGTTCTTTTAAGTTTATTGAATTGATCTTATGGTTTATAGCCTTTATATCTGCTATTGTAATATTTTTTATTAATAGATAGGAGCTGGTCCAGTGATACTTTATTTAGGGAGTAATGAAAATATAGGCATCTTAGATTTGTTGCAGGATAAGAAGAATCTGATTATTAAAAAGCTTTCCGGTGAATTTTATTTAAAAAAGTTTATAATTCATGATATGAAAAGCTTAGATCATTATACATACGTTGTCGTAGATATAGAGTGTTTAAAGGATGATGAAGATGATATTATAGAGGCAATTGAAGCATTTAGAACAATATATAACCCAAAACTTATTATAATTGCTAAAAATATAGAAAATGCTTTATTCAGTAGAATTGTAAATGAGGCTAAGGTTTATAATGTTATAGCTTCAACAGAAATAGAAAAGATTCAGGAAGATATTATAAGGTGCTTAGATAATGAAGAAAAATTTAAGGAGGAAATAGTAAAACACGTTAAGCGGTTTAATTTAAGGTACTCTTTTACTAACGACAATACTAAAATCTTTGCTGCAGGAGTTAGAAGTAAATTCTCAGCCACTAAAACTGCAATTAATTTAGCTACATTTCTAGCAGATATAGGCGCCAGAGTATCTTATACAGAAGCAAATGAAAGTGGATATCTTGGTAAAATAGCATCCTATTATGACTTTAAGGATTCTTCTTATAAATATGTAGACTATTATTATAATGGCAATATTCCTTTGGATTGTAGCTTCAACATAATAGATATTGGGTTATTGAACGAGAAAAAGTTAAAGATATTTAACTCCTCAGATATAGCTGATATCAAGATTATCTGTGGAACTTCAAAGCAGTCTGAGTATGAACCTTTGGTGAATATTTTAGAGGCTGCCGGTGAAGATTTAAATGTTGTGCTAAGTAGAAGCTCTGAAAAGGAAAGAAATACTATGAAAAAGCTTTTAAAAAATAATAAGAATAAAATATACTTTACTGATGATTCAGCAGAATTATTTAATACTAAAGATACTGATATTTTTATGCAAATCTTAAGTGAACGTATCGTTGAAAATAAAACAATGAAAAATAGCTAGAATTAAACCTTATTTAGGGCGGTGATCAAAATTAGCGCAATAGCTGCAGCGATAATGAAAAAAATATTAACTCAAAGTATTTTTGATGAAGAGATAAGAAATAAAATATTGATAGGCATAATATCTATTTTTCTTTTAATTTTAGTATTGCTCCTAGCACTTGTTAGTTTTCCTTCCATATTGATCAATATATTGTTTAGTAGTCCAGCGGAAAACTTAGATTTATCAGAAGACATAGCTAAGGTGGCAGTATATCAAGATACTGTATTTAAGGTAGACAATCTTAATAAAGAGTGGATAGAAAAAACTAAGAAAGAAAATAGTTATTGTGATGAAATTATTGTTGAATATACCTATGATCTAACATGGCAGGCTTTAATCTCTATCGATTCTGTATTATTGAACCAAGAATTTGACAATTTAGATGAGAAGAGGATACAGGAAATCGCTTTGAAATTTATTGAAAGGGGCGTTGAAATATCAGAAGAAGAATATGAGGAAGAGTATGAAGTAGATATCATTGATAGCAATGGAAATCCTAAAACTATTACAGAAACTCAAACAGTGAAAATTAAAGTAGCCATTATAACAGTGAATACTAGAAGTTTCGAAGATGTTCTCTTTGATGTAGGGATTACTACTGAGGAGAACATTTTTATTGCTACAAACATATTGCATAATATCGCATCCATAGATGTAGAAAATAGTTTGAATATTTACGATGGATATCAGATAGATTTTAGCCAGCTTAAGGAGTATCCGGAAGGGTATGCAAATATTCCTTATTATAACCAAACAGATAAGAGATGGGGAAGTCTTCCTTATGGAAGCAGCACAATATTAAGTGCAGGCTGTGGTCCAACTTCCTTGGCCATGGTTGTATCTGGATTAGTAGACAACAAAGTAACACCGGATATAGTAGCAGATTGGAGTTATAGAAATGGACATAGAGCAGAAGGGACAGGGAGCTATTGGTCCCTAATGACGGATGGAGGAAAATATTATGGACTTAATGTCGAAGCGATCAGCAGGAGAAATCCGAATGATATACTTAAGGCCCTTAGTGATGGGTATCCGGTAATCGTTGCTATGGGAAAAGGTCAATTTACAAATGGCGGCCATTTTATAGTTCTAAGAGGCGTTACAGAAGAAGGAAAGATATTAGTACATGATTCAGCTAGTGTTGAAAGAAGTAACAAGGAATGGGATTTATCTATTATTATGAATGAGAGCAGTAAAATTGCAGGAGTAAATGGCAGTCCATTTTGGATATTCAGACCATAATTCTAGAGAATTTATACTCGAAATCAAAATTAAAAATTTTATAGGCTGAGAATTTAAAATCTATAAGAAATATAAAACACTCGAAAGGGTGTTTTTCTTTTTCTAACTTCTAAAATTATACTTTAAAAATGGGGGAATCGTAATGAATGAATTAAAGCGTAGTGCAAAGAGGACTAGAGAGCAATTGACATTTAGTGATACGTACCTGGTATTGGATAATTTAAGGGAATACGATTTTGATTTAGTTAGTTTTTATGTAACATTCAATCAATACATTGATCGGCGAAACTATGAAGGTAAGGCAGAGAATAGTTTAATATTTGCAAATAATGAAGCTCTATTTAAAGCTTTTAACGTATCTAGGAATCGATTCTACAGATTATTAAAACTAGCTTATGAATGTGGGCTTATTGATATAGAAAAAGGCAGCAATAATAGAAACATATACATTTTAAATGATACCATCCCATTTGAGCCGTTGGAGAAAATTAGAGATTGGAAAATTAGAAATGGCCATGAAGAAGATGGAAATATGGAAGAAGTATGCGCTGCTCCTGATAAAGATGTAAAGACAAATGAAGAGGGTAACATAGAAGAGCCCATGGACCTTAAGAGTTATCCTAAAAAGGGACAACCCGATTTAGGACAGCCACTTGTCCCGTTTCGAGATAACCAGTCATCCCGAAAAAGGATAACCACTTATCCCGAAAAGGGACAACAAAATCAGCATCAAGATGGCATGGATTCTAGCATCAATACTGGTCCTAATATTTCTAATGTTTTTAATAGATCTAAAGGTTTTAATATTTCTAAGTCTATCAGTCAGTCTATAGATAGATATGATCATAAGAATAATGGATTTAAAATGAATATCATAGATAAATTAAATAACTTGACTGACGGACAGGACGGATCCACACAACAGATGGAAAAAATTGACTTAATATTAGAACAATGTGAGGTTCATCTTGTTGATAAGGATTATAGAGATGCTGTGATCCATGCATTAAGGCTGTTGTTATTGGATATTGAAAATAAAAAAGTTATAAAGATTGGTGATAATCTGGTGCCAACAGATATGATTAAGCGAGATATGGATAAGCTTGATTTTTTAGTGATTGATCATGCTATATCCAAATTTAAAAAAGCGAGTAGGGAAAAAGAGATAAAAAATACAGTGGTTTATTTGAAGAGTTGTATTTATAATTCGATTTATGAGATGAGGTTAGATGTGGAGAGTGAGATGAAGTTACTTTTTTTAAGGGAAATCTTTTAGATTTAGTGCTAAATGATATTTATGAAGAATTATTAGAAAAATTGTATTCAAATAATGATAAAATCATGTGGGAAGAATATAAGAGTACTATTTTGCTTTATATAAAAAAAGGTAGTCAAGAAGCTTTTGCAAAGCTACCTTGCATAGATGATAATAAAATAATAAGGGAGCTTTTTATATCGTATAGAAAATATTATTATAATAAACATTATTTTAAGTACCCTAAATGGGATAAAGTATGTATTACAACTTTATTCACTTTTTATTGGGATATAACAATTGATACTATTAATTTTGTAAAAAAAATATGTAAATCGCCGAATGATGTAATGGTTGGAGGAATAATGGCATCGTTACTACATGACTATGTGGAAAAAGAAACTGGAATTAAGCCATATATAGGGGCGTTGAATAAACCTGGAATTCTAGATGACAATGATATTATTATAGATACGTTACCATTAGATTACTCTATACTTGATGAAGTTGATTATAAATATCCTGCTAATAATGCTTATTTTGCTTACATGACTAGAGGTTGTGTAAACAAATGTAGCTTTTGTGCAGTTCCAAGATTAGAGCCAGAGTATAAAAACTTCATTGGATTGAAAGAACAAATTGAATTAACTAACAATAGATTTGGTGAAAAAAAAGATTTGTTATTGTTAGATAATAATGTACTAGCTTCTTGCAGATTTGACGAAATTATAGATGAAATAAAAGATTGTGGCTTTGCTAAAAATAACAAATTTGTACCACCTAATAAATTTGAAATAGCAATTCAAAATCTTAGAAATGGGTATAATGATAAAGCTTATATACGAGAAATTGTTGACCAATATAAAATATTGGTCAATAAATTTGAGTCAAAAGAAATTCAAGATATATATAATTTATTAGATGAAAAAAAAGTGTTAAATATTGATACAGCAAATAAAGAAAATATACTTTTTTGTTATGACGATGTTAAGGATGTATTTGCAAAGCTATATAACACTAAACCTAGAAAGAGAATAGTTGACTTCAATCAAGGAGTAGATGCAAGGCTAATTACAGATGATAACATGAAAAAATTATCGGAGATAGCAATAGAGCCACTTAGAATAGCTTTTGACAGTTGGAAATTAAAGGATATATATGAGAATGCTGTAATATTAGCAGCTAAAAATGGCATAAAAAATTTATCAAATTATTTATTATATAATCATAAAGAAAAACCAATAGATTTGTATAGAAGATTAAAGCTAAATATAGAGTTATGTGATAGATTAAATGTAAATATATATTCATTTCCTATGAAGTATCATCCAATTGAAGATCCTCAATATTTTAGAAATAGAGACTTTATTGGGCCATATTGGAATAGAAAATTTATTAGAGCAATACAGGCTATTCTAAATTCTACTAAAGGAAAAGTTGGAAAAGGAAGAGAGTTTTTTGAAGAAGCATTTGGTAAAGATGAAGAGGAATTTTATAAGCTACTATATATGCCAGAAGCATTTATAATCTATAGAAGGCACTTTAAGCATAATGGTTTGACTGGAATGTGGTGGGAAGATTTTAAATCATTACCCCTAGAAAAAGGTTTAATACTAAAAAAAATTGTAGAGGAAAATAAATTTAAAGAAATAGAGAGTCTGACAGAAGATAAAGAAATTTATAATGTGTTAGAGTATTATACAATTACAAGAGAAGACGCAGAACGAAAGATAAAAGAAGCTGAGTAATTAAAGATTTATAATTCTTAAAAATTAAACATAGCTATTTTAAAATTTTTCAAATAATTTTTTATTGGGTCATTTGAAATATTTTATTTTAATATATTTTAAAGATTCCATATAAATAATGCGTAATGAACACTAAAGGGCGGACATATTCAAATCAATTTTTTAGTGTTCATGTTGTATTATTAAAAAGTAGTAAGTATATTTTAAAATAAATCTAAAACATATTGACCTACTTCACTTTTTAAGAATAAGCGGAATGTCAACTAGGTATTTATTTAATTCTATTAAAAATCTATCTGCTCCTAGAATTTTTTTACGATTTTAGAAGATATTTCTTTGTGGGTTTTATAATATGTGTCAAATAAAAACACTATAGTAATAGCATATAATAACATAGAATCAAAAATATTGAGCATATAAGAAAACATGGTCATAATAACCAGATAAAAGTAATTATTATTTTCACGAAATTCAACTAAAACATCCAAATTGTCTACATCAAATTTATATTTATCAAAATATATAAAAATCCTCAAATAAAGCCATTTACCCACACATTTTAAATATATAAAGATGTTAGCAACATTGAAAAATATGAAATTCATACCAAGATAAGCATCGTTAAACTGGTTTAATATGTAGATATATGCCATTAAAGTAAAAAACGATAGTATGTGGCCCAACAGATATATTGAATTATTGGCAAATTTATCCACATACATAAATAGTTTTTCAATAGGTAGATAAATTATACTGTGTAGTTTATCTAATTTTAAATATTTTAGTAATGGCTCTAAATAAAATAATATAAGTGCAACTAAAAGAGCTGTTATGGTAAAAATTCTATTCTGTGCTATTAGAGATTCTATTGATATAAAATTTAAAAACATATTTATAATTAGAATAATTAAAAATAATGCATACAATATACCTGTCAAAATGTAAAATATTAGTCGGATTAATATATTAACAATAATATTAGTTTTTTGTATTCGATTAGATTCTTCTATATCTACTTTTTCTAAATAATCAACAATATAACTTCGCATATTAGGGATTGCCTTTAAAATTCCAAGAAGATTTAAATTACTAAGATATGTAAAAACTTTGCTTGTTTCTGAATCTAACTTGTTTAGCAAGTCTAGAATATAAAATAACTGAATAATTGGAGCTATTATTATAATAATTGGGCAGATGGTTGAAATAAACATTCTATATTTCCTCCTTATGGTTAAAGTTTAGTGAATAATATCTCCACTGATAAAATTACATTTGAAATCTTTTACAAATTTATGCTCATCATTTTCTGCAATAAATTCTTTTGTTTCTGTAGTTTTACTATCATATATAATAATTTTTTTATCGCGATAAAACTCAATATAAGAATCTTTAAAGACTCAATTAGTATCATAGATGCAAAAAATAGCTATAAGGACTGTATTTATGTAGCAATTAAATTTGAATATAATTTATAAATTTATATTGATATGGAAATGAGGTGGTAGAGTCCTACCACCTAGAATTTTTTATCAATATACTTTTTAATTATCCAACCTAGATTGAGCTCTTAAATTTCTGATTGCTTTGTGAATTTCACCTTCGCTTGGTTTAGATTCATTCCATTCCTTCCAAAATGCAATAGTATTACTTTCAGGTTTTAGATTAGGTTCTTGTAACTTAATTCTATTAGGCAATAATATACAATCACCTAAGATTAGAGCTTCTCCTACATCTAAAATAGGTAAGCAATCAATGACACCTTTTAAAGAATCTGGAATTAGGTTTTTTACTACATTTTGATCACGATCATTGGTTAATCTTAATACAATAAAATTATTACATTGACTTAAAATAGTCTTGCTAACATCGGATGGTCTTTGGCTAACTACAAGCAATGAAACGCCATATTTACGCCCTTCTTTAGCAATTCTTTCAAAATTATATAGAGCCTGTTTTTGAACTGAATCTGCATCATCTTTTACTGGTAAATATAAATGAGCCTCGTCGCAAAGTAATGTAAAAGGAGTCCTTTTTTCACTATCTGTCCAAAATTGAACATCATATAATATTCGCGCTAAGGTTCCAGTAATTACAGGTAGTATATCTGAAGGTACTTCAGAAAAATCTATTATTTTAATTCCTTTACCATTTTCTTTTATACATAATAAGCTTGAAATAAAAGTATTAATCCAGTTATAGTTATTACATTCTTTCTTAGGCCTATATAAAAATGCATATCTTTTGTCTTCTAGTTTAGTTTCTAATCTGGAAATAAATCTTGTGAGTTTTCCATTCCAATCTCCTTTTTTATCACCCCTTGATCCTGGAATCATTTCTGTATCATCTTTTTTTAATAAATTAATTAAATCATCTATTGAATAGGGAATAGGAGAATCTACTGTAAATGACCTTTTTATATCTTCATCATTGTTACTATCTAAAGTTGCTGTTTTTAAGTCCTTTAAATGTACTGTAAATCTGGATGCCTGATTGGGAGCATTATTATCACTTCGATCTAATATTGTCGATAATATTTCTTCACGATTTAACAGCCAAAATGGCAGAAAAATTAAATTATCGGACTTTTTGTCTAAATCACCAGGACCAGCAATTTTATATAATTCTGCAATCGGTTTTTCACCTCTGGTTAGAGAGGTGTATTCCCCATGCATATCAAAAACAATAATATTTGGATACTTTAATTCATTAGCTTTTTCCAAAATAGTAGCTACACACCAACTTTTTCCAGAACCTGTACTTCCAAGAATGCTTGCATGTCTTTGAAATAATTTATTACCATCTAGGATTGCTTTAGAATTTGTATCATTAGCAAAGGTTCCAATTATAAGCTGTTGCCTTTGCTCAATATCATTTCCCAATAAGCCCATAAAGCGTTGTAAATTCTCACCATTAACTAGAAAACATTCACTATCTATGTTAGGAAAGATATTTGCTCCTCTTCTAAATACATTATGTTTTAAACCATCTATACTTTTGAAAGTTCCAATGATAGCCACTCTTATTAAATCATTAGCATTAAACTCAATAGGAAAGTCATCTTCGAAGCCGTCTATTTGAAGAGATTCATTTTGTTTTCTGGAAACTTTTTCAATTATACATATTAATAGTTCATGTTCATAAATACTTTTAACGGCTACAATATGTCCAATACTGATACATCCCATAATTTCGAAATTAGATACACTAATAATAATATTAGATGTATCTACGCTAATTACTTGTCCGATTTTTGAGTCTTCTTTAAAATCAAATATTGTTGTTTTATTCATAACCGAATACCCCCTCTATTAAATTTTCTATATCCCACCAGTGTTTATCGGGAATTTTGTAGATAGTATTATCAAAAAACACTTCAGAACCTGAATTTACATCTTCTTTAAAATACGAAATTGATATAACGTTTTCTTTTCCCTTTATAATATTCCTAGTATTTTGACTTAGGCTTCTAGTCAATATTAATGTTGGAATACCACTAATAATACGTTGCTTTAAATATGTTTCTAAATGATCATCATTAAATCCGTATCCTATTATAATGAATTTTGAAGCATTAGAAATAGCTGAATTTGCTTTTGTTCTATGTATATCGAAAGGAGTATTATATCCTAATTTATATTTATTACCTCCAGGAGTAACAACTAATCTATCTAAATTTAGATCAAAGTTTGAATGAATTGGATTACCATTATACAGATACCAACTCAAACATCCATGAGGTTTATAAATTACAATTTTTTTAGCTAAGGATAGTTTAATTGATTTTCCATGGTTAATAATTTTCTCACAGAAACTCATTTTACTTTTGCTTTCATTCAATACAGAAATATTTTTACCATAAAATAAATTATCTACAGGTATTCCTTCTATTTCACATGCAATTTCTATTAGCCTGTCATAATTAGTAGTTATTATAGTTAATCCATTTTCAGACAAACTAAATCTTTTAATGAAATTTGAAAACTTTAAATTTCTTTCTCCCTTGACTACTTTCTGAATAACTTGCTGTTCTTCTCTTTTTATTAGATCCGTAGTTATATTTCGGATTATATTTTCAATATCTTCATTTGGTGAAAATTTAAGTAATGTTGCTTCGAGATTTACATCATCTCTAATTATAGAATTTTCATCTATTAAATCACCTTTTATTTTATACCATAAATCTTGACTATCATTTTTAATTTGGCTAGGTACTTTCTTTAATAATTCTTTTGCTAAATTCCCCATGCCTGAAATTCCTTCGGCGCAAGATAGACCAGACCCAACTATTAAAACAGTATTCGGGTTAAAAAAAGATTGAATCTGCCTAAAAAAAATATCTAGTTGTTTTTCAACCATACAATCCCCCTCATTTATTTTAATACAATATTTTAGATACATATATTTAAGGTAGGCTAACTAAAATTTTGTATAAGAATATAAGTGTGCTTAAGTTAAATTTTTTAGTGCTTAAAAATTTTTTCTAATTATTTTGGTATTATTTTAAAAACTGATGTTGCTATAGATACTATTTGTTCACTAAAAATAGGTAAAAGCAAACCTATAATTGAGGTGATAAACTCTATTACTGTTTTTGTTCCGCTGCCATTACGTGATTTATCTATAAAATCATTTTTTTCAATTAACATATCTGTAAAATAACTTAGGTATAATTTTAAGAAAGTTTCTTGTTCATATGAATAGTTTTCCTTTTTTATATGCTCATCCAAATTATTTAGTAACCGCCATTCATTCTTTTTTAAATTGCCTTGGTGTAAATTACTAGTCAGTTCATATAAAAGAGTATTTATTTTATCATGCCACTTAATAGTAGTTTTAGTTTCATCATTTATATGTATATTGAATTTTTTAAACTCGCATAGAAGAATATAAAGGTCGTTACTATTTCCAATCGTTATATTAGCTAAATAATATAAATCATTTAGCTGTATAGATTCTTTGCCTCTGTCTTCAAACCATTTAAACAGAGTTTGCAAAAACTCATCTTTTTCTTTAGGAAAGTTCTTCTTATTACGATAATGATCTATTTGGTAGGATAAATCATTTGCAAAAGCAAATAAAATAAATATATAAATAATTATTTTAAAAACATAAGGGGTATTAGGTATAGACTCCGCTAATACAAAGAGAATAATAAGTATAAGGGGATTACTGTTAATTAAATTATTTATGAAATTGTTCAATCTATCAATCATTGCATTCACACTCGATTCTAATATAAAGTAATAAGTATAGCTACATAAGTCCTGAAACACTTTCATACAGCTTAGAGTATTCATTAAGTACATAGCTATCAGTCATTCCACTGATATGATCAGCAATACATCTAGTTAAAATTTTTCGTTTTTTCATATATTCATTGCAGGAGAGAAAAATATTTTATTGAATGTCTCCAACTTTATCGCTGGAGTAGAAATATATATTATCCAAATGCCAACCCACACTACCTGTCCATTAGCCTTATAAATATAATTGGAAATTTAAATTTCGCACAAGTTGGTATTTATATGGAATTGTTTAGCCATTATGCCTTTGAGTTACTATTTCTAATAATAGTAATATTTCTATTGAAAATTTCATTTTCATATATGCCAATTGCTTCGGCTGCATATTCTTTGGCATCAAATCCATTATAAATAAAGTCTCTATTAATCCCCAAAGTTTCTAAATACATCTTAATATCATATCTCAATTCTGATGGAATAAGTATTTTGGTTAAATTATTTCTAAATACAGTATAATAATCTATTGGCCAAATATTTAAACCATGTATAGTAAAATTCCCTTTTTGATTACGTAATCGAACATCAATATCTTTTCCCTTTATACACAACGGTAAATAAGGGCGTTCTCCTGTATTTAAAAATGTTTTCATTAAATCATAATATTTATCTACATCAATTGGATCATTTACATTTTTAAAATCTATACTCATTTTATTTATTTTACATGG
Source organism: Alkaliphilus sp. B6464 (assembly GCF_018141165.1). NCBI lineage: Bacteria > Bacillati > Bacillota > Clostridia > Peptostreptococcales > Natronincolaceae > Alkaliphilus > Alkaliphilus sp. B6464. The sequence goes on from NZ_CP058557.1 coordinate 2,282,788, forward strand.
ATTTATTATATAAATAGCGGATAAGTCTCTGGAAAATTCATATATTCTTAGATCATTAAGTGGATTAAACATAGAATCTTCTTTTAATTGATCTGCAAATGACATCATATCTTGAGATTCTTCTGTAGCAAACCATAGCGCAACAAGGAAATCAGTTGTCCAATCTAATAACGGCGTAGGTAATCCATAATGTTGAGCTATAAAAAGCCAATCAAAATCTGTGATAGCATTATTAATTTCCTTCTTTGATACTACTTGCTTGAATACATCCAACATCTTCATAAAATTTGGAAATAAGTACTGATCACCACTATCATTAGATCTTATATTTCTTGGCTCTACATATCTTCCAAATTGATCTGATATGACTTCTGCATTTCTTATAACTTTTGGCACCAATCGATAGCTTGCTCTTGAAACACCTCTAAACCACATTAAAGATTGTCTACTTTCTGATAATTTCTGCAAATCATCAAGGCTTTCTATTAAAATAATTTCCTTTAGGTCATCTGAGCATTCATATTTTTTTCTTATCATAGTCTAATAGTTCCTTCTTTCAATTTTATAGTCTTGGGTAACAAATTCGATTTTGTTTATGTAGAATATAGGGAATATAATATTTCAATTAACTATCTTATTATCAATAAAATTATACTTAAAATTTTTCACAAACTTATGCTCGATACCATTCAAATAAATTTTTGTATAGGCATTGCCAACTTCCAATTTTATTACATCGTTTTCTGCAATAAATTCTTTTGTTTCCGAAGTTTTGCTGTTATATATAATGATTTTTCTATCGTTATAAAATTCAATATAAGAATCTTTAGGGAAAGTCTTACTAGATATATAATTTTTACCGTCCTGTATAAGTATATAAGTCCCTTTGCCATAAGGATTATTTTGAACTTTTAAAATCATTGTAGGAGGAAACAAATCAATATTTTCCTCAGAATTTTTGCCTAATACATTAATATTTGAGTTGAAAAGAGAACCAATGTATTCAGAAATACTTTTACCCTGATATTCATAACTTTCTACTATTTTATGTAAGTATGGAAGGCTAGCAAGAAATGTCAAGACAAAGAGTGAAAAAATTATTTTTTTAAATGGAAATTTCCTTTTATGGTTTAGATATTCAAGCATAACTTCTTCTTTAACGTCTCCTGTAACATCTGTAGAAGAAGTGTAACTTTCGACCAGGTCATTTTCAACATCATAACCGGCATCTATTATTTTAGTATCAAGTTCAGTATAAAAAATGGAATCTCTAAATAAAACCTTCCTTACTAATGACATATCATCTAAAGATAAAGGTTCAAAATAGAAACTCTTTTCAGGCACAAACATAGCTTTAAGTTTTTTGATTAACTGTTCAGGAGTTTTTATGTTTTGTATATCGTTTTTAAATAGAATAAATTCACTATCTATAGAATTCCGATGGGTACTACTCTCAAAATCAATTCTGTTTATATTAGTAAAAACAACTCCTGAAGCCCTGCTAAATTTAATCCTATTTTTATAAATTCCATCTTGTTGTAGTAGACCTATTTCTTCACATAGCGCTTCTTCTACTTTTTCTCTAAATGTTTCTGCTTTTTCATAAGGATTAATTTCAGAAACGCCATATGGTTTGAAGTAATATTTTTTTAAGTCAGATCGAGATATTGTGCCTAAAGCCCAATCTTTTACTTCTAATACCACCAAGCCTAAATCTGGTCCTACTATTATAAAGTCAGGTTTTCTTTTGTTAACTCTTATATTCCAAAAAACATAATAGTTGTCAGGTAACCTAAGCTTAAGAAAGGAAAAGAATTCTATTTCACTATGATGTTCTTCTTGAAACCCTTCTATAGTAGGTGGGAACATTTGTGCCATTCAATCACTCCTAATTTACAAATTTCGACAAAATACAACAAACATATTCCATATTCACCAATATTTTCCGAACAGTAGTTAAAAAAATATATCCCTTTCGGAATAATATTTTATTTGCCTTTCAATTGTCTTATTAAGTCGTATTTAGTTTTAATAATTTGTTTACTTAGTCTTATTTGGTTAATTCATCAGAAATCTCGTCGTTACGCTTCTGCATATCTCTTATTTTATAAAGCTCTATTAACTTTTTTAACTCTTCTTGGCTTTCAGGAGATAAGTTCTCGATATCTTCAAATATTTCATTAGATTTTTTACATTTATCAGGTTCTTCTTCTATTGATATTCGTACAGTAGGGTTCCTGTCATGAGTTCTTCCAAGAAGATAATCAATAGAAACATCAAAAAAGTCAGCAATAAATTTTAATGTTTCATAATCTGGTTGTTTTCTCTCAGTTTCATATCCTGCAATAGTAGAACGAGTTTTATTAAGTTTCTGTGCTAGTTCTTCTTGCGTAAGATTCAAATCTTTTCTAAGTGATCGTAATCTTTCTGAAAAATTCAAGGTACCACACCTCCCATTGCTATAATTTTACATGATAATGTCTCTAAAATAAACATATTGAAAACAATGTCCCCAAAAGAAATAATTATAATAAAATTTGCTTGACAATGTTTCTAAATGGGACTATTATTTAGTTAATAAGAATGTTTCTAAATGGGACAATAGGAGAAGAGTTATGAGAGCAAATTAAAAAAAACAAAGAAAAATGCGTGGATTCACACATGCAGAATTATCAAAAAAGATTGATATAGCAAGGACATCTTATACTAATATTGAAAATGGAAAAAAGAACCCTTCACTAGCTGTAGCTATAAGAATAAAAAACATTCTTAAATATAAAAATGATAATATTTTCAATAATGAAAATATAAGCAAGTAGTCTTGTAATTACCTTGATTTATATATGAAGAGCTTCTAAACTCTCATATTTAAATATATAAATTTTCAATTTTGAAGTAATCAATAGATCTTTGAAAAATTAATAAGGTAGTATTACAGGTACATTATTCTTGTGGCTGGAGGACAGAAAGCGAGCGGGTGGACGGTTAATTTTTTATTTCAATAACCCATTACAACACCAAAATTAGCGGTGGTTATGCTAAATCGCCATGATCCACAAGAAGAAAATAATGATACTTCCATTTAGTCCTAGGAGATCCCTTGGAGAGTGGCCTGCATATTGTGGAGGAGTACTGTGATGTTTCTGTGAAAAGGGCATATGCAGTATTATGATATCTACTAACCATAGATAGCCTGTAGTACTAAATTTTATAAAGATAATAAATGAATTAGAGCTGGAATCTAGAGTATTTATTATCTTTATAGGAAGCACTTATTTTAACAAATAGGTAGGGCTAATAATTTGCAATAACAAATATCAGAAAAGTAAGATGTTTTAAGGAAGTTTTTTTACATATAAGTTACCATGTAATATGGTATAATATAATTAAGAGGTTATTCAAAGGAGTGTGTTGTATTTGAAGGATATAGAGCAAATAATTAAAGAAGTCAATGGAACGATGGCCATGGAAGGGATGCCCTTAACTGAAGAAGATAAAGAAAGGCTTAAACTATGTTTATCGAATAAAGTTAGTTTTGAAGAAATGAAAAAAAGAATTATTAAAAAGCATACTAGAAATATATAGGTACAAGATTATGAATGAAAACTATAGTTATAGCTATGAATGGGACAGTAAGTATTGTTATGCCAATTCATTTGTATTAAAAAATAAATTTAATATAACTAATAACGAGCAGCTGGAAATAGCCGAGAGGGAATATACGGCTTTATCTATAGCTGAAATAAAGCATACACCGGTTAAAGGGAATTTAGACTTGAAACACCTACAATCTATTCATAAGCAGATTTTTAATGATATTTATGATTGGGCTGGAGAATTGAGAACAGTAAATATCTCAAAAGGCAATTCATTCTATAATCATATGTATATTTTAGAAGGTGCTGAAGAAATATTTTCTAAATTAAAGCGTGAAAATTATTTAATTGGGATATCACAGCCTGATATTCATGATAAACTTGCTTATTATTTGGGTGAAATTAATGTATTGCATCCATTTAGGGAAGGAAACGGAAGAGCACAAAGGATTTTTATAGAATACTTAGCACAAGTCGCAGGGTATAGCATTGACTTCTCTAATATAACAGATATTGAAATGATAGAAGCAAGTGTAGAAGCTTTTAATTGCAATTATAATAAGATGACTGAAATATTTAAAAAGGCTACGAAAACGAATTCTAGGGAAGAACAGGTTAATTTTATTAACAGTATTGCGCTTAAGAATAGTTCCATAGTGAAAACATATGAAAAGTTATATGGAGAAATAGAAGATGTATTACTGGAAGATGATTGGGACCTAGAAAGATGAGATTAATATGTTAAATACAGAGGCTAAAATTTAGCTTCTTTTTTTATGCTGTGCGTCCAGCAAAGCTGGATCACACTTGCTGGTGAAAGTCCAGTACGGGTAATTGCCAAGGAGCCCGTTAGCTAATCCCAGTGCTCCGCAGTAATGTGGGGTGCCAAGCGGGAGGATAAAGTACCTGTTTAATAACAGGGCAAGCAAAAGTGCAGGTTGTAACATAAAGTGAATTCTGCCGCATCGTCAAAAAAGGTCTCTGTGGTACAGAGGTAAAAAGGGAAGTCGAGCCTTGGGCATATGGGCGAAGACCATGGAAGATGGGTAGAACTTGGAGAGCACCATCGAAGAATCCCTCGGTGTAAAGGAAACGACATGTACTGAAAGTGTGGTTCGGAACTGGAGAGACCCTACTTTGCACAGTGAAAACTGTAAAGAAGCTACATATAAGCCGATGAGGTGAAGTTGAATGCTTGTAAAGAGGGAGTCGGAGGAGTTCATAGTACCAAAGATTTTACAGACAACAAAACTGTAAATAGGAAAGGAACTCTACTTTATTCAAGCTATCCAAAGGAGGTAAGAGCGAGTGAATGCCATTAAGGCTAACAACACCAAAGAAAAAGTTCGAAAACTTCAAAGGAAGCTATACCTTGCAGCCAAATTAAACAGCAAGCGAAGATTCCATGCCTTATACGATAAAGTATATGGAGAAGATATACTTATGGAGGCATGGAAAAGAGTAAAATCTAATGGTGGAATAGGTGGAATTGACCAAATTACAATAGCAGATGTAGAAAAATATGGAGTAGATAAATTTCTGATAGAAATACAAACAGAATTAAAACAAGGGAAATACCATCCTAAACCTGTGAAAAGAACCTATATCCCGAAGGGTAAAGACCAAAGGAGACCTCTAGGGATACCAGTGATTAGAGATAGGGTTATACAAATGGCGGTTAAAATAGCTATTGAACCTGTATTTGAGGCTGATTTTAAAGACTGTTCCTACGGCTTTAGACCTAAGAGGAATGCTCACCAAGCCTTAGATAGAATACGAAAAGATACAGCAAACAAGGGATGGTGGGTAGTATATGCTGATATTAAAGGATATTTTGATAACATTAATCATGAAAAGTTAATGTTATTGGTAAAACAGAGAATATCAGATAGAAGAATTCTTAAAATGATTTGGAAATGGTTAAGGGCTGGAGTCATGGAAAAGGGAGAGATATATAACAGTACAATTGGAAGCCCGCAGGGCGGAGTAATTTCTCCATTATTGTCAAATATCTACCTTCATTATCTGGATACAAAATGGGAAAAACACTGTAGCCACCTTGGAAAACTCATAAGATATTGTGATGATTTTGTAATAATCAGTAGAACAAAGAAAGAAGCAGAACATGCCTTAAAAGCCGTGAAATATATTATGGGAAAGCTGGAATTAGGACTGCATCCTGAGAAAACGAAGCTAGTCAATATGTGGGATGGAAAAGATGGGTTTGATTTTCTTGGATTTCACCATCGGAGGAAAACTACAGAAACCTCTAAAGGACAGAGATTTCAAGAAACTCACCAGTTTCCATCACAAAAAGCTATGCAGAAGATGAGGGACAATATCAAAGGTGTATTTGCCAGCAGGTCAACGTTGTTGCTGGAGGTACAAGATATGATTAGAATCTTAAATCCTAAAATAATTGGTATGAGAAACTATTACGGATTGAAGAATGCAGGGAAACAGCTGAATAAAATGGATTGGTATATCATAAAGAAATTTACTTTATGGTATAACTACAAAACCCAAAATAATAGGAGATATGCTGGAATCTCAAAGGTTCGACAGACTATTTATAAAAATGGGCTCAGAAAACTTGCTGGTTGATGAATGCTGAAGGAAGAAGAATATCGGAAAGCCGTGTGCGGGAAAATCGCATGCACGGTTTGATGAGGGGGGAATGATATTTCATTCCCCTACTCTACTTTCTTTAGCGAACATGAAATTTAGGCGACACAAGGGAGGTGCAAAATGGCAGAAACAGAATTAACGAAACAAATTAAACGGTGCATATCTTGGTATAGACCAGCACTTAATAGTAATTTAAGAACTATTAGATATGCTGAGGAAGTAGATGTTGGCACTGGATATGTCGATGTAATTAGATTTGAGGATTATGTTGAAGAAAATAAAAGTTTCTGTTCTAAAGAATTAGAAGGGCTTTCATGTAAAATACAAGGGGAAAAGTTCCCTTGTAAAAAGTGCATAGGATGTGTTTATAAAAAGAATCGGTATATGCTAGGAATATTAACAACTTGCTTTGAGATCAAAATTTCTAAATCAGATTTCAAATCTAAAAATGGTCATAACTTTGTAGGAAATCATAATTATTATGTGGTACCTACAGAATTATACCCTAAAATAATAGATTTAGTTCCTGATGATATAGGTGTAATCACTTATAATAAGAACGGTAATTTTAGAAAGAAAAAAGAATGTATTTTTAAAGACGTATCGGCAGAAGATCTTAATCGATTTTTATTTAATGCACTCAAAAAATGGGTTGATAAAGAAAAAACAGGTCTATTGGTTAAGCTTCAACACAAGATAAATATGCAATATGGAGTGATTAGATGGATGCAAGGAGTAGAAAAGAATTGTTAGATGCTTTGGCTATTAATTACTTATGTGAAAAAGAAAATAACACAGTGTTTGAGAGGGAAAACAGCCAAGGATACTCATTAGCTTTAGGTAAATTTCAAGGTGCTTGTATGGCACTTAATTTAGATTTTGAGGAAAGTGAAAACGGCATTGTGATAGTTACGCAAGGAGCGAGAAAAGTTATCTCAGCAATAAAAAAATAGTTACATATTTCAAGATGACAATGCATAATTGTAGTTTTTTTATTTTATTAACTTTAAGGGCTCCAAAGGGTTATTGAAAAAGAAAATAAACTACATAAGACTTGATTCAAAGGTGAATTAGACAATCTTCAAGATTCATATAGTTAGTAAGAGTTTCAATTTAAGTAATATAACAATACTTTAAAAGGGGATGAGATAAATGAAACAGGAGCAGGAGGTAAGGTTAAAGAACAACAATAAAGGATTGGTTATAAAAGATAAAAATAAATATAAAAACATTGCTGAAATTACTCATACTTTTCACGGCAGCACTACAATAGAAGATGCAATTAAGGATATGATTTTATCTAAATTAAGGGAAGATAAAATTATTAATTAGTATCTAATAGTTTGTGAATTCTACTACTGTATATTATTGATTGTAATTTGGGGGAGTGAGAATGAAAGTATATGGGTATTCCAGAATATCTAGGGATGAAGATAAGGAAAATTACGATGCCATTATTACACAGAATAAAATAATCAATGAATACTCAGTTAATGAAATTGGACTTAGGCCTATAAAGATATTTGAGGATGATAATATATCGGGATACACATTTAATCGGCCAGGACTAAATGAGTTAAAGGCTTTAATTGAAGCTGGACAAGTAGATATATTAATAATGAAGGATTTATCTAGACTTGGAAGGCATAATGCTAAAACATTATTATTTTTAGAATATCTGGAAGAGTACGATGTTAGACTCATACTAATAAATGATAATTATGATAGCTCTACAGACGATGACGATATCATAGGTATAAAAACATGGTATAACGAAAGGTATATAAAGGATATATCTCGGAAGATAAAATCTAATTTAAAAATGAAGCAAAAAACAGATGGTTTAATAACAAAGGTCTATTTTGGCTATGAGAGAGATCCTGACAATAAACATGGGCTTATAATTGATGAAGAAGCAGCAAGTATAGTAAAAAAAATATTTCAATTATATATTGTTGGTAATGGTGGAAGAATTATTGCTAATATATTACAAGATGAAGGAATACCTACACCGTCTAGGTATCAATATAATAAAACTGGAAAAATGATCTCTGGTAGCATTGCTGATACATGGACGGGTACTCATGTAATGAGGATAATAAAAAATGATGTATATATAGGGATTCTTCGTTGCGGGAAGACGGAACGAAAGAAAATCAATGGTAAAACAGAACGTTTAAAAGAAGAATTACATATAGTTCATAAAGAACACCATGATCCAATAATATCAAAGAAGGATTTTTTATTAGCACAGAAAATATTGAATAATAGGTTAGATAATAGCGTAAGAGGCACTAGTAAGGGCATCAACTTATTTATAGGTTTTTTAAAATGTGGAGACTGTGGTGGTGGATTTATGAAAGTAAACAAGAAGAAAAGTCCACCTAGTTATATATGTACCAATAATCATCTTCATGGAGCTAGCTTCTGTAGTAGTCATAAGATCCATGAAGAGCAGCTGAAGATTATAATCCTGGATAAATTAAAATTAATGAAGAGTTATATTGAAAATACTACAGATGAATTAGATAAGGAAATAAATAGTATGGTCCATCTAAAAGTAAATCATGAGCAATCTATTAAGCAGTATAACATGAAAATCAAAGATAAAAAGGAAGAGATTAAGAACTATTCTAAGCAATTGGCCAAAGGAATTATATCAGAAGAGATCGCTGCTGAGGTAATTAAAGAAGCTAATAGAGAATTGATGAGATTAGAATCTCAGCTAAATGAGATGATTAAAATAAAAGAAGATAGTTCTAATATGAAGGAAAAAGTATTTAAGTCTTTAGACATTATAAATGATATAATAGAAAGTGGAGATATAACAAGGCGTAATCTTGAAAAACTCATCAGAAAAATTACGATTAAACAGTTAAACAAGTCAAGTCCAGGAGTAAAACCTCTCTTAAACATTGATATAGAATGGGATGTATTCATAAGTTCTATATACGATGACCTAAACATACAAAACCACCAATGAGTATACACTACCATGAGGCTGATTAGTCGGATTCCAATGTCCTCCTGCTGCTTGGAAAGGATCTGTAGGATCACCTACCTCACAAGTGCCATTTTGGTGTATATGAAATCCATGGGGGCCAATAGGATTACCATTACCAATAGCTGGTCTATAAGGTGGAAGACCAGAAACCTCAACATATACGTTTGTTCCTCCAGCAGCGCTTATAAAGTATACAGTCCCTCTGATGTTTGGGGCAAGAGGGCCTCCTTGTATAGTAGCAATGGCTATGTTTCTGCATCCACTTCCTGGATAATATTCATTTGCAGGATTAACGTCGTATGACCAGTAGTATACTGGTTGATTGCTATTTGTATATTGATGATAATAATTCATTACTATCAACTCCTTAATTAATATCTAATTCTATACATATACATATTAAATAATTGACTTTACTTAAGAATATTTAAGAAAGTAAACATACCATCTTCTAATTTCATAATATGTAAGTATACATATAAAGGTTAGCTTTTTTAAAATAATAAAGATTTAGTATGAAGGATTTTAAAATTATTTATAGAAAATATATTATCTAGTAATTTAACATAAAATTATACGAAGGGTGATTAAATGCTACTAAGTTCTATCAAGACAGGCATTAGAAAAGGAATAGAAACTACATGGTTGTTAGCTAAAACTATAGTTCCTGTATATATTTTTGTAACAATATTAAATAATACACCAATAATAGATTGGATTACTACTTTATTTGAACCTTTAATGGGAGTTTTTAATTTGCCTGGAGAGGCCGCTATTGTACTGGTGGTTGGTAATGTACTTAACCTATATGCTGCAATCGGCGCAATTAAAGCTATTGAGTTGACTGCTATGCAAGTTACAATTTTGGCAATAATGCTTTCTTTTTCCCATTCTTTATTAGTAGAAACTGCGGTTACAAGAAAACTAGGATTTAAAGTTTCTCATGCTCTGATAATTAGAATGGGCTTGGCCATTATTTCCGGTATAATTGTAGGAAGGATGGGTGTATTTCTGTGATTGACATTTTAAAAGAGGGTGTAATGGGTAGCTTTAATTCTATTTATTCTATAGCTAAAATTGTTATACCTTTGATGATCATACTTCAAGTAGCTAAGGACTATAAAGTGTTAGATAAAATATCTAAGTTTTTCGAATTTCTAACGAAATTTTTTGGTATGTCAAAAGAATCTACTTTGCCATTATTAGTAGGAATTATTTTTGGGATATCTTATGGCGCAGGAGTAATTATACAAAGCGCTAAAGATGGGAATCTTTCTACAAAAGATACATTTTTAATTTCAGTTTTTCTAGTTACTTGTCATGCTATTGTAGAAGATACTCTGATCTTTGTTGCAGTAGGTGCTAATGGATATATATTACTGAGCCTAAGGGTATTTGCCGCCGCTGTTATGACATTTGTATTATCAAAACGACTAAAAGTTAATGAAAATACTTTAAAACAAGATCTAAACCAGTGAGGTCTTTAAACAAATATATTGAAAATCTCTCTTTGAATAGTAAAAGAGGGATTTTTTTATATAGAAAAATATATTATGAATATTTTTTTAAATAAACTAAATAATAACAGTGAAAATGATTAACTATAACTAAATAAGGAGATGATAAAGTTGAACACGCATGGTAGAGAAATGTCCCCAATGGAGCTGAGAGACCATATTATTTCTTTTTTAAAAGAACATAAAAGTGGCTCACTGGCAACTTATCTAGATGGGCGCCCAAGATGTAGTCCAATACAATATTTTGTTGGTAATGAAATGGACATTTACATATTGTCTGCTGGAGGCGACAAATTTAAAGCAATTGAAGAGAATCCTGATGTTTGTCTTCTAGTTAATACAGAATATATTAACTTTAGAAAAATTAAAGGAGTTCAAGTGTTTGGAAAAGCTACTACTAGTATTGAAAATAGAACTCTTTTTGAAGAAGCTTTAAAATATTCTCCAGATCCTCATTTAATTGAAATGAATAGGGAATCTTTAAAGGTAATTAAAATTGTACCACATGAGGTAGTATATCTAGACTCTCTAGAAGATGGAGATAGAACAAAGCAAATATTAGAACATAATCGTGTAACTCTTAAAGAGGACGAACTGACACCAGTTCATTAATATAAAAAGGAGGTTTCACATATGTCAGTAAATAATGCAATGACTGCAGATTTCTTGCGCTCTGCCTACGGTGGAGAAAGTATGGCCCATATGAGATATTTAATTTGGGGCGATGTAGCAGATAAGGAAGGTATGCCTAATATTGGTAGACTTTTTAGGGCGATTGCATATGCCGAATATGCTCATGCGGACAATCATTTTAGAGTATTGGACGATCAAAAAGGCGATTATACAGTACCAGCTGGAGCTGTATTTGGTATAGGTACAACAGTAGAAAATTTGCAAGGTGGAATCGATGGAGAGCTTCATGAAATTGAACAAATGTATCCAGTATATTTAGAAACAGCGCGTTTTCAAAATGAAAAAGGAGCTGAAAGAGCATTTCATTATGCCTTAGAAGCAGAAAAGATCCATGCAAAGTTATTTCAAGATGCTCAAGACATGGCAAGACAGGGTAAGGATATGGATATCGGAACCATTTATGTTTGTCCTATTTGTGGACATACTGTAGCTGAGCATCTACCAGAAAAATGTCCAGTTTGTGGCGCTAAACAGGAAATGTATAAGGATTTTCCAGCTTAATAGTAGATACGCTATATACAATAAAAAATTACATTTAACAAGTATGATGGCTTTGAATAAAACGGTTATCATACTTGTTTCTTTTGTTATAGATAATATGTCATTAAACATACAGTTGAAGTAAATAATATTATTATATATAATTAGCACAAATAGAAAATCTTAAATTAATATGTTTAGATATAGTAAAGGGGTTTAATGTTTATGCAAAGAGAAGTTGCAATTATCGGTGGAGGCGCTGCTGGTATGATGGCAGCAATAGTAGCTTCAAGAAATGGGGCTAAGGTAGTAATATATGAAAGAATGAATAGAATTGGTAAAAAGTTATTAGCAACAGGCAATGGGAGATGTAATCTTACAAATGTTGGATTAAGCGAAAGTAATCTAAAGTGTATTCATAGCAGTAATAAAAAGTTTGCCAGTAGTATCTTGAAAAGATTCACTGTGGATGAAACTATAAACTTCTTTGAAATCTTAGGAATTGCTCATAAGATTGAGAACGATGGAAAGGTATTTCCTATGTCAGATCAAGCCTCAAGTGTTTTAGATGTATTAAGATATGAGTTAGATAAACTAAGTATAGAAGTAATATGTGATATTGAAATAGATAAAATTAAACAATCAAAACAGGAATTTATTCTTATAGATAGTAATGGAGTAGAATATAAAGCAGATAAAGTTATTATAGCAACCGGAGGAATGTCTAGTCCTAATTTAGGCTCAAATGGTAGTGGCTATAAATTAGCAAAAAGTTTGGGTCATAATATTGTTAATCCTTTTCCGGCTTTAGTGCAATTAAAGTTAGAGGCACCTTTTTTAAAATCTATTAAAGGCATAAAATTTAATGGTGCAGCTTCTGTTATTTTAGATGGTAATATTTTAAGAAGGGAAGAAGGTGAACTATTATTTACTGAATATGGTATTTCAGGTCCTCCGATACTACAGCTTAGCAGGAATGCTGTAGAAGCTCTTGAAAATAAACAACAGCCTATAATTGAAATAGATATGTTTCCTAACTTTACTTATGAAGAACTTTTAAATTTAATAAGTCTTAGATTATCTTATCAGTACGACCGTCCTCTTGATTTTAGCTTTATAGGGCTAATAAATAAAAGGCTTATTCCTATGATTTTAAAGGTATCAAATATTTATGATCTAAATAGAACTTGTTCGGAGATATCTAACAAGGAAATAGAAAAAATTGTTTCTTTATTGAAAGCATGGCAATTTGATATTATAGGATCACAATCTTGGATGCATTCTCAGGTAACTGCTGGTGGTGTATCCTTAAAAGAAATTTGTCCAAATACTCTACAATCAAAGATTGTTCCGGGGATATATTTTGCTGGTGAACTTTTGGATGTAGATGGGGATTGTGGAGGATTTAACTTGCAATGGGCATGGTCTTCCGGCTATGTGGCTGGAAACGAAGCTTCGATGTAATAGTGCAACTTAAGTTATAGGAAGGAAGAATACATATGTTACGTGTAGCAGGAATCAAAATTACAATTAATCAAAATGAGACAGATTTAAAAAAGGCATTGCTGAAAAAGTTAAATATTAGTGAGGCTGACCTGATAGATTACAGAATTTATAAAGAATCAGTTGATGCTAGAAAACGAGATCAACTTTATTTTGTATATACAATAGATGTAACTATAAAAAATGAGGATAAAATAATTAAAAATTCTAAGTCTAAAGATATAACAATTACTCCTAGTATGGATTATAAATATGTGCATAAAGGAAATGATAAACTTACAAATCCACCTATAATAATCGGATCTGGGCCCGCTGGATTATTTGCGGCACTTATATTGGCAGAGATGGGTTATTGCCCTATTGTGTTAGAACGAGGAAAAGATGTAGAAGAAAGGGCAAAGGATGTAAATCAGTTTTGGACAACAGGAAACTTTATTAAGGATTCCAATGTTCAGTTTGGTGAAGGTGGGGCAGGTACATTTTCAGATGGTAAATTAACAACTCAAATTAAGGATCCAAGGTGTAGAAAAGTACTGGAAGAATTTATCGAAGCTGGTGCACCAAAAGAAATTTTATATTCTAGCAAGCCCCATGTTGGAACGGATATTTTACAATATGTTGTTAAAAACATTAGAAAAAAGATAATTTCTCTAGGAGGAGAAGTGCGTTTTGAAAGTAAGGTTACAGATTTTATAATAGAAGATGAGAGAATTACAGGGGTAAAGGTTAACAATGAGAGTATAATTAAGGGAGAAGCAGTTGTATTAGCTATTGGTCATAGTGCAAGAGATACATTTGAAATGGTATATGAAAATGGATTAGAAATTCATCAAAAACCATTTTCCATAGGTGTACGTATAGAACATCCTCAGAAAATGATTAATGAAAGTCAATATGGTACATTTGCTAGTCATCCTCGCTTAGGTGCTGCAGATTATAAACTTGTTCATCATTGTAAAAATGAGAGATCTGTGTATACATTTTGTATGTGTCCAGGAGGTACTGTAGTGGCTGCAGCATCAGAAGAAGGCGGTGTTGTTACTAATGGAATGAGCGAGCATGCAAGAAATAAGGAAAATGCTAATAGTGCATTGCTTGTAGGTATAGGACCAGAGGATTTTGAAAGTGAACACCCTTTAGCCGGAATGTATTATCAGCGAAAGTGGGAGCAGAGCGCTTTTAAAGAAGGGGGAAGTAACTATTGTGCTCCAGCTCAGCTGGTGGGGGACTTTTTAGAGGGCATACCATCAACATCATTGGGGAAAGTAAATCCATCCTATACACCTGGAATTAATCTTACGGATTTAAGAAATTGTCTACCAACATATGTAGTAGAGGCCTTTAAAGAAGCCTTACTAGAACTAGATAAAAGGTTAAATGGTTTCGGGATGAAGGATGCAATTCTGACTGGAATTGAAACCAGAAGCTCATCTCCAATCAGAATTGTTAGAGGTATAGATCTTGAGAGTAATATTAAGGGAATATATCCTTCCGGTGAAGGAGCAGGATATGCTGGGGGCATTATTTCTGCCGCAGTAGATGGTATAAAAGTAGCAGAAGCTATATCTGAAAAATATGCTTCAATAGAAAACCTATCTTTTTAATAAAGATAGGTTTTTTTTATTATAAGTAATCATAAAAATGACCAAAAAGATATATTAATAGATATAGCAGGAGGTGATTTTATGCTTAAGTCTATTATATCAGGCTTAATTCTATCTACTATAATGGTAACACCAAATACGCCCAAGATAGATGTAAATATTATAAATAATGCTGTCAAAACTCATATACAGAAAGTGATAAGCTTAGAAATCGATTATAGTGAGGCATTAAAAAAATTAGGATTTAACAAAGGAGAATATAAGAATGCTCAGTTGGACAATAGAAATGCTATATTAAGATTTCAAAGTGAACACAATCTAATTGTAGATGGTTCTATTGGTAGGCAAACTAAAAGTGCAATGCGAAAGAGGATGTTAGAGAGTGCCTATAAATACACAGATACAGTAACAAATCCACCTTCCAATAAGCACTGGATAACAGTGAATAAAACTAAAAGGATATTAACCTTGTATAAAGGAAAAGATGTTATAAAAAAATATCCAATTGCACAAGGTAAAGATTCTGGGCTCACCCCTGAGGGTAAGTTTACTATAGTGAGAAAAACTATCAATCCTTCGTGGAACTATAAAGAGAAATCTGCAAAAGGTGGTGCTCCAGATAATCCGCTAGGTAAAAGGTGGATAGGTATTTCTTATGGCGGAGGAGGTATGTATGGTATCCATGGAAATAATGCTCCATATTCTATTGGAACTAATGTTTCTTTAGGTTGTATACGTATGATAAATGCCGATGTTGAGGAATTATTTGAAATTATTCAGATTAATATTCCAATTTGGATAGGTACAGATATAAAGCTGAAAGATTGGGGAGTAAATCAAGAAAGTTATCTTAAAACCGCTCAATAATTTGAGTGGTTTTTTACTTTTACTAACTATAGTTTTGTGTAAATATGGGCAAGTTAATATAAAGTTGATTGCAGTATAGTTTTATTTATGATAAAATTTTTTTTATGGTTATTTTTTAGGTAAATAAGATATAAATTCATTATGGAATATACCATACTATACTCATATAGGAAGAAGTTGAAATAAGATGAAAAGAAATGATATTAGAAATATTGCAATTATTGCACACGTTGATCATGGTAAGACTACTTTAGTAGATCAAATGCTAAAGAAAAGTGGAACTTTTCGTAGCAATGAAGTTGTAGAGGAAAGGGTAATGGATTCTAACACCTTAGAAAGAGAGAGGGGGATCACTATCCTTTCTAAAAATACTGCAATCCATTATAAAGATGTAAAAATTAATATTGTAGATACACCGGGCCATGCTGATTTTGGTGGAGAAGTAGAACGTATTATGAACATGGTTGATGGAGTACTTCTGCTTGTAGATGCATCTGAAGGTCCTATGCCGCAAACTAGATTTGTACTGCAAAAAGCTTTAAAAACAGGCTTAAGGCCGATAGTTGTAGTAAATAAAATAGATAGACCCGAAGCTAGACCTACAGAAGTTATTGATGAAGTTTTAGATCTATTTATAGAGTTGGAAGCGGACGATGATCAGTTAGAATTTCCAGTAGTATATGCTTCAGGAAAAAGTGGGTATGCAAAATTAAATATTGAGGATGAAGGAGAGAACATGATCCCACTATTCGACAGTATTTTAGAACATATTCCTTGTCCTGAAGGAGACGAAAATGGCGGACTTCAACTTTTAATAACATCTATTGATTATGATAAGTATATTGGTAGAATAGGAATTGGTAAGATAACTAGAGGAACAATTAATAGAGGGCAAGGTGCCGTTTTAGTTAGGTCAAATGATAAGCAAGTTAACGTTAAAATTAGTAATTTATACACATATGAAGGTTTAAATAGAGTTGAGTCCGAGAAAGCTACTGTTGGAGAGATTATAGCAGTATCTGGTATTACTGATATAAATATAGGAGAGACTCTTTGCTCTACAGATAAAGTAGAAGCTTTACCTTCAGTTAAAATTGATGATCCAACGATTTCCATGAACATTATGGTAAATGATAGCCCATTTGCAGGTAGAGAAGGAGATTATGTAACAAGCAGACATCTAAAAGATAGACTTGAAAGAGAACTATTATCAAATGTCGCTATGAAAATGGAGGAAATTTCTTCAGATTGCTTTAAGATTCTTGGTAGAGGAGAATTGCATATATCAATTTTAATTGAAACTATGCGTAGAGAAGGTTATGAATTCGCAGTTTCAAGACCGGAAGTAATTATGAAGAAAACGGAAGAAGGACTATTAGAGCCGATAGAAATATTATATGTCGAGGTTCCAGAGGAGTCTTCAAGTGTTGTTATTGAAAAAATAAGTATAAGAAAAGGTGAAATGTTAAACATGGAGCCAACGGGTACAGGTATAATGAAGCTTCAATTCAGAATCCCTGCTAGAGGTTTAATTGGATATAGATCAGAGTTCTTAACAGATACAAAGGGATATGGAATCTTCCATCATTTATTTGATGGCTATGATAAATATAAAGGGGAAATTCGTGCTAGAAATAGAGGATCTCTTATTGCTTTTGAAAGTGGAACAGCTGCAGGATATGGTATTAGCGGTGCTCAGGAAAGAGGGAAGATGTTTATTAGTCCTGGTACAGATGTATATGAAGGTATGATAGTTGGGGAAAGCTCAAGACTAGAAGATATAGCGGTAAATGTATGCAAGAAAAAGCAATTAACTAATATGCGTGCATCAGGTTCAGAAGACTCATTAAGACTTACACCACCTATTATATTTTCATTAGAGCAATCCTTAGAATTTATTGCTGACGATGAATTAGTAGAAATTACTCCTAAAAGTATTAGACTTCGTAAAAAAATCTTAGACAAAAACTCACGACAAAAGTCTCAAAAGAAATAATAATAAAAAACTATTAATTGAAATCTGTATAAAAAATGAATCCTATTCATAGGGTTCGTTTTTTATTTTTAGTAACATAGAATAATAGCAGTTTAAATTCCAAAAGCTATACATACATATTAAAATCCTATTTAATTAAATATTTTTATTAATATAGAAATGTTAGGAGGAATCTGTATGAAAATTGAAGGTTATTTTGATAACTTAAAAAATGCAAATGAGGCAGTTAATTTGCTTAAAGAATCAGGTTTAAACAATGCTTCTTTAGATTTAAATGATAATTTCCCTGATAGAAATGTAGAAAGAAATATTGCTGGAACAGAAACAGCACCAAATCTTTCAAATTTAGTCTTAGGCTCAGGAAATTTAGGATTTACAGATAGCACAAAAGCCCCGTTACTTGCAGCTAGTCCTATGGTAAGTGGTATGGCAGGATTCGAAGAGATTGCCGGTTACAATTATAAAGTGGTTGCAGAAATCAGTGATGAAGAAGTAGAACAGGCAAAAAAAATATTCCATCAGTTTGGAGGCAGTATTACGGGTATTAATAATTAGTAAGTAGTATATAAAGGTGCCATTAATCATAGTAGGCACCTTTTATATGTAAATTTTCAACTAAGATTTATCTAATTTCAGACGATTATTGAGAAAAAATCAATAATATCAATAGGTTTATATGGAAAATAGTTGAATAAAATATAAAAATATAATATGATACAATGAAAAAGATTAATTAATTTTAACTAATATTAACAATAATTTTAATGTTAATAATAAAAAATTCATTTTAAAAGTAACGAGGTGGATCTAATGAATGAAAGAAGTTTGAGGGTTTTGGAATACACAAAGATAATTGAAGGACTTGAAGAAAAATGTACTTCTACTTTAGGAAAAGAAAAGGTACAAGAACTTCGACCTATAGTGGATTTTAATAAAATTATAAAATGGCAAAATGAGACCAGTGAGGCACAAAGCATATTAATACAGCGCGGTAACGTGCCTTTAGGAGGAATAAACGATGTTTTGCAATATGTTAGAAGGACAGAAATTGGTTCCTATTTGGACCCTGGCCAACTATTGCATTTAAAGGATACTTTAGCTGTAGCTAGGAGACTTAAAACATTTTTGAAGGAAGATAATAGAGAGATTAAATATCCTATTATTCAAGGATTAGCACAAAGTCTTACTTCATTAAAGGAAATTGAAGATAAAATAGAGTTATGCATTGTTAGTGATGTAGAAATATCAGACAATGCAAGTTCTGAACTTAAATATATACGTAGACAAATTGCTTCTAAAAATGATGCGGTTAGAAATAAACTAAATAGTATTATCACTTCATCATCTAACCAAAAATATTTACAGGATGCTATTATTACAATGAGGCAGGACCGTTATGTAGTACCTGTAAAGCAGGAGCATAGAGGAAGTATACCTGGACTAGTTCATGATCAATCCTCCAGTGGAGCTACATTATTTATTGAACCTATGGCTGTGGTGGAGCTTAACAATCAGTTAAAGGAATTAAAAATTAAAGAACGGGTTGAAATAGAAAGAATTTTAATGGAAATTGCTGCAATGATAGCTGAAAGAGCTGAGGATATAAGGTCTAATCAAAACATTTTAAAAGAACTAGACTTTATTTTTGCTAAAGGTAAACTTTCTATTGAGATGAAGGCCGTTGAACCTGAATTAAATACAAATGGGGAAATAATGATAAAAAATGGTAGACATCCTTTGCTAAAGGCTAGCGAAGTAGTGCCTAATAGTATTTGGCTTGGAGAGGACTTCCATATACTTGTTATTACTGGACCCAATACAGGGGGAAAGACAGTAACTTTGAAAACATTAGGATTACTAACTCTAATGGCACAAAGTGGATTACATGTTCCAGCGGATTATGGTACTAAGCTAGCTATTTTTGAACAGGTTTTTGCTGATATTGGAGATGAGCAAAGTATAGAACAAAGCTTAAGTACATTTTCCTCTCATATGACTAATATTGTTGGCATAATGGAAAATGTGACCAGAAATTCTCTAGTGCTATTTGACGAGTTAGGTGCAGGTACAGACCCAACGGAAGGTGCCGCCCTTGCTATGGCAATTTTGAATCATTTAAGAGAAATGAGAGCAACTGCAGTAGCTACTACCCACTATAGTGAATTAAAGCAATATGCTTTATCCAACGAAGGAGTAGAAAATGCTTCTGTTGAATTTGACGTTGAAACTTTGAGTCCAACATATAAGCTTTTAATAGGGGTACCGGGAAAATCTAATGCATTTGAGATCTCAAGGAAACTTGGACTTTCAGATTTCTTAATTGATAGGGCAAAGGAATTATTGACTGGGGAGGATATTCACTTCGAAGATTTATTACAAAATATTGAGAGGAATAGAACCACCGCAGAAAGAGAAAAGGATGAAGCTACAAGACTTAGAATGGAAACTCAAAAGTTAAGAGAAGAGTTTTTTGATAAAAAACAACAACTTCAAATACAGAGAGAACAGGTTATTAAAGAAGCTAAAAAAGAGGCATATAAAATTATTAAACAAGCAAAACTTGATGCAGATGAGATTGTGGACAATTTAAAATCCTTACGTATAGAGTTAGAAGAAAAAGAAATGAATCGAAGAATTGAGGAAGCAAAGAAAGGCATTTCTGGTAAAATGAATAAGCTTGCAGAGGATATGGGTGAGCAGCTAATAGTTAAAACTAATAAGAAGCCACCTAAAAATTTAAAGGTTGGAGAAATGGTTAGTATATTATCTTTAAATCAAACAGGATACATTATTTCACCAGAAGATGAAAATGGTGAAGTTCAAGTTCAAGTAGGAATTATGAAGGTTAATATGCATGTATCTAATCTAGAGAGAACTAAAGAGGAAAAAGAAACAAGGAAAACAGGCACTGGTAAAATAGTTAAGTCAAAGGCAGAAAATATAAAGACAGAATTAGACGTAAGGGGACAAAATCTTGAAGAAGCAATGCTTGAGGTAGATAAGTATTTAGATGATAGCTATATTGCAGGTTTAACCCATGTTACAATAATTCATGGTGTTGGTACTGGGGTACTAAGTGCGGGACTTAAACAAATGTTTAAAAAACATAAGCATGTTAAAAGCTATAGAGAAGGTGCTTATGGTGAAGGTGGAGCTGGAGTAACAATTGTGCAGCTTAAATAAGTGCACTAAAAGAAGAGGTGAATATCATGATATTAATTAGTGCTTGTTTATTGGGAGCCAATTGCAAATATAATGGTAAAAATAATTCTAAAGATGAAATAATTAGGTATTTTAATGGTAAAGGTATTGTTCCTGTTTGTCCTGAACAGTTGGGAGGTCTTTCAACTCCCCGTCTTCCAGCGGAAATTCAAGGGGGAGATGGAAAAGATGTACTTAATGGACGTGCCAAGGTAATACAAAATGATAGTATAGATGTAACTGAGGATTTTGTTAAAGGAGCCTATGAAACTTTAAAAATTGCTAAGAGCTTGGGAATCACAAAGGCAATTTTACAATCCAGAAGCCCTTCCTGTGGTGTAGGAAAAATTTACGATGGGACCTTTACTGGCACTTTAACCGAGGGTGATGGAGTAACAACGGCCCTACTAAAGACAGAGGGAATAGAAGTCTATAGCGATGAAGATTTTTTGGAAAATCTTCATCAATAGCGCTTATAGGGAATTTTAAAAGGAACTTACTTATCTAGTGAAGGATATTTTAAATTAAATAAAAGTACAGGAAGTATCACATTAAATAAAAAATAGAATAGATTAATGAATAAACCCATTGTAACAGGAAAAGATATATGATATATTAATTTGAAAAGAAAGAGAAATTTCTATGATAAGGAAAGTAAATGTAAGGATTGTTTAAGCGAGTCAGAGTTGGTGGAAGTCTGATACTTACTTACATTGAAGCGCACCTTTGAGAATCTGCCTGAAATTAGTAGGGCATGACGGCTTTCCACCGTTAGAGGGAGCAAAAGAGGGCATTTTATTTGATGCCAATAAGAGTGGTAACACGGGAATACTCTCTCGTCTCTATAGTTATAGGGGCGGGAGTTTTTGTTTTTGTAATTTTGTAATAAAGAGATTTAAAGGAGGATTTTTAATGATTGATTTTAAGAAGAAACTAAGTGAAGTATTAGGAAAAAATATTCCAGAACTTAATGAAGAAGAAATTTTAACAATGATAGAGATTCCACCAAACTCTGAAATGGGTGATTTTGCATTTCCTTGCTTTAGATTGGCAAAGGTTTTCAGAAAAGCCCCAAATGTTATAGCCGATGATATTGCTCAAAATTTAGATAAAGAAGAATTTATAAAAAGTGTTGAAGCTGCTGGAGGCTATTTAAACTTTTTTATAGATAAACAATGTTTCATAAAGGCTGTTATTGAGGAAGTTTTACTTAAAAAGGAGACCTATGGTAGTAGTTTAATGGGTAATGGTAAAAATGTTATTGTAGAATTTTCTTCACCAAACATAGCGAAGCCTTTCCATATAGGTCATATTAGAACAACTGTAATAGGTAATTCCTTATATAAAATATACAAATTTTTAGGATTCAATACTATTACAATTAACCATTTAGGAGATTATGGAACTCAATTTGGAAAGTTAATTGTGGCCTTTAAAAATTGGGGAGACGAAGAAGAAGTAAAAGCTAAGCCAATACCTGCACTTCTTAAATTATATGTTCGATTCCATGAAGAGGCAGAGAAAAATCCGCAACTTGAGGATGAAAGTAGAGAATGGTTTAAGAAACTGGAAGATGGAGACGAAGAAGCTACAAAACTTTGGGAATGGTTTAGAGAAGTAAGCCTAGAAGAGTTTAGTAGAGTTTACAATATGTTAAACATTGCTTTTGATTCATATGCAGGAGAGAGTTTCTATTCAGATAAAATGCCAGGTGTAGTAAAAACCATGGAAGAAAAAGATATTCTGCAAAAATCTAACGGCGCTGATATAGTAGATCTAGAAGGGTTTGGAATGCCTCCTGCTTTAATTAGAAAGAGAGATGGTTCTACTTTATATATTACTAGAGACCTTGCAGCAGCAATTTATCGAAAAGAAACCTATGATTTCTATAAAAACATATATGTTGTTGGTTCGCAACAAAACCTTCACTTCCAGCAATGGAAAAAGATATTGGAGCTTATGGGATACGAGTGGGCGGATGATTGTGTACATGTACCATTTGGTATGGTAAGTCTTGAAGAAGGAACTATGTCTACAAGAAAAGGTAGAGTAGTGTTTTTAGAGGATGTACTAAATAAGGCAGTTGAACAAACTAGAGAAATTATAAATGAGAAGAATCCTAATATAGATAATCTTGATGAAATAGCTGCACAAGTAGGAATAGGGGCTGTTGTATTCCAAGAGTTATCCAATAATAGAATAAAAGACTATACATTTACTTGGGATAAAGTTTTAAACTTTGAAGGTGAAACTGGTCCATATGTGCAATATACCCATGCTAGAGCATCCAGTGTATTAAGAAGAGCAGAGATTAATGTAGATAATAACTTTAAATCAGAACTGCTAGTTGATGATATAACTTTAGAAGTGTTAAAAAAGGTTCAGCAATTCCCAGAGGTTATTAAAGATGCTCAAAGAAAAAATGAGCCATCTATTATCACAAGACATATTATTGATGTGGCACAAGCCTTTAATCGTTTCTATCATGATCATCCAATTTTAGTAGAAGATGAAGAATTAAAGAAAGCAAGATTGGCAGTAGTTTTTGTAGTTAAAGAAGTATTGAGTATAGGATTAGGTTTATTAGGAATTAAAGCACCAGAAAGAATGTAGTTAACAGGAGCAGTCAACTCATTAATGAGATTGGCTGCTTTACTAATTATAAGCCTTGTATATATTTTTCAAATTAGATACTATGTCTATAGGTAGCTTTTAGGAGGGGATGAGTTGGAAGCAAATAATAAAAATATTGATATACTCGCTTATATGGCTTATGGAGATGCTGTAGGATTTTTAAAAGAAAATGATATTAATACTAATAATGATGGCTTACATCCATTTAGTTATTCATATAGTGAAGATTTAAAATTAAAAGCTGATACAGGAGAATGGAGCTATATTACCCAATTAATGCTAATTAATTGTAAATGTCTTGTAGATAATAAAGATAACAGACATGTTTTAGTAGATTATAAAAGGATGATGGAAGAAATTAAGCTGTGGAAATATTACAGATGTGGTGCACCTTTAAATTACATATACAAATTAAAATTGGGAAAGCGGTATTATGAAGATGATTTTTACTGGAATGATAAAAGGGGTGAGGCTTTTTCGAGAATTATTCCAATAGCCTTAGCCAATAAAAACTTTAATGCAGCTCAAGAGGAAGTTTATAAAAACATCATTTATATAAACAGGCATCCACAAGTAGTATTAACAGGACTCCTATTGCTTAGGACAATCTTTTTTTTAATTAAGAACAAATTGATTGAAAAGGAACAATTAATTGATGAGCTTAAAAATTATTTGATACATCTACAACTGCTAGAGCTAGAAGAGTATGTTAATGGACAAATACCAAGTAACTATAAGATTAGGTTTGAACAAGAAAAGATAAATTATTTGATTGATTTAGACAGGTTAAAAGATAGTAATACTTATAGTTTTAATACTTATGATAGCAAGAATATATTAATTACATCTCTAAATAATCTTATAAATGTACATACAGATATAGGATATATGTCTAATCTCTCGAAATGCAAGGAAAAAGAAGTGTATGCCATTACATATGGACTTTTAGCATTAACAAAACAGACAGATAAAATAGTAATTAATCAAATAAAAGATATTAGTTTTATTAGAAGCATGGGAGAATATGTATGTAAATTAAGAGAATATGAAGTTGGTAGAACACTTTTTGAAAAGAAGGGCAATGAAATAGATCTATTTAGCTTAAATAAAGGAGCAATATTAAAGCATCCTCTTTTAAATAATATTAGAATTAAGGATAAAGTACAATTTAGTAATTATATTGAGTTAACTGTGGAGAGTAAAAGTGGTGAGTATAAATTTATTATTCAAAAAAATCAAGACAGTTTTTAACTGTCTTGATTTTATCTAAATTCTTGTAAATACTCAAGGAATTCTTCTTCTGTAGAATTAGCCAATGTACTTAATTGCTTTACTATACTATCTTTTAATTCAATAAAAGAAGGAATTTTTGTATTTTCTCCAGTATATTCTAGGGCTTTAATTATTATTAACATATCTCTTTTAGAGATTTCCTGAAATGATATTTTGGAAAATTCCTCCATAATAGATTCCCCTTTCTGTTAAGCAATATAGTGTGTATAGTTATTGTATTGTCTCTAATTACTTTATTCTACAAAAATAATGAAAAACCTTCAAGTTTCTACAGAAAATTAAGCCTTTTAGAGCAGTATTAATATCAATATATAAAAAAAGCAGCAAAGCTGCTTTCATTACGAAATCCTTATGCTACTTTAATCATCCTATTATTTAATGCATTATAGACTATGAAAAGTCCAACTATGGATGAAACATGTATGGAACTTTTTGTATCATTTAAAAGACTTTCACCTCTTCTCTGGTATTGTCCATGTAGATTATCAATAAGCGTTTTGATAGAATCAGCACAATCATTACTTATGTTAAAATAGTCCTTTGATATTTCAATTTTTTCATCGAAGGTTTTAAACAATTTGTGAAGTTGATTTTCGTATTTTACATGATTAATAAAATTATTTTTATAGGTTGCACGATCATTATGAGGAACACAAAAAAAGTCAGAAATAAAATGCGTTGTTATGCCTATACGAGTTGAAAGTAGCTTTATAAAGTCCTTATTAGATTGGAAATCATAATTTGATAATTCATTGATTTCATTACAAACAAAATTAAAGGACTGTGGTTTAAAATGATCCATTTTAGCCAAACTATATGCGATATCTGGCTTTATACTTCCGTAAATTAAACTGAGTTTATTTAAATCCACACCAAGCACCTCTTTAATATTTTGATGAACATGCTCGGAAATAATTTTGTGCGTTTGAGCAAGCAATATAGGACCACCTTTCATTATTCTGATGTTATTATTATAATGAAAATGCTTATCAAATACAATGGAATTGTCAATAATACTATAATTATTACAAAAAATTAACTTGTTTTTCTGTTGATTATAGAGACTTTATGTTTATGTAAAAAAATGAAATATATGCTATAATTAAAAACAGAAAATATCATTGACAGAAAAATAGATTATTTATATAGTAAATAGATTATATTGGTATAGGAAAGAAGGTAGAAAATGAAAGTATTACTAACAGCACTAAATGCTAAGTATATTCATACAAACTTAGCTGTACGTTATTTAGAAAAGTCAGTAATTGATATAATAGACACTGATGATATTAAAATAAAGGAGTTTACCATTAATAATAGTAAGGATTACATTATAAGAGAGATTTATAATTATAGTCCAGATATCCTCTGTTTCTCATGTTATATATGGAATATGGACATGATTGACTACATAACTAGACATATAAAAAAGATTATGCCAGAAGTAATGATAGTTTTAGGTGGGCCCGAGGTTTCTTTTGATACTGCTATCTTAATGGAAGAAAACGATGCAATTGATATTGTTGTTATTGGAGAAGGAGAGGATACATTTAGACAACTTATGTTAGCATTAAAGAATAATGATGATTATTCTTTAGTGGAAGGTATCGCTTTCAGAGCAAAAGGACAGATTGTGTTTACAGAGTCGAAAAAAACTCTACCTTCAATGGAAAGTTTACCATTTCCTTATACTGGAGAAAGTTTAGATGCAGATAAGATTGTTTATTATGAAAGCTCAAGAGGTTGCCCTTTTAACTGTCAGTATTGTCTATCATCATCCATCTCGGGGGTTAGATTTTTACCTATAGAACGAGTAAAAAATGAAATTAAATATTTTATTGATCAAGGAGTAAGACAAGTAAAATTTGTTGATAGAACATTCAATGCTAAAAAATCCTATGCAATGGAGATTATGAATTTCATTTTAGAATATCATAGAGGAAAAACAAATTTCCATTTTGAAGTTACTGCGGATCTTCTAGATGATGATATATTGACTTTTTTAAGCACAGTACCTGTAGGATTATTCCAGTTTGAAATAGGAGTACAATCTACTAATGAGAAGACACTTAATATTATCGATCGACATGTGGACTTTGGAAGGCTAAGTGAGGTTGTTAGAAGAATTTCACAAAGTAAAAACATACATCAGCACTTAGATTTAATAGTAGGGCTTCCTGAAGAAGATTATTTCTCTTTTAGAAAGTCATTTGATGATGTGTTCGCACTTAGACCTGAAAAACTTCAAATTGGATTTTTAAAATTACTTAAGGGTTCTGGTTTGAGAAACAGGGCTGGGGAATATGGATACGTCTATTCAGATTATCCACCATACGAGGTAATGGAAACCTCTTGGCTTTCATATGGTGATATAATTAGATTAAAGGGATTAGAAGAAATGGTGGAGATATATTGGAATTCAGGTATATTTAATAATAGTATAGAGCTTATTATTAACAATTTTTATTCAAGTAGCTTTAAATTTTTTGAGGAACTATGGAAGTACTGGCAAGCCCAAGGACATCATCATATTTCTCACAGTAAAAATAAATTATATGAAATACTTGCTCAATTTTATAGTTGGAACAAGTTTAATGGAGTTGAAGTATTTAAGGAGGTTCTAAAACTAGATTTCTTAAAAAATACAAAATCCTCTTTCTTGCCTTCTATATTTAACAGAGTAGAGATAGATGGATTCAAAAATAAATGTCATGAGTTTTTACAAAGTACTAAAAATGTAAAGACATACTTACCGCTTTATGAAGATATACCTGCTAAGCAGATTATAAAACAAGTGCATTTTGAGCCATTTAATGTGGATGTTACAATAATAGATAGGGTTAAATACAAAATTGACAGCATAGAAGAAAAACAGGTAATTGTTTTATTTGATTATCAGATAGAAAGCAAGGCATTGGAAGATTGTAAGTACTATAAAATAAAATTTGATGAATAAGGATGGTGATATACAAATGGAAATATTAAGAGATCTTTTTTATACTAATCGTAGTATTTCAAAAAAGGCTTTAATGAGCATGGCTAAAAATTGGCCCATAATTTTTACCGGATTATTTTACTCTATTGCTACTATTATTTTATTAATGAGCTTAGGCAGTTTTTGGATATTAGGTGGGTTAGTGTGGATTATTGCTACTAGCGCATTAATTTCAAATTATCTATACCTTTTAAATACCATATTGAATAGAGGATACTTTAATTTTCAAGATTTTAAAGATGGATTTACACCGTATTTAAGGAAGGTTTGGTCTATTTTGTTTATAAGCTATGTAGCAAATCTAATTATAGGTTTTATTTCACCAATGATTGTAAGCAGCATAGGTCCGAATGCTTTTAGTCTAATTATTGTGTTTTTAACATTTATATTTTTTAATCCAATACCTGAAACTACCTATCAGAAATATTATGGGCCGTGGGAGACAGTTACTTATACAATTAATTTTGTAAGAGATAATTGGATAGAGTGGTTTGTTCCAAATATAATTTTATTAGTGATTTTTTACTTTATTACAGGTGGATATATAAATATATTTGGAATTATATCCAATGTGTTCAACTATTTTATATCGTTTAGCACAATGTTTACTTCAATTAGAGGTCTACTTGCATACTTCATAGGACAAGTTTGGTTTTCTTATTTTATGATTTATAGGGCTTACTTATTTGAAACATTAAGTGCTAGTAATAGGAGAAAAAGACTATTTATGAGAGAGTTTTAGAAAAGAGGGGTATAATGAAATTTTTAATAGAGCCATATATTCACAAAAGAACTGAGGATTTATCCTTTGTTCAATTGAGTTCTGAGGCAATACAAGTAAAAGATTATGTAGTTCCTGACGAAGGTCTATTCGTTCCATTATTAACTACAGAACTTGCGAATAATATAAAAACCAAGGAAGAAGATAAAGTTATTACAGCTAATGGAATAGTAAGAGGTATGGTCTATTTGCTTGGTGTAGATTCTGATTTTAAATATAGGGATGAATATATTAAATTTCTATATGCAGTTAATTCAGATATTGAAGATTATATTAATTTTGAAGCTATTAAATTTGCAGATGAAGGTAAAATGATAGAGAGTATTATATTTTTGAAAGCCCTACTTCTGTTAAATGATAAAAATATATACTATATATTTAACTATGGGCTTACTTTACTTAAATATTCTAGTGAGCATCTTAATAATAAGCCTAAAGTACAAAGTGTTTTTAAAAAGGAGTCTACTATATGCTTCGAAACAATTTTAGATATTGATGAAAATTTTTCACTAGCTTATTATCATTTAGGATTCTTATATTCTGATAATAAACAATTTAATAAAGCAAAGCTATACTGGGAAAGATACTTAAAACTTGATACAAATGTAGATCTTAGTAATGAAGTAAATCAAATGCTTTTAGAAATAGAAGATCAGGCTAAATATGAAAGAGGATACGAAGCAGTTTTAAGTGGAAGGCCCCAGGAAGGACTTACTTTATTACTAGAACTAGAAGAAAGATATTCAAACTGGTGGAATCTCCTATTCTTTATTGGTTTAGCTTATAGACAATTGTTAAAGTATGAAGATGCTATTGGGTACTTTGATAAAGTTCTTCAATTGGAAGAAAATCAATTAGATACTATAGCTGAGTTAGGACTATGTTATGGAAGCATAGGGTACCACAGTCAGTCTATAGAATACTTTGAAAGAGCTTTACATATTGGTGGACAAAATAGTGAGATATTATGTAATCTAGCTATGGTCCATATGGAAATAGGAAACTTAGCGAAGGCGAAGGAATATTTAGATACTTCTTTAGCCCTAAATAATGAAGATGAAATTACAAAGGCATGTAGTGAACAATTAAATGCTTTACTAAAAAATAATCGCTAAAATTAGCGATTATTTTTATTGTGAGCAAAGTGTTTAAATTTTTTGAAAAAGCAGGAAAAGGGTAAGGTTTGTAGAATTAATTTATCGAATATGCTTAAGATGTATTTTAAATTATTAAATTATGGGGTGATACGATGATTAATAAATTAGAACAATTAATTAAACAGGCGAAAAGCCAGAATAAAATGAAGATAGCAGTTGCAGCGGCTCAAGATAAAGATGTATTGAAGGCGGTTGAAGAAGCACGTAAGCTTAATTTGGTAGATGTTATATTGGTTGGAGATGAGCCTAAAATAAAAGAAATTGCTAGAGAGTTAAACATAAAAATTGATTTATTTACAATAATTCATAAAGAAGATTTAATGGAGGCTGCCCTAGAAACCGTTAAATTAGTTTCTACTGGAAAAGCTGATTTTGTTATGAAGGGTATATTAGATACATCAATTTTACTAAAAGCTGTACTGAATAAGGAAGTTGGACTAAGAACCAATAATTTATTAAGCCATGTAATGGTATACGAGCTGCCAGCTTATCATAAGTTACTTCTACTTACAGACGGAGGAATGAATATTGAACCGTCTCTAGAAGATAAAAAAGGTATACTAGATAATGCTATACTAGTATCTAAGGCGTTAGGTAATAAAGATACAAAAGTAGCTTGTTTATCTGCGAAGGAAAAAGTAAATGAAAAGATGCCTTCTACTGTTGATGGTGCTAAGTTAAAAGCAATGGCTCAAGAAGGAATATTTGGAGAAGAAGTTTATGTAGAAGGACCTATAGCGTTTGATTTGGCAGTATCTAAAGAAGCTGCTACTACTAAAGGTTTTGAAAGTCCAGTGACCGGTGAAACTGACATATTACTAGTACCAACAATTGAGGTTGGCAATGGAATTGGAAAGGCCTTAACCTATATGGCAGATGGAAAATCAGCAGGTATTATTATGGGAGCAAAGGCTCCAGTAGTTTTAGTTTCTAGAGCTGATTCTGCCGAAACAAAGTTATACTCAATAGCTTTAGGTAGCGTTATTGCAGCCAATCAATAGGAAACAGGGGTTAGACAATACAGCTAGATATTATAGTCTAGCTGTATCTTTTTTAAAATATAATATATTTTTATTTATATATATGTATAAAATATGATTTTTTTTATAAACTATATTAGTGAACTATTAAAACTAACCATCCCAAACCCTTATTAGTAAAATGCATAAAACAAATTGACATAAATAAAAATATATGATATATTATCTTAAGTCATCACTTAATTCAGGTGATACAAGATAGTTAAAAAACAAATTCAAAAAACATATTGACATTATGAAGTGGAAATGATATGCTATAAAAGCTGTTTTCGACAATTTGAAGTTTTGAAACAATGAAAATTAAAAAACAAAAAAGTTGTTGACATAATGTTTCAGGTGTGCTATATTAAATAAGTCGCCGCAACAAGGCGATAGGGCATAAGCTCTTAAAGAGGTCTTTGAAAACTAAACAGTATAGATTAAGCCAGCATAAAGCAAATTGCTAAAATCATTGATTTTATGCAAAGAGCAAAATTAGCGAAAGCTAAAAAATCATTTTAGTTTACTAAGATGAACCCAGAAATTTTATTTAAGAGTTTGATCCTGGCTCAGGATGAACGCTGGCGGCGTGCCTAACACATGCAAGTCGAGCGGGCCAAATATTCAACACTGAGTACTTAACATAGCTGAACAAATATAGTCAGCGTCTAGGACGGAAGAATGGAGTCCTACACGCGTTTATAAAGTGTGACTAACAGTTATAGTAAGAGTATTGAGTGTTGGATATTTGGCTAGCGGCGGACGGGTGAGTAACGCGTGGGCAACCTACCCTGTACAGGGGAATAACAATGGGAAACCATTGCTAATACCCCATAATACCTTTTAGGGGCATCCCTAAAAGGTCAAAGAATTTCGGTATAGGATGGGCCCGCGTCTGATTAGCTAGTTGGTGAGGTAATGGCTCACCAAGGCGACGATCAGTAGCCGGCCTGAGAGGGTGAACGGCCACACTGGAACTGAGACACGGTCCAGACTCCTACGGGAGGCAGCAGTGGGGAATATTGCACAATGGGGGAAACCCTGATGCAGCAACGTCGCGTGAGCGATGAAGGCTTTCGAGTCGTAAAGCTCTGTCCTAAGGGAAGATAATGACGGTACCTTAGGAGGAAGCCCCGGCTAACTACGTGCCAGCAGCCGCGGTAATACGTAGGGGGCAAGCGTTATCCGGAATCATTGGGCGTAAAGGGTGCGTAGGCGGCCCTATGGGTCAGAGGTTAAAGGCTACGGCTCAACCGTAGTAAGCCTTTGAAACTGTAGGGCTTGAGTGCAGGAGAGGAGAGTGGAATTCCTAGTGTAGCGGTGAAATGCGTAGATATTAGGAGGAACACCAGTGGCGAAGGCGACTCTCTGGACTGCAACTGACGCTGAGGCACGAAAGCGTGGGTAGCGAACAGGATTAGATACCCTGGTAGTCCACGCCGTAAACGATGAGTGCTAGGTGTTGGGGGTCAAACCTCGGTGCCGCAGTTAACGCATTAAGCACTCCGCCTGGGGAGTACGTTCGCAAGAATGAAACTCAAAGGAATTGACGGGGACCCGCACAAGCAGCGGAGCATGTGGTTTAATTCGAAGCAACGCGAAGAACCTTACCTGGACTTGACATCCCTCGGACAGCTTTTTAATCGAAGCCTTCCCTTCGGGGACTGAGGTGACAGGTGGTGCATGGTTGTCGTCAGCTCGTGTCGTGAGATGTTGGGTTAAGTCCCGCAACGAGCGCAACCCTTGTCTTTAGTTGCCAGCAGTTCGGCTGGGCACTCTAGAGAGACTGCCGGGGATAACTCGGAGGAAGGTGGGGATGACGTCAAATCATCATGCCCCTTATGTTCAGGGCTACACACGTGCTACAATGGCCGATACAACGGGCAGCCAAGGAGTAATCCGGAGCGAATCCTACAAAATCGGTCCCAGTTCGGATTGTGGGCTGAAACTCGCCCACATGAAGTCGGAGTTGCTAGTAATCGCGGATCAGAATGTCGCGGTGAATGCGTTCCCGGGTCTTGTACACACCGCCCGTCACACCACGGGAGTCGGAAGCACCCGAAGCCAGCTATCCAACCTTTATTGGAGGAAGCTGTCGAAGGTGAAGCCAATGACTGGGGTGAAGTCGTAACAAGGTAGCCGTATCGGAAGGTGCGGCTGGATCACCTCCTTTCTAAGGAGAATTGGCAATCTATACTGTCTAGTTTTGAGGGACCTTTTGTCTTTCAAATTGAAGCATATGGGGGCGTAGCTCAGTTGGGAGAGCACCTGCCTTGCAAGCAGGGGGTCAGGAGTTCGACTCTCCTCGTCTCCACCATAGAATACCAATTTAAAAGGTTGACATAAAACATTTTATTTGGTATTGTATTATTCCGTCTTAAAGACGGTTAAATAGTTCCTTGAAAACTACACAATGTTAGATTATGACCTAACCCGATTTGCTTTGCAAATCGAAGGTAGGTCAAACGCAATGAGCATCAAATTTGTGCGACCGTAAGGGAGTAAACAAATTTGTAATGCGAAACTGCGAATAGCTTTGGTCAAGCTAATAAGGGCAGAAGGCGGATGCCTTGGCACCAGGAGTCGATGAAGGACGTGGTAAGCTGCGATAAGCCTCGGGGAGATGCAAGCAATCTTTGATCCGGGGATTTCCGAATGGGGAAACCTACTTAGGTTAATACCTAAGTATCTATTACTCAATCAATAGGTAATAGAAGACATACCAGGGGAACTGAAACATCTAAGTACCCTGAGGAAGAGAAAGAAAAATCGATTCCCTAAGTAGCGGCGAGCGAAAGGGGATAAGCCCAAACCGATAGGGTTTTCTCTATCGGGGTTGCGGACCGGTCATATATGATGACTCATCGTAATAGAAGAGGTTTGGAAAGACTCACCATAGAAGGTAATAGTCCTGTACATGAAACGATGATATTCTAGACCGTGATCCAGAGTACCACGAGGCACGTGAAACCTTGTGGGAAGCAGGGGGGACCACCCCCCAAGGCTAAATACTACCTGGTGACCGATAGCGCATAGTACCGTGAGGGAAAGGTGAAAAGAACCCCGGAAGGGGAGTGAAATAGAACCTGAAACCTTCTGCTTACAAACTGTGGGAGCACTTTTTATGTGTGACCGCGTACTTTTTGTAGAACGGGCCAACGAGTTACGGTATGGAGCAAGGTTAAGCACCTATGGTGCGAAGCCGTAGGGAAACCGAGTCTTAATAGGGCGTCTAGTTTCATGCCGTAGACCCGAAACCGGGCGACCTACCCATGGTCAGGATGAAGCGGAAGTAAAATTTCGTGGAGGTCCGAACCGATTGACGTTGAAAAGTCACCGGATGAACTGTGGGTAGCGGTGAAATTCCAATCGAGCCCGGAGATAGCTGGTTCTCGCCGAAATAGCTTTAGGGCTAGCCTCGAGGTTAAGAGATACGGAGGTAGAGCACTGAATGGTCTAGGGGCCTTCACCGGTTACCAAAACCTATCAAACTCCGAATGCCGTTATCTTTTACTCGGGAGTCAGACTGCGAGTGATAAGATCCGTAGTCAAGAGGGAAAGAGCCCAGACCATCAGCTAAGGTCCCAAAGTATACGTTAAGTGGAAAAGGATGTGGAGTTGCATAGACAACCAGGATGTTGGCTTAGAAGCAGCCATTCATTCAAAGAGTGCGTAATAGCTCACTGGTCGAGTGATTCTGCGCCGAAAATGTCCGGGGCTCAAACGTATCACCGAAGCTATGGATCCGTAAGGATGGTAGGCGAGCGTTCTATATAGGTTGAAGCTGTACCGGAAGGAGCAGTGGACTGTATAGAAGTGAGAATGTTGGCATGAGTAACGAGAGGCAGGTGAGAATCCTGCCCGTCGAAAACCTAAGGTTTCCTGAGGAAGGCTCGTCCGCTCAGGGTTAGTCGGGACCTAAGCCCAGGCCGAAAGGCGTAGGCGATGGACAACAGGTTGAAATTCCTGTACCACCTAAAATCGTTTGAGAGATGGAGTGACACAGTAGGATAGGCTCAGCGCACCGTTGGTTGTGTGCGTCTAAGCTGGTAGGGAGTTAGAAGAGGCAAATCCCTTTTAACATTAATCCTGAGAAGTGATGGGGAGCGAAATTTAAGTAGCGAACTGGCTGATTCCACACTGTCGAGAAAAGCTTCTATCGAGATTTCTAGGTGCCCGTACCGCAAACCGACACAGGTAGGTGAGGAGAGAATCCTAAGACGATCGGGAGAACTATTGTTAAGGAACTCGGCAAAATGACCCCGTAACTTCGGGATAAGGGGAGCCGGTTTTGGTTAAAGATTTACTCTGTAAGCCTCAACCGGCCGCAGAGAATAGGCCCAAGCGACTGTTTACCATAAACATAGGTCTCTGCTAAGTCGAAAGACGACGTATAGGGGCTGACGCCTGCCCGGTGCTGGAAGGTTAAGGGGAATTGTTAGCATCTGCGAAGCAATGAACTTAAGCCCCAGTAAACGGCGGCCGTAACTATAACGGTCCTAAGGTAGCGAAATTCCTTGTCGGGTAAGTTCCGACCCGCACGAAAGGCGTAACGATTTGGGCGCTGTCTCAACAATAGACCCGGTGAAATTGTAATACCAGTGAAGATGCTGGTTACCCGCGACAGGACGGAAAGACCCCGTGGAGCTTTACTGCAACTTGACATTGGATTTCGGTGCTACATGTACAGCATAGGTGGGAGACTTAGAAGCTGGGACGCCAGTCTCAGTGGAGTCATCGTTGGGATACCACTCTTGTAGTACTGAAGTTCTAACCATAGACTGTGAATCCAGTCTTGGGACACTGTCAGGTGGGCAGTTTGACTGGGGCGGTCGCCTCCCAAAAAGTAACGGAGGCGCCCAAAGGTTCCCTCAGCACGGTCGGAAATCGTGCGTAGAGTGTAAAGGCAAAAGGGAGCTTGATTGCGAGACATACAGGTCGAGCAAGGACGAAAGTCGGGCTTAGTGATCCGGTGGTTCCGAGTGGAAGGGCCATCGCTCAACGGATAAAAGCTACCCCGGGGATAACAGGCTTATCTCCCCCAAGAGTCCACATCGACGGGGAGGTTTGGCACCTCGATGTCGGCTCATCACATCCTGGGGCTGTAGTAGGTCCCAAGGGTTGGGCTGTTCGCCCATTAAAGTGGTACGCGAGCTGGGTTCAGAACGTCGTGAGACAGTTCGGTCCCTATCCGTCGCGGGCGCAGGAAATTTGAGAGGAGCTGTCCTTAGTACGAGAGGACCGGGATGGACGCACCTCTGGTGTACCAGTTGTTCTGCCAAGAGCATCGCTGGGTAGCTAAGTGCGGAAGGGATAAGTGCTGAAGGCATCTAAGCACGAAGCCCCCCTCAAGATAAGATTTCCCACTCCGTAAGGAGGTAAGACCCCAAGAAGACTACTTGGTTGATAGGCCTAGGGTGTAAGTGCAGCAATGTACTTAGCTGATAGGTACTAATAGGTCGAGGGCTTGACCAAATATATTCTAACATTGTATAGTTTTGAGGGAATAATTTTCTCTTGACATATTACTTATTAAAGTGGTATGATTAAAATCCAGTTGAAATACAACTTGATTTTAATTTGAAGGAAACTCGGCTAACGCTGAGTACTCCATTCACACCAAATTAAAGATTTGGGTGATTACAATATCGTGGCAATAGCGAAGGGGTCACACCTGTTCCCATACCGAACACAGTAGTTAAGCCCTTCAGCGCTGATGGTACTTGGCGGGAAGCTGCCTGGGAGAGTAGGTCGCTGCGATATTATGTTCCAGAGTAGCTCAATGGTGGAGCACCCGGCTGTTAACCGGTAGGTTGGAGGTTCGAGTCCTCTCTCTGGAGCCATAAGTGCGCCGAAGTGGCGGAACTGGCAGACGCACAGGACTTAAAATCCTGCGGTCCTTCAAGATCGTACCGGTTCGATTCCGGTCTTCGGCACCATTTTTAAAATGAAACTCAGCTAATGCTGAGTATTCCAATCAAACTAAATCAAAGATTTAGATGATTGAAACATATCGCGGGGTGGAGCAGTTGGTAGCTCGTCGGGCTCATAACCCGAAGGTCACAGGTTCAAGTCCTGTCCCCGCAACCAATTTGGCGGCATAGCTTAGTTGGCTAGAGCGTTCGGTTCATACCCGAAAGGTCACAGGTTCGACTCCTGTTGCCGCTACCAATTAATATTGGCCCCTTGGTCAAGCGGTCAAGACACCGCCCTTTCACGGCGGTAACAGGGGTTCGATTCCCCTAGGGGTCACCAAATTTTGGGCGCATAGCTCAGCTGGGAGAGCACCTGCCTTACAAGCAGGGGGTCACAGGTTCAAGTCCTGTTGCGCCCACCAAAATTGGCCTGGTAGTTCAGATGGTTAGAATGCCAGCCTGTCACGCTGGAGGTCGAGGGTTCGAGTCCCTTCCAGGTCGCCAATTTTAATATATTTTTAAAAGGTAACTCAGCATTTGCTGAGTACTGTAATCACACCAAATCAAAGATTTGGGTAATTACAGCATGCTGGTGTAGCTCAGTTGGCCAGAGCAGCTGATTTGTAATCAGCAGGTCGCGGGTTCGAATCCCATCACCAGCTCCATATATGCGGGTGTAGTTCAATGGTAGAACGTCAGCCTTCCAAGCTGATCGCGAGGGTTCGATTCCCTTCACCCGCTCCATTTAATTCGAAAATAACAGGGTCCATTAGCTCAGTCGGTAGAGCACCTGACTTTTAATCAGGGTGTCCCGCGTTCGAGTCGCGGATGGATCACCATGATTAAGTAATTTAAGATGGCGACATAGCCAAGTGGTAAGGCAGAGGTCTGCAAAACCTTTATTCCCCAGTTCAAATCTGGGTGTCGCCTCCAAAATGCGCTCATAGCTCAGCTGGATAGAGTGTCTGACTACGAATCAGAAGGTCGGGAGTTCGAATCTCTCTGGGCGCACCATCTGTTTGTTGATGTAGATTGATTGTATAAACAAATTGAGATTTATGATTAACGATACAATATAAATATGGAGGGGTTCCCGAGCGGCCAAAGGGGGCAGACTGTAAATCTGTTGTCAGCGACTTCGAAGGTTCGAATCCTTCTCCCTCCACCATTTTAAAAAGAAACTCAGTGAATGCTGAGGACTCTAATTACATCAAATCAAGGATTTTAGTAATTGAAATATGCGGGTGTGGCGGAATTGGCAGACGCACTAGACTTAGGATCTAGCGGGAAACCGTGGGGGTTCGACTCCCTTCACCCGCACCATTATTGTAAAACGTTTCAAGGAAACTCAGCTAATGCTGGGTATTCAACTCACACCAAATTTAAAAAATTGGGTGATTGAAGCATGCGGAAGTGGCTCAGTGGTAGAGCATCGCCTTGCCAAGGCGAGGGTCGCGGGTTCGAGTCCCGTCTTCCGCTCCATTATTATGGTGGATGTAGTCAAGTGGTTAAGACACAGGATTGTGGCTCCTGCACTCGTGGGTTCGACTCCCATCATCCACCCCAAGTTTTGGGATATAGCCAAGTCGGTAAGGCAACGGACTTTGACTCCGTCATTCCGCAGGTTCGAGTCCTGCTATCCCAGCCATTTTGACCCATTAGCTCAGTCGGTAGAGCACCTGACTTTTAATCAGGGTGTCCCGCGTTCGAGTCGCGGATGGGTCACCAACTAATAATGGAGAGGTGTCCGAGTGGTTTAAGGAGCTGGTCTTGAAAACCAGTGACTCCGCAAGGGGCCGTGGGTTCGAATCCCACCCTCTCCGCCATTATTATTGCATTATATATTAAATGAGTGTATAATGTAGATATCCTAAAATGGAGAAGTACTCAAGTAGGCTGAAGAGGACGGTTTGCTAAACCGTTAGGTCGCGTAAGTGGCGCGCGGGTTCGAATCCCGCCTTCTCCGCCATTTTAAATCCGGGTGTAGCGCAGTTTGGTAGCGCACATGGTTTGGGACCATGGGGCCGGGGGTTCGAATCCCTCCACCCGGACCAGGTACAATTATATACTCATAAAAGTGAGGGCCTTTAGCTCAGTTGGTCAGAGCGTCCGGCTCATAACCGGCAGGTCCGGGGTTCGAGTCCCTGAAGGCCCACCATTTTCATTGTACAAGAAAGTACAAAACAAGCCCAGATAGCTCAGTCGGTAGAGCAGGGGACTGAAAATCCCCGTGTCGGTGGTTCGATTCCGCCTCTGGGCACCAGAAAAAGAACTGATATTTTATGTATCAGTTCTTTTTATTATTGTTTAATGAGGCTCTTTGTCAATAGTTGGGGTAGGATTATCAGTAATCCTGCTCCATTATTGCATTTGAGCCTATTTTAATATGAGCATAGGGTTCTACATGTTTTTGGGTACACTAAATAAACCTAACTAAAATATAGGAACTTTATGGTATTTATATTTATTATTTAGGGAATATAGATTTTAAAATAATAGAAAGCAGTTCTCCTATTAAGTGAATGTTAAGATGTCCGCCGAGCTTTAAAATCATCAGTCTATTGGGAAAGTATTTTTCGCTATAATAATCACTTTTATTAAATAGTGATTTAGATAAATTAAAATTTTCTAAATTAATATAACTACATTTTTCTCCAGTAGATAGATAACCTTCAAATAATGGAATTTCAATATTGAACTCGCCATTATAGGGATGCCATTCGAAATTAAAGTTAGATCCATAATATATAACATCTAGTATATCTTTAAAGCTTTCAGTAAGTCCTTTTATATGTAAAAAACCCTTCTTAATTAATATATTTTTAGGATATACATTGAAATTAATTTTTTTAGAATTATAATTTACAATTATCTCTTTTCCTATAATGTCGTATTTTTCAATGGAAATACTATCAAAAACAGTAAGTAGCTTATTTAAATAATAAATATCTTCATAATTATGAAGTAATATTGTTTTTTCAACACTAGGTGAAGGATTTTTAACATATTCCTTGTATAACAGCACACTATCTTTTCCGCTAATAGTATCCTTTCTATTAATTCCTACAAAACGCTCAACAGTTTTTAGTTTAAAATTTTCTAATGGAAGTTGCTTTTTTTCCTTTCTAAGACACTGCAGTATATCAATATGTTTAATATTATCAAAATTCCATTCTAACTTATTAAACATAAAACGTTCTTTTAGAAAAGGTATATCAAATGTCGCGCCATTATAGGTAATAACATAGGGGAAATTTGTAAAAATATTGGAGAATTCTAGTAAAATACTAATTTCCTCATTAGGATTTTCTGCAAAAAATTGTTTTAATATAATAGTATCGTTTACATTATATAAAATCCCAATCAAAATAACTTGATGATACTTTCTACTAAGTCCTGTTGTTTCAATATCTATTACACAATACTCAGTTGTATTAAATATTTCTCCTAAGTTCTTTGGTAATATAGTTCTATCCTCTACTTCAAATGTTTTAATTTTCATGATTACCTCCTAACTTCTCTTTACTAAATATAATATCAAAAACTAGTAAGCCAATCAAAAACTAAATGATATTTAGACTTTTTTATGGGTAATAGAAATGTAATATAGCTGTAATGTTATTGGTAGAGGTTATATGATAATATTAATAATGGAATATTTTACAATATTAAGGATGGTGATTTTATGAAGAGAATTGTTATGTTATTAATAGTAGCTTTAATATTGTTATCTAGCTTTCAAACGGCTATGGCATATACATATTATATTGATATTTTAGAGCATTGGGCAGAGCCCTATATTGAATGGGCAACTAATGATGTGGCTTTATTTAAAGGTTATAAAGATGGTACATTTAAGCCAGATAATAGCATTACACGTGCTGAATTCATGTCTATATTAAATAGACTGTTACAAATACAAAAATCAAATAATACTAATGTAGCTACCAAATTTTATTTAGATTATGATGATTTAAGTAAAAATTTTTGGGCATATGATGATATTTATGAACTTGCATATTACTTGGAAAATAAAGCTCGACAAAAAGTAGACTTAAAGTCAATTTTCCCTGGAAATAATTTTAGACCAAATGATCCTATTACTCGTTATGAGGCTGGAGTGTTAACTAGCTTAATTATACCACCACCTATTGAAATATTAAATAAAAGCTATACGGATCTAACTAGTAATGTGAGCTTCTACAAGGAAATAATGGAATTAGCAAGTAATGGTATTGTTAAAGGATATAATGATGGAACATTTAGACCTTGGCAAAAGATTATACGGGCTGAGGCAGCAACAATTATTAATAATGCATATGGTGAGTTAGAATACTTAAAAAACAATGAATTGCGTATGAGAGATTTAAAGAAATTCAATCTAAATAAAAAGAAACCATTATTTGAATATGGTGCTAATAATATAACTCAAAATAATCTTGATAAAAATTTCATTAATGCTATTACTACTTTAGATTACCTGTCCTTTGTTGGATACATACCATATTCTGAAAGACATCTATATGATCCTAATCCGATAGATAGTTTATGGCAGCTAAAAAATGATGATTACTATAATGTAATAGGTGTAAACTATTATTTATTGTATTATGATAAAAATCTTGTAAAGGACAGAAAAGTTGAACTTATAAAAGAAGCATTTGAACATTATGAAAGTATAAATAAAGTAAATAATGTTGATGGAATGGTAGAATTAGTGAAAATAGCTAAAAATATAGTCGGTCCTCAAGAACTTATTTTGTTTTTAGAGAAATATTTTTACTCAACAAAAGACAATAACGATAAAATTTTAGCAGGCACATTATTAGTTGAACAGTATTTAAATAATTATCAATATAAAAAAGCATTAGAAATACATAAAGAAATGTTGAATTTAAGTAAAGATATTGAACTAAAAAGTCACTTGATATTAAATAATGGTTACTTAGTTTATAAAAATAGTGGAACTAAGGTAGCAATAGATTATTTAAATAAATCATGGAATAATTTAAAAACAGATAGTCGATATAGAATATATAAGGATGAATATGACTTTTTATTTACCAGCATGATTAAGCAATTAATGATGAAATGATTTAAATTGACTTAAGTTTTGCTATAATAGTATAAGTACTATTATAATATAAATTTTGAGGTGTGTTATGATCGAGCAGTACTTAGAAGAATTAAACAAACAACAGTTAGAGGCAGTTAAGCATTACAATGGTCCTTGTATGGTATATGCAGGACCAGGGTCTGGAAAAACAACAGTAATTACTCATAGAGTAGGGTACCTAATCCAACATTATAAAGTAGATCCCAATAAAATTTTAGTAATATCTTTTACAAAGGCAGCAGCGGATGAAATGAGATTACGGTTTGAATCGAGTTATGATTGGTTATTGCATGGAAAGCAACATGTTAATTTTGGAACTTTTCATTCTGTATTTTTTAGAATTTTGAGATCCTATTATCGATACGATTTAAGTAACATTTTAAATGAAGGAGAGAAGTTTGGTGTAATTAAGAACATTGTAAGAACCCTTGGAGTTGGAAATAAGTTAGATGATGAATTGATAAAGGATGTAATATTAGATATCGGGCTGTTTAAAAGTAATATATTAAATATAGATGATTTTTCTCCCAATTCAATGTCTAAAGATGATTTCAATAGGGTGGTATTTTCTTATGAGAATTATAAAAATGATTGCCATAAGATTGACTTTGATGATATGCTTACAAAATGTTATGAACTATTAATTAGTCAACCTACAATCTTACAAGCTATACGAAATATGTACGAATATATATTGATAGATGAATTTCAAGACATTAATAGTGTACAATTTGAAATAATTAAATTGTTATCTAGCCCTAAGGAAAACTTGTTTGTTGTTGGAGATGATGATCAGTCTATTTATAGCTTTAGGGGAGCTAAGCCAAATTTCATATTAGAATTTGATAAAATATATAAAAATACAATAAGAATTATACTTAACTTAAACTACAGATCCCAAGAGAATATAATTAGTACTGCCAATAAGCTTATAAGCAATAATGATTTAAGAATAAAAAAAAGTATGCTATCCACTAAGGAACCCGGAGTAGACATACAGTTGTTCAGACCTAAAACTCGAGAGTTAGAGAACAAAGAGTTAAGCGATTTGATAAACAGTTTAATTAAAGAAGGGTATAGTTATAGTGATATAGCAGTAATATATAGGACTAATATATTATCAAGCTCTATAGTGGACTCTTTATTAGACAGTAATATTCCCTTTGCTTCTAGAGAAAATATATATAATATTTACGAGCATTGGATGGCTAAAGACTTAGTTGCCTATTTAAGGTCAGCATTAGATATAAATGATAGAGAAGCAGTAAAAAGGATTATTAATCGTCCAACAAGATATATAACAAATAAGGCAATGAATGAAGCTGATGGATACCATAAGGATTTTATTACGTCCCTAAAGGTTAAAGGTAACCTAATGCCTTATCAAATCTCTTACTTAGATAGATTAGAAGTAGATATAAAAACTCTCAGCCATTTAGAAACAAGAAAGGCAATTAGCTATATTAGAAAAGAAATTGGATACGATGAGTATATTCATAATTATTCTATGGAAAAACAAATCAGTACTGATGGATTGATAGAAGTTTTAGACGAACTGGAAGAAACGTCTGCTAAGCATAGTAGTATTATACAATTTATTAATCATATAAAAGAATTTAAAGAATCTTTATATGATAATAAACGAAACTATTCTTCTAAAGATAATCAAGTAGAGCTTTTAACGATGCATAGTGCAAAAGGGTTAGAATTTAAAGTAGTCATTATAGTTGAAGCTGTAGAAGATATTATTCCCCACAGTAAAAGCAAAGATGAGGAAAGTATTGAGGAAGAAAGAAGGCTATTTTATGTTGCTATAACTAGAGCTAAGGAACGCTTATATATTTATGCGCCACTAAATAAATATGATAAAAAAGCTGAAATATCACGTTTTATAAATGAGATGGAAATTTTAAACGAAAAGAAAAGCAAATTTAAAAAAGGTCAAGAGATTATCCATAGGGTATTTGGTAAAGGATTTATTGAAAGTATTAATAAAAGTATGATTAAAGTAAAGTTCTGTAATAATAATGAAACTAAGGAATTAGATATTGCTACATGTCTTGAAAATAATTTGATTTATTAAAGAAAAAGACCTTGATGGTAAGAGTTGTTTGTAAACTCACTGTCAAGGTCTTCTTGCTATTTATATTGATTATTTTCGATTATTTCCTTTAATGTATTTAAATCTTCAGTTACAGTTAGAGCTAGCATAAGTTTAATTCTAGCTTTTTGGCCTGGTAGATCTCCGCCTAATATTACACCCATATTTCGGAGAGTTCTTCCAGCTC
This sequence comes from Alkaliphilus sp. B6464, assembly GCF_018141165.1. Taxonomy (NCBI): domain Bacteria; kingdom Bacillati; phylum Bacillota; class Clostridia; order Peptostreptococcales; family Natronincolaceae; genus Alkaliphilus; species Alkaliphilus sp. B6464. The sequence continues at coordinate 2,327,075 of NZ_CP058557.1, forward strand.
CCTCATAGCCATATGTATCAAGAACTCTACCAGTAGGGCAGCGTGACACCATTACAATAGCAACATTATTTTTAATAGCATATTCAATACCATCTAGCATAGTTGGAGGTACATTACCTCTTCCTAAAGCTTCAATAACTATACCCCTAGCACCAGTGTCAACAGAATACTTAAGGAATCTAGAATCCATGCCAGCAACGCACTTGATTAAATCTACTTTTGTTTCAATGGATTGGGTAGGGATATGTTGACGATTTATAATTTGTCTATGATAGATTACCTCATCATTGTCCACGATCCCAAGAGGACCAAATTCTAAGGACTTAAATGTATCTAGACTTAATGTATTACTTTTAGTAGCTTCACTAGCTGCATTAACCTCATTGTTCATTACTACAAGTACACCTTTATTTTTAGAATCAGGTGAAATTGCTGTACAAACAGCAGCGGCTAAGTTACTAGGACCATCGTAGCCAAGCTCTGAGCTATTTCTCATAGCCCCTACCACGACTACACACTTTGAAGAATTAATTGTTAAATCTAACAAGTAAGCGGTTTCCTCTAAAGTATCAGTTCCATGAGTAATTATAACACCATCTACATCATCTCTTTCCAAGTTTTCAACTACTAGTTTTTGTAGATCCATCATTAATGGAATATCTATATGTGGACCAGGGAGTTTAGAAAATGTAATTGATTCTGTTTCTGCATATTTATCAATGTTTGTAACCAATGACATAATCTCTTCACTTGATAAAGAAGGTATAGCAGCTCCAATCCGTGGATCTACTGTCATTGAAATTGTACCACCAGTAAATATTATTACAACTTTAGGCTTACGCATGATAAACCTCCTTATATTTAAAAATTAATTGAATACCACAATATCATTATATAATATGTGCACAGAATTTGAAAATATCAAAATATAAATTTGCAGAAAAAAAAGCCAGGTCCACGAGACCTGACTTCACGTCCATAAGACGTGATTTCCGTTCAAAAGGGGTATTGGGAATAGAGATTATATTATCGAGGTTACCAGGGGGATAACCACATACTTATTGTAACAAATTACGACAAAAAGGTCAATGGTTTGACAAAAACTTTTTGTCATTTTGTCTATATAGTAATTTTGCTTATATAGAAATTGGTATATAATAGAATTGTATGCATTTCTATTTAATTAATTTTAATTAGGGGGTAATGATGTGGATCAGGTAGTTGAAAAGGTTTTAAAAAATTTAGAGAAAAGAAAAATAAAGGCTAAATATTTTGAAACAAAGGAAGAGGCTAGAAATACAATTTTAGAAGAAGTAAAATCAAATATGACTGTCGGTATTGGAGGGTCAATGACTGTAAAAGAAATGAAGCTACATGAAGATTTAATAAAAGCTGGTAATACTATCTATTGGCATTGGTTAGTTGAGCCAGCACAAATGTCAGATGTAAGAAAAAAGGCGTCTATAGCAGATGTATATTTAACTAGTACAAATGCACTAACTGAAGATGGAGAATTAATAAATATAGATGGAGTTGGAAATAGAGTTGCTAGTATGTTCTATGGGCCTAAAAAGGTTATAGTGGTATGTGGTGTAAATAAAATCTGCTCAGATTTAATTTCAGGCATCGATCGTATTAAAGCTCAAGCCTGTACTAAGAACGCTATAAGATTAAATCGTAAAACACCTTGTGCAGCAACTGGCCAATGTAATGACTGTCAAAGTCCAGATAGAATGTGTAATGTAACTACTATTATTAGTGGAAAGCCTGAGGAAGTAGATTTGAATGTTTATATTGTAGGAGAAGAATTAGGATTCTAAGAGAAGAAAGGTTATTTAACCTTTCTTTTTTTGTAATAATAAAAAAATAATATATCAATAACTAATTTTTTTTAAAAACTATTGCATATTTATACTTAAAAATGTATAATATCTCACAGAGGATAATTATACAAATAAATGTATAGTTATTAATTAGTTAATCAAGGAGGAATCAGAATGAAGAAGTTTTCGAAAATAGCTATTATTTTAGGAGTAGTTACTTTATTTACTGCCTGTACTAACGGTGTTGCTAGTAATAATACAGAGGAGGCCTTATCTAAGTTAGATAAAATTAAAAAAGCTGGAAAGATAGTTCTTGGTACTAATGCATACTATCCTCCATACGAGTTTCATAAGGAAATTAACGGCAAAGATGAAATTGTAGGGTTTGATATTGACATTGCAAAGAAGATTGCAGAAAATTTAGGTGTAGAGCTTGAAATAAAGGATATGGATTTTGACGGATTATTATTAGCATTAAATGCAGATAAAGTTGATTTTGTAATAGCTGGGATGACTCCAACTCCTGAGAGAGCCAAAGCCGTGAACTTTTCTAAAGTATACTATAAAGCTATTCATGGAGTAATTATTAATGTGGATAATAAAGATGTGTTTAATACATTAAATGATTTAACTGGTAAAAAAATAGGAGCTCAAAAATCTACTGTACAAGAGGAAGTTGCAAAGGCAGAGATAACAGATATCCAATTAAAATCATTAGCAAAGATACCAGATTTAATCCTTGAAGTAAAAAATAATAAAATTGATGGCTTAGTTATAGAAAAGCCAGTAGCTGTTGCATATACATATCGCAACAAAGACTTAATGTTAATGGATATTACGTTCGAAGATGCAGAAGGCGGATCTGCAGTTGCAGTTAAAAAGGAAAATACGGATTTACTCGATGAAATAAATAAAACATTGGATACTCTAATGAGCAATGGAGATATAGAGGAATTTATAACAGAAGCTACAAAAATTGTAGATGACTTATAATGGGAGAGGTAGGCTATAAAACTTTGACTTATAGGTAACTAAACATATTATACAGGGAGTGATTGAAATGCATAGAAAAAATGTTATTATTATAGGAGCAGCAGGGCGAGATTTTCATAACTTCAATACATATTACCGTAACAATGATAATTATAGAGTTGTAGCTTTTACAGCAGCTCAAATACCTGATATCGATAATCGAAGATATCCTACTGAACTAGCAGGGAGTATGTATCCTGAAGGAATTCCTATATATTCTCAAGATCGATTAGGTGAATTAATTAAAGAATTTCAAGTAGATGAATGTGTTTTTGCATATAGTGATGTAAAATATGAAGATGTAATGGGTATAAGTGCAATTGTTAATGCAGCAGGTGCTGACTTTACGCTTCTTGGCTCTAAAAACACTATGCTAAAAAGTAGCAAACCTGTAATATCAATTTGTGCTGTTCGAACAGGTTGTGGAAAGAGCCAAACATCACGTAAAATTATTGAGATATTGATGGAATATAATCTTAAAGTAGTTGCAGTTAGACATCCAATGCCGTATGGTGATTTGGCTACACAAAGAATACAAAGATTTGCTACCGTAGAAGATTTAAAGAAGCATAATTGTACTGTTGAGGAAATGGAAGAATATGAACCCCATGTTGAACGTGGAAACATTATTTATGCTGGTGTAGATTATGAAAATATTTTAAGAGCAGCTGAAAATGATCCTGATGGCTGCGATGTCATTATATGGGATGGAGGAAATAATGATTTTTCATTTTACCAATCTGATTTATCAGTTGTAGTGTTAGATCCACACCGTCCAGGACACGAATTAAACTATTACCCAGGAGAAGTTAGTCTAAGAACTTCAGATATAGCAATTATTAATAAAATCGATAGTGCTGATTTAATGGCAATAAAGCAAGTGGAAGAAAATATTAAACGTGTTAATCCAAATGCTACTATTATTAAAGCAGAATCTAAAATTACTGTAAATAATCCAGATATAATTAAGGGAAAACGAGTTCTGGTTGTTGAAGATGGTCCTACTTTAACTCATGGAGAAATGAAACTGGGGGCTGGAATAATTGCAGCACAAAGATTTGAAGCAAAAGAATTAGTAGACCCTCGTCCATATGCAGTAGGAAAACTAATTGAAACCTTTAATAGCTATACACATATTGACACACTTCTTCCCGCAATGGGTTACGGTGAACAACAATTAAAAGACCTTGAAGAAACAATCAATAAAGCTGATAGTGATTCTATTATTATAGGTACACCAATTGATTTAAGCAGAGTCATTAATATTAATAAGCCTTATACACGTGTACATTACGAACTAGAAGAAGTAGGAAGTCCAAATCTTAAATCAATATTAAATGGCTTTATCAAAGATTATAAACTTGGAAAATAGAGAGCGTATAAATATTCTTGTGCAAACTGATTTAAAAATCTCCACCTTGGATAACGATCTAAGGGGAGATTTTAAATTTATGTACACCTAGCGGAGCAGATAAATATAGTCTGCTCGATTAATACCACATTGGTTGTTTTACTGAAATACGGGAAATACTAAAGTAGGTTAATGAAAGCTTTACAAAAAAGCATTATTTAGATATTATAATACCTGTAATATGAAAATGAGGGTGAAATTATGGAAGTTTACTTAGATAATGCAGCTACTACAAAACCAAGAAAAGAAGTAGTAGAAAGCATATTAAAATCATTGGAGGAGCAATATGCTAATCCTTCATCTTTACACAAAAAAGGAGTAGAAGTAGAAAAGGAAATAAAAAGAATAAGAAGAATAGTAGCTAAAGCATTAGGTTGTACAGATCAGGAGATAATTTTCACCTCTAGTGGTACAGAAGCAAATAATTTAGCTATTAGAGGAATAACGGATGCTTACAAAAGAAGTGGTAACCATATTATTACTTCGAAAATAGAGCATAAATCTGTTTTAAACACATTTAATGAGTTGGAAAGAAAAGGTTTTAAGGTTACGTATTTAGATGTAGATGAAAAAGGATTTATATCTACTGAACAGTTAAAAGATGCAATTAATAATAGCACAATTTTGGTTAGTATAATGTATGTTAACAGTGAGATTGGAAGTATTCAGCCAATAGAAGAAATAGGTAAAATTATTAAAAGTATAAATCCAAAAACATTATTTCATGTAGATGGAGTACAGGCCTTTGGAAAAATTAAGTTTAACATAAAGGATATTAAGATTGATAGTTTTTCAATAAGCGGACATAAGATTCATGGGCCAAAGGGAATAGGCGCCTTATATATTAAAAAAGGAACTAAAATTAATCCAATATTAACTGGTGGAAGTCAGGAAATGGGTATTCGTTCAGGAACTGAAAATGTACCAGGTATATATGGATTAGGTGAGGCTGTTAAATTATCTATGGAAGATCAGGATAAGAACATCGAACACTTAAAGAAACTTAGAGATTACTTTATAGATACATTTAAAAGTCAAGTTGAAGGTATACATATAACATCTGAAAAGAATGATAATTTTGCACCACATATTATTAATGTTAGTTTTCCTGGAGTTAGAAGTGAAATTATGCTTCATAGCTTAGAGCAAGATGGAATTTATGTGTCGTCTGGTTCTGCCTGTTCATCTAAAAGAAAAGGATATAGCCATGTGCTAGAAGCAATAAATATGAGAGATGACTTAATTGATAGCGCACTTAGATTTAGCTTGTCTTATATAACTACCAAAAGCGAAATAGATTATGCAATAGAAAAGACGAAGGAACATTTTATTAACTTGAAAAGAATTATTAAGAGGTGATTATATAGTGGAAAATGTAGTAGTAATTCGTTATGGAGAAATAATGCTAAAGGGAAAAAACAAAAGATTTTTTGAAGATAAATTAGTAAGTCAAATTCGACATGCATTGTCAGATTTAGGAAAGCTTAGGGTATATAAAGCGCATAGTAGAATTTATATAGATGTAGAAGGCTACAATGTAAATGATATTACGGATAGAGCTAAAAGGGTATTCGGTGTTGTTTCCCTTAGCGTTGCCAAAAGATTTGAAGTAGATATGGATAAAATTAAAGAAATAGCACTTGATGAGCTTAAGGATAGAATATCCGAAAACAATAATATTAAAACATTTAAAGTAGAAAGTAAAAGAGGAGATAAGAGATTTCCTATGCAGTCTTTAGAGATAAGCAGAGAAGTAGGAGGATACTTACTTGAAAATATAGAGAATATATCCGTTGATGTACATAATCCTGATGTGAGTATTCAAGTAGAAGTAAGAGATAAGGCCTTTGTTTTCAGCAATAAAATCAATGGTTTTGGAGGATTGCCTCTAGGAACTAATGGTAAGGCCCTACTACTTCTTTCTGGGGGAATAGACAGCCCAGTGGCAGGTTGGCTTGTTGGAAAAAGAGGAGTAGATATAGAAGCAATTCACTTCCATAGTTACCCTTTCACCAGTGACAGGGCTAAGGAAAAGGTAATAGATCTTGCAAAAATACTTTCTAGCTATTGTGGTAAGTTTAAGTTATATTCTATAAATTTATTACCTATTCAAAAAGAAATAAATGAGAAATGCCCAGAGGAAGAAATGACTATTCTTTCAAGAAGGTTTATGATGAAAATAGCAGAGAGAGTAGGAGTAGCAAATAACTGTGATGCCCTAGTAACGGGAGAAAGTATTGGACAAGTAGCAAGTCAAACTGTAAAGAGTCTTTATGTAACTAATGAATCTGTTGTAATGCCAGTATTTAGACCTTTAATAGCTATGGATAAGGTAGATATTATTGATTTAGCATATAAAATTGGAACATACGAAACATCAATACTACCATTTGAAGATTGCTGTACTGTATTTCTTCCAAAGCATCCAGTTACACAGCCTAAATTAGAAAAAATTATCAAATCTGAAAGTAAATTAGATGTAGAAGAGCTTATTAATGCAGCAATAGAAGATATGGAAGTAGAAATAATTACTATAGAAGATTAAAAAAAATATATAGACAGTTAAAAGGGAGGAGAATTTTTATGGATTCATTGACTCATTTTAATGAAGAAGGAAGAGCTAAAATGGTTGAAGTAGGGGATAAACTGAATACTAAAAGAGAAGCTGTAGCTAGAGGCAGTGTATATATGATGCCTGAAACATTAAAGAGAATTATAGATTATGATATAAAGAAAGGCGATGTTTTAGCTGTTTCGCAAGTAGCTGGTATAATGGCTGCTAAGAAAACAAGTGATCTTATTCCAATGTGCCATAATATTATTTTAACTGGTGCAGATATTAATTTCCATATAGATGAGGAAAATAGTAAAATAGACATTGAAGCTGTAGTTAGAACAACTGGAAAAACTGGTGTAGAAATTGAGGCATTAACCGCTGTATCTGTAACTGGGCTTACAATTTATGATATGTGTAAAGCTATAGATAAAAAAATGAAATTGACAGATGTAAGGCTAGTTAGGAAAACAGGTGGCAAATCTGGGGACTTTATTATAGAGAACTAAAACGAAAACCTAGGGTATATGTCTATGTATAGGCAATTATCCTAGGTTTTTATAAAATATATGATTATTTTACATCATGTCCACATTCACTATCTATGCCTTTTAAAATGCCAATGCCATGAGAAAGTACAGGTAAAATAACCTCTAAACATTCCTTTACTCCCTTTGGGCTACCAGGTAAGTTTATTATTAAAGTTTGTTTTCTTATTCCGGATACAGCTCTAGAAAGCATGGCCTTAGGAGTAACACTAAGACTTTTCATTCTAATAGCTTCTGAAATGCCAGGGGTTAATCTCTCCACAACATCTAAGGTTGCTTCTGGGGTAACATCCCTAGGGGAAAAGCCTGTACCACCTGTTGTAAAAACGATATCAAGTTTTGCTCCATCACACATATAAATTAATCCTTCAGCTAACTTCTCCCTTTCATCAGGAACAATCATATATTCTTTTACTACTCCTCCAATAGGTTCAAGCATTTCACCAATTAACGGACCACTTTTATCTGTTCGTTCTCCCTTAGAGCCTTTATCGCTAGCTGTAATAATACCAACTGTAATCAAATTGTACTCCTCCACTTCATATATAATATTTTTATAAAACATTGTTGTATCTATATTAGTTATCATATAATATAAGTATAACATAGAAATGGAGGTGAGTAGAATGAGGTTTTTAGCAAGATGGTTTATAAGTGCTATTTCGATTTATATAATAGCTAATTTATCTTTAGGGGTTACTGCATCAAGCTTTAAGGCAACTTTAGTCGCCGCAGCTATTTTGGGTATTGTAAATACAATTATTAAACCTATTTTAGTAATTCTCACTTTACCAATTAACATAATGACCTTAGGATTATTTACATTTATTATTAATGGTATTACATTAATGATAACATCCAGCATTGTTGGAGGCTTTGAAGTGAAAAATATCTTTGCAGCGGTTGTAGCATCTGTACTTATTAGTATAGTTAATATGATATTAACAAGCTTAGTAGGAGTTAAAAAATAACAAAAGTTATAGTGTGATGGGGGAGAACATAAATAACATGGAGAATATGATTGATACAAAACTAGATAATTTTAAGCTAAGATTTGCAAATGAGAAGGACGTTCCTTTAATTTTGCAGTTTATTAAAGAATTGGCTGATTATGAAAAGTTATTGCATGAAGTGGTTGCAACAGAAGAAATATTAATGGATTCTTTATTTAAACAAAAATCAGCAGAAGTTGTTATTGGTGAATATGAAAATAAACCTGTAAGTTTTGCATTGTTTTTTCACAACTTCTCAACATTTTTAGGTCGATCAGGAATCTACTTAGAAGATTTATATGTAAAGCCTGAAATGCGGGGAAAGGGAATAGGGAAGATAATGTTATCATTCCTAGGAAAGCTTGCCATTCAAAGAGGTTGTGGAAGATTAGAATGGTGGTGTCTTGATTGGAATAAGTCATCAATTGAATTTTATAAAAATATGGGAGCTATTCCAATGGATGAATGGACAGTATATAGAGTTTGTGATGAAGCACTGGTTAATTTAGCAAATGGATATGATAGTTAACTAATAAAACTGAATATTATTTTTTAAAAAGGGGCAATGGTTTTTATCAATGCCTTTTTCCTATGTGGATTTATAGAGAAAGATTGCAAGGTAAGACTAATACGTATAATATGAGGTGGTAAATATGAGGATAGAAAGAAATGGACAAATAAGTGCATGGTTATATGAACTAACAAAGTAAAATAACAGTGGAAAGGAGAAATCTTTATTGTGAAAAGATGTCCTTGGTGTGAAAAAGATGAAATGTACATAAAGTATCATGATGAAGAATGGGGAGTGCCTATTCATGAAGATAATAGACATTTTGAGTTTTTAATATTGGAGGCTGCTCAGGCAGGCTTAAGTTGGCTTACTGTTTTAAGAAAGAGAGATAACTATAGAAAAGCGTATGATAACTTTGATCCAGTAAAGGTAGCTAAATATGATGAAGAAAAAATTAATGAATTAATAAATAACCCAGGAATTATTAGAAACCGTAGGAAAATTGAGGCTTCAGTTAATAATGCACAAAGATTTTTAGAAATTCAAAGGGAGTTTGGAAGCTTTAATAATTATTTATGGGGATTTGTAAACAATGAAACAATAAAAAATGAATGGGATGATATTTCACAAGTACCTGCTAATACAAATCTATCAAGTAAAATAAGTAAGGACTTAAAAAAACGCGGTTTTAGATTTGTAGGCTCAACAGTAATTTATTCCTATTTACAGGCGGCAGGATTGGTAAATGATCATATTAAAGATTGTTTTAGATATAATGATATATAAGATAAAAAAATCGACAAATATAGTCGATTTTTTATTTTTTTAGAAGAAATAATCTTTAAATTGTTGATAGTTTCTAAAGATGTATAAAATCAGCAATACCTTGAGTACTTGAAAATTTAGAATAAATTTTAAGTACGACAGGAGTCGATGCGATAGCATCAGACGACTTTTTTTTATTTTATATTAAATATAACTCTCAAAATGTTACAAAACAAGTGTTTTTTCACTGAAGGACTTGTCCTACATTTATAGAAATAGTATATATCACGTAAATAGGAGGGGTAAAAGTTGCAATTACAATATGAAATGGTAGACAACATACTAATTGTTAAATTTGATGGTGAATTAGATCATCATGTTGCTGAAAACATTAGAACAGATCTAGATGATACAATTAGTCAACATAGGATTAAAAACCTAGTTTTTGATCTAAGTGGCATGGGATTTATGGATAGCTCTGGAATAGGGGTTATTATTGGACGATATAAAAATATATCTAAACTAGGGGGAAAGGTATCGGTTATCCATGTAACTGATCAGATAGATAAAATATTTAGTCTAGCAGGTTTATACAGCATTATAAGTAAGCATAACAACAAAAGCGAAGCCCTCAATTGTATGTAAAGGAGTGTAATTAGATGGAATACAAAAACTATATGAAAATAGAATTTGACAGTAAATCTCAAAATGAGGCTTTTGCTAGAGTGGTAGTCGCTGCTTTTGCCTCACAGTTAGATCCTACAATAGAAGAAATTACAGATATAAAAACCGCTGTTTCCGAAGCAGTAACCAATGCTATTATTCATGGATATGAGAGTAATATGGGTATAGTTACTGTAACATGTAGAATAAATGGTAATGAGTTAGAGATTATTATAGAAGATAAGGGACAAGGGATTGATAATGTTGAACAAGCAAGAGAACCTCTTTTTACTTCTAAACCACAATTAGAGCGTTCAGGTATGGGCTTTACTGTGATGGAGACCTTTATGGACGAAATTGAAGTATATTCTGAGCTAGAAAAGGGAACAACAATAAGAATGGTAAAAAAGTTCAAAAGCCTGAATGTAGAGTAAGGGGTAGATAAAATGAATTTTCCAGCATTCTCAGGGGAACAAGTTGAAATATTAGAGCACGAAAAAACTATAGAATTAATATTAGAGGCACAAAAAGGAAGCCTACAAGCTCAAGAAATATTAGTAAGTCATAATTTAGGGCTAGTTAGGAGTGTAATAAGGCGTTTTGCTAATAGGGGATATGATAGAGAAGATTTATTTCAATTAGGCTGTATCGGATTAATTAAAGCAATCAAAAAGTTTGATATTAGTTTTGATGTAAGATTTTCTACCTATGCAGTACCTATGATTATTGGAGAGATAAAACGATTTTTAAGGGATGATGGAATAATTAAAGTATCCAGATCTCTAAAGCAGACAGCAGCTAGGGTTAAAATGACAAAGGAGAAATTGCAAAAGGAACAAGGTAGAGAACCGACTTTACAGGAAATTGCTGATGACATGGATGTAACAAAGGAAGAAATTGTAATGGCATTAGATTCTAGTGCACATCCAGAGTATTTATACGATGTTATTCATCATGATGATGGTTCACCAATACATCTTATAGATAAAATTAGTGAAACTGATAGTTTAGAGGATAGTGAGGTAATTGATAGGATAATGCTTCAAGAAGCTATTGCAAAATTAGAACCAAGAGAAAGACAGATTATATTTTTAAGATATTTTAAAGATCAAACACAAACCGAAATTGCTCAAGTTTTAGGTATTTCTCAGGTTCAAGTTTCAAGAATCGAAAAAAAGGTATTGCAAAATATGAAAGATTTAATGAAGAAGGCTTAAATATAAGTCTTCTTTTTCTATTTAAATAAAATATCCATAGTAATTATTTAGTTAATAACTATGGAATATAATAAAGGAATTAAAAAATGAAAATAGCAAATAATAAATGTGAAGGATGGTGAAAACATGACATATATATTGAGAAAATATAAAAACATATTTTTTATAACACTTATTTTGGTACTTTCCTTTAGTGCATGGTACATTTTTACAAGTAATAATATCAATAAAATACCTGAAAAAGCAGATTTAGTTTTGAACCATACCAGCATTTTGAGGAGTAGGGCAAATGATTAATAATAGTCAAGTTTTTTTGAGAGCAAATGGAAAGGTTTCACTTCCAAAAAGCAAATCTGTTTTGCTAAAGGATTTAGTAGAGATTTCTGCTGACAGAGAAATAAAGAAAAAATTAGAAAATTTAAGTTATCCAGTTAATATAAAAGGTAATAGTAACGCTTTAATTTCAGTTATATCACTTATAACCTTTATAAAAGAAAATATAGCTAATGTTGACTTAGTGGTTATAGGTGAAACCGATATTTTAATTAGCTTTCAAGATGATAATATAAATACAGATAAATACAAAAAATTGAGAGTTTTAGTAGTATGTCTGCTGCTATTTATGGGATCTATTACGGCTATTATTAATTTTCACTCTGATGTGGATATGAAAACGGCCCATACTGTTATATATAAGATGATTACAGGTGTAGAAGTCGATAGACCATTATTACTGCAAATACCGTATTCCTTAGGAATAGGAGTAGGGATGGCCGTGTTTTTTAATCATATATTTAAGAAAAAAATTAATAATGAACCTACCCCACTTGAAATGGAGATATATTCTTATCAACAAAGCGTAGATGAATATATAAAAAACAACAATAATGGAGAGTAATAGAGGTGCTTAAGGTGATAAGAATGAAATATACAATTATACCTCTTTTAGGATTTTCAAATGGGATTATTGTAGGAAGTGGGATTGTTGCCTTACTTTCACTTTTAGATATTATTCCAAGACTAGCCCAATTAACAAAAACTTATAATAGTATTAAACTTTATGAAAGTGTAATTGTAGGCGCTGCTGTTTTGGCATCGATTACTTCTCTTACAGGTGTTGGAATAAATTTAGGCAAGTTCACAGTGATAATTGTTGGATTTAGTATGGGTATATTTATTGGGCTACTAGCATCTGCATTAGCCGAAGTATTAAATGTCATGCCTGTATTAATAAGAAGATTTAGATTAGATGGATATATAATATATATAGTTTATTCATTAATACTTGGAAAAGTGTTAGGATCATTATTAAATTGGACGCTATATTTTAAATAGAGAGGAAATTACACATGAATAAATATAAATCATATTATTTACCAAATCAATTTGATATACACAAATTTGAAAATATAGAGGATAAAAAAATTATCCATCAATTTGAAGACAAAAATATAACTGTAAATATAGAAAAGCTAACAGATAAATATATATTAAATCAGCTAAGATAAATAAATACTAAATATGGAGTGATATGAATGTCAAAAAATCAAGCGAATAAAAATAAGGCTTATCAAAATTATGTGGATACAAAAATTCCAAAACCTCATTTACTTAAAAATTGCATATGGGCTTTTTTTGTTGGGGGAACTATATGTACAATTGGAGAAGTAATTCATCGTGTAATAGAATCACACTATAAGTACTCTCATTTAGATGTAAGTGATATAACTACTTTAATAATGGTTTTTATTGGAGCATTTTTAACAGGAATAGGTATATACGATATTATTGGTAAAAGAGCAGGAGCAGGGTCTCTTATTCCAATTACAGGATTTGCGAACTCTATAGTTGCTCCTGCAATGGAGTTTAAACGAGAAGGATTTATAATGGGAGTTGCAGCAAAGATGTTTGTTTTAGCAGGTCCAGTACTAGTATATGGAATAGGCTCTTCAGTAATAGTTGGCATTTTATACTATATTTTTAAAAAATAGGAGGGAGTTAATTATGGCTATAAAAAAACTAGGAAGTCAGACTATAAGATTATTAAATCCTCCATCAATTATTTCTACAGGTACAGTTGTAGGTCCTAAAGAAGGAGAGGGTCCCCTAGCACAATACTTCGATACAATATTAGATGATGATTTATTTGGAGAAGATAGTTGGGAAAAAGCTGAAAGTAAGTTAACTAAAGAGTCAGTGAAGTCTGCCTTAAGTAAAGCTAGATTAAATATGACAGATATGGAATATATGTTTGGTGGAGATTTACTTAATCAACTTATGTCAACATCATTTGCTGCTAGAGATTTGCAAATTCCTTTCTTTGGACTATATGGAGCCTGTTCTACTATGACAGAATCTCTTAGCTTAGCATCTATGATAATAGATGGGGGATATGCAGACAATGTAGTGGCAACAACATCAAGCCATTTTTCGGCTGCAGAAAGACAGTATAGGTTTCCATTAGAGTCTGGAAATCAACGTCCGGTAACATCACAGTGGACAGTAACAGGTTCTGGATCTGCAATATTATCAGCAAAAGGTGAAGGTCCATACATTACTTATGTTACAACAGGGAAGGTAATAGACTTTGGTATTAAAGATGCAACAAATATGGGTGCAGCTATGGCTCCAGCAGCAGTAGATACTATAAGAATGCATTTAGCTGATACAGGATTTAAACCAGATGACTATGATCTTATTATTACAGGTGATTTAGGAAAAATTGGTCACCAAATAGCATTAGAGCTATTAGAAAAAGAAGGTTACGATCTATCAAAGGTTTTAAAGGATTGTGGAATAGAAGTATTTGATAATGAAAAACAAGATACACATTCAGGTGGTAGTGGATGTGGTTGCTCTGCTGTAGTGTTTTGTGGATATTTATACGACCAACTAAAGTCAAAAAACTTAGATAAAATATTGCTAGTTTCTACAGGGGCATTATTATCACCTACAAGCTCATTACAAGGAGAGTCTATTCCTAGTATAGCTCACGCAGTTACAATAGAAAGCAAATTAGTAAATTAGGAGATGATAATATGCAGTATGTAAATGCATTTATAGTAGGTGGAATAATTTGTGTAATTGGACAAATTATAATTAATAAAACGAAGCTTACGCCTGCACATGTTTTAGTTTTATTTGTAACATTAGGAGTTGTGCTGGGTGCTATTGGTTTATATGAACCTATAGTAAAATTTGGTTGTGCAGGAGCAACAGTTCCTATTCCAGGGTTTGGATATGCCTTAGCTAAAGGAGCAATGAAAGCGGTTGATGAAAATGGCATATTAGGCGCCTTTACTGGAGGAATATCGTCTACTGCTGGAGGAATTACAGCCGCCATAGTTTTTGGGTATCTAATGGCAGTACTATTTACTCCCAAAACCAAACCATAGGATGTGCAAAAATGAATAATATAAATACAGAAAGAAGAAAAATTATATTAGTAACAGATGGAGATTCTTGTGCTCAAAAGACATTAGAAATAGCAGTTTCAAATATAGGGGGAAGATGTATCTCAAGGTCAGGAGGTAATCCTACCCCTATTACATCTTCCGAAATAGTTGAGCTAGTAAAACAAGCTAAAAATGATCCAGTAGTAGTTATGGTTGATGATAGAGGAAACACTGGTATAGGTAAAGGCGAGCAAGCTATGTTTGAAATTATAAATCATCCTGAAATAGAAGTACTTGGAATTGTTGCCGTAGCTTCAAACACTAAAGGAGTAAGAGGAGTAAAAGTAGATTATTCTATAGATAATAATGGTAACATGATTAATGCTCCTGTAGACAAACATGGAAATATAAGCGATAAAAAGGTACTATATGGGGATACAGTAGATATTATTAATAATTGCAATGTTCCTATCGTTATTGGCGTAGGTGATATTGGGAAGATGGAAGGAAAGGATGTAGTAGAAATAGGAGCTCCTATAATTACAAAAGCATTAGAAGAGATAATTACTAGAAACTCTACTCAAAATAAAAAAGGTTATAGATATTAGTTTAATCTATAACCTTTTTTATTTAATTTATTTTAAATAGTAATTTTAAAAAGATTAATTACTATTTAGAGAATCTATAGTATCATCATCTATATCTTCTGTTTCTTCTTCATTAGGTCCTCCCTCAGTTTCTGTTCCATCTGGAGAACCACCTGGAAAAGGGATGCCTAATCCATCTACTAATGGGTCATAGTACCCACTAGGAAGTTCGTAAATATAGTCTAATGGTGTAATACCACCATGTTCTGCTGGATAATAAGGAATTGGTCTTTGTACAAATACTTTAGATTGTACTTGCCAAGGTGGAGTTAAATCTGTAGCTAACTTACCAGATGGTACATGAATATCCGCACGTACGTGAACATCACATCCCGCAGTAGGCTGAGTACCCTTAATAAATATCTCAGATCTAACTGTACTACCTCTAGGGTCTAGTGCACAAAGTTCTGTAGGAAGTTTACCAGAAATAGTACATATATTAACCCTAACTATATCACTTGGCATTTCAAAATCCTTAACTGAGTGACCCTCATGAACCCTTTTCATAACTTTGCTCCATAAAGATGCAGCAGCAGGACTACCTGAAGTTAATTTTACAGGTTGATCAGATCCAATCCAAACAGATGCTGAATAGTAAGGAGTATAACCTACAAACCATGCATCTTTTTGACTATCTGTTGTACCAGTTTTACCAGCTACAGGCATACTTCCAATATTAGCTCCTTTACCAGTACCTCTAGGAGATGAAACAACTCCACGAAGCATATCAGTTACAATATATGCGGATTGTTCTGTTATTACTCTATGCTGCTGAGGCTTATTTTCTAAAATAAGATTTCCGTGTCTATCATGTACTGTAGTAAAGGTAGTTGGGCTAGTGTAAAGTCCTTTATTAGCTAATACATTGAAGGCAGTATTCATTTCTAATGGACTAACGCCTCTAGTCATACCACCTAAAGCAGTAGCTAATGTTTCGTCAGTATATTTTTTACCATTAATAGTTAATGGGTTTTCTCCAGTATGAACTGTAGTTATACCCATATTTTTCATAGAATCTAGCATAGTATTTATTGAAGAATTTTGATCACCACTAAGCATACTAGCTAGCTTAACTGCAAATATGTTACCAGAACGTTCCACACCTTCACGTAGAGTAATTAATCCACGATAGCTTTTATCAAAGTTTCTAGGCCAAGGTGTATCAGGTGTAGATTTATTGAAGTAGTGAGGAACATCATCTACTATACTTCCTGCAGTAAAACCATGCTCAATAGCCGGAGCATATACTGCTATTGGTTTAATGGACGATCCCGGCTGTCTAGGAGTCAAAGCTCTGTTTAGTATTCTTTGGCCCGAGGTCATACGTCCCCCAACAATAGCCTTAATTTCTCCAGTTCGATGATCACTAATAACCATAGCAGATTGAGGCTGAATTTGGCCTTCGCTATCTCTTATATTTTTTTCAGCATCTTCAGTAAAGCCTTCTTTGGCTAATAGTGTTGCTCTATCTGCATTATTTATTTTAGGAAAGTTATTTGAATTAGCATATTCTTCATCTAATATTTTTTGAATTCTTGTATCTAAAGTACTATTAATTCTAAGACCACCAGAGTAAAGCATATCAATAGCTTCATCTTCTGAGTAGCCACTATCTTTTAATGCCTGTATAACATCTTTTTTTACCAAATCTCCAAAAAATGAGGAGATATTTTCGGCTATTTGTCGATTAGGTTTTAAGTGAGATTTAACATCTTCTTCTAATGCTTGGTTATACTCAGTTTCTGTAATATAGCCTAATCTTTTCATTGCATTGAGTACCAATTTTTGTCTACTAATAACATACTCATCAATTTTATCATTCATTATTACGGTATATACTGGATCTGAATCATCCAATACAACATGATGCTCTTGTACATCTTTTTTTTCCAATGTGATAATTGGTGTATTTCTTGAAGGATATTTTGTTATTCCAGCAATTAATGCAGATTCTGCAATAGTTAAATCTTTAGCATCCTTAGAAAAATACACTTGGGCAGCTGCCTGTACACCATGAGCTCCACTTCCTAAATAAATAGTATTTAGATACGCTTCTAAAATTTGTTCCTTTGATAGCTGGTTGTTTAGCATAATACCATAATAAGCATCTTTGATTTTTCTGCTATAGCTTTTATCGGAACGACTTAAATATAGGTTTACAGCTAACTGTTGGTTAATTGTACTGGCACCTTGTCTAGAGCCTGTACTAAGGTTTGTCCAAAGTGCACCAAAAATACGCTTTATATCTACTCCTTTGTGAGTCCAAAAACGCTCATCTTCAATTGAAACAAAAGCACTCGTTAAATGCTCAGGCATTTCAGAATAATCTACTACAACTCTAAAGTTGTTAGATTCTATTTTTTCAATTACTTGGCCCTCAGAATCTAAAATAAAGGAGCTCTCATCAAGCATTTCGTATATATTTGAAGCATCAATAGGCTCCGCGTTTTTAATGATGCTCATTACAATTCCTGCCACAGCACCAGCACCAATAAAACCAATTAATATGATTGTAACTAATATTACTCTAAAAATACTTAGCTTTCTTTTTTTATTATTGTCCTTGTCAGTTTGTCTGCTTAGTTTTTTATCTGACATGTTTAACACCTCCATAAAGAGTAAATCTAATAGGTTTAGGAGAATAGACCAAAGATATTATACCATATTACCAATAATGCTATTATATAAATATAGCATATAGGCATTAATATTACAATTATATCATACTTTATGTAAAGTATACATTGTATCTTTACATAAAACTCTATTATATAATAAAAAAATATTTGTATAATATAAGCAGGATAAGTCTGTTGTTCTAGAATCAAATAATAGCAATATAGTTGTGATCATTATATAATGTAAGTACATATAATAGCATAGGGGTGATGTCCTTGGGCATTATTAAATTAGGTAAGAAAAAATATTTAAAGTTTAAAATCATAACTATCCTAATTCTAATTGTTATAATACTAACTATGTGTTTTTTATACATAGATAGAGAAATTACACCTACTGTACAAGCTATTGGAGAATTAAAAGCACAGGAAATCACTACAAGGGCTATTAATGAATCTGTAAGTTTAGTATTAAAACAAGATATACAATATCAAGATTTGATTTCTGTAAAGGAAGATGATGAAGGTAACATAACTATGATGCAAGCTAATACTTTTTTGATGAACAAAGTAGCTTCAGATGTAGCTTTGACTATTCAAGACCATCTTAAACAAATAAAAACAACTTCTGATCGAATACCATTAGGTAATGCTTTAGGAAGTCAACTTTTAGCCCAATATGGTCCTAAAATGAAGCTTACTGTAACCCCATTAGGAATGGTTGATGTAAATTTTGGAACAGAATTCGAACAATCTGGCATAAATCAGACAAGACATAGGATTTATTTGATTATTAATACCAGTGTTAGAGTAATAGTGCCATTTAGTTCTAATACCATACATGTAACAACGTATTTTCCAGTGGCAGAAACAGTTATTGTTGGAAAGGTTCCGATGAACTATATAAATGTTCCAAAAGATGACTTTCTAGACGTAACACCTATATACAAATAATAGTGTTATATATTCCAATTATAGGATATAATGTTGATAGATAAATTTTAATATTAAGTTTAGATAGCATGTTCTAGCTTATACTAAGGAGTGAAATATTCTGTGGAAATAGAAAATATATATGAAAGAAAATCTAAAGCAATATTAGTAGGATTAAATAATACAGGAAAAAAAGAAAGTATTGACATAGAGGTTTCTATGAATGAATTAGGTGAGTTGACTAAGGCTGCAGGAGCGGACGTCTTATCTATTGCAATACAAAATAGGCCAGCAGTCGATGTTACATACTTTATTGGTAAAGGAAAAGTAGATGAAATTAAACAATTGTGTGAAACTCTTGAAGCGGATATGGTCATATTTAATGATGAATTGTCAGGTTCTCAAATAAGAAACTTAGAAGAAGCTCTTGGTGTTGATGTTATTGATCGTACTGCACTTATACTAGATATTTTTGCTCAAAGGGCACGAACAAAGGAAGGGAAATTGCAAGTAGAACTGGCTCAGTTAAAATATAGAATGCCAAGGCTCATAGGCTTAGGCAGACAACTTTCACAGCAAGGTGCTGGAATAGGTACTAGAGGACCTGGGGAAAAGAAGTTAGAGACTGATCGCAGGCACATATTAAAGAGGATCGATGATATAGAACAAGAGCTGAAAGAAGTTAAAAAGAATAGAGAAGTACAAAGAGGTAAGAGGAGTAAATCAGAGCTTCCTATTGTGGCTTTAGTAGGCTATACAAATGCTGGAAAGTCTACATTAATGAATTCTCTTTTAAAAATAAGCGATCAATACGATGAGGCTAGAGAAGTGTATGCAGAAGACATGCTGTTTGCGACCTTAGATGTATCTTTACGTAGATTGTCTTTTCCTAATAAATTAGACTTTATATTAACAGATACTGTTGGGTTTGTAAGTAAATTGCCGCATGCTTTAGTAAACGCGTTTAAGGCTACATTAGAAGAAGTAAAGTATGCGGATTTACTTATACATGTTATAGATGCTTCAAATGAAGAATATAATTTGCAGAAACAAACTACATTAAATGTATTAAGGGAACTAGGTGTTGAAAATAAAAATATTATTAATGTATATAATAAGGTAGATAAAATTCTAGATGAAACACTGCTTCCTAAAGAAGAAAATGCACTATGTATTTCTGCAAGGGCAAATAAAAATTTAGATACGCTAATAGAACATATCAGGAATCAAATTGGACCGGATATTATTGATGTTCATTTGTTAATTCCTTATGATAAAGGTAACCTTATTTCGAGCTTACATAATGACGGCGTGGTACTTGGGTCGGAATATGTTGAGGAAGGAATTGAAGTAAAGGCAAGGGTTGAAAAAATGTATTACCATAAATATGAAAGTTTCAATTTAGATAAGTAATTAATTTGGGGGATAGGCATGAAACAAAAGCAAATAGATTATTCCTTATTATCATGGGACAAGATAGAGGAGAAAGAAGACTTTATTATTACCTATTTATTATACGATGAAGGAAAATCAATTAATTTAATATCAAGAATTAGAAATCTTAATAAAGAAACAGTTGAAAATCACATTATTCAATACAAGTCTCTTCATAATTTAAAAAAATATAGTATAGACGATGATTTTTTTATTAATTTATTAGCGAGTACAAAGGAAGAACGAGTCAAAGCTATAGATTTATTAAGTGAATATGAGAAAATAGAGTTAGTAAAGTATTTAATAAAAAAAATTCCATTAATAGAAAATGCAGAAGACAAGATGATTGCATTATGGATTGCAGGAGAATTGAAAGATAATAGATTATTACCTGTTATCCATAATGAAATTACCCATAAGCATGGAGGAGTACGCCGAATGGTGTGCTCTGCCCTTGGTAAAATCAGTTCTACAGACAGTATAGATTTGCTACACAGATGTTTGCAAGATGCAAAGCCGCAAGTACGACAATATGCATCAAAGGCATTAAAAGTAATTGGAAATGATAAAACTTTACGAAGGTTGAAGAGTTTATTAAATAATCCCAATGAATTACCATATGTACGCAGAAGCTATAAAGAAACTATTGATATAATTGAGGACAGATTAAAATGAGGCTAATAAGCCTCTTTTACATAATAAGAAAGAAAAAACAAAAAAGCTAAAAGATTCTGAAAAGTGGTTGTAAAATTCTATTATTTGGTATATGATAATAGTAAGATAAAAGGAAGGAGGATTCGTCCAATGATTTTTAGAAACTGCGCAGGCGGTGTTGTGTTTTATGCGAATCAGGTATTTATCTTCAAAAATGAAAAAAATGAATGGGTTTTACCAAAAGGTATAATTCGTAACAAGGATCTCTCGAGAGATGTAGCTTTGTGCCGAGTCAAAATTGAGGCTGGCATTGATGCTGAAATTCTTTCAACAGCGGGAGGCACTAGTTACGAATTTTATTCTGTTACGAGAAAACAACCAGTATGTAATCAGATAACATGGTACATTATGCATGCAAAAACAAAGACATATGAAATAAATAAAGAATTAGGCTTTAAAGACGGAGGGTTCTATACTATCGATAAGGCACTAGAAATGATTACCTATAGTCAGGATAAATCCTTAGTTAATCTATCTTATAAAAAATATAAAGACATGATGAAGAAAGAATCAGCACAAGCAGCACAAGCAGCAGTGTAGATTTGCATAATATAAAATAACATAAATAAATAATTAAAGAAGCAGTCCATACTGCTTCTTTATATTGTCTAAATATTGAGTAAAAGAGTATGGATTTTTTAATAGCTGAGTGTTTTTAAATAAGTAGAAGACTGGTAATATCTCAAGTGAGTTACAGGCTAATGCGATAACGTCAGATGAAATTTTCAACTATTTGTTATGTATATGATATAATATATATATCATAATAAAAAAGGATTGGTAGTATATGTTAAAAGAGTATAAAACATTATTAGCATATGGTGAAGGTGAAATAATTATTGAAAAATCTAAATTTATAGGATATGCAACTCCTATTAAAAGTGAAGAAGAAGCCATTGCTTTTATAGAAAACATAAGGACTAAACATTGGAATGCAACACACAATGTTCCAGCTTATATAGTTGGTGAAAACAATGAAATACAGCGATATAGTGATGACAGAGAACCATCAGGTACCGCAGGAATTCCAATATTAGAAGTAATTAAGAAAGAGGACTTAAGAAATGTTGCAGTAGTTGTAACAAGATATTTTGGCGGAGTTAAGCTTGGTACTGGCGGCTTAGTAAGAGCCTATACTAAAGGAGCTAAAATCGGGCTAGAAGCTGCCAAAATAGTAACTAAAAGATTATACGAACTTGTTCATGTAAAGATAGATTATACTATGTTGGGAAAAATTCAAAATGAAATTTTGCAGAACGGATATTTGATTAAGGAAACACAATATGATGATGCGGTTCATTTTTATTTATATATAAAGGTCGATTCTTTGAATTACTTTGAAAAACAAATTATTGAATGGACCAATGGTAGAGCTACTTTAGACTTTACTGGACAAGAGTATCTAACCGAGATTGATGGTAAAGTTGCTATGCCATAGGCTAAGTTTGTAATTTTGATTAGCTAAATAAATATTTTTAATATATATGCATAAAATATATGGGTATATACTTTGAATATATATGAGGGAGGATTATATATGGATAAAATAGAACAGGTAAAAAAAGAAATGCTAAGTAAAAAGGTATGGGCAGTTGTAGGAGCTACTCCCGATTCAGAAAAGTTTGGCTATAAAATCTATAAAAAATTAAAAGACCATGGATATACAGTATATGGCGTAAATCCAAAATATGAAAGCTTAGATGGAGATAAGCTATATAGTAGTTTAAAAGACTTGCCAGAAAAACCTGAATGTATAGATATGGTTGTAAACCCTAAAGTAACTAAGTCTACACTTACAGAAATAAAAGAGCTTGGAATTGAGTATGTATGGTTTCAACCTGGTACCTTTGATGAAGATATTATAGACATGGCAGAGGAAGATGGCCTACAAATTGTATATTATGATTGTGTGTTAGTTGCTTTAGGAAATGGCCACTAAAAACAGTGGCTTCATTCCTTTTTTTTACCTTTATAGAAAACTTCGTAAATTCCCATAATTAATAAAAAAACTCCGAACCATTTTCTTAATAACGTGGATGAAAGAGTTAGTGCTAGTTTTGATCCTATGAAAGTACCAAATATCCCAAAAAAAATAAGAGGATAACTAAGTTTTAACAATATATTTTTATTACGATAGTGAACAACTAATGCGACAATCGCTACAGGTATAAACGAAATTAAATTTATGCTTTGAACCGTTTGTTGGTTTAAGTTTGTTAAAAGTATTATACTAGGAATTAAAATGGTTCCTCCGCCAATTCCCATACCACCAATTGCGCCAGTTATTAATCCTAACAAAAAAAATATCATAAAAACACCATCCTTATAGCAGCAACTATTATAAAAAAGCCAAAAATTTTTCTAAGATAGTTTGCAGGAATTTTGTTTAACGCATTGGAGCCTATGTAACTCCCAATAATTCCTCCTAAGGCTACTTTAAGAGTTATATCTATTGTGGTAAAGCCATTTTTATAATAAATAAAACCACTAATTAATGAAAGAGGAAGAATTATAGATATTGCAGTGGCTTGAGCTTTATGTTGGCTTATCCCAAAGATAAGTGTAAGAGCTAAAACCGCAACAGTTCCGCCCCCGGCCCCAAATAAGCCATTTATAATACCCGAAAAGAAACCAATTAAAGCAATTTTAAGCCAATATATAAATTTTTCCATATTATTTCTCCTATGTATAAATAAAATTGTAAGGTAACAAAATTAGTAACTGAGTCTTAGTTTAACCAAATAGAACCAAGATATTCTGTATAGTAACAGACTTTGATATAAAATATAAAAGTATAAATAGAGGTTGAATCACCTATATAGCTATAGGTGTTTTTTTATGTACACAGTGGATAAAAAGCGTATAACTTATGATATAATAATACAAATAAGCTGGTAATGAAAGGAGACTCTTTATGGATCAACAAATACATAAAAAAATTGATGAAGTTACATTATGGTTAAGAGAACAGGTAAATAATGCTGGGGCTAAAGGACTTGCTGTTGGAATTTCTGGGGGAATAGATTCAGCTGTTGTTGCTTGCTTAATCAAAAAAGCTTTCCCTAACAATTCTTTAGGAATAATACTGCCTATTAAGAGTGATAAAAAAGATATAGAAGATGGAATTTTAAGCGCGAAGGCTTGTAATATTGATTATTTTGAAGTTGATTTAGAAGAAGAACATAATGGAATTATGGCTAAGGTAACAGAACAATTAAACGGTAAAGGTAAATTTAACAACGGTACCAAAAGGGCAACGGATTCTAATTTAAGAGCAAGGCTAAGGATGAGTACCCTTTATGCAATTGCTAATAATTTAAATTACTTAGTAGTAGGTACAGACAATGCAGCAGAGTTATATACAGGATATTTTACTAAGTATGGGGATGGTGGTGTAGATCTTCTGCCTATAGCTTCATTGAAAAAGTATGAAGTATATGAATGGGCTAAAGCACTAGGTGTTCCTAAGGAAGTTATTGAAAAGCAACCATCAGCTGGATTATGGGAAGGGCAAACCGATGAGCAGGAAATGGGCACAACATATGAACATATTGATTCTTTTTTAGATGGTAAATCTATACCAGAAAAAGACTTAGTAATTATTGAAAGACTACATAAAAATTCTGATCATAAAAGAACAACTCCGCCATCGCCGAACTTGGATAAATAAATTGCATACTTCACCAAGTTATGCTAAAATTTTTTTAGAAATCATATATTAAATGAAGCAGTATTGCTTCACCACAGCTTAATTAAGGAGATGGAATTATGGGAAGAATCGGTAACATTATCGATAGAAAATCAAAGCAAGATGCTAAGAAGGCAAAAATATATACTAAACTAGCACGGTTAATTACTGTAGCTGCTCGTGAAGGTGGCGGAGATATAGAGTATAATGCAGCTTTGAAAAATGCTATTGATAAGGCAAAGCTTCAAAATATGCCTAACGATAATATTGATAGAGCTATAAAAAAGGGCACTGGAGAACTAGGTTCAGATCAATATGAAGAGTTTATTTACGAAGGATATGGACCAGGTGGTGTAGCTGTTATAGTTGAAGTACTTACTGATAATAGAAATAGAACTGCAGGAGAAGTAAGACATGCCTTTGACAAAAATGGTGGAAATTTAGGATCACCAGGTTGTGTTTCCTTTATGTTTGATAGAAAAGGTCAAATAATTATTGAAAAAAATGATAATATAGATGAGGAAACACTGATGATGACAGCATTAGAAGCTGGTGCAGAAGACTTTGTATCTGAAGAAGATGCCTATGAAATTATTACAAGGATTGAAGATTTTAACAGTGTGAAGGAAGGTCTTGAAAAAGAAAATTACACATTTATAGAAGCTAAAATTGCATATCTACCACAGACCTTAGCACAATTACAAAGTGAAGAAGACATAAAAAAAATGAATAGGTTAATAGATATGCTTGAAGACAATGATGATGTTCAAGAAGTGCACTACAATTGGGAACAGGCATAAAACTATTTAAATTTGAATAGTTGTTAACTTTTGTGCAGACTACTGAATAGTGATGTACATGCGGATTTTGATTAAGTAATGATGTATACTGTTGATTACTCGGTTGGATTGTGGATGTACAAGTGGAACACCTTCTTATATGAATGTTTATTATTAAATATTTATGTAGGAGGGTGTTTTTTATGTTATTAGAAGATTGTTTAAAAGAATTTATATTTGAGCGTCAGATAAGAAAGTTATTACCAAGAACAATCAAGAGTTATACGAATAATACTGCATTATTTATAAAATGCGAATTAAGAGCTTCGCATGAGTTTCTTTATAAAACTAACCCCTGAATATATCTTGTATACTCAGGTAACTTGATAGTCATATATAAATATTCCATGAAAAGCAATTAACTTAAGCAGGATTATTAAACTGTTAAGAGAACTATTTTACATATATAAACATATTTATAAACATATTTTATTTCTATCACAAAAATTGGAGGAAAAACATGTTTGAGGTTAGAAGAATTAAGCCAGAAATGACTTACAGTATTAGACATAGTGTTCTACGTCCACACCAGGCAATTGAAGACTGTAAATATGATACAGACAATGAAGACAACGCATTTCATGTTGGAGCATTCTATCAAGGAAAGCTGATAAGTGTTGCATCATTTTGTATCGAAAAGCATCCTAATTTTCCTATTGAAAAACAATATCGATTAAGAGCGATGGCAACTCTGGATGATTTTCGAAAGTTAGGAGCTGGAAGGTTAGTGGTTAACTACGCTGAAAATTTAATAAAAGAACAGGGCGTTAACTTTTTATGGTGCAAAGGAAGGACTACTGTGCAAGAATATTATAGTAAATTAGGTTTTAAAGTACACGGTGAAGTATTTGATTATCCGCCTATTGGACCCCATATCATTATGTATAAAAAAATTAGGCTTTATTAAATAAAACTGTTGAAACTGATGTAATTTGTATATAAGTTAGCTCTCATTCTTCTTAAATTGCGATAACTAAACAAGAATGTCGAAGCTTGTCTGGAAAGTAAATATTACACTATAAATAGAGACTATTTTCCTAACGATTGTTGTTCTTAGTAAAGACGAAAAAATCTCTTTAAAAAATAAAATGTAAAATATATTTGACAAAAAACGAATGCAATTATATACTGTAATTGTAAAAGATGTTTTACATTATAGGAGGTGTTTTTATGGATTGGTTTTTCATAATATTTTCAGGCATTATTCTATGCCTGTTAATAACAATTGGATTACTGATACTATCTTTATCTAAACAAGGAGATGAAAGAAACAGTTTTATCAAATCAAAGTCAATGTCTCAAACGTTCCTAATTATGGTAGGTTTCTTAATAATAAAGATTGGCGAATCTTTATATGTTACATTTGTAAGTGGGGGTAAAGTAGAGGGTATTAATCCGTTTATTATTTTAGCGGTAATATCTGTCGTATTCCTCATTTCTTTAATACTCAACAAAAAGAAATATGGTGATTGGAGTGCAAAATAGAATTCAAGAACTAAGAAAAGTAAAGAAGTTGACTCAAGATGAAATTGCTAAACTATGCAATGTTTCAAGACAGACAATTAATGCGATAGAAAATAATAAATACGACCCTTCATTATCTCTTGCATTTGATTTAGCAAGAAGTTTAGGTACAACTGTTGATGAGTTGTTCAACGGAGGGAAAACTGATTAAAGTAAAATAGCAGGGAATATTCTTAAATTAGGATAAATAAGGTAGTCCAATTAGACTACCCTATTTAGTGTACAAAATTAACAATTAAGTCTAACAGAACCAAAAATAAAAAGCCCCTGAGGGCTTTAACTATTATTTTTTCATTTTAATTAGTTACGAATTACACACATATTGTCGTTGTAAGGGTCTAGATTTACTTAGATAACTTAAAAGAATTAAAGAAGTTGTCATAGTGATCTAAATATTCGTCAGTATCAGCATTCATGATTTGAAGCTGGAATAATCGATTATCAACTAAAAAAATCTTGTGATAAATTGTAAGTTCCATGCCATCTTGTGAACCAGAGTATTTTAACTCCTTACCAGGGTATCCTTCAAAGGTATAGTCCTTTTCTTCAATCAGCGTACCATCAGCAGCAGCTACAGCGCTAGATACACTTTTATTTAAAAATGATGCAGAGTCCGTTGCTTCCATTACGACATAAAAATACTGTAAAATTCAGTTTTGAGTAATACGATATTTTAAATAATTATTCAATTTCGTAGTCATTACATCTAAGAAAGATGATACCTCCTTGTTAATTTAGTTCTATTCTTCTGATTAAATCTTTAAAACACAATCCAATTTCAAGAATCCGTTCATCACTCAATTCAATCACTTCATTGCTATATTCGACAAACTCTAATTTTCCTAATTCAGTATAATTTGGAGCAGACTTAAATGTCTTATTAATAATTTTATTTGTGACAAGATTTATTTGAGAATACGCACGAGGACCGTCAAGAGCGCCTGTGACAGAACCAGTAGATTTAGTCGTGGAGAAAGTAAAAACATTCCTATCTGAATTTATTGAAACATAAACCTCATTTAAAAGAAAAGGAAAATTGCACATTTATAGAAGCTAAAGTTGCCTATCTAGCACAGATTTTAACACAATTACAAAATGAAGAAGATATAAAGAAAATGAATAAGTTAATAGATATGCTTGAAGACAATAATGATGTTCAAGAAGTGCACTACAATTTGGAAACAAATGAATAGTTATTAAATAATTTACACACCTTTTTGTAGATAAAATATCTTGCACAAAAAGGTGCTTTGTTCTATAAATAATGAAAAATATTTTTGTAATAAATTTGTAAGAAAAATAATAAAAAAGCAGGACAATTTTAATATATATAGAATAGTTTATATTACTAAAGAAGAACTAAAGAAGATGACTTACTTATGGGGGAGATGGTTTACATTTTGAAAAACAAAAATAAATATATTATGTGTATGGCATTAGCATCCGCATTATTATCAACTACAGTTGTATCTGGTTTGGACTATAAAGCTACAATAATTGCACCTGAAACAATTGTTAGACAAGAAAAGGTTTTTGACAGCGAAGAGCTGGACAAGTTAAATATAGGAACACAAATTACTGTTAAGGAAATATTGGACAACTGGTATCGTGTAGAGTTACCAGATGGAAAAAGTGAGGGGTGGATTTCTTCTGAAGAAGCTACTATTAATGACAGGTCTTATACTAAGAGTAGCCTGAAAAAAGGAGAAGTAACAGCTAGTGTGCTTAATGTAAGAATAGGACCATCTACTGATAATAGTATAATTAATAAGATTTATAACGGAAATATTGTTACTATTATTAATACATCGAATGGATGGTATGAAGTTGTTCTAGATAATAATATGAAGGGATGGGTGCATTCAGACTATATTAAATTAACCTATAACCTTCCTAGTGGAAAAATAAATACTAACGCTGTTGTATTAAAAGAGCAGGCCAATAATATTTCAGCTAATGTTATATCGCTAAAAAAGGAAGAAGTAGTTTACATTAAAGGTTATAGTGATAATTGGTATAATGTGATTACATCTAGTGATAAAGAAGGCTGGATAGAAAGTAAGTATATTACAGTTTTACTTACTGAAAAAACAAATGTAAATAGATCTGGGTCATCTAGAGAAGTATTTGATAATATAGAGTCTATTACAGAAAAATATTTAGGTAAAAAATATGTTTATGGTGCAGGTGGACCAAATAGCTTTGATTGTTCTGGTTTTTCATCATACATACTGAAAACATATTATAGTGAATATCTAAATGCAAAGGGAATTAATCAACTTCCAAGAACAGCTAGCGGTCAAGCAACAATAGGAACATCAGTCAGCAGAGCAGATTTACAGAAGGGTGATCTTGTATTCTTCGATACTTCTGGAAAAATAGGTGACAACATAACTCATGTAGGGATATATATAGGTAATGGGCAAATTATTCATGCATCTACATCAAAACGTCAAATTGTTAAAGACTCATTATCCGATCGTTATTATAGCAGTCGATTTATGAAAGCTGTTAGGTTATAAACAAAAGGAACTCCTATACAAAATTTGTATAGGAGTTCCTTTTGTTTAACTGGGTGATAAAAAATATTTTCTATTCTAAATAATATAACTATATAACAGTAAACTTAGAAATATTATTTAATACTTTATCTACATAACTTTCCGTTTCTTTGAATGGAGGTATGCCATTGTACTTTTCTATATTTCCAGGACCAGCATTATATGCTGCTAAAGCTAGCTTTATATTTCCGTCATATCGGTCCATTAGTTCTCTTAGATATTTTGTTCCGCCTTCTATATTTTGTTTAGGATTCCATACATTTTTAACGCCGAGATGTTCTGCTGTTAATGGCATAAGCTGCATTAAACCTTTAGCACCAGCCGATGATATACTATTGGGATTAAAGCTAGATTCTACTGAAATAACAGATTTAATAAGGGCTTGAGGAATGTTAAATTTAGTAGATGCTTCACTGATTATATGATCAAAACTATTTGAGTCATTTAAATTACTGTAGTCATTCAGGTTACCTATCTTTTCTGTCGGATTCATTTCTGTATTTAACACTTCATTAAATGAAGGTGTGTTTATTTCAAGTACATTTAGTTTTACTGGAATCTTATTTTGAATACTCATTACTTTCTCATAAAAAATTTGATTAACCATACCTTTTAACATAATCTATCTTCCTCCAAGGAATAATTTAATAATTTTATTATATATATATTAAGACAAGTATTCAATAGACCAAAGTACCATTTATGTAGAGTACTGAAATCTAAAATAAGTAAAAGAAGGACAATCTATTCATTAAATATTAATAATATAGGAGGGATTATTGTGAGAAAATCTAGAATTGGTATACGAAAAAGGCAAAGGAGAATTAATATAGGGGTAGCTATATTCTTTCTAGTTATTTTACCTATAACAGCTGTGGCAATTGGATCGAGGATTACTGAATGGCTGGTTATTCCTACAATTAATACTGATAATATACTAAAACCACCGAGTGATATTCTTTTAGAAGAGAATGGAGAAGTAGAGGATGATAGTATAGAAAAAGACGTAAAGGACACAGAGGATGTAACTGAAGTTTCGGGTAAACAAGAAATAAATACAGAGACAATTAATCAAAATTCGTTATCTGCATATATGGTACAAATAGCCAGCATATCTGATAATAAAAATATAGAATCATTAATTGAACAATTAAATAATTATAGTTTTCCACATATCATATACAAATTAGATAACGTATATAAAGTATATACATTTGGATCTACTAAAAAAGAAGATATAGAAAAAAAATTAGACAATGTAAGAGAAGTATATGCTGATGCTTATATAGGGCAAATATATATTCCACAAAAACAAATTCGTTACTCAAGTATAGAAAATAATGGGACAAAGGAAGTTATAGATGATATGAATTTGTTAATAGAAATATTAAATCAATCTTCAGAGACTTTGTATAAAACTATTAATGCAGAAGGTACATTGGAAGAGTATAAGGAAATATTAATTAATCATCAAAAACTTTTAGTACAAATGTCTGAAAAAGTTAATAATGTTAAATTACCTAAGGAATTTGCTAATGTAGAGGATATAAAGAAAATGATTGAATATCAAGAGAAAAATATTTTGGAGTCCTTAAAAATAATAGAAGAGGAAAGGGACACATATAAGTTGCAAAATCATTTTTTAGATAGTTTATTTAGAACAATAGAAGTAATTAAGAAATGATTTAAATAAGTATGTTATATTTTTAAACCTTTTCTTAAGTTTAAAAGGGTTTAAAAATGTCGATTTATACAATAAGAAAGAAGTTTAAATAAAAGAATATATAAAAGATGGACTAGAAATGCTTGTTAAATCTTAAATTTTATACTAATATAGTAATGTAGAATAATTATTCCATAATAACAGATAAGTGATTATAGACTATAAATAATTGAAATTAAACACAACTAGGGATATTTATGCTGTATTTTATATAAGAACTACAGTATACAATATTCCATTTTGATGACATGATGAAAATAATGTTATATTAAT
This sequence comes from Alkaliphilus sp. B6464, assembly GCF_018141165.1. Lineage (NCBI taxonomy): Bacteria > Bacillati > Bacillota > Clostridia > Peptostreptococcales > Natronincolaceae > Alkaliphilus > Alkaliphilus sp. B6464. The sequence goes on from NZ_CP058557.1 coordinate 2,358,940, forward strand.
TAAATTTCGTGGTTAATTAATTAACATGGAAAAACATGTCGAATTGTGACTTGAAATGGAAATTGTTTAAGCTATAATCAAATAATATTTAAGGGGTGAAATATGTAATGAAGTTTTTAACCTTTAGGGGTGGTATTCATCCTCCCGGTTATAAAGAAGCAACAGCTAATCTTAAAATAGAAAAAGCTGTTGAACCAAGTGTTGTATACATTCCACTACAACAACACATCGGAGCACCTTGTCAACCGTTAGTAAAGGTAGGAGACCGTGTTACTGTAGGTGAGAGAATAGGAGAGCCTCAAGGTTTTGTTTCGTCTCCAGTACACTCAAGTGTATCTGGTACTGTTAAGGCAATTACTATGATACCTAATGTTATCGGTGGAGAAGTTCAAGCAGTAGTAATTGAATCTGATGGTTTAAATGAAGTACATCCTTCTATTAAGCCAATAGGAAGTATCGAATCATTAAAGCCAGAAGAAATTATTGCTGCAATTAAAGATGCAGGAATAGTTGGAATGGGTGGAGCTACTTTCCCAACCCATGTAAAATTATCGGTTCCTCCAGATAAGAAAGTTGAAAACTTTATTTTAAATGGAGCTGAGTGTGAACCTTTCTTAACAGCAGATCATCGTTTAATGCTTGAAAATCCAGATGACGTTATATATGGATTATTAGCTATGATGAAGGCTGTAAATGTTGAAAATGGATTTATTGGTATTGAGGATAATAAACCAGATGCTATTGAATCTATGAAAAAAGCAGCAGAAAAATATCCAAATATTAAAGTTGTAGCACTACACACAAAATATCCTCAAGGTGCGGAGAAACAATTAATTTATGCTTGTACAGGTAGAGAAGTACCTTCTGGTGGATTGCCAGCAGATGCAGGTGCAATCGTAAATAACGTTGGAACAGCAGCTCAAGTTGCTAAAACATTAAAAACAGGTATGCCATTAATTGATAGAATTACTACAGTTACAGGAAGCGCAATAGCAAATCCTAAGAATCTATTAATGAAAATAGGGGTACCTATTAAAGAAGTAATCGAGCAATGTGGAGGTTATGCTAAAACTCCAGGAAAAATTATAATGGGTGGGCCTATGATGGGGTTTGCTCAGCATTCAGACGATGTTGTAATTGCAAAAGGTGCTTCTGGAGTATTAGTATTCGATGAAGAAGAAGCAAGAATTCCAGATCCTCAACAGTGTATACGTTGCGGTAAGTGCGTTGAAATTTGTCCTGCAAACCTTCAACCAATACAAATCAGTGCATACTCTTTAAATAACATGATGGAGCATGCAGAAAAATATAGAGCTTTAGATTGTATCGAATGTGGTTCTTGCTCATTTATATGTCCATCGAAGAGACCTTTATTACAATCTATTAGAGTAGCAAAAAGAGAAATAGTCGCAAAAAAAAGAAAGCAAAGTAATTAGTTGATGGGAGGGAAGATTGATGGAAGGAAAATTATTTGTATCTTCTTCACCCCATATTAGGGTTGAAAACACGATACAGAAAGTAATGCTAGATGTAATAATCGCATTATTACCTGCAGCATTAGGGGCATTATACTATTTTAGAATGAATGCAGCAAAAGTTATATTACTATCAGTATTAACAGCTGTTATTTCAGAAGCTATATTTCAAAAAATAACTAAAAAACCTATAACAATCAATGATTTAAGTGCAGTAGTAACAGGATTATTATTAGCCTTTAATATACCAGCTTCTGCACCATGGTGGATTCCTGTTTTAGGTTCTGTTATTGCAATCTTAGTTGTAAAACAGTTTTTCGGTGGTGTAGGTCATAACTTTATGAACCCTGCTTTAGCTGCCAGAATTATGCTTATGATTTCATACACAGGTCGTATGACAGCTTGGGTAAAGCCAGGTGCTGATGCTGTATCAGGAGCTACACCTTTAAGCTTTGTAAAGGGTGTTTCTGAAGTACCAAGCAATGCTCCAAAGTTATTTGATATGTTATTAGGGAATACAGGAGGTTCTTTAGGAGAGACGTCTGCAATTCTTTTAATATTAGGTGGGATATACTTAATATATAGAGGCGTTATTTCATGGCACATTCCTGCAATTTATGTTGGTACAGTTGCAGCAATTACTTTAGTATACGGTGGATTTAATCCAACTTTCATGCTGTATCACTTATTAGCTGGAGGTTTAATGCTAGGAGCAATATATATGGCTACCGACTATGCATCTGCACCAGTTACACCTAAAGGAAGAATTTTCTTTGCACTTGGATGTGGTATTTTAACTTCTGTATTTAGACTTTACGGTGGTTATCCAGAAGGTGTAGGCTTCTCTATTCTTCTTATGAATATTGCAGCTCCTCTAATTGAGAAGTATACAGCTCCTAGAGTATTTGGGGAGGTGAAGTAATCTATGAAACAAATGGTTAGATTAGGATTAATATTATTAGTTATAACTGCTGTATCGGCTGGATTACTTAGTGTTGTAAATGATGTTACTAAAGTCGTTATTCAAGAAAAAGCTATGGAAGCCAATCTTGTATACATGAAAGAATTATTGCCAGATGCCGATGAGTTTAAAGTAGTGGAGAATCCTGCCATTGGCGATGTAGAGGGTGTTCAAGAAGCCTATGAAGCATTAAAAGGTGGAAGCACCAGCGGTTATGTTGTTAAAACACTAACTAAGGGATATGGTGGAGATGTTGTAATGCTAACTGGTATTAATATCGATGGAACTGTAGCCGGAATAAGAGTTGCATCACAAAGTGAAACACCAGGGCTTGGATCAAAAATTGCAGAGGTAGATTTCCAATCACAATTTGCAGGAAAATCAGCAGCAGAAGAACTTAGTGTGGGTCCTGATATACAAGCAATTTCAGGTGCTACTGTTTCATCAAAAGCTGCAATTGCAGGAGTAAATGCATCAATAAAATTATTTCAAACTGTATTAAAATAATATATAACCGATAGCTTTGGAGGTGAGTTTATATGATGAGTACTAGAAAGGTATTTACAAATGGATTGATTTTTAATAATCCAACTTTTGTGCAAGTACTAGGAATGTGTCCTACACTTGCAACAACGACTTCAGCAACAAATGGTTTAGGTATGGGACTTGCTACAACTGCGGTATTACTTGGTTCTAACATAGTAATTTCTATGCTTAGAAAAGTTATACCAGATCAAATTAGGATACCTGCATTTGTTGTTGTAATCGCAACATTCGTAACTATAATAGAAATGCTTTTACAAGCTTATGTAACTCCATTATATGAATCTTTAGGTATATTTTTACCATTAATAGTTGTTAACTGCATTATTTTAGCTAGAGCGGAGGCTTTTGCATCTAAAAACTCAATTTTTAGTTCAGCAATAGATGGTTTAGGAAATGGGTTAGGTTTTGCGGTTGCTTTAACAATATTAGGTTCTATAAGAGAATTAATAGGAGCAGGATCAATTTTTGGTAAGCAAGTAATGTGGAGTAGTTTTGAGCCAATGTCTATTATGACTCAAGCTCCAGGTGCTTTCTTAGTTTTAGGTTTACTTCTTGCACTATTCGGAAGTCTTGCAGCTAAAAAACATAATGCGTAATTAGGAGGTGTAATTCGTGACATTTGGATCATTATTTGTTATACTAGTAAGTGGTATATTAGTAAATAACTATGTTTTGTCTAGAAACTTAGGGATATGTCCATTTTTAGGTGTTTCTAAACAGGTAGAAACTGCTTTTGGTATGGGAATGGCGGTTACTTTCGTTATGACATTAGCAGGAACAATTACCTACTTGGTACAAACTTTTATTTTAAATAACTTAGGATTAGCATATATGCAAACAGTTTCTTTTATTTTAGTAATAGCTGCACTAGTTCAATTTGTAGAAATGGTTATACAGAAAAGTAGCCCTACTTTATATCAATCATTAGGAGTATACTTACCGCTTATTACTACTAACTGTGCAGTACTAGGGGTAGCAATTTTGAATATTCAACAAGAATACAATTTAATTGAAACTATTATAAACTCGGCAGCATCTGCTATTGGATTCTCTTTAGCGATTGTACTGTTTGCTGGTATTAGAGAGCGTTTGGAATTATCTGATATTCCTGAAGCCTTCAAAGGATTTCCAATTGCATTATTTACTGCAAGTTTAATGTCAATGGCATTCATGGGCTTTGCTGGATTGGTATAAAGGAGTGATAAAATGAATCTTCAAACAATTATATATCCTGTAGTAAGTCTTGGAGGTATGGGTCTAGTATTCGGTGCAGGTTTAGCATATGCATCTCAAAAATTTGCTGTAGAAGTTGATCCAAAATCCATTGCTATTAGAGATGTACTTCCAGGAGCAAACTGCGGTGGATGTGGTTTCCCAGGATGCGATAACTTTGCAAAGGCTGTTGCAGCAGGTGAAGCACCAGTAAACGGCTGTCCTGTTGGTGGTGCTGATATTGCGGCTAAAGTTGCTGGAATTATGGGAGTAGAAGCTGGCGACGGAGGAAGAAAAGTAGCTAAGGTTATATGTAACGGAGATACTACAAAATGCGGTGAAAAATTTGAATACGATGGTATTCAAGATTGTGTTGCGGCATCAATGGTTCAAGGTGGAAGTAAATCTTGCCAATATGGATGTCTAGGATATGGTACATGTGTAAAAGCTTGTGCTTTCGATGCAATCGAAATAGTAGATGGAAGAATTGCAAAGATTGATCCTGAAAAATGTACTGCTTGTGGTAAATGTCTAGAGGTATGTCCAAAGAGCGTAATCGCATGGGCTCCTTATGAGCAAAGTGTTGTTATTACATGTAATAACAAAGAACCAGGAAAAGTAGTTAGACAAAAATGCAGTGTTGGATGTATTGGATGTCAAATTTGCGTTAAAAACTGTCCAACACAAGCGATTGATTTTAAAGATAATTTAGCATCTATTAACTATGATAAGTGTACTAATTGCTTTGTATGTGTTGAAAAGTGTCCTACAAAGGCAATTGAAGGAGATTTAGAAAGAAAGCAAAAATTTAATTTATAATAATATATTTATTAATAATAGAAGAGCCGCTAGCGGCTCTTCTATTATTTTCCAATTATCTAATAAAGTAAAAGGTTTTTATTACTGGTGTTTTTTTAAGAAGCAGAAAGCTAGTGGTATCTTAAATACTAGAAAGTTTAGAACAAATTTTCTAGTGTTCTATGAGTAGATGTAATAGTATCAGATGGACTTTAATTAATAAGCTCTAGAAATACAATTATTTACTACTTGTATATTAAAACTGTTAATGGTAAACTTTTAATGTGTTTACTTTCAATTTATATATTAGATTTTAAAACTATATCTTAACTAAATGCTTGCTTAAATTGGTATTGTTGTTAAAATATTAATATCGTAAGATTCTTTCATTTAAAAAATTAAATTTAATCTATTATTTAGAAAGTGTGATGACTATATGAATACAAGAAAAATGGTACACTTGGCCATGTTGACCTCTGTTGGATTAGCACTTCATATTATTGAGTCCATGATCCCTAATCCTTTTACAGCCTTTGCACCAGGTGCAAAATTAGGACTAGCTAATATTGTTGGACTTATTACTCTAGCGATATATGGAATTAAATATGCATTAGCCGTTAATATACTGAGGAGTTTTATAGGTGGATTAGCCTCAGGAGCTGTAATTTCCATGATGTATAGTATGGCAGGTGCTCTTGTTAGTACAATCATAATGTGGGCTATGTATAAGTTTTTTAGGAAGTATTTTAGTTTAATAGGTGTAAGTATTTTTGGGGCACTAGGACATAATATGGCCCAGTTGACAGTAGCCAGTATAATTATTAAAAATCCTAAAATATTTGCTTATTTGCCGATATTAATGTTGACCAGTATTTTCACGGGAATATTTATTGGAATTACTGCAAATTATACTTTAAGCAAAACTAAAGCGAGCATTGATTATATAGTAAGACCTTAAGTGTAAATGGGGGATAATTATGGGGAAACTTAGAAATTCTTGGTTATTAATATTGTTTGTTATTACTGGAGTAATTTTAGGAAGTTTAATCGGTAGCTTTTTTCAAAAAACACTTCCTTTTTTAAACTATGGCCCAGAACCATTAGGCTTAAAAAATATTGAAATTAATTTAGGTATTATTTACTTTCAAATAACTTTATTGATTAAAATTAATATTGCTAGTTTAATTGGACTTTTATTAGCAGTAATTGTATTTAATAGACTGTAGGTGAAATTATGAAACAAATAGTTTTAGCCTCTACTTCGCCAAGAAGAAAAGAAATTCTTGAAGGACTGGGAGTTGAGTTCAAAGTAGTAGGGAGCAATATTGAGGAAAAAGTGAATGAAAATCTTTCACCCCCAGAAATTGCCAAACAGTTAGCATACCTAAAAGCAAAGGATATTTCGAATAAAATAAATGGAGATTATGTTGTTATTGGGGCTGATACTATAGTAGAATATAATAAGATACTAGGAAAACCTAGAAATATAGACGAAGCATATAGTATGCTTAAGCTTCTTTCTGGTCAAGTTCATAGGGTTATTACTGGATTCGCAGTTATCGACTGTTTAACCCAGAAAGAGTTCATTGATTATGAGTGTACAAATGTATATTTCAATCATCTTACGGATAATCAAATACAAAAGTACATTTCTACTGGTGAACCTATGGATAAAGCAGGAGCTTATGGAATTCAAGGGAAAGCCTCTTTATTTGTATCCAAGATAGAAGGGGATTATTTTAATGTGGTTGGTTTGCCAATATTTAAGTTAGGCGTAGCATTGCATAATCATTTTGACATCAGCCTCCTTTAAAATTTTTTAGGGGTGATTGGTAGTGAATAATTATTGTGAGTATACTACTATTAAAAAGATGCCTGAAAGTGAACGACCAAGGGAGAAGATGTTAGCCTATGGTTGTCAAAGTTTATCAAATGCAGAATTATTAGCAATTATTTTGTCTACAGGTACAAGGGATAAGACTGCAATTGATTTGGCAAGTGGAATACTAAATATGTCTAACGAAGGACTGAGGTCTCTTAGAGATTGTACTATTGAGGAGTTAAAGCAGATAAAAGGTGTTGGATTGGCAAAGGCATCTCAAATTATAGCCGCCGTGGAGCTCGGAAAGCGTATAGCTTTAACAACAAAGGGAAATAATTACAAGATAAAGAGCCCTGATGATGTAAGTAATTTATTAATGGAAGAGATGAGATATTTAAATAAGGAAATATTTAATATTTTATTATTGAATACTAAGCATGATGTAATCGCTATAGAGAACATCTCTGTAGGTAGTTTAAATTCTTCTATTGTTCATCCTAGAGAGGTTTTTAATAGAGCAATTAAGAGAAGTAGTTCTGCCATTATATTGGCACATAATCATCCAAGTGGAGATCCCAAACCTAGTGGTGAAGATATTAATATAACAAAAAGACTTATTGAAGCAGGCACTATTATCGGGATAAATGTATTAGATCATATAATTATTGGAGATGGAATTTACTTTAGTATGAAGGAGCAAGAATTGATATAATCGTTATGTAAAAGGAAGGAGCATTATTGATGGGGATGTTTAAATTTTTCTCACGTGACATGGGAATTGACTTAGGAACAGCAAATACATTAGTTTATGTAAGAGGAAAGGGAATTGTACTTAATGAACCTTCAGTAGTAGCAATTCAAAATGATACTAAAACAGTTTTATCTGTAGGTGAAGATGCAAAAAAAATGATTGGTAGAACTCCAGGAAACATAGTGGCTATTAGACCTATGAAAGATGGAGTAATTGCAGATTTTGATGTAACACAAAGCATGTTAAAATATTTTATTAAAAAGGCTTATTCTAAAAAAACAATAATACAACCAAGAGTAGTTGTATGCGTTCCTTCAGGAGTTACTGAAGTAGAAAAGAGAGCTGTAGAAGAGGCTGCATTGCAAGCAGGCGCAAGAGAGGCTTATTTAATAGAAGAACCTATGGCAGCAGCTATAGGTGCCGGCTTACCTGTTGAAGAACCTGCTGGAAGCATGGTTGTAGATATTGGCGGAGGTACAACGGAGGTTGCAATTATTTCACTAGGAGGTATTGTAACAGCTAAATCTATTAGGGTTGGCGGAGATGAATTAGATGAATCAATTGTTCAATATATAAAAAGAGAATATAGTCTAATGATTGGTGAGAGAACTGCTGAAGAAGTAAAGGTAACCGTTGGATCCGCATTTCCTAAATCTAAGGAAGAAAAGATGCTAGTTAGAGGTAGAGATTTAGTTTCTGGATTGCCTAAAACCTTAGAGATAACATCAAGTGAAATAATGGATGCTTTAAAGGAGCCTGTAGGACAAATTATTGAAGCAATTAAATATACATTAGAGAAGACACCACCGGAACTTGCTGCTGATATTATGGAAATGGGTATTATGCTTACAGGCGGGGGAGCATTACTAGATGGATTAGATAAATTAGTACGAAAAGAGACTGGAATGCCTGTTCAGATTGCTGAAGAACCTTTAGATTGTGTAGTAATGGGTACTGGTAAAACAATAGAAGAAATCGATACTCTAAAGAGAGTTTTAATAGCACCGAAGAAATTAGGATAAGCTGGGTGATATGAGTGGCTAAAAAAAGGTCAAAAAATGGTTCAGCAATGATAGTGGCAATTGTCGCTATCATTCTCATTATAATATCGGGTATTACCGCTAAACAAAGAGAAAATATTACAGTGGTAGAAAAGTGGATTGGGAATTTAATTACTCCTGTTCAAAGTGTTATTAATACTGGAGTTAGTAGTTTGGGAGAGAATATTAGCTCAATAGCTAGACTAACTAAGCTTAAAACAGAAAACGAAGAACTAAAAAAAGAAGTAGAAGCACTAGAAAAAGAGGTTTTAAATTTATCAATGTCGAAAAGTGAACTTGAAGAGTTAAAAGGTTTAAAGTATGCATTGAACTATATTGAGGATACTGAAAAATACGATACTATTACTGCAAGTATAGTAGGAAAAAGTCCAGGTAATTGGTTTAATATATTTACAATTGACGTTGGAGAAAATCAAGGAATAAAAAAAGATAGTATAGTATTAGACTCTAATGGACTTGTTGGTAGAGTATATGAGGTTGGAGGTACTTGGGCAAAGGTTATTTCAATTATAGATAATAATAGTTCTGTTAGCTTTCAAATAATGAGAGATAGTAGTTTGCAAGGCATAGTTACTGGAAGTATTACTAATGAAGTAACGGGATATTTATTTGACCCTCTAGCAGATGTAATTGTAGGTGATAAAATAGTTACTTCAGGGCTTGGAATTTATCCAAAAGGAATTACAATAGGAGAAATTGTCGAAATAGACAAATCTGGCGATCATCTATTAAAAACAATTAAGGTAGAACCATCAGTAAACTTCAAGAGAATAACTAAGGTATTGGTAATGGGACCAAGAGAAATTGATTATTAATAAAGGGGAAACTAATAGTGAAGCCGATTATAATTAGCTTAATTGTTATATTAAATTTAATATTGCAATCTACCGTCTTTCAGTGGTTAAAAATATACGGAGTATTGCCTAATACAGCTTTAATACTCGTAATATCCTTTGCCATATACAGTGGTAAAAATAAAGGAGCTATGATTGGATTCTTTGTAGGCATTTTGCATGATATTGTTTTCGGTCGTACAATCGGCTTAAATGCTCTTGTATTTATGATTACAGGATATTTAGTTGGACTTATGGATCAAAAAATTTTCAAGGACAATCTAATTATTCCTTTCACGCTAACAGCTTTAGCAACAGTTTTTTATGAAACAATAAATCTTCTCTTAATATTTTTGTTAGGATATCGGATTGAGTTATTTAATGTAATAAAAAAAATGTTAATAGTAGAAGTAATATATAACTCTATTCTCTCCCTGATTATTTATTTTTATGTATCTAAATTATTTAAATCTAGTTTAATGAAAAAAAGATATTAATTAAAGGTGATGGAAATGTTTTTAAAAAAATTAAAAGATCGTTATAATATAATTATTTTGGTATTCGCTATTATTATTGCTGTTATAATTTTAAGATTAGCAACTTTAATGATAGTAGAAGGACAGTATTATCGTGAACAAGCAGAAAATAGAATTTTTAAAAACATTCCTTTAAGTGCTCCAAGGGGCGAAATTAGGGATAAATATGGTAGATTATTGGCTGGGAATAGGCCTAGTTTTACTGTGCAAATTATGAGAAATGAAATAGATAGTAATAAAATAAATCAGGTGTCATTGGATTTAGTAAATATATTAGAGAAAAATGATGATAAATATACAGATGAATTTCCAATTGTAATAACAGAAGCCGGGGAGTATACCTTTACTTATGATATAGATTTAGCTAGTTGGAAGGAAACTTATGGGTTGGTAGGAGTTAAAGACGGAGAAGAAGCTTTCAAAATTTTAAAGGAAAGATATGGTATTGAGGTAGAAGATCCTTATGAGGCACAACTAAAGCTCCTAGAAATTCCAGATTTAACTGTACCTATATCTATAAAAGAGGCAACTAGATGGAGGTATACAGATGAATTAAAAAAAGAAGATTGGCTTAAAAGCTATGGATTTGAAGATTTAGATATAAGTGCTATAGATGCATTTAATAAGATTAAGAAAAACTATGAAATACCTGATGAATATTCTTTTGAAGATGCAAGAAAAATTATGGTTATTCGCCAACAAATAAGAAGTAATGGATACTTGCAGTATAACCCTGTAAAGATAGCTCAAGATATCTCATCACGTTCTGTGGCACAAATTGAAGAGAATATTTTAGATTTACCAGGGATAAGTGTGGTAATTGAGTCAATTAGATATTATCCTGAAGGAGAATTGGCCGCTCATTTAATAGGGTCTTTAGGGAAGATTGCGCAACAACATGAAATAGATAAATATATTAAAGAATTAAACTATTTACCGGGGGATATTATAGGGAAAACAGGCCTTGAGCATAAATTTGAAGAAATATTAAAAGGGCAAGATGGTTACCAAAAAGTAATTGTAGATTCTAGAGGAAGACTTGTTGAAGTTTTAGAAAGAAAGGACCCAATTCCTGGAGATACATTATATTTATCAATGGATATTAACTTGCAAAAAAGAACAGAAGAAGTTCTAGAAGAAGTTCTAAAAGCAATTCAAACTGGAGGAACTTATGAAACTAAGTGGGGGAAAAGCAACTTTTTAGGTACAAGTGGAATTAGGGCAAATGCTAAGTCGGGTGCTGTTGTAGTAACAGATGTTAAAACTGGTGATGTTCTAGCTCTAGCAAGCTATCCATCTTATGATCCTAATCTTTTTGCTACAGGCATAAGCACAGCAGATTGGCAAAGTTTAATGCCAGAAAATGAAAGAGATCTTTTAGCTCCTAGGCCTTTATTAAATATGGCTTTAAGTACAGCAGTACAGCCTGGTTCTACTTTTAAAATGCTTGTTGGCTTAGCGGGTTTGGAGCAAGGACTTAGTCCTAATTATAAAATTTTAGACAAAGGATATATTAAAGTTGGAGGACACTCATTCGGTAACTGGCTATGGAATCAAAATAGAAGAACCATGGGTTATCAAAATTTAGCAGAGGCTATTAGAGATTCTAATAACTATTATTTTTACTCTTTAGCTAATGGATATGATTATGGTGCTGGAAAACCTCTTCCAATTAAAATGAGTCCAGAAATATTAATTGACTATACTAAAAGATTTGGACTAAATGATCGTACAGGTATAGAAATTGATATACCAAGGGAAAAATCTGGGGGAGTTCCTAGCATTGAAAGAAAATTAACAACAGTTAAGGCTATGCTTAATAACTATTTAAATAGACAAATGAAATTAGAAGATCTAGACCCAAATAAAGTTACACCGAATGCTGATAATCTAGAAACAATTATACAAGAAATTGTAAGTTGGGCAGATGAAAATCCATCCAGAGGAACTGTTGAGAAAAGGATGATTGAGTTAGGAGTAAAAAAAGAAAAAGCTAGTATATACACAGATGTTGCAAAGTATAATTATTTTAACCAAGCAAAATGGAGTGTAGCTGATACTATGAACTTTTCAATTGGGCAAGGAGAACATGCATACACACCTATTCAAATGGCAAACTTTATGGCCATGCTGGCTAATGATGGGTATAAATATAAAGTAAGTGTTGTTGATAAAATTAAATCAATTGAGAATGGAAATATCGAAGAGTATCCTACTGAGCTAATAGAAAGAATTGAATTAAATGATTACAACAACTTAGATGAAATAAGACGTGGAATGCATGAAGTTACAGCAACAGGTTCAGTTAGATCTCATTTCAATAATTTTCCAATTGATGTTGCTGCTAAAACAGGTACTGCTCAAAAATCTGGTAAGATTCCACCAGTGGATGAAGTTGAATATTTAAAAACTCATCTATCAAAATTTGGTGTTTCTTTGCAGCAAGTAGAGGCAAGAATGCTTGAACTAAAGAGCAAAAATAAAGATAGTGCCAAATATATGGACGATGCTTTTGTTATGAGAGAAGCTATTAAGCAACTAAATCCTAAAATTAGGGATAAAGATATTGATCAATTTAAACCTAATTATGATAACTACACTTGGTTTACTGGATTTGCTCCTTATGATAATCCTCAAATTGCAATTTCAATTCTTATTCCACAAGGTGGCTCAGGAGGATACGGTGCTCCTATTTTTAGAGAGATTGTAGCAGAATATATGGGTTTAAATGCAACTGATGATAATGAGAATCTTAATATTGAAAACAGGTTGCTTAAATAAACGCAACATGGGATTCTTTAACGAAAGCAGCTTAGCTGCTTTTTTTCTAGGCATTTAGACTTATTAAGTTTTTTGTATATCAAAGAAGGATTTATCTAATTTGTGGAGAATTTAGTAGTATAGGCAATATGTTGGTGGAGGTAATACCAATGATTCAGGAAAATGTGATAGAGTTTAAAGGAACCAGAAAAGGGATTTTAATTTGTATTAAGCCACAATATGATTTTGAAGTTATAAAAGAGCATTTAATTAACAAAATAGAAAAAACACAATCATTTTTTAAGGGTGCTAAAATTTTCGATATATATTGTGATACTTTGACAACTGAAGAGAAGGAAGAATTACAAATGTTGATGGCGACAAGATATAAAATACATGTTTTAAAGCCAGAAGAAAGAGAGGCTTTAAATAAAGCTGAGTCTACTGAAGAAATTTTTGCAGGGGTCATTGAAGGAAAAACAAAGTTTATTCAAGGTACTTTAAGATCAGGACAAAATATAAGCTATAAAGGAAATGTGGTTGTATTAGGAGATGTTAATCCAGGTGCTCAAATAACTGCATACGGAAATATTATTGTTATGGGTAGTTTGCGTGGAGTGGCCCATGCTGGAGCAAATGGCAACATGGATGCCTGTGTAGCTGCTTTTCATTTAGATCCTACTCAACTCCGAATTTCAGATGTTATAACTAGGGCGCCAGATGGTGATTATGAAAAACCAAAAATTCCAGAATTAGCCAGAGTAAAAGGAAATATGGTATATATTGAACCTTATTTAAACAAAAAATAATATTAAATTTATAAAGACTATTAAAATATACATAAGATAGGGGGAAAGGTTATGGGTGAAGTCATTGTAATAACCTCTGGAAAAGGAGGGGTAGGAAAAACAACTACTACAGCTAATTTAGGTACTGGATTGGCACAGTTAGGGTATAAGGTTGTAGTAGTGGATGCTGATATTGGATTAAGAAACCTAGATGTAGTAATGGGCTTAGAAAATCGAATAGTTTATGACATTGTCGATGTAGTTGACGGTGTTTGTAGATTAAAACAGGGCCTAATAAAGGATAAGAGATACGAAGGACTACATTTACTACCAGCAGCACAAACTAAGGATAAAAACTCTATTAGTACAGAACAAATGCAAAAGCTCACATTAGAACTAAAAGAGAACTTTGATTATGTTTTAATTGATTGCCCAGCAGGAATAGAACAAGGTTTTAAAAATGCGATTGCAGGTGCAGATCGTGCTGTCGTTGTAACAACTCCAGAAATATCAGCAGTAAGGGATGCAGATAGAATTATTGGGTTGCTTGAAGCATCTGAAATAAGGGATCCTCTACTAATTATTAACCGTATTAGAATTGATATGGTTAAGAGAGGAGATATGATGAATATTGATGATATGATTGATATTCTAGCTATTGATTTGCTTGGAGTAATACCTGATGATGAGACGATTGTCATTTCTACTAATAAAGGTGAACCTGTAGTTACAGATTCAAATTCATTAGCTGGACAGGCATATAGAAATATAACTAGAAGAATTACAGGGGAAAATGTTTCTTTTATAAATATGGAAAGTGAAGAGGGATTTATGAGCAAGCTAAAGAAAATATTTGGTTTAGCTAAATAAATATTTGGGAGAGGAGAAAAAACATGGATTTATGGAAATTTTTTAGTCGGGACTCTGAAACAAGTAAAAATGTAGCCAAAGAAAGATTGAAATTAGTTTTAGTTCATGATAGAACAAACTGCTCTCCTCACTTTCTAGATATGGTTAAGGGAGACATAATTAAGGTTATTTCTGATTATATGGAAATTGATGAGGATGGGCTGGATATTAAGTTAACTAAAACTAAAAGAGACTATGATGATTCAAGTGTTCCAGCGTTAGTTGCAAATATCCCCATTAAGAAGATGAAAGATCGTAGCCGTTAGGTTTTATAAAAACTAATATACAACATATTTAAAAAGACTATTTAATTTTTAGATAGTCTTTTTATAATATATAGGAGAATTATGCACCTATTAAAATTGTTCATAAGCCATAATTTTAGTTATGTATTTAAACAAAGTTAATCTATGAGTTTTTCAAAAGAAAAATTTGTTCAATTTGATACAACTTTAATATAGAATTTACTTAAGTGAGGAAATTGCATAATTCAAAGTCTGAAATTAAAACAACTATATATTGTATGTTGATCGCTTTAAATATACAGTATATATAAAATTTTTTATAAAAAGTTAAATATGCAATTTCCTCAAGTAATAAAATTACTATGTAATCAATATATTATACTAAAGCAGAAGCAAAGGAGTGAGTATAGTATATGGTTACAGGAAAAAACAGAGCAAATTCTTCTAACAATTTATTTGTAAAAAGAAAACTATGTATCAACTCTACAAGCTATCATAATTGGCTTAGGAAAACATTTACTAGAACTATTATTTCGATTATATTGATTATGTTAGTATTAATTATTCAAATGTTAAATTTTCAAGCACCAAAAAATGCATTAAATTTTGTAGAGGAAAAATTAGAACATAATGCAAGCCTAAATACTTATATAGCAGGGACAAAGAAATTATATGCACATGTTAAGCTATTTGGAGGCAAAGCATTAGAAACAATGAAGCTAGAAGGTAAAGTAGAAAACAAATTTATATTACCAGTAGATGGAGAGATAATTTCTTATTTTAATGAAAATATTGGTAGGACATCAAATGTATCAAAAGGTTTAATTTTTTCTAGTGATACAGGAAAAAATATTTATTCTGTTGATGATGGTGTTATTATTGATATTGGAGCAAATAAATTTATTGGCAACTATATTATTATAAAGCATAAAGGAGAATTGTTATCTGTATATAAATATCTTGATACTAACCATGTAGAGTTAAATCAAAGGGTAGAAAAGGGTCAAGTAATAGGAACTTCATCTGAAAAGCTTTTGTTAGAAGTATGGTATCGAAATGAGGCTATTGATCCTATTAAATATATAGATTTAAGTATGAAACAATTATAATATATGGAGCTAAAAATAAAATGAATTTATTTAAAATATTTAATATAGAAATAAAAATTAGTTATTTGATTTTTTTCATACTGATTTTCAGTATGTTTTTTAATTATTTTATTGAACTGCTAATATTAATTATAATTGTTTTAATACACGAATTAGCTCATTGCTGTTTATGTATTTACTATGATATAGAAGTATCCGAGGTGAAGTTGTTTGCTTTCGGTGGAGTGGCTAAATTTCGAGGTGATATTGAGACTGATTCCAAACGTGAAATTGTTATTGCACTAGCAGGACCTCTATCTAATTTTATACTCAGTATTACTTTAATTTTTATAGTAAATATATTTAATATTGAAATGAATAATATAATACATTTTTGCCTAGTAGCTAACTTAACTATAGGTACATTTAACCTTATTCCTACACTGCCATTAGATGGTGGAAGGATTATAAGAGGAATTATCGGATACTATGTTGGGATTAAGAAGGCTACGTATATTGTAGTAAGGTTAGGCTATATTGTCTGTATATTATTGTTTGGGATTGGAATATATTTAACATTGGTTTATAATATAGAATATATTTTTTTTAATATGCTATCTATTTATATATTTGTATCTAATAGAAAAGAGAAAAATAGGATTGATTTTATCTTTGTTAAAAATCTTGTTTTGAAAAAAAAATCCCTATTTAGTGAAGGAATTATGGATGCTAAATATGTAATAGCTATGGAATTTATCGACATAAAAAAAATATTTGATGAATTTACGCTTGAAAAATACCATATTATAACAGTTATAAATACAAAAGGTAAAGTTATAGGAAGTTTATCAGAAAGTGAGATTATAGATGCTATTATTAATCAGGATAACAATATCACTTTAGGATATCTAATAGATATTTATAAACAAAGACTAAGTTAATAAATATTTTCTAATTGTTTATGTTATCATATAACTAAAAGAGTTTTAAAAACCAAGGATGAACTTTGAAGGGAGAAAAATAATGCACAAGTTACAAATCGATGATTTATTATATAATGTAGAAAAACCGGCTAGGTATTTAGGGAATGAGTTAAATAGTGTACATAAAATAGTTGATGAAAATATGATTAGATTTGCTTTTTGTTTTCCAGATGTTTATGAGGTAGGGATGAGTCACCTTGGAATGCAGATTTTATATAATTTACTAAATAGACAAGAAAGCATTTTCTGCGAAAGGGTTTTTACACCAGCCATAGATATGGAGGAGGAAATGAATAAGAATAATATTCCTCTATTTGCCTTAGAGAGCAGACAGCCTATTAGAAATTTTGATTTCGTAGGATTTACGCTGCAATACGAACTAAGCTATACTAACATATTAAATATGTTAAAACTAGCAGGCATCCCTATTTATAGTGGAGATAGAAAAGACGAAGACCCTATTATAATTGTAGGTGGGCCTTGTGTGTACAATTGTGAGCCAATAGCAGATTTTATTGATATAGCAGTATTAGGAGAAGCAGAAGAAGTAATTTTAGAGATTACAGATCTGTATAATAAATTGAAAAAGGGTAATTATAATAGACTTGAATTCTTAAAGCAAGCTGCTTTAATAGAAGGAGTGTATATTCCTTCACTTTATGATGTAAATTATAATGAGGATGGAACTATTAATGGAGTCATTCCAAAGTTTGAGGGAATACCAAAGATAATACGCAAAAGAATAATTGAAAATTTAGATGATGTATTTTATCCTGAGGAAATTATTGTGCCATATTTAAACATTGTTCATGATAGAATCATGATGGAAGTTTTTAGAGGATGTATTAGGGGCTGTCGTTTTTGCCAAGCAGGTATTATATATAGACCTGTAAGAGAAAAATCTTTTGATAGGTTACAGGAGATAACAAAGAATCTTGTTTCAAGCACAGGATATGATGAAATTTCACTAGCATCTTTAAGTACCAGTGATTATTCACAATTGGAAGATTTAGTTAGACATTTAATAGATGAATATGGCAGCAAAAAAATAGGTATATCATTACCTTCTTTAAGATTAGATAATTTTTCTCTTCAATTAATTGAAGAAATTCAAAAGGTTAGAAAAACTGGGCTAACATTTGCACCAGAAGCCGGAAGTCAAAGGCTTCGAGATGTTATTAATAAAGGAATAACAGAAGAAGACCTAATTAATGCTACTGAAAATGCATTTAATTCTGGTTGGAGTAGTGTAAAATTATATTTTATGATTGGCTTGCCTACCGAAACAGATACGGATATTATAGGAATTAAAGATCTGGCCTTTAAGGTAGTCGATGCTTATTACAAAACTCCGAAGGAACAAAGGGGAAAAGGATTGAATGTTACAGTAAGTGCTTCTACTTTTGTACCAAAACCATTTACACCTTTCCAATGGGAACCACAATCTACATTAGATGAAATATATGCAAAACAGAAATTGTTAGTATCAGAGCTTAAGCATAAAAATATTACATTTAACTATCACGATTCTAAAACAAGTTTACTAGAAGCCGTATTTGCTAAGGGAGATAGGCGACTTTCAAAGGTGCTTGAAATTGCATTAGAAGAAGGTTGTAAATTTGATGGTTGGATAGAACATTTTAATTTTGATAAGTGGATGGCTATATTCGATAAGGCAAATATTGATCCAGCTTTTTATGCTAATAGACGTAGAGAATATGACGAAATATTGCCATGGGATCATATTGATGTAGGAGTTAGCAAGCAATTTTTAATAAGAGAAAGTGAAAATGCTAAAAATGAAAAGGTGACAGCTAATTGTAGGACAAGTTGTGCTGGCTGTGGAGTTAATCAAATTTTTACAGGAGGAATATGCTAATGATAACCATACGATCTAGATTTTATAAAAAGGGAGACATGGTGTTTATTTCGCATCTAGACCTAGTAAGAGTTTTTGAGAGGGCAGTTAGGAGGGCTAATATACCTGTTGCTTATACACAAGGATTTAACCCTAGGCCTATTATGGCATTTGCTACTGCCTTAGGTGTTGGAGTAGTTAGCGAGGGGGAATATATTGACATACAGTTAAGTGAAAAGTTAGATTCTAATTCATTTACAGAGAAGTTAAACAATGTATTGCCAGAAGGATTAAAAATAATTAAAAGTTTAGCAATTAGCAATAAAGAACAATCATTAATGTCTATTATTTCGAGTTCTACTTACTTGGTAAAATTACAAACAAAAGATATATTATTTAAAGAGAATATTGAAGGATATATAAAGGAATTTTTACATTATGAATCAATAATAGAACTAAAGGAAAAAAAGAAAAAACCTCACCATAAAAATAGAAAACCAGAGTTTAGAGAGGTTAATATTAGACCATTAATTAAAGAGGTTGAACTATTCTGTATAGATAACCATGAAGTCATTCTAAAAATGCATTTAGCAGCTGGCAGTGAAGCTAATCTTAAGCCAGATATAGTTATTAGTAAATTAAAAGAAATTACTAATCTAGAAATAGTAGAAGATAAAACGAGGGTTCAGAGATTAGACCTATTTAAGGAGGAAAATGGAGAGTACATAACTCCTTTGGATAAAGTGGATATTATGGAGTAAAATTAGGGAGTTGATTATATGAACCAAATTATAGTTGATGTTGGGATTAATGAGAATAGACTAGCACTAGTGGAAGATGAAGAGCTAGTTGAACTATATATAGAAAGACAAAATAATAAACGTATAGTTGGCAATATTTATAAAGGTAGAGTGGTTAATGTTCTTCCAGGAATGCAAGCCGCCTTTGTTGATATTGGATTAGAAAAAAATTGTTTTCTTTATGTTAAAGATGCTCTAGGCCAAGAATTTTTTAATAAGGATGAAGATCAATATAATGACATATCGATAAAAGATGTTGTTAAGCAGGGTCAAGAAATAATAGTACAGGTAATTAAAGAGCCAATTGCTAGCAAAGGTGCTAGAGTAACTACAAATATAACATTACCTGGAAGATATCTAGTTTTAATGCCACATACTACATATGTTGGTGTATCTAGAAAAATAAGTTGTTCAGACGAACGAAGCCGATTAAAGGAAGAAATTGAAGAATTGAAACCAGATAATATGGGCATAATTGTTAGAACTGTGGCTGAAGGAAAAAACAAAGATGATTTTAAGGAAGATATAAAGTTTTTACTAAAACTATGGCAGAAGATTGAGAAAGAAAAAAAATTAGGTTTTGCTCCAAGAGTGATATATAAGGATTTTGATTTGATAAATAAAACGATCCGTGACACCTTTAGTAAGAATATAGATAAATTTATTATAAATGATCCTGATGAATATAAAAGTGCTATGGAACTAGTTGAACTATTATCGCCACATTTGAAGGATAGAATTTCTTATTTCGACGAAACTACTGACATATTCGGATATTATAAGATAGAGTCTCAGGTTAACAAGTCATTAAATAGAACAATATGGCTAAAAAGTGGTGGTTATATTGTGCTGGATAGCACGGAAGCTCTTACAGTTATAGATGTAAATACAGGTAAGTATGTAGGGAGTATTGATTTAGAGGATACAGTTTTGAATACTAATCTAGAGGCAGCTATTGAAATTGCTAAACAATTAAGATTGCGGGATATAGGTGGAATTATCATAATTGACTTTATAGATATGACAAATGAAGAAGATGATCAAAAGGTATTGGATGCCCTAGAAAAAGCTTTAAATAAAGATCGGACTAAAAGTAAGGTTTTAGGAATGACAGAATTAGGATTAGTCGAAATGACAAGAAAAAAGGTTAGGCAAAGACTAGAATCATTATTACAAAAAAAATGTCCATGTTGTGATGGAACAGGTAGATTATTAAATGAATACACATTATTACATAAGTTTGAAAAGGAAATGACTAGAATTAGCGTACACACTAATTCTCAAGCTGTTGTATTTGAAGTTCATCCAACGGTTTCACAGATTTTCAAACAGGAAGATGGAGTAGTAAAAGAAATAGAAAACAAAACTGATTTAAAATCATTTGTACTTTCTAACCCATTTTTACACTACAATGACATAGTAGTAAAGGCCATGGGGAACATTCAAACTATAAATAAGCTAATAGATGAAATTGACAGCTAAATAGTTGACACTGCAATAACAATATGATAATATATATATCTGTAAGTAGCCGCACGAATCGGGTTTTAAACGTTAGTACCTAGTATTCGGCGAGTTTGGGTCAGGGAGGTGTAATTTATGTACGCAATTATTGAAACAGGTGGAAAACAATACAGAGTTCAAGAAGGAGATACACTATTTGTTGAAAAATTAGAGGCTAATCAAGGTGATGTAGTTACTATTGATAGTGTATTAGCAGTTTCAAAAGACGGTAAATTAACTGTTGGTAGTCCAGTAGTTAATGGCGCTAAAGTTGAAGCTAAGGTTGTTGAACAAGGAAAAGGTAAGAAGATCATCGTTTTCAAATATAAGCCAAAGAAGGACTATAGAAGAAAACAAGGTCATCGTCAACCTTACACAAAATTAGTGATTGAAAAAATTAATGCTTAGGATATAATAATTTATGATTTCAATCTCTATTTATCGTAATGCTAAAAAAAATATTGAGCAATTTATAGTACAAGGACATGCCTATGCGGCTGACCCAGGTCAGGATATTGTTTGTGCAGCTGTTTCTGTATTAAGTCAAACTACAGTATTAGCACTTCATGAAATAGCCCATGTAGCTATTGAATATGAAATTGAAAATGGTTACCTAAAATGTAAGTTGCCAATGAATTTAATGGAAAAAGAGCTATACGAGACAAAGCTTTTAATTGATACAATGCTTTTAGGATTAAATAATATCCGAGAAAGCTATCCACAATATGTTGAGATTCATGACAAGGAGGTGTAAGTCATGCTATTTAGAATAGACCTTCAGTTATTCGCGAGTAAAAAAGGGGTAGGTAGCTCCAAAAACGGTCGTGATAGTATTGCAAAAAGACTAGGTGTAAAAAGAGCAGATGGACAGTTCGTTACAGCTGGTAATATTTTAGTAAGACAAAGAGGAACAAAAATTCATCCTGGTATTAATGTAGGCAAAGGATCAGATGATACTCTTTTTGCAATGGTAGATGGTGTTGTTAAGTTCGAAAGAAAAGGTAAAGATAAAAAACAGGTAAGTATTTATCCAAGAGAAAATACTGTAGCTGCTAACTAGTAGAAAACCGCCAAGGGCGGTTTTTTTATTGATCTATATTATAGTATATACCAGCAGTAAAAAGAAAATTTATGTGTTTTGTTTAATTGCTAGCTGGTTATACTAAATGTAGTTGACATCAGTATTAATACTGATATAATAAAATGGTAAAATAGTGAAAAGTGTGTGTAATTATATGTTGCTATAATCATAGTATTTTATAAAAACATGTTATAGCAATAATTAAGGGTGATTATATGTTTATTGATAAAGCTAAAATATATTTAAAGGCAGGTAAAGGCGGAGATGGTGCTGTTGCCTTTAGAAGAGAAATCTATGTTCCAGCAGGTGGTCCTGCAGGTGGAGATGGTGGTAAAGGTGGAGATATTATATTTAAAGTTGATGAGGGCATGAGAACCTTAATGGACTTTAGATATCAGAAACACTACACTGCAACCAATGGTGAAGACGGCAAGAATAAAAATATGTATGGTAAAGATGGAGAAGATCTAATACTTATGGTACCGCCTGGTACCATTGTTAGAGAAGAAAAAACTGGAGAAGTTATTGCAGATTTAACTATAAACAATGATGAAGTAGTTGTAGCAAGAGGAGGAAAAGGTGGGAAGGGTAATAGCCACTTTAAAACAGCAGTTAGACAAGCGCCTAGGTTTGCTATAGGAGGAGAGCGTGGGCAAGAATTTACAGTAATATTGGAATTAAAGTTAATAGCAGATGTAGGACTTGTAGGGTTTCCAAATGTAGGTAAGTCCACGTTTTTATCTGTAGTAACTAGCGCGAAGCCTAAAATAGCTAATTACCATTTTACAACTCTTACACCTAACCTTGGGGTAGTTAGAACTAAATATGGTGATAGTTTTGTTTTAGCTGATATTCCAGGATTAATAGAAGGCGCACATGAAGGTACTGGATTGGGACATGAATTTTTAAGGCATGTTGAGCGTACAAAACTTCTTATTCATGTACTTGATGTAGCAGGTTTAGAAGATAGAGACCCACTAGAAGATTTTGAAAAGATTAATCAAGAACTTTATTTGTACAATGAAAAACTTGCAGAAAAGCCACAAGTTGTGGCAGCTAATAAGACTGATATTCCAGGTGCTGATATTAATTTTGAAAAATTAAAATCTACTCTTAATGA
Organism: Alkaliphilus sp. B6464; assembly: GCF_018141165.1. NCBI lineage: Bacteria > Bacillati > Bacillota > Clostridia > Peptostreptococcales > Natronincolaceae > Alkaliphilus > Alkaliphilus sp. B6464. The sequence goes on from NZ_CP058557.1 coordinate 2,382,070, forward strand.
ACGTGGTATAGAAGTATTTCCTATTTCAGCGGCTACTAGCCGAGGTCTAGATGAGCTTTTAAACTATGTTTCTAAGAGATTAAAAGAACTAGAGTTATTACAAGAAGAAACAGTTGTAGAAGAAGAAAAAGTATATAGGTATCAAGAGATGGAGGATAAATATCACTTTACAGTTACTAAAGATGATGATGTATATGTTGTAGAAGGTAGGTTTATTGAAAGACTAGTTAACTCTACTAATTTTGACGACATAGACTCTTTAAGCTATTTCCAAAAAGTATTAAGAAATAGGGGAGTTATTGATAAATTAAAAGATGCAGGAGTTTCTGAAGGTGATTTAGTAAAAATGTATAGTGTTGAATTTGAGTATTTTGATTAGAGACGGGGGTCTATAGGGTAGTATGAACTGTATAAACTGTGAAAATTGTAAACAAGGCATGACAACATACTTTTGTTTAGCTAAAAATGATTTTGTAATTAGCACTGATATTAAAGCAGTTGAAAAAGTTCGTTCTGGATGGAAGAAAGGTAATAAGGAGTACGAGGTCCATCGCAGAAAAATAAAACAAGAAGTCGAAGTATAAAGGAGTAGAATGATGCTAACAGGAAAACAAAGAAGTTATTTAAGGAGTATGGCTAATGGAATCAAGCCTATTACTCAAATAGGAAAATCTGGATTAACAGATGCTTTTCTAGAACAACTAGATCTTGCTTTAGATGCAAGGGAGATTGTGAAAGTTACTATTTTGGAAACGAGCTTACTAGATGCTAAGGATACAGCTAATGAAGTAGCACAGAGTGTAAGGGCCGAGTTTGTGCAAGCAATTGGAAATAAGTTTGTTATTTATCGTAAAAATCACAAAAATCCTAAAATAGAGTTACCAAAAGGCTAGTGCTTGTCACTGGCTTTTTTCTTAACCAATTAAATAATAGTATAGGGAGAGTAATAAATTGATTAAAGAATCAAGTTTTAAACCCCCAGTTTTAAAAAAAAATAAAATAGGAATAATGGGAGGAACATTTGATCCGATTCACTTTGGTCATTTATTTATTGCTCAAACAGCTTTAAATAGACTTGAGTTAAATAAGATCATATTTATACCAACTGGAAAACCTCCGCATAAACAACAAAGGTTAATAACAGATAGCTATAATCGTATTGATATGTTAAATTTAGCAACTAAAAGTAATCCCAAATTCGAGATTTCATCTATAGAAATAAATAGAGAGAAAACATCCTATACGATTGATACAATTAAAGAACTACAGCTGTATTATGGAAAGAATACAGATATTTATTTTATTACAGGAACTGATGCATTTATTGGTATAGAGTCCTGGAAGGAATATAAAGAGCTTCTAAGTATAGCTAAGTTTATTGTTATGACTAGGCAAGTATTAAACAGTGAACTATTAGATGAAAAGATTGAACTATTTATTAAGGAATATGGGGCTAATATTACTAAAATAGAAATACCAACTTTAGATATTTCATCAACAGATATTAGGAGAAGAATAAAAGAAGGAAATTCCATAAAATATCTATTGCCTGAAAGCGTAGAAAAGTATATATTAAAAAATAGGTTATATATTGATTAGCGAGGTGTGATAATGGAAGTACATACAATTGAAGAAATTCACCATAAATTAAGACAGAATGTATCTTCACATAGATACACACATACTTTAGGCGTAATAGATGCAGCTATTTATTTAGCAAACAAATATGGTGAAAATGAAGAAGCTGCATATATGGCAGCATTATTACATGATTATGCTAAGGATTTTTCAAAGGAACAATTGGAAGAATATATACGTCAAAATAATTTAGAAGTTGATGAGATTATGGCTAATGCATACCAATTAATTCATGGAAAAGTCGCTGCACATATTGCTAAATGCGAATTTAATATTTACGATGAAAATATATTAAATGCAATAGAGTATCATACAACTGGCAGAAAAAAAATGAGTAAATTAGAGAAAATTATTTACCTAGCGGATTTTATTGAGTTAGGCAGGAATTATATAGGAGTAGAAGAATTAAGAATGATTGCTGAGGAAAACTTAGATGCCGCAGTTTTACAGGCTATAAATAATACTATAAATTACGTTCTATCTATGGGAGGTCTATTGCATACCAATACAGTTGAAGCCAGAAATTCATTATTGTATAGGAATAAATAGCATTAGAGGACTTTTATTGATACAAAGTTAAATAGAAGAGGTGAATTATGGGAAAAAGAAGAAAGCAAAAGCGGAAAATTTTACCGATGGTTATAACTATTGCTATAGTACTACTTATTGGTAGCTTTATTAATATATATCGTGCAAATCCTTTTAATACTAATGGTGATAACGGTGGATGGGGAAATCCACTGCAGTTACTTAGAGGTAAAAAGGAAAGAACTAATATACTTGTTTTTGGAGTAGATTCTTCAAATAAACAAAAAAGTGATACATCCCGATCAGATAGTATTATGCTTGTTACTATAGATCCTAATAAGGAAAAGCCTACAATTATTTCAATCCCAAGAGATACTCGTGTTCAAATTCCTGGCAGAAAAAATTCAGATAAAATAAATCATGCCCATGCCTATGGCGGGCCAGATCTGTTAGTAAAAACTGTGGAACAATTTCTTAATATAAACATTAATTATTATGTGAGGATAAATTACAATGCAGTTATTGAGGTTGTAGATGCTTTGGGTGGTGTTGAAATTGATGTACCAATTAATATGAAGTATAGCGATCCATACGATAATCCACCATTAAAGATAGATATTAAAAAGGGTTTACAAGTACTAGATGGTCAACAGGCAGTACATTTCATGCGTTTTAGAAAAGGATATGTTAATCAAGATTTAGGCAGAATAGAGGCACAGCAGCAATTTGTAAAGGCATTAGTAGATAAGGTGATTTCACCGACAACAATTTTAAAAATTCCTCAACTTGTAGATATTGCATACAAGAATATTGAAACTGATATACCAAAAAGTAAGATGCTTTCTTTAGGAGCTATGGCTTCTTCTATTAATGTTGATAATTTAAATAAAGTTACTTTGCATGGAGTTCCTAAAACAATTAATGGAACATCTTATTATGTAGTGAATGATGAGGACATAATTGAACTAAAAAATACCTATTTAACAGATGAGCAAAGCAGTTCTTCTATAGCTACAGTGGAGGTTTTAAATGGATGTGGAGTTACTGGTATTGCTGGACAATATGCAGATACAGTTAAAGAATATGGATTTGATGTTTCTAGAGTTGATAACTACGAAAAAAACACAATTGATGTATCTTTTATTGAATATGCAAAAGCTTATAAAAAAGAGGCCGAAAATATAAAATCTGAACTTGGTATTAATACATTGATTGAGAAAGATAATGATGAAGCTAATATACGAATTATTATAGGAAAAGACTTAGCTAGATAGTTAAGAGTTTCAAATATTCATTGAAAATATTTAATATTAAACAATATAGTTATTGTTATGATACACGTCTATGGCTTCCTTTAAAACAAAAGGGAGTCATATCTTTCAATCTAGCAAATATATTATTACAGAAGCTTTTTAGAATGTATAGATATGTAAAATGCTAGGGAGGAACATTTCGATGAATATTATTATTGTTTTTTTTATGTTTATTGTAAGTTTGGTAATTATAATTAAAGGGGGAGATTGGTTTGTAGAATCTGCGGTATGGGTAGCTAAGGCAACCGGAATTCCTAATGTGTTAATAGGAGCTACTATAGTAAGTGTTGCAACAACTCTTCCGGAATTATTAGTTTCTTCGATTGCTACATATAATGAATACTACGATATTGCTATAGGAAATGTCGTTGGATCAACAATATGCAATATAGGGTTGATATTAGGATTAGTGGCAGTTTTAACACCTATTAAAATAGAAAGAAAAGGTTTTTTTATAAAAGGAAGCTTCATGTTATTTAGTGCTGCAGTTTTGCTTTTCCTATTAAAGGATACAATAATTACGAGAAAAGAAGGTAGTATACTATTAATCTTATTAGCCATATATATCATATTTAATATAATAGAGCTCAAAATTGAGTCGAAAAATCAATTTGTAACTAATAGAACTAATATAACAAAAAAGAATGAGGCTTTTAAAGTCATAATTAAGTTTGTTGCTGGAGCTATATTAATTGTTATAGGTGCAAAAATATTAGTAGAAAGTGGTTCGGAGATAGCAAGATTTTTAAAAATACCAGAACAGGTTATCAGTCTAACTTTAATTGCTATTGGTACTTCTTTACCTGAACTCATTACAGCTATTAGCTCAATGTTAAAAGGAGAACAGGGAATCTCTGTAGGTAATATTTTAGGGGCGAATACTCTGAACATGTTAATGGTACTTGGGGTTTCTTCTAAAATAGGGAGCAAAGGAATTGTTACTAGCTATCAAAATATTATGCTAGGAGCTAAAATTTACAATATTCCACAAACATTGTATCTAGATATGCCTATGTCTCTTTTAGTGATGTTGATATTGGTCGCTGGAGGTTTATTTTCGAAAAAAATAGGAAGAGCATTAGGGCTATCATTGGTAGTCAGTTATATAATGTATTTAACTGTTTTAGCAAAACTTTTTATGTAATAGTAATATAGGAGGATTTAAATGAAAAAACAACTAATGAGTATTATTTTAAAAATTATGAGTAGCATAGATGATAAATTAGGAGAAAATTCAACAGTTTTAGATCTTAGCAATATTACATCAATATGTGATTATTTTGTTATAGCTAGTGCATCATCTTCGAGACAAGTAAAGGCAATAGTAGATGCGATTGAAGATAAATTATCAAAGGAAGGTTTAACATTAACCCATAAAGAAGGTTATGAATCAGGAAGATGGGTATTATTAGACTATGGTGATATAGTGATACATATTTTTCATGAAGAAGATAGAGAGTTTTATAATTTAGATGGAATTTGGAAAGATGCAAATGAAGTAAATATTGACATCGTCTAAATATTAGAATAGAGTATATAATATACAATAAAAGTGTTATTAATATTTCAATAAAAATTATCTTCAGAGATTTAAGAAAATTTCAACACATGATGAAACTTAGATAATCTATATGAAGAAATAGTTATGGAGGAGATTATGGAAAAAGAAATACATCCAATATTAAAAGGTATTATTCCTCTAATTGATGGTATAGCTGCAACCTTTGGGAAGAACTGTGAAGTAGTTCTGCATGAGATAAATGGTTCTAAAAAATCTATTGTTGCAATACATAATGGACATGTGACTGGTAGGTCCCTAGGTAGTCCAATGCTAGATATAGGAATAAAGGCATTAACTAAAGATGATAATGTAAGTAATATTTTAAATTATAGTAATAAAAGCTCTAATGGGCATATTTTAAAATCATCTACTATGTTTATTAAGGATGGAAATAATAATATTATTGGTTGTTTATGCATTAATATTGATATTTCACAGTTTGTAGTTGCACAAAAAGCATTAGAAGAATTAGTACACACTAACTTAGATGCAGAGGTAAGCCTAGAAGATACTGTTTCAAATAATATAAATGATGTTCTTACAAATATTGTAGCACAAACCTTGGAGGCTACAGGAAAACCTGTTGTTTATATGAATAAGGAAGAAAAGGTAAGTGTTGTGAAAAAATTAAATGATCAAGGTGCATTTTTAATTAAAGGAGCAATTGATTATGTTGCTAAAATTCTCTGTGTATCTAGATATACAGTGTATAATTACCTTGATGAAATAAGAATAAATGAATAGGGAGGAATACAAATGATGAAAATGATAAATACTGATAAGGCACCAGCTGCAATTGGTCCTTATTCCCAAGGGGTAAGAGTGGATAATTTGCTTTTTATCTCTGGACAAATGCCACTAGACCCAAATACAATGGATATTGTACCTGGAACAATTAAAGAGCAGACAGCAAGAGTAATTGAAAATTTAAAGGCAATTTTAGAAGAAGCTGGACTTACCCTCAATAATGTAGTAAAAACTACAGTATTTATTAAAGATATGAATGATTTTGCTAATATCAATGAAGTATATGCTAGCTATTTTACTGAAAATAAACCTGCTAGAGCATGTGTTGAGGTTGCTAGATTACCTAAAGATGTAGGTGTAGAAATAGAAGCTATTGCTGTAATTAAATAGTAAATTCAAAAGTGGTCATACATTGTATGACCACTTAATTGTGTGGATATAATTTTGGATGAAAGAGGAAATATATTATATATTTGTTAGGGGAGAAAGATATGAAAGAGTTTAGTATATTTGATGTTGTAGGACCAAATATGATAGGACCTTCTAGTTCTCATACTGCTGGTGCATGTAGAATAGGAAAGGCAGCCTATAAAATGGCAGGAGAAGATATTAAAAAGGTAACGTTTCTATTACATGGTTCTTTTGCAAAAACTTATCGTGGACATGGAACTGATAAGGCCTTGGTAGGAGGAATATTAGGTTTTGATCCGGTTGATGAGCGAATAAAGTATTCCTTTGACTTAGCTAGAGAAAAAGGGATAGAATTTATATTTCAGGAGGCAGATTTGGGAGAAGTGCATTCTAATACTGTCAAAGTTATTGTTGAGAAAAATGACGGCGAAATAATCGAGCTAATGGGATCTTCAATTGGTGGAGGAAATATTGTAGTAACAGAAATTAATGGTTTGGAAATAGAATTTACTGGAGAATATGATACATTGATTATTTCTCATGTAGACAAACCGGGGGTTATAGCAAAGGTTACTGCAGTTTTAGCACTTTATGATATTAATATTGCTTTTATGAGGGTATATCGTTATAGTAAAGGGCAAAACGCATTTATGATTATAGAAACCGACAATGAGATCAGTCCTGAAATAGTTTCTTACATTAAAAAAACAATACCAGAAGTTCCACAGGCTTATTTAGTGAATATAAAATAGAATAAGGATAGGTGAAACTGAATGAACTTTACAAATGGAAAAGAGTTACTGGATCTATGTAATAAACATAATAAGAAGATTTATGAAGTGATGCTAGCTAAGGAAGTAGAATTATCAGGGTTAAGTGAAGAAGAAATTCGTGACAAAATGAGAGAAAGTCTAGAAATAATGAAATCAGCAGTTAATAGTGGACTTAATGAAGAAGTAAAGTCTCTAAGTGGATTAATAGGTGGAGAAGGTAAAAAGATTAAAAAAAGAAGAGATACTCATAAACCTGTATGTGGATTAGTTATGTCAAAGGCTATTAGTAGTGCTATGGCAGTACTTGAGGTAAATGCAGCAATGGGAAGAATTGTGGCTGCTCCTACAGCGGGATCATGTGGTATAATACCAGGAACCTTAATTACTATGCAGGAGGAATTTGGTTTAGAAGACGAAGATATAATTAATGCACTTATTACAGCAAGTGCCATCGGAATGATAATAACCAAAAATGCCACAGTGGCTGGTGCTGAAGGTGGTTGTCAGGCTGAAACTGGGTCAGCAGCTGGTATGGCAGCTGGAGCAGTTGTAGAGCTTATGGGTGGAACTCCAGAGGCAAGCTTGTCCGCTGCATCTATGTGCATTAAAAATATTTTAGGGCTAGTTTGCGATCCAATAGCAGGACTTGTAGAAGTGCCTTGTCAGACGAGAAATGCAATGGGCGCAGCTAATGCTCTAATATGTGCAGAAATAGCATTGTCTGGAGTATCTAGTATTATTCCTTTTGATGAAGTTGTTGATACTATGTACAAAGTAGGTAGGTCTATTCCTTTTGAATTAAGGGAGACGGCTTTAGGAGGTTTAGCTGACACACCAACTGGTAGAAAAATACAAAAACAGGTATTAGGAGAATAGTAATAAACACCAAGGTATGAAAACTACATACCTTGGTGTTTTATTTAAATATATTTTTATTAAAGCTATATATAGGAGATCTTTTCTTATATGAAAATCTTTTTCTATTTCTTTTTTTAATTCGCAAATATGCAATAAATATTTGCCATAAAACAAATGCACTAATAAATATAACAAAAAACTTGGAAGGTTTTAAAAGTCTAAGTAATATAGGTTGTTCTTCTATGGACTCTTTAGCAATCAAATCTATTTCGCCTATAACTTCGTTGTCTAAAGAGTAGCTGAGTTTTCCTAGCACTTTACCTTGAGTAATCGGTGCTTTAATATCTTCATTTATTGAAATACTTTCTGTAATATTACTTAAGTTTGTATTATTTGGTATTATAGAAAGTTTATCATTTGCAATGGCAATGTTAACATAGTTATCTTTACCATTTTTTACAGGAACTTTAAGTTGGTCAGAATTGTTTCCTGTTAGTGATACTAACTTAAAGTTTGTATGCCCATAGTCAATTAAAGTTCTAGAATCACTATAGACATCTACACCTTCTGCTCCAAGTATAACGGAAATTACACGATGATCTTCTTTAACTCCAGAGCTTATAAGACATTGCTTAGCTGCACCTGTATACCCTGTTTTAATTCCATCGATAATATCATATTTAATATTTATGTACTTTCCATTGTAAAGCATTTGATTTCCAGCACCGGTACCCCATAAAAACTTATTTGTATTGCGATAATATCTAGTTTCTGGTGTTTGTTCTGTCGGCTCAAATGTTAGCATAGGAGTATTTACAATTTCTCTAAAAAGGTCAAAACTCATAGCATGCTTTGCAATCATTGCTAAGTCATAAGCTGTGGTCACGTGGCTCGTATCTGGTAAACCGTGTGGATTGGAGAAATTAGTATTTAAGGCACCAAGTTCTTTGGCACGTTGATTCATCATCTCGACAAACTTTTCTACAGAGCCAGCTACATGAATAGCTAGTGCCTCCGCAGTGTCGTTGGCAGAACGAATCAATAGGGCATGCAAAAGTTCTTTAACTGTAAATGATTCTCCCCTTAGAAGATACATGCTAGAACCATCTACATAAAGATCGTAATCAATAGTAACCCTATCATCTAAGTTGGCATTCTCTAATACTAAAACGGCTGTCATTACCTTAGTAGTACTTGCTGGATAAGCTTGCTGATGAGCATTTTTATCGAACAAAATCTTTCCTGTTTCGTAGTCTATTAGTACCCCATTCGGAGCAGTAATAGCAGGAGCTTCTTGAGCAAAAGTAATATTTGATATAGATGTAACAATAAAAGCTACTAAAGTAAAAATTAATAAGTATCTCCACTTATATTTCATAGTCCCCCTACCCTTCATATAATAAAACTGATTATCTAATATAGTATACCAGAAATTATAAAGAAAATTAAGGAAAAATTATTATTAATAAAAGGGAAAGTTGTAAATAGATAGAAATATAATAACTAAACTCTTATTTTCTGACAATATAATAATTAAATTATTGAAAAGAGGGATTATATGAATTTAGGTAAAAAGCAAAATCTAATAATAGTTATTGCAATTATAGTTATAGTGTTAGGTTTCTCAATTTCTAACTATATAAAGCAGCAAAAAGTCTACGTACTAAGCCGTGAGGAAAAAAAAGATATTTTACATGAGAGTAGTACAGAAAGTGGTAAAGATAGTAGTAGCAATAGAGATGAGATCAATAGTGAGAAGATAGTAGTACATATAGAAGGTGAGGTTGTCAGCCCTGGCGTATATGAATTAGATAAAGACACGAGGGTTTTTGATGTTATTGAAGCAGCTGGAGGATTATTAGAAACAGCAAATCGGAAAAAAATTAATTTAGCTAAAAAAATAGTGGATGAAGAATATATATATATCCCTAGTGAAGGTGATGAAAATGTAGAAATTCCAAATATAACTAATGCACCTATAACGACTAATATTAATAAAAATGAAAGTCTTATAAATATTAACAATGCTAGTATGGCAGAATTAAATAGTCTACCAGGTATAGGAGAAGTATTAGCTAACAGAATAGTAGAATACAGAAGTGAAAAAGGAGATTTTAAATCTGTAGAAGAATTGAAAAACGTAAGTGGAATAGGCGATAAAAAATTTAGCGAAATAAAGGATAAGGTAACTGTAAAATGATAACAGGTTTAAGTATAACAATAAATGATGTATAATATATATGATTTATTATATTATGTAGTTTAGCGATTATGATAGGTATATTAATAAGGAGGATTAGGATGACAAACCCTCAAAGACTTACACAAATGACTGCAAGCTCAGGCTGAGCGGCTAAAATAGGACCAGATGTCCTTGCGCAGGTTCTGTGCAATTTACCAAAAGTAGAAGATAAAAAGCTAATTGTAAGCCTAGATACTTCTGATGACGCAGCTGTATATGAACTTAATGAAGACACAGCTCTAATTCAAACTCTGGACTTTTTTACACCAGTTGTAGATGATCCATATACATATGGACAAATAGCAGCAGCCAACTCATTAAGCGATGTATATGCTATGGGAGGAAAACCACTTATGGCAATGAATATTGTATGTTTTCCAAGCTGCTTAGACCCTAAAGTCCTACAAGAGGTACTGAAAGGTGGGGCAGATAAAATAGTAGAAGCTGGGGCATTATTAGTTGGAGGCCACACTGTTGAGGATAATGAGCCTAAATATGGGCTTTCTGTTACTGGAGTTGTTCATCCTAAAAAAGTATTAGCTAACAGTACGGCTCGAGTGGGAGATTATTTAATACTTACAAAGCCCATTGGTTTAGGAGTACTAAATACAGCTATAAAAGCAGATATTGCTTCTAAAGAGCAATATGATATAGCTGTAAAAGCTATGGTTACATTGAACAAATATGCTTTTGAGGCAATTGAACATGTAAATATTTCTTCCTGTACAGATATTACAGGATTTGGTTTTCTTGGACATGCTTACGAGATGGCAAAGGGGAGTGGAGTATCCTTAGAGATTTACTCAGATAAGATTCCTATATTAAAAGGAGCAAAAGATCTTGCCAGTATGGGTATTATACCGGCTGGTATGTATTCTAACAAAAAGCATATTGAAAAAGATGTAAGAATAGTAGAAAATATAGAAGATGTGATGGAAGATTTACTATATGATCCCCAAACATCTGGAGGATTATTGGTAGCAGTACATGAAGCCGATGTAGAAAAGGCCCTTGAAAGTTTATCTATAAATACAGATATTAACTTTTCTGTTGTCGGAAGAGTTATTTCAAAGAGCGAATATGCTATTTATTTAAAGTAAATAAAAATAATAAAAAAGCGGGTACATTTTATATTAATGTATACCCGTTTTTTATTAGATATAATATTATTTATTAGGAGATTTTGCAAGTGATTTATCAGCAAAGAACTCTTTTGTTAACTTAAACACTACTCCACTTAATCCTAATAGACCTATTAAGTTAGGAATTGCCATTAATCCGTTCATGGTATCAGCTATTTTCCAAATAAGGTCTAAGTTAGCAACAGTTCCAACGAATACTAGTGGTATCCAAAGTATTCTATAGAACTTCTTAACCTTTGGTCCAAATAAATACTCGGCACATTTTTCTCCGTAGTATGCCCAACCTAAAATAGTAGAGAAAGCAAATAGTAAAATACCAATTGCTACTATAATTCCACCAGGTCCAGGAAGACCTTTGTTAAATGCTGCAGTTGTTAATGCGGCACCTGTTAATTGTTCTCCACCAGTATTTGCTGGTAGCCATACGCCAGTAGATAATATAGCTAAAGCAGTTACAGTACAAATAAGGATTGTATCAACAAACACTTCAAAGATTCCCCATAGACCTTGACGTACAGGATGGTCAGTTTTTGCAGCAGCATGGGCGATTGGAGCAGAACCAAGACCGGCTTCATTAGTAAACACTCCACGAGCAATCCCATATCTCATAGCCATCATAACTGCTGCACCTGCAAAACCACCAGTAGCAGCTCTAGCTGAAAATGCATGGCTGAAGATTTCTGCAAAAGCACCTGGAATACCACTTGCATTGAATATAAGAATTAATACACCACCAACTATATAGAACAAAGCCATTAGAGGTACTAATTTTTCAGTAACGGAAGCAATACGGCTTATTCCACCAAGTATAACAAGTGCAGCACCTACTGCTAATACAATACCTGTAACATAGTGAGGAATATTAAAAGTAGCATTAATCGCCTCAGCAACGGAGTTAGATTGAACCATATTACCAATACCAAATGCAGCAAAAGCTCCTAGTATTGCGAATAATGTAGCTAACCATTTTAAATTAAGTCCGTTTCTAATATAGTACATTGGACCTCCTGACCAACTACCATCAGCATTTTTTTCACGATATTGTACAGCTAATACTACTTCAGAAAACTTTGTCATCATACCGAAGAATGCGGAAATCCACATCCAAAATACAGCACCAGGTCCACCAAGGGCAATAGCTGTAGCAACTCCAGCAATATTACCTGTTCCAACTGTAGCAGCTAAAGCCGTTGATACAGCTTGAAAAGGAGTAATATCTCCATCTTCGCCACCTTCTGATTTAACAAAAATTTTCATTAGAGTTTCTTGCATAGCATAGATAAATTTTCTAACTTGGAAAAAATTAGTTTTAAATGTAAAGAAAATACCTGTTCCTACTAATAATACTAGCATATAAGGACCCCAAACTAGTTCATTAAGAAAATCGTTGATTTGCTTTATTGTGCTTAAAAATGCAAACATACACAATCCCCCTCTAAAGTATTTAGATTAATTATTAAAAATGTAAAATAATTATTGAATAGTTTCTTATGAAATATTGTTGAGTATTAAATTTAAGAGATAATATCAATTAATAATAAAAAAATAAATACATAATTAATTAAATATTCAACCAATTAATTGAATATTCTAAAAATAAACACGCCTCCTCAATTCGCATATTTCAATGAAGTTGATAAAAAAATAACAATAACCACATAGGAAACTATTGCAAAATTGCCAGTACATTTTTAATTAGGTATATATTATCACAATAATAAGAAAATTAAAATAGATTTTTACAAAAATTATAATCATTATTATAAAATTGCTTTTTTATTACTTAATTGTTACTTAATAATATGTTATTATGTATTAAATATCGGTGCATACTCTATCTTGATCTTTAAAATAGTATACTAGTATGTAAAATATGTTATAATCTATATATCTATATATCTTATAGAAAGAACATGATAGAAGTAAAAAATCATAAATTTATCATTTTAGGAGTGAATTAGTTATGAGTAAAGGGAAAATACTTAGCACACTACCTTCAGTGGACGAGCTATTAAATCATAAAGAGATTTTAACTTTAGTGCAGGAGGTTCCTCGTAGAGTAGTTGTAAATGAAATACGTAGTAGCATAGAAAATTATAGAAAAAAAATATTACAAATAGATGAAACATCACTAAACACTTTTAAAATAGATATAGAAGAAATTATTTATAATATAATTAGTAATAGTCATAAATTTATGAGAATGAACTTAAGAGAGGTCATAAATGGCACAGGAACCGTATTGCATACTAACTTAGGAAGATCTCTTTTAAGCAATACTATTAAAGATGAAATATGGGATGTAGCTTCTGGATATTCTACACTAGAGATAGATGTTTCAACAGGAAAAAGAGGAAGTCGTTATAGTCATGTTACTGAAATTATAAGATTTTTAACTGGGGCAGAAGATGCCCTAGTTGTTAATAATAACGCAGCAGCGGTCATGCTTGTACTTGGTACAATGGCTAAAAACAAAGAAGTAATTGTATCAAGAGGAGAATTGGTTGAGATAGGAGGATCCTTTAGAGTTCCAGATGTAATGGAGCAAAGTGGTGCTAAACTTGTAGATATTGGGACAACCAATAAAACACATTTATGGGATTATGAAAATGCTATAGGTGAAAATACCGCCGCATTTTTAAAAGTACATACTAGCAATTATAAAATACTAGGGTTTACAGATAGCGTAAATGTTAAAGATTTAGTAGATTTGGGCAAAGAAAATAATGTACCTATAATTGAAGACCTAGGTAGTGGTGTATTAGTAGATTTGCAAAAATATGGTCTAACTCATGAACCTACCGTTCAAGAAAGTGTTGCTGCTGGTGCCGATATAGTTACTTTTAGTGGAGATAAATTATTAGGAGGTCCACAGGCAGGTATAATTGTAGGTAAGAAATGTTTTATTGATAAAATGAAGAAAAACCCATTAACTAGGGCATTTAGAATTGATAAATTGACTATGGCAGCATTAGAGGCAACTTTAAAGCTTTACTTAGATGAAGAAAATGCTATAAAAAATATACCTACTTTAAGAATGCTAACAGAATCACTTGATTCTATTAAAGAAAGGACTAACATATTATATGAAATGATTTCATCTAAAGGATTAGATCTGGAAGTTAATATTAGTGATGATTATTCAGAGGTTGGGGGAGGTTCTTTGCCTATAGAGAAACTACCAACATGTACATTGACACTTAAATCTAAAAGCATTTCAGTGTCGCAGTTAGAAAACAGACTTAGAAAATATAGCAGACCTATTTTTACAAGAGTACAAGATGATAGAGTAATAATTGATTTACGTACAATAAAACAAGAACAATATGAGGCAATAGTACAAGCATTAGTGGAAGTTATGAAATAGGGGGCTTTGGACATAGATGAAAAATGTTGTAATTGGAACTTCAGGACATATTGATCATGGAAAAACTACTTTAATAAGAGCATTAACAGGCCATGAAACAGATCGTTTAAATGAAGAGAAAAAGAGAGGCATATCTATAGAATTAGGTTTTACATATTTTGACTTACCTAGTGGGAAAAGGGCAGGTATTATTGATGTACCCGGACACGAAAAGTTTATTCGAAATATGCTCACTGGAGTTGGAGGCATGGATATTGTTATGTTAGTTGTTGCTGCAGATGAAGGTGTAATGCCCCAAACTAAAGAGCATCTAGATATTCTATCCCTACTTAAAATTAAAAAAGGAATAATTGTAATTACAAAATCAACCTTAGTTGATGATGAATGGCTAGAATTAATTAAAGAAGATATTAAAGAAAAGGTTAAAGGGACCTTTTTAGAGAATGCGGAAATGATAGCCGTAGATTCTGTTAAAGGAGTAGGCATTGATGATTTGGTTAAGAAAATCGATGTACTAACAGATGAAACGGAAAGTAGGGATATTAACGCACCCGTTAGAATGCCTATAGATAGAATATTTACCATTACTGGTTTTGGTACTGTAGTAACTGGAACATTAATGGAAGGGAAAATTTCAGTTGAAGATACATTGGAAATTTTACCGGATAAGATCAAGGTTCGCATACGAAACATACAGGTTCATGGAAAATCCGTTGATATTGCTTATGCTGGACAGAGAGTAGCTATTAATTTAGCTAATACTAAGAAAGAAGATATTGAAAGAGGTCAAATATTGGCTCAAATAAATTCAATGGAACCTACCATGATGATAGATGCGAAGCTAAGCCTATTAAAAGACCTATCAAAACCCATTAAAAACCGTGATCGGATAAGAATATATCACGGCGCTTCTGAAATTCTTGCTAGAGTTACATTGCTGAACCAGGAAGAAGCAAGTGTAGAGGAAAATATTTACGTTCAATTTAGGTTAGAAGAACCAACTACTGTAAAAAAAGGAGATCATTTAGTTATTAGATATTATTCTCCTATGGAGACCTTAGGTGGAGCAGTAGTAATAGATGCTAATCCTAAAAAACATAAGAGGTTCGATGAGGATGTGCTAAAAGATCTAGCTATAAGGGAAGAGGGAAGCCCTCAGGAAATTGTGGAAAAACAAATAGATATCCATAGCAGTGAGTTTCCAGACCTGGCACTTATAGCCAAGTTAACATCCCAGCAAGTAAATAACGTAAAAGAAATACTATCCAACTTAATTAACGAAAATAAAGTATTTATGCTAGGAAATGATAATGTTATTCATACAAAATATTATGAAAAGGTCAAAGAAGAGTTAACATCTATACTTAAATCCTATCATAATAATAATCCTCTTAAGCCAGGTATGTTAAAAGAAGAAGTTAGAAGTAAACTATTTCCTAAAATAAAGAGTAAAATTGTAGATACTTTAATTGATACATTTGTTAAAAATCAAGTTATAAAAATTCAAGGAAAGTTCATGTCATTATATGAGTTTAATATTATATTTACGCCAACTCATGAAAAAATCAAAGCTCAACTTGAGGAAATATATCTAAGGGAACCTTATTCAACACCACGTTTTGAGGATATTATACAAAATATGCAATTTAAAAAAGTAGATATCGAGCAGGTTTTTGATGCTATACTTGGGGATACTTTAGTTAAATTGAACCAAGAAATTGTACTGCATGTTAAGGCATACGAAGATGCTAAATTAAAGTTGGCAGACTATATTAACAAAAATAGTAGCATTACTCTTTCAGAATTTAGAGATATGTTAAATACTAGTAGAAAGTATGCTGTTGCATTGCTTGAGTATTTTGATAACGAAAAATTTACAAAAAGAATAGATGAAAAAAGGATTTTGTATTAATTAAAATAGCAATTATTATTCCAATTAATTAGGAATGGGGTGAAAAAATGGGATATAAAATTTTAATTGTAGATGATGAGCCTCTTTTGGTAAAAGGGTTAAAATATAGTTTGGAACAAGATGGATATGAAATATTTACAGCATTTGACGGTGAAGAAGCATTAGGAAAAGTGAAGGAACAAAAGGTAGATTTAATTTTATTAGATCTAATGCTTCCTAAAATAGATGGTTTGCAAGTATGCCAGCAAATACGATTAAGCTCTCAGATTCCTATTATTATGCTAACTGCTAAGGGTGAAGACATGAGTAAAATATTAGGTTTAGAATATGGTGCAGATGACTATTTAACTAAACCATTTAATATTTTAGAGTTAAAAGCTAGAATAAAGGCTGTTTTAAGAAGATACCAAAGTATAGATCAACCAATTGAGGAGAGAATTATTAGAATTGATGATTTTAAAATTAATACTTTAGGTAGAAAAGTAAGTTTGAATGGAGCAGATATAAATCTAACAGCTAAGGAATTTGATTTATTGCTATTGCTAGCATCAAATCCAGGGAAGATTTATAGCAGAGAAGAATTATTAGAAATAATTTGGGGTTACGAATATTTCGGAGACTTACGAACAGTAGACGTGCATATTAGACGTCTAAGAGAAAAAATCGAACTTAACTCTAGTAACCCAGGATATATATTGACAAAGTGGGGAGTTGGGTACTATTTTAGGAATAAATAATAATTTTGATGGAATTAGGTGGAAGCTAATATCCACATATTTATTATTAATAGTAGTTGCTTTGTTAGTCATAAATATTTTTGTATACGAAACTATAAAAACTGATTTTTTAAAAGAGCAGAAAAAAGATGCCTTAATAAAGGCTAACATTATTTCAGATAGTATATCCGTTACTTTAAACAAAGAAGATGTTGAATTAACTGATATCAACTTAGATATTCAATTAAAGGAAATATCTACAAAGCTTGATGGAAGAGTATTGATAATTGATTCTAAAAAAAAAGTAATTTACGATTCCTTTAATGATTTAAGAGATGCTGTAATTGATCAAAAAGAAGTAGTTAGAGCTTTGGATGGAGAGGCTATGGTGAGTGAATACATATTAGATAAGCATAAAAACACTTTATATACAAGTGTGCCACTTACTAAGAATGGAAAAATTGCAGGGGTAGTTTTATTATCCGTATCCCTACTACAACATTATTTTACAATAAATTCAATTAGAAATAGTCTAATATTAATTTCTTTAATTGTACTTATACTAATTACTTCTATAACCCTTAAAATTGCGACTGCTATATCAGAACCTATTAAACGACTAACCCAAGCTATGCAAAACGCTGCCCACGGAAAGTTAAATGAAAACGTACCTATAACAGGTAGTGATGAGATTAGTCAGCTAGCTAAGGCTTATAATTTTAT